>CAWHMV010000009.1:0-590532 GCA_963830325.1 uncultured Acidobacteriaceae bacterium
CGTCCACGCTCACGGAGAGCCGCAGCTTTCGCCTGGCCGGTTACTACAATTCGGTGGACAAATTGGGCGATGCCATCAGCCGGGAGATATTGACGCGGGGGTCGTGATCCCGCGGGATTTTGCCCGCGATTTGGAGCGCGGAAGGCCGGTCACGGTGCAGTTCCTGTTAAACGCCATGAATGCGAACACGGCAACGATCGCTCGATCCTATGCCCAGGGGGTGATCCTGACCTGGAACCAGGGGCTTTCGGGGAACGGATTGCACGCGCGGTTTTCTCAGGTCGACGCGTCCCCGGTGAGCCGGCGAGGGCAGGTCATAGTGACGCGGACGTTTCTTTTCAATCCAGGCCTGGTCAATAGTTGGTTTGTGGTCACAGGGGTTCTCGGGTTGCTGCTGATCCTGAATGGGTCCATTGTCGCCTCCGCGGCCATGGTGAAGGAGCGGGAAGCGGGCACGATCGAACAACTCGTTATGTCGCCGGCGGAAACATCGGAGATCATCCTGGCCAAAATTGCTCCGCTGTTTTTGCTGCTGATGCTTATGGTGGTGTTCGCCGCCGGCTTCATGAAGCTGGTCTTCGACGTTCCGTTTCACGGCAACTTCCTGGTCGTGTTCTGCGGGGCTTCGCTGTGCATTCTGTCCGGCATCTCGCTGGGGACAGTGATTGCGACGTTTTCGAAGTCGGCACAGCAGGCACAGCTCACCAGCTTTTTTGTCAATCCCCTGCTCACCACGGCTTCGGGCGCGGTCACGCCAGCGGAAGCGGTTCCGCATTGGCTGCAGCCGCTGGTGTGGATCAACCCGATTCGCCATTTCAGCGTGATTGCCCGCTCCAACATGATCAAGGGCACGGGCTTCGGCGGGTTGTGGGAGGACTTTCTGATCCTGGGGGTGTTTACGCTGATCCTGGTGGTGCTCAGCGTTTGGCGGTTCCGCAAAATGCTCAGCTGAGCTGCGATGAGACCGGGTGCCGAAAGAGTTTCGCAGGGACGGTGAAGTTAGCCCTCAGGACGCAGGTCCCATAAACGGTCGCTTGTTTTGGATGTTTTAGCCGCCGGCCATTGCAAGGTACCTCAACGCGGCGACTTACGATGCGGGATACGAGGTGCTTTTAACCCGTTGCTGAATACTCCGTGACTCGAAGGGTTGCGACCGGAGGGGGTGGGATCATTTATAAAATTCGATAAAATTTGGCCCTTTTTGCCTATTTTCGACTTCAGCGGCTGTGCGCGAATTCGCTTAGTTTGGCGGAATAGGGCAGTTTCACGGAGCTTATTGCGTCCAGAGCGACATCAAAGAAGCTGGTGGTTGGAGCGGGAACCCGGTTCCGCGGTTGCGGGATGACGAAGGGGTTAAGTTGGCCGGCATCGTGGGCGAGGGGAGGCTCGGGGATGCGGGGCGCGGCGGGCTCGGTCGGGGCTGATGCAGGGGGATCGGCCGGCTGCTCGGCCGCGGCAGGCTGGTCCTTGGGTCGCCAGCCGGAGTCGTCGATTTGCGCATTGCGGGACGTGGCGACGGGTTGCGTCGCTGATGGGGAGAGGCGGCGATCCGGGATGAAGCCTTGGATGGCTACGATCATGGAGATGGCCTTGATCTGACCGGCAATGCTGCCCCTCGTCGCTTCGGAGCTGAGAGCGGCCAGCTCCCAGAGCCGCGTGAGGATCCGGTCGCGACCAAGGTTCAGATCGCGCAACCTGTCCACGGCGCACCGGGACAGGTCCGCTTCCTCGTCTACCAGCTTTCCCCTGACGGCGGCACGGTGCTCGATCATGTAGGCGCGAACGCGGGGTTTGGATTTGATATAGGCGGCGGTGTCGGGATTGAGGCCGACGGCTTCCGCAGCGCGGCGGTCGTTCATGGTTCCGGACATGATCAGCAGAGCAAAGGCCATTTCCTGATCGGTGATGGGATCGGTGACTGTGTTTTTGGGCATAGGGAATCCTCGTTCTCGGTTGGGTTCAATCGAGCTTCTATTCGGGCGTGATGGTGATTTTGAGACAGGGACAGGGTGTATTACCGGACAGCCGGGAAAGCTATCCTTCGCTCACGCGGAAGGCCGATACTACCGGCGACCGCCGGCTAAGCGCGGTTGCGTGAGAAGCCGCTGCCTGCCGATTTCGTCTGCTTTGAGGAATACCATTTCTTGGGAATCGATGCCATGGGCAGGACGCATTTTTGTCGGGCACCGTGGTACCCGGTCAGGGGTTACTCGGGTTTGAGTCACGAGGGGAGGGATCAGCGGTAGGCTAGTGGCGACGGTCGCCTGTCCGAGACGGTTTTACGGCCACGTGGACGGGATCTATAAAACGCTGACCGACTTTCGGGTATTGATTTCTCCGGACGGCGTGAGCCAATTTCGAGTTGTTAAACAACTACTAACTTCCGGATTGGCGGTTACCCGCCCAGAATCCGAAATCGGTCGATCTGAGCGCTAAGCTGTTTACATCAATCGAGCTAATCGTTTAGCCTGAACCGTTTTCCATGTCGCGTAACAAGGCCACCCGTGACGGTATTAACAGGCAATCCACAACGCGCAATCATTCTTGCCTTTGCCACCCTCCAAGCATTCGCACAAGCTGGAACGCAGCGAACAGTTCCGAAACCAAGTCATCCGACACAGATACATGATTCGATGGAGAGTCTAATCAAGACATTCGCCGGGTCGTGGGAAATTCATCTGAGTTCAGACGGTTCCGAGCATGGAGCGAATGGGAGCAACGGCGATGGGGAGGAAATGTGGCGTGCTGGCCCAGGCTCCAATTCGTTGATTGAGGAATACCACTCGACGGGAGCTGAAGGAGAGATTGCCGGACTTGGAATTTTTTGGCGCGAGGAGAGCGAGAAAGGGTTTAAGGTGTTCTGGTGCGACAACACCGCCCCTGTTGCATGCCGCACCCTGCACAATAAGGCTGATTGGAAGGAAGGCCGACTCGTCCTATCAGATGAGCGATACGAGGATGGCAAGAAGCACCTGTTCCAAGAACTCTTTGCCTTCGATACCCCCGACTCCTTTACACAGACTCTGGCGGAAGGGGAGGCCGGTGGCAGCCTCAGACCATTTCTCACAATTCGGGCGACCAGAAAGAAGCCTTGATGGAAATGGCCTTTGCTGCACAAATTCTTCCTGAGTTCCGGGCGTATGGTCGCCAATCCGGAAATTACTGGTTGATAAACATCAAGATGCCTGCGGACTGTTTCGTTCCGCGATTAGTAACGGAAAACGCCCTTCTCGTCATTTGGCCGTATAGTCAAAGGCGTTGACAGACGGGATGTTCACCGTTCTTTTTTCGACTACGCCCCTATCGACAAGCAGAAATTATTCAGTGAACATCCCGTCTGTCAACGCCTTTTTGTCACCGTCTTGTCGTCGTCCGACTGACGGTTTACAGTCGAGAGCAACTTGCCTGAAAAGTGATTGAGGGCTGGGCTTGAAGGAGGCCGCAACCGAGCCGCACCGTCCTGAGGCGTAGTCTCGACGCTAAAGGAAAAGCGGTGTTTGAGGGCAAATTCAGCGACGAGTAATGCTAGCCGTATTTAGCCTTGAACAGTTGGGTCCGCCCCGATCACTCCCTTATTAGACCTTAAGCCGGAGCGTTCATCATCCTTAGCCATCAGTTTTGCCTGAATAGAGCTTATTGACGAACGATTCCCACGCAAACCCAGCAAGCACCGCATCACGAATACGCAAGAACGACTGTCCGGTGAAAAAGAGAAGAGCACCAGCCACAAAAGCCGCAGCTAATCCTATCGTTAGGTACCTGTTCCCCCCGTAATGAGCCCATGCGTTTATCAGCCGTTGTCCGACATTGGGCCGTCGGGCACCTTCCAGCCGACTCGCCTTGGCACTCCTCAGAGTCCTTATCGCGACCGGTAGAACGAGACTAATGAGGATTCCCAGAAAAACCCATAACCAAGCCATCAAGAACGGAATCTCCTTAATCGGCTGCATCGCCCCTCCTCGCACTATTGTAAGTACTGTGTTAGCCCTTTTTGGTCGAGAGCCTTCAAGATGGCTCTTATAGGGACACCTTCATTTACCCGATAAATACCTCTCGAAGCTTTGATCGCTGAATTTCAATAGTCCTTGACGCGGATATGGTTGGCCACTGTGGTGCAGTGCGACAACGTTCCAGTGCTGATCACGCACCGAGGATCCGGTCGAACCCATCTGCGTATCTGCGACATAGTGGACCCGCGAAGGCGTCATATGATCTGCCCGAGGACAACTGATGCGACCCCGCTGGCCGTGTGGGTTCGACACCCTCGATGCCCGGGTCGGGCAAACCGGTCTCCTTTAGATTTAGATAAGGAGGGACCACAGTTCCTCCGCCAGCCCCGGCGCCAGCAACAGGGCCACTCTCCGGAGGGCTTCCATCTCGGATCTGGCGAAGCGAAGCGAAGCGGAACCTGCCGCCCGCCGGCGAGGTCTCCTGGTTAACCCGACCGCCCGGGTGCCCCATCCTGACCCGCGGGAGGACCGGGTCGGGCAGCTAGTCGAGCGCGTACTGGACGGTCTGACCTCGGAGCAGACTCACGCCTTACGACGAACAAAGGTTGCATTTACGACCCCACCCATGTGGGGCATCCTTACGTCACTGGATGCTGTCATACCACCAATATGTATTATTCGCCGTTCCGGGAAAGCAACTCGCGCGACCTCCGGCTATGCAAAAGCATCAAAACGGTGGCATTACATGGGTGATGGTGTACATCTCTGATACATGTAAACCGTTGGTTACAAAGCTTCTAAGGAATATTTGGTAGTATTGCGAGATGAGAAAGAGAACTACCGCCGACCTGGACAAGCTACTAAACGACGTCGGTCCTACCGGCGTGGTTCGGGTGGCTGTTGAGTTGCAGCCGGCAAAAGCCGATAAGGTCGCTGGCCTTTCGCGCAGAGATCAGATCAATAACGCGAAGAAGGTTATGTCGGTCGATTTTGACGCTGTGAAGCAAAACATACAGCAGTTGGGTGGGGAGGTATTGGGTTACGTCTGGCTGAATCAAACGATTCTAGCGAACGTACCAGCTGGTCAAGTGTCAAAGCTCGCTTCCCTGGACAAGGTCAACCTCGTCGATTTACCCCACACGCTTCGTCTTGAGTCAGTTTGAACTTACGTGATTGTCGCTCCGGGAAAGAGCCGCCCGGCCCCCTGTGCTATCAAGTCGGCTCCTGGGATTAGCTGACAGAGGGCAAGCAGTCTTTGACGAAGGTCGTCCGGTCGGAGTCCCGGCTGCGCTTCCAACAAACGAGCTGCGGTTCCGCTAACACACGCGGCCGCAAAGCTCGTGCCAACTAGACCACCCACCATTGGGTCCAATTTGGAGTAGATGGTGTGCCTGAATGAATGCATTGGGACGGATTTTGTACCTCCCGGAGCCACAAGATGCGGTCTGGAGGTGCCATCGCCGATACGACCTCGACCGCTGTAGTCAGGAATACTATTGCCCGAGACATCACACGCACCCACCGCGATAATGCCACGTGCTTCCGCTGGAGTGGTCAGGACTTGTCTATTTCCTGCGCTCTTCACGATCGTCATCCCTAGGTCCCATGCCTCATCGCAGGCCCGAACTAGGCGCGGGATCTTCCTGGTGGTTAGATTGATGACTGGATTCGCTCCCCAGGAGCAATTTGCGATATCCGCTCCATTTTCCAACGCGTCTCGTAGGGCAAAGGCTCCCAGGATGTCAAAGGCCTCTCCGCTTGTACTGCCAATGTCCTCTCCGCTTGTACGGACGATTTTGTAATTGTGAATGACAGATTCAGGAGCACTACCGTAAAACTGGGAGGTGCGGCCGCCAAGAATACCCGCAACAGCGGTAGCATGCGAGTGCGGCCGACCCCATGGCTCTTTCGTGTAGTTCTCCTTAGCCTCGAACCGTCCGCTTAGTCCAGAATGGGCCATGTTCACCTCTCCGTCGATCAGCGCAATAATCACGTTCTTTCCTGTGTATTCACACACAGTTTTAGAGCGAGGTCGGAATAGTCTCAACCCGGGAGGATCATCTGTTTCCTCGATCCGAAGGCGCCTGGGCAAGTCGATGACGTTTAGAGATTGGTCTTGAGCCATCTCAGCTATCTCAGCCACTTTGGATACAACCAAGATTGTCTGATTCAGCCAGCACGTTTGAAATTGCGTAAGCGTCCGAAGTTCCCCTCTAGCGCCAAGCCGGGTTTAGGCCGGAGGCTTGTGTCATGGACCAGGCAGAGGGAGTGGTGGCGGAGCGCCGTGTTCGCAGATGGCGTTCAGTTGCCGAGAAGCGTCGGATCGTTGAGCTGACGTTGGTGCCGGGCGCGAGCGTGGCGCTGGTGGCTAGAGCTCATGGGGTGAACGCGAACCAGGTATTCAAGTGGCGGCGCGAGTTTGAACGGGGCGAGTTGTCGGAGCCTGTTTCAGCATGTGCGTCTTTGCTTCCGGTAGTGTTATCTGGCGGAGATAAGCCGCAGACGAGCTCTGGATGCATTCACATCGAGCTTCAGGGCCGTGCGCTGATCAGTATCGAGAGTGGCGCTGATCCAGCCTTGCTACGTACGATCCTGGAGAGCCTGCGCAAGTGATCGAACTTCGTACTGGAACGAAGATATGGCTTGTAGCCGGGGTGACAGATATGCGCCGTGGCTTTGATGGTTTGAGTGCGCAGGTGCAGACGGTTCTGGAGCAGCAGCCATTCTCCGGTCACGTGTTTGTTTTCCGCGGGCGTAGAGGAGACATTGTTAAACTTCTTTGGTTCGATGGAGACGGCCTATGTCTGTTCGCCAAGCGTCTGGAGAAGGGCCGCTTTATCTGGCCACAAGCTTCCCAAGGATCCGTTTCTCTGACTCGTGCGCAGCTTTCGATGCTGCTGGAAGGCATCGATTGGCGTAGTCCGAAGAGAACCTGGACGCCTGAGCTTGCGGTGTGAGTAACAAGAGAGATTCTCCAGTATTCATGCGGGTTTTGTGAGATAGACCACGCCCCCGTTCATGCCATACTGCAGTCGTGATTTCTGCTCCATTACCGAATCTCGATACGCTCGATACCGAAGCATTGAAGAAGATGGTGGTCGCCCAGCACAACCGGCTGCTCGAACAGCAGCAACTGGCTAGCCACCAGATTGAACAGGCTGGCCGGCAGATTGAACATCTGAAGCTGGTCATCGACAAGTACAAGCGAATGATCTTCGGCACCAAGAGCGAGAAGCTGAAGGGTGAGCTGGAACAGCTTGAGTTTCAGCTGGAAGAACTGGAGACAGAGCAGGCAGCAAGGCAAGAGCAAGAACCACATTCTTCGCGAGCGACGAATAAGTCCCGGCCGCGTGCTCCGCGCAAGCCATTGCCCGAGGATCTTCCGCGCGAAGTCATCACCCATCCTCCTGCGAGCACTTGTTGTCCGGACTGCGGGGGTGCCCTGCGTCAGTTTGGCCAAGATGTATCCGAGCAGCTGGAACGCATTCCGGCCAGCTACAAGGTAATTCAACATGTGCGGCCTAAGTTTGCTTGCGGGGCCTGTGAACAGGTGGTCCAAGCGCCTGCTCCGGCGCGGCCGATCGATCAGGGCTTGCCAGGCCCCAGTCTGCTGGCGCATGTGCTGGTGTCGAAGTTCGCAGATCACTTGCCTCTGTATCGGCAGTCCGAGATGTACGCTCGGGAAGGAATCGACCTTAGCCGCTCTACCTTGGCCGGATGGGTCGGCGCTGCCAGTGAATTACTCGCGCCGTTAGTAGACCAGATCAGAAGCCATGTCATGGCAGGGGCGAAGATTCACACCGATGACACCCCCGTTCCGGTGCTCGCTCCCGGCAACGGCAAGACCAAGACGGCCAGGCTGTGGACCTATGTGCGTGATGATCGGCCAGCCGGCGCTCAGACGGTACCAGCGGTTTGGTTCTGCTATTCCAAAGATCGTAAGGGCGAACATCCGCGCCAGCATCTGAAGGATTTCAGAGGCGCACTGCAGGCCGATGCCTACTCAGGTTTCCATCATCTCTATGGCGACGGCGCCATTTATGAGGTCGCGTGCTGGGCTCACGCCAGGCGTAAGTTTTATGACGTTCATCTGGCTCACGCTTCGCCCACGACCACCGAGGCGATGCTGCGCATCGGAGCACTGTACGGAATCGAGGAGGAGATTCGCGGCAAGCCGGCCGAGCATCGATGCTCAGTACGCCAGGCGCGCGCCCGGCCACTACTGGACAGTCTCAGACACTGGATGGAGAAGGCGCTGCGCTCCCTGTCCGCAAAGAGTGAGACCGCAGCCGCTATCCGCTATGCGCTTTCCCACTGGCGTGCTTTGACCCGCTACGTCGATGATGGGCAGTTGGAGATAGACAACAGCGCAGCGGAACGCTCCTTGCGCGCTGTCGTGCTGGGGCGTAAGAACTATCTCTTTATGGGGTCTGATTCCGGCGGACAACGGGCCGCGGCTCTGTACAGCCTGATCGGCACCGCTAAACTTAATGGACTTGACCCGGCGCTCTATCTCCGCACTGTGCTGGCTAAGCTCCCCGAGCACCCCATCAATCAGATCCAGCAGTTGCTGCCCTGGAATCTAGCTCCCTCACTTCAGAACGATCCTTCCAAAGCCGCCTAAAATACACGCAACAAGTGTCCACTAAAAATAAGTGGACACTTAAAACACACTATCCCCACCTGCTCAAGTGGGGAATTTCGTACGCTTACGGTCGTCGACCACCTCACGTGACTGGTTACGGCCATAGCTTTTCTTCTGGAGCAATTTGGATTTCATTGGCGGAATACCCCTTGAAAGGGGTCAGGCAATCGGGAAATCGGATTTGGGTTGAACCGTTCGTTGTGGGTGGGGAACCAAAGCCGGGTGATACTCAACTTGCTGCCATAATGTTGCCTTGAAGCACAACCCTAATGAGGCCGACGTCCGGCAGTATTTCTGGTCCCTCGTGGACAAGAATGGCCCCTTGCCCGACCCAGTGACCGGCATCAAATCGAAGTGCTGGCTCTGGCTTGGCTCAGTCACCGATCAAGGTTATGGCCGATTCAAGGCTGGCGTTCAAACATACATAATCTCGCGCTACGCGGCGAGAGAAGGGCAGGCCAGAGCCAGAGCCAGGCGAACTCACCGTCTCCACCCGTTGCTGCAAGTAAACCCTGCGTCCGGCATCCTACACACAAGGACCGCGCTGAGATCACGGCGTCAGTACCCTGGAGCGCTGTTTTGGCTGCGGCCCGGGCAGCCACTTCGTTAATTTTGCTCGAATCAGAATTAGCCTGCATGGGACGGCGAAGCATCTGTTCGATCTCTACCACCAGAAAGCCCGAGTCTTTGGGTAATCTGGTTCTGTGAGATTTCAATGTGTCAACGGCTGGTCCCCAAAAGAGCCGAACGGAGAAGTGGGATTAGGACCCTTGGGTTTCATCTTCACCCAAACCTTCATTCCCACCGAACAGGGCGCGTGCGCCGGAGGGCCGCAGTACATCGTCATCTGGAACCAATCGTTATCCATCGAGATGATTGGAATCTTAACGTGGAACACTTTGGGATCCCGAGTAGAAAAATAATTCTCTCCCGTACTCCTCACTATGAATCCGGGGGGAATGTCATTGACGGTGGTTGGTGACGTCGCCCCGCCAATATGGGAGATATACCAACTTCTGGAGAGTGGGTCGTTCGCTTGGCGAAAGCTTGTGTCTATCACTAAGTCTTTGACGCCGGGAAACGAAAGAATCACGGCACGGTCTTGCGTCAATCCGGTACCCCCTCCTCCACGGCTAAATCCATTAGAGCCAACATAGTGAAATGTCGGATCGTTCTCCGGATATGGCTTAGGTGGTGGTGGTGCGGGAGGCTTTGGAGGGTTCGGGTGCGGTGCAGGGAGAGGAGCAGGTGGCCCTAAGCTGAAGCTCTGTCTTCCAGTGTTATCTCCGTACCATGCTGTACAGCCGAGAGGCATGTCTTGCCCTCCCACGACCGTGATCGGGTAGTTGTAGTCCACAGATGAGAAGCCGTTGTTTTCGTACCACCGTGTAATGTTGCGCGTGACCGTCTGAGTCGCATAGTTCTTTATCATCCATGTGCCGACCATCGAGTCGCCATCACACCCAGCGATAATATGAATATTAAGTCCAGCGGGAACAGCAACTATCGGTGTGGGTAACAGTAGTGCCAAGACGACAGCGGCTCGCCGTAACGAACGCCTGATCACAGGCTCCTCCATCTCATTCCGTTGTCGGACGCCTTTCCGACAATGGAACGGTAACACAGATCCAGAGGTTCTGGTCGGTCTTCCTGGGCTCGAAGCAGTGATCTCGAACAATGAATCCGATCGAAGTCGCAGTCGAATAGGATATCCGCCAAAACTTGAACTGTACTGCCCTTGAGGCTGCTGGCCCGTCGTCGTAGCAGTCGCGTTGGTCGCCCTCCAAACGTTAGCTCGATCATGGGTCATGACTCCTGCTGTTGGTGCTGTATGATTCTCTCTTTCGAACTGTCAAGGTGTAATTAACAGGCCCACAACGAGACCAAGGCAGAAAGGTACAAGTCTCTTCGACTGCGGGGAGTGCAGCCGACGTGATTCGTAGGTCCAAGGCGCGGGGCACCTCTGGCGCGATTCATTCTGAGCTTTGGAGCCTAACACCGCAAGGGAAATGCGGAGCTAATCTCGCAGTATTTTTAATCTTTCCGCCTGTGAACTTTTCATATTGGCCGAATATCTTGTGCCACACCTTAGTCTTGCTAAGGCGCGATTCCACGCGGAGGCTAATTGATAAGCGCCGGTTGAGGAAGCGTGGTACGATGCGCCACAGTATGGAGGAGTAAAGATGAGGACGTTCACTTTGCTGCTGCTGCTGCTGCTTAGCATCGTTCCAACCACCTGGGGCCAGTGTACTGAGAACCGTTCTACTGCTACAGACACCACCTGGGACATTCAGACCAAACTCAACTCGTTGCCGTCCATCTGGACACCCGTGCAAGCGGAACCCCCAGCATGCGGAGACTGCGAAGAACGATGTGCGAAGGGGGCCGGGATTTGCAAGGAGAACGCTTGCAGGACTGCTCATGGTGTACCCCAACCTAATGGGTCATGTTCGGGTCCTAACGGGTCTTACCCGAGCTTGCTTCAGGGTTGTGACCGCGCCCATACCACTTGCTTTAACAACTGCTGGAACGGGGGACCCTGCCACCGCTAGCAAACCAGACGTGAAATCGGCTCATACCCTCACACGGTATGGGCCTTTTCTTTGCCTGAACGGACCCGTACTGAAACGCTGACAATCGGGTAACGTCGAATGGGAACCTTTGACGGGATCAAACCCTGAGAAGGAAATCGGCCCGCAAGTAAGAGTGTGTCCAAAAGGGTATGCGGATTATTTCTTGATGGCGAGTGGACATGGCCGGTCGTTGACGACGGTTGTAAATGCTCCTCAAGAACAATCGTGCCAGGTCTGGAAAAGCAAGAACCACAGGGGGGAGGCATATTGTGAGTAGCGGATGGTCCGCAGTTCTTCAAACCGCTTTTGGTGCAATTGTTGCCAGTGTTATTGGAGGGTGTGTTGCCCTTGTGGTGTCTAGCAGGCAGAGAAAAGAGCAGCGGCTTACTGAATGGATATCGAGACGGAATAAATGGGCCGATGAGCTGCGCGAACGCATTCTGGAAGTCGTCAGTCCGGCGACGTGGTTCTATTTGGCGAAATGGAAAAGTCGACCATCGCCGCAAGGGGATGGCACATTATGGGACCCCGAGAGAGAAAACTACACTATGAAGCTGACAGACAGCATCACTCGGGTTTGCCTCATGCTAGACCCTGGGGTCGACACTCATGCCGAACTGATAAAGGCGTTGGAATCGGTGAGGTCTGCGGCGTTTACGAGTGATACCAAAGATGTGGCGCAGTTCGAGAATGCTGTTCAATGTTTGAGAAACAACGCTTGGGCGTAAGCGTACGAAATTCCCCACTTGAGCAGGTGGGGATAGTGTGTTTTAAGTGTCCACTTATTTTTAGTGGACACTTGTTGCGTGTATTTTAGGCGGCTTTGGAAGGATCGTTCTGAAGTGAGGGAGCTAGATTCCAGGGCAGCAACTGCTGGATCTGATTGATGGGGTGCTCGGGGAGCTTAGCCAGCACAGTGCGGAGATAGAGCGCCGGGTCAAGTCCATTAAGTTTAGCGGTGCCGATCAGGCTGTACAGAGCCGCGGCCCGTTGTCCGCCGGAATCAGACCCCATAAAGAGATAGTTCTTACGCCCCAGCACGACAGCGCGCAAGGAGCGTTCCGCTGCGCTGTTGTCTATCTCCAACTGCCCATCATCGACGTAGCGGGTCAAAGCACGCCAGTGGGAAAGCGCATAGCGGATAGCGGCTGCGGTCTCACTCTTTGCGGACAGGGAGCGCAGCGCCTTCTCCATCCAGTGTCTGAGACTGTCCAGTAGTGGCCGGGCGCGCGCCTGGCGTACTGAGCATCGATGCTCGGCCGGCTTGCCGCGAATCTCCTCCTCGATTCCGTACAGTGCTCCGATGCGCAGCATCGCCTCGGTGGTCGTGGGCGAAGCGTGAGCCAGATGAACGTCATAAAACTTACGCCTGGCGTGAGCCCAGCACGCGACCTCATAAATGGCGCCGTCGCCATAGAGATGATGGAAACCTGAGTAGGCATCGGCCTGCAGTGCGCCTCTGAAATCCTTCAGATGCTGGCGCGGATGTTCGCCCTTACGATCTTTGGAATAGCAGAACCAAACCGCTGGTACCGTCTGAGCGCCGGCTGGCCGATCATCACGCACATAGGTCCACAGCCTGGCCGTCTTGGTCTTGCCGTTGCCGGGAGCGAGCACCGGAACGGGGGTGTCATCGGCGTGAATCTTCGCCCCTGCCATGACATGGCTTCTGATCTGGTCTACTAACGGCGCGAGTAATTCACTGGCAGCGCCGACCCATCCGGCCAAGGTAGAGCGGCTAAGGTCGATTCCTTCCCGAGCGTACATCTCGGACTGCCGATACAGAGGCAAGTGATCTGCGAACTTCGACACCAGCACATGCGCCAGCAGACTGGGGCCTGGCAAGCCCTGATCGATCGGCCGCGCCGGAGCAGGCGCTTGGACCACCTGTTCACAGGCCCCGCAAGCAAACTTAGGCCGCACATGTTGAATTACCTTGTAGCTGGCCGGAATGCGTTCCAGCTGCTCGGATACATCTTGGCCAAACTGACGCAGGGCACCCCCGCAGTCCGGACAACAAGTGCTCGCAGGAGGATGGGTGATGACTTCGCGCGGAAGATCCTCGGGCAATGGCTTGCGCGGAGCACGCGGCCGGGACTTATTCGTCGCTCGCGAAGAATGTGGTTCTTGCTCTTGCCTTGCTGCCTGCTCTGTCTCCAGTTCTTCCAGCTGAAACTCAAGCTGTTCCAGCTCACCCTTCAGCTTCTCGCTCTTGGTGCCGAAGATCATTCGCTTGTACTTGTCGATGACCAGCTTCAGATGTTCAATCTGCCGGCCAGCCTGTTCAATCTGGTGGCTAGCCAGTTGCTGCTGTTCGAGCAGCCGGTTGTGCTGGGCGACCACCATCTTCTTCAATGCTTCGGTATCGAGCGTATCGAGATTCGGTAATGGAGCAGAAATCACGACTGCAGTATGGCATGAACGGGGGCGTGGTCTATCTCACAAAACCCGCATGAATACTGGAGAATCTCTCTTGTTACTCACACCGCAAGCTCAGGCGTCCAGGTTCTCTTCGGACTACGCCAATCGATGCCTTCCAGCAGCATCGAAAGCTGCGCACGAGTCAGAGAAACGGATCCTTGGGAAGCTTGTGGCCAGATAAAGCGGCCCTTCTCCAGACGCTTGGCGAACAGACATAGGCCGTCTCCATCGAACCAAAGAAGTTTAACAATGTCTCCTCTACGCCCGCGGAAAACAAACACGTGACCGGAGAATGGCTGCTGCTCCAGAACCGTCTGCACCTGCGCACTCAAACCATCAAAGCCACGGCGCATATCTGTCACCCCGGCTACAAGCCATATCTTCGTTCCAGTACGAAGTTCGATCACTTGCGCAGGCTCTCCAGGATCGTACGTAGCAAGGCTGGATCAGCGCCACTCTCGATACTGATCAGCGCACGGCCCTGAAGCTCGATGTGAATGCATCCAGAGCTCGTCTGCGGCTTATCTCCGCCAGATAACACTACCGGAAGCAAAGACGCACATGCTGAAACAGGCTCCGACAACTCGCCCCGTTCAAACTCGCGCCGCCACTTGAATACCTGGTTCGCGTTCACCCCATGAGCTCTAGCCACCAGCGCCACGCTCGCGCCCGGCACCAACGTCAGCTCAACGATCCGACGCTTCTCGGCAACTGAACGCCATCTGCGAACACGGCGCTCCGCCACCACTCCCTCTGCCTGGTCCATGACACAAGCCTCCGGCCTAAACCCGGCTTGGCGCTAGAGGGGAACTTCGGACGCTTACGCTTGGGCTGTTGTGAGTCAGGTATCAGCGGAGACCAGCCCTCGCTGACGCGATAGCCCTCTACTATCGTAGGCACAATGAGACACAAGCCTCAATGAGATCGAACGGATTTTGATCTGAAGCGTGGAGCAAAGGAGACAACTACTCCGGGGTACCGCGCGAGCGTACGACCGACGACCGTCAGCGCCGTATATCTTTTGCACGGCAAAGGAGGTTCACCTGAAGGAACCGTCAAAAACCTTCATACAATGCTTGAGCAACGGTGGCCCGGATTAGATTTCGTCCGCCCTCTTCTACCGCACCACAATCCTCAAATCGCAGCCGACATTACAGTTGAGCATCTTCTACAGATGCAAATCCCAAGTGGAGCTTTGGTCCTAGGAATCAATCTCGGTGGCGTCGTAGCTGCGAAGGCTCAAGAGAGCGGTCGGGATGACCTTACGGTGCTCGCAATTAGCTCGCCGACCTGGACGGATGGCGTCCACCTTGAGCGGCTTGCCGAGCGGCGATTAGCCTTCTACTCCTCAAATGATGACATCATCGCATCGCGGACTGCTGATTGGCCGTTGCTGGCCAGCTTCGCCTGGGACTTTGAATGGCTCACCCACGATTCGGATCAACATCTGAGGCAGATCGCTAGGTTCTTCGACTGGTACCTCGAAGGAATGCTGTTGAACTGGATCAGCCGGATTCGGAACACTTCGTCCAGCCAGCAAGAACGCGATGAGATCGTATGGAAGTCTATGGCGGAAGCTACTAGGACCGGCCAGGATTGGACCGAAGGCCCTTGGTCGAGCGGTCGCCCTCGAACCTTCGCTGAAATGGGGGACGTGCTGCGATCCGGCAAAGACTGGGAGTATACATTCAGCGACTGGAGCCATGCGTTCGTTTGCCGTAAGGATCCGCGATGCCTAGCGCAGGAGCCGCCTTCTTGGTTCCCTAAAGAACGTCGTGTGATGCTCGCTGGAGTGGCGGAATTCTTCTCAAACCTGTACGGATTGCCGATGCCAACCTGGGTAAATAAACCGGAGTACTTTTTGTCGGAGCCGACGTACCTCACGGTGCTGTTGCCGGATACGGAGGATGGTCTGCACAGGTTGCGTGCCCGCACACCCAAGGAACTGCACCGTAGAAACTTGATTTTCGAGGCTAGAGGCCTTACTGTCTTGTGACTGTAAGGCCTGGAGGACGGTGATGACGCACCATGCGAGTGGTAGCCAGGCTTGCCCAGCAGTTCTTGATCGATGAAAGTCACTCAGTCACTGAACCCTGAGCCAAACCACTGTCACCCCTGGCCCGTAACGCCTCGTACAACTGGGCCGGTCCCAGTAGCACGTCCTTCAGGCCGCTTCGCACCTTCTCGGAATCCAGCGCCTGCTTGCTCATCACAGAGTGTGCGGCGAAGGCATCGATGATGGCGTTCATGATTCCGTTGGCCAGATCCGGCGAGTTCGCAAACTGCTCCTTGGTATTGTTGGTGGCCTGCTGCACTAGAACCTCCGATTCCAGCAGTTTCCCTTTGATCACATTGTTCACGTAGACAAGCTTGTCGTCGTCGGTCAATTCGCCGTCGAACAGGTCATTGACCTTCGAGATGATCTCGGTGGAGTTTAAGGGACAGACGAACTAAACCCCCAATAAAACGAAGCCTTCGTTTCTCTTGAACATTGCAAGACTAACCTGGCACACCCTGTTGGAAATACTTCCTCGTTCTAATAACGAGAAGTCTCACGAAAACCTGCAGCACCTCAAGTTAAAACCGTAGTCGATTCGGAGCCGCTTTGGTAGATTCAACGGGTGTTAAGGGGACACGATGGAGTGGGCCTTAAGCTACGTCACGTCCGTTGCGATTTTCAGTTCGTTTATTGGTATCTCCCCTTAATGCAGCGCCGCACATTCCGCAAGTCTGCACTCAGTGCGCCGCTGACCTAACTGCATTGCGCATCTCCTATGAAACACGACACAATTCTGCGTGTGCCGCAAACGTGGTCTGAGCATGCGTGGTTAACGGTGATCGCATGGTGTTCTCCAATTTAGATAGCAATGAATTAAATGGGAAAGCACGCACCATTACTTCCACAATGATGCTGTGATAAGTAAAGTAACCCCATAGCCCAGAGTCGTTATATAACCCGACAACTTGATGACCAAAGCCGGATTGCCTCACCACATCATGCGGCAACAATCACGAACGCGTTTGACTACTTCCCAAGAGTGACGAGAGTCTCGGCCATGTACCGCAATCGTGTCAAGCAATATCTATTGTTTCGTGGAATATTCTAGCCAGTAATCTAGTCATATACCAAAGAGTAAATGCGGTGGGTTATTTGTGAAGAGCCTGAAATCAACGGAATTGTGGATAGAAGTTGCTGAGGGGACCGCCGTCGATGCGCCACACACAATTGCAAGGCACAACAAGGTAAGGATGGAATTGTGAAGCAAAGTTAATAAAGAGGACAGGGGACGGGACGTTTAAGGGACCGACGAAACCATCGCATTCCCGAGCCACGGGGACACTCATCCGCCAGCGGGCGAGCGTAAAGCTGCTCTGGCCTGAGAGTTTGGTGTCAGTCTGGAGACGTGTACCAGTACATGAAAGGTCGGAATGAAGGACGTAGCCACGCTCAAAGACCGTATCGCCGCCAGCCTGAATAAAGCGAAGGTGGCACGGGAGTTCCCTATCAGCCGTCCGATGCTTTATCCGAGCCTGGGCGCCTGATGCTTTCTCCTGCGGGTATTTTTCATGAGTCAAATCCGCGCCGGCCGGAGTCCAACAAAGGAAATGGTTAATTCTGAGCTGCCGCTAAAACAACCGAGAGGACGAATACCTGTGGATGAGGGTCACCCCTAGACTTCGGAGCTTTTGCTTTGCAGCGGCCGTATGTGCCGCTGCTAGTTTGTTGTCCTGGATTTCACGCGCCCCTTCGTCCTGCTTCCACCTCGCGATTGTCATTTGTAGTCTCTACGGTGGGCGCGGAGCCGGCCTGCTCTCGATCGGTCTGGCGGTGTTGAGTTTCGACTACTTCTTTCTTTCTGCTCATTTTCAGTTCTCGCCTGAGCTTTCCACTTATCCTCGCTTTGCCGCCTTTATCGCGACTGCCTTGTGCATCAACTTGGCGATTGCGGCGAAACAACGGGTGGAACGCGCCCGCCGCGAAGCCATCGAACAGCGTGAGGCCGCCCGTCTTGCCTTACAAAAAATCGAACACAGACTCGCGCGGGCAGCTCAGATTGCGACCTTAGGAGAAGCATCGGCCTCCATCGCCCACGAAATCAGCCAGCCGCTGACCGCAATCATCGCCAACGCGCATATGTGTTTCGAGTCGATCTCCAATGATCCCACTAACATGGACGAGGCGCGCTCTTTGGTTCAGGACATTCTTGACTCCGGCTATCATGCAACCGATGTCGTGCAACGCATGCGCGCCCTCTTCAAGAGTGGTCCCTTCCAAAAGGCTCCGCTCGACATCAATGAAGTGGTCAACGAGGTATTCCGCCTCATGCGCAGCGAGGCGGAGAAGCGGCAAATCAACCTGGAAATTGATTTAGAAGCGCCGCTGCCGGCGATCCTGGGAGATCGGGTACAAATTCAGCAGGTTCTGGTCAATTTGTGCATCAACGGCATGGATGCGATGGATTCGGTGGCAGAACGCCGGCGAACCTTGACCGTGCGTACCCGTTTGCATGATTCCGGCACCCTCCGAGTGGAAGTGCAGGATAGCGGCATCGGCCTGCAATATCCCGATCGCGTCTTTGAAACCTTTTTCACCACCAAGCAACACGGAATGGGCATGGGCCTTTCTATCAGCCGTTCCATCATTGAGTTGCACCATGGAAATCTCTGGCCGCAAAACAGCGACGCTCCCGGAACCACGTTTTGCTTCACTCTGCCATTGCCTACGCCGGGAGCCCACTGTGAAAATGGACAACTATTCGAAGAATCCGTGTCTCTCGGGGTGGCTGGTGAGTAAACGTTTCTCCTGTCACCGGTTCCTCCCGTTTTCTCAAGTACTGTGCGGGATGCGCCGGCGTCCCCATCTCGACCCACATCGAAGCAATCTCTTAGAAAAGCGACAGACGGAACAACCACAACCCGTTAAATCGGTGATTGCTCCATCTGCCACCTCAACTTTGGTCCCCAAAGAAAGATCACCTCACGTCGGCTCCTAAATCGCCAAAAGAGCCAAGCTAGGACGACGATGTACCCGCCAACGCACCCTCATAATCCGCCACCTCGACGGGCTGCTTCTCCGTCAAGAATTCGAGGATGTCGACGTTGATCCGCTCCGCATGCGTAGTCGGCATGCCATGCGGTAATCCAGGGTAGGACTTCAGCCTGCCGTGCTTCAAGAGCTTGACCGATCTTGCGCCAGTCGTGAGGAAGGGGCAAATCTGGTCGTCCTCACCATGCATTACCAACACCGGAACATCGATCATCTTGAGATCGTCGTAGAACTCGGTTTCAGAGAGGACCTTAATACAGTCATAGTGAGCCTTGATGCCACCCATCATGCCCTGCCGCCACCAGTTATCCCGAATCCCCTCGGAGACATTGGCTCCCGGGCGATTAAAGCCATAAAACGGAATCGTAATGTCCTTATAGAACTGCGAACGATGGTTTGCCGTGCCGCTGCGGAGGCCGTCGACGACTTCCTTCGGAACGCCGTCAGGGTTTTTCTCCGACTTCATAAACGTCGGCGGAATTGCGCTGATGAGGATTGCTTTTGCCACACGCCCCTTACCGTAGCGTGCGACATAGCGCGTCACCTCGCCGCCGCCCGTGGAGTGCCCGATATGCACGGCATCCTTGAGATCAAGTGCCTTGACGAGTTCGGCAACGTCGGCGGCGTAAGTATCCATGTCGTGCCCACTGATCGTCTGAGTGGAACGGCCGTGCCCGCGGCGATCATGGGCGATCACCCGGTAACCATGATCCAGAAAGAACATCATCTGGGCGTCCCAGTCGTCCGCGGAGAGCGGCCAGCCATGGTGGAAGAAGAGAGGTTGACCGGTGCCCCAATCCTTGAAGTAAATCTGCGTGCCATCTTTCACAGTGATCGTATCCATCACGTCTCCTTTTCGTTTCGCTTTCGTGGGTTTTCCGCTGGCGCTGGGAACGGGCAATTGAGGGCGACGGAATACCCGGTCGTGGCTGGAATATTCATCTTGCCTTCTCCCGCGTACCCTGATCATCGGCGCACCCATCGCGTTTGGGAAAGCCGCTTTCGTAGTTGTTTTCCCCCCCTCTTTTTGGGTAGAACGACAGATCCTCTCTTGGTCGCTCT
This sequence comes from uncultured Acidobacteriaceae bacterium, assembly GCA_963830325.1. Classification (GTDB taxonomy): domain Bacteria; phylum Acidobacteriota; class Terriglobia; order Terriglobales; family Acidobacteriaceae; genus PALSA-350. Next base: position 19,699 of record CAWHMV010000009.1, read on the forward strand.
CGCGAGAGCTCACTTCCTGAAACTGTGCGTTGTAACCTTGGCCTTTTGCGCAGCCTGCTTTCGCGCGCATGCCACCAATACGCCACCGCTAATTCTTCGCCAGCACCCGCAAACATGAAGTAGGGATCGCGTCAGAACTTCTTTGCGACTCGGCGCATCTCATCGCTGAAATGAGAGCATTAAATGGACAGACGAAAGTAAACCCGGTGGCAAACCCAATGGGTACGAAGGAACACTGGGGGAACCCTGAGGGGACAGGCAGAACTACCCCTACTGCAGCAGCGCTCCCAACCATGCGTCAGCACCTCATTTCGAGTTATAAGCTATTGACTCCATCGACCCCCGCACGACCCGCCGTAAAAGAAATCGAGCTAACGTGAAACGGCGGGGAAGTTGATCTCACCATTCAAAGCAAGAATCGAACCGAACGATGGGTCCGGACGTCGATTCCTCTGGACAACATGGAAGACCCACAAAAGCCAAAATCCTGGACGCAGAAATCCAGGCGAGAACCTTCAGTCGACGATAAGGAGCCGTGGATATGATTGCTGATCGAGCTTGGGTCGCACGAAACCTTGGATTTAATCCCGCACTCACAACAGTACCCGAATCAACCTTCGCCTTCAAAAAAGCCGTCCAGCCCGGCGCCACTTCGGAGGACTTCCAGCGCGAAATCATCGATTTTGATTCCGAGGGACCAGAAGGAATGGCCTTTATGGCCTTCACCAGTGCCACCGGTCTCAGTCGATTTACAGACATTCCGTGGCCCAAGGGACTTGAGCCCAAGACCGGAGCTAAGCCGACTGGGCGAAGCAACAGCCCGTTGCCGCGAGCAGACATCTTGGTCGTGACCTGGACGGTGGACGAGGGGCACGCGTTGAGCCGAGTCTTGACACCGGGAAAAGACTCCAGGAACGACTATGTTCCCTACGCTCATAACTTCGCTGCCATTTCACGCAAGATGAGCAAAAGCTCTCCCGCGGTCATGGCAAAGCGCCTCGGGGCCTATTGGACGACCACCATTGGAAGTAAGAAGGTACTCATCTTCAAATCCGATTCGCATTTGTCGCAAGACACCAATCATGCAATACCGAAAGGCAATGCGACCTTACCCAATGCCGACGTATGGCAACAGATCATCACCGAGGTGCAACCACAACTGGTGATTACGACTGGCACAGCGGGTGGGATCGGCAAGCAATGCGAAGTAGGGGACGTCGTAGTGAGCCCGATCGTACGTTTTGATTGCACGAAGTGGCTAAAGCGGGAGCCATTCCACGACAGTTCCTTTGAGGATGGCAAGCCAACACCCAAGTTCTTTACAACCGCGAAGACGCTCTTTAAAGCCAACGCCGGGCAACTCCCGAAAGACAACACCCGCCCCCCGACGATCCTGCCGGCTTCAGGACTTTCTTCATCTGTATTAACCACCGATTTCTTCGGCTTCGACACCTCGGATAACCATTTTGGCCTCAAGGGCTTGGGTGCTGTCTCGGAGATGGGCGACGCGGTCCTGGGTCTGGTCGCAAAGCAGATGGGAGAAGCCGCTCCCCTTTGGGTTGCGGTGCGTAACGTCTCCGATCCCCAGATCAAGGCCGAAGGCACCATCAAGGACCAGGCGCAATTGGCGGCGACCATTTACAAGGGATTTGGCCGATGGAGCTCGGTCTGCAGTGCGATTGTTTGCTGGGCCCTCATTGCCGCTGAAAACTGAGCATGGCGATCATCTTGATGTTCGCCAAACCCGCCCCGGCCTGCCGTGGGGCGTAATCGGCCGAAAGGACTTAGCACACCGCCTTCCACCGAAACCCGTCGTCGGGCCACCGCGCAGGGGGGATCATGGCGCATAGGGCGCATAAGGCGCACACTTCCCCCGCACTCTCCACCACAACCCAACCTCAAGCCCGCGGGCAGCGATGCGCGCACTCTTGCAGCCGAAGCTCCGCGTGCGTCTGAGCGGTCCCAGCCGTCATAAAGCAAAACGCACAAATCGCGTCAATCGTCTTATCTGGATTAACCCGGTAGATGAACTGATGAAAGGGCACATCTTTCCTGGCATCTTCACGCCTCATGCTGGGGTTCCTGGAAACAGGGGTTGCAGAGCTTGAGAACCTACGGAAGTCGCGTCGCGGCATTAGCTCTTGTCGCAAAGTTCCCTCTCCCGTCCATGGTGATTTGGTCACGTGAGCCCAGTGATCCTGTCTATCGAAGGCGGGCCATCCCGAGTGCCAATTGTCTTACCACTAAGAACGACATTCCTCAGAAAATTCCTGCACCCCACCTTCCGGAGCCTCCACGCCCCTTACCCGCCCGCTTAAACCTGCTGCGCAAAACTCCTCCATCGGAAGGGTACGGCCTTCAGGCCCTACCTAACTGCTTTGCAATGAGTTCGCCTTTACAGGCTCGGGAAGGTAACTTCGGGCTTCAATGTCTGCGTGAGGACCGAAAAGAAGCCGAAGATCCTTCCCCGGCGCTCACCCAGATTTTCTGTTGGCGCGAGTTTTCAGGGAGCCGTCGCTCTCATGCTTTGTATCAGGGCACGACTTAGTCGGGCCACACAGGCTCAAAAAAGATCTGGGCTTTAGCCCCTGTGTGAGAACCGGCCGGCATGAAAATGAGTCCCGCAGAGCCTGCCCTGAGCTTGTCGAACGGGGACGGCTGAACTTAGCCCAGGACGTAGTCCTGGGTTAGCACGCGCCCTTGAAAAGTCCCGTAGGGACGACTGAAAGAGGTATCGGGTCGAGACTCAATCGCGGAATAAGTAAGTTCCAGTCGTCCCTACGGGACTCTTCCCCGTCGAATTTCCACCCCAGGACTACGTCCTGGGCTAAGTTCAGCCGTCCCCGTTCGACGAGCTCAGGGCAGGCTCTGCGGGACTCGTTTTCGTGATGGCCCGTTCTCACGCAGACACGTTAGCCCCTGTGTTTTTCGTGCAGAGTCAACTGTAGCCGGGGCCTTTCAACCCGTACCTAAACCCAGCAGAATCATCTGGCCTTTAGCCCCTAAGCTATTTCCTCCGCAGCGCAAAAGCCCCGGCAGCACCGACCCGCACCATCCACCCACCACTTCCCCTCACCCCCTGCAGGTTACTTCCACCCCACGCCAATCCCACCAATCCCCCAGGAAAAACCCTGTAGACTGTGGACTCTGCACATCGGTGAAAGACATGGAGACTCCCGCCTCCATATCGATTGAGGAACTCGTCCGCCGCTGCGCCGCATCACGCAGCCCCGAGGCCTGGGAGGAGTTCGTCCGCCGCTTCCACCGCCTCATCGCCACCGTCATCCTGCGCACCGCAGGCAGACTCGGTGACGCCTCCAAACCAACCGTAGACGACCTCCTCCAGGAAACTTACCTCAAGCTCTGCGCCGACAACTTCCGCGCCCTCCGCACCTTCCAGCAGCAACACCCCGACGCCTTCACCGGCTACGTCAAAGTACTCACCGCCAACGTAGTGCGCGATCACTTCAAATCCGCCCACACCCAAAAGCGCGGCGCCGGCCAACTCGAGCAGATCGAAGAAGACTTTATTCCCCCCGCCGCGGACGATTCCGCCGGAAGCCCGGAATCCATCGAGCGCGCCGTACTGATCCAGGAAATCACCCGCCACCTGGACCTGGCCCTGGCCGGCCCCGATCACGAACGCAACCGGCGCATCTTCTGGCTCCACTATCGCGCCGGTCTCTCCTCGCGCGCCATCGCAGATCTCCCCGGCATCCGCCTTACCCCCAAAGGTGTCGAAAGCATCCTCTCCCGTCTGACCAAAGACCTGCGACAACGCATGGCCGAGCCCCATATCCCACCAAAGAGACAATTGCAACGCGAACCCGAAGGCTTTTTGTCCGCGTGATCGTTATAGAGAGGAGAAGCAACTGTATCCACATCTGAACAACGACCAAATCGACGAACTTCTCCTGGCGGCCAAACACAGCAAGGCAAACGACACGCCCCCTCACGGCCCCTCGGAAGAGTCCCGCCGGCACCTTGAAGAATGCGCAAGCTGTCAGTCCAGAATGCGCGCCCACGAATTGGCGATGGAGCAGATCGCGTTACTCAAACCCACTGCGCGCGGAACCAAAGGCCGACAATGCCCACCCGGCGATGTCTGGCTAGATATCGCAGCCGGCTTCGCCAACCAGGATTCTGAGAAGTACCTCAACCACGCCGCCGAATGCGATCAATGCGGACCCCTCCTCCGCCAGGCAAAAGACGATTTCGCCGACGACCTCACCCCGGAGGAGTCGCTCAAGGTAGCCTCTCTGCCCAGCGCCAACGCAGACTGGCAACGCCGCCTGGCCCAATCTCTGAATACCCAGGGATTGGATAATGCACCTGAGGACACGCGCCCCGCGCCGCCGCCATCCTGGCATGGCAAACGCTTCTCCTGGAAACTGCCCGCTCTCGCAACAGCAGCCATCGCCCTCACCGTCATCGCCATATCGGTGGGCACACGCCTGTTGCACGAAACCTCCGTCGATCAGCTACTAGCGACCGCCTACACCGAACGCCGAACGCTGGAAGTAAGAATCCCCGGTGCCCAACATTCACCCCTGCGCGTAGAACGCGGAGCCACCGATTCCAACCTTGAAAAACCTGCGTCCTTACTAAAAGCCGAAGCCCTGATCAGCGAGAAGCTCCAGAAAAATCCCAATGATCCCACCTGGCTCGAAGCCCGCGCCCGCGCCGATCTCCTCGATGGAAACTACGACTCGGCCGTGAAAACCCTGCTGCGGGCACGATCGGCTTCCTCCGATTCCGCCCCCTTGCTGACTGACCTTGGTTCTGCTTATTACATGCGCGGACAAAGCGCAGATCGCGCCCTCGATTACGGCAACGCCATCGAGGCGCTGGGCGAGGCGCTCGCCAAAAGCCCCAACGATCCCATCGCCCTCTTTAACCGCGCCTTAGCCTGCGAACAGCTCTTCCTCTACAGCCAGGCCGTCGCCGACTGGGAACACTATCTCCGCGAAGACCCCGATGGAGAATGGGCACAGGAAGCGCGCGAGCACCTCGACACCCTAAAACAAAAGATAGAAAAGCGGCAGCAACCACACGCCGGATCGCTTCTCCCCCCGGAGGCACACTCTCCATCCTTCCAGCGTGATCCCAATCTGCAAACCCTTGCCGTGGTTCTCCAGAACGACCACGACGACACCTGGCTAAAAAACTTTCTTGAAGCTCCACCAACCCCCACGCGAACCGCAGCCATCCGCGACTTCCAGGCCAGCGATAATGCACTCTCCAGCGGCCGTTATGGCAACGCCATCGATCTCGCCCATCAATCGATGCGGGAGTTCACCATCGCACAAGACCAGGCCGGGATGCTACGCGCCGGCTTAGCCTCCATGGCCGCCCAGGACTTCGCCCTCAGGTTCAACGACTGTCTTGCCACCGTAGCCACGCTGCAACCGCTGTTAGCCAGAACCAGGTACCGCTGGCTGCAGGCCGACACCCTCATCGAGCAGGGGCAATGTCTCGCCGGAGCCGCAAAGCTGCAGCAAGCCATGAAGGTTAATCAGCAAGGTTGGGATCTGGCAAAACGATTTCATTATCCCGAACTGCAACTACGCGCCACTGCCTTCGGAGCGGGCTACCTGCTCGACACCGGCAGCACTGACCAGGGGCTCCGAGGACTACGCGATGGGCTCGCCACCTTCTGGCAATCCGACGTACCTGACAAGCGCGGAGAGAATCTCTACGCCGCACTCTTTCACCCTTCTGAGAGCATCGACTGGCCCTTCGTCGACGTCTTCGCCCTCAAGCAGCGCCTGGCCGCCTTTCCTCCCAAAGACCCGGTAGACCTGGCCGTACTACGACAGCTGCTGGCAAATGCACAGAGACGAACCGGAGACTATCAAGCCGCGCGACTAACCCTGCAGACCGCCAGCGCCCATCTTGACGCCTTACCCAACGACCGCGCTGTGATCATGAGCAAAGCAGAGATCGCCGTTGTCAACGCACAAATCGATCTGAGCGTAAGCAACGCGAGGGATGCCATCACTTCCCTCTCTCCCTTTCGCGATCAAGTCGAGGCCGCCGGCCCAGGACGCTTTCAAGCCGAATATTTCCAGACCTTCGGCGAAGCCTACCTGGCACAGGGAATGGAAGCGCAAGCCCAACCCTTACTCGCGCGCGCCCTGGCAGTGAGAGAAACCGGACTGAGAAACCTGCAACAAGAGTCCGAAAAACTAGCCTGGAGCCGAGGCCGAACCGAAGTCTACCGCGATCTTCTCCAAGTCGACTTGAAACTGAAGACACCATCCGAAGCCCTGGCCGCGTGGGAGTGGTACAAGGGCGCTTCCCTACGCTCAACCAAAACCGTGGAAGCAACCGCTGCGGCCCTCCCGGGAAACGCCACTCTCATCTCCTACGCTCTCCTCAAGGGCTCGATCATAGCCTTCGTTCTCCGCGACGGAAAAGTTCAGGTTCACACCCTCTCACTACCCCGCGACCTCGACCCAAACGTCTCCCATTTCCTGAACCTCTGCTCTGATCCGTCCAGCGACCTCAGCCAGTTAAACACCGCCGGCAGGCAGCTCTACAGCATCCTCGTCGCGCCCGTGGAAACCGATGTCCGCGGAGCCACCAGGCTGACCATCGAAACCGACGGAGTCATCGATCAAGTCCCCTTCAACCTCTTGCAGGCCTCAGATGGCCACTACCTCGGTGACAAATTCGAAATCACCTTTTCTCAGGGGATGTCCTACCTGCCCACCTCCCGAACCTCACTCGCCGGCCTATCGCCGAACAGCGCAGCACTCGTCGTTGTAGCCTCGGGTGCAGCCGATTCCTCTTTGCCCGTGCTGCCCGGCGCCGATCAGGAAGGCGCCGAAGTAGCATCCCTCTTCCACAACGCAGTATTAATCCACGGGCACGAAGTAACCCGTGCAGAGGTGCTCGCACAATTGCACGACGCCCGCGTGCTTCACTTCGCCGGCCACGCCGTTGCCGGTTTCAACCGCGTCGGCTTGGTCCTTGGCCCAACCTCCCTGTTGAGTTCGCACGACATTGCGGCTCTTGGCCTGCGCAATCTGAAGCTGGCCGTTCTCTCCGCCTGTGACACAGCCAACGGAGACGAGGGCACCTCCGCCGATGGAGACAGCCTGGCCCGCACACTAGTAGCCGCGGGAGTTCCCAACGTAGTCGCCAGCCGCTGGAGAGTCGACTCCAACGTCACCCGCCAACTCATGCGCGTTTTCTACTCCAACTTGCTCTCGGGCAAGACCCCCTCTGAATCCCTGAGCGCCGCCAGGGCCGCAATTCGCAGCATCCCGGCCTATCAACACCCTTACTACTGGGCATCATTTGCTGTCTTTGGAACCTCGTAATTGGAGCACCACTATCTTGACCCACTCGTGTCCGGTTAGATGTCGAAAAGAATCAGCTGGTTAGCGTGGCAGTGCGGGTGGGTTTGAGATAATTTGCTGCAAGGCGCATGAAATCTGTGTTTTTTCAAAGATGAAGACGGAGAGAATCTGTAGACAAGTGTGAGAGAGGCGTCGCGTTGGAGTTCTTTCTTGATGATGGCGATCAGGACATAGGCAATGAGGTAGCAAATCTGCGTTGCATCCGTGAAGTGCTTAGAATTGCCTGCGGACGGACATTTCGCGTGGGATGTGCGATGGCAGGGGCTGAAGAGTCGGTAGTGTGAGAACTCCCCATTGTGTCGTCCCTTCGGGACTCGATTTGCTTGAAATCCTTCCCGGCACTCCCGTGCCGGGCTACAGATTGTCCCGTCCCTTCGGGACTGATTGCGTCGTGACCTGCGGTTCTTTTCTACCCTCTTAAAGCCCATACGCTTCCGGGAAAAAAGTACCTCAGGGGCTAAAAGCCCAATCTCTTACAGTTCGTTTACGGCCCGACTGAAGTCGTGCCCTGATACAAAACCAAAGCTCAGCGTCGCAAACTGTATCAGTCGTTTCAAATCGTGGACACCCCCGAATGTTCAAAAAATCATACTCCATGCTGCACTTACAGCCATCCCCAAACAAACGAACCGGACACTCGTGATCGTGACCCCGAAAAGCAAGAAACAATCGCAAGACCGATCAAAGCGTCTGGTCCTCGACTTCATCTATCTGGACTGCCCCGCAACGCCGACCATCAAGCTGATGAAGCGTAAGCGTCAGAGCAACCCAGAGGTGGTGTTAGTTAGCTGGGTTGTTTGCCAGGCGGAAGGTGTAAGGTGGTCGAGTTTGGAAGCCGGTAAGTTAGCCAGCTGAGGCAGCACGTGAGCCAGGTAGTCTCTGACCGGGATGTGGAGCCGTTTGCAGGTTTCCATGACGGAGAGGATGGCGGCGATCTTGGGTCCGGCCTGCTGGCTGCCCAGGTGGATCCAGTTCTTGCGACCCAGTGCGATAGGCCGCATGGAGTTCTCCGCCAAGTTATTGGATAGCTCCAGTTGGGGATGCTCAAGGAAGCGAGTGAGCTTTTGCCAGAGCGAGAGTGTGTAGTTGCAGGCCTTGCCCAATGCGCTGGCCGGTAGGGTGCCGTGAAGAGCGGCCTTGATTTCGCTACGCAGACTCTCCAGCAAGGGTGTGGCTTCTTGTTGCCGCAGTTGATGACGGGCTGTGTGATCGAGCTTCTGCGCGCTGGCCCGAGCATCGATGGCGAATAGTTCATTGATGCTTGCCACGATGCGGGTAGCCACTGCATCGGCAGGATGGAGCTTGGCCGCTTCGTAAAACTTTCGTCGTGCATGCGCCCAGCAGGCTGCGTGAATCATCTCCAGGCCACCCACGCGGTCATAACCGGTGTAGCCGTCGGTCTGCAAAATCCCTTCAAAGCGACCGAGAAACTGCTTCGGACCTTCCCGCCCGCGGCCCATTTGAAAATCAAACACCGTGCTCGTTCTCGGCCGACCGTACTGCCAGAGATAGGCCTGATGGTTGGCCCCGTTGCCATCGTGCAGCTGCACCGCCACCGGGGTCTCATCAGCCTGCAGATAAGTCCCAGTCAATAGCTCGCGTTTGATGGCCGCAACCAAGGGCAGCAGCAGCTCGCCCACCCGCATTACCCAGCCGTCCATCGTCGCCCGGCTGATCTCAATGCCCGCCTCTCGCTCCAGCATCGCGCTCTGTCGATAAAGCGGAAGATGATCGCTGTACTTCTGGATCAGCGTATCGATCACGATCCGGTCGCTCACCAGCCCCTTCTCGACGATCCTCGGTGCCAGCGGAGCAGCGGTCACGCCCCCCTCCCCGCAGTGGTGGCAAGCCCGCTTCTCGCGCCGTGTGACCACCACAAAGTACTTCGCCGGTTCCAACTCCAGATGTTCGCTTTCGTCGTAGCCGATCGGCGTGGTCTGCTGCTGACAGTGGCTACAGACGCACTGCTCGGCCGTGCAGGGGATCACCCGCTCTACCCGCGGCAGAGACCCAGGCAGGCTCTGCCGGCCGGGATGCGGGCGCTTGGCTTGGGAACCAGTGCGCGGAGCAGGCTTATCCCGCTCGCCCTCAGCCTCAACTTCCGCTTGGCTAACACCAGGCTCCTGTTCCAGCAGCTCCAACTGCAGGTTGGACAACTTTTCGCTGCCCGGGCCATACTTGTTCAGCCGTTGCAGGCGAAGTCGCTCTTCCAGCAGCTGCACCTTCTGCTCGGCGTACTCCAGTTGACGAAGCTTGGAGCTGACGGCATCGACCAACGTCGCCGGTAGGTGATGGCCCTTTAACTCGGCCAGTAACTCATCCTTGTTGGAAGCAGGGCTCATGCTGACTTAGAAATACCGGAGGCCATGAGCACTTACAAGTAACTTATACGGCTACCTTACGATACCAGCGCCGCCGGCTCACCCGCTCCAGGTCCATACCGTTCAGCAACAAACTCAACTCCTCCTGGCTCAGCACCACACACTGCTGATCGGCGCCGGCACTCGGCCAGCGGAATCGGCCCTTCTCCAGCCGCTTGGCACATACCCATAACCCGCTGCCGTCCCACACCAGCACTTTCAGCCGCGTTCGCCGCGCGTTGGCAAATAAAAATAAATGGCCGCTCAGAGGATCAACGCCCAATCGCTCCCGCACCAGACCGTACAAGCCCTCGAATCCCTTGCGCATGTCCGTCGGCCCAACGGCAACATACACCTTGGTCGCTAGGCCAATGCCAAACATCACCCCGGCTCGATCACAGCCAGCAAACGCCTCAGCGTCGCCTCATCAAAGCCTTCGGCTATTTCCACCCGCAGGCCTCCGCTCAACACCAACTGCAATCCGCTCCCTCCGCGGGCCTGCTCCGCCGAAAGCTGCACTCGCACCAGACTACCCTTCGGCTCCGCTCCGCCCTCGGCTAAACGAAACCGCTTGCGATACAGGTCCAGCGTATATGTCGACAACCCGCGCTCTGCACAAAACTGCTTCCGGCGCAAACCGCTGGCCTCAAACTCCCTCACCAACTCCTCGGCTGCCTCTCGGCTCCGCCACTTCCTACCCAATGACTGCTCTTCGCTCATCACTGCATCTTCAGCAAAGCAACAAGGCAGACGCAAGATGGGTTGCTCTGACGCTTACGATGAAGCAGCCAAAACAACCCCTGCGGTCAACCCGGATTTCACCCCGGAAAACAGCGACGCCCTCGGATTAGTTTCGGCGCACTACCACATAACCCTGCGCTTCCAATCCAACGGAACCAGCCCCGACGAACACCACGAGGATGCCTACAACTGCTTTCAGCAAATGCGAACCCTCATTCCTGAAGCAGATGTGTGGCGAGTCGACTTCGACGACTCGCAAACCGGTATCCAACCACGGCACCACGGGGGTCCCGTGCCGTCAGACTGCGGCGCAGCAATCATCGTTGTGCGGGAGTGATAGAGACTAGTCATTCCCCGTCCTTCCGCTACAACGTCTATGCTGCCGAGGCCGAATTCCAAGCATACGACGGGCGCCCCGGGGTCTCGTTTTGGGGCCTCGCTTTCCATCACCAATTTTGTCGAGCGACACCCAAGGACGCCCGTCTGTCTCCATAGAAGGCAAACATGGCGTCGACCGAGGGCTGCAGCTTGGCGTTGTCGTTTATCGAGGATGCTCCGTCGGCGGTCGATCTGGCCGCCCTCGTCGATACTTATTCGACCCTCCTCTTCCGCATAGCCAACTCGGTGCTGAGGAGCAGGACGGAAGCCGAAGACGTAGTGCAGGACGTCTTCATCCGCGTCCTCGAACATCGTCTCTCCCTGCCGGCGGTGCGCGATATGCGCGTCTGGCTGATTCGTATCGCCTGGAACCTCGCCCTTGATCGAAGGAGGCGCAAGCGGCCCGACCAACTGGACGAGAAGTTCGCAGAATCCCTGGCCAGCGCAACCATGCCGGCGGACACAGCGATGGAGGAGGCACAGCGCTTTCGCTCTGTCCTGCGTGAAATAGAGCGATTGCCCAAGCCGGAGCGCCACGTGTTACTGCTCTCCGCCATCGAGGAACTGGGCACTTCAGAGATCGCAGCAGTACTCCGCCGAAGTGAGTCGGCAGTACGAGCGCTGCTCTCGAGAGCAAGAGCGAGGTTGCGGGAACGGCTCGAAGACCGCCCACGGCTGAAAGAAGGAGGAAAAGCGCGATGAAAGATCCTGACCGGACGATCGAAAACCTGCTGGCCGGTCTCCGCGACGCCGACCCACCACCCGGCATGCATCATCGCATCCTCGACGCCATGGTCGCACGCCGGGCAACAGCCTATCGTTCACGCCGGCTATTGTACCCAGCCATCGCCATACCGTTGGCCTGTGCGCTGGCCATCACGATCTGGGTTCAACATCACCGGCACATACCGGCAAATCTGAGAAGTTACACCACCAATGTCGATGCGCCGCGAACAAAGCCAGCACAAACGGTCGCAATCAAAACGCCCCGTGAGCCCCGGAGGTCCGCATCAAGAGCCTTGCTGAGACCAACGCATGCCAGCGAAGTCTCTTACGCAGAAGCGACCCCCGGCTTCCCTGCTCCACCATTGCCCTTGACCGAGCAGGAGAAGCTGCTTCTACGTCTTGCCCATCGCAACGACGCGCAGGAGATGACCCTGCTTAATCCCGATGTGCAGGCGCAGCAATCAGCGAAGGCCACACAGCAGTTTCAGCAATTCTTCGGAATGGATACCAACGAGATGAGGAGCGAAAGTGAATAAGCAAAACATACTAGGCATCACTCTGGCAATGGCCTGCTGCGGGATAAGCGCCCATGCACAACCCCAGGCAGTCGACACAAAGACTGTGCCCGATATCTATCAGACCCTCTATCTCACCAACCTTACCCAACAGACCGATGCGAACGACCTCGTCGGAGACCTTCGCAATATGCTGCCCAAGACCAAGATGATCTATGTACCGTCGCAGAGCGCCATCTCTTTTAGAGGCTCTCCGGAGGACTTGGCCCTCGCGCAAAAGATCCTTGCCGACCTGGACAAGACCAAGAAGATCTACCGCCTCACCTACACCATGACAGAGAGAGACGGAGGCAAGACCATCGGGGTGCAGCATTTCTCCATCATCGTAGCCTCAGGCAGCAGAACAGATTTCAAGCAAGGCAGCCGCGTGCCCATATCCGTCGCCACGAACGCCGCGCCGGGCTCCAACGCTGAGATCACCTATATAGACGTAGGTCAGGAAATCGAGGCTTCTCTGGACGGCTATCTCGATGGAGTGCGCCTGCGCACCAAAGTAGTGCAGTCCAGCATAGCGGAAGATAAGTCCGGTGCAGGCACACAAGATCCCGTAATCCGCCAGACCACGCTCGAAGGGACCTCAACCCTGGTCCAGGGCAAGCCCCTGGTTCTAGGCTCACTGGATATTCCAGGCAGCACTCGCCATCAGGAAGTAGAAGTACTCTCGGAGCTGGTGCGCTAACCCGCCGCCCGTCTATCCCGCTTGCTCTTCTGCCTCCTCGGCATCGCCAAACACTTCTTCGCGAATGATCCGCTCCGTGGCTTCGTTCAGGTATCCATCGAGCGCGGCCTTGATCTCGAGAAATTCCGGCCACAGCGTTTTCTTGATGAACGAGGCTGGAGCGCGCACGATCACAGTAGAGTGACGTTGTCGCGGGTAACGGTAGGGCTTAAGCCTGTACCGGCGGCACAAAGCGGTAAAGAGCAGCCGGCTCCAGCGATCAGGCAGCGTGAACTGTGTTTCGATCGCAGGTTCCGGCCGCCCGGCGCTATTGAGTGCGGCGAGGATGCGGCTGCTTGCTGCCGCGGCGGCGTCTCGCTCTCCCACCGTTGTGGCTCCCTCAAAGAGAGCCTCTATCTTGCGCAACTTCTCGCGAAGTTCTTGTTCAGTGGTCACGTAAACCCCTGGGGAGTACGCCAGGTATCAGCATACGACGAGTGCCTCATGCCAACGTTTCAGCACCTCCTCCGCCACGCTTGACACCTAATTTCCATTGGCATCTAATCCCCACGTTCCTTATTTCGCGATCGGCATTTCTCGAAGCCTCGAAATCTATGCGCCCTGGTATTTCGTTTCTTTTGGCCGGCTCACTGCTCCTCTGCATCGGAGGCTGCAAGAAGTCTCCTCCAGCAACCGTCACGGACGGGGCCGACTGGACGACTTATGGAAGAACCACCGACGAGCAACGCTTCAGCCCCTTGACCCAGATCAACGAAAAGACCATCGACCGGCTCGGCCTCCTATGGAGCCGAGAACTCGGCACGACCCATGGCCTGGAAGCGACACCTCTGGTCTCCAACGGAGTGATCTATACCACCGGCCAGTGGAGCGTTGCCTACGCGCTCGACGCCAGAACCGGCGAAATCCTGTGGACCTTCGATCCCAAGGTTTCCCGCGCCAATGTCCGCACCATCTGCTGCGACACCGTCAATCGCGGGGCCGCCCTTTATCACGACAAGGTGTATCTCGGGACCCTGGACGGCCGGCTCATCGCGCTCGACGCCAAGACCGGAAAACCACTGTGGGATATCGTCACCGTCGATCAGTCCAAACCATACGCAATCACCGGCGCGCCCCGAATCGTTAAAGGGATGGTTCTCATCGGCAATGCCGGCGGAGAGTTCGGTGTGCGCGGCTATCTCTCCGCCTACGACGCGGAAACCGGAAAGCTGATTTGGCGCACCTACACCGTCCCCGGTGATCCCGCAAAAGGCTTTGAGTCCAAAGCCCTCGAGGCTGCTGCTAAAACGTGGCATGGTCCCTATTGGGTCGCCGGGGGAGGAGGCACGATATGGGACTCCATCGTCTACGACCCCAAGCTTGACCTGGTCTACGCCGGCACCGGTAACGGGAGCACCTGGTACCGCGATCTACGCAGTCCCGGCGGAGGCGACAATCTCTACCTCGCCTCCATCCTCGCCTTTCGTGCCGGCGACGGGCAGCTGGTTTGGCACTACCAGGTGACCCCGCAAGAAAACTGGGACTACGACGCCACCCAACCACTCATGCTCGCCGATCTGAACATCGCCGGCACCCCGCGTAAGGTCATCATGCAAGCGTCGAAGAACGGATTCTTCTACGTGCTCGACCGCGAAACTGGCCAGTTCCTCTCCGCAAAACCCTTTGTCGACGGAGTCACTTGGGCGACTGGAATCGATCCACGGAGCGGGCGCCCGATCGAATCCGCGGCCGCATACGACGGGCTCAACCCGGTGCTTGTTTCCCCGGCCCCTGGCGGCGCGCATAACTGGTATCCCATGGCGTTCAATCCCACCACCGGGCTGGTTTATCTACCGGCGAGACAAGGGTCCTTCGCTCTGCATGTTCCAGATAAGGGTTGGATCTCCAACACGAACAACTGGAACCGTGGAGAGGACGTCACCTACCACGGCCCGCTCCTGGCCAAGTTGATTGCGGCTCCCCCGATGACTGGCCTGCTGATTGCCTGGGATCCTGCACGGCAGCAGCAGGTGTGGCGGGTTTCTCTCCCCCAGGTTGAAAGCGGTGGAGTCCTTGCGACCGCGGGCAACCTCATCTTCCAGGGCCGCTCCGACGGAGTGCTCTGCGCCTATCGCGCGACCGATGGCAAACAACTCTGGCAGTTTGACGCCGGCACCGGAATCATGGCTCCCCCGGTGACGTATCTCCTCAACGGCGTGCAATACGTAACTATCATGGTTGGATGGGGAGGTTCCGCAGGGCTTAACAATATTCCCGGCAGCGGTGTAGTCAAACCCGGCTTCGGCCGCGTCCTCACCTTCGCGCTCGACGCTCATGCGACACTTGAAGTTCCTCCGTTTGGCCATCCGGGGCCGCCGTCCCCTTCGATCCACATGAAGGCCACGCCGGCGATGATCCACGAGGGGGAAATCCTCTACAGCCGGCAGTGCTTTTACTGTCACGGAGTGGGAGTCGTCTCCAGTTCCGGCGTGCCTGACCTGCGCTATGCCACCGCCGCGACTCACCAAGGATTCGAGTCGATCGTGCTGGGAGGCGCATACCAACAGATGGGGATGCCCTCGTTCAAGGATGCGCTCAAACCTGACCAAGTGCGGGCGATCGAAGCCTACATATTGTCACGCGCTGCCGGCACGCAATAGGCCTTATTATAGTTTTGCGCATGCGTAGCCCTGCTGTTCCTCAGAACCTCAAGCGGCGAATTCTGAAGGATGCACTGCGCGACAACCAGCAACGCGACGCTGCTTTTCGCCGGATCATTCGTTCGGTTCCCAAGGGCAAGGTTTCCACCTACGGCAAGGTGGCTGCGGCTGCAGGTTATCCTCTCTATCACCGAGCGGTCGCGAGACTACTGCGAAAGGATGCGCTGCAAGCGGTACCGTGGCAGCGTATTGTCGGGGCTGGCGGCGAAATCAAACTACGAGGAGAAGCCGCGGCGGAGCAACGCCTTCGCCTCACCATGGAGGGAGTCAAGTTTCGCGGCCGGCGCGTGAACATGCAACTCTACGAACACACCTTCCGCCCGTGGGAAACGGCCGACTAGATTCTCTTGTCCCCGGCAATGGAACTCGGGCCTTATAGACGATGTCGATGGACGCGTTGCCGCGCATTTCCCTCTGCTTTCGTTACTGTTCTGGTTCTAAGAATCCCCGAGATTAAAGCTCTTATTCCAGTTTCCAATCCAACTCGTTGATTCAATTGCTGCCCAGCGAAAACATGGACAGCTCAAGCGATAGTTGAAGGCTTCCGCCCAAGGCTGTAAACGACGTGGGCCGCTTGGTCTAAAAGCGACGTTACGTCATGAAGATAATGCACGCCGGGCTGCCTGCCCCCGTATATTGTCCCGTGAATCGCAGCTGCCCTGTATTCCGATCAATGCGAAACGACGTAATCGCGTCGCTGCGTTGGTTGCACGCATAGAGGAATGCTCCCCCGGGAGCGATTTGTATGTGCCTCGGGTAGTCGCCCATGGTGGATGCTTCGCCCACGTAACTCAGCCGCCCTTCGTGGTTCAGCGAGAAGATTCCGACTGTGTCGTGGAGTCGATTGGACGCATAGAGAAATCGCCCATCCGGCGAGAGCAGAATCTCCGCGGTGAAATTGGTTCCTTTGAATCCATGGGGCAGCGTAGAAATTGTCTGCTGGGGACTAAGGGATCCGGTCGCCGGATCGAAATGAAAGAACATCACCGTGGATGCTTCTTCCTGCAGCGAGTACAGCCGGCGCCCGTTGCGATGAAAGGTAAAGTGGCGCGGCCCATCACCCGGAGGCACAGAAAAGGGAGAACCGGCAACCGGCGATAACTTCCCCGAGCCAGCATCGAGAGTGGAGACATAGATCCGGTCCTGCCCCAGGTCTGTTTGCAGGACGAAGCGATTGCTCGGGTCAGCATGGATCATGTGCGCATGCGGCTTGTCGTGCCCGCTGAACGCAAAGCTGCCCGGAGGCGCGCTCGTAGGGACCTTGGGACCAACAGAGCCCGTATCCTGGTGAACGTAAGTGGCTGCGCCCAGGGCTCCTGTCGACTGTATCGGCAGCACCGCTACCGTACCGCCGGCATAATTTGCGACAAACACATATTTGCCCGAAGCATCGACGCTCAGGTGAGCCGGACCCGCTCCCTGCGAACTGACCATGTTCAACAGATGAAGCTTCCCCGTCTTCCGATCCACAGCATAGGCACTCACCGCACCGCTCTTACCCTCGAAGTCTGCAACTTCGTTGGCGACATATAGGAATCGTCCGGATGGATCGAGGGAAAGCCATCCAGCGTTGTGGGCCTCTGCGGCCAGCTCGATCAGGGTCAGCTCGCCGGTAGCGGGATTCATCTCAAACAGGTAGATTCCCTTTCCATTGCCACCCCCATCGACCGGAGTACTGTAGGTTCCCACATAAGCCAGCGTCCTCTGTCCACTGGCGGCCTGCACAAGCCTTGGCGCCGAAGCAAGCGCCGCGGCAGCCATGGACCCGCGCAGCAGTTCACGGCGAGAAATATTTCTCGAAGTCATTTGTATCCTTTTCGGTTGTAATTCATTGCACACTCTCGATCCACTCCTGCTCGCCGCGATGCAGCAGGACTGCGCGGTCTTCGGGCAGAATCCATCGTTGCTGCACCAGGCCGTCGATGGCAGTCTTATATCGGGCGAGAAAGTCTTCTCTTCCGGCGTAGCGTTCCGCGATCGACTTGCGCGGATCCCCTGTCCTCTGCCGATCTGCAACCGTCCTGGGAAAGGGCAGATAAGAGGCCTCAAAGGCGACCCGTTGATCGGGCGCACCAATCGAAGGATCGCGAAGATTCCAACCCGCGTAGGTCGCAAGCGGCACGGTAATCTCCGGCAGGTGTACGCCGTCGCGCTCGTTCCCATCCGCATCGACCTGGGGTACAAGCACAGGAAAAGGCGGTCCGACCTTAGGCGGCTGAATGCTCAGAACTCCCTTTTGCCAGTCGGGACCGAAGTCCAGGCGATACGCGTGATTGGCCTCGTGCGGCAGGTTGACTCCGGGAATGCGTGGAAAGGCGTATTCGTCCAGAGGCACCAGGTTATGGTCGGCAATTTTCGGATAGCTGCTGGGCGGAGGAGGATTATCGCTGCGTACCCACGCGTCCATGTTGGCAATCATGGCGCGCCAGAAGTACCTGATCGGCAGCGGCGATTGCGGGTGCTGCCCCAGCAGATCCCCAGTTCCCTTCTCCGGCGGGAACGGAACGGAAAAATGCTGCAGCCCGGCAAAATGGTAGATGCGCACCTGGTCGGATATTTGGGCATCCTGCTTTCCGTCGGCACTCATGTGGATGAGAGCCGCGGCACGGCCCCAGTATTCATAAGCCGTGTTGGAGAAGAAGATTCTGGGCACCACCTTGTCTGCGGCAGCGAGATCGAGCAGTCCCGCAGTCTCCCCAGTCAAGGAGTCTTCTTCGGGTTTATCGGTGAAGGGAAAGATATCCGTAGGAAAGAAGACGGACGAGGTGGGCTGTGCGTCGCGCGATGGTTGGGCAAAACGATAGTTGAAGCTGCCCCGGCCTGCTCCCGCTACGTGGGCGAGAACACCGTCGAGTGCCATTCTTCCTTCTTCATCCGCATTGAAGCCCTGGTAAAGAAAGTCGCGTAAAAAGCGCCCGTTTTGCGAGATGCCTTCACCGTAGACACGCTGCGCCAGCGTAATAGCGTTGGGATCATGCTTGGCGTAGGAAGCAAAGTCACGTATGGCGGCAAAGCCACCGCCGGCCACGACGGGGTTGGCGACGACATAGACGTATTCGTAAATCTTTCCTGGCTGGAAACCGCCCTGCAAATGAATAAAGCGATCCGAAGGGACGAGCTTGCCATCGACCGTATGGGCAAACTGCCATTCGGTGCGAGGGATCACGGTACGTTGCGCCTCACGAGAGTTTCTGACGGTGAGCACGTTGCGCGGATCATTCAATGCGGCAACAGGGGGCCCGGCAACCGGGTACTCCACTCCGCCAAGGTGGCCCTCCATTAGGTGCCCGAGGGGAATCTCCGGGGTCTCGGTCGACAGCATCAGATCGCCGCGCAGCAGGCCGGTGATGGTCTTTCCATTTTCCTTAGCAATCGGGGCAAAAAATCTTAGCTGCCCAGGAGCCTGCGCATCCCATTGCCAACCGAGGCTCACGATGGTGTAGCCGTTGCGCAGGAGCCAGGCGTCGCCTGCGTCGTGGACCAGATCTTCATCGCCGCCATCCACCACCGCGAGAATCCGTGCGTTGCCGCGATTGGGAACCTCCAACAGCATGGAGCCATTGCCGAGGTGAGCATCTTTTGGGCGGACTGCCACGAAGTCCGAGGAGAATTCGACTTCGCCATTCTTCAGGTTGACCGCGTTGCGGAGATCCACAATGCGCTGGTTGTGCGCATTGGCCACAGGGAGCGAGAAGTAGACGCGGCCGGTAATGCGCTCGTAGGTCCCTGCGTTTCCGAACTCCTTACCGTTGAGAACGGTGGTGCGTGAAGCTATGTCGACGCGGAGAACCCTCGCATGCAGAGGGACCACGGTGAGAAGCAGAGCAAGGAAAAGAAAGCTTGCACAAGACCGCAGACGCATGGGCGCAAGGATAGCATGTGCGGCCGTTGTCCAAGCTCAGGGAACACGTGGCACGGCTCGATCCATATTGTGATCGAGATCCGCCTTGGAGAACGGCAGTGCCTCATACGGTTCTACCGGGGTCAACGTGATGCGGATACATTTAGCAGCAGGCTGATTGCTCTTGGCAGCCACGCTACGGATGGGTATCAGCACATTCGTCTCCGGATAGTATGCGGCCGCACTCCGTCGAGCGATGGCGTAAGGAACAATGGCGAAGCGGGGCGCCTTACGGACTTCCCCTTCAAAGTGACTGTATATGTCGACGATCTGGCCGGCACGAAGATTCCTCGCCTCCATATCCGCCGGGTTGAGAAAGAGAACCCGGCGACCGTCAAAGACCCCACGATAGCGATCATTCAGTCCATAGATCGTGGAATTGAACTGATCGTGGCTGCGGATGGTGGTTAACAGAAGTTCGTCCGTCTTGAGGTCGTGCTTCGGGATGGGGCAAACGGTTAGCTTCGCCTTGCCAGAGCTGGTTTTGAAGATGCGCTTCTTTGCGGCGTTGGGCAGGTAGAAGAATTTCTCGCTGGCCATGCGCGCGTTGAAGTTCTCAAATCCCGGAATCACTCGGGAGATGCCATCTCTTATCAGGTTGTAATCCCCGGCAAAGTCGAGCCACCTGGTAGTGGTGTGGGAGCCCAGCGTAGCGTGCGCCAGCCTGGCAATGATCGCCACGTCGCTCATCAGTTCTGACGATGCAGGCGGCAGGAAGCCCTGAGAAGGATTGACAATGCCCATCGAGTCCTCGACCGTGAGCCACTGCTTGCCGGTCGCCTGAACGTCCTCCTCACTCCGGCCCAGACAAGGCAGGATCAAGGCCCGGTCTCCCGTGATCAAGTGAGAACGGTTCAACTTGGTCGAAACGTGGGCTGTGAGCTTGCAGCGTTGCATAGCGTGCGCGCTGTACACCGTGTCCGGCACATTGGAGAGGAAGTTGCCGCTGATGGCAAAAAACACTTTCACGTCTCCCGCAAACATCGCGTGCAGTGTTTCGACCGTGTCGTATCCCCATTTTTGCGGTGGCTCAAAGCCAAACTCTTTTCCCAGCGCGGCCAGAAAGGGCTTGGGGGGCCGCTCCCAAACTCCCATGGTGCGATCGCCCTGGACGTTCGAATGACCGCGCACGCATACGGTGCCCGCTCCTGGGCGTCCCATGTGACCGCCAACCAGCAACAGATTCACGATCATGTTCACGTTGTCGACGCCGTTGCGTTGCTGGGTGACGCCCAGGCACCAAGCAATGATCGTCTTCTTCGACGCTGCATACATATCGGCGGCCGTACGCAACTGGTTGCGGGTCAGTCCGCTCTCCTCTACGATTTCGTCCCAGCTTGCGGCCTCTACATCGGCCAGCAGCTCAGTGAAGCCTTCGGTGAAGGATTGAATAAACTCGTGGTCGATCGCCGAAACACGCCCCTCTCGTTCGCGTTCGAACAGATCTTTCAAAATGCCCTTGATAGCCGCCACGTCGCCATTCACACGCACGGGGAGATAGAGATCGGCAAGCGCCTGTCCTTTGCCCAGCAGCGCGAAGGGCAGGTCCAGCGGATTGGAATAATCCTGCGGGTTGGGGTTGGTTACCCTCATCAGGCTGACTTCGGGGAGAGGATTGACAACAATGATCTTCGCGCCCTGGTCTTTTGCTTTCTGCAGGGAGGTCAGCATGCGGGGATGGTTGGTGCCGGGATTGTTTCCAAAGATGAAAATGAGTTCGGTGCTTTCCATGTCTTCGAGCGTGGCTACGCCCTTGCCGATGCCAAGCGTCTCCGTCAGGGCAACCCCCGATGATTCGTGGCACATATTGGAACAGTCGGGGAGATTGTTGGTGCCAAACTGACGGGCAAACAACTGCAGCAGAAAGGCGGGCTCATTGGTGGTCTTGCCCGACGTATAGAAGGCGGCCTGATCCGGCGAATCGAGGCCGTTCAGCTCGTCCGCGATCATGGTGAAAGCTTCGGACCACGTGATCGCCTGGTAGTGGGTTGCGTTGGCGTACCTCACCATGGGCGAGGTCAGACGGCCCTGTTGGTTCAGCCAATAGTCTGACTGGGCAGCCAGGTCGGCGATCGAATGCTTGGCGAAAAACTCAGGAGTGATGCGCTTCTTAGTGGACTCGTCAGAGACTGCCTTGGCGCCGTTTTCGCAAAACTCGAAGATCTTCCGCTTCTTATCCGGACTCGGCCATGCGCAGCTCTGGCAATCAAATCCGGTCACGTGGTTGATCTTCAGAAAGGCTTCAGACGATCGAATTGGTCCCATCTCGCCGATGCCGTAGAGCATGGTGTTCCAAATCGCGGGGATGCCGGCAGCTTCATGAGAAGCAGACCCAACCCGGAGCCTCCCCAGGTCGAAAGGGTTTTGCGCCTGCAAAGAAATAGCGTCATTCGGATCCAGTTCGGCGGTTTGCTCCGGATGATCGCTGGCCGGAGCCTGCTCCCGCAGGTCCTGCTTCGCGCGGTAATGTCCGTCTCTGGATTGCTCATCTCCCTGGATTACGTCCGTGCTTGCTGAAGTGTTCATTGTCTTTCTCCTTCTCGCTGGCAAACGGGGACATGGAACGTGCGCACATGCAAGACGCGCAAGCGACCGTTGCTTACACGAAAACTATCAGGAAAAGTTAAACCGCGAAACGCCAAGAGAGCGTCGAATTGCGTAGTTCTGCAAAATAATTGGATTCGACGGAACCAAGCGACCAGGCTCTGTATCTAAGACGTGTGCTTGAGTTCTGTCTTGCTCTTGCGCCCGCCCAAAGGGCAGCTTCGCCCAGTTCACTACGCCGCAATCGGTATACTGACAGCCTGTTCAGCGAATGTTCGCTTTGAGGAGGCAAGTTCATGAAGTGGTTGCGCAAGGCCCTGGCAGTTGGAGCAACATCCGCGATGCTCTCTGCTCCTATGCTGGGCTACCAGAACTTCATGGAAGTGAAACCTTCTCCACAGCAGGTGGCGTGGCAGGACCTGGAGTTCGGAGTCATTGTTCATTTCTCTACCAACACCTTCCTCGATCGCGAGTGGGGCGACGGGACGGCCAGCCCGGCCGTGTTTAACCCGACGCAGTTTGATCCGGATCAATGGATGCAGGCCATCAAAGCGAGCGGAGCTAAGTACATCGTGCTGGTAGCGAAACATCACGATGGGTTCTGTCTCTGGCCGACCGCGCAGACAGACTATAGCGTCAAAGCAAGTCCGTGGAAAGAGGGCAAAGGAGACGTAGTCGGCGACGTTGCTCGCTCAGCGCGCAAGTATGGCCTGAAATTCGGCGTGTACCTCTCGCCGTGGGACCGGCATGATCCGAGATATAACGACCCGGAGGCTTACGACAAGTATTACCTTTCTGAGTTAGAGGAGCTGGCCACGCATTACGGGGACCTGGTGGAGTTCTGGCTCGACGGTGCCGGCAGTGCTGGACACGTGTATAACTTTTCCAAAATTCTCGAAACTCTGCGGACCTACCAGCCCAACACAATCGTCTTCGCGGATACCGGTCTATTCGAGTATGGCGATGCGCGCTGGGTTGGTACGGAATCTGGACGGGTCGATTACGAGAACTGGAATGTCATCGACCGGCATGGCTACCTGCGCTGGCGGCCGATCGAGGCAGACACTCCGCTGCGCGAACTCCATTGGTTCTGGCATCCGCATGACGAAGCATCGCTGAAGAGCCTGGACGATTTGACCGCTATCTATGAGCACACAGTCGGACGCGGCGCCCAGCTTATGCTGGGGCTGGCGCCTGATACGCGGGGACTCCTGCCCGATTCCGATGTAGCCCGGCTTAAGGAGTTCGGCGCTGCCATCCAGCGCTTGCAAACAGGCAACCTCGCGCTGCAACATCTGCCGGCTACACCTGAGGCGGCTGCTGCTCTCGACGGCAATGCAGACACCTTCTGGTCCGCACCGGTTGGATCACATCATTCCATGCTCGAGGTCGACCTTGGGAAACCAACCAGCATCGACCGGGTCACTACGATGGAATGGCTCAACGACGGCCAGCACGTGGAGAAATATGCCATTGAAGTATGGCTGGGCAATGGGTGGAAAAGCGTAACCTCGGGTCAGGCCATCGGGCATGAGAAGATGGATCGCTTCCCGCCGGTGACTGCGAGCCGGATACGTCTCAACATCCTCTCCAGTTCGCAAGAGGCGCATATCAGGGAATTTCAGGTCTATAGCGACACACCGGCGAATCAGTAAGGCTCGGTCCGCAGTTATGTACGGGCTGAAGCCCGTACCTCTCCTAAACACGGTCTACGGTTCTGGACGGGTACAGGGAAGCGGGCCTCGTTGGTTGCTCAAGACCAGGATTGCTCACTTGAAAGTCAACACTACAGAGTCCACGCATCCGCTAAGTTGAACAGCCCCGGCGGAGGAACACAGATACCCACTGGGGTATAGTATCAATGACATGGGACACACCACAAAATACAAGTCCAAACTGATCGTCCGGATGAAGCGTATTCGCGGACAGATGGCCGCCGTCGAACGCGCGCTGGAGGAAGGGACCGATTGCGCCGAAGTGCTGCAATTGGTCGCTGCCGCTCGCGGCGGTATGAATGGCTTGATGGCAGAGCTGATGGAGGGGCACCTGCGCCGTCACGTGCTGGAACCCGAAGATGGGGACGACCCTCGCGAAGGGGCGGAAGAGCTGATGGACATCATTCGCAGATACCTCAAATAGCCAAACCGGGGATGACTCGCTTGCGACGCTGCGCTCAAACATTGCTGTGCATTCTTGTGCTCTGCTCTATCAAGGGACTCGCTCAAACACCTTTGAGCCTGGCGGAAGCAGTCAGCATCGCGCTGTCGCATCGCCCGGAGATTCGGGCGGCCGCCGATCGCACGACCGCCGCCGCGTTTCAGCGAAAGCAGGCCGGCCTCATTCCCAATCCCCGGATCTTCCTGCAATCGGAAGATCTGCGCGGTTCGCACTTCAGTTTCTGGAAGAATTCCGAGACCTTCGCCTATGTGGGCGAGACCCTGGAGACTTCCGGACGACGAGCGGGACGAATCGCCACGGCCACCCAGGGGCTTGAGGGTAGCCGCCTACGAGCCGAGCAAGTGCGTCTTGAGATCGCTCTGCACGTGCGTCAAACCTACTGGAGAGCGCTAGCGGCTCAATTTCTCGCCAGGCTCTACCGCGAAGACGGCAGCTACTTTCGCCAAATCATCGCGTACCACGAAGCCCGATTCCACGAGGGGAAGCTTGCCGAAGTGGATCTTCTGCGCGTGCGCCTCGAGGGAGAGCGTGTGCACGCGGCGGAAGCTCGCGCGCAGCTGGAATCCGAACGAGCTTTCCTCGACCTGGAGCGGGAGATGGCATCGCCCGATCGCACGGACTGGAAACTTACCGAACCGTTCGAGGCGCTGGGTGCTCCGGCCCCTGCACCGCCAGGCGCGGATCCCGTTCTATTGCGGGTCGAGGGGCAAGCGGCGCACCAGGCAATCGCCGCCGCACGTGCCAACCTGCAGCTGCAGAAAGCCAGCGGACGTCCGGACCTGGAGGCTCTTGCGGGCTATAAGCGCAACCTGGGGGATGACACGGGGCTGGTCGGCCTGCAATGGAATCTGCCCCTTTTCGATCGCAACCAGGGCGCCGTTGCCGCGGCATCCGCCGATAACAGAGCAGCCGAAGAGGACTATGCAGCAGTCAGGCAACAGTTGGCCGCTCAGCTTTCGATTGCGCAACGTGAGTACGACCTCGATCGAGAACAATACCTCGATACATTTAAGCCGCTGCGGGACCAGGCGGTTCAGATCTCTGATATCACTCGGGCTGCCTACAACGAAGGCGGTCTCGATCTGGTGCGGCTGCTGGATGCCGAACGAGTGCGGATCGAGGCCGAGGTCTCCTGGGCAGAAGCACTCGAGAGCTATCACCAAAGCGTCGTCGCGCTCGAATATGCCGAGGGGGTACAGCCGTGAACTTTCTACTTGGTGCTTTATGCATCGCATTGGAACTCGCGTGTTTCGGTTGTGGCCGGCAGCCCGCTGGCGAACTCAACGCCAAGACCTCCGTGCCCAGTACTCCCGGAGAGGTGGTGATCTCCCCTGCCGAGCAGGCTGCACAGAAGATAGACGTCCAGACTGTTCAAATGCGCGATCTACCGGCCGTGCTCAGTTTGCCGGGACACATCGCGCTTCCAGACAACGCCACCTGGCGCGTGGGCGTGCTGACGGATGGGCGTGTCGAAAAGGTATACGCAAACCTCGGGGACTACGTGCATAAGGGGGAAATCCTGGCAAGAATGCACAGCCACGATGTGCATGATGCCCGCGCGGCCTACCAGACTGCGATCGCCGATAGCGCCAAGTTCTATTCCGCGCAGGCCCTGGCACAAACGGAATATGAGCGCACACAGAGACTGTATGCCTTGAAGGCAGCCTCTCTGGAACAGACGCAAGTCGCTCACCAGGAACTCGTCAATGCACAAACAGAGGCGAAGAATGCCAGGATTGCCGTAACCCGTGAGCGCACTCACCTGGAAGACACTCTGGGGGTTCCCGCGGATATTCCTGAGAACTCACACAGCGAAAACGATGAGCTAGTTCCCATCGCCTCGCCAGCAAGCGGGTATGTCCTGGAGAAGAACGTAACCCCCGGAGTGACCCTTCAACCGTCGACCGATGCTTTTGTGGTGGGAAACCTAAGCCGGCTGTGGATGCTGGCTTCTGTCAGGGCGGACCAACTCGCTCGACTGCACGTTGGGCAATCCGCGGTTGTCTCTCTTCCGGATGCGCCGGGGGAATCTTTTTCGGGGAAGGTTGCGAATCTCGGCCAGCGCTTCGACTCTACAACGCGGCAGATGCAGATTCGCATTGAGTTCACAAACACCGGTGGGCACCTGCGTCCGGAGATGTTGGCCAAAGCCGAACTGCTGGTGGGCGTGAAGAAGGCAGCGCTGCTAGTGCCGGAGGACGCGGTGCAGCAGGTGAATGGGCAGGACGCCGTCTTTGTGCGTTTGTCCGCGGACCATTTCGCCGTGCGTCCGATTCAGGCCGGCGACTCTGCGCAGGGCATGGTCCGGGTTGTTTCCGGGATCAAACCGGGAGATCAAGTCGTGACCCAAGGAAGCTTCATGGTGAAATCTCAACTCCTTCGCTCTTCGATTGGTGACTGAAATGTTGAAACGGATCATTGACGTCACCCTCGCTTATCGCTGGTTTATCGTCCTCGGCATGTTTGTGTTGCTCGCCGTCGGGGGGTATGCGCTTTACACGCTTCCCGTCGAAGCCTTTCCCGACCTTACGAACAACCAGGTCACCGTGGTCACGGAAGCGCCCTCCATGCCCCCCACCGAAGTGGAACAACTGGTGACCTACCCCATCGAGCAAGCCATGATGGGCATGCCCAAGCAACAGGAAGTTCGCTCACTCTCCGAGTTGGGGCTCTCCATGATCACGATTGTCTTCGACGATTCCGTGCCCATGTACTTTGCACGTCAGTTGGTCAACGAGCGCTTGCAGCAGATTACAAGCCAACTGCCCGATGGAATCCAGCCGGTGCTGGGGCTGCCAGCGACGGCTTTCGGCGAGCTTTACCAATACACGTTGAGCGGTCCGATGGGCCCCATGGCGCTGAAGGACCTGCAGGAGTGGCAGATCAAGCGGCAACTCCGAATGGTGCCCGGGGTGAGCGAAGTGAACACCTGGGGCGGCGAGGTTAAGCAATATCAAATCACCGTCGATCCGGTGGTGCTTGCTCAATACGGCCTGACCCTCGACGACGTGGCCCAGCGGGTGGAAGAGAACAACCAGAATTTCGGCGGCGGTTTTATCGAGCACAACGACGAACAGTACACCATGCGCGGGGCGGGCCGGGCGCAGAGCACCAATGATTTGGGCAACATTGTTCTGCTGTCGCACAACGGAACCGCCGTTCTGCTGCGGGATGTGGCAAGGGTGGCGATCGGTCCGGCGCCGCGCCATGGAGCCGTGCTGCGCAACGGTGAAACCGTTTCGGGCATGGTCATCATGCTAAAAGGAGAAAATGGAAAACGGGTCATCCAGGCGATCAAGCAGCGGATCGCGGAGATGCATCTACCCCCCGGGGTGAAGATCAGTCCCTTCTACGATCAGTCCTCGGTGATCGATGGAACGATTCAGACGGTCAAGAAGAATCTCTTCGAAGGCTTCCTGCTGGTAACGGTCGTCCTCTTTCTCTTTCTAGGCAATGTCCGTGCGGCGCTCATTACTGCATCGGTGATACCGCTCGCCATGTTGGTGAGCTTTATCAACATGCGAGTCTTCGGAGTCAGCGCCAACCTGATGAGCCTGGGCGCGATCGACTTCGGCATGATCGTCGATGGCGCGGTGGTCATGATGGAGAACGCCATTCATCGTCTCGAAGAGAAACCTGCGGGAGAACCTCCCGTGGAAACGATTCGCTCCGCGGCGTGTGAAGTCGCCAGGCCGATGGTGTTCGGCATCGTGATTATCATCGCGGTTTACATTCCTATCTTCTTCCTGGAGGGGCTTGAGGGCAGGATGTTCCGGCCGATGGCGTTTACCGTCTGTTCTGCTCTCTTCGGGTCACTGTTTCTGGCCCTCATCGCCATTCCGAGCCTTGCATCCCTGGCTTTTCCGAAGGGATTACCGGCGAACTACCAGCCCTCCCGGCAAAGGTGGGTGCACAAGATTACTCAGCGTTACATCGTGACGCTGGAGGCTGTTCTTCGCCATCGGACGTTAGCCCTTGTTTGTTCTCTGGTGGTACTCACAGTTGCGCTTGGCTCGGTGGCATTCATCGGTACCGAGTTCATGCCTCGTCTGGATGAGGGTAGCATCCTGCTTGAAACCCGCAAGCTCCCAGGAATTTCTTTGACTGACTCAGTCGAAATCAGCCGGCGCATCGAAAAGACGTTGCGTTCCTTCCCCGAAATCGCCGATGTGACCATCAAGATAGGGCGTCCCGACTTCGCGACAGAGGCCATGGGCATCAACGAAGGGGATACGTATCTTGCTCTGCGACCGATGCGCGAATGGACTCGATTTCACTCCAAGGGTCGATTGATCGATGCTCTGGACCAGGAATTGTCAAAGATCCCGGGCCTGAATTATGACTTCACACAACCGATGGCGATGCGCGTAGACGAGACGGTCTCCGGGGTTAAGGCCGATTTGGCCATCAAGATATTCGGCGATGACTTCGCAACGCTCAACAACCTGGCGGAGCAGGTGGTGCGCGTGGTTGGGTCGGTCCGCGGAGCCGCAGATCCGCAGATCGAATTGACATCTGGCGTCGCCGAGTTGGAAGTGCGTGTCCGGCGAGACCAATTGGCGCGGTACGGGCTCAACGTCAAAGATGTGCAGCAGGCGGTAGAGGCGGGCGCGTCAGGAGCCAACATCTCGGAGCTAATCGATGGGCAAAAACGTTACTCCGTGGCGTTAAAGCTTCCAGCGGACTACCGCCGGGATCCAGAGGCAATGCGCGACATCCTGCTCCATGCTCCAGAAGGAGAACAGGTAACCCTGGGCCAAGTCACGAATATAAACGTGACCCGCGCCGCACAGGTCATCAATCGCGAAGAGGGCCAGCGCCGTATGGTGGTTATGTCGAACGTGCGAGGACGAGACCTCGGCAGTTTCGTGGGTGAGGTGCAAGGTCGAATCCGCGGGAAAGTCAGTATGCCTCCGGGATATTCGATCACCTACGGCGGCCAATTCGAAAATCAACGGCGGGCTACGCGCAGGCTGATGCTGATCGTACCGGTTGTGATCGGCATCGTCTTCCTGCTTCTCTACCTCACCTTCCATTCGTTCAAGCAATCCTTGCTGGTGGTCGGCAACATACCTTTTGCGCTGGTTGGCGGCGTGGCCGCGCTATGGGTGCGAGGGATGAACCTCAATCTCTCCGCTTGCATAGGATTCATCGCCTTGTTTGGCGTCGCGATGCTCAATGGCGTGGTGCTGGTGAGCGCGATCAACCATCTCCGAACGGCCGGAGAATCGACTTACAACGCTGTCGTCGAGGGATCGCGTAAGCGGCTACGCCCGGTTCTGATGACAGCATGCGTAGCCAGCTTTGGGTTTATTCCAATGGCCGTTTCTACCTCCACCGGCGCGGAAGTGCAGCGCCCCTTGGCGTCGGTCGTGATCGGCGGTTTGCTTAGCTCCACACTCCTGACTCTCTTCCTTCTTCCGACGATGTACGCTTGGATTTTCCAGAAGGAGTCTTCGCGAAAAGCGGCTCTTGTTCGCCAGTGAACCTTAAATGGCGGATCTTCACGCCGGCAGTTTCTTCAACATTTCGCGCGCGCTCCGGAACCACGGCCGCTCCCGGCGGCGCAGGTAGTCAGGCATCGTCGGCTTCTTGTCCAGCACCTTCTGCGCCCATTGGCGGGCTTCGGCATTGCGTCCCTCGGACGCCAGCAGAGCTGCAAAATTCAAGTAGGTTTCCGACGACGTGGAGGTAACGGTGGTGCGCCGGAATAGCGCCTCGGCTTTCTCTTTTTGTCCCGTCTGCGCATAGGCGTGAGCGAGCAACCCGGCCGCGCGATAAAAATCGTAGTCCGGGTCTTCGAGGACCGCTCGTTCCAGGTCAGGGATTGCGGATGCTGCATCGCCTAACAGGACGGCGCAGACACCCCGCCGATAAAAGGGATCCAAGGTATCCGCGCGAGCGGCAATGGCTTTGTCGAATGCTGCTCGCGCCAACTGCAGCTTGCCGTCCTCCATATAAAGATCGCCGAGTTCTTCATAGTTCCCGGTCGACGGATTGTCGCGGAGTGTAGCCTCGAGTTCGCTAATGCGCTTGCGACGCGGAAACACCTTGAAGGACTGCCGGAGCAGTCCCATCTCGGGAAGCACCTCGACGAAAATGTAGATCAGCGCGCCGAGCGGCCCGAGAAAGAGGATGATGAAAATCCAAAACATGTCCGGCCGTCGCCGGATGAAGTGGACGATCGCGAATACCTGGAGCAGCAAGCCCCACGGAAATAAAAGATGACTCAGGAACCCCATGCGTAATTAATCCCTGCGTCAGGTTAACATTTGCAGAAAATCAGACCTCCTAATCGAGAGAGTGTCCCATGAGCCACAAGGTGATCATGACGACTTCCGTCGCCAGCACAAGAAGCAGCAGAACAGCAGTGACCATCTCGCCATGGGTCCAACGGATCTGCCGCACCCTGCGCTTGCTGCCCTTATCCTGACTCATCATCCTGGACACAAACCGCCTCCCTTCCAAGAGCAGGCTCTCAGGACGATGACCGTGCAACGTCCTGAAGCTTTGGGAAAGACGAGTTAGTTCCAGAGCGGACTAGAAGTGAAACCCACTTCAGCCGAAAACGCTCGCGGAGTCACTAGTGAGTACCGCTGAACGTCGATAGGAAGTTATAGAGAGCATACTTGTTGGCGATGTTCACACCCGTGAGGCGCAAACTCCGCTTGTATTTTTCTCCGTTGAAAATGTTGTCGTTGCCGATGGCGGCGTCGAACAGGTTGCGTGGTTGAATGCGAGGCGGATTCTTGTCGTCGTTTTCCGTCCCCGGCGCTGGAACCTTTACCAGGCTCGATGTCGGTCCTGCAGCCGGGCACGGAGTGGGCAAGGGTGTCGTCGGCGTCGCTTTGATTCCGTCACATACGAGTCCCGCCTCAAACTCCTGGTCCGCCGTCAGGCCACTCAGATCCACTCCCGGTTGCCCATTCGGCAACGTCGGAACGGTGTCCGCCTGAGTGGGATGCCGGCGTTTGGTGATCCGGGCGACGACGATATGGATAGTTGGAGGCTCGTGGTCTTCATTCGGCATCTCCCTCAACTCACTTCTACCGAGGAGGCGGAGATGCAGCGACTGAATCCAAAATCGCCCGACGAAATTCAGGAGGAGAGGGAAGAAGAAGAGTTTCTAAACGGCAACGCACAATCAGCGACGCCAGCAACCACAACGCACCATCACTAATACCTGGAGGAGACTATGAAAAAGATACTCGCAACTCTCTTCGCGCCCGTGATCATGGTGAGCAGCGCCTACGCGCACAATGGTATGGAACACGTCATGGGAACCGTTGCCAGCATTACGGACGACTCCATCACCGTAACCACAAAAGACGGAAAAACGCAGACCGTAGCAGCGACGGCCGAAACGAAGTACAGCAAGATGAATACGGCGATTGCCTTGAAAGACATCAAGGTTGGCGACCATGTAGTTATCCATGCAACCAAGAAGGACAACAAGCTGGTTGCTGCAACGGTGGAGGTAGGGATGGGAAAAATGGCAGGCATGAGAATGGATGCCAAGAGCAGCGGCGCGGCGACGCAACCACAGTGACCCTAATCCTGAGAACGGGACGGCACGCGAAAAGGACACCTTCACGCGCAGAATTTCATCCACCAAACCCAATCCATTGCAACCTGTAATGCAAGGAGAACTCCAATGCGTATACGAGGCCAACGAAAGGGCGTTGCGCCGATCGACTGAAGGCTCAGGGATGAACGCGCGGCACGGATGGTTCGACCGCGACGACGTCGCTGATGATATTTTGCTCATCAAAACTGAATTGGGTGCGGAACTGCGAAGAAGCCATGATGGCTTCGCGCTCTCCAGGCGTATGCTCGCGCAGATCGCGAATGGCCCTCTTTACCATGCGCTGACGATCCAGAGTCAGGCTGCCGATGGCCTCCAGAGCGCTCCGCACACGCTGTTGCCGCTGCGGGCTGAGTTGGCCCCAAGCCTCGATGTAGGCAAGCATGCGTTGGCGCTGCTGTGGAGGCATACTGTTAATCTGCGCCAAGCGGTCCATGAGGTTCTGTTGGCTTTGCGGAGAGAGCCGATCAAAGCCTGGTTCGTTCCGCAAAGCCTCCTGTTGCTGTGCTGGAGACATGTTCTCGTGTTGCGTGAGCCAAGTGCCTAGATGAACCTGACGATCTTCTGAATTGCGAGGGCGTATGTTCCCGGAGCCTTGCGGGGCTGAGTAAGGAGGCCGTGCTTCCGGCGAATTTGTTGGGGCCGAATGAGGTGTTCTCGCTTCTGAGCCATAAGCTGGCTGTGGGCCTCGATGCGGGGAGTGTTCCTGGCGAGGACGCTGCTGGCCGGCAGATCGCGGTTCGATGAGGAGCTGCCATGATCTCGCCGGGATTCCGGATAAGAAATACCCTCTCAGGGGTGCACACCTGGAAGCAAACGACATGGGCGTGACCACTGCGATGGTCGCGAAGCAGAGAATCACCAAGCCGATATCCCGAGCGATATTCTCGTCACCATCCTTGCTGTGGTGTCGTGGGTACTGGCAGTGCTCGTGGCCTGGCAATCTTCACCCCCTCCTAATCGAAGGTGTGCCCCATGAGCCACAGGGCGATACAGATCGTCTCGCCGGCCAGCACCAGCGCTAACAGAACCGCGCTGACCACCTCTGCGCGCGTCCAACGCACCCGCCGCACCCTGCGCTTGCTACCTTTCCCTGGGTCGATCGTCCTCGACACAACCGCCTCCCTTCGAGACTCTGCTTCAGGGACAGCAATTGCATGCTGTCCCAGAGCTTCGGGAAAGACGAGTTAGTTCCGGACCGGACTAGAAATGGAAACCAACTTCAGCCGAAAACGCTCGCGGAGTCACATAGTGAGTACCGCTGAACGTCGACAGGAAGTTATAGAGTGCATACTTGTTGGCGATGTTCACGCCCGTGAGGCGCAAACTCCACTTGTACCTTTCCCCCTTGAAAATGTTGTCGTCGCCGATGGCGGCGTCGAAGAGGTTGCGTGGTTGAATGCGAGGCGGATTCTTGTCGTCGTTCTCCGTCCCGGGCGCTGGAACTTTTACCAGGCTCGACGTCAGTCCCGCAGCGGGGCACGGAGTGGGCAAGGGTGTCGTCGGCGTCGCTTTGACCCCGTCGCATACGAGTCCGGCTTCAAACTCCTGATCTGCCGTCAGGCCGCTCAGATCCACTCCCGGTTGCCCATTAGGCAACGTCACCGACGTGCCGCCACACCCGCTGTTGGGATCTGTGACGTTGTAGCAAGGGACTGCGCCTGCGACCAAGCCGCTGTCATAGCGCCAATTGAACGATATCCAGGGCCTTGGATATTTGCCTCCCGGGATCTGGTACTGCACATGCGTGGTCTCGTTGAACCTCTCATCATGGTCGATGCGGAAAGGATATCCACCTTGCCCCACGGTCGCCCCGGCCCCGGCCGACTGGGGCGGAAAGAAGCGCGCTGCCACCGACGACATAACCACGAACGCGCTGATGTTGTGATAATTGGGGACATCCGCGCGAAGGGCGAAGCCAGGGATTTTCGAGTTGTGCCAGTCGATGGGAAAGGTGATCGGCGTATTACCCAGCACGCTGAAGTCGAAGGCATTGTGCGTGTATTTCCAGATGTAGTCGCCGCTGAAAACGAAATTCTTGCCCGCCGCCTGTTGGAAGCCGGCATGGAATTCGTTGCGGAAACCCGGTTGGAGCGTACCGGATACTCCCGGCGAGCAAAGCAGGAGCGGGGCCAGGACTGGATTGGAACATCCAGAGCTGGACAGCACCAGGTTCTCGTTGAACGGTGATTCCAAAGTGCGCGCATAGGACACACGCAGCACCGTGTTGGTCGGCTTGACGCTGTACGCGACGCCGACGCGTGGCTCCGCCTGGCGCGCTACCGTGAGACCGTTGTACAGGTCGCCACGGATGCCGACGTTGAAGAGCCAGTTGCCGGTCTTGATCTGGTCCTCGGCGTACAAGGCCAATTCCTTTACATCCGTGTGACCGAAGTAGCTGTAGAGGCCGCCTCCACGCGTCAGATCGTACGGTGTGAGAACCCCATTGTAGGTGCCGGTAGGATTCACCGCCGGATCATTCGATACCAGACCAGCCGCAGCGCATTGCGTGGGATCGGAAAAGCCCGGCTGCGGATTGCCGTTGCTGTCGACGCAGGGGGAATTGTAGGTGGGATCGACGACGCCCAGGCTGTCGTTTTCACGAAGGAAAGTCTGCTGGTAAACGGCACCCACCTTGATGTTGTTCATTCCCTTTTCGTAAGAGAAGTCGGTGCGCAGCCCAGCATTGGTAAGTGTCCGATATTGTGCGATGGACGAGGTTTGCAGATTCGGCGGACCGAGGTCGGCCAACGGGTTACCACTGGGATAGTAGTTGTACGCGTCGCGGCGGACGTAGGCGCCAAAGTTAAGCACCGAATTCGTCCCGAAGATGCGGGTATACGTCGGCGCGATATCGAAGGTTTCGATCTTGGACTTCTGGTCGGCGTTTCCGACGCTGGCGAAGAGCGGGTCGGAGCCAGCGCCGCCGCTGATCACGTTCGATACGTTCAGGTTGTCGTAGGCGTTCGGGGTCTGGAACCAGGAGCGGCTGTAGTTCAGGTTCAGATGAACCGAATCCGCCGGGGTGAATTGATAGTCCACCCGGTCAAAGAGATTCTCCTCGTTTCCCTTGTCATGGAAGACGACGAACTCGGGCGGATCGAGGAATCGCCCAGTATTCAGCCCGTCGGCTTCGACGAAGTTTCCCCAGTTTTTGCCGCCGTAGCCAAGGTCAAAACTGCCCGTCGCTGAGCCAAATGCTCCGTAGGAGGCGGCAATGTCGCCCGTTGGCTTGGTCAGCCCCTGGCCGGACCGCGTGGTGGCCACGATCACCAAGCTGGTCTTTCCGCCGTACTCCGCCGGAGGAGCGCCGGATATCACCTCCAGAGACTGAATTGAGTTGGAGGGAAGTTGGTTGGAGAACACCTTGCTCTGCTGATCTGTGATGGGCTGACCGTCCACGGAAAATGAATTGGACGCGTGATCACCAAGACCATGAAACAGGCCGTTGGAGTCGGCGGCGACACCGGGCGACGCCAGGGTCACCAAAGAACTGAGGGAGGATGACTGGCTTTCGAGGGGCAGCTTCTGGAAAAGCCCGCGGTCTACGTCAGTGTGGAAAGTGGGGTCGTTCTCTAACAGATCCGCTCCACTTTCGACGGTTACGGTTGTAGAAGCGCCAGAAACCTTCAGGGAAATGCCCACACTCAGCGGTATCGTGGACCGCACATCGACATCTTGCGCCACGGTGCCAAAGCCAGTAGCGATGGCGGAAAGATGGTAGGGGTTGAAGGGGACATTGCTGAACTGATATCGTCCGCTGCTATCCGTTTGGGTAGTGCGGAGATACCCGCTGACCGGGTTCTCAATGGTAACGGTGGCTCCAGGGACGACGGCGGCGGAAGGGTCAGTCACCGCGCCGCTGATGGAGCCGGAGTTAGATTGTGCCTGGAGCGTCCAGAACATGGCTGAAAATAAAAACACGAATAGGAACGAGAAAATGCTGCGCGTAGGCGTGCGCATAGGTAGCCTCCTGAGATTCACTGATTTTTGAGAAAAAACCGCTTACGAGTGAGCAGTGAGTACAGGCGGAGGTCGAGTGAAGAGAGAGAATACAAAAAAGAATTGCGTACGTCTCGGCCGCAGGGCCGTCGAGACCCTTGCCACGACGCGGACGGTGC
Source organism: uncultured Acidobacteriaceae bacterium (assembly GCA_963830325.1). GTDB lineage: Bacteria > Acidobacteriota > Terriglobia > Terriglobales > Acidobacteriaceae > PALSA-350. The sequence continues at coordinate 55,553 of CAWHMV010000009.1, forward strand.
GCGGCAGCGATTGCGGCGCGGCCGGTTGAACGACGAGGTGGGCGACGTGGCAAAGCGCGCAGTCGGTCTGCACCGCTTGACCGTCTGCGTGTATGTGCCCGGCTTGCACGATCCCGCTGAGAGTGATCAGTGCGCAGCAAAGAAAGCAGAGCACCACCCACAGCGAGTGACGGGTTTTTAGATTACGGTTGCGCCCCGGCATAAGGGCCTCCATAGATCCTGTGTTGTTGCGTTCGACGTTGCTCTGAGCGAAGCTCTACGCGAAAGCAATGTCCACAGGCGGAGGCCGGGTGAAGAGAGAAAAAATGGAAAAGTGCCGAGTACGAATTGGATGTCGGGGGGCTGTTATTGCCTCAACAACCCATACGCTATGCGGTAAAGACTGCGGAAGGGGTGGTTGGACGACAACGTGAGCAGTATGGCAAAGCGCGCAATCCGAGCGGACCGATTGACCGTCGGCGTGTGTGTGCCCGACCTGCACAATGGTGGCGCAAACGATCAGTGCGCAGCAGAGGAAACCAAGGGCCACCCAGAGCGAACGATGCGTCCTCTGATTGGAGCGGCAACTTAGCATTGTTAGTGAGTATAACCCACAAACGTCGCGAGGCGACAGCGTATGGCCTAAGCCCCGGACGCAGTCCCCTAAGCGCTAACTTGTTCGCCAGGCAATAGAGATCCGAGAAGACGCTGGTTTTTTGCATCTCCAACTCACCACAAAAACGTCATCCTGAGCGGAGCGCCTCACGGATTTATCGCGTGACACAGCACTTGGAGGGCGCGGAGTCGAAGGACCCCGAGGGTGCTTATCTTACCGATGACGTTCGGAGCTTTTCAACCACTGAATCTCAACCTCATCGGCACGATCAATCCCGAGTTCAAAGACCTTGCACAGACTTGGGGATGGAAGATGATTACGGTGCATGAAAAGATGTACCCGCGACTATCAAGTGGGTACCGCAGCAAGATCCTGTTCTCGGGCTTCGGTGGTCGAAAAGGTCCGAACAGCATGGGTGAGATAAGCATCCTCGGGGTCCTTCGACTCCGCGCCATCAAGCGCTGTGTCACGCGATAAATCCGTGAGGCGCTCCGCTCAGGATGACGTTTTTGTGGGAGTTTTAAAGAAAAACATCCCAGACAGGTTAGCGCTTTTGGGACGCAGTCCTGGGGTGGCATGCGCTATGGAAAAGTCCCGCAGGGACGACTGGAAGAAGTTACGGAGACATGGTTCTGGATTCGGGACGCGGATCGCGAATATTTTGATATGGAAGTACCTGGGATGGCCTCAGGGTAACTTCCAGTCGTCCCTACGGGACTTTTCGTCTCTCGAATCTTAGCCCAGGACTGCGTCCTGGGCTAAGTTCAGCCGTCCCTGCGGGACTCATTTTGCGATCGGTAGGTTCTCACACACCCTCTAAAGCCCCTGAGGTACGTCGCAAGATGCGACGCATCTCAGAGGCGTGGCAAAATGGTTTGGCTTGTGGACGGTCCTCGCTGATGGCATCGGAACAGAATCAGCGGGGCACGATTGAGGAAGGTAACGGATGGCGGAGCACAAACCCGCAGTACCGAAGGCTACGCCAGCAATTTTGCGTTACGGCCTTGCTGTCGGATCCGTTGCGTTGGGCACCTTGGCCGCGTTTCTTCTGGATAACTACCACTTCCGGGGCGTGGAGTACCCGCTTTTCCTGTTTGCCATTGCATTGACGGTCTGGTACGCGGGTGTAGGGCCCGGAATCCTCGCCGTTGTTCTCTCGAGCATTTCCTTCAACTATTTCTTCACCGAGCCCCGCTTCAGTTTCTATGTCAGCCGTGCCGATATCCCGTATTACTTGATGTTCATTCTGTTTGCCTTACTTCTCACCTGGTTCAGCGCGGTACGGCGGCGCGTCGAGCAGCAGCTGCTCGAGTCCAGAGACACCCTGCAGCGAGAAATCGTAGAGCGAACGCAACAGGCCAGCCTGCTCAATCTCACCCACGACACCATCTTCGTTCGCGACATGAACGACATCATCACGTACTGGAACCGGGGAGCTGCGGAACTCTACGGGTGGACGGAAGACCAGGCCGTCGGGAAACACAGCCACCAACTCTTGCAAACGCACTATTCCCTACCGATGGACGAAGTGCGCGATGAGTTGCTGCGCACCGGCCGCTGGGAAGGCGAACTGCAGAAGACGAAGGCCGACGGATCCCGGGTATTCGTAGCCAGCCGATGGTCTCTGCGCCAGGACGAGCAGGGGCATCCGGTGGCAATTCTGGAAACGAATAACGACATCAGCGATCGCAAGCACCGGGAGGAGGAAATTCGCAAGCTCAACCAGGAGCTGGAAAAAAGAACCGCCGACCTGGAAGCCAGTAACAAGGAACTCGAGGCCTTCGCCTACTCTGTTTCGCACGACCTACGGGCGCCCCTTCGCCACATGGTCGGATTTACGGAACTGCTGCAGAAGAACGTCTCGTCGATGCTGGATGAGAAGAGTCTCCGCTACATGAAAACCATCCTCGAGTCGGCGAAGAGGATGGGCGCCCTAATCGACGATCTCCTGGCCTTTTCCAGGATCGCCCGCGCGGAGACTCGGCAGCAGCCGGTCAACCTGGGAGAGCTGGTCAAGGAGGTGCTCCCAGACCTGCAGCGAGAAACCGACGGGCGCGCGATTGCCTGGAATATCGGAGCCTTGCCGGACACCTTTGGAGACCGTCCGATGCTAAGGCTGGTATTGGTCAACCTCATCGCGAACGCGGTTAAATTTACCCGGACCCGGACCCGTGCCGAGATCGAGATAGGCTGCATGGAGAAGAAAAACGACGCCGTGGTAGTGTTTGTGAGAGATAACGGGGTCGGTTTTGATATGAAGTACGCGCACAAGCTATTTGGCGTATTTCAACGTCTTCACCAGTCCGGGACTTTCGAAGGCACCGGCATAGGTCTGGCGACCGTGCAACGCATCATCCATCGTCACGGCGGCAGTGTTTGGGCCGAAGGCCTGGTGGATGGGGGCGCAACCTTCTTTTTCTCACTTCCTAGCCAGCGGAGATAAGCACTATGGATATGTTTGGACGGATCTTGATGGTGGAGGACGACCCCCAGGACGTAGAGCTTACGCTGACGGCCTTGGCGGAATACAACCTCGCCAACGAGGTAGTGGTGGCGGGCGACGGAGAAGAAGCCCTGGACTACCTTTACAGCCGGGGAAAGTTCCAGGCGCGCACCAGCGAAAACCCGGCTGTTCTGCTGCTTGATCTCAAACTGCCCAAGGTGGACGGACTAGAGGTGCTGCAGCAGATCAAGGCGGACGAGAAGCTGCGGATGATCCCGGTGGTGGTGCTGACCTCTTCCCGCGAAGAGAGAGACATGGTGGCAAGCTACAAGCTCGGTGTGAACGCCTATGTAGTGAAACCGGTTGATTTTCATGAATTTGTCAATGCCATCAAGGAACTGGGGGTGTTCTGGGCGGTCATCAATGAGCCGCCCCCGGGAAGCGTAAGAAAGAGATAGCCAATTCCCGAATTTAAGCATCTGAAATTTGTGAAATCCGACCTGAGTATTCTGTACCTTGAAGACGACCCCAAGGACGCAGACCTCGTTCTGGCCATGCTCGAGGCAGAAGGTGTCACTTGCCGGGTAACCCTGGTGGAGACCAGGGCCGATTTTCTGGCTTCGCTCGAGCAGGAGAGGATCGATCTGATCCTGGCGGACTATAGCCTTCCCTCGTTTGACGGTATTTCCGCATTAAAAATCGCAGCCGAAAAGCGCCCCGAAGTGCCGTTTATCTTTGTTTCCGGCGCTATGGGTGAGGAAGTGGCAATCGAAGCCCTCAAGATCGGGGCCACGGACTACGTCCTCAAGACCCGGCTGTCCCGGATATTCCCCTCGGTGCAAAGGGCCCTGCGCGAAGGCCGGGAGAGAGTCGAACGTACCTCCGCGGAGGAGGCACTGCGTCGCAGTGAGGCTTACTTGGCCGAAGGGCAACGGCTGAGCCATACGGGCAGCTTTGGTTGGCACGTGCAAAGTGGAGAAAACTACTGGTCAGAAGAAACCTATCGCATTTTCGAATTCGATCGAACGACGAAAGCAAATGTGAGCCTGGTTTTTGAGCGGGTCCATCCGGAAGATGCGGATGCGGTGAGGCAGGTCATCGAGCAAGCATCGCGGGATGGGAAAGACTTTGAACACCAGTACCGCCTGCTGATGCCGAATGGTTCGGTCAAGTACGTCCATGTTGTGGCGCACGCCCACCTCGGAGGGGCTCGCGGTCTCGAGTTTACTGGCGCAGTAATGGATGAAACTGCGGCTAAGCAAGCCGAGGAGGCATTGCGCCTCAGCGAGGAGCAATGGCGGGATGTGTTTGAAAACAACCCGATCATGTACTTCATGGTGGATGCCGCCGGAAAGATTATGGCGGTCAATCCCTTCGGCGCCGAGCAGCTTGGCTACAGGGTCGATGAATTACTGGGTCAGCCGGTGCTCAACGTCTTCTACGGAGCTGATCGGGAGGCGGTAAAAACCAACCTTGCCGTCTGCCTGGAACAACTCGGGCGGGGTGCTAGCTGGGAGTTCCGCAGTGTGCGCAAGAACGGTACAGTGCTTCGCGTTCGCGGATCGGCCAAAGCGGTGGCGCGGGTAAACGGTCCCATCCTTTTGATCGCCTGCGAGGATATCACCGAGCAGAGGCGCGCCGAAGAAGCCCTCTTCCAGGCCGGTCTGGAAGCCCGCGTCAGCGAACGAGTACGCATCGCACGGGAAGTGCACGACACCGTGTTGCAGAGCTTTCATGGGTTGATTCTTCGCTTTCAAGTGGCGCGGGACATGCTCCCACTCGAGCCCGAAGAAGCTATGCAAGCGCTCGATGGAGCCCTCAGCATGGCGGATGAGGCGATCACCGAAAGCCGAGACGCGATTCAGGATTTACGTTCTGAGCCGGTCGAACTGGTCGATCTGGCGCACTTGCTGACGGCCATCGGTGAGGAACTGGCGGAATCTCAGGATGTGGATCCGCCAACCTTTTCCGTAACGGTGGAGGGTGACCGCCGGACTTTGGTTCCAGTGCTGCAGGATGAGATTTATCGCATCGGCCGCGAAATATTGAGGAACGCTTTCCGGCACTCCGGTGCGCGCCGGGTCGACGCTGAGATCTTATACGATGAGAAACTGCTTCGATTGCGTATCCGCGATGACGGAAAAGGCATTGACCCACAGGTGCTGGAGGACGGGGGCCGTGCCGGACATTGGGGGCTGATCGGGATCCGGGAACGTGCCAAGCGCATAGCGGCGCAATTGGATTTCTGGAGCGAAGCCGGAGTGGGTACGGAAGTGCAACTGACCCTGCCCGACTCGGTGGCATACGAGATGTCTGCCCTGAAGGTTAACCCCAGGGAACCAGACGACGCATCGAGATAATTTCCAACTCGAGGCTGCGTCTACGATTTCACCGTCTCACTTAGGGTGTCGGTCGGCTTTTCTCTGTCGTCGCTCGCCTTCGATCAGCAAGGAGCAGACCTCCGCATCTGTAGTCTGCTCGAAATTGCGATAGAAACTGCCTACGGAGTAAAAAGGCCACTGTATTCTGGCACAGATAACGTGGTCGACCTCGTGCCGGAAATCATTGCAGGTGCTTTGAGCTGCCACAGGAACTGCAACCATTACTTCACGTGCGCGGGGCCGCACAGCTCGCACCGCAGCCAGCATGCTGGCCCCGGTGGCGAGCCCGTCGTCGACCAGGATGGCGAGGCGTCCCTCGGTCTGTTCTGGTGAACGGCCATTCCGGTAAGCACGTTCCCGTCGCTCGACCTCCTGCCTCTCCTGTTCGACCGCTGCGTCAATTACATCCTCAGGGATGCGGAATTCATGGATGATCGCCGCATTGAGGGCAAGCGCGCCATCCGCCGCAACTGCGCCCATCGCCAACTCTGCGAATCCCGGTACTCCAAGTTTGCGAACAACCACGATATCGAGTGGGAGATGCAATGCGAGCGCGACCTCGTAAGCGACCGGGACGCCACCACGCGGCAGGGCGAGGACGATTCCATCCTGGCCACTACGCCAGACTCCCGAAGCCAGGATGGCGTGCCCCAATGCTCGTCCGGCATCTCTGCGATCCTGAAAGACCTCTGCTCGTAAGAACATAATCGACTAACTGGTGATCTTTGCCCGTTCGGTAGCCATGACGGTGCGTGACATGCCACGGTTCCGCTCGAGAATCGATTCGATCTCGTCGCAGCGATCACCCGCGTCGACCAGAATCAACATGCCGTTTGCTCCGATTTCGCGGTCCAACAGGTTGATCGTGGCCGGCGCCACTCCTATCTCCCGCAAGGTATCGTCGAGATCTACTTCCGTATATGGCATTGTCTCTTCCATGGCAGACACTTGATCGTGTTTGCTGGATAGGTCCGCACCATGGCTATGGAGATCATGCTCGAAGCTGTGGCGGAGCTTCCACCAGACGCTGTGCTTTCCATGAAGATCACACGGCACGGTCTTACTCAGTTCGAGCTTTCCTCGTTTTGATAAAGCAACACCTATCTGGCCGGCGCGAAGTCCAGCAATGTTGAGATCGGCGATCGCATCGCGGGCAGACGTCTCATCAAAAAACAACCCGGCCACCAGGTCTGCCGGCTTGGTAGTCGCCATCTGTCCTTGTTCATTCCACATAAGCCACTCTCCTTGGAAGAGCCTAGGGAGCTAGCCAGACCAGAAACGATGGGGCGCCCAACAGTCGCTTTCTTGAATTGCCAGCAAGCTCCTAAGGCATGAATCTCCGGTTGTTGGATGCCTGCAGGGTAGCTTGGATGTCCAAGCTTGTCTGGATGGATGTTACCTGGAATTGCTAACCTGCACAAAGCGTACCTCAGGGCCTAAAAGCCCAATGATTCTGCTGGATTTTATGTACCGGCTGAAGCCTGTGCGTGAAAACCTAGCGATTGCAAAATGAGTCCCGCAGAGCCTGCCCTGAGCTCAACGGGACGGCTGAACTTAGCCCAGGACGTAGTCCTGGGCAGAGGTTCGAGACGAAAAGTCCCGTAGGGACGACTGGAAGTTACTCGGAAGCAATCCCAGGCACTTTCATCTGAAGCTATTCCGCAATTGAGAGTTCCCGACCCCTCCCAGAATCCAGGATCAAGTCTCAATAACTCTTCAGTCGTCCCTCCGGGACTTTTCAATGGTGCATGCAAACCCAGGACTGCGTCCTGGGCTAAGTTCAGCCGTCCCTTCGGGACTTGAGTTTGCTTTTAGCTGCAGCACACAAGCGTACCTCAGCGCCTAAAACCGCGCCGTGATCAAGGCATTTACGGCACAGTCGTGCCCGTCGAGGTAATCGCGCTGAGCGGGATCGCCAGTGTTCCCGTAAGGTTGGCATTCAGGTCGTAGACCCCGCCTCTCAGGGAGACGCCACCCTCTGGGCTGTCGATCTGGAGATAGAGGTTAACCCCATTGGCTTGGACGATGGCGTAGCGCGAGTCGTCCAGATTGAGGTTGACCTGCCTCAGGATCCAATTGAGCGGATTGCCCACGCGGTTGTAGACCATCAGCCCGGCTTCAATCCTGACATGGTGATGGCCGTCTGGACCCAGGTCAAACTGCAAGCTGCGCGCGGGAATCATCAGGTCTACGGAATACCGGGTAAGCGCACCTTTGAGGTTGGGATTGTCTCCACCTTGACCCGCACCCGGCGGTGCACTGCTGCGCGTAACCCGCAGCGTCAGAGGAATCTGTGTCGAATCCGGCCGGCCCGGGCGCAGGAATGGTGACAGCAGGTCATCTCCGGTTGCCGGCTTGGCGGCCGGTGCCTGGGCGCTCTTGCTGTCGTCGGCATAGTACCCGCGGCGGTAGTCAAGCTGGTATCCGGAGCGGTCTAATGCCACCTGAATCTTTCTATATCTGCCGTCGGTGGCCGGATTGGTCGAGGTGTAAGTCAGGGTATAGAAATTCGATCCATGACCGGCGACTCGGTCCAGCGCATCGGCCAAACTATTGGAGTTGTAGAAGGCCGCACCCCCGGTTTGCTTCGCGATCACATCCATGGCTGCATGGTTGGAGTTTCGCTCTTGCGCTCCGCCCTGGGGCCGGGATAATTCCGATTGCGTCGTCAAGCGGGAGTCGGCACCGGCGCTGTAGAGCGAGTCAACAGTGACGCCCTCGGCACCCACCGGATAAATAGCCACCTGGGCTGAGGTGAGCAAAGCATCCGTCTTACGCACTTCCTGCTGATTATCGCTTTGCGCGCCAAAGGGTTGTGCCCCGCTTGGATCAGGGAAAATGACCACGGGAAAGGCTCCCGAGAACCAGGCCACGTTCTTGCGGCCAGGGAATGCCGCGAGATAGTTGGCAAGCTGCTGCAGAGCGGCAAGGGTTAGCCTTATGCGCACGTCGGTCCGGATCGAATTCTGCTCGGCCGCAAACTGCTGCACGGCCGCCGCTGCTTCAGGGGCGTATTCCATCATGGCGGCGACCGTCTCCTGGGTGGAGGCGGTTTCGGCAGTCGATTGCAGCAGGGGCGAGGTCTGGGCCCCCTTTTTACCCCGGTTGAGAGCCGCCGCCAGCAGCGCAGGATCGTCAGTAAAGCTTTGGATTAAACGCAGCTGCGTCCCCAGGGTAAAGATCGCAATTCTGCGGCCTGGTTGCGGCTTCTTGAGGTACTTAAGCACCTGCGCGTGCACTCGCCTCTGGTCATCGAGCGGCGTATTCAGGGAGTCGAGTACCAGGACGGTTACAGAATCACCCGGCTTCACTCGCGGTATGTTGGTGAAGACGTTTGGCGGCAGATCAGGCACGCTTACCTGGACCGGTTGCGCTCCGCTGTGCTCCTCGAAGTAGTGGATGGTTTGCGGGTGTCCATCTTCCGCAACCTGGAAGTCCTGCTGGTGAAGGCCGGTCAACGGGCGGTGGTTCTTACCCGTGACGACCACGTCGATAACGACAATGCGCGCACTTGTCTTGAACACCCGGCCGGCGCTGTTGTCTGGCTGGGCAGTCTGGCCACGGAGCAGCGCGCAGAGCGAAATGGCCACCCCGCCCAGCAGAAGCACCAACGCCAGGGCCGAGCAGGAGCGCTGAAGCACCGGAATCTCCCTGAGATTGCGACCTCCGAAGGCTACAGAACTCCGCTAAGACTGACAAGTCTGGACGCGCTAGGCTCCTAAGCGCGTGCATGAGAACTCCATCTCCAAACCAAGTCCCGCAGGGACGGCTGAAGGTTTGTCCAGGATTACGTCGCGGCCTATTTCCAGCCGTCCCTACGGGACTGGTCGTCCTTTCAAATCCAACCCAGGACTAGCGTCCTGGGCTAAGTTCAGCCGTCCCTACGGGACTAAATTCGTAAATCCTGGTTCTCACACGCGCTTAAGCGCGCAGGTAAGGCTTGAGGTAGATGTCCAGGTGGTGGCTGATCTCTTCGGGGCTCATGGTCTTGCGGCGCTGGATATCAGCGCCCGGCGCCGGCGGCGCAACCCGTGTGGTGGTGCCAGGGCGGAACACACGGCGGGCAATCAGAACGTCCACGTCGCTTTGCGGAAACATGGAGCTGGCCGCTTCTATGCGTCCGAATTGATCGAAGGCATCGCGGAGCTTCCCAGCGTGATACGAGTCATACGCAGAAGCATAGAGATCGGCAAGGCTAACGAACGGGCAGTGGCCAACGAAGCCCCGTTCCATTTCCGTGATCATGGTGGTCACGCCCTTCCCGGAAAAACACTGTAGTTGGTTGTTGGTACGCCTTCTGATTTCCGTCACCCGTTCGAGAGGATCGCCCGCCTCATCTTTCACGTAGCGAAAGGTAGGAATGGTATGGAACATTTCGACGATCAAATCGATGCTGAAGTCGCCTCCAGTCTGGGCAAACAGGGGCAAGGATGTCACCTTGCCGAGCCGCTGGTAGTAAGGCAGTAATTGTGAAGCAGCGGTCACGCCAGGCGGGGCGATACAGATGATGGCATCCGCGCCAAGCTTCTCCGCTTGCCTGGCGTAGCGTTCCGTTTCGTCGAAATCCGCGGTACGGCTTTGCACCCCGATCACGATCGCCGTGGGGCCGCCCCGCGCGGCGGAGACGAGGGTCTCCGCTCCGTGCATCCTTTCTTCCTCGGTCAACGTTGTCCATCCGCTGGCTATCTGCGGCCAGGCCAGGCCATGCACGCCGCCGCGCCTGCAGAATTGCACCTGGGCGGCGAGGCCGTCGTAATCGACCTGGTTCTGAGCATTGACTGGAGTGAAGCCTATGGGGAAAACGCCTGCCAATCGCCTGGCCGATGGCTGCGCGCTGACCAGCTGCGGAAGCGCCATCGCGGCTGCTCCTAACGACAAAGCCCCGATAAATTGCCTTCGATCCAAACCTGCAATCCCTGTCATCGTTCACCTTCTCCGCGCCAAGCCCGGCACTCGAATTCATTTGAAGAAAATCAACTTTGCTTTCGTATCCATTGCGGCCGCGTCCACGCCGGGAACAGACTCAAGATCGGCCAGACCGGTGAATTTCTGTGTGCTCCGCCGGGCGAGAATGGCCTGCGCTGTGGCTTCCGGCACATGGAGCACGAGCTGCAATTCGTCCGCGTCTGCTGTGTTTACGTCGATCGTGGTCATGGTCCGGTGGAGATAGTCCATGACGTCGGCGAACTGTTGGTCGGTGCCGGTAGCGCCGCGATCCATCATGGTCTGCACGGTGTCGTGCCAGGCGTCATAGCTCATGGGTGTGTCCATCACAATTTGCAGATTGTGACACTTGGCACAGACCGCCTTCAGGGAATGGCTCTCGCGCGCCAGGTTGCGAGCCGGATTCGGGTTCCCCCAGGCCGCGGCAGCAGGAACGGCCACAAGCAGCAGCGCCCACGCACCCAGGAAGGGGCGGCGCGCGTGACTCGCTTTCCTACTCATGTGCAGCTTTGGCGCGGACTGTGTTTACGCCGGTCAGCGTGATGGGTGCACTGCCCGGCATGGGCGTCACATGGGGGCCGACCCCTAACTGCTCCGCGGTTTGATAGTCGCCGAAGCCATTGGCAAACTGGTTCGAGACTCGCTGTGCGTGACCATTGTCGAAGGTGATGTCCAGCAGTTTTTCGCTGTACATGGTTCTTCCGTATTCGTCCTTCATCTGCCCGACAATCTTGTGCGTCTTGACGTCGATGATGTCGCCTGAAGAGGCATAGGCATACTTCCCGTCCAGTCCGAAGGTCAGCCAGTAGGCGCCGGCGGGAGTGTCGATGGAGCCGATTTCTTTGGGATCCCCGGTGTTGGAAAAGATATGGATCTTCTTGAAGATGCCGTCGGCCAGCCAGATCTCTTTTTCATCCGGGGTCAACGCGATGCCGTGGCTGGGGCAGCCATGGGGTATGTGGGGACGCGGCGTCGTGTTCCATTTCGATTTCCAGTCCACACTGGTGACTTCGACGGACTTGATCACTCGTCCGGCGGCCACGTCCGCAATCAAAAAGCCCAGGAAATTATTGTTGTTGGCGTAGATCCTGGTCGAATCTTTATTGAGCACGAAGACCCGCACGTTATCAGGAAAGGGAATGGTCTTGATGACCTTACGCGACTTTACGTCGGAAATCGTCAGGACCTTGTTGTTGGGCGACATGAAGGCCGTCTTGCCGTCCGCGCTCAGGTTCAGGTTGTGCGAGTTCGGACTCTCCGGAGCTTCCAGCTTGCCGATCAGCTTGCCGGTCCTGGCGTCGACTTCGTACCAATAATCCTGCAGGTCGCCGCCCACCACCACGATCTTGCCATCCGGGGTCACCTGCGGACGTTCGCAACATTTGCCGTCAAGGGTCACCGACCAGACCATCTTGTCGGTACCCATGTCGATTGCGCCCAGGCGGCCGCGCGCGGCGACATAAATCAGGTTGGTGACCGGGCTTGCCGCCACTCCGGAGACCTGTTCGGGGCTCATGCTGGCGGCATATTCCCAGGTTGGAATGCGCTTTACGAAGCGATAGTTATCGTTGGCGTCGAGCACCACGATGCCCACGCCATTCAGCCAGCCGGCGCGCTCCAGCGAACCCGGCACTACCACATAGATCAGGTGCCGGCCACGAGGACGGAAGGAGTCATTCGGTTTGCTCGGTGGGGCTTGACCCGCCGCGGCAGTGACGAGGCCAAAGAGGCTCGCGAGGAAAAACGATATAGAGAGGGTCGAAGCCATAGCTGTTTTTGTCACCGTGAAATAACGTCACCTATTCCGGCTCAGTGCAGGAGAGAGAAGCCGCCGAGCAGCGCATAGATGGCGGAAGCACCCCCAACAAGAACACTGACCAACATGAAGGCGGGCAGATTGATGACCACAGAGATCGAAGCCAGAACGATCGCAATCTGCAGCCCGCCGCTGGCTATTTCCAGCATGTGATTGCGGTGCATTGCGTGGTCGCGCTCGTGCTCCTGATCGTGAGCTTTTTCGGCTAGCTGCTCCATCCCATCCGCGCCTGGTTCTGAACGCATACGCTCCGCGTTGGCCCGGGCGTCGGCGATGCGCTTCTTTACCAGGGGATCGCTGCTGGCGGGCATGCTTTCCAGCAAGTCTGCCTGGGCAGTTAAGATTGTCCGCCGAACGGACTTCGCCTGATATTGGGCCCAGGTATCGCTGGCGGCGATGTGGTTGGTCAGATAATCCGTTTGCGCATCCTTGGCCGCAAATTCGGCGATGGCCAGGACAGCGGCCATGATACCGATGATGATGGCTGCCCGGATATGAGATGTGCTGCCGCCAGGTTCATCGACCGCATGTTCCAGGTGTTCCTGCGCGTGCTCGAATTCATCGCTCATTGGTTGTGATCTCCTGGGGTGACTACGAAACGCTAGAGCATTTTTCCTAATGGTGTAGACCGGAGAACAGCACATGACGCGGCCATTCCGTCAAAGAATGGCCGCACATAACCGATCTCACCATGCCATAGTATTAGGAAAAATGCTTTAATGATGGCACGAACGAGCAAGATGTTTCCATCTAGTTTGTTTGTGTGGATCCATAATCTGTGCGCTCGGGGGTTGTGCCTCGAATCTGTTCGATGAAAATTGGCACTTCCCTCTCGATCAAATCCGGGCGATCCCCTTGTATGTAATGGCTGCTGCCTTTGGCAATGATTCTGCGGCTGCGGGTGGAAAGCAGCTTCAGATCTTCCTGCCTCTGGCTCCATTCCTTTGCCACTGCCGCCGGTTCGCCCTGAGCAGCGGTATGTGCCGGATCCTGGGAGAAGATCAGAATGGGCAATGTACCGAAGGGGCCAGTGTGCACCGTTTCCTCGCCGGACCGGTCGAAACTCTCCAGTTCACCGGCGACCGCTGCAGATCGGTCGTGGCACTGGTCCTCGGCCTGGAGTTTAGCGGCTTGCACACCAAACCCAGGGAAAGTGCGTGAGCACTTCCCAAGCAGTCGAGGAATGCCGGCAGCGACTGCGGCTTTCTTCAACAGCGCGCCAAACCGGGACGGTGCTGGTTCCAGGTGTGCATTAAATATCGTGTTGCGGTTTTGCCACGGGGTGGATGCATCGACAAAGATCAATCCCGCAACATTTTCCGGATATCGCGTCGCATAGTCGCGGATGTAGATCCCGGCAATTGAGTGGCCCATGAGGACCAGCGGGCCAGTGATGTGCGCTGCGGCCAGCAACCCATGCAGTTCAGTGGCGATATGGTCGGCATCGCGCGGAGGGGGCAACGTATCGCTCCAGCCGAACCCAGCTCGATCATAAGAGCAGACGCGCGTAGTCTTCGCGAGGGCCGGTTGCACACCGCCCCAGATGAGCCCGTCGTTGCCCAGACCAGCATCGAGAATAATGGCCGGCGAGCCGCTTCCGCTGCAATCGATGCGCATCGCGTGCCCACCTACCAGGAACGTCTGTCCGGGCGGCGAATGGCGAAAGCTATAAAGCGCGGCTGCGTTGAACCCGCTGCTGGCCGCGATCACCCCTGCAGCCACTGCCAGCAACAAGAGAACGAGGCCTTCCGTGGCTTTGCGCCGACGAGGATACGTCTTGCTTCGGAGCGACAGGAGACGCCGAGTCGCAAGCCAGGCAACCGCGATTCCGACAAGCACGGACAGGGCCGAAATCTGGTACGCAACGTTCATGGTCTTCTACCAGGTTTTCTTGATGAGTGTGTCGAACCCGAAGCCGCCACTTTGATCGCGGGTTACGCTTACCGCCGCCCTTGGCGAGATTTGATATTCGCCCTGGATGGTTTGGTTCTGCGTCGAGGCCACATTGCTCGAGAACGTTACGAAGAGATTCCCCGTGACGCGTTGCTGAATGGTGACGTTGGCGCCCGGAGGCCCTTGGCTGGTTCCTCCTGCCAATACAGGATTGATGGAAAGCTGGGAGATGCCGGCTACCTTCGAGACCCTGCTGGTGACCTGGCTGCTTACCTGCGAGGCGATCAACGACTCCGCCGCCTGATTTGCCGGAGTGGAGGGACTGTTCGCACTTGCTTCCGTGGTTGTGCCGAATGCCAGGAGGTTGATGATGTCGGCCGCAGGCAACGATGGATCAGAGGAGTAGTTGGTGCGCAGCTGGTCGATGGGCCCGTTGAAACGCATGGAGATGTTGTATTGCTGAATGGTCGTGTTCAGGGCGAGATTGACCACCGGCTGGGTCTCCGATGGGTTTACAAATTCGATGGTTCCGCCATTGAGAACGAACCGATCACCGTTAAGGATAATGTCGCCGCCACTGAGGTTTACCCGGCCCAGAATGACCGGCTGTGCGGCCGTGCCCCGCACGCGTAGATTGGCGGAGCCGTTGATGCTGAGAGTCCTGCTCACCAGGTTGATATTGTTTTCTGAATTCACCCCCAGGTTGAGCTGGATGTTCTGGGCCAGTCCTGGAGTGGCCGGCGGGGAGACACCGCCTGAGAATTGGTTGATGAAGCTGGTCAGATCGAAGGCCGGGGTAAACGAAAGATCGGCGAGATTGACCTGGCCCCCTAACAGCGCATTGTCTGTCGTGCCGGCAAGCCGGAGATTGGCGTTGACGGTCTCGCGCACTCCTTGCGGATAAAGCACGCGCACTCCATTGGCTGCTAACCCTAAGTCAAATTGGACGCCGGGGCGATATGCGACTCCACCCTGGGCGGTCAGCGTGCCGCCGCCGACTGTGCCCTGAAATTTAGTGATGTTGAGCCGGTCTTTGGTAAGCGTAAGCACGCCGTTTCCGTGTTGCAGGCCGACCGGTAGATCGCCACTGGCGAAGTTGGCGTCCACGATCTCTATCTGGCCGCCTAAGTCGGGACCGTTGGCCACTCCATTTGAATTGATATTGAACTTCAACTCGCCCGAGCTTCGGATATCAGGCTCGAACACCTGGGCCATATGCAGATTCACGGTGCCTAACAGCACCAGCGACATAGGCGCGGCGTTGGTGGTCGACATCGACCCCTGAAACTGCAGATCGGTGTCGGTTCCCTTGAGCCCCGAACGCTGCAGGGTCACGACGGTGTCTTTGTAGTCCACCTTGATGGGCGCAGTCTCGGCTAACTGGATGGTGTTGCTGTAAGCCAGCTTGAGTGTGGGAATGGTTACGTGCGCTTCCAATTGCCTGGTGTTTTTCAGCGGCCCGTGGAGGGTGGCGTGGACCTCGGTTTGTCCGCTCAAGTCTGCCGCCTGGTCGGGAGCATAGATGGCGAAAATGGGTTGCAGCGGGATTGCCTGCGTGTCGAGCGTTGCGTCGGCGGGGTAATCTCCCTCCAGGTGAACCTTTGCGTTTGCCCGGATGGCCGTGCCCACCGCGGAGGACGTCAAGTTCGACGTCGCGAGATGATTGGCTACATTCATCTGCAGGTTTACCTGGGCGATCTTCTGGTTCTGAATATCGATTTGCGGAATTTGCAGCGTGGCGTCGAGTTGCGGATTGTCGAAGGTTCCTGCTCCTTGCGCCTGGATGCTCACCACGCCCTTGGCGTCGATGTTCTTCGCCTTGATCGCCTGCAGTTGATCCAAACGAATGCCTGAGGCAGTCAACTGTGCGTTGTAACTCTTCTGCCGCGGCCGAATGCTCACCTTACTCTGCACCTCACCTGCGGGGAGCTGGACACCAAGGTCGCCGTGAACCTCATCTCCCGTGCCTGCAAAGTTCAACGTCACCGACGTGACCGGCTGTTCGTAAGCAGTGATATGGGTTATCGAGACCTTTCCCTGTCCCACGGGACTTAGCTCGGTGCCATGCACTTTCACGTTCGCCGTCAGCGTTCCTGTCACTGGCACGTGCTGCCCGGAAAGCTTCACCAGGTCCTGCACATCCAATTGCGAGGCATCGAGATCTACTTGTACCGGGCTGGCATCCGTGAAGGCCCATTTGTGCAGGCCAGCGCTTGCATCGAAATTAATTTTCCCGTGAGAGGATGGCTCCAGGTCCGCATGCTGCAGGCTTGCCATGGACGGGCTAGCATCTACATTGGTCTTCAGCACTCTCCATTCTGTTCCGTTGAACTTGAAATTCGACGCGGTCAGTTGGCCCATCAAATGAGGTGCGCTGGTCGACCCGCGCACCGTCCCTTGAAACAACGCTGTCCCGGCAAGGCCAAGCGGCTGCACGGGCTGTCCAGGGACTGGCGTCCGGAACACTTCCGCTATTGTTTCCAGTTCGTTCAAATTGTTGGATTGGAACTTTACGTCCAGGGCCGAGCGCCGGCTGACCACGCCATTCATGGTGAGCGTGCTTTGCGGCGTCCGGAGAAAGCTCTGCTTGAGCGCGAGCTCCTGGTTGCCGCCTGTATAGGTGCCGTGGATTGCGCTCTCCAGCGGGATGACCTGAGCGTTGCCAGATACATTCCCGTTAACGCTTGCATCCGCGTGCGCTACCACGTCGTCCAAGGTTTTTCCCCATGCGGCATTTGCTTCCGCATTCAACACGCCCCCCAAGGAAACACCCTTGGGCATCGCTGAGGACTTGAGAGCCGCGTTCATCGCAGCGAGCTGGATGCCGCGCAGGTGGGCATCGAATTTTGATCGAGCATTGCCGTCGATGTTGCTCATCGTGCCCGAGCTGGTGAGCTCGCCGCCCAGTAGGCTGGCATGAAAATCCTTGAGCGTGGCGTCGCCGTTCTGGAGCGAGTAGTGGGCCGCAATGTTCCTGATCTGCGACCGGAGCGTCGGTGTGTGCACCTCAAGCTGCGCGCTGCTTAGATCGCCCTGGACCAGGACCGTATCCAGAAAGGATCGGTTGGCGGTCTGTTGATAATGAATGGAACCGGTAGCACGGATAAATCCAATCGGGACTTCAGGATTTTGCAGAATTCTCTTGAATTGGCTGCCATCTAATGTGGCTGCATACTGCGCCTGCACTTGCGGATCGCTATAGTCCTGCACCGTCGCGTTCAGGACAAGCTGGGATGTTTCGCTGGTTAACTTGGCGTTGGTTAAGTGGAAGGTAGTGGGTGTCGCGTCAAACTCCGCATCGAGATTGTGTGGGATCGTCTTGAATCCGCTCGCCTCCACATGGCCATCCGAGTAGCTCAGTTTTCCCGAGTACTTCTGCAGCAGGCTGTTGAAGCCGGCGCGGAAATCCAGATTATGCAGATCTGCCGAAAGCGCGCTTTGACGGTTGTTGTAGTAGACCGTACCGTGGTCGAGCACTGCGTGGCGAATGCCCAAATCAAACAGGCTGGTATTGCTGCTGCTGGAGCCGCTGCTCTTGATGACGGGTATGTTGGTCACGCCATGCGCATCGGTAAGCACCTTCACCACTGGACTGTCGACGATGAAACTGTCCAGATACCATTTTTTATGTAACACCGAAACGATGCGTACACCGACTTCGGCGTGAGCTACCTGGAGTAGTGGCGGATCTGGATAGGGATTCGCCCCGTGAACCGTCAGGCCGTAAAGGTCCAGGCTAAGGTTGGAGAGATGGAGGGCGAAATTTTGTAGCTGTACCTGGGTTCCGATACTTTCGCTGGCATTTCTTTGAACGGTACTGAGGAGGTAATTGTGAAAACGGACGCTATGCAGCAGTACCGTAACGGCAACGAATGCCAACACCATGAGGACTGCAAGACCCATGAAGATCCATGCCCCGGCCTTCCACAGCCGAGCGTGCGAGCCGGTAAATTTGCGATGAGGCGATGTCGTACTCACGTGACTAGCCTCCGGTTAAAAATCATTGAGTGAAAAGCATACCTCAGGGCCTAAAGGCATCATCAGCCCATTCTGGTGCGGCACGGCTGAAGCCGTGCCCTTCGTCAAGAGTTCTTTCCCCATCTAACCGTCCATTCCATACAATAATGCAGTCTGAGGCACGACTGAAGCCGTGATCCTCGTCAAGAGCTTTTCTGCGTTCATACACATTTGTTGGCTCATAGCGCATCCCTTACTGTGGTCAAAATGCCTGGCCGATGCTAACAAAATACTGGGTTGATTTCACTCCCGGAACGGGGTTGAGGTTATGTCCCAGATCGATGCGTATCGGTCCCACTGGTGTCGCGTAGCGAAGGCCCAGCCCCACGTTGTTGGTATAGAGCGACGTGAAATCGTGAAAGCCGACCGTGGGAAATACGTTGCCCCCATCGTAGAAAACAACCAATCCCAAACCCTGCTTGATAGGCACCGGGATACGAGCCTCGGAGTTAATAATCAACTGTTCGTTTCCGCCGCTCGGCACCTGGATGTAACTGCAGTCGGTCGAAGATCCGGAGCTGCAAACCTGCACCTGTCGTTGGGGACCCGCGCCATCCAGTGGAAACCCGCGCAAGGTGTTACCGCCACCGGTGAAGAAAGCTTCACTCAGGGGCACAAGGCTGTTGGCGAAGGGCTGCGCCAAGCCTATGCGAAGACTGTTCGCCCACACAATATGGTGAAAGACCGGGCGATAATACGCTGTCTGCTCGATCAACTTTGCGAAATTCACGCTGGAGCCAAGCTTGGTTGTATTGAAATCAAGCTCGACCGACTGCAGCATACCCTTGTGTGCATCGAGAGGATTGTCGCGCGTATCGCGGGTGAAGTTCGCAGCGATGGTCGACAACCGAACATGCTGATCCTGGGGCAATACCAGGTCTGGAATCAGTATGTGGGTCAAATCCGTTTGACTAAAACTGTAACGCATGAAAAAGATATCGTGCTTTTTCCGATCCAGAAACTTCTGCAGTTGAAGGCTGCCGTTTTCAATTTGCGAAGAATAAATCGGATTTTCTTCATTGTGCTCGGTGAAGATAGACGCCGTCGCGCCCCAGGTTGACCAGCGAAAATGGGGGTCGATGTAATAGCCTGCGACTCGCTGATCGAGGCGTCCGGCAAACGCCGTCGCGGACAACGATTCACCCTTGCCGCGCACATTATTGCGCGTATATTGAAACGACCCCCGCGGCCCATAGTAGGTAGTTTGGCTTACGGTGAAATTAGAAGGCAGGCCGACCGGTGGCAGGCCCGGGAGAGCAACCGTACCACTGGGGACGCTGCCCCCGCGGTTAACGATTTCGAACCCGAAGCCGTAAGTCATGGTGTTTCTTTTGGCCTCGTGGACCTTCACCAGCACGTCCTCTTTGGTTTGGGTGGTTATTTGCTGCCGGGGGTCCACTTCCGCCCAATCAAACACTCCGGTGTGGTTGTAGAGTTCGCTCTCCGCAGTCAGCAGTGCCGTCTCTGTCAGCGGGTGATTGGGAACAATCGTGGCTACATCTTGGTCGATCAGCCGCTGCTGGGTTCGTACCCGCCCCAATGTAACGACGTCCTGGGTAAAGACCTGTGGGCCCTCGTAGATGTGATAGACAACGTTGACGTGATGGGGATCGTTCTTCGAAGCAACGGCTGCGGTCTCACGGAAGTTCGCGGTCAGGTAACCTGCCTGGAGATAATGAGCGACGATACTGGCGCGGTCTGCTTCTACAAATTTTTGTGAGTAGGGTTTGCCGGCAGCGAGCTTCAGCCCGCCGGGTGCGAACTTCGCTTCGGGAAAGGTATCGGCGCCATCGATCTTGAGAGAACTCACAATGTCTCGAGCCCCTTCGACTACATGGAAGGCGACTGCCAGGTTGCCATCTTTGTGGGCCACAGAAGAAGTGACCTGCGCGCTGCTGAACCCCTCCGATTGACAGAGTGCAAGGAGATTCTTGGTGCTCGTCCGAACCAGTTGCTCGCTATAGTTCCCGGGTGAGAAGAGGTGCGACTTCTTTACCGTGATCAGGGGCGTTAGGTCGTCAGTCTTAAGCAGCTTGTTGCCGGCCACGCTCACGTCTTTGACCTTGTGCTTCTTTCCTTTGGTGATTATGTATGTGATTGTGTCCACCGAGTCCTGCTTATGGAACTGGGAATCTACGTTGACATCGAAGAACCCTTTGGCCTGAAAGTAAGAAACCAGTGCCTGACGGCCCTCCTGCACCAACTCGGGATCGACACCCACTCCCTGGTAAACGGGCAGCAGTGACTTGCGCCTCCAACTCCAAAGATGCGCTCCCTTCACCTCTACATGAATGGTGGAGCCCTCATGCACAGCGAAGTGGATATCCGCGCGGTTGGTATCCGCAGTGTAGGCTGCTCCGGCCAGCTTCACCTGTGCTGCTAGTTTGCCTTTCTTTTCCAGCTGCTTCTGCAAATATTGCTGAGCATTGTTAAGGGTTGCGCGGCGGTAATTCTTTCCCGGCCGAATGGCTGCTCCTCTTACCCGCGCCTTGATCCCCTGGAGGCTCTTGCTCATTCTGGCAGCCTCTTCCGGAGTGGCATCAGCAATGGCCACGGTGCCGAATTTGGCGCGTCGATTGAGGCTTACCATGAAGCGCACATTGGCTAGATTGTGCTCAGTGTCGAGGTTTACCTGGGGACGCACTTCGGCTTCGAAGTACCCTTGCTGCTGGAAAAAGGTCAGCAAGGCATCGGTGTCTTTTTGGACGTCTCCAGTGTTAAAAGGGGCCTGCGGAGGATAATTCGCGACTTGCACCAGGCGGGAGTAATTGAACCTCTCGGCACCGGGAAACTCGAAGATGCCAAAGGAGATGGCGGGCTCTACGATCAAGAGTATCCGGACTCCGTTCGCCTCGGGTTCGATTTGCAGTTGCACTTCATCGAAGTTCCCGGCCTCTTTCAAGGCGGCGATGCTTTGGTCGATGTTTTTTTTCGAGAATGGCTCTCCAGAGTGCTGTGGCAGGAGAGGTAGCAATTTGCTGGTATCGAGATTTGGACGCCCGGCGATCTCTACCGCTGTCACATTCTGGCCCTCATAGGAAGACAGGATGGCCTGGCTTTGTGGCGCGGTCTTAGGTAGGTCAGAGGGCCGACTTGTAGTTTGCGCTGCAAGCCCGCTGCCGAGGGATAGCACAATGGCGAACCACCGACTCGTTCTGATTGTCCTGCCCCGGAATTGAGCCGTCATTCTGAAATGTCCCACGAACAGCTCAGTCCACGCCATCTCCATGTGAGATGCAGAAAAGAGAAGATGCGCTTGATGCGCAAAGTGGTACTGGCTTTGTCTTGGAAAGAGATTTTGCGATCCAATCAGGAAGCCGTAGGGGTGACGATTTCGGGTCTTAACGCTTCCGCTGCCAGGAGCTTCTTTTCATGGACGGCGGCTTCGATTTCGCTATTGATTTCGCCGCCTACCAGCAACATGAGACCACTCAGGTAGAACCAGGTGAGCAGGATGATCACCGTGCCCAGCGAACCGTAGGTCGCCGAGTAGTTGTTGAAGTAATGAACGTACATCCGAAGGCCAAGGGAAGCTACCAGCCAACCCACCATACCCAGAGCGGAACCGGGCGTTAACCATCGCCATTGCTTTACCTTGAGATCTGGCCCGAAGTAGTAAATAAGCGCGAAGAGAAGAGACAGAAATCCGGAAGCTAAAAGCCAGCCGAGGGTTCTTACGGAGCCTGCGGCAAGAACAGCCAGCAGGTGGTGGTAAAGGTGACGGTGAGCGAGCCGGGCAACGAAGTCGGCCGCCAGTAGCGATGAGAGCATGAGGGTGATGACGATCGAGAGCACAAACGTTATGCCGATCGCGGATAACCGGGCCTTCCAATAGGGGCGGCTTTCCTTCACCCGGTACACCACATTGAGGCTCTCCTGAATGGCGACAAATCCGACGGACGCCGACCACAGAGCGGCGACCAGGCCGAAGGTCAGCTTGCCGCTGCTGGCGGCGGCTGTGGTTTGATTAAAGGCTTCGAGTACGATGCCTAATGCAGACGGAGGAACCACGATGGAGAGATATTGAAGGAGATTTTCATAGATATGAGAGGCCGAGCGAGCCGCGAGACCGAGTACTGAGCACGCCGTGAATAGAGTGGGAAACAGGGCGAATAGAAAATAAAAGCCTAACTCGGCGGAGCGCCCCAAAAGGTTATCTGCAGAAATCGCGTTCCAGGTGTTTTTCGCGATGACCCTCGCCGGAACCCCCTCGAGATTCCATAGAGATTGCAGGGGTGAACGGGAGACGTAATTCCACACTTGCTGGCGGAAGGTGCGAGTGGGCTCGGGGTCGCGGGGACTCTCTTGCCTGACGAGTTTAGGGGATTTGGCCATGCTGTTCGCCATCGCGGTTACTCCTACTGATCAGTTGCACAACGAATGCATGGCCCAGAAGAGAAAACAGCGCGAAAATGGGTCGCGTGTTTAGAGAGATAGTGTAAGGCTGGTTTCCGTTGCTCGCCGCTGGTAGAGACGGAATACATCTTGTTCATAGCGCTTACAACGCGGGGCGAAGTATTCGCTGCGTTTGATTCCCTTTTTGGGGGACTTGATGAAGGTGTGTGAGAGAACTCCATTTTCAAACTCAGTCCCGCAGGGACGGCTGAACTTAGCCCAGGACGCTAGTCCTGGGTACATCATGCAACATGATCAAGTCCGCAGGGACGGCTGTGATCAAGTCCCGGAGGGACGGCTGAAGGTTGTACAGGATTGGGTCGCGGCCTATTTCCAGCCGTCCCTGCGGGACTAGGTCGTCCTCGCAAATGCAACCCAGGACTAGCGTCCTGGGCTAAGTTCAGCCGTCCCTGCGGGACTAAACTCGTAGAATTCCGGTTCTCACACACGCTCTAAACCCTCATCAGTCCGAGCGTCGTGTGGCACGGCTAAAAGCCGTCTCACGCGTTCATCAGCGCAACTCGCGTTTGGCTTTGGGCCGGCCGATTAGATAGACGGGGGCGAGCCAGCGGCCTGGGGCGCAGCCCGCGGTCCAGTCGTATTCGGGAAAGGGAGTGGTCAGGCACAGCAGTTCTTGCGGTGTCCGGGTGCGAAAGCAGGAGACCAGTCCGTCCCATAAGACTACGAATGGGATCAGGGGGATGAGATACGTCAGCCACAATCTCGACCAACGGAAAGGGCGCATGCGCGGCGTGAGGACCAAGGCAAAGAGGGGCATGAGCAAAATGGTCGCTAAGGCCCGCACCGTGCGGGAAGTTACCTCGGTCATTGCGAACCCTTCTCCGGCCCGTACCGCATCCACGAGGACAGCCTGCGCCAGGTTGTCGGGAAAATGATGGAACGAGGAAAAGATGGTGCGAAAACCCTGAAGAGACTCGGGGACACTGGCGGCATCTACGGGGAAGTTTACGCAGGCCACGGTTGGATCTGCGCTCAACCTGGCCGACAATTCCTTGCTGGGGAATTTATCGGTTAAGACCACAGTCAGCGGCGCGTGATCGGCTAACGCGCGACGCCAGCTTCTGCTCAGCCAGGGGCCGCCACCACCGGAACAAAGGTCAATTACCCGCTTGGCGCCGCATGCCTCAATGGCGCGGAAAATCTCCCCCTGGATGGATCCATAGATATCGGCTCGGCTGGTGATGGCTTCTAAATAGTCTGTGGCTCCGTGCCGAACGGCTTGCGGGCACCATGATTGATCCAGGAACTCGAAAAGCTGGAGACGCCGCACCCCCTATGGCCGATCTCTCCACAAAGCCATCGCCCCGAGTAAACCCTCCTCATTGGAGATGATTTTGATTTCGGGACCGTGCTTGAGAGTCACTTTCTTGGAGTTGCCCCCGCCAATGTATAAAGTGTCCCAGTTGAACGTGGCCGAGGTCTGCGCGATCGCGAGTTTCAGCAGTTTGTTCCAGCGCCGGGTGCCATACTTCAGCAGCCCGCGCTTGCCCAGGTAGCCCTCGTAGGTTTTCTTGCGCCAGGGATGGTGACCCAGTTCCAGGCCTGGGCATAAGACACCCTCGGTAAACAGCGCCGAGCCCATGCCTGTGCCCAGGGTGATCACCAGTTCGACCCCTTTGCCTTTAACGACCGCATAACCCTGCACCGCGCAATCGTTGACCATCCGCACTGGTTTGCCCCAGCGCTTTTCGAGGGTTTTGGCCAGCGGGAAACCGATCCATCCCGGATCAAGATTTGCGGCGGTCAGTGTCTTCCCTTCCTTGATTACGCCGGGAAATCCAACCGAAACCCGGTCGAAGAGGGGGACGCTGACTCTGAGCTCATCGAGCGCAGCTAGTATCGCCGTGGTGGTAGCCGGCTCGGGCGTGGGCACGCGCAAGCGGTCGCTGATCGGCCGCCCTTCCGGGCTGAGCGCCTGCATCTTTAAGCCGCTGCCGCCAATATCAATCGCCAGCGTGATTGGACCTGTCGCATCGCCTGTGCGGCTAATAACTGCTTTGCCAGCCTTGCGAGCCATAACCCTCCGGAGCCCCAAACCACTTGCCATTCTACTAGTTACAGGGTGGCCTGGAGCCGGGAGGTGCCCTCCTACTTACTTCGCCAGCGCACTTTTTTCGCGTTTCGCCGGTTTAGGGGCCGGCTCCTCCTTCTTTGGGATCCGGAAGCCGGCCTCCTCGGCCTGCTCGAAGGCGTCCTGCAGCTTTTGTTCTATGGTCTTGATCGATAGGGTGGAACGCGCCGCAGGCTTGCGCGCCTTTTTGTCGGCTATGGCCGGTTCCGCCTCGGCTGGAGCCGTTAAGCGCAGCAAGTCAGGCAACTGCGTCCACCATAGAATTTGCTGGTGAAGCTCCTTGTTGAAGTACCACTCCCCAGCTGACTCGTTCACACTCAGCAGCCAGCGCGCGTTGCCGTCTTCCCAGAACTCGCGCGGAAGACCCGCGAAGGGCTCCTGCGCTGCGCCCTTCACTGGCTTTGCGGCTATCAGCGCTTGATACAGGAAGGCGAGCCTGATCCGGGCGGCGGCGCGCCAGCCGTCCTCTGTGATCTGCTCTCCCACAGAGAAGGCTCTGGCAAACGCATGACGCAACCGCAGGCGATCGAAGAGACCCAGCGCAGTGGCCGCGGTGTCTGTGCCTCCCACTGCTTCCGCCATACCCGCGAGGAAGGCGTACCCTAACGCCGGACCCCAGATGACGCTTGGGTGCAGTGGCGGGTCGTCGCTCGGCAACACTATCTTCGCCTCGTGCGACCAAGGCCCGGGAAATTCGCTTTCGATGCCCGGCAGCCCCACGACCCCATGAAATTGGCGGCAGATCGACAACCAGAGGCTCTTCTCGTCGACAGCTACGGCAGACCCGGTCTTGCGACCATAGATGCCGAGGGCTTCCGTGGCGAAGCGCAAGCTGAGGGCTTCTACACGCTGCATGAGCTGCGCGGCCGGCGTTGACTCCGTGTCCTCCTGACCGCAAGCGGGTAAAGCCCCGGCCAGCTCGGCCAGCTCGGTCACCAGGTCCGGCTGCAGCAGGGCGACCAGGGAATCATGCAAAGGAGCCACTTCAAGGGCTTGCAGCGCGTCATCCAGGTTAGGCACACCGCGGCTGTTCAGAGAGTCGCACAACAGATCCCAACGGTAGTTCTCGTCAGGCCGTAATTCGCGCCAGTTCAGGAAGACGTGGCAGTTGTACGCGTGGAGTTCGAGCGAGTAGCCCTGGGAAACAATGTTCGAGGCTCGCTCCAGATGTTCCAGTCCGGTAGAGTTGTCGCGGAAAGCAAGGAACAGGTTGCCATCGTTGGGCAGGCCGAACGCGCCCCCTAATGTTTGCTGGCGCAGATGGCCGGCTCCCTTATCTGCATAGCTCGCAGACACGTGGATCGTACCGTAGGTACTAGCGAAACGATTGTGGTAGATGACGAGTGCCCGGTGTTCCCCGCGCCGGTTGGAGTAGGCGAAGACATTCTCATCTACCGACCCATCGGGCCGGTAGAAATCGTACAGCAGAAAATTCTCGCTCTCGGCAAACAACCAGCGCTGATGAAGCAGGGGTGCGATCTCCCGCTCATGGCGCGCCACCAAGCCTCGATCCGGATCTTCCTGGTAGCGGGCGCGGCGGAACTCCATTCCATACTTTTCGGTAAAGCCCTCGATCTGCCCGTGCCCAAACATGGGTAATCCGGGAAGCGTGGACATCATGCTCGCTACCCCGAAATTCTTGTCGCCATTTCCGAATTGGTCAATAGCAGTCCGCTCATCGGGATTGCTCATGAAGTTCACGTAGCGCTTGAGGATGTCTGGATCGAACTCAATAGTGTTCTTGATCACGGAACGGTATTTTGCGTTTTCCTCGTCGCGCATCATATTCATGAAGGCGCTGTTGTAGACCCGGTGCATGCCCAGGGTGCGGACGAAATAACCTTCCATCAGCCAGAAGGCTTCTGCCAGCAGCAGGGTGCCGGGAACCTCGCGAGCGACCCTATCCACCACCTCACGCCAGAATTCCTCCGGCATGGCTCGATCAAAGTCAGCCTTGCTCATGCTGTACTCGGCGCGCGACGGAATGGCTCCGCCAGTGCCGGGAATGGGGAACCACAAGCGCTGGAAGTGGCGCTTGGCGAGGGTCATCGCGGCGTCGAAACGAATGACGGGAAACAGGCGGGCCACATGCAGGATGGTCTGGATCACATGTTCCCGGGTAGCGGGGTTCAGGTAGTCGAGTTGGGCGGTGTCATTCCAGGGAAAGCTGGTGCCGTCGTTGCCGTGATAGATGTAGCGGGTATCGCCGGTCCACTTGTCGCGGCGGCGGAAGACCACGGCAGCATCTGTCTGCTCGTAGTAATGGTCGTCAATCTTGATCTCTACCCGCCCATCGCGGGAGAGGTCCGGGCCGTCAAAGCGATAGGCGGGATAGGGACTGTCGGGGCGGGACATGAACCACTCCGGATGCTCGATCACCCAGCTGGAATCGATGCCCATGTGGTTCGGGACCATGTCGCTGGCCAGACGGACGCCGTTGCGGAAGGCCCGGTCGCGAAGGTTGCTGTACGCGGGTTCGCCGCCCAAATCGTGGGCGATGCTGTAGTCGTAGAGCGAATAAGCGGAGGCTACCGCATCCTGGTTGCCGCAGAGTTGCTTGATGGTCTGGGAGGCCGAACTTCGTTCCCACACGCCGATGAGCCACAGAGAATTAATCCCATGGCCTGCCAGACGGCGAAGCTCCTCGTCGGGAATCTGATCCAGCTTGTGAATATGGCGGCCGTACTGGCGCGAGAGCTGCTCCAGCCAGACGTAGGTGCTCTTGGCGATGAGCACGGTGGTCGGCATCCATTCCTGGTCCTGGCTGAAACGCTCGGCTTCCTGGGTTGCGTCGGTGTACGACGGCACTTCCCCCCGTTTGTCTGGGGAATCCCAGGGCAGATTTCTCCTCCGTCCGGTGTTGAGCTCGGAGGGATGAAAGCGCATCCAGATGGCAACTTCTTCTTCCTTGAGCACATCGATGGCCAACAAGAGACGCTTGAGCGAGTCGCCGATGAATTCCTCCCAGTGCTCGACGATGTAGGCGATCTGGCCGCTGAGCGAATCCGGAGAAGCCAGCGCCGGGCCCCGCAGCATGTCGATCAGGTTTTGCTTCTTGGGTCCGAGCGGCGGGCGCGTGACGAAAAAGTCACGCAGGCTCGCGGTGATCTGCTGATAGCGGGTCACCGCCGTGAGGGACTGATCCGTGAATAGCTCGGAAAAGGGTTTGAAGGCAGGGTTGGCGTTGGCCAGCCACAACAGCATCATCTCCTCGAAGGCCACTGCCCGGTGGGAGATGCCGTCCGTTTGGCCTGCCAGCCATTCGGCCGGCGTCTGTTCCCCACGGTAGACGCCGGCGGTGGGAAACTGCTCCACAAAGGCCAGGATGGTCTTGTCGAGTTCCTCTTTGCCAATGCGCCCGTCGAACCACCCCAGCGCGTCGGCCATGACCTTGGGATCAAGGCGCTGTCGATAGTAGTCCACCAGGGCGTGACTCATCTCGTCGATCAGACCCATGGCGTAGAGCGCTCCAGGAGAGATCGTTTGGGTCGGGTCTTTTTCTGCGTTCCGCAGCTTGTTCATGCGGAAAGCGAACTCGCGGCTGGCGCCTAAATTGGCGAAAACTACATTGCCGCTGAAAGCAAAAAGCGTCTGGTCAAATTCGTAACGGTCGCGCGCTTCACGAGAAACGTGAAATTCCATGGATACCTTCCGTACTACTTCTATTGGGCAGCTTCTCTGTTCGATGCGGAATTTCGCCCCGGCAGGTAGCTAAACCGCCGCAAACCGGTCCCTGGAAGACCATAAGCCAAGGGCAGGATGGGAAATGAAGAATATTTCTTCACCATCGACGGTGTTAAAGCCGTCGTGCAGTTTGGCCGGGTTGTATCGCGCGATGGTGCTTGCCAGATCGGCATAACCGAATCCTACGCCTTCCGTCTCTTCCCGGCTGAGGCCGCCGGGACAATAAGTAATGCTAAAGCGGCCTTCTGAGGAGCTGTGGATCAGGTGAGCGGCGGTGCTGAGCTCGGCCGCCAGATCCGGGTTGTTTTTCACCTTTTCGAGCGTGGCCGGCGTGCCGTAGTAGCCGAATTGGCGAATCATGCGGTCGATGGTGGGGTCTTCTCCAAACTGCTTTACCCCGGGGGCGAGCACGATCAGCTCGGCGCCATCGGCCAGGGCCATGCGGGTGCGGTAAATGGCCTTATTCCCCAGCCAGGTGCTGTGGAACTCCTCTGGGTCGAGATAGACCACCGCTTTCTGTATGGGTCGATCGAGGAGCTGGATATTGACCTGGACGCTGAGCTCGGAGGCCAGGCAGAAGCATTCCGGGTCATCACCCACAAAGAGGCCGCGCACTAGCAACTCGCCTGCTGGGTTGGTGCCAACTACGGTCAACACATAGAGGATGGGGATATTGCTCAGAAATTCATCGCTGGCGCGGTTCAACACCCGTCTCACCGGATTATCCGCCCGCCCCATGATGCGCTCCATGCCCACCACAGCGCCCAGGTAGTGGCTGCGATGAATGCTCATCGGGCCGGCGGTCCCTACCAGGATGTTCTTGTTGTAGTTGGCCATGCCGATGACCTCGTGGGGCACGACCTGGCCGATGGAGAGCACCAGGTCGAACCCTCCCTGAGGAATCATGCGGTTTACTTGCGCCGGCCAGGTGTAGTCGAGCAGGCCGCCGGATTGCTGCTGGATGAAGCTGGCCGGCAGTTCACCCAGTGTGACCACGTCTGTGCGCCAGTTGTGCACCGCGAAGAGCGAGTGCGGGATGTCACCAAACATGCGCGTGAGCGCCGCCGGCGTCATCGCGGTGTGGGTTCCCAGGGCGGGCAGCACGCAGCCCAGGCTGTCGCCGTAGTATTCGTAGGCGTACTGGGTCAGCGGGCCAGCCTGGGAGTGGAAACGGCTGCCATCGGGAGGCACGGCCAGAACCTTGCGTTTCGGCCCGAGCCGATCCAGAGCACGGTAAAGCGCCTCGCGGAGAAATACGGGGGAAAGCTCAGCGTCTGGGCCGCCCTCGCGGCAGTAGAGACTCATAGCCGGTACGCCTTGCGCGCCAGATCGTAAGCCAGGGCGTGGGCGACCTCGGCTGCCTCGTCTTCGTCCAGTTGATGTTCCGCCACCAGTCTGGCCAGAAAAGCGCAGTCCACCCGGCGAGCGACGTCGTGGCGCGCGGGTATGGAGAGAAAGGCGCGGGTGTCGTCGTTGAATCCGACGGTGTTGTAAAAACCTGCGGTTTCGGTGGTCAGCTCGCGGAAGCGCGTCATGCCTTCCGGGCTGTCGAAGAACCACCACGGCGGGCCGAGGCGGAGACAGGGGTAATGCCCTGCCAGGGGCGCCAGTTCGCGACCATAGGCGGATTCATCCAGGGTAAAGAGGATAAGAGTCAGCGAGGTGTTGTTGCCGAAGCGGTCCAGCAGCGGCTGCAAAGCGTGAACGTAATCGGTCCGCATGGGAATGTCGGCGCCGACGTCGCGGCCGAAATTTTTAAATATTTCGCGATTGTGGTTGCGGCGGCTGCCGGGATGGAGCTGCATCACGAAACCGTCTTCGATGCTCATGCGTGCCATTTCAGTCAGCATTTGGCCGCGGAAGAGTTCCTGCTCCCCGGCGTCGGCATTGCCCGCGATGACACGGTCGAAGAGTGAGGCGGCGGCGCTCTGCGAAAGGTCGGCGGTCTGGGCGGTTGGGTGACCGTGGTCGGTTGCTGTGCAACCAAGTTTCTTGAATCGGTCACGGGCGCGGCGAAGCGCCAGCAGGTAGCCTTGCCACTTCGTGCAATCCTCGCCGTGCATCTCTCCCAGCCGCTGTACATTCTGGCGGAAGCCGTCGAATTCGGGATCGACGACCGAATCGGGGCGAAACGTGGGCAGTATGCGGGCTTTCCATCCGGAGTCGCGGATCGCCTGATGAGCGGTCAACGGATCCAGCGGAGGGTTGGTGGTTGTCAGCACCTCCATGTTGAATTGCTCGTAGAGTGCGCGTGGTCGAAAAGCCGGGGTGGCCAGCTTGGCGCTGATGGCGTCGTAATAGGCGTTGGCGTTGCTCGCGCTCAGCCGCTCTTCGAGACCAAACAACTTTTCGAAAGCGAAGTCCAACCACATCCGCGTGGGCGTGCCGCGAAAGAGGTAGTAGTTCTCAGCAAAGCGCATCCATATTTGGCGTGCTTCGTCGGCGTTCAGTTCCTTTTTGCCGATGCCCAGATCTTCCATCGCGATGCCCTGGCTGTAGAGCATGCGAAACACGTAGTGATCGGGAATGATGAAGAGGCTGGTTGGATCAGGGAACGGCTGGTTCTCGGCAAACCAACGCGCATCGGTGTGTCCGTGCGGGCTGATGATGGGCAGGTCGCGCACGGTTTCGTACAATCTGCGGGCGATGGATCGAATGGTGGGTTCGGAGGGGAAGAGACGGTCCTGATGAAGAATGCTCACGGCATCTATTTTCACCCGTGAACCGATTTCTGCACAGGGGGCTGTCCCGGTGAGTGGGACTGGACGAACGACGCGGTACTGATGTGCCGCAAACAGGCTTCGCAACTTTGGAGTCTGGCTTGGTTCTTGAAGGCGAAGGGGCAAGATCCGTGGTATCCCACATCTCGCAAAAAACGAGCGAGATGCCCCGAATTCCTGCACGCGGCCCTAGACAAGACTGCGTGTGCGCCTTTATCGCAGGTCGGTGGGCAAGGACAACGTAACCTCCAGATGCCGTTGGTTCTCCGGAGCATAGTAACCGGGTACCCAAGTATTAATTGATTAGTTGACATTTGGAATGGGCCGCGATACCCTTTATTTCGGGACTTCTCTATGCCACCTAAAAAATCGCCCACGCTCACCGAAGCGGAATTGAGACTGATGAAGATCCTCTGGGCGCGCGGAGAATCGACGGTGAATGAGATCGCCGCGGCATTGCCCAAAAAGAATGCCCTGGCGTACAACTCCGTGCTCACCACAATAAGAATTTTGGAGCAAAAGGGGTACGTGGAGCATCGCAAGGAAGGCCGTGCTTTTTACTATGTGCCGTTGGTCGCAGAGGCAGAGGCCGGCAGTTCAGAGGTGCGCCTGGTGCTGAGCCGTTTCTTCGGTAACTCGCGGGAGAAGTTGATGTTATCCCTACTCGGCGAGGGCGAAGTGACCCCCGACGAGTTGCAACGTCTAAAGGATGCGATCGAGCAGGCGGAGTAGCTAATCCCATGGAAGCAATTTTGTTGGGGCACTTCATTTCGACCGGTCCTGCCGAACTGCTGATCGCGAGCATCTGGCAGGGGCTGCTGTTGACCGCTGTAGCCTGGACTGCGCTCAAGCTTGCTTCCGGATTGCGTGCCTCTACCCGCTTCACCTTGTGGATGATTGTTTTCCTGCTAGTGGCTTTGCTGCCCTGCTTCGCGATTGTCCGCGGTTTCTTCGGCGCAGATCCCTCCCTCGCCTCCCCCGCCTCGGAAACCTTTTCGCTCCATCTAAATGTTGCGTGGGCTTTTGCTCTTGAGGTGATTTGGGCGTTCGCTTCCCTGTTCTCGCTGGGCCGCCTGCTTTGGAGCGGTAGACAGATGGGAACTTTGCTGCGGAGCTCGGTTCCGGTTCCTTTCCACGCACTGGATGAAGAGATCCAATCCGTCGTGATGCGAAGCGGTAAGCGTTCGGTTGAGGTCCGCCTTTCAGATGCCGTCGATGCGCCCAGCGTGATCGGGTTTTTCCGTCCCGCGGTGGTCGTGCCTCGCTCGCTGTGGAGCGAGCTGGCGCCAAACGACATGAAGCAGATCATCCTGCATGAAATGGCCCACCTCGAGCGTCGAGATGACTGGACCAATTTGTTGCAGAAACTGTTACGGGCTCTTTCTCCGCTGAATCCAGCCCTGGTTTGGGCCGAGCGGCATCTTTGCCGGGAACGTGAACAAGCATGCGATGATGCGGTTCTGGACGCGGCCGGCAATCCGCGTGCCTACGCTACCTGCCTGACCAAACTTGCCGAGAATAAGCTGCTCCGGCAGGTCACCTCTCTGGCACCCGGCTTCTGGCAGCGGCCTTCAGAACTTGCAGGCAGGGTGGAGAATATTCTTCATCGCCGCCGTAATCTGGGTCCCGTGTTTTCTCGTGGCCTGGTAGCGGCGGGCCTGGTGGCTTCTCTCTCCGGCGTGCTC
Source organism: uncultured Acidobacteriaceae bacterium (assembly GCA_963830325.1). Classification (GTDB taxonomy): domain Bacteria; phylum Acidobacteriota; class Terriglobia; order Terriglobales; family Acidobacteriaceae; genus PALSA-350. Next base: position 88,218 of record CAWHMV010000009.1, read on the forward strand.
GCGCTTCAACGTTGCCCCGGCCTGGTTAGTTTTGCCGGCAATGAACCGGTGGCCGTTTCTACCGCCCCGTTGGAGCGGACGTTTCCGGATCCATCTCAGGCCCACTATCAGGAAGCGGTGTTCCACCCTGCGGTGAGCCAAACAGGCGTGCGCGCGAACGTCCTGCCCAAACCGCATACAGCGCGGCCGGTTCGTACTTCCCGGCGTCTCCAGTTCGTCCAATTGACCGAGGACCAGCACGGCGGAGGTATGACCTTGGTTCTCTTTACCGTGGAACTCCCGCAGAAATCGCAGGCCTCTCACGGCGAGCTTCTTCAAACCCTACCCACACCCGATAGCTGGATAGCTTTCCAGATTTAAAAAACTTCACCCTGAAAGAGGAATAGTCGTGAACAAAGGAACTAATTTATTAAGAGCTAACGGTAAGCGCTTCGCTGTGCCTATGGCGGTGGGCGCATTGGCCCTGTTCTCCGGGGCACTGATCTTCGGTCACAACCATGTGAATGCCGCGGTTGCCCCTGAGAACACCATCCCACCCATTACCAACTCGAGTATTGATCCCCTGCTGGCGCTCGACCAAGCGACAGAAGCGGTCGCTTCGCACGTTACACCGGCGGTGGTCAACATTGCTGTCACTTCCCGCGGACATGAAGAAGCGGCAGAAGCCCAGGGTGACGATCAAGGTCAGAGTGAGGGAGATAATCCCTTCTCCCAGTTCTTTGGACCTGGTGGACCGGGATCCGGCCGGCAGTTCGGTCACGGTATGCCGGGCATGGGACAGGGTCAGCAGCAGATTGAGCATGGCATTGGCAGCGGTGTGATCATTTCCCCGGACGGATACATCGTCACCAACAATCACGTGGTCGACGGCGCGATGCAAGTGCGCGTTACGCTCCATGATCGCAGGACATTCCCTGCCAAGGTAATTGGCACCGACAAACTTACAGATCTGGCCGTGGTCAAGATCGACGCGAAAGACCTGCCGACCATTGCCTGGGGTGACTCCACCAAGCTGATCCCTGGACAGTCTGTATTGGCCATCGGAAACCCGTTCGGCTATTTCCGCTTTTCCATCACCCGTGGCATTGTGAGCGCGGTCGACCGGCCTAACCCGTACTCGGATGATGCTCGCAAGCCGGGCGGATTTATCCAAACCGACGCAGCGATCAACCCCGGCAACTCGGGTGGTCCGCTGGTGAATGCGCATGGTGAACTGATCGGCATCAACACCTTCCTGATCTCGAGCACTGGATCCTTTGCTGGCGCCGGCTTTGCTATTCCGACCCAGACGGTGCACCCTGTGGTCGAGTCGCTGATCAAGAATGGTGTGGTTCATCACGGATACCTGGGCGTTGGCTTGAACGATGTGACACCTGACAACGCGAAGTTCTTCAACCTGACTGGCAACAGCGGAGCACTGATTGCTTCGGTATCACCTAACTCTCCGGCGAGCCGTGCGGGCCTGAAGGCAGGCGATGTGGTTACCGGTGTGGACGGGCGCAGGGTGGAAACTGGAAGCGATCTGCAGGTGATCGTGAGCGAAGATGCACCTGGCTCGAAGATCCAGCTGGACGTCATGCGCAATGGGCAACCTCAGAGGGTTGACCTGACCGTTGGCGAATATCACAAAGATACGGAAGTCGCGGAAGCAGCTAAGGACGAGACTGGTCACGCCAGGCTGGGGATCGCGATCTCCGATCTCACTCCCGATGTGCGTCAGCAGTTGCATCTGGACTCGGATGTACAAGGTGTCGCAGTGGCGCAGGTACAGCCGGGCAGCCCCGCGGAAGATGCCGGGTTGTCGGGTGGCGACGTGATCCTGGAGCTCAATCGCAAGCCGGTGACCTCGGCGGACCAGTTCCGCAATGAAGTCAAGGCACTGCCTGCAGGGAAAGACATGCTCGTCACGGTGTGGGCGAACGGTGGCACCACCTACCGTGTTGTTCACCCCGATAATGCTTCTGGCTCCAACGGTATGTAAGGTGATTTGGGAAACCCCTGGGGGAGGAGCAAGCTGCTCCCTCAGGGGATTAAAATGCTGATGGGTACGGGATTTACGAGCGTATGTGAGAACCAGGATTCACGAATTTGGTCCCGCAGGGACGGCTGACCTTAGCCCAGGACGCTAGTCCTGGGTACATCCTGCAACATGATTTAGTCCCGCAGGGACGGCTGAAGCTTGTCCAGGATTGCATCGCGGCCTATTTTCAGCCGTCCCTACGGGACTGGGTCGCCCTTTCAAATCCAACCCAGGACTCGCGTCCTGGGCTAAGTTCAGCCGTCCCCGTTCGACAAGCTCAGGGCAGGCTCTGCGGGACTGAGTTTGGAAGTGGAGGTAGCACACATGCTGTTTAGCCCATCGCACATGTACGGGCTGAAGCTCGTACCCTTCACCCCAAACAGTGTCGGAAACGTTAAATCTGCGAAAAACTCAGCGGGCTTAAATACAAATTCGAAATATTGCTCACGATCTCTGCATCCGTGTTCCCAGGCCGATGGGAAAGATCCTTCCATGCCGGGTCAGATGCAAATACCGCCCACTTCTTGTTCAGGTCGGCCACATCCTCAAACGTGAGCATGTAGGTCAGGCTCGGCGTGCGGTGCCCGACCAGGGTATCTCCAAAAAATACGGGCGCCAATCCCGAACGGGTAAAGATTCCGATCTCCGCCTGGTTGAACATCTGCACCTTCCGGATATGCGCCGCATGGCCGGTGCTCTCGTACGTCCTCAACTGAAAGATTCGCTTTTCGCTCTTCGGGGCAACCAGTTTTGGCCAGCCGGCAAAGGCGGACAGCAGCGAACTCTCCACCCGCTCAAATGCAGGCGTAGCAGCCGGCGCTTCCCAGAACGCGGTAGACGCTTTGAGGAATTCCCCGTCCTGCCCCAGCCGCGTGTCCAGCGTGGCCAATGTTTCGACTGACGTTGCCGGGACGAGCAGATAGTAGGTCGGAGTCTCCGGACCTATATCCAACTTGAACGCACCCACCGGTGTGATCGACATGCGATTCAGCGCCGGGATCAGAGCATGTTCGAAATAGTTCTGGGTCTGCGCCAGCTGGCTTCCGTTGCGCAGGGCGTACTTCCGTAGTAGATAGAACTCTTGCGCAGCTTGCGCCATCGCCCTTCCCTCCCCGCCGCTCAATGCGACCCCCGCCATGGCAATCGCCGATGTGACAAAATCTCGCCTCTCCAAGGTTTCCTCCTACGTGACGTCCATTGTAACCAGCGCCAGGGTGAACCCGTCGTATCCCTTGCTGCCCACGGTCTGGATAGTGGTGGCGCTGAGCCGCGGCTCGGTGGCCAACATCTCATGCAGCCGGCGCACTCCCTTGACGTTGGCGTCTTCGTTGCTGGCATCGATGAGTGCTCCGTCGCGGATCACGTTGTCGACAATGATCAGGGTTCCGCGGTGTGACAGCTTGAGCGACCACTCCACGTAGTGCGGAATGCTCGCCTTGTCGGCATCAATGAAGATCAGGTCAAAGGGAGCGGCGCCCTCTGCTACCAATTGCTGGATGCCGGCGCGGGCGTCGCCCAGGCGCACCTCAACCACAGAGGCGAACCCGGCGCGGGCAATATTGCCGCGGGCTACCTCAGCATGCTTTGGGTTCGCTTCAAGAGTGATCAAGCGGCCGCCGGGCCCGAGCGCCCGTGCCAGCCAGATGCTGCTGTATCCGCCCAGTGTTCCAATTTCCAGAATCCTTGAGGCGCGCGCCAGCTGGGCCAGCAGCATAAGCATCTTGCCCTGGCTCGGCGACACGCTGATCGAGGGCAGTCCGGCTGCCTCGCTTGCTTTGAGCGCCGCATCCAGCGCGGGATCCCGGGGCAGGAGCCGATCTGTGGTGTACTGGTCGACTGCTGTCCATAATTCGTTGTCCATCGAAACGCTCCTAAACCATGTTGGATAATCAACCACATGCCTACGCCTTATAACCAGATTACAGGGCAGAGCCTGGAGCGGCTGGCGGCGCTCAGCGACGGCATTTTCGCCGTAGCCATGACGCTGCTGGTTTTGGATCTCCATGTGCCGGCCACCGAGATGATTCATAGCCAGGGAGAACTCTGGCACACGCTCGCCGGCGCCGCGCCGCAGCTCATCAGCTACGTGCTGAGTTTTATGACCCTGGGAATCTTCTGGAACGGCCAGCAAGCGCAGTTGAACGCTTTCACCCGCAGCGATCGCAATCTTTCGTGGATTCACCTGGCTTTTCTCTTCGCGGTGTCGCTCATGCCCTTCTCCACCCGGTTGCTGGCGGAATTTATCTCCTACCGCAGTGTCCTGATTGCGTATTGGGGCAATATTCTGCTGCTCGGCCTGTTGCTGTTTGTCAGCTGGCGTTATGCCACTCGGACGGGCCTGCTACGGGAGGAAATTACCCACGACCGGCAATGCGCGGTGGAACGCAGAATTGTCGTGGCGCAGGGCCTTTACGCTTTTGGAGCGCTGCTCTGCGTGTTCAACACCTACGTGAGCATTGCTTTCATTATTCTGGTACAGCTGAACTTTGCCTTGGCGCCGCGGCTGCCCTTTTTGTCTGAAATTTAAAGCCGCTCCGATTCGACAATGTGCACGCCTGGAGGAGCGTTGATGGCAGCTTCGAGCAGCGCTTTGGCAATCTTATCGGCCGGGACCACGCGGTAATGACGGGGCAGAATCGGCCGTAGCGAATGGAACATCCGGATGGTGCGCGCTTCCCACGCACGATTGGGCTTCCGCGGACCCAGGATGCCTGAAGGGCGAACCAGTGTAAGCGATGCGAAGCCGCCGGCAATCAATCTCTGCTCTACCTCGCCTTTCACGCGCATATAAAAGGCGCGCGCTTTTGGATTAGCGCCAATAGAGGAGTTAAAGGCAAAGCTCTGCGCGCCGTGTTCATGCAGTAATTTGGCCACGGCCAACGGATACTCAACATCGACTTTGCGGAAAGCGATATGCGAACCTGCCTGGCGCATGGTGGTGCCCAGGGTGCAGATGCCTCCATCCACCTGCCACCAGGGCGCGTCCGCTGGCAGGGCGTCGAAATCGACCAGGGGGTTTTCGAGGCGGGGTTGCGGCAGCAAGGGTTTCCGCGTCACTGCTACCAGCTTCGCAACCCTGCTGTCGGCAAGCGCCTGGCGCAAAACGGATTGGCCCACCAGGCCGGTTGCGCCCACAAGTAACAGATCTTTCATGATCTTGCTCCCTTGCAGCAATAATAGCCTTGTCATGGAGAATTTCCGTCTGCGGGTGTTTCGCGCCGTTGCGCATCGTCTGAACTTCCGCATGGCAGCGGAGGAGCTGTTGCTGACCCAGTCGGCAGTGACGCAACAGATCAAGGCGCTGGAGTCGGAGTTGGACGTCCCGTTGTTTGATCGCGCCGGCGGCCGGGTGTCGCTTACTCCGGCTGGCGTTGCGTTGCTGCCTTTTGCCGAGAAACTGGCCGCGCTTTCCGAAGAGGCTCGGGAAGCAGTCGCAGCCACCGCCGGCGGAAGCGCCGGACGGCTGGCGTTGGGGGCTTCCCAGACCATTGGGCAGTATTTGTTGCCTAAGCTGATTGCGGGGTACTTGCAGGAAAACCCTAAGGTGGAAATCAGCGTGTTGGGTGGCAACACGCTGACCATCCTCGAAGCGCTGGTGGAGCACAAGGTGCAGCTCTGCCTCATCGAAGGCCCGGCGATGCGCAGAGACGTACAGGTGGAGCCTTTCATGCAGGATCACATGGTGTGCGTGGTGCCTGCGGGGCATGAATGGGCGGATGAGGAAATCGACGTGAAGGAGTTGCAGCAGGCGAAGCTGGTGACGCGGGAATTGGGTTCAGGGTCGCGGAGGATTGTCGAACAGGCCTTCGAAAAGGCGGGACTGGACTTGAAAAAGTTGCGGCTGGTGATGACGTTCGATTCGACCGAAGGTCTCCTCAGCGCGGTAGAAGCTGGATTGGGGACTGCCGTTGTATCCCGCTGGGCGGTGCGCAACCAGCTTGCGTTGGGAACGCTGAAGCTGGCCAGAGTGCGCGGGCTGGATCTGGCGCGGATGTTTTCGCTGGCCACAGTGGCAGGCCCGGAGCCTGCCGGCTTGACCCGCTCCTTTCATCGGTTCGTGCTTGAGCACGCGGAACAGCTTGCTCCGCGTGCAACGGGACGCACGGCGGCCGGTCGAGATGGGTCCGCTGAACGTAGGTCAAGGTTGTAACTCTGGTATCGGGCTCGAAGGTAAGTCAGGGTTTTAACCCTGACATCAACCAAACCTTACGAGCGCTTTAGGGGGTTTAGGGTGTGTATGAGAACCAGGAGTTGCGAATCTAGTCCCGCAGGGACGGTTGAACTTAGCCCCAGGACGCTAGTCCTGGGTAGATCATGAAACATGATTAAGTCCCGCAGGGACGGCTGAAGGTTGTCCAGGATTGCTCCGCGGCCTATTTTCAGCCGTCCCTGCGGGACTGGGTCGTCGATTCAAATCCAACCCAGGACTAACGTCCTGGGCTAAGTTCAGCCGTCCCTGCGGGACTTAGTTTGGAAATGGAGTTCTCACACACGCTCTTAGAGCCCGTACCTACTAGCCCCTGCCTACCCTCCCGTCCGTGCATTCCCGCGAGTGCCGGCGTTCTCCCATAGAACCTCACACCCTCAGATGGAAATGTAATTGAAATAGATCGCCGCCAGCGAGGCGCCGGCGACGATAATCCAGAGCGAGACGCCCTGAACGAAGGGCCGGACACCGACCTGTTGCAAAGTCTTCTTCGAAAGACTCGTCCCGATCAGAAACAACGTCGCGGTCAGGCCGGCCTTGCCGAGATGACTCAACGTTCCATACTGAGCGGCGAAGCGCGGCAGGTACGTGGCAGCGGCGGCCGCGAGACAGAACAGAAAGATAAACCACGGAACCTTGACCTTGGCCTGCTTGAACGAGTGTCCTGACCTCGCCATATAAGCGGCCGCGAGCAACGATACCGGAACAATCCAAAGGGCGCGGGCCAGCTTCACCGTGGTGCCTACCGCAAGCGCCTGATTGCCGTACTTGGCCGCAGCCCCGACCACGGAACTGGTGTCGTGAATCGCGAGCGCGGACCACAATCCGAATTGATTTTGGCTCAGGTGCAGGAAATGGCCGATCGCAGGGAAGATAAGCAGGGCTACCGAGTTGAGCACGAAGACGGTTCCCATGGATACACTAATTTCTTCTTCATCCGCCCCGGTGATGGGAGAAATAGCTGCGATTGCGCTTCCGCCACAGATCGCGGTACCCGCGGCAATCAGAAAGGAGGCCTTTCCCGCCACCTTCAGCAGCGCACCAAACAGCAGACCCAGCAGCATCGCGCAGGTAATGCTGATGGCGGTGTAGAAGAACCCTGAGCGGCCTGCGTGCACCACCTGCTTCAGGTTCATGCCGAACCCCAAGGCAACCACGGAGGCCTGTAGCAGCAGCTTGGCTAGCGAATGACTTTCCAGGCGGAATGGATGCTCCATGGTGAAACCGAATGCAATGCCACCAGCCAGCGCAATTGCCGGGGAGACGACGCCACTCGCCGCAAGAAGAAGACCCAGGAAGAAGACCGTTCTGCTATGCATGAATCCACTTTCCGGCATAGAGGCGGTAGGGGTCCAAACAGAAATAATGATGGGCCATAAGCCGCCTGTGTTCAGGTCCGCGACCAATAAAACTATTCTCTTTTTATTCGCCTATACTGAATGCGTGAGGCGAATTCCCAAAGCGGCAAGCCCGAGTGCATTACGCTGCGAACTCAGCCATCGGAACGTTGCGCGCACAGCCGCTTTCCCGGCGGAGATGAGCTTCAGCGCAGTGCCCAGCATTGTCTATGCGGCGACTGACTCTGGCGAACATGGCAACTTTCTCCCTGCCGCGTACAAGCGCATTTTGCAACAACCAGCCTGGAAGACGCGGCTGGCCAAGGTCTACACTGGCTCGCGCTTCCTTCCCAGAAAAGCCGATCGCACACGAGGCGAGCTCGAATGTGCGAACAGCTCGGACGCGCTGCTCATGAACATCTTTTGTTACCCGGGAATCCTGCGCCGCCAAGCCGTCTGTTCCCTGCTCGGAATCCCACGCGGCATTCATGCTGAGTTTGGCGTCAGGCCGGGGATCCCGTTGAAGAGCGGTGGCCAGGATCGAAGTGAGATGGATCTGAAACTGGGCGATCTCTTCATCGAAGCCAAGCTGACGGAAGGCGACTTCCAAACGACACGGTGCGACCTCGTACATCGCTATCGCGATCTAAATTCAGTTTTTGAGGTCGATCGCTTGCCCATGCGGAGAGAAAAATACCGCTCGTGCCAATTGATTCGCGGCGCCCTGACGGCGCACGCCCATGGAGCATCCTTTGCCGTCGTGTGTGACCAACGCCGTCAAGACCTGATCGACGATTGTTTCGAAGTTATGTCGGCCGTGGCCAGCGCGGAACTGCGATGCCGGATGAGCGTGGTTACGTGGCAAGAACTCGCCGAGACGCTGCCTCGCAAAGTGAAAGCCTTTCTGTCGGAGAAATACGGTATCGGATGATTGGTGGAATTTGAGGGTAGATTGAGCCGCGGCGCTCCTCTTTACGGGTAAGACCTCATATAGGACGTCACCATTGCCACATTCCGCAGCGCCCCGACCTGAGAGTGCGCAGCAGGGCTTTCTACTGGATGCAAGCTGAGCCGGTTTCTCATTGACTGCACCCTCAGCGCGGCGTCCATTGCGGATGACTGGTGAACAGCCCGCCCAGAAAGCCGAGTTGGTAGACGAGAAAGAATCCGAAGCAAACACTCACGGCACCGGACGCGACACTGAACACCCGGCTGACACTGCTGAAGCGGTTTCCCGCGTACGCCAGCGGCACCGCCATGACGGCGGTCATGCACATCATGCCCACCATGGTGCCTGCGCCAAAGATCAACAGGTACACCGTTGCCCACACCGGGCTGTGAATTGTCGACAGAACCAGCAGGGCCACCGCCGCGGATCCTGCCAGGCCATGAACGATACCGATCACCAGCGGCCGCACACATTGATAAAGGCCGAAACGGCCGACCGTGCGGTCGAGCAGCGTCTCCGCCTTATTAAGGGCTGGGACGGGTATACGGTTTCGCGTGAGATATGAGGTCAAGCGCTGCATCACGCCGGTGAGATTGAGCACTCCGAGAAGGATCAGCATCAAGGCGACACTGAACTCCATGGAGAGGCCGAGACGCGGTGGGATGACCACCCCGAAGAGAATGATCATGCTTCCGACGGCAAAGATCGTCAGGGTGTGACCGAGTCCCCAGATGGTGCCGATCAAGCCTGCCTGGCGGATACTCCGCTGTTTGCTGACGATAGTGGAAACCGCGATCACGTGGTCAGGATCGGTAGAGTGCCGCATGCCCAGTAGCAACCCCAGACCACCTACGAAAAGAAATGGGCCGAGCCTTTCTTTGCTAAGGTTGTGGAAGTCGATACCGGTGGTGAACAAGGCACGTACCGCAATGCCCGCGCCAAGCACGGTCATAAACGCTGCCGAAGCCACTGGCAGCCAGCGTGTGGTCAGTGATCCGTTCACTTGCAGACGGCCCAGGAACCGCCGCCCATAGACCATCAGCATGCCGAACCCGATAAGCACAGCGGCAAGGCCGAGACTGAAGGCAATGATGAGAAAGAAGCCCAGGCCAATACGGTGCAGAGCGAAGGCGCTCAGCAGAACCACCAGGGCCGCTGGGCACGGGATGATGCCGCCCGTAATGCCCAGGGCAAATAGCTGGTAGAGGGAAATGGGTTTGGCGGGCTCGTCGGGCTCGGGCGATACAGCACTCTGTTTGCTGGATGAAAACCAGTGCCCATGGAGTTGACCGGCGGAATGGGAATGATCGAGGTCAAGACCGCTCCAGCGGCGGAGGAACATGTATCCGCCGAGCCCAGCGATCGTCAACCCGGAAAACACACCCAGCCAGGGATAAAGCTGCTCGGGCACAATGTAGCGCGACGCATACAGGGTGATGGCGCCAAGAGCGAAGACTCCCGCGGTGTGGGATACGGTCACGATGAGACCGAGCAGTAAGGCGTGCCGCGCCGTCCCTCGCGAGCCCACCAGGTAGGCGGCGACGATTGTCTTGCCGTGACCAGGTTCAAGCGCGTGCAGTGCACCCAGCCCGAAGGCTATAAACGCGGCTGTGATGAGGAACCACAAGCCCAGGCGACGAGCGGTGATCAGTTCGGTAAACGCGCTGCGCGGGGTTGCTTGCTGGTTGGCCTGGAGATGCAGTGGCGCAGGCGTTGCCGTGGAAGCGGCCACCATAGGGCCGGTCGCGACGTGGTGCTTAGCATGCGACGGAGACGGCTTCAGACTCCGGGTGCGAACAGCTGCAGCTATTATCGAGCTCTTGCGCGAAGTCTCGAGCGCAATTGGATAGTGAAATTGAATAGCTGCGGACAATTGCTGCGGCGGGCTGTTGAGCAGGTCGGTGGGATAGTTGGTCAACCCGGCGCTGCGATCCGTCTGCGGCACTGAACTGCTGATGAAACTTGCGGCTGGATTGGCGACGGCGACAATTTCTTTCCATCCGGCATGGCCAGGGAAATTGTCGTCGGCATACTGGAGGGCGCCCGCTTGATGATCGGGCGGGTAAGCCGCGCTGTAGACAAAGCCCATCTTCATCGTTGGCAGGCCGCCGGCTCCAGGAGGAAAGATGACCTGGCTGGACATAAGCCGCAGGGGCAGATGCTTGCCGTCGATCAGCAAACTGAGGCCACGTCCCAATTCCGCGCCGCGTGATGCGACAAAGCGGGTGACTGCCGGGTCCGCTACGTCAGCGGTAACATTTCCCTGCTGCAGCTCCTGATAGGTTGGGATCTCTGCCAAATCGATGATGTAGGAGATCTTGATGCCATCACTCTCCAGCGAAATTTTCGCATAGTGATTGACGCTGAAATTGCCCATGGGATGGGCAAGGCTCCGCGGCCCAAGCAACAGGGAGACCGCGAGCACGACAAGGAAATAGATTTGCTTACGGAACATGGTTCTGTCCTTGACTCGCCGTCAACGCGGCCTCGTTATCAAGCGCTTTCAACTGCTGCCGGGCAACGCCCGCGTAGATCACGTGGAAGCGGGGGTTGATGTTGAGCGCGGCTTGCAGCTTTTCCTTGGCTTGGCTTTTCTGCCCCAGCCGGCTTGCGATCATGCCGGCGTGAAAGAACAACAGAGCATCCCGTGTGCCGGGGCGCAGTGCCTGCTCCATGGCATCACTCCCTTCCTGGTATTTTCCGTTCTTGTAGAGAGCCCAGGCGAGCGCATCCCAGGTATATATGTCGTGTCGCACTTCAAACTCTTTGTGGGCCAGGGCAAGGGCTTTGTCCAGCTTGATATCGTGGTCCGCATAGAAGAGCGCCAGATCGCGATTGTGCAGGACCTGGTTAATCTGGCCCAACATCCCGATGTATTCCACCAACTGGTACTGTTTTTTGGCCTCAGCGGTGTTGCCGGCCTGGTTGTATATGTCTCCCAGTTCCGCCACAAACATGGGCATAGGCACAACGGCGATGGCGCTTTGGTAGAGCGTGATTGCTTCGTCGTAGCGGCCCTGGGTTCCGCGCAGCTTGCCCAGCCCCGCCAGCGCCCGATAGTCGCCAGGATGAATATTGAGCGCCGTCAGGTAAGCATGATTAGCCGCTCCAATATCACCCGCCTGAAACTCATACTCGCCCAGTTCGTAGTAGAGCCAGGCGAGATTCTCCGCGGGCAACCGGGCTTCCGTCCCGGCGGCGACCGCGCTTTGCATCAGGCGGATCGCTCCCGGGGTATCGCCGGAAACAAACTTGAGATAGGAAGTGCGGCTGTCGCGCACATAGACATTGCGCGGCTGCGCAGCCGATTCACCCGAGATGTCGAGCCGAGAATAGGCGATGGCAGCTCGTCCGTATTCGCCCATATCGGCGTTAGCATCACCCACGATCGCGAAGGAAGAAAGATCTCCGGAGCCCAGGGCCAACGCCTTCTGGGCATAGGTGACGGCATCGCTGAAGCGATGCTCGCCCATGCACACCTCCGCCATCGTCGAATAAGCCGGCTCGGCGGAGAAATCGGCATTGTTCAGCGCCAGCGATTTATTCAGCGCCTGCTCCGCCAACTGAAAATCTTCCACGTCGCCCGTTTCTCTGGCGCGCTGAAAAAAGGCGGCCCCCAGGGACGAATAAGCAGCCGGATCTTTGGGATCGCGCTGCACCCGGCTTTGCATGGTTTGAACGACACGCGCCGTGCCAGTGGCGCGGGGAATCAACAATGCGGCGGGCACCGGAGAAAATACTACGGCCGTGACTGTTGCACCGGGTACGGTCTGTTCGAAGCGCGACTGCTTCTCCGCTGTTGGCGAAGCCGGCGGCACCGGAGGAACTGCCGCTTCCGCTGCCGGACGAACGGCGGCCACCCGGGCGCGGTTCCTGGCTGTCTCCGGATAACCCGGGAAAAATTCGTCGGCCTGTTGCAACATCTGGCTGGCGGACTCCAGATTGCCGGTGTCGATATCGATGGCTGCGATGTGGTTTGCGATGGAGGCAAGTTCGCCGGTTTCATCGGGTGAGATTGCCGCGTAGGCGCGATTGAGTGCCTCTAACGCGCCTTGAAGATCGTCGTAGTGTTGGCGCAGGTCGGCAGCAATCAGCAACCCGGGAACATTGAAGGGCTGCAGTCTCAGCATCCATTGTGCCGATTCGACTGCATCGTCGTAGTTGCCGAGCCCCATATACGCGCGCGCGAGGTATCCACGAACCGTTGCATCGTCGGGAGTCTGCTGTTCCAGGTCCCTGGCTTCATCCCTGGCTGGAGTGAAGTCACGCTGGTCAAGCAGGAGGGCCACGTGCGCTTTGCGCAACTGAAAATCCTTTGGGGCGAGACTGAGGCCAGTGGTGATGGCCTCTGCTGCCTGGCGATCGTAATCGGACGACGCAGTCTCGTGCGCCCTGCTGATGAAAGCCAAAGCAAGATTGTTGTAGCCCTCGGAGCCTTTGGGATCGATTGCGATCTGCTGCCTGGCAGCTGCGATTCGTTGCTCCGCGGGAGTGACTTGATGGACTTGAGCCCTGCCCAGAAGAGCGGAACCAGCGATGAGAAAGATGACAGAAGTGAGTTTCATGACGTGCCTTTGCGGAAAGCGAAGGTCTCCGGGCGCCCCTCAGGGTGGAGTTCCCGGAAACCTTCGGCAGGTTTTACAGAGTTACATCACAGGGCAGGTCGTGCTGCCGCCCTGGTTTGCCGGTGGTGGGTCTGCCTGATTGCCACTGGCAAGCGTTGGCTGATCACCGCAACCCGTCTCACTGGGGTCGATGTGACGGCTATCGCGGCCGCTGTAAGCGTAGTGCACATACGGGAAAGTTTCCTGTGGGGGCACGTCCGTAGCAGCGACGCCATCGCCGATCAGGTTATTAGGAGCGACGTTGAATTTGGGATTGAGCACGCCCGCAATAGCGCGCGCTGCAATGTCCACTACATCGTCGGTGAGTCGCCGTCCATTGGGAAAGCCTGCGCCGTCGCCGGCAAGCAGACCCATGCGTTTACGGTTAGCCTCCGGAGTCGGTGGAACCCCGGTGTTAAGCCGCAACAGATCAGCGATGGGACCTGACGGCGTACCCGGTGCAGCAATGGGCGGCGCGTAAGTCACCAACGGAAGCAGATCCGTCCGCGGTGGCGGTGGGATATTGATGCCGTAAGCCGCATTCAATACGCGAGCAAGGGTTGGGTCGAGATCGAAGCCGGCGAATTGATAATCATTTACGGGCGCGGACATGCTCCAGGTGTCTTTGTGGCCGGTGCCGATGATCAGTTCGTTGATCAGCGGATTTCCGAGACGCTGGACCTGCATGTAGGTGCCCTGGTTGACCGGTTGCTGACCAGGATTGCGGACAAAGTACTGCGCCCGATACGTGGCCGCCCACGCACCGATGGTGGCCCTGGGGTCAGTGGCCGGGTGTTGGTTGCCATCACTGGTGAGGTAAGCGATCGGCACCTCGACGGCAATGGTGTTTACGTTGAATCCCGAGACCGCATTGGGTGCAAGGTTCAGATGGTCGTCCTTATCCTGCGCAGCCGTCAACACTCCGCCGCCCGCACCTGTGCGGAAATTGAAGGTGTCGAAGGATGCTCCCAAATCGATAAAGAAAGGATCGGCTACCGTACCGGCAAATACGCGAATATCCCCACGGTCGCCGGCAACGGTGTAGATTCCCTGCTTTGCCAACGCCTCATAGTCGGGCATGGTGCGCGGGCCCACGTTGGAGGGAACGGCATACAACGCCGAGCCAACCGTCGGTGTCAGGTTAACGCGCTGGGAACCACGATAAATGTATGCTGAATAGGTTTGGCGCAGGCTCAACCCGGCTGCCCCCGGGCCATCGAGCGCCGTAATTGCGGGTGGAACGATCGGAGTACCTGGAGCCACTGGCGGAGGCGAGTTTTTCGGAGCATTGATTCCATTGCCGGCGCCGGCAAAGCCGGTGAACAGCTGAGGGGCGCGAATTTGTGTCTGGAATCGAAAGTTGATCGTCAGGTCGGCGCGGGCATCGTGGTTGTTGTCGATATTGATCGAGTAGACAACGTTGGGATCGAAGGGAAAATAGTTGGGCCCGTTGCTGGGTTCGAGGAAGGGATCCACATTCATGATGAATGTGACCCGATCAGGATGGTCGTAGCTGACAAACGCGTAGAAATCCGTGATGTCCGCTGTATGGTCTAGAGCTGTGATGGGTGCTTCGCGATGACTTGATGCGAATACTCCGGGTGGGGTAATCAGCAGCAGGCTCATCGCAAGTCCGACGATGGACTGGCGTGTAGGCATGCGGGTCTCCCTTTATTAACTTGTTTCCGATAGGCGCAGGTCGTTCGGGCGGCTAGGAATTCGGAGGAACGATTTGCATCATCGGTACTGAAGTTACGCGCACCGGATGCAACTGGATGGCGCCTGGTAATCATTTTTTTTTGGGGGGAAGCCAGCCTCGTTGTTCTAGGGACCTTCACAAAACGAACAAATTGTTCACGGCATGGTGGGCGGGGGTGTTTTCATTATCCCGTTACAATCGAGGAATCGAGCACTCGCTGCGAGTGCAAGGAGAACATGAGGCCACAGATTCATTACACCAACTCCGACGCCGCCGGCGCCATCGCACTTGCCCCCAAAAGGACAGCGGCCACCAACGACAGTGTTGCCTTCGGCCCCGGCAATCCTTTCTACGCGCCCAGCAGCCTGCCCTTTCAGGCTCCCCCGTTCGACCGGATTCAAGACGGCGATTACCAGCCGGCGATCGAAGCCGGCATGGCGCAGCAACTGGCGGAGATACGCGCGATCGCGGATAGTCCGGATCTGCCTGGCTTCGAAAACACTCTTGTCGCGCTGGAGAAGAGTGGCCGGTTGCTGGACCGGGTCATGTCGGTATTCGATGCCGTGACCAGCGCCAACACCAATCCAGACCTGCAACGAGTGCAACAGATCGAAGCGCCGAAACTGGCTGCGCACCATGACGCGATTTTCCTGGATAGCCGGCTTTTTCATCGCGTAGAAGAGGTCTACAAGCAACGCGATACGCTCCGGCTCGACGCCGAGTCGTTGCGCCTGGTGGAGTTTCATCATCGCGAGTTCGTTCACGCCGGGGCCAACCTCTCGGACGCGGACAAAACCGAACTTAAAAAAATCAACGAAGAACTCTCGACCCTGCAGAACGATTTCAGGACAAGGCTCCTGGCGGCTACCCAGGACGCCGCCTTTGCTACAACGGATAAAGACAAGTTGGCGGGGCTTAGTGAAGCCCAGCTAGCCGCTGCCGCGGAAGCTGCCAGGTTGAGAGAGCAAGAGGGCTGGGTACTGACCCTGCAGAACACCACCCAGCAGCCCTACCTTGCCGACTTGCATGACCGCGCGACGCGTCAGGCGGTCTTCGAGAACTCCTGGAACCGCACCGAACGCGGTGGGGCGCATGACACGCGCGAAATAATTCTGCGTTTGGCGCAGCTTCGCATGCAGAAAGCTAAGCTGTTGGGCTGCCCGAATTTTGCGGCCTGGAAGTTGGAAGATCAGATGGCCAAAGCGCCGGAGGCTGCGAAGCGCTTCCTGGATGACCTGGTTCTTCCGGCCACGGCCAACGCCGGCCGGGAGGCCGAAGACATTCGTCGGCTCATGGACGCGGGCGATGAAGTGCAGCCCTGGGACTGGGCCTACTACGCCAAGCTGGTGCGCAAGGCAAAATTCGATTTCGACGATGCAGAGGTTAAGCCCTATTTTGAAATCAACAACGTATTGGAGAACGGCGTCTTTTACGCTGCCAACCAGCTCTTTGGCCTGACATTCAAGGAGCGCAAAGACATCCCTGTCTATCAGCCGGAGGTGCGCGTTTTCGAGGTGATCGATGCGGATGGGAAATCGCTGGCCCTGTTTTACTGCGACTACTTCAAGCGTGACAATAAAAACGGCGGGGCGTGGATGACCAACCTGGTCGGTCAATCCAGGCTGTTGGACACTCTGCCCGTGATCTGCAATGTGGGCAACTCTCCCAAACCTGCTGCTGGCCAGCCGGCGTTCGTCAGCTTTACCGATGTCACGACTATGTTTCACGAGTTCGGCCACGCACTCCACGGCCTATTTGCGGATTGCGCGTACCCGAGCCTTTCCGGCACCGCAGTGGCACGCGACTTCGTTGAGTTCCCTTCCCAGTTCTACGAGCATTGGGCCACTTATCCCGCTGTCTTCGAAAATTATGCGAAGCATTATGAGACCGGTGCGCCCATGCCTGCGGAGTTGGCGGCGAAACTTTCCGACTCAAAAACCTTCAACCAGGGATATGCGCTGACCGAGGTTCTGGCCGCGGCAGAACTCGACATGCAGTGGCATACCCAGAGTGCCGGCGTGCAGATCAAAAGCCCGGATGCATTTGAAAAGGAGGCGTTGCAGCGCACGCATCTTTCAATCAGCTATGTGCCGCCGCGATACCGTTCCAGTTACTTCGCACATATTTTTGCCGGTGGGTATGCGGCGGGTTACTACGCGTATCTATGGGCGGAGATGCTTGATCAGGACGGCTATCAGTGGTTCCTGGACAACGGAGGCCTGACCAGAGCCAACGGAGATCGCCTTCGGGAGATGGTGCTTTCGCGGGGGAATACGCAAGATCCGGCTGCGATGTATCGGGCCTGGTTAGGCCGGGAGCCCAGTATCGCGCCTATGCTGAAGGAGCGAGGCTTGGTGAACGCCGAAAGCTAGTTCTTCGGACTCCAGCGCAATATGAGTCCCGAAGGGACGGCTGAACTTACCCCAGGACGCAGTCCTGGGTTGGATTTTGAAAGGACATCCAGTCCCGTAGGGACGGCTGGAAATAGGTCGCAGCTCAATCCTGGACAGCCTTCAGCCGTCCCTGCGGGACTTAACCATGTTTGGTGACGTTCCCCAGGACTATCGTCCTGGGCTAAGTTCAGCCGTCCCTGCGGGACTCGGACTAACGTCGTTCGGAACTCTTTACCACTTGCTCGGCAAGTTGCGGTGAGAGGATTTGTGGTCATGGATTTGTGGTCAGACGGGGAGTGTGTCGGAGATAGATAGGTGATCAGCGAAAAACCTGTATGGGCGCGCGCAGGACACCTTGCGTTTTTGCCGAGTTGCGCTAGCCTGTACTGTGAGGAGCCCGATGACGCCCCGGCCGTGGCGCGTTGTTTCGCCGGAGCCTTTGGGCGCGAGCCGAAAGGAGAACCTCGGTGATGAACCTGACCGTAAATGGCAAGAGCCTGCCGGTAGCATCCCCACCAGACACCCCCCTTCTCTACGTATTGCGGGATGAGCTGGGAATCGACAGCCCCCAGTTCGGATGTGGCCTCGCGCAATGCGGCGCGTGTTCTGTACTGGTCGACGGTCAGGAGGTTCGCTCCTGCGTTACTCCCGCTTCCATGGCGGTGGGTAAGGAGGTCACCACCCTGGAAGGATTGCTCGCCCGCTGGGCAGCCCGGAAGCACCTGGCGCAAAATCAGGCGACGCAAAATCAGGCGAAAGAAGCGCTACATCCCGTGCAGCTCGCCTGGATCGAACAACAGGTTCCGCTTTGCGGCTTCTGCCAAAGCGGCATGATGATCAAGGCAACCGAGCTCCTGGAGCACAAGCCGAACCCGACGGATGCAGAAATCAGCGAAGCCTTCACCACCGGAGGCGTGTCACCCCGCCTGTGCCGTTGCGGAACTTACATCGCGATCAGAGATGCAGTACGCCATGCCTCGAAGCTCATGGCAGAGGGAGAGGTCTAATGGAACACCTTCGCGAAGCCTATGAGCAGATGACGGATGTGTGCGGTGCGCGCCTCAGCCGCCGCAGTTTCGTTAAGACCGGTGGTGCGCTGGTGGTAGGGTTCGGCGTCTTTCGAGGACGAAGCGCGAAAGCCGCTGCGATGATCAAAGGCGATGCGTTCGACGTATCGCTCCCCGCCTCGTGGATCGAGATTCGGCCGGACAATACCGTCCTGTTTCGCACCGGCAAAAGCGACTTCGGCCAGGGGACCATCTACACCGCCTACCGCCAGATCGTAGCCGATGAGTTGGATATGCCCTTCGAAGCCATCACCACCGTAGTTTCGGCAGATACAGATACCACGCCGGAGGGCGGCGGCACCTTTGGCCTGTTGGGCGAAGGAACCCCCAATATACGAAAGGCCGCTGCGTACACAAAGCAGGCTATTCTCCAGCTTGCCTCGGAAAGGCTCGGTGTACCCAAAGACCAGGTACGGACCGTCGATGGGAAGGCGTCGGGCGGAGGCAAGGAAATCACCTACGGTGAGTTGGTCAAAGGCCAGGACCTGAAATTGACCATTCCGGTAAGCGGCGACCTTACCAGCATCTTCGGCCTTCGCATCACCGGCGACCCGCCGCTCAAATCAGCGAGCGAGCTCAACGTGGTGGGCAAATCATTCAAGAACAGCATGGTTGCCGAAAAAGTGCGGCACGATGCGTTGTGGGTCACCAACGTCAAGCTGCCCGGCATGTTACATGGCCGGGTGGTGCACCCAGCTACGCTGGGGTCACAACTTATTCAGGCCGGAACGGTCGATCCAACAAAGTTTCCTAACACGCGCGTGGTGGTCAAGGGCAACCTGGTGGGTGTGGTGGCTCCCACCGAGTGGGAAGCGATTCAGGCCTCGTACCAGGTCGCCAAGGCAACCAAATGGAGTGATTGGAAAGGGCTGCCTGGCAAAGACAATCTCTTTGCCAGCTTGAGGAACGAATCGGACTGGACGGCTGCCCCCGTGCAGAAGAGCCGCAAGTCCAAGGGTGATGTCACGGCGGGCGCACGCGGAGCGAAGAACAAACTGACGGCCACCTATCAGCTGCCGTACTGGAAGCATGCTCCGATCGGTCCCACCATGGCCCTGGCTGATTACCGCCGAGACGGCTCGGTGACCGTCCATACGCACACCCAGAACGCCCAGGCGTTGCGTGGCCAGCTTGCCATGATGCTGGGAACGAGCGTTGACAAAGTAACCGTAAAGACTTATCCCGGCGCAGGGCACTACGGCCGCTCGAATGGCGGCAACGCGGGCGCTGAAGACGAAGCGGTGTTGCTGTCGAAGGAAGTGGGCAAACCGGTTCGCGTGCAGTGGATGCGCGATGACGATATGAAGTGGTCGACGCAGTCGGCGGCAGCTTACGCCGACGTGAACATCAGCCTGGATGAACACGGCCGCATTGCAGCCTACGAGATCGATCACTACCAACCTGCCATGCAGGACGATCGCCTGATCGGAGCCGTCCTTGCGGGTCTGCCCACGATGCCCGCGCCGTCTGAGAAGGGCGGCCCGATCAACAACATTGCCAACGGCAGTTCTGACATGTGGCTCTACGATGCCGTTACCAATCTCGACGAACGCTGCCACGGGACGTACCAGGTTGGCCAGCAAAAGTCTCCACTGGCGGTGGGCCTGCGCGATCACAGCATGCGTACCCCCGGCCAGTTTCAGCAGAACTTTCCCCGGGAAATGGCGATGAATGAAGCCGCGGCGCTCGCGGGGGCTGATCCGCTGCAGTTCCGCATCGATCATGCAAAAGATGAACGGCTGTTGAACGTGTTACGGCATTTGCAGACAGAGGCAGGGTGGGAAACAAGGAAGACCCCGAAAGCTGCTGCGAGCGGTCAGGCAACCGTGCGCGGCCAGGGCATGTCGGCCATGTTCCGCTCAGGAACTTATTGGGCCTGTGCCTGCGAAGTGTCCGTCACACCGGCGACTGGTGTCGTGAAGGTGGAAAAGTACACGGTTGTCGTCGAGCCCGGTCTCGTCGTCAACCCGGAACAACTGAAGCGCCAGGTGGAAGGCGGCGCGGTCATGGGTATCAGTATTGCCCTGCACGAAGAAGTGAACTTCAATCAGAGTGCCATTACCACTGCCAACTGGTCTTCGTATCCCATCGCCACCATGGCTGACGTTCCCGAGATCAAGATCGTCATGTTGCACCGGCCTGAGGTAGGTCAGTACGGTCAGGGCTCCGAAGCAGCGAACGCGCTTGCCGCTTCCGCCATTGCGTCCGCCGTATTCGATGCAACGGGAAAGCCGATGCGTAAAATGCCGCTGCGACCGGCCTACGTGATGGAGATGCTGAAAGCCTGACCGGCACACCCCGCACCTGGGCGCAGGAAACACCAAAGACCAACATCCGCAAAGGCGATTGCTGGCCGCGGAGCAAGGCGTATACGGCGACACGATTCTTATTCACCTGAGCTTGCTCCGTCCGGCCGAAGGCGATCGGCCGATCGGCTTAATTTGCTGCAATAGGTATGCTGTCGCCGGATTAAGTCTGTCGCCGGATTAAGTCTTGTTGTGCCGTAAGGATCTAAGAAAGACTCGGGCTTTAGCCCCTGCGCTTTTCTCTTGGCCAAATACGTGTAACTGTATGGGTACTGCTGGGAGGCCTCGACCAAGCCCACCTTCACGGGATTCTGCTCGATGTATTCTCGATACTGCAACCAGGTTTTTCTATCGTTGACCCGCACTTCGGAAAATCCGCGTTGCCGGTTGTCAAACCGCGAGCCACTCCGAACGGAGAGAACACATCGTTGGAGATTCCATCTTGGGTTTCTAGAAGACCAACTTCGCCGCGAACTGGAGCTGGCGTTCACCGTAGAGCACGCCTCCACTTGTAGAACTCTCCGACCCGAATGGCGCGCTGGTACTCACAAATGGCGCTACGCAGCCGTTAAAGGTTGGGTTTTGCGATGCTAGCGTCGGGCAGGCAACGCCGCTAGGCAACTTAGCTCCCGGGGCGATAAAGGAGAAGGATGTCGTGTTTACACCGAAAATGTTTGCGTGATTCAATACGTTGAAGGCGTCTGCCCAGATTTGGAAATGAATCTGCTCGTGGATGGGAAAATCGCGCGTTACGCGCAGGTCAATATTGCGCAAACCGGGTCCAGGGGCATAAT
The DNA here is from genome assembly GCA_963830325.1 of uncultured Acidobacteriaceae bacterium. Classification (GTDB taxonomy): domain Bacteria; phylum Acidobacteriota; class Terriglobia; order Terriglobales; family Acidobacteriaceae; genus PALSA-350. The sequence continues at coordinate 109,594 of CAWHMV010000009.1, forward strand.
CCCGTTGTAGCTGCGGCGGCCTTCCAGCTGTTGCTGCGCCGGAACTCGAACTCATCACGCCGCCCGTCAGACCCCCTTCGACGGCAGTGTTCCCCTTGATCTGCTGTGGGTAGCCGGACATGACAGCCTGAATGGGAAAGCCAGTTGTTTCAGTTGCCGTGCCGGAGAACATAAAATTGTCCAGGAGCTGTTTCGTCCAGAAATTGCCTGTTAATATCCGGGGCTGATAGACCACGCTACCCGTAAAGCGTGAACGCTGGTCCAGATCCGAGCGGCCATACTCACCCTTTATGTCATAAGGGTCCTCAGGGTAGTTGCCGCCGTAGAAAGTTCCGAAAGCGCCTTGCACCTGGCCCATATCCAAGGCCTTCGCCCAAGTGTAGTTCGCGAGCAATTGCAGGCCGTTTTCGAAAGGCCGTTTGATCGTAACTGCCATAGAGTTGTACCAGGAATTCAAGACGCTGAATCCCGTGTTGATCGACCCATTGGCAGTAGTAATCCGTTGGGTATAGTAAGGCTCGTTGAGCGAGCTGGTCTGGACGCCGCTTCCGTTATAGATTGCATAGTTGCGCGTCTGGGTCGCGGGCGCCAGGTTGCCGTCGATGAAGACCGGCAGCCGGAGTCCTCTTGTCCCCACGTAGCCGACGGAGAGCGTCAGACGGCCCGGGAACTCTTGCTCCACCGCCAGTGAGGCCTCATGTGCGAGCGGCGGAACGAAATTGGGGTCCAGGCCATGGAAGCTAGTGATGAGGGCGGAACTTCCGGTTCCGGTAACGACTGGTACAGCCGCTCCGGAGAAAGGCGCCGCCAGAGCTGGACCCGGCGGAGTAAAGAGCACGTTTGGGAAGATGGGCGCGCCGGCGGCGGATGGAGAGTTGAAGTTGTAATTTGTCTGATATACGCCGTTTTCCACGCGCATGGCGTAGTAGGTGCTGCCTTGTGTCAAGGCGGCGAACGTGCCATACCCGCCACGCACCATCGTTGTTGGATATGGATGGTAAGCAAAGCCGACCCGGGGAGCAATACGGTCCTTGACCGTTTTGAGCTGCTGCGTGTAGTAGGTGGCGAGTGTGGACGATGTATTCGGGTGTGTTGGTTGGGGAGTCACTTGCAGGTCGTAGCGTGCACCCAGGTTGAAGGTTAAATTGGGCCGGATTGCCCAGGTGTCTTCTCCGAAACCGTCGTATTCCTTTATCCAGAAGTCGTCTTTGCCGACATGGGTAATCGGGTCATAGACCTGGGTGAACGTGGAGTAGTGAGTGCCTGCGGCAGGATCGATCGACGATGCTGGGACGACATCCTGCACCCATGATTGGAAATTGGCAAGCGCGGTCGTCCCGCTGTAACTGTAGATTCCTCCGCCTTGGAAAAGATTGATCATTACCTCATGGACAAGGTTGATGTCGCCGCCGATTTTCAGAGTGTGGCGTCCCCGGGTGGTCGAAAAGATGTCGGTGATCTGGATCCGGTGCTCATCGGGCTCGGCGGTGCGTGGCAAAGCATTGGGTTCGCCGTAGGTCGTCACATTAGTAACGGCCACACTGGGACCGGGCGCGTTTACGCCCGCCGTTTCCAGATCTCGCCCCCATTGTAGATGGACTTCGTTCAGCGACCGGCTGGAGATAGCCGTGGTCAGCCCGCCTACCAGGAACCGCTCATGGTAGTAGGCATTTCCATTCGTAGTAATCGAGCTGTTTGTGTACGACGGATTTGGCGCATAGCCACTGGGCAATTTGTAGTCGCCCCAGTTGAAATCCGCAAAGGCGTGATTGGCAGAGTTGATCTGATAATCCAGTCGAGGAAAGAAGATGTCCTGCTTGCCGATGCGCGAATAGGTCCCATTCAGGCTAAGCAGGTATCCAATGGCGGCGGTGCACTGGGTAGATGTGATTGTGGCGGGACACTGTGTGGGCGTGATTGTGCTTGTCGAGGTCGTTGTTAATGGGGTCAGCGAAATCTTCGCGGTCGAGCTGTAGGCGATCGGTGCGACCTTGCGGAAGCCGTCATAGGTGAAGAAAAAGAACAGTTTGTCTTTGCGGATCGGGCCGCCCGCGCTGCCGCCGAACTGTTGCTGCTGACGCACAGCCTGGGTAACGATCCCTCTTGACTTGTTGTACGAATCGAGGGCGTTAAGCGTTGGGTAGCGGAGAAAGTAAAAGAGGTCACCGTGCATGGAATTCGTGCCCGAGCGGGTGATCGCGTTCACCTGGCCGCCTGCCGCCTGGCCAAACTCCGCACTGTAGACTGCTGAGTCGACCTGGAATTCCTGGATTGAGTCAAGGCTGTAAACGTACGGAGCACCCGATGCTCGTCCGCGCGCCTCGGAAAAGAGTGCCTGATTGTTATTCGCACCGTCCACGTAGTTGCTGTTGTAGAGTCCGGAAATTCCGTGGTAGCTCACCAGACCGCTGGTACCATCGGCCACGACGTTGGGCGTCGCGAGGGCAAAGGTGCTCCAGTTGCGGCCGTTCACGGGTAAATTTGAAATGAGGTTACTGTCTACGGTTTGCGAAACCTCGGTCTTCTCTGTATCCAGCAGCGGAGCGGTGCCTGTAACCATCACTGCCTGCTGTACGGTTTGCACTCGAAGGGCAAAGTCCAACGTCACCGTGCGGCCGACTGTCAGCACCAGGTTCTCCTGCTGAACGGAACCGAAGCCGGTTCCACTAGCGATTACCTCGTAATGTCCGGGCTGTAAAAAAGGTGCGACAAACAGTCCGTCTCCGTTGGTTGTACTCGTACGGTCGATGCCTGTATCGGTGTTCCTGATCAAAACGGTTGCCCCGGGAATGGCGGCCTTGTTGATATCAACGACCGTTCCCGTGATTGTGCTAGTGCCGGAGGTTTGGGCGGCTGAGAAAAGAGGGTGAAGACATAAAACGAGGAAAGCAGCGAGGGTAAGAAAAAAAGAACTGTAGGTAGGACAAGGGGTAGAGAAATTCTCCTTCATGGTGACCGCCTCCAAAAACCATTACGGCTATTTGGGCCCGCTGATTCGGTAGACAAGAGACCTGATGGTTAAGTCGAAATTTCTGTTTTGGAAATACCTACGCCATTTACCCACGTTGTACCAACGACCGTCTTGTGTCAAGAGGTAAAAACAGGCAAGGTTTAACGTCTGTTGCAAGCACACTGGTCAGCGTACCGACGAGTGTCGCGTCGGCCGAAGGCTATGCGACAGGAGACTGCCGGTTTTGCACTTGTCAGGAACTTGTAAGGTTTTTGCCGCTCAGCCCAGTTCTATACTCTTGCCAGTTATGTTGTCGTTCCCGTTCAAAGGGGATGTCGATGCTGAATTTCTGGGCCCGCGTCACGGTTCATAAATCGTTGAAAACGTGGACGCGTCCGCACCGGCCGTGTGCTTCCCGTTACGCACAACCCGGTTTTGCTTCACTAGATTATGTGGTTGGAATCACCGGCTCCCCTACACGAGATTATGTCACCCGGTCTGCACGCAGCGCGGAGATCATACGGAGTGGTTTATGCCCGACCTCGTACTGCGGTGACAGATGGGGTGTTCTGTACCGGAAGACAGCGAATTGGAAGTCGTCTGCTCGAGCAGAAGAGGCTGATGAAGCTGAGCCTTCTTCTGTTTTTGGGTACATCAGGATTAAGTTGCGGAGTTCCTTCATTGGCTGCACAAGCCACGGAGGGCCCGCCCGCTGCTGCCTCATCCGTTGCAGCTGCATCCGCTGCGGACACGCAACCGGCGGGTCACGGGCCCACGCTTTCGCTCGCCGATGCTGAGGCGCGAGCCCTCCACAACCAGCCCCGCCTGGCCGCTGAAGCCTTACGGGCCGAGGCAATGGGCAAGCGGGTCGAGGAAACTCGGTCGGCGTACTTTCCGCAACTTGCCGGCAACATGACCGCAGTGCAGGCAAACGGCGACACGGCGGTCGCAGCAGGCGCAGTTACCACTTCGAGCACTTCGACACGAGTGGCGGGCGGATTTACGCTCACCCAGTTGGTAACCGATTTCGGACGAACTCGCGACCTGGTGCGCTCTTCGCAACTCACAGCCCAGGCGGCCTCACAACATACCGAGGACGTAAAGCAGCAGACCCTGCGCGATGTGGATGAATCCTACTTCGCTACGGAGGCGGCCGAAAGCGTGCGCGGTACGGCGGCGGCCGTGCTTGCATTCAGAAGGACTTCGCTACGCCAGCTGACTACATTGGCGCAAAGCCAGCTTAGGTCCACGCTCGACGTTCAATTTGCGCAAGTGCTCGTGTCAGAGGCGCAAATGGCTGTGATGCATGCTGACAGCAACATGCAAGAGGCGCGTGCCCAACTCGCCGCGACCATGGGCGAGGATACGGTGGTTGATTACTTGCTGACTGAGCAACCGGAGCCGCCCTTGCTGGAAGACGATGTTGCGGTCTACATCCGGGAGGCGGTCAGCACTCGAGCCGATCTGAAGGCCCTACAGTTGCAGGCACAGGCCGCGCAGCAGTTTGCAAAGTCGGAAAGCAAACTGAACTATCCGGACGTAAATCTTCTGGGCACAGCCGGCGAGGTACCGGTCCGGGACCACACGCTCGAGCAAAACTACGGAGCTGCCGGAATCAATATCCACGTGCCGATCTTCAATGGCGGACTTTACTCCGGGCGGTCGGCCGAGGCCAGGCTGCGCGCCCAAGCCGCCAACCGCGACGTAAGCAGTCTCACGCTGCTGATTACGCGTGATGTGCGCACGAATTGGGCTCGGGCGAAGGATGCGTATCTGCAGATACAGGTGGCACATGACCTGGTGGAGCAGACGGGAGTCGCGCTGCGGCTGGCGCAAGCGCGCTACGACGCGGGCCTGGGCAGCATCGTCGAACTCAACCAAGCTGAGCTAAGCCAAACCTCAGCATTGATCGCTAGCGCCAGCACGCGCTTCAACTATCTCAGTACGCGGGCAGTACTCAACTACACACTGGGCATTCTGCGATGAGGTCGAAGATGAGTGCATCGAAAAGCTACCGGGGACTGTTTGTGCTGCTCTCCCTTGCTCTGTTGTGGCCGCTGTCATCATGCTCTCACCATGCCGTTTCCGAAGGACTGCAGGCTCTGCCTGTGGTTCCGGCAGCTAAGGTTGTCCGCGTCGATCTGCGCAATAACGTCACGCTTACCGCTGAATTCGAGCCCTTTTACGAAGTCGACGTTATGGCCAAAGAGGCGGGCTACATCCGCCACATGCTGGTCGACATCGGGGACCGCGTACAACAAGGGCAGCTACTGGCCACGCTGGAGATTCCCGAACTTCAGGCCGACCTGGTGAAAGCCAAGTCTGATGTGCAGACTGCCAGCGCGGAGCGAGCAGTTGTCCGGGGTGATCTGCAGCGGGCTCAGGCCGGAGCGCAAATTGCTCAACTGTCCTATAGCCGCATTCAGGAGGTTTCAGAAAAGGAGCGGGGCCTGGTTCCGTTGCAGGAAGTGGATGTAGCCCATTCCCACAACCTGGAGGCCGACGCGCAGGTGAGCGCTGCACAGCAACGGGTGCAGGCTGCGGAGAGCCGGTATCAGAGCGCGGTCGCCGGGCTCGCGCGCGAGACCGCGCTGGTTGAATATACGAGGATTGTCGCTCCCTTTCGCGGCGTGGTGACCCAGCGCTATGCGAGCGAGGGATCTATGATTCAAGCCGGCATCTCCTCGCAAACGCAGGCGATGCCGGTGGTTAAGGTTTCGCAGAACGATTTGCTGCGGCTGATGCTGCCGGTGCCGGAAGAGAACGTCAGCTCCATCTATAACGGCCAACACGTAACGGTGCTTGTACCCGCGTTGAACCGACCTTTCGATGGCACGGTTACGCGTTTTGCAGATCGGGTACAGATGTCGACGCGGACGATGACCGCAGAGGTCGATGTCAAGAATCCGCAACTGACTTTGATCCCTGGGATGTATGCCCAGGTGACGTTGGGAACAGCAGAAGCCAAGAACGCAAATGCTGTTCCGCCCGGCGCCGTCGACGGCACGGGAGATAACCAAAAGCTCTTCGTGGTCGACGACGGGGGGGTCGTGCGCGTGCGCAAGGTAGTGACCGGCATCCAGTCGCCACAGTACATCCAGATTCTCTCCGGAGCGAATTCTGGCGATGTTGTCATCACGGGCAACCACTCCGGCCTCCATGACGGGCAAAAGGTTCAAGCCCGTATCCAGCCCTCCTGAAGGGAAAGGCGCTAGATGTCTGGCTTTGCCATCCGTACCCCGTACCTGATTATCGTTGCTTGCCTGATGGTCTTTGTGCTGGGCGTCAGCAGTGTTGCGCGCATGCCGGTCGATATGTTCCCGGCGATGAATGTGCCGGTGGTGATCGTGGCGACCTTCTACTCAGGAATGCCACCGGAGCAGATCGAAGGCAACATCACGTATCACCTGGAACGATTCTTCACGCTGGCCAGTGGCATCGATCACATGGAGTCACGTTCGCTCGACGGGGTCAGCATCATCCGGGTCTACTTTCAGCCGGATACGAACGCAGATACCGATGCGGCGACCATCGCCAATCTTGCAGTTTCAGATATGAAGGATTTGCCTCCAGGTACGTTTCCCCCGGTGGTGCTTAAATCCGACGCATCAAGCCTGCCTGTCTGCCTGGTGACCATGAATGGGCCGGGCATGACGGACGGGGCGCTCAAAGATGTAGCGCAAAACTTTGTTCGCAACCAACTGGCGGGTGTTCCGGGCGCCTCGATCCCGCAGCCGTTCGGCGGCCCGTGGCGGCAAATTCAGTTGTACGTCGATCCCTACAAGATGGAAGCGCGCCAGATGAGCGCCATGGACGTGGTGAGAGCCATGAACCAGGCCAACCTCATCATGCCTGCCGGAGATGTACAGATCGGCAATCTCGACTACGACATCTACTCCAATGCGCAGTTCAACCTGAAAGACGCCAGTCAGTACCCGGTAAAGATGAATGGTGAAAACCCGGTACTGATGTCGGATATCGGCGTGCTCAAAGACGCACACGCGTTGCAGTACAACGTGGTGCACGTGAATGGCCAGCGCTCGGTGTATCTGCCGGTGCTGAAGCAAGGCGGGAATTCTAATACGATCACTGTCGTCTCTGGCATTCGTAGCGCCCTGCAACACCTGGTGGATGTGCCTTCGGAAATGCGTACGACGGTGGTGTTTGATCAGTCCCGGTTCGTGCGCACGGCCATTGAGACCCTGCTCCATGAAGGCGGTATCGGACTTTTTCTTACCTGCCTGATGATTCTTATTTTCCTGGGCAGCCTACGGGCCACGCTCGCCGTTTTCTTCTCCATTCCCCTTTCTGTGCTGGCGACGTTCATGGTGCTGCAGTGGAATGGCTCGTCGGTCAACAGCATGGTGCTGGGCGGACTTGCGCTGGCGCTCTCACGACTCATCGACAACTCGGTTGTGGTTCTGGAGAACATATACCGTCACCTGGAGATGGGCCAACCTCCTGTGGTTGCTGCCGAGAAAGGAGGCAAGGAAGTGGCACTCCCAGTACTTGCATCCACGTTGACAACGGCAATCGTGTTTTTCCCCGTGACACTATTGTCAGGGGTGAGCAAGTTTTTGTTCTCGGCGATGGCGTTAGCGGTTGTGGTGGCGCTTTTTGCCTCGTACGCCATCGCGATGACCGTGGTGCCGTTGTACTGTTCCAAATACCTCAAGCTCGACAACCCTGAAGGCTTCAGCGAAACGCACGCAGGAGAGGCCCGCACGCTGGAAGGCGGTAAGACGGGCTTTGCTGCGCGCTTCAACACCGCGTTTAATGCCCAATTCGAAAAGATGCTGGCACGCTATGAGGTGTGGGTACACAGGGTGCTCCGCCAGCCGGCGATGGCGCTGATAGGCTTTGCCGTCGTCTTTGTCCTGAGCCTGGGTTTGTATTGGCTGCTGGGGTTCTCTTACTTTCCGCAGACCGATGCGGGGCAGTTCGTCATCAACATAAAGGCTCCGTCGGGAACCAAGCTGGTGGTGACGGAGCAGGAGGTGGCAAAGGCGGAAGCGCTCATCAAGGAGGTGGTCCATCCCACCGATTTGGGCATTATCGTCGACAACATCGGCGTGGATAATGGCTTCTCCGCAATCTATACGCCGAACGCCGCCATGCATACGGGATTTATCCAGGTGGGGTTGACTCCGGGACATGAGATAGGCAGCTTTACGTATATCGCACGCATCAAGAGGCGCCTGGCCGACGAAATGCCGGAGCTGGCAACCTATTTTTCGACGGGAAGCCTGGTGGATGCTGTGGTCAACATGGGAGCGCCCGCGCCCATTGATATCCAGATCAGCGGAGCCAATCTGCAGGCAGCGAACCAGGTGGCGCAATCTATTGCGGCAACCCTGCGCTCATCGTCCGCCGCAGCCGACGTTTTCATCCCACAGGACCTGGATTATCCTTCGTTGCGCATTAACGTAGACCGGCTGCATGCCGCAAAGCTCGGGTTGACAGAGAAGGAAGTGCTATCGAACGTGATCACTTCGTTGACTTCCAATCAGATGATCGCGCCCAACGTGTGGATCGATCCTCGGAATGGAAACAACTACTTCCTGACGGTGCAGTATCCCGAGGCGCAGATCCGTACGGTGCAGGATCTGCAGGCGATCCCTCTTCATGCGGAGGGAGCAAGCCAGCCCACCCGGCTCGATATGGTGGCAAATATCCAGCAGGTCCAGGCACCCACGGAAGTCGACCATTACCAGATTCGCCGTAAGCTCGATATTTATGTCCGCCCGGCTACGGAAGATCTGGGCAAGACGGCCGATGTGGTGCGCACGGTGATCTCTCAGCAGCAAATTCCCACGGGGATATCGGTCGCCGTTCGGGGCAGCGCATCAGCGATGAGTGAATCGTTCAAGAGCTTCACCGTCGGATTGCTGCTGTCTGTGATTTTGTTGTACCTGGTACTGGTGGCTCAATTCCGCTCCTTTCTTGACCCGTTCATTATCCTTCTCGCCCTGCCCCCAGGCATTACGGGTGTGCTGCTGGTGCTGGTCTTTACCGGGACAACCATGAACGTGATGTCTTTGATGGGCGTGGTCATGCTTGCCGGCATCGCCATGTCCAATAGCATCCTGATTGTGGAATTTGCTCACCATCTCATGAATGAGGGACACCAAGTGGGCCAGGCAATTATTGAATCGTGCCGGGTGCGGCTGCGGCCGATCCTGATGACGTCGCTGGCTACCGTCATTGGTCTGCTTCCCATGGCGCTAAAGCTCGGTGAGGGTAGCGAATCCTACGCTCCGCTAGCCCGGGCGCTTGTTGGTGGTCTTGTCGTCTCGACCGCATTAACAGTCTTCCTGGTTCCTGCCGGGTTCTTCCTCGTATATGGCCGTAAGACGAAGCATACGTAAAGGGCTCGACCGCTGAAGATCGCCGGGCTGCACTGAGCTCGCGAATCTCAAAGTCCACGAATCTTTCGCAGCCTGTCGAATTTGGAAAGGGAGGTTGATCCATGGGAAATAAACTTAAGGGCCTATGCGCTGTGCTCCTATCAGCCGCTGTGACAACCGGCGGCGCACAAACGGCGGGCCATGCGGGAGATACTCCTAAAACGGCCCACCATGTTGCACAACTCAAAAAGACGCCTTCGGTCCAACAACAGATCAAGGCTATGCACGATGAGCTGAAGGCTGAAATGCAGTCGCAGATCGACCAGTTGAAGCAGCAGCTCAACGACAACATCGCTGAACTGCAGCAGGCTCAACAACAGGCGGCCGCTGCCAGTGCGGCCGCGGCCCAGGCCCAGCTGCAGGCCCAGCAGCAAAAGCAGAATGCTGCCGATAACACTGCGGCCGTATCGAACCTGCACGCCGCAGTCGCAAAGCTTCGAGACTCCAACTCCGGATTAGATACCCAGGTGCAGCGGGTTGAAAAGTCGATGCTGGAGAATCAGAAAGCGATCGAAGAACCCACCGCTATTCGTTACAAGGGGGTCACGATCACGCCCGGCGGCTTTTTGGCCGGCGAGACTGTTTGGCGCCAACGAACGTTAAATGCCGACATATATACCAACTGGAACGGACAGCCCTATCCAGGTTCGGCTCAGGCTCACACCAGCGAATTTGTTCCTAGCGCGAGACAATCCCGGCTCTCCTTTCTTGTAAGCGGCAAACCTCCCATCGCCACCCTCAATGGTTTCTTTGAAGGGGACTTTCTGTCGGCGGGGAGCACGTCGAACAACCTGCAGTCCAATAGCTACACTCTGCGAATCCGGCAGGCGTGGGCTCAGGCGGCAACCAAAAAAACTATCTTCACCGGCGGTCAGATGTGGACCCTGCTCACGGAGGACAAGGCGGGCGCGACTCCAGGACAGGAGGCGCTGCCTTTGTTTTTCGACGGCAATTTCCATGTCGGATTCACCTACGCTCGTCAGCCAGGCTTCCGTTATCAGCGTGTTTTTTCCCCGGCGTTTACACTCGCAGCATCGCTTGAAAACTCGCAGTATCAGTTCAGTGCCACCAACGCTTCGAGCAACTTCTTCTTTGGAGAACCCGGATCGGCGCCCGGACTGTTCAATCCCAGCGCGGACTACACCAATCAGGTGGCGCCTGATGTCGCTGTGAAGGCAGCCTTCGATCCCGGATATGGTCATTACGAGGTTGCAGGTGTTCTTCGCTTCTTCCGCGACCGCTATTATCCCAATGCTCCGAGTGGGGCCAATGCGCAAAACGATACAAAGACAGGGGGCGGACTTAGCCTTAGCGCCCGTTTTCCCGTCACTCCAAAGGCCGATTTCGGCGTGCACATAGTCGGCGGCGACGGCACCGGCCGTTACGGCGCCTCTATCCTTCCTGACGTAACAGTGCATCCAAACGGGACCCTCGAACCACTGCGGAATGCGCAGGGGATCGTCTCTCTCGAACTCCATCCAACCAAGCGATTCGATATCTTCGGCTATGCCGGTACGGAATACGTTCAGCGCACCTACTACCTGGGCGCCGATGGAAAACTGGTTGGATACGCTCCCCCCACCGCATTGAACACCGGCTGTTTTGTCGAGGCTGCTCCTACTGCCGGATCCGGTTACGCTCCCGGCTCCGGTTCTTGTGTCGGAGCAACGCGGGACCTGGTGCAGGGATCCGTCGGCTGGGTGTATCGCCTTTACAGTGGCCCGGCCGGGCGCCTTCAGTACGGCGTGGCCTACACCTACATTGTCCGAAATAGCTGGACAGGTGTGGGGGGTGCGCCCGAAGGAACGAACAACTACGTGTATACGAGCTTCCGTTACTACGTTCCTTAAAGCCGGACGCGGCACCGAAAAGACGCCATGAGAGTAACGAAATCGTATGACTTCGTTGTTTTGATCATGCCCTGGAGATCCGGGCAAAGGCTACCCAGGGCAGGTGGATAGAGGATTTGCGCGGGGCGGGTTGTTGCTGAGACCACAAGGCTACTGCACCTGAAGTAGCGCTGCGCTTCCCCCACGGATGTCCACCGTGCGATGAGTCGACTCAAGACGGAAGATGCCGTCCCTCGCAGTCAAGCGATCGCCAACAAAGCCGTACAAACCGCAGGCATCGGGGGAAAAAATAGCTACGGATTGCTCGGTCTGGGTTCCCTCACAACCTGCGCCGCCGGGAAGAAGACGGGCGAAGACTCCCTGTCTTTTGTTGTAGCCGACAATATCGTCGTCTGGGCCGTCGGTGACGCGCCTGGCGATGGGCGAATAGTGCGCTCCGCCGATCAACACCATCGTTCCCAGTGAGTCGGATTCATCGATCCCCTGCGGTGTTAGAGCCTCCCCAACTGTCAGTGCACTCGCGAGTGCCCGCACCGAGGTGGCGACCTGATGATCGCCCACGTGGTCGATTTGGATCGACAGATACGAGGGCTGCTGAACCGCATAGGGCGTTTCATCAAACTTGAAGGGGCGCGTTTCGAATACATGCCCCGTGACCAGGGTTCCCTTGGGAAGCTGCTCTCCGTCGGGGAGCAGGATCACTTGCATCGTCTTGGCAGTCACCGGATCGCCGGTTTTTGCCTTTTTGGCGTCGACGGTGTGGGTAAACACGACGGGGATGGCGGTCTCCTTGGGCAGGGTAGCCGCCCGGCTTGCCGAGGCAAATGCCGCACAGCCTAACAAGGCGAGAGAGAAAGTCGAACGGATGCTGGTCATGGTTCTGAATCTCCTGAAGCCATTCACAACGGCATTTGAGCACTCATCCGCCTTACAAAAGCCTGACGTTTTCCTGACATTTTCGGGTGGGCTGAGTGAAGCAGCGGCGAAGCTTGTACATTTTTAGGCAGGGCAGGTGCAGGCGTGAATATCTTGCTGGTTGAGGACGAACGTAAGCTGGCTGAGGCAGTTGCGGAGGGGCTGCAAGGGGAAGGTCATGAGGTAACGCTTTCACCTAGTGGCGAAGACGCGCTTTCCTCCCTACGCCGGCTCCGTTTCGACTTGATCCTGCTCGATGTGATGCTTCCCGCGCGCAGCGGTTTGGAAGTGCTGGGCGATATGCGGCGAACGGGGGTCAACGTCCCGGTTTTGATTCTTACATCGCGGGATTCGATTGAGGATCGGGTGCTCGGCCTGGACGCAGGAGCCGACGACTACCTGGTAAAGCCCTTCGCATTCGCTGAGTTGCTGGCTCGGGTCCGCGCGCTTATGCGGCGTAACCTCCCCGAGGCTCCCTCGACATTACGGATGGCCGATCTGACCCTTGAGCTGGGTGGACGTGCAGCTACGCGAGGTGACAGGAAACTCGAGTTAACTGCCAGGGAGTTCGATCTTCTCGAATATCTTCTTTTAAACCATGGGTCCGTTGTTTCGCGAGAGATGTTGGCACGTGAAGTCTGGAAGCAGGTGATGCGTTATACCCCGCTCGATAATGTGATCGATGTACAGATTACGCGCCTTCGGCGTAAGCTTGACGGCGACTTTCAGAAAAAACTGTTGCATACCGTACGCGGAGTAGGGTTCGTACTCCGGGAAGACGAACCGTAGATGTTGCGTTTTACCAACGTCCGCCACCGGCTGACACTGTGGTATGGCGGCGTATTTGGCCTGATGTTGCTGCTTTTCATCTGTGGTGCAACGGTGCTCGAGTATTGGCAGCTGACTCGCCAGCAGTACCATGCGGAAATACAGGACATCGAAACCGCCGAGGGTCTGCTTGCCTTTGCGCCTGATGGACGGCTGGTGCTGCACGAGGAATACCACAACCACCCTGAAAATATATTGATGCTCGACCGCTACATGGAGGTGCTCTCTCCATCGGGCGAGATACTTCTGCGCAATGCCAAGCTACAGGGACAAGATTTGGGAGGACCCCCCTTCTCCAATGAAGGTCTTTCCAGCTATCACGAGCGCAGAGTGCGACTGGCGGATGGCACACGCCTGCTGCTCATCAGCCACATTCATTCGATTGGGAGCCAGCCCCTGCTCATCCGGCTGGCCTACAGCTCCGCGCCGATTGAGCGCGGCTTGCTCCAGTTTATTGCACTGCTCATGCTGGCAGTGCCGCCTGCGCTTTTGTTCGCCGGCGTGGCCGGCTACCGCATGGCCCGCAGGGCGCTCCAGCCACTGCAGAAGATGGCATTGCGCGCTGATACCATCACCGCAAGCGACCTTGGCCACCGTCTTCCGGTTGAAAACCCGAACGACGAACTCGGGCATATGGCTAGAGTTTTGAACGACCTTCTGCAGCGGCTGCAGAACTCATTTGAAATTCTCAAGCGTTTTACGGCGGATGCGTCGCACGAATTAAGAACGCCGCTCACCTCCATCAGAAGCGTCGGCGAAGTGAGCCTGCAGCGGCTGCGCACGCCCGAAGAATATCGCGACACCATCGGGAGCATGTTGGAGGAAGTGACGCGGTTGACGGAGATGGTTGACGGATTGCTCTCTATCTCCAGAGCAGATGCGGGTCAGGTCGTGCTCCATAGAACCAAGTTCAGTGTTGTGGACCTGGCCAAAGAGGTCGTCACCCTTCTGGGACTGCTGGCAGAGGAGAAAGAACAGCAGATCCTGATCGAGGGAGACGAGGAATTGTGTGTGAACGCAGACCGTCTCGTGTTGCAGCGCGGATTGGCAAATATCATAGAGAACGCGATCAAGCATGGGCCAAGCGCAAGCCGGATTTCAATTCTGGTTGGGAGGATCGGAAGCTACGTCGATATCTCAGTTGAAGACAGAGGGGATACGATCCCGGAGGATCTAAGAGAGAGAATCTTCGAAAGATTCTTTAGGATAGACGCCTCCCGCTCACGCGAAGCTGGAGGGAGCGGTCTGGGTCTGGCTATCGCCAAATGGGCGATTGAGGTGAACGGAGGCAACGTGATCGTACTGCCCGGGCAACGTGCAGGAAATCTCTTCCTCGTGCGGATTCCCGCCGCTTCGTCGGGGCCGAGCGACTTCTCGGGAGTGGGGTAGTCAAATTATGTCAAAATCGAGAATGCTTAAACAAATAAAAGGTTGTAAAGGAGGGATGCCATGGTGGTCTTTATAGTCGAGCGCGAGGAGAAAACCGCATCATTCCTTTCGTCCACCTTGGCAGAGGCTGGTTTTACGGTTCAGACTTTTCATGACGCAGCGACTGTCTTCCAAGCAAATCTGTATCAAGAACCAGCTCTGATCATTCTCGATGACGTTGCCTCCTTGCGAGGATTGGAAACCCAAGGCGGCTTGAGGTTTACCCGAAAGATTGTGCTTTCAGCGCGCACAAGCCGAAAAGAGAAAGTCGAGGCGCTCGAGGCCGGTGCTGACGATTACATCACGAAACCATTGAGCACACGCGAACTCGTTGCACGCATACGCGCGGTTCTTAGGAGCAGGCAAACGATGCTCCCAGCAAACCACGTTCTAACCGTCGGCAGTCTTTCCGTTGATCTGGACGCGAGGAGAGCCTGGACATCAGAGCAGGAGATCTTCTTGACCGCAACGGAGTTCAACCTACTCTTGCACTTTATGCGTCATCCGGACCAGGTTGTCGCTCGAAGACAATTAGAAACCAAATTTTGGCCAGAAGACAAAGGGGACCGACGCGTCCTAGACGTATACATCCGTCGTCTACGCCAAAAGATGGAAGTCGATCCAGCACAACCGGTCATGTTCATCACATGCCGGGGAGACGGATATATGCTTGTTGGCTCAGGTCGCCGTGGGCAAGCATTTTAGTTAGCAGACCTCATGAAGCAAGCTGAAACCTGTGGACCAAACGAGCAGCCTGATTTGGAGGCAGGGGCACTTACCATTTGTCCGAATAACCGCTTGAAACCGTGGGCAACATGCTGTTCGATATCGTTGCCGGTGCAATAGACGGGGACACGCGGCTTGGTTTCGCCGCCGAGGAGCTCATAGATGGGCACACCCATATGCGGTCCAAGGGCGGATCGCCCGCAACCCGGAAGTGAAATTCGGTAACTGCCCGTAACGTCGGGTTTCCGGTAACTTGCCCATGGCGCTCCGTCGATTTAAGACACTTCTGGCCCCTGCCTGCGAAGGGGGAGGGCAGTTTTGGGGGCCTCTGCCTCCTATCCCGGCACCCGTCCAGAGCCAAGGATCGTGGTTGGGAGATCGAAGTTCAGTGGTCGCATCCGGGACTGGGATCAAACTCCACCTACTGATGTTCTTTCAGGATTTCCTCAATCTGCTCTTTGGGAACGGAGAGGTGATCCTCGTTCTGCTTTAGCCATGAACGATAATCCTGCTCGATTGCATCGGTCCATCGCGCATCGATCTGGCCGGCCGTGTACTTCTTCTCCTCCAGCCTTTGATGTCCAAACACGTCGCGCAGGTGGGTCGACTCTGAACTCTTCACCACCTGCTCAGCCAACTGTGGCGGGATAAAGAGAACCCCACCATTCCTGCCCAACACAACATCACCGGGCATCGCCGTCGCATGGCCGATGCGCGTGGGCGCGTTGATGCTCACCATGGTCGAGTTGAGCAACTTACCGCTGTTCAAGGATCCGTAATGGTGCGATGGATCGTAGAAACGGACAAAGGATACAAAATTAGGCAGTTCTTCTAATCCGTTGATGTCGCGCACCGCGCCATCGTAGACAATGCCGTTGCCTGACTTGGCATAGATCGCGTTGCCCACATTGTCGCCGATCGATGGGCCACCCACTTTTAGTTCAAAATGGTCGGCCACATAGACGTCCCGCGGTTGCAGCATATCAACCGGCCATGCATTCATCGCGCCCTGCCGATGGTCAGCTACCCCTTGGGCCTCGATCAGCTTCTGAATGTCGGGACGGCCCGGCATCCAGACGGCCGTGAGCGCACGGCCCACCAGCACCTTGTCTGGATGAATGGAGAGCCAGCCGTCTTCGTACTCATGCATGAAACCCGCATTTTGCAGAACTGCCCAGGCTTCTTCGAGCGTTACCGACTTCATCCGGTCGAGGATCGCATCCGGCACCTTGGGGCGACCGTCCGGGAATCGCTCCCCGTGCCAGTCAGGTGTGTATTTGATTACGTCTTCGGGAGTGAAAAATCCCTGCTGTGCACGTGCGCCGCGAATCCCACCCAATACCATCGAGGAACAAAAAACGACCGCCGCTACCTGCCGAATCAGTGTATTCATTGGCTGCATCCTTTATTTGTTCGGCTCAAACCACGTTGTTCCTGGAATCTGCACCGTCTTAGCCACCTCTTCGTTCATCTCCACCCCTAACCCGGGCTTGTCCGGAGGAGTTACATAACCCTGCTGGATAATCTCGCCCTCCTTGACAAAGGTCTTCCACACCTCAAGATGATTGATCCAGTGCCACTCGCAAACCAGGTAATTGGGGATGGTTGCGCACACATGAGCCGAAGCCATGGTGCCGATCGGGGAAACCACACAGTGCGGTGCAAACGGAACGTAGTATGCCTGGGCCATGTTGGCGATCTTGCGCGCCTCGGAGAGCCCGCCTACCTTTTGGATATCCGGCATGATGATATCTGCCGCGCGTTTCTGCAGCAGCTCGGTATAGCCCCAGCGCATGTAGAGATTCTCCCCGCAGCATATCGGCGTTGTCGTGGAGTGGCGGATATCCGCCATCGCATCGATGTCTTCAGGTGGCACTGGTTCTTCGAGCCAGAGCAGCCGGTAAGGCTCGAGCGCCACCGCGACCCGCTTGCCAGTGGTCGCGTCGTAGCGGCCGTGCATATCGCAAGCCAGATCCATTTCCTTGGGTATCGATTCCCGCACATGCTTTACCCAACTCACCATGCGATCGATCTCGCCGTTGCTTGCCGTCCAGTTCACTTTGTCGAAGCGGGCTGGATCTGCAGCATCGTCAAGGTCGATCTTCATCGCCGTGAAACCCTGCTCCTTGATCCATGGCAGCTTGCGGTCTGATTCGGCACCAATGGGATTTTCCATGTCCGAGTCGCAGTACATGCGAACCTTGTCGCGGAATTTTCCTCCCATCAACTGATAAACCGGAAGACCCAGAATTTTCCCCGCCAGATCCCACAGCGCAATTTCCACTCCCGTCATTGCGGTCACGTATTGGCCGCCCTGGGCACCGGCGAAGATTCCCGAAACCCGCATCCTCTCCCACAGCGCATCTACGTTGAGCGGATCCTGTCCGATCAGCATGTGTCGAAAGCCATGCACCAGGGATGCAGTGCCCACCGCCGCATCGGTCGATTCTCCCTGCCCGTAAAGACCTGAATCGGTGTAAACCCGCACATGCGTCTGTGGCCCGTGCACCAGCACCTGCGCGGTGCGTATGTCGGTGATCTTGACCTTAGGCCTCTGCTGCGGGGTGCTGTTATCTTCAATGGCCCGCGCCAGTGTTGGGAGCGCGAAGATACCGGCAGTGGGCAAGGCAGCAGCCGCGCCCTTCAACATTGATCGTCGTGTGAACTGATTCATGCAGTGTCCCTTTCGTCGAGCGATGGCATTAGTGATCGTGATAGTGGCGCGCCGATGTCAGCTCCGGTGGAGTCGTGCACGTTGCCCAGGATGGTGCCGCTGGTCTGCCAATGCGCTTGAACATCTCGATAACCAACGCGTTAATTTCCCGCCGTATGAAAGGCCGCGGGCTTCCACCGCTGATTGATTGACCGGTTGAGAGGAACGACCTGACGCGAAGATCGTGAAAAATAACCGCGGATCAGCGCAATCGTTGAGCGAACTCCCGAGATACGACGCTAGAAGGAGTACCTAGCGCCTAGCTCCAGTTCCCGCGCACCTCCATTTGCACTTCCCGGAGCTGCATTTGAGGTCGTGATTTTGCCCGCGTTGGACCCATTTATATATTTGTTGTTCGTAGGATTGCCGAAGTTGGTGTGGTTGAGGGCGTTGAACGTGTCAAGCCGGATTTGTAACTGGTGGTGTTCGTTGTAGGGCATCTTGAAACTCTTGCCGATGGACATATCGAATTCCTGGTAGCCCGGGGCGTATAACATGTTGCGGCTCGTGCTTCCGAGGAAACCCGGGGCGGGCTCGGGGAAGGCCGCGAGATTCACCCATTGGCCGCTGCTTCCGGCCGTTTTGTGGGCCTGGAAATAGCTCTGTCCGGGGACATAATTTGGCCGGGTCGCCGGTGTGCCGCCGGAAATGGTATTGGTACTGGCATTGTTGTCGTTGTACCCCATGTTGAACGGACTGCCGGTCTGGAGGGTGCCGAGGACGCTGAGTTGCCAGCCGCCAATCACTGCATCCACGATCTTCGACGAAGGCGCGTACAGCATGCCTGGGCCGATGGGCAGGGAGTAAATGAGCGAGGCAACCACGCGATGCTTAACATCGAAGTCCGAAGGCCCGTATTCGCAGCTGAGGCAGAGGTCGTTCTGCGGAAAGAGCTCCGACGACTGGGTGCGGATCCCGCTGGTGTCGTCCAGCGATTTCGCATAGGTGTAGGAGCTGATCAGGTTGAAGCCGTTGCTGAGGCGCTTGTTCACCTGGAAGGTGAGGGCGTTGTAATTCGCGTTGCCCAGGTCGTGCACTAGCTGAATCACGCCATTGTTCGGGTAGGGCGTACGCTGCAGGATGCTCAAAGGCGAACCATTCGCATTGTACCCAGCGGCGCCGAGCAACCCGTACGGAACCGAATAATTGGCATTGCGAAAGCCATAGAGATGATCGGTTTTCGAACCCAGGTATCCGGCCTGGAGCTGCCAATTCTGGCCGAGCTGCTTCTGGACATCGAACAGCCAGACCTCGCTGTACGTAGTTTTGTGCCTGTAGGCATTGGCGTAGGTGTAGGGCGGCGGTATGTTGGCAGTGGAGCCGCTGGCCACCGCGTTGCCCCAGTTGATGGTATTCAGGCCGGGAGTCCCACCCCCCGAGGTTGTGGTGACACGCCCGGCCAGGTTACGGGCTACATCAAAGCGGGCGTTGGCGGTGTCATTGTCGTAATACAAGCCAAAGCCCGAGCGGATGACCCATGTGCTAGTCGGCGTGAAGGCAATGCCCAAACGGGGCGCGAAGTTGTTGTAGGCGGTTTGCATGAGCGAATTGGGGAAATTGCCGTTGGCGCACTGCGGCCCCGGATTGACAGGGGCGCCACTGGAGTTGACCCAGCGGATGTTAACTCCCTGATACGGGTCAGTGCAGGTGCCCTGGCGTCTAAAGAAGGGCCACAGGTTCTGAGGCTCCGGCCCGGAGACAAAGGGGCTAATGGGCGAGTTGTTGGTTTGCAAATCCACGATGAACTCATTGCCCAGGGTGTCGTGCCAGGGCGGAGTCAGCTCATAGCGGAGGCCGGCTGACACGGTGAGTTTGGGGGTGAACTTATAGTTATCGTCGACGTAGGCGGCCTCGACGTTGCGCTTGTAATCCGCCTGCGCGATCTGCACCGCATACACCGAAGTGTAAAGCTGGCCGAGCAGGAAGTCGGCGAATGCGGAGCCGGTTTTCGCAACCAGTTTCCCAGGGGAGCTGACCTCAGCGGTGGCGTTGGCCTGGGTGGTGAATGAGCCGCGGGAGAACTGGTTGCCCAGCTCATTAAAGGTCTGTCGTTCGTACGTGAAACCGAAGTCGAGGGAATGCTTGCCATGCACCCAGGTGATGTTGTCGCTGATCGAGATATTGGGGTCTTTGGTCACATAGGGACCGTCGGTGCTGTCGCCAAGGCCGTTGTAGATATCCCCCGTAAAGCCTACGCTGGGAATACCCCAGGTTGCAGGAATTCCGGGTTGAAGGCCGGGAATCCCGACCTTGGACACGGCGTCATTGACGCCCTGCGAGAACAGGCCGAGAGAATTATAGAAATTAGTCCAGCCAAACGTGGCCACGTTGACGACCGTGGGAGAGATGGTCCAGGTGTGGGAGCCCATGTACTGGTAGTAGCTGGTGATGATATTGCTGCCGGTTGTCCCGCCCGCCGTCTGGAATATCGCGGTGGGGTTCGTTTCGAGGCCATTGCTGAAGCGGAAGCCGAACTGCGACTTCGGTGACATGTAGTAATCGCCGCGCACGTTGAAGCCGTCGTGATTGTCCCTTACGTTGGTGAGGAAGGTGTAATTGTTTTGGAATTGGTTGTTCTGAGCCGGGGCGTAGAACAACTGGATGAACTTCAGTGAGGTAGGATCGATGCGGCTCGCCGGAATGACATTGCCCGGGAACTGTGTCCTGCCCGTGCCGTTGGGGTTCCCGGTGGCGGGATCATAGATGGGAACGACGGATCCGTTTGCGGTTGTGGTGTACTGGCTGAAATTGCCGCCCAGGACGGCCTGCGTCGGCAGGGTGTACCCGGTATTCGAGAGACTGATTCGGGAATACCATTCGTCGTTGACCATAAAGAAGAAGCGGTTCTTGCCGTTGAAGACGTGGGGAATCGAGATCGGTCCGGTGAGCACGAATCCGTAGTCGTTATATTTATAGGGGAGCGCGGAGGGTTCAGGAGTGGGATAGAAATAGTTATACCCGAGAGCATCCGCGTAGTTGTTGCGAAGGAAGTAGAAGCCGGCGCCGTGATAATTGTTGCTGCCGCTCTTGGTGACCACGTTGACCTGGGTCGCGTTATACCCGTATTGGGCGGGATAGACGCCGGTTTGCACCTTCATTTCCTGGATGGCGTCGATGGAGGGCTGTACCACATAGCTGTTGAAGTCGGGGTCGGAATTGTTGATGCCATCGAGCGTGTAGTGGTTGAACATGATGCGCGAGCCGCCCACCGAGATGGTTTCGTTGGCGCGGGCGCCACCCTCCCGCGCGCCGGCCTGGCCTTGGGTCGTTGAAACGACGTTCGCGTTTGCCGAGATCGCCGTCAGGTTCAGGTAGTTTCTATTGTTCACCGGCGTCTGGGCGAGGGTCTCAGTAGGCACCACGGTGCCAAGGGAGGAGTTCTGCGTCTGGAGAAGGGCGGCTGTGGCCGAAACGGATACCGTTTGCGTCACCTCACCGACCTGGAGCGTGAAATTCTGGGTCAACGATTGCTGCACCTGCAGTTGCACGTTCCGAGCGGCTTCGACCTTGAAGCCCGGATGGGTGGCTTCAACGTCATAGGCTCCAGGCGGAACGTCCGGGAACGTATAGTCGCCGGCGCTGGTCGAAACGGTGGTGCGGGTGGTGTTCGTGCCCGTGTCGGTCAGGGTGATGGTGACGCCGGGAACCACCGCCCCCGTCGTGTCGTTGACATGTCCTAAGATGGTGCCGCTGGTCTGCGCCAGCAGCGCGGAAGCTGCCAGCAACGAAAAGCCCAGAAATACGCCAATGCGCCTTAACATTCGAACCGCCTCCGGAAAGTTTTCTTTGACTACCGAACAAACTTGAGCCTTTTAGCTTCTACTTGGTTCGCTAAGCAGGGACCGACAATCTCTGATTCGTACCGTGCAACGACCATTTCACTTTTCGGCGGAAACCTATCACGCTGAAGAAACACCGTCAACAAGTCTTTTAGCCACGTCACCGTTTGGACTGCTCGTGTCGGCGCGGTTTGAGGGAGCCGGTGACACCTTCCGCCCTCCGGACGACTCTAAGTACTACGCAACGCCAGTGGAATTCATCTGTGTCATATATGGCGGGTGTAGGTTGGAAGTAGCCGCCAGGAGCGGCCGGGTGGTGGTGTGCACATACTGGTTATCAACAGTGGTTCGTCGTCCATCAAATTTTCGATTTTCGAGGCGGCCCAGACCACAAGCCAGGGGGAAAGGTTCTCCTGGCCACGCGCTCTAT
The DNA here is from genome assembly GCA_963830325.1 of uncultured Acidobacteriaceae bacterium. Taxonomy (GTDB): domain Bacteria; phylum Acidobacteriota; class Terriglobia; order Terriglobales; family Acidobacteriaceae; genus PALSA-350. The sequence goes on from CAWHMV010000009.1 coordinate 131,620, forward strand.
TCGCCGGCGAAATCAGCGGCGTGGGCGGAGCCGCCCTCGGGTTCACCTTTCGCGATGCCGAGGGGCGGGACCTGAGCGGTGCTGCTCCGCAGACCAACGATGCATCCAAAAAGGATCCGATGACGCTGCTGGAAAATGCGGTGTGCAGGCCCGGCATGCCGCCGATCGACGCGGTTGGCTACCGGGTGGTACATCCCGGACCGCTGCTGCACCAGCATCAGCGAATCACAAAGGAGGTCCTGGAGGATCTGCAGCAGGCGGTCCCGTTTGCCCCCCTGCACGATCCCGAGGCGATCCGATTGATCCGCGACATGATGGGCAGATTCCCCCAGGCCCGGCATTATGCATGCTTCGACACCATCTTCCACCAGACCATGCCCGCAGAAGCGTCCACCTACGCCATCCCCAGCGAGTATCGCAGGCAAGGGGTGCGCCGATATGGGTTCCATGGGCTTTCCTGCGAAGGCGCGGTGGACGATATGCAGCAGGCTTCCGACCGGGCCAAAACACAGTTTCCCCGGCGCATGGTGATTGCCCACCTGGGAAGCGGTTGCAGCGTGACCGCAATAGCGGACGGACGCTCGGTCGATAACACCATGGGGCTCACTCCAACCGGTGGCGTAGTCATGGGCACACGGCCTGGAGATCTCGATCCGGGGCTGGTCCTCTATCTGTTGCGACAAGCAAAAGGTGACCGCGACGCTGCCTGGACGTCGGTGGAAAGCATGCTGAATCATCAGGCTGGGATGGTGGCGCTCTCCGGATTACCCAACGACATGCGCGCGGTGCGCAAAGCGGCCGTGGCAGGAAACATGGACGCGAAGCTGGCGATTGAGGTCTTTTGCCGCAGTGTGAGGAAAGCGGTAGGCGCTTATGTGTGGCTATTGGGTGGCCTGGATGCCCTGGTCTTCACCGGCGGCATCGGCGAACACGATGTGCAGTCCCGGGCAGAGATTTTGCGCGGGCTCGAATCCTGCGGAGTGGTGCTCGATGCCACCGCTAATGAAGCGGGCGGCGATGAATTGCGGCGGGTGAGTGGTCCCAATTCCGAAGTAGCAGTCTGGGTAGTGACGGCCCAGGAAGATCGAATGATCGCTGTGCACGTACGGCAGATGGAAAGCGACTGATGACAGCAACAACAGGAGGAATTATGAGCAACGTCGAGACACTTCCCGTAGCGGCTTCCGACTCGTCAACCAAGCAAGGACATTTCGAGCCTCTGACCGCCGATGAAATCAGGAAAATGAATGCCTATTGGCGCGCCTGCAACTATCTTTCCGCGGGCATGCTTTACCTGTGCTCGAACCCTCTGCTGCGTGAGCCGCTGAAGCCCGAGCACATCAAGAACCGCCTGCTGGGGCATTGGGGATCAGACCCCGGGCAGAGCTTCATCTGGGTCCACATGAACCGGCTGATCAAGAAGTACGACCTCGACATGATCTACCTTTCCGGCCCCGGGCATGGAGCCCCCGCGACCCTCTCTAACTGTTATCTCGAAGGGGTGTATTCCGAGATCTATCCAGACAAGAGCCAGGATGTGGAGGGGCTGCACAAGTTCCTCAAGCAATTTTCTTTTCCCGGAGGCATCGGGAGCCATTGCACGCCTGAAACCCCGGGATCGATTCATGAAGGCGGCGAACTCGGCTACAGCATTTCCCATGGCTTCGGAGCCGCGTTCGACAATCCCGATCTGATCGTGACAGTAGCAGTCGGGGATGGAGAAGCAGAGACGGGACCACTGGCCACCAGTTGGCACTCCAATAAATTCCTCAACCCGGTGCGCGATGGCGCCGTGCTTCCCATTCTGCATTTGAATGGATACAAGATTGCCAACCCTACCATCCTGGCCCGCATACCGCCCGAAGAACTCGACATGCTCATGAAGGGGCTTGGGTGGACGCCGCACGTTGTGGAAGGGAATGACCCGGATAAGATGCACCCCAAAATGGCCGAGGTCATGGAAGGCTGCGTGCTCGAGATTCGCGCCATCCAGGAGAAAGCACGCAACGCGCCCAAGGGACAGCCGATTGAACGCCCCAAGTGGCCCATGATCATTTTGCGCACGCCCAAGGGCTGGACTGGACCCAAGGAGGTCGACGGACATAAGGTCGAAGGCTTCTGGCGCGCGCATCAGATCCCTATTCTTGATCCCCAGACCAATCCGGCGCACCTGGCGGAAGTGGAAGGATGGCTGCGCAGCTATCGTCCGGAGGAGTTGTTCGACGAGTCAGGGAGGTTGATTGACGAATTGCGCGAGATGGCGCCGAAGGGTACGCGGCGCGTCACGGCCAACCCACACGCCAACGGCGGCCTGTTGCGCAAGCCGCTGCAGATGCCTGATTTTCGCGACTATGCGGTGAACATAACCAAACCCGGTCAGATAGAAGTCTCATCGACGGATGTGATGGCCCACTTTATGCGCGACGTGATGCGGCGCAACATGACCAGCTTCCGCGTTTTTGGGCCGGACGAAACGGCCTCTAACAAACTACAGGCCATCTACGAGGCAAGCGGTAAGACGTGGATGGAAGAGATGCTGCCGGAAGATGCAGACGGCGGCTTTCTCGCTCAGAACGGCCGGGTGATGGAGATGTTGAGTGAGCACACCCTTGAAGGATGGTTCGAGGGCTATGTGCTCACCGGCCGGCACGGGTTCTTTTCTTCCTATGAGGCCTTCGTGCACATCATCGACTCCATGTTCAACCAGCATGCCAAGTGGCTGGAGAAGAGCAAGCTGGAGACCCGGTGGCGGCAGCCCATCTCCTCGATCAACCTGCTGATCACCTCGCTGGTGTGGCGGCAGGACCACAACGGCTTCACCCACCAGGATCCTGGATTCCTGGATGTGGTGACCAACAAAAGCCCCGAAGTGACGCGCATTTATCTTCCGCCGGACGCGAACTGCCTGCTGAGCGTGACCGACCATTGCCTGCGCAGCGTCAACTACGTCAACGTGATCGTCGCCGATAAAGCGCCGCACCTGCAATATCTGGATATGAAAGACGCGGTCGAGCACTGCACCAAAGGTATTGGCATATGGGATTGGGCCAGCACCGACGCCGGGGAGGAACCGGACGCGGTCATTGCCTGCGCGGGCGATATTCCCACCTCAGAAGCGCTGGCCGCTGCGGCGATTCTGCGCGAGCGATGCACAGGGTTGAAGATACGTTTCATCAACGTGGTAGATCTCTTCCGCCTGATGCCGGAGCGGGAGCACCCTCATGGGATGTCTGATCGCGAATTCGACGGCTTGTTCACGAAAAGCAAGCCTGTCATCTTTAACTTCCACGCTTACCCTTCGCTGATCCACAAACTGACCTATAGGCGGACCAACCACGAAAACTTCCACGTGCGTGGTTATAAGGAGAAGGGCAACATCAACACGCCGCTGGAGCTGGCCATCCTGAACCAGGTGGATCGGTTCAACCTGGCCATCGACGTCATCGAGCGCGTGCCCAAGTTGGCGGAGAAGGGTGCGCATACGGTCGAGTGGCTCAGGGGGCAGATCATCGAAGCCGTCAACTACGCCCACGAAAACGGGATCGACCAGAAGGAGATCCGGGAGTGGAAGTGGCCAGCTTGATTCAGGCGGTTCACCTCGAGCGGCGCCTCCCAGAGACCGAGTGCAGGCGCCGCTTGTCCGATGGTTCCATCCCCAACGACCTGGGGTAATCGTGTCCCGGCCGCGCACTCTGTAGAATTCGCGAGTCTTTTCGAGTCACCGCTCTGATGCTCTGTATCAGGGCACGACTTTTAGTCGGTCCGCAAAAACCCCAAAAAGGTCTGGGCTCTAGAGTCTGCGTGGGAACCTACCGATTGCAAAATGAGTCCCGCAGGGACGGCTGAACTTAGCCCAGGACGCAGTCCTGGGTCGAAATTCAAGAGACGAAAAGTCCCGGTAGGGACGACTGGAAGTTATCCGGAGGCAACCCCAGAACACTTCCATCTCAAAATATTCCGCGATTGAAGAATCCCCATCCGCTGCCCGAATTCGGGACCATGTCTCGACTAGCTTTTTCAGTCGTCCCTACGGGACTTTTCAATGGTGCATGCTAACCCAGGACTGCGTCCTGGGCTAAGTTCAGCCGTCCCTACGGGACTCGATTGCGAGATGGTCGTTCTCGCGCAGACTCTAAAGCCTCTGTACTTTTTGGAGAATTCAGACGAACATTTTCGTGAGGGACGCGCCCCCAGGCGAGGGCTAAAGCCCCGTTCTTCACCGATCCCTTACGGCCCGAGTCAAAGTCGTACCCTGATAGAAAACCACAGCTCGGTATGCCAACACCCGCAGCATTTCGTTGACTTGCTGTCCAGCCTCCCCTAGGCTAACGCTGGACCATGATTGGCGAAACCATTTCCCACTATCGCGTCATTGAAAAGCTTGGCGGCGGGGGAATGGGCGTGGTCTACAAGGCTGAGGACACCCGTCTTGGGCGCTTCGTAGCGCTCAAGTTTCTGCCGGATGAGGTCGCCCGCCAGCTTCCCGTGCTTGACCGGTTCCGGCGTGAGGCCCGGGCTGCCTCGGCATTAAACCACCCCAATATCTGCACCATCTACGACGTAGGCGAAGAAGATGGCCAGGCTTTTTTGGCCATGGAGTACCTGGAAGGCCAAACCCTCAAACACCGCATCGACGGAAGACCCCTGCCCATCGATTTTGTCCTCGATCTCGGTATCCAGATCGCGGACGCTCTCGATGCCGCCCATGCCAAAGGCATCGTGCACCGCGACATCAAGCCGGCAAACATCTTCATTACCAAGACCCGGCAGGCGAAATTGCTCGATTTTGGCCTGGCGAAGATTGATTCCCGTCGCGACCTGAATGCAACTGCCGACGGCGAGACTTTAAAGGATCTGACCAGCCCGGGAAGCGCCCTGGGTACGGTCGCCTATATGTCTCCGGAGCAGGCTCGGGGAGAAGAACTCGACGGCCGTACCGACCTCTTTTCCCTGGGCGCATCACTCTATGAGATGACGACCGGTAAGCAAGCCTTCGACGGAAACACCTCGGCCGTCATCTTCGAGAGCATCCTCAACCGCAATCCGTTGCCGCCTCATCAGCTCAATCCCGAGCTGCCACTGCAGTTCGAGCGCATCCTCGACCGTTCGCTCGAAAAAGACCGGGATCTTCGTTACCAATCCGCAGCGGAGATGCGGGCGGAAATGAGGATCCTCAAGCGGACACTGGACTCCCAGCGCACCGCAGCCGCACAGGATCCGCCTCTTGCTGTCAGCGGCTCCAGGGCCGATGGTCCTCCCGGGCTCCAGCCACCCAGAACCAAGAGAGGCAGGGTGTGGCCCTACGCCATAGCAGCGGCAGGTACGACTCTCCTGGCTGGATTCGTACTCGGCTGGTTTCTGCACGCCGTGCACAGCCGGACGGAACCTGCCATCTTTCACCAGTTGACCTTCCGCCGCGGCACAGTTCGCTCCGCGCGCTTCGCGCCCAATGGGCAGTCTGTCGTCTACGGCGCGGCCTGGGAAGGAAAGCCTACAGAATTGTTTGTCACCAGTCCTGAAAGCCCCCAATCGCGCTCACTGGAACACCACGGCGAAGAGCTGATGAGCATTTCTTCCACCGGAGATATCGCTTTGCTGACCAACGTGACCGTCACCGGTACCTACACCCAGATGGGTACGCTGGCCCGCATGCCCCTCAACGGAGGTAGTCCGCGCGACATTCTCGACGGCGTACAGTGGGCCGACTGGTCCCCTGATGGAAAACAGCTGGCCATCGTGCGCGACGTGGGCGGCAAGAATCGCCTTGAATTCCCTATCGGCAAGGTAATCCACGAAACCCCTGGCTGGATCAGTCATCCACGCGTTTCCCCTGACGGAGAGCGTGTCGCCTTCCTCGAGCATCCCCAGGTAGGCGACGACGCCGGCTCAGTCAACGTGATCGACCGCCAAGGCACGCATAAGGTTCTCGCCGATAACTTCCTGACCGTAGAGGGATTGGCTTGGACGCAGGATGGAAAGCAGATCTGGTTCACCGGAGCCGAAAGTGAGGGTAATGGCCGCTCGCTTGACGCCGTAACGTTGGGCGGAAGAATGCGAATTCTTACTCGGGTGCCGGCCGTGCTGCAATTGGAGGATATCGGTCGCGACGGCAAGGTCCTTCTTATCCGGCAAAGTTGGCGGCGAGAGCTGAGCGGGTTGATCTCCGGCGCAGCGAAGGAGCAGGATTTTTCCTGGCTCGACTATTCGTTTCCGGCGGAGTTGTCCGCCGACGGCAAGGTTCTGCTCTTTGACGAAGAAGGGGTGGGTGGGGGCGGAAATTACTCCGTCTACTTGCGCAAGCTCGCCGAAGATTCTGCTGTTCGGCTGGGCGATGGTGAATCGGTCGCCTTATCACCCGATCGCAAATGGGTTTTGGCTCTCACCATGTCCTCGCCGGCACAGTTTATTCTGCTACCCAGTGGCGCGGGCGACGCGCAGCAAATCACACACGACAATCTCTACCATAGCTGGGCTCGCTGGCTGCCCGATAGCCAGGGCATCGTTTTCACTGCTAAGCAGGAGGGTCACGGCGCGCGCATTTACGTGCAAAAGTCGATCACGGCGAAGGCAACGCCGGTGTCTCCGGAAGGTATAGATCCTTTAGTGCTCGCTCTTGCCCCTGACGGAAGCCATGTAGCTGGCGTGGGACCAGATGGGCTGGCATATCTTTATCCGCTTACCGACGGGCCGGCAAAGAGTGTTCCAGGTTTTCAGGTTGGTGAACAACCGATCGAATGGTCAGCGGATGGCAAGTCCCTTTACGTATATCGCACCGGTGAACTTCCGGCGAAGGTCTATCAGCTCGACCTGGCCACGGGCAAACGTACCCTCTGGCGGACCCTTGCACCGGCCGACCCCGCTGGAGTCAGCCAGATCGGGCCGATCATGATGACGCCGGACGGCAGCGCCTATATCTATGGCTATCACCGCACGCTTTCCGATCTCTACCTGGTAGAAGGATTGAAGTAAGCACCCAACACATGGCAGAGATTACCAGGCTCTCATTCAATCAAATCACCATCTCCAACTGGAGCGTAAGCCAGGCTGTCGAGGGTTGCGTCCGCCATGGCATACCTTCGATTGCGCTCTGGCGGCACAAGATCGAAGAGGCGGGGCTGGCCTCCTGCGTTCGGTTGATAAAAGACGCCGGCCTGCACGTCTCGAGCGTATGCCGCGGCGGGATGTTCCCCAGTCCGACTGCGGCCGGCCGGCAAAAAAATCTCGAAGACAATTACCGCGCGGTCGACGAGGCTGCGGCGCTTCATGCCGACTCCCTGGTGCTTGTAGTCGGTGGTGGGGCGGAAGTAGGCTTGAGCGAAGCCAGAAGGATGGTCGCGGATGGGGTCGCTGCCCTGGTCCCCTACGCCCGCCAGCACCGCGTCAAACTCGGTTTAGAGCCACTTCATCCCATGTACGCGGCCGAGCGCTCCGTGTTGGTTACGATTGGCCAGGCGCTCGAATTGGCGTCCAGCTTCGCCCCTCAGGAAGTAGGGCTGGTCCTCGACGTGTTTCACATCTGGTGGGATCCGCAGGTGCTCCCATTGATCGAACAATCCAGAGGCAGGATCTACGGTTTCCATGTCAACGACTGGCTGGTTCCCTTGCCTGATCTGCTCCTGGGCCGAGGGATGATGGGTGATGGCGTCATCGATAATCGGATGCTGCGGCAGGCGGTCGATCGAGCCGGCTATGACGGCCCTATCGAAGTCGAAATATTCAACCGCGTCATCTGGGATACCGATCCGGACCAAGTGCTCGAGCAAATGATCGAGCGCTTCACCGCATTCGTTTAAAGATTAAGGAGCCAGGTTGCAATCCAATCAAACCTTGAAAGCTAAGGATCTGTCCCCGGCTGTCGAGCGCACGCTACGGCTGGCCTCGGAAAAAACACTACGCCTCTCCCGGCGTTGGAAGGTAAGCGACGGCGCCCCCGTCATGACCGCCGCGGGCCGTTATACCGCGCGCAGTTGGACCCAATGGACCCAGGGATTCCAGTACGGCAATGCCCTACTGTGCTTCGAGCTGACCGGAGACAAGGATCTGCTTACACTGGCCCAGCGGCACGTCGTCGCCGACATGGCCGAGCATCTCACCCACACCGGCGTCCACGACCATGGCTTCAACAACATCTCCACCTATGGCCATCTGCGCCGTCTGATGCTGGAAGGACGCATTCCCACCAACCCGTGGGAACTTCACTATTACGAGCTCGCGTTGAAGGTAAGTGGTGCGGTGCAGGCCGCGCGCTGGACCAGCCTCAAGGATGGTCTCGGCTACATCTACTCCTTCAATGGCAGCCACTCTCTGTTCATCGACACCATTCGTACCCTGCGCATCTGCTGCATGGCCCACATGGTGGGGCACACACTGCAAGCAGAACAAGACCAGCGCGTCGATTTGCTGGAAAGGGCGCTGACCCACGCAAAAACCTCTGCCCTGTTCAACATCTATTACGGCGAAGGACGGGATCACTACGACACGCCAGCGCTGCGCGGTCGAACCGTACACGAAGCCATCTTCAATCCGGCGAGCGGTGTCTTCCGCTGCCCGTCTTCGCAGCAAGGCTACTCGCCGTTTACTACCTGGACCCGAGGACTCGCCTGGGCGATGCTTGGCTTCCCCGAGCTGATGGAGTTCCTTCAAACAGTGGATGGACCTGCAGACAAGCAGGAGACCATGGCTCTGTTGGAGAAGGCGGCGCGCGCCTGTTGCGACTTCTATATTCAGCAGGCGAGCGCACTCGATGGGATCTGCTATTGGGATACCGGAGCACCGCAATTACATCGGTTAGGCGACTGGCAGGGGAAACCCGCTGATCCTTACAACGACTACGAACCGGTCGATGCTTCCGCCAGCGCCATCGCCGCTCAGGGATTGCTCCGCCTCGGCCATCTACTGGGCGCAGCCGGCGAAGTCTACACCCAGGCCGGGCTCACCGTTGCTAACGAGCTACTGCAGGAACCGTATCTCGGGGCAGATCCGCAGCACGAGGGCCTGCTGTTGCACAGCATTTACCATCGCCCTAACGGATGGGACTACATTCCCCCTGACTCGAAAATCCCCAATGGCGAAGCCTGCATGTGGGGCGACTACCATCTTCTGGAGCTTTGCCTGCTGATCACCCGGCTTGTCGACTCGGGCTATTACACGTTCTTCGGAGCAGATCATGCCCGATAAAGATAGAGTGGCGCTGGTCACCGGCGGCACTCGTGGCATCGGTCTGGGCATTGCACGCAAGCTGGCGGAAGCCGGCTTTACCCTTGTCATCACCGGCAGGCGCCCTGCCGAGGAAGTGCAACCAGTGCTGCAACAAATAAAGCAAGGCAGCGCACGCTCCATGTATGTCCGGGCGGATGTGGCGTCGGCGGCTGACCGCAAGCAACTGTTGGAAACGATCGAAGCCCAGCTTGGCCGGCTCGACGTTCTGGTCAACAACGCCGGGATTGCGCCTCGCGTCCGCGCTGATGTCCTCGAGGCCAGCGAAGAGAGCTTCGACGAACTGATCGCTACCAACCTTCGCGGCCCGTATTTTCTGACCCAGAGCGTCGCCGCCTGGATGATTCGCCAACCCGCGAAACCGCATTCGATCATCAATATCAGTTCTGTGTCGGCTACGGTCGCCAGCGTAAACCGGGGCGACTACTGCATCTCTAAAGCGGGCATCGCCATGGCCACCAAGCTGTGGGCGGTGCGTCTGGCAGAGTACGGCATCGGCGTCTATGAGGTGCGGCCCGGCATCATTGAAACCGATATGACCGAGGGAGTGAAAGGCAAGTACGACGCTCTGATTGCGGGCGGTATTCTGCTCGAGAAGCGGTGGGGAACCCCGGAGGATATCGGGACCGCCGTCAGCATGCTGGCCCGGGGCGAGCTTCCTTATGCAACCGGTGCAGTCCTGGTTCTGGATGGTGGTCTGACTTTAGCGAGACTATAGATGAAATGGATGAAGCAATCCCGGCCGGGCTCGGATGCGATCAGCGTCGCCACCCACACAGAAACCATCTCCCCCAGGTGGGGGTTCGCCGTCGCCTCCGGAATTCTGGGCTGGATCCTCGATGCGTTCGACTTCTTCGTGCTCGTCTTCCTGGTGGATGTTCTCGCCAACAACTTTCATGTAGGCAAGGGCGACATCATCTGGACCATCACCATCACGCTGGCCATGCGGCCGGTGGGCGCTCTGGTGCTTGGGTCATTGGCGGACCGCTACGGCCGCCGCCGTCCGCTGATTGCCTGCGTGCTCTATTTTTCCATCATCACCGCGCTCACACCCTTCGCGCCCAGCTACTTCCTGTTCGTCGTCCTGCGGGGCCTTTATGGGATCGGGATGGGCGGCTATTGGGGCATCGGCGCCTCGCTGGTGATGGAGAGCTCGCCTAAACGCTGGCGCGGGCTCTTTTCCGGAATTATGCAGGCGGGCTATTCCGGTGGCTATTTACTGGCTGCCGTCGCTCTGCGCACCATCGAACCCCGTTTCGGATGGCGCTGGATGTTTCTTTGCGGACTGGTTCTCGCCGCCGTGATCGCAGTCCTTACGTTGCTTTCTCCCGAGTCCACTTCGTGGGAGAAGCACCGCCTGGCCAGCTTTGGCGAGGTCATCAGCGTTCTCTGGGAGCACAAGAAAGACTTTGTCTACCTGGTCCTGATGATGACTGCCATTACTTGTTTGTCCCACGGCACCCAGGACCTGTATCCGGACTTTTTGAAGACGGTACACAAATTTTCCAACGCCGTGGTCTCCAACCTGGCGATCCTGTACAACATCGGCGCTATCCTGGGCGCTCTGGTCATCGGCCATTACTCCGACCGCCTTGGGCGCCGCTTCGCCATCATCCTGGCTTTAGTCATCTGTGCGCTCTCCATTCCCCTATGGGCCTTCGGATCCACCATCGTGATGCTGGCCCTGGGATCGTTCGCTATGCAGTTCGGGGTCCAGGGAGCCTTCGGAGTCATTCCCGCTCATCTGAATGAGCTGTCCCCGAGCAGCGTGCGCAGCTTATTCCCGGGAGTCGTCTATCAGCTTGGAGTATTGATTGCCGCGCCCTCGGTAGTGGTGGAGTTCACCCTACGCCGGCATCTTGGCTATCAATGGGCGCTCACCATCTTCGAGGTGTGCGTCATCTTTTGTTTGTTCCTGATCTTCGGATTCGGTCCGGAGCGGAAAGGCCGCGATTTCCATGCCTAGTTCGGTTTAGTCCCGAAGGGACGACTGAACTTAGCCCAGGACGCTAGTCCTGGGTAGAGATCGAGAGACGAAAAGTCCCGGAGGGACGACTGGAAGTTACGCTGCCCGAATTCGGGACCATGTCTCGATTGACTTTTTCAGTCGTCCCTGCGGGACTTTTCAAACGTACTTGCTAACCCAGGACTGCGTCCTGGGCCTGAAGTTTCTACATTTTTCCAAGGCGAGGCGGCTCCCCGTTCCCTTGCAGTGCTACGCTTCTGATTGGATCAGGACTGGCTTTGTATCAGGGCATGGCTTCCAGCCATGCCGCAACACTACGGAAAGGAATCGGGCTTTGGCCCCTGGGGATGGCGAACCCTAAGCGCAAAACGAGCGGGGATCGAATCCTGAGTCCGTCGCGCACGTTTTTTGTAACCACGAAGACAAGCATGGGCAAGGCGTTGTTACAGTCGGACCGCAACGCTATGCTCCTGGTCGATGTGCTTCGTTTCTATGGGAAGGAAGGAAAATTTCAGCCGCATGATTTCTTAGTCATGCCGAACCATCTGCATCTGCTGATCACGGTCTCAGGCGATAGCACCGTTGAGCGAGTCATGCAATTCATCAAGGGTGGATTTTCCTATCGTCTGAAAAGAGAATTGGGGTATTTGGGAGAGGTGTGGCAACGCGGCTTTTCCGAGGTGCGCGTCGACAATCGCGGGAGCTATGTGTGCCATCAGGAATGCTCAGCATCCCGTTAGGAAAGGATCGGTGGACTCGCCGGAAAAGTTTCCTTACTGCTTCACCTATTTGGCAGAACTAAAGCGAGCAGGGGCTAAAGCCCAATCATAGTTACACCTGTGCGGCACAGTCGAAAACGACATCTAAACCTTTTAGAACCATCATGGGCGAATCCGATGGTTTTCATCACCTTGGGTGAGCCGCAGGCTCATGGGGACACGGCTAAAGCCGTGCCCTGATACAAGCATCAGGGCGGTGACTCACGGAAACCCCGTGTTTCCTCAGGTACATCGTCTCTGAAATGTAGAAACTCCAGACCCAGGACTGCGTCCTGGGCCAAGTTCAGCCGTCCCTTCGGGACTCTTCTGCAATCCGGAGGCTTTCACCCCCCGACCCCCTAAGATAGAGCGATGCTGAGCGAAGAGCAGCGTGCCCGGGTCACGGTGGTTTTGGTACGCGCGCGCAACCCCAACAATATCGGCGCTGTCGCACGCGCCATGCACGGTTTTGGCTTCGCGGATTTACGGCTAGTGAATGACTACTCGGTCGGCTTTGAGAAAGCAAGGTCAGCCGTAGATGCGTCTGACATCCTTGCCGCAGCGCGGGAGTTCCGAACCGTCGCCGATGCTGTGGCCGACTGCAGCCTGGTCGTGGGCACTACAGCAGTAGGAGAACGAAAGCAGGAACATTCGCTGTACACGCTGGCGCAAGCCGGCACGTTAGTGCGTTCCACCGCAGGCACTGCGCGTGTAGCCCTGCTCTTTGGATCGGAGAAGACCGGTCTGAGCAACGATGCCATGAGCCACTGCCACTGGCTCTTGACTGTACCCATGCATCCAGTTTCAGGTCTTCGTCACGCGTCGATGAACCTGGGACAGGCGGCAGCCGTGTGCCTATACGAGTTGGTAAGGCACGAGGACCCGGTAGCTGCAATCGAATCGCAGCCCCCAGCACAGGCAGAGGACCTGGAACGCGTGACTCATCTGCTGGCGGAAATGCTGACATCCATCGGGTACGCCCGCCGCCGTCCGGCAGCCGCAGATCCGCTTGCAGTGCGCCGCATGGTGCGGCGTTTGAACCTGAATCAATCCGATGCCCGGCGATGGATTGGCATCCTTCGCCAGCTATTGTGGAAGATCAGCGAGTGATGATGACTTCGTAGAGGTTGTCTTTAGCCAGGTAAAACTTGGTGTTGTTGTAGGTCTCGAACAGCTTCTCAATGGTCCGGTTCGTATAGACATGCTGCACCGCGTACCCCGTAGTTTCCTGGGTCTCAATAGTGTCGCTGTCGGTTACGTGGTAACGGCAGAAGCTGGTGTCGGGTCCGTTGTTGCGGGTATGGAAAAACGTCAGCACCCGGCCGCCGGGACGCAGTGTTGAGCGAAACCGCTTGATCATCGGCCCGACCAAGGCCTGAGGAACATAGTCCAGCGTAGTCCAAAGCAGGATGACGTCGAATTCCCTGCCGGCAAAGTCGAGGTTGTTATCGAGAAAACCTTCCACATCGAACTGGGTCACGCCGTTTTCGTCTGGAGCGCTCATCCAGTTACCACGCAGGGCTTCATTCACCACATCGGCCATGTACACTCCGTGGCCCAGCGTGGTGAGGAAATTGATATTGGTAGGAGAGGTGGGCCCGATATCCAGGATCCGCAAACCTTGCTCGGCCTTGAGAAACTTAAGTAGATCCTTCCAGGCACTGGAGTGTCTGGGCACCCGCGGACCGGTGAGGACCGTGGGAGTTCCCGTGGCCTGAGCACCGTGTTGTGTCTTGCCAAATATATTGCGCATCACGTCATCGGTTTTTGACCGCAGGCCAGTGCTGCCTGCGGGAAATATGCTCATCATTACTTAGCCCTCCAGCATTCGATTTAATGTTTGGCTGGAGAGGTCGCAACCGGAACTTCGGCGCCCTTCGCCGGTGCAACGCCAGCTGCCTTTTCCGCCGTCAACGGTTCTACATTGCCGCGAAAAACAGCGCTCTCCTCAATCGATAGGCGTGCGGCGGAAATGTCTCCGACTAAATCACAGCCATCGCGTAGTTCCACCCGCCCAGTGGCAGAGACATTGCCAATTAGCTGGCCCAGCAGGATCACGTCCCGTGCCGACACGTTCGCAGCCACGTGGGCGTTGGGGCCGATGGTTAGCTTGCTTTCGACCAGGGTAATCGTCCCCTCGACATGCCCATCCACCATCAGGTCTTCGCTTCCCTTTACCTCGCCACGGATCTGCACCGATTTGCCGATCACGGCGACGGCGCTATCTCCTGCATTCATCGGTTGCCTCCCTGCAGTTGCAGGCTCTCTGCCCGAACTATACGCAAGGAGCGAAGCCAATCGCAACCGTCAAAGAGGGTTAGACGGCTTGAGGGCCCACAGATGTAAACTGAAAGGTATTGCCTTACGTCTCACGCAGGTAACGCTATGCGACTTCTGAAGCATTTTCGGTCGGTTTTGGCTCCTTTGGGGGCATCCGTGCTCGCAGGGGCCCTATTTCTTGGCACCGCTACAGCAGCATCCGGCCAAGCCCTTTCCCAGAACGGAAATCCGGCGATTGACCCGGCGAAAATCGTCCGCGACGCCAGTTGGAACGAGCTACATTCCACCAAGCCGGGACGCTCTTTCAGCTATCGCCAACACAAGGTCGATCCCAAGGGGAGCGCGGTCAAGGAGATCGTCGAGACCAAAGATGGGGATGTTGCCCGGCTGATCGAGAAAGACGGCAAACCGTTGCCCCCGGAGGAAGAACAGGCTGAGATCGATCGCCTGAACAACCTGCTGGCCCATCCCGAAGTGCAGGAACATCGCCACAAGAAGGAGCAGGAAGACAACGCCCGGGGCGACGAGATGGTGCGCATGCTACCTGATGCTTTTCTTTACACCTTCGATGGCATGGTGGAAGGCCCGAACGGGCTCTGTTACCGCTTGAAATTCCGGCCGAACCCGGCTTTTACGCCCCCCGACCGGGAAGGTGAGGTTTACCACGGCATGGTGGGCGAGCTGTGGGTAGATCAGGGGCAGTTAAGGCTGGTGAAGATCGATGCCCATCTGATCTCCGACGTGAACTTCGGCTGGGGCGTGCTCGGCCGTCTTTACAAGGGTGGCAGCATCCTGGTGCAAAACGCCGATGTCGGCCTGCATCACTGGGAAACCATCCATATGAAACTGCGGTTGCAAGGCAAGTTGTTGATGATGAAGAGCGTCGACTATTCAACAACGGAAGATTTCAGCGACTTCAAGATACAGCCCGAGGAGCTCGGCTACCAGGAAGCTATACGACTACTCCAGAAGATTCCCGGCGGGGCGCAGGTTGCGTCCAGGTAAGGTTTCGTTTCAGTCCCGCAGAGCCTGCCCTGAGCTTGTCGAACGGGGACGGCTGAGCTTAGCCCAGGACGCTAGTCCTGGGAACGTCATGAAACATGGCCCAGTCCCGCAGGGACGGCTGGAGTTTGTCCAGGATTGCGTCGCGGTCTTTTTCCAGCCGTCCCCGTTCGACAAGCTCAGGGCGGGCTCTGCGGGACTGGTCGTCCTTTGAAATCCGACCCAGGACTAGCGTCCTGGGCTAGGTTCAGCCGTCCCTACGGGACTAAACTCACGACTTACGCTAAGTCGTCTCCGCTCGAGGAGTCATCGAAGGATGAGTCGTCGTAGGACGTATCGTTCAGACTCAGATCGTCCTGATTCCCCCCGTCATCTCTGAGGTCGTCACTTGCCTGCTGCAGGTTAGCGGCATCGCTGCCGTTATCGCCCAGTTTGGTATTGTCGAGGCCCCCACGATCTCGGCCGGAGTCATCGTAGTAATTGTTGATGACGGTTTCCTCTGGCCTCCCTTCGCCGCCGCCAAAGAGTCCACTACCGCCGCCGAAGCCCGCTGAGTGACCAAACCCACCTAGCAAAGACTCGACCCCCTGAAAGGCAAGCGCTCCAGCAGCCACCCCAGCCGCCGTCGTCGCGGCAGTGCGCAAAAAGCTCGAGCCACCCCCGGGCGCCGGCGGAGGCGGTCCATACGAGGGCGCCTGATTCCACGGCTGACCGTAGGGCGAGGCCCCGTAACCCGGCGGCGGTGGAGGTGGGGGCGGAGCAGGGTCACGGTGACCCAACAGGTTGCCCAGGAAGCTGGTGGAGTGAGCGGGCTGCTGTTGCAGCGCCTGGGTCTGCTGCCGCAACTGGTTAAGTTGCGCCTGGGCCTGCTCCAGGGCGTAATTTTGTACTAATACAGTTTGCGCCAGGATATAGAGGGCATTAGGGTTACGGCCCAACCTCTGGTTGAGCAGCTGCTCCGCTTCCGGATCTTTCTCGGTGAGTTGGGTTTGCTCGACACGACCAATCAGGTCGTTGAGCATGGATTCTTCCTGGGGAGTCATCACATCTCCTATAGATAGATCAGGAGACCAGCGCCATGGCCTTGATCTCCTCTTTGCGGACGGTCAGCCGTTCGATCAGGTCGGTACGCACCTCAAAGCCCCGTCCAGGGGTGGTCGGCACGCGGATCTCGCCAGCGGCGGATACGGTGACCTCAGGCTCGATGATGTCCTCGGCCCAGTAGCGCCTGGAGGCGGAGACATCTCCGGGGAGAGAGAAATTCTCCAGCGTCGACAATGCAATGTTGTGCGACCGGCCAATGCCGCTCTCCAACATGCCGCCACACCACACTGGGATCCCGCGTTCCTGGGTCGCATTGTGGATGGCGATCGCCTCGCTGAAGCCCCCCACCCGGCCGAGCTTCACATTTATGATGCGGCAGGACTCCATCTCGATGGCGGCTAACGCATCCCGGCGATTGCGGATCGACTCATCGAGACAGATGGCAGTCTCCAGACGCTGCTGAAGCATGGCGTGGAAGTAGAAGTCATCGGCCCACAATGGCTGTTCGATCATGAGCAGATTGAATTGGTCGAAAGTAGTGAGGTGGTCGGAGTCGCGCAGACGGTAGGCAGAGTTGGCATCACAGCTGAGAAGAATTTCCGGCCATCGATGCCGAACCGCTTCGAACATCTTCACATCGAGCCCCGGCTTGCATTTCAACTTGATTCGTTGGTAGCCCTGAGAGACCGCTTCCTCTACCTTCTCCAAAAGCTTTTCGATCGATGACTGGATGCCGATCGAAACTCCGCAGGCGATTGTCTCCCGGGTGCCACCCAACAGCTCGTACAAAGGCATGCGGCGCATTTGCGCTTCCAGATCCCACAATGCATTTTCGATCGCAGCCTTGGCCATGCGATGTCCGCGCACCGGGCGAAAGATCCCTGGACACTTGCCCCCTCTCTGCTCTTCCGTCGCCGTCAGCAAAGGCACGAGTTCCTGCAAAATGGTAACCCAGGCTGTATCCGTCGACTCTTCGCTGAAGTAGGGGTGCTCGCCGGTAGTACATTCGCCCCAGCCCGAGAGTCCTTCGGCGCGGACTTCCACCAACAGCACACGGCGCTCCCTGGTCTCACCAAAGCTGGTGGCGAAAGGGTGGATCAGGGACATGCTGAGCTCACGCAGAACTATCGATTCAATCTTCATGAAAACCTGCTCGATATCGGTTTATGGTGAGTGTCGGGGGCCTGACGGGTCCCGAATTTCTGGTCGAGGGCCCATGGCGTTGTTCAGACTTCATGCGGGCTCCAGCCACTGTCCAAGCTGATAGATGCCGTTCCCCTCAGCATCGATCTTAAAACCAACGACAGCGAGCTGCTGGGCGAAGGCCTGTTGAAAATGCTCGCGATTCCTGCTTTGAATGTCAAGGACGCGTTCCTGATCCGCGGGTGAGTGCCTCCACTGAGCTATTTGGTGCGGTACGGAGATTTCCTGCTCCACAGCGGGAACAGTCTTCGGTTTGGCACCCAGGGTAGAGGTAACCCAATCGCTATCCAACCACCATTCCGCGTAGAGCCGATCCGTGGGAACCTGACCGTGCAGTCGAGATGAGGATACACCATAAAAGTTCGACGCGTAGCGGCGAACAATAGCGCCAAGTTTGGCCACGTTGAGGAAGCTGTTTTTGATTTCCAGGGGGTCGAACGTCCACTCCATGCGCCTTATTCCACGGCCCAAGGCTTCGTCGCGCTGGAAGAGTTTGAGCCGCCGCCCGATGCCCCGGTTGCGATATTCAGGGTTGACCGCCAGCATGTGCGAATGCAGATACGGCTTGCCCTGCGTTATGCCGGGCAACGCCATGGCGAAGCCCACCAGGTTCTCCGGGTCGCCCTCCGGGCTTGCGCCTGGGAGCGACGTATCGAACGCCCCCATCACTTGGCCGCCGATCTTCTTGCTGACGATGAAAACGCGGCGGGGGACCACATCACGGTCTCCGTATCCCCACACTTCGACCTGGAGCTGCACGCAGGCGCTCAGCTCCTCGAAGCCTTCACAGGGCCGGATCAGGATTGGCTCGAAACTCATCGGGAAGGCGAAGTTGCAAGACTTTCTGCGAGCTTAGCCTGGCTCCAGAGCGATTCCAGCTGGGCGGCGGATAGAGACGCCAACGGCTGCACGGAGGCCGCCTCCATCGCGGCGAACCGCCGGCGAAATTTGCCGTTGGTATGGCGCAGGGCGAGCTCCGGTTCCACATGCAGACGGCGGGCCAGGTTAACCAGGGTAAAGAGCAGGTCGCCGACTTCAGAAACTACCTCTCCCGAAGCAACGCCGGCAGTCGCGGAGGAAGCGCGGATTGCCTGCCGCAGCTCTTCGGTCTCCTCCTCCAGCTTAGCGAAAATGCCTTCCACCTCAGGCCAGTCGAAGCCACTCTTTTGCGCACGCGACCCCAACTTGGCCGCCTCCAGCAGCGCCGGAAGCCCCCGCGGGATGCTGTCAAGCGCCGACGAAGCCGGCTGCGTCTTCTCTGCCCGCTTAATGGCATCCCAGTTACGCAACACCTGAGAGGAGTCGATATCCTCCGTCTCCAGCGGCGATTCGACCGCATTGCCGGCGGCCATCGAGGCCTCGTCTCCGAAGACGTGGGGGTGGCGCCGGACCAGCTTACGATTAAGGCCTGCAATCACATCTGCGATACTGAAGTGACCCGCCTCGTTTGCCATCTGCGCATAAAAGATCACTTGTAGCAGGAGATCGCCCAATTCCTCGCAAAGGTCAGTCCAATTGCGCCGCTCGATGGCGTCCAGGACCTCGTAGCACTCCTCGAGCGTATATTTCCGTATGGTGTCGAAGCTCTGCTCACGATCCCAGGGGCAGCCATCGGGACCGCGCAGCCGTGCCATGATGCCCACTGCTTCGGCGAAAAGCGCAGCTGAATCCGCGGCCGGGGGTCGGTCAGAACTCATATCAACAATGTAAACGATGGGGTTGAGGATTCCCTCGGCTGTTACTGTGGTCATCACCGATGCTGCCTTGTCTCTTTTTTGGATTATTCGGTTTGCTGCTGGGTAGCTTTCTCAACGTCTGCATCGTGCGGCTGCCTGTCGGCGAATCCGTGGTGTGGCCGCGGTCGCACTGCCGCCAGTGCGATCAGCCGATAGCAAACTGGGATAACGTTCCCGTGCTTAGTTGGCTGCTGCTTGGGGGCGCCTGCAGAAAGTGCGGCGGCCGCATCTCCTGGCGCTATCCGCTCATCGAGCTTGCCGTTTGCATCTTTTTCCTGATCTGCTGCCTGCACTTTTCGTTCGGCTGGCTGGCGGCTTTCTGGGCGCTGCTCTGTTTTCTTCTGCTGGGGTTGGCGGTCATGGATGCGGAGACCTTGCTGCTGCCCGACTGGTTTACCCTGCCCGGATTGGTGGCGGGAATCGTGTTCTCCGGGTTGCGTCCCGGCCTCGAAAACGGAATCTGGACATGGTCTGGGGCGGTACACGCGGCGGGGCTGTCTTTGCTGGCCGCGGCGGTGGCGGCGGCTGTCCTGCTGCTGATCGCTGGAACCTACTGGCTGGCCCGGCGCCGGATGGGGATGGGGATGGGGGACGTGAAGCTCCTGGCCATGCTGGCGGCATGGCTCGGGCTGCGGGAAACAGGCCTGGTGCTTTTTCTCGCGGTGATCGTGGGAGCGCTCTACGGGGTGGGAACGATTTTATTCCGCCGCGGAACTGGAAGCCGCACTGCAAGCCGCACTGCAAGTGACGATCAGTTGCCGGCGGGGCAACTGCCCGTTCCCTTTGGGACCGTGCTCAGCCTGGCCGGAATCTACACCATCTTTCTAGGCGAGAGGACGCTGGGCTGGTATGTGCAATTTTTCCACTAGGTTGTCTCGGGTCAATTTCAGCGGAACCGGGTCCGGGGCCACCTGCGCCAGCACTGAACGCAATTGGATCAAATGATGGTGTCCGTGAATCGCGTGGAAGCGGCGCCACTGATCTACCCGTAAAGGCCCGAGGAAGGGATGGATACCCACGCACTCGATGCCGAACCTACGCCGGCATGCGTCGAGCGTGGTGTCCATGGCCTCGATTTCCCGGCGCAAAAGATCGGTCAACTCTGGCCCGTTCATGGCCGGGAAGCGCCCCGGTTTAGGCATCGTCTCTTCCAGCGCCGGTACCCCCTGCGGCATAGCTCCGAAACTGAGGATCATCATCTGCAGGGACCATTGCAGATACGTACGACCTCGTTTTTGGGAAAGGCGCCCCTTCTTGAGCCGGGTCTCCAGAGCCTCAGTGGTCAAACGATAGCCCATCACCAGATGCTCGACTACCTGTTGAGCATTCCACTTATGGACGAGCCCTTTTGGGTGCAGTTGTGTAGCGTCGGCGTCGAGGTGGCGCACTTCACACGAGATTTGATCGACCACCCGTCCGAGAACCGCGTGCATGGGGGAAAGTTCTCCGTAACTTCGCGAAAGTGTAAAACACCCGCATAAGGACAGAAAACCAAAAAGTCGCCCTGCACCATCGTTGGCACTACAACTTTTGTTCGAAGCTATCCCCCGGACCCCAGTGCCTTGAGCGCCTTGAGCGCCTGTTTGGACTTCGGCCCATTAGGGACGATCTCCAGATATAGCTGGTAGTTACGCGCGGCATCAGCATTTTTCTTGAGCATGCGCTGGGTCTCGGCCAAACCGAAAATGGCGGCGACATTGGTAGGGTCGGCAGTCGTAGCGTCTTGGTAGCGGAGCAGGGCTCCCTGGTAGTCGCCCTTTTGCAGGTAAAAGCCGCCCACCTCGGCGTCCTTTTTGGCGCGCGCCGGATCGACCACCTGATCCGCCCCGGGATTAGATTGGCTCGAACTGAACCCTGGAGGGATGTCAGGCTTTGCAGCCGGCGCAGGGTCGTTGCCGGCCGTCTTGGCGGCATCCCGAGACACGGATTCAGGGAACGGATTGTCGGTCGCGGTGGAAGGTTTGGGAGCAGTCGCATCGGGATCAGCCGGTTGGTCGGACTTGGACGACCGGTCTGCCGCTTTCGCAGCCTGCTTGGAGACATCCTCAGGGAAGGGATTGTCGTCCTTCGTGGAAGGCGGCTTCGGTGCCGGCTTGTCCGAAGCTGGCGGCTGAGAGTTGGTCTTATCCGTGGGCTGAGACTCAGGGTCAGCGGATTGTGGCTTGGCCGCGGGCTTCTTTTGCGGCTGAGGCGCATCGGGAATGGACTGGCTGCTATTGCTCTGCGATTGAGCGCACCCAGGGGCGCTGGCTGCAAACGTGAGCAGAGCCATCATCGCAGCGACGATGAGAGGAAGTTTGGGCATCGTGGCTTCTTCAAGTTTAGACCTTGACGGGGCCCGAATCTAGTCCCGCGGCCGAGAGGGTTTGGGGTGTAGCCCTGTGGTATCCCACATCTCGCGAAAAACGAGCGAGATATGGGGCACCCGGGGTTCGCGGCTAAGACAAAATCGAAGTTTGAGAGCCCGTTCATTCCTGTTCGGCTCTTCAACCTCTTCCTGACAACCAAGGCCGGGTGCCCCATATCCCCGATTTCCTGTGAAGTGTCGTGGGTTTCGCACACTTCATGCGCCTTTCCTTAAAGAAAGGCGCACACGCGGTCATGTCCAGGGCGGCGTGCAGGAAATTCGGGGCATCTCGCTCGTTTTTCGCGAGATGTGGGATACCACAGCGCCGCACCTCAAACCCTCTCGGCATTCGACACCGCCTATTTCTTCCCATCCGCGGAAAAGCTTGTTAAAAATTGATCATGGGTTTGATGATTCGCTCTTCTTCCATACACGCTGCCGGCTGCTACACATCCTCGGCCATCGCCAAGGGCGCCAAGGTGGTGGAATACACCGGTCCCCGCATCAGCAAGAAAAAGGCCGACGCTCAATTCAAAGACTCCAAAACAACCTACCTCTTCGGCATCGGAGACGGTACGACCGTGATCGATGGCCATGGCATGGCGATGTACATCAACCACTCCTGCGACCCCAATTGCGAGACGGAAGAACTGCGTGGGCGGGTCTGGGTGATGTCTCTGCGCCGCATCGCGCCAGGAGAAGAGCTCACCTACGACTACAACCTGTACGACGGCGAAGAAGACGATGCTCGCTGCTACTGCGGAGCCGCCGCCTGCCGGCAGACGATGTATTCGGCGGAAGAAATCGCACGCCGTAAAAAAGCCGCAAAACGAAAAGCCAGCAAAAATGCCCTAGCGCGGGGCAAATAACAATCCGACCAGAATTGAACCGCCGATGCAGATCACGTCTTCTACCAACGCGACCGGCAGATCGGGCAAACCGATCTTTCCCGTGACTCCGCTGCGGACGAAGTAGCCAAGATAAGATCCCGCCACCGCGCCGATGGCGCCCAGCAGGGCGCCCCCCGCGATCGAGAAAGACGCGGCGGTGGCCAGAATAAGACCACACAACGCGCCCATCACAATCCTGATGCTGAAACCCGGCTGTTTCAGCCGGCTCGGCGTCTTGGGCAATTTGTCGGAAATTAATTCGCCCACAGCGCCCAGGGAAAACAATCCCACCGCAACCTTACTGCCGACAAAAGAAACCCAGCCGGTGAGCGAGAGCCGGTGCAACATCGCCAGCCAGCAAACGATCGCGATCGGCGACAGAGCCCTCAAGCCGGACAGCACCCCGATAGCGAAAATCGCGGCAACAACCTCAACAGTGGACATGAACGTTCTCCCTCTTTTCCAACCGAGTGGTTGAACCATAGCAGACGCTTCCCTACCCGGATTGCTCCACTTTGATGCCAGTTTGCGATTCCTGCTGCGATCCGCACTCGGGCTACAATCAAAGTTGAGAGGCCGTGCCGACGGCACGCTCGCACTCTTCGATTCCTCCCTATGGCTTACCAGGTTCTAGCCCGCAAATACCGTCCTCAACGCTTCTCCGATGTAGCCGGCCAGGACCACGTGACCCGTACCCTGGCTCACGCTCTCCAGCAGGAGCGTGTGGCCCACGGCTACATCTTCAGTGGGCACCGCGGTATCGGCAAGACGACCATCGCCAGGATCCTGGCCATGGCGTTGAATTGCCGCAACAAAATTTGCAGTCCGGAGCGGCCCTCGCCCGAACCTTGCGGCGTTTGCGACTCGTGCAAGGAAATACGCGCCGGTAACTCCCTCGATGTGGTGGAGATTGATGCCGCGACCAACCGCGGGATCGACGAGATTCGTGAACTGCGCGACGCTGCTCGCTACGCGCCGGCGCGCGATCGCTACAAAATCTATCTGCTCGACGAGGCCCATCAGATCACCGACGCAGCCTTTAATGCGTTGCTGAAGACCTTGGAGGAGCCGCCCGAACACGTCGTCTTCATGATGGCGACCACGCAGCCGGAGGACATTCCCCAGACCATACGCTCGCGCTGCCAGCACTTCAGTTTCCACGCGGTTAAGTTCGACGACATCGTGGCCCAGCTGACGCAGATTGCCGGTCAGGAGGGGATCCTCGCCGATCCGCAAGCGCTTGCCCTGTTGGCCGAAGCCGGCGACGGCTCCATGCGCGATGCGCTCTCCATCATGGACCAGGCCATCGCCAGCGCGCCGATGGTGGACGGCAAGGCCAAGCTCGACGGCGAGGAAATCAGGGAGCTGATGGGGACGGTGCCCGACGCCGTCTTTGAACGCATCCTCGAAGCCATCGGCGAGGGCCAAAGTGCCGCCGTGATGGAAGAACTCAACCGGCTGCTGAACGCAGGCAATAGCCCGTCGCAGATGGCGCGGCAGCTGGTGCGGTATTTGCGCAACTGCCTGATGGCCAAATTGGGCGGCGAAAAGACAGAACTTCTGCAGATCTCGGGGGATGAGCGGGCCCGGGCCGTGCGCACGGCGGCTCTCTTCAGCGAAGAGGACCTCACTCGCTTCCTGCAAGTGATCCTGCGCACCTTCGATGAGCTGAACTACCGCCAGGAGCCGCGGTTGCACCTCGAGTTGGGACTGATGAAGCTGGTCCACCTGCAGCGTCTGTTGCCGCTGGAGCAGATTCTGAGCAGCTTGCCCGGGGCCGCACGTCTGCCTGCAGCGAACCCGAGGCCGGCGCAGGCGATCCCCGTGCAGGCGCCGCGTCCTGCTCCGCCCCTGGTTGAACCCGTCAAGCCCAAAGCGCCGGCGCCTTCTCCCTTCGAGCTGGATCGTCAGCGCAAGCAGAGCGCCGAAGAGCCGGAGGAGAGGCCGGAGGTTGCGCCGGTCGCAGCGCCGGTCCAGAAAGCAGTCGAACGACAACCACCGCCGGTTACGGCAGCCGTCGAGCTGGAGCCGCCGCCGGCCAAGCTTGGGGAGACCAAGCCTGACGACGCGGATCTGGGTAAACTACGCGATGTGGTCACTGCAGCGCTCGATGAGCAGGGACACAATACTGCTGCCTCGCTCCTGGCAGGAGGATCCTGGAAGATGGACGCGGAAGGTGCGATCCAGGTTCAGGTAGGAGTGGGAAAGACAATGTTGGGCCTGACCATGAATGGCGATGCATGGAAGATCGTGCGCGAGGCCTTGCGCGGGGCGGGCGCCACGCAGAAGATGACCGTGGTGCCGGGTGAAACCGCAGCGGAGCCGTCCAGCGGAGCTCCTCGCACATGGTCCCGCGATAGCATTGAAGCAGTCGCCCTGGGCAACCCGCTGGTGCGCCAGGCGCAGGAGCTTTTCCAGGCGGAAGTTCGCAGCGTGCTCGATCTGCGAGACAAAGGCAAAGGTTGAAGGAGTAGGCTGTGAACCCTCTAAAAATGCAGGAAATGCTGGAACAGGCCCGTCACATGCAGGACCAGATGCAGGAAAAGCTGAGCCAGACGGTGGTGGAAGCCTCCTCGGGTGGAGGCGCCGTTACCGTGAAGATGAACGGGCAGAAGCAGGTGTTGCAGCTCAAGATAGACGCTGCCGCGGTCATGAGCCTGAGCTCCAGCCCGGCCGACGTCGAAATGCTCGAAGATCTGGTGACCGCAGCGTTCAACGAGGCGGGCCGGCGCGCCGATGAAGCCATGAAGTCCAACCTAACCGGGATGTTGGGCGGCTTGAATCTTCCTCCTGGACTCATTTAGTCAGGAGCCGCCTTGTCTCAATTTGCAGAACCGATGTCGCGGCTGATCGAAGAGCTGCGCAAATTGCCCGGGATCGGGGCTAAGAGCGCACAGCGGCTTGCGTTCCATATTCTTCGCGCCAGTACGGAGGATGCGGGAGCATTGGCGGATGCGGTGCGGGAGTTAAAAGCGCGGCTGTTGCTGTGCTCGACGTGCAACAACATCACCGATGTGGACCCTTGTGTCTATTGTGCCAGCCCGACACGAAGCCAACGGGTGGTGTGCGTGGTGGAGGAGCCGGGTAATATCGCGGTGATTGAGAAAACCCGCAGCTACAACGGCGTCTATCACGTGTTGCACGGAACGTTGTCACCCCTCCATGGGGTTGGGCCGGAGCACCTCCGCACCGATAGCCTGGTGGCTCGGGTAGCGCAGGGCGATGTGGAGGAAGTGATCCTGGCCACGAATCCTACGGTCGAGGGTGAGGCGACGGCGGTTTATCTGGCGGACTTGCTACGCACGGCGGCAGTGCGGGTGACGCGCATCGCGACCGGAGTTCCAGCGGGAAGCGATATTGAGTATGCCGATGAGGTGACCATGACGCGAGCCATGGAAGGCCGGCGGGAGCTTAAGTTTTAGCTTTGTGCGTCGACAAAAGAGCAATGGAAGGGCTTCGCCCGTCTTTTTCGGCCCACGTACGCCTTGGCGAACGTGGGGCACCCGTCCAGTTTGATCAGGGCCGTTGGGAACTAAAGAGTTTAAGGGTTAGCTCGGTGGTATCCCACATCTCGCGAAAAACGAGCGAGATGTGGGGCACCCGGAGTTTGTTGCTTAGACAGAGTCTGGTGTTATTAGGTTTGTTCTTTGTTTCGCCCTTAATGGGAGCGGCGGCGTCAACGGCACAAAGGGCGCTCTCTTCTGCGCTGCGAGATTCTCCTGCCGTCGGCGTAGTGCTCGATCTGAAAACGGGCCGGCGCGTGGCAATCGTCAAACCCGCCGAAGCGGAGAGCCTTCGGAGTACCCCAGGCTCCATCCTTAAGCCTCTTTTTTTGACTGCTGCGCTGCGGCGGCAGCAGGTACAGCCCCAAGCCACCGTCTTCTGCCGTCGCGATCTGCACATCAGCGCCGGAAAGCGGGACTGGAATCTGGCCTGCACGCACCCGCAGACTGACATCGCCTTCGACGCGCAAAACGCGCTCGCGTATTCCTGCAACCGATATTTTGCTAGTTTGGCCGACCGGATTGCCCCGACGCAGACCACGGCCATTCTGGAACATTACGGTCTGGGTCCGGCGGGCATTCCAGCGACCCCGGAGCAGAAAGAGCTTCTGGTGTTGGGGGTCGCAGGCATCGCAGTTTCGCCCATGCAAATTGCAACCGCCTATCGCAAGCTGGCTTTGGAACTCGATGACAGCCGCGCGGACGCAGTGCGCCAGGGCCTCCGGAATTCAGTGCGTTATGGCATGGCCCACAACGCTTCCGTGCCGGGCATGGAGATGGCCGGCAAGACAGGAACGGCCAGCGACACCATGCAAGGTTCGAGTCATGGATGGTTTGCCGGCGTCGGCGCCTTCGACCACAAAGAAATGGTGGTTGTGATCTATCTGCCCCACGGCAATGGAGCCGATGCCGCACGATTGGCCCAGCATTTCTTTCTGGCCACGAGAACAGCCCCCGAAAGCGCTCGCTCGCTTACCGTCGAGGTCTGGGCTTCGCGATCGGTGACCCATCTCACGGCAACGCCTCTCGGTAACACCAACAAGCCCATAGTCGTGGACTGGCTTCCGAATCGGCAGCACCTCGAGTTAAGCGGAAACTATCGCCTGCAAGCCGCGGATGCGCCGGACCTTGTCGCCGCGGGCAAATGGACCATCAAATGGCAACCCCATGGCCTGCGCGTACTGCTGACTTTACCCAGCGAGAGCTACGTGATCGCGGCGCTTAGCGGCGAGGCCGCTCCGGATGAGCCGATGGCCTCGCTCAAAGCGATGGCCATCAGTATGCGCACCTTTGCCCTGGTGAACGCCAACCGCCACCAGGCGGAGGGCTTCGGGCTCTGCGACAGCACCCATTGCCAGGCGCTCCGCTTGGGCAAACCCCGCCCCGAAGTGGAGGAGGCGGTCCGCGAGACAGCCGGTGAAACGCTGTGGTCGGGCGGCCAACGGGCGCATGTCTATTACACCCAACACTGCGGGGGGATGAGCGAGACGGCGAGTGCTGTCTGGCCAGAGGAGAAAGCTAGCTACGTTGCCGGACAGCACACCGATCCATACTGCTTGCGCCGATCCACTGCCCAATGGCAAACCCGCATTCCTTTGCGTCAACTGGACCAGATCTTCCACACCCAGGGTTGGCAGACGCCTTCTCCGGTCACGGACATTCGCATCACCCAGCGAGACGCTACCGGCCGCGCTGAGCTGGTCCAGGTAACCGGCCGGGGTGCCCCGGCGCAGCTCTCCGCCAGCAGCTTTCGCTTCGCTGTCGACCGGGCTCTCGGTTGGAACCAGATGCGCAGCGAGTGGTATAGCGCGACCGTGTCGGGGGCGGACCTCGAGGTGCGGGGTCGAGGGTACGGGCATGGCGTAGGCCTTTGCCAGGCGGGCGCGTTTGAGATGGCAATGGAAGGCCGCAACGATAGCGAGATTCTCAGTTTCTACTTCCCCGGCACCGTCCCCGGAATGTCACCGGCCGGCGACGGGTGGAAAAAGATCACCGGAGCCGGGTGGACCTTACTGACCACAGACCCAGCAGACGGCCTGCTGAACGGAGGCAATGCCGCCTGGGCACGGGCTCAATCGCTACTGGGAAGATCGCCACAAGCGCCCACGGTGCAGGAATTGCCAACCACTGAGCTTTTCCGGCAAACGACCGGAGAGCCTGGCTGGGTGCTGGCTTCGACTCGTGGCAGCCGCGTGTTCCTGCAACCGGCTGCCGTACGGCAAAACAACGGGGGTGCCGGGACTCTGCTCTTGCATGAGTTTTTGCATGTGCTGGTAGAACAGCAAGCCGGAGCAAGCGCTCCATTATGGTTGCGCGAAGGATTGGTGGAGACCCTAGCCGCCCCGGGAAAGCGGAAGTGGTGGCCGGTTGAACCTACGGCAGCCGAAGTAGACGCGGCGTTAGCCCATCCCTCAAGCGCCACCGTTTCCCGCCGGGCCCATCAAGCCGCGGCACGCATGGCTGCACTCCTCTGCGCCCGCTACGGAATGCCGGCGGTGCTGGACTTCCTGCGTAACGGTGTCCCCTCGGAAGCAGTCAAGAGTTTAGGGTCGTGACCCGGCCAGCGTCCGTGCCCTTGCAATTCCCAACGAAGGTTCTGGTTCTTCATCAGTAGTTCCGCGATGATTGCCCGTAACGAACCATTCTCCTGCGCTAACTGCTGCCAATCCGGTTCTTCGCTCTGGGTCTGGATGTATACATTCCTCAAGGTCGGCCTTCTCCCGTTGCTACGACTATGTAACAGAGCCCGGTCGTACTTATTCCCGCCAGGCAGCGTGAAACCATCCGGCTTCTACAAAATAGACCCAGCCCCGGAAAGGCAAAAGCCCAATTGGTGCGGGGCGGTGGGTACTCTTTCGGAGCATCCTGGACCACCCGGGAGATGAAAAACATTCGTGAATTCTTAGAGCCATTCGACATACTCCCGTAATCCATGGCATAGGTAGGAGACATGAAGATCAACGCAAAGCGCTTCCGCGTGCCCCCCGGTGCAAAAGTAAGACTCGCCAAATGGCCCACCCTGATCCAGCCCCTTTGCAAGACGAAGGGGGAGTACGAGGATCTCCTGAACCAAACCCGGGATGAGGTGAGTACGCTGCAGAAGCTTCAATACGCACTCAACGAATACGCCTTGCTGCTCATATTTCAGGGTATGGATTCGGCGGGCAAGGACGGGGCCATCACCCATGTGATGTCGGGCGTCGATCCGCAGAGCTGTGAAGTCACCAGTTTCAAACAACCGAGTACCCAGGAACTGCAGCATGATTTTCTCTGGCGCACGACTTGCCGGCTTCCCGAGCGCGGACGGATAGGGATTTTCAATCGCTCTTACTATGAGGAGGTCCTGGTGGTTCGCGTGCACCCGGAGCTTCTCCGCAATCAAGGGCTTTCGGAGGAGATGCACGACCTGAAATCCCTGTGGGAGGAGCGCTACCGCTCCATCGTGGATCTGGAGAACCATCTCCATCGCAACCGGACTCGGACGGTCAAGATATTTCTCCACCTATCCCAGGAAGAGCAGAGAAAGCGATTGCTCGCTCGCATTGACGATCCGCAAAAGAACTGGAAGTTCTCTCTCGCCGATATTCAGGAAAGAAAGTACTGGAAGGACTACCAGAAAGCCTATGAGGCCTGCCTTGGCGCCACCAGCACCCGCCTTGCACCATGGTATGTGGTTCCCGCAGACGACAAGAGAAACGCTCGCTTGATCATTTCCCGCATCGTGCTCGACGCCTTCGAGGATCTCAAGCTGTCTAAACCCAGGATCAGCGCCAAGCGGCGCGCTGAACTCCAATCGTTCCGCAAGTTACTCGCCAAATAGAGGTGTAAAGATGAGCGAAATAATACCGGCCACGACGTGGCCGAATGTGGAAGGGATGGACGATCTGATGGAGATCGCCCTCAACCTTCATTCGTGCTGGAACCATGAAGCGGACGAGATGTGGAGGAGCCTCGACCCGGAACTCTGGGAGTGGACACAGAATCCATGGGTCATCCTGCTGACGGCTTCCCGGGACAAGATTATCGCTCTGCTGGCATCGCCCGGCTTTCGTGCGCTGGTGCAGGATTGCCTGCACCACAAACGCAAATCTTTCAACGAAACAGCGTGGTTCCAGCAGAAGTATCAGGGGAAGAATCAGGGGGCCGCGCTTTCGCTGGTCGCTTACTTCAGCATGGAATTCATGCTGTCCGAGGCACTGCCCATCTACTCCGGCGGTCTGGGCAACGTCGCCGGCGATCAGCTGAAAGCAGCGAGTGACCTGGGGGTGCCGGTGGCCGGGGTTGGCTTGCTCTACGGTCAAGGGTACTTCCGCCAGGACTTCGATGCCGACGGCAACCAGCAGGCGCTCTACCCGGTCAATGATCCCGGTCAGTTGCCCATTCGGCCGCTGCGGGAGCCGAATGGCGAATGGTTACGGTTACAGATTCGTTTGCCCGGGTCGAAGCTGTGGATCCGCTGTTGGGAAGCCCAAGTGGGAAGGACCAAGCTCTACCTGCTGGACACCAACGACTTCGCCAATACCCCGGCTCAACGCGGGATCACCAGCGAACTCTACGGCGGCGATGCCGAGATGCGGCTGAAACAGGAGATAGTGCTGGGTATCGGCGGTTGGCGGTTGCTGCGGGCGTTGGGCCTTGAGCCGGATGTTTGCCATCTCAACGAAGGTCACGCAGCGTTCGCAATCCTGGAAAGAACCCGCTGCTATATGGAGGACCACAAGACCTCGTTTGAGCTTGCCCTCACCGTGACCCGCGCGGGCAACCTGTTTACGACGCACACCGCGGTCACCGCAGGGTTCGACCGTTTCCAGCCCGACCTCATGCACAAGTACCTGCACCGATACACGGAGGAGGAACTGTTCATACCCCTGGAGCAGATGCTCGCCCTGGGAAGGCAGAACGCCGGCGATACCCAGGAGCCCTTCAACATGGCATACCTGGCAATGCGGGGCAGCGGCCGGATCAATGGCGTGAGCAAACTCCATGGACAGGTAAGCCGCCACATCTTCCAGCCGCTCTTCCCCCGATGGCCCGAGCGGGAGGTCCCCGTTGGCTCTGTGACCAACGGGGTTCATGTACCTACCTGGGATTCAGCAGAGGCCGATACCCTCTGGACCAAAGCCTGCGGAACGCGGCGTTGGTCGGGAGAGGAGATTTGCGCGGACGAGATCCGCCGGCTGAGCGACGAGCAGTTATGGCAACTGCGCACCAGCGCGCGTAAGAACCTGATCGACCGGGTTCGCCTGCGCTACGCGCGCCAGCGCGCATCGGGATACGACGGTCCACACGATCTTCCCCAGGTTCTCGATGAACACGTGCTGACGGTCGGCTTTGCGCGCCGGTTTGCGACTTATAAGCGGCCCAATTTTCTGTTGCACGACCCGGAACGGCTGATTCGGCTGCTTACGAATCCTGAGCGTCCGATGCAGTTGATTCTCGCCGGCAAAGCGCATCCTGCGGACAAACCCGGACAGGCGCTCATCAAACAATGGAACGATTTCATCGAGCGGCCCGAGGTCCAGCAGCATGTGGTCTTCCTGAGCGATTACGACATGTTGATGGCCCAGGAGCTGGTACAGGGCACCGATCTATGGATCAACACCCCGCGTCGTCCGTGGGAAGCCTGTGGGACAAGCGGAATGAAGACCCTGGTCAACGGCGGTTTGAATTTCTCTGAGCTGGACGGCTGGTGGGCGGAGGCCTATTCTCCGCAGGTCGGCTGGGCGATCGGCGACGGGCTGGAGCACGGTGACGACCCGGCATGGGATGACGTCGAGGCCGAAGCCATGTACAGCTTGCTGGAAAAGGAGGTGGTCCCCGAATTCTATGAACGGTCCGAAAACGGTCCGCCGTCCAAGTGGCTGAGCCGCGTCCGCGAGAGCATGGCACGTCTCACTCCGGAATTTTCTGCAAGCCGGGCCATTCAGAACTACACCGAAGAGCACTATCTTCCCGCGGCCTCCGGCTATCGCCAACGCGCTGCGAACAACAGCGCCCTCGGGGCTGAGGTGCTGCACTGGCTGCACAAGATAGCTCAGGGCTGGAGCACCGTGCACTTCGGACCGATGCAGGCTGAGACACGTGAAGGAAGACATTTTTTTCGGGTACAGGTTTGGCCGGGTGATCTTTCTTCCGGTGATCTCAATGTAGAGCTCTATGCCGATTCCCACGGAGAGCACGGCGCAGAAATCGTAACCATGACTGCAGGTGAAAAGCCGGCGGACGCAAAGGGGTCCGTCATCTACTCGGTCGACCTATCTGCAACTCGTGCGGCTAGCGACTATACTCCACGCGTCGTCCCGCAGCATTCCAGCGTTGCCGTGCCTCTGGAGGCTGGGGAGATTTTGTGGCAACGTTGAACTTGCTGCGCTAAACCGTCAAAGTTCGGCCGCCAGGTGGAGCGACTGTCCGATTTGTCAAGCGACGGCGGTACCCCTCTCGAGATTGAAGCCGAGGATCCGGCACATTCCTTTCCCCCTGGACGGGTGCCCCATGTTTGCGCCGGCGTAGCCGGGGCACTACATGGGTTGAATAAGATGGGGCGAAGCCCCGTCCGCTGTTCTCTTTCGCGTGCACTCCGGTCCCTTTAACTCCCAAAGCTCCTCCTGCCGCTGACGCCGCCTGCGTTTTCCCATCACCATTCCCCAAACTTAACCGGAGACTGTCGCGGCGCAAAGTGATTAAATTGCAGCACGGTCCTGGGCGGCAGCCTGGAGGCGGAGGATGGAGGAAGAGCGTTCTTTTGCTACCGGTTGAGACAGTGAGATGACAGGGAGTTACCGTGAAACGGAGACATTTTCTCAAGAGCTCGGCGGTCGCAGGCACCGTGCTTGCTTTTTCCAGTGCGAATATTTGGGCGAAGGACACCGATGCTCGCATTGAGGTTCTTCTGGACGAGCCGCTGGGGGAGATTTCGCCCAATCTCTATGGTCAGTTCACAGAACATATCGGCGGAGTGATTTACGACGGCGTGTGGGTTGGAGAGAAATCGAAAATCGCCAACCAATACGGCATCCGTTCCCAACTGGTGGACATGATGAAGCAGATTCATGTCCCTATCATTCGTTGGCCCGGAGGCTGCTTCGCGGATAGCTACGACTGGAAAGATGGGATCGGTGAAGCTTCGAAGCGGCCCCGTCGTACCAATTTCTGGGAGGTTGATCCCGATGCGATCAGACTCCACGACAAAGGGCCGCAGCTCTTCGAAACCAACCAATTCGGCACCAATGAGTTCATCCGGTTTTGCAAGCTGACTGGAGCCCAACCGTATCTCGCAGCAAACCTGCGGAGTCTTCCCGCACTTGAATTTGATCATTGGGTGGAGTACTGCAACTCTCCTGCCGGAAGCACAACCCTGGCCGAGGTGCGCGCGGCCGCCGGTTTTCCAGAACCGTTTCATGTCCGCTACTGGGGCATAGGCAACGAGAGTTGGGGCTGCGGCGGAGACTTTACTCCGGAAGAATATGCCTCCGAGTTCCGCCGCTATTCGGACTGGATACCGCGATACGGCATAGACCTGCAACTGATCGGGTCGGGGCCGAACGATAACGATCTCGATTGGACCCATCGCTTTTTCCAACGGATCTACTCTGACCGGACCTACAACAACCCTGGCTTTACGGGCTGGTCGGTCCATCACTATGCGTGGAATTTGAGCCGCGGCAAGACGAAGGACTGGCTGGCCGGCAAAGGCGATGCGCTGCGGTTTGATTCCGTAGACTGGTATGAACTGTTGCGCGAGTGCGATCGAATGGAGCAGATCATTACCGATCAGTGGGCGGTGATGGGGCAGTACGATACGCAGCATCGCGTCAAGCTGGTGGTGGATGAGTATGGTCCGTGGTACCGCGAGGGAACCGAACTCGACCCCACCCACATCTTCGGCCAGCAGATAACGTTACGCGATGCACTGGCCACGGCGCTGACTCTGGACATTTTTAACCGCCATCCGGAGAAAGTGGGCATGGCCGCCTGCGCCCAGCTCATCAACAACATCAATGCGCTATTTATGGCGCATGAGGACCGCTTCTTCTCCACACCTAACTTTCATGTATTCGCGATGTACGCCGCACACCAGGGCGGGCAGGCTCTGCGGGCCGAGTTCTCGGCACCGGATGTGCATTACATGCGCGACGACCGGCCGGCACGTTTCTGGGGTCTCAACGGCTCAGCATCACGAAAAAATCAGGTCGTGACGCTCACCATTGTCAATCCCGATTTGTCGAAGACGATCGAGACCCAGATCACCCTTCGAGGCGCCGAGGTCGCCTCTGCATCAGGTACCGTTCTGACGGCCAGCGATATGCACGGGCACAATACCTTCGACCAGCCGAATGCCGTGGTGTCCACGACTCTCGCGATAGCAGTAGGCGCTGGCCTGCTGAACGTTAGCATTCCGGCCGCGTCCGTTACTAAGCTGGAGATTGTTCTCCGATGAGCGAACCCTGGGCAATTGAGAATGGGCGCGGTTGATCTGCCGGCGTGGCGGGCTTCAAGGCTTGATCCTGTTCAAGCCTTGAGAATGGAATAGCAGCCAGTTATGAAGGACAGGCGTTCGGCCAGCTTCCGCCGTTGCTCTAAACAATCCGCATGGTCATTCCGCCGTCGATAACGAAGTTTTCTCCGGTGATGAAGTCATTTTCAACCAGGGTTGCTATCAACGCGGCAACATCCTCCGGCTTGCCTTCTCTGTGCAGCGGAATGCGGTTCTCGATATTGTTCTTTGCCTGCACGGGGGAAAGAGCATCATGAAAGGGAGTGCGAATTACACCGGGAGAGACGCAGTTGACACGGATCCCCTGATCGGCGAGTTCGCGGGCCAGGACGCGGGCGAACTGCGGCAAAGCGCCTTTAA
Source organism: uncultured Acidobacteriaceae bacterium (assembly GCA_963830325.1). GTDB lineage: Bacteria > Acidobacteriota > Terriglobia > Terriglobales > Acidobacteriaceae > PALSA-350. Next base: position 166,419 of record CAWHMV010000009.1, read on the forward strand.
CCACACCATAGGCGAATGCGCCCAGACAGCCGCGTAATCCAGCCGCCGATCCCAGTAGGACGATCGCTGCTTCGCCCTGCTTTGCCATGTGCGGCGCCGCTGCCCGGGCCACGTGAAAAATGGAGTGCACGTGAACAGCAAACGCCTTCATCCAGTCGTCATCTGTAACTGCATAAAAGCCGCCTGGAGCGGGCCCTCCGGCCGAGTGCACAAGAACATCGAGACAACCAAAGTCTTTGACTACCTGTTCGACGCAGTTTCGGCATGCTGCGGGGTCGGCTACGTCGGCTTCCAGGGAACGGGCCACTGAGCCGTGACTCCTGGCGGCAGCGAGAAGCCTCTCCGGCATCCGGCCGGCCCTTCTTGCAACAACCGCGATGTGGGCTCCTCTGTTAGCCAATGTGAGAGCAGTCGCGGCCCCAATACCGCTGGTGCCTCCGGTTACCAGGCAGACCTTTCCTTGCAAATCCATTCGCGTCTCCAACCTGCGGCCGATACTAACCGTGGGTTCTTAGTTTGATATATTAACTTTCCGCCGCCGTGGGTAGATGGGGTCACTGAGATGCCGGCACCATATGCAGCTCAGGGATAGCAGCGCGCGCCGGCAATTTCGCGATGTACAAGATCGTCTCCGCAACATCTTCAGGCTGCAACGCCTGGGCCAGAACCTCAGGCGATACTTTTACCGGTCTTTGTTCCACCAGCTCCGTGTTGACAAGGCCAGGGCAGACTACCGATGTTCGAATGCCGTTCAGTTTCTCCTCTATACGAACGGCATGTGCCAGGCCGAGAACTCCGCGTTTGGACGCTTGGTACGCCGCGCCGGATAAGTCAGGCATAACTCCGCCCATAGATGAGATGTAGATCAGAAGTCCGGAATGGGCGGTGCGCATCGCGGGAAGCACCACATGGGTGGCGTAAAAGGCCCCATTAAGATTGGCATCCATTAATGAGTCCCATATCCCCGGACTGAGGCGTTCCATCGATCGATCAGGTGTATTTGTCCCGCTCGCGTAGACGAGAATATCGATGTTCCCAAACTTATTAAGCGTCTCTTGCGCGAGCAATTGCATATGCTCGGGACTGGTCACATCCGCGCACCGAACCGTGATATCGCATTGCTCACTCGCCAGCTCCTCTTTTAGCGATTGTAATCGATCTTCACGGCGCGCCGCTGCCACCACATGTGCTCCCTCGCGAGCAAAGAGCACCGCCGCTGCCCGGCCTATGCCGCTCGAGGCACCGAGAATCAAAACCACTCGACCACTCATGGATACAGGCATATACCTCAGAAGAAAACCGCCACGCCGTTAATCTCACGTCGTTGATCTCGATGACCCGTTGACAAATGAGGCGTCATTACACGCTGAGAACGGCCCCTAGAAATGAACCTTTAGGGCGAACTGGAGTTCTCTTGAACTGTTTATCGTGGAGCTTACCTGGCCTCCAGAACTTGAGTCAATATTGGTGGAAGGTGCGCTAAAGCTCGGATGATTCAGCAGGTTGAAAGCTTCCGCATGGAATTCGAGCGATATGCCCTCGCGGACGTAAAAGGTCTTTATGATGTTGAAATCCAACTCATTGAGAGAACCGGAATAAAGCGAATTTCTCACCGGATCTCCATAACTGTATCGCGGGGGATCTTTAAATGCCGCGGTGGTACCAGGGCTAAGGGCTGAGCACTTTGAATTTCCTGCTACATAGAACCAGCAGTCCGGATTATGAACAAGAGTGGGCTTTCCAACGACAAGCGGCCATTGGCTGCTGATGCCGGTATTGGCGACATCAGTTCCGATAGTTGGAGTAAATGGCGCGCCACTGCGCAGCGTCCAAAGGCCCGCCAACTCCCAACCACCGGCAGCCTGGTTAACCCATCCGCCATGATTGAGAAACGCTTGCCCAGCGCCGAACGGCAACGCGTAGTTGAAACTAGGAGAGAACACTTGCGGAAAATTGTAGTTACAAACAGCATATTGTCTCAAAAAATAATACGTGGTGCCGGTGTTGCCTTGATCCATACATTTCGAATAAGAGTAAGACGCCAGGAAAGTCAGCCCGTGAAATGCTCGTTGTTCGACCTTCACTTGCAAGGCATTATAGTTTGCATGGCTGTTGTTTTGGTCATAGAGCATGACCCCATATTGCGGATAGGGCCGGCGCGCCTGGACGCTTCCTGGGCCAGGAGCGGGATCGTTGTTGCTTACAGCCGCATTAAGGTGCGTGGTCTTCGTTCCTAAATACGTCACGTCAACCGACGTCCGGGATGCGATCTGGGTCTGATATCCGAGCGTCCATTGCTGAACATACTGGTTTCGCCAGTTCGTAGCACCATTCTGAGAGTTTGGTGTAGAACAGCTGATCAGGACTAATCCAAAGGAACACGGCGTCCCCGGATTCGGGTTAGGCAGAACATTGGGCTGGCCGTTAAAGTAATTCGCCCATGTGAGCTGTGGCACGGCCGGCGCCGCATTGTTTATTACAGTGGCCGACGCGATAAACGGCACAGATGCGAGTTCATTGTTGATGTTGTTGAAGTCGGTGAAGAGTTGATATATCCCATAGCCGGCGCGCACGACACTCGTCATATGGTGGGACATATCCGGCGCTCGCCAGGCTAACCCAACGCGTGGTATGTAGTCCCACTCCGCGGGCTGAATCGAGTTCGGCAAACCCAGGTCCTTGGTATACTCCAGCCGATCCGAAAAGAGCTGGATCAGTTCCGGAGTCAATAGTTGCGCATTGTGATTAAAATTCGATGGAACGATAATCTTCTGGCTGACCGGGTCAAATCCTGTCTTGCCGCCATCGATACCCTGGTAAAACGTATTGCGCTCTAGCCGAAAACCCACATTGAGTGTCAGTCTGTCGCTGACTCGATAGTTATCCTGAACGTAAAGATTCATATAGTATCCAAAGTCCCCGTTCAGCGTTTTGTAATAGTCACGGGTGACACTTTGTGGGATACCAAGCAGGAACTCAGCGAAGGCGTTTCCCGAATAAATCCCGGTAAAGCCAAAAACCCCTGTCGATGAGGAGCCATTGATAAATCCTCCACGCTCATGCGTCAGGCCGGCGCCGAATTTGACGCTGTGGCGACCCTGTGAGTACGTTGTACTCAAGCCAAACTGAAGATTCCTGTGCTGGTTGGACTTTGGTAGTTGATTCGAGGGTGACCCGAGGAACGAGGCGTAATTTGTCATTGTTATTTCTGGAAAACCAAAGATCGGCGTTGTGTCATTGAACCCTTGCACGCCTGCTTCCTGGTTGAAGTTTGTGCCCTGTAAGATTCCCGAAAAATGGAAGATGCTGCGGTAATAGGATGCTCTCGCGTCTGAAATCCAGCGTGAATTCCATACATGCGTAAGGGTAGCCGTGGCATTTTGTCCTCGGCTTTCCAGTGGCTGAACGCCTAATGTCGTGAATTGGTTCGGATCTATTTCCTGGTTGTCGTTGATGGAATATCGGCCAAAAAGCTGGTTCTTGTCGCTGATATGGTAATCGGCTCTGACATCGCCGCGTTGCAGGGTCTGGGTCGTGGAGGGAGAAATGGTGTTGTACGATGTCGTTCCCCTCACTTGATTCGGGACCGGCAAATAATTTAAGAAAAACACACCTGGAGGGTTAGCGGCGAGACGTGCAGGTGGAATTATGTTTCCGGGGAAGGGCTTTCCAGTAAGTGGATCCGTGATTACCTTTGGCAGCAGATCGGAAAAGTTGCCCGTGCGCTCCGCCAGAGTTGGGACCACATTGCTATAATCCAGACCCTCCAGAAGACCTGTTCGTTCGTAATCCACGAAGAAAAAGGCCTTATCCCTGACGATCGGACCCCCGAGCGTAAATCCGTATTGATTGCGGCGCAGGGGTTCGTTCTTCTGGTTCGATCCCACAGGCCTCACGTAGAAATAGTTCGCCGCCTCCACCGCCGAGTTGCGAATGAATTCGAACACCTCGCCATGAAAGTGATTCGACCCGCTCTTTGTCGTCGTATTGACCATGTTCGCTGTCAGCCCGTACTCGGCCTGCGTCATGGCGCCCAAAACGTTGAACTCCTGCAATGAATCCACTTGAGGCTGGATGATCGTACCGCCGCCCTGCATCTCGGTGATGAAAGCGCCATCCAGCATCCAGCCGGTCTGGTCGGGAGGACCGCCATTGATATTGACGTCGACTACGCTTGCGCGCAGGCTGGCTCCGTTCAGGTTGAGATTTTGACCAGCCGGCGTGTAGGTGACACCGGGAACCATGTTGGTGAGTTGCCAAAAGCTCCGTCCATTCAGCGGAACATGTTCGATGGCGGTCGTGTTGACTACCTGGCCGAGGTGAGACACAGTCGTATCCACGATCGGCGCAGTGGTGTTTACAGTTACTACCTGGGTGGAGTCCCCAATCTGCAGCGTGGCATCCAGTGTTGCCCGCTGGGCAACAAGCAGCTCGACATCCGACATGACGAACGGCCGAAAGCCCGTCATGGAAAACGTAATCGAATAGTGCGCAGCCTTGAGACCGGGGATGACGTACTCACCCTGCGCATCCGCGACCGTTTTCTGCTCGATGCCCGTAGCTAGGTCCTTTACCGCTACCGAGCCGCCGGCGATCCGCGCTCCGGATGTATCCGTGAGAGTGCCCACGATCGTTGCACTGGTAGTCTGCGCGCTTACTGTGGCGGCGGAACAAACCAACAGGAGCGCCGCCATTGCGACTCTCATCAGCGGTTGGAATGAACGGACGCGGGAAAATGCCACGAGCTTGCCTGACATTTGGAACCCTCCTGGAAGAAATACAATGGATGCAGCTCTCGTGCCTTTTGATATAGCAGTAGGACAGTAGATCAGGCCGCACAGAACTGTCAAGAGTATTTTCGCGCCTATGAGCTGACCTCAAGGGAGGCCATCTACTGCAATACCAGCTACCCGCCGCACGGAGTTCTAAAACGCAGTAGGGGCTGCAAATCAGAGTCCCGGGCTACTCCCGCTGGGCCGTCTCCGACTGCCAATCAACTCGATTACGGGCGAGCCTTTAGGGCAGGATGAATTCCGCTTGACACCATCAACACACTGATACATCACAGGTCCGGGGAAATGACCATCCTGGGCCGACTTGCTGCGGCCAGGGGGGGCGGTTGCCCCAGGTTCGCCGCCCCTGTTCCGGCGTGCCGTCGAGCGTACTCCGGATTTCCTGTCTAACTTGGTGGCGGAGCGGCGCGTCCTTGTCAGAACGCCTGGGCGTTCAAGATCGAAAGCGTACACGCATAACGATCAGGCGTTACCAGTTTCGATCTTGAAACACCAGGCAAAATCGCAGGGACGGTGCGCCGGATCTTGTAACTCAGCCGGGATGGCAATCGAAAGACCGCGGGCTGAGTCAAGCTTCCACGGTAATGGATCGGGATATCCCAGCATCCGAATTGCTGATCCAGGGCGGGGCTTGACCGTAGTAAGCAATAGCTCTCGTTCCGGCCAGTGTAAGGCGATCGCATACACATTCTGCCTGTCCTTGGTGCGCGTGTAGCGTATCGATTCGCCTTCCGACCAGGAGTCATGCCGGGGCCTCGTCGCGTAGATTGCCTCACCGTTGACTTTAAGCCAGGCGCCGGCTGCTCTCATCTGTCGGGCGGCCTCCGGGTGTATTTGACCGTTGGAACTGGGGCCTACGCCCACCATGAAACCGCCTCCTTTGGCAATCGAGTCAGCTAAGTTGGAGATGATCCAGGCCGTGCCCTTGTACTTCGCCGGATCGGGCTCGTAGGAAAAGTCGCTTCCCAGCGGGTAGATGACGAACCACGGTATGCTGGCGTCTGGTTTGCCGCTTGGTATAAAGCGCTCCGGGGTGTAGTAATCACCGTAGTTTCCAATGCCGCGGTCGCGGAGCATAACATCTGGTTGTATCTCTCTCAACTTGAGGATCGTTTTGCGGAGCTCCGGCCAAACCGCGTGCCCTAGATACATATCAAGGCACAGCATGTCGATTCTTCCATAGTTGGTCAATAGCTCAACCAGCTGCGCGCGATGGCGCTCCATCATCCGTTTTACTTCGGCTGGTGATGGATCCGCCACAATGACGGGTTTGCCTCCATAGCTCTTCAGCGTTCGCTGTATATCTATCGGCGCCAGTAATTCTGAGGAAGAAGGAACCTGCAGCGGATCTTGCACGTATGGCCGAAAATCCGCGTCATACCAATCGGGATGTGAGAAGTAGAGGTCGATCTTGATGTTGCGTTTATGGGCGGCATCGCAAAGCTCCTTGACTATATCCCGCCGGAACGGCGTCTCCATAATGCTGTAAGCGAGGTCGCAGGATTCAATCTTAGGTCCGCCCGCTGCAGTCCAATTGGCCCGCTGCCTAACCCGGGTCTTGGTGTCGAACATCGAGAACCCTTCATGATGTTTGCTGGTGAAAGCGAACATCTTCATGCCGCTTTCGTCGAATAAACTGACCCATTGGTCGGCATCGAAGCCAGCAGGGTTCCACGTCTTGTACAGGTCGTTGTACTTCTGCCTGTCCTCGAAGGACATTGGCAGGAACGGCCAGGACTCCGCCCCGCGGTGCCAGATGGAATAGATTCCCCAATGGAGACGCACACCAAACTTCATGTCCCGAAACGCCTCATAGGAGCTGGTGGGAGCCCAGTGGTACTCGGGCACTGGATCTTCCTCAATGTAAGGAACGGGGACAAGTTCGCGCGGGGGAAACTGGTGTTGGGGAACGGTACCCTGCCCCCGAAGGCGGGTCGACGACGCTAAAGCAAGAGCACCGGCCGACAAAACGAAGTTTCTTCTATTCATCATGATTTAAGTCCTCATACAAAAGCTAAGCTCGCTATCGCGTCGGCGCCATCTCATCGCGAGTGAGCAATAGGGGGTGCAAGAACAGACCTAGCTGCGGCCGGTCTTGAGGCGCCAATTGTTACCATGTTCCGCGTTGGCTAGCCGCTCAAGCACCTGGTCAAGTCCATTGCGGATATGGGTTCGCATTGCGCTGTCGGCTTCCAGCGGATCTCCGGAGCACAAAGCATCGGCTAAATTTGAGTGGAACCGCGGCGGTGTTTTGTTATTATTCGCAGCGGTATCGTAAAGCCAGTTGAACACTAACACTTGAGCCTTCTCGATGGCGCTGGTCAGGCCCGGACATTGGGCTAATTCAGCGATCCGCATATGAAATTGCATGTGATAGGTATGTACGGAAAACATGAATCTCGAGTCTTCCGACTCGGGTCCCGAGACTTTATGAAGATTATCAAGATGCCGGGAACTGGTGAGCAGTTGTTTCTTTTCCGCTGCCGTGATTTGCTCCGCGCAAAGCCGCGCCGCCTGCGATTCAAGCGCCTCGCGGATCACGTAGCTATTCCGAATGTCTTGCTCTGTAGGTATACGGACCCGCGTTCCGATGCGCGGCCTGCTCTCGACCAGACCCTCGACTTCCAAACGCTGCATGGCTTCTGTGATGGGCAGGAAGCTCATGTTGAGCCGGTCGGCCAGCTTTCTCCGCGACAGCACATCCCCGATCGCCAGGTCACCTTTTAAAATCTCATCTCGGATCTGCTGGTACGCACTTCCAGCGAGTGACTCACCAGGACGTCTAAGACGGTTGGATACCAACGCAGGTTTTTTCAAGCCAGCCTCGCTATTCAGAGCTTAATCGGCGACCTCTGAACGTTCTGGGGGAAGTCAACCTGGACGGTATAGATGACCGTCCAGATAGTAACATCGATTTCCCTTCTTCACGAATACAGAAACTTTGATATATCACGATCTGCATCACCGCCTAGGCCGAGGCGCGCAAAGTGGGCGCTATGGTTCGAGGCAGCCACCAGATAAGACATGCGGCTATGATGGGAGTCAGACCGAAGAGCACGAAGGCCGGTTTGAAAGAATAGTGGTCGACCAGCCAGCCGGTAACCAGGCTGAAGAACATGCCACCAAAGCCTGAACCCATACTCGCAAGGCCCCAGATCGAAGCCACTGCATTTTTGGGAAACAAGTCTCGCGGAATAGCAAGAACGTTGGCCAGGGCGCCGCAATAGCCAAAAGTCGCTGTAGAGATAAGTGCAATAGCAAGCGCTGAGCTATGAACCATAGCCGATGGCACCGCCGCTACCATCAGCCCCGAGAAGACCACGACGCCAACTCGGCGAGCAATTTGCGCGGGCAACCCAATCCGAAGAAGCCAGCTGCACAAAAAACCTCCCGCCAGGTTGCCGATGCCTGCGGTGAAGAAGGGAATCCAGGCCGTCTCGCCAATTTGTTTCATGGTGAATCCATGGCCGACCCTCAGGTATTGCGGAAACCAGAATGTATAGAAGTACCAGACGGGGTCAGCGAAGACTTTGGATAACGTAAATTGCCAGACGAAGCGAGTTTTAGCGAGAGCCCAAACAGCAGGGGGAGGGGATTCAACTTCTCCCGGGCTGATAGGAGGCGTGCGGTAGAAGACTATCCAGGCTCCCAGCCAGACGAACCCCAGGACGCCCACTATGACGAACGACGCCTGCCAGCCCATTTCCAGCACCGTCCACGCCAACAAGGGAGGCGCCAGCATTGCTCCTATGGCTGCGCCGCTATTGAAAAGTCCTGACGCTAATGATCGCTCCTGCGGTGGAAACCACTCTCCGATCACCTTGACGCCCGCGGGGTAGTTACCAGCCTCTCCAACGCCGAGCAGGAATCGGAATATCCCCAGGCTAAGCGCACCGGCTGAGAACGCATGGAGAATCTCGGCTGCCGACCACCACGCTATGGTCAGCGCGTACCCTAGTTTGGTTCCGAGTCGATCGAGCAGCGGTCCTGAAACGCCATTCATCACCGTATAGGCCAGCATGAAGGCAAAAATGATGTGGCTGTAGGTCGTGGCTGAAATCTTGAAGCGCTCGAGCAGCACGGGAGCAAGAACGGAGAGCGTTTGCCGGTCAAGGTAATTGATGACCGTCGCCAGGAATGCGAAAGCCAACATTACCCAGCGGCTTTTGGATACTGCCGGGCTGTTCATCGCATCCACCAGGGAACCTCTCCCGCGACCAGCGCCATCATCGTAGGGAACGGGTTCGACCTGGGACGTCTTGTTCATAAATTCCATTCTTTATTGCGCGGCCTGTAGAAACTGATATATCATCGCTTCCGTTCTCGTCAAGGGAGAAAGGTGACGATTAATTCTGACAACGGCGGAATCGGGCGCGGAGCGCAAATGGGCCGCTATCTTTTGCTGGTTGCCCTCTTCCTGCCTGGCTCGTTGCTGTGCCAGACGCCTGCGTCTCCGCAAGCAGCACTGATTCAAGACGGAAAAACAGTGTACGCGGGTAGTTGCTCCGGCTGCCATGGCGCCGACACTTTCGGAACCGATCATGCCCCCAAACTCACGGGCAATTCCGATGTGGGCCGGCGTTCGGTCGAGCAGCTGCGCAATCTTATCTCCTCTGGAATCCCCGCCGGAGGGATGCCTGCATTTGCATCGCTGCCTCCACAGCAGCTCGATGCGATCGCAGCCTTTATCCATTCACTCAACTCTCCGGCATCGCAGGCGATTGTCCCCGGCGATGCGGCGTTGGGGGGCCAATTTTTCTGGGGCCAGGGTAAGTGTGGGTCTTGCCACATGGTTCACGGCAGGGGATCGTCCGAGGGGCCGGATTTATCGGATGCGGGCAGCAGGATGACAGCGGATGAGATCCACACGGCGTTGGTGCATCCTGACCAGCACATCACTACGGGCTACCAACTGGTGACGGTAGTCCTGCGGAATGGCAAAACTCTGCGGGGCTTTGCCCGGGGACGAACCAATTTTGGCCTGCAACTGCAGGATCTGGATGGAGATTTTCACTTGCTCCAGTCCACCGACATAGTATCGGTGGCCGAGGACAGCCATTCCCTGATGCCCCCTGTAAACGGCAGCCCCGAACAAGTTCAGAATCTCAGTGCCTACCTCAGCCAACTAGCTGGCATCAATCCGGGATCTTTGCCGGCGCCTAACGCGCATACTTCGCAGCCGCAAGACGTCGAATCTTCCAGAATCCTGAATCCCCGGCCTGGTGATTGGCCGACTTACAATGGCAAGCTCGAAGGCAATCGTTACAGTGGCCTGAAGCAGATCAACGCATCGAACGTAAAAGATCTGGCTCTCAAGTGGATCTTCCCCATGCCTCACTTCGGCCTGGAGTCAACGCCTATCGTTATCAATGGCGTCATGTACGTATCGGGCAACAACCAGGCTTATGCGATCGACGCGCTTAGCGGGGAGCAGATTTGGAAGTATTCACGTCCGTCAACCCCGGGCCTGGTTGGAGATGCATCTCTCGGCACCAATCGCGGGGTCGCGATACTCGGCGACAAAATCTTCATGGTGACAGATAATGCTCATCTCCTCGCGTTGAATCGCGTGACAGGGAGCCTGGTCTGGGATGTCGTCATGCCGGAACAGCCGGAGCATTACGGTTCGACGGTGTCACCGTTGGTTATCAACGATACGGTCATCGCGGGTGTCTCCGGTGGCGACTGGGGCATGCGCGGTTTCCTTGCCTGTTACCAGGCGGCCACGGGCGAACTGGTTTGGCGGCACTGGACGCTTCCTGCAAAAGCGGGTGACCCTGGCATCGATACCTGGGGCAAGAAGCCGCCGTTACTTGCCGGGGGCTCGACATGGCTGACCGGGACGTACGACAAAGAAACGGATACGCTCTACTGGCCAACTGGCAATCCCTGGCCGGATCGCGACGATCGCAACCGCCCGGGCGACAACCTCTTCACCGATTGCATACTCGCCCTCAACCCCCGGACCGGCGAAATGAAATGGTACTTTCAGTTCACACCGCACGACACGGCGGACCGCGATGCAGCCGAGCCCCCCGTTCTTGTTGACAGCGAATATCGAGGAAAGCCAAGGAAGCTTCTGCTGCACGCGGATCGGAACGGGTTCTTCTATGTGTTAGATCGTACCGACGGCGAACTGCTGCTTGCGAAAACCTTCCTGCATCGGGTTAATTGGGCCACGGGCATCGGCCCGGATGGGCGACCGCAACTTGCGGTGCTACCTGCGACGGCGTCCAATCGCGAAAAGACCTGTCCCGACAACGCCGCCAATTGGAGTTCCACTGCTTTCAGCCAGACGACGCGTCTTTACTACCTGATGACGCTGGAAGACTGCCATGAAATTGAGACCGGCCAGAAAGCGTCTGAACACGCTGTCAAGCCTGGCGAGAGGTACATGCGCGCTATCAATATCGATACCGGCAACGTGGCCTGGGAAATTCCGCAAACCGGCCCGGTGATTTTGAAAACATGGTCTGGGGTACTGGCAACGGCAGGCGGACTCGTCTTTTATGGAGACCCCAACGGCGCCTTCGTAGCCGTCGATGAGCGAGAGGGTAAAACGTTGTGGCACTTTGACACCAACGTCGGAATGAAAGCCTCTCCAATGACTTATCTGGTCGATGGAAAGCAATTCGTTGCGGTGGCGGCGGGCTCGGCATTTTTGTCTTTCGCCCTCCCGTCTCCATAGATCGCGCTGCAGAATGGATGACTGAAATGATCAACGATTTCTCACAAGGCGTAATGTCTCGTCGTGCGTTGCTGTTGGGTGCGGCTATGTCCGGCGCCTTGCATGCGTTTGCCAAAGACACTGCTGAAGATGCAGCTGCAGCCGATACTAAGTCCGGCAACCCGGAGAAGCTGAAGATTTGTATCTTCTCCAAGCACTTACAATGGGCCAGCATTAGCGATGCGGCCGCGATTGCGCGGGATATCGGTTTTGATGGCGTAGACATTACCGTGCGTGTCGGCGGTCATGTTTCGCCCGAACGCGTGGAGACCGATCTCCCAGCGGCCGTCGAGGCTGTTCACCGGGCCGGCCTGACAGTTCCGATGATCACGACCGACATCATGAGTGTCCAGACTCCTCATGCCGATGCGGTCATGAAAACCGCCAACGAGCTGGGTATTCGTAATTATCGATGGGGATTTGTAACCTACCCGGCTGACGAGGGCATCGCGGAAAGACTGGTGCAATTGCGGCCGCAGATGAAAGCGCTGGCTGCGCTAAACCAGGAACATCAAATATGCGGAATGTATCACACGCATTCCGGTCCCGGACTCGTTGGGGCGCCAATTTGGGATCTGTGGAATCTTTTCCAGGGCCTGGACCCGCGATGGATTGGAGTTAACTATGACATCGGCCACGCGACGGTCGAAGGTGGCTATGGCGGCTGGATCGACAGTTCTCGCCTGGTCATGAATCAAATGAGAGGGATTGCTCTTAAAGACTTCACCTGGCAGCAGAACAAAGGAAAGAATACTCATCCCGACCCGTATGATAAGTCGCTCGGTATCCAGAACGCCTGGGTTCCACACTGGTGTCCTACAGGCGAGGGGATGGTGAACTTCTCCGGCTTCCTTGCCATCGTGAAGGCGGGCGGTATTTTTTCAGGCCCGGTGCAACTCCACTTTGAGTACCCCCTGGGGGGTGCCGAGAACGGCAAGAAGACACTTACCATTCCCAAGCAGGAAGTGATCAAGGCCATGCGCAGAGACTTGACCTTTGTCCGGAAGGCTATGAGTGAAAAAGAGCTGATTTGACGGGAGCGCTAGACGCCTGAGCTGCAAAATTAGCCGCCGAACAGTTTTCCAGATGAGGAGAAAGCGCCCATACGAAATCAGGTTGCTGCCGTTGTGCGGGTCACGGGCTAATACGGGCTAATACGGTGACAGCTTACCTATTGCAGCAAATTAAACTGCTCGCCCACCGTGCCTTTCCCCTGGAGCCCGGCGAGCAATCGGTCTGTCGAGCTGTCAAGCGAACTGAGAGTGAATAGGTATGCTGTCACCGGATTACTCCCGGATTACTCCCCGATGCTCGCATTGAGGTTCTTCTGGACGAGCCGCTGGGGGAGATTTCGCCCAATCTCTATGGTCAGTTCACAGAACATATCGGCGGAGTGATTTACGACGGCGTGTGGGTTGGAGAGAAATCGAAAATCGCCAACCAATACGGCATCCGTTCCCAACTGGTGGACATGATGAAGCAGATTCATGTTCCTATCATTCGTTGGCCGGGAGGCTGCTTCGCGGATAGCTACGACTGGAAAGATGGGATCGGTGAAGCTTCGAAGCGGCCCCGTCGTACCAATTTCTGGGAGGTTGATCCCGATGCGATCAGACTCCACGACAAAGGGCCGCAGCTCTTCGAAACCAACCAATTCGGCACCAATGAGTTCATCCGGTTTTGCAAGCTGACTGGAGCCCAACCGTATCTCGCAGCAAACCTGCGGAGTCTTCCCGCACTTGAATTTGATCATTGGGTGGAGTACTGCAACTCTCCTGCCGGAAGCACAACCCTGGCCGAGGTGCGCGCGGCCGCCGGTTTTCCAGAACCGTTTCATGTCCGCTACTGGGGCATAGGCAACGAGAGTTGGGGCTGCGGCGGAGACTTTACCCCGGAAGAATATGCCTCCGAGTTCCGCCGCTATTCGGACTGGATACCGCGATACGGCATAGACCTGCAACTGATCGGGTCGGGGCCGAACGATAACGATCTCGATTGGACCCATCGCTTTTTCCAACGGATCTACTCTGACCGGACCTACAACAACCCTGGCTTTACGGGCTGGTCGGTCCATCACTATGCGTGGAATTTGAGCCGCGGCAAGACGAAGGACTGGCTGGCCGGCAAAGGCGATGCGCTGCGGTTTGATTCCGTAGACTGGTATGAACTGTTGCGCGAGTGCGATCGAATGGAGCAGATCATTACCGATCAGTGGGCGGTGATGGGGCAGTACGATACGCAGCATCGCGTCAAGCTGGTGGTGGATGAGTATGGTCCGTGGTACCACGAGGGAACCGAACTCGACCCCACCCACATCTTCGGCCAGCAGATAACGTTACGCGATGCACTGGCCACGGCGCTGACTCTGGACATTTTTAACCGCCATCCGGAGAAAGTGGGCATGGCCGCCTGCGCCCAGCTCATCAACAACATCAATGCGCTATTTATGGCCCATGAGGACCGCTTCTTCTCCACACCTAACTTTCATGTATTCGCGATGTACGCCGCACACCAGGGCGGGCAGGCTCTGCGGGCCGAGTTCTCGGCACCGGATGTGCATTACATGCGCGACGACCGGCCGGCACGTTTCTGGGGTCTCAACGGCTCAGCATCACGAAAAAATCAGATCGTGACGCTCACCATAGTCAATCCCGATTTGTCGAAGACGATCGAGACCCAGATCACCCTTCGAGGCGCCGAGGTCGCCTCTGCATCAGGTACCGTTCTGACGGCCAGCGAGATGCACGCGCACAATACCTTCGACGAGCCGAATGCCGTGGTGTCCACGACTCTCGCGATAGCAGTAGGCGCTGGCCTGCTGAACGTTAGCATTCCGGCCGCGTCCGTCACTAAGCTGGAGATTGTTCTCCGATGAGCGAACCCTGGACAATTGAAACCGGGCCCGGTTGAATTCTGGTAAATCCTGGTGACGGTAAATCCTGGTGGCGAAATCCTGGTGACAAAATCCTGGTGACAAAATCCTGGTGACGGAACGATCACCGGATGCGAATGCCCAATGCTCTAACATAGCAATATGTCTCCCTACCGCGATCCGGATATCAAAACGAGTACAACGTTGTCAACAGCCTCAATGGTGGGTCGGCTCAGCTGCTGCTCAACGCCGGAAATGGTTTCGATGGCCAGTACAGTTCCGCCGCTATCCAACGAGGCGGAAGATGTAGTGGTGAGCAAAGAACTCGGCCGCGACCAGAATCAGGGTCACAATTGCGAGAGCGACCTGGACCTTTTCTCCCCAAAGGCGCCGGTGTGAAACGGGCCGTTGTCTCCACTGCGAGGAACGTCGTTTGCGGAGAGAGCGAATCCTCCAGACCATGTACAGATTGACGAAAGATCCGATGACCGCGAAAACCATCATCGGAATGCGGATGGTGTCCTGGTGAAATCCCGCTGCTGGCTCTCTGGCTCCTGCAGCGACCGCAGCAAGAGCGGCTAATCCGATCAGGAGCCGCACACCACTGAGCGCCATGACAATCGTGCAGACACTCTGCAACGCTATGAAGAAGAGGCTTGTCAGGCCGATAGCCCAGCGGCGAAAGGCGTGGTCGCGCGGGAATTCACACACCTCAGATCGCCGTGAGACGGTCGCAATATTCTCGGGGGTCACCTGCGTTTGACGTTTGAGGATCGACGAGGATACAAGAATATTTTAAGTGCGGCAGACACAACCGAGCGAAGACGGCCTCTGTAACCATCATCCGGCTCTGACGATCTCACAACAGATTTGTCCGGCAAGCGGGGATCCCGAGCACCGCGCCATTTCCGCCTGCATTCAGCACAACCCATTCCGTGTGTAACCTTTGGGACGGATGTACTTCTAACGACCAGTGTGAACTGTCGAACTGAGAGGTGTCTGTAGCCCCGGAAAGGTTGCTGCGCTTGCGTCATGCAACCGAAAGGGGGAGGACAAATGGTTTCCCACAACAAACGAAGGAGAGCTCAGGTGAACAAAGTTGGATTACTAGTAATGTTGCAGGCCCGACCCGGCAAAGAAGCCGAGGTAGAGCAATTCTTGCGTTCTGCGGGCCCGCTGGTAGATGCGGAAACGGGAACGACATCGTGGTTTGCATTCAGAGTGGCGCCCGCGACGTTCGGAATATTTGACACGTTTGCGGATGAGGACGGAAGAAGTGCGCACGTCAACGGAGAAATAGCAAAGGCCCTTTTCGGCCGTGCGGAAGAACTCTTTGTCGCACGTCCCGATGTTAAGCTGGTCGACATCATTGCAGAAAAGCTTTAGTTAGTGGGCGGGGTCCGCCTCTCATTATAATGCCTTGACGGGATGACGGACTCTCAGAAGTCCGCATCCTGGCGTCGAGAGACGTGGTCATCTCCGTTGTGGCCACGCTTTCTTGTGTCCTTAAGCGCCAAAAGTTAGAAAGCACCGTGAGTTGAAGCCAACGAGGACGGCGGCTCCCATTCGGACTACATACCTTAAGCGCCTCAGCGTGTACTGGATTGGCAGGCATAAGCACTGCTATCTTGTTCGATGCGAGCGACCCGTGTAGGAGATCAGTGGAGATCTGGCCTCCTACACGGGCTAAGACTAGCTCTTGGGTGGCTTTGAACCATCAGTTGCGCAAGCGCCCTGACCTTTGCAAGCGTTCTTGCCGGCGTGCTTCTTGTCACCGCCGCCCTGACCTTTACAATCGTTCTGGCCCTTGCAGGCGTGCTTGGGAAGGTCCTTCGCAGCAACGAGCAAGCCTAACGGCGCTGAGCTGGCTGTCGCTTCGGAATGACCGGGGGTGGGTTGTGCGTTGAGCCGGGCGGTGGTGCCGCCGAGGAGACCTGCGAAAGCCGCGGCCAACGCGAGGTTGGTTACAGTATTGTTATTCATCAAGAGACCCTTTCTTCGATTGGTTCAGGCTCTACGCCTGGGACGTTTGGGATCGACCTGCTATAGATGGCGGGCAAGAGCGACTCCGAGATCTAAAGAACGCTCTTACCGTGCCGCAAGTTGGAAGCGCGGCACCGCGATAAGTTACAGGGGCCCGATACGAATTAGAGGGCCATCGTTGCGGCGCCAACAATCGCGCCCTGGTGCGGTTCCTGAGCAAACAGGATCACGTGATGGCCCGAACCACTTCCGAGTTGAAGGCCGTCAGGCAAGCCGAGATGGATCGATTCTTGCACATCGCCGCCAACTACTGCCACGCGCGTCAGAGAGCGAGCAACGGAAACGTGCTGAAGGAGTCTGCCGCTGTTCTCTCCGTGCAGCACATCGGATCGATCGGCGTCATCCGTCAGAACTGCAATCACATCGAGGGCTCTGGTTGGGTTTCCCGTGAAGGCAAACTTCACATCCACCCCTCCGGCAGTCGGGGTTGAAGACACGATGCGCAGATCGAAGTGTTCTCTCCGGACATCGTCGCGGAGAGCACGTTCGAGCGCCGTGCCATCGCTGCCTACAAATTGGTCGCGACCATTCAAAACCATCTGTGGGGTGTAGGAACCTTCGGTCGAGAGCCGAGACGCGTAGACACTTTGGCGATCGGTAAACACTTCCGAGGAGTACGGATCGTTCCAGCCGAGATCGTTCCAGTATGTCACGTGCTCACTTATGCCCACAATCAACTGTCCGGCATTCGTCTGCTTTAGATTGATCTGCCGCAATAAGCTGTCGGCCGGAGGGCAACTCGAACAACCTTCCGAAGTAAAGAGTTCCACGATCGCTACTGACGGGGCCTTATCGATCGCGGCACTTTGAACCAGCGCGGTGTACGGTTGGTCGTGGATCGCAAACAGTGCGAGCGGCAGAGCGAGTGCTGGACGAAGCTGCATAAAAGACCTTCCATCAACTGTCCTCCATCTGACGCATGTGAACCCAAACAGTTACATCGTTGCGCCCTTTAAGACCGGTTGTAACCGAACTGAGCTTTACGTCTCTAACGAGAGAGTTAGGGGTTCAGGTCGCCCAAACGGGTTGGGGCAAACTGCACAACTTGTCGAAGATCAAGGGTTGTTCGTGAGTCTCGGCTGCGGTCTCCTCGCAGTCGATTCTGTCTCGGCGAAACGACTGAAACCTCTTGACCAATGATGGAGTCTCAAGTATCAAATCGCACGGAAGCCGAAGTGATCGCCGGCATCCTCGCAGGAGAAACGCAGCTCTACCATGAGCTGATCCGTCCTCACGAGCGGAGCGTTTATCGGATGGCCTTGTCGTTTATGAAGAACGAGGCGGGTGCGGAGGACTTGGCACAGGAGGTGTTCGTTCGGGCTTTCCGGGATCTTGCTTCGTTTCGGGTGTTTCTACTACGCGATGTAGAGGAACTCAATATCAACGAGACAGCCGAGGTATTGAACCTCAGTATTCCCAACGTGAAAGCCCGATTGCATCGCGCGCGAGTGATGTTGCAGAAGCGATTGGCTCCTCAAATGAAAAGAACGAGCCCAGGATCGAAAAGGAGGTGGCTCCCGTGGTAATAGATTGCAAGCACGTTTGGAGTTACATCTCCGAATATCTGGATGGGACGCTGCTCGATGAGACCCGGGAAACTGTTCAAAGGCATCTAGATCACTGTGAGATCTGTTCGGCGATTCTGGACTCCACACGTAGCGTGATCATCCTGGTTGCGGATGATCGCGTCTTCGAATTGCCCGTTGGATTCAGCGAACGATTGCACGCTCGTATTCATCTCGAGTTGACCTATAAGGAAACCTAGACCGACTCAATCTACTGTTTGAAGACCTGCGTCATGAGCTGCGCCTGAATCTGGTTCAGTTGCGTCAGCGTCGCCTCCAGGACCCCACGGTCTTCAAACGATGCTTCATTGAGGATGTCTTTTAGCCGAAAGGAGGTGTGCTGCATCAGCAATTCGGCATTCTTGAGATTCTTGCTGTCGTTGGCGATGCCTTTGTGGATTTTCTCTGCGTACTGTTGTACTCGCTTGAGGGTCTCCGAAGCCCGCCCGGAATCGCCAGAATGGAACTGTTGGCCGGCTAGATCCGTCATCTGGCTGACGAGTTTGGAATAGAGGAAGCACCGGTCCCTGGGCTGGGCTTGATCCGCCTTCGCCTGAAGGGCGGCGAGAGTAGTTGGATCGTCGCGTAGGCTCGAGGCAAGAGTATAGGCGCAAGTTAACGACAAAGTAAATATAACTACTGCTGTGGACATAAAGCGCATCTTCTGCCTCACAAATATTCTCCTTATCGAAATGCAAGCTTTCCGGGGGACGCCCGATAGACGCCTCACACACCCGCAGTTCAGTAACCACGTTTCCGCGCTCTGAGTGTTACGGTCAGGCAATCGTCGGCACACGCTTCCTCGTATCCGGATCAAATATATAAGGAGACCCAGCGCGAGATTTGGTTCCTCTACTCAGACTTGGGATGACGATGAAAGTTACAGAAATCTCTTTCGCGTCCACTACCGTGTTTTTGTCTCTCAACCACGTATGGCGCCGGGTTTTTCGCTGGCCATATTACGCTTGCTTACCACGGCAGCCCTCGCACAGCTGACCACTACGCGGTTACTTCGTTTAGTCAAGCGCGCAACTTAGATGTCTTGACCAACATTCTGATCACAAAGACTGCGATCACCAAGATGCTGTACTTGCTGGAAAGAATCGATCGCGGCCACCAGGGACTGTGACCGATGACGAGCCCGCTTCTTTGTACAAAGCACCGCCCAGTGTGCAGATAAGAGCACCCCCCAGAATAAACTTTAAATAATAGACCCGCCGTGCACCGCGAACTCTTCGCCGCAAAAAAAACAAACCTTGTAACTTTCCAGCGCCTCGGTTCTCTCATGCCTGTACATTCGGAGCGCGAAGGTACAGGTCTTGGTCTTCACCCATCCATCGGCTTTGAATGCACACAACTCGTAGGAGGACAAAATCAGAATGGTCATCAGCAGATCGTTGATGTCGGGAAGAAGCGCGAATGAAAGTACAACACCGTTACATTCCTTCGCAAACAGTCGAGCCCTTGTCACATTGGGTAGTCTATTCCTTAGCAGCCTTGTCTCCCCCCTTGTCATGGCGCAAGTCACCCCGTCGGGCAAGGCGCAAATCTCCCCGGAAGCAATGGCCATCCACCTTCGCGCGAAGCGACCGGCCGTAAAAGAGACCCCCGATTTAGAGCGTGCTGCATCGTCGGCAACGCAACCGACCTTCAATTCAGCACAGGGGCCGGGGCCGGGGCCAGTTGGACCGGGACCGGGTTGCAATCTATTCCCGGCACCTGCATCGGTGGGCGCGGCCGTGCCTCTTTCATATTTTGGCCCTTCGCCTTCCACGACCAACCCGAGCTTGGTGGGACCAGTTCAGCTCTTGAACACAGGACCTGTCGACACGGCCAAGGGCACGATAACTATTCCGCTATATAAGGGAAGCCTGGCAGGTACGAACCAGACTGTCTGGTACGTCCTCACTGATACCTCCAATCAAGGTGTGGCTGAAGAACTCGGGCTGAATTTTTCAGCGAAACTCAACTTTGCCTCCAATGCCGCGAGAACCGGTAATCTGGATCTCAATGGAAATATCGTATTCGATAGGGGCACGGTCGACTTTTCGCCCCTGAGAAACATCGTGCCCGGACCCGCGGGAGCCGAATTTCCCCCTACATCGTTCACGCCTGGAGCGGTTGGGGATGCAGACTATAGTCCCTTTGTAAGTATTACTAATGCTGGAGGCGTGATTTACGACGCACCCATGATAGCGTTCAATGTCGACGCCAGTCAGATTAGCTTTCCTAACGGTAATGTGGACTACTCGAAGGTGAGCGACCAGGTTGTTGCGATCGATCCAGACAACATGACGGTCACCCTTAATCTGATTAACGGCTTTAGCTTCGGACGTCCAGTATGGTATCTCTCCATGGATGCGAGCATCCCTCTTGCAGCATCGATCGAGCACAACACGTATGCTCCGCTGATGGGTAGGCTTCTCTTGGGCGACGACGACACCTTTGGGAGTCCCATTGAACGCATCTTTCTCGCTACCAACGGACCGGAATCAGGCGGCTGTGACAACCCACTAAGGCAGGGTTTGTCTGCAGACCTGGCTGATTCATTCCGGCCAAACAATGTCCTCGGTGGGATCCCGACAGTGGCTCTCGATTACAGCCCTGCGTGGGACGCCCAGTTGTACACATGGACCGAGGACGCAGTCAACAAGGGTTATCGCGGGCAACTTAAAGACGAATTTACCATCCTTACCCTGGTGCAGGACGGTCTGCTCACGGGCTTTCCCCCTGGGGCCCCATTTACCACCTCAAACTTCTCCATCAATTGTCCAATTGTTCTGCGTCTGTTCTGAACGATGAAAGGGCCTGCCGATTCAGCCATCCGAATTGGCGGGCCTTTCAGCACTCTCAATCCCGAGCAGTCGCTCATGGAAAACCCCGCGGACCTCGATCTACTTTCACAATGTGAACAACTTGTGCCGGCCCACCGGTCTCACTTGGTCCGTCAGTAACTTTGTTCCTTTCCCCGTGAATAAATCACGCGGCTGCCGGTTTTGGTCCAATAGGAGCTGAAGTATACATGCTTGACGATATGGAATTGGTTGAGTCCCCACAGCCACTCTCAGTGACCTAATCCAATTCGTTTTGTAACCTTTCTGACTGAATCGTCTCCAACAGCCGTGCAAAGTCATTCAAAAGGGAGTTAGCTTTCGTTCAACTCGCCTTGTGAATCTCCGCACCATTGCCTTTGGCCCCAATCAGCCGCAGATAGATCGGCTAACTCGTGGTCTGTCGATGATCGGTCGCGTTAAGCGCGAGCGCTTGATCATAGAAAACACACTCACCAACCGCTACATTTCCATTCGCATATAAAGCGTCACAAATGGGTCTGCGTATTTCGGGCTCAGGTTGGAAGGGGGTCAGGAGGTCCCTCTGCAGAAAGTGGCTCCCAGCTTCCTCAGCCTAGGCTGTCAAGCTCTCCAGCGCTTGAGGAACGCGGTGATGGCTTCCGGGCTAGTGTGTTCAAACTCTTTCTGGGCCTCGGAGTAGAGGAGTTTGCCTTTGGCGTCCAACACGGCAAGGGCCGGTACACCCTTGCTGACCGGTACATGGTACTTGTTCGCGAGGTTCAGGTTATGGTTGATGTGGCCGATGTCGACATGAACCACGATGTAGTACTTGGCAAGGAGTTCGGCATTGGGTGCCTGATGGTAGTAGAAGTCCAGCACCTGGCAGTCCCCGCACCAGTTCCCGCCAAAATCCAGAATTATACGTTTGTGGTCGTGACGGGCGATTTTCTCGGAGGCCTCAATGTCCGCAACAGCATTAGCACGTTCGGAGTACAGACTCTTGTTCATATGAAAGGTGGATTGAGCCACGGCTGAAGGCAAAACCTCATTAACGCAAAGAAGGGTGATCGCAAGAACAGCCTTGAGGAGAGTGCCGCGAACACTCGAGGTCATGATGGTTGGAACCTTTCTTTGAGTTTTGTAGGCGATCTTTGGGTGAGACGCACGTGTAGCGTGCAGGTTACAGAATCATCTACCGTGTGCATTTTCCCCGGCATGTGTTTGCCCGCCTCTGTTTGTAATGTTCGAATCAGAGCGTCTAGGAAGCGTGACGATCTGACAATAGTTATCAAGGTCGATTTTCTTTGTAACCTTTGAACGGGTTCTCGCTCTAATTGTTCAACTAAAAGAAGGCGGGGCGCAACGGCGAGTTCCAAGAAGTAAGCGGAGACTCCTCGGCGTCAGCGCAGTCCTCGCAGGCTCGCATCGAGGATTCGTGAAACTCTGCCTCTGCGTTCCCACCATGTCGAGGATATCCGATAGCGTCTGCCAAAGGGGAAGCACACAACTTACTTGTTCAACAATACCGAAAATTATTTGGGGGCAAACATGAAACGCACATCCACAAATCATCTGTCGTCTTTCGTGTCCGTCGGCGGAAACAGCGTTTGGAGCCGGCATAGCAATCGTACAGAAAGCAACCGCAGCCAATGTGATGACAAGGGGAAATTTAAGCACCGGCACGGGCAGGCTTCAGAAGCTCGGTGTGTTTACCACCTCTGCTTTCTTCGGAGGCCGATAATGACCAGAGGGTGGAATCTGCTTTCCTGCTTCCTGCTGCTGATAGGCTGCACGCTTTCCGTCGCTCAGACCATCACTGGATCTATTACCGGTACGGTTACAGACGCAGGTGGCGCAGTGGTAACCGGTGCTACCGTAACCGCCAGCAACGTCGCGACTGGGGTGTCAGTTCCGACGCAAACCAATGATACCGGCGTTTACACTCTCAAATTTCTCCCGATCGGGCAATATACCGTCGCCGTAACGGCAGCCGGGTTTGAAACTTCCACGACGGCGCCTTTCACGCTTGAAGTCGCCCAGGAAGCCCGTATCGACGTGAAGCTCACCGTAGGATCCGTGAGTGCAAATGTAGTCGTTACCAGCGCAGCACCAATTCTGAACGCCGAGAACCCGACTACGGGTGAAACGATCACGGCGGAAACAGCCACTGAAATTCCGCTGCAAGCCCGCAACTTCTCGTCGCTTACCTCACTGGTTGCGGGAGCCGTCGTCACCAGTCCGTCCACTCAGAACAGTGTCACGCGATCGGGCTACGACGGCGGCTATTTCCAGAACGGAAATCGGGAGCAGACGAATAACTACACACTGGATGGGGCCGATATCAACGAAACCATTGATAACTATATCGGCTACAGCCCCAACGTGGATGCCATTGGCGAGCTGAAGATCATCACCGGTGACGCAACTGCCGAATATGGCAATGCGAATGGCGGCCAGATCGTCATGGTAACGAAGAGCGGCACCAACCATTTCCATGGGAATGCTTTTGAATTCCTTGAGAATCAAAACCTGAACGCGGACAGCTGGGGCAATAAACACACCAGTGGAACCCCGAGCCCCGTCAGCCCTTTCAACCGGAACATATTCGGTGGAACGTTCGGCGGCCCCGTGAAACGGGACAAACTCTTCTTTTTTGTCGACTACCAGGGAGCTCGGCAGAATACGAATTCGACGACCTTTTACAACGTTCCCACTGCGGCGCTTCGTGATGGCGATGTGCCTATCCAGGCGGTCGACGGAAGTGGAAACCCTATCGTCGATGGAAATGGAGCCCCTCTTTACCGGATACAGCACTTCACTATCGTGAATCCTGCCGCGCAGTTCCTGCTGACCAATCCTTCTATCTATCCCAACGAAATCGTTCCCGGAAACAACACAGTGCTCAACCTGGTTGGCGGAGGCACTGTAGCCAATCCAAACAGAAACTATTTCGGTACGGAAAAGAAATTCGTACAGAACGACCAGGGCGATTTTAAGGTCGACTGGCAGGTTCGCCAGCATGATCTTGTTTCCGGCCGCTTCACCCTGGGCCGTGAATATGATGGCAACAGTACAGTCAGCATCCCCACGGAAATTCCCGGCAACAATGCGAATCCTTATACCGGATTCATCGTCAACTGGACGCACACGTTCTCATCGAACATCGTGAGCGAAACGCGCGCCGGATTCGGACGCGCCCGATATACAGGGGTTCCTGTCGATGTGGGCGGCCAATTCGGCCCGAACGGCAACCAAAAGCTGGGTATTCCCGGGGTGCAGGGTTTTCCCGGTTTCAGCCAGTTCAATTTCTCCGGTAGCGGTGTGGCCGTGGGCAATATCGGTTCGAGTGGCGTTGCATCGGACAGCATTGCCAACACGTTTACCTATGGTGACAACGTGAGCTGGCAGCTGGGCAAACACACCATCAAGTTCGGTGGTCAGGCCCTGCGCTACCAGCAGAACCGCTACTACTCCGGAAACAACGGTGCTCTGGGATATTTTAACTATACCGGCAACTTCACCACCTCCAGTTGGGCGGACTTCCTGACGGACCAGGCGTTCACCTATGGCCAGGGTGAAGGTGTACCCAGCCGCTGGGGCCAGAGGCAATGGCGCGATGCCGTCTTCTTCCAGGATGACTGGAAGCTGCAGCCTAATTTGACCATCAATCTGGGCCTGCGCTGGGAGTGGGACCAACCCATTTATGAAGTCAACAACAAGCAAATCAACCTCAATATTTATACCGGCCAGGTCAGCAGCGCGGGAGTAAACGGCGCAAGCCGCGCGCTATACAACCCCTACTGGTATGGGTTTATGCCGCGTTTGGGATTTGCTTACTCCCCCGAAGCTTTTCATGATCGCCTTGTTGTGCGTGGCGGTTATGCCATTACAAACTTCCTGGAAGGCACCGGAGCCAACTTGCGGCTTCCTTTGAATCCACCGTTCTTCATTGACTCGCAGGCAAACTATCTCGGCAGCGGCCCGGCATTCCGCGCCGAGAATGGCTTCCCCCGTCCGGCCAATGCGTCGGTGCTCGGCGGCAATGTCCGCGCCTGGCAGCCAAACCTGAAGCCGGCCTTGATTCAACAGTTCAATCTCACTACGGAGTACCAGGTCAGCAACGATATCTCCCTGGTGGCCGCCTACCTCGGACAAGTTGGTACGCATCTGGTGGATCCCCGGGAAGGCAATGAGAAACTGAGCCCGACCAGCCCATTGCCGGTTTCGAGCCTGCCTGGCCTGAGCCTGGTGCAGGTTGTGAGCTATACCGAATCAGAAGCGAGGTCAAACTACAACGCCCTTCAGGTTACGGCACGCAAGCGGGCCAGCCATGGTCTGGAATTGCTGGCAAATTATACATACAGCAAATCGCTTTCCAATAACCTCGGCTACTACGGGGCGAATGGCGTCAACTCGCAAAGTGCCTATTGGCAGAATGCCTACAACGGAGGCCAGGATTATGGCCCGGCATTCTTCGATGCAACTCATATCTTCTCAGTCTCGGGCTATTACGACCTGCCCTTTGGCCGCGGAAAGCAGTTTGGCTCGGGCCTAAACCGCATAGAAGATATGGCCGTTGGCGGCTGGAAGCTGGGCTTCGTTTCGAGCCTGCACTCTGGTTTCCCGGTCACCATCACCTCTACCCAGGAATACTTCGTCAACCAACGTACTACCCGCGCTAATCAATATCGTCGGCTGAAGATTCGCCACCAATCCACGAACGCCTGGTTCGGCACAGACCCATCCGAAGTCTACTGCGCAAGCGATACCGATAACGGCGTCTGCGCTTACGGCCAGGAATCGTCTACCGGTTTCGGCACCGCAAGTGTCGGATCGGAGCGCGCTCCCAGCTATAAAGATTTCGACATGGCCGCGAGCAAGAGCTTTGGCATTACGGAAGGCAGCAAGCTCGAATTTCGCGCCGACTTCTTTAATCTGCTGAACACAGCCAGCCTGGGTCCTCCGACCCAAGGAGCCGATTCCACGCAATTCGGCCTCATCAACAGTGTGAACTCCACGGAACGTCAGATTCAGCTTGCGCTGAAGTACACGTTCTGAAATACCGATGCATGCACAGGAGCAGGCCTAGCCTGCTCCTTTTTTTTGGTGCGCCGGAACAGCGCACCCACTTGGAGGTGTAAGTCCTCTACATACCCGGCAAGGGGAAGTGTTAGCTGAACTCCACCATGATGTTGAAGCAAATGGTGATGGCTGGACAAGGCCTGGCCTTCCTGAGCAAGGTTGCCTTTCTGGAGGAGATTGCCAATGGAACAGTTGTCTGGCGACCCTTTGCAGCCGGCATGTCCCGCACCCAGCATATGGCGGTCGTCATATCGTCATTGCGCGTGTTGTCTCCCGTCACGCGGGGCTTCGTGCAGAGACTGATTCAGCGGATGAAGCAGATGGAAGCAGCTTCGGTCTTGTGATGAATTTCTGCGTTTCGAAAAGTGCCACTTCTGTAGTGGCACTTTGCCCGTCGTGGGTTTGGCCGCCACACACCGCGTAATGCACGACCGATGCTGAACGGCGAACCGAGGCCAAAGAAAATGTGTGTAACCTTCATGCGATTCATAGATCACACAACGGACTCTAGGACTCTCAAGTCGAAAAACCCGAAGTCCACCGCTCGCAGCACCACCTCTGCGGCGGCTGTGCTGCTATGAACAAAATACGTCGCGCATTGATCGCCGGCCCGGCCCGGCTTCACGAGAACTCGCTCACGGAATATGGTTCGGGAGTTGCCCGGCCTTGCGTTGAAGTCGCGGTTCGAGAATTAATAGACCGTTGTGGTGGCAGCGTCCGCTTTAGCGTAAAGGTCGTCTGTGCCAAGCTGCATCTGAGCCAATCCCAAATGTCTCAGAAGTTTAAGAGTCGCTATCACAAGACCATTCTTGAATACTGGTCTGAAGTTCGACTCAATCGTGCCGAAGCACTGCTTTCCGAAAGCCCGGTTCGATCCGTTGATTCGATCGCAACAGAGTTGGGGTACCAACACTCCACTAACTTCACCAACTGGTTTACTCGACAGATGGGTGTTTCACCACGGCGGTATATCGCAAGTGTCCAAAGCGGCGCTCTACCTGCGTCGACGTTAGCGGATCAACTCGTCACGCCCTCAAGCCCGTTGAGCTCACGAGGGAAGGAATTAAAAAGTTCATAGGTAGAAATTCTCTACTTAGAGCCTACACTTGCTTCCGATTGGCTTGGGTATATTTACGCGGAGCGTACTTAGAAAACCTCGGCATGAGAAAGAGGTAACAGATGCAACTCGCCACTCTAGAGAACGTGTGTCGTACACGCAACTATCGTTGCGCGTGGATTCTGGAAACCGGGCACTCGTCATTAGTATTAGTGGCGCTCATGGCGCTCCAAGTCGCCAGGCCGATCCATGCTCAGAACCCCGATGAGGTGCGCAAGTACATCTCCGCGCAGGTCGGCGGAATCAACAACTTGACGGTACCGCCGACGGATGCCACCATTCCCGTGCCCGCGCCGGTGGCTGGGAGCGGGAACACGCCCTACCGCTACGAGACCACCGAGGCGAAACGCTACCTTGGGAAGCAGCTGTTCCACGACCCGGTTCGGACCGTGCGCATTAACGAAAACCAGGGTCAGCCAGTTGACCTGCCCGCGGGGACAGCCTTCGGCGGAGAGTTGCAGGCCTCCGATCCATTCATCCAAAATCTTGTCACTCAAACGCAAAAGACCGGAGGGTGCGGCAGCTGCCATATCGGCGAGTCGGCCGGCAAGGCGGGTCAGCAGATCAATTTCAACGTTGGCGGCGAGGGCCGCGGCTACTTTGACGAAAAGGGAACATTCTTCGCTCGCCGCCGGCCTCGGACTGACATCCTCCCGGCATTGAGGAAGGAACCGATATTTAGCGGCGACGTGCTGGTGGATTTTCTACCGACCTTGACCGACATCTGGCAGGATCCGGCAACAGGTAACGAATTGGTCACCACTCCGGCCTTCTACTACCACGCGCCCACACCAACGACCCTTGACGCGACCGGCCGCCTCGACGCTCTGGACAGCGTGGGACGCAACTCGATGAACATCATCGGTTTCGCGTTCAACAACCGCCTTCTCTTTGGCGGCTTTGGCGGGGAGCCGCCAGCCACGATTGGCTCCCTCAACCCCTTCGACGACCCGGCTCAGGAAGACATCACGCTCGAGCTCCAGGACGCCCATCGCATGCTTAACTTCCAAGCGGCGACGCTCCTGCAGATCCCGGCTTTCGTGAAACTGTTCCGGGATGCATACCCGGTGGAAGCCGCCGAGGCCGACGCCGCAAACGACCAGACACTGCTGGTTAACGACCAAACCGTGTTCCGGGCGCTGGCGACCTTCATGCGCACCATCGTCACTCGGAACACGCCCTTCGATAAGTTCTTAGCCGGCAATAACAGCGCTCTAACGCCCCGGGAACTTCGCGGCGCCAAGCTGTTCTTTACTACAGCCCCGGCGGGCGGGGCGGGGTGCTTCACGTGCCACAGCGGCCCGAACTTCAACAAACAATACAACGATCCGGACGTAGCGGGAATCGGTACATTCATCGACGAGAATTTCATCAACGTCGGAATTGGCGACCACCCGATCCGAGCGCTACAAGCACAGGCTGAGGGAGTCCTCGACCCCAGTAAGCTGGGCCCGGACGGCTTCCCCTACCACGCCGTAGACACCGGGCGGGAAGAGGTCACTCACGACCCGAACGACGCGTTTAGGTTCCGCGTCTTGACTCTCCGTCAGGCCAAGGACGCGCACAACTTCTTCCACAACGGCACGCTGACCAGCGTCCGCGAGGTGGTTGAGTACTTCAATGCCGGCGTGCCGCAGGACCCGACGGCGGGTGCGGCTGCGACGCTGTCACCCCGGTTTACGAATCCTCGCGGTGCAGGATTCCCGGCCGGTTTAGGCTTGACAGAGCAGCAGGTCGACGATTTAACGGCCTTCATAGAGGACGGGCTCTACGATCCCGCGCACGTTATCTATGACCCGAACTCAACAACGCCGAGTTTCGCACTGAATCCAGTCGACCTTACCTATTCCAAGTACCGTCCAGATCTGGCTGCATTGGGGGCAAAGGACGATTTCCCTATTAGCGGATTGGCAATCGACGACAACGATCCCCTGACACGACGCGATGAAGGTCTTGAGTTCCTGGATGTAACCAATAAGCTGGGAGTTAAGTTGACGCGCGATATTAGCGCTCAGCGGGAAGTGGATACGTACAAGATTACGAACATTAGTACGGCGACCAACGTTTCGGGGATCGTGGACACTAACTTGCTCATCATTGCCCAGGGGCTCGCTAAAGGCGTCCAGATGGAAAACGCCAGCGCGATCAGCAGCAGCGGTAACCCCTATCTTCGCGTGTTTCTGCCGACGAACGGGGTCCTCAACCCAGGCCAAAGCATCGTCCGGCAGTTGATCTTCGACAAGCGGCAACCCAGTTCCAAGCCGGTGAGCTACACTCTCGACTTCCTCTCTGGACAGGGCAAGCCCTAACTGTCGGTCTCATCGGAGCCAGAGGGCACTTGGAGGTGTGAGTCCTCTACACACCCGGCAAGGGGAAGTGTTAGCTGAACGGCAAGGGTGTCCATCGCGAGGTGGAATCTGAAGGAAGCTGTAGGAAATCGGCGAAAGTGCAGGGCGTATCATGGAACGGAACTTTAGTCGTGCCCTGAATCATGAAAAAATGATGGGCATTAGCCTCTGAAGTATTCTTGGTTCGACCAATCCGCCGCTTCGAGCCCGGAAATAAAGGATGGGAGACATTTGGCGGGACGCCGGCGGTGCGTAGAATAGCGGCCATGAACGGAAAACGCGAATTGCTGCGGCATACAGTGGCGACGCTGGCCTACCGCTTGGCTCGTGCAGTGGAAGACGCGCCGGAGGACTTTGGGGCGTTCGAACAGGCGGGCCGTGCTCCGGTCAACATTCTGGCGCATATAGGCGATCTGATCGATTGGGCTCTGCGGCTGGCTTCAGGGCAGGGCGGATGGCTCCAGTCCGGTCCGCTGGCTTGGAAAGAAGAAGAAAAGCGAGTGTTCGCCGCGATCGCGGCGCTGGATAATCACCTGGCGTCGGAAGACCCGCTGCACACGACCGAGGAAAAGCTCTTTCAGGGACCAGTCGCGGACGCGCTCACCCATGTGGGGCAGCTCGCGATGCTGCGGAGACTCGCTGGCAATAAGGTCCGTAGGGAGAACTTCTATGTGGCCACGATCACCGTGGGCCAAGTGGGCGTGGAGCGGTCGGAGCCAAAGTAGCTGTTTCACTCGTTGTGTCCGCCAGAGAAAACGTTGTGCATTTCCGGGACCTTTAGGGGACTGGACGAATTAACCCCCATCCTTCTGAGCCAAAGGATCAGATGGAATTTGCGTAACCACGGCCACCCTAAGAAGCCTCGCCTCCCGATTGCAACACCGCATACATTAAGCTTTATTAATCGTTCCCACATGAGAAACTCAGCCACACGGATGCATGCTTGATCCGGGTGGCCCCTGAACACGCTACAAGGGTGACTCTTCGAACCAATTCTCTTCGGCGGACCTGTTCGCCGAAGAACCAGGAGGAGCGGACGAAAGGCGTGACAGGACGGGACGTTCACTCAACCGGTATGGGAGCTTGCGCGACCACACGTGCTCACAGCTAATGCTTTGGTAAGACTACCCATCACGCTTTTTGTCGTCACGCTTTTTTGTATCGGCCTTTTTGTCCTGGCAAAGGCCAGCATCACCGGTGACTCTCCCGGAACGATGAAATTTACCAAATATCGGCTCGCTGACTCCGGATTTATCAAAACAATGTTACTGGCTGGGGAGTTTCTGCGAAGGGCTGAGTCTTCGCCAATTGCAATTCTGTCTTCTGAATCATCTTCAACCACAAAGAATCCGGATGACGAGGATTGTCGGCAATCCGGAAGCAACGACCGAGGCAGGAGCAGAGCGTCGAAAGCTCAGGTCAGCCGGTCATTCGCCCAGCAAACGGTAAGAAAGGAGTGCCGAGCACATTACCCTTTCTAATTCGGCGACGACCGAGGCGGTGGTGTTATTCCCGGCTGGAGAGGTGGCGGTTATTTATCCCCGTGCTCCTAGGAAGTCATAATTAGCCAATAACTTACGAGGGTCTTGCGCGCACAGAGGACCACCAACAAATGCCTGGGGCATAGCGTGCCGTTGCCGTTACTCAGATACACAGCAGAGAGCCAGCAAGCGGGCGAACCTCAATTTATGGCTGCATATGTCGCGGTGGACTCTTGAACCCGGCGTTCCGTGCCGGTACAGGTTGGATTCTGGTCGTCGTCACACCGCAAGAATTCTTCCCTGCCTTGTAACTTTTTTCGAATTGGTCCATCTGTGTACATGATGGAACGTCGTCCGAGGAGGTCTGCCGCCGAGACCATTTTTTCTCCGACTTCATTCTCAGAAAATGCCGACCCATTTAGACAACGAGCAAGCCATCGTGGCCGCGGCCCAGGCGGGAGATCCCGCTGCTTTCGTCAGACTGCTGGATCAGTACAGCCGGCACATTTATCGCCTTGGTCTCAGTATTACCGGCAACCACCAGGATGCCGAGGACGTGCTCCAGGAAGCGTCGCTAAAAGCCTATCGCGGCTTGGCGGACTTCGAAGGGAACTCGCGTTTTTACACTTGGCTGGTGCGCATCGCGGTAAATGTGGCATTGGGCAAGCTGAGGCAGCGCGCCTTGTGGAAAGAGTCGTCGCTCGATGAGACGCGAGAAGGCGAAGATGGCAGCTACATCCCGCTGGAAATCGAGAGCTGGGCCATAGACCCGGAAAAGGCCTGTCTGAACAACGAACTGCAGCAGATATTGGCGGCCGTTATCCAGAAGCTGGACCCAAAGTCGCGCATAATCTTCACCCTGCGAGACGTTGAGAAGTTCTCGTTAGACGAGACTGCCACACTGCTCGGATTGAGCATCCCCGTGATCAAAACACGACTTTCACGCTCGCGGCTGAAGTTGCGCGAGGAATTGACCAAGTATTTTGGAAAGGATGCACGCAATGCGATGCCGACAACTCGTCGATAAGATCTCTGAATACCTCGACGGCGAACTTGATCCCGAACTGGTGAGGGAACTGGAGCACCATCTGGAGCATTGCGAGGACTGTCGCATCGTGGTGGATACGACGCGTAAGACAGTGGAAATCTTCTGCAATGCGGAACCCGCGGCTCTACCAGGCAACGTGCACGAACAACTGAACCAGATGTTTACACGGATGTTCCGCAAAGAGGAGCCCGGGCTGAACAAGCAATGAGCTTCAGAAATGGGCTTTGTGCTCGTCGACGTGACTTTTTTTCAGGCACGTCGTGCCGGCTCATTTTCTAATCAAAGTCAGGAGTGAGACCAAGGCCAGATGAGAACCGATTGGCACAGGCGTAGAGCGACGTAATCAGGACAGCGTCGAAAATCGCAGCGTCATTCCAGCCCATCTGTCGCAGATTCTCGATGTCCGTGCGCCGCATGTCGCCTGGCTCGGTGGTAAGCTTCTCGCAAAACTTCAACAGCTCCATCATCTTTGGATCGAGCGGCGCCGACTTATAGTCGATCGACAGCCTACGGCTGAGAGATTTGTCCATACCCATGCGGCCCAGGATCTCCAGATGAGCTGGGAGGCAGTAGCTGGACATGTTGATTCCGCTGACGACGGTGGCAATTTGCTCTTTGATGAGCTTGGGCAGGCCCCGCTCCTCAAACATGGCGTTCGTATAGAGATCAACTTGGTCTTGGAGAAGCTGAACGTTGTGACCCAAAGCCTGGAAATAGTTAGGCAGGAAGCCCCAACGGTGAGTGACATATTCGTAGATCTTCCTAACCTCTGCGCTCGCTTGTTCGTCCGGCAAAACAGGTAGAAAGGGCATCAAGACACCCCACAGGCGGGGCAAACATCTCCGCGTCGAGAACACGCAAAGCCTAGAAATCGCAAGACCAAACTCCGGTCAGTCTACTAAATGATGATAGACGAATTTGGCGGACCTCTGCAATTATTGATTTTACATTCTGAATTGGAAAAGACTCTATGGCGGTTTAAATTCTCCCACCTTGGTTCGCCAGTCCCGAGCTCACGTGCCGGTCAAAATCCCTTGGCTGAAGGCATACAGCCACAAACTGATTGACAACTGCGGCGCTGCATGCTAGCGGCCAGCGAACCCTTGCTACAATGCAATCTCGGCATGGTACAGACTCAGATCCAATTTCGCTACCAGTTGTCAGATCGAACGCGCACTGTGATCCTCGTCGATCATCTGGCACCACTCGCCTTCAGACAAGTCCACCCCCTCCCTGGTTGGGGAGGGGGTGGACTGTTATGCAGCACAACTTCAATGAGCTGGCTAACTCTCGCTGTCGCTCCGATTCGCGTGACCTGCAGCATGATATCAGGCACAAACTGATTCAGCAGCCGGCTACCTGATGTGGTAAATCACCATCTGGCTTAACCTCCGCGGCGGAACGACGGCACAAGAGCGTGTGTTGGAACCCATGAGAGAGCGGCCAACGATCTAGTTGCCTGCGGCGCTTACTGAAACTGAATAAGATGCGGTGTCGTGTGATTTCGCGGCGGCCTCCATCAGGGCCGAACGGGATATGGGGAAGTTATAAACGTCATCTGCTGTCTGAATCGCGCTGAGAAAGTAATGTTCCCCAACCCGCTGGAAACTTACCCTAGGCATGAAGGCAGAAGCATCTTCGACCTCATTAGGAAGCACAAACACACTAGTGCCATTGGCACGGTTACTGAGCCTAAGCGCGCCGAATCGATCATTCGCCGATTGCTTCGCCGTGTAGGTGCCTGCAGGGAGTATCTTTCCCCTGACCACAAACTGGAAGGGCAGAGTTACAACAATTCCGGTTTCGCTCTCCGCTTTGGCGGCCACACTCAGCCCAAACAACAATGTGACTGCAACTATAATCCGCGTATAATTCTTCATATATTCTCCTGTCAACCTGTAAGTCCTCTTACTGTGCTCATTGGACGCAACATGCGCACCCCAGTTACAAACAAATCAACCCCATTACTGTAGGTGTAATATCCCACCCGATAAACTCCAATATCAGGCACCATGATCTACGTTGATCCGGATGGCCGCGTGCGGGGATATAAAGACGTGTTGACCAAGATTGATCTTTGCCGGCGCCACTTTGCGGAGGTCGGGCTGGCAGAGAGCTACGTGGATCAGTTTCTGCGGCAAATCCATGCACCCGATTGAACGCTTCTCCCATCTGGCGTTGCTTTCGTGCGTTTCGCTAAGGGGGATAGCACGCGTCTGGATACCAACTGTTGCGTATCCCACATCTCAAAAGCGAGATGTGGAGCACACTTTTACATGGGTGCGCGTCGAGCTAATCATCTCGGCCAATGTCTCCTGAGTGACTAGCGGGATTAGGGTGTGAGCTTCACCGGGCGTTCCGAACTCCGCCATGAGCAACAAGATTCGTGCCAACCGCTCCTCGCTCGAGTTGAATAGCTGATCAACAAGCTGCGCCTGGGTTCGCATGCTGCGGCTGAGGAGGTACTTCAAAAAGAAATCTAAAAATGTGTGCTCTTCGTGGAGCACCCGGAGCATCTCTTGGCGTTCGATCTTAAACGCCGTACAGGCGGTGATAGCGGTCGCGGTAGTCAATCGAAGTCGAGCGGTCGCGGCGATCGCCTCTTCTCCGACAAACTCTCCGGCGGAAAGCAGTCTGTGTGGCTACGGCCACTACGGATGGGTCGGGCCAGTCTTCCTTGCCACTCGCTGAGGCAACCGTTAGTTTGGCCCGACCCGCCTGAAGGTAGAAGACGCTGTCCGCACGGTCCGGTCCCCCTGTGCTTCCCCCTCAGAAGGCTACGACGCCCTGCCAACGTGTGCCTTCAGGAGAATCAGGCAGGTAAGAGGAAAGCAGATCCGTCTCAATCTCTGTAAGCGAGTCTCCATTGGCGCCAACCTGCAGCACGTGTAGAGCATTGTCGCTGGCCGAACCAGTCGCTGCGGACTGCTGGCTGATCACATAAAGAAATCGGCCATCATCGCTCAGCGCCAGCTCGAAACCAAAGCCGGTTCCCTTCAACTGTGTCACGCCCAACGCCTTTGGCACCAGCGGATCCGTGGCGACGTCAAAGGTTGTGACCTGATTGCTTGCTGTGTCGACCACGTACATGCGTGTCGCTGCCTTGTTAAGAAGGAACCAGCAATTGGTTGGAGCAGGATTGTCCACTGCGTCCACAAAGTTCAGCGTGCCGTCGGGGCCGAATACATAGACGCCTATCTTGTTGATCGTCACCAGACCCACGTAGAGAATTGGAAACTGAGGGTGCACCAGCAGGCCCAGCGGGAAGGCGGGTGCGGGTCCGCCCTCAAAGGTCTGGCCGACGTAAAGATTAGCGGGCAGCGCCGGGGGCTGATTTTGACGAAGCGTTCCGTTGTCGGCCAATTCAAACGATTGCAGTTTGCCTCCAGCAAAATCGGCGCCAAACACAAATCCCAGACCGTATCCCTTCTGGTTTTCGTCATACCCAAACGCAGCAAAGTCCTTATATCGGCTTTGTAGCAACGCAACTGCCTGCGAGGGGGAAGCCGTCGCCGTTACGGTGGAGTTGGCATTGGGGGTAAGTGCACCATTCGCTTCCACCCGGAAGGTCGTATAGTTGGGCTGCGCCTTTGCCTCTGCCCTCGCCTGCGCTGGGTCACCGTTCTTGTTCACAACGGTCAGGATGTCGCGCACGAGAGCCAGGCTCACAGGCTGATAGCCGCGTGAGGCAAACGGTGATCCCGCCACCGGCGTCAGGTCCCCGTAGAGGCCGAGGTGAAATACCGCTATGCTGTTTGAACCCTCGTTCACGGCAAACAGGAGCGTGTGCTCCCTGTTCGCAATGACGGGGGTGTCATTTGCGAACGTCGCTAGCGAATAAGTTAGATCGCGCACTCCCGTGCCACCCGTGGGGTAGGGCGAACTTTCCAACTCGCGAAGCTGGCCATCCGGGCTGCGCCGAAACGCGAGAACAGCATTCTGGCCGGCAGCGCTGTTGTTGGTTTCCACATAAACGACTCCATTTAATGGATAGTTCGCTGAACCATCCTGGGCAGATGCTTGAGAAACGGCTCCGAGCGATGCAACGAGCGCCAGCCCAGTGATCGAAAGTGTAATTTCTTTGCGAGACATAGACCCTCCACGGCACAGAACCCTGCCGGCATGACTTGCTTGTTAGCAATGAGAGTTTGCGCCGGTAAGATAGGAAGAAGTCAGGAATCTGCACGCACGCAGCCTGTAACTGCTGCGTGAAGTCCGAATATCGAGTTCTTCTTCTATCTCATAGGTGCTTCAATATACTTGCAGTCCTCAGAACTACCGGCTGGGGAAAGCGAGTCGTAAGAAGAGAAGCTCACTGCTTCCTGCTTCAGTCTTCAGCTGCACCGTCGCCGGTCTTGAGTTTCACGACGAAAGAGCTCTAATATCTGGAGCTCTCGTGGTATTGGAGTCGCGGGTAGACAAAAGGTTACGAGCTTCTTTTAGGCAGAAAGCATGGACCTAGGCCCGCTTTTCTCCAGGGCCTCGCAGCGCGCTCAGCGAGCAGGGGCGCCCTCGCCGCACCAATTCTATTGCTTGCGCTCTGATCACGAGACCTTGTCTTCAATTCGCGACATGAAATTCGCATTGACACCCCCGTTCTTTGCACGTGGGCCAAGCCAGGTTGCCAAACTAGATTGGAAGCAGCCCCGCTTCTTTGAATAACAAATGACGCCATCTGAAACTTATTCAGGTTTCATGGATCTGATGTCTCATGCGAAGGAGTATCGCGCCGGCGATTGCTTCTAGTAGCAGGCGTGCCGAATGCCGGCACTTATCCCTTGCGCTGCGCAAAGCGAAGCTGATTTACTCTGCGAACATTTAAACCAATCCGTGGCTTGGGGTCATTGTTCTGCTCCTTCGGGAAGTAGCCTATCCAAGCCAATCGGCATACTGGACAGGACCTAGGAACGAAAGAGGTGAATATGCTGCAGCCAATGCATATCGTTGACCAAAGAGCAACATCATACGCAACCGTGGCCGACTTCCTTAATACTCTTACCGAAGAATTGCACCGTCTAAACCTGCTCTCTCTCCTGCTAACCGCAGACAAAAATAAAGCTGAGCAATGTCTTGTCTGCGCGATGGGAGAGTGCGTGGAGGGGAACGTTGTTTTCATGGAGTGGGTGCGTTCATGGGCTCGGCGGGCGGTTCTCAAGTATGCAATCCAGATGATCAGGCCGCTGCCGGAGCACCCGGATAGCTTGCCGTTCATCCGCAGCAAGGAACCGGCAACGTCAACCGAAAACAATCCTTTCGCCGCAATTGTCGCACTCGGCGCGTTCGAGCGCTTCGTCTTCGTCATGTCGACTCTCGAAGGGCAGTCCGAACAAGAATGCGCGATCCTCCTTGGATGCCCGCGGCGCGACGTCATGATTGCCCGCGTGCTCGCGCTCACGCGTCTGGCAAACACCGATCCGGACTACGCGCAAGCCTGCGAGCTCATGCAGGCCTGACGAACAATTACGGGTTTAACAGCTACTTTGGAGTGAAGCGTGAACATATGAGGCGATTCCATGCAAACAGAAACCTCGCGATGCTGCTCTTCCCACTCATCTCGGTCGCGATGACATGGGCATCCCCAGATCCGAAACTTCTCTCGCTAGTTCCTCCTGGTACCCAGATCGTGGCCGGAATGACTACCCAAGTGCCTCGCGGCCGGCCAGACGGCTTTCTCCTGATGAGCCAGAGCAACGTGGTTGATCGTAGTGACTTCCTCTCGCTTGTTGGGGTCGATGATTCCATGATCATTCACCAGATAATATTCGCGGCGGGAGGCGCCGATCCAAGCAAGTTGGGAGAGCACAGTCTTCTGATGAGCGGGCATTTCGACCAGAAGCGCATCTTCAGAGCCGCAGTTGAGAACGGAGCGCGTCTCAGCGAATTCAGAGGGATTCGAGTATTGGTGCAGAAACCGCTTCCACGTGACCTTGGCACGTTGAAGGATGTACGTTGGCTAGCGGTGATCGACTCTACCGTGGCACTTTTCGGGACCATATCCAGTGTCCAGCAGGAACTCGACCGGCAGTTGGCTGGGAGCGCGGTAGATCCTTCCCTGATGCAACAACTGGCTCGTCTGCGTCGCGATGATGCAACGTGGTCTGTCATAGGAACGGTTAAGCGTAACGACAAGGTAAGGCACGCGTTAGGCTCACTCGATCCTATCCTGGCCAGCCTGATCCACGATGGCGATCCATTTCAATTTGGAGTTCGCTATGGCAGGAAGGTCGAAGTCGAATATGAAATCAAATCATCTTTGAGCGCGTCCGCACAAGCAAATTCGCACTCTCTCACGCAAACTCTGGTTGGGGGAGACCTCAAGGGATCTTCGCTATTGCCTCTTCATGACATGACTGGGGGTAGCGCTTCTTTGCGTGGCGTAGTGAAGGTTGCGATGACTCAGTATAAAGCATGGCTGGATGAGGTCGCTCGACTCGCCGTCGCCGACCAGAGCGATGAACCGGTACACGCGCCGGGGCAGGCTCTCAATTGAAAACGGGGCTCTTCCGCCGATCCCCCAATGCATTCCGGATATTGTGGAGTCGATTCTTCAGGACTGCCGGTTCTACGTAGGTGTCGGACGATGTTACGCAAATCTCTTTCTGGCTGATGCCTCATCCGAGGCTATAAGCTGCAGCATCGTATGCTCACGACGTAGCGAACTTGGGAACTCGACGGATCAGTGCCGTCGGCGGCGCAGTGAAGGTCAAGAACGAACTGAAGATCGATCTCGTGATCAGACCTAAGCCACAGAAACCTGGTAGTGGGCCCGAAATAAATCGCTGTAACCTTTCTCCTCATCCCGGGCATTGAAGGGACGAAATAACCACCATTCGTCGCACGACGCTGAGACTGTTCGGGATGGTGGTTACTTCGGTCACGGTAGGGACAGCTATCGCTAGCTGCCCCCCGTACAGATCCGTGCGAGCGGCACTACCGCACACGGCTCCTACCTTGGATGAGTGGCGTCAAAACGTGCGCTGGG
This sequence comes from uncultured Acidobacteriaceae bacterium, assembly GCA_963830325.1. Lineage (GTDB taxonomy): Bacteria > Acidobacteriota > Terriglobia > Terriglobales > Acidobacteriaceae > PALSA-350. The sequence continues at coordinate 205,269 of CAWHMV010000009.1, forward strand.
AAAAGGATGCAGGATGCGAGGACGGGGTATCCATCGTTCGAAGGTCGGACGAATGCGGACCCAACTCGGTCGGCTGCGCTGACTGCGGCGACCAAGCATCGACCGCCACAGATCGCACAACCGATCACGGAACCGCCATAACGCCCGCTGGTTTTCCGGAACCGCATGGTATCGGTAATAGCCACTGACCACACGTTTCAGCCACGCGCCCACCGCGTTGACCGGCTCATGCATCCGCTGACGCAGCTTCGTCTTGATGGCGTGAAGCGTCGCCCGCATCCGCTGGGGCACAGTCCTACGTCGTATGACGAAGCGGCCTTTAGAGTTCGTCGCACAGTAGTGCGTGAACCCAAGAAACGTGAAAGTCTCCGGTTTTCCCTCGCCACGCTGTTGCCGATTCACCTGTGCGAACCGTCCAAATTCGATCAGCCGCGTCTTCTCCGGATGGAGTTCCAACGCGAAGTTTGCCAGCCTTTTCTGAAACTCTCTCAGGAAACGCTCAGCGTCTTCGCGCCGCTCAAAGCCGACCACCAGATCGTCAGCGTAGCGGACGACTACCATCTCTCCGCTCGCCATCTTCCGGCGCCATGCCTCAACCCACAGGTCGAATGCGTAGTGCAGATACACGTTCGCCAAAAGCGGTGAGATCACCGCCCCCTGCGGCGTGCTTGCCGTCGTCTCTGACCACTTACCCTCTTCCGACACGCCAGCCTTCAGCCACTTACTTATCAGCCGAAGAATGCGTGTGTCGGCCACTCGATGCTCGACGAACTTCATCATCCACTCGTGGCTCAAATGATCGAAGAACCCACGAATATCCGCATCGAGTATCCAGTTCACTCGCTTCCTTTGGATGCCCACGTTCAGCGCATCCAGCGCCTGATGAGGGCTGCGTCCCGGACGGAATCCATACGAAAAGCCCCGAAAGTCCACCTCGTATATCTGGTTGAGGATCGTGACTATTGCCTGCTGGACAATCTTGTCTTCCAGCGAAGCAATGCCCAATGCCGTTGCCGGCCATCAGCCTTCGGTATGTACACTCTTCGCGAGGCTTGCGCCCGATACGCCCCACGGTGAACTCGGCCATGAAGTTCGGCAAGCCGAGCCTCCAGACCTTGTTCATACTGCTGCCAACTCACTCCGTCTACTCCAGGGGCTGCACTGCGCTTTAAGGCGTAGTAGCTCTCCTGTAGTAAGTCGATCGTGAGATGGTGCAGCAAAGCGGTGAACCGCTCCTGCTTACTTGACCGCGCCTTCTGGCGCACGCCGCCTAACCCGCATTTCTCACCATCACAGATTCTGCGACACGATTGAGAGTGGGGAGAGCCTGTTGCAGTGCTTTTGCGTGATAGGGTTGGCCGGTCGGTGTAATTTCTAGCGTGTGGCGGGCTGCTTGGGGGTTAGCAGGGTGTCATTTTGCATGGCTCCGCCAGGCCGGAGCAATGGGCCGAAGTGGAAGTGTCGTTAGCCGCTGGGAGCGGGTTTCAGCAACGCAGGGCGTGGAAGGCTTGTGCGAAGAGGTGTTTCCAGGGATAGGTCGAGTTGAGCTGAAGCATAATGCGGCGCACGCTGATGCGCACGATGGCACCGATCTTGAACAGCTTGAGACGGATGGTATCGACCTGAGCCTGGGCCCACTCCGTGCCTTGGAGGCCCAGCCGGCGGAGCGCCTCCATCAGCGTGTAAGCCAGCGCGGAGAAGTAGAGGCGCAACTGATTGCCCTTCATCTCGTCGGTTGAGAGCCGATCGGCGAACAGGCACATCTGTTCCTTAATGCGGTTCTCCATTTCGCCACGGGCGCAGTAGAACTTCTCGTAAAGTGCCTGGTCGGGCCACTGGTCCGGAGTCAGCGAAGTGACCACGAAGCGCGGATTTTCGCCCTTGTCGAGATACTCGGCTTTGGCCACCACGCGGCGGGCGCACGACCAGCTATGGCGCGTGGTATAGGCGAAGCCGGTAAAGACGCGCGCCGCCTTGGCTGTGCCCTGATGAAGGGCACGAGCTTGCTGCATCTGGGCGCCGATGATCTTCTGCAGCCGCTGGTTGCGCGCCAAGCCAAACAGGTAATCCACCTTGTTGGCCTCGCACCAGCTCATCAACTCTTCGCGGCAGAAGCCGGAGTCGGCGCGCAACACGATCCGGGTCTGCGGCCATCGCTGCCGCAGTTGGGCAACGATGCGGCTCACTTCCTCCACCGCTCCGGCGGCAGCGTCTTGGTTGGCCGCCCGCAGACGCGCGCACAGCAACTGGTCGCCGGCGAAGATATACAGCGGCAGATAGCAGTAGCTGCCGTAGTAGCCGTGGAAGAAACGCTCCGGCTGATGGCCGTATAGCGGGATGTCGGTGGCGTCCAGGTCCAGCACGATCTGTTCCGGCGCACTGCGATGGGACTCCAGATACAGTTCCCCCAACAAACGGTCCAGAGACTCCGCCGAGTAGCCGATCTTGCGATAGCGACCGGTGCGGCCAACCAGTTCCAGTCGGTTCAGCGTGCTCTTGCCGGCCAACGGCTTATCCAGCTCACTCTTACCGCTGAGCAACGCCAGCAGAGGATCGGAGCGCAACTGCTCATGATCGCAAAGGTCCTCGTACCCCAACGCCAGACCGAAGATGCGCTGCGCCAGCATCTGAGCTAACTGGTGCTTGACCAGCAACGGCGATCGGCCATCGACAAAGCAGCACCCCAGCCGCCCCAGCAGGTTGATCTTCCGGTCCACCTCGCGCAACAGCAGCGCACCGCCGTCGCTGGAAACTTGACCGGCGGTAAACCCTGCCTCCACGCGGCGCGAAAAATGACCTGTAAATGCAAACGTTTCTTGGTTACACTCTGTCATCAGAAAGGCCGCCTCCGCACGGCAAACACTACGTCTCGACAACGCAGTTATGCCATGAAAAGACGGCCTTTCCAAGCAACTTTCTAAATCCCCTCGCCCAGATCTGTATCTTGATTGTGAGAAATCCGGGCTAACCCCTGGGACACACGTACTCCGCCCTGTGTCGGATGCGTGTGAGGCTGGGCGTCGTTCTCCTTGGTCTGCGCCCTTCCCTCCGCTGGCTCCGCGGAAGTCTTACCTTCTCTGTTCGTCAGCTTCATCGGTACTATGGCGCAGTCCGACTCCTCCAAAACGTACATGTCCGGATGACGGGTCTTTCACCTTCCCGGACCGGTCTGCTCGCGCAGACGCTCTGGAGGTCTCCCGGTTCTCGTGCACACTGTGTGCTGACGTGCCTGGACTCTTCGACTACGCCGAGCCCAGCGGCCACTCGCGATCGAACGCGGCCGCCGATGTTGCCTTCCCACCGACAGAAAGGGGTCGGCACTCGGTTGCATGTTTTCGGAGCTCAATGATCCCGCCCGCCAGCCCTCTGTCTACGCTTCGCTATGATCCCTCGCGGAACCACAGGCAAGACTCGAGGCCAGAATGGAGTCGCTTCTCCTTTTCCGGTCGGAGTAGGGATGGTGATTGCTCATGACCCCCTCCACGGATCCGGACGAGCGGATTTCCCGCATCCGGCTCTTACCTCAGGTAATGACGCGCATGCGGCGCAGCGGATAAGGATGATATACGCGTGCGGGAGGCAGCCAACGGTCGATCAAGCGTCGCATTCGGTCCCAACGGACGTGGCCAGTCTGGCTGCGGCGCGAGAGCGCTCGATGCCAGAGCAAGCCCGTCCGCAGTCGGAACGCGCCCAGAGCGGAGTTGTTCATGGGCACTCCGTAATAGCGGATGTGTCCACCAACGACCGCCCGCAACCATTGGCCTACTTCCGGGATGGGGTCGTGCATGCGTCGCCTGAGTTCGTCTTTTACCTCGCTCAGCTTCGCTTGCATCCGCTTACGAATCGTCTGCCGCAACACCGTGTAGTAACCGTTGCTTCTCGTCTTCCCGCAGATATGCGTGAAGCCAAGGAAGGCGAACGTTTCCGGCTTCCCTTCTCCGCGCTGTTCCCGGTCTTCGGCCGCGAACCGACCGAACTCCAGAAGCCGCGTCTTGTCGGGATGCAGTTCAAGTTGGAACTTCCGAAGCCGCTCGGCGAGTTCCATCCGGAATCGTTGGGCATCCGATTCAATCTGGAATCCAATCACGATGTCGTCCGCGTATCGCACGACGATTACATCGCCGTGTGCTCGCGTACCACGCCACGCATGAACCCACAGATCGAAAACGTAATGGAGATAGATATTGGCCATTAGTGGCGAAGCACTGCCGCCCTGAGGCGTACCCTCCTCCATTCGGATTCGTTTCCCATCCTCCAGCACGCCCGCGTTCAACCACTTCTGGATGAGCCGTACGACGCGCCGGTCCGCGATGCGGTGTTCGATGAACTTGACGAGCCATTCGTGCGAAATCGCATCGAAAAAGCTGCGGATGTCCAGATCAAGCACCCAGTTCACTTTCGTCGTCACTAGTCCCGTGTAGAGCGCATCCAGCGCGTTGTGCTGGCTGCGTCCTGGACGAAACCCGTACGAGAAACCGAGAAAGTCCGTTTCGTAGATGGCGTTCAACACCTCAACCGCTGCGCGTTGGACGATCTTATCCTCCAGCGCTGTGACGCCGAGCGGCCTCAGCCGCCCGTCGGTCTTGGGGATGTACACCCTACGCACCGGCTTGGCCCGGTACGCCCCTCGCTTCAGACTATGGGAGAGATCATGGAGGTTTTCCTCAAGATCCTCTCCGTAGTGCCGCCACGTCTCACCATCCACACCGGGCGCAGCCTCTCTCTTCAAACTGAGATAAGCCAGCCTCAGTGTTTCCAGCGCGTAGATTTGATGAAAGAGCGCAGTGAACCGCATCTCCTTATCTTTCTTTGCTGCTTGTCGTATCCGCTCCAGCGCACTGGGCGCGTCGCTCCGGCTCGGTGTCCGGGACGCGTTTTGCTGTTGCGGCTTCCCCTTGGTCAAACCTCTTCCCTCCATCCTCTCCGCCACCGGTGGCCGGTTTTGTTCGAGGACTTCATCGGTAGTACAGGTTTGTCCGACTTCCTACGTTCGTTCGTCATCGGCGTACGTCCTCAGACTTCCCGATGCGTCCCAAACCATTTTCGACATGGGAGAACGCAGGATCTCCCGGTTCCCGTGCGAGGTGCTTCGGTGCGTGCTCGGGGTCTGCGACCGCGCGGAACTCGAAAACGCCTCGCGATAACGGCGCATCCGATGGTGCCTTCCGCTTACCCTAAAAGCGTCGGCGCTCCGGAGTGAAGTTTCGCGGCTGAATAACCGGCCCGCACTTTCCCCTGTCAACGCTTCGACGTTGTCCTCGCGAACAACTCCGCATGACTCGGGGCCAGTGTAGATCGCTAATCTTTCACTGTATGACTCTTGCATTCACTACACCTCGCCGGTTTAACCGGCGCACTAGGGCTCTTTCATCCGCTACAATGTGCCGGTTTATCCCGGCGCTCTCCGTCCCCGGGTTTGTCCGTCACCGGGTTTGTCGAGGAGGAATCATGAAACTGAAAGGCAAGAAGGCTCTCATCACAGGCGGAAACAGCGGCATCGGCCTGGCCACTGCCCGCCTCTTCGTTGCAGACGGCGCTGAAGTCGCGATTACCGGCCGGGACCAGAAGACGCTGGATGAACCAGTCGCCGAACTGGGACCCAACGCGCGCGGCAGGAAAGGTTAAGAAAGCTTAATGTATAGGTGCTGCAGTCGGAAAGATAAGGGGACATGATACCTATCCCCCCGAAAATGCTGCAATAGGTATGCTGTCCCTTTATCTTCCTCAGACCTAGTGTGACCGAATGGCAACTTCCGATTCGGCGAAACTCCGAACAGACGCTCTCTACTTAATCGCGACCACGCCCGGCAGGCATGCCTGCGCAATCAACACGCTCTCGTTCTCCGCAGTCTCGCGCATCTCCTTCAGAAGCCCTTTGAGTTCGTCTTCGTTGGCCACCCCCGTGCGCACCACCACAGGCACCGTTTCGGCGAACGTGTGCTCCCACAACCGCTTCTCAGGCCCGCGCAAATAGGCTGGCTGCTCAAGGTGTATCTGGACCGATCGAAAGCCGACTTCGGCTGCCGCGGCCGGCAATCGCACACCGAAATCGTAGTCCACTCCGAGCCTGGCCCCCGCAGCCAGGCAGAAGTGAACCCAGCGCGCGTAGGCAGAGGATTCCGGAGAGCAAAAAATGCTTGAAAGCTTCAGGTCCTGGCACACGAGGGCCCCGCCTGGCTTCAGCAAGCGGTAGGCCTCCGCGAGCACTCTCAACGGGTCGGTCAGGTGGCACAGCAGCAGCCGCGCGTGGACGATGTCAAAGCTTCCGGACGCAAGTCCGGTGTCGTACGCATTAGCCTCCACGTACTCAATGGGAGCGGGATGGTCACATTTTGCGCAATGCCATTTCGCCACTACAAGCTGATCCGGATTCACATCTCCGGCGATTACTTTGCCGGTCACCCCCACCTGGCTTGCCAACCAACACGAAACGGCCCCAATGCCGCAGGCAAGATCCAGCACCCGGCTCCCTTCGCTGAGACCTGCCTCGAGCAGCATTCTGCGCGTTGATGCGCCATAGACCTGGTCGAGCAGTCGCAGTCGAGCCGCTCCAGATTCTCCAACGTCGAGCACGTAAACGTCGCTGGCAGTTCCCTTGGCGCCTTCCGGCATGTGACCGCTCCTTATCGTGCGCAGAAATAAACCCGCGGGGCCAATTCTGTCAGAAACGGCAACTGTTCAGCAGGTTGGGGAGAATCATAACAGTTCGGTATCGCCGCGCCATTGCCGGTTTTCGTCGGTGGGATGGGGAACTCAGCGTACCGTGGTTCGACTCAGGCACGCTTCATCTTCGCGCGCATTAGGTGCGGTTGCTAAGCTGACTGGAAGTTTCGGGACGAAATAACCCCCATTGTTCTGGGCTGCAGGATCGGATGGAATTTGGGTGGCAAAGGCAGCGGCTTCCGATTCATTCCGGGCCTTATAGTAGCAAGCAGTATTCATCATCGATCGATAGTTGCAACCTGGTTGCGCCGGGATGCGTCTAGGTACCCATGGAAATCGAGCTGCGCAGGTTGATCGGTCACCAAGTCGTTGTAATGGGGCCAAGTTTTGTCGACAACGACAAGTTGCACAGTGTGAAGCTGTTGGCCGTGGAAGAAGCCGGCATCTGGATTGAAAGCCAGGAGGCGGTCGACAAAGTCATCGGAAGACTACAAAAGAAACCCTCGTCATCCGCCTTGGCCCTCTTCGTTCCCTACGGGCAAATCACAACCATCGCCGCTGGTTTTGAACCCTCGGGCATAGAGTAGCAGCACGAACTACTCCCTGCGCAACGCCCGCATCGATTGCACTGTTCGGACACCCGCACGTTACCGTGGCGGCGTGCCGCCATTGGGATCGCCGCCTTGACCCTGCTGTACATCTTTTTGCATCCGTAGTTGATCTCGCTCAAACTGCTTTTTCTGGTCGTCGTTTAAAACGGCTTTGATCTTTGCATCGGAGTCGCGGCGAATGGTCTGCATCTTGTCCATCCGGTCTTCGCGCGAGAGCGCCGTGTCCTTGCGCAACTCTTGAATTTGGTGTTGCTGAGATACCAGAATGGGCTTCACTTGGTCTTGCTGTTCGGTGGTGAGGCTATAGCGTGTGGTCATCCTCGCCAACTGCTCATCCGGATCCATCATCCCGTGATGGCCGACGCTCGGCTCTTGCTTTGGCGGTGGCGCCGAGGTTTCCGGAGGGAAACCCGGTTCCTGAGCAAACGCCGGAGCACCACACACGAGACCCGCGACTAGGGCACCAATCTGCGCAACGGAACACAGTACCTTATTCATCAGGATCTTCCTCCATTTCTCGCCGCTAAAGCCGTGGAGGCTTGATACATGCGGTGCGAAAACGGTACTCCTTGAGTTTTCTCCACGCAAGAGCGGTGCCAGAATCATTTGCTTCTGGCACCCGACACAGCGCCACTTTTCGCTCCCAGAATAAGACCTTTAAAGTGCGTTCCAGAGTAAGCGTTTTGGAACAGCGGACTGAGCAAGTTCCATCCTGACGGAAGGACCTAAAGACCGCCGCTGCCCTGGAAGTTGACGTTCACAGACCCGGAGAAGGATCTGAAAGCCAAGCAGGTGTGGGAGGCCGGGGTGGAAGGCACGATATCAACAGTTGTATGATTCGGTTAGGGCGACAAGAATGACTGGCAAATTCAAACGATTCGATGTTGTTCGACGTACAGGCAGTTCAGAAAATCTTACCGTTGCCTCAGTAGAACCGGACGGATTGCGCTATATGTTGAAAGAGCAAACAGGCTGTCACGGAATTGACTGGGCTAACGAAGACGAACTAGAACTCGTGAAGAAAGCATATGCAGATGTAACGGGCTTCGGATACTACAGCCACTAACAATCAAGACTCAGCGTGCTTCAACGGTTGGAGGTTTTGGAGCACCGACCAAGCGCCCGTGCAAGCTGATTCCTTGGCCAATCAAAAATAGGCCCCAGCCGAAGCCAGGGCCGTCCCTAAGAAGCTAATTGCAGCGGGTCATACGCCTGGCTGCTGAAGCCTGATAGCTATCTTTCGGTTCTCCTCGCTTTAGCCCACCTGGCCCTCTGCGCTGCGGCAACCTGCGCCCGACCTTCTACACTCATCGTCCTGCGCTTCGAGGCTGCCAGACCGCGCTCAGTATTGCCGGTTAACAGGGAGCGAGCCCGCAGAAGGCGCTCGATCTCATCTTCGAGGCTCTGCACTATTTGTGCTGTGTCCAGTGGAGTCTCCTGTCAGCAGGATTGAGCCAAGACGAACCGCTGCGATTCTCTGGACCCGTAGCACGTCGAAAACGCCGAAAATGGCCTTGGCGTAGCAGGAGTAAGCTGGAACCGGCGGAACCTATGCTGCGGACTCTTTATGCCCTCTCGTTCTGTGTCTTCTCCTTAGGACTGGTCGAGACGATCGCTGCGCAATCGGGACAAGCGCCGGCGAGTATACCAACCATCCGAGTCACGTCACGGCTGGTATTTTTGGACGTGACCGTACTGGACAAAAAGGGGCATCCCGTCGTCACTGGATTGACCAAAGACGATTTCGTCATCACCGAGGAAAAAAGGCCACAGCGAATCTTCTCCTTCGAGGAGCCAAACGTGCACGTAGCCGACAGCGCGCTCTCGGAGGATAACCCTTCCGGGAAGGCCCCGCTGACGATCTTTGTGGTAGATCTCTTGAACTCAGGCTTTGCGGACTCTGCATACATCCGTTATTCCATTCGAAAATATCTCTTGGCGCAGCCGGACCCGTTGAACTCACCTGCCGAATTGATGGTGTTGGGCAATCAGTCGCTGGAGATGGCCCAGGGCTATACCCGCAGCAAAGAGGATTTGCTTTCCGCTCTCGACCACGTGCCGGCGGCGTTGCCCTACAAATTCATGAATGGCGCCTTCTATGGGGAACGGTTCGGGCAATCGATCGATGCGCTGCAACAGATTGCGCTGCAGAACAAGGGTTTGCCGGGCCGTAAGAATATTGTGTGGGTGGGACACGGCGGTCCCAACATCTTAACCGCGGTGCTCGTCGGGCCTGTCGTGGATGAGCTGAATCAATATGTGCGCGACACCACAAACATGCTGGTCGACTCGCGGATGAGCCTATTCGTGATTTACCCCGGCCTGAAGGTCAGTGGTCCGGCGCTGACTTTCAGCGAAGGCTCCGCGGTAGCCGACATCGGCGACAACGACCCTTTCGCCGGCGACATCAACTTTGGGGTGTTCGTCAATGAGACGGGAGGCAAGCTCTTCTACAACCGCAACGACGTCAACCGCGAGATCGAGCGATCCGAGGAACTGGGATCGGAGTACTACACCCTGACCTACCAGCCGGAAGGCGGCATAGCGGACGGCAAATTCCGGCGGATTCGCGTAACTATGCGCGACCCCGGGCTAAGGGCTCTCACCAAGGCCGGCTATTTTGCGCCCGATCAGCGCACGGCGGTCGATCCCAGGCAGCAGACCATGGTGAGTCTGGACGAGGCGGCCGAGGCGTCCATTCCTTTCCAGGCGCTCGACGTAACCATAGAAGGCGTCGTGCGCCACCCCGACACGCGCACGGCGGCGTTCACGGTCGTGCTCAACCCCCGGAGTATTGACTGGGATGAGTCAGCGGATGGAAAGAGCACGGCGAACCTGGCCCTGGCGGCGATGAGCCTTTCAGGAAACGGAGATATCCTGGCCTCGAAACGGGAGACGGTGACGGTTACCGTAAATACACAGGATCCCACGCGGCTGGCTGCGACGCGGACGAATCTGCCGGTACTCATTCAGCTTCCGCCCAAGACGCGAAACGTACGCATTGCCGTTCAGACTGTCGAGGGTGGCAGAATCGGCACGGCCGAGTTGGACCGCAAGACAATAGATGCCGCGCCTGAGGCACCTACGCCGCCTCCCAAGCTTCAGCCTCGCTTTCAGGGGCAGCAAGCACCGGCGCCTGCGGTCAACTAGACACCAAAAGTACAAGTTAAAGTTTCGTGGACAAAAGCTTCGTGTCACCGCATTACCTAACAATTTCTGTTGGTCTGTGGGTCTATCGGGGCGCATTTTGCAGAACGACCGCTGAACCACTCCCGATAGTCATCAGTCAGCACCAGCAGAAGGCCAAGACTCAAGAGCTAAGCGCCAAAATTGCCGTCCGGACTGAGAGGCACGAAAGCATGGACCGTTGTACCACGCTTGGGTTGGGATTGAATCGAGAGCGTGCCGTTCAGGATCTTCAGTCGCTCATCCATGCTGATTAGACCAAGTCCCCGGCCTGCTTTTGCTGCGTCGATGTCAAAACCGGATCCGAAATCGCTAACCGTGAGATGAACCTCATTCGGCGTTGCCCACGAACGCACCTCGAAGTTTCGTACTCCGCTATATTTTGCTGAATTGTGGAGAGCTTCTTGCAGTACTCGGAAAAAGCAGAGAGAAATCTCCGGCGACAACGGACTGGGCAAATCGTGGGTTTCGAAGTCGATCTCCACTTTTTGCTGCTCGCCGAATTCTTGGCAGAAACCTCTCATCGCGCTGGCTAGGCCTAGATATTCCAGTTTCGATGAGTGCAACCTGTGCGATAAGCCTTGAATATCGTTTGCTATATCGGAAATCTGGTTTTTCAATTCTGCGGCACGGCTGTGAATTTCAGGCAAGTTTGTGGGCATTTGATGGAGTTGTGCCAGGTTGATGGAAAATAGCGCGAGACGTTGACCAACGTCGTCGTGCAGCTCTCTGGCAATCCGTGTGCGCTCCTGCTCCTGTGCCTCAATCATTCTGCGGCTCACGCTTGCGAGGGCTGTTTCCGCCAGCTTACGATCGGTAAGATCGACGCAGCTTCCGATGTAACCGACAAATGAGCCTTCCTCGTTCAACCTCGGCACTCCGATGTCGAGAACCCATCGATATTCTCCGTCGTGCCGCCGAAGTCGGTACTCCATTCTGAACCCCTCACGCTGATCAAACGCTTGTGTGTAGGTGTTTATGTATCTCTGCAAATCCTCGGGGTGAACTCCGTCCGCCCAGCCGTCCCCAAGTTCGAGGTCGATGGATCGACCGGTAAAGTTCAGCCAGCCTTCATTGAAAAAGGTGCATTTCTTGTCCGATCCCGACATCCAGATCAGCGCCGGAGCGGTATCTGCCACCAACCGAAAGCGCTCTTCGCTCTCGCGCAGTACACTTTCTGACCTCTTCAGTTCAGTATTGCTGGCGAGCAACGCTTGCGTACTTTGTTTTCTTTTCAACGTATTCGAGAATATCTCTCCTATTATTGTGAGCTGCTTTACGAGCTCCTCAGTCCACAGTACGTGTCGCTTCGTGCTGGCATATAACATGAAACCAAGGATTGTTCCGCCCGCGCTTAGCGGTACCGTTGCCCCTGACACTATGCCAGCCTTCCGGAAGGATTCCTTTTCGGCGGAGGCTTCCTCGGGGAGTGCATTCAAGCCCGAGAAAAGCACCACTTCCCCACGTAAGAGGCGGTTCGTCCACCAAGGAAACTGGTTCAACTTTCCGACGATTGGTTCTGGTGGCACTCCTTCTATTACCGTGGAGAAGGGCCCGTTCACCTCTGTCCCGTCTCTAGAAAGCTCTTGGAGCATAACTCGTTCTATTCTGAGGAATGCCGCAATTCGGTACAGACTCGTCTCCATATATTGGTCGACTTCCTCCTCGGGCAGGTTGACAAAGGTTGTCGAGAGATTCGAAAGCAGCTCTTCAAAGGTCAGACGCTCAACCAGGGACTGCTCGACCTGTCGCCTCCTCGCTCTTTGCCACAACAACGCGAGGACGAGCAGGGTCTCTGCAAAGACCACAAAAATAGCGCCGAGGATGTACTTCCTATAGGCGTCCCAGGCGCTCGGCACCCGGTTCAACACGATACTGCCGGGCGGAACGCGATTTTCATTCATTCCCCAGCGTTGTAATGCTCGCCAATCGAACATATAGACGTTGGTGTCTTTCACGATGGGTATGTCCTGTGGCTTTTCCCCTTTAAGAATCCTAACGGCAAGAGAGCCAGCGACCCGGCCTTCGTCGCCATACGACGTCACGTAGCCGCCTACGCTCCCCTGGCCAATAAACGTATCCTCCATGACGAAGACCGGAGCATTTGCGGCGCCCACAACCATCGGAAGGGACTGAGTCTCGTCAATGAAGTGGGTTCCGGCAGCATCTTGCGAGATCGCGGTATAGAACATAATAGTATGTTCGGGAAGCCGCCTCAGCTGTTCGAGGAGCGCGGGCATTTCCAGATTGCTGAGATAGGTGAATTCGAACCTGGATTCGTAACTGTGCAGTTGCTCTTTGACGATGGCCTCGAGGCGTCTGTCATACCGAAATACACCCCCGCCGACCACAACCACGTGCTTGGTATCAGGTCGCAGTTGCAGCGCCGCCTCCAGGGTCTTTGGCGCGTCCAGCGTTCGCCACGCCCCCGTAAAGCGGGAGTCGAGCTTCAGATTGTCTAGTTGGTCTTCGGTGCTCGCACAAAAAACGACCGGGGTGTTCGGGCCAAATTCGTCGTGCGACTCGGCCATGAACCTGATCGGGGCGGGTGCGACGGCAATGACAATATCAGGCCTGCGATCTCGATATTTGCGGATGAGCTCCCGACGAACTTCCCTCTGGGAAGCCGGGTCTGAAAACAGGATCCCTTGCAGGGTCTCCTCATACAATTCGATCTGGTAAGGAGAGTTGTCCAGAGCCGCACGGATCTCCTCATCCACGCGAATAGCGGCGGGCGACGAAAAACCCAAACTATGCAAGATAAGGACGCGCCGGACTTCTTTGGCCGGCGCCGCGGCCATCCACTGGGTTAGCAGACAGCAGGCAGCCAGGACAAGCCCAATTCTTGCCAGCCCCCAGTTTCCGCGTTGCCGTTGACCGTTTCCCTCAGGACGGGTACTCCGGGGGCAACGGAATTTCGACGGCCAGCCGCGCCAATTTATTTGAGCGGCCAACGAATCACCTCAGACTGGGCCCCTGCCGTGGAGTCTTGCTAAGACCGTGCGCTAAATCGCCGTAAACCGCGACTACGGCCTCGGCCGCAAAAAATTCGCTCCAAGCACGGGCTTACCCCGGACCTATAAGCCCAAAAACCCTTAGTTTAATGGATAATATCAAAACCATAATTCCCTTGCATTTCGACATAAGGATCATTTATCTGCGAACCCTCCAACGATGAGGGAAGAGACGCAGACATATGAGGCTGGGGGGGTGCCTTCACCGCTTTAGCGGACGCGAACTGCGAGCTGGATGATGCGCGGTGTCACTTCCCCCGCCGGCCCCCGAGTCCATTGAATTTTTTCGCCGCGTCAAACGTTGCTCTCTGAAATTTTACCAGTGTCAACGGCTGGCCATCGGCGCCCAAGTACAGGCCCGTGAATGGATTGAGACAGCTCGCCTTGCAGTTGAAGTCAGGATTCGGCGTGCCGTTCACGGTTGGGGGCGGGAGCAGGAGGAGGTTCAGAACGTCGAATGAGTTATTGAAAACGAAACCTGGGTGGTTGAACAGGTTGAAGACGTCCGTTTTTAACTCTACAGCAGATTCCCACTTCGGAATCTTGATGGCCTTCGCCAGCGAGACGTCGAAGCGGTATATTGGCAGGCTCTGACCCGCGTTTCGAACGAGATTGCCGTTTATATACTGAAAGTCTACGGGCGCGCCGCTGAAGCTATCCACCGGACCGGACGTGCTGACTCCGGCAGGTGCCACAAACGTGGTTTGCAATGCGACGCAGTTGGTCAACCCTGCGGCAGTACAGGTGGCCACACCACTTCCAGGTTCGTGCCTGAAACTGAGCCGATGTTTGTGGCCACCAATGCGCCTATTGGTGCGCCGGCACAACCTCGTAACGACGATCCCGCGCTGCAGACTTTCGGCCTCTGCATGGCTTCGCTGCCCAGTGCCGAAAAGTTTAATCCTGTGAAGGAAACGTCGCCTGTCGAGACTGGGAACGGCCACCCGGCTTGCAGGGTACTCAACATGCCGAATGTCCAGCCATTCAGGACCGTGCGGAAGTTTCGTGGTCAGACGGGGCTGCCACTTTCACTCGAGTTTTGTGGACGATTTCTGAAAGACCCAGCTCCGTAGGACCACGAAACTTTGACCACGAAACTTTGCGAGCCGGCTGGCATTGCAGCGATTCTTCGCTCGCACGGATTTTGTGCTATCGAAGAATGCATTACTCACCTGAGGTGCGACTCGTCCATGGGGACCGATGCGAACCGGCTCTGAAATAAATGACCGGTCCATCGGCCACGCGCATGGATGAAATTGGTATACCGGCGAAGCGCCTCTCCTAAGGCCCGGCTCATTCGTCTGCTCCCTGCAGGCCGCCGCAACATGAGAGCAAGCGGATGCTTCCTGACCTCTACGAGGCGACTCAAAGGGCATCGCCGTGATGCCATGCCGCAAAACCCGGAAGACTGGTTAATGAGGCTCTGCAAACGGCTGAAAACGTTCAACTTCACGGTTAATTGAGCGTTAAGGGTCAATCCGTTGACCACTCCGCCATTCCTCTTCATAGTCGTCAAATTACGGTAATCACTTTGCCAGGAGATCGCGATGTCTCAGACCTTTCTGCAACTCTGGATTGGGTGAGAAGCGCCGCAGCATTCTCTATTGGAGATACGAAATGATGAAACGCCGATCCATCTTCTTTGCATTCGCCTTGGCCGCGACGGCGGCCGCACTTGCTGCCGCAGCAACGCCGCACGTGCCAACAGGTTTGGCCGCCGCCACGCCCGATGTCCAGTCGCCGGCGACGGCCAAGGTCACGTTCCGGGGCACCGAATATTTGCTCCGCTCGTCGCAGGGCAACACATACGATTTCACGCCCCCGGGCCAGGAGGACCTTCATACCTTTACCGACATGCTGGAACTCAATCTATATCCCGCGGCCCATGACCAGGAGGCTCTGGCCACGATCACCAGTCGGGTCCGGACGATTGCCCAGGGCGCGAAAGCCACAATCCTGCCAACAATCACGGCTTCCGCCTCAGGGCAACAGCCGGGCGACCATTTCTTCGCCGCAGTGCTGCCAACCCCCCATGGTGTGGATTTCGATGCGATACACTTCGTCCTCGTCGACAAACAAGGTTACGGAGTGTTTTATACTCACCGGTCCTACGGCGAGTCAGCTGCCGGCAAGACGAGTGAATGGGTAACGAAGAACGCTGCAGACGTTGAACAGCAGCTTCTGCGGTTCGATGCCTCACGCATGGTGTCGTCCGTGAAGATCTCCGCCAGCGCGTCCCTTCCTGCTCCCAACACAGATCTGCCTGCCGGCACGATTAAAAAAGGCACGCTGACGAGTCCGCAGCTCAGGCAAGACACGATGCTAGGGGTCGCCGGCGAGGTGGGCTCGCTGGGATGCCACAAAGTTGAGGATGTTGCGCCATACGTCGTAACGCCCTTCTCAGGCGCGACCGGCGCCAGACAGTGGCAGGAGAAGTGGCTGGTCAAGGGTTGCGGCAAACAATATCCGGTCGATATCGATTTCAAAGAGGACGGCGCAGGCGGGGCCTATTGGACGATCAAGAAGTAATGGTCGTCCGCTACGTACGACCATGTCGAGGCAGGAAATTCAGTGGTCAAAATTTAAAATTTCAAAAATTTAACCACGCTCCATTGGTCGCCAGCATTTCCAGCGTCAGATTGATAGGGCAGCCCGAGCGGGAATCGATTGTCATCGTGGTTGACGCCACTCCAGCTATTATCTACTACTTGCATTTTGCAGGTAGCTCAATGTACAGTCGCACCACTTGCATTGCGCAAGTGGATGGAGAAAGCGGGCGAATGAGCACAAAGAGGGTCGCATGGAGGAACCTGGCGCTGCTTGCCGTGCTGTGCGCGGCGTGGCGGATTCAAGCACAGGATGCTAAACAGCCGTATCCGAGAATGGCCCCGATTGAACAATACCGGATGGACCGGGATGCCGAGGTAGCGTTGGCGCGAACTGCGGCCCCAGCATCCATATCGAAGGATGCCGAGGTCCGGGTGATGGGACAAAAGAACTATGAGACCGCAGTGGAAGGCAAGAACGGTTTCGTATGTTTGGTGGGGAGAGCGTGGTTGGCCCCATTTGGAAGCCCGGAGTTTTGGAATCCCAAGAATCGGAGCCCTGAGTGCTTCAACCCCCCAGCTGCGCTGTCCGTCCTGCCATATGTCGTGAAAACGACCGGGATGGTATTGGCTGGATTCTCTAAAACTCAGATCTTCGATGGGATTAAGGCCGCAGTCGACAAGAAAGAGTTGGGTGCTCCGGCCTCGGGCTCGTTGATTTACATGATGTCGAAGGAAGCGTACCTTACCGACCGACCGCCCCATAACCTCGACCACCTGATGTTTGACCTTCCACGCATGGATGGCGCGGCCTGGGGCGCAAATCTGGACGGCACCCCCATCTTTTTTCAGCAGTTCGATCCGGCGCCAATCACCGAGTTCTATGTAGTCATGAGTGAGTGGTCGGACGGAACGCCTGTAAACGCCGACGGTAACTCCGCGAACCATTCGCATAAGCATTAGCAATCATTATCTCCGAACCAGGAGTCGCGCCCGATAAGCCCCGCTGGACCCCTAGTGGAGACCGTATTTTTGTGCCAGATAATCCTCCACCGCGGTC
Organism: uncultured Acidobacteriaceae bacterium; assembly: GCA_963830325.1. Lineage (GTDB taxonomy): Bacteria > Acidobacteriota > Terriglobia > Terriglobales > Acidobacteriaceae > PALSA-350. The sequence goes on from CAWHMV010000009.1 coordinate 222,349, forward strand.
GCTTCCTCCGCCGACAGGACGCGGTTGTAAACCAGTATTTCGCTGATATCACCATTGAAGAAAGTATGGTTGATCCCTTCTCCAATCGTGCCTGCACCGGAAACGCCACCCAGCGCGGACAACTTGCCGGTCTGGCGGAACACGCGCCGGCCGTTGACATACACGCTGTCGGTGCCATTGTCATACACAGCGCGGGTGGAGGTGAAGTCCTGCCCGATACCGCTGCCAGGGCGGGTGTAAAAGAGATTGTTCCCCACCTGCGTGGTGCCGAAGCGCGCCGACACGTTCGTTTGGTACGGGCTGACAAACGTATTACCCCAAAACTGATTCTCCGTCCAAAGCATGGCGCTGTTGTCCGAGTAGTAGCTGTGTGGGCTTGCAACTGCAGTCAGTCCGCTGCGTCCTGCACGAAAGCGCTTGCTGCTGTCTCGTTAGCGAGCTTAGAATTTGCCATGGACGTGGCCGCTTTTATTCGGGGACGAATGCTTTCGCGGAGGAGCCGCCGACTCTCGCGCGAAGCTTTCGAGCATGAGCGTTTGGTGAGATTCAGAGAATTTGCCGAGTACGTTCAACGTAAATCGCATTGGTATTGCCGGATCATGAGGGAACGCGAAATAGATCCGCGGTCCTGCCACCCCGGCCAATTCCCTGTTCTCACAAAAAAAGAAGTGATCGAGCACTTCGACGAGATCGTCACGGAACGCGACGTGAACCGCCGGGATCTGGAAGCGTTTCTTCATCGTTCGCAGGATCCTCGCGACCTGTTCCGCGGGCAGTACACGGTGATTCACACGTCGGGATCATCGGGAGAGGTCGGCTATTTCATTTACGATCAGGCGGCGTGGTCCCGTTTGTTGTCACAGATCAAAACCTCGGAGGGATTCAGATTGACGTCCTCAGGCCGTCAAAGGATTGCGTTTGTAGGAGCAACCCAAGGTCATTTTGCAGGTGTGTCCATAAGCACAGCATGCAACGTGTTTCCTCTGAACCTGATCTTTAAGACCGAAAGTTTTGAAGTGAACCGGCCGCTGGCCGACACGGTGCGAGGCCTGAACCAGTTCCAACCGTCCACACTGGTGGGCTACGGTACGGTGCTGCGGGCACTGGCCGAACAGCAGCTAATGAGTGAGCTTCGGATCTCTCCGAAGGTCGTCGCAAATAGCGGCGAGCCCCTTCTCGATTCGGACCGTGCGGTCATGGAAGATGCGTTCGGCAAGTGCATCAGGAATACCTATTCCTGCAGTGAATTCGGTCCGATCGCGCATCGGGAATCGTCTTGGCGCCACATGCAACTGCTCGAAACGTATCTGATCGTGGAAATTGCCTCCGATCATACGCTCGTGACGAGTCTTTCGAACCGCGTGCTGCCCTTGATTCGCTACCGGATGAACGACGTGTTGACTCTCGTTCCGTCGGACGAGCATGCACCTTTCAGAGCCATAGGCGATGTGCTGGGACGTGTTGAACAGCTCGCGAATTTCCGCAATCGCAATGGGACAGTCGATGGCATCAGTCCACATACGATCAATGAGATCCTCATCCCTCACGTTCGCCGTTTTCAGATGCGTCTCCGGGGACCGGAATCATTCGGGTTCGCGGTGATCTTCGATCCTTCCGCGACCAGTGAACAGAGAGCTGAAGCGCTGTCATTCGCCAAGGAGAAACTCCAAGCGATTCTAATCGAAAAGGACATGGATAACGTAACTTTCGATGTCAGGCAAGTTGATGATATTCCGATCGATCTCAAGAGCGGCAAGTTCCGGCTGATCGTACCGGCGCCTTCAGCTGCAGCCGAAAGCTCGGCCCAACTGCCAGGGGCAGCGAGGTCGAATTCTCCCGATCCTGCGGAATACCAAGGACGCGTTCATCGAGGGTAGTGTGGATGAATCCCGCGAGAACCGTGGTTATCGTTTATAACCGCTTCGCCGGCGATGGCAAATCCATTGCCATGCTCGCCGATGCTCAAAGTGAATTGTCATACCGATGGGTAACCATCGATTGCACGCGGACAGACACGCTTTTCGCTTCGCTTGCTGCTCTGGACCCAGTGCTTACATCCGCGATTGTCGTTTTCGGAGGGGACGGCACGTTGAATCGATGCCTTCCTGCTCTGCGAGAATGCCCTATTCCGATCTACCTTTTTCCCGTCGGGACAGTAAACGACCTTGCGTTTCAGCTGGGATTAGAAGCCGACTGGAAACAGGTCGTTTCCATGATCGATCAGGCGCGATACACGCCCGTGCGTGTCCTGGAGGTCAACGGTTGCCCGTTTGCGGTGTACGGCGCTCTCGGATTCGGCGCGGATATGTCGCGCTACATGCGCCGCACTCGAGGTCTTTTGGGACCTCTGCGCCGAACCGTGCCACTCTTTGTCGGCCCTATTCTGACGCTAGCCGCGATTCTTCTATCGCGTGGCCCGAGAATGCTTCGTATCGTCACCGATACAGAATCCTTGGAGCTATCGACGCCGGGACTTTATATTGCCAACCGTTCCCGTTTCAATCGCACCATAGACCTCGGCTGGGATCCAGAATGCCATCCCGGCAAGTTTCGCGCGATCGTTTTCAAAGCGATGTCGAGGAGAAAACTTTGTCGTACGATGACGCGTCTCGCGTACTTCCGCAGGCTTGAAGCGATCCGGGACTCGGTGATGATCATCGACACGAGTGAGATGTTGATTGAGTCGATGGACGACAGCCCGCTGCGGATGTTCGCGGAAGGAGAACCTGTCGCCGAAGGTCTCCGCTTAAGTATTAATGCCGCAAGCCGTTCCATGCTCTTTTTTGGGGCAGCGAAGGCCGAATGAGAATCGCATCCGTCGAGCTTCTACTGATCCGCGTTCCCTTCCGCAGGACGTTTGAACACGCCAGTGCGCGGCGCAGTCACTCCGAAAATGTGCTCATTCATTGTGTGGCAGTCAGCGGTGCGGAAGGATGGGGTGAAACCATCGCACGGGAATATGTAACTGGCGAAAACACCGGCGCGGTGGTCAAAAAAATTCACGGGATGAAATTCGAGCTGTGGATGAGAGGGTTCGAGACCGCCAGCGACGTTACCGACTTCTGCTCGGACGCCAATCTCGACGGCAGCGTGGCCCGCTGCGCTGTCGAGATTGCCCTGCTCGACTGCCTAGCTAGGGAAAAAGGGCTGCCACTTGCCAAGCTGATCGCGGCCTCTTGGCCAGAACTTGCGTCGATCCGGGACAAATTGCCTTTTAACTATACCGGCCCATTGGATCTTGGGTCTGGCGCAAGAACTTTGACCAACGCCATCAAGATCCGCCTTTTTGGATTTTCCGCGGTCAAGCTCAAACTGTCCGGTCGTCTCACGGAAGATGTTCGAAATCTTCGGCTCGCACGGTTTGCATTGGGCAGCAAAACTGATCTGCGGGTGGATGCGAATGAGTCGTGGTCTCCGGAATATGCGTCAGGTATCGCGGCAACTCTGCGTGACGCGCGCGTCAGTGCCGTCGAGCAGCCTTTCCCCAAAGATCGCCTCGACTGGGCGGCCGAGTTCTCCATGAGCTCTGGAATTCCACTGATTTACGACGAATCACTTTGTTCAGAGCAAGACGCGTTCAAGATCGCGGCCCTGGAGCTTCCTTCTTTGTTCGGCGTGAAGCTGGCTAAAATCGGGGGATTCTGGCCGACGCTGCGGGTCGCCGCGGTCGCAAGGAGCTGCGGCATTCCTGTGCAGATCGGCTGCCAGGTGGGCGAGTCCGCCATCCTTTCAGCGGCTGGGCGACATCTTGCTTTAGTTTGCCCAGAGCTGCGATACCTCGAAGGCTCATACGATGCGTTCTTGCTATCGTCCAACGTGATTGATGGCAATATTTCTTTTCGATGGGGAGGGCGAGCTCCAACTCTTGACGGGCCTGGACTCGGAATTGATGTTGATAACGAGCGTGTGTCGAAGATGGTGATCACTCGCTTCAGCCTATGCGGGCAGGTTTGAGCTGCGGACCGCCACCACGCAGAACAAAGCTAGACGAACCAACGAGATAGATTTCTTTTTACGATGAAGGTTTCGCCGCAATCATCCCGAGTTCCTATAAGACGATAGGAATCACCTCCGCGCAGGATGTATGTTATCCACATGAGTTTCGCGAAATTCCCGGACGGCTTCCATCGCATCCCTTTCGCAGCCATGGCTTTGTGTTGCCTGGTTGCGCCGTGCCGCCTGACCGCCGGGCAGGCGCCAAAGGATGCGCCTCCCACCGGCGATAAGCCTGCAGTGGCTGATAAAGCCGCGGATAAGAGCCCCCTGCCACCGCTGCCGCCGGACGCTCATATTCCGCAGAGCATGACGCTAGACGGCAAAACGTTGCGCTACACCGTGACCGTCGGCTCGTTGCCGGTCCGCGATAAGGACGGCAAAGAGAGCGGAGACGTTGTTTTCACTGCATATACGGTAGATGGCGAAAACCGGGCGGTGACGTTCGCTTTCAACGGCGGCCCGGGTGCATCCTCGGTCTACCTCAACTTCGGGGCCATTGGACCCAAGCATCTGCGGGCAGGCAACGAGGGTGACAGTCCCTCCGATCCTACGACCCTGACCGACAATCCGGGCACATGGCTCGACTTCACCGACCTGGTCTTCATTGACCCTATCGGCACGGGTTTCAGCCGCTCTCTGCTCCCCGAGGCTGAAACCAAGAAGCTCTTCTACAGCACCACTCCCGATATCGAATATCTATCCCGCGCGGTGTATGACTGGTTGCTCAAGAACAATCGTCTGGCCTCAAAGAAGTACCTTGTAGGCGAGAGCTACGGCGGCTTTCGCGGGCCGCGAATTACCTATTATTTGCAGTCGCAGCTCGGCGTAGCAATGAATGGAGTGATACTGGTTTCGCCCTATCTGAATCCTACCCTGGAAGATAATGGCGATCTCTCGCCAATTCCGTGGATGGTGACTCTGCCCTCCATCGCCGCGGCCCATCTCGAACGCGAGCAGAAGCTTACCCCGGAGGCGATGGCGGATGTGATCGGCTATACCCGGGGTGAGTATGTGACCGACCTGCTGAAGGGCCACTCCGATCCTGAAGCCACGCCGCGCATCGTGAAGCGCGTCACCGAGTTAACGGGTCTTGATCCGGAGTTCGTGAAGCGTTCGGGAGGCCGACTCGAGGCATACGCATATCTCCGCGAAGTGTTTCGCGACCAGGGCAAGATCGGCTCGGTGTACGACTCGAATGTGACCTCGTTCGATCCATTTCCGTATTCGCCCGACCAGCGGTCGAACGACCCGATTCTCGCGAGCATGATTGCTCCGACAACGACGGCAATGGTGAACTTCGTGACCACCACGGTGGGATGGAAGGTGAACGCTCGGTACAACGCGCTCGCCCACGATGTTAACCGCCTTTGGGATGGCGGAGACGATTTGCGTAAAGGCTCGGTCGACGATCTGCGGAAAGCTGTGTCTGCCGATCCGAAGATACGGGTGCTGATTGTTCACGGCTGGAACGATTTGTCATGCCCCTTCATGGGATCCTTGCTTACCGTGGACCAGATGCCGATCATGGGCGACCTTAGCCGGGTAGCAGTGCGCGAATATCCCGGCGGACATATGTTCTATACCCGTCCGACCAGCCGCGACGCGCTGCGCAAGGATGTGATGCAGATGTACAGCCTCCACTGATAGGTCACGCCGCGGCGCGCGCTGTCGGCCAAAGGGAACCCACGACTCTCTACGCTGGTTGCTGTAACCAAGGCGGTGGGGCTGCGCCTTACCGTCGAGGCGGCTCATTAGAATGTCTCCCGCATCCGCCAAACATGTTCGCTTTTAAAACTCCCAACAATAGAGGCCGTTGCCGAAGCGGAAGCCAATCTGAACTCCGTGGATTACTCAAGACCTGGATTTCGCAGGATAGGAATTTCATTTGCAGGCAGTCGGCTGAAAAGGCGGATTTGCCTTTCGATCGGCTTCTGGATCTCCGGGCCGGCAGGCGCATGCAGCAACGCTTGCGAGTATTCAGCGAATGCCCGCTCGCTGGCGCCACGCTTCAGCAATAAATTAGCCAGTTCGATGTGGACAAAAAATGTGGAGGGATCCAAATCCACGGATCGCTGGAACGCTTTCTCGGCCGCAATTACGTCAGGTTTTTCCGAATAGAGCTTTTCGATACCGTAGAAATAGAGTTGCCCGGCGGCCAGGCCCGGCAGATGGAACGTTCCTCGATACACTAAAAGATTTCCAAATCTTTGAGTGGGTGTATTCACGCGAAGGCCGGGTAAATCAAAATAGGGAGTGCGTGTGATGAACTGGACCGACGTGAGAATGGTTCCACTCTTCTCCGGGTTGCTCATGCGATCGAGATCCGCATCCGGATTGCGCCCTACATAATCCACGCCGCGACCTTTCAATTCCCTTTCGCACGCATAACACAAGACATATGGGACCTCACCGCCAGGCCTTAAAGTGCGGTAATAGAAATTGGCAGCTTCCCGGGTGCGCTGCCCCAGGTCAACCCCTTCATCGCTAAAATACTTGTAGGCACTGTCCTTTCCTCCCACAAGTTCGTTGAAATATTCCCAGGGTCGCACCACCGGAACTGCGGAGATGATTGCAGCAAGATACGCCAGCGCAGCGACAGCCTTTAACGAGGCCGCTCGCTTGGCGAAGGCGTGCTCCACAAACAGACCCGCAAAAATTGAAAGTAGAACCACGACGGGCAAAGCGTGACGTATACCTGCGTAGGTGGCTCCGAGGGTCAACACCAGTAAAAAGGAAATCGCTGCGGCAAAGACAATCCCCGCTGCGAGATTCCATTCCGAAAACAACCGCCTCGTTACAAAGACGAATAGCCCGAGAACAACCAGGATGGTAAGGCCAATCGGGAGTTTGAGGGCGATCATCGCTGGGAAAAAGTATTTGGGTCCTTTGCCGATATACTGGCGTCCGAAGATAAGTTGGGGAAAAGACCGGCCTTCCATGCCGGCATGAATGGTGTCTGCAAAACCCCAGATGTACGCGCGCGGAACCACGTGAGTAGCGGCCATCGTCACCAGCACCGTGTGATACATCGGAGTAGCGACATCATTCATCTTGTCGACGAGCGGGCGATTAAATGACTCCTGACCGCCGGGAGTCTCGGAATAGCGAAACAAATACGAGCCCCACAGAATGACCAGCGCACCAGCCACCACGGCGACGACCTTTAACAACTTTTGCCCCCTGCCATCGCGTGACTGCATGGTTGGTCGCAGGATAGCGAGGCAGACTCCCGTCGCGGTGACCATCAGCAACACGACAGGAGCAGAGTGTTTAGTGATGAGAGCGAGACCGAGAAATAGCGAGCAAAGTGCCACGTCATGCCAAGCCCAATCCTGGAAAGCGCATGTGGCCCAAACGATCGCGGACGCTGACAATAGTGCCACCGGTAAGTCGGTCATGACTACGGGCCAATGGGCTGCGACCGTAGGATCAATGACCAGGAACAGCAAGGTGGCCAGAGCCACGCTGGAATTAAACGCTCGCCTGAGTGCGAAGGCCAAGCATCCCAACAGGAGGCCATTCAGGATGTACATTGCTGTGCGGGCGCGCCTTTGGACGGAATCTGCATCGTTGGTTTGGAAAACCAGGGTTTCCGTAAACGTGCGCTCGTCAGGTTTATCGCTGAACTGACGCAGCGGCGCCATTTTAAAACCTGTTGCGGAAATCACGCTGCCAACCCAAAGCTTCACCAGTGGAGGGTGCTCAGGATTGATGCGGAAGTCACTAAATCTCACGTAAGAGACGCCCGCTGCGATGTGGTAAGCCTCATCAATGGTGAATCCGTCCAAACGCGTCGCGATCGTGGAGCGCACGATGCCCAGGCCAATAAGCAAAATCACCAGCCATAAAAACAGGCGAGGTTGCATTTGCGTTGTGGACCGGGGCACGTCAGGGGGCACGCCGAATGATGAGGCGTCCAGGACCGGTGGTCGCTGCGCGTACATGACGCCTCCTGCAAACGTCATACAATTCGAAATCCGGGTGAGCCGTTGGCGGTAGCAACTACACTACCACGCACGGACGAGCGAGTTGAGCCGGCTGCACGGGACAGAGACCGCGAGTCTAAACCGGCACATTGCCAGGAACCAATTCGAACAAAGTTGAAGTAACAGACGGGATGTTCACCCAAGTCCGTTGAGTACAGAGGTGGTATCGTCCCGTACGTCCCCCAGGTTCCCTTTAGTTTCCCCTAAAATGTTTTTGCAGCCATTCCCAATTAGAAGACCAACTTCTCGCCAGAAGGATGAGACAGCAACAGATTTAATAGGACTTTCGCGAAGGCACGTCCCGCGCGGTGCTAATGAGCCGATCGAGTCTAGCGCGATCGAACTCTTCCCCTGCCAGGAAGACCTCAGATATCTTCGAGATGTTGTGAATGTCCGCGAGGGGGTCGGCCTCGAGCAATACGAGGTCAGCGAGTTTGCCAGGAGTCACTGAGCCATACCTTTCGCTTGCATTCATGAAGAGTGCCGGATTACGGGTTGCCGCCTGTAGCGCCCCGAGGGGTGTGACTCCAGACTCGACGAAATAGGCGAGTTCATCGTGAATGCTGAATCCCGGAAATACATACGGATTCATCGAGTCCGTACCGGCCAGCAACGGAACGCCGTTTGCGAACATAAAGCCGACAAAGCTTTCATAAGCTGAGAAGAGCTGACGCGCCACACCATATTCCCTGACGGTCCAGCCTCTCAGGCGCGGATCGCCCTCTAAAGTCAACATGTCTCTTGCTCCGCCACTGAAGTATTGCAAGCGGGCGTCACTGGTGGCTTGATGACCGGCAGGCCATGCAAAATAGTGGTGCACGGTGAGAGTAGGCGTCTGCCAACTGCCATTTTTCTTCAGCAGGGCAAACAGACTCCGGCATTTCTCGTCGCCGCGGGTTCGCAACGCCTCCAGAAACAGCGGATCGGCTTGCTGATCGTTCTGGGCCGCGAACAGCTTAGGCCTTAGTTCGGCCTCGCGTGATGAACATGCGAGGGGGACTGCTTGCAGGTGCTCGAAGCTTTTCTGGCCCTCGCGGCTGGCCTCCCACGCCGTGACCACATCCGGTACGTGGCCTTCGACCGGGATCCCCTGGCGCCTACTCTCGTCAAGGATCGCGTCGTAAGCCTCGCGGTTGAGTCCACTGTAGACTTTGATGAAATCTGCGCCGTTTTTCTTTTGAGTATCCACCGCGCTTCGCCCTTGAGCCGCGTTCTTCACCACGATGGAGTTGTTCGGCCACATGGGAGGGTCACCATCGATGAGGGGACTTCCCAGATAAATGTGTGGGGCAACGACGTGCCTGGCTGCGAGTTCGCGGCGAAAGTGGTTCGCGTCCAAAGGCCCGCACATTTCCCGTATTCCCGTCACACCATTTGCGACATATAGCGGCAGGACCCCGTCGAATTGCGAACCGTGCGCATGCATATCCCAGAGTCCGGGAATCAGATACTTTCCGGTTCCGTCTATGACCGTGCAACTGCCCGTCGGCGCCTTTGCACTCCCAGCCGCGATTCCGGCTATACGATCTCCCGAAATGGTAACGACGCGGTCACGATCCTCTTTGCCGGACGCGGTGTCGATGACCGTCACGTGAACGATACAGATGTCGCCGGAACGAGGTGTTGGCCCTTGCTTGGTCCGGACTGGGGAACTCTCGGGAAGAGGGTCAGGGTGTCCTGGGCCAGAAGTTGCAGACTGTTGCGCAATCGCTGCCACTATAACGAGCGGGACAAGCGACAAAGCGAAGAACATTTTCATCAAGATTCTCCATAACCGGAACGCGATATATCGCAGTTCGTTTTTCGATTCGTTGATTGAGAACCCAGGATTCTTATTGGTGAAGCTGTACGCGGATGGAGACTAGCGCGCCCCGCTCTTTCTCCATCGTTGTGGACCCAAGGTGACGTAAATTAGCGGCTCGGCGCCATCATTCCTGCCCGATGAACCTTCCTATCACTCCAGCATGCATGGTATGCCGAACCCGCTCGCGCACCATACCAGCGTTGCCGTGCCCCTGGAGGCTGGGGAGATATTGTGGCAGCGTTGAAAGAAGACAGAGAGCAGGAGGGATTCCTGCTCTCTTATGAAATTCTGCCTTCTCACGGGCATGGCGTAGCCAGGAATGCGTGCGTTTGCCCACTGCCATTCACTCCGAAGCCGGCAATCTCACCACTCGCATTAACGAATTGTGCAACTAAGGCATATATAGGGGAATTGGCTGGAAGGAGCGTGTTGAGGTCGATCATCATCCCATTTCGGCGGAGGAACGCACGCGGATTGCCGTTCTTATCCAGAGACGCACCCACCACCTCACCACGGTCATTGGCGCCGACAGCGACGCTGGCATAGTCGCCGGGAATCGTTGCCAAATCCTGCATTTTTCCCGTCTCTTTGGTCCAGGAGAATGCGTGAAACGTCTGCTCCCCTGCGAGAGCCGACAAGCCTACGATGAGACCGCGGTTGCTGATATACAGGGGGGTATTGCCGAAGGCCCCCAGAGAAGCGCTCTTACAGCCGTTCATACAGGCTCCGCCCAGGTTGCCCAGATCGATGACCGCACCGTTCTCCCAAAGCACGGCGCGTGGCCCGTTTGCGATAGGAGGCAGGATCGTGTCGCTGCACGAACCAGACTGGCCGACAACTTGCCCCTTATCGTTAATCCAGAGGCCGATTCCCACCGAATCTCCAGGAAACGGCCGCAGCTTCTGTATCTCCCCTTTTCCGGGCCCCCACAGCGCAGCTTCGAAGTCGTGAGTTTGGGGAGCTACACAGCGAGGGTCAGTCGTGGTTTCTTCCGCAACCCCTGTCACCTGGCCGAAATCATTGATAGAAACAGCCACACCGTTTGTGCCGCCAAACGTGGGGAGAGCCTTCATGACACCTTGTTGCCAGCGAAAAGGGAGACACTTCAACCCGCTGCCGAAACCACAGAAGTTTTCGCTGTCTTTCTCCTGTACGGATGATTCGGCGGCCCCCACGGCTTCGGCCAGCCGATTGACGGTGTAGGCGACGCTATTCAGCGAAGTGGCATCTCCTTCTCCCAGTCCGGGAGTGCCTATGTCCAGCTTCTTTCCCCGATACCAAAGGATGGCGTGCTCCGTACCGTTGCTCAAGGTAGCGCCGCCGCTGACAAAGCCGGGATCCGTCACGGAATAGGCCGCACTGTACGGGCCGCCGAGCGTGCCAAGGTCGGTGATGTGGTAGTGGAGGGGCGGCAGCTTCGCTTGCTGCTGCGCTGTCAGCCAAGCCGGGGTCGACAGCAAGCAAGAAGACGCCACCGCGACGAACAATTTTAGATTTCTGGATTTCATATTCCCCTCATTCCTGAGCGCGCAGTTTGCCACTGGCGGGCTCGACACGCAGAAGAACCCTCGCCGTCGCAGCCGTCAACGAAACTTACCGTGAACCCTTTGTTAACTGGCAACTCATTGATAACAAGAGGACCAATAAGGTGGCGTAAACTGGTGCGATCATCGCACTGGGCGATTGAGGAAGACCCATGGAAGCGCCTGTTGGCTCTACTTACGAATTCGGACCCTTCGAAGTAAACCCGGCATCCGGCGAACTCCTGAAGTACGGGCGGCGGGTCAAAGTACAGGAGCAACCGTTCCGTCTGCTGGTCATTCTTTTGGAGAATGCGGGCCAGGTAGTCACCCGGGAGCAGATCCAGAATCACATCTGGGAGGGAAACACTTTTGTCGACTTTGACAGCAGCCTTCGCGTGGCAGTTCGCAAACTGCGGGAGGCTCTTGGGGACGACGCTGAGAATCCCCGGTACATTGAGACCATTCCCAAGCGGGGATACCGTTTCATAGCTCCCGCTCCACGAACCGCCGACCCAATCCACCGGGAAGCGGAAATGACCCCGGCAGCCGCCCCAGCGCCGGCTGAGTCCCCGGGTTTAAAGAGGTGGCCCTGGGCCCTGGCTCTCCTCTTGCTGCTCCTTATCGCATCGGGTGCCGGCACAGTCCTGTTTTTGGCCCGCGACAGGAAGGTCTTCACCGCAAAAGATACTGTTGTGCTCGCCGACTTCGCCAACCAAACCGGCGATCCGGTGTTTGACGACACTCTGCGGCAGGGCTTGGAAATAGAGCTCGAGCAGTCGCCATTCCTCAAGCTCGTCTCAGAAGAACGCATTCACCAGACCTTAAGCCTGATGGGCCAGCCGCCGAATGCCAAACTGACCCCCGCGATCGCTCGGGAGCTCTGCCAGCGAGAGGCGAGCGCCGCCGTCCTCGATGGTTCGATTGCACAAATTGGCGCTCATTACCTCCTCACCCTGAAGGCAATCAACTGTGTGAACGGTGAATCGCTGGCGAGCACCGAGGCCCAGGCGAGCGACAAGAACCATGTACTCGACGCACTCGGAACGACAGCTTCGGCCATGCGCTACAAACTGGGCGAGTCTCTAAGTGCGGTGCAGAAGTTCAATACTCCTCTTGAGGAGGCCACCACACCCTCACTCGACGCTCTTAAAGCGTTCAGCTCGGGCCGTAGAGTATGGTTCGCCGAAGGGGATCCCGGCGCGATCCCGTTTTTCAAGCGGGCTATCGAACTCGACCCAAATTTTGCGCTCGCCTACGCCTGGTTGGGTGTCTCATTCACCACTCTTGGAGAATCCAGTGTCGCTGCCGGCTACACGCGGAAGGCCTACGACCTGCGCGCGCGAACCAGTGATCCGGAGAAGTATTTCATCTCCTCTGTCTTCTATAAGGAGGTCACCGGAAACCTCGCAAATGCCGAACAAACCTGCAAGTTCTGGAACCAGGACTATCCACGCTCGGAAATGCCGCATACCTACCTGGCGGGGGCGATCTACCCATCCATTGGACAATATGAGAAGGCGGTTGAAGAAGCCGGAGAGGCGATCACTCTGAAACCGGACTCGCCCATCACTTATGCCTTCCTCATGTTCGACGATATGGCCCTGCTTCGCCTCGATGAGGCCCAGGCCGCGTATGAACAAGCTCGCCAACGCAAGCTTTATAGTCCTCTCTATCCTCTTGCTCTTTACCAGATTGCTTTCTTGCGGAACGATGGAGCAAAGATGGCGCAGCAGGTAGCGGGATCGGCCGGCCAGCCGGGGGTAGAGGACGAACTCCTGGGCCTGGAAGCCGACACGGCTGCCTATTCCGGGCAGCTTCGCGGAGCACGGGAGTTTTCCCAGCGGGCTATGAACTCCGCGGAGTTGGCAAGAGAAAACGAAGGTGCTGCTACGTATCTTGCGTTGTCTGCTCTGCGGGAGGCGTTATTCGGCAATCCAGAGGAAGCGCGAAGGCGTGCAACGTCGGCAACGGAACGATCGACAGCCCGCGATGTGCAGTATGGCACGGCACTCGCCCTGATGTTTGCAGGGGATGATCGGCGGGCGCGGGCACTCGGCGATGATTTGGGCAAAAGGTTTCCCGAGGACACGATTGTTCAATTCAATTATTTGCCCACCCTTCGGGCAAAAAATGCGGTCACTCGAAACAACGCTGCCGAGGCCCTTGAGCTTCTCAGCGCCGCTACGCCGTACGAACTGGGAGAGTCGACAGCGAGTACTTATGGTTGGACCGCCTTGTATCCCGTTTACGTGCGGGGTGAAGCGTACCTGGCCGCGCGCAAGGGCAAGGAAGCCGGCGCCGAGTTCCAGAAAATCCTCGACCATCGCGGCGTCGTTGTGAACCAGCCCATCGGTGCGCTGGCGCATCTCCAAATCGGTAGAGCCCATGCCATGCAAGGGGAAACCGCTAAAGCCAGAGCGGCCTATCAAGACTTCCTCACCCTGTGGAAACACGCCGATCCCGACATCCCGATCTTCCAGCAAGCGAAACGGGAATATGACCGGCTGCAGTGACTAGGTCTTCGCGCGGGCCAGCGCCAGGTTCATCAGAGTCTGGTGCGTTCCATTGGCTTCAGGGCCAACCGATCCCGATGCCGGACGAAGTTGCTCATACTTCCCGTCGGGCTCCAGCACCCAGGCTTCTCGCTGATCGCGCAGACAGATGTCCAGAATCTCCCAAAGCCGCTGTTTCGGGCCGGCGGCAAAAATCGGTGTGACCACCTCGATGCGTTTGGAGAGGTTGCGGAACATCCAGTCCGCTGAGCCGATGTAGTATTCGCCCTCCGCAGGATCCTGCGCGTCGTTGGCGAAGTAGAAGATGCGGGAGTGTTCCAGAAATCGTCCGATGATCGAACGAATGCGGATGTTCTCGGTGTGGCCGGGCACACCCGGACGAAGGCAGCAGAAACCACGAATGATCAGATCGATGGGAACGCCGGCGTTGGAGGCCTCGCATAAGGCTTCGATCATGTCCGGATCTTCCAGCTGGTTCATCTTCGCAATGATGCGGGCGGGCTTCCCGGCGCGCTTATTTTGGATCTCGCGATGGATCAGATCCAGCAGCCGTGGACGCATGGTCATCGGAGCAACCAGGATGGCGTTGAAACTGGGCTGATCGGCATGGCCGGTCAAGTAGTGGAAGAGATTGACGACGTCGTCGGTGATGCGATGGTCGCAGGTGAACAGGCCCACGTCAGCATAGAGCCGCGCGGTCTTCACATGGTAGTTTCCGGTGCCGATGTGCACGTAGCAGCGCAAGCCCCGTGGTTCCTTGCGCACGACCAGCGCTGTCTTGCCGTGTGTCTTGAGCCCGCTGACGCCGAAGGTGACGTGGGCGCCCACGCGTTCCAGTTCAGCCGCCCAATGGAGATTTCGTTCCTCGTCGAAGCGCGCTTTGATTTCCATCACGCAGGCAACTTGCTTGCCCCGTTCAGCTGCCCGTATCAGCGATTTCACGAACGGCGTGTCATCGCCGATGCGGTAGGCCGTCATCTTGATTGAGACTGTCTGCGGATCGTCGGCTGCCGCGCTGATGAAGTGCTCGACACTGGCGTCGAAGCTTTCATAAGGATGATGTACCAGCAGATCGGCGGTTTGCATGGCGGCGAAAATTGCGCCATGTCCTTCCGGCAGCGATGTTGGCCATAGAGGTGTCCATTCGGTGTCTCGCAGGGTGGGGAGAGGAAGGCCGAGGAGTTCAAATAAAGTGGTGTAGTCCAACTCTTCCCGCATCTCGTAGATATCGACTGGGCTCAGCTCGAAGCGTGCCCGGAGCATCTCAGTGATCGCCGGGTCCGCGCCTGCGCAAAATTCCAAACGCACCACCGGTTCGTAGCGCCGCTGACGAATCTGTTCCTTGACCAGTGCGCGAAAGTCAGCCACAGGATCGTCGTCCACTTCCACCTCGGCGTCGCGCGTCAGCCGCACCAATGTGATGTTGGTGATTTGCATGCCGGTGTAGAGGCTGTGCAGATTGCCGCGAATGACCTCGTATAACGGAACCAGCACCTTTTGGCCGGGCTTGAGATCCGCCTCCAGCGAAACCCACTGTTTCAGGGTTCCGGGCACTTTCACCCGGGCAAACATCGATTCGTCCCTGGCCACGTCGCGAAGCCGGAACACCAGGGACGTGGACAGGTTGGAGAGAAAAGGAAAGGGATGGACGGGATCGATGACCAGCGGCGTGAGAGCAGGAGACACTTCCGATTGGAAGTACTTGCTTGCTTCTTCCTGTTGATGCGGGGTGAGCTCGCTCCACGGACGCAGGAAAACCCCGTGCTCGGCGAGACCGGGGACGATGACATGCCGGTAGCATTCCGCCTGGCGCTGCAGCGAGCTGATGATCTTCTCGCGGACTTGCTGCAAGAGGGTCCGCTGGGCGTCGGTCGTTCCATGGCGAAGGACCGCTTCGCGCTTCATAAAGAACTCGTCGAGGTTCGAAGTAAAGATGGCCAGGAACTTCGCCCTTTCGAGCAGTGGCGTGCGCTCATCCAGTGACTGTGCAAGGACGCGCTCATTGAAGTCCAGCCAGCTCAGATCCCGATCGATCCACACCGGCTGCAGGCCGGTGGGCAAGGACGCATTCAGAGCGCCATGATCACCGATGGACGCCAAAACAGTTGTTGCCATAGAAATCTTCCCTCGATTGACGTTCAGATTCTACGGCCCGACCCTCGAGAGAAGTGTGAATGGCAGGTTGCATTCTGCGGCGATATTCTTTCCGGGGGTGGTGTCCCAGGACAAGTCCTGGTGGAACCTACACCCCGGACTACTCAGTCCCGAAGGGACGGCTGAAAATAGGCCGCGACGCAATCCTGGACGACCTTCAGGTGTACCCAGGACTAGCGTCCTGGGCTAAGTTCAGCCGTCCCTGCGGGACTAAACTCACAAATCCCGGTTCTCACACACGTTCTAAAGGCCACAAAGATGACAACCTCTATGCCGGGGATAAATCCCCGGCATACCTGAAACCGAGTTTTTCCGAGTTCTCTCCCCACAAGCATTTCGGGCACGATACTCGCTGCCAGGCCCTCAAGCCCAATTCTCTTTCCATTCTTTACGGCCCTGAACGCGTTGGCCGACCGGCGAAAGTCTGCTACGTAGAATCGTAACTGCCAGCGGACATGAGAGGCGCAGGCGCATTCAACTGTCCCCAGTAAAGGCTAAGCTGCCCCGCTGCCAATACGAATTGATCATAATCCAGAGGCTTGATGACGTAGCTGTTTGCGAAGTGTTTGTATGCGCCCATCCGATCCCTCTCCTCTCCGGAGGAACTAAGAATAATGACGGGCAGATACATGGTGCGTTTATCCGCGCGAATCGCCTTGAGAACTTCCACACCGCTGATCTTGGGAATGTTGAGATCGAGCAGGACAAACACCGGCAGGTCGGATGCGTCTCTGGCCGCATACATGCCGCGCGCAAAGAGGTAGTCGAGTGCCTCCAACCCATCGCGTGCCCGCATCAGTGGGTTCTTTATTTCGGCTCGTTGGAACGCTCTTGAAGCTAGTTCGGCATCTGCGTCGTCGTCCTCGACCAGCAGGATCATTCTTTTTGTGTCCAACATGGGAACCCCCTGGCGATGGAATTACTTCCATGTCCGCCGGCGCATCTTGCGGGATTTCTCTCACTCGGGATATCTGTAAGGAGCGCCCGAGCCAGCCGGCGTAAGCTCTTTTCCGGCCTCTTTGTCCTAGATCGGTCCAAAGAGCTGATTACTTGAATAACGATTCAGACCACGCCGGTGAGTGCTCAACCGCCAGCACATGGAGCTGCTGTTGCCTTTGGTGTGGTCCCGATTTGCTCGGTCATTTGCAGGGCGAAATAGAAAGTGGCCCCGTGATCGGGCTCTGCCTCGGCCCAGATCATCCCCCCGTGTTTTTGAATGATGCGATGCACGGTGGCCAGCCCCACGCCAGTCCCTTCGAATTCCGAGTCGGGGTGGAAGCGCTGGAATACGCCAAACAATTTCTCCGCATACTGCAAATTGAAGCCTGCGCCGTTATCGCGCACGAAAATGATTGCCGGTTTACCCGGCTGCTGGATGCTGTCGACCTCGATCAGAGCCTTGGCCCGCCCACGAGAGTACTTCAGAGCATTGCCCAATAAGTTCTGAAAAACCTGGGCCATCAAGATTGGGTCGCAGTCCAGCGCGGGTAGCTTCGCAATGCGCCATTCCACATCGCGTCCATCGCATTCCCCGTGCAGCATCGCAACCACATCGTCGACGATCGGATTGAGTTCGCTGTGGCTTAGCCGCAAAGGTCGGCGGCGGAGCACCGCCATGCGCAGCAAAGCATCGATCAGCAGACCCATGCGGCGAACGGCATCGTCGATGCGTTGCAAATGGTCTCGTGCTTCCACCGCCATCGCCGGACCGAAGTCATTCACCAGGATCCTGGCAAAACCGGCGATGTGGCGGAGTGGTGTGCGGAGATCGTGGGAAACGGAATAGGAAAAGGCCTCCAATTCATCGTTGGTGGCCTCCAGTTGCTCGGTACGTTTGGCAATCCTCTCTTCCAGCTCGTCGTTGAGCTTGCGGATCTCCAGTTCATCCGTTTTTCTCTGAGTGATATCTCGGAACGCGAGCACGGCACCACGCGACACTCCGTCCTTATCAAGCAAAGGGGAACCGGTAGCCTCGAGCCAGAGTCCCTGGTTGAGTCCGGCGTGACGCAAAAATATCTCGGTGGTACCAGCCTCCCCGCGTAGGGTGCGTTCCAGAGGAGTTTCCCCAGGTGGTATCGGCGTGACCGTGTCGGGCAAAAAGAGGCCGTAGTGTGCACTCCATTCCTCGGAGGGCAGGTTAGTCGGCCCATGACCCATGATTTTTTCCGCCGCCGGGTTCCAGAGGATGAATTTTCCGTGCTCATCGGTAGCGACCAACCCCTCAACCATGCTATCCAGCACCGACTGGAGCATGAAAGTCTGGGTCTTCAGGGCCTGCTGAGAGTGGCGCAATTCCTCCGCCTGCTGGGCCAGGTCGGCCTCGCTCCGTTTCCGTTCGGTAATGTCGTGCAGGACGGCGACCCCTCCGCGCAGGTTGCCCCTTGGGTCACTCAGGGGCCGTGCTGTGACTTCTATAAACTTCCCCGGCTCAGGCTCAGGCGGCTGAATCATCAACTCCACTTTTACCGATTCCCCGGATAGAGCCCGAACGAGGGGCAGGCGATCCGGCGGGCAGGGCGTGATCCCGTCGGCCAGGAAAACCTTATAGTGCGGGGTCCATTGTTCGGTAGGCAAGTCGAGTGCCCCGCGTCCCATCAGCTTGTTCGCCGCATCGTTCCAAAGAAGAAAGTGACCTTCCCGGTCAGCCGCGATCAGTCCCTCTCCCATGTTCTCCAAGACCAATTTGAGCATAGAGGTCTGCGCCTCCAGCTCCGCGCGCGAAACGGCGAGGTCCTCGACTTGCTGCGCCCCTTCCACTGCCGACCGGGCTAATAGTTCCTCTGACTTCTTGCGTTCGCTAATGTCGGTATTCGTTCCCAGCCAGCGGACCACGCGTCCTTCCGGATTCCTGACCGGCATGATGCGGGTGAGGAACATGTGAAAATGTCCGTCTGCTCCCCGCAGCGGGAATTCCATATCGAAGGGCGTACCGTCGGCAATCGATTTCCTCCATCTATCCAGGACCGAAGGCAAGAATGCAGGATCATGAATTTTCTCCCACGTCCAACCCCTCGTCTGCTCCAGCGTTGTGCCCGTGTAGTCGTACCAGCGCTGGTTGTACCAGAAGATCGACCCATCCGCGTCAGCCATCCAGGCCAACTGCTGGATGCCGTTAGCCATGACCTGGAATCGTTCTTCGCTCTCGCGCAACGAGCTTTCTGTTTGCCTGCGCTCAGTGATGTCCTGCGAAGTACCCACCATTCGGACTGGTTTGTTATCACTGTCATACTGCAATTCGCCGCGACGACTGAAAACCCGGATCGTACCATCGGGGAGCCTCAGGCGAAACTCCACATCGCCGGGTTTCTCTCCAGCCGCACAAGCCGCCATCCATTTCTGTATGGCAGACCGGTCTTCAGGGAGGATCCGCTTGAGCAACTCCACGACCGTGGGAGCGAATGTGTCTCGCGAGACCCCGTACATGCGATACATCTCATCCGACCAGATCAGCCGGCCGATCGGATCGTTCGGGTCAAGAGTCCAACTGCCGATATGCGCGATGCGTTGGGACTCAGACAGACGGTGTTCTTTCTCCCGCAATGATTCCTCAGCCCGCTTGCGCTGGGTGATATCGCGGGCAACTGTTGAAGCGCCAACAATTGCGCCGTTGGCGTCTCGAATCGGCGAAATGGTCACCGAAACGTCGATGTTCGTGCCGTCCTTCCTAACCCGCACCGTTTCGAAGTGTTCAACGCTCTCGCCCCGCCTGATCCGTGCCAGCAAGCCGGCTTCCTCATCGATGCGACCCGGCGGTAGCAGCACGAGCACTGGTTTTCCCACGATCTCTGCTGCCGGGTAGCCGAATATCTTTTCCGCGCCACGATTCCAGGCGGAGATTGTTCCGTCCAGGGTCTTACTAAGAATGGCGTCATCGGAGGAGTCCACGATCGCGGCAAGCCGTTCGCGTAATTCCTCGGTGCGCTTGCGCACTGCCACCTCGGATTGCAGGGCTAGCGTGCGTTGCTCCACACGCCGTTCCAGACCGGCGTTGAGGGCCTTGACCTGCGCCCGCGCTCTGGCGCTGACGCCGATCTCCCGGCTGACCGTCATCCCGGCGATGGACAGGAAGATCACACCCAGCAGTGAGCCGAACGCGGTGACAACACTCGAGGAATGCTGCGCAGCGTAAGCACGCTGCGTGCGTAGCGCCAGCAGCCCTCTTTCCGCCACTTCCATCTGTTCGACCGTGATGCGCACCGCATCCATGTCGTGTTTTCCTTGCTCAAACGGTGCCACGGCCGGGATCTTCCCCGTGTTCTGCCGTGCGGCCACGATCCTTTCTACATCCTCGACCTGATTGGTCGTCTGATCTTCCAGTACGTTCAAGCGCTGCAGCTGATCCGGAGTTACCAGGAGAAGTCGCAACGAATGCAGATCCTGAGGGAACGCCCGTTTTCCTGACTCGTAAGGCTCCAGAAATGGCACGCTTCCGGTTTCGGCAAACCCACGTCCTCCGGTTTCGACGTCGAGCGAGTGTCTCAGCGTCCTCTCCAGCACCGTCATCACTTCGTGGCTGTGGGCGACCCAATCGGCGGTCTCCGTCGCTTGTTGCGCAGCTCGCCAGGAAAGAAGACTCAAAAGCACCGTCAGGACCACCGCCACGGCAATAGCCGCCTTAGCCCACCGCCGTAACCGGGCTTCCGTATCGGGTTCTTCGGACTCCTCGAGTAGCCTATCCAGCTGCATTTGGCGCTTCCGCTCGTTGGTCTTGTTCGCCATCACTGCGATTCGAGTCCGTAGGCTTCCTACGCGGCGGATGAAGCCTGGTACGATGCAGGAACATCCTGAACACCGTCGAAGTCAAAGAAAAACGTCGCTCCTTGGCCCACCGAACTTTCAGCCCGGATGCGACCACCGTGTCGATGGATAATTCGCTGCACCGTGGCCAATCCGATGCCGGTCCCGGGAAACTCGTCGTCCAGGTGGAGGCGTTGGAAGGCGCCGAAGAGCCTGTCGGCGTATCGCATATCGAATCCACCGCCGTTGTCGCGTACAAAATATTCAGCCGGCTTACCGGCCGGATAGGTGACCCCGAACTCAACTCGGGCCGAATCTATCAGGCTTGTGAACTTCCAGGCATTTTCGATCAGGTTATCCATGACGATGCGTAGCAGGACGGGATCACCGGAAGCGAAGATGCCCTCGGGACAGATAAATTCCACATTCCGGCCAGGATCGGCACTTTGCAGTTCTGTGGCGATGATATGCGCCAACGAGCTGAGGTCCGTGTGCTGACACTGGAGTTCGGAGCGTCCGACAGAGGCTAATTTCAGCAGGGCCTGGATCAGCGTTCGCATATGTTCTGTGGAGGAACGAATCGCCAGAATCGCCTGTTTTCCAGTGGCTATCAGGTCGTCTCCGCAAACCCTTTCCAACTCGGCGACGAAACCGTCAATCCGCCGCAGAGGTGCCCGCAGATCGTGGGAAACGGAATAGTTGAAAGTCTCCAACTCCCGGTTCAGCGCCTCGACCTGGGCCGTGCGCAGGTCCACCCGCCGTTCGAGGTCGCCATTTAGCTGATGTATTTCTGTTTCAGCTTTCCTGCGTTCGGTGATGTCACGAATGTTGCACTGGATCACCTTCTTGAGACCGACGTCATAAATGTTGCTGACAAACTCGGCTTCAACACTGCTTCCGTTTTTGGCGTGAAGCGGAATGTTGTCGTATCGGATGTAGCCTCTTTGCTGTAGTTCCAGGAAGGCGGATTTTGACGCCTCACTATCTTGAAAAGCGGCAACCTCCCAGAGCTTCTTCCCCAAATACTCCTCTCGTGAAAAGCCCAAAAGGTCCAGCAAGAAGGGATTAACATCGCGGATCTGCCCGGTCTCCGCCTCCACAATCAATATTCCGTCCTGGGCCGATTCAAATAGCCGCCGGTACTGAGCTTCCGAAGCGATCAGTGCCTGGTCGGCCAACAACTTATCGTTGTGAGCCGCTCGATCGAGCAATACCCGTTCGATCACGGGAACGAGCCTGACCAGCTCCGTTTTCTGAACATAGTCTCGCGCACCCGCTTGTATCAGCGACACAGCTACGTTGATGTCGATTTCACCGGACACAATGATGAAAGGCAGATCAGGACTCAATTCCAGAGCCAATGCCAGGGCGGCCTGGCCGCTGAACTGCGGCATAGCATAGTCGGATATGATGAGGTCCCACCGTTGGTGCATTGCTGCCCGCATAGCGGCTTGCGTAGCCACCGTTTCATGGGTCACGTCGAAGCCTCCCGCGCGCAAAGCGAGGAGCAACAGGGCGACGTCGCTCTTGGCATCCTCAACGATCAACACACGCAGCGGCCGGTCCATTTTCTGTTCTGCTTTGACTGTTGTTTGCATGCAGTTGCTCCTCAGTATTGCAATGCAGGTTTAGGCGGGGCGGCGCCTGAAGACTGTTGCTAAAACTTTAGAAGACAACGATTCTCTTTTGAAGTTCACTATTGCTCACGTCACCTATCAAGTAACAACGATGGACCCACTTTGGGACATTGGGAGTACCTGGCGACCGACAGTCCACGCTTTTCCAGAACTGCTGTCGGGTGAGACCCGCTCACTTCAGACTCGACTGCCATTGATGCATATATCTATCGGCAATGTTGTTGGGCCACATCATCCACCGCTCCCATGGTTCTGTAACTTCAGTCATACACAGCAATGGCAATTGTTACCGATGCCGGGTGAGGAGACAGTGGGTACAGGTTGCGTGAGGATTCCTGTCAACGGAATTGCGGCTGTGGTCGGCGCGGCTATTGCCAACAGCGATCCTGCCAATGCTGTTCCGGTGCTCATAGCCATGGATGAGTTCAACAATCCTCAGAGCTGTACTTCGAAAGCAGCCGGTCGCCAGTTGCACGGGGAACATGTGCTTATGGAAAAAAAAGTGCTGCAGGTTCTCCTGGTCGAGGATAATGCGTCGGATGCTCGCTTGCTGCGCGAGATGTTGAGTAAGGAAAAGCAGGGTAGCTTCGAATTAACCCACCTGACGCGTATGCGCGAAGCCGAGATTCGGCTGGCAGAGGGTGGAATCGATATCGTTTTGTTAGACATGGGACTACCAGATGGGCATGGTCTGGAGATTCTACGCAGAGCCCGCGCAGCGTCGCCCACCGTGGTGATGATTGTGCTGACTGGTTTTGACGACGAAGAACTGGCTGCCGGAGCTATGAAGGAGGGCGCGCAGGATTATCTGATTAAAGGCCAGATCGAAAACCGAGCGCTTCCCCAAGCTTTACGCTATGCGGTGGAGCGTCAACGCATGGAGGCGGAAGCCGATATTATGCGGAAAAACGAGGTACAGCAAAGGGATGACTTTCTCTCTCACGTGTCCCACGAGTTGCGGTCGCCGCTGACATCGATCTGTTCCTTTAGTTCGATCATCGCGGATGGACTGGCGGGACAAACGACCCCGCAACAGGACGATTATCTGCAGATCATTTTGAGGAATGTGCGGCAGCTACAAGCAATGATTGAAGACCTCCTGGAAGTGAGCCATGCGCAGACAGGTAAACTCGCGGTTGAGCTGCAATCTGTTTCGGTAAACGAGGCCGCCGCCTATGCCGTTGATACTCTTGCAGGAGCCGCGAAGCAAAAGGGGATTACTGTTTCCTTCCATCCATCCGCAAGTTTGCCCTCGGCTTATGCAGATGCGACGCGCTTGCGCCAGATTCTAACCATACTATTGGATAACGCGGTCAAGTTTACGCCCGCCGGCGGTACGGTGACGGTCAGAGCCAGTGAGTATGAGAAAGACGGGAGCATGGTGCTGGTGGAAGTTACCGACACCGGGTGCGGAATCAAACCAGAGGAGACAGAGCGAATTTTTGAGCATCTGTATCAGGTTACGGACCCTGGCAGCGCCGGCCGCCGAGGCCTCGGACTCGGGTTGCACATTGCCAAGGATCTGGTCGTGCGGCAGGGCGGGAAAATCTGGGTGACCAGTGTGCCCGGGAAGGGCAGCCTCTTTTCTTTCCTCCTACCCATTTTTTCTCTAGCGAGCCTGATTCGTCCCATCCTGGCTCACCAGAGTGAGCCAGGCAATCGGATAGCGTTATTTGTGGCGCAAATCGAATCCAGGGACAGCTCGGATGTACCGAGAAAAGCTCTGGATGTGGCGCGCATGATTTTGCAACAGTGTCTGCGTGCCGACACAGCCGTATTGTTACCAGGCATAGGCCCGGTCGACGAGCACAAGCTTTTCTTTCTGGTCGCAAACACACAACAGCGGTGCGCGGAGATAATCGGGAACCGAATTCTCGGGCAACTCGGCAGCCACCGGGAATTTCAATCGGAATACTTACCCGTCTCCATTTCACATATCTTTCTGCCTCCGTTTTCGAGAGCAGTCAACGAATCGATGGAAACATTTGCCGAGCGAGCGGCGGTCGAACTACGGGATCAAATCAACAACGCTGTCTGCATACAGGGAGCAGCCTAGCCACGTGTGTTCTTCGTTAGAAGCCAAAGAGGTGCAGGGCTTTTGAGTCGGCGTGCGAACCGAAACATGAACCGCAGATCTGGCGACCCGCAAAGCAACGGGTAAGATGGATCTGAGATGGCAGTCCGTAAGATTGTCCATATCGATATGGACGCGTTTTATGCATCCGTTGAACAGCGGGATGACCCTGGCCTGCGCGGGAAGCCGGTCGTTGTGGCCTGGAAGGGTAACCGCTCCGTTGTCTGCGCGGCGTCCTATGAAGCGCGGCGTTTTGGAGTGCGCTCGGCCATGCCGGCAGTCCACGCCGAGCGTTTGTGCCCCGAAGCTATCTTTGTCCCTCCGGACTTTACTCGCTATCGGGCTGTGTCTCAAAGCACGCGCGAAATATTCCGGCGTCATACCGACCTGGTAGAGCCGCTCTCGCTCGACGAGGCGTACCTCGACGTGACCGAGAACAAAACCGGATTACCGACTGCAACCCGAGTCGCTAAAACCATTCGCGAGCAAATCCGTGAAGAGTTGCAGCTGACAGCGTCTGCCGGTGTGGCCCCCAATAAATTCCTGGCAAAGATCGCCTCGGATTGGCGCAAACCTGATGGGCTCTTCGTGATTCAGCCCGAAGACCTGGATACCTTTCTGCCTCCACTGCCCATCGGGCGCATTCCCGGGGTCGGCAAAGTGACAGAGAAGAGGCTGGCCACACTGGGGATCAAGACCGTAGGCGACCTCCGCAGCCTGGAGCTGAATATTCTCGAAGACCACTTTGGACGCTACGGTCAAAGGCTGTACGAACTCACTCGCGGAATCGACCAGAGCGAGGTTGTTTCCGACCGGCCGACGAAGTCCATCTCCGCGGAAGACACGTTCGAAACGGACGTGCCCCTATCTGAAACTGAGCCCATTATCCTACGGCTCGCGGAGAAAGTCTGGGCGGCTTCGCGTAACGAGGCTCGCATCGCGCGCACTGTTGTACTCAAGCTCAAGACCAGCGACTTCCAAATACTCACCCGCAGTCATACGCCGCTTGTTCCTCCTGCTTCTTATGAGGAGCTGGCCACCATCGCGCTGGCATTGCGGGAGCGAGTCCAATTGAGCTTGCAGCAACGCTTTCGCCTGGTCGGCGTTGGTTTGAGTAACTTTCGCGAGAGCGAAGAGGCTCCGGCGCAAGGCGCCCTCTTTGAGTGATTGCGCAACGGTACGCTCTGTCAAAAACGTATCCAGGAAGGGTCCGTAGAACCGCAGATCCCTCGGCTCCCCCGGATTTCCTGTCGAGAGTTGCGACTTCGGTCAACTGCATGTGGTTCTCCTTCGCGAGAACCACATAAGTGGCGCCGGTGAGAGCTGTGAAGTAGGAAATCCGGGTACGCTCGGGATGACAAGGGGGAGGGTTGTGGTTCCATGAAAAGTGGCGGCTGGATCCAAGGCCAGAATCCACGTTCCAAACAACGGTCGCCTTTTCCTTTGTCATCCCGAGCGAAGCCGAGGGATCTGCGGTTCTACGGACCCTTCCTGGATACGTTTTTGACAGAGCGTACCGTTGCGGAGAGATCTGTGGTTTATTTTTCGGCCCTTGCGCGAAATTTACTGCGGTTCCGCGTAGACGCTTTTGACGAAGGCGGCGGCGTTCGTGTTGGGCCAGTCAGGATGTTGGGTTTTGAGTTCAGCGCTGATTTGTTTGCCCGCGTCCTCGACGGACACGCCCTGTTGCTTCAGAGCCAGGGCCCGCGTTTGTATCCCGGCGATCAGGTTTCGTTCCGCACCCACCAACGAACCATCTCCGGGCGCGCTGTGGTCGGGCAATACGTGCGCGGCGTTGAGCGCTTCCACTTTATCGAGCACAGCCAGCCAGGTCGCCGGTGTACCGCCATCGCCAAAAATGTTGGGCATGGTTTTGTTCTGCACCACGTCGCCCGAAACCAGCGTACGGTCCGGCTCAACAAAGATCAGCTCGTCGCCCTTGGTGTGGGCTCCGCCGAACCAGAGCAGGCGCACCGTAACTCCCCCAAGGTCGACTGTAGCCTCCTGGCTAAACGTCACGTCTGGCGGACGCAACGCCACTCCAGCCAACAGCTCTTTATTCTCTGCTGACCGCCCGCTGAACATATCGATCATTTCCTGCCCGTGCTTCTCCATTTCCTGTTGCTGCACAGCATCTCGGATCAAAATCGTGTTCGCAGGGAAACCGGGCTCGCCTGCGGCGTGCTCAGGATGAAAGTGGGTAGTAGTGAGAAAGAGCCGGGTGTTGTTGGGTGCAAGTTTCGCTGCCACACGTGCGATCGTGGCCCCGTTCTTTGGTCCCAAGCCAGTATCGACGACCAGCGTGGCGCGGCTGCCGGCTACGATGGCAATGTTGGGAAATCCCATGATCGCCCAGACATGGTCCGAGATTTTCGTGGTGTCCTCACCGAGCATGGGGTCGTGGCTCTGGGCAAGCCCGGTTGCGCTGAGCAGAAGGGTCAAGGCCATCAGTTTCGTCAGGGATTTCATGGTGTCCAATATAGCCCCGGGCGCCAAGCTACAATCACTCAAATGAGAGCAACAGAGAGGTTTTGCGCCTGTGTCATTGGACTGCTTGGGGGCCTGCTTGGTTCCACGTCCGTACTCTTCGCCGCTGACTGCAGCGCGCTGAAGCAACTGAAGCTTGCAGACACAACCATTGCCACGGCCGAACGGGTTACCTCGGGCAGCCTCGAAGGGCCAGGAATCGAGAAGCCTTTACACGACCTGCCGGTGTTTTGCCGCGTGACCGGAGTGCTTCGGCCTAGCCCGGATTCCGATATCGATTTTGAGGTTTGGTTGCCGGAAAAGGATTGGAACCATCGCTTCCTTGGTGTGGGCAATGGTGGGTTTGCCGGGTCCATCGGGTACCAGGGCCTTGCCGGCAATCTGGGCCGGGGGTTCGCTACCGCCGGCTCCGATGCAGGCCACAAGGGGGGAGCCGAGGATGCGAGCTGGTCTTTAAACCACCCGGAGAAGACCAAGGATTTTGGCTGGCGCGCCGTTCATTTGACCGCGCTGCGGGCTAAGGAAGTGATCCAGGCCTATTACGGCACCCCCATCCAGAAGGCCTACTTCGACTCGTGCTCCGATGGAGGACGCGAGGCGCTGATGGAAGCCCAGCGTTTTCCTGATGACTACGACGGTATTCTCGCCGGAGCGCCGGCCAATGCCTGGACCCGCATGCTTTCTTCGGGAGTCAGCGTTGCCCAGGGTACGATCGGCCCGGAGAACTATATTCCCGCCGGGAAGCTCCCGGCGATCCAGCGAGCTTCCCTGGCTGCGTGTGACGCTTCGGATGGCGTAAAGGACGGCTTCCTCAGCGACCCGGCAAAATGCCACTTCAATCCGGACGTACTGATGTGCAAGGGCGCGGATTCTCCGGATTGCCTCACGGCGCTGCAGGTGCAATCGCTGAAGAGGCTCTATGCCGGCGGTGTCAACGATCAAGGCAAGTCCCTTTTTCCGGGATATGTCATGGGCGATGAGGAAGGCTGGCGCGACTGGGTTATAGGCAAGGGTCCCGGAACAGGGTCCGGAGTGCAATACGTTAAAAGCTACTTCCGCTACATGATCACGGGCAATCCGGACTGGGATATCCTGACCGCCGACGTGGATGCATCTTTGCGCGAGGCCACCCTGAAAACTGCGGCCGAGCTGGATGCGACCAACGCCGACCTTAGCCGCTTCCGGGCTCGCGGCAGCAAATTGATCCTCTATCACGGGTGGAATGATCCTGCGATTTCGCCCTGGAACACGATTGCCTACTACCAGACCGTCCAGGACGGGATGGGCGCTAAACAGGCGGATTCGTTTGTACGGCTCTACATGGTGCCGGGCATGGAGCATTGTGCCGGCGGACCCGGTCCCTCTGCATTCGGCCAGCTGGGAATCGCCACCACCGGTGGACCGAAGTATGGCGTCTTCGATGCCCTCGTCGATTGGACGGAAAAGGGAGTTGCCCCGCAGACAGTGATCGCGACGAAATATGATTCTGACAAGAAGGCCACGATGACCCGGCCCTTGTGCCCCTACCCGGCGGTTGCGAAGTATAAGGGCACGGGCGATACCAACCATGCTGCTAACTTTGCCTGCAGCAAACCATAGTGACCCATCGATGAACATTTGCCGCGTCTTGCCGGTCGTCCTTGGCTTCTGCACCGCGCCGCTTCTGCTTCGCGCGCAGGCGCCTGCAGCACCGCCATGGGCGCAGCCTGGTTCTCCAACCCACGCGCAAGTAGCGCCACCCCCGGACTTTCATCGGCCCAGCAGGAACTTCGATACGCCGATCGGCATCTTCGAGGGCCAATCGGATATCGGGAGCGCGCTGGTTCCAGGCAGTGCTACCTACGAGGCCGGACAGTACACTATCCACTCCGCGGGCTATAACGTGTGGTACACGCGCGACGAGTTCCGCTACTTGTGGACGAAAATGTCTGGCGATGTATCGCTTGCGGCGGACATCCTGTTCCCCGACCCCAAGGGCTACGGAGATCGCAAAGCAGTGCTGGTCATTCGCCAGAACCTCGACGACGACTCCAAAGAAGCGATCGTCGCCCTGCACGGTGCGGGCATGATCCAGTTGGCCGAGCGCGCGGAAAAAGACGTGCGTGTGAAAGACATGGAGTTTCGCGTTGGCGGCCGGGGCCGGCCAGGCGGCGCCAGCCCAGACAGCCTGGTGCCGGTGTTCGCGAAGCGCGTCGGCATCGAAAAGCAGGGTGACGCCTTCGCCCTGTTCGTAAGTCTGGAGGGCGAACCGATGCACCAGTTCGGGCCGCCCATCAACCTGCACCTCGACGGGCCCTTCTACGTAGGCATCGGCTTTTGCTCGCACCTGCCAGAGACTTCGGATACCGCGGTCGTATCCAACGTGGTTCTGGAAAATTCCGCCGGCAAAGTCCACTAGCAGCAGTAACGCCCGTGAGTTCATCGGCGGCGCGGTGGTTAGAGCAACGAACGAAGCGCAGTGGATGTGGATACTACGAATCTCGATCCTCTTATCTACATCAATACCCGTGCTAAGGTGGACAACATAATAAGGAGAGTGGCATGAGCAAACCTGTGGCCGTTGGCTTGGCCACGACTTTTCTAGCCGCCTTCGTGCTGAGCCAAGCCACCGCGCAAACCGTCTCCGGGGGAAGCAAGCCGACGGCGACGCCGGTCAAACATATAGTGGTGATCTTCGACGAGAACATCTCCTTCGATCACTACTTCGGCACCTATCCCAACGCGCTCAACCCGCCCCATGAGCCCGTGTTCAACGCTCATCCGGGAACGCCCCAGGTAAATGGCCTCACGGCCACGCTGCTCCAACGCAACCCAAATTTCCTGAACGCAAAAGTAAATGGAGATTTCGCGGTGAACCCCATCCGCCTGGGACCGAAACAGGCGTTCACCGCGGATCAGAGCCACGACTACACCGATGAGCAGCACGCCTTCCACGCCGGCCTGATGGACTCATTTCCGCAATACACCGGGCTCCCCGCTCCACCGACGCAGAAGTTCCCTCCCGGTAGCGACGCCGGAGCCCCGCCGGAATATGTTCATCAAAATAAGGGATTGGTGATGAGCTACTTCGACGGCAACACCGTAACTGCGCTGTGGAACTACGCCCAGCGGTATGCCTTGAATGACAACTCGTTCGGCTCGACCTTTGGCCAATCGACCCAGGGAGCCATCGAGTTGATCTCCGGTCAAACCAATGGCGTGACTGATCAGATCAATGGGGCCGCTGACCTGGTGGATGGCGGCAACGGCACCTACACCGAGGTGAACGATGGGGATCCTATCGGGGATAGGTGCTCCAGCACCACATGGGGTCAGCTGCGTTACACCGGAAATAACATCGGCCAGATGCTGAGTAAGCACGGCGTGAGCTGGGGATGGTTTGAAGCGGGTTTCGATTTAACCAAAACCAACCCGAATGGCACCACGGGCTGCCTGCGGAGCACTTACTCCAAGGTCACGCAAATCTCTCCCGTCGACTATATTCCGCACCACGAACCCTTCCAGTACTACACCCCGACGGCAAACTTGCTGCATACCCGGCCCTCGTCGGTGCGGATGATCGGCAAAGAGGGCGATGCAGCAAATCATCAATACGACACTGATGATTTTTTTGCGGCGTTGAAGGCGGGCAATTTCCCCGAGGTTAGCTTCCTCAAAGCTCCGTCGTACCAGGACGCGCACGCGGGTAATTCCGATCCGCTGGACGAGCAGACGTGGTTGGTGACGGTCATCAATTTCCTGCAACGCCGGCGAGAGTGGAAGAGCACCGCTATCATCGTGGCCTATGACGATTCCGATGGTTGGTATGACCACCAGATGGGACCAATCGTGAACCAATCCACCAGCAGGGCGGACGGTTTGACCGGTACGGGGCAATGCGGCGATGGAGCAACTGCGCTTCCCGGACCTGCCGTGGACCATGCCCAGGGCCGGTGTGGCTATGGTCCGCGGTTGCCGTTGTTAGTGATTTCTCCCTTTGCGCGGCGCAACTTTGTCGACCATAGTTTGACCGATCAGACTTCGGTTTTGCGCTTCATCGAGGACAATTGGTTGCGTGGGGAGCGGGTTGGCGGCGGCTCCTTCGATGCCATTGCCGGTTCCATCAACGCTATGTTCGATTTCTCCCATCCAGATGCGCGGCCGCTTATTTTGGATAAGTCGACCGGGCAGGTCTTGAGATGATGACTCACTGGGGCGTGGCGGGAAGGTCGGAGCTCCACATGTCCGCGACACATTTCCAGCTGCCGTCCGCTTGCCTCTTCCAGATCTCCAGGGTTTTGCCGCGGTCTGTCGTGGGTTTGCCTTTTGCTCCTGTGATTGTCAGCTGATAGCTGCCTTGCGTGTACGCAAAGTCGCCTGACTGCGCGACTTCCACCTTGGCGGGCTCCCAACTGAGCGCGAGGCCGGGGAGCGCCAGCAGGGTACCGATGTACTTGCGAACCTCTTCTTTGCTGCTGGCCTTTTTGTCGTTAGGCGGCAGAATCACCGCGTCATCGGAGTAAAACGCGACCCAGTCGTCCACTTTCTTCGACTGCGCAGCCTTGCTCCAATTTTCGTCGGTCTGCCGTACGGCCGCTTCATCTGCGGCCCGGGTCGACCCTGGCTGCTTTACCGTGCTGTCGCAACCAAGAAACAGGAGAACACAAGACAATCCAAGATACTTTGCTCCCGCGACGAATGCCCTCTTTCGTTCCATGATCACTTCCTTGCATCGGGAATTTTGATCGATGGTATCTCATCTATTTATTGGACGCGATCTTTCCCCGGTGTCATCGTGTAGAGGTGAAGACCAGGTCGATTCTTCAGATACTTTTGCTTTCGGCTGTTTGGGGAGTTTCCTTCCTCATGATCCGCATAGCGGGCAGCGTGTTTCCGCCTCTTTGGGTGGCGCTTTTACGCTGCGCCCTGGGAGCGGGTCTGCTGTGGGCAGTCCTTAGGCTTGGCGGCCATCAGCTGCCGCCGCGCCGTCTGCTGCCCTGGCTGCTGACGGTCGCTCTGTTCAATAACGCCCTTCCCTTCACTTTTTTCGCCTGGGGTGAGCGAACGGTTCCCAGCAACATTGCCGGCGTGATCAATGCCACCACGCCTATCTGGACTCTGCTTCTGACCATGGCCCTGCATCGCACGCGGGTAGCTCTCCTGACCATTGGCGGCGTTATCTTGGGTTTTGCCGGGGTGCTGGTGGTGGTGGTGAGCCACTCCGGCGATCCGGCTGCTGACCATGTGCCCGGCGGTCTTCTGCGTGGCACGATCGTGATCTCGCTTGCCGCCATCGGGTATGCCATCGCCACGGTCATGGCGAAAGCCAAGCTGCAAGGGCTTGATCCGATTGGTTTGGCCACGACTCAGCTTAGTCTTGCCGGTCTCATGATCCTGCCTCTCGCGCTTGCTGGGGCTCATCCATCCAACCTGCGATTGGGTCCGATTGCTGCCATTGCCGTTCTCGGCTTTGCCGGCAGCGGGTTCGCGTATTTGTTGTATTACCGGCTGCTTTCGCAGGTCTCTGCCACCCATGTCGCTGCGGTGGCCTATTTGCTTCCCGTGTGGGGATTGTTCTGGGGGCTGTTTGCCCACGAATCGATCGGCATGCTTACGTGCCTCGGTGTCGCAATTACCATAGCCGGTCTGCTGCTGCTGAATCTGAAGTCACGCCCCGCGCAGGTGCACCGGGCGCGGAGTCAGCCGGAGGCGGCGTGACCGTCTTTTACGAATTTAGTCCCGCAGGGACGGCTGAACTTAGCCCAGGACGCTAGTCCTGGGTACATCATGAGACATGATTAAGTCCCGCAGGGACGGCTGAAGGTTGTCCAGGATTGCGTCGCGGCTTATTTTCAGCCGTCCCTGCGGGACTGGTCGTCCTTTCAAATGCAACCCAGGACTAGCGTCCTGGGCTAAGTTCAGCCGTCCCTTCGGGACTAAATTCGTAAATCCTGTTACCGTCGCGATCGTTGTCGTGGTCACTGGGATCGTTCTGTTCGCTGACAGCAGACCCAACATCATCCAGGTGACTCGTTCGATCACGATTCAAGCGCCCGCGGAAAAGATCTTTCCCCTCATCGACGACTTTCACCATTGGCCTGGCTGGGCGCCCCAGGATAAAGAAAACCCAACCATGAAAAGAATCTACAGCGGCGAGGAGAGCGGGGCCGGCGCCGTCTCCGACTGGCAGGGCACGGGCAACGCGGGCAAGGGCCGCATGACCATCATGGAGTCAGCTGCCCCAAACAAGGTGGTCGTCAGGGTGGATTTCGTCAGGCCATTCGTTGCCCATAACGTCAACGAATTCATCCTGGAGCCAAGCGAGCCCGGTACCTCCACCAGAGTGACCTGGACCATGCGCGGACCGAATCTGCTTTTCATGAAAGTTATGGGAGTGTTTGTGAACATGGACCGCATGCTGGGAAAACATTTCGAGGCCGGTCTGCAGAATCTTAAGATCGTGTCGGAGAGTTAGTCCTAACTTGAGGTGCCCCGTGACCGAAGCGAATCAATATACTTACGAAACCCGCCTGAATGTTCTCTACAAACCCCTTGAAATTGTCGATGCCAAAGCTCTCGCAGATGCTTGCGAATTCAAGTGGTATAACCAGACGCTGTGCCAGGTGAATGACTCCGTAGTTCGGCTTGGCGTTCTTGAGGGTGAGTACCACTGGCACAAACACGATGCCGACGATGAGTTCTTCTACGTCGTCGACGGCCAGCTGCTTATTGACCTGGAAGACCAAACCGTCAAGCTCGATCCAGGACAGGGATTCGTCGTTCCCCAGCGAGTCGTCCATCGCACCCGCGCGCCGCATCGCACAGTAGTGCTGATGGTCGAGAACAAGGGCATTCTTCCCACCGGGGATCCGGCGGAGTGAGCGATCAGCAGTTCTGATATTTCCAGTTGCGCTATTTTGCCGTAACGCCCACCGATGCGATGTGCTTCTCCCACGCCAGTTGGATCGTCCCCTTATTCCCGCCGGTGCTGGCGATCGTATACTTCAGCACTTCAATCGGAGCGGGCGGCTTACGCATGTCCATCTTCACCCGGCCCAGGTCCTGCGAAGCATCGTAGTTCGTGCCCCACTGCCCTGTCTGTTTGTTGATCACCAACTCCCAGGCGTCGGGATCCTTCACGTTGACGTACAGTGTGTAATCGCCCTTGGGCACCGCGAGGCCTGCGATGGTCAAGTCTGCATCGGTATGAAATGCGGTGGCATCATTGGCGCCCGCGCGCCAAATGGGTGCGGTCGGATCGCTCATCACCCGCCCGCCCTCGCCGAAGATCTGCCGTCCTCTCACCGAGGGTGCACAATACTTGATCGTCAGCGTCGCGTTGCCGATTTTCCCCGTTGCCGTTTCCGGTGGGCTGGTCTGTGCCCACGCGGGACTCAGAGCTACGATCAGGCTTGCCCAAACCAGGAAGTACTTCATAGGTTGTCTCCTCTTCTTCATCACTCCAGCAGAGCCACTTTACATGTGGGGGAGAAAATTAGGAAGAGAGTGCCAGGAAGCTCTCGGATGGCGGCTACTCCGTCCGTCCCTCCGCAGTCGGGCATGTCATAGGGGTCATTCCGGCTGTGCTTGAAAGACTACAGTCTCTCCTTTTTTGTGTGCACGCCAGACGCGGTGTGCGTCCAGGGCAGCGAGCTCCACTCCATTGCGCCAGATCTGACTTGCGTGGCCGGGCTCGAACAACGCGTCATAACGATCCCCCATCCATTGCTGTCCGCGGATATATACCTTCCCCAGCGCGGCATTCGGAGCTACCGTCAGATCCTCATCGCCCCACGTCCGCAAACCAGCGACATCCGGAAGAACCAGCGTGTCCATCGCGTCATAACCCATGATGCGTACCGAGCCGATCGCATGTTCTCCCGGAGGATAGGCCCGGGGATCGACATTTTCCGGAAGCAGCGGACCAAGGTTGGAGTGGATGGCTCGCGCGAGCCAGTCAAATCCTTCCCGAGCATTTCCGGATCGCGTCAAAGCCATTCCTACATATCCAAATATTCTCGGCCACGCGGGACCGCGCCAATAACCTCCCCACTTGGGCGTGTCGAACGCTAACGTGGGCAAGAGAGCGCCGTTGAATTTCGCAGGGTCGTCCAGCCGCCGCATCATGGCCGCAATACGAGCCGGATCGGTCTCGAAGTAGAGGAAATAGTAGGCATCCAGGTTTTCTCCCTGAGTCCAGAGTTTCCCCGTCTTCGTATCGAGGTCCCAATAGCGCTCGGTAGCTGGGTCCCATAGCTTCTCGCGCACAGCTTTCAGTGCCGCGGCATACTCCTGCTCCCACGGGGCCGGGTCTTCGCCCTGAATTTTCGACAGGTAGATCATCTCCTGCAGGCTCCAGAGGTTAAAGACCTGCTCGTTGATGGTGCTGGTCGGCTCCTTCTTGAGATCGATGAACGGCGAGTTCTTGTCGTCCCACCCGGTCTCATAGGTGTGCAGCCAGTCGATGAGATGATCGTGGTTCGGGTCGCGCACCTGGGCCAGATTACGCTGATAGGCCAACAATGCCTGCCACACGGTGCGGTCTCCAGCAACGCCCCCAGGCTTTTCATTCAGGATGGTGGTATCGCCGGTGAGGCGGATATATTCGCCGACCAGGGAGCCTTGCACCGGAACGCCCTGCGTGTCCGCTTCCGGGCCCTTCGCCGCAAAGGTGTTCGCCCCCGAGGGAAAGATCGTCCACGCGGACGTTCCATCGCCCTGCGCGTTCACGGAGTAGCGGAACCAGTTCAGAATCGACCCTCGCGCAAGATCTTTTCGACCGGTTGCGGCCATGGCCTGCGCCTCCGCAATCCCATCGTTGCTCCACATACCCATGAACACATTCCAGTCCGCGATCATGAGAGGACTCGCCGGCAAATAGCGGGCTTGGCACGTCGTATTGAGAAGCCCTCGCCAGAACCAAAGCTCGCTGCGGACCAGTTCCTCCGGCGCTATGCTCTCTTGCTTTCCAGTTGTCCCGATGGTGAACGTAACCGGGCCGGCGGGCGCAACCAGGGGTGCGGACGCCAGATACTGGTTCCAGTCTCGATGGGTCGCCTGGTCGTAGAGGTCGGGTGAGGCGCTCAGCTCTGCGAGAGCGGCTTCGGCTTCCTTCTCCGTTCCGTCGAGGGAGATCATGAGCGCGGCCTCGGCTCCCGTGCGCAGGCTCCACTCGAAGCTTCCATCGTGGATCGTTGACTGGGGGCGGGCAGCCATCAACAACCGATATGGCCAAGGATGGGCGCCGTAACTGACCACGCCAGGATTGCTGTTGGGAAGGACCTGAAAACCATCTTCCCAACTGTGCAGAAGCACAAGCATTGGGTCTCGCGACTGGACGATCCTGATGCGAAGAACTGCGTCGGGTTTGCCGTAGACGGGATAGACAGTCAGCGATACCTCGGGTCCGCCATCGAACGCTACCCTGTACACCGTGCGGTCCGCAAAATAGGTCATGCTGCGTTTTGCCGGGCTGTCGGCCATACTGTAGGTTCGCCGGGACGCGTCGACGAAGACAGGAGGGTCGATCTCCAGCGCCACCAGGCGATCGCTGCTATTGGAGGGAATCGTTGATCCGGCCACGGGAATAATGATCTTCTGCCCGCCAAATCCTCTCTCCTGGAGCGCCATAAAGCCGTTGGATTGGTAAATGACAGTCTTGGGCGGCATGGCCGCATCGAAGCGGGTAAACGTAGCGTAGTCGAACCCGTCGCTCAGGTACGGAGGAAACGGCGCAGGAGCCCCGCCGGCCAGCGCAAATACGGAACTGCTCATGAACAAAATCGAAAGGCCTGTAACCCGAGAAATTTTCATATCACTCCGTTGGTAAGGGCCGATACAAATTGTACGGGCCGATACAAACCATCGGCACGGTGGTATCAACTTGCTGAAGGATATCTTCCCGTCCGTCCCGTCCCCTGGTTACTGGATCTCTCAAATTAGCCTCGCCGAATTAACCCCCCATGTGGTTCTCCGTGAAATAGGATCATCGTGCCTGGTATCTTGTTCTGCCGGGTCGCACGGGCCGGGCCCAAAGAATGCCACTACAGGATCTATTACTTCTGCAAACACTTAAGCAGTGACATTCAGTTGCCTTCAGATTGGGATTTGGCAACGTTGCCAAATAAGTCGTTTGTTTCATGAAGATGCTCAAGGTGCTCAAGTAATTAATTTGAGCATCTTGCCTCGTTGACAGGCGGGATGGACTGCCCCAGACTGGAGGATCCTCATTCGAAGGCTCCAGACTGAAACGCTCCGCGGTGCTCTCGGTGCAAGAATCGGCCGATGCAAAGGAGAGATGCTCGATCGCCGGCGGAGTTGAGGCCTGGAGCCGGAAAGCTCGATTGAAGAAACGGTTGTTGGGCCGGTTGATTGTCATCTATTCACCATTTTGCGGAGCAAACCTCCGCGTTCATCGACAGCGATGCGGTGTGTGGCCGCGCGCAACGCAACAACGGTTGCCTCCATGCGACGGGTTTGGCGTAAGAATCTTGTCTTATGGCCAACAGTAATACGCTCGGGAGCTGCCGTCCATGATCCTGGGAAAAAATCATGTGGAAGAGCGGGTAGTAAACTCGTGATTACTCCCTGCTGTTCAAGGATAACTAAGTAGTTAGCCCGGGTTTATCAACGGGATCATTGGTCAGGAGGTGAAGACTTGGCAGACCGATGCCCGTCGCGCTCCCGGGCGCAAGGCCGTGGCGAACCCGGTGGGCGAGCAGTTGGGTTTGTTGCAATAGGTAAGCTGTCACCGTATTAGGCCTCAGGGCCTAAAGACCTTATGTCCCCTGCTTATCTCCCTGAGCTTCATTGACTGTCTCCCCGGCGAACGGTACAGTTCAGATTAGCGAAGTGGAGAGTTTATGGGCGCCCTGACGGATAGGACTAGCAGCATCGTGGTTTCCGCGCTGAGTGCGCGCGCGAATTTCGGCAAGCTCCTGGACCGCGTTGCCGATGAGCGCGGGTCCCTTGTCATCGAGAAGCGCGGCACACCTAAGGCCGTGCTCCTCAGCATCCATGACTACGTCAAGCTGGCGGCCCCGGAGCCGGAAGTGCTGCGCATCATCGGTGAGGAATCGAAGCGCAATGGGACCCATAAGATGACGCAACGCCAGATCGATCAGGAAATCAAGGCATACCGGGCGCAAAAGAAAAAGCGCTGATGCTTCCGCTTCGCCTTGTCATTGATACGAACGTGCTGGTATCCGCCGCGCTCAATCCGGACGGACTCGAGCGCACCACGATCCTAATCGCCATTACCAAGCCCGCCCGACTCTACGTCTCGCCCCCTATTTTGGAGGAGTATGCGGGTGTGCTTGCCCGTCCGCACCTCAAAATTCGCAAGGGTGCACGCCTGCAACTGCTACAGCTCATCAAGAACAGCAGCTATAGGGTCGTGCCGTCGCACCGCTTGGAAGTGGCAAGCGACCCGGACGACAACGTATTCCTGGAATGCGCTGACAAAGCCGGTGCTGACTACCTCATTACCGGCAATCAGAAGCATTTTCCGCAGTTCTGGA
The DNA here is from genome assembly GCA_963830325.1 of uncultured Acidobacteriaceae bacterium. Taxonomy (GTDB): domain Bacteria; phylum Acidobacteriota; class Terriglobia; order Terriglobales; family Acidobacteriaceae; genus PALSA-350. The sequence goes on from CAWHMV010000009.1 coordinate 260,758, forward strand.
AGAAGACCAAAATCATCACATCTCGGGAGTTCATCAGCCTCGCAGCACCTCATCTGTCTTCGTGAGCAGGCCCCGTCCGGATGAATCGACGGATGATCCGGCTTGGCCAATGCATCGTAAACATCCTGCCTGTCACCAGGTTTTGTCACCAGGTTTTTGTCCTGCCTGTCACCAGGTTTTTGTCCTTCAGGTTTCTGTTATCGGCCTGCATCAAAAGCCGGCGAATCACCGCTCCCGCGAGCAGGTCGGGACATTGAAGGGACCGGAAGTGGCACTTTGGAAAACACGATAAGGGGCGATCCTCCTGGATACGATTCGGCATGGCAAAGTGCCACTTCCGTCTGTCATCGAACTCTCAAGCTCCCATAGGCCATCCACCCACTCGCAACACAAGCGCGGCGTATGATCTACGCATGCTTCGCCGCAGGTCTGGACTGCTTGTCCTTTTCGCAGTTTTTTGCGCAGGCTCGGCAGGCCTGCTGTGTGCTGCGCAGCGAGCTCAGCCCGCGGCGCAAGTACGCTACCACTTCGGCGACGACCCGGATGGAAAGCTGGGCTGGGCCGATCCGAAATTCGACGACAGCGCCTGGCCAATCGCAAAAGACGGCAAATGGCCGAAGCCGCCCTTCGACTCGAATGGCTTTATTTGGGTTCGCTTCCACATCCGGGTCCGGAGCGACGCTTCAGGCCCGCTCGCCGTCCGCAGCTCGCCGCCCTTTCTCATTGCAATGGAAGGCGCAACTGACGCGCTGGAAATCTATGCGGGTGGCATACTGGCGGGCCGACAGGGCAGCCTCCCGCCCAAGGTCGACCTGGACGTTGAACAAAGGGATGCTGTCTTCGACCTGCCGGCGTCCGCCGCGTCACCGGGAACAACAACCCTAGTAGCGCTTCGGGCCTGGTATCCGCTTTCTTCGCGCGGACCCGCCTCGACGACCTGGAACATCTCTCTAGACGAAAGCCGCGTTCTGCAGCTTGCGCGCCGCGCTGACCACGCCACCATCACCTATGCAAACTTGCTTGACCTGGAACTCAATGGCCTCATGGTCCTCCTCGGCGTTGGAGTGTTCTTCGCCTGGCGGTGGCTGGGCGGGCGCGACTTGCTGGTCTTCAGTTGGGTATTGATTGCGCATGCGCTCTTCGAGCTATTTACCAATCCTTCCTTGCCTGGATTCGGGGCGCTTTCGTGGCGAACTCAGGGGCTGATTCTATCTGGGCTCGTCTTGCTTGCTCTATTGGCCGATATCGAGTTTACGTGGACTGTTCACGGCATACGCGCCCCCGGGCTGAAGCGCATGGTCCAGGTTTGCGCGATGGTCTTTGAGGTAGCTGTTCTGCTTGTTGTTTTGCCCACAACTCCTACTGCGATCACTGACTGGGCCGGACTGGCGTTTATCGTGTCGTTTTTGGGCTTCAATCTCACTCTTGTTTGCGTCAATCTCTGGGCGATTCTGGTGAGGAGAAGGAACCAGTTGATCGCGGTCGCAATCATTGCCTATGCAACGGCAGCCTATCTACCCCAGGTTGGGATTTTGCCGAGCGGAATGATGGTGGGCCCGTTCTACGAACACACGCTTGCGCTGGCCTTCTTTTTCTTTGCGATTGCCCTCTTTCTCTTGCTCAGCGAGCGGGCGTGGAGGGCATGGCGCGCGCGCGACGAGCTGCGCGTAGAGTTTGAGGCGGCGCGGGAGGTGCAGGAGCGGCTGGTGGCTCCCGCGGTGGATGTGCCGGGATTCAAAATCCAGAGCGCTTACGTGCCCGCAAAGCATGTCGGCGGGGATTTCTTTCGCGCGTTTCCCGAGCCCGACGGCAGCGTCGTGGTTGTTGTGGGCGATGTGAGCGGCAAAGGCCTGCGCGCGGCCATGACGGTATCCGCCATCATTGGCGCGCTGCGAACCATGCCCGTGCTTCCTCCGACGCGGATCCTCCTCGCGCTGAACCGGGGACTGGTGGGCCAGATGCAGGGCGGCTTCGCCACCTGCTGTGTGGCGCGCATCGGGCAGGACGGCGCAGTGACGATTGCCAACGCCGGGCACCTGGCACCTTATGTGAACGGCGTTGAACTGAAGCTCAGCCCCGGACTGCCGCTCGGCCTGGCCGCGGTGGTGGAATATGAAGAGGAACACTTTAAGCTCGAACCGGACCAGACTCTCACCTTTGTTTCCGACGGCGTTGTGGAAGCCCGCAACGCGCAAGGAGAGCTGTTCGGCTTTGAGCGCACCCAGGCCATCTCCAACGAATCCGCCTCCCAGATCGCCAAAGCAGCGGAGCAGTTTGGCCAGGAGGATGACATTACCGTCCTTTCCCTAACCCGCACAGTCGGTCTGAATCCTGCGCTGGCATAATTCAGGTTGCTCTTTCGACGCCTCAATCGCCAGTTCCGTAGCTTTCCGAGCTTTCCGGGACGAGATAACCACCATCGGAACTGCCGCGCACCTGGAAAGGCTAGACGAAGGGCTCGGCGAAGGCGAGTGATTGTGAAGCAATCCGGTGACAGCATACCCATTCACCGAGGTTCGGGTAGTGGCCTGCATCGCAACACCGTCGCAATCCCGGTGGGCGAGCAGCTGAATTTGCTGCAATACGTAAGCTGTCACCGTATTAGGCCTGAAAAACGGGATTTGCGGTAACTTGCCTGCCAGACGCGCCGGGCTGGGGAACTTACCGAGAACGCGACCTTGCAGGCATTTTCGGGATTACTTCCGGATTGCCGGTGAACCGTTCGGAACAGGTCAATAAGTGCATCGGCGATTTAGCACGAATCGACCCCACCTAGCCTCAACTGCTTAATCGCCAAAATGACGGTCGGCTCCTGCCCCGACACAACAATAGGCGGTCATGTATCGGCGCCACGGTATCCGGAACTGGCGCATATGACGGGCAATCACTGGATGTGGGTAAATACACGTCCCGCTCTCTTGGTAAGAGGATGCCTGTAGGAGTCGACCCGCGGCTTCGCATCAGACGATAAGCGTGCTCAGTCTTTCGATATGCGCCATGGGAGGGAAACGCAGGAGTTTAGTCGTCAAGTTTAGTCGTCAAAGTTTAGTCGTCAAGTTTAGTCGTCAGACGAAACTGGTACTTTTGCCATCTCACTGCAATTCAAGATTCCAGTTTTCACGGAGTTCTAACAACCCCCTATTTTCCCAAAGTTCCAGTCCCGTCTGGCGACTAAATTTGGAGCTAAATTCCCAAAGCTTGCGTAATTTCGTGCCCCTCATCCGTATACCCCACGTGTGACCGAATACGAATTCCGTTGGAGGTTAGCATGCATGACACAAAGGAGCGGTTGTCTCTATTTTGGATCTTCGCGTTATTGAACTACCTGTATGCGGACGTCGTTGCCCTGTTCGCTATTGCTGGCTCGCGAAATTCATTCGAGCCTCTCTCCCCATGGGCTCTGATGGGGTCCGCGGTCTTGATGGAAATACCCATCGCCATGATTCTGGCATGTCGACTGCTTCCGTTTAGAGCGAACCGGCTGGCGAATATCATCGCGGGTGGCGTTGTAACCCTTGTAAACGGTTTCCTGACCTTCGTGCCGCCTCTGGCCGGATGGGGCAGGCCGCCCGCTTTTGCCGAGTACTTGTTCTTCGCAACGATTGAGACAGTGTGCACCTCAGTCATCATCTGGCAGGCGTGGACTTGGTCAGGGGTGAAGCCAGTAGTTAGTTCGGAGCGCGTCGTCGGGAACCCGGGACGCGCAATACAAGACCAGGGCACTCCAATCTAACAAGGAGAATATCCAATGAAACACAACATCCTGTTAGTCATCGCGTCTCTGCTCTCGATCCTCCTTATGACGTTTCACCTGACGGACGACATCGTCCGCGGGATGGAGCCAGGAACGCTTTTAGACCTCATTGCGGTGCCAATCCTGGTCGTCTGGCTGTACGGAACGCTGGTGCTAGCCGAAAGGCGATCGGGGTACGTCATCATCCTCCTCGGGTCGCTCCTTGGGTTGGTCGTCCCCGTCATCCACATGAAGGGGGCCGGAGTCGGCGGAGCGATCGCCAAGTCCAGCGGAGCCTTCTTCTTTATCTGGACACTCCTCGCGCTCGGCGTGACCGCGCTCTTCTCCGTCATCCTCTCGGCGCGCGCGTTATGGGGGGCATCTGCCACGGCGGACCGACGTGCAGCATAAACAAGGTGCCCGTGCATGAAGCGCTGCTCGCGGAGATTTACCAAGTCCAATCCGCGATTGGTCCGATGACGGGCTACCCGGAAGTTGAGCCGGGTGACCATCCCGTGGTGAGTGCGGCACATCGAACTGGGTGGCGGCATATCGGTTTATCCAGCATTGGCGCGCGAAAACAGGCCATGAGATGCATCGACAGCATACCGATCCCCCGAAACTTCAAGAGCGAGGGGAATAAGTATGACGTCGACGCATTAGACGCGCTCGAAGTACCCAGGTTGGGAATTGAACTGCATTTCGGATAGGGATTGAGCTACCTGTCCCCGAAACTTACCCGTTTCGCGCCCGGCCGGGGCCCTCTGGGCTGGCCGAAACCAGCCTTTCCCTTTTCCCGATACGAGTCTCGCCAGCGGTAAAGAACGCTGCGCTTGATCTTGTACTGACTGCTCAGCGAAGACACACTCTCGCCACTTAAGATCCGTTGCGCCCCCGCAATTCGGAACTCCACTTTAAAAACACGGGCTGCTGCCATCCGAACCTCCGTTCGCTGCAGTTGTCCCTGTTTCTCAGTGTCTCAAACAAAGGGTCCACTCCAAGACCAACCTGTTTGAATGTATAGGTGTTGGAAGAAGGGATTGCTGCCCAATGAGAAAGGGTTCTCCTCAAGATTACACTGCTGAGATCGGCTGTTCGCAGCAGCCGATTCATAAATCTCGATCAGGAGAACCCCCATGAATGCTATTCGCTATATCGGATTCGACGTACACAAGAAAACCATCAGTTGTTGCGTAAAGACGGCAGCCGGCCAGATTGTGGAAGAAGGCACGCTGGAAGCGGAGCGTACGGTGTTGCGGCGTTGGGCGGCGGGTCGAAAACGAGCCTGGCATGGCGCCATGGAAGCCACGCTCTTCAGTGCCTGGATTTACGACACGCTAAAGCCTTATGCCCAGCAACTTTCTATGGGCCATCCGGCCAAGATGAAGGCCGTTACCGCGGGCAAGAACAAAAGCGATCAGATCGATGCGCGTACGATTGCCGATTTGCTGCGTTGCAACCTGCTTCCTGCCTGCTATGTATTACCACCACAGTTACGAGATCTGCGACGCCTGCTCCGTTATCGCAACCTGGTGGTCCAGCAATCGGTGCGCATGCAGAACAAGATGGCGGGTCTGCTGATGGAGAGCGGCACCCCCTTCAACAAGCAGAAGCTGCACCAGAAGAAATATTTCTCCGACCTGCTGAAGAGCCTCGAGGAAGTACCAGAATCGGTCAAAGACTTACTCCGCATGAGTCGCGGCTCCATGGAGATGTTTCAGTCCACCCAGAAGCAGCTCGTCAAAAGGCTGCTATCAGAACCTGCCTTGGAACAACGGGTCGAGCGGCTGATGAGTATCCGCACGGTTGGCCCTATCACGGCTCTGACCTGGGCGCTGGAGATCGCCGACCCGCACCGCTTCGCCTCCATCGCCGACGCAGTCAGCTACTGCGGATTATCCGCAGCCTTCCGCTCTTCTGCAGGCAAACAGCAACGTGGTCCGATTTCCAAGCAGCGCAATGCCTGGCTGCAGCCGGTGTTGATCGAGGCCGCCAAACTGGCGCCGCTCTGGAACCCGCAACTGGCGGCAGTGCATGCCCGCGCATTGGAGCGCGGACATGCCAATCGAGCGACCTTGCAAGTGGCGCGAAAACTCGTGGCGTACCTGCTGGCTGTGGACAAGAGTGGTCAAGCCTTTCAGGTACACACCCCGCCTCCGCCGGCAGCCACCACGGCAAAGAAGAAGCCAGCGAGAAAGAGCAAAAAGGCAGTTGCTTTAGCACCGGCCGCTTAAAGCGAAACACACCGCCGGCTTACGCTCTTACCGTCAGGTTCGTGAAGACCGAACGTGTCAGTGCGAGTTTTCTGAGGCATGCCGATCTTTCCCCCGATGGTCACTCTGTTTGGCGCAACACAAAGGGGAATCTGGCGTCGCAGATTCCCCTGAGGACACATCGGTGGGATGAGTCGGATCGAGTATTCCTGGCAGGTTGCTCTCCAGCAGAGCCTGCTTCCGCTTCCTCGATCCACTCAGCCTACCAGAGTTTCTATGTTCGATCTGTCAGCGATCCACCGGCCGGTCCTTGCGTTTTCGGGGACTGTGCACGGGAATTTCGGTTCCCAATACACCCTATCGTCTGTTTCGAGGTCGGCCGGTTTACCATAACTCAATCTTCGTGGACGACGCCTGAACAGCGCTGTTCCCGCAAATGGATGTCTGGCCACGCTGCCATTGCGTTGGTCTTGCTAAGGGATCGAGGACAGCTCGCAACACTAACGATCCGCCCGCTCGGAGAACCTATCCCGCCGAGTCAACGGGAATCTCCGTTTCCCGTTGACTTTTACCTATCATGGATGTCCCCGAAACTTACCGAAGCCAACTTATCGCGGCAGGGAATTACAGGTCGGGGGAAGCACAGAAGTAACTATCAAAAATTCAGCTACATCTAATCACAACTAAACAAAGGACTAAGAATTAAGTTAGTCCCCAGATATCCACAATGGTTGTTCCAAACTGGAACAAGCCTCCCCGTTCTCCGCGGCAGTAGGTGATCATATAGGTACAGCCCATTCCGGGCAGAGGAGAACACTTCGATGGATTTTCATGCAGTTGTCCCCATAACTCAGGTACTGAGTTCTACCTTTTCCGCTTTAAACAACATACGTGACTTGGCCACTGAGTCATCCGACACCGAGTTAAAACGGAAGATCAACGAACTGTACGATATGCAGCTATCACTGCGGCAGAGAGTATTGACTCAGGACTCAGAGAACCACGAACTGAAAGCGAAGCTCGCGAAGAAGGCAGCTGTTACCGAGCCTCTTCTTCCCCACTGTTATGTTTACAAGGTCGAGGATTTAGCGCGGGAATACCCACTGTGCCCGCGTTGCTATAACAGGACAGGGGAGCAACACCCTCTTTCTGCCGCAGGCCCCTGGAATGGTGGCACGCGCAGAGTGTGCGGGACTTGCGGCTGGGTACACGAGGAAGAGGAAGGTGATTCCGGTTCGATACGGGTAGGCCGGATGTCAGGACGGCGGCGTTAAAGAGGGCATTGCGGTAGACCGAAACGCGGCGTTTATTGAGGGGAAAGCGGGACAGCGTCCCGCTTTCCTTCGTGCACGGATTCTACGCCGAGGTGGAAGCCATCGTTGATCTTTGTCTCGATGGAACCGTCGCATTAGCGAAAAGAAAGGATGCCGTGAGCCCCCGCAATGGGAGCGTTTCGGACGTAAGGCATGTATTGACAGTTGCCGCAGACCACTTCGATGAACTGGTGTCCCTCTGGACGAAAGCACATGGATAAACGCAAAGAACACAAAGTAACGACGACTGATGCCGAGATAAAAGCGGCGCTCGCAAAAGCATCGCTCCTTGCCAATGAACCGCTGGCGCGGACCGTAACCTATATCTCCGATCAGGAGCTTCTGATCATCGAGCTCAGCAATGGTCGGAGGTTGGCGCTTCCGATCGAAGACATTCAGGGTATGGCAGGGGCCACGAAAGAGCAGATTAAGAGATGCGAACTGCTCGGCAAAGGCACCGGCATAAGGTTTCCTGATCTCAATGTTGATCTGTACGTTCCTGCCCTTGTAGAGGGGGTGTATGGAAACCGGCGCTGGATGGCGCAACTGGGAGAAAAGGGAGGTAAAGCCAAGACGGCGGCCAAACGCCTCGCCTCTCAGACGAATGGTGCCAAGGGTGGGCGGCCAAAGAAAACCCTCGATGCTACCTTCTGAATCTGTTATGACGACTACCTAATGAAGGGCCGAAAGATAACAGGCGGGAGTGACTCTTTGGACGACTCATTAGTGTTCGGAGCATGGTGACCATTCGGTCATTCGAAAAGTGCCTTTTCAGTCACCCGATTTGTCGGATTAACGCAATTGCCGATCACGACAATTATTGATCCCGACCTTGCCCAAAGTGCAAACCGGCACTTGGAAATAAGAGGCTGAGTTGATTTCGACTCCTTGACATCCCTAAATATCTAGGTCTACTCTTGCTTCACCCGTAGATGGATACCGGCTCACGCCCGTCGGTCGCCGCGAGTTCGAAGAGGCCTTCGAGCAACTGTTGAAGGGTGTACGCGCTGTGATGCGTTACGCCTGAGGAGGCCGCCATGTCGCTTATTAACCGCGTCGCCAACCTCTTCCGCCGGGCCCACGTAGATCGTGAGATCAATGACGAGTTGTACGCACATATCGAGATGCGCACCGAGGACAACGTCCGCGCCGGAATGTCGCCGGAGGAGGCGCGCCGCGATGCACTGCTGCGCTTCGGCAACCGGACCGTGATGCACGAGCGGGCGAGTGCGGCGGACACCGAGCAAATTCTGGCCGGCATCGGACGCGATCTCCACTATGCCCTCCGGCAACTGCGCCACGCACCCGGTTTTGCGCTAACAGCGATCCTGACGTTGGCGCTGGGCATCGGCGCGAATGTTGTTGTCCTGAGCGTGCTGAACGCGCTAATCCTACGCCCGCTCGATCTACCGCATGCCGAGCGCATGTCCTCGATTGTGCAAAAGAACCACGGTGATGTCAGCCAGTCCTATCCGGATTACCTCGACTACCGGGCGCGCAACAGCACGTTCAGTGACATCGCCGTGTACCGGCTCGCTGCTGCCGGCCTCAGCGCGGAAGGTTTTGCCAAAGCAAGCTGGCTGTACGAGGTCTCCGGCAATTACTTCGATATGCTCGGAGTTCAGCCCACTATGGGCCGGTTCTTCCATGCGACCGACGAGCAAGGGCCGAACTCCGCCCCGTACATCGTGCTGAGCGATGCGTTCTGGCGCAGCCGCTTCCTTGCCGATCCGCGCGTCGTGGGGACAACGGTCGATCTGAACAAGCACCCATTTACGATCATCGGAGTCGCGCCCAACGGGTTCCACGGGACAGAAGCATTTCTGTGGCCGGACTTCTGGATTCCCATCGTGAATGAGCAGCAGGTCGAGAACTATGATTTCCTGACCATGCGTGTCAACCATGGCAGTTGGGTACTGGGATTGTTGAAGCCGGGCATAACGGCACAACAGGCGACAGATAACCTGAACACTGTTGCCGGTCAGCTTGCCAAACAATATCCAGCTACCAACGAAGGCATGGGAGCCCGTCTGGTGAATCCCGGCCTGCTGGGCGACCTCTTGGGAGATGGGGTGCGGACCTTCCTGTTCGGCATTCTGCTGCTTTCTGCGCTGGTGCTGCTGGCTGCCTGCGCCAACCTCGCCAGCATCTTCGCGGCGCGTGCCGCCGACCGCAGCCGCGAGTTGGCCATACGGCTCGCCATCGGCTCCAGCCGCTGGCACATCCTGCGCCAACTGCTTACCGAAGCGGTGCTCGTCTCGCTTGCCGGCGGCATACTCGGAACCGCGTTCGCAACGGTCCTTCTGCGGCTTCTCACGCGCTGGCAGCCCATCACCGATTTCCCTATTCACGTGACGGTCACCGCGGATGTGCGCGTCTATGGGCTCGCGCTGCTCCTGTCCATCGCCAGCGGTATGCTCTTCGGCCTGCTTCCGGCGCGGTTAGTGTGGCAGACGGATGCGGCCCGCGTGATGAAGGGTGCGGCGCCTCCGGCGCTCTTTCGCCGCTTCAGCCTGCGCGATTTTCTGCTCGGCCTACAGATCGCTCTGTGCACGTTGCTGGTGACGGCCTCCCTCGTTGCTCTGCGCGGCATGCAGCGATCCCTGCACGCGCCGCTGGGCTTCCAACCACAGGGGGCGATGCTGGCCACCGCCGATATGCAGATGGCCGGATACTCCAATGACGTCTCGTTACCGCTGCAGAAACGCATGGTGGATGAGGCCCTTGCCACCCCGGGTGTGATCGCTGCGGGAACTATCAACACTACACCGCTCAGCGGAAGCGGCAGCGGCACTACCATTTACCGCGACGGGACCACGAAGTTCGGTGTTTCCTACCGTGCTCTCGGTGCGAAATACTGGTCCATCTCGCCGGGCTATTTGCGGGCCGCCGAGACACGGCTGATGGCCGGCCGCGACGTTACCTGGCACGACGACGCGAAATCTCCCAAGGTCGCCGTGATCAATCAAGTCTTCGCGCACAAACTCCTCGGCAATGCGTCCGCGATCGGCCAGCATTTCATGACTGGAAAAAACGAGCGGTACGAGATCGTCGGCGTGGTAGAGGACGGAAAGTACGACTCGCTCACAGAAGATCCCTGGGCTGCGGTCTTCTATCCTCTGGCGCAGGCCACCAACAGCAGGACGACGCTCGTTCTTCGATCGCAACTGCCTCCCAGCGACGCGGCGGAAGCGCTGAACCACATTCTCACCAATATTGATCCGGCGCTGCCCATCTCGATTGAGAGCTGGCCTGCTTCGCTTGGGCTGGTGCTGTTTCCCGCGCGTGTCGCCGCCTCCAGCCTGGGTATCATGGGCCTGCTCGCGGCGATGCTGGCGGTGACCGGCACCTTTGGCACGGCGGCCTATAGCGTCAGCAAGCGCATGCGCGAGCTCGGCATCCGCATCGCACTGGGCGCGCAGCGGACGCAGGTGGTGCGCTCCGCTCTGGGACGTCCATTCGTACTGCTGACCTCGGGTTCGATCATCGGCCTCGCCCTCGGAATGCTTGTCAGCCGCTTCCTTGCCCAGATCGTTTATCAAGCCACGGCGCGCGATCCGCTGGTGCTGGCCGGTGTGGTTGCGACCATGGCGCTTATCGGGCTGGTGGCTACATGGGTTCCGGCAAAGCATGCGCTTTCCGTCGACCCTGCGCGACTGCTGCGCGAGGAGTAAGCGGATCAACAAAGGGGGAGATAAAGGGGAGATAAAGATCGCGGTAGGGACACATATCGCTATGCGCCCCCCGCACAAAACCGGACGTGCGGCTTTCCCGCATCCGGCTTCCACCTCGGGTGTTTGACGACTAAGCCAAAAGGCGCGTCGTATGTGACCCAGCGCATGTGACACACCAGCCCGACACTGAGTTCGGAGCGTGCTTTGCTACGCCGCATTTCCCTTGGGCCCCGCCCTTGGCTCCATCCACTCCTCACCTGGTTGCCCAGCTTCGTTCGTGGACTTCGCAGCTACTACGGGGGGTCTGACTTCTCGCGTCCGTTCATCATAGGCTTCGGCTCATCACCTTCCCCATGCGGACCGGAGCGACATACCTTCGCCCGGCCAAACGCGAGATCTCCCAAGTTCCGACTAGTTCCCTTTGTGCGTGATAGGGTCTTCGACCACGGCTCAGCGATAGACCCTCGCATAGCGGGTCCCCACATGTTGCCTTCGACGATGTCCACGGCCTCGGCCTCAGCGGCATAGTATCTTTCGCGGCTCAATAGCCTACCCCACACAATCGTTGTGTACGCTTCGCAGTGGTCGTCACCTTCCACCACGCAACACTCACTACCAGGCGGCAGCTACGCCTTACCTGGGCCGGACTTGCACCGACTGGAACACGCCAGCTTGCTTGGCGCACGGACAGCATACCTATTGCAGCAATTTCTGACGATGGGTATGCTGTCCCCTTATCTCTCCCAGACGAACTAACCCTACCCTCTTGATTTGGAGGATCGCATGGGCATTGAAGGGACATCCATGATAGGTAAGAGTCAAGGGAAAGCGGAGATTTCCCTTGACTCGGCAGGATGGGTTCTCCCGACGTTTCCATTTGGCTGCTGAGTCATCGTAGACCCGGTGTCAGTGAGATGATCCAGCCATCCAACGAATGTCGGGTTGAAGCCTATCTTGCCTTCACCGTACAAATGACCACCCGCGCCCTTCACGGAATAGCGCGATCGCTGATCGCCTTCGGCGCGAACGCCCCATCCATCGTCTAGACGGTGAGAATCGAACGCTTGAATGTAAGCGTCCGGTGAAACTCCCTGTCCGTGAAACTCCTCAATCTCTTCCCGTGAAAGCCACTGCCATCGTTCGGGCAATTATCTTGAAGTCCAGCCAAATGCTCCATTGCTTTGCATAAATGTCGTCGAGACTTTGGGAACTGACAAATCGCTGGCCGTGGCGCCCCTGCAGCACCCACAAGCCGGTGACGCCGGGGCTCAGGTCGAAACGTCTCAGGTGGCTGAGGTCGTAGTTTGCTACTTCACTAGAGAGGGGGGCGCGCGGCCCTACTAGGCTCATATCGCCCTTTAGGATACTGAATAACACGGGCAGTTCATCCAGAGAGTATCTGCGGAGAAAACGCCCGATGCGGGTTACTCGGAGGTGATAGACCTTAGTGAATTGCGCCTCGTTGTCATGTCTCACGGTTCGAAATTTCGCGATGTGGAAGGTCCGACCTTTTTTGCCGATTCGCTCAGACAAAGAGAAGAGAGGGCCCTCGCTTTCTATCTTGATCGCGATTGCTATTGTGAGAAGGCAGGGCAAAACATAAATAATCAGTGCAGCGGAAAACAGAAAATCAAACACTCGTTTGATCGGAACGAATGGCGCTCTATGATCGACGGTAACTTCCATGAGGGTGTAAATCATTTTGTGTAAACGATCTTCGCTGATAGAAGGGGATCGTATGAAGAAGTCGAAGGATTTGATTGACGAGTTGCTGGCGGGGTGCAAGACGCCGGCCGACATAGCTGGTGAGAACGGGTTGTTGAAGCAGTTGACCAAGGCGATCATCGAGCGGGCGATGCAGGCGGAACTGACGACGCATTTGGGTTATGAGAAGCATTCCGTCGATGGTCACAATACGGGGAACAGCCGAAACGGGACGAGCGGCAAGCGTCTGAAGGGCGACTTTGGCACGCTTGAGATCGCGGTGCCGCGGGACCGGGAAGCGAGCTTCGAGCCGCAACTGGTGGCGAAGGGGGAGACGCGCTGGCATGGGTTCGACGACAAGATTCTGTCCTTGTATGCGCGCGGCATGACGACCCGCGAGATTCAGGGCCACCTGGAAGAAATGTACCAGGTGGAGGTGTCGCCAACGTTGATCTCCAACGTGACCGAGGCGGTGCTCGAGGAGGTCAAGGCGTGGCAGTCGCGCCCGCTCGACGCGGTCTATCCGATCGTCTATCTCGACGCGCTGGTGGTGAAGATGCGGACCGAGGGGCGGGTGGAAAATCGCGCCGTGCATGTGGCCATCGGCATCGGCATGGATGGGAACAAAGAGGTGCTGGGGCTGTGGACGACAGCCAACGAGGGCGCCAAGTTCTGGTTGCAGGTGCTGACGGAGCTGAACAACCGCGGCTTGAAAGATATCTTCATCGCCTGTGTGGACGGGCTCAAGGGCTTCCCGCAAGCGGTCGAGACGGTATATCCGAAGACCACGGTGCAACTGTGCATCGTGCACATGACGCGGGCCAGCCTGAACTATGTGAGTTGGAAAGAACGCAAAGAGGTGGCGATGGATTTGAAGGCCATCTACCGGGCGGCCACAGGCGAGGAGGCCGAGCGGCAACTGGCGGCCTTCGAGGCCAAATGGAACCGCAAATACTCTTCGATCGGGGCCCTGTGGCGGCGCAACTGGCAGGGCGTCGTACCCTTCTTCCAGTTCTCGCCCGAGATCCGCAAAATCGTCTATACCACCAACGCCATCGAGAGCCTGAACATGAGCCTGCGCAAAGCCATCAAGATCCGCGGCCCGTTCCCGTCTGAGGACGCGGCCCTTAAAGTGATGTACCTGGCGTTGAGAAATCTGGCCGGGAAATGGCACTCTGTCCAGAACTGGAGGGAGGCCCTCAACTGCTTCGCAATGCTCTGGGAAGACCGCTTTCCGGCGACCACTTAGGCTATGCAAATGTGCAAAGCAAAGAACGCTTCCCACATTCGCACAGCCTCCACGGCGGCTGCGGAATGCCCCAATGCCAAAACAACAAACCGACGTTTACACAAAATATTTGACACTACCTTAGATATCCCAAGAGCTGCTCTCAACAGCCCGATAGAATAAAACAGTTTGAATATCTCACCTGGAAAATCGTCGAGTCCACTCTCCCACTCTTCTTGGTAGCGTTCCCTCAGATTGTTTGGGAGCTTTGCCACCGCGATGCGACGAATCCTCTTATGTAGCCATGTGAACCATGACTTTACCTCGTCTCCCATAAATCGGGCGACGACTCCAATGAGTAGCGTGACCAGCATTGCCGTCTTCACAACGCAAGCTCCTGCATTCTTGGTAGAAGCTCTTGGAAACACGCGCGAGCGTTCGACTCTCCGAGACCCGTCATGCGGTAAAGTCGACGACGTGGGCGCTTGACCAAAGCGGGGACCGCCATTTCCCACATGCTCTCCAACCACCCCGCTTCCTCCAGCCTGAAGAGAATGGGATAGAGAGTACCCGAGGCGAGTCCCGTAGACCGTGAGATCTCGGTTCCGGAGAGGGAGGCTGTGGCATGCAGAAACTCTTTTAAGACCTTCAATATCGGTCCGGTAATTCGAAGCGGTTTTGGCGCCATGTAGAGATTCTATATAGGGTCTTCAGCAATTGTCTCGGGAATGTGTTGGGTGTTAATGCAATTGCCCAGGAAGACGATGCCAAAGCGCTTGGAAAGGCAGCGAAATTCGCTAAGGTGCGGAAAAATTCGCGGCCGGGCAGGAAGGAAGTACCTCAGGGGCTAAAGCCCGACGTATTCTCAATCATTTACGGCCCGACTGAAGTCGTGCCCTGATACAAAGCATCAGAGCCGTGGCTCGGGAAAGCGTCGCGCGTTCCGCAAAGTCTCCCTTCGCCTGTGGCGAATTCTCAGCCGCGGAAAGATGTCTCGAAAAACATACCTGACGGCCTGAAGGCCGAATGATTTCGCTGGGTTTAGGTGCGGGCTTTAGCCCGTACCCACCATGCTGCGCCCATCGCTAGTTCGGCGGAGCGGCCGGTGCAACAACCGGCGGTGCAGCCTGAGCCGGCGCAGGAGCAGGCTCGGCCGGTTTTGATTCACTCTTCGGAGCCGCTGCCGGAACCGCCAAGGGCGCGACTGCGGCAGACTGCGACGGCTCCGGCGTTACCGGCAGAACCGCCGTGTTCACCACCGAGGGATCGTCGCGTAACTTGAGATACAGTGTCCCGTTCGGACGCGGGACATTCAGGTTCGTGTCGCCAAAGCCCTCCGGCACCGTGACTGCATTGGCCAACTGCGCATCTGTGCCCACTTGTTGCAGCAAGAACAAATCCTGCCCCACGAGGGTGCATTGGGGCGCCCCTTCTGCGCACTTAAGCTCTTTAAGTTGCGGCACGCGCACAAGGGTCGCTAAAGGCTGCCAGTCCCCCGCTACGCCAGCCGCGTTGACGGGACGGAACCGCAGCGGGCCGAACGCCGATCCTCCGAATGCCTTCGCTGGATCGAGTGTCGCCAGCGCCGTCTTAATATCCTGCAGAACAATGCCCCCTTGCCCTACGCGCAGCGTGGTGGCAAAGCTGTTGTCGGCGCTCGCCACTTCGATCTTCTGATCTCGCGGAAAGGATTCCGGCGCCTGCACAAAGAAGGTGAGGGTGGCGTGGTCAGGAAGTTCATCCTGGCTGCCCAGTTGCACCACCGAAGCCGGACCATCCGAATGGACGCTCTTGTTCATCAGCTTCACGCTGGGCCGGGGCGCCTGCACGGTTGCATCCAGATCCAGCACCCGCCCGTCCTTCAGCGTGACCTTGGCCACAATCTTTTCGTCCTGCTTAAACGACGTGGACTCCGGCCCCTTGAACAGCAACGAGTCTTCACTTCCGTTGTGCGTGAGTGCAGCCGCGGGAGAGAAGGCCTCATTGGCGATCGTCATGCTTGCAACCTCATCCAGGCGTGTGCCCTTGAGCACGCCAAGATGATCGCCCGCGTAAACCACCAAGCTACCTAAGTGCCCCGCCTCAGAATACGTATGCAGCGGCACCTGGTCCGGCTTTTCCAAGCCCACTTGCTTCACCGCCAGGTTGACCGTGCCGGCTTGCTCGCCATCGAGCGGCATGTCGACCTCAATTTCATTTGATTTATCCGCCTTCCACGTCGCGTCCAGGGTTTTGCCTTCCCCATCCTTCAGGGTCACCCCTTCCACACACGCAACCTCAGGAGCGTCAAGATGCACTGTGTCCTTACGGCCAACGATCAACGCATGCTGGTCGGCGGAAGCCAGTGTCCACTGTTCCGGGTGAGCGCTGGCCAGATGGAAGCTCGGGCCTTCAAAGGGATCGAAACCCCAATAACCGTGCAGGGTTCCGGTCACGCCGGGGCCTAGCTTCTGCGCTTCCAACGCCTGGGCATCGACCACAAACCCGCCCCGCAGCGCGTCCGGCTTGGCGGGGAGATCGACGCTTTGGCCGGCCTTGTTTTGCACCCGCAAAACAAAATCGTGCGCATAGCCGGTGGCAAACACATAAGGAGCGCCCACGACGGGCAGCAGCAGCGGCTTGGTCTGGGCGCACAACGCGCCCTTCGCGTCTACCGCATGCAATACCGGCAGCTCCGGCGCCTTCACCGCAGGAAGCCCGATCACCAGCACAGACTGCGGTTTATGAAACGATGGCGGATTGTTCAGCTTAAGCGCGAGGGTGTCGTCCTTCGGCATAGCGAGCGCGGGCAGGTACTGGAACTCCGCGGTGTGGAAGCTATCGAGGATTTTCGCCATATCGATCACCGTGCCCACGTACACGCTGTAGTAGCCACCACCCGCCTGCTGCGTGTACGACATTTGCGACAGCATGTCCCCGGCGGAGCCCCCGGTCATCTGCTGCACCACGCTCTGGCTACGTCCGTTGTCGAGCACCAGGCTGTCGGGGTTCTGCATCAGGCAGGGCGCCTGCTGTTCGGTTGGCTTATCGAAACACTGCTGGTCCACCTTGATATTGAGGCTGCGCGCCAGCAATTTTGTCTTGTCTTCCACTACTTTGGGATCGCCGGTTTCTACCGTCTTCACGGCTGCGAGATACGTATCCAGCCGGGCTCGATCCAGGCTTGCCTGGTGGAGATCTTGTGCTGCGCGGACAAAAGCACCGGGACGGCCGCGTACAGCGTTGCGCAAGGTGGGGAAGTCTCCGCCAGTCTCCGGAGCGAGAAACAGCAACACCTGCTCGGCACCTTCTGGAACGGTGACGTAGAGACCCTCCTGGCGAATCTTCTTATTCCAGGTTTCGGCCTTGGTAAACCAGTTCTCTGGTGGTGGGTTCACCGACCCACGCAGAAACGCGACCACCAACACGTAGCGTGCGCCTTCTTTTTCCGGGAGGTCGGGGTGAATCCACAAGCGGTCGCCAGCGGCAAGGTTGGCCACGGTGCCGATGGGCAAAGTTTTACCCGCGCGCGTGACCTTCGCCTGAATGCGAGGACCATCCAGATCGAATGCTGGGCCGGTATCCGCGTGTGCCAGTCGAATTGCAAACAACAGCAGGAGACACCAAAGTAACCGATACATGCGCATCCTTTGATTATAGGAAGTTTTGGCTCCATTCACAGACGGGTATGGGTTAAGTCTGGCCTCCAGGTGCTTGCTCCACTTTAGTAATACGCTTCGGGCGCTAAGGCACAACCCCTACAAGGAGAATGGGTTACGCGTATTTTTGAAAGTCACGATTGAAGTTGTCAGGTGCTTAGCTATCTGGGTTCGATCAAGGATTCAGTGAAGGCAATCGGCCCATTTGCATGGACCTTGTCTGCGATCGAGGACCCGGGAGGGTGACTCCCGGGCTGTCTCGACCATCATGATCCCCTACTGCTTGACTGCGATCGCGGAGATTTCAATCTTTGCTCCGCCAATCAAGCCGGCGACTTGGACCGTGGCTCTTGCCGGCTTAGGGTCTGGCATGAGCGCCTTGTAGGCTTCGTTCATCTTTGGCACGTCATCGAGGCTGGTAACAAAAACGGTTACAGAAACAAGATCAGACATCTTGAAGCCTGCCGCATCCACGACCTTCTTGATCGCGGCGATGGTGTTGGTTGTTTGCGGACCGATATCGCCCGTCAATTTGCCTGCTTCGTCTCGCCCCTGCTGGCCGGCGACGTAAAGCGTATTGCCCGCGATAAATCCGCCGC
This sequence comes from uncultured Acidobacteriaceae bacterium, assembly GCA_963830325.1. Taxonomy (GTDB): domain Bacteria; phylum Acidobacteriota; class Terriglobia; order Terriglobales; family Acidobacteriaceae; genus PALSA-350. The sequence goes on from CAWHMV010000009.1 coordinate 278,860, forward strand.
TGAACGGCATGCCCTGCTTGAAGTCAACCGCCTTGTTTTGGGCAAATGCGCTGCCGGTCGCAAAAACAGCCGTCAATCCGGCCGTCAAAAACACACGCTTAGCCACTGCTGCATACTGCATCTTCATCATTTGCTCTCCTGTTGAGTGGATGCCCAATTCCCTCTCTTCTTATAAACCAGTCATCCACATTCCGCGATGAGTTTCTGCCTACGGAAGCGGGGCCGGAGGAAGACCTAACATGAAACTTGCTCGCTCGGCGGCAATCTTCGGGGCGCCCTCATCCTCTTCCAGGGCGGTCCCGGAAAAACGCCGATAGTGGGGCTGGCCGCCGGCTTCCACGAACTCCACGGAAACCGGCCGATCGGGAATGCGCGCCCCGAACCAGTGAGGATCATCCCGCTGGGCCCAGGTGACCAACGCCAGCACGGCACCGGCCGGATAGGCTGGAGCGGCGCGGTGAGCCTCCACCGCGTCCATGGCGGCATCGTCGCCGTAGAGGGTGGCCATGGTGTGGTTCTTGGGATCGACGTACATGGTGATGGCGCCCCAGCCCAGGGGCTGATGCGGCAGGTTGGTTGCATTCGCAACCGCGGCGGCGGCGTTGTTCACTACCTCTGTCCCGCTGACCTGTGCCGTCGTGATGGGCACGGTGTAGACGTAATCATTGCCGCGCAGCGGCTGGTGGCAGGTGGTGCACTCGTTTACGAAGTGGGCGTCTTTGCCATAGGGCTTCAGATCCAGGCCACGCCAGCGGCCCCAACCCCACCCCTCGGTGTCTTTGTAGTCCTTGGCGTTCTTCACCATCAGCTCCACCTGGATAAACTTGCCCGGGTGCACCAAGCCATCCGGCCCCGCCTCCTGCTCCCAGGCAACCTTGGCGAAGCGGGCTCCGTCCGGCCAGGGGGAGATATCGCCTGTTTGCGAAGCGTTGATCGCCGCAATATTTCCCAGGATGAAGCGAAAGGTACGGTTGTCCCCGCGATCGGTCATGCTTAGCGGCTGCCAGCTTTCAAAGGTGGGATCAAACGCTAAGCCATTCAGCTCCGGCTGCACCTTTGTCAGCGGAACCCGCGTTGCGCTCCCTGCCTGGTCAGCCTGTGGGGTCGCGGAAGGCTGCAGTGCGGGCGTCCACGGCGCCAGATAGGCCTTTAAGGTGTTCAGCTCTTTTGGCGTCACGCGCGCGTCCGGATGCAGCCTGAGAAACTGTGGCAGCGGCATAGCGCCCAGCTGAACCATGTTTACCGCTTCATACAGTGTGGCCTTCTGCGCGGCGGCCGGCTTGGCGCCCAGGGTGGAGAAGTTGAGATGCTCGCGGGCGGTAAGAATGTCATGCCGCACCAGCCAGTAGCCGGGCACGATTTGATCAAACCAGGAGAGGCGCCGCTCATCGGAGTGGCAGCTGTAGCAATCCTTTTCGAGGACTTGCTTGACCTCGTTCGGCGCTTCAAGCTCAGCGGACGCGGGCTTGGCAGGAATGCCCGGCCGAAATATCTGGAGTACTGCGAACAGCACCAACCCCACCACTATCAGCCTGCCAATCATCCTCGTTCGCCTCTCCTTTCATGTTCAGGCATTGGATTCACTCCCGCCGGCCAAAGTTCTGCTGGATCCTCAGAAGTGACAATGGAACCCCGCGAAGTTGAGAAAATTAAGTCCCGCAGGGACGGCTGACCTTAGCCCAGGACGCAGTCCTGGGTTGGGATACGCCCTTGAAAAGTCCCGCAGGGACGACTGAAAAGTTCTCGATCGCGGACTGTCTTGAGATGGCATTCCTAAGATTGCCTCCGAGTAATTTCCAGTCGTCCCTTCGGGACTTTTCGTCTTTCGAATCTCTACCCAGGACTACGTCCTGGGCTAAGGTCAGCCGTCCCTGCGGGACTTATTAGACCGGCTGCCGATCGACGAGACAACAGCCCAGCAGGCTAACCTCCGAGAATTTTTTGCAATCGCTACACCCGTTGCGCAGTTAGGGTTGCGCATAGTAGCCGGTACGCGTCCGGGCAACAAGCCCCCGCTTCGCAAGCTTAACCTCCAGGGAGTGGTACTCATTCGCCCGGTCTGCTGCGGCCGCCTGAAAGGATAGGACATAGAACGGGCTCGCATCCGACGCGCCCTTTGCGATTTCGTCGCCAATCGCGCTGGGCAGATCGTTGCTTCGATTGAAGACCCGGCCACCCGTCTGCACGGCAAGCACCTGGAGAGAAATTGTCGCCGGATATGCCTGGTTGGGCGACTTGACCCCCGCGAGGAACTGCTCATAGTTGTAGAACTGATTTGTGCTGGTTCCGGCCACCCCGCGCGTCTCGACGTTGTACAGCGTGATGTGGTGCAGTCTTAACTGTGTCGAGAACCCGACGATCAACTGAAAAAGGTGTTGCTGATCCTGCGAGGTTACATCCGTGGCGGCGGCCGAAAGCAATGGCCAACCCGGGCTGATCCAAAGCATAAGCTTTCGCCCAGGCTTGCTGGTTTCGAAGGCTACCAGTGAATCTAGGGCCTTCATCGACATATCGAACCGGTCGGCGATTCCGTAGACTCCCTGAGATCGATTGACGGTGCGCAGGCCGGTCGTGTACTGATCGACCAGGGCCGCGAGTGCATTGCCGTCGGTCGAAGCCTTGCTCCGCATCTGGGTTGGGCTGTCCGAGACCAGGACCAAAGATACCGGCTGTGCCAGCTTGCCGCCGTTCATCTGGAGAAACTTCTTGATCCCCTCCCGTTCCATTTCTGCCTTCATCAGGTCAGCATTGATGGCGTCGATGACCACGACAATCTCGACGTAAGGCGCAGGCGTGCCCGCCGCTACATCCACGGGCCGGAAAGAAGTAATTGCTTGCGGCTGTTTATCGTCGAGCACCGTGAAGTCTTGCTGCTGCAACCCCGAACCGAGGTACCAGCCTTATCGGTGACCACCACATCCAGGGTAAGATCCCGATCGCTCCCGTTGGGATGTTGCCCAGCGGTGGCCTGTTGCGCTAGCCCTGAAAGCGACGATAGGAGGAGGAGAACAAATAACCGAAGCGATCCTGCCATGCGGTTCACCTTCATTCCAAAGTTAGCTTGAAAGTCTGCCGGAAATCAGCTCTAAGTCTCAGCGAACCCCGTTGACGGTATACAGATCGTAGAGGCTCAAAGAGTAGCCATAAAGATAGTTTGCGCCGTCGTAAGTGATGATAGGACGGTCAGACTTCACACCGCTGATGATGGGCTGCGCGAGATCGCGCCACAACTTACGTGCTCCGGTATGCGGATTCAGCTTCTCGACGGGAAGAACGCCGCGCGTCATATGGGTGAAAGGTGCGACATAGACCTCGCCATCGCTGGTCCACCCAAGCACACTGTCATCCGGCTTTATGCCCGCGACCTTTACCGGAGGGCCGCCCGCGATGGGCACCAGCACTGGATCGACTACCTTGGGGTAGATAAATCCTGTTCCAGCCAGCAACCATTTTTCATCCGGAGAAATCATCACGCCGGTGGTTCCCTCTTCGGTAATCGGATGCGGATCGCCGCCGCTTAAGTCCTGGAGCCAGGTGCGCAACGGGCGGGCGCCGTCCTGCGCAACATAAACAATCCGCTTACCGTCGGAGAGGAATTTTGCTGCTACCCTGGGCGATAAATTTGGCGGGCTGATGCGCCGGGCTTCGCCAGGTCCCACCGGCAGCAGCCACACTTCATGGGTTGGTTCGGTCAACCTCTCCGCGAGCGCCCAATTCTTGTCCGGCGAGAGGGCCATGCCATATCCATCGCCGATGGGCACGGCCGGCGAGCCATCTACATTGCGCACGTAGACGGTGTAGTTCTGCGATTGATTCCCCTCTTCTTCGAAGAGAACCATTTTCCCGTCGCGGCTGATGGCACGGGCAAAACTAAAGTCGAGCCACGACAGATCGCGTTCCACTCTTCGATCCTCGTTGGAGACCACGAGGCCATGACGATCGATCCCCTGCGCCACCAGAAGCGACCCGTTGGCCGCTATGTCGAGCAACTGCAAACGGCCAGGTACGGCTAACGGAACGCGCAGTTTCCCCGAAAGAGAGTACGCGTGAATGTCTCCCGTCTCCAACGGAGAGGTGATCCATACCTCGTCTCCGGAACGGGACCACGCCAGGCCCTGCTCACTCTCGAAAATCGGGCTGATGATGACCTTCTCGCCTGTGCTTCGCAGGATGACGATGGTCCCCCGGTCATCAAAAATATTGTCGTGGTCGAGGAATGCAAGATATTTGCCGTTAGGCGAAAAGCGGAGGTCTTCGATCGCGTGAGCGCGGTAAAGAACCTTTCCGATCGGATACTCGACCTGGCACATTCGCTCAGCCGGCAACCAGCGTACGATGGCGAGTGCGGATCCGTCGGGAGTGAAGTCCGCGGCCTCTACATTGGCGATTTCCGGTTTAGGAGCGCCATTTTCTGCGTAGGTGCGCGCCAGGTTACCCGGCAGCAGGACCGCCGCTATCCTTTGCAAAGACAGTGCCACGGCCAGCTCGCCCCGGGAAGACACCGCCAACAGACGAGCATTCTTGATACCGAGAGAATGGCCTCCATGAGCGTTCGCTCCCACTGTGTAAATTTCAGGTTCAGAGCCATCCCATGCAGCGGTATAGATGATGCTTTGACCGTCGGCGGTGAAGCGGGCATCTTGCAGCTCGCCGCGTCGATAGGTCAACTGGCGAAATTGAGAACCGGTCACCTTACGCGCGGCAACCGTTGCCCGCCAGCCTGCCAACCCTCCCAAGGCCAGGAATGCAACCGCAGCCAGTGCATACCAGCCGCGCTTCCCTACCTTGAACTTTGACCGTTCGACCCCAGCAGGCGGTAGCAGCACGGGCGTCAACGTAGAAAACGATTCCAGATCGAAGGCCAGATCACGCGCGGACTGAAAGCGCTGATCCGGCGCTTTCTCCAGGCAGTGGCGCACCGTTCTTTCCAGGGCCGGAGCGATCGGAGAACCGCTCAGCGATAGTTCGGGCGGGTCCTCATGCAGAATGGCGGTCATGGTTTCCGCAGCTGTGTCGCGTTTGAAGGCGCGCATGCCCGTCAGCATCTCGTAAAACACCGCGCCGAAACTGAAGATATCGGTCCGGCAATCGACCGCCGCGCCGCGCACTTGTTCCGGCGACATGTAGCCTACGGTTCCCAGCACCGCGCCGACTTCGGTTGCAGGAGCAACTTCCGTCATGTCGCCGGAAGCATCGCCCATTTGTACGGGAGCTGGTTTCTGAACTGTCTTGGCCAGCCCAAAATCCAGAATCTTGACCCGCCCATCGCGGGTGATAAAAACGTTATCGGGTTTCAGGTCGCGATGCGCGATGTCTTTGCTGTGCGCAGCGGCTAAACCATGGGCAATCTGGACCCCATAGTCAATCGCCTTCCGCTGTGAAAGAGGTCCACGAGTGAGCACTTCACGCAGGCTTTCGCCCTGGAGCAACTCCGAAACCATAAAGGGCTGGCGAGCGTGCTGCCCGATGTCATGAACGGCCAGGATGTTGGGATGACTCAACGAGGCAACCGCGCGCGCCTCTTGTTCAAAACGCCGCAGTCTTTCCGGGTCAGACGCGAATGACGCCGGCATTACCTTGACGGCGACATCGCGGCCCAGGCGCTGGTCGCGTGCCTTGTACACCTCACCCATGCCGCCCGCCCCGATGAGTTCGAGAACTTCATACGGGCCTAGTTGGGTTCCGGCAGGAAGACTCATGGGGTGAGCCCGATTATAGCGACTAGCACCGCGGCCGGTTGAAGGTTAACTTTGCGGCGCCGGTATCACTTTATGGGCGAGAGTTCGAAACCCGGCCATTTCACGAATGGGATCAAATCGCGGCTCAACTCCGATCCACACCAGTTCCGCCTCTTCATCCTCAACCGCTAACTTCAGGAAAGACAGCGCACCTTCAGCATCTCCCAGGGCTACTGACAGCAGGGCCTGCCGGAACCGGCTGATCGCCGCATCCAAAGACAAGATCTTGAAACCCCGGGCAATCTGGTTGGCCTGTTCCATCTCCCCAATCAGCGCCAGTACCTCCGCAACCCCTGCCATCATCGGCAGTTCACCCCCGGAAGTAGGCCGGATGGCATCAATCAACTGTTTTGCCTGGTCTTTCTTTCCCACCTGCACGGCCATAAGCGCCAAAAGAAACCGTGACTCTAAAGGAAGCGGTCCATAAATCAATGGCTCCGACAACTGACCGAACCCCTCTTCAAATCGCCTCGTAAGATGCAGGAACTTAAGTCGGGCCACCTTCTGACGATTGGAGAAAGGATCGATGCGTTGCGCTGCTTCCAGGTGATGCGACGCTTGATCGTATCGTCCCAGGGCAGCAAGAAAGAGTCCGTAGCGCCGTGAGGCGGAAACCTGGAATCCCAGGCCCTGTCCGTGGAGAAAGCTCTTCTCCGCGTTTTCCCAGTCCCACTCGACAGCCTGCGCGCTTCCCAGGCAGGAGTAGGACTCAATCGACTCCGCATCCAGTTCGATCGCGCGAAGGGCAGCTTCCTTGGCAATCGAGACGAGAGTGGAAGAAGGACTCGCACCGCGTAGCGCCATTTCCAGGTTGCAGTGGGAAATCCCACAGTAGGATCGCGAAAAAGCTGGCGCCAGCTCCCTCGCTTCTTGAAACTTCATCAAAGCAGCCGGTATGTCCGCCGCAGACCCCTCATCCAGCAGGGTCTCCGCATGCAGGACCAAGGGGTAGACCGCATACGTCAATGCACTTGGCGCAGCCTTTCGCCGCCGCACATGGGACTGCTCCGGCCGCGCTCGGCTCACAAAGGCGGAGGCGATCTGCTCCTGCACCTGACTAAGAACTTCTCCACTGGCTTCGGTATCGAAGCGATGGGAACTCATCTGGAAGCCATCGGAACCCAATACTCTGACGTTAATACGCAGGCGGTGGTACTCCTCTCGCACCGTTCCTTCCACCACCGCGCCAAGTCCAAACTTCTGCGACAACGCGGGGATATTGTCAGGAGCTGCTAAAGATTGCGGCGCAGACGGTCTTGCGATCACGCGAATCCCGTCCGTATGCGTCAGGCAATGAATTACCTCTTCCGTAACACCCTGGGCACACAGCGAAGAAAGCGGCCGATTTGAAAGGTCCACAAAGGGTAAGACCGCCACCGCAACGCCAACCCCCTTGGTCAGCAACTCACTCTCAGGCGACGGCCCGTTCGACGAAAGCCCAGCCAGGGTTTCATTTCTCCGAAATAAGGGAACGTAGGTGCCCGGCCGGAAGTAGATAAAGACAGGATTATTCTTTCCCTCTGACTCGTAGTATCCCTTGAGCTTCGCACGCAGGCGCCGCGCCTCGGTGCGCACAATCGAATCCTGGCTCGGATGATAGGGAGGCTTGCGGTCATACACCTCCGTACCTATCACATACTCTTTAAGAACTTCCGTGTTTCCGGCGAGAGCGTTTTCGATGGCAAATCGCACGAAGCGCCCAAGCCGGTCAGACTGCAAAAAGAGCGCGCTCTGCAGCAGCCGCTCAAGCTCCGCCCGAACCTCCTGTTCGGAAAGATTTCCAGATGCGTTCGTGTCCTGCAACGTTGGGTCTTCCTCGTGACCGTAGATTCCCTTGATCACTGGCGTGACCTCAGGCCATCATAGCGCGCCCCAAGTACGCCTCCGCAAAGATCACTGTTAGCTAACGGTTGCTCACTCAATTATTGCCTCCGCTTCTGGCATGCTGGCATTTGAGAAAGCGTGGAGCCCAAACGTGAATACGGCGCATCTACACCTTGACAAGAATCGGGAGGTACGCCTTCTTGCCTTGGTCCCGGTAGACGTGCAGGGTCAAATCCGGCGTCAGTTAGCCTCGCTTGGCGTGACCATCGACTTTATTTCCAAGGCGGCGGAAGTGTCACAACTTGCCCTTAGCCGGCACTCATATCACGTTGCCCTGTTACCGGCCGTCCTGCCGGACAACGGATGGTGGTCGGTTTGGGGGGAGATCGCACTGCTCAACCCACGCCCTGAGGTCCTGGTCTATGCCCAGTCCCCGACCTTCAAGCTTTGGTCGGGCGTGTTAGAAATGGGCGGCTACGACGTCATCGTGGAACCGTTCACGGAGGAGGAGCTTCAGCGTGCTGTTACCCGCGCCGCAAACAGTTTCGTGGAGCGATGCTCCCAAGATGACCATGATGAGTAACACTGCGTGCGCCCATCAGCTGGGGGAGCCATGTTTCGAAAAATAGTCGTAGCCTTCAACGAATCTCCAGAGTCACAGCGTGCGTTTCTGGCGGCCCTGAAGCTCGCTAAGAGCCTGAATGCTGAACTTCTGGCGGTAACGGCGATCGGAGAGCTACCGGCGTATACCGCCTTTGCCGGCGTTGCCGATAGCTCGATCCCGCGCGTCCTGGAAGAGGACCGGCACGATTTTTATGCAAAACTTCAGGACCACGCACGAGCCCAAGTCGAGAGTCACGGCATCGGATTCCACAGTTATTTGGTCGAAGGACGAGAGGTTGAAGCGATCGTGGAGTTTCTCCGTCAGCAAAAGGCCGACCTCCTGGTAGTAGGACTTCACCAGCGTGATCTCTACATCGCACGCTTGTGGAGCACTGTCTTCGAGCTGGCGCAGGATGCCCCATGCAGTGTTCTGGGAGTGCATTAGACCCGCCGGCGGCCTGGCCCGATTACATCCTGATTTCCTGGAGTTATTGGAAACATGTCAAAACGAGCGTTGATCGTTCCGGTGGTGGTGTTAGTGGTCGCTGGCGCGCTCCTGTTCACCATCAAGGGGTGCTGGACCTCGTGGGAGGGCGGACACGCGGAGCAGCGAACGGATGACGCCTATGTGCGTGCCGACCTGACTCCTTTGAGCACGCGCATCTCCGGAACCGTTCGCAAAATGGAGGTCGGCGACTACCAGGCAGTCCAACCTGGTCAGCTACTGGTCCAACTCGAAGACCAGGACTATGCCGCTGGACTCGCCGAAGCCAAAGCAGCCCTGGCCGGTGCGCAAGCGCAGCTGGAAGACAATCAGGCAGCCAAACGCATTCAGGACGTCACGGTTCAGAACGCGGAAACCGGAGTAGCGCAGGCTGAAGCCGCGGTAAACGCGGCCAAGGCCGGCGTCTCCGCCGTTCAGCCGGATGTCGAACACACTGAACTTGAGCTGAAGCGCCAGCAGGCTTTGCTGTCGTCCAAGGCCACCACCCACCAGGAACTGGAAGGAGCGGTGGCCAATGCGGATCGCTATCGAGGGTTGCTAGCCAGCCGCCAGGCAGACCTGGACCGGGCCCAGGCATCGCTCGCCAGCGGCCGCGCTGTGGTGGAAGCGCAAAAAAGACAGCGCGCCGCCCTGGACACGAAAGACGCCGTGTACCGGGCAGACATTCAGGCCAAAAAGGCCGCCATCGTTGTCTCGGAAGTCAATCTCGGATATACGCGCATTGTTTCCCCGGCGGCAGGGGCTGTCAGCGAGCGTCATGTACAGGAGGGACAACTGGTCGCACCCGGCATGCAGGTCGTCGATTTGGTTCGAGGCGATGTCTGGATCCAGGCCAACTATAAGGAGACACAACTTACGAACATGCAACAAGGGGATGTCGCCGACATTACCATCGATACCTTTCCCGGGGTCGTGTTGCATGGAAAAGTGGCGGAGATTTCCCCCGCCAGCGGATCACAATTTGCTCTTTTGCCCCCTGACAACGCAACTGGAAACTTCACCAAGGTGGTGCAGCGGATCCCGGTAAAGATCGTGCTCGATCCCGGTCATCCCCTTCAGGGCAGACTGCGTCCCGGCTTTTCCGCGGAAGTCACCATTCATACCTCCGGCAAACACACTGCGCAGGAGGGTCATCCGTCTTGAGTGCTCCACCCTCCAATCCGCCAGCGTCCGCCACTCCTTCCGCAGCCTCGCTCATTACCACCCACCCACTGCTGGGAGTCTTCGGTGTTCTGCTTGGCGCCTCGGTCGCAACCTGCACCGGAAGGCTCATCAGTGTCGGCCTGCCCGATCTGAGAGGCTATCTCCACTTGGGCTTCGACGAGGCCTCATGGCTGAATACAGCCTTTAACGCCAGCATGATGTTCATCGGCCCTTTTTCCGTCTATCTCGGCGGACTGCTCGGCGCGCGGCGTGTTCTTCTGGCTTGCGCGGCTGCGTTCACCATCATCTGCCTGTTCCTCCCCTTCGCTCCCAACCTTCCCGTGCTGCTTATCCTGCTGGTGCTCGCCGGGCTGACGGCAGGGACGTTTTATCCTCTGACGCTTTCCTTTATCCTGCGCAATCTGCCCATGCGCTATGTGCTGCTAGGGATCGCCATGTACGCCATGGATATCGTGTTCACCACCAACGTCGCTACCTCGCTCGAGGCCTGGTACATGGGCCATTTGTCCTGGCGTTGGATCTTCTGGAACAGCGCCGTGCTCACTCCCGTCATGATGCTGCTGGTTTATTTCGGCATCCCCTGGCAGCCGCTCCCCGTGCCCAAAGAGGGCCAGCCTAGACCGAGCTGGAGAGGTTTCCTGCATTTCAGCCTGGGTATGGCTCTGCTGTACGCCGCCCTCGATCAGGGGCAGAGACTGGATTGGTTGCACTCCGGAATCATCGTCGGTTTCATCGTTTCCGGTACGTTCCTGGTGGTGATGACGGTCATTCGCCGTGTCCGCATGCCCAATCCGCTGATTAACCTCAAATTTTTGCTGAGCCGCAACACCTTGTTACTCGGGCTCGTACTGATCACGTTTCGCTTTGTCTTCCTGGCGACCGTCGTGGTCATACCCAGTTATCTCGGGTCAGTGAAGGGTTATCTGCCCTTGCAAATCGGGCCCGTCCTGCTATGGGTTGGCGTGCCCCAGTGCCTCTGCGGCCTGCTCGCCATGTATTTGCTGAGGTATATCGATGCCCGCCTGATTCTGACGTTTGGCTTTACCCTGGTCGCCATCGCGTGCCTGCTCGACGCGCGCCTCTCTTCTGCCTGGTCGGGAGCTAATTTCGGCTTTTCCCAAGCGATCATGGCGGTTGGGCTGGCTTTCGCATTCAATGCCATGGTGGGCGCCATCATTCTCGAAGTGGTCAATTCCGGAGCTTTGAAACGCCCGATCGACGTGCTTACATTCGCCGGTTATTTCCAAACTGTGCGGCTCTTTGGCGGAGAGTGCGGCGCCGCTTTCCTGGGGCACTTCCTCTCTACCAGGGAAAAGTTCCACTCCAACATCCTGGGACTGGGCGTTCAGCTTGGCGAGCCATCCACGTATCAGAGGCTGCTCGGCCTGAGTGCCGGGGTGAAAAGCCAGTCGTCGGGTTTGTCAGAAGCTAGCGGAAGGGCGGGCGAGATCCTGGGTCTGCAGATCAGACAACAAGCCTTCACCCTGGCCATTACCGACTGTTTCATGCTGATCGCCTTCTCCGTCGTGTGCGTTTTGATCGTCATCGCCTGCATGGCCCCGGTCCCCACGCAATATCGCCAGGTAGTGCAGGCTTGAGCGCATAGGAAGGAATTCGAGATGCGGCTTACCATGATGCGATCGAAAACCTGCAAAACGATACAGTTGCTGAGCGTATTGGCGTTACTGGTTGCTGCGCAAAGCGCCATGGGCCAAAACAACGCGCCCATGCAGCTCACCCTTTCTCAGGCGATCGACCTCGCCCTTAAACAGAATCGGGATATTAAACTTGCCCAGCTGGCGGTTGTCGACAGCCAGCACAAGAAGGAGATCGCTCGCTCCGACTACTTCCCTCACATCCGCAACCAGTCCGGCATCCTTCACATCACCGACCTTGCCGGAGTAAGCATCCCTGCAGGCGCATTCGGCAATCATCCCGACACCGGAGCCATTCCCGGCCAGAACCTCGTTATCGATCAGGGGGGCCTCACCTCCTATACCAGCGGTACAGGACTCGACCAGCCCCTCACCCAGATGTTCAAGATTCACGCATCCAATCGCGCCGCGGCCGCCGACATCAACACCGCCAAGGTTCAGGTGAATCAAGCGGAGTATGCAGTCGCTCTCAAAGTCCGCCAACTATATTTCGGAATCCTGATTGCGCAGCTCAAGCAGAAGGCTGCGGCAGAGCAAGTGGCCGCCGGTGAAGTCAAACTCCAGGAAAGTCTGCAGGACGTGGAACGCGGCAACGCCCTGGATGTTGCCGTGCTGGAAAACCGCGCATCCGCTCTCGATGCCAGGCAGGCTGCCCTGACCCAGCGCCTGCAGATCCACGACCTGACGATCAGCCTGAACGACCTGACGGGCCTGCCGCTGAATACCGAACTCGCCTTGGATGCTGACGTCTCCGCGATGTCGATGTCCGTTCCCTCGCGCGAGGAATGTATTCGCATCGCCCAGCAGCACAGTCCCGAAATTCAAACCGCAAAACAGGGCGTGGAGAAAGCGAAAGCCGGCCTGTCGGCCGCCAAAGACGCGTACATCCCCGATATCACCGGCCTCGCGCGCTACAGCTATCAGAGCGGCGTTCCCTTCCTGGTTCACAACTTTGGCACTTTTGGCTTCACCCTCAGCTACGACTTATTTGATGGAGGGAAGCGCGTCGCAGGAATCAAGGATGCGCAAACCGTGCTCTCCGAGGCCGAGCTCAACCTTGCGAAGGTCGAGGATGAAGTGGAGGTCCAGGTGGAGACGGCTTACGACAAAGTCGAACAGCTGCAGGATCTCGCCGGAGTTGCAGCAGAGGCATTAAAGGCCAGAGAAGAGGCCTCGCGGGTGACCGAGCGCCGCTTCGAACAGAATGCAGCGCTCGATTCCGCCCGCTCCGAGGCTCATGCGAAGGCAATCTCTTCCCAGGCCTCCTATCTCGAAGCAACCCTGGGCTTGTCCCTGGCCCAGGGCGATCTCAAGAGAACCATGGGAGAACTACCCCGTTGAGCATTCTTGCTTCTGATGTTTGGGAGAGAACGAATCTGGTCGCGCTTTTCCTCAATAAAAGCCGCACTTCGCGTCGCTCGATCGCGCAACGTAGAAGTAAAAATGCCTAACAGTCTGTGAGACGGAATATGCCCGAACGGAAACCAGTCGTCATCATCGTGGGCGGAGGCTTTGGAGGGCTCGCGGCCGCCCGCGCGCTAAGGAAGGCGCCGGTTCAAGTGATCCTGATCGATCGCTCCAACCATCACCTGTTTCAGCCGCTGCTCTACCAGGTTGCCACCTCAGTGTTAGGGCCCGGGCAGATTGCCTCGCCCATTCGCGGCATCCTCAAGAACAACGAAAACACCACCGTCCTGCTTGGCGAAGTTACCGGCGTCGATGTCAATGCACGCTCGATCGTCGCGAACTCGGCGGATCGAAAGGATGTGCCTCTCCCGTATGACTACCTGATTCTCGCGACCGGGGTGCAGCAGAGTTATTTCGGCCACCCTGAATATGAGCAGCATGCTCCGGGTCTGAAATGCCTCGCAGATGCGGTCTCGCTCCGCAACAGGATCCTGCGCGCGTTCGAGTTAGCCGAAGCAGAGGAAGATCCGGCTCTGCACCAGAATCTGCTGACATTCGTGCTCGTGGGTGGCGGGCCCACGGGGGTGGAGATGGCAAGCGCGATCGCCGTGCTGATACGCATCACCTTAAAGCGCGAGTTCCGGCGAATTGATCCCGCTTCCGCGCGCATTGTGCTGGTCGATCGCGGAACCAGGCCCCTCGCCACATTTGCACCCGAGTTATCCGAGGCCGCCAGGCGGCACATGGAAAGGCTTGGGGTGGAGATTCGTCTCGGCCAGGGTGTGGACACCGTCGACGAACACGGAGTCATCGTAGCCGGCGAACGCATCGCCGCCAAAACGGTCATCTGGACGGCCGGTGTGACCGCGTCTCCCGCAGCCAAATGGCTCAATGCAGAAGCGGATCATGCGGGCCGCGTGCGCATCCAGCCTGATCTTTCTATCCCCGGTCACCCCGAGGTTTTTGTGGTCGGCGACACCGCGTCGTTGGAGCAGGACGGCAAACCCTTGCCGGGAGTCGCGCAGGTCGCAATCCAACAAGGACGTTATGCAGCCGATCTCATTCGCCGCAAGGTCGCCGGCAAACCAGCCCCTAACCCCTTCGGTTATTTCGACAAAGGAAACCTGGCGGTTGTGGGTAAAAACTTTGCTGTTCTCGAAAGCCACAAGGTTAAGCTAAGCGGCTTCCCGGCTTGGCTCGTCTGGGCCGGCGTGCATTTGCAATTCCTGGGTGAATCGAGTCTCAGGTTAAGTGTGCTGGTCCAATGGGCATGGACCTACGTCACCGGGCAAAGAGGGTCGCCCTTGATCGTGAACCATCACGCGGATTGACGTGAAAGGCTTTCGAACGAAAGGCACAGCTTCGGCGGTGCCGTAATCTCATTCGCGCCAGACAGCTTTAGTCCCGCAGGGACGGCTGGAAATAGGCGGCGACTTAATCCTGGACACCCCATCAGCCGTCCCTACGGGACTTAATCATGTTTCATGATGTACCCAGGACTGGCGTCCTGGGCTAAGTTCAACCGTCCCTGCGGGACTAAATTTGTAAATCATGGTTCTCACACGCACTCTAGAGCCTTCTTTGGTCCCAGTGTGTGCGGGTGCCCCGGCTGAACCGGTACCCTTCGTTCATCAGCGCAACTCGAAGCCTCGTTGCTCTGCCCTCTACTTCAATCCATTCACCAGGTAAATCTCCGACAGCAGCCGGGTATAGCCGTACACGTACGCTTTGCCATCGGCACTAAAGAGAATCATGGTCAGGTCGCAAAGCCCGGTCTCGTCGGAAGGATTGATTTCCTTGAACAACTGCCTCTGCCCATTCTCGATATTCAAGCGGTAGATTTTTACCGGCGCCACTTTCCCCGAGGAGGCATAAACAAACCGCGGGTCGGTCGTCCACGAAATATTCTCCCCAGGCAGTAAGCCGGGAAGGGGTCGCGCCGGCCCGCCATCCAATGGATACAGCTTGATGGACATATCCAGGGGGTTCGTACCAGAAACCGACTGGCCATCGGGAGACACATGGCATCCACTCACTCCTTCCGGAGTCAGCGGCCGCGGCTTACCGCCGTCAACGTTCTGAATAAAACAACGCGCCAGGTGCCCAGCCTCGTTTCCTGAGAAGACAATCTGCTTCCCGTCCGGCATCCAGTGAAGCGAATGGCGATATTGTTCAATGCTGCCGCGATCAAGTTTCTTGATGGTGCCCGCCCCGGTCGGCAACAGCTCCAGCCGGGTATAAGAAACAGTGGTGATGGCCCATTTCCCATCCGGAGAAAAGTCACCCGCCACGCCTTCGCCGAGTGGGATCGGCGGCGACCCACGCAGGTCGCGCTCGGCGACCGTATAGGTCGGCCCGCCCTCCTCGCCCTGTTCGTCAAAGAGCAAAGTGTTGCCGTCGCGAGAAAGATCCACCGGCAGCGACCAGTCCAGCCAGGAAACATCCCGCTCCCGGGTCGCCCCGTTGGCCATCGCCATGATTCCGGCGCGTTGTTCATCCCGGGTTAGCAGAACCCGCCCATCAGAAGAGATATCCTGCAGCGTTACCCCGCCGGGGGCGCGGAAGGACGGCCGTAGGTCGCCCCTCTAGATTCACGGCATAGATCCGTCGCTGCAGCCCCGCTTGGGTTGCGGAGAACCACACCTCCGAGCCACTCGGTGACCACGCCAGTCCTTCCTCACTTTCCCAGCCGGTGGAAAGAACTTTCCTTTTCCCCGCCAGGTCAACTACGGAAACAACACCCCGGTCGTCATCATGGGTGGTGTGGTCGAGAAACGCGATCTCGTTCCCTTTAGGGCGAAACCCGCATGTGGCTCATCCAGCCATCGGTTTCATAAAGAATATGTCCTACCGGATATTCGAGCCGCTGCTTGCCGCCCACATCGTGAACGATGGCCAGCAACTTTCCATCCGGAGACCAGTCAGCCCCTTCCACATCCTCAGCTATCTGGCGCGGAGAGCCGCCGGTCAGAGGCACCTGGCCAAGCGTCCCGCGGAGGGTAAACATGAAAGAAGTATGGGCCGCTTGCAGCACAGCCATTTCTCCCATGGAAGAAACGGCGAGCAGATTGCTCGCAGGTATACCGATGCTGCGGGCTCCGGGAATCTTCAGGTCGTTCGAAAATATCTCAATCGGTGCGCCGTCCCATGAAGCGCTATAGATCACGTTGTGTCCATCCGGTGCAAATCGGGCGGAAAAGACAGTGCCGTGCCGAACCGTCAACCGCTGAAAGTCCAGCGCCCGCGAGGGAGCCGTACGGCGTCCCAACCAAGCTCCGAATCCCAGCAAAATCGCACCCACGAGGAGAACCAGCAAAGCGGCCAGCGCCAGCTTGCGGCCCCGCGGTGGAGCCTGAGCAGGCGGGACGATAATCTCTGCCGGAGGAGGCGGCGGTACCTCGACCTGGGTGCGCTCGAGCCGGGCAACAAAGCGATAGCCACGGCGGGGCACCGTCTCTATAAAGGATGGATTGTCGGCGGAATCCCCAAGAGCCATGCGCAGCTTCCCGACGGCAACATTTACGGCGTGGTCGAAGTCTCCGTAGGTCTCCTCCGGCCAGATCCGCGTCTGCAACTCTTCGCGGCTGACCAGATCGCCTGGCCGCTCCAATAAAATCTGCAGCACTTTGAATGGCTGGTCCTGCAGCTTGACCCGGTTGCCCGATTTACGTACCTCTCCCGAATGGAGATCAGCCTCAAATGCTCCAAACCGCACCGTCCGGGACCCGTTGCGCGGAGGTGGTTCCCCGTTGATGGATGTGTTCAGCATTGTTACCCCGCTTCCTGTTGATGCCACACGCCACTCACAGTTGCAACTAGTTTACTAGGAGATCAGTGTATCCGGTGCATCTCCTACCTGTCTCCTGGGGCGTAACTCACCGTAGACATTTAAGTTAGCGACGGTGAATTGAGGTCCCCGCGCCTCTGATCGAGCATGCCTCTTGTGTGAGGTGAGCGGCATGCGCGGTCACGCTTTCTGCTGGTTCAGCCTTTTGACGGTTTTGTTGATGGCGGGTGAGCCGCCTGCAAGAGGATACGGAAACCGACGCGACACGGTTCACTTCGATCTCTATCGCGATTACTTGATTGTAGTCCGCGGCTCGGCCGGCCCGCTCAAGGGTCTTAACTTCTTATTGGATACTGGGGCCAGCCCCACTGTTCTCGACCGGCGGGTGGCGGAAAAGCTGCATCTCGATCAATTACCCGCAAGCATCGCAGTGGTGGGAGGGAGCGTGGAAGCCGCCCAGGCCACAGCGCCCACCTTGGAAGTCGGCCCGGCGCGCCGCGACAACTTCCATGTGCTGGTAGAAGATTTATCCTTCTTTCAAAAAGCCCTCCCTGTTCGCATCGACGCCGTGGTTGGCCTCGATTTGTTGGGTCAGAGCGCGTTTGAAATCGACTACACCGCGCGCCAGATTCTTTTCGGTCCGGTTCCACTACTGTCTAACTCACTTCCCTTGCGGCTCCAGGCAGGACTGCCGATCGTCGAAGCCGAGGTCAATCATCTTTCGGCCCACCTGATGGTGGACACCGGTGCCTCCTCGCTTATCCTGTTCGAGCCATCCACCCCCAGGCCGATGAGAGTCAGCGAAGTCCGGCCGACGCCCGGCACCATCGGCGAATTCGACCGGAAACAAGTTTGGCTACCCAGCCTGAAACTCGGCGAAGCAGAGTTTGGCAAGGAACCGGCCTTCCTGGTCCGCAGCCGAAGTGATGGGGCCCAGGACTTCGACGGATTAATGAGCCCCGCCGCGCTGGGCATCACCAAACTGGCGATCGATCTCGGGCGGGGGCTGCTCACCTTCAGCCGTTGAACTTGTGCTCACGCTCAGCGCTCTGTCTGACGTTTAATGAGGTATGGCATCTGAGCCAACATCCCGCCAATACGTCTCGCGCGCAGCCAGCCAGGATTTGCTGGATTCTCTCGAGCGGTTGCCCGGTGAACCGGGCCATGGGTTCTTCGGTCCACGTTCCGTCACCTGGCAGGTGAACCGCGAGTCTGCAGTTTTTCTCGGGGCGGGGCGTGCGGCGCTGTTGCAATTGGCCCACCCGTGGGTTGCGGTCGCGCTGGCCCAGCATTCCAACCTGTTGAACGACGCGGTCGGACGTTTCCATTCCACCTTTCGCGTGATCTACACCATGCTATTCGGCACCCGGGGCCAAGCGACGGAGGCCTCGAAGCAACTCTATCGGCTGCACACGGGAATCCGCGGTGATCTACCGTCAGGCGAACACTATGAAGCAAACGAAATCGCCGCCCTGCGCTGGGTGTATGCCACCCTGGTGGAGAGTGCGATGATGGCTTACGAGTTTGCTTTGCCGCCGCTCATACCGTCCGATCGTGAACAGTACTATGCGGAGAGCAAGCGAATGGCCGCGCTCTTCGGCATCTCCGCCGAAGCCCTGCCAAACGACTGGACTGGATTTTTGCAGTACACCGCGAAGATGTTCGATTCACCGCAGCTCTACGTCGACGCAGGCGCTCTGGCCCTCGGCCGCAGTGTTATGTCTGGTGCCGGCACGCGGTTGCGGCCGCCACACTGGTATGGTGCGCTAACCTCATACTGGCTGCCGCCGCGACTCCGCACGGCGTTTGCATTGCCTTTCGGTGCGCGCGAGGAAGAAGCCGTGCATCGGGCCTCTCGCTGGCTACCGCGGATCTATGCTTATATACCGGCCACGGTGCGATTTGTGGGCCCCTTCCACGAAGCCAATGCCCGCCTGAGGGGTCGCGAGCCCGGCGCGCTCACCCGGAGAAATAACTGCTTCTGGATGGGCCAACCCAGATTGCTATATGCCGGCTCCTCAGAATGAGGTGGAGAAACTGCAGATCCCTCCACGACACGCCGGGACAGGTCGACTTCGCTCGGATTTAGTCCCGCAGGGACGGCTGAACTTAGCCCAGGACGCCAGTCCTGGGTTGGATTTGAAAGGACAACCTAGCCCGGATTTCTCACAATCAAGATACAGATCTGGGCGAGGGGATTTAGAAAGTTGCTTGGAAAGGCCGTCTTTTCATGGCATAACTGCGTTGTCGAGACGTAGTGTTTGCCGTGCGGAGGCGGCCTTTCTGATGACAGAGTGTAACCAAGAAACGTTTGCATTTACAGGTCATTTTTCGCGCCGCGTGGAGGCAGGGTTTACCGCCGGTCAAGTTTCCAGCGACGGCGGTGCGCTGCTGTTGCGCGAGGTGGACCGGAAGATCAACCTGCTGGGGCGGCTGGGGTGCTGCTTTGTCGATGGCCGATCGCCGTTGCT
Organism: uncultured Acidobacteriaceae bacterium; assembly: GCA_963830325.1. Classification (GTDB taxonomy): domain Bacteria; phylum Acidobacteriota; class Terriglobia; order Terriglobales; family Acidobacteriaceae; genus PALSA-350. The sequence goes on from CAWHMV010000009.1 coordinate 298,014, forward strand.
GGTCAAGCACCAGTTAGCTCAGATGCTGGCGCAGCGCATCTTCGGTCTGGCGTTGGGGTACGAGGACCTTTGCGATCATGAGCAGTTGCGCTCCGATCCTCTGCTGGCGTTGCTCAGCGGTAAGAGTGAGCTGGATAAGCCGCTGGCCGGCAAGAGCACGCTGAACCGACTGGAACTGGTTGGCCGCACCGGTCGCTATCACAAGATCGGCTACTCGGCGGAGTCTCTGGACCGTTTGTTGGGGGAGCTGTATCTGGAGTCCCATCGCAGTGCCGCCGGAACAGATCGTGCTGGACCTGGACGCCACCGACATCCCGCTATACGGCCATCAGCCGGAGCGTTTCTTCCACGGCTACTACGGCAGCTACTGCTATCTGCCGCTGTATATCTTCGCCGGCGACCAGTTGCTGTGCGCGCGTCTGCGGGCGGCCAACCAAGACGCTGCCGCCGGAGCGGTGGAGGAAGTGAGCCGCATCGTTGCCCAACTGCGGCAGCGATGGCCGCAAACCCGGATCGTGTTGCGCGCCGACTCCGGCTTCTGCCGCGAAGAGTTGATGAGCTGGTGCGAGGCCAACAAGGTGGATTACCTGTTTGGCTTGGCGCGCAACCAGCGGCTGCAGAAGATCATCGGCGCCCAGATGCAGCAAGCTCGTGCCCTTCATCAGGGCACAGCCAAGGCGGCGCGCGTCTTTACCGGCTTCGCCTATACCACGCGCCATAGCTGGTCGTGCGCCCGCCGCGTGGTGGCCAAAGCCGAGTATCTCGACAAGGGCGAAAATCCGCGCTTCGTGGTCACTTCGCTGACTCCGGACCAGTGGCCCGACCAGGCACTTTACGAGAAGTTCTACTGCGCCCGTGGCGAAATGGAGAACCGCATTAAGGAACAGATGTGCCTGTTCGCCGATCGGCTCTCAACCGACGAGATGAAGGGCAATCAGTTGCGCCTCTACTTCTCCGCGCTGGCTTACACGCTGATGGAGGCGCTCCGCCGGCTGGGCCTCCAAGGCACGGAGTGGGCCCAGGCTCAGGTCGATACCATCCGTCTCAAGCTGTTCAAGATCGGTGCCATCGTGCGCATCAGCGTGCGCCGCATTATGCTTCAGCTCAACTCGACCTATCCCTGGAAACACCTCTTCGCACAAGCCTTCCACGCCCTGCGTTGCTGAAACCCGCTCCCAGCGGCTAACGACACTTCCACTTCGGCCCATGGCTCCGGCCTGGCGGAGCCATGCAAAATGACACCCTGCTAACCCCCAAGCAGCCCGCCACACGCTAGAAATTACACCGACCGGCCAACCCTATCACGCAAAAGCACTGCAACAGGCTCTCCCCACTCTCAATCGTGTCGCAGAATCTGTGATGGTGAGAAATGCGGGCTAGTCCCGCAGGGACGGCTGGAAATAGGCCGCGGCTTAATCCTGGACACCCCTCAGCCGTCCCTTCGGGACTTAATTACTTTTCATGATGTACCCAGGACTACCGTCCTGGGCTAAGTTCAGCCGTCCCTGCGGGACTAAATCTAAGCGAAGTCGACCTGTCCCGGCGTGCCGCGGAGGGATCTGCAGTTTCTCTCCCCTCTAACCAATGCTCTCCCAATCAAAGATAGTTTTCGATACAGCGAAGCGTACTGGAGGCATCTGCACCTTCTTTGCCTCGGGAGCTCTTGCATCAAGGGCATCGCGCAGGCGGGCGACCTCGCAACGCAGTTGATGATTCTTCAGCAACAACTCACCAACCAACAACTGCAGCCGTTGGCACTCGCCCTCCGGCGCAACTGTTTCAGACCTCATCGATGACGCGGGCCGCTGCATCGATCGCCTCCGCTACTTTGCGTATCTGTTCCGGTGACAGGTTTCCCCGTTCTGTCCGGATTTTTAATGCATACCGGAGATTCATGATCGCCCGCATAATCTGCGGAGATCGACCCCGCCCAAAGGCTTTGCCGGCTTGCTCCATCCGTCCGAAAATAGCCTTGAGCACGACCTTGTTTTCTTTCAGATATTCCACGCCCTGCTCCGTAGCTGCGTACAGCTTCTTGCTGCCTTCAGTCGAGGAGACAGTGGCAAGGCCTTCCTCCTCCAGCATGGTGAGCGTGGGATACACCACCCCAGGACTCGGTGCGTACGCCCCGGAAAGCCGCTCTTCAATCGCCTTGATGATTTCGTAACCGTAGCTTGCCTTGTCCGCGATCAGTTGCAGAATCACGAACCGCAATTCCCCGTTGTCGAAGTGCCGCTCACGGCCGCCTCCGCCACCGAAGCCCCGGTCATGACCCATTGGACCACCGAAGCCTCCATGCCTTCCCCGGTGGCGTTCGTCCCCGCGGTGGAAATGCTCACCCCGCTGCCATCCATGCCGTCTTTCGTCACATTTTTCTTGTTCAAACATAATCTTCATCTCCATTTCGATATATCTTACGATATATCTTAGATTGTCGGATTGCAAGCGGGATGCAACAATTTTTTTTTTGCTATGCCGGCCTGACAAAGCAGCGGCCCCGGTTCGAGGACACCGACCCGTAAGCGCTAACTAGTTTGGGATGTTTTTCTTTAAAACTCCCACAAAAACGTCATCCTGAGAGCCTGTGACTTAATACCGATTAGTTTTAAGCCCGCCAGGATCGAGCATGTTTCGTTATGGTCGGATTGCGAAGCGGCCATCAGGCCAAGGTGCGGTTCTACACTGTTCCGCTTGCCATAGGGTGCTCGATCCTTTCTGTTTTCGGTGCTCGATCTTCTGTTTTGCTCATTCAGCCCGGTTTTAGCTGAGAAGCGCCTTGCTGAAGTGGGTCAGGTTGTAAGCCAAGGCGCACCATAGCGCCACGCATTTGATTTTGTTGAGGCCACGTACGGTCAACGGCGCCAGCCCGCGATGAGTTCGTAATTCAGCGTTCGCTGTTTCGCTGGTGGCGGCCCTTTGTAGGTAGATTTTCTTGCCTTCTTCGCTTCCCATGCGTTGTTTCCATGCCTGGATCGCTTCCGAATCACTTGGCTTGGGTGTCAACTCCTGGCCCCGGTTCTGCGGGTTTCTGGCCGGTTTGGAAGGCACGAACAACTCCACCCCTTGCTGGTGGGCCTCGACTATGTCCTCCATGCACAAGTAGCCGCCGTCCACCAGGTGCTGTTTCACCTTGCCACTGGTTCGTTGTTCCACTTGCTGACGCATCGGCTCGCTCAACCCAGCCGAGTCGGAACCCTCGTTGCTGACTTCCACCCCCAAGATGGCGCGGCTTTCGGTGTCGGCAGCCAACTGCACGTTGGCCGCGGGGTTGAAACCACCGTTAGCCATCTTCATCCCCCGCATGGCCGCGTCCGTGGTGCTTACCCGCGGCTGCTTGGCTCGGATCTTGTCCCCACACTTGCCTTTCCCTGCCCTCTGCGCCGCCTCCGCCTGCTTCTTCTTCAGCTCCGGCAACTGCGCGATCGCCTGCTCCAACCGCTCTTGTCGCGACTCCGCCGCTCGCTTACGCGCCGCCTTCTGCCGCGTCGTTACCGCTGCCGATTGTGCCGGCGATTCCAGCTGCTCGCGCAACTCCGACACATGCTGCTGGGCTTGCACAAACAGCTGCTGCAATCGTTCTTCCCGGCGAAAACTCCTGCTCCCGGCGCTCACCCGCACCCGCACTCCATCCTGACTGATGCGACTCACCCGTACTAACTTCTTGTCCACCAACGTCACTAGCACCTGCGTAAACAGGGCGTCTAAGGCATCCGCGTGATCGGTACGGAAGTCAGACAGCAGGCGATGATTGACACTGACCCCGCCACACAACCAGCGAAACGGCAGACTCTCTTCACAGCGACGTGACAGCTCCCGTGCCGAACCTATCCCGCGCACACACCCATACAGCCATAAACCCACCAGCAGATGAGGATCAGTCGCATTACGACCAGCTCGTCCTTCACGGGCTCGGATCGGCGCGCAAAAACCGCTCACGTCCAGCTTCTCCACTACCGCCATCACCGTACGTACTCGATGATCCGAGGACACCAAATCATCTATGCAATGCGGTAAAAGAGAAAGCTGAAGACGCTCTGCTTTACGAAGACGCACTGCACCCTTCTGCTCGACTTCCCCTGCCTCGTTATTGCCCATGTCTCTTCTTACAACTTCATCCCCCCAACCGCTCAATGTTTTCAGAAAATTGCACCAAAAAAGTCACAGGCTCTCAGGATGACGTTTTTGTGGTGGGTTGGAGATGCAAAAAACCAGCGCCGTCGCGGGCGCTTTTGACGGGGCCTTTCCCTGGGAGCACTCGCTGGGCTTCTTTCTCGCGGGCGACGTGGGACATGATTTTGTTGCGCCCTATTCTGTAACCTTGGACTTTCGCACATGCTCATGAGGTTCAGCCAGAATCGCTAGAACTCTGGTAGCCTTCAGCTGCTTTGCGGAACCTGATCAATCCCGCCAGACCCACTCCTATTGACAATCTATAGAACCACGGTTCATTCTCATATAGTCATTCGATAGGACAATACGCATGAGCGTAAAGCCAACCAATCTCGTCCAAGGAACGCTCGATTTGCTGATTCTCAAGGCGCTCGGCCCAGGCGAGCTTCATGGTCTGGGCATTTCGCGCCGCGTCGAGCAGATCACCCAGGGAACATTTCTCGTCAAACCCGGTTCCCTGTTCCCCGCCCTTCACCGTATGGAGGAGGCAGGTTGGCTGAGTTCCTTCTGGGGCGAATCAGAAAATAACCGTCGTGCCAAGTTCTACCGCCTCACCAAGGCAGGAAAAAACCAGCTCAAAGTCGAAACAGAACAATGGACAAAGGTCGTCCTCGCCATGACTAACGCCTTAACGGCGACTTAGGGGAACACCATGAAACTTTGGAGCCTACTCAAGAGTGCTGCGCGCAATCTTTTTCGCAAGCAACAAGTGGAAAGTCAGCTCGATGAGGAAGTGCACGCCTACGTGGATCTGGTGACGCAAGAAAGGATCGCCGCTGGAATAGCTCCCTCCGAAGCGCGCCGCACCGCTCTCGCCGACTTCGGCGGCGTCGAGCAGGTAAAGCAGGCGGTACGGAATCATCGCGCCGGCGTTGGCCTCGAGCTTCTTGGGCAAGATATCCACTACGGATTGAGGCAATTCTGGCGCAATCCTGGATTCACCGTGACCGTCATCCTGACCCTCGCGCTTTCCGTCGGTGCAAACACGGCAATTTTCTCCCTGGTGAATGCCCTGCTGTTGAAGAGCCTTCCCTATGCGCGTCCCGACCGCATGGGTTCAATCTATACCCGCATCACCGGCCCTATATCTACCGATGAGCGTCACCATCTGAACGGCGAACAGTGGGAGTTGCTACGCGACAATGTCCCCGCCTTGATATCCGCGCTGTCCAGCACCAGGACTTCCGGCGTAAATCTGCAGGCAGGCTCCCAGGTGCAGTATGTTCAAGCGGGACGCATCTCAGCCCATTACCTCGATGTGTTGGCAGTCCGCCCCATCATCGGACGCAATTTCTCCGCAGACGAGGACCGTCCCCACGGACCGAACACGACCATCCTGAGCTATGGCGTGTGGCAAAAGACTTTTGGCGCAGATAGCAATATTCTCGGGCGCAGCATTCTGCTGAAGGGCGAGCCGTACACCGTGATCGGAGTGCTGCCCGAAGGTGCAACCACTCCCTTGAACGCCGATCTATACACGGCGATACAGGCTAGCCGCGAGGGCGAAGGAGGGGGAACAAACTTTGCCGCCATCACGCGGCTTCGCGACGGCGCAACCTGGCAGGAGGCGGATGCCCAGATCAATCGTGCCTGGTCCCACCGCGCCCAACGCTACGAGCTAGCGGGCAACCCCAACGCACAAGTGACATACTATTCCGTTCCGCTTCAGAAGGGTGAGACTGAAACCCTGCGTCCACAAGTTGTGGCGCTCATGCTGGCTGCACTCCTCATTCTCCTGATCGCCTGTGCCAATCTCGCCGGTCTGACGCTGGTACGCGTGCTTCGACGTACGCCGGAAATCGCCACCCGGCTGGCCCTCGGCGCGTCGCGCTGGCAGGTTCTCAGGCAACTCTGGATCGAAAACTTCCTACGCGCATTCATTGGCGGAACAGTTGGCATCGCGGTGGGATTCATCGCCTTGCGCGGACTGCTCCTCTTACTCCCCGAACACTTTCTACCCGTCGCCAGCGTGGCCCTCGATATCCGCGTATTGGCGTTCACCTTCCTCATCTCCGTCTTGACGAGCGTCCTATTTGGCATGCTCCCCGCTCTTGCCACGCGGAGGTTCGACTTGCGCTCGGCTATCGCCAGCCGGGCAAACCTTGGCGGCGACCGTTTAGGCTTGCGGCAGACATTGATTGTGGGCGAGGTTGCCTTGACCGTGGTGTTACTAGCCGCCTCCGGCCTGCTCATTCGTACTCTTATCCACCTGCAAACATTGCCCGCGGGATTCAACCCCAATGGAGTGATGACCGCGAGGGCATCGCTGGATGACGCGCCCTATCGCGACCCGGCAACTTTCCGCAAACTGCTTATGGAAAGCACGTCTGCCATGCGTCAGATTCCCGGAGTGCAATTTGCTGCAGTCGGTCTAAGTCTGCCCTACGAGCGGCATCTCAATAGTGGAACCACCCTGAGCGATGGCAAAGAAGCCGGCCAACAAGTGATGACCGGCGAGGCCTACGTAACCCCTGACTATTTCGCCGCTCTCCAAATCCCAATTCTCACCGGACGCTCGTTCACCGACGCAGACGGTCCCGAAGCGCAGTCCGTGGCCATCGTCAACCAGACATTCGCGCGCAAATTCTTTCACGGCACAGATCCGGTCGGCCGTTACCTCGATAAAAAGACCCGAATCGTCGGCATGGTGGAAGATGTGCCTGTAGTGCCCGGTTTAGATTCTGTTGATCCCCTCACCGGGGAGGAGGCCATGTATGTCCCCGCCGCACAAACGGATGCCCAGTCCCTCTCCCTGCTTCACGTCTGGTTCCAGCCGAGTTGGATCGTCCGCGCAGCCGGCCCGGTAGAGGGATTAACTGCTCAGATGCAACACGCTCTGTCGAGTGCCGACCCCAACCTGCCCTTCTCTGGTTTCTATAGCATGCGCGATGTGTTGGCAAAAGCCCTGGCAACGCAGCGTGTGGAAGTGGCGCTCATGAGCACCATGGCGGCTCTGGCTCTCTCGTTAAGTACTCTTGGTATCTTCGCCCTGGTGGCCAGCGTAGTGGCACAGAAGAAACGCGAAATCGGCCTCCGCATGGCCCTCGGGTCTAGTGTTAGGCAGGCCGTGTTGCATATTGGTGCGCCCGGACTGCGAGCTTCGGCGCTGGGGCTCATCACCGGTCTCGTCCTATGTGCAGGCGCATTGCGGGCCATGCACAGCGAGCTGTATGGAATCGGCGTCTATGACACACCTACCATCCTCACGGTCGTGATCATGCTCACATCTGTCACCATCTTTGCGACCATTCTGCCCACCCTGCGGATTGCTGGAATCGACCCAGCCAGCACCTTGCGCGAAGAATAACGCTGGAGCCAACCCGAAGACTCTCGTAACATAATTGTGTTATGAATATAACAGCAATGGGCGAGGACTCGAAATGGCTCCTATTGGTGTTTACCTTGCCTACCAGCAAGGCGACCGAGCGCGTTCAAATTTGGAGAAAATTGCAGAGGTTCGGCTCCATTCCGTTTCGTAATGCAGGTTCGCTCTTGCCGAACACACCGGAAAATCAGGAGCGCTTCGAGTGGATTGCGACAGCCATTCGAGCAGGTAGGGGAGAGGCTTCGATTCTCCAGATTCAGGCCATTGATGACGTGTCCTCCGAAGCATTGCAGGATCAGTTTCGTAAGGCTCGCGCTGCGGATTACACAGAGCTGATCAAGGATCTGCAAAAGCTGAAGCCGTCGTCAAAGGGGCCGTCTGCACAGGTGCTACGGCTCAAGCGGCGTTTTGAAGAGATCGTCGCCATCGATTTCTTCACGAACCCATTACGAAGCAAAGCAGAACAAGCACTGGCAGAAGCGGAACAAACTGGAACGAAGGCGAATTTGAGCAAGAGAGGCAGCGCTTCCAAAGCGAAATATCAGAAGCGAACCTGGATCACTCGCCCACGCCCTGGAATCGACCGGGTCTCCTCTGCGTGGCTCATCTCTCGTTTCATCGATGCAAAACCGAAGTTCATCTTTGATAACAATCCCGCCGCTCATCCGAATGCGATTCCGTTCGATGTGTTCCAGGGCGTCGGCTTCGGACACGAAGGCGACCGATGCACATTTGAGACGCTATGTCTTGCCTTCGATATATCCGACAAACGCGTTCTCGCCCTTGCTCAAGCGATCCACGATGCCGACCTGGAAGACGGGAAATTCGGGCGTCACGAAGGACACGCGATGAACCAGATATTGCGGGGATGGGCAGCCCAAAATGTTCCCGACGATCAGTTGCTCCGGCGAGGCGTGGACCTCATTGAGGGCTTCTATAACTCCATTCCACACTCTCAGAAAACTCTGCCATGAAGCCTCTTTGTCTTTACCTGTTTGTCCTTGTCTCAGCCTCCTTCGCGTGCGGGCAATCGTCAACGCAGACTGAAAAGGTGCTGGCGAAGGTGGCGGATATTCCCATGCCGGGTCCGGCCGTACGATTCGACTACCAGACCTTTGACCCATCGAGTGGGCGGCTGTACATCGCGCATATGAACGCCGATCAAATCGTCGTCTTCGACACACCGAAGAGGCAGGTGGTCGCCAATCTCGACGGCTTCAAGCGGGTGCATGGTGTAACGGTAGCGCCCGAAATTCACCGCCTCTATGCGTCCGTGACCGGGAATCACCAGGTCGCCGCTGTCGATACCGAATCACTGAAGACTCTGGGAACCGCCGGACCGATCACCTACCCAGACGGCCTCGCCTACGCTCCGAAGCAGCACAAAGTGTTTGTCTCCGATGAACACGGCGGAGTCGATGCGGTCATCGACGCTACGAGCAACAAGCTCATCGCCAATATCCCTTTAGGTGGCGGCGCGGGAAACACCGTCTATGATAACGTCTCTGGGCACATCCTGGTCGCGGTTCATGGCGCGAATCTGCTTGCTGTTATCGACCCGGCCACGAATCAGATCGTCAGTCGCATTGCGTTGCCTGGGGTCAAGAATCCGCATGGGATAGCCCTCGACACAAGCGACCATATAGCTTTCGTCGCCGGCGAAGAGAATCACTCGCTTGCTATGGTCGATCTCCAGACGATGAAGGTTCTTTCCACATACCAGGTGGGCGAAGATCCCGACGTGCTGGCATATGACTCCGGCCTAAAGCGCCTTTATGTCTCCGCCGAGTCAGGGACAGTCACGGTCTTCCAGAGCCACGAAAAGAGACTTAGTTTGCTCGGCTCCCTGGAGATGCCTCATGCACATACGGTATCGGTCGATCCAAAGACCCATCTCGTCTACTTCCCTCTGGAAAATATCGACGGCCATCCAGTACTGAGGATTATGCAGCCCATCAATGAGGAAAGAGGGCGGTGAGAGTTCCACCCATGCCAGGCAAGGGCACCCCCCCGAACAACAGGGGCAAGTCATAAGCAAGCGAGGGCTGTAGATATGAAAACTCGAAAGACACTGATCATCGTAGCTCTCGCGCTGCTGCTCGCAGGTTCACTCTGCGCTGGTGTACTGAAGTGGCGTGGCTTCCGTGCCACCTCCACACCATCGGCCTTTGAAACGGCTGCGGCCCGATCTGTACGCGACTTTGCGATCCCAGGAGCGGAGCGTCACAAAACAAACCCGGACGCCGATGACTGGACCGCAATCCAGCAAGGCCGTGAAGACTTCCTCGCTCGCTGCGCTTCCTGTCATGGTGTCGATGCTCGGGGCCGAACCCCCATCGGCGCGAACCTCTATCCCCGCGTTGCTGATTTGCGTTCAGATTCCACGCAGAATCTCAGCGACGGCGAAATCCACTACATCATCGAGAACGGCGTTCAGTTAACCGGTATGCCCGCAATGGCGAGTCCGCACCGCGAATCGGCTGCGGAAAGCTGGAAACTCGTTGCGTACATCCGAAGCCTCCGCACTCCTACACGAGAGGAAAGGGCCGTCGAGGCGAATACGTTAGCATCGGCCCACTACAGCGGCTCACAGGCGTGCCAGAAATGCCATGCAGACATCTACGAGCGCTGGAAGAAGACGCCGATGGCGAACGTAGTTCGCGACCCGCGAGAGCACCCAGACGCGATCATCCCCGATCTCAGCACCAACACGGTCTCAAAATTTACGAAAGATCAGGTGGCGTTGGTTTACGGCAGCCTCTGGAAACAACGCTACTTCACCAAGGTAGGTGACGACTACTACCCGCTCCCCGCTCAATGGGACATCGCCAATAAAGCGTGGCGGCCTTATCACGTTGCCGACAGCGGGGCGGATTGGTGGACGGCATTCTATCCTTCGGACAATATGGAGCGACCGACCGGCCCAACCTGCGATGGCTGTCATTCCGTCAACTACGACATCCACACCAAGCAGGTTACCGAGTGGAATGTCGGCTGCGAGCGCTGCCACGGCTCCGGCAGCGAACACGTTGCCCATCCTACACGCGCAAACATCCTCAATCCTGCGCAGATGGAGGACGTAGCGGCGAACGACACCTGTATTCAATGCCATTCACAGGGGCAGCCTCTCACCAAACAGATCGGGGGCAAAGCCTACGACTGGCCCGTTGGATACCACGCCGGTCTTCACCTTAAAGATTATTGGAAGCTCGAAGACATCACCCTGGGTCAGACGACGTTCACCCATTTCGCGGACGGAACCGCACACAAGAACCGGATGCAGGGGAATGACTTCGTGCAGAGCGTTATGTACGAGCACGGTGTCACATGCTCTTCCTGCCATGATGTGCATGGCACCGAGAACTATGCGCAACTCCGAAAGCCTGTGGACAAGCTCTGCCTGGACTGTCACGGGCCGACCTCGCCGAATGGCCCACACACCGCGAGTCTGGAGGAGCATAGCCACCACAAGGACGGCAGCCCCGGAAGCCAATGCGTAGCCTGTCACATGCCGAAGGTCGAGACACAGGGGGTTCCTGGCGCCCTCGTGAGTTCGCATACCTTCAAGTTCATCTCGCCGGCGATGACGGACAAGTACAAGATTCCCAACCCGTGCACATCCTGCCACACGGACAAGTCCACTGATTGGGCGACGAAGAATCTGATGACCTGGACAACGACATCTCCGTGGCGAGTCGGACAATGAAGAGAGACTGCAGGTTCCACGGCTTGTTGAGCTGGAACGAGTGATCCACAACCTCAGGGTGGTATGCGAACCCCGCTAAGCTCCGGCAATGAACGGAAGTACGATCGCCAGGAATTCAGCCGGCTTCTCGATCGAGGGCCCATGGCCGCATTCAGGAATAATGGCGAGCCTGGCGCCCGGAATTCCCTCAGCATACGCATGGCCCTGCGCCAGGGGAACGATCTCATCACTACCGCCCCACACCACCAGCGTAGGAACCGTAATCTTCCCCAGGCGGCCGCTCACTACTTCCTTCGCCGTCTTGGCATTGCCCCACAGCGAGCGCTCGGTAAAACCATCGTTGGCCTTGAGCTTCATCGCCCAGTTCTCGCGGACGAACTCCTCGGTGACTCTAGATTTATCGTGGAAGACGATAGCCACGCCGTGCGCATCGGCCAGCGTTCCCGCGATCGCAATGGGCGACCCGGAGGGTAACGGGCTCATCCCCGCTGCATCCTCGAGGATGAGCCGTCGAGGTTTAGGTAAAGCCTGAGGGCCGGTATTCTCCGGCGCCAGCGACTCGATGGTGTAGAGAGCCGAGATCCATCCCCCAAGCGACTCGCCTGCCAAGGCGAACTCCTGAATCTTGAGAGTGCGCAGAAATTCGCCGAGAAAATCTACGTAGGTCTGGATGGAATAGTCCACGAACGGCTTGTCTGAGCTGCCGAATCCAATCTGATCCAGAGCGATGATCCGGTGATGCTCAGCCAACGGGAGGATGACGTTGCCCCAATCGAAGCGCGCTTCACTGCCGAAGCCGTGCACCAGCACCACCACGGGACCGGAGCCGATATCGTAGAAGGCAATGTTCTGCCCGAAAACAGGAACGCTGAGTTTCGCCGGCAGGCGCGACTCCGGCATAAGGAGCGGAGCGGGTGTGCTGCCCGGAGTTTGCGCCGCCAGCCACCGGGCCGGCAGTGCGCACAGACACAACAAGACCAAGGCTCGCCACATAGGAGCTAAACATTACCCTTTCGGACAAAGATGACGAAATCCTAACATCTGACCGATCCGCCCGCATCAGAACCAAATCCGACTGCATCTGTTTACCAAGGGCACGCCAATCCGCGGTGTGAAACGAACAAGAGGCAGAGGCAAATGACCACGACATCAGCACTCCCAGAAACCATGAAGGCCGCGGTGGTAGATTCGGCCGGTCCACCCAAAACGATCCACATCAAGAATGTCCCTGTACCACGGCTTTCGCGCAATCACGTCATCATCGCCCTTGAGTATGCGGGGCTTGGGATCTGGGATGCAGCCCAGAGATCGGGTGCCTACGGCTCAGTAAAGCCGGGGACCATCCTCGGTTCCGACGGCAGCGGAACGGTTGCCGCAGTTGCTGCGGACGTCACGAATTTCAAAGTAGGCGATCGCGTGTACTCGTACAGTTATGGCAACCCCACCGGGGGATTTCACGCAGAGTATGTGAGCGTTTCCGCTGACCGGGTAGGACATATTCCGCCCCACCTCGAGGTGAAAATCGCCGCTGCCATGCCTTGCGTTGCCTTGACCGCTCAAGCCGGCCTCGAGGCCTTGAAAGTAAGCAGTGGCCAGACGTTATTAGTGTTTGGCGCCAGCGGCGGTGTGGGTTCCCTCGCCGTCTGGTTGGCGAACGAACGCGGCGCAACCGCCATCGGCTCGGCCAAGCCAGATGCGCAGGACTATGTGCGCTCACTGGGTGCCGCCCATGCGATCGATCCAAATTCCTCCGAACGTAACGCCATCCTGAAGCGGGTCGCGCCGGACGGTTTCGACGCTGCCATGGTCACCGCCAGCAGTGACGCGCTTGCTGTTTTCTTATCTCACCTGAAAGCAGGCGCGCCCTTCGCCTATCCCAACGGCGTCGAGCCCAAGCCACATATTAGTGGCCACGCTGTCTTGACATTCGACGGTGAAATGTCACGTGCGGCGATCGAGCGATTGAATACTGCCCTTGGTTCGCGGACTATCCCGCTACGGGTCCACGAGTTTCCGCTCAAAGACGTCGTTGAGGCGCACCGCAGAATCGAACAGGGACACGTCATCGGAAAGATCGTTTTCCGCATCCGCCCTTGATCGCTACCAAAGTACCTTTACTCCGAATTGAACCTGGCGAGCCGTGGTCGACGTGCTGCTGATAGCTCCCGCGGTGCCCGACACACCTGTGGGTGTGAACACGATGAGATTCGGGGTGTTGAAATTCGCCCGGTCCAGCAAGTTAAAGATCTCGGCCCTGAACTGCAGGCTCAACCGCTCATGGAGCGAAGTATCTTTCACCGCCGAGAAATCCCAGGTGGCGAGCCCGGGACCAACCAGCGTATCTCTGCCCAGGTTGCCAAAGAAACCGCTGTTCGCGGGCGGCTGCAGAAATGCTTTGGGATTGAACCACTGGCTAGGTTTCCCGATAATCGCCGACCCCTGGAAATTCGGGTTGACGAAAGGACGCACCGGATTGCGCGTGTCCCCATTGTTCGATGGGTTGTAACTCAGTTGCGGCGTGAACGGAAACCCCGCTTGCAGAACAACAAGACTGTTCACCGACCAGCCGCTCACCGCCCCGTTGCCAAAACGGCCCAGGCCGCTGGCGAACGGTTTTCCGTTCCCGAAAGGCAATCCGTAGACAACGCTGATCACGCCCAGGTTTCTCACATCGTAAGTAGCCGGCCCCCAGTCTGCTTTCACGTCATACGGGTTCGACACCAGGCCTGGCGCATTCCCCGCAGTGGTTGCGTTCAACGAGTCTCCATCGTCCAGGGCTTTTGACCAGGTGTAAACACCACGAAGAGAAAAATCGTGGCTAAAGCGGTGGTTCACATCCACCTGCAGGGAGTTGTAGCTGCTATCGCCAAGAGAAAACCAGGTCCACGTATTCGCCAGGGCAGTGTTGGCTTTCGGCCTTCCGGTTGGGATGTAATAAGAACCCGCCGGGACGGGTGTACCCGCCAACCCTACGGGAAAAGTCTTAGGATAAGTCGCCGGGCAGGGCGATGCCGGGCAGATGGTCGGCACTGGCGTGTTCCCATCGACACCAACGATCTCATGGTAGCCATGCGATCCCACATACCCCACCGTCAACGACGTGTTCTGGCTAAGCGCTTGTTCGACCCGCAACGAATACGAGATCAACGTCGGCATCTTCAAGTCAGGCTGCACTCCGCCAGGCACCAGCAACGCATTGCTCGGCGGCGCGGACTCCGTCGACAGGGGAAGCTTCGACACCGGCAACGCCGCCACACTATACGTGGGGTTGAAGGGCGCGTTTTGATCGGCCCTGTATCCCAAAGCATCTTGCAGTTCGTAGTACATCCCGAACCCGCCGCGCACCACTGTCCTTTCCGAGTGCGGGCTCCATGCGAAACCAATTCTCGGCTGAGGGAGAAATTTCGCATTGTTGGTGGTGAAGAGGTTGCTGGATATGCGCGGTTGGCTGGAGATCACGCCATTTGAAAACACGTAATTGGCCGCTCGGCCGTGAGCTTCATTCCATCCAGTCGAAAATTCGCCGCGAAACCCCAGGCTCAGAGTGAACTTGGGCCACAGGCGAATCACATCTTGCGCATAAACTGCCCCGAACAACGAGCGCCAGTTCATCTCCGTCGGCGAAGGGCTATACAAGAAAGAGCTGGTGGTGCCGGTAAGAAAGGTCTGCAGGCTGGTAAAGGTAGCCTGGCCATACTGGCTAAGGTTGATAATCTCGTTCGACTGGAACTGCTGAAACCAGGCACCGAAACTCAGTTGGTGGGCGCCGCGAGTGAGCGCTACGCGATCTTCATACGTATATAGATTGCGGGCGATATGCAGGTTGCTGCCGTTATTGCTTCCTGCCAAGCCGATCTGGGCCTGGGGGTTCGATGCCGCGCTTCCCCCGACCACCACCGCACCCACCAGCCGGCCGGTCAGAAACCCCGGAACCTCAGCCGCCGGTGTACCCGGGGTTGGTTCGCCGGTAAAGAAGTAGCCTGCCCGTGAATAGCCAAAGCGTGCTGTATTGAGCAGCCTCGGCGAGACCACATGGGTCTCCTCTACGCTCGCGACCTGCTCGCGGAGATTCAATAGGTCGGTGCTGTACGGATTCGCTGTCGTCGGGGTGAAATCTGAGCCGTCGTCAACGGTATAGATCCCTGAAAGGTTATCCTTCGGCGAGATCACCTGGTCCAGGCGCGCTGTCCCAAAGTCTTCTCGTATGGTCTGCAGCGGGCTGCTGGAAACCTGCGCGATTCCGCTGAAGTCGGGATCGCTGGCGGCGGGAGTAAGCCAGAGATTCAGCAGTGGCTTCACGCTCGGCGTAGCGGCCGCACGCGAGGTCAGATCGGGCACAAACGCTACTGAGGTCTGGTGCAGGGATTGGCGAAGACCCTCATAGTTCGCGAAGATAAATGTTTTGTCTTTCTTGATCGGGCCGCCTACAGCCCCTCCGAACTGGTTACGCCGAAAAGGCGGAGCGGATCCCTGATCGAAGTAGTTCGGTGCGTCAAAGACGTTATTACGCAAAAATTCATAAACGGATCCATGCCATTGGTTGGTACCTGACTGGGTAACGATCGTGACCTGTGCCCCGGGCCGCTTGCCATATTCCGCGCCGTAGGAGTCGCGCAGAACATTGAACTCGCGCACCGCTTCCACGCCAATCAAATTTTGACTTGCCCCGCCGGGTTGCATGTTGTTTTCTGCCGCGCCCGTGAACTCGATCCCGTTGAGCAGGAACATATTCTGTTGCGGGCGATTGCCCGACACGGCGAAATTGTTTCCCGTGCTGGAATTGGAAACTCCGATGCCGCCCGTTTTTTCCCAGGTGAAGTTGACTACCCCGGGATTGATGGTGAGCAGCAAATCGTAGCTGCGTCCATTCAGCGGCAGTTGCTTCACTTCCCTCTCCCCCACCAAGCCGGAGATATCCTCTGTGGTCGTATCCACAACCGGGACATTCGCGTCCACTCTTACCTGTTCGTTCACGTTGCCAACCTTCAGGTTCAGATCGGCCGCCGCATCCTGACCCACCACCAGGTTGATTCCTGACCGAACCGCTACCGCAAATCCGCTCTTGGTTGCCGCCACTTCGTATCGCCCTACCGGAAGAGCTGGTAATTCGTACCTGCCAGCTGCATCCGTAACCGTCTCGCGAGAGATGCCCATATCCGTGTCTTTCGCGCTAACGGTTGCTCCGGGCACGCCGGCGCCCGATTGGTCGGTAACGCGTCCGGATAGCGCGGCTGAGACCTGCGCCATTGCGGGAACGGAGAACACAAGTAACAGAGACAGTACCGCAACTGCAAAACGACGAGTAAACAGCATCGTTCCTCCAAAAGAAATACAGCAGTGAGGCCGTGATTGCTTTGCGATCGCGTGACCCTCGAGGGGTCTTGCCGTAGGGATCAAACCAGAGAGTCCAGCCACCCGCCGAAATAAGCAGTGGAGCCACCTACGTTTCGCCATGGCTGAGTGCGTGCGTCATCCTGAACGTCGCAAGCTACCCATCCCGATTTAAACGGATCAAAGCGTTAAAGTCAAACGACTCAATACGACAAATGACGCACGGCTCTAGTCAGCTGGGCCCCGAACAGACTTGTCAAAATTAGATTTTTCAGTTGGCCTATTTGGACAGCACAGCGAAGCCTTGACCGGCCTTAAGAGGCCGCGGAGACTGTCGAACGAAGGGCACGGCTTCAGCTTCAACCGCGCCCTTCGTAGAGAGGCTTTTTCCGCAGCCCGCTTTGCGGTGCCGCAAGGGCCCAGCGCACTACGCAGGCTTTAGATGGGATGAGACGGCTGGCCAACAAGTTTGCGTGAGAACGACCATCTCGATGCGAGCGGCAATCTGTACGCGACTGATCAGGGGACACGATCGGTCTATGAGCTTACCGCCTCCAGTGGCTATAGCACGGTGAAGACTGCGAGGGGTAGAATCGGCCCCGTATCGAGGTGGCTCGCGTTCCTTGCCTGGGCGAACCCGCAGCGTCGCAGCAAGTTGGAAAAGCGCAGCTCGGTACGGAGCGGGTCCCATTTGGGATCCATGGTGAGAAAGATGAGATGTACGTCGCGCGCGTCGTAGCAGCGCTCCAGCCATTCGAAAGCAAGCTCGAATTCACCCAATCCGGCATGCACCAGCGCCATCGCATACGGAGGGACGTATCGTTCCTTAGCGATGGACAGCAGCGTCTTCAAGACATGCTGAGCCTCTTCGATTCGGCTCATGCGGGCGAAGACGTAACCCCGCAGCGCGATGACCTTTGAGTTCACCCCTAGCTTCCCCGAGTTGTTGAGCGCTGCGAGCGCCAGATCCATGTCACCCAGTTCTATGAGCACCTGGGCTAGATGCAGTTGGCCAATCCAAAAATCCGGGTCGACCACAATGGCGTGGCGTGCGAACTGAACGGCCGCAGGATAGTTACGAGCGCCAAACGCTATTTGCGAGGAGAGCGATTGGTGCATTACATAAAGCGGGTCGAGTTCGCGAGCGCGACGGATCGAGGCCTGCGCTTCCTCATGCCTGCACATGTGCGAAAGAAGCACTCCGAGCATTCGGTGCCCCAGGGGATAGGAGGGGTCCAGCTCAATGGCCTTGCGGTAAGCGATTTCGGCGGCGGGCCAATCCCAGTCGAGCCAGAATTTCAGGCTGCCTAAGGAAGTCTGGACCTCGGCGAGCGCCGGCTCAGCGCTCACCGCGCGCGCAGTGGCTTCGCGGGCTTTCGGCCAGAACACTTGCGGTGGTGCATCGCCGTTGACCGGGCCGGAGGTGTAACAGTCGGCGAGTCCCGACCAGGCGAGGGCGTAATTTGGGTCAAGATCGGTGGCGTGGGTGAAATATTCGATCGCTTTTTTCGTTGTCGGTGGGCTGAGCTTTTGCCAGAAGTGACGCCCTTGCAGGTAAAGATCATAGGCTTCGGCGTTTTGCGTATGGCGGCGCCCCAGGGCCCGCAGACGTTCGGGAGAAAGGGTGAGGCGTATTTGTTCAGCGATGGCCTTGCTTAGCTCACGCTGCAGCGCGAGCATGCTGCCAGGTTCGCTGTCGTAGGACGCGGACCATATTTGCAACTGGTCGCGGACGCGAATGAGCTTGGAAGTAATTCGCAAATGAAGCCCCTCTGCCCGCAGAGAGCTTTCGACCAGGTAAGCCGCGTCCAGTTCCTTTCCAATTTCAGCCAGGGACTTCGTGCTTCGCTTGTAGGCCATGACCGAGGTTCGGCCGATGGTGCTCAGGTGCTGCGGATCGATCCCGCCCAGCGCAGCGATGGTTTCCTCGGTGAGACCGTCTGCGAGGTACTCGCGGTCGGGGCCCGCCCCAATATTTTCGAAGGGCAACACGCCGATCCGCACGTGTTGGGATGGCGTCAATGACCTTTGCGAAACGATACGGACTTCGGGAATGAAGCGGTAGCCTCGCCCGGGAACAGTCGCTATATAGCGGTTTTCTCCGCGGCTTTCACCGAAGATGCGGCGCAGGGTAGAGATGTTCTGGTTGAGGTTATTTTCTTCAACAATGGTATCGGGCCATATGGCGCGGAGAAGGGCGTCTTTCTCCAACACTTCTCCGCTTCGCTTTACCAGCAGAAGCAGTGTGTCGAACACCTTAGGGGTAAGGGGAACAGGGCTCCCGGCCCGCGACAGGAGCAGGTTCCCGGCGTCCACCCGGTAGTCTCCGAATTCGTAGACGGGAAGTTCGCCGTCGCTCATCAGGGTGTGCTCCGAAGCTTCAGAAATTTTCAGAATTCTTCAGACCCGCCTAAAGACCCGTGGTGGGGGTGGGAATGAGTATAAGCCTGATGGTTGGGGAAGATAGCCGACCGATCGCATGAAGGAGAAGACCCATGAAATCTGTGATTTATAGAGAGCTTTGTCAACTGGTACTTGCAGGCGTATGCGTTTTGTCATTTGCCGGATCCGCGGGGGCACAGTCAGAAGCCTGGGACCAGGGGGCGGGCAGATTGGAAGGCAGCTGGACGATCAAGGTTACTCAGCACAACTGTCAAACGGGAGATCCGGTGGGCGACCCATTCCTTTCGCTGCTTACGTTTTCGCAAGGCGGGACTCTGCTGGAGTCGACGGCCAATCCGATGTTCTTTCCTGCTGTTCGCGGGGACGGCCACGGAGTGTGGAGCGCCACGGGTCACCAAACGTACAGAGCGGTTTCCACCGCCTTCATTACCTCGAATGGCAAGCTGGTGACTACCCAGACAATCACCCAGAAGATTGAGATGGGAGCAGACCCCAATACTTTTGAGACTCCCTCGGCTTCGGTGGTATTCGTTCCAGCGAACGGCGGACCAACCATGACCGGATGTGCCATCGCTACCGGTTCGCGGATCGAATAACATGCGCCGGCTCAATCGAGTTCGCGAGCCATTTTCCCGGGAAACCGGGCGGCTCGCGAACTCGCGCTGAGCCCATTCACTCCTTTTTCACACCTTCCGGGACTGAACCGGTCGCCGCACCGTCACCCTTCCAATCGGTGCCCTCATACTCCATCAGATGGGCAGTTTCTTCTGCCTGTGAAGGGCCGAAATAGAGCTGCACTACATGAAGTGCGAGATCAATACCGGAACTCAATCCCCCTGCGGTAAAGATCACCGGACTGCTTTGGACAAAGCGCTTGTTCTTCACCAACAACACATCCGGAAACGCCGCCTGGAATTCGTCATAGTACAAATGATGCGTGGTAGCCCGCTTGTGGTTTAGGACTCCGGCATCTCCCAGCACGGACGCTCCTGTACACACCGACATCACCACCTCGCTCTGAGTGGTCATCCTGCGTATCCACGCAAGCATCTTGGGAGATCGGCCGCGCTGCGCAGGAACCACCACAATGGCCGGCGCCGGTGCGTCATCAAACGTGTAATCCGGAATGATGCGCATACCGCCCGAAGTCGTCACCGGCTCTCGGGAATCGGATACCGTATAAAGGCGAAACGCAGCTTGCTCCGCCATTGTTGTACCGCGATCCTTGACGAAAACGTCTTTAAACACCTCCCAGGGCCCGGCAAAATCGATGGTGACCGCATTGTCGGTGATGACGAAGGCGACCGGAATTTTCTCTTTGGCTGGAACGCGGTACTGCGCGTAAGCCAGCGGCGAGAGCATTGAAGTGATCAGGGTGAACATCAAAAACAGTCGGCGATAAGCATTCATAGTACGAGCATTATTGCCTTCGAATTTGACGGAAAGAAGGCCGGTGCCTGCAAGAATCCGTGGACTCGCTGCATTGCACTTCAGCGGCCGCCGGTCGCGACTGCTTTCCACTGTTCAGTCACCATTGGCGGAAGCTTATCCATGTGGCTCAGGAAGGTGGTCACCTGCCAGATCTCATCCTGAGAACCGCGCAATGTCATTCTCGCATTAGACACTCGCAATCCAGGACAGCTGGATTCCCAGTTTTAGAGAGCGGGTGGATAGATCCAAATCTGCCGAATATGCGAGTTTTCCGGAAGTCACCGCTCTGATGCTTTGTATCAGGGCCTATCCTGATACAGATTCACCTCAGGAAAGGCATCTCCGCTCAACATGTCAAAAGATAGCTTGAAGGGCCCAAGCAGGCGCACATTCCTTAAAGCATCCGGCCTCGCTGCCGTCAGCACCGTATTCACCGAAGCCGAACAAACATCAAAGCGACCAAGCCCCCCTGGCCAGCCCCATCAGGACCCGGTCGACTGGGTCAATATTCTGCAGGGAACAGCCTCGACCCAGGAATTCTCCCGCGGCAATACCCTGCCCATCGCCGCGCTCCCATTCGGTATGGCGCACTGGACTCTGCAGTCACACGAGGACACACCCTGGATGTTTCAGCCCGGCGTTCGCCGTATCCAGGGTATTCGCTGCACCCATCAATTAAGTCCGTGGCTAAGCGATTATGGGCAAGCTACCTTCCTTCCCTTTCGCGGAAGCATCCATCCCCAGGCCGCCGAACGCGCCTCCTCCTATGCGGTCGAGCAGGCACATCTCGGACCGCATTCGCTCCAGCTGTTCCTGCTCCGCTACCGGGCCCATATTGAGCTGATCCCCACCGATCGAGCCGCGGTACTGACCGCAACCTTTGAAGAAGACGAAAGCGCCAGCAGCCAGCAAACGATCGGTCTTCTGTTCGACATCCCCGGTCATGAGGGCACGATCGAACCCGATCCCGCCACCCGCACCATCCGCTTCACCTCGACCGCAAACTCTGGCGGCGTGCCGGACAACTTCGCGACCCACTATCTGCTTCAGCTCAAGAATCCGTGGGAAAGCTTTGAAGTGAAAGAGGCCGGTGCGCACCGGATCGGAATCCTTCGCTTTGCCCAGGGCCTGCAAGTCGAAGCGCACATCGCAACCTCCTTCATCTCCTTCGATCAGGCGGCACTCAATCTTCGCAATGAAATTGGCCAGCGTTCCGTCGATCAGCTGCGCAGCTCGGCTGCCGCCATATGGAACGATCATCTCAACCGCATCGAGATCGAAGGCGCCACGGACGATCAGCGCCGCACCTTCTATTCCTGTCTTTACCGCACGCTCTTGTTTCCGCGCACCTGGCACGAGCCGGATGCAGACGGCCATCCGCATCATTTCAGCGCCTTCAATGGAAGGGTTATGTCCGGTGTGATGTACGCCGACCATGGTTATTGGGACGTCTATCGCGCCTGGTATCCCCTCATGTCCATCCTGTTTCCAGAGCGGTTGGGTGAGATTCTCGAGGCTTGGGTCAATGCGTATAAAGAAGGCGGTTGGCTACCCCAGTTTCCCTGTCCGGGGTACCGGGCCTGCATGACGGGCAGCCTCATCGACTCCGTGTTCGGCGACGCGGCCGCGAAACACATCACGGGCTTTGATCTTGCAGGCGCCTACGAGGGACTAAAAAAGCACGCAACCATTCCCGGTGATCCCGCCAAAGGCTACGGCAGGGTCGGCTTGGAGTACTACCTCAAGCTGCAATACGTTCCCGCGGATCGTGTTGCCCAATCCGCGGCCGAGACGGTGGATGCGGCCTACGGAGATTTCTGCATCGCCCAGGTTGCGAAGGAGCTGGGCAGACAGGATGACTACAACGCATTTATGAACCGTTCCGAGAACTGGCGCCATGTCTTCGACGCTCAGGTGAAGTTCTTTCGCGGCAAGAACGAGGATGGCTCCTGGCTAGCGCCCTTCAACCCATTTACCTGGGGAAGCCCTTACGTGGAAGGGGCAGCCTGGCAGCACCGTTGGGACGCACCCCAAAACGTCCCCGGCCTGATCGAATCCATGGGAGGCGGCACAGAAGCGGCAAAGGGCCTCCAGGAGACGTTATCCACCCCGCCTATTTTTCACGTTGGTGTGTACGGGACCGAGATTCACGAAATGTCAGAGATGGCGGCGGTCCCGTTTGGTCAATATGCGCACTCCAATCAGCCTGTACACCATCTCCTCTACCTTTTCCCCCCGCTGGTCGTCCAGACCTGGCGCAACTCTGGGTACGCAAAGTCATGCAGACTCTCTATACGCCCGATACCTTTGCCGGCGACGAAGACACTGGCTCCATGTCCGCCTGGTTCGTTTTGAGCGCCTTGGGCTTTTATCCCGTCTGCCCTGGAAAGCCGGAGTACACCTTAGGCAGTCCCCTCTTTCCCCGGGCAGTAGTGCACGTACCCGGCGGAGTTACGTTTACCATCGATGCAGAGGGAAATACCTCGGATACAGTCTTTGTCCGGCGCGCGTCCCTGGGAGGAAAGCCTCTCCTCGGCAACACCATCGACCACGCCGCAATTCTGAGCGGCGGAACCTTGCTCTTCGAAATGGCGTCCCAACCCGACACGAGCCGAAAAGCCGGAACTTCAGCTTAGAAGCCCAGGGGTCTACTCTTCGCGGAACCACCCGTAAGCGAGAGGGAATCCCGGTTTTCCGGCCGCCCCGACAGGCCCAGGCGGCAGCGGATCTTTTATCACAAGATCTGGCCAAACAGGCAACAGTTTCAATTTCAATCCACTCATACGATAATAACGAAGTAAGATCTGCTGGACTTGGCAACTTCCGGGTTGCCGCCGATAGGAAGTGCAGATGGGCCCTGTAGAAGTTCAAAACGGAGGCCAATCTCGTGAATCTCGGGTCGTTAAGCCAATCCCCAGAAGCGCCGCAATCATCCACGGCCAACCCGTGGAACGACATCAAAGAAACCGGCGCGCAGCTTCTGGAGTTGCGCACCGCGGCCGGAATCGTGTATGTTTGCCCGTCGCGCTGGCAACGGATTCGCCTCCAGTGGGCCTTCCGCCACTTTCATGTGCTTCCCCTACAGGTTCTTAGTCGCCGTGATCAGCGCCTCATCGAGAAACTACTCCAGTCTGCCGTCGTAGCCCCGGCTTCCCCGGTGGCCGGAACCGCCGTCCTTGGAGTGGTCGAGAACGTGCATCCGAAACCTCCGGCATCTGCCGCCCGGGTGGTTACCATGCGACCGCAGTCAGCCCCCGCAAAACCATTCCGCCCGATGCCCTGGACGCCAGCCTTGTTAAGTCCGGATTTCTCCCAGCGTAGAAAAGAAAGGGAGATAAAGCAGATATTCGGCACGGCAAAGTCCCGCGACGTCGGCGACGTTCCCTTCCGGCAGTGGGGAGCGGTGGGCGCCCTGGCCGCCGCTTGTGCCACCGTGATCGTGGCATCGTTTTTCGGTATCAACCTCGTATCCAGGACGGCACCGGTGAACAATGCCCGAACGCTGCCCGCGCCGGCGCAAGCTTCGAACAACATCAAACCAGCAGCTGCCATCACGCCGGCTCACGCTGCGCCGCCAACATTGGCAACTGCCGCGAAACCGAAGCATCAGGTCGCGCCGCCGCTCACTGAGCCGGCTCTGCCTCAAAACGAGCTTGCTTCCCTTGAAAGTGGAATCTATCAACCCACAAGCGTGATAGGCGCCAAAACCCTGCCAATTCCCTCTCTTGCTACAGTCCCGGATACGATCGTTGAGCAGGCTCCGATCACTCCTGCGTCTACCTCGGTGCCACTGTTGGTTTCCGAGCTTCCGCAGGGTCATTTCGCCCATCCTGTCGTTTCTGAACCCAACCTGGTGGGCGAGCTGCAGCTCAAGGCGTTGATTGGCGCAGACGGCCTGGTGAAGCAAGTGACCGTACTAAGTGGCGACCCCAAACTGGCGGAAGTAGGCATGCGCGCGGTCCGCCAATGGCACTACGCGCCCTATCAAGTGCTTGGGAGTCCGGTCGAAGTCGAGACGCATATCAAGATGAATTTCTTCGGCGAGGACGCAGTCTCGGTGGCTTCCGTTTCGACCGGCCCACCTACCGGGCCACGGGTTGCGTCGGTCCCTTCTCCACACGACCAGCGACTCGCCTCCAAGGCAAACGACTGATAAGCTTGACCAACTCGGCACCCAGCAAACGTCTCGCCGCTCTGCTCACAGCTATCTTCTGTATACCTCTGCTGCATGCGGACGAGCGCAAGATCGACCCTACCTTTCTTTATCGCGATACCTCGGCGGTAAAAGCAAGCAACTCCGATCTCACGACGGCAGGCTGCCATTACAAGCCTTTGTTCGGCCAGGGAGACTCGGATACCTCCGTGGTTGTCGGCGTAGCGCGTTATGGCGAGGCGATCCTCGATCCCCGTGGGGCCTGCGCCACGGTTCAATATCCAAACGAAGATCAGGTCTATGTAGTCCTTGATGGAAACGGGACCGTGAACTACGGCAACGAAATTGTCCCTCTTGGTAAGGAGGACTATCTATACCTGCCCGCAACCGTTCCGCACACCTTGAAGAACAGCTCCGGTTCGCCGCTCGTGGTGGTAGTGATGGGTTTTCGCACCCACGGCTTTGAAAGATCCCAGCCGCCCTCCCACCCCTTAAAAGCCAACATAGAAGACGTGCCCACGGGCCTTGTGAGCGGTCACCCATCTTCGACTCTTTACCGGTTGCTCATGGGGGATGCCGACAGTAAGCGAGACCGCCTGGCAGCAGGCCGTGTGTTGACCAGCCTTTTTGTCATGGAGATCGCCCCAGGTGGCACTAACTTTCCTCATCATCATGAGCGCGAAGAGGAGATCTACCTGGTCCTGAGTGGTCACGGAGCCATGGTGGCGGGCGGAGGTATGGATGGCATAGAAGGAAGACATCCTGCCAAAACGGGCGATGCCTATTTCTTCCGGCTCAACTGCACCGTAGGCTACTCGAGCGCCCCCAACGTCAAATCGCGCATTCTCGCCGTGCGCTCCTGGTATCCCGGCATGCAGCAAAAGGGCGCACAACACTAACCACCAAGCTACCTTTCAATAAGTTCGTTGTAGATGAGGGGCAATCGCTTCTCGGCTGCAGACGCTAGGCCTTCCAGTAGCCGCTCGCAACCCGTTCCCATCCAAAGCGCCCAAGTCGCCGCGGAAAGGTTTGAGCAAATTGGCCCTTTTACGCGATGGACTCCGCTTAACAAATTGAAGTGGTTATGTGGCCGCCCGGTAGGCCGCGTAATTTCAGGCGGAAGCCCGGAGCCCAAGAACTCCGGGCCTTCTCTTTACGCTGATCGTGCAGTTTTGCGGGACTCACGCGAAATGCAAACTAAAGTTGATACCTTTTGTGTTTTTCGGGCACTAAGTAATAGGCAGAAAAGCGTATCCGGGAAGGCCCGCGAGTCAGGACGATCAAGTGCCCGGCAGCGCGCCGTTCGAACCAGGTCGCTGGACGGCTCCAGGAAACAAAAACTGCAGCCAGCGTCTGACCGTTGGTATAGTCTTGGTGTCATCTTCAGCAACCGCGGGGGGAATTCTGGGTTGCGCTCACTTTCCGCCAGACGTCCTCCGGAAACCCCCTCCGGTGTTGGAATTCCGCCAGTGTGATTGTTCCTGCGGACGCCGGAATTCAACCAGGGTCTATCTCCCGATGCGCCGTCGTCCCGGACGGGTTACCCGGTATAGGTCTTTTAAAATACGCGCTTTGTGGGACTGGGTGCTATGGCTACTCAACCCGAGTTCGTGGAGCAACTGTTCGAGTCTGCACTGGCTCTCAAGCCGGCCGAGCGAGAGGCCTTCCTCGACCAGGCGTGCAGCCACGACTCGGAGTTAAGGCGCACGGTTGAAGAACTGCTGGCCGAGGACGCAAACGCTGGCAGCCTCCTGGAGCACCAGCCATTTGATTTTCTTGGCCAGGAGCGATTGTGTCCTCCGCACGTGGGAGGCACCACCGAAACGATCGGCGACAACGAAGTTCCTTCGGCGCTGCCGCCTGCCGGGCGACTCAAGCCTGGCCAAGTGTTGATCGACCGCTTCGTCATTCTTCGTTTCATAGCAAAAGGGGGGATGGGCGAAGTCTATGAGGCGGAAGACAGCTTCTTGCAATGCGTGCACGTCGCGCTGAAAACAATTCTTCCCCAAATTGCCGACGATCCGGCCTTGCGCCAGCGGTTCGAGCGGGAAGTCTTGCTGGCGAGGGAAGTTAGCCACCCAAATCTTTGTCCAATCTATGACATCTTTCATTGTGAGGAGCCGTCGGATTTCTTGTTCTTAACCATGAAGCTTCTGGCTGGCGAAACCCTCGCGTCGCGACTACGGAGAACGACATCGCTATCGATTGCGGAAGGATTGGCCATCCTCAAGCAGATGGCCGCCGGGGTTGCCGCCATCCACGCCGCCGGCATCATTCACCGCGACATCAAGCCGAACAACATCATGCTCGATGGTATCGGTTCGGAAGTGCGGCTCTGCATCACTGACTTTGGCTTGGCCCGCGCACATGAAGCCGAGCCATCACTTTCGGGCAAAGGGTTGGTAGCGGGAACACCGGACTATATCGCTCCGGAACTATACCTGGGGCAGCCGCCCTCCCAAGCTACCGACCTCTTCGCCCTTGGTGTTGTTCTGCACGAGGTCTTTACCGGACAGAAGCCGGTTCGGGCGCCCGACAGCTCCTCAGTGATCGTCAGTCCGCGATTGAGCAACTCAGGCGTGCCTTCACTTTGCGTACAGCTGATACAGGGATGCCTCAATCCGGACCCGAAGCGGAGATGCCAGGCCTTTGAGCATGCGCTGGGCTCACTGCATATCCACTACCAAACAAGGGAATTGTGGACTCGGCGTCGCTTTGCCGGCGCGGCAGCCGCGGCTATCGGCGCTGTTGCTGGCGCCGCATGGTGGAAATGGGATGACGTGGAGGACCTGCTGCGTCCGCTACCCAGCAAGCGTTTCGTCGCGTTGTTGAATTGGCCGGCAACTTCCGATATCCACGTCACACCTATGCTGACCAGCGTCCTAAGTGCAATCAAGAGTGAACTTAAGCGCGTCGAGACGCTCGACAGGGATCTCTTTGTGATCTCGCCAGAAGACTTGAGCCTGAATGTTGCGGGAGTGACCCATTTGAAGGAGGTGTGCGACCCTCTGGGAGCAAACCTGGTGCTGGCCGCCTCTGGTTCGCCGGGAGCCAAGCATATTCAGCTCTTCCTGCGTTTGCTGGATCCCTCATCTGGCCAGCCACTTCGGGAGAAGAAACTCACCTGTGCACAGGCCGAGATAACGTCCCTGCCTGCAAAAGCCGTGCAGGCTGCGGCGTCGTTGCTGGATTTAGTTCCTTATCTACAGAACGACGAGCGAGCAAACCCGGGAACGCAGTCTACTGCCGCTTTTACCGCCTTCCAGTCGGCTGAGGCCTTGATGAAACAGCCAAACGACACCGGGCTCGATGGGGCCATAGAAGACTACAAGCAGGCGACGGATTTAGATCCCCGCTATGCAATTGCGCATGCGAAGCTGGCGCGGGCCTACTGCCGCCTCTACGTGACTCGGCGAAACACCGCCGCTCTTGACCTCGCTCGAGGTAATTGTCAGGTTGCACTGACCTTGAATCCAAGCCTCGTCGACGGACACCTAGCGCTGGCCGCGGTTTTCCAAGACTCTGGAAACGAGCAGGGGGCATTGAACGAGATTGCCAAGGCGCTTTCCCTCGACCCGTCCAACGCAACAACACTGGTTTGGCAGGCGCAGATTTACACTCGTCTGAATCGGTGGGAGGAAGCGGAGAAAACCTTTCGCAGAGTTTTGAAGGAGCACCCTAATTACTGGTTGGCCTATAACGAACTTGGCTTTGGCTTACACGGGCAAGGAAAGTATCGAGAGGCGATCCAGGCCTTCCTCGCTGCGAGCTTGGCCGCTCCAAGACGTTCCATGGGGTGGAGCAATCTGGGCGTGGAATATCTCCAGATAGGGAAGTTCGCCGAAGGGACAGAGAATTTGAGGAGGAGCTTAGCCTTGGATCCCGACTTCGATGAAGCGGTGGCCAACACTTCCCTTGCGATGCGTTTTCAGGGCAAGTACGGTGAGGCGCTGCCGTTGGCTCGGAAAGCCGTGGAGCTAAATCCGGCTAATGATACTAACTGGTTAGAGCTCGGCGAATGTTTCTCGTCGTTGCGCAATCACCAGGGCGAAGCTAAAGAGGCCTATTTACGGGCCGCTAAGGAGGCGGAGCGGTACATCTTAACGGATGCGACCGATGGCCAGAGCTGGATGCGGCTGGCTCTCTACAAAATCAAGTCCGGCAGCCCGCAGAATGCTTCTACGCTGATTGAGAGAGCCGAATCGCTGGGAGCCGGTGACATGGATTCCCAGCTTTACAAAGCAAGGATATTGGAACTCCTCGGAAAACGTGAGCAGGCGCTAAGCACGCTGGCTGCTTGTTTTCGGAAAGGCGCCACCGATATCCAGATTATGCCCTTTCCTGACCTGCAACCGCTACGAAAGGACCCCCGTTACAGGGAGATAGCGCGGTCGAAATCGCTATCACTGTAATGAGCTCGTTACTTGGTTTTGGAAAGCTCTGATGTACGGTCATTCGAGAGCGACGGCTACTGATCGTCGTGTTGCGTCTGACATTCGGCCTAGCGGTGATGCGGTGACCGCGGGCCTTATTACACTTAATGGTATTGCCGAGAACCAACAGTTGAGTTACAATCCTTCGAACCACGGGTCGCCTAAAAATTCATCCGGTAACTTCTCCGAGATAGCGAGCGTAAATATGACCGAACCTGACAATCCATTCAGTTCAGTAATTCTGGTAGCCGATCCAGATGAGTCTCCCGTTTCAGTTTATGCCGAGAAGGGGGGCACCTTGAAGTGGATAAACGACTCCACTAAATACCCCAGGTTTGCGATAGAGTTTGTCGGTAATAGTCCGGCCGGGAAAAGTGACAAACTCACTGGAGCAAATCACGATCCCGTAAGAGTTCATGTGGAAGAAAAAGGCGAATATAAATATAACATTCGACACATGAAGGACGACGGTACCGTTAAAACTACAGGCCCTTTTATCTTCTCCGTTAGTACTTGTAAGAACTGTCCTTAGTACTTGTAAGTTTTGTTAGGCCCTGTCAAGACGGGATGCGCTCTAGGACGCAAACGAGATGGGCATCGCGGGTAGCTAGTAACTTCCTGATTAGAAAACGAAAGCCGAACGGCAGGGCATTCTCATGAAACGAGAGGCCCTGCTGGGCACTCCTGCGGGCTCCTTCGATGAAATCTCATCCCAAGCATCAGAAGTTTGCCAGCACAAACTTCAACGCGCCTTCGGCATTGACGAGTCCGAACCCTGTGGCCAGGTCCTGCCCGTGGGCAGCCGATGCATTGAAGCGCGGATTACAGCGCCCCGTCGTCACGTCTATGCAAGTATTGTTTAGCGCCTCTTTGAGTTGAGCGGGAGTAAGAGCCGGCTTTGCTGAGAGGAGGAGAGCCGCAACACCCGCAATTTGCGGGGCTGCCGCAGAGGTGCCGGAAAAGAGGGCCCAGCCGTCGTTAGCGGAAGTGCCGTCACCCGCATTGCCCTGATCGTCCAGACGGCTCATCTCTACATCTAACTCACATCCCGGTTGCACTGGGAGCATGAGGTATTCAGCTCGGGGCAGAAGTCCGACAAGGCCACAAGCATCCGGCACAATTCTGTGCTTGAAGAAAGGACTACTGTAACCGCTGGCATAGTTGGATGCCTGCAGAGCCATGGTTGAGGTCATGTAGACTCCGCCCGCAGCGAACACTTCGGGGATTTGTGGCTCCACACTAAACTGCCCATTTCCTGCCGAGAAAATGACAAATATTCCCTGTTCCACCGCATCCTTGATTTCGAGAAGCCAGGCGGCATCCTGGGGAGAAAAAGTCTTCGAAGTTGGAGGGAAGGTCATATCGCCTCCCCACGAATTGGTGAGAATCTGGGGCTTCAGCTCCTTTGCCTTCATGAAGCCGCCGATGGATGCCACCAGCTGACCGGCGTTATTTGAAGCGCGGATCGGCTGAAGTTCGGCTTCCGGTGCGCACGCGAATATGTTGGCAGATTCGCCAGTGCCGTGGCCCACGGGATCGTCATTGGCCTTTGTCCCGGGAACCATTGTGATCGGCTGGTCTACCTGGTAATGGTGAGCAGTAAAAAACGGATGCTGATAATGGCCGGTGTCCACCATTATTATTTTGATGCCAGCCCCTCGAAATCCTTGCTTGAGGGCCGCAGGTGCTCCGAGGCCTAAAGAAACGTCCTGCGGAACACGTAGATAAAAGCCAGGTACATTTGGAGGAACCGGTGACGGCCAGACTCCACCTCCCAACAATTGAGTTGAGGCTGCGGCATTTGACCATATAACGCTTGCTTGCGGAGCTCGCGGCCTTTCGAGCACGACAGCCTCGATTCCCTTTGCAGTTTCACGCGGGCGCGCGCACCCGAGCGCTGTCGGCTGATCTTTACCTACGATGTCAACATGAGTCACATACCGCCGAGTCGAGGCTTCGGCGAACACAAGGATTTCCTTGGTTACGATTGTGCCTCCGGTGAGCTTCTCATATGCCGCCGCAGGCCCGGCGACAGCAAGTCCAAGCCGGCTCTCGGCGACAACTGTCAGTCCCGAGCGCTCAGCAATTCCTCTTGCTTCCTTGGAATGCGCTTTTGTTCCCCAAAAAGGTTCAGAGCTTTCGGGTACAGACCTGATGTCAAGAAGAGAAGTACCGCCTTTAGAAATAATCGACAGATACCCATTAATTTGGGTAGGCGGCGGTGTGCTTGATCGCAACTCAATTGGCAGTATTGATGACATGTGCCTCCCTCAAACGCTCGAACTTCCCTAGCCATGAATTGAAGGTAACCGGCGGACCACTATGGACGTCACGGATGCACGCAGAACGTCGGGAATACTGAGCGGGACATCGTCTGCTTGATGGGCAGTAAGCTCGTCCCCCGTGATTCCCAGAGTCTTTGCAAACAACGAACCCATTCCGGAAACAAGTAGCCCTTCTGTCATGCGCGATACTCCGAATCCCTGTTCTTCGAACCATGAGCGCACGTCATCAGGATTTGCTCCCGGTGCCAGCGTCACAATGGCTTCCGCGTAGGCTTCTGGCATGACCTCAAGAATCCGAATCCCTTTCCTTCTCGTCCTGGGAAATTCCGTTGGTAGCGTTTACGACGCCACTATGGTTATTGCTTCGTTGGGCCGGCCGATGTTGGTCGCTGCAGCGATGTATCGAACGTAGCACGTCAGCTGTGACTATTCTCGTCAGACTAATAGATTGGCAACTCTACGTCCGTTCGCCAAATGATGTCAATAAAAATCGGGCCCTGCGCCCAAGGGCATTGGCCGCCCCTGTCCCCTTCAAAGACAGGACTGACGCCTATGTGGCTTGCACCGAACGTTCATAAGAATCTAGATAGAACTAATCCGGACAAACCTGATTTCCGTCCCGGAATTAGAAGATTGCCGCGATCAGGAGAAGAATAAGACTTGCGAGCCCAGCAATCACTCGAATGAGATGGAATTTGATCCAACGATCACACGAAGCCGCTGCCGGTTTGCCGGTAGGGTGGAAACCGTCCATGTGACGATTTGTTCGACGATAGGAACCTCAGCCAACACGCTGACGAGCAAAGCGATGATAGGGAGGGCGAGTGCTACGGCGTTTAGATAGAGGTCTTTGGCTGCTCGCGGTAGGAGAGGAAAAGAACCGCGACAATCGACAAGAGGGTGGCCGGTATCAGGACTGTCACCAATGGCGCCATGTTGCATCCGATCGACGATCGCGAGAAACACATCAGCCGTGAAGGTCCGCATGGGCCTGCTCAGAGCAGCCCATGGCCCGTGGAACATTCCGGCGACCAAAGCCGAGCAAACAATGCTGATCCGTTGCTATGTTTTTAATGTCGGGACAGTCGTCATTAACACGAATACGATCGTTGAGCAGGCTCCGATCACTCTTGTGTCTACCTCAGTGCCACTGTTGGTTTCCGAGCTTCCGCAGGGTCATTTCGCCCATCCTGTCGTTTCTGAACCCAACCTGGTGGGCGAGCTGCAGCTCAAGGCGTTGATTGGCGCAGACGGCCTGGTGAAGCAAGTGACCGTACTAAGTGGCGACCCCAAACTGGCGGAAGTAGGCATACGCGCGGTCCGCCAATGGCACTACGCGCCCTATCAAGTGCTTGGAACACGGTCGAGACGCACATCAAGATGAGTTTCTTCGGCGAGGACGCGGTCTCGGTTTCTTCGGCGAGGACGCGGTCTCGGTTGCTTCGGTTGCCACGGCCCCGCCTCCCGGTTCTCGGGTTGCGTCGGTTCCCCTCCCCACACGACCCGCCACTCTCCTCCAAGCCAATCGACTGATTATGGCGAGGTGATCCTCGATCTCCATGGCGCCTGCGCCACGGTTCAATATCCAGGCGAAGATCAGGTGTTCGTAGTCCTCGATGGAAAGGGGACAGTGATCCGGGAATGCAGCAAAAGGGCGCACAACACTAACCACCACGTGCGTCTAAATAACCTTCCGACCGTTCGTTTTTATGAATCCTCGTTCCTCCGCCCACCATCTGCTACACAGGAGATAAATCACCATGGCAACTAACAAGAAAGTCGCGCTCGTCACGGGCGCCAATCGTGGAATCGGTTTTGAAACGGCGCGTCAGCTGGGGCAGAAGGGCGTGACGGTCGTGGTAGCCGCTCGAACCTTGAAGTCCGCGGAAGAAACTGCTTCCAAGCTCAAAGCCGAAGGCGTTGACGCTTTCCCTGTCAAGCTTGACGTCACCAATGCACAGGATCGTGAAGCAGCAGCCCGCACACTCGGCGACAAGTTTGGAAAACTGGATATCCTGATCAACAATGCAGGCGTGGGCGCCCAGGACGGGATGTTTACGCCCAAGACCGTCAACACCACAGAAGAGGAACTCCAGACCGTTTTCGGCACCAACCTCTTCGCCACCATAGCAGTGACGCGTTCGCTTCTTCCGCTGCTCAAGAAGAGCGACGCCGGCCGTATCGTGAATCTTTCCAGCATTCTTGGATCATTGACCCTTCACGCGGATCCGAACAGCCCCATCGCCACCGTCAAAGCGTTCGCGTATGACGCATCGAAAACCGCGCTCAACGCCTTTACTATCCATCTCGCGGCAGAACTCAAAGACACCAAAATCAAAGTGAACTCGGCTCACCCCGGTTGGGTGAAGACGGAAATGGGAACCGACGCGGCTCCGATGGAGATCCCCGAAGGCGCGAAGACGAGCGTGGACCTGGCGCTGCTCGGTCCTGACGGTCCGAATGGCCGCTTCATCCACCTTGGCCAGGAACTGCCCTGGTAATAATCGAAACCACGAAAGCGCAACGGGAGCCGCGCTGGATACCGCGGCTCCCGTTTTCCATTGCTACCCTCCGCTGAAGAGGAGAGACCCATGTTGAAGGGCGAACAAACACGCAGGAAGATTCTGGAAAAGGCAGCTCCCTTGTTTAACAAGAGAGGGTTCAACGGTTGTTCGATGCAGGATATCAGCGCGGCCACCGGCTTGGAGAAAGGTAGTCTCTACACCCACTTCCAAAACAAGGAGCAATTGGCATCAGAAGCCTTCGACACGGCTTGGGCCCAGAGTAGTAAGGCGCGCGTCGACAAACTCGATCAAGCAGAGGGCAGCATCCAGAAGTTGAAACTACACATAGACAACTTCGTTTCCAAGCCGCCCTTCGCGGGTGGATGTCCCCTGCTGAACGCGGCGATGGATGCGGACGACGGCAGCCCCTCGCTATACCAAAGAGCCCAGAAAGCCTTAAATGGATGGGTCGCGTTCCTCCGCGAGATCATCGAGCAGGGACAAAAGTCGGGAGAACTCAGCCCGTCGGTGGATCCGGAAGCCCTCTCGACTTTGATCATCTCTTTGCTGGAAGGCGCCTTCTTCGCCTCCAGGCTGCAGAAGTCCAAAGCGCCGCTGAAGATCGCACAAAAACACCTGAACCAATACCTCAAAGAGGCGGTGCGAAATGTTCCAGTTTAGTGGCGCGTTGATGCGTGCGGCGCGGCTGAACAGGCTGCAGAAAAGTCAATGTTGAGGGCACGGGAGGGTATGTACGGGATTCAGCCCGTACATAAATCCAGCGTTTGTGCCGGGGATAAATCCCCGGCCTACCTGAAGACGAGTTTTTTCCACAGCCCGTAAAGCCATCAAGCGCGAAAACCGTTTACGGCACGGCCGAAAACCGTGCCCTTCGTGCAGACCCCTCACCAAGCGAAAACCAATGCGCCTCAGGACGAGAAACGTATCTGGAAACTCAGGACTTATCGGTGCTCCGAATTCGACACGTTAGCAGCCGCTCTCAATTCAGCGTCGGCCTGCATAAGGAGTTCCTTAGCTTTTTGACCGTGGCCACCCAGCTCATCACGGTTCGCGCTCTGTGCTTTATCAATCAGTTGATAAGCCTGCACGATATTGCTTTGAGCGCCTGCCAAGTTGGGATGTTTATGGGCGTCAATGTTGACAACCGGAGCCTGCGCAAACATGACACCACCGCAAATGAAGGCCGTCGAGGCCGCAAAGTTGAGAAAAATCCTTCTCTTCGTCATCGTCTTCAGATCTCCTTCCCGTGCATTCAACATGACCGATATGACGGGTTGCAATGAAAATGTGAGCGCGGAGTCTGAATCGACACCTGCCGCGTAGGGCTAATCTAGACGAGCAATTACCCAAGGCTGGCGACGCAAAAAAGAAGCTCAACCTCATTAGCACGATCGATCCCGAGTTCAAAGACCCTGCACAGCCTGGGGAGGAAAGATCATTACAGTGCATGAAAGGATGTACCCGTGACCATCAAGTGGGTACCGCAGCAAGAATCCTGTTCTCGGGCTTGGGTGGTCGAAAAGCTCCGAACAACATGGACAAGATAAGCATCCTCGGGGTCCTTCGACTCCGCGCCACCCATGCGCTGTTCACGCGATAAATCTGTGAGGCGCTCCGCTCAGGATGACGTTTTTGTGGCAGTTTTAAAGAAAAACATCCCAAACTAGTTAGCGCTTATGGGGCTGTGTCGAGGGCAAATTCAGACGTCCCTACGGGGCTGAGGTTGAGGATGGGTGTTGACCGAACGTTCGCCGATGCTTTGCATAGGGGACCTGGGCCGGGAGGTATTTACTGGACGATTCGAAAAAACAATGGTTGGGCTTCGCATCTTTTTCGGCCCACGTACGCTGTGGCGATCGAGGGGCACCCGTCCAGAACCTAAGACCGTGTTTGCAGATCAAATCAGATCGGTGACTCTTTCATTGCAGTCTCCATCGCCCGGATATGTTGAGTTGTTTTCCCCGAGCGATGGCTGTGCGAATGTCTTCCCAACCCTCAAAGTAGAGCAGGCGCTTGCAGCCATCGGCCGCAGTGAAACCTTCCAACGTGCCCTCCTTATGTTGCATGACGCGCAGATACTGGTTGCTGGTGACGCCAATGTAAAGCGTGCCTGTGTCAGCGCGCCCTGCCAGCCACCAGCTCACTTCCGTGGAGAAAGTTTCTCCTCGCACCCTGCGACCCCTGCCTGCACGTTGCACTTCGCATACAGCGCTCGCGCCTGCTCGAAGAGCAATCTTGACGCATCCGCTCTGCCTGTTGACTCGTATACCAAAG
The DNA here is from genome assembly GCA_963830325.1 of uncultured Acidobacteriaceae bacterium. Classification (GTDB taxonomy): domain Bacteria; phylum Acidobacteriota; class Terriglobia; order Terriglobales; family Acidobacteriaceae; genus PALSA-350. The sequence continues at coordinate 334,050 of CAWHMV010000009.1, forward strand.
CCAATCCTCGCAGAGTATTCGCCAGGTCAAGCTCGGCTTCTTCGCCCTGTTGCCGATAGATCCCCTCAGCTTCCAGGTAGAGCGGTTCAGCCTCCTCAGGCAGACACAATTCGCGAAGGATATCCGCCTCGTGCCGAAGCGCATACGCCAGTCTCGCCGGCGGCCCGATTTCCCGATACAACACAGCGGCCCCTTGGTAGTGGTGCCGCGCCGCTTCCAGGTTCCCGATGTCACGCTCTGCCTGTCCCAGACCGCAAAGCGCCTCGGCCAGAGACGGTCGATCTCCCGCTTCCGCAGCGCTACGCACCGCCTTAAGGAAGATTGCGCGTGAGTCCGCCGCGCGCCCCTCTCTTCGTGCCGTATAACCCTTGGCAAACTGCTCTTGGAAGGTCTCTGTCATCGTCCGTAGCTTAGCATCTCAGATCGCCGCACTGTCGGGATAACCCCTGGATTACTCGTGCCGCAAAGCTCGGATTGCCACTCCCGCCGCCCGTCGCGCCGGGATCCAGCTAGCCGCCAGCGCCACCAGGACCAACATCATCGCCGAGCCGGCGAAGGTTGCCGAATCCCACGGCTTCAACCCATAGAGCAGGCTCGCTACCACCCGGCCCAACGCCAGCGCGCCGCCCACCCCCGCTGCCACTCCCAGCTGCCCGGCATTTCTCTCGTCCTACCGCGACGCTGCCCAGCTCCGCCCGCGCCCGCCGCATCGCCTGCTCGCGCGAAACCCCGCTCCGCATCAGGTCTTCGGCATAGCTCTCCAAGTGAAACTCGAGCTCCTCTTTAACCTGCCGATCGAGTGCGTCGCGCTCAGCGACCGCTCTCCACCATGTTGCAGCACGGCTGCGCAGGCTCATAACTCCTCCGGAGCGGTGTTGAGAATGACGCCAATCACCTCAGCGAACCGGTTCCACTTCTTTGTCTCTATCTCCAACCGCCGCCGTCCTGCCGCCGTCAGCCGGTAGTAACGCGCCCGTCGTTTGTTCTCGCTCTGCCCCCACTCACCTGCAATCCACCCCTCATGTTCCAGGCGATACAACGCGGGATAAAGCGATCCCTGCTGAACCTCCAGCCGGTCCTGCGAAATCTGTTGGATACGCAGCAGAACTCCATACCCATGCAGCGGCCCCAGCGAAACCGCCTTCAGCACCAGCATGTCCAGCGTGCCCTGCAACAAATCGACTGCCGTGTTCCTGGCCATATCGACCTCTCTCCAAGATTGTCTGGGAGAGTAGCTCAGCGTCTCCTAGACTGTCACGGAGAAGCCACCAAGGTGGGTACGGGCTTCAGCCCGTACCTAAATCCAGCAAAATCATTCGGTCTTTAGGCCCTGAGGTACGCCTTGCAGTTCATTTCTCTGCCCAGGAAACCTCAAGACAATCGCCACTTTGTGGAAAGCATGGCCACTTTCTCGTTCAAACTGGGCTGCTGGCTCGGCTTGTTCGGCCGCTGGTTTTTCTGTGCGGGTTCCATAAGAGCCTTCATCGAGAGAGCAATGCGTTTGGTTTTAACGTCAGCGCTGAGGACTTTGACCTTGACGATCTGGCCGGCCTTGACCGCCTCGGACGGATCCTTGATAAAGCGATTGGACAGTTCGCTGATGTGCACCAGCCCGTCCTGGTGCACGCCGATGTCAACGAAGGCTCCGAACTTGGTGACGTTGGTGACCACGCCCTCAAGCACCATGCCGGGTTGGACATCGCTGAACTCCCTGACCGACTCAGAGAAGCTGGGCGCAACGAACTGATCCCGTGGATCGCGCCCGGGCTTACGCAGTTCTTCGAGGATGTCCGCAACCGTAAAACTGCCCGCGGAAATCTGCTTGGCATCGACCTTAGCTAGAAGTTGCGGCTGCTGGATGAGTTGATCAACAGGCGTGTTGAGCGTTTGGGCGATCTGCTCCACCACTGGATAAGACTCCGGATGCACCGCAGTGCGATCGAGAGGATTCTCGCCATCGCGAATGCGCAGGAAACCGGCTGCCTGCTCAAAGGTCTTGGCGCCGATGCCGGGAACTTTGTTGAGCTGCGACCGGGAGCGAAATTTTCCATGCTCATCGCGGTAGGCGACGATATTGAGCGCAGTCCTTTCGGTCACGCCGGCGACGAAGCGAAGCAGGGTCCACGAAGAAGTATTGAGATCGACGCCAACGCGGTTAACGCAACTTTCGACCACAGTCTCAAGCGATTGCTGCAGCTGGCGTTGATCGACGTCATGTTGATACTGACCGACGCCGATGGATTTGGGATCCACTTTGACGAGCTCGGACAGCGGATCCTGAAGCCGTCGCGCAATGGAGATCGCGCCGCGGACAGTGAGGTCGAGGTCGGGAAACTCCTGGCGGGCAATATCAGAGGCGGAGTAAATGCTTGCCCCGGACTCAGAGACGGTGACCGAGAAAAGTTCGTTGAGCTTGCGCTCGCGGAGGAATTCGCGGACGAAAGCATCGGTCTCGCGAGAGGCCGTTCCGTTGCCGATGGCAATCGCGCGAACATTGTGCTTTGCGATCAGCGCGGCGAGCGTGTCGCCCGCGCCGGAGGCTGCATTTTTTGAAGTGTGGAGGTAGAGAACATCGTGGGCCAGGAACTTGCCGGTCTCGTCGACCACCGCAACCTTGCACCCGGTGCGCAGACCGGGGTCAATCCCGAGCACGGAGATAGGGCCCGCGGGCGCCGCCAGCAGAAGGTTCTGCAGGTTGTCGCGAAAGACCTGAATGGCGTCGCCGTCTGACCGCTTCTTCAGTTCGAGACGCACCTCGCCTTGAATCGAGGCATTCAGCAGGCGTTTCCACGACTCGTCAATGGCCAGCTCGAGATGCGGCGTCCAATCCCCTGTCGCGCGAAGGATGCGTGTGCGGAGCAACGAAGTGACGCGAAGTGGCTCGATCTCGATCAGGAAGTAGAGCACAGACTCCGTCTCACCGCGGCGGATGGCGAGCATTCGGTGTGACGGAATAGTCTTCACCGGCTCGCGGTAGTCATAATACATGCGGAACTTTTCCTGCTCGTCGACGGTATCCAGGGCTTTTTTGCTGACGATCATGCCCTCATCAAACATGAGCTGGCGCAGAGCCTTGCGCAGGTCGGCGTGCTCGCTGATGGTCTCGGCGACGATGTGACGGGCGCCTTCCAGGGCGTCCTCCACAGTAGCCACCTCCTTTTCTGAATCGATGAACGTGGCCGCGTAATCGCTGACGGTCTGTTCACCGGGCTGCTGAGCCCAAAGATAATCGGCGAGGGGCTGAAGGCCGCGATCGCGAGCGATCGTGGCTTTGGTCCGCCGCTTCGGACGGTAAGGAAGGTAGAGATCTTCCAGCTCGGCTTTGTCGAAGGTAGCCTCGATGCGAGCCTTGAGCTCATCGCTGAGCTTGCCCTGTTCGAGGATGGAGCCGAGGATTGTTTCGCGGCGGCTGACGAGCTCTCGAAAGTACCCAAGCTTGTCTTCGATGTCGCGGATCTCTACCTCGTCGAGATTGCCGGTCGCCTCTTTGCGATAGCGCGCGATGAAGGGAACGGTGCCGCCTTCGTTAAGCAGTCCAATGACCGCAGAGAGTGAGTGGAGGGGGAGGTTAAGAGACTGGGCGATATGCAGGATGATTTCGGGGGAAAGGTTCTTTACGTCGGCCATGATTGCTGTTCGTATCATAACCGCAGGAACCTGCAACCGAAATGTCCACCCGCCTGCCCAGGTCTCGCTTTTGAGACCTGGGATCCCCCCCAACCTTATCGCAAGGCCTTCGATAAACTGTAGACGCTTACGGTACAGGAGGAACAGACAGTTCCTGGCTGAGTGGTCATCCTTTCCACCTCTTCATGAATCTCTTGTGCTTCCACTCTCCTGCTTGTCGCGGTTAGATAGTCCCCATACTGCACCAGGGCGCCGCGCAAGCGAGGATCGGCCGGAACCAGCTTTGTTCGCAGTATCTGGATACCGCGGAGCATAGCTTTCTCGCCCTCCTGGACGGCCCCGGTCTTCCACTCAGCAAACCCGAGCGTCTCCAGCGCAAATCCAACAGGCGCCGACTCCGGCTCGAAGTGACTGTTGGCGAACGCAAGCCCCTGTTGTGCGCTCGTCAGTCCTTCACCACAGTGCCCCCGCAAGCAGCGTGCATACGTGACCGTAATCAGTCCAGAGAGTATTCCCGCCCTGGGAGGGTTAGAGGAAGACTCCATCTCTTCCATTCCCCGAAGGGATAGCCGCTCTGCTTTCTTGAACTGGCGCCGCGCAATAGCTACGTTCGCCAGATGTATCTCGCTAAGCCCCATATCGGATGAGTCGCCCAGCTTCCCTCGCACCGCAACCGCGTGCTTCCTGACGCTCTCGGCTTCATCGACGCGGTTATAAAGCAGATAGAGGGTAGCGAGGCTTTCGAGTGTTGCGGCATACTGTGCCTTGGCAGAGGGTGCAGTCTTCAGCAAATGCAGCGACTTGTTGTACGCATCTTCTGCCTTCAGGAATTCCGCTGCGTTCTGGTACTCCGATGCCAGTTGCGCCCACAAAGCGCCTCGCTCCGCTTCGGAACGATGCTGCTGTTCGGCGATCTGGATCAATTCCATGTCCCGAGCGATGCGTACTTGCGCCGATGCGTTTTGGGCTTCGGACGTTTGCGCCCAGACGGCACCAACGCTCAAGCTCAGAGCGGTAAGAAGAAGAAAGCTCACTCTCAAGTGAAGATAGGGTCGGTATGCTCCATTGGAAAACAAAGCGATCATGTGTGTCCCTCGATAGGAATTTGGAATAAAGATGGAGATCGACTACTACTTGGGTTGTGAGTACGCACCGCATGTGTTGTAAGTTCCGTTGCACATCGACGTAGCAACGAGATGGGTAAACTTCATAAACTATGTTCATTTATGAACAATCGCGCCACGTCTTCACGTAGTTGTAACTACGAGTGTCCGCTTCTGAACATTCGAAACACTCTCGCAGATGTTTCTGAACACCACGAGACAGACCGGCTCCGTCATTTCCTGCAAGCCCGCGTGAGAAGCGCAAAAGAAACAGATCGTTGCAATCATTGAGGGTTAGCAGGCTTCGAAAATCAGCATGGCAGAAAAATCTCAGGGCTTAAGGTGTGTGCGTGAGAACCGATTGCAAAATGAGTCCCGCAGGGACGGCTGAACTTAGCCCAGGACGCAGTCCTGGGTAGAGATTGGAGGGACGAAAAGTCCCGTAGGGACGACTGGCAGTTACCCGCAGGCGATCCCAGAGCACTCCATCTCAAATATTCCTGTTGAGTATTCCCAAACCGATAACTTTTTCAGTCGTCCCTACGGGACTCTTCAAGGCCGCATGCTAACCCAGGACTGCGTCCTGGGCTAAGTTCAGCCGTCCCTGCGGGACTCATTTTGCAATCGGTTCTCACGCACACACTAAAGGCCCACTGATTTGTGCCGGGTTTGTGTGCGGGCTTAAGGCCCCTGTTCGCTTCCCACTTATCATCCGCTTACGTTTCGTCTATTTTGAATATTTAGCTGCGACTCGTATCCACGTCAGTGTCACTTCCTGTCCCCGCTTTTGCTAACCGCACCCGCGGAATATGTAGGGAACACGTGATCCAGCAATTCCTGTCGCAGTGTGAGGCGGAGGTCCGTGCCAGGCTCAGGCTCGGTATTCGATTGCGGATGCAACGTGGAGGAAGGCACAGGCGCTCCGGTGTCGGTCGTATTGACCGCGAGAATGCTGGCCGTGTGCTGCGCCGGGTCGATCAGCATCTCGGAGGAAAAGCCGCCCTGGTCACCGTCGTGATAGACGTAACGACGGCCCTTCAACTCCACCACAAAAAATCCAAGCCCCATCATCGGCGCGCCCTTGGTGTAGGCCGTCGCCGGTTTCCCCGGCTCCGTGACCGGCAGAACTCCCTTCCATGCCTCCTCCAGCGAAAGGCGCTTCAGCACAAAAGCATAGCGCGCATTCGCTGGGTCCCCGATCAGGAACTGAAGATACTTCACCATGTCGGGGATGGGCGCTTTCAAGCCGCTGTTGGAAGTCGTAATGCCCGTATCGAAATTAAAAGGCTGCTCAGTGAGCTTATCGCCCGCGCGTAAGTAACTGGCCGACACATGTGCTTCCAAAAAGTACGGCGACCGATCGAAGTAGCTGGCGGTCATCCCCAGCGGCATCAGAATGTTCTTGTCAATATAAACTTCGAAGTCATCGCCCGAGAGCCGTCCAATGATCTGGCCGAGAAACACGTAACCCAGATTGGAATAGCTCCAGCGCGATCCCGGACGAAAGGCAACCTGCGTATACGGCAGCATCGCGGCGACCTGGGCCCATTGCGTTGGTTCAAACGGTTGCCAGTCGCAGTTGGCAGCATCCTCGCAGTCCCAGGGCCATGTGGGATTGCGAAATCCCGCACTATGGGTGAGCAAGTCGCGAATCGTGATTGCATCGATCGAGCCAAACTCGTCGTGCACCTGCCGCAGTTCGGGCACATACCGTACCGCGCTGTCATCCAGCGACAGCTTGCCCCGATCGCGCAGCTGCAGAATGGCGATGGCGGTCATCGTCTTGGTGATCGAGGCCCAGTTATAAGACGTTTCGCCGTCGACCGGCTGCTCGCTATCTTTGCGTGCCTTGCCGAAAAACCTTAGCGTTGCCGGCTCCTGCATGTGGACGATCGCGATCCCCCCGCCCACCACCCCGTGTTGTGACAGAACTGCATCGAAGCGCTGCGCAAGAGCATCTCCTTGCGCGCACGCAGGCGCTGCAGCGATCAGACAGCTCGCGATGACGGAGCCCACAAACAGCGCTGGGCAGCGAATGGAAAAGCGGTTCGACATGAGGGTCATGATAATACGCTTGCGTTATCGCCGGCTGAGACCCCGATGTCAGGCAGCAACTCGGGTTGTGCCCCCAACCCTGCAATCACGGCATCTTTACAAGATGGGGGTGCCCCAGGTCTCGCGTTTGAGACCTGGGATCCTCCTAGTGGAGGCTCATCGACTCGACGTCAGTGGGCTGCACAAAAATTGCGGTGACATGATCAGCCGCTAAGGCGTCTTCAGAAATGCAATCAAATCCGCCTTATCTCCGGGAGATAAGTTCAGGCCGAACGAATACCCCATAACCGGATACGTCTTAGCCCCATAGGGCTTGAACCCCGTGGGAACGGTCCCCAGAGGCGGAGCTAGGCGCGGCCCGATACATTGCAAATCTCTGCCAGTGGTCTCAATGTGGGCGAGCGACGGCCAACCCGGAAGTGATCCTGCGTACTTCCTGGAAAGTCGGACCCTTCGGTATGTTGCCCCGACCCAGCACGACGACTCAATGGGCATGGGGTCTTTAGCTTTGATACACTGTGGCGCTGCACTTACGCCCTAAAGCTAGGTTCTGAACCACTGGAAAGCTCTCCATGCATTGCGGAGTGCTGAAGGGGTGTGGGTCGTCGCGTGACAAGCGTGAAGTAAACCGTAACGTGAAAAGGAGGGTCCGGATGATCGCTTCCTCTGCCATCCACCAGCTAAAATCCCGGTTTCGCGGCGAGCTAATCGTCCCTGGCGACCAACAGTACGACGCTGCACGCACCGTGTTCAACGTCTCCATCGACCGTCGGCCCGCACTCATCGCGCAGTGCGCCAGCCCGGACGATGTGATCCAGGCAGTGAATTTCGCGCGCCAGGAGAATCTTCTTGTTTCTGTCCGCGGTACTGGCCACAACGTCGCCGGCTTCGCCGTATGCGATGACGGTCTAGTGATAGATCTATCGCGCATGAAACGCGTCACCATTGACGCTCCAGCTCGGATAGTCCGGGTGGAAGCCGGATGCACCTGGGGTGAGGTGAACGACGCGCTCCAGCCCTACGGCCTTGCCGCCACAGGTGGCTTTGTCTCAGTCACCGGCGTTGCGGGACTTACCCTCGGTGGCGGCCTCGGCTGGCTCGTGCGCAAGCATGGTCTCGCACTTGATAACTTGCTCTCCGTCGAACTGGTACTTGCCGATGGCCGCTTCGTCACCGCCGACGCTCGCGAGAACGACGATCTCTTTTGGGCGATACGCGGAGGTGGCGGCAACTTTGGGGTCGTCACCTCCTTCGAGTTCAAAGTGCATCCCGTGGCGACGGTGCTGGCGGGCATCGTCCTTCATTCGGGCGCGGCCGCGGCTGGTGCCATACGCCGGTGGCGCGACCTCGAAGCCACGGCGCCGGAAGAATCTACCCAGGGGGCGCTTCTGTTCCATTTCCCTGACGACCCCTCTAGCCCGGCGCCGCTGCGTGGTACGGCGATCGTCGGCCTGGGCGGCGTTTACGCGGGAGCTGTAGAAGAAGGGGAGAAGGTCCTGAGGCCGCTGCGTGAATACGGACCTCCGCTCGCCGACATGTTCCAGCCGATGCCATACAACGTAGCCCAGCGCATGGCGGATTTCCTTTGGCCGCCCGGCCTCCATAGCTATAGGAAATCCAGCTATTTAACGGCGCTAAGCGACGACGCAATCGATGTTGTGGTCGATTTCTTCGCGCGGGTTCCGTCGCCGCAGACAGTGATCGTTTTAGAACACAACGGTGACAGCGCGTGGGACAGCGTACCGGATTCCGCCACGGCGTTCGGCCATCGCGCGTGGCCATACAACTTCGTGGTGACCTCTGCTTGGTCCGATCCGAAGGATGCCGAAAAAAACATCGCCTGGACGCGGGACTTCTTCGACGCAATGCGGCCGTTTGCGGCGCCGGGTGCCTATGTGAACTACCTCGGCGATGACGAAGGTGCCGATGGACTCAAGGCGGCCTACGGCGGTAAGCTAGTTCGCCTCTCTGCACTGAAGGCGAAGTTCGACCCGGAAAACCTGTTCCGAATGAACCAGAACATTGCGCCTGCTTTGGTCGGCGCAGGCCCAAGAGGTGGATAGGTCCAAGTGACCGGCAATCCGACGGTGCTCCTCGGTAGCCCCTGAAAGGGTCTGATTTTGAGTAAGGTCTGATTTTGAGTAACTTGCCTATGTCGCCTGGCAGACAGATGAATTTGCTCAAAACCCCGTTTCACGGGAGCTTCACGTCCGGAGAGCAAACGTCCGCTCTTCGATTTAACTTGATCGACCGGTTAATAGTGAAATTTGTCGACACGATACCTATTCCCTTGTCCGCGGATGCCCTTCATTCAGCGCGGAGGCAGCGGACCGGATCCACCGTTGCCGCCCTCCGAGCTGGCAAATAGCTTGCTCCCAATGCCACCAGGCAGACAACCGCGACCACGCCTAAATAGGTTCCGGGGCTGTTGGAAGTAACGCCATACAGAAGGCTCTTCATAAACCGCACTGCCGCCAGGCCGGCCATCGTACCCAGCAACACGCCTGCGAGCGCAAGGCCGAAGCCCTGCCTCAAAATGAGCAACACCACCTTACGGCGGTCGGCTCCCAGCGCCATGCGGATCCCGATCTCCCGATACCGTTGCGCTACGGATTGTGCCATCACCCCGGAGATGCCAATCGCGGCCAGCAACAACGTTACGCCCGCGAAGACTGAGGTTAATCGTGCGCGCACTTGTGGCTGACTCTGAAGTGCTGCAACCATATCGCCGAGCGACTTGATCGCACCCACCGGCAAATCCGGATCTTCGCTCCAGACAACCTTCTGAATGGCCGCGTCTCCCTGAGCTACACCTGGCCGCTTCCGCAACACGAAGAACATCGTCGTGTAATCAGTGTTAAGAAAATACTGATGGATCTGTTGCTGGCGGTAATCTGTATAAACCTCCGGCCGCGCCTCCCACGCAATCTCGTTGTAGCGTGTCGACTTCGTGCTCGCCACCACACCAACGACTTCGAGCCAGGCGTTCTTCTGTGTCGCAGGATCTTTCGGGTCGCCGATGCGGAGATACTCGCCGATAGGGTTCTTGTTGGGGAAGTACCGTTGCACTGCCTCTTCATTGATGAGAGCGACAGGTCTTGTACTCTGCAGGTCGGAGTCCGAAAAGTCCCTGCCGGCAACCGTGGAAATACCCATCGCCTGAAAATAGCCTGGTCCGACGGTTACCGGGACGGCCTGCGGCAAGTGCTCACCGGTAAGATCTCTCCGGCTGTCAATTTGGAATATCTCTGTTCCGGCATTCGACAACCTGAGGAAGTATGTCATCCCTTCGGAATCCACGCCGGGAAGCGTCCGCAGCCGCTCCGACAAGCGGTCGGCAAACTGCGTAAGCTGCGTGTCGGAGCCATAGCGCTTGTGCGGCAGCGATAGCTGGACGACGTGGGTATCTGCCGGGTTGAACCCAAGGGCCTGCGCATGCAGATGGACATAGGTCCTCAGCAGCAATGATGCGCCTATCAGCAGGATGACCGAAAGGGCAATCTGCGTCAGTACAATGAAGCCCAGTGAGCGCAGCTCGCCTCGCGTGGCCGAAGCACCGGAACTCCCCGAACGCAACCCTTCACGGACTTTGAGCCGGCTTGCCCTGAACGCCGGGTATCCTCCAAATACCAGTCCGGATAACACAGTGAGTGTCGCAGCCATGGCCAATACCGGCAGACTCACGGTGACCGGCTGTGCCGGAAGTGCTCCAAACGGGTTCCAGGCGACGAAGCCGCGCACCGAGCCGAACGCAATCAAGAGACCCAGGCCGCCGCTGATCACATAGAGTACGAGATTCTCCACCAGCAATTGGACCAGGAGGCGCCGTGCACTCGATCCAAGAGCGGCGCGGATCGCAAATTCTTTTTCCCGCTGGATATTCCGCCCGACGATAAGACTTGCGGTATTCGTGCAGGCAATAAGGAGCAGCAATCCGACTGCACCCCCAAGCACCATGAGCGATGACCGCACCGCGCGCGTATTGTCCCTCTGCAGCCCGTCAAGCATAGCGGTCGACTTAGGGACATCCGGATAGTGCCGATCGTTCTCCCGCTGGAGTAGTGCGATCTCCGACCTTGCCTGATTCAGCGTTACCCCTGGATTGAGGCGTCCAACAATTGCGACCGCAGCAGCGGAGTCTTGCTTATAGTTAGGATCGCCAGCCTGAATCAGTGTCCATACGTCCACTTCCTGCGGTGCGTCGAGCACCCGGTACGAGAATCCCGGAGGAAGAATCCCGACAACTATGAACGGCTTATCGTTGAGCGTCAGCCTCTTGCCCAATACTGCCAGGGACTGATGAAATCGCTTTGTCCACAGAGCATGACTGATGACCGCGACAGGCGGCCCGGTTTCGTCGCCTGGCAGGAATAGTCTTCCGCGAAAGGGTGACACACCGAGTGTGGATAAAAGCGTTCTGCTCAATATCCCCCCGTTCAAATTTTCCGGCTCACCGCTTCCTGTCAGGGCATATCCGCGCTCGAACGAAGCTCCGAGCGATTGGAAGGTATGGCTACGCTCCCGGAAGAACACATAGTCGCGCCAATTGAAGTAATATGCTGGTTCCCCGGGACTGCCGGGTGCGGCTCTCCAAAAGATCACGAGCCGTTGTGGGTCTTTGAGCGGGAGCGGCTGGATAATCCACGCATTCAAAATCGAAAAAATTCCTGTCGTCGCGCCGATACCAAGCGCCAGCGTCAGGGTTGCAATAGCGGTAAACCCACGATTCCGCATGAGCTGACGAAGACTGTACCGAACATCCGCAAACAGCCCCTCCACCGTCAGCGCAGCATCTACGGCCACGGTTCTCTCCTTCATCATGGTTGGGTTTCCAAACCGAAGCACAGCGTCCCGGCGAGCCTCTCCCGTGGACATTCCTTCAGCAATACTGTCGTCCATCCGTAATTCGATGTGGGCCTTTAGTTCGGCTTCGATTTCGCGATCGACTCTGGAGCGCGAAAACAGATTCGAGATGCGACGAAAGACCGACATAGGGCCATCTACACCTATCTCTCAGAAACAAACACGACGGGAGCCTATACCTAGACTAATAGGGGTGTCAAGCGGCTGATGACTGTTGCTAGTCGCGATTTCGAGCAAACGCAACCTCATGAGGCTAACGCGTCCGTGACCCCTGTGTCGGCTGTCAAGCCACCTCGGAACAGGTGATCATTAGGCCCGTTATGAGTCCAAGTAATAGCTTCCGGGCTCCACGTTACTCGGGAGTCACCCGTCACCGGAGAGACGGCCCTGTCCAACCTGTTGACATTCTACACATCCGACCGCTAGATTCATATGTAGACTTCCTACAGGTGAACAATGGGTGACGGAAAGTCGGATGTTTTGCAAGGCACGCTGGATCTGATGGTGCTCAAGACTCTGGAGTCGATGGGATCGCTGCACGGATACGCGATCGCCCGGCGGATTGAACAGGTCAGCGACCACACTGTAATCATGAATCAGGGGACTATCTATCCGGCGCTGCTGCGCCTGCAGCAGCGCAAGTGGATCAAGGCCGAGTGGGGCGTCTCTGAAACTGGCCGTCGCGCGAAGTTCTATTCGCTAAGCAAACTGGGACGGCAAAAGGTCGAAACAGAAACTGAGAACTGGGAGCGGGTTGCCGCCACCATGGCGCGCTTTCTAACCCCATCCAGTTGAGGAGTGCACGATGGATTGGATACGGATTCTGCTAAGCCGTTGCGCGGCGCTGACCCACCCTAAACAGCTCGACGCGGACCTTGACGAAGAACTCCTGGCGCACATCGAACTCGCGACTGAGGAGAACAAGAAGCGCGGCATGCCGCAAGAAGAAGCACGCACGGCAGCGCTGCGTTCCTTCGGTGGTGTGACGCAAGCGCGGGAGCATTATCGGGTGGAGCGGGGGCTGCCGTTCCTGGAAGCGCTGGTCAGGGATGTTCGTTATGCGCTGCGGCAATTGCGTAAATCTCCAGGCTTTACCGTCGCCGCGATCCTAACATTGGCGGTAGGCATCGGCGGTATGACGGCGGTGTTCTCCGTGGTCGAGGCGGTCTTGCTACGCCCGCTACCCTTCAAGAATTCGTCGCAGCTCATCAGCCTGCATGAATGGATTCGCGAAGATCCGCATGAGTTCAATGTGACGGCCCCTGACATTCTGATCTTCCAGCGCGAAAGCAAGGACTTCTCCGGGGAAGGCGGGTATATCTCTGCTGGCTACGACGTGACCGGGGCCGGTGCGCCATTCCATGCAGCGGCAGAAAGAGTGAGCGCTTCGCTATTTCCCGTTCTCAGGATCGATCCACTCCTGGGCCGCACATTCACACCCTACGAAGATACAAACGCTGCTCCTGTGGCCGTGATCAGCTATGCGCTTTGGCGAGCAAAGTTCCAGAGCGATCCAGGCGCAGTGGGCAGGGTGATCGATCTCGATCGGCGTCCCTACACCGTCATCGGGGTCATGCCGCAGAGCTTCGACTTTCCACTGGATGCTGGCCGGTTGAGCCATCGCGATTTATGGGTTCCCTTGAGTCTGACGCCAGTCGAAAGAAATTCAGAGGGCGAGAACTACGACTACGGGTTGGTGGCTCGCCTCCGGCCGGGTGTGAGCACAGCCCAGGCGCAGTTCGACATCGACCGGGTGATCGCAGGTATTCAGCCAGCATATACGAGGGTCGCCAACCTCCACCTGAAGGGATATTTCAGAACCCTCAAGGAAGAGACCGTACGCAACGCGCGTCCGCTCCTCAACGTGCTGCTTGGAGCTGTCAGCCTCATCTTGCTGATTGCCTGCGTGAACATCGCGAACCTATTGCTGGTGCGGGCTGCCGGGCGGAAGCGAGAGTTCGGAGTCCGTTTGGCATTAGGCGCGGCACGGCGCATCGTGTTAAGGCAGTTATTAACTGAGAGTCTGCTGCTGAGCGCAATTGGCGGAGCACTCGGCATTGCGCTCGCAACCGTGCTCGTGCGTGCCGCCGCCGTTGCCCTGCCGGACTCCCTGCCCAGGTCGAGTGAAATCGCAATCTGGATGGCCCATGTTTTCTGCTGCCCTGGCATTCGTCGGTGTGACGGGCGTACTTTGCGGAATTGTGCCCGCCTTGGCCGCCATGCGTACCAATGTTCTTGATTCCTTGCGTGACGGTGGCCAAGCAGCGGGGACGGGCCGCGCGCGGCACAAGCTGCAGAGCATACTGGTAACGCTTGAGATCGCTTTGGCAATGCTACTGCTCGTTGCATCCGGGCTGCTGTTGCGCAGTTTTGCGAAGATGCTCGAAACCGACCCAGGCTTTCAGCCCCAACATGTCCTGACAGCGGCTCTGTCTCTGCCCGTACACGACTATCCCACACAGCAGCGCGTGGATGAGTTCTACGCAGAACTGCAACGAAAAATAGAACTCTTGCCTGGAGTGAAGAGCGTGGGCTTCTCTTCCAACATTCCGATTGTCGGTCAGAGAGGCGGCCGATTGATCACGCCGGAGGGCCATGTTAGGTCGACCGGCGAGGGTTTCCTCATTGCCTCCACCTATCTTGTCCAAGGGAACTATTTCCAGGCGCTCAAGATTCCGCTAATCCGGGGCCGCGCGTTTGAAGATCGTGACGATCAGCAAGCCGCTCCACTCGTGGCAATTATCAGCCAGTCGTTTGCCACAACATATTTCGCGGGCAAGGACCCGATTGGTGCCCGGATGAAGATCGGCGACAAATTTGATAGCCCGATGCCCGCGATCACCGTCGTGGGTGTCGTTGGCGATGTTAAGCAGGCAGCGCTCGATCAGCCGACCGTGGTGCAGATGTATGAGCCAGTCTCGCAGGCTGCGGCGGCGTTAGGGCCGATGGCGGCGATGCTGGGTGTGGCCGGCAATATGGATGTCTTGATACGGACAGCAGACGACCCAACGCCCCTCGCGGCAACTCTCGGGAAAATTGTCCATCAGCTCGATCCGCTGCTGGTGATCTCGGATGTGCAGACGATGGATGAGATTGTCGCAGCAACCCAGTCCTCGCGCCGATTTAACACAGCAATTTTTTCGGCATTTGCCGCAATCGCGCTTGTGTTGGCCTTGCTTGGAGTATACGGGGTGCTTGCCTATGGGGTCACGCAGCACACACGCGAGATTGCAATCCGCATGGCTTTAGGGGCTTCGCGCGGAGTCGTGTTGCGGCGAACGCTGCGATATGCCTTGGTCGTTGCTACGGCAGGCGTGGCTGGCGGGCTGATTGCATCCATCGGTCTTACGCGGTTTCTTTCGAGTCTCCTCTATGGTGTGAAGCCGCTCGACTGGGTGACCATTGCAGGTACCATCATCGTGCTGTTCGCCTGTTGTGCATTGGCAGGCTTTTGCCCTGCACGGCGTGCCGCATCGATCGACCCGATGAGAGCGTTGCGAACAGAGTAGGAGCCGAGCTCGGGCAACGCCCAGCGTATCGCGGTCTCCGGGGGGTATGTCCATCCAGTGGTGAACGTCTTCCCAGCGGAGATCCCCTTCAATCGAGTTTTAACTGTCTGGCAATTCTGGGCGAACCGAGATGATGCGCATCATTTCCTGATAATTTTCCTCGTCCTTGGCCTTGATCTGGTCAAAGTGCTTCGATTGCTCCTCCCGGCGTGCATCTCCGGTGCGCGCATAAAGCTGCAGTAATCCGAAGTTGGCTTCATAATTCTCCGGATCAATCGCGACCGCGCGATCGAGATACGTTTGCGCTTCGCGATACTCGCGGCTCGCGAAGAAAACCTGGCCCAGCTCCGCGAGAACATCCGCGCGATTCGGGGTAAGCGCATTCGCCTGTTCTAGCTCATGTTTTGCATCCGCGAGATGGCCTTCCACACGCGCGATGCGCCCCAGGTAATAATGTGCGTCTGCCGCAGTCGTTTCGTGGGCGACTGCCTGTTTCAGCCACACGCTGGCAGAATCGAATTTCTTCGCTCGAAAGTACGTGGTTCCGATAGCCAGCAATGCAGCCGGATCCGATGGGCGCAAGGCATGATACTTCTCCAGGTAAGGCAGCCCCTGCGTTGGATCCTGGGCGAAGGACGAAACCGTCCCCATGCCGAAGTTGTATTCCGCATTATCCGGCGATAACTTGACCGCTTCGTCCATGGCCTTGCGCGATTCACCCAGAAGTCCCATTCTGAGCGAAATCACACCGAACTCATAGGCAAAGCTCGCATCATTGGGTTGCAGATCCCGAGCATGAGCCAGGTATCCGAGCGCTCCCGGGTAATCCTTACTGGCCTTGGCGACGCGGGTCAGATCCACAAGTATCGGAACCGAAGAGCCGCTCAACGCGAAAGCGCGTTCAAGCGTTTTACGCGCGATCTCCAGCTTCCCTTCTCCTTCCTGGGCCAGACCAAGTATCCGCAATCCGTCGGCCGACAGAGGGTTTTTGTCGTTGGCCGCCGCAAATATCGACTCGATCAGGTCGGCGCGGTGGGCAGCCCGAAGCGCAGGTAATACTTCCATGGCGTCCTGTTCTGTGAGATCGGGAGCGGCCACAATCGCGGCCGCAGCCTTGTCTGCCGCAGATGCGTGATGGAGCGCGGCTTCATCGGCGCAAAGCACGATCTGCGCACTGATGCGGCTGCGATCTTCCGCGCCCAACTTCGCGATATGCTGCATTGAACGTTCGTAGTCGTGATCCCACATGAGCAGCATGGCGGCCTGGTAGTTGGCCTCAGCATGGTTTGGCTCCCTGCGCAGAAGCCTGTCATAGGTGCGCAGGGCAGAAGCTCTGGCCGTCTTATCGCTCTCGGCCGTTTGCATATAGATCCGGCCAAGATTCAGATATGCGCCGGCGAGGCTTGGGTCGTGCAGAATTGCTGCCGAGAATTCCTGGATGGCGCGGTCCGTATGGCCCTGCTGCGCCTCGATCACACCCAGAAGATTTTCCAGGCCCCCATTTGCCGGAAACTTCGCCTGTGCGCCGGCAATCAGTGACCGTGCGCCATCCAGATCGTTTTGTTCCATATGCTGTTGGATCTCCAATACCAGCGCGCGATATTGTTCGCTCGACGGCACGGCGGTAGCTGCCCGCGTCGAGCCCAGCAGACCAAGCGTCAGGAAGATGATTCGTCCGAGACCGAGGCATAAGCGCCGGGAACAAGGAGAGCATAGCCGAGGGTACCTGAGCACTATTTCTTGCCACCTCGTGTTCGCCGCAACATTTTCACCTCTCCAGCAAGAGCCGCACTTCATTGGAACCTGGCAGCGCAGCATGGAAGTGAGAATGCTTTAAACTACTGCTCATGACTTTGTCCAGGGGTGGAGCGACGGCCGCTGTTTCGCTGGCTCTCCTCCTCTGTAACGCCTGGGTTCCCTTGACCTGGGCCCAGAGCGCGAGCGATGCGCCGGCGCCGGCCACCGCTCCACCTTCCTCGCTGGATCTGACTCCTGAAAAAGTATCTCACTTGAAGACGGCGGTCGCCGCCCACGACTATCCTGACGCCGAAAAGTTGCTGATCAACGAGATCGAGCCCGATCCTCATTCCCCACGGGCTGCTTCCCTGCTGGCGTATCTGGGGAGCGTCTACTTTCTGAACCACGACTATCTCAATGCCGCGATCGCCTGGAAGAAATCCGATGTCATCCTTCCGCTTGACGCCGGCCTTCAATTCTCGTTGGCCATGGCCTACATCAAGATCGCGCATACGGATTGGGCCCGGCCGGTTCTCGAATCACTTTCCGCGCACGACGCGAAAAACGCCCTCTACCCCTATTGGCTGGGCCGGCTCGATTACGACGCACACCATTACCCCGAGGCGATCCACCGCTTCCAACAGGCCATCACCCTGGATCCAACCATGGGGCGGGCGTACGACAACCTGGGACTCTGCTTCTTCTATCAGAACCAGAACGACCTCGCGGTCAAAAACTTCAACCGCTCCATTGAACTGGACCGGCAGTTCTTGCGTCCCTCCCCGTGGCCTTATTTGAATCTCGCCGTCGCACAGCAGTTTATGGGCCACGCGCAGGAGGCGGAAACCAACCTGCGCGAAGCTCTCCGCCTCGATCCTCAGCTTGCGCCGGCACACTACTACCTGGGCAACGTGCTTCAGCAACGGGGTCAGCTCGACGCTGCGGTACAGGAACAATTGGCAGCCGTGCGTCTCGACGACAAATACGCGGAGCCGCACGTTGCGCTGGCGCACCTTTATAACCAGCAGGGGCGAAAAGCGGACGCCCAGGAAGAGGTAAAGATCTATCTCCGTTTGCACCCCGCCGCAAACGATCCGCCCAAGCCGTCAAATCCGTAAGGCAAGCAATCGGAAAAAAACAAAAGCCATCCGGGAGAGAACCACGAAGCTCCCCCGGATGGCTGTTTCGTCGCGAACGCAGTTACGAGTCTAAAACTCCAGGCGTCCCGCGAACTGGATGGTGCGTGGAGTGGTGACCGACCCGTTCCACGTACCGAAGGAGTTGCCAGAGGCCGCAACGTCGGTCACGAAGGCATATCCTGTACCACCGTTGGTATCGCCCTGGGAAATGAAGTAGTGGCTATTGAAAGCGTTGAAGAAGTTGGCCTCGAACCTGAAGTTCAACCTCTCCGTGATGTGGGTATCCTTGATGAACCCTATATCCAGGTTCCGATAGCTGGGTCCGTAGATAGGCTGTACTGCCTTCCCGAAGCCAGTGTAGCCAAAGGCGGAGAAGTCGCGTTCAAACGCGTTGGGGTTGAGGAGCCGGTTGCCGTCCGTAATCGGGTTGAAGCTGTTGCGGCCGTGCAGTAAAGGCTGCTGCCCGGCAAGTGACCCCGGCACGCAGTGTTCACGGAACTCCGGTACCAGCGTATCCGTGGAGCAAGCCGAAGAGTAGAACGAGAATGGGATGCCGTACTCATAGCGGAAGATGGGGCCCGCCCGCCATCCGCCGACCAGGGTATTAAGCAACCCGGGAGAGTCGAGGAACCGCTTGCCCTTCCCAACCGGCAGTTCATAGACCACAGCAAGCGAGCCAGTGTACGGGACATTGTCCGGAGCGATCGCGTTCGCGCGCGATTGATCGTAAGGGCTGAAAGCGCCGCTGTTGCCGCCAGAGCCCACGCCGGTATTGTTTCCGCTTTGAACGTTGTTGGAGGCGTTGGTGTACAGCTTCTGCAACGTCAAAGAGCCAAGGATGTAAAGGCCGCCCTGAAAGCGCCGCTCTACCTTTCCCTGGAATGAGCGGTAATCGGAGTTTCCATGCTGCTCGTTGAGGCCCAGCAGGTTGCCGCAATATTGTGGGAACGGCTGCAGAGCCTGGGCGATGGTGGGTGCGCATCCCGTCATCTGCGAGGCCCAACCAACGTAAGGCTGAGAGATGCCGTGGGCGGCAAAGGTGGCAGGCCCCGTTGGGTCGTTGTAGTTGACTGCGAGATCAGAACCGATTGCCGTGATGGTTGAATTGAGCGGGTTCAACACGTTGATGGGGCTCAGCGCAGAGGGCAGGTGAGTACCCTTGGTGCCGACGTAGGAGAGGCTCAGCAGCGTGTTGCTGGGTAGCTGCCGCTCAACCGTCAGATTCCACTGCCCGGAATAGGGTCTCCGGTTACCATCGAGCGGGCGGTAAAGTGAGGGTGTCTGGCCGTTGTCGAAACCCGAATTGATATCTTGCGTCGGGCCGACCTGGCTGGGCGAGATTCCCGTCGCGAGATAAATAGCCGGCGTTTTGAAGTTTCCCACTGAGGATTCGTTCAGGGTGAGATTCTTATTGAATCCATCCTGCGCCAGCCCACCTCCCCAGCCAGGATAGAACGCCTGTCCGAAGTAGATCCCGTATCCCGCGCGAATAACGGTTTTGTCGTTGAGGGAGTAGGCAAACCCGACCCGAGGACCCCAGCCCTTCTTGAACGGAATCTCAGGATAACGTGCACCGTAACTAGCTGCTCCAAACTTCGTTCCTGAGAAAGCAAGCCGTCCGGGAAGCTCAGCTCCGGAAGCGGTGACCGCCTCCGGATTGCCCCCGATGGGGTCGATAAACGATAAGTTGTTCTTCTTGTCGACGAACGGCGTGATGTAATCCCAGCGCATGCTGTACGACACGTTCAGCTTTGGCGTCAGGCGCCAGGAATCGCCGCCGTGGAATGCCCACCCAGTCTGCCGTGGATACTTTGCCAGGACGTTGATGTATTCCACATTCGCACTGCCAGTTGCCCCGAGGTAAAAGCTGGCAATCGGACTCCCGGGGCAAGCCGAGTTCGCGCAACCCGTGTTACCGGTTGTATCCGCGGCGAAGCTGAAGGTGCCGCCCTGATTGCCGCCGCTATGAATACTCATACCAGCGAGCTTGTATTCGAGACCAAAGCTGAGGGTGTGTTTTCCCTGGATCCGGGTGAAGACGTCGTTGACTGCCCAGGTTCCGCGGGTGGTCAGATTGTCAATCGAATCAGGCGGGGTGCTGTTTCCCAGCGTCGAGTAGCCCCCGCCAAATGTCATTTCGGGGTTATAGGTGGAATTGGCCACTCCCGGCACTTTGGGCAAATCTGCCTTGCCGTTCAGCGCGTAATAGCCTTCGTTGCGGCTCAGATAGCCGACGGTAGCGTGGTTGGTCATGAGGCTGGAGAGGGTGTGCTCCCAGTTGAGCCGCTGAATCGGCGCATTCTCCGGGTTTGCCGGACTTGCCGTCGAGAGGGCGATGGGCAGATCGCTCTGCGAGTTCACACCGCTGAACTGCCACCAGAAAGTGTAGTAAAAGTGATCTTTCTGGCCGACGTTGGTGTCGATGCGAAAGAAATACACGTTCTCGCTGTTGGTTAACGATCCCTGCCCCGACCTGGGGATGAAGTAGTTGTTGACTTCCTGGGTATTGGTAGGGCTCGGCAACGCCGCAAGAAAGGCTTTGGCGATTGGATCTTCGAATTGGGGGTCGATCTGGTTGTTGGGGATGGCCGTACCCGCCAGCACCCCATACTTAGCCGGGTCTGCGGGGTAGTAGAGTTGGCTGCCAACGCCGCTGAAGTTTCCCGCACGGGCATTCAGCGAGGCGATCGAGAGGGTGGAAGAACTGGCCCCGCCGTGGTCCTGAAACCCCTCCCAGTTGAAGTAGAAATAACCTTTTACGTATGCATTCCCGCGGTGATATCCCGGAATCCAAATCGGACCGCCAACGTTGGCGCCAAAGTCGTTTTCCTTGTCGGCCGTCTTTTTCGATGCTCCGTACTGCTTGGCGTTGAGGGCGTCATTGCGGAGATACTCATAAGCCGCGCCGTGAAACCGTTCGCCGCCGCTTCTGGTTTGCACAATGAGTTGGCCGGAAGTCGAGTTTCCGTATTGTGCGTCATAATTCGAGGTCAGAATTTTGACTTCGCTCGTGATATCGGGCGACATGCCAAAGTCCGTCTGCAGGCTCACCATCCCCGACTGATTCATGAAGCCTTCCGACGCCGTCGCGCCGTCGACCACCGCTTCGTCGCCGGTAATAATGCCGCCGTTGGTGCGGGAGTTATACGCATTGCCGCCGCCGCCGGTGGTCACGCCAGGCATCAGAATGGCAACCGTCACCGAGGAGCGAGGAGCGCCGGAGATCACCAGCGGAAAGTCCTGAAGCGTTTCCGGACTTACGCCGCCTCCGACCGTGGGGTTGTCATAGTTGATGAGCGAAGCATCGGCGCTGACGGTGACCGTCTGGTCGGCTGTACCAACGGTCAGTTTCACGTCGACGCGTGCAGACTGGTTGACAGCAAGTTCGATACCCTTGTGCACGTACGACTCGAAGGCCGGCGCACTTACAGAAAGGTCATAGATGCCCGGGGTCAGATTGGGGAATTTATATTCCCCGCCCGAATCCGTCTGGAAGTTTTGCTGGGCTCCAGAACTTTCGTTGGTGAGGGTGAGCTTTGCGCCTGGTATGACGGCCCCGCTGGGGTCGGTCACCGATCCCGAGAGTGACGCATTGACGTCCTGTCCGAAACCCTGCTGGTTCACGGCCAACAGAAATATGCCAAGAAGGGCCGTCCAAAGATAAGCACTGGTCTTGGAAAAGCTGCCTCGCATAAAGTCTCCTTTCGACTGCACCCTCAGTCCCGGCGCATTGAGACCTTCCTCTGGCTCGACAGACGTGACCAAATCACATCAGCCGGCCAAAAATCGAGATGCGCCGAATTCTGGGAAAACCGGGCCCTGTAACCGCTTGCATTTGGAGGCTTTATCGCCCGTGAGGAACTGTCGCTGTATCCATTTACAGCTCTTGCTGACGCAGGAGACCAAACAGCGGAAATCTACGCGTCACGCCGAAGAGATGTCAACTGTTTTCATGAGACTGTGCTCA
This sequence comes from uncultured Acidobacteriaceae bacterium, assembly GCA_963830325.1. Taxonomy (GTDB): domain Bacteria; phylum Acidobacteriota; class Terriglobia; order Terriglobales; family Acidobacteriaceae; genus PALSA-350. Next base: position 356,050 of record CAWHMV010000009.1, read on the forward strand.
ACCCTTAGTTGGACGTTAGCAACCGCAGTGCCCTGCTGCAGCCGTGTATAAGATGGACCGATGCGTCGACCAAGCAGAAGAGAATTCCTTTCCACATTGGCGGCGAGTCTGCCGCTAAGCGTTTTGCGCAAGGGGTTCCCCTCGGCTTTCGTCCCGCCTGGAGGGACACCAGCCCTCTTCCAGCCGGTTCCGCCCACCCAATCCGGTATTACCTGGAAACATTCCAATGGACGCTCTGCGTCCTATTACCTGCCTGAAACCACGGGGGCTGGCTGCGCTTTTCTCGATTTTGACAACGACGGCTGGATGGACATCTTCCTCGTCAACAGCGGTCCCTGCGACTTCTTCACTCCGCAGCAGCCGCTGTGCAACGGGCTTTACCGCAACAACCGTGACGGAACCTTCACCGACGTCACCGCCAAGGCAGGCGTGACCCATACCGGGTACGGCATGGGCGTCGCCGTTGGCGACTACAACGGAGACAGTTATCCCGACCTCTTTGTCACCAGCTACAACCGGTCCACGCTTTATCGCAACAATGGCGACGGAACCTTTACCGACGTCACGCTCAAGTCGGGGATCGCAACGCCGGGATGGGCCTCCAGCGCCGTCTGGTTCGACTACGACAACGACGGCCGCCTCGATCTGTTCGTCTGCCGATTCGTTGAATTCGACAAGGCGGCCAATAAATTCTGCGGCAACGAGGGCACCGGGGAGCGCCACTATTGCATTCCCCGCGTCTACCCACCTACCCACAGTTGGTTGTTTCACAACAACGGGGATGGCACGTTTACCGACGTCTCCGCAACCACCGGGATCAGCGCGGGGCTGGGCAAGGCCTGGGGTGCGGTGGCCACAGACGTCAATAACGACGGCTGGATGGACCTCTTTGTCGCCAACGATACCGTCGCCAATTTTCTCTGGGTGAATCATCAAGGCAAGTTCAAGGACGAGGGGGTCGAGGGCGGAGTCGCTTACAGTGCCGACGGCCGCGCCCGCTCGGGGATGGGTGTCGATGCCGCCGACCTCGACCAGGACGGCTGGCAGGACCTGAGCGTCACCAATGTGGATCAGGAGATGTACTCCGTCTATCGCAATAACAAGGACGGCACCTTCGACGATCTCTCGCCGGCCAACGGAATTGGCGAACTCACTCGATCGATGAGTGGCTGGGGCTTGCGGTTTTTCGATTACGACAACGATGGCAACGTCGATCTCTTCATTGCCAACGGTCACCCCGACGACCAGATTGAAGTCCACTCCGGCAGCGTCACCTATCGCGAACCGCTGCTTCTCTTTCACAACGACGGCCGGGTTCTCAAGAACGTGAGCACCTCAGCGGGGCCCATCTTTCTCGTCCCCCTCGCCGCGCGCGGCTTGGCCCTGGGCGATTTCGACAACGATGGGGCCGTAGATGTTCTCATCTCCACCAATAATGGAGCGCCTGTACTGTTACGAAATCAAGCCGCCAAAGGGAACCACTGGCTGGGCGTCAAGCTGGTGGGCAAGCAAGCCAACATCGACGCGATCGGTGCCCGCGTAACCTGGAAGGCCGGACCCCTGAAGCGCACCAGGCTCAAGTCGGGAGGAGGAAGCTTTCTCTCCAGCCATGACCCTCGCATGGTGCTTGGCATTGGTGTGCACACAAAAATAGACCATCTCGAGATTCGCTGGCCCGCTCCTAGCGCCCGTGTAGATACATTCACCGATCTCCCCATCGATCGCTATATCTCCATAGTGGAAGGAGTGGGTATCGTTCCTTAGTACTTACTCGCATAGGTTGCGGCGGATTTCCACTTAGATCACCTCATTTCCACAGCACAAAATTATCCGAGACCCCTTGCATACCGATTGGTCGGGAGTAGTATTGCTTTCAACGGAAGAGCGATCTTCCAGAGGAGAGAGCGGACAAACAGTCATCTTCGAGAATCGGCAACGAGACTCGGGCCAGGCAACTGGAAACGGATGGCGGCGAGAAAGTTCTTGCGGCGACAGTGATCTGAGAAGAGCGAGGAGCACGCGAGCGAGAGTTCGTGAGTGCCACGTGATTCGGGGAGAGCCAAAGTTGTGATCCGGAAGCCGAACCGGATCTCCGAAAATCGGAACAGAGAGGGCGAGGTCTCGCAAGAGAAATCGCCCTCTCGTTTTTTGTGCTCGTAGTAGATCCGTTCAGGGCCAACCCCATGCCACCTGAACGATTAGTTGACCGGCCCGAGATAATAACTGCTTCCCCTTCACCAGGACCAAGTCTGCATGCGAAATCTCTTTGAGCCAAACGCAAGCCAGGAAATCAAAGACCGGCTCTCCCGGTTAGGGCCCGATAGCCAACGCCAATGGGGCAAGATGAATCCGGCGCAAGCCGTAGCCCACTGCTGCAAGGGCATGGAGCAGGCTCTGGGCGACGTGCTTCCACCGCGCATGTTGATCGGCAGGCTAATCGGCGGCTTCGTCAAATCCAAGGCACTCGGTGACGACGCGCCCATGAGGCGAAATTCTCCAACAGTCCCCGGCTTCGTGGTGCTCGACGAACGAGACTTCATCGCGGAACGTCATCGACTCAACGGCTTCATCGATCGCGTGATCGCGGCCGGGCCGGCAGGATGCACCGCTCATCCGCACAGCTTCTTCGGACGCATGACGCCGGAGCAATGGGGAATTCTGATGTACAAACACCTCGACCATCATCTGCGCCAGTTCGGTGCCTGACCCCGGCACGGCCTCGATCCAACGCGGCCGATTCCTATCGACCTGGCTGCGGGCTTCGACATGATCGATGCCGTAGCTGAGAACCAAACTGAATCTGCCTCTCAAACCTTCAACACTTTGGATCCAACGCCACCATTACCCAACGAATCCCGTTTCTCCCAGTTGCCACACGCCGTCTTCGCAAAGCGCTCCATCGCCCTGTTCAGATATTGCCGGGCAATGTCGCCCTCACCTTCGCGGATCAGATCGATGATCCGTTGATGGGCTTCCAGGTCTTTACTCCACACAGAGGTCTCCTGATCAATGGCCGCTACGCGCATGCGAACAAAGGCAAAAAACGGAAGCAGAACGCGGCGGGCATGCTCCAGCACAAACGGATTGCCGGCGACCTCGCATAGGTGCAAATGAAACTGAAGATCGCAATCCAGCAGAGCTTCGCGATGACCTGCCGTCGCGGCCTCGCGCATTCCGTCAACGGCAAATTGCAGTGGGGAAAGATCGGGCTGTGTGGACGCCGCCAGGCTCGCTGCCAGTCCTTCGAGCGCGCCACGAAGCTGGTAAAGCTGGATTACGTCCTGATGGCTGAGATGGACGACCCTGGCGCTTCGGCCGGATTGCTTGGTGACAAAGCCCTCTTGAGCCAGGATATTGATTGCTTCGCGGATCGAGGCTTGGGCGACGCCGAATTTGGCGGCCCAAGTACCCTCGACAATCCGCCCGCCAGGCCGGAGCGCGCCGTTCATGATTTCCGTGCGCAGCAGGTCGGCAAGGTTCTGTTTGAGAAGCCGTTCGGTCGGATGAGTGGATGAGGTTGACATTTAAGCGCTCGGATTGGAGTTTTGACCATAATATACCGGGCCCCGGGCAACGGCTGTCCTCGCGCGTGCATGCTGTTGATGGCGATCGCCTCGCACCCGTCTTCGTTTGACAACAAGTTCCGTTGGTCGCTACCATGCCCTCGATATGAGCGCTTATTCTCAAGATCGTCGTCGATTCCTCAAGCTTGCTCTGGCTGGTTCCTGTCTACCGTTTCTTCCCCGCCTCGGGTTGGCAAATGCGATTGCGTGCGACCGGACAACCTGGTATCGCGATGCCAAGTTCGGGATGTTCATCCACTGGGGGCCATATTCGCAGGCTAGCGTGGAAGCCTCATGGCCGATCATGGTCCCGAAGACGGGCGGGATTACCGAGGCTGAATATCGTGCCCTGCCCCAAACCTTCAATCCGGTGAAGTTTGATCCGCAGGCGTTTGTCGATCTCGCGCGATCGGCAGGGCAAGAGTACATGGTATTTACAACCAAGCATCACGACGGCTTTTGCATGTTCGATTCCGCCTATACGGACTACAAGATCACCAATACTCCTTACGGCAAAGACATAGTCGCACAGCTCGCAAAAGCCTGCGGTGACGATGGCATGCCTCTCGGCTTCTACTATTCGCCACCAGACATGCACCATCCGGACTTCCGCGACACAACCAAGCTTGCCAAAGAAAACTGGAATGGGGAACCGGAGCGGCCCCAGTGGCCGGTTTATCTCCAGTACATGCAATTGCAACTAACAGAGTTGCTGACTCGCTATGGTCCAGCCGCCATCATCTGGTTCGACGGCCTCCACAATCAGAGGAAGTACGACGGTGCGCGTGTGCTCGCAATGATCCGCGAATTGCAACCATCTACCCTGGTCAATGACCGCATCGGCGTGGATGCCGACTACGAGACTCCGGAACAGTTCATTCCCACCGCGATTCCCACCAAGGGCGTGGTGCTCACAGGGATTGACCCAAGAGTATCCGAGAAGCTGAAGAACACCGTTCCGCGTCCGGAAGATTTCCGCTTGTGGGAAACCTGCATGACCATCAACAACACCTGGGCCTATAACAAAAACGATCACGATTACAAATCCGAGAAGACGCTGATCAGGGCGCTGGTCGAAGTAGCCAGCCGCGGTGGGAATTTCCTGTTGAATGTGGGACCTCAGCCCGACGGCCAGATCCAGCCAGAGTTCCAGCAAAGGCTGCGGGCTATCGGGGCCTGGCTCACCCTAAACGGCGACTCGATATACGGAACGACGTATGGACCAGTACAGGGAGTTGCGGGTTTGCGGACTACGGCCAAGGGCAAGTCCATCTATCTGCACCTATTCGACTGGTCTCCTCCAACCTGCGAGATTACTGGCATCGAGGCAAGAGTCATGTCGGCCCACCTGCTTGCGAATGGGAAACCGTTGACCTCTCGACAGACCGAGGGCAAACTGCAGATCGACATTCCTCAGGAGGCGCCCGACGCTAACGTCAGCGTCATCGTGGTCAAGACCTACTAGTGCAATCGCTCAACGAACTCCTCTTCAAAAACCGATCACCCGATTTACAACGTCATGAGCGAGATCTGGTTTGGCAGAGCGGATGCGGGATCATTTTCGGGAGAGCGAAGAACCGGGCGGGGTGCGCGGCAACAGGATTTGGTAAGAAAGCGAGCAGGATGAATAGAAGAGAATTTACCGGCGGCCTGGCCGCTGCAGCGCTGTATGCCTCGATGGGAAAGGCCGGATTGCTTCCCGGAAATGACTCGGCGTTGTCGATGACCGAGCTGCAGCAGCAGTTCCTCAATCTGCGCTTCGGCATGTATATCCACCTGAACATGGCCACCTATGAGCAGCGGGAGTGGGGAGATCCCAAGGCTTCGCCTGCGCTCTTTGATCCGAAAGCTCTCGACACTGATCAGTGGGCGCAAGCTGCCCGCTCCGCCGGGATGGCGTATGGCTGCCTGACGACCAAACATCATGACGGCTTTTGCTTATGGCCCACCGAGACCGGCAGTGCCAACGTGCAGGATGCGACGGGTAAGCGGGATATTGTCCGCGCGTATGTGGACTCGTTCCGGGCGCAAGGCCTCAAGACCTGTCTCTACTTTTCGATTCTCGACCTGCGTGCGGACATCCGGCCCTATTGTGTGACGCGGCAGAAGATCGACAAGGTGAAGGCCCAGCTGACCGAGCTTCTGACAAACTATGGAGAAATTACGGCCCTGGTGATCGACGGATGGAACGCGGCATGGAGCCGATTGAACTATACCGAGATGCCATTTACCGAGATCTACAGGCATGTGAAACATCTGCAGCCGAATTGCCTGATGAGCGATTACAACCAGGGCAGATACCCGGCGCCTGCGCTCTATTACACCGATGTGAAGCAGTATGAGCAGCACGCGGGGCAGACAATTCCGGCCGGGAGCGAAGTGCCGTCACAGTCGGCAACAACGCTGCAGAGCGACTGGTTCTGGAAGCTGGATTATCCAACCCAGGAACTTCGCTCGGCCAAGCAAATCGTGGAGGAGTGGCTGATCCCCTTCAATGCCCACCACTGCAATTTGATTTTAAACGTCGCGCCGAACCGCGATGGACGGTTCGACCAGAATGCGGTGGACCGGCTTACAGCAATTGGCCAGCTCTGGCGGGATCGGGCGCCTGCGCCCCAGCTTGCAACCGCACACCAGATCACTACACCGAACCTTGCCTCTACGCGGCCCTCGTATGCCAGCAGCATTGCCGATACCTCAGGGCCGGACCTTGCGAACGATGATCGGCCGGGAACGTACTGGCAATGCGATATCGGGCAAACATCGGGATGGATCGAGATTGATCTGCAGAAGCCGACCCTATTCGACACCGTTGCAGTCGTCGAGCCGACCTATCTCGCTGACTACGGGACGGACAGCCGCATTGCTTCGTATCGTGTCGAAGCGTGGAGTGGAGGACAGTGGCGAGAAGCGTTTGCTGGCGACTCACCCAGGGAAATGGTGTACCGGATAAAGCCGACCTCAGCGGAGCGTGTGCGCCTGAGCCTGCGTGGGACGGGCAAGCCCCCGGGGATCGCAGAGTTCGGACTCTACGCGAGCAACTCTCCATCCAAGCCACGACCCCAACCTGATTGACGCCCATGGTCGCACTCCGATATAGTCGGACTCCGACATGCTACCCGAGATCACAGCAGGCCAGCCACCAATCCATCGAAAACTTACACTGCCGTGGTAGATTTGCGGGTACTCACCTTAAGGCCTACAAGTGGGGGGATAACTCCTTGGCGCTAACCATCACCGGTTTATCGAAGACCTATCCCAATGGCGTTAAGGCGCTCAAGAATCTTTCCCTGACCGTCGGCAACTGCATGTTCGGCCTGTTGGGCCCGAACGGCGCAGGCAAGAGCACCCTGATGCGAACCATCGCCACCCTGCAGGATCCGGATGTGGGCGAGATCCATCTGGACGAGATAGACGTCCTGAAGGATAAGACCGCTGTTCGCAAGCTGCTCGGCTACCTGCCCCAGGAGTTCGGCGTTTATCCAAAGATATCGGCACTCGCCATGTTGCAGCATCTCGCCGTGATGAAGGGCATCACCAACAAGACCGAACGCAACCAAATGGTGGATGCGCTGTTAAACCAGACAAATCTATGGAGTGCGCGGAAGAAGGCGTTGGGTACATACTCGGGCGGCATGAAGCAGCGCTTCGGCATCGCGCAGGCACTGCTGGCCAACCCCAAGCTGATTATCGTGGATGAACCGACCGCCGGTTTGGATCCGGCGGAACGCAATCGTTTCCTGAATCTACTGAGCTCGATCGGCAGCGATGTGACGGTGATTCTTTCCACCCACATCGTCGAAGATGTACGCGAACTCTGCCCCCGCATGGCAATTATCGCCAATGGGCAGCTGTTGCTGGAGGGAGCGCCGGCAGAAGCGCTGGAGGCCTTGAAAGGAAAAATCTGGAGCAAGGTAGTTGCAACCGATGACGAACTGCGGGCCCTGGAAGCGAATTTTACTCTCATCTCTACCCACTTGGCCGCCGGCCTGCACGAGGTTCGTATCTATGCCGAGTCCAGCCCCGGAGAGGGTTTTCTCCCGGTTGCCTCCAGTCTTGAAGATGTCTATTTCATCAATCTTGCCCGGCACGCGCAAAACTGATCGCAAGCTCCACGAAAGACGGATGCGGAGACGAGTCCTATGGCACTGTTCTGGGAATTTTTCTCGCTCGAGTTGAAGTTGCGGTTCAAGAGCGTATCTACTTACGTCTACTTCGCGCTCTGGTTTTCCCTGGCCTTCCTTTCCATCGCCGCACAGGACTTTCTCAATACCGGCAACGACAAGATCCTCCTCAACGGCCCCTTCGCTACCAGCATCCTTTACCTGATGATGAGCTTCTTTGGCATGCTCGTCATTGCAGCCATCTTCGGAACCTCGATCCTGCGCGATTTCCAGCGCGACACCTATCAGCTCATCTTCACCAAGCCCATCACCAAGTTCGCCTATCTCGGCGGTCGCTGGGCAGGCTCCTTCGTCACCGCCGTTATCTGTTTCAGCGGCATGGTCCTTGGCGAGGCCCTCGGCACCCTGGCTCCCTGGGCTGACCACACCCGTATTGCTCCCGGCCACCTCGGCTGGTACCTGCACCCATTCCTGGCTATCACCGTGGTGCAGATCTTCTTTCTTGGTTCGCTCTTCTTCGCTGTTGCCGCCCTCACCCGCAAGCTATTTGTCGTCTATCTGCAGGGCGTCGTTGTCTTTCTCGCTTACCTGGTGGTGAACGCCGTCTTTGCCGCCACCGGTTCGCTCGAGCATTTCTGGTCTGCCATATTCGACCCCGTAGGTGTGCGCCTGCTCGAAAGTGTCACCCGCTACTGGACGGTTGCGGAAAAAAATACGCTCCAACTGCCATGGTCCGGAGTCTTTCTCTATAACCGGCTCATTTGGGCAGGCGTTGGACTCCTCTCTCTCATCACCGCGTACGTGTTCTTCCCCTTCTCCGTCGAGGCGCTCACTGCCAGATCGCATGGCCGCCGAGCCGCTCGCGATCGTGACCACGATTCCGCTGAAGCCTTGCCATCGCGTTCGCTGGTGGCAAAACGATTGCCTGTCGTCCACCAGACCTTCGGCCCCGCGACCACCTGGGCACAGTTCCTGAGCCTCACTCGCCTGCGCATCACGAATGTCCTGCACGAGTTTCCCTTCTGGGGCATCGTCGGAGCCATGCTCGTTTTCGTTCTCGCCAACGGCCACTTCGCCGGCCGCATGCTGGAGGCGAACGTCTATCCCGTCACCTTCCTCATGCTGATGGCGGTCCAGGGCGGCTCCATGCTTCCCTTCCTCATCATCACCACACTCTACGCCGGCGAGCTTGTCTGGCGTGAACGCGACATCCAGTTCTCCGGTATTCATGATGCGCTGCCCATGCGTGAGTCGACCGACTGGTTATCTCGGCTCTGTGCCCTCGCGCTCATTGAACTCTTCCTGCTCACCGTCGTCCTGTTCTGTGGCATCCTCAGCCAGACAATTGCCGGGTACTACCATTACGAACTGATCCAGTACTTCCAGCAGCTTTACCTCATCACCTTTCCCCATATCCTCATGTTCACTCTGCTGGCTCTTTTCCTGCAGACTGTGCTCGGCCATAAGTTTATCGCTCACGGTTTCGTGATCGGGTTCTTCGTCCTTATCCCTATCCTCGTCACCCATGGCTGGGAGAATACGCTCTATCTCTTCGGCAACACTCCCGCTTACACATACTCGGACATGAACGGATACGGCCATTTCGTCCCCGCCATTTTCTGGTCCATCCTCTACTGGCTCTCCATATCCGCCTTCCTTGGCGTCCTCTCCATTGCCTTTGCCGCGCGCGGATCCGACGACTCCTGGGCCGGCCGCCTGCGCCTCGCGAATAGCCGCGCTCGCCGCCTCATTCCCGCCGGCGTCTGCGTCCTGCTGATCGCCATCGGCAGCGGCTGCTGGTACTTCTACAACGCCCACATCCTCAACGAATACTTGAACAGCAAGGCCCAACGCGACATCCAGGCGCAATATGAGCGCTCCTTCAAAAAGTATGAGGGCCTTCCACAACCCAAGATCATCGCCGTCGACGCTGCCATCGATATCTTTCCCGAGCGGCGCGCCTTCTCCGGTACCGGCCACTTCGTCCTGCAGAACAAAACGCCCGGGCCTATCTCGCAGATACACCTGGTCGATGTGCGGCAATCCGTCACCAACGTTCTCTTCGATCGCCCCTTTCACCAACTCTCCTCGAGTCCACGCGGCCTGTACACCATCTATGCGTTCGATCAGCCGCTTGCGCCCGGCGAAAAAGTCAACCTGACCTTCAACACCGGCCGAACCCCCCGCGGCTTCATGGATGGCGGCGAGCGGCCCGAACTCGCCTACTCCGGCACCTTCTTCGACGCCAGCTACTTTCCCAGCATCGGCTATACCTCAGGCATGGAGCTCACTGACCCCCGCCGCCGCCGCGAGGAGCACCTGGGCCCAGTCTCGGAGCTGCCCCATCGCGGAGACCCCGTGGGCAGCCGAACCAATCTCTTCACCCAGGACTCCGACTGGATCTCTTTCCACACCGTTGTCAGCACCTCTGAGGATCAAATCGCCCTGGCGCCCGGCTATCCGCAACGGGACTGGCTCCAGAACGGCCGCCACTACTACGAATACAACATGGGCGACGTCAGGATCCTCGACTTCTTCGCCTACGTGTCAGCCCGCTATAGCGTCCGGCGCGAGGTCTACAACGGGGTAGCCGGCCCCGTCAGCATCGAGGTCTATTCCGCACCAGCCCACCCTTATGACGTCGATGACATGGTCGCCTCCACCAAAGCCGGTCTCGCTTACTACGAGAAGAACTTCAGCCCTTATCAATTCCGTCAGTTCCGCATCCTCGAGTTTCCCCGTTACCGCACCTTCGCGCAGTCCTTCCCCAACACCGTACCCTTCTCCGAATTTGGCTTTATCGGCCGTGTCCTTAACCCCCAGGACGATATCGACTTGACCTACTTTGTCACCGCTCATGAGCTTGCCCACCAATGGTGGGGCCACCAGCTCATCGGCGCCCGCGTCGAAGGTTCGAACATGATGTCCGAGTCGCTGGCCGAGTACTCAGCCTTGCGCGTGATGCAGAAGAAATACGGCGATGACCAGATGCGCAAGTTCCTCAAACATGAGCTCGATGGCTACCTTCGTGGCCGCTCACAAGAGAGTCGCCACGAACCTCCCCTCGTTCTCGTGCAGCGCGAACCCTATGTCTGGTATCAGAAGGGATCGCTCGTCCTCTATGCTCTCTCCGACTACATCGGTGAGGACAAGCTCAACCTTGCGCTGCATAACTTCCTCCTCCAGTACCGCTATGCGAATGCGGACGATTCCCAGAGCGGCCCCTATCCGGATACGCGGCAATTCGTCGCAGCACTACGAGCCCAAACTCCACCGGAGCTGCAGTACTACATCACGGATGCCTTCGAATCCATCGTTCTCTACGACAACAAGGCGTTGTCCGCAACCGTCTCCGAGCTGCCGGACAAGAAGTACAAGGTGACGTTGACGGTGCAGGCGCGCAAGCTGAAGTCTGACGGCAACGGTGTGGAGACGCCGATGCCTTTGAACGACTTCATCGACGTCGGCCTCTTCACCGGCAAGAAAGATCACGAGAAGGTGCTCTATTTGAAAAAGGAGAAGTTCACCCAGCAGAAGCAGACCTTCGAGATCCTGGTCGATCAAATGCCGGCACGCGCCGGTATCGATCCCCAGAACAAGCTGATCGACCGGGTGGCAGACGACAATATGATCGACGTCACGAAACAGTGATGAATCCCCACATCGCCGGGCTAATCGTACCTGAGAGCCACCATGGGATCGACACGCATAGCTTTCCGCGACGGTACGTAAGACGCGAGCAGCGCGATGGCCAGAAACACCAGCGAAACGCCAGCGAATGAGATGCTGTCCACCGTGTGGAGTCCATACAGCACTCCACGCAGCAAATAAGACGCTCCCTCTGCAAGACACATTCCTGCGATCAGTCCCGCAACCACTGGGCGCGCGCTTTCACGCAGCATAAGGATCAGAACGTCGCGTTTCTTTGCCCCCAGGGCCATGCGGATCCCCACTTCGCGTGTGCGCAGAACAACGATATAGCTGACCGTGCCGTAGATGCCCATCGAAGCCAGCAGAAGCCCCAATATGCCGACGCTCCAAGCGACTGCCGCCGAGATGCTCGAAGCCAGGAAAGTCTCCGTCTGGCGAAGCATCTCTTCAAGAGTGAAAGAATATGCCACCAGGTTTGGATCGACGGACAAAATCATAGGCCCGATCGCATTCATGATCTGCGCCGGGGCAGCCTGGGCCCGAATCAGAATGGGAAATTCAGGCACGCGACTCTCCGGCATCGGGAGATAGATCTGCTCGGAATCGCTTCCATTCAACAAAACTCCCCGAGTGTCGCGGGCCACGCCGATCACCTCGTAGCTCGGCCCATCGAGAGCAACTTCGCCCTTCATTGCGAACTGTCCGCCCGGCGCCAAACGCAGGCTGCGGCCAATCGGGTTCTGTTTCGGCCACAACAGTTGTGCAGCCGATTCGCTCAGAATGACATTGGTTGCAGCCTGGCCGGCTTGTGTTTGGAATCCGCGCCCGAACAGCAACGGAATGCCCAGCGTTTGAAAATAGTTCGGCTGAACATAAGTGTAATAGAGGATCGCTCGCGTATTTGGTGGGGAGGGTTTTTCTCCATTCAGCGAAACCGCCGCTGTTCGTAAACCATCGCCGTCCGGCGCCCGTGCGCTGGTGATTGCGGCAACGCCAGGCAGAGCGGCCAGCCGGCTGCGAAGCTCTCGGACGAGAGTAGCCTGGCGGTCGGCACCATATTTCTGCCCCTCTGGAAATCGCAGTGCAAGACTCACGACGCGTTCGCTGTCATAGCCGGTGTCCATCTTGAGCGCGCGAATCGAACTTCGAGTCAACATGCTTCCAGCGATCAACAACATCAGCGAGACAGCAACCTGGGCAGCCATCAGGAAATTGCGCATGCGGCGACTGCGTACCTTGCCCGTTCCCGAGCTGGCCTTCAACGCCGACGAAAGCGCAGCTCCGGAGCTTTCCAGAGCAGGGGCTAACCCAAACAGGACGCCGGCCAGCAGGCTGACGCAAAACACGTACGCAAAGATTTCCAGGTCCGGCGTTACATGGAAGATAAACGTGCCATATTCAGCCGGGAATGCATCCGCGATCAAGACCACTACTACCTGGAGGAAGGCCCAACTGAAAAGTAATGCAACCGCTCCGGCTATCAGACCCAGCAGTGCGCTCTCGGTTAACAACTGCCGGATGATCCGCATGCGGCTGGCCCCAAGCGACAGCCGCATGCCCAGTTCACTTTGCCGTGATGCCGCTCGTGCCAGTTGCAGGCTAGCCACATTGGCACACGCAATCACGAGCACCATGGCAACAGCGGCCATGATCAGCAGAATGGCGTATTGCAGCCCCCCGTACAACTTCATAGGGTAAGGAAATGGGGATCCCGGCCAGATCGCTGCCTTTGCAGGTTTACCCAGGTCGGAGTGAGGGTCATGTAAGGTACTGAGCTGGCCGGCAAGCAGGGTCATCTCCGCCTGCGCTTGATCGATGCCGACTCCGGGAGCTAGTCGGGCCAATATCCTGCAGCACAGGGTTTCCCGGTTACGCAGCCAATTGTCGTCAGGATGAATCAACGGTTCAAGGCTGAGCGGAAGCCAGAAATCAGGTGCTTCCACATTTGTACCCACAAAGTTGTGCGGTGTAATCCCCACGATCGTAAATGCGATCCCATTCAGACGGATGGTCTTGCCGAGTATTGCCGGATCGCCGCCAAACCGCTTCTGCCAGTAGTTCTCGCTTATCAGCGCCGATGGAGATACGGAGAGCTTTGAAGACTCTCCAGCCGCAAAGGTCCGGCCGCGCAATGCTCCAACACCGAGAACCGAAAAGTAGTTTTCCGAGACCAGGAACGTACTGGCCGTCTCAGTGTTGTTGCCGTTGTTGGGAAGCAGTCTCAGTCTTCCCACCAGTGATCCAGTCGACGCGCTGCGCTGGCCCGCGACTCCTCCCGCTCCGGTTAGGGTAAGGAACTGTGGGTTGGTGGCGGCAATGAGTCCGTTGAAAGAACGAACGTGGTCCCGATAAGCTTCGTAGTCGGGAATGCTGAAGAACGCAAGCGGATTAACCGTTTGATCGCCCGAGCCGGAATGCACCATCAGCGCCAGGTTAACCATCTGTCCGGATACGCGAGCATCGAGACCTCGCTTGAAGAACGCCTTATAAGCAGTAAAAGCGGCCGTATTCACCCCAATGCCAATCGCCAGCGCGAGAACCGCAGCCATCGTAAATCCCGCATTGCGCCACAACATACGTGCCCCATACCGCAGATCGAGGAGGACGGTCTGTGGCAGGATCATCACATCGACCTCGCTCATCCGCTCTCGCCACAGGCTTGGATTCCCGAACCGGCGCCTCGCGTCACGACGAGCGTCCGCCTGCGTCATTCCCTGCTCGACATTCAATTGCTCGCGCATCGCGAGGTGGAACGCGAGCTCTTCGTCTTGCTCGCGTTCCAGTTTTTCTCTTCCGAAGAGTGCGCGTATGCGAGAGATCCATGCCATCGAAGGCCTCGTCACTTCATGTCGATTTGAATTCCAGCACCATGTCGACCGCACTGATAATCTTCTTCCAGTTCTGCCGTTCGGCATTTAACTGCTTACGGCCCAGTGCTGTGAGCCGATAGAAGCGGGCACGGCGATTGTTTTCACTAACACCCCATTCGGAGACGATCCATCGCTCCTGTTCCATGCGATGGAGCGCGGGGTACAGCGACCCTTCTTCAACCCTCAGAGCTTCGTTCGAGGTGCGCTCGATATGCAGCGTAATGCCCCAGCCATGCATGGGGCCCTGTTCCAGGGTTTTCAAAACCAGCAAAGCCAGAGTTCCCTGGAGATTGTCGTTCTTAGTTTTTGCCATGACGACAACACCCCTAGATATCTATAGGACAAGAATGCCGCCGTTTGATGATCGTGTCAAGTTGCTCTGGAAGTTGCCACACTGTCCGCGAAGCGCACGGCTTTATGCTAAACGACGAATATAGCCAGTGACCGTCATCTGCGTTCTGGTTTTCGATCTCCGCTGCACAGGACGGGGTCCGTTGTCAGTGCAAAAGAGCTCACACTAGAAGTATTCGTTGCAGTTTTCGATTCAGTGTTCAGGAAAGGTTCGATCATGCACGGATTCTGCCGCGGGCCAGTGACGGGAAAGAGCCATTTTCGTTCGCTTTTCGCTCTTATCGTTTGGATTACAAAACTATGACGAACGAAACCTTGCAAACAGGCGTTGAATTGGAGTCGTGAAAACAGTTCCGCCTTTTATTTCGATTGAGAACCAGAGCGCCCACACTGCGGCGAGCTTCCCACCTACTGATCAAAAACAGCCGGCAATCCTGGCGCCCGGAAAGTCGAAGCTTGGGATGCTCGCGCTCTCGCGCGCTACACAAACACTGTCGGTGAACTGGCTGGTGCTTGGCTTTATGCTTCTATTTCACTTCGGAGCCATCGCAGCGTTCTTCTTTTTTAGCTGGTCTGCGCTGGTTGTCGCCGTCGTTCTTCATGTCGTCGCCATCAATATCGGAATCGGCATGGGCTACCATCGCCTGCTCACGCACCGGGGCTACCAGGTACCGAAATGGCTGGAATATCTTCTAGCGATATGCGCCACCCTGAGTCTGGAAGGTGGTCCACTGGTTTGGGTTACCACCCACAGGATTCATCATCAACATTCCGACCGGCTGGGAGATCCCCATTCTCCGCGCGAAGGTGGGTGGTGGTCCCATGCGGGGTGGGTCATCCATGGAGCAGGCGCAGATGCTGAACCCCTCCTTCTCGCCAAGTATGCTCCCGATTTGATGAAGGACGCCTTCTATCGCCGGCTGAATCGGTATCACTGGGTTCCACTCACACTGCTTGCCTTTATCCTGCTCGCGGTTGGAGGATGGCCGTGGGTTCTATGGGGCATCTTCCTGCGAGTGACGCTTGGCCTTCACGCTACGTGGTTGGTCAACTCTGCAACCCATATGTGGGGATCCCGACGTTTCGCTACCCGCGATGACTCGCGAAACAATTGGTGGGTCGCCCTCCTTACCGGCGGTGAAGGCTGGCACAACAATCACCATGCACACCCCGTTTCGGCCCGCCATGGCCTCGTTTGGTACGAGTATGACCTGAATTACTACGGCATCTGGATTATGGGCTGGCTAGGTTTGGCAAAGAGAATCAATACGGAGCATTGGAGTAAGTCCGTCCGCGGTACGGTCCCTGGTGCCGAGATTTCGGCCAACACTGATCTTGCAGTCCCTTAACCCTTGGTCGCACCTCGGAATTCCCTTGCCAATGCCCGAAACCAAGAGTATTTTCGCTTGCCAGAGCAAGCCTTACCGTCCATGAGTCTATAATCTCTGGAGATTCCTTGTTTTTTACTTGCACACCAGATGCGGTCACGTACCGTTCTGCACTGTCCCCCGACAAGAAAACGTCCGGAAAAGGACCATTCAGATGGCTGAGCGAGAGAACCCGACGTTTGACGCCGCCACCTTTCTGGCGAACGCTGGACTGGGACGAAGAATTGTCCGAATAAAAGCCAAGCAGGTCTTCTTTTCCCGGGGGAATCCAGCTGACTCCGTTTTCTATCTTCAGAAGGGTCGCGCAAAGCTCACAGTTGCTTCGACAAACGGCAAAGAAGCCACGATCACGCTTCTGTCCGCCGGCGATTTCATCGGAGAGGAGTCGATTGCCGGAGCCGCCGGGCTTCGACTGGCGACTGCCACTGCGATTGCCGCCTGTACAGCGCTCAAGATAGAGCGGGCAGAGATGATCCGCGTGATTCACGAAGAGCATGCCTTCTCTGATCTGTTCCTAAAGTATCTGCTCGCCCGCAGTATGCGAACCCAAGCGGATCTTGTCGATCAGCTTTTCAACTCCAGCGAAAAGCGTCTGGCGAGAATTCTCTTGTTGATGGCGGAATTCGGAAAGCCTGGACAACCGGAAACGATCATTCCGAAGATCACGCAGGAGACCCTGGCGGAAATGATCGGCGCCACTCGGTCCCGTGTCAGCTTCTTCATGAATCGCTTCCGCAAGCTTGGCTTTATTGAATACAACGGACGCATCCGGGTTCATAAGTCGCTGCTCAATGTGATTCTGCACGATCAAGTATCGGAGCAAAACGCCGTTGGTGCTTCTCTCCTGGGGCCTTCGCGAGGTTAATCAAACCAGCAGCCTCTGGGCGATTGTGAGCACAATTGAACAGTATGGAGATTAGCGGAGTGGCATACTTCCAGCATCCCCAATGTGATGCTCTCTGGGAAGGTGCAAATTGCCCGACGCGAAGGTAAAGCTCCTTATCGTAGACGACGAAGTGTCGATTGAAGCCATGACCCGCCCTCAGTGCCCTTCTCTCCAACATCCCAGCAAGTTGGCACTCCCCTGGATTTCCAGAGGAAGAGCGACTCCGATGGGCGACATAGCGGAACATACCATGTTCTTACGCAGACACATGGAACTACCGGACAAACTCACACTTGCGACGGAAGAGTTCCGCGAAGGCTGGAACATTGTCCGGTCAGGAGGTGCTCGCCGGCTGGACAGAGAGATCCGGAGGCACGGATGGCATTTCATCCGGATTGGTGAAGGATCGCTAAGTAGTGGCGTAGGGCAAACATCGCAGGAAGCGATTGCCGGCGCACTGAAACTTGCGCTTCGTTGTTTAAGTGAGCGCTTCAATGCCGCAGAAGTTGAGCATATTGAGTTAAAGGTATACCCATGGTTCTCTCTTGCCAGGGTTACGGTATATCCGTATCAGATTGGGCGGATTGCAGTGGTCCCTGTCCCTGTATAGGGCGTATCCCTGGTGTCGATCTCCCCTCTGGCGGAATCGGCTACCATCACAGGCAATAAAGCTGCACCGGCAGCTTAGTAGTAAGTTGTCATTCTATTGGTTTTCGCGCTGGGCGGCGGATACTACGGCCACGGCCGTTGAGGGGCCGGTGGGGGCGTCGGCGTAAGCCGGCATTTCAATCTTTGAAATATCGGAACCGAGGATTTCAATGACGGTTCCAGAAGGCATCTCGATCCTAAACGTACTTTGAGAGACGGATGATTTGATGTCGTCAAGGTTGACGGCATTAGACATACTTTCGATCTTGCCTGGGAAACTCCGGAATTGGTCGCTCTTTATCCACACCTTGCTTCCGATCAACTCCTCAACTTTCATGTCAATCTCCTGTCTAAAGGTGTCCAGCCCCATCCAGCCTTAAGACTGTCTACAGCATGTTAGTCAAACACCGTTCAACTTTCCCACTTCGCAATCTTCAGGAACATCAAGGCTCTTAGCAACGTGGCTAGAGCCTTGATGGGAGCGTATGTCTCCTATCTTTCCTATCGGCCATTGCTCCACATTGAGCAGTTAGCCTCGAGCTTAATCGGAGCGGATCCGCTGAGAGAGCGCAAACTCGGACCAGCTTTCGACGACCTCTGTTAAGAACAGAGCAGCTAGTTTTCCCTTTGAGTCCAGCAGAGCAATATGCTCACCATGGATTTCAGCCCTCGCAGCAATCACGGACTGGATGCTTAGCTCTGGATGTTTGAACCGGACCAGGTATGCTTTGTCGCTCATTTCTCGTGCCTCTCTACCGGCCATCGTTGGCTTTGGCTGGTTAAACGGCGTAGATTGCGACCGTGCCGTTAATGATTTTCCCTACCTCGAATAGAAGCTCAGTCGGAGGAACAGGCTTCAGGAGCAAATCGAACTCATGCCCCTCAGCGCGGGCACCTTCAACCAAATCGAGGCTGGCTGCCTGTCCCGAAAAGAGCAAGACCTTGCACGTGGGGTACTGTGCCCTCATTTGGATCGCAAGATCAATCCCGGAAATGCCCGGCATCGCGACGTCGGATATCAGCAGATCAGGAGCTTTCAACCGGGCGGCGGTCAGCGCCTCCAGCGGGCAGCTGAAGACCTTCGCCGAGAACCCGTTCATCTGCAATATGGCGGCGAGGGTCGATGCGATGACAGGTTCATCGTCGACGACGAAAACGCGCGGCGCGGGGTTTGAGGGGTTTGAAGACACACATGTCCTCTTTCGAGTAGCTTTTCCGTGAATAGCAAAAGCGTCGGCAGCCCTTACGCTGGCGTTTCGAGTGATTTCATAACCGCAAAGCACCGGGAAGGGCTATATGGGCAGTATGTTCCCCGTGCCGACCCGCGTGCTGGTCAATTTTGCTCAGTCCGGAATCTTGAGCAACCCCGTTTCAGAGCCAATTACCGTTACCCTGCCAAATCGGCGCTAAGACTGATCTATGTCACTGAGTACAAACGATCATGACAAAGTTCCCCAACCAACTCTGTCGAAAGTTTTGTAAGCATTACACGCGAGGGTCAACCGGCAGTCATGAACCGGACCGGTGCGGCCCAGATTTATTTATTGCATTGGCCACCGTAAAAGGAACTTTCTTCGTAAGTTCAGCCGTTCCCTGCGGGGTTGGGGAAGATTTTCGAACGAAGGGCACCGCTTCGGCCGTGCCGTAAAGGAATGGTTGCTTGACGGCTTCAGCCGCTGAGGTACGCTGAGCATCGCTACTGCTCATCGCGGGAACAGTAGCGATGCATTTGTCCGTAGCATAGTGTTAGCGTCCAGGCTGCAGCAGAGCCACCTCTACGGCTGTGCTCGCTTTGCCGGCGGCAATCTGTGATTGGCGTTCGGCCTTCGAGCTGTCACAGATAAGGTGACTCGACTGACCGGCCACCCAAACGGTGCGCAGAAAGTACTGGTCACCGTAATGGGTGAACACGGCTTTGCCCTGGGTGGCCGGCAGTCCGTCGTTCGCCAACTGGGTCATGGCCAATCCTGAGTTGGTGTTGCTCCGGATCAGCATCGTCTGTTGGCTGTTCATGCGGATGGTGTAGACGCCCGGACTGAAATGTTGCCCGGAAGCGATTTGGAACGCAAAGGGCACGTTCATCTTGGCTACGAATCCAGGACCCTGTGCTTTGGCGGCTGGCGCCGAGGAGGCGACAGCGAGAACAGCGGCGATCAAGCCTGCGGGAACCTTCAACATCATTGAGCTGCGCATGGTAGTTCTCCTTTTTGGAAGGCGTCTCACCAACCGCCTTCACTTACTAAGGCGCAACCCCAGGGAAAAAAGTGAAATGGACCGCAAATTATTTTCTCAGCCCCTAGGGGCGCGGAGGTTCACCCGTCACCTCGCCAAAGGTGTAAGGGCCTGGTGGGCCACACCGGCTCCAGGAATGACCCCTGATAGGATCGAAACGATGACGGAGCCGGGGCAATCAGCAGAGGACCTGTTTGGGGAAGCGCTGGAACTGCCTCCGGAAAGCCGAGCTACTTTCCTTGACCAGGCCTGCCGCGACGCTCCTGAACTCCGGCGCCAGGTCGAGCAGCTCCTGGTGAAGCATCAGCGGGCCGGTAGCTTCTTAGTCGATCCCGCCTTTACCTTGGACCTCTTTCGGTTGACAAGGAAAAGGCACTCCAATTAATCTCACCCCTGGCTCCGCGCGATCAAAGACCATCCCACGACGGGTGCTGCAAAGGCTATGCTGTGCTGATGAACTGGAGGTTCTATGCCCGGCGATGCCATCCCGACGCCCCTGCAAGTCAACCATGCAACCGATGATTTCGCCATCCCCACGCGCGGACGAAGCGCCGCGGTCTCCGCCGGCGATTTGCCCGCCGACACTTACAAATGCATGCTTTGGTGCCCGTCCGTCGACAATGACATTAAAAGCATTGCCAAGCAAGCGCTGAAGAAACTCAGCGATATCTATCCGCGGCTGCTTGAGGGAGGCAAGAAGGAACTTAGCCAGTTCAATCCGACTCAAAAACTGTACATCATGGCGCACGGCGATCCGAGAATGCCCATCTTCAGAACTGATAAAACCTTCTCGGCCACCGAATTGGCGGATCTTCTGGTGAAGGATGGCCTGAGCCTGGATCAGAAGGAAATCGAATTACTCGTCTGTCATGCCGGCGAATCCGTGAATACCGAAAAGCGATCTAATTTTCTTATGAAGATGAGGAACAAAATTCTCGAAACGCGAACCGTGAACGCAGATGCGGCCACCCGATTGAGCAATCGCCTGCAGAGTGAAACTCAGAACGAGAAAGCCCCCGAATTCTATGACGCGAAAAACTCCAGCGGACGAGAGCTCCCGCTGGGCGCGCAACTCGTCCAGGCCCTCAAGAACCATAACTTCACAAATTTGGTGATCACCTGTTACCAGGCCCCCATCACAAGTACGTTTCACAACGGCGTTATCTGTCTCAACCTGAAGGGAAAAACGAATGTTGCCGGGGACCCGATGGACCAGAGTGATGTCCCGGTCACCAGCCCCGAAGGAGCCCGGCGTCGCGTGCTTTGGAGGGCGTGCAAGTAGATTGCGGACGGTTTCGTGGACAGAGGTAGCCGGCACCTTCATGAAGCGACCACCGCCCGGTTTTACGATACGGACGTTTCGGGGACGGACGAATAACCCCCATGGCCCTAACCTGGAGTATCGGATGGAATTTGCTTAGCCGACGCCATCCTAAGAGGCCCCCGACTCAGGGGCTGGAAATAAAAAACGCGGGTCTCGTAGGACTAATGCCTGCTAAAGGGCTGAGACCCGCAGCCGGCGCCGGTCAGGCGTATTGACTGATGCGGTGCCTTTAGGATGTTGACGGCTGGGTCTTGCATGGCCCGTAGTCCTTCGACAGTTTGGTCGCGACAAACTGTCGGCTGTTGCCGGTGTCCTTCTTTTTATTACCCGAGACGCGTACCCGGTTTCCTGCTTTGATTCCATCCACGTCTCCGGCTAGAGCATACGTCTGCTTGTCGCCCTCATTCAGCAACTGCATGCCGCCACGGCCGGAAGAGGCGCAGCCCTTTAATGAGTGACCGTGGCGTACCGCAAAATAAACGCCGACTCCGATCAGTGCTCCCACCCCAACCAGCGCAATGATCACTCCAGCAGTTTTTCCATTGCTCGCACCGGCAATGCCTGCACTGGCGGTTCTAGTTGTTGTGAGGAAAAAGGTACAAATGAACAGAATGATCAGTGGGCGTTTCAGCGAGGCGATCATGACAGGCTCTTTCTCGACGAAGAATTGGGAAGGCTGTGGACATGAGTGCACCGTACCATCCGCATGAACGCTGCACAATCTGATTGTTCTTACCGAAGGGATTAAGTGGCGCTTACGGTTTCCGCAATACATGGGAGCGTGAGTTCGGCCAGAGCGAGTCGATGATATTCAGTCGCGCGTCAGGACTGCGGACAGCACGCCGAGGCGGTTCTCGCGGAAGTTGCGTGCCAGATTGCCGGTTAAGGCCGGGAAATCCGCGCCCATCACCACACCGAGGTTCAGTCCGCTCGGCTGTGAGCCCGCCATGGCCCTCTTGAACCAGTCCAGTGCGGTCTGGGTGTCGTCGCGCCAGAGCGCCACCTTGAACCCAGCTTGTTCAAGCGCCGCGCGCGTATCGCCCTCGCTGAGCAGGAAGCTGGTCGAGGCGTCGCGCGCCCACGGAGCGGGATACACCACGTCGCCATCGCGAAGCACGACATCGTAGGTAACGAATCGGCCGCCAGTCGTCAAGACCCGATGCACCTCCGCATAGAGAGCGGCGCGGTCCTCGATGTTCATTGCTACATGCTGCAAGAACACCGTATCGAAGGCTGCGTCCTCGAAAGGCAGATGCACCGCGTCGCCGACCTGGAACGTGACGCGATCGGACAGCCCGCAGCGCAAAGTCAGGTACGTAGCCGCATCGATGAAGCCGGGGCTCAGGTCGACCCCTGTCACCTGGCAGCCGAACGTGGCGGCGAGATAGCGCGCGGGGCCACCTACGCCGCAGCCGAGATCCAGCACGCGGGTCGAGGCGTCGAGAACAGCGGCGGTGGCCAATTCAGCCGTGGCTAGGATGCCTCGCGTGTGGAACTGGTCGAGTGGAGCGAGCTGATCGACCGTCAACCTCTGCCCTTCGGGCGCGACTGTCGCCAGCGCCGACTTGATGCGGTCAGTGAGGCCCGTGCTGCTATAGTGCTCGCGCAACTTGGTGGTGGTACCGGTCATAACCTCCCTCCAGACGTTACTCCATGAACGGTTGCGGATGCCAATGTTTCATCGAACTAGGCTGCGGTTGCGTCGCCTATGAGGGCTGAACCCGCCTTGGGCTGCGGGCGCGCCAGCCAATAGAACGCGAGAATATGAGTGATCATCAGCAGAGGCACGTAGATCACTGGGATGACGTAGGCGGAGGCCAACTGACCGGCCAGCGCAGGAAGGCCAGCCCGGATGGCGTGGTAATAGTCGAGGATGATGTCGGCCGCACCGACCAGATTGAAGGCCACAACGAATAGCCAAAAAAGCGCGCGTACTCGTACCGTGAAAAGCGCCAGCATGGCCAGCAACCCGGCTGCCAGGTCACCGTAGGCGGCAAACGCGGCGAAGCCAGCAGGCAGGTTGGGCCCGACGACGCCAGGAAGAATAAAGACCAGCCCGAAGAAGCGAAAGCTGTGCAGAGTCGCGATGACGCGGTGCGCTTCGACCCGGCGCATCGACCTGAGCCTGGGCAGAATGTATACGCCGAAGCAGAGCAGCCACGCGACATAGCCTAAAACGAGATGGATTAGGAAGAGATATTCTGGCAACATTTGGCCTCCTGTCGCATAGGATTGCTGCCATCATCTGATGGATTCAGAACTTTATTTGACCCCATTCCGGAGGCTCCATTGCACCCTGAGATGTAACGATTGCGATTCTGCCGTCACTATCCTGCTGGAGACTTTCAACTAAGGGCTGCACCAGGGTGACGCTATCCACAAGGTCATCCCCAGCCTCTTGCAGTTCGGTCCACGAATTACATGCTCGGTTAAGGAGTCCTCATGTCCGTCAATCAAGTTGGTCTCGTCGATATGACCGGCCAGATCGATGTCGATCTCGTCCACTCTGCGGCCATTGCCCTCAACCTTCAGGTCACCCGCGACCTTCCGCAGTTCTGGCCGGTCTCGGCGACGGTCACGTACCTTCCTAACCCCGATAAGATTCCTGCAGGCATCTGGCCCGTGCAGCTCGTCAAGACCCTTCCGCCTGACGAGGGCGGCTTCCACTCCGACAAGCATAAGCAGCCCTATGCCAAGGTCATCGCCTCCAAGGCCGACCCGTCCTGGACCATCGATGCGAGTCACGAGATCCTCGAAATGCTCGTCGACCCTTACGGCAATCGCATGCAGTCCTCTGTCGCCATCGAAATCGTCCGCGGAAAAATCCAGGACGGTACCGGCCAGTACGGTTACCTCGTAGAAGCTTGCGATCCCTGTGAAGACAACAGTTTTGCCTACACCATCAACGGCGTCGCCGTCTCTGACTTCATCACGCCGCACTTCTACGACCCTATGGTTACATCAGGCACGCGCTATAGTTTCACCGGCGCCATCAAGGGCCCTCGCCAGATTCTTCCTGGTGGGTACATATCCTGGGTCAATACAGAGATAGACGAATGGCAGCAGCTGATGTACGTCGACCCTTCCAAGCCGCCCACCATTCAGAACATTGGCAAGGCGGACAGCAGCAAGAGTCTGCGTGAATGGATCGACAGCCTCGAGGCGGCGAAGAAAGTCACTAAGGAAAGCCGCAAAATCAACACCCCAAAAGCCAAAGCCCTTTTCAAGTACTCCGGCCAGCGCATCGCCGCCATGGACCGACTCTCCGTTGCCAAGGCGAAGCTTTACAAATAAATACTTCGGAGCGACCGGGGACAGGAGCGACGGATCTGTTTCCTTTAGCGCCAGTTCCCTCTCCGATTAGGATCACAACCGGAAAAGCAGCTTGATCTCGCACTGCTCCCCCTTGGCGCTGCGTTCGACGCGGTCGGCATGCAGACCCGACAGATAGCCGGAAAGACCACTGACAAAACTCTGCTCTTCGACCATTTCCTTTTTCGGACGCTCGTCAGGCAGAGACGGCAAATTGCCCGCGTACCGCAAGCTCACCAGGATGTCGAACGTATCGCTCCCCATTTGGATTTCCACCGGCCCATTGGCATTGGCCGTGACATATTCGATCGCCGTATCGACCACGGAGCGCACGCGCGCCGCGTCCTCCGCAGGAATCTTCCATTCCTTGGCCTGCTTCTCGAAGAACACGTTGAACGACCCTGCCGTGGCGGGCGTCGAATCCTTCCCCAGAAGCAATTGACTGTAATGCCACGTACCCAGCAGGAACAGGGCATTGAGCGGCACGGAAACGATCACCGCCATCGAAATAATCGAACCGGTGAACTGTTGTGTCCAGCTTGGAAGCGACCGGTAGAACTCTGGATAAATCGCCACTGTCATTGCCCCCAGGATCGAAAATCCTATGACCAGCGTGGCCCGAAGCGTGATCGGCCGGCTGGCGATAATCTGCATACCAGCGACCATCATGAGGGCGCCGTTGAAGAAGAGCGCCGCCGCCATCACTGGCCGCGGCATATTCACAATCAGGCCCGCAAATTTCGGCAGGCACGACAAAAGAATTAGCCAGAAGGCGATGGACCAGGCGATCACCCGGCTTGTCGCGCCAGTGGTCTTTTCCACGCTCACCAGGCTCGGACTCGCGCTCATGCCAGGAGTCCCCAATAAGCCCCCGGCGAGGCAGCCGAGCCCGTCCGCCCGCACACCGGCTTCGATGTTTCGCATATCCGGGTGCCGCCATCCCGTATCGTTCATCTGCTGGCAGGTCGTCAGAACGCCAATCACCCGCAGACCCGAGGCAAGTCCAGCAATCGCAAAAGGCACGGCGAAGGAGGGCACGAACGCATAGGATAAAAAGCTTACTTTGGGAACCGCGAAAAAATGTGCCGCCGCATAATCGGCGAAGAAGCTCGGCGAAAAAACGTGGAATGCCGCAGCCGCAATGTATCCCATCAGTATCCCCAGCAGCGAGCAGAACAGCTTGGGCAATCCCTTGGCCCAAACCGCGAGGCCTGTCATCGCCGTGAGGGTAAAAGCCGCAGTCGCGAACGACGCCGTGCTTTGCTCGCGATGCGCGGCTGCATGCACGAACAACGCGCTGGTTCCGATCTTTCCCAGTTCCAAGCCGACGGCGATGATGACCACGCCCGAAACCACGGCTGGGAACAGTTTTCGTGTCCGGTTGATGAGGAACGCCACCGCAAACTCGCAAGCGCCGGCGAAGATCACCATCCCGCACACCGCGGATAACCCGAACGACGAGGCAGCTGCCAGGCTCGACGGAAGATAAATCGCCGAGACCACCGGCGGACAAAGATAACCGGAACCAATCTGTCCGAACCGCAAACTCTGCAGAACAGTCATGACCGCGACCGCAATCATTGCCAGGCCAACAGCACTTTGCGCGGCCTCGCGCGGCAATTTCGCCGCTTCCGCCACCAGTGCCACCATCACGAGATA
The DNA here is from genome assembly GCA_963830325.1 of uncultured Acidobacteriaceae bacterium. Taxonomy (GTDB): domain Bacteria; phylum Acidobacteriota; class Terriglobia; order Terriglobales; family Acidobacteriaceae; genus PALSA-350. The sequence goes on from CAWHMV010000009.1 coordinate 382,058, forward strand.
AGGGCAAATGACGGCTACGTGCTGAAACCCAAGGCCCAGTAGCTGTAGCCAGGGCGGTCTCTCGTCTAGCGCATAAATCAGTTCGACCGGCCGTTCTGGCATCCCAATTCCTTCCGCTAGGCCAACCTCGATTACTGATATTTGTGGCTGTCAAGGTCAAGCTTGAAACGATCCAGGGTCTTTCCAGAATCCGCCCCTATGAACTTAACGCTCAACGTCCTCGCCTTGATCGTGACCTTCAAATACCCAAATTCGCCCTCGTCACGACCGCCATCCTCGTAGAATTCCACCTCGGCCGAGTCACCCTTGGGAAACTTGAACGATCCTGGCGTCACCACCGGGAACGGCGCCTTGGGCGGCTTTTCAGGCATGCCGTCACATCCGTCGGAGAGCACCTCGAGCGGAGAGTGCCCACCGCATCCAGCCACCAGGCAGGGCATCACGCTTCCGTCCGCGAAGCTATAGGTAATCCGCTGGAACAGATGAGCGTGGGCCGAGAAAATTGCGTCAGGCCGCTGGCCGCTTTCCTCAAAAGCCGTTTGTAAGGCCACGCTGAGAAAGGGCGCCTTCCCTGCGTTGGGACTAGGGCCTTGCCCCGGATCTCCGCGCACACCGAAGTTTGCCGCTCCGGAATAAGGTGGATAATGAACCGCCAGCAGCACCGCTTTCTTCGGCGAGTTCTTTCGGTTTGTTGCGGCGATGGCCTTCAATTCCGCGACCAGCCACTGATACTGCGGTCCCTTTGTGAAAAGCGGATGAGCCGTCGGATCGTCCAGCATGCCCCCGTTCGCTATGTTCGAATACAAACCAACCATGTATGCCAACGGAGTGTCGAACCGCCAGTACACGTAAGGCTGAATCATCGCGGGCCTTTTGTCGGTTGTGTTTCCCTTCCAGGGCGCCGGCCATTTCGACAGTGCCGAGCAAAAAGCATCGACGTAGTTAGTAATCGGCGTGGACTTCCCATCGTGATTACCGGGAACAGAAACGATGCACTTCGGGTAGTCCGTGTACGGAGCGTAGAACTGCGAGTTCCACAGCTCCGGCGTGTCGGTAACTTCCGAACTATTCGTAGTGGCGCCGCTGCCTTTCTCCATGTAGATGATGTCACCCAGGTGGTAGAAGAACGACGTGTCGTCGCTGGCGATCATTGCTTTGGCAACTGCCTTCGTCTTTTTCCCCGTGACCGGATCCCCGGAGCAGCCCACCATCGCAAAACTCATTTTTTCGGAAGAGATGATCCGCTGATTTTCCTTGGCATCAATGGCATTGAAGTTGAGCGGCTTCTGGCCGGCGCGAGGAGGCGTCGGCACACTGGTCCAGATGCCATGTTCCGCGCATAGGGTCGATTTGTCTGCACTCTTCGGCATGTCATCCTCAAGCGTTGCGTACGCCTGAAACATCGAGGGAAAAATCATACAACCATTTCATCTCAAGGATGTGATTGTCTGGCCTCCACAAGCCTCCGTAACCAAAGACCAACTGATCGCCAAGCGGTGGACGATGATGGACGATGACAATCCTCCATCTCGTGTTATGATTCGCTCGCTTCTGAATGAAAACTCAGGGGGCGTGGTATACGACATGCCGGAAGATAAGCCTGGGTACGACACGGCGGGACCGTCCCCAAAACAGCCGAATCCGGGTTCAACGAGTTCAGTCGAAGAAGAACTCGGAGCGGAAAAGACCAGAAACGAGATCGCAAAGCTCAACATTGAAATACAGGAGCTGAAGGCCTGGAGGTGGAGGGTTATTCTAACCGCCCTCACTCCGATAGGGTCGGTCTTTTTGTTTCTGCTTGGATGGTACGGTTCGCACCTGACGGAACGTCGTCAGCAGAATCAGGAGCTTTACACCCGAGCCGCAAAGGAACTTGCAAGCCAGGATGCCACAGTTCGCCTCAGTGGCGTGAAGGCGATCGATACTTACATCGATGTTTCGAAGCCGGGTTTGTTCGGCACGATATCCCAGTTGGCCTTTAGTTCGACAGGCACGGCGGAGTTAGAGCGCGAACGGAAACTGGAGTCGATGGCGCTGATCGTTGGCAGTCTCTCACACGAGAACGACCCTGCCGTCCTCGAAGCGATCGCCGATGAAGTCGCGAAACATCCCGAGGAGTCGGTAGACCCGCTTATCTCAGCCAACAAGGCAGCAGCGGTCCGGTTTGCTCGGGCGGCGGGTATGTATTCAGGTCTGAGTGTGCTTCATCTGGAGCACGCTAAATTCTATCCTCAGGACCGCTGGGCAAAGGTCACCGAGCGCGATGGGCTAGACCCAACAATCAGCGACCTGGACGTCGTGACCCTTCGAACGGGAAGCCCCTTTGAAGGCAGCGACACATACAATCAGCGGTTTCTTGCGATAAACTTCCTGACCAATGGAACCTGCCCGTTCAAGGAACTCTTCGACAATCAACAAACGCTAACCATGGGTTCCGATTTGAACGACCACAGTCGAGTGAATCCCCCTACCCCTAAGGAGTTGGCGGCTGCTCTGGTGCAAGTAATCGACGCAGCGGCAGTTCTGGAGCGTTCCAGCTACATTCTTGGCTCTGTGGCGAAAACGAGTTGGTCAGCAATTGAAACCTGGCATTCCGAACAGCATAAGGATCTGTTTGGCACTGCCGTGATCGTGGGAAAGCCCGGGAAAACGGCAGAAGCAAATCTCCGCTCTTTGGGCGGCTATTTCAATTCAACTGAGGATAACCCGCACAACCCTGGCTGCATCGTGCCGTCAAATGAACCGTCTAAGCGTCCATGAACAAGAATGCGACCGCGCGGCTCTGTTACTCAGAACTGTAGATCGCGATGCGGTCCATCGCAGGCTTGAGTATCGTCGCCGTAAATCCGAGCGCAACTGCCAGGGCCGTAAGCAATAAGGCCAAAAACGTGTGTGACTCGGCCACGAACGCCGCCATAAGAAGGGCCATCAACCCGTTCGCCAGCCCGAACACACGGAGCCACGGCGCGAGTTTCTGTACATAGGTACGTAGATTTGACCGGTCCGCCGCGCCCGCATACAAAAGCACGGCGGAGAGCAGGCCTTGAATGATGCAACACACGACTGCGGAAAAGAACAGAACAAGGCTCCACATTCCGTGGCTGTCGGTTTTGAACTTCCAGGCCAAGAATACAAGCAGCGCGCACCGGATACACGCCTTTAGGTGCAGGATTTCCCAGAGCTGGTACGGTCTTGCCCCTGCAGAGCCCAGGAGTGTCCGCATCAGACTCTTCGGCTCCTTACGGGCTTGATCGGCCGGCGCTGGATCGGCGCGGAAGTTCCTTATATCCGTAAACAGTTCCCTTGCGAATTGGTAACGCTCGGCGGGACGCTTCCGCAGGCATTTTTGGATGATGCGCTCGATCTCCGCTGGTGCGCCTGGATCGTAGCTCGTTATCGACGGCGCCGTCTGCGTCAGAATATTCGCGACCGTCGAGGGAGCGCCCTTGCCACGGAAAGGATGGCAGCCCGTAGCCAACTCATAGAGGATCACGCCGAGAGCGTAAATATCGCTGCGCGCATCGGCGAGCCCGGCTTGCAGCTGTTCGGGGGGCATATACGCGATCGTTCCTGCGGCAAATCCTGGACCGGTGAGTTCTGTAATAGTGGTAGCTGCACTTACGCATTGATCCTCCAGCGGCGACCGCTCAAGACGCCTGGCTAGGCCGAAGTCGAGAATTTCATTCGCCCGCGGCCATCGCCGCCAGGCACCACCATGATGTTCTCGGGCTTCAGATCGCGATGTTCGGGCGTCCGCTCCCGTCTCCGACGCCCGCGCATAGCCGGCGCAGTTAAAAAAGAGAAGGGCGTGCGGAAGCGCCGAGCAGGATGTTGCTGACGCTGAAGGTTGTGTGAGTCCCTTCGTTGCCTCCCCACGCGAAGGTCAGGTAGACAACAGGCAGCCCTCCGGCGTGCACCGTCAGCCCTACCGAATAGCTGCGACGGAGGTTGCTGAAGTCGATGTCACTCCGCGTCAACGGAGACTTGGCGGCATCGACGGAGAAATAGGCGCCAAGAGGAATCTTCGGAAGAGCGTGTTCCACCGTCCCGCGGAGAAGCACGAGGTTAGGCGCGCGGAAGCGGTAGTCGGGGTAGCTGGCAAGGATAGGCTCGCCGTTAACATTCGAGCCGCCTGTGGTTGGGTCGAAGTAGAACGGGACAACGTTGCCCGCTCTCGCTGCCGAGCCGGTCAGGAGCATGCGAAGACTGACCGAGCCCTCGTTATTGATTGTGCTGGAGATGTGGGGGCAGCCCGTGCTCGAGTCTGCGGCGCAGGAGTCGGGGCCATTATGGGGGTTGGCGGCAGTGAGATAGACCTTGCGTGCAAGTGGGAATTCATGACCGAGATCGGTGGTCCAGCGCAGGAAACTGTAGGGGGTGCTACTCAGGCTGACGAAATCCTGAACATGGGCGAAGTAATGCAGGCGGAGCCTGCCCGCGAAGAGGCTGGGCTGCACTTGGATTCCGCCGCCTGGCTGAAGAAATGTGCTGGGGCGGGTGAGGCCGGGTGCCGTCGCCTCGGTGTAGACCTGGCCGATGGACGGGACCGTCTGGTTGAAATTGCCGCGAAGTTGCGGGACGCGGCCGTTGAACTCAAGAGTGAAGGAGATGCCGTCTCGATTCAGCGGGAGGATGGCACTCGCGCCGGCGATGGTTTCAGTGAGGCCAAAGGCAGACTCACCCCCCGGAGAAGTGTTGGGGCCCAGGCCGTAAAAGTAGAGGAGATTGAGCGAAGTGGCTTCCGCATAGAAATTAAATACTGGCGCAATCTGGACGGTAGGTGTTTGTTGCTTGCCTGTCGGCGTGCCCATGACGACGCCGATGACCTCATGCGACTGCGGCAGTTGGTAGGTGGTGAGATAGGAACCAGCGCGCCAGGATCCGTTGGGAGTTGCCACCGCGTCGGTATTGGAAACAAGCCGCCATTCGTTCTTGAAGTCCTTGTGCTCAACCAACGCGAGACCGGCCGCAAACCCGTTTTGTGGAGCGAGGCTGCCGAGCGCGATGTGCAGGGGTTGACCGAGTACCAGGGTTTGGCCGATGCCGCTCAAGTGTCCCAGAGTGAAGGTTGAACAGGGCTTGGTGAGCTGCTGCCTGCAGGGATGGAGCTCCAGCCACTCGCGGCAAAATTCGGCTTGGACGCGGCCTTCGTCGCCGGGCTTGTGACCGATCTGATCGCAGCTCTCTGCCAGCGCGGCACGCGCAATGAGGATTACGGCCAGCAGTGCGAGCGGGCGCCGCTTCATTTCTTCCTCGGCGTCTTTGGCGCGGTCCGCCGCTTCGCCACAGCTTTCTTTGCAGCTGATTTTTTCGGTGGAGCGGGAGTTCTCGCGGCAGTGGCGGCGACGGCCAAGCCCGGAACTGTCTTGCGTCGCTCCTTTCGAGGCCTGGGTGCGGCGACGGCCGCGACCTCAGCAGGCAGCGGGGGCACCGTGCCGCGAAGAGCCCCGGTGACAGCAGCGATGTAGCGAGCGGCGCCACCTTCCGTGTACATGTCGCGTTCGAGGTCGGCCGGGATCCCCAAAGCCCCATGCTTCTGCGCGACGTGCTGAAAGTGCTTTAGCTGGCTGAAGAGTAAATCGGAGACGCGGCGGTTTTCGTTGTACGCAGAGCGGGGCGGCGCGGGAACAAGGATAGGATCCACGATACTACCTCCTGCTACGGGTTTTGCGGCTGTATGACGAAGGTGGGACACTCATCGTCGGCGCGCATCGAGCTGAGCGTGAGATTGCCGAGAAATGTATGGGCATTTCGTTCGCGTTGCGAACGCGGGACATCGGGAAGCTGGAAGAACTCGGTGACCGTGGCAGGGATGCAGGCGTGCTCAAACGTATCGTTGATGACCGACCCGGCGGGAACCCAGGGGGAGATGAGGATCGCGGGAACCCGGATGCCGAGGCGATCGAACGAAAATGAGTCGAGCGTGCCGGTATCGGCGGGCTGCGCGATGAACGGTGTGTCTGGCGCGCAGGCGGGCGGTGGAACGTGGTCGTAGATACCGCCGTGTTCGTCATAGACCAGGAGCAGCGCGGTGTTGGGCCAGAGCTTCGGATTGGAACGGATGGCGTTGTAAACCTGGGCGATGAACTGCTCACCCGCGCGGACATCGTGATCCGGATGCTGGTCGCTGGCGATAGCCTCGCCGCTGCCGTCGGGCGCGGGATGGTCCGTATAGTTGGGTTCGATGAAGCAGTAGTCGGGGAGCGCGTTCTGGCTGCAGGCGGTGAGGAAGTCGGGAAAGGTGCCAAACAGAGCAGCCTGATTTTGCAGCAGGTTGACTACCTCCATGGTGGAGCTGGCCTCGTCATAGTAAAAGAGCTTGCAGGTGTGGCCCGCGCTCAGCAAGCGTGTGTAGATGGCCTGGAAGGGCTTGCCCTCGTAGAAGATGTCCATGCTGACCTGGCCGAAGGACGTGCCGTAGTGGGCGAAGGCACGGTTGCATATGGTGGGACCGGGGATGGAGGCAAACCAACGATTGAAGACGGCATACTGCGTGGCAAGCGTAGTGAGGACGGGCAGTTTGTCGGGCGTGAAGTAGTAGAGGATGTCGTGCGAGTGCGCGGTATTCTGCTGCTGATTAAAATAGCTGCCGATAAAGCCCTGCATGGTGGCGGGCAGGGGCGGACCGTGCTGGGTGCTGTTGAAGATCTGAAGATTAACGGCGGCAAAGTGGTGGTTGGGGTCGGGATCGAGTTGGCTCTGGTACTCGGCCAACGGTTGAACCCGAACCTGCGCTCCGCTGGTATCGGGGTTTGACTCGTTGCCGGTGAGCCCGTCTATGTTGGGATGAGTCGCCTTAAGCGCGCCGAGCATGTGATCGAAGGAACGATTCTCCATCATCAGAACCACAACGTGCCGAAGACCTTGAATTCCGGGCAGAGTTCTGTCAAGAGCCATTGAATCCTCTAAGTGCCAGGAACGTCGGGGCACTCAAGGGTATTGTGCATTTGACACCTTCTCCGTTTCATAATTGGCCATTGAGAGAGACAGACTGGCGGTTAAGGGAACGGTCTGCAGACCGAAACCGCCTGGCAGACGCTTTTTGATGAGGGCAATTTCCGTCGCCCCGCTTTCGCCCGATCCAGAAGACTTGTGGATTATATTCGCCTTTTCTTCGTCTATACTGTACCTCATGTTCCCCGGACCAGAAAGCTCGAAGCGCATAGTGGTTCACTGTAAGGGCTGCGGCCAGAATATCCCGGCGCCCGTGCTAGCCATGCCGTCGCAGCCCATCGCTGCCAGGTGTCCGCTCTGCCATGAGCACAGGCGCTACCTGCCGTCGGAGGTGTTCCTCGGCAGGCTCTCGCACCTGATGATCCGGAAGCCCGTGCGCTCGGTAGATGGGCGGGTGAATGATGGTGCCGCGGTTCAAAGGAAAGCCCAACTTCGACTTCTCTCTTCCCTGCCCGTTCTGCGGCTACAAGATTCAGCCGAACGAGCTGATGCGTCTGGCCTCGCACATCATCAAGTGCCCTAAGTGCAGCGGAGTCTTCGACGAGATGGGTGGCCGGAAACCCATCAGCATGTCTTGAGCGCGGCTCTCCCCGCAGCGGCATACACTGGGCTCCCATGCCAATCCAGCGGGCATTGCCCAAGCAATCCGCGAGCTTCATCGAGACGATGGATTGTCTTCCTGTCTCCAAACTACCCGATCGATCAGAATGGACCTATGAAATCAAACTCGATGGCTATCGGCTTGAGGTAGTACGAAAGAGCCGAATGACTACTTTATTCTCGCCGGGAGAATTTGCTCAACCAGAGGTTCCCTTGCATTGCGGCGGCCTTGCAGGATTTTCCCGATGAGGCGGTCATCGATGGAGAGTTGGTGGCCTCGCCCCCGACGGCCGGCCGGGCTTTAATCTGCTGCAGAACTTTCGCTCCGCAGAGTCGCGCATTGTCGGCCTCAGAGACGACAAGGAACCTTCTAAGGTAATTAAGGAAATTTAATGTAACGAGGCACAGCCGCGGAGTCTTCGGGCTACGTATGATGGAGTGCCATGAGTGAATTTCATAGCCTGCGAAAGCTGGTAAAAGAGACCAGTAACTCGACATGCACGCGCATCATCATGGTTGAGAATAGCTCAGATCGTATTGCGGTCAAGGTGAATGAGCATTTGACCGACTGGATGAGGTCCTTCCCCAACACGTCGCGGAAAGCTTTATCAAGACGGGGTCACAGCCTTGAAGATGCTGAAGCTTATGCGAGCCACTTGCTTGACGCCAGTTTGCAGGATGGTTTCGTCCAAGCCCTCTAGCAGAGGACGCAGTCCTGGGTAGAGATTCGAGCGCAATCACTGCTCGTGCCAGTCCACTGAGTACACTTCTTGCGTCCCGATATCGCGCAGGATGAGTGGAGCACCCTCCGGAGTCAATCCAAAATCAAGTCCCGCCAACCGGCCCGTCTGCCGGACACCCTTCAAACTCGCCACGTCCTCGACTCGGCCGTCGCCCACACGCACTCGCTGCACGCCCGAATCCTTCCCATACTTCAAGAAATATAGATATTGACCATCCCGCGACCATCGCACAAGACCCCGACCTTTAGCCAGATCGCTCCACAATCCCTTTTTGAAGTCGAAGAGCCGAATCCGCTGCCCGTCCAGCGCCATCGCGGATGCGTGCTGCCCGTCCGGTGACCACTGAGGCGCAAACAAACCCTCTGAACCGGCAATCGTCTCCACGCGCCCAGTCTTCAATTCCAGGCGATGCACCGCCACTTTTCCGGGAGCGGTAGAGAAGAAGGGAAAATCGCTATACATCAGGTAGGCGCCGTCTGGAGGCCAGCTCGGCTGCATCTCCCCGCCACCCGCGGCTGATGCAGGCTTAGGCGCGCCGCCGCTTGCGCCAATCAAATAGAGTCTCTGCTCGGCGCCAGTGCCAATCCCGTAAAAGGCAATCTGGCTACCATCCGGTGACCATTTGGGAACCATTGCTTCCATGGGCGAAAATGTAAGCTGAAGCCGTTCGCTCCCGTCGATTCGGCTGCGCCAAAGTGTTCCCTCCGGATAGGCCACATAACAGATCCATCGTCCATCGCGTGAAAAGTCCACGAAGTCCGCGGAAACGCCACCGAGGTAGGGCACGAACTCCCCGGTACTGCCATCGAAACGCTGCAACTCACCGCGCAGCTGCTGCCCGATCACGAACAGCTTCTTTCCGTCAGGACTAAAGACCGGCGCCAGCGAACTCAGTTGCCCTCTGGTGATCTGCACCGGTGCCCCAATGGTCCTGCTGAAGCGGGCCAGAAAGGCCGGATCCCCCGGTATCGACCAGATTTCCGATCGACCACCCCGCGTCTCCTGAAAGACAAAATACCTCCCGTCAGGACTCCAGCTTCCGCAGCAAGTACTCGCTGGCCCGTCAGCAGATTGCCCTCCACCCTGCCACCCCGGCAGCAGGGGCCGCAAACCGGTTCCCTCCCGCGAAACCTCCCACAGCGTACTGGTCGATGCTTTGACGTCAAAGACCGTCAGGCGTAGCCGTTGTCCATCGGGTGACCATCGCGGTTGCCATCCGAGGCCCGGCAAAGTTACCAACCGCTTCGATTCGCTGCCATCGCTCTTCGCCCGATAGAGCTCAACCCCCACGATATAAACCATCTCCCGCCCATCAGGAGACCAGGAAGCGTCCCGCGCTGCAATGTCACCCAGTCGATGCGCTGTTCCAGCGGGCGTCGGAACCACCCAGAGTGGCGCAACCGCGGGATCGACCGTCCCCGCTACCAGGAGCTCTGAACGGACCCGCGAAAAATCCAGCAATTCCGGACGTTCGAACGGGACGGCTATCTGCCCGGTTTCCCCACCGCCTGCAGACACCTGCGCGATGATGGGTGCATCCGAAGAACCCTCCATGAAATACACTCGAGTTCCGTCCGTAAATAGCGCCGCATCCGGGCCGCCTAACTGGCCAGCATGACCACGCTTGATCGCTCCGTCGTGCGTAATCTGCACATATCCCGAAACCTGCGGCACTCTCGACTCCCTCCACCACAACCCAGCGAGAAGTACACCCAGCAGCAGAACCAACCCTGCAACGGAAAACCACACCCGCCCGCCGCGTCTCCAAGCTCCGGCGTGGACGGCCGCGGGTTCATTACCCCTTGCCTCCCCACGATCCTCAAGGGCTTGACGCCCAGGCAAGTGGGCGCCACCTTCCAACTCGCCGCCGCGTTTCACATCTGTGACCGGAACGCTCATTCGGTACCCGCGCCGCGACAGCGTCTGGATGTACTCCTCCCCCCGATCCGTCTTTCCCAGGACGCGGCGCAGGAGAAAGACGTTCTGCGTCAGGTTGGCTTCTTCGACAAAGCTATCCGGCCACACAGTTTCCATCAGCTGCTGCTTCGTCACTACTTCGCCGTGATGTTTCACCAGCGCCAACAATGTCTCCAACACCTTTGGCGGCAGTTGCAGTACCTCCGCGCCTTTACTTAGGATCATCTGCCCGGAGTCCAGCACATACGGGCCAAACTCGTATATCTCCCGCTGAATCAATGCAGAGTCTCCTTGAGAAAATCCTGAGAAATGATTGACCACGCCTTTGAGGACGCGCTGCGATTCTCTCGCTAATTTGACACCGGGTAAAGGTCACAGACAAAGGAGCCCGATGCACCCGACCATGGCACCTGAACGAGCCGGCAGCCTCAATATTCCAGCCTCAGCCGGAGGCGGTATGAATCCGGACATGAAGGGAAACACCAGGCAGGAGACTCGGCGCCGGGACCATCGCTTCTTCCTCGTCATGGCGATACTCGCGGGCGTATGGGTCTTCATCGGCTATTCTCAGACCTACTTCCTCAAGCCCTGGGTGCCCAGTCCGCAGCTCGCAACTCTCATCCACATCCACGCCGCCGTATTTACTACCTATCTCCTCTTGTACGTTCTGCAAACGGCGCTTGTCTCCGTGCATCGTACCGCCCTCCACATGACGCTGGGATGGGCCTCTGTTGGTCTGATTCCCGTCATGGTTGCGCTGGGCACAGCAGCCGTTTTCTGGAGCGCAAAACAAGGCCATAAAATCGTCTGGCCCAATGTTGAAGTTGCGGCGGCCGTAAACCTCGGAGACGGTTACACATTTGCCGCCCTCGCCACGGTGGCCATCTTTCTGAGGAAGAGGCCGGAAACACACAAGCGAATCATGCTCATCTCTCTTTATGGAGGTCTCATCCCCCCGGCCATCGAGCGCACTCATCTCCACGACTTGGGGCCTATCCCCATCTTCGTAGCCGTCTTCGCGTTCCTCCTGGCTGGCCCCGCTTACGATCTGATCACCCGTCGACGCATCCACCCTGCCTACCTTTGGAGCCTGCTTTTCACTGTCGCCTTCTTCATTCCGACCCGGATCGCGATCGGGTCAACACAGAGCTGGCACCAATTCGTGGACTGGGTCATCCGATGAACAGTCACGGGTCGGCGATTTCACCCGCTGATAATCGAAAGAGCAGCCAGTCAAATCTCAAAAAACTGTTAGAAAACTGTAAGGAAGTTAAAGGGACGGAGTTAAGAGACAGACGGAACAAGACTCGAAGCGCAAGGCCGACCTCATTCTGTATACGCTCTCACGACAGTGTTAGCTCAATTTCTGAGCTTGTAGTGGCTCCAGTCCAATCAACAGATTGGCCGAAAGATATTGCTGAAACTGGACCCAAGAGTGGTACGCTCCGCGCCAGGGTGCGATATGCCCTATGGTAACTACGTCCTGGTCGTCGACCTTGGGAAGGCGGCGGACGCCATGCAATACATGGCCCTGAATCAGCTAATGTGCGAGTGTGGCTTTACTCTGCGCGGCTCAGAGACAATGCGGCCTGCCCAGTTTTCTCGAACTTCGGCTCTTCCTCTACGACGGCTAAGGCGGATGGTGGCAGATCGAGTCAAGGCCCAGTTGCATGTCAAGGCAGTCGTCGATGCCTACGAAATAAAACAGCTCCTGCAGTTCGATACGGCACCTTTACCTCATTGTCGAAACTTTCACTGATCGAAATACGTGGCCTCTTTATAGCGCAATGGGCAAACGGACCCGGCGCGGGAATACTTTCTGTCAGACTCTTCTCTCTTCGGGCAATAATCTCATTGTCATCGTTATTGTTACATTATGGCGAGTGGGAGCACTGTTGATCGGGAAGCAGCGATGGTCAAACCAAAGCATCTCGACTATGCAGAACTTTTCGAGACCTCCACCTTTTGCAAAACCACCCGACACGACCCCAGACTCAAAGTACAGTGGCGATCCGCATAATTCGAGGAAAGGTAAAAGGTAACTTCAAATCGGGTAGAGGATAGGTCGGCCGCACCTACTTCTTGATACGGCCGTCAAACGGACACCTGCGTGCCTCCGCGATCACGAAGCGGTCGGCATCGGGATGCAGCGGGTTAAAGAGTAAGTTCCATGCGTGGGGAACGTATGTGAACCAGGATTTTCGAATTTAGTCCCGAAGGGACGTCTGAACTTAGCCCAGGACGTTAGTCCTGGGTACGTCATGCAACGTGATTGAGTCCCGTAGGGACGGCTGAAAAGTTATCCAAGATTGCCTCGCGGCCTATTTTCAGCCGTCCCCTACGGGACTGGTCGTGCTTTCAATCCAACCCAGGACTAGCGTCCTGGGCTAAGCTCAGCCGTCCCTGCGGGACTGAGTTCGGAAATGGAGTTCTCACACACGCTCGAAAGCCCTCATGAGAGCGAGCGCTTGTGCGGCACTCGATCAACATTGGGCGGCGTCCGATGCCAACGATTTTGAAACGGAGCACCGCATCTATCACCAGGACGCGGTGCTGGAAACCCGCAATCAGGCGAGCGAACCCGCGGTCGAAGCAACATACAGAACCAGCGCGTTAGTCAGCCGAGCAAAAAGCGGTTTGCTATCGGACGAATTATTGGCGGCGGTGATCTTTGGATCACCGATTTCATCCTTACCTTATGACGGCAAGCCGTCCTACACCGCGAGCATCATGGAGTTCAGGGACGACAAAGTTGCGCGGGAAACACAGTACTTTGCCGATCCATTCGTGGCTCCCGCATGGCGCGCTCAATGGGTCGAACGGATGGACACATAATGTCGAGGCGCGAGAATTCGCTAACGACACCGCCATTTGCGGTCTGCAGCATGATTGTCGAGAACAGAGTGATAAACGCATTTACCGGAGAAGTCGAACTGTATCATATGGGTATCGTTACAGCACATACTCCGAGGGAGGGACAAAAGGTGGATTGGAAACGGTTGGTCCAGTTTGCGCTGCTGGGTAGCAGTGATTTGGAACAATATGCCATCCTGCTGGTGCGCGTTTCGCTCGGGCTGTTCTTCGCCATCTCCGGGGCAAACAAATTGTTTGTCGCCGGCAGCACGCAAACTATGTACGAAACGCTCGTTAACGCCAAAGTCCCGTTTCCCCGCCTGATGACTTATTTCGTGTCGGGTGTCGAGTTCGTTGGCGGATCCTTGCTGACCGTGGGGTTTCTCTCGAGCCTGGCCTGCGTGGCTTTATTGGTCGATATGCTTGTCGCCATCCTGACGACCAAGCTTTCCGCCATGCCTAAAGGACTTTCGCCTCTTAACTGGCTCGACGATTTCCTCTACCTTCCGGAAGTCCTGTACGTGCTCTTCTTTATCTGGCTGATCTGCTTTGGCCCGGGAAAGTTCAGTGTCGATTACTGGCTCGCCGGCAAGTTACTGAGGTGATCGATGGCCACATGCCTTGACCACCTGACGCCGCGACAGGTACGTCGCAAGCGGTCGAGATTACCTTAAATGGCAGGCTTTCAATAAGCTGCGCAGCCCACGCAGCACTGGATTGTCGCTACGGGGCAGCCGCCTTGTGGAGCCCTAAGTTGGTCGCTTCCGAGGGTGCGTCTCGACTGCTCACTCTCGCCAGCCGCTGAAAAGCCCAAACTGCCAGCACCGTAAATACGATCGCTTGCGCCACGTGTATCCAGAACCAGCTGTCAGTCCCACTATCCCAAACCAGCCGTCGAGCGGCATCGTGCGGCCAGACCAAGGTGAAAAACGTCAGGTCGCCGATCATGTGCGGCAGAATGGCGGGAAGCGTTGAGTTGGTGAGATAAGCTGTCACGCCAAATGCTGTGCCCGCAAGAAAGTACACCAGAAGCTTCGGCCACAAGAAGCCGTGAGCGTAGTGCGCGAGGGCAAAGACCAAGGATGAGACCATCACAGCGACCGGGCCACGAAACTCCTGTTCGAGGGCAACCTGAAAATATCCGCGAAATCCCGCCTCCTCCATTAAAGGAGCACCCAACGAGCCCATCAGGATCATGAGCGCCACAGTCATCCGGGGATAGCTCGACACATCCGGGAGCGCGTTGGGTGCCATCTTGACTAGTTGGAACAGCACAATCCAGTATCCAGCCAGCGCAACCACCGACAGAACACCCGCGACTAATGCCCACAGGTTCGTCCGGCCGCACCTTCTGTTGGCCCGCAGGTAGCGGCGTCGCCGTTCGGAAGTGCTGCCTGGCCAGCCCCTCCCGCCGAGGTAGCTCCACATCAGCCACAGCAGAAGCGCCATCGCGGGAACGGACCAAGGTGCTACAGGGCTGATCCGAAGATTGGTGACTAGCAGGGCACTCCAAATACCGCCAGCGAGAATGGTGATCGCAAATGCCAACAAACCGAAGCCGGCCACCTTCAAAGCACGGGTAGCAAAAGAACGCTCTTCCTCCATACTCCGCCTCCAGGCTGCTGCCCAGGACCGTGCTGCAATCTAATCACCTTGCGCCGGTTAAGTTCGGGGAATCGCGATGGTAACACGCAGGCAGAGAGGCGACCAGCCGAAGCATTGAAGGGAAGCATTGAACAGACAGGGCGATCGCCACTCCAAAAGTAAGCGTCCGGCCGCGGCCGCAGTCGGAGATCGTCGAGCAAATCACGTAAAATTGGGTTTGCTTTGGAGGCAAGCACGGCATGGAAGAGGTCTATAGGCTGGATACTCGAGACAGGCCCGGCTTGCTCTTCGCGATGATGTATGCACTCGCGACCGAAGGGGGCAGGATGAGTTTGGAAGGAAGTCTGTCGCAAACAGAGGTCATGCGTTTGGGCGGAGTAACACAGGATGAGACTGGTGCTCTTAAAAGAGCAACGCTTCAGCCGAAACTGGATTTTGTAGTTCTTCCCCTGATCCCGACCACGATAGATGCGATTGAAAGGGCAATACGATCCAAGATCGCATTCGGTGGGTATCGGGGAATCATTCATGCGCAGATCGAAACCAATGGAAGACTTGCATTCGCCGCATATGACAACTTCCACAAGGATTGCGTATATGCCGCCACGCAAGTTTCTTCCGAGTTCCTGGATCGGCTGATAGAGACTAAGGTTTTGCGTAGCTACCAGCGGGTTCAGCAGCCGAGCGTTGCTTCCCGCATATGACGATGAGGGAGATAAAGATCGCCCCCTTGGTAGGCAGAGGTCGGCTGCCCTCAGAAGCAGGGTACTGGTGACCCACAAATCCTGGCTCATCCCCCGACTTTGCACTAACCTTCCTCTATGACAAATCGGACACCGTATATGGCAATCACGCGAGGGATAGTGGTAAGCGTTGAGACCACTTACCTTGAGGCGGATTCATCCCCCGGTAATTCGCATTATCTATGGGCCTATCGAGTGACCATCGAGAATCAGGGACAGGAAACAGTTCAACTGCGAAGCCGGCACTGGATGATTACGAATGCGCGTGGCGAATTGACCGAGGTCAAGGGGCCGGGTGTTGTTGGGCAGCAACCATTCCTCAAGCCCGGCGAGAGCTATGCATACACGAGCGGTGCGACCGTCAACACGCCGTCGGGGATGATGGGCGGAAGTTACCAGATGGAGAGCGATAGGGGCGAGCGGTTTGACGTTGAAATACCGACGTTCTCCCTGGATTGCCCGAATCAGGATGTATTGCTGAATTAAGGATCAAGGATTGGCGTTTGTAGAGACGGACGATTGCGCCGACGTCGACGGCGGTCAGACATCCTGGACCTAAAAACTCTGCCTCCATCATGCAACAGGTACTGCGCGCTACGCATCCATTAGAAGTTGTTGAGTCCTCCCTCCAAAAGCGGTGAAAGAGGATCTCTGCGTGCTCTAAATCCGTCATGTCGTCAAGTATTGAAATATCTACGGGACGGGAGAGCGATTCGAATCATTCGCAACCAGCCGGGAGGTGTTCGCGTAGCGTCCTAGTCGGCTACGGCTCTCGATCAGTCCCGTGTAGGGTGAGCGTTACGCAATCCCGCGTCGGCAAAGGACTCCTTTCAAATGAAATCGCTAGCAGATCCAACGAAGCTGAAGCCAGTTGAAAAGAAGACAGGCTTGGTCCAGGTCATCATCGAAACGCCTTCAGGGAGCCGCAATAAGTTCGCGTATGACCCTGATCAAGCCATATTCGCCCTGAAGAAGGTTCTTCCTGCTGGCATGGTATTTCCCTATGACTTCGGTTTCCTGCCGCAGACAATCGCGCCGGATGGAGATCCAATTGATGTGCTTCTCTTGATGGACGAGCCCGCCTTTCCCGGCTGCGCCGTAAAGGCTCGCCTCATTGGCGTAATTGAAGGCGAGCAGCTTGACGGGAAGAAGAAAATTCGCAACGACAGACTGGTGGCTGTTGCAGAAGCCAACCACATGTACGCCAACATTCGTAAGTTGAAGGATCTTCCAGCAAAGTGGTTGGACGAGGTCCAGGACTTCTTTGTGAACTATCACGGCCTCGAAGGAAAGAAGTACAGATTGTTGGGATGCAGGGGACAAGAGATTGCTTTCCGGCTAATAAGGGAAGCTCACCAGGCGGCGTAATCCGTCATGCAAAGCATTTGGGGCCTGGTGTCGCAAAACCGGTTGTGGGTCGAACCGATAGCGACCGAGAACGGCGCTGGGATATCAGCACTTAGGCGGACACAATTCACACGGGAAGAGAGATCTTGAAAAGCGTGCCGCTCTTACCTGCGCGCACGCTGCTGCGCATCTTGATCGTTCCCCGGTGACGTCCGACTATTTTTTGCGATAGCGCCAAGCCAAGACCCGTACCCCGATCCTGTTTCGTGGTGAAAAATGGACGGAAGATCTCAGCTCCATGCTCTGGCGCGATTCCATGACCGTTATCGGCGATCAGCAATTGAACTTCGCCCTGACGCTTCCGTAAACGAACATAAATGGTGCCGGCCGGTGGCAAAGCATCCAGAGCATTTGTGAGCAGATTGGAAATAACCTGGAGCATTTCGCCCGAATAAACTGGCGCTACGGCATCCTCGGCAAGATCCTTCACCAGATGTATTTTCTTATCCTCGATTGTTCGCTGATGGATACGAAGCGCGGCCTCTGTTAACGAAACGAGACTGACGGGCTTGGGACGGTTAGTTACTTTGGCGAAATCAAGCGTGCTGTTGGCGATCTCAATGACGATAGCGATTTGTTCCTCAGCCAATCTCGCGTACCGGCGAACCTCTTCCGGGTCATTCGCTGTCTCTGATATTAAGTAGTTAAGGTTTCGCAGGGCCTCAAGCGGATTTCTAATATCATGCATCAGTTCCAGCGCCAAGCGCCCAGCGGTTGCGAGTTCGTCAGACCTTCGCAGAGCCTCGGCGGTCAGCTCCAGTTTCGATTGCAAGTCATCGATCTGTGTCTGGCCCATGCTGCTCACCGTCTGATGCTCTGGAGAGAACGCCATCGTGGCGCTTCGATCAGAGACTGTGTCTCCGCTGACCAGTAGTGCACAACTGCTAGGATGCCAGAAATTGGGAATAATGTCGCATCCCCGACACCACAAACTGCTCTTACTTTTAGCGGACGAAGCAGGATGGCTGTCTGAACTTTACACGGGAGTTCTTAGCCATGATGCTGGGGGCTCAGCGTACAACAGTGACGATGGTAGCCGGAAAATCTGCGACGAAGCGGACGGTCGTAAAAACCGGCGTTGCAGTAGCTTCACCCCGCGCGGTCGGTCAGATTCTTCTCGGCCTTCCAAACATAGAGGAAATCCTCATCGCTGGAGGTGGCAATATCTATTCCTCTTTGCCGGGTTGCGCGGCTCATCGCGGAACGAATGTTCTCTTTCGTGTCTGGGAGGGCAGAGAGAGGAATCTTCAAGGCCGAGCCTTCCTCTAATTGGCTAATGTCACTCAGCAACTGTTCGACTATCTGCTTGTGTTTTCCATCGCGGCCTTTCGGAACGTCGGCCCGAAGCAGGGACTCAAATCTCATAGGAGCCTTTGTCGGATGTTGCTTCGTCGCCACAGCGTATCCCTCCTAAAGTAATCGTCACGCAAACGTGATGCAAACAAGGCCATAAACTAACACGACCTGGCAGAGGGGCGCCAGCAAAATCCACAAAAAATTAACAATCCCCTGTAAATAATATATTTTAAAAGAGTTAGCCCATATCCGGCGAACCCTGCTACGTTCCACGTAGAGGGTGAAATGTCCAGAAAACTGAATTTCCAAACGGTACCATTGGCCCAATTAGCTTTGAAGGGCGTGACTCGTCAGATCGATCCGCCTAAGCCTGTCGTCCTCGTCGTGGACGATGAAACCGTAATTGCTGACAGCCTGGCTGCCATCCTCAGGCAAAAAGGCTTCGCCGCCATGGCCGCTTATGACGGGCGCAGCGCGCTCGAAATTGCGCGTGTGGATCCTCCCGATCTGTTGCTTTCCGACGTTGCCATGCCTGGCATGAGCGGCATCGACTTGGCGATTGCCATCAGTCAAGCCACCCCAGGTTGCAAAGTAATACTGTTTTCTGGACAGGCAACGACCATGGATCTACTGAGCACAGCACACGATGCGGGACACGACTTTACCACCCTTGCGAAGCCTTTACACCCAACAGAATTGCTCGCACGAATCTCTGAGACTCTAGAGTCGCGAACTACGAAACAAGAGAGCATTTGCGCGCCATGGGAACCAACACATGAGACCTCCATATAACGCGCGCGTAGCCGATGAGCACAGTTGCGGAAAGGTATCGCCATGACTTTAGCACTGCAATACGTTTTTGCAACTCGGACTGCTGGGCTTTGGCCCTGTTTGAGGATCGTTGCATAAACTCGTTTGCGCATCGCTGAACGGGCGCTACGTCGGCTTTCGATCCGCGTTAAGCCCGAGCACGTCGTCACCGGGTCTAGCCTCACCGGGGTCATTCCAGGCGCACAAATAATCGCGTCAAGGCGCAACCAGGGCTAAGGCGGGGGTTCGCCCGACGCTGATTGCGGCTGTCTCACGCAGGGTGGTCCCATCGATCACGAGCACACGGTGCTCTTCCGGAACTACGGCATAAACAAACTTACCGTCGTTGCTGATCGACGCACTCCAGAAGGGAAAACTCGTCCTGATGCTGCCCACCGGCTTCCACGTGGACGTGTCGAAGACTCGGAGTTCCGCCGATGTAGCCATTCCATCAGGAGTCGCGGGACCGTAGCCGACATAGACTTTTGTTCCGTCCTGAGAGCGAGGCCACGCGAAAGGATAGACGATTCGATGGGAAACACCACTGACTGCGGTGGTGTTGAATTCCTGCGCCCCCGCACTCCACTCGTAGATCGCGCCATCCCCGCGAACAATCGCCAGCTTCCCGTTTGGTGATAAGAAACCCTCGGATACGCCGTAATCCCTCGGCCAGGGGAACTTCACAAAAGTGTTCGATACTTCGTGGTAGTCCGCGTCCAGTTCGATCGAACGGAGCCTGTTCGTCGTGGGGCAGAGAAAGTCAAATTGACTCGCGGTCGCGGAGAGCACGAACTGTCCATAGCCACAGTTTCCCAAGCCAACGTGGGCTGACAGAAAGCGCCCGTTCGTGGTGTCGAACGTCCATAGCTGGTATCCAATCTTCTCCGGCGAGAAAAGGCGATGCACCAGAATCCGCACGGCGCCGTCAGAGGAAACCACCATGGGGGAGAATGGCGGCAGGGCGTCGTACCAAGGCTTGTACAATATACGATCCGGGAAGGGGAAACGCTTGACGGCGCCGGTGGCGGTATCAATCGCCGCCAGTTCACCCGATTCGCGTTCCCCTGATGCGATGTATAAACGGGTCCCATCCGGGGAAAGCGCGAAATCCGGCTCAGAGCCGGCGCGGATACTTCCCCTTACTTTTGCCGACTTGGGATCGATCAACCAGACGCGCGAACCAGGATGGTCGGGTTCGGATCGAGGATCGAGCACGTAGAGCCAGCCTCGCTTCGGTTTTGTCCAGCCACCCGTCGCAGCCTCAGATGTCTCGGATACCTTCTGACTTTGTGACCCGCTTGCCTCGGAGGCCGTTGTAGGTTCAGGCGCAGCTTCGGCGTTTGCAATCACTGGCTTGATTAAAGCTTCCCACGCAGGCAAAGCGTAGTTCCACTTTCCATCTTGGCCGCCGCGAATGATGGTGCCGATGTTGAGGTACCAAACCGCACCCTTGCCAGGTAGATAGATGAGGCCCTGCTCTGATCCCACGTTGGGGTAGTAATAGGCAACGTACATCTTCCGTACGTCGTTCTCCGCCATTTTGACGTAGAACGAGACCTCGTACGACTTGACTCCGGGCGGGCCTTCATTCAACGGACTGCGCGATGGATCGAGGAACTGACCCAGAAAAACGTTGCTAATGGCAAGCAGCTGTGGATCCGTGACCTCAACCACTCTTCCGAGCCCACCACCTGAGATAGTGATCTCGGTTGTGGGAGCTTTTGCCCATGTTGCGATGGGCGTCCCGAGCAACACCAACAGGACCGCGAGCTTCGCAACGGCAGCGATTCTCTCGTTCATTTGCGACCTCCACAACGAGACCAAGAGGCAATGTCGGTCACTGTGCTACTAACCCGGTTGAGCGGGAAGATCTTAGACAACCGCCATTTTCTACCCAGATAAGATGTTGGGCAAGCGACCCCGCCGGGACATAATCCGGTGAAAGCATACCTACTGCGGCAAATGACCACCCATGAGCGTGAATCGGTGCACCATCCTCTACGCCTCCACCCGCAACGGAGGCGCCAACCTCATCCGCCCCCGCTTCGCCAGCCTCAACCACCCACAAACCTCTCCTAAAATGAATCCCAGGGGCACCCATTGCTCAAAACCAACCGCGATCCCGCTCAAACACCCGTACTGATCGTAGGAGCCGGACCCACCGGCCTGGCCCTCGCCTGCGACCTCGCCCGCCGAGGCATCAACCTCCGCATCATCGACAAATCCCCCGTCCACTTTGCCGGATCGCGAGGAAAAGGACTCCAACCTCGCACCCTCGAACTCCTCGACGACCTGGGGCTCATCGACGAGATCCTGGCCAACGGACGCTTTCACCTTCCCTTCCGTGGCTACGACGGAGCCACCATCCTTGGAGACAAGGATATGCACGAAGGCCGCCACCCCACACCCGCTGTGCCCTATGCCAGTACCCTCATCATTCCCCAGTTCCGCGTCGAAGAAATACTAAGGAAGCGCCTCGCCGGATGGGGATTCCATGTAGAGTTGGCAACCGAATTAATCGACATCGAACAGGATGAGGCGATGGTGACCGCGACCCTCCTGCGCGACGGTCTCCAACACCAGGTCACAGCACAGTACGTACTAGCCGCCGATGGAGGCCGCAGCTTTCTCCGCAAACACCTCAACGTTGGTTTCGAAGGAGAAACCTGGAAAGACGAACGCATGCTGGTGGGCGACGTACAAGTGGACTTACTCGATCGTGACCACTGGCATTCCTGGCCCAAACATGAAGATGGCTGGGTCGCTCTCTGTCCGCTTCCCTCCACCAATGCCTTTCAGTTTCAGGCACAGATTCCACCCGACGAGCCGGATGAGCCATCGCTCGCGCGCTTTCAGCAGATTATCGACGAGCGAACCAGCATGCCCGCGATCCGCTTGCACGACCCCACCTGGCTCTCCCTCTACCGTGCCAATGTAAGGATGGTGGATAGCTATCGCGTAGGCCGCATCTTTCTCGCCGGCGATGCCGCTCACGTGCACTCGCCCGCAGGTGGTCAGGGCATGAACACCGGTATGCAGGATGCCTATAACCTCGGTTGGAAACTAAGTGCCGTCCTCTCCGGAGCGCCTGCTTCCCTGCTCGATACCTACGAGGCAGAGCGGCTGCCCATTGCCGCCTGGCTCCTCGGTGCAACCACCAAGCTCCATCGCCAGGTATTTCAGTCGAATGCCGACCTTCTCCGCGACGATCAATTCCTTCAATTGAAGTTGAACTATCGCGGTGCTTCCTTGTCGCAAGGCGAACCTTCCCTCTCAACCATCCTGCAACCGGGAGACCGCGCGCCAGACGCCCCGCTACTGAACCATTTGGAGAACGAGGTCCGCCTCTTCGATCTCTACCGAGGCCCCCACTTCACTCTCCTGGAATTCCTCCCCACCGCAGAAGAGACCTCGGAGGAATACGAACCCTCCGTCCGCAGCTATAAGATCCTGCGCCAAGCCAATGGACCACTACGGGAACACCAATTCCTAGCCCGGGACGAGCACATCAGGAACATCTACGGCGTCGCATCCAGCGTGCTCTTCTTAATCCGCCCCGACGGGTATATCGGCCTTATTGCAAACACGGGAAGTGCGTCCCAGGTCAAGGACTATTTGCGGAAATGTACCCGTAAATGATGTAAGAGCGCTCTTGCTCAAGCCTCACTTTCTGTGACAATATAGCTTTTGCAGGGACTTAAGCCTGCTCCGCTGCGACACCGCCTGCACCGTTCCTTGACTTCGGGAGCGGAAAGCGACGGGCCGGCGGCCAAAGCTTCCCTGCGATCCCACGGCGGGCCCCGACAGGTAGAAATGCAATAGAGGTGTGTGAGAACGATTGTGGTGTATTCCTTCTGCGGAATGTGAAGCTGCCATTCCGGGTCGCGGAAAGGGGGACATCAAACTGGCAATACTCGATTTACTGCCTTGTAGTCAGCTGTTCGAAATCCGACGGTCAGTTCCATCGACCCGTCTGCTCGCCGCCTACGATATCCCGGAAAGAGCTTCAGGCCACGTGTCCCCCATCGCAAGTAACGCGAGAAAAAACGGAGGCAAAAAGCTGCAATCGTGTCGTACAGTAGAAAATTCCCCGAGCAGGATCGTGCCATCGAGTTGGTTTTCAGCGTGATGCGTCAGCATCCCGAAGGTGTCACCATCCAAGAACTAAATGAGCTCATGCAGGCTCATCACGATAAACTCCAGGGAGAAATTGCCTGGTTCAACTCGATCGACGTTTTGATCGACGAAGGCAGGGTCTACACCTGCCCGAAATGGAGAGAGCAAGGTTATCTCGAAAGCCTAAAACTGTTCGTAAAGTAACCAGACGGCCACTGTCCGTGGTTGTACGCCCAAGCGAACTAAACGCGCGAAGGGTGCCCCAGGTCTCGCTTCTGAGACCTGGGATCCCCCTAGTCAAGGCCCATCGAGCCCGCCTCTCCGGTGCAACCGGCAAATCCATGAAAATCCAGATAAGCTGTTTGATCTGGGAGACCCCTGGGGAAAACTCATGGATAAAAACCTGACTCGTCGAGATCTGCTGAAAACCACCGGAGCCTCACTCGCCATGCTTGGCCTGCCCCACGCACTGGCCGCCGCGCAATCCAGCACCGCCACCCTGCAGGAGCAGACCCGCGCCCAGCGCATGGAGTGGTGGCACGCCGCAAAGTTCGGCATGTTCATCCACTTCGGCGTTTACAGCACCATAGGCCGGCACGAGTGGGTCATGGAAGACGAAGCCATTCCCATCGGTCCTTATCAGGAGCACGCAGCCACCTTCCGCCCCGCACCGAACTGTCCCCGTGCCTGGGCTCGCCTGGCCAAACAAGCCGGCATGAAGTACATGGTGATGACCACCAAGCATCACGAAGGGTTCTGCAATTTCGACACCAAGCTGACCAATTACTGCGCCCCGAAGCGTGGACCAGGCCGCGATCTTGTCCATGAATACGTGGAAGCCGCCAGAGCGGAAGGCCTGCGAGTCGGATTCTACTACTCGCTGATGGACTGGCATCATCCTGACGGTGCCCGCTGTGCAGACGACGAAGCCGCCCGCCGCCGGTTCGTCGACTACACCCACGGGCTGATCCGCGAGCTGCTCACCAACTACGGCAAGATCGATGTTCTCTGGTACGACGTCTCCTGGCCGCTGGATGCCCAGGGCTGGGAGTCGAACCGCATGAACGAAATGGTCTTCCAACTGCAACCCGAAATCATCGTCAACAACCGCAACAAGCTCGAAGGAGACTTCGCCACGCCAGAGCAGAAGATCGTAGCCGAAACCGGAGGCCGTGCCTGGGAATCCTGCATGACCCTGAACGACAGCTGGGGCTATCAAAGAGCGGATACTGACTGGAAATCCTCGCGCACCATCGTCCGCAATCTGATCCAATGCGCCCGCGACGGTGGCAACTATCTACTGAACATAGGACCCAAGCCGGACGGCTCCGTCCCCGAAGAATCCGTCAAGGTATTGACCGAAGTCGGCCGCTGGATGGACATCAACGGAGAAACCATCTACAAATCCGACCTCTGCCAGGTGCGCCGTTCCAACTACGCCAGTTTCACCCGCACCGGCAACACCCTTTATATGCACGTCCACTTCTGGCCGGGCGACTATGTAGCCATCAGCGGCCTGAAGGTAAAAGTAAAGTCCGCCCACCTGCTAAAGACCAAAGCCGAACTAAAGTTCACCCAGGACGAATTCCAGACCAAGTTCATCAATCTACCGCAATCCGCGCCCGACTATCCAGTGACCACTATTGCGATTGAATGTGATGCCGAACCAACCCAGGACACCGACTTCGTCCGCAAAAACAAACCCCGCGACGGCGTGTAGTCACAAAGAATTCTGGAGGGAATCGGGCCGTAAAAACCAACGACCATCCGGCCTAAAGAGTCTGCGCGAGAACTAAAAGATCTCTTTGGTCCGATGAGGGACATATTCTGCCTTACGCGCAGCAAAAAGCGTACGGCTAAAGCCGTCTCCTGATCGAGGCATGTTCGGCACGGCTGAAGCCGTGCCCTTCATACAGAGACGCTTTTCCCTTCAGTTTTTAGCTGTTGCCCCCGAACTAGCAGTTTGTGCGGAATTGGCCATAGCAGGGACTAAAAAGCCCCGAGGTACTCTTTCCCGCAGGGTGCCCCAGATGTTGCTCGTGTTCCGCGAGATGTGGGATTCAAAGGTCCCTTCTCTGAAACTCTTAAGCCCGACGCGCCATCGAGGAAAGCACTGTGCGATTTACGGCTGAGCAATGGCGAACGCGAACAACGCCGACCCTGCGGGAATCACCACGTACTGTTTACCATCCAGCCGGTACGTGATCGCGGTGGAGTAGATGGCCGCGCCCAATTGGACATTCCATAGGTCCTTGCCAGAACGTCCATCGAGGGCAATGAAATTACCGTCCGATTCGCCGGCAAACACCAGCCCGCCCGCGGTGGAGAGTGCTCCCCCGTTGGGATTGCTGAAGTAAGGGAACGACCACTTCTCTGCCCCGGTGAGCGGGTCGAGTGCTTTAAGAGCTCCCGTAGGTCTTATCACCGGATCGGGCACATAGACGCTTCCCAGAAAGTCGTGGCCCACACGATAGGGCTGGGGTGCGCTGGTAAAGATATCGCACTCGTTCGAAGTAGCCACATATAAGAACCCGGTCTCAGGGCTATAGGAGGGCGAATACCAGTTGGTAAGCCCGAGAGCACCGGGGCACACCCGATTCCCTGCCGGATTCGGTTTCAAGTCCGTATTCAATTGCGGCCTGCCGTCCGGGCCGATTCCTTTCGCCCATGTCACCTGTCCAAAGGCAGTGGCCTTGAGGAACTTACCATCCGTCCGGTCGAGCACATAAAGGAAACCGTTACGGTTCGCTTGCACCAATAGCTTGCGCGGCCTGCCTTCCCAGTCTGCGTTCAGCAACACCGGAACCTGGGTGGCATCGTAGTCATACAAATCGTGAGGAGTGAACTGAAAATACCATTTCAGCTTTCCCGTGTCGGGATCCAGCGCGAGCATGCTGTTGCTATAAAGATTGTCCCCCGCCCGTTCGCCGCCATAGTCGCTGGGCGAAGGGTTTCCCGTAGGCCAGTAAAGCAGGTTCAACTCAGGATCATAGGAACCGGTAATCCAAGCTGGTGCGCCTCCGGTCTTCCAGGAGTCGCCGGTCCAGGTTTCGTGTCCTGGCTGGCCCGGACCCGGCACGGTTTCAAACCGCCAACGGCGTTTCCCTGTGTCCGCATCGTAGGTATCGATAAACCCTCTGACACCATACTCGCCGCCAGAAGTGCCGACGATCACCTCGTTCTTGAC
This sequence comes from uncultured Acidobacteriaceae bacterium, assembly GCA_963830325.1. Lineage (GTDB taxonomy): Bacteria > Acidobacteriota > Terriglobia > Terriglobales > Acidobacteriaceae > PALSA-350. The sequence goes on from CAWHMV010000009.1 coordinate 408,289, forward strand.
GATCAGCGGTGCGACGGTGAAGGTGTAGGCCGCGGTCGAATCCGCGGCCTTTGCGTCCCACACTAAATTGCCCGTCCTGCTATCCAGGGCGATCACATGGCCGTCGAGCGTGGCCATGAACAGTTTGTTGCCGAGGATGGCGAAGCCGCGGTTCACCATGCCACAACACGGCTGCAGCTTATCCGGGAGGTTGCGTTGGTAACGCCATATCGGACGCCCGGTGCGCGCATCCACCGCGAACGCCCGGTCATTCTGCCCGGTCCCGTACAAGACGCCGTCCACGACCAGCGGAGTCGTCTCAAATTGGCCGAGGTCCGCAACCTGAAACGTCCACTGCATCGTGAGCCGCGAGGCATTGCTGGTATTGATCTGGTCCAGAGCACTGTAACGCCAGCCGTTGTATTGCCCTGAGTAAGTGAGCCAGTTTTCTGGCTCGCGGTCAGCGGCCAACAAGCGCTGGTAGGTGACCTGCGCCGGCAGGACCGCGGCCCCGCAGAGAAGCAATGCCAACAGCAACGCCATCTTCTTCAAGCTGTGCGCCATCGCTTTCACTTGTCTCGTAAGCCTGCCAGGTAAGTCACCAGGTCCTGAAGCGCCGCTGGCTTAAGCATGGTCTCGGAGTAGGCCGGCATAAGAGACTTGCGCTCGTGGGTTACTTCTTTCAAGTTCTTCTTTAGAAAAAACTGTAGTCGTTGGTTGGTATCGAGCAGTTGGAGGGAAAAGGTATCTTCATTCTTGGCGACTCCAACAATTTTGTGGCCGTCTGCCGTCACAACGGTGACGGTATCGTACACCAGGGGAAGACCGTAATGGTTGTTGGGATCAAGCATGCCACTGGTGAGTTCTTTACTCGGCTCGCGAATGGAATCGGTCAGGTAAGGCACGGAGCGCGCCTCGCCCACGTGAGACAAATCCGGACCAAGCACTCCACCTCGCCCTTGCACCATGTGGCAGGTGGAGCATCCCCCGGTTCCCCAAAAGATCTTCTCCCCTTTAGCGGAGTCGCCGGAAACTGTTGCGCTCTTTGCGGGGGCCAACGATCGAAGGTAGGCCAGGATGGCCCAGGTCTCGGAATCTTCAAACCCGTTGGCCGGCATTTCGGTTCCGGGCACGCCGCGCGTGATGGTGCGGAAGATGTCGGCATCGCTCGATCCATGAACCCAACGCCCTGCAGTCAGATCCGGTCCCCGTCCGCCACCTTGCGCATTGAGCCCATGACATGGGGAGCAGTTAGCACGAAAGAGCGAAGCACCCTCCTGAATAGCAGCTGGTTTGCCGGCCAGCGGATTCTCCTGCCCGTCCACGACAAGAACTAACGCCGCGCTGATCAACGCAACGAGCCAGATGTATCTTCCTGCTTTCATGCAGGATCAGCCGTCTTAGAATTCGGGCTTTGCCACACTTCGAGATAATAGGCGGCAAGCGCCAGCAGGAAGCACCACAGCAGGATATCCACCGTGTAGGCAACACCGAGTCGGGCAATGACGCTGAACGTTTGCCCCACCAGGCCCGCATCCGGTGTCCAGTCAGCCAGGGCCCAGGTGATAGTCTGCGCGCCCAGGCCACAGACCAGCACAGACAACCAGTAGAACCAGTGCTTATAAGGAGCAGCCCCATGCCGCAAACACCCTTTATGGATTCCGCTTGCGCAGAGCACGATTGCCATTGGAAGCAAGAGCCCGGCCCACACGCACAGCAGGCAGTCATAGAAACGTTCCTGCCATGCGACCAGACTTGAGTACCCGAGAAGATGTCGCAGCCACGGTGGCGATTGGGAGTTCCAATACCCGGCATAGAGCGCTTCATGCGCCCGGCCTACAGCGATCGCCTGCAGCATCAGCCACCACAATGCAAGGAAGCCGGCCAGCAGCAGCCAGCTGAGCCATCGAGGCGCCGGCTCAGCGCAGGGACGCAGATGATGGAACGTGGCCGTGTAAAGGAATAGGAAGCCAACCACGAGCAACACCCCGGAGAGAACGGAGAACGCAAACTGCCAGGTGTGCGAGTCGGGAATCTGCAGCCACGCCGCCGCCAGCAGCATCAGCACGAAGTTGCCCACCCATTGGCTCAGGAGAAGACGTCCGCTCATTCTTGCGCGGGCACCCCGCAATGCCTGCATCATTTCTTCTCCTCCGCAGCGGACGGTGCCGGATCTACCTGCAGATGCAACAAGTCAGTGGTGGCCTGGACGCCCGGCTGGTACATCGGCTGCACGTCGGCCGGGGTGATGGAGATGCTCCCCGGGTTCACCACCTTGAGCAAATAGAAAGATTCATGCCGCCCGCTCGACTCGGTGGCAAAGAAAGCAGCATGATCATCGAAGAACTCGCTCCGCGTATACCAGTACTGCCAGGTCGCCGGCTGGTCAAGGATGTTGTAACTATCGCCATGCTGCACAAACTCCGTCCCCGCCGGGATCGGGTCTTCGATCAGCAAATACTTCGTAGGAGACCCGTTCACGGCCAGATGAACGGCCAAGGTATCCCCGGGCAGGACCGCACCCTTGATCGGGTCGAGCCGGTAAACAATCTGTCCGTCCTTAGTGATAGGGGTCAACTTGAAGTAGTCGCGCGTGATGTTCAGGGAGAGAGTGCCCTGCTGGTAAAGCTTCTGCTCGGTCGAGTAGTACTTGCCCTGCACCGACCAGTAGGCACGCCCGCTGCCGTGCTTGGTGATCTGCACTTGATTGCTGCCGGCATGCAATTGGCCGGCCGTCACGTCCACCGGGAAATCCACGCCAGAGGCTGCGTCGGCCGCGGTGAAATGCCGTTTGCCGATCGAGCTGCCATTAAGCAACACATCCACGTCGAAATCTGCGTTCAGCTCTTGTGAAGCGGCGAGATAGTCGACCAGGCCAAAGAGCACCATAGCTGTCTGCTCGGTGGAGTTCCACCAATAGCCACCGCTGCGATTCACCACCAACCACTGGGCGGCCGCTTCGAGCAAGGGGCTCTTCGGATCAGCGTGGGTCAGGAAGCGGAGGGCAAAGGCTGTACTCTCCGCGCTGTTGTCATCGTCGATATCGAGCAGCGGGTTGTGCATAGAAGGCCACGAAGCCAGGGCACCCTCCCGCTTGACCTTGCTCTCCAGTATCGGTGCGACCTGTGCGGAGCGGTTGTCCCCGGTGCGCAGCATCACCATCCCGGTGAGAGCGAGTCCTTCGGCAGAAAGATCATTGCGCCGCGACCAAAGAGTCTCCACCGATGAACCCAGGTTCTTCGCACCAGCCTCACTCAGGGCATACACCACGTACGCGCGCAGGTCCGGAATCATCCGCTGATGCTGCGCCAGTTGCTTCTGCAAGTAAGCAACTCCCCCGCCGAGATTCTCGCCGGCCTTGGCATAGCCGGCGGCCTTGGCTTGGGCGAGTCCGGACACGACGTACGCAGTCATGAAGACGCGGCTGTCGTCCTCTTTCCACCACCCCCAGCCGCCGTCATCATGCTTCAGGTCATTCAGGCGATCGAGGCCGGCATTGATCTTCGCCTGCAAATCCGCTGGGCGGATCATGCCAGAAAGGTTGAGCTTCTTGAGGGTCTCGGCAACCACCAGGTTGGGCAGGAAGCTGGACATGGTCTGCTCAGTACAACCATACGGATAAGAGGTGAGATAGCTCAACGCGGAAAAGAGACTCCCGGCAATCGAGGGAGCAATCTCGAGATGCAACGTGTGCGCGGCAGGATCAGTGTTGGCAGGAAAGTCGATGGTCGCGTTGGCCGGACTACTTTCCGCGATCACGCCCGACGAGTTGACGGTGCGGGGAACACCGTTCGGCTCAACCGGGAAGGTGAGCTCGAGCGCATCCGACTCCTCATTGGTGAGCGCCTTGGCCAGCAGACGCGCGCTGCCGATCCGCGACGCCTTCACCCGCCAGAGCGCAGTGCCCTCGCCCTTGCTGGGCACGGTGACGGACTGCGGTGCGCCGCTCACCGGATCGAGGCCGTCGATGTTGAGCGATAACTGTACCTGCTTGGCCTGGTCGAGATAGTTGTGGACGATCACCGGGATGGTGACTTCATCCCCCTGGCGTAGGAACCGTGGCGTGCCCATGCGCACGATGATGTTCTTGCGCACCAGCACCCGGTTGATCGCGGACCCTGCCTTCGAGTCAAGCGTGATGGCATGCACCGTGGTCCGCCAGGTAGTGAGCGAATCGGGAAAGGTAAGCGTGACGTGAGCGTGTCCGGTGGAGTCAGTATGAACCGACGGCGACCAGTAAGCAGTGTCTGGAAATGCCTTGCGCACCCGAGGCTGCACCACATCGTTGCCCGGCTTCACCTGCGCCAACTGCGGCCGGTAGCGGGATGCCCGCTCCGCCAGCACTGGCGACTTGAGACCAGCCTTGCCGCTGAAGTAGTACTGTAGCGACGAGTCGACCGCGGCGAAGACATAGCGGTCAGGGTAGAGCTTTCTGACCATGTCTCCACTGGTATCCGGATAGAGAGAATAGATGGCCTCGTCGACGACCCCAAAGCTGAAGTCCGCGCTCACCGGCTTGCCCTGCCAGTCGCGGGCGAAAACGTCGTACCCGGCGGCCTGCTGGGGCTGAAACACCTGTTTGTCCGGAGTGATGTCAATTTGCAACTGCTGCTGTACCGGAGGCACCTTGATGCTGAGATTGGCTTGATAGAGCTGATCGTTGCGGACGAAGGCGACCGTTAGTTCAAGGTTGGGTTGCGCATCGACCGTGATGGGCAAATCGAAAGTCAAAGATTTCCCCGGAGAGAACATGACCTTCTGAAACTCGATCGAATACCCGGTGGCGATCACCAGGGGATGGAAGCTGTCAACGTTGGATAGGATGCTGAGGTGAGCCGTGTCTCCCACGGCATAGCTCTTCTTGTCGGCGATAATTTGCACCGAGCGTGACTCGCCTCCCCATCCTTCCTCGTTGCCACCCATCACCCACAGATAGCTAGAGTCGTAAACGATCCTTGTTTCGGGTGTCGTCGCGGTGGCCTCGACTTCCGCGCTGCCCGCGGCGGAGACTGGGATCTTCCCTTGTGCCCGGCCACTCGCGTCCGTGGTCACATCAGTGGAGGCTCCGGGAATGGTCTGGGTCTTGCCGTTGGCATATTTGTGGGTCACCAGCTGCAGGTGTACCCGGGTTTGCACTGGTTTGTTATCGTAATCCACCGCGGTTACGTTAAAGAGCGCGGAGTCGCCCACTCGGATCGCATAGCTCACCGGCTCCACGTGGATGCGGAAGCTGCCGCGGGTCGCGAGAAAGCGTCCTCGCCCGGTGATCTCGCGGTTGGCCTGATCGGTAACGGCGGCCTCGACGGTGTAGTCCTGGTCCGTTGGCCGCTTCAGATTAGCGACGTATTGGGTGGGGACGTTGATGGTCAGCTTGCCGTTAGCGTCCAGTTTGCCCGTCTGTTCCGATTGCTGGGCAGCGTCATAGCCCAGGGAAGCATCGTCCCCAGCATCGGGCCCGGCATCGGCTCCCATGCCGGCGCCTTCATCGCCGCCACCGTCTTCATCCCACCAATAGTGGGGGGAGTGGTAGACGCGGTACTTGACCGTCGCATTGGACACGGGTTCGCCGAAAAAGTATCTGGCATCGATCACTACCGGCATGGTCTCGCCCTGCAGCAAGCGGGCCTTGGCGGGGCTCACGCGTACCTGGTACTCGGGTTTGCGGTAGTCCTCCACCCGGAAACTGGCATTGCCCGCATCCGCATCCGGGTCGTCGGAGGCCGGCCCATTCCTCAGCCGGATGTTGTAGTAGCCGAGGGCCGCGGTCGCGGGCAAGGTTAAATCGCCGGCCACGTTGCCCGTCGCGGAAAGGGGCATGTCCTTATCGAGCAGGGCATGATCATCCTGGTCAGCGATGGTGACGTGAATTGTTGCGAGTTTGGGCAACTCCAGATGATTTTCTACGCGGGCCCGCAGGATCCCTTTCCAGTGGACGACGTGGCCGGGGCGATAGACCGGCCGGTCTGTGTAGACGTACGAGGACCACCGGCCTCCCTGCCAGCCGCTAAGAGCGTAGCCGCCAGGGGTGACCGCAGCTACATCATCCCCGTGGGTGGCCAGTACCCAGAAGTTGTCCGGCTGTGGCTTCGGTGCAGTCATCTGCAGCGGGGCCAGCCCGTCGCTATCGGTGGTGCCGGTGGCCTTCTGTTGCTGGCCAAAACCTGCGCTCACTTGCACGCCGGCAATGCCCGCGCCGGAAACGCGATCGACCGCATACGCCAGGACGCTGCCGCCCCCGGTGCGCGTGATCATGGCCATGCGGCTGACCATCAGCAGGGTGTAGGCCTTGTAATGGCCGTCGGTGGCTTCGACCAGGTAGAGCCCGGAGGACAGCGGGTCAATGGGCAACTCCTGCGAGTCGGACACGTAGGTGGGAGGCAGTTCCTGACGCCAGCGCGCGACCAGCTGGTGATCGTTCAGCAAGGGGATCTGGGCGAACTGGGCTACACCGACGATGCGGCTCCTGCGGGCCAGATTTGCTTGATGAGCACGCAGACGATCGCGGTTCTCCTCGGTGAACTGACCGCGAAAGAAGCGACGGACCAGGAACCAGAGATGATGCTTCCAGTCGTGAAACTTCTCCAGCCAGGTGCGCTCGTCGATTTGTTCTTTGGGTCCGAAGGGGGTTCCGTTGTCGAAGCTGTGCAGGTCAGGCAGACCGGCGAGAAATTTTTCGGGGTGAGGCACCCGGTAGATGCGGAACTCCAGCTCATCCACATTCTGCGCATAGAGATGGATGGTGGGCTTCTCGCTGGGAGCGAAGCTGCGATTGGTGCTTAGGTTGAATGAGACCGGTCGCGCGGCCAGCAGCCGGATGGGGAACAACAGCGCCAGCAGCAGGAGGAGCCCGACGTTCAATCCCCTTCGCGCAGAATGTTCCAACGATAGACTCCGAGAAAATTTGCGTTTTCCGGTAGCGGCCGCCAACGCGTATCCGGATGGTGTAACAAATCGCTCAGCAAGAGGCGGCGCATCTCGCCTTTGCCTTGGTGAATGGGCCCGGTATGGTAGACGACCCCCGACTCCCCACAAAAAATCATGGAGTGAAATGGGGAGCGATGAGGGGTAGCGCCGGGGACATCATACGGTGAGTTCTGGTCTAACTGGCGATAAAAAATTAGGTCGCCCGGACGGGCCTGGCGAAGGTCGCGTCCGACGAGGTAGGTGTTCCGTTCCATCAGCGTGCGCGCGTCGGCGAACTGGGCGAAGCTGCCGTTGCCGAGGTCTTCAGGACTGAACGGGCCCGGACGTACGCGAAAAAGGTTTGCGCCCAGCGGGGTCTGTGGATACACGTACTGCCGAATCGAAGGCTGCGGGGTTTCCATGGAATGGCTGACGAGCCAGGTTTCATCGTGGGCGTGCAGCGCCTCGCGGTAGGCAAAGCGGAGCAATGCGGCACAATCGTCGATCTCGGCGGGCAGCTTGGGCTGGCCTGCCTGCGCTTCCGCGATCGAGGTGAACCAGCCGCGAAAGGCCTGGCGGTCCTGCGCGGTGTGGAGGCGAAGAAAATCGGGGGTCCCGTCGGCGTAGCTGTCGCTGGGGTCGAAGAGAAAGGTCACTGGTACAAGAATGGTGTGGTGACGCCAGGTAAGGTGAAGGTCAGTGTGACCCGGGTTCACGGGGGCAAGCAGCACGCCCTCGAGGATGCCCCGGCGGGATTCAAGCAGGCGAAGTTTGGGAGCGTTTACGTTCTGGCTCACGGTATCGCTGAACCACGACCGGGGGAAGCCGATGCGGAGCGCGTTGTGTTCCGCACCGTCAGCCGGTAGTGTGACCTGGCGTGGCTCGATGGAGAGCCGCGGTCTTTGGTAGACGAGGAAAGCGACGGCAACCAAGCTGAGGGTGAGAATCCCCAGCCATATAGCACGGGGAAACCCCATCTTCGTTGCATCCTCCATTTGAACCGGAGATCCCACGGCGCGCCCCACGGCAAGCCGGGGCAGGCGGGGCAGGCTCTCCACTACGCTAGGGATTATCCCACATCGGCTGACGTAGGGATGGTGGTGGCGGATGTCGAGGGTCACGTGGCCGCGATGGGTGACGGTTGTTCGGAGGTGGGTTGGCAGCCGGCTCGGGGGTTTCGGAAAAACGTGCGCGCGCAGCGCACTCAGCCGGTGGGAAGAGGGCCGATGGAGATCATGCATGGCAGGGTGCTGCGGAATGCGTGCCGGGTCTGTGGAGGCGTGGGGATGCCGTCCGCCGAGGACAACGGGGCAATGGCGGGTTGCCTCGGCGCTGGAATGGGCCGCACACGGAATATGCACGACATATAGATCCGGATTGAGGGCATTTCCACTCGGGCGTGTTGGGAATATTTTTGGGGGTTGTTGGGGAATGCGAGGTGGCGTGGCAGAGTGCGGGAAAATTCGGGATGGGACAGGAAAGACGTACCCGTTCGACAAGCTCCCACGGCAAGCCCGGGCAGGCTCTCAGGGGCTAAAGAGTCTGCGTGAGAACCTAACGATTGCAAGATGAGTCCCGCAGGGACGGCTGAACTTAGCCCAGGACGCAGTCCTGGGTAGAGATTCGAGAGACGAAAAGTCCCGTAGGGACGACTGGAAGTTGCCCCCAGGCGATCCCGGAGCCTTCGATCTCGAACTATTCTGCGATTGGGAATTCGTGGGATCCGCCGCCCGAATTCAGGATCATGTCTCGATAACTTTTTCAGTCGTCCCTGCGGGACTTTTCAATGGCGCATGCTAACCCAGGACTGCGTCCTGGGCTAAGTTCAGCCGTCCCTTCGGGACTGATTGCGTCGGGTGACCTGCGGTTCCTTTCCACCCCCCTTAAAAGCCCGGACGTATTCTCAATCATTTGCGGCCCGACTAAAAGTCGTGCCCTGATACAAACGGAACAGCCTCGATTTTAAGCAGCAAACGGTGCGCCGGCGTACAACGAAGATTGCTGCGATAGGGTGTCATGTCGACGCATTTCGACTGTGCGCGCGGGTACAACACCTTTCGTAAACGTGTCCGTTACTTTTGCGTTCGGCTTCTCACGCTTTCCGGATAGCCGAGTCGAGGCGGGGGTGTTGGGGTTCTCCGGAGCCGGGTCTGGTCTTATCCGAGTGAAGTGAGCGGGATATTTTGTAAAATTCGATAAAATTTGGCTTTTTATCGGCTCCCGGGGCGCCGCCCAGAGAAGCGTTTATCTGGGGAAAAGGACAGCCTGAGGGAGCTCCCTCTGTCCAGAATGGCGTCGAAGATGCCGCCGGTTGCGTCGGGAACCCGGTTCAGCTTTTCGGGGTTAATGAAGGGATTGGCAACGGGGGGTTGGTTGCGGTCAAGGCTGGGAGACGATGGGTCGTTAGCGGGTTTGGGGGCCGGCTCGGGAGTCGGCTCCGGCGCGGGGACCTGGGAGGCGGGTTGGGTGTTGGTGGCGGCAACGGGATCCGTTAGCTCCTCATCCGCAGGTTGGTGCTGCTGTTTGCGGAGCCACTCAGCGCTGTAGATATCTGGTTCGACGGGAGGGACTGCTGGTTGCGTCCCGGATGGGAAGAGGCGGCGGTCCGGAATCAAGCCTTCGATGGCTACGATCATAGAAAGAGCCTTGATCTGGCCGGCGATGATGCCCCTGGTCACTTCGTGGCTGAGAGTGGCCAGTTCCCAGAGTCGAGCCAGGATCTGGTCGCGACCAAGGTTCAACTTGCGCAGCCCCTCGGCTTCCTGGTCCACCAGCCTTTCCCTGACGGCGGCGCGGTGCTCGAGCATGTAGGCGCGGACGCGGGGCTTGGATTTGGTATAGGCGGCGGCTTCGGGATTGAGACCGACGGCTTCTGCGGCGCGGCGATCAGTCATGGTTCCGGACATGATCAGGAGAGCAAAGGCCATTTCCTGATCGGTGATGGTATCGGTAACAGTATTTTTGGGCATGGGTAGTCTCTTTCCTTGGTTTGCTGGAGGTTGAAATGGGTTTGTTTGCTGCTCTCTTCGTGACACGGAAGGGGGCGAGAGCCGCGGTAGGCCGGTCATTGGGTAGTCTTGGGCTGGTGTTTGTGATTTTGAGACAGGGATAGGGTGAGGCACCGGACAGCGGTGAAGCTATCCTTCGCTCACGCGGAAGGCCGAAACTACCGGCAACTGCCGGACAGGGCGCGGTTGCGTGAGAAGCCGTCGCCCGCCGATATCTTCTACTCTAAGAGATAGAGCATTTCCAGGTTTGATGTAAGTGCCTGGATGCTTTTTTTCGGCACAGAAGTACAGGCCCAAAGGTTACTCGGGTTTGGTGTGCGCGTTGGCAGCGAGATGAAATGGGTGGCAAACCGGATTAAGCGGCGCTATAGATGAGCAAAACAAGCGGCATCAACACAATCGCGACGCAGGCAAGTTTCAAATCCTTTGAAAGAGAAAGGCCAGGGAGGGTTTCTTTCAAAATTGTCATAAAAAACAGAGCCCCCGTGAGTTCGAATGTGATAAATCGGTCCCGAGTGATGAAGGGAGCCAGCTCTTTGGTTGGAAAGGTGTATACGCTGATTACCAGATACAACAAATATCCTAAGACAAACAGGACAAGCTTGGTGCGGAAAGACCAAGCTTTCGCCTGGGTCTGCGGCATCGGGGCGTTGGATGCTTTCATTCGTTCCTCGAAAGGTGCACCTCCCATGCGGCGCCGTTCTAGCTCCTTCCGCAGCACACCTCGTGCTGTCGAAGTAAGAGACTGGCTATCGAGCGCGAGCCGTTGAATGTCTTCATCTGTCATCCCGGCATACGTTTGTGCCAAAGTTTTGGCGCTTTCCAGCATGTTAGCCTCCGGCATGTAACGGGATCGCCCCGGCTTTGCCGTTCGACCTGACGTAGATCACCCGAATCGTCCGCGAGCAATAGCGCCAGGAAGCTGTGTGCTCCTGGATCGGGAAGTAGCTGCGGCCCGTCGATTGCCAGAATAGTGGCAGGTTGCGAGGTAGCGTTACAAGGACGTTCGAATAGCCCGTGAAACGTGAAACAGCACCTGGGTTCGTTCGACCACGGCGTGAGAGGCGGGGCAGATGGTCACCAACAGGAGATAAAGGGAGAGCATACCTATTGCAGTAATTTTGGGGGATTAGGTATCGTGTCCTCCCCATTGTGTCGTCCCTTCGGGACTCGATTTGCTTGAAATCCTTCCCGGCACTCCCGTGCCGGGCTACAGATTGTCCCGTCCCTTCGGGACTGATTGCGTCGTGACCTGCGGTTCTTTTCTACCCTCTTAAAGCCCATACGCTTCCGGGAAAAAAGTACCTCAGGGGCTAAAAGCCCAATCTCTTACAGTTCGTTTACGGCCCGACTGAAGTCGTGCCCTGATACAAAACCAAAGCTCAGCGTCGCAAACTGTATCAGTCGTTTCAAATCGTGGACACCCCCGAATGTTCAAAAAACATACTCCATGCTGCACTTCCAGCCATCCCCAAACAAACGAACGGACACTCGTGATGCTGTCACCCCATTACCTCTTCCACATAGAAGGCCGAGGGCCGCTTTCCTGCTGAATGCAGGCATAGCGGCGGCGTACGCTGGTGACAATGAAATTCTTCGTTGGCACAGCAGGCTGGACGGTGCCGAAGCAACACCTGGCGCTCTTCTCTGCACTTGGCGAAGGCGAGAAGCGTTCCCACCTTGAGCGCTATGCTAGCCGACTGTGCTGCGCGGAGATCAACTCAAGCTTTCACCGGCCGCATCGGCGCGCCACCTGGGAGCGTTGGGCGGCGACGACGCCAGACGGCTTCCGCTTCGCCGTGAAGGCGCCAAAAGCGGTAACGCACATCGCTAAGCTGGTGAACACCGGCGGTGCTTTGCTGGAGTTCTTCGACGCGGTGCGTGGTCTCGGGCATAAGCTAGGGCCCGTGCTGGTTCAACTTCCGCCGAAACTCGCCTTCGACGATGGTGTCGCGCAGGAATTCTTCACCACCTTGCGAGAGTTACATCTGGGCGCGGTCGTTTTGGAGCCCCGACATCCCAGCTGGTTTACTGCCTCAGTCGATCACCTTCTGCGAAGCTTCGAAATTGCACGCGTAGCCGCTGACCCACCTAAAGGTTCCAAGCTGGCCGCCCGACCCGGAGGATGGGAGGGCCCTTTCTACTGGCGTCTACACGGCACCCCGCGCACCTACTATTCGGAATATGACGAGAATTGGCTGGAATCATTTGCGAAGGAGCTTCAGTTGCTGGAGAACGTGTCGTTGAACAAAGAGATTTGGGTGATCTTTGATAACACCGCGCAGGGTCACGCAACCGCCAACGCGGTTTGGATGGAAGATGCATTGCGCTGAAGCATACCCACCAACCCGAAGGAGATCAATCCCAAGATGACCTCCGACATCGCCTATTGGTCCAAGGAGTTCGGTGTGACCGGCGATCAGCTCCATGAAGCGATCCGCTCCCACGGAACACATGTTGAGAAAGTGCGTGCCGTGCTTCACTCCCACAAGGCCAGCTGAGGGGGCCGCGGCCCTTGCCTGTTTACAGGGAGAGCGGGACCTGGACGGAAATGACCCCAATCTATGCGCTCTTCTTTGAAGTCTCGTGGACAGACGAAGGTGGCACTTTCGCGAAGGCGAACACACCTTTAGAACTTAGTGTTTTCCCAAAGTGTCAGGTCCGCCTGTAACACGAATCTCTATAGCTGCTCAATGATTGGTGAACTTCCCGTCCGTCCCGTCGTCATGAGTCGGTCTATATGCTTCCGTGATATAGTTGTGAACAAATGCCGTCTATATTGATCCAGCTTGACGAACCGCTCTTGCGATCGCTGAATAAGGTCGCGCCAGCCGCCAAGCGGCAGCGCGCTGAATTCATCCGGCAGGCCGTAAGAGACGCCATTCGGAAACGCGAATACGAAGCCATTCGCGAAGCATATCTGCGGCAGCCCGATTCGGCGGATGATGCCGATGACTGGTCCAACGCGGACAAGTGGAAGCCATGAAGCAGTACGAAATTTGGTGGGCGGACCTGCCGAAACCGGCCGGGCGCCGGCCGGTGCTTCTGCTGAGCCGTGATGACGCTTATCCGGTTCTCAACAAGTTTGTTGCGGCTGAAATCACGGCGACCGTTCGCCATATTCCGATCGAAGTTCCTCTCGGCTCGATCGAGGGAATGCCCAAGCCCTGCGTCGTTAACTGCGACAATTTACGAACGATTTCGAAAGTTCACCTGGTGAAGAAGATTGCAAAACTCTCGCAAAAGCGGGTCCACGAGGTGAAGCGCGCGGTTGGCTACGCTTTGGCATGGGAGGAACTGATCGCTGCCGGAGAGTAGCGGGCCACCACGCCGAGCTCACCTGGCAATGGAGTACCATTCGGTATGCAGAGACTACTGTGCTCCACTGCGATCTTGTTGATCATGTTGGGAGCACAGTTAAGCGCCCAACCCTCGGCTTCGCGACATGTCGGCCAGGATACGTCCATTGATTCTGATCATGATGGCTTGAGTGATGATCTTGAACAAGCCCTCCTGGAACAATACAAACCATTGTTCATGGTCAGCCAGACCGACTGCTCCGATGTGCCAGCTGAATTCACCTCCGAAAACCGGAACCCGACGGTGCTGGCAGAAGACGCGACAATTTATGGCCAGGTCTTTCCTGGCAAATCTCAGAGCGCTACGGAGCCCGTGATTGAAATCCACTACTATCATCTTTGGAAGAAAGACTGCGGACGTATGGGCCACACGCTGGACACAGAACACGTTTCCGTTTTGATACGAGCAAATGGCACCAAATCGAATTCAGGCAAATCGAAGGCGAGTTATTGGTATGCTGCCGCACACGAAGATACCTTGTGCGATGCAAGCCAGATTTCAAGAGCGTCTACGCTCCACGCCGAAGATCACGGAGCAACTGTTTGGATCTCTGCTGGAAAACACGCCTCATTCCTGAACGAGGAACTGTGCCGCCGGGGGTGTGGAGGAGACCTCTGCGAGAACATGATCCCTCTATCGGTCAGCCGGATTGTGAATCTGGGCGAGATCGGCATGCCCATGAACGGAGCCATTTGGATTTCCTCTTCCCGATGGCCGCTGACAACCAAGATGACGAGGACGGATTTTCAACCTGCTGCGGTCAGTAGACTTGAGAACCTTTCTCAACCTGGTATCGCGTGGGTTAACCCTGCGAAACGGCCGGCACAGTCGACGATTGCGGCTGGCGACTCGACAATCGACGCGCTTGTTGCCACTAACCAAAACACGGATACAGCAATCTCGACTGCTGGAAACGCAACGGGGAACGCTCTGGATCGATCTTATGGCAATGTTAAACACGCATTGGGAGCGTCGGCCCATGGCGTCGGAAAATTCCTGGGGAGAGCCGGGGCTCAATGATTGGTGAACATGCTGTCCCCTGAACGGCTAGGGAATAGTTTTGCCTGTTGTGGCTTTTACCGCGTCGCTCAGCTGGGCAAAGGAGTAGCTCCCCCAAGGACCCATGGTGTAGGTCTTCTTCAAATACGCCTGAGCGTTCGTACGGTTTTTTGGGTTGGGCTTAAAGCCGCCGTTCCGCAACCAGCGCAAGTAGCCAATACTGCGGATCTGAGTGTTAAGGCAGTTGTTCCAGTCCTGGTCGCCGTTGATCCCATAGGGAGTCTCGGAGAAGGCGTGGTCTTTCATGGTCTGGCAAACCTTGCCGGCAGTTGATTTAAGCGGCTTATTGCTCCATACGTAGCCCTTGGAAATGAAGTCATAGTCATACTGATTTGTTGTGTTCTCAAGCGCGTTGTGAACTGAGGTCGGGAGGGCTGAAGACCCGCTCAGTGCGGCGCCCTGTGTTTGACCAGTCGCAGATAGCGCACAGAGCAAGAAGAGCCCTGCGATCATGCCCGGACCAAGTATTGTTTTCATAGTTTGTCCCCCTCTACTTTGAAATTGAATCGAGCGGCGGAGATGATCTATGCCAATCCGCTCGCCATTGATCTGTCGCTGTTGAAGTCCTCGGGCGGGCTTGGTCTTCCTCACGAGGAAGGCGCCTGCCTCTCTCCTTCTCGACACACAGAAAATGAACAGGAGCAAGTCCTTTTGCACGGATGATAGTGCATCTTTCGTGTTAGGGGAACGAAAAACCAAGCACGTCTGAGGAACTAGAGCTCGCGGGAGTTGACCGCGGGAGACCGCGCAAAACTTCCAGCCCGTGCGACAAGTTATTTGCCTTCATGCACTTCTGTCATTGCCGGTTGGTTTCCAATGGTGTGCTGCCCATTGCCTGACCAGGTTCCTGCGTAGTACACACCTCCTGCGACAGGACGAGCTCGCACTCTTCTTTAGCCAGTTTGGAGTCGATGTACCACTGTGAAGGCGAGATCGTGTCTGCAGATAGAAGGCAGCCGAAACCGCGAAGATTACAAATAGAGGGAACAGGCACTGCCTCTTTTGGTGCAGGCGGGAGACCGACCTCCTCCTCTAGGATCAAAGGACGGTCATTAGCATTCTGTCCCGGGAGCCACTGTGAGAGTGATTGCTTTGCTGTTTGCAGTTCTGATGGTTGGCTCCGCGTCTGGCGAAGCGAAGGTTGCCTGTAAATTACCGATGTACATTCAAGCGCCGCACGCCCCGGGTGATGGCGCTACGGATACAGTGAACTTGTTTCTTTACGGCCTCAAATCAGCGGTGAGGCAACATCAGGGATGCGTCGTTGACAAGATGACCGATGCCCATCTGGGTCTCTACGTCACAACCGTAAATCTGGTCAATGCCGAGGGACGCAGCGACGCTTCCGTGATAGCGGTGGCGCTGGCTGTTCCGCTGAATGGGGTCCCAGTCTATATGGATCACTACGTGCTCATTGTCCGGGAAACGGAAGCCGTCGACGGGCAAGTGAACGCGTTGCTCGAAAGCATCGGTCAGACCCTGGACAGGCATACCTTACCCGGTCAATGATCGTGGCTTGATCCGCACTCAGTCACCTTGCGAAGATGCTCTCGCCAGGAATCGCCTCAGTAAGTCAACGAGTCAACAGATGGCCGCGCGCTCTTTGGGACCTCTCAGGGAACATAGACGAGGAACTCCGGCATGTCCGGAAGGTTATTAATGAACGTCCCTTTTTTCTTCCCGTCGGAGGAAAAGCGCCGCACCCGCAGCTTCTTCCGCTCGGCCACGTAAAGATCGCCGTCGGGACCGACGGCGAAGCCGGAGGGGGTGTCGAGCTTTCCGTCGATCACCACGCGCGCCTTGAGCTCTCCGCTCGGCGGCGTGGACTTCAGGTCCAGCGCGAGGATGCTGCCGGTGCCCGAGGCGCCGATGTAGAGCGTCTCGCCGTGCAGGATCAGGTGCACGGGCGCCTTAAGCGTCCGCCCTGTGATGTGGGCCAACAACTCCCCGGACTGCACATTGAAGACCTTCACTGCGTCGCCGGCTTCGTCCGCCACGTACAGATGCTTCCGGTGCACGACGATGCCGCGCACCGAGTGCCGTGGCTTGCCGCGCTGGTCGAGCACCACCTTGAGGCCGAGAGGCGATGGCACATCGAGCGACGTGCGGTCACCGTACTCGGGAAGGCTTCCCTGGCTGGATGCGACGAGCGTGCCAGGGAGAAAGTTCCCGTTGGGATAGTGCTGGCGAAGGTGCGCGGCCACCGGTGCGGGTTGGCGAGTCTCCGACACAAGCGACACCACGGTGTTGGTATCCTGGCTGGAGACGTAGATGCGACCATCATCCCCCAACTCCACGTCGAAGGGGTGCACCATCGCCGCAACCTGCTCGGTTGTCGCGAGCACCTCCTTGAAGCGGAAGGTGTCGCCGTGCCGGTGGTAGAGCGCAATGTGGCTATCCTTGCGCCACGCGCTCGCGATGTAGAGGTCGTCGCCCACCAATGCGAAGCCGCGCGCAATGTGCAGCGGCTGCGCGGCCGGCGATGGATCGAGGAGCAGCGGATGCATCTTGCGCGGGGAGCCGTCGTCCTCGAAGACGCCGATGTTGTCGACGCCGTGCCTCGATTCCCCCCGATAGCTGATCCACCACACGATTCTGTCCTCCCGAACACTATGGCTCCATCGTCAGAACCGGCGGGCGATAACGTGGAGCTTTTCAGCCAACAGGCAAGCTGCAGCGAAAATTACGACCCGCGCAACTCGACGGGGCATCCGGGCATTATAAGCCCGTCGGAATTGTTGAGAGTGTTCATGACAACGGTTTCCGGTCATTGGTCGTGGCAAACTCGCGGTGACGGGGCTAAACGGAAGTTGAGTCTCAGTTGGTGATCAGGGGAAAGCACTCATCCAAGCGTGACGAAGCTCGCAATCCTTCCAAAACCAGGGGTGGTTGATCCGCAACTTTGAAATTGGTCTGCCACCGGCGACCCTCATCGTTGTCGTAGTTCCAGAAAAACGGGTTTCAATAACTACATCGGGCTGTTATTCAATGCCCCGCTCTAGCGCCAAATTTCTCACTGACTCATGAGTTTCACGCGTGAGAAATTTGCGTGGCGTGGCTCAAACGAGCCGCGTGCGCAGGGGCCGACTGTGCCAGCCGCGTAACCTTAAAGACCGTAATATCATCCTGCTGCCCGAAGGTGCAAGCTTGCTCGACCATCTGCTCAATCGATGGATCAGACCGAAGCAACGCGGCCAGCCGCTCAAATCCATACAAGTCGCCGGCCGCATTCCGCGCCTCCACGATCCCATCGGTGTAGAAGGTGAGGGTCTCCCCCTCATGCAGCGCGAAGATCAATTCGTCGTAGTTCGCATCCGCGGTCAAGCCAAGCGGTAAGGATCCGGCGACCGGCAGTTCCTCCCGATCGCGGAAGGGCGCGAGGTGACCCGCATTGGCAATGGTCGTCTCTCCGTCCGGATCGATGCGAGCAACCAGGCAGGTGGCAAAGCCGCCGTCCGTCCTCCCCAGCAGCCGCCGGTTCAAAGCACGAAGAACTTCTGCTGGACTTTGCGTGTAGTCGGCCAGTGTGCGCAGTGTGCCCACGATCAAAGACACTGTCATGGCCGCTTTCAGACCTTTGCCACTGACGTCTCCAAGGGCCATCAAGGCAGCCCCACCCGGCATAGCGATGACCTGAAAGAAATCGCCGCCCACCTCTTCCGCCGGGCGGTAGAGGCTGGCAATCGAGAGGCCAGGGATTGCCGGGGATTCTTCGGGAACCAGGATCTGCTGCACTTCGCGGGCTGATTTCACCTCCAGTTCGATCCGGGCCTGCCGCTCCCGCTCCAGAAATTGCTCCCGGGCAATGGTGAAAATCAGGGCCAGGAATAAGAGGGTGCTGAGAATAAACACCATGTTGAAGAGATACCCACCGAAGTGGACGCCAAGACTCGAAAGAGTGGCCAACAACGTCCAATGCGTGAATCGGATGCCCTGCCCGGCAAAGTTCAGAAGGACGTTGAACAGAGCAGTGATACAGACAGTGATGATCAAAGGCCACAGCGAAAGCCGCTTTCGGCGTGACAATCCGAAGCCGATGATGACAAACACATATAAAGGTGTGATGGAGTAGATGCCGGTCGTGATTCCGTCAATCCAGGGCAGAACGCCGCCCTTCTCCCAAAACCAGATGGTGAGGATGTCGGTAACCTGGGCGGCAAGATAGACGGCGATGATCCAGCCGGTCACTCGTCTCCATTGCCGCTCCTGTACCATTCCAAAAAGCGACAGCAAGATCAGCCACATGGAGATGTCCCGAGCGCATATCTCCAACTGGGTCATCAATTGATAGGTGCGAAATGTCGAAATATCGCGGATCGCTGATAATGCTTGAAATTGAACGATTCCGGAGGCAACCAGATACAGCGCCAACCAAAAATACAAACCCTGCTTGCGGTCGCGCAGATACAGCAGGAAACTCAGCAACCCGATGACCAGGGTGATGGCCGACATTAGCAGATTGGGCAGCCTTCGTTCATCGCTCGCGTAGGAGGTCAACTGCGTCCGGGCGGCGAGCAGAGACGCGTCGCCCAGGAGAGGCGCTTCTGTGAACCCACCAATTTCCGCAGGATCGACCGACGAGAGCGGTGCTTTCCATACCCTTAGCGCTAAGACTCCACTGGAACCCGGCAGTGGATAGACAGTCCCCTGGCCAAATGCCCACCACTTGGCATCCGGCGGCAGTCTGCCATAGGTCCCCAGTTTTTGGCCGTTCCAGTAGATTTCGTACGCGTCCTGTATTACTGGAATCAGGACTGCCAGACTCTTTGTTCCCGCGGAATTGGAGTTGTCTATCTGCAGACGCTGCCGGTACCAGGCGAAGCCTGTGTAGCTCGGATGGCCCTGCTGTCCCCAGGGTTCGTCGACACGGATCGGCTCCCAATTCGAGTCGTCCAGCGCCGGGTCAGCCCACGCCTTATCGTCACCCAGATGAAACCGCCAGCCCTTGTCCAGCGGAATCGTGCCCGTGCCTGGATTCTGTACCTTCAGGGTTTGGCCCACGCCAGAGGTGGCGAGCCAAAGAAAAGTTAGAACCAGAGCGAAATACAGGCGCAGTCCACAGCACCCCGGACATAACCGAATCATTGCCAGGCTCCTTGCTCAAGCTATTTGCACTGCAGCGGCGGGGGAGAAGCGTATCCAGCATACGGCATCCTGGCCCTTAGCTCTCCTCTTTCCGAATGTGGTCGAGTACCGAGTCGGCTTCCTCCGATAGTGGGGGTAGCCATCCGGTGACAGCATCACCATTTACCGGGGTTGGTGGTATTTCGCCTGCATGAGTCGGCTCGCCCGCATGGTCGTCCCTGGTCTTCCTCACCACGTGACCCAGCGCGGAAATCGTCGCGAGTCAATTTTCTTCGAGGATGGAGATCAGCAGCTTTATTGCGACATGCTTGCGGAGCAGTTGCGCAAGTTCAGTGTGGAGGTGTGGGCCTATTGTCTTATGCCCAATCCTCTCCGTTTAATTTTGACGCCGCAGGGAGCAGACGGCATGAGCGGGCCTTAGGAGAAGCGCATCGCCGGGTATACCAATTTCATCCATGCGCGTGGCCGATGGACCGGTCATTTATTTCAGAACCGGTTCGCGTCGGTCGCCATGGACGAGTCGCACCTGAGGTCTGCGGTCTCGTACGTCAGTCTGAATCCGGTTCGGGCCCGGCTTGTGTCTCATGCCGAGGAATGGCCGTGGTCGAGTGTGCGAGCACACCTTGCCGGTGAGGATGACAGCCTGGTGTCTGTGCGTCTTGTGCTCGGCCGCTGGCCGACTTTTCGGGATTTGTTGTTAGAGAATTGTGAAGACAAGTTGACCGCATTGAGAGAGGCGGAAGACATCGGGCGCCCGCTGGGAACGGCAGGCTTCGTAACTGAACTGGAACGTCGGCTCGGCCGACCGATTGCCCGTCGCGCTCCAGGGCGCAAGGCCGTGGCGATCCCGGTGGTTCCCGTCTGGTCCTGCTTTTCCCCATCCCCTACAATGTGCCGGTTTAGCCCGGCGCTCTCTGTCCCCGTATGCCCGTCTGCCACACGAAATGCCAAAATAACAAATCTGTTTGACATGGATCATTTTTCGGTTAATCTCTTCACATCGTAAGACAATTCAAGGGGCTTCCTTACACGCCCCAGTTCGATCGCGGCTTCGAACACAACTATTCGGTGGACGCAATTGCTGTATTTCCGCAATCGAATCGGTCGACAAGTGTTCTCGTAGCACGGCCTGGAGATGTATCGGCCATCGGACCCATAACTCTACCCCGGGAATGTGGGCTGTTTAAAGGTTTTTAGACGCACCCAAGTGCAGTAGAAAGCTGTTCCGCCAAAATTGAAATTGACGGCCTCTGGGCTACATGCGAAGCGTGTCTCTATCGCATTGTGGCGCTCCCGCATATCTCTTCTCTGGAGGTATTACCGTGAGCTGTCTGCGCCAAGTCACCACCGTCATGGCCTTTGGGATCCTCGTTATCTTTGCGACGAACGACCTACAAGCGCAACAGACACTTGGGGGGATCACCGGAACCGTCCTCGACCCTTCGGGCAGCGCCGTGCCTGGCGTCGAAGTGAAAGCCGTCTCCGACGATACCAAGCTCGAACGGACAGCAAAGAGCAATGTAGAGGGCACTTACTCGCTGGTCGATCTGCCTATCGGTACCTATACGATCACCTTTACCCGTGAGGGCTTTTCTGTAGAAAAGGTTCCGGGGATTCTCGTCCAGGCGGATCGCACCGTAACGCTGCCGGGGCATCTTGCACTTGGCGCCGTGGCCGATTCTGTCATCGTCGACGTGAACCCCTTGCTCAATGCAGTCGATCCGACGAATGGTTACGTTCTGGATAGAGCCCAGATCGAAGCCGTGCCTTTGCCCACGGGCAGCTTCACCGGGCTGGCCATTCTTACTCCCGGTGTCAATGCCGAGTTGGCCGGTGGAACGGGTGCAAACTCCGGCCTCGGTAATGCCCCCATCTGGTCCAACGGCCAGCGCGATACGAGCAACAGCTTCCTGCTCAACGGCGTGGATGCCAGCAATCTGTTCAATGGAAAATCTACCAGCCAGTCGGGTAGCGCCCGGGTAGTGAATGGCACCGGTGTTGGCAATGCAAGCGCGGGCGGCATCGAGCAGAGCAGCGCTTCGATTTATCTGTCCGTGGGCAACGCGCTTCCGAGCCCCGCGCCGGAGACCATTCAGGAGGTCCGGGTCAACGCTTCGATGTATGACGCGCAGCAGGGTTCCACCTCCGGTGCGCACATCGACATCAGTACGGCTTCCGGCACCAACGAATATCACGGCAGCGGGTACATACACCGGGGCACCGACTGGCTGAACGCGGCACCCTTCTTTTTCAAGAACGATTCCAACATCCCCGCAAATGAGAAAGTGCCCCAGCTGCATCGTTACACCGCAGGGTTCACGGCGGGCGGTCCCATCATAAAAGACAAAGTGTTCTTCTTCGCCGGCTACCAGCACATCCATGTTTCCGATCAGGAGATTGGTATCTCCCGGTTGGACGTCCCTGCGGGACTGGACAACACCGCAGCCACACGCAGCAATGATGGACTCGCCGCCCTGGCGAACGCCAATTTCGGGAGCGGCGACCTAACCGGAGCGCAAATCAGTCCGGTGGCGTCCTTCCTGTTTAACTACAAGCTGCCAAATGGCCAGTATTTGATCCCTGGTGCAACCGGCACTCCTTCCTATGCCCATCCGGACAACGCGTCCATACCCGGCACCGCGTACTTCACCGCTGACCAGGCAGTCGCCGATCTTGACTACAACGCATCCACCAAGGACACGCTGGCGGCCAAGTACTACTACCAGCACGATCCCACCATCGCTCCCTACGGCTATTCCAATGTCCCGGGGTTTGCTGTCCATGTCGATTCCGGTTCCCACGTGTTCTCCATTTCCAACACCTACATCCTGAAAAGCAACCTGACGACCATCCAGACTTTGGGCTTCGACCGCATGAAGGCATATGCGTATAACGATCAGCTTTTCACGGCACAAGACGCCGGCATCAACGCCTTTGGGTCGTCTTACTTTCCCGGGGTAAGCATCATCGATGTTCTGGGCAACGCCACGCCGGACGGCCTGGGGGCGCAATCGCTTAATATCGGCCCCAACGCGTTCAGCCCGGGGTCGAATACGGGTATGTTCCAGAATCGCGTGATGCCCTCAGGCAATGCTCTCTGGCTACTGGGCAGGCACAGCCTTTCCATGGGCGGTAACTATAGCTACACGCAGCTCAACATTCGCGACCGGCGCACGGGGACTGGCCAGATTTCCACGCAGGATTTCGGCAACTTTGCGCAAGGCAACATTGCCGCGCAGAACGCCAGCTTCACCACCACCACCTTCCTGGTGGGGAACGCGAACCGCTACTATCGTGCCAACCAGGTGGGGGCCTATGTGCAAGACAAGTTGCAGTTGTTCCCTAACCTTTCCTTAACGGCAGGGGTTCGCTATGACTGGGACGCTGGTCTGACGGAAAAGAACGGCAATATTTTCAACTTCAATCCCAGTACCTACAGCTTCAATCCCGCCTGTTTGACCAATGGAGATGACAGTCCGGCCGATTGCTATCCCGGCAACGGGATCGTGATCGCCGGAAATAACAAGCAAGCGACTCCGGGAGCAAGCAAAACAACGCTCACCGGGCGTCAATGGGGCTTCGGTCCGCGTATCGGTGCCGCCTGGCAGCCGAAGATGTTCAATGACAAAGTGGTGGTTCGCGCCGGCACCGGAATCTACTATGATCGCGGAGAAAACTTTGCCTTCTTCTCCCCCGGCTATTCCATTGGGCAGGTCACCGGTGGCCCATTCGGCGTCGCGCAGTCGCCTCCTTTCGTCAACGCTGTGCAATGCAATCCCAACGGCGGGAGCGACCCGGTTGATACTCCCGGCGCGACCTGCGCCGGAACCTACAGCCTGTCCACACCCTACGGCAGCGGGACCTCCTTCAAGCAGCCGACCGGCAAAGCCGCGGATCTAACCAACTATCTGCAGACCCCTGACCAGATCACGAACGGCGGGCAGATGACCACCATTACCACCTATGCCCAGGGCAACAAGCTGCCCTACACCATCAACTACATGTTGGACATCCAGTGGCAGCCGCGCAACAACCTGGTTGTGCAGGTCGGCTATGTCGGCAACCTTGCCCGCCACCAGGTAGTTCCGGTACCGTTGAACCAGGCCCAGATTGCGACCCCAGGCCACCCCATTAATGGGCAGTACTACTCCTACGGCTACTCCGTACAGACGGCCGGAAATGATTATTGCTACTACGACTGTTCCCCAGCGCATTTGCCTGATCTGCCGGGGCAAGCGTCGTCTGTCTATCTTGCCAATTACGAAGGGGGCAACGTCGATCTGCGCGTACCGTATCTTGGTTATGCGTCCGAATCCCTGACTTATAAGGCCGCCGGTATCGGGCAATACAACGCGCTGCAGGCCCATGTAGAGCAGCGTCTGACGCACGGCCTGGTGGTTGGCGGGTCCTACACCTACTCCCATGCGCTGGATGAACAGAGCAATCTCGGCCTCTTTTATACAGGGGGCAATGCTCTTGATCTTCGCAGTGGATATGCTTCCGCGGATTTCGACCGCACGCACGCACTGAACGTTAACTTCAACTACCAATTCCCTTCGCCATTTTCTGAATCGACCCTTGCCGGCAAGTTCACGGGAGGGTGGTCCATCAGCGGGATTGTCATCGCACAAAGCGGGCAACCTTACAGCGTCGTCGACTTTTCAGGGGCCTCCGGCAGCATTTATTTCAGCACTTATAACGGAATCACCAACGCAGTGGTTCCTCTGGCCGCCGGATGCACGCCGAAGTCCGCCAGGACGGGGCAATCGGGAGCGTTTGGCTCGCCTGCGCTTAAGTCTTCGTGCTTCACCGTGCCGTTGCTCTCGGGCGCCGCTGCCACAGCGAACGGTGTACCTGGGCCGAGCTTCGACGCTCCTCTCGGCGACATCTACGAGACCACGTTTCCTCAAGGTCAACGCAATATCTTCCGCCAGTCGGCACAGAAACGTGCGGATATATCCCTAATCAAGGAGATAAGGGCGATGGATCGTTATGCCTTGCGTTACACATTTGACGTGTTCAACCTGACCAACACCGCCAGCTTCGATGTTCCGAACGCCCAAACCACACAGAACAGCAGTTATAACCCAACTCCCGCTGCCGAGCAGACGCTCGACGACTTTTATAGCCCGCCGAACAATGTCGGTTATGTGCAGCACACGATTGGTAGTGCGCGCCAGATACAAATGTCGCTGAAGCTCTCCTTTTGATGAGCGCACCCGCCGCATGCGACGGGTTTTTGCACCCGGGATCGAACCGCAGCAAATTCATGGAGGATGGTCGGGGTCTATGTATCCAGCATTGCAAACAAGGTATGTTTCTGCTGTCACCGAGAGGCGCAAGGGTGTGGGTAGAAAAGGTTTGTTCGTCTTCGTGCTTCTGACGGGATGGATGGTACCCGTCACAGGGTACGCGCAGAGCGCTGCTCAGAAAGCGGCATTCCAAGCGCTGGTAGACCGCCAAATGCAGTCATGGCTGAAAGCTGACTTTTCCATTGCGGCCGGAGATTGGGCGCCGGATGGAGAACTGATTTCACCGGGAGCGCATTTAAAAAAAGCCGAGATCCAGGGCGTCATGACCGATTACTTCAAGCACTTCAAGGATCTGAAGGTAGTTGTAAAGCGAGTCATTCTCTCGTCGGACGGGAAGGAAGCCGCGATTGAATGGGAGTGGAATGTGGTTCGTATCCGCGATGGAGCAAAGGCCCATTCCCCTGACTGCATTATCGTCGATTTAGAAAACAACAAGATTAAGTCGTGGCGCGAGTATTTTAATCTCGGGGGTTCTATTGAGGCCAATCCCTAAGGATGGAGGGTGTAAACGAAAGTACCTCCCTGTGTTGGATGAGCGGAAATGCGGCGACAGGATAGCTATTCCCATGCAAAGCACGGTAAAGCACCTTGAGTGTTGCAATAGGTATGCTGTCGACTTAATGCCATGCATTTCGTGTCCGAAAGCTATTTCTTTAGAGCCGTGCAAATTTGCGGGTTGGCGCCGCGAGCGACCAGGCCATCCCGCCATCCGGGGCGTTCGCAGGCATCGGCCAGGGCGCGGTCCAGTTCTTTCGTGCCTGCGCCCGCGGAAAGGAGTTTGTCGACGATGGGAAAGATGTCTTCCGCCGGAAACGAGGTCCAGGTGACCTGCGCAAGTGCAGAGCGACCATCACGGTCTACCGCGTGGATGTCGTGGGGGCGGGAGAGGGCATCGTCGATTACAGACCACACGCCTGATTTGACAGCGCACATGAGGTAGGTCTGGTCGGCGGGCTTTCCTGGCTGGTTAGTATTGTCGTGAAAGAGAGCCTGCGGATCTGCGCCTGCTGCAATGAGCATCCGTGCTGCGTCGAGCTGACCCTGGGTGGCTGCGGTGCCGAGTGCCCGTTTAATTCCCTGCTTGTCGGCGCGGATTGCGGGGTTGGCGAGAAGAGCAGCCATAACTTCCGTCCGCGATTTTGCATCGCCGAAGTCACGCGTTGCGTCCTCCAGTAAGGACCCGAACGGAGTCCGCTTTTCCACCACGCCTTTGTCCCCATTCCAACTGGTGGGGACCCCCGCCGCAAGCAGCTCACGCGTAGCATCGGGTTTGCCATAGAAAACTGCGCGATGCAAGATTTGGTTTGCCTCCTTTGAGGATGGGGATATACCGGCGTCGCGCATGGCTTGGAGGGTTTGGGAGCTAGCCGTCACCCAGCGGGCGGAGTCGGCGGCCTGATCGACAGCGTCTTCAAGGTGCGTGATTGCGGCGGGCATGCCGACCCACTGGCCTACGTAATCAGTGACGGTTTTCCTGGTTGTGCCGACTATCAATTCGAGGCGATATACCGGGTTATCGGTGACGTGGGCACGATATTCGTTCTGGACGTCGAAAAAATTCGCTTTGCGGAAGTAGTCGAGGAGTTGGCGCGCAGTCTCCGGGCTGACACGCGCGGTGTGTTCCCCCGCAATCGAGACGGATCGGCCGCCCTGATAGCTGACTGTGCCGTCACCGGAAATCGTGACCGAATAAGCCGGACAGGAACCATAGCAACCGGAGCGGGACAGCCGGATGGAGAAGTCCGCAGGCGAACTCATGTCAGGAAAGGGCGTGACGGCTTTGTGCAGGGGAGCCGGGTCCTCGCGGACAAGAAGTTCAACCTTTTCCTGTGCCCACGCTTCTATGGGATGGCCATGGCGAGAGAAGGGGATGTACGTCACCTTAATGATAGCTTCGATGAGTTCCTTCGGATCGTAGTGAGGAGGGAAAAGGCCCTCCGTCTCGATATTTTTAACTTCGAGTACGCGGCCGGCGGCGTCGAGATGTAGCCAGAGCGTAGCCTGGTATGGCATACCGGGGTCTGAGGTAATGCGGAGGGTCGGCGTAGAACTGCGATGAGTGGCAGTTTCACGGAGGCCAGCCACGAGAACTCCGGCGGGGGGCTGGAACGGCATCTGCGAGGAAGGCTGCGACTTTGTGAGAGGCACGAGGATAAGGGCAACTACGAGGAGGAAGACAGGCTTTTGCCAGCGAGGCAAGAAGAAGGGCATGTGGGTGGCCTGCGTCCCATCATAAAGCGAACGGCTGCGCCGACAAAGTTTGCCACCTCTTACGCTTGCGCGCGCTCCGTTTGTTTTACGCAGATTTTTTCAGAAGCTCAGCCACAGTGTTCTGTATCTCTCGTGATAGCGACTCATCCGATACGGCGCGGGCCAGAGACATTGCTCCTACAAGCGCGCTGAAAGTCAAGATCGCTCTCGACCTCGCCGCGCGCTTGTCCTTGCCTGGCAGCAACTCGACAATCAACGTAAGGTCATTCCTGACTTGTTCAGAGGTAAGCGCACGAGTCCGCTTATCGCTGCGAGCGATCTCCGGCGCCAGTGCACTGAAGGCACAACCCGTACCTGGATTGTTGCGGTGCGCGTCGCTCAAGTAGTCGTCGATAAGCTTCGCGAAGGATAGCGACCGCCCACCGGATTGAGAAGCTTCCTTTTGTCGCTGCCACGTACCGAATGCGGCGCTGAGTGCTTCGGCCACTAGTTCGTCACGCGAATCGAAGTGCTTGTAGAAGCCGCCCACCGTCAGGCCGGCTTCCTTCATCAACTCCGCAATTCCGAATCCCGCGAGGCCCTTTTCGCGGAATCTCTTTGAGGCAATGGCAACGATGCGCTTATGAGTTTTCTCCTTTTGGACCTTGGAATAGCCCATAGGAACCTCCTCAAAAATAATCTGCGACCCAACCAGGATTACGAATCTAATCCAGTATATGTGGATTATACCAGTAATCCACATGGCTTGCTCGACGAAGGCCAAGGACTCAACCAATTCGCGACCTGCTGGTGGTCTCGATCGACATTAACAATCTCCGGGTTGCGGCCTAGCGGCGCAGGCCGGGAGTGACAGGGGAAAAAGGAAAACCAATATGCGAGCAATGAGAGCGGAGCAATTTAGCGGTTATGAAGCGTTGAGGCTGGTCGATCTTCCCAAACCAGCGGTCACAGACGGAAGAGTACTGGTGCGCATCACGGCAGCCGGCGTCACGCCACTCGACCATACGATTCTCTCCGGCAAATTTCACACCACGAAGGTGCCGCTGGTTCTGGGCAACGAAGGAGCGGGCGTGGTGGAGGAGGGAGGCGGAACTGATTTTCCCGCCGGCTCACGCGTGATGTTCTGGGGTGCGTATGGCGCTTTTGAGGACGGAACCTACCGGGAGTGGATTGCCGTACGGAAGGAAGATCTTTGCCTGATACCTGCTGGCGTCGACGATATAAGCGCCGCAGGCATTCCGGTTGCGTATCTCACCGCGCAAGTGGCTCTTACACTGGCTGGTTTTCGTCCAGGCAAAACCGTTCTGGCGCCGGCGATCGGAGGATCGGTCGGCAACGCGGTGACACAACTGGCGCGCGCTCTGGGAGCAAAACACGCCATATCCAGCACGACCAGCCATGCGAAAGCCGAGCAGGCGAAGGCGCTCGGATTCAATGAGGTCATCGATACTTCCCTGGAGAAGTTGGGTGACGGCGTACGTCGTGTCACGGACGGCTACGGTGCAGACATTGTCGTCGATGGGATCGGTGGTGAAGTCTTGAGCGAGGCGCTCAAAGCGCTCGCGCTGGGAGGAAGCCTCACAACACTGGGATATTCCGCAAGCCGTAAGACAACCATTGACGTGACAGATCTCATCGTGCCGCAAGCCAGCATCCGGAGTCTCAATATGTTTCGTCAGCCGCAGGCGACCGTTACGGACGCGTGGAACGCCATTGTGTCTCTCCTCCAATCCGGTGCGATCAAACCGATCGTGGCGAAGACGTTCCCTCTGGCCGAAGCGGCTGAGGCTCTGCGCTATCTCGTGGAAGGCCGCCCCTTCGGGAGGGTAGTTCTTACAGTCTGACGACCATTGATGGGGGGAAAACATAACAGGTATCCCGCTCCGCAATGAGCGAAGGGTTCGCACTATGCGCAGGCGTAGTGCGAACACAAGTTGTCAAATCAACCCAAGTTCCCCCAGTTGCGCGGTGATGCGAGATGCCTCCGCGAAAGACGCGGTCAATGCACGTGGGCCACGTCGTCGTTCATGGAGAAGACATCCTTCAGATTGTCTTCGTAGGGAAACACGTGAATCATCCAGGTAAAAATCACCGGCATAAAGGTGCCGCCTTCGGCCTGGCAAGCCTCTTTTGTATGGATAGAGCCGAACATGCCAAATTTGGGATGGTCGCCGAAGTATTGCTTGACTTTGTCAGCGGGGGCTCCGCAGAAGTTAGTGTGCTCGTGCCAGCGCACGATGCTGAGCGGGATACGCTGGTTCAGCTCATCTTCAGTCGCGCTCGGTCTAGCCGTGAACATAACGCCCTCCAGCTTGTAGCGCTGGGTTGGAGTTTGGTAGTACAGCAACGAAGACGGTTTCGTTGGATCGAACATGGTGTCGGCTAACCGTACGTTTGCGTCATTGGTGAAGTGATACTGAGGCTGCACAACCTTGGGATTCGCGATGACGTACCCATCCGCCAAAGCCTTCTTGTAGTCCTTGTATTTGTCTATGGCTGCCCTGACTTGAGCCACCATGGTTTTTACTTTCTCCTCATCGCCGGGCTGCCTGGCCCGGAGCGGCGTAATGCACATGTGATTCGTCATGGCACCCATGCTCTCGCCCATCACACTCATGCCACCCATGCTGCTCAAGTCATCGCAACCGTGTTGGGTACCGCCAGCCTCCATCCCTGGCATTGCGGATGTGGCAGGCGCCGGCTGATCTTGTTGCCCCGCGTATCCCGCCGGTGTGGTCAGAGACACGCTTGCAAGAATCGTGGCCACGATCATCGTTCGGTAAACGTGTGCTACGGGCATGGAGGTCATCCTCATCTAACTTCGGCTAACAACACAGCTAGTAAAGATACACTGGTTAGGCGCCGTATGTGGTCATACACCTACAGGCGGAAGTGGTTATAGACGCTGCTGAAACGCACAACCTGACTTGTGCTCCCCGCGGGCTTTACAGGCTGCGGAAAACTCTGATCCGGGTGTAGCCCCGGACTTTAATCCGGGGAAGCGGCTTCTTCGCTCGGTCCAAAAAACATTTCCAGGAAGGGTCCGCGGAACCGCAGGTCCCTCCGCTCCGGTCGGGATGACAAGGAGAGGGTAGCGGTTCGATAGGGAGTGGTTGCCGGACCAAGGCGTTTTTCATCATCTTGGGTGGACCGCAGGCCCATGGCTCCTCCGCGGTTTCCCTACTTCAGAGGCGGCGCTTTCATCAAAGTAACGAACATATTCGTGAACTTAGGAAGATCCAAATCAACCTGTGCGTGCACCAACTGCACATCGGTATCGGGCTTGACGGAAGCGGTCCAGGTCAGCGTGTCGCCGTAGCTGGGACCGTGGCTCAAATCAACATCCATGTAGAGTTGGCGCTCGCCGGTAACGATCGAGGGATCCAGCCACGCGCAAGCGGCAAACTCGTCCCACATGTAATAGCGCTCCTGCGAGTAGCTGGCAATATAACGCGCCGCCGGGTTCTGCGATTGAGCAATCTGGTCAACCATCTGCTGGGTGAAGGGTGCCTTGACCGAGACATCGACAGTGGTCACGTCAATCCTCGGCCAATGTGCACGAAGAACGATGTGGGCGGCTTCAGGATCGAACCAGAAATTGAACTCGTGACGCGGACTGGTCGAGAACTCCGGATCGACGGTCTGCGGATTAAGACTGCCACCCATCAGAACGATGCCCCGCGTCAACTCGGCGAAGTGAGGTTCGATGGCGAGCGCAAGAGCGATGTTGGTCAGTGGCCCCATAGCGCAGATGGTCACCTGGTGCGGATGCGCGTGCACCTGCGCGATCAGGAAGTGAGCGGCATCCTGGTCGAGCGGAAGAGTGTGCGGAGCGCCCTCCGGCAACGGGGGCACAAAGTACGGATCATGGCTGCGCGAGAAATCGGCCTTATTTTCGGACTCGTGCTCCAGATCCATAGGCCCCCCTCCCCAGGCGCCCAGCCAGTTGACTCTGCCCACCAACGGACTGGCCAGCCGAGTCCCCTGCTGCGTACGCACGACGGGAAACACCGCGCCCGGAACCACCGGAACATCGGTCCTCTTCATCAACTCGAGCATGCGCAGAGTGTGCTGCACTTCCTCATCGCGCCAGGCATTGCCGGTCACCACGGTGATGCCCAACACCTCGGCATCCGGCGATTGCAGCAGCACCATCATGGACATCTGATTCGATCCGCCCGGGCCAGAGCCATCCTGATCGATAAGGACCAGACGCTTCTCCCCCAAGGCCGAGGAAAGAGAGGCCAACAAGAACAACGCCAGCATAAGAGGCTTCATGCGTTCATTCTTTCACCCCTACCAGGCAGGGACGCTTGGGATCAAAAGTCCAACCGGGCACCAGGTACTGCATTGCGGCCCGGTCGTCGCGGGCTCCAAGCCCCAGCTTCTGGTGGAGTGCATGGGCGGTCTCGAGCCGCTCCATATCGATCTCGATGCCGAGCCCAGGACGGTCTGAGAGCTCGATCGCCCCATTGACGATCTGGAACGGCTCCCGGGTCAGTCGCTGGCCGTCCTGCCAGATCCAATGGGTATCGATCGCGGTTACGTTTCCCGGAGCAGCGGCCGCGACATGGGTAAACATGGCCAGCGAGATATCGAAGTGATTGTTGGAGTGCGATCCCCAGGTAAGGCCCCAGTCGCGGCAGAACTGCGCTACCCGGACAGAACCCTGCATGGTCCAGAAATGGGGATCGGCCAGGGGAATGTCCACTGCGCCCAACTGCACTGCATGCTTCATCTCGCGCCAATCGGTGGCAACCATATTGGTGGCAGTGGGCAGGCCGGTGGCACGCCGGAATTCCGCCATGATCTCCCTGCCGGAGTACCCCTGCTCAGCGCCACAAGGATCTTCCGCGTAGGCCAGAACATGCTGTTTGCCGCGGCAAAGAGCCACGGCCTCTTCCAGGAGCCATGCGCCGTTGGGATCGAGGGTGATGCGTGCCTGGGGAAACCTTTCCGCCAGAGCCGTCACGGTTTCCATCTCCTCCTGCCCGGCCAGCACACCGCCCTTGAGCTTGAAGTCGTGAAACCCATAGCGTGCCTGCGCCGCCTCCGCCAGCCGGAGCACAGCCTCGGTGGTAAGCGCTGGTTCGCGGCGCAGTCGCAACCATGGATCGTCCGCGTGTGGATCGCTGGCGTAGGGCAGGTCGGTCTTGCGCCGGTCACCGACGTAGAACACGTAGCCGAGCACCGGGACGGTCGAGCGCTGCCGGCCTTCCCCCAGCAACGCGGCTACCGGCACGTCCAGGAACTGCCCCAGGAGATCGAGCAGCGCGGATTCGACCGCAGTGACGGCATGGACGGTGGTGCGCAGATCGAAGGTCTGCAAGCCACGCCCGGCCTTGTCGCGATCGCCAAAGTGGGTCTGTATGGTTTGCAAAATCTCGCGGTAAGAAGCGATGGGGCGGCCGAGGATCGCCGTGCCCGCATCTTCGAGGACCTGGCGGATCCCGGCGCCGCCCGGAACCTCGCCGGCGCCGGTATGCCCGGCATCGTCGGTCAGCAGCACAACATTGCGGGTGAAGTAGGGCGAGTGGGCGCCGCTCAGGTTCAGCAACATGCTGTCGCTGCCGGCAACCGGAATCACGCGCATGCTGGTTACACGAGGAGAGGAATCCCTATGGCTTGACACCACCGAAGTATTGCAGATCCGTCGCGGCAAGGAATGGGGAGATTGAGAAAGCGTACCTCAGGGGCTGAAGCCCTCATAGGCGCGGCTATTGCGGCACAGTCGAAAACGACATCTAAACCTTTTAGAACCATCATGGGCGAATCCGATGGTTTTCATCACCTTGGGTGAGCCGCAGGCTCATGGGGACACGGCTGAAGCTGAAGCCGTGCCCTTCGTCAGTTTTTGTTATCCCAGAGAGCACACGGAGTGCGGGGATCTTCCCTCGCTTAAGCGGGGCATGCCTCCTCGGAGAGCGGAGGGAAAGTGCTTTAGCCGATGTGGTATTCCGTCGAAGCCACGGGCGAGGCCCGATTTCCGGCCAGGTGGAGAAGAGGTGCCGGCCGTTGTTGGTTCCTGAGCAGCAGACCGGCGGCTTCCGGTTTGAGTGGCCGGCCGAGCAGAAATCCCTGCATGAGGTCGCATCCTATCGCACGCAGCTGGCGTACTTGCTCGTCCGACTCCACGCCTTCCGCTACCGTTTTCAGCCCCAGCTGCCGGGCCAAAATCGTCATCGCACGAACGGTGGAAAGATTGGCAGCAGGACCGTCGAGACGTTGAATGAACGAGCGATCGATTTTAAGCGTGTCCAGAGGCAGTTCTTGCAGGTAGTCGAAAGCGGCGTAGCCGGTGCCAAAGTCGTCGAGCGCGACACCGATGCCCAGATCGCGCAGCTGCTGCAGTTTGCCCGCGGCTCCCCGCAAGTCTGAGATGACCCAGCTTTCGGTAATTTCGAGTTCCAGGCGATCAGGCGCGAGACCGCATCGCTTGAGTGCATTCGCAATCTTCGAACTAAAGTCGGGCCGTTCCAGCTGCACCCCGGACACATTGGCAAACACTTTGATGGGGCGTAAGTGGGCGGCGTTCCATTCCAGCGCCTGGCGGCACACCTCGTCGATGACCCAATCGCCGATAGGGACGATGAGGCCGCTTTTTTCTGCCGTAGGAATAAATTCCGGGGGGCTCACAGCGCCCCAGGTGGGATGCTGCCACCGCAGCAATGCTTCAAAGGCTACGATCTCTCCCTCTGTGGTGAACACCGGCTGGTACACCATGCGAAACTGGGACTTCGCCAGGGCATCCAGCAGGGCTCCGGCCATTTCTGCCGCCCTCTGGCTCTGTAGGCCCAAAGCGGGAGAATAGATCTTAGCCCGACCTCCGCCGGCGCGTTTTGCCGCCTGCAGCGCCATATCCGCACGGCGCAACAACAACTCCGCCGTATTCCCGTGGTCGGGGAAGAGGCTGATGCCGATGCTGGCGTTTATGGTGACGGAGTGGCCCTCCAGCAGGAAGGGCTGGCGCACATCGTGGAGAAGCCGCTGACAAACACGAACCGCATCGGATGCTTCTGCGAGATTGCGCACTACCAGTAGAAACTGATCGCCACCCTGGCGGGCAAGCGTGTCTCGCTCCCGAATCGACAGACTCAGCCGTTCGCTGATGAGCTTTAGAAGAGCATCTCCAAGTTCGTGCCCCAGTCCATCGTTGATCTGCTGAAAGCGATCCAGGCCAATGCAACAGACAGCAAGCAGTTCACCCAGCCGCTGGGCCGTGACCATTCCTTGCCGCAACCGGTCGGCCAGCATCGGCTGGTTGGGCAACCCGGTGAGCCAGTCGACTTGCCATCCATGCACGACCTGCTCATAGAGCTGACCATGTTCGATGGCCAGCCGGGCGAGATCGCATAGGCTCTGGATTGTTTCCCGAGCCGTTTCGTCCAGAGGGCCGGGCTTCCGATCGAATACCGTGAAGGCTCCTCGCGGTTCTCCGGAACCTGAGGTCAACGGCAATGCGAGGCAAAGCGTAACCCCAGAGTTCAAGATTTGCCCCAGGGCGGGGAAGTTGGAAGCTGCGTATCCTCGCAATGGAGAAGCCGCGAGCGCCGCTGCAGGAGGAGCAACCGGCACGGGGAGAAGATTTCCAGGAAGCCGCTGGGGTAGTCCCGCCTCAGCCTCAATCTGGAACCGCGGGCCCGAAAGGACAAAGATGGCAACCCCCTTGGAGGGACACAAACTCACAAAGGTATCGGCCACCATTTGTAAGGTCGATGGCACTGCGTGGTGGTTGATAATGGCCGAAAGTATTTCGTGAGCGCGGGTTGGCTTGTCTGGAAGAACCCCCGCAGACCAACCGGCGGAGAACGGGCCCTCTCGGGTTACAGCTTGGTCTAGAATGGCCTGCTCAGCGGAATCCTCGACCGTAACGTCCGCGATGTCCATAGTGGCATCATCGTCACGATAGGGGAATTCTTTATCTTTCGACCGCTACTCCGGCCGCTCTATTTATGCTTCCTGGCCGGAGCGGGCTTCTTCAGCGGGTGGGACTTCTTCGTAGGTTCGGATTTCTTTTGCACCTTAACAGGTGCTTTTACCGCCGTCTTCTTGCTCGGCACGCTGTGCTTTACGGTCGGTTTGGCGAGCACGGCCGGCTTCGCAACGGGCTTGGCCGGCACCGACTTCGACGGGACCGACTTGGCCGGGAACTGCTTGGCGGCAGCCGCCTTGGCGGGAACCGGCTTCATGGGCAATGCTTTCTTCCCTGCCGGATGGGGATGGCTGGGCGGATGATTAGGAGAAGGCTTGGGAGCGTGGACCCGGTTGGGGGGCAGGGGGGAGCCGGCTTGGCCGGCTGCTTCACCATGACGTGCACCTTGGCCTGTTTGGCGGGCGCCACCACGTGAAGCGCAGGGTTTGGTGCTGACTTTGCAACCGCCGGGCCGGCCTTCGGTGCGGGGGCCTCCGGTTTCGTGGGCTTTGATGCTGGGGAATTCAGCTGGCTTTCCGCGGGCGATTTCCTGGGTGCCGGGGCACTCTTTTTTGCCGCCGGTGGAGGGGTTACCGGGGGTTCGCTGTCGCCGTCGTCTTCGTCCTCGACGTCCTCGATCGGCTCCTCGGCTGCCTCGTCCTCATCCAGTGGCAAAGCATCGTCAGCATCGCCGTCGAACGCAGCTTCCACCAGGACTTTAGTCTTCTCCCCTGATTTCTTGGAGCCCCGGGTCCGGCGTACGGTCACCGGCGGCGGAGGAGCCGGGGGCGAATATGGCTCCAGGAAGGCACGGAGTTGCTCTTCTGTCTCCAGGTTGCCATCGATGACGCCCAGGAACAGACGGGAAATCATTTCGTCATACCCCGGGACTTCCGGCGTGATCCGCAGTTCCTGAAGCAGCGCATGGGGGATCTTCTGCCGCGCCTCCGGCCACACGGTAAAGAAGTTCTTATATTTCGTCTGGACAGCCGGGGACTTCGAAGTCAAGCCCAACCACAGAACGGCCTGTGGGTCGGCTGTGGTGAACAGCTTCCAGGTGGCCGAAGGCGTGGCCGCCTCTTTGCCCGTGAGCTGCTTGTTGAATTCTTTAGCTGCGTGATCGAGGTTGTTCCATTCCTCAACAAAGCCGGGACGAACAAACGTGGCCTTGAGTGCGGCCAGATCCTTGGGCGAAAGCTTAGCTGTAAGATAGTGCACGGAAACTGCAGAGATATCAGGACTTACACTCTGCATTTGCAGCTGTGTCACCAGCTTGCGCATTTCCTCGAGGGCGGGGGCATCGGCAGAAGCGGTGGTCCAGGCTGGAAACAGAGAGTGCATCCACCCTTCCGCCTCCATGGCAGCAAGCACCCGCAACCCGTCTTCCTCGTGTCCGATTTCTTCCAGTTCATAGCCGCGGTGATAAGCGGAGAGAGCTTCGATAGCCTTTTCTTCCTTGGAATTCTGGAATCGCGTCTGCGTGCGCTCATCCAGTTGCCACCCCAAACGCGCGACCAAGCGCGTGGCCCTGAGCAGGCGGGCCGGATCCTCGATGAACCCGTAGTTGCTCACCAGTCGCAGCTGCCGGGCTTCGATGTCGGCAACCCCGTTGAGCGGATCCATTAGCAATCCGTACGAATGCTCGTTGAGCGATAACGCCATCGCATTGGCGGTGAAATCACGGCGGCGAAGATCCTCGAGTATCGTGTCCCAGTGGTATACGGGTTTGCCGGGTTTCGGGTACTCTTCGCGGCGGGCGCTGGAGATCTCCACCGTTACCCCAACCGGGAAGCGGAAGAAGAGGGTCCGCGAGGGCTCGTGTTCGCCCCATAGCTTGCCACCCGCTTTCTCCAGTGTTTTCTTTAGCTTAAGAGCGTTTCCCTGCACTGTTACGTCAAGGTCGAAGACGGGAGAGCCGCTGGTGAGATCACGGACCGCTCCCCCCACCAGGAACACTGTCATCCCCGCTTCGCGCGCTGCCAGGCGAATCTGGTCAAGGGCATTCCGCTGGTGGATGGAGAGGCGGTTTTTTAGAAGATAGATATAGTCGGGCATGCCTTACGTTGAGCTCCGCCGGTTACTCAGATTGCGGCTAACATTTGTCATGTGAACACCTTAGCGGCGAACCCACGCTACGCACAAACACCTAAGTTAGCATACTGGAGAGGCGCTTGGCTACAGGCTTGCACAGGTTCCGCTGCGCTACCTTGCACGATTCCCGGTGCGCTCGGCCAAGATCGCGTGCGACAATCCAGCCGGTGGTGATTTTCCCATGCCTGTCAGCCGCAAGAAGGTCATAGTACGAAAGTTGAGCCGGGATTGGCTATCTGGTTATCTGCCTCCGGCGGCCTTTGTGGACCAGGAACAGGCACAAGTCCTCGATCTCGACGGCAAGCTGGTCTCGGTGAGCATGGCCGAAGTGAAATGGATTTGCTTTGTGCGCGACTTTCAGTCCGGAGACGCCAATCAGCCAGAGCGTTTGCTGCGCAAGACCTTTGTCACTCGTCCCCGGAGCCAGGGCCTGTGGGTGCGGGCGCGGCTGAAGGATAACGACCTGATCGAGGGACTGGCACAAAACGATCTCACTTTGCTCGAGGGGGAGGGGCTGTTCCTGATTCCTCCCGATACCCGTTCCAATACGCAGCGGATTTTCCTGCCGCGGCAGGCCGTAGCGGAGCTGGATGTACTGGCGGTCATCAAGACTGGGTCCCGGCGTGGCCCCGCCGAGGCGTTGCAGGAGAGCCTGTTCAAACAGCAGAACTCGTCAACATGAGTCCGGTACAATCCCCAGCATGAAGCTTGGCGAGCTCGCCCGCGTACTGGGCGCCACCTGCATTGGCGATGAGGAACAGGAGATAACCGGGGTCGAGGGCATTGAGAAAGCTGGGCCCGGCCAGCTGACCTTTGTGGCCAACCCGAAATACACGCCCTTTGCCCGCACCACCAAGGCAGGGGCGGTGTTGGTAACAGAAGACTTCGAGCCCATCGCGGCCCCTACTCTGCGGACTGCAAATCCCTACCTGGCCTTTGCTCGCGCCCTTAACATGTTCCACCCTGCCCCGCAGTATCCGCCCGGGGTTCATCCCACGGCGGTGATCGATCCGAGCGCGACCCTGGGCGAAGCGGTCCACATCGGGGCTTATGTAGTGATCGGCGCCGGGGCAGTCATCGGCGCGGGCACTACGCTGCTCCCGCATGTGGTGATCTACCCTCAGGCGCACCTGGGAAGGGATTGCTTCGTCCATGCCCATGCTGTGGTACGGGAAAATTGCCGGCTGGGCGATGAGGTCATTTTGCAAAACGGCGCCGTGGTGGGCTCGGATGGCTTTGGATTTGCCAAGGAAGAGAGCGGCCGATGGCATAAAATCACGCAAAGCGGCGCGGTGCGGCTCGGCGACCAGGTGGAGGTTCAGGCCAATTCCTGCATTGACCGGGCGAGCGTTGGCAACACCGAGATTGCAAGCGGGGTCAAGATCGATAACCTGGTACAAGTTGGCCATGGATCGACAGTGGGAGAAAACACTCTCCTTTGTGCCCAGGTGGGCCTGGCCGGTTCCTCGGGGGTAGGGAAAAACGTGCTGCTCGCGGGACAAGTAGGGGTGGTCGGCCACAGCTTTATCGGGGACGGCGTGATCGTCACCGCGCAATCCGGAGTTCCGGGCGATGTTGCACCGGGTAGCATGATCAGTGGGTCTCCGGCGTTTGAACATCGTCGCTGGCTGCGCAGCGTGGCCGCTTTCAGCCGTCTTCCAGAGCTCGTGAAACAGCTGCACAAAAAGCCGTAAGCTCTTACCAAATTGAATGTTACCGGCTTGGCAGCTCGTTTGCTCAAGGCCGCATCATATTTCAGTCTCACTGCCGGCAAAATCACGCGCTGGCCGACGGGAAGGAAGATTTTGCACCTGGTCGAAACCCCCATCCGCGTACTGCTTCTTGATGACGATCCAGAGAATTTGCTCCTTCGAGCCGCTATCCTTCGCAAACATGGATACCTCACGGACACCGCGAGCACCATTGGCGAAGCGGAAAAGCTGCTCAATGCGATCGATATCGCCGTGCTCGACTACCATCTGGGAGCTGGACAGTTCGGCACTGAGGTAGCCTCCGTACTTCGTGAGCGGCGGCCGGAAGTGCCCATCATTATCCTGTCCGCAACCCTGGAGCGGCGATTTGGCGGGGTGGAGGACATGCATCTGCTGAAGGGTTACAGTTCCGTTGACGACTTGATTGCCGCTTTGCGTTCGTTTGAAGCGAAGCACCGCGGAAGGCCGGTCGTCGTCGATGCTCGCGATTTCTTTTACTCCCGCATCGGCATGGCGATCGGCGAGGACGCGGTGCTGGAAATCCTCGACGGCGCGGGGCAGTGGATGTATGTCAACGAGTCCTGTGCGCGCTTGCTGGAACGGCCGCGCGACTGGTTTCCGGGGAAGAATATGTTCGTCGAGATGCCAGATCTGGCGGCAGACTGGAAGGAGATCTTGCGCACAGTCGCGGAGAAGCGCGAAACCTACATCGATCGCACGTATCGTGGTTTGTTAAATTTGCCGCGGAAGGGTGAGGAGTGGGTGTGGAATGTGCTGGCCTTCCCGCTCACGCTGCACAATAACGAGACCGGTGTGGTGTTGACGGCGCGGATTTTGGAACGAAAGTCGCTGCTGTGAATGCGAGTCTCCGTCAGGACTTCACCTCTCAACTCAGTCCCGCAGGGACGTCTGAATTTAGCCCAGGACGTCAGTCCTGGGTTCGATCTGAGAAAACAGCCCAGTCCCGTAGGGACGGCTGGAAATTACAGAGGGTTATCCCGGACGCCTGATTGGGTTATTCCCAGCCGTCCCTTCGGGACTTCCCAGGTGCGTCTAACAAATCCAGGACTGACGTCCTGGGCTAAATTCAGCCGTCCCTGCGGGACTTTTCCATGCCGCATGCCTACCCAGGACTGACGTCCTGGGCTAAATTCAGTCGTCCCTACGGGACTTTTCCATGCCGCATGCCTACCCAGGACTGACGTCCTGGGCTAAGTTCAGACGTCCCTTCGGGACTGGGCCCGAAATGACGTTCTGACAACGCGAGAAGCCGTTGGATAGTTTAAGCACTTGCACGGATGAAGCCGTGCCCTTCATAGAGAGAAGAGCTTGATTGCAAATTCAGTTGAGAACTCGTTTGTTGCTGTTGATGCTATGCGCAGGGCTGGCGGGATGCCGGTCGCGTTTTGTTGAGGTCACGATTGTGAATCAGGGACCCACGGTGCACGTGATGGAGTTCGACTATCCGAGCGCCAGCTTCGGCGCGAACTCGCTCGCCACTGGGGCCAACTACCATTACCGCTTCAAGGTTCAGGGATCCGGTCCGTTATCGTTACAGTATGAGGACGGGTCGGGAAAGACCCACACCGCGCAAGGCCCTAAGGTGGACCTGGGGGATCAGGGGTCGCTTCTGGTCAACATCGACGCGCACGGCGCAGTGACCTGGACCCCCGACCTCACCAATCCCAAATAGACTAGTGAACCGTAACAGCTGATTTGGTAGAGCCGCAGGGGCTAAAGCCCAATTCTTTCTCAGCCCTTTGCGGCCCGACTAAAGTCGGGCCCTGATACAAAGCATGAGAGCCGCGACCCCTAGAAGGGTCGCGCATTTTCGCAAATTTGGTTCTACTCCTGAATCAGCTGTTGCAGGCCACTAGTGAACAAAAACTAGTGAACTACCGATTGGAACAGCGTCGATTGCAATAGGCTGGAAAATTGGCGGTCAGAGGACGCAAAGCGCACGTCCAGGGTGCCGCCACTGGAGTCGATGGTGGTGTTGTCGATGGCTTCCTTCTCTGCCGGAGTGCCACTCACCTTCTTGTACAGGGCCGCGGCATTGAGCAAGGACGCCATGGTGGCCGCGGAAATGGTGTCAGGGGTAATCACATTCAGGGTAAACTTCACCCCGTTGTCGAAGCTCATCGAATAGCGGGAACTAAGCAGCCGCTTCTTTACCGTGTCGTAGTCGGTCAATTGGGAAGCGTCTCCCAACACCGAGCGCATCATGGTCTGCGTGCCTTCCTGATCGAGGACGCTCCATACAGCGTCGGTATCGACGGATTGCATCTGGCTCAGCATGGCACTGTTATTCAAAAAGCTAGGCTGGAAACCGTCGCGTGCATCGAGCGCTGACTTCAGCGCGTCGGTCTGGCCAAAGACCATGGTCGTCGGATTCAAAAACACTACCTGCATGCCGGATTGGCCCATGGGATAAACGCGGTTCTCGCGGTAGACGATGGGCTTAACCTTGCGCTTCTTGAAGTTGGCCATGATGTCGTCAACCGAGAACTGGCCCTGCGCCAGACCTACGATGCGGGTGTCACCACCGGCCTTGAATGAGGCAAACGCCAACTCTTCAATATCGTGGTTCTCATCCAGACCAGAAGTACGGAGCGCCTGCTCCAGTTGCTTGAGTTCAGGAGGCAACACACGCGCCTTGAGATCCATCGCGGCCTGCGAGTTCTGCATGGCGTGGTAGTCGACCACGATCAGTTGCTGAACATTCTTGGGAATAGCGGCGCGAGCGTCTTGACCGAGTTGAGCGGCAGTAGCGGGTAAAGCCAGCGCAAGTGCGAGCCCGGCGATGGTGCTCGTTTGCAGTTTCTTCGTGACTTGCATCAATGGGTCATTCCTTCCCTGGGGGGACTACAGTCGGAGATGTAGCAGTTACTCGTAACCCACCTTCTCCATCTTATGCCTTTTCGGCTATCTGGCCGGAGCCTGGCCATTCCAGTGGCTGTTTCAGGCGCCGCTCCAGGATTCTCTCTTCCGGGTTGAATCCTTTTATTAGACGCACCCACTCACTATCACGCTCAAAGGCGTCTTCCGGAAGTAGACCGATGAGTTCACCATCTACAACCTTGGTGCCATGCTTGCCCGCCAGCCGGTTCAACGCGTCAAATACACGCCCTACCGGGGTGACACGGAAATCGGTGATGTTGAGGGAAACCTGGGCCCGCCCCCGGACCAGCACTCCCATGGCCTTAACCCCATCGAGTCCACCACTTGAGGCTCGCAGGGCTTTGGCGATGGCGCGTGCAGCGGTCACATCCGGACGGTCCAAATAGAGGTTGTAGGCGATGAGAAACTTGCGCGCTCCGACCGCGCTGGCGCCGGCCGTGGGGTGCAGTTCCGGTCCTCCCAAATCGGGACGGCGTGCCGCATCGCGCAACACCAGCTCGCGCAAACCTTCGAACTGACCCTGGCGCACTTGCTCCAGCAACGCTCGGTCGGGACGGGAGGCGGCCGCTTCATAGAAGTAGATGGGGATGTTGTGGCGGTGCCAGATTTCGAGCCCTGCCTGGCGCGCGAGGATGGCGCACTGGGGCAGCGAGATGCCGGAGATGGGAACGAAGGGGATGACGTCGGTGGCGCCGATGCGGGGGTGAACTCCGCGCTGTGCGGTGAGATCGATGAGCGCCGCTGCCCTGCCTGCGGCGCGAACGGCGGCCTCAACAACTGCCGCGGGTGGACCGGCAATGGTGACCACGGAACGATTGTGGTCGCCGTCGAGCGACCAATCCAACAGGGAGACACCGTCCACGCGCATGGCGTCCACAATGGCACGCACTTTATTGCGATCGCAGCCCTCGGAGAAGTTGGGGACGCACTCGATGACGGTTTCGTTCATAAAGAGTCACTTCCACCACGTATAGCCGATGGAAAACTGCACACTTGCGTTCACACCGGGATTCGCATCTCCCAAACTGGCATTTGAGATATGAACCGCATTGGCGGAGATGGAAATCGAT
The DNA here is from genome assembly GCA_963830325.1 of uncultured Acidobacteriaceae bacterium. Taxonomy (GTDB): domain Bacteria; phylum Acidobacteriota; class Terriglobia; order Terriglobales; family Acidobacteriaceae; genus PALSA-350. The sequence goes on from CAWHMV010000009.1 coordinate 450,892, forward strand.
TGCCGCGGCCTGACGAAGTAATGTACGCCTATCCCAAACTGCGGCGTGAAATTAAAAACGCTGGTGCCCAGATGCCTGGGCACGGGATACGGACCTATCGGGGGAAACTTGTGAGTGGTCCAGATGAGGCCGCCCGCACCCTGAATCCAGGGACGAACGCGGTGGCTGCTGGCGAAGTTCCAGCGCAGGATCGCCGGCGTGACGCTGATCCCGGTGTAGGTGCCACCCGTGGGAAACAGATTGCTGCAAGTGAGCGGGCCGCCTGGCTGCTCATAACAGTTGGCGCGTAGATACTTCGGCGTGTAGGCCTGCCAAAGCGGAATGAGCTCTGCGGCAAGTTCGAACTGGCCGCGGAGCAGGCCCTTGCCGAACGGATCGGTAAGCACTCTACCCGCATGCAGTCCTGCCCATAGAAACTTGTAGTCAGCACGGTTGGCGGTGCCCAACCCCCCGTTTACAAATGGCCCATATTCCCACGGACGGCTCTCGAACAGACCCGGACTCGGCAATACAGCGCTTCCGCTATCCGTGGGAGCCTGAGCGCCGGCTGTCGGGGAAACGAGTGCCGGGGCGAGAACAAGAATGATTGCGGAAGCAATTCGAGCGATTTGTAGTCTGATACTCGCCTTCCCTTCTTTCCACCTGGCGTCGACACGGGGTGCTACTTATCTCGTGCTGTTACGAATTAATGGGGATCCGACATCTCGAGAAAGACCACCGAGACGCGGAACACCCGGGTCCCTGGCTGGGACGGAACTGAGTAATTGAGGGATGAGAACAAAGGCCGGACGCGACCGGGTGAATCTAGCCGGCGACCTCTTCGTATTGAGAGGCATCCAGATCGAAATTCGAGTAGACGTTCTGCACGTCGTCCAGATCCTCCAGGGCTTCGAGCAGCCGGATCATCTGGGAGGCGACGCTGCCCTCCAGCTTGGTGTAGATGGACGCAATCATCGTGATCGCAGAGAGCGTGGTCTCGAGCTTGGCGGCCTTCACTGCGTTCGCCACCGCATCAAATGCGGAAGGATCGGTCAGAATCTCCCAGTTTTCGCCTTCGTCGTTCAGGTCTTCGCCGCCTGCATCGAGAACAATGTTCATTAACTTGTCTTCATCCGCTGCTGCCTTGGGAATGGCGATCAAACCTTTCTTGGCAAACATGAACCGCACCGAATTGGGTTCACCCAGGTTGCCGCCGTTTTTTGAGAAGGCATGGCGAACTTCGCTCACGGTGCGATTGCGATTGTCGGTGGTGACTTCGACGATCAAGGCTACCCCCCCAGGGCCGTAGCCTTCGAAAGAGATCTCCTCGTAGATGGAACCGGGTAATTCTCCGGTTCCGCGCTGGATGGCTCGCTTAATATTGTCGGCCGGCATGTTCTCCGCTTTGGCAGCGGCGACGGCACCGCGCAAACGGGGATTGGCATCGGGATCACCACCACCCTGGCGCGCGGCCATGGTAATTTCCCTGATCAGACGGGTGAAAATCTTGCCGCGTTTTGCGTCAAGTGCGCCTTTTTTGTGCTTGATTGTGGCCCATTTGGAATGGCCGGACATGGGTACCTCTACTGCCTGTGAGTTAGCCGTCAGTCTCGCGGCGAAAGGCGAGTATAGCACCTGCGGAAGGGGGCTTTCTAGGACATCCGGATTTCCCACCTCGGGATGCTGGCGACGACCACGTGTACGGATTTCCTTAAGAAAAGCGCATGATTGTCGATCAACGTCACGGATCTTGACGGGAAATGCGGGACAGGGGCCGAGGCCGGCGGAAAGCATAAACGATGGCGAGCAAAGGGGGAGCCAGCAAAATTCCCCAGAAAGGAATCACAATGCCGAGCACGATCGGGGCCAGGATGGAAGCCCAGACGGGGACGCGGGTTACGCGCTTCATGATGAGCGGTTGCAGCAGCAATTGATCGATCACCACGATCACCGCATAAAGGCCCAGCAGAATGCACAAGCGGTACATGCTGGGTTGGCTGACCAGGATGGAGAAAGCGGGGCCCAGAAGAGCGATGACGCCGCCAAAGTTGGGGACCAGGGTCATGAGGCCTGCGATCAGCGCCCAGAGCGGGGCCAGCGGCACATGAAGCAACAGAAGACCGATCAGCCACAGCAGCGCAACGCAAAGCCCCTGGATGGTGACCGCGCGCCACCAGTTGACCAGGGCCTTGCCGGCGGTGCGCAAATGCAGCGAGCCCCTGGAGGTGGGGCTCGCCGCAGGTGGTCCTGATTGAGCGGTCTCGGGTCCGGCAGTCTGGAGCGTAGCGACCTGGGGTGACGACACTTGCGGCAACCCCGGTACAACCGGCTCGAGAGCCGGGGGATCGTCGGGCACCGGGTCGTCCGGGATCGGATCGCCCATCTGCTCACAATACTCCTGCAAATGGGCAGGATCCAAGCCTTCCAGTCAGTTCAGTCCCGAGCAAATGGCTGGTAGCCGGGCAGACACTTCCCCACCGCGCCAAAACTGCTAGCCTAGGGGTATGAAGTTTGGCGTGTTGGTGTTCCCTGGTTCCAATTGCGACCATGATGCGTTCCATGTTCTTCGTGAGATAGCCGGGCAGGCGGCGACTTTTCTTTGGCATGAGTCGGAGGATCTGGAGAACTGCGACGCCATCGTGGTGCCCGGCGGGTTTGCCTATGGAGACTACCTGAGAACAGGGGCGATCGCCCGGTTCTCACCGGTGATGCAGTCGGTAAAGAAGTTCGCCGCGGCGGGGGGCCTGGTGCTGGGCATTTGCAACGGCTTTCAGATTCTGTGTGAGAGCGGTATGCTGCCGGGGGCGCTCTTGAGAAATGCCGGCTTGCGCTATATCTGCAAGCAGGTCCATGTGCGGACCGAGACCGCAAACAGCCCGTTTACCCAGGCGCTTACCCCGGGCCAAGTGCTGAAGATCCCCATTGGGCATATGGAGGGAAACTACTTTTGCGAGCCGGCCACCCTGGCTGAACTGGAGCGCGGTGATCGCATTGCGTTTCGCTACTGCACCCCGGCAGGGCAGGTTACCTCCGACGCCAATCCCAATGGGTCCATTAGTTGCATTGCGGGTGTATTGAGCGAAGGTCACAATGTGCTGGGAATGATGCCCCACCCGGACCGGTCGAGCGAGGCGATGCTGGGCTCGTCGGACGGATTGCTGCTCTTTGCGTCGCTGGTCGGTGCGATGACCAGGTAAATCAGGATTTCATGATCGATATACACCACCACTTGTTGTTTGACCTGGACGATGGGCCCTCCGATATCGAAATTTCTGTGGCCATGGCGGAAATGTCCCTGCAAAACGGGGTCACGCATATTGTGTGCACTCCTCATTCCAGCGAGCATTTCAAGTTCGACCCGGAGTTGAATCTGGAGCGGCTGGAGATGCTCCGCCAGCGGCTGGGCACCCGTATCTCGCTCGCCCTCGGGTGCGACTTCCACCTGATGTTCGACAACATCGAGGATGCGGTGGCTAACCCGGCGAAATACTCCATCAATGGCAAGAATTATTTGCTGGTGGAGTTCCCCGACCACTCGATTTCCCAGAACATGAAGGAGATCTTCTTCCGCCTGAGTATGGCCGGCCTTACCTCGATCATCACCCACCCGGAGCGCAACCCGGTGCTGGCGCGGCACCCTGAAAAGATGGCGGACTGGCTGCGGGCCGGGTGCTACATACAGATCACCGCCGCTTCTCTTACCGGGCGCTTTGGCAAGATTGCGCAGCGAGTTTCCCACGAGCTGCTGCGCCGCAATTGGGTGAACTTCATTGCTACCGATGCCCACGACCTTACGTCGCGGCCGCCCATGCTGCGCGACGCGTATCAAATGGTAGCCGACAAATACGGGGTCGAGACCGCGGATCGGCTGTGCCTGCACAATCCCCATGCAGCTTATTTTGGCGAGGCCATGCCTCCTCAACCGGAGCCGGAAGGTTTGCATCCGGAGTTGGATCCCAAGCAATCTTCGGGGCTGCTTAACAAGATGTTTGGCTGGTAGGCAAGAAAAGACCTGGCCAAGAACTGCAAGTATGAGGGCTTGACCCATTCGAAGATGAGTCCCGCAGGGACGACTGAACTTAGCCCAGGACGCTAGTCCTAGGTTGTCATGCGACATTGACAAGTCCCGCAGGGACGACTGAAGGTCGTTCAGGATTGCGTCGCGGCGTACTTCCAGCCGTCCCTGCGGGACTGGTCGTCCTTTCAGATTTAACCCAGGACTAGCGTCCTGGGCTAAGTTCAGCCGTCCCTGCGGGACTGGGTTTGGGGTCGTCCTTTCACATTTAACCCAGGACTAGCGTCCTGGGCTAAGTTCAGCCGTCCCCGTTCGACAAGCTCAGGGCAGGCTCTGCGGGACTGGGTTTGGAAATGAAACATCTCACACACCCTATAAAAGCGCAATCCTTCTACAGTCCCAGCCCGCCGTCCACAGCGAGGATCTGTCCCGTAATGAAGTGAGGGCCCCGGGCGAAGAACAGAACCGCCTCCGCTACGTCCTTAGGGGTTCCATTGCGCTGCATCGGCGTCTTGTTGGCGAAATGCTCGTACGCAGGGTCGACTTCCCCATTCACAATCATGCCCGGGGCCACGCAGTTCACGCTGATCTCCGGCGCGAAGGCCTTGGCCATCGTCTGGGTGAGCATGTGAAGGGCGGCTTTTGAGGTGCAGTAGTGGGCATGCGTGGGCCAGGGATGCAGGCCACCCAGGGAGCCGATGTTGATGATGCGTCCTTTTGCTTTGTGCAGGTGCGGATAGGCCGCCTGGGCCATGAGGAAAGGGCCGCGGGTGTTGGTCGCGAACATGTTGTCCCACTGCACAACGGTGATCGACTGCAACACCGCTGTCTCAAACGTGCCCGCATTGTTGACCAGGATGTCCAGCCGTCCAAATTGCTCGACCACGCCCGCAACCGCCGCGGCGACACTCTCCTGATCGCGGACGTCGCACAGAACCGCCATCGCCCGCACCTTGTGCTTGCGCAGGGCCTCTACCGTGGCATGCGCTTCGGCAACAGAGCCGCGATAAGTAATGGCAACATCCGCCCCGGCCGCTGCCAGGCTGAGTGCAAGGCTTCTGCCAATGCGTTTGGCGGCTCCAGTCACCAGCGCTGTTTTTGGATGTAGAGTTTCCAATCTATTGCGGCAAAGGCGTTTGCTGAGAGGGCTTGGCGCTGTTCGATTCGCCCTTCGGGGCGGTGGTATTGGGCGCCGGACCATGCCCATCGCCATAGAGCGAATACTGCTCACCCGGCCTCTTCATCTTGACCACGATCTCTTTGCTGCCAGTGTCGATCTTGTAATCGTCGCCGTAGGTCTTCCAGCCGTCGGCGATCACCTGCAGGCGCACCGTGTCACCAATGGGGATCACGTCGATCGTCACCTTGCCGTCTTCATCGCTCTTAAGCTCCAGTGCCCCCTTGTCCTTATCCCCCTCCATGGGGTGGAAGACGACCGCAGCGTTAGGGATGGGCTTACCGTTGGTCGCCCGAAGGACCGTGACTTTGATGGTGGCGGTTGCCGGCGGGGGGGTGTATTTCCGCCCGTTCCGTTGATCCGCCGCAGCACAAAGCGACGAAAAACCCGCCAACAACAGCACTACACTGGAAATCCTACGGCAAAAGCCCATGGCAGAAAGTATAGATGATTTCAATTCGGGTCGCAGGCGCTCAAGCTGGGGCAATATTTGAGCGACTTTCACTCACATTTTGCACCGGACGCCTTGACAAGAGCAAACCCGCTGACTATCTTAGCAATTGAAGGGCGAGAGTGCTAAACCGCTTCTCAAACGGATTGAACGTGTCGCTCTCAATTAAACCTCAACTTCATCGGTAACGCCGCGAGTTGACCCTCGCGCCAAGGAGAAGTAACGCAATGCCTACCGCAGCAGCTTCCATAGCTACCAGTTTTACACCGCTTCACGACCGCATCCTGGTGCGGCGCGTCGAAGAGGGCGAATCCATCCGGGGTGGCATCATCATCCCTGACACCGCCAAGGAAAAGCCCCAGGAGGGTGAAGTGATTTCCGTTGGCAAGGGCAAGTCGAATGACGAGGGCAAGGTCTTCCCGCTCGACGTCAAGGCCGGCGACAGCATTCTGTTTGGCAAGTATTCCGGAACTGAGATCAAGATCGATGGCGAGGAATTCCTCATTATGCGTGAGGAAGAGGTTCTCGGCATTCTGAAGAAGAAGTAAGTAAGCGCATCGCGGTCAAGCCGGATGCGCTTTTTTGCTGCCTTTAAGGCGGCGCACATTGTGAAGGAGAAAATGGAATGGCAAAGCAAATTCTGCACGGAGAAGATTCGCGTCAGGCAATTCTGCGCGGCGTAAACACGCTCGCCGACGCGGTTAAGGTGACGCTTGGGCCCAAGGGCCGTAACGTGGTTATCGAAAAGAAGTTCGGCTCCCCTACCATCACCAAGGACGGGGTGACGGTGGCCAAGGAGATCGAACTAAGAGACTCGCTCGAGAACATGGGCGCGCAGATGGTTCGCGAAGTGGCGTCGAAGACCTCGGATGTGGCCGGCGACGGCACCACTACGGCAACGGTTCTGGCCCAGGCGATTTATCGCGAGGGCGTGAAGACTGTGGCCGCGGGTGCGAATCCGATGGCTCTCAAGCGCGGCATCGACAAGGCAGTTGAGGCAGTTGTCGGCAAACGCGACGAGCACGGAGTGGTGATTGGCGGAGCGCTGGCGAAGTTTTCCAAGCCGGTGACCGGAGAAATGATTGCCCAGGTCGGCACCATCTCGGCCAACAGCGATTCCACCATTGGCAACATCATTGCCGAGGCCATGAAGAAGGTTGGCAAGGACGGCGTGATCACGGTTGAGGAGTCGAAGACTCTGGAGACCCAGCTGGAAGTGGTCGAAGGCATGCAGTTTGACCGCGGCTATCTGAGCCCCTACTTCGTGACCGATCCGGATCGCATGGAAGTATCGCTCGAAGAGCCCTACATCCTGATCCACGAGAAGAAGATCAGCTCCATGAAGGATCTTCTGCCCCTGCTCGAGCAGGTTGCCCGCAACGGCAAGCCGCTGGTGATCATTGCCGAGGACGTAGACGGCGAAGCGCTGGCAACTCTGGTAGTCAACAAGCTGCGTGGCACGCTGAATGTAGCGGCAGTGAAGGCGCCTGGCTTCGGCGATCGCCGCAAGGCAATGCTCGAAGACATCGCCAAGCTGACTGGTGGCAACGCCATTACCGAAGACTTGGGCATCAAGCTCGAGAACGTCAAGATCGAAGATCTTGGCCGGGCGAAGCGCGTGACCATTGACAAGGACAACACCACGATCGTCGAAGGCCGCGGAGACTCCAAGGCCATCGAAGGCCGGGTGAAGGAAATCCGCAACCAGGTAGAGAAGACGACTTCCGACTACGACCGCGAGAAGCTGCAAGAGCGGCTCGCCAAGTTGGTTGGCGGAGTGGCTGTAATCAAGGTGGGTGCTGCAACCGAGACCGAGATGAAGGAGAAGAAGGCTCGCGTTGAGGATGCCATGCACGCTACCCGCGCTGCGGTTGAAGAAGGCATTGTCCCGGGTGGTGGTGTAGCTCTGCTGCGCTCTGGCAAGGACGTGGACGAGTTGATCAAGAAGCTCGAGGGTGACGAGAAGATCGGTGCCACGATCGTCCGTCGCGCCCTGGAAGAGCCTCTTCGCCAGATCGTTGGCAATGCCGGTGAGGAAGGTGCGGTGATCGTAGGCAAGATCAGCGAAAACAACAATCCTCACTTTGGCTACAACGCCGGCACCAACCAGTACGAAGACCTGGTTGCAGCTGGTGTGATCGACCCGACTAAGGTAACCCGCACTGCGCTGCAGAATGCAGCTTCGATTGCCGGCTTGATGCTGACGACCGAAGCGATGGTAGCCGATATCCCAGAGCCGAAGCAGTCCGCTCCGGCTGGTGGTGGTCACGGCGGCGGCATGGGCGACATGTACTAAGCAACACGTATCCGTTGCAAAAGAGGCCACCCGCGAGGGTGGCCTCTTTGTTCTCTACGAGTAAACGTGAGTTTCTTAGCATCGAAGACGTTATGCGGACCAACATCGAAATCGATGACGAGCTGCTGCGGCAGGCCATGCGCAGCACCGGCGCTTGCAATAAAGAGGCGGTCGTGGAGGCTGGATTGCGTCTGCTGATGGAAACGCACGATCAAACAGGTATCCGCCGGCTTCGGGGCAAGGTGCAGTGGCGCGGGAACCTGAAGTCGTTGCGCCGTGGCCGCTTTCGAGACTAGTGGAGTCCCGTAGGGACGGCTGAACTTAGCCCAGGACGCAGTCCTGGGTTTGCATGCACCGTTGAAAAGTCCCGCAGGGACGACTGAAAAAGTTTATCGATACATGGTCCTGGATTCGGGGAGCGAGATGGGAGTGCCTCCGGGTAACTTCCAGTCGTCCCTACGGGACTTTTCATCTCTCGAATCTCTACCCAGGACTGCGTCCTGGGCTAAGTTCAGCCGTCCCTGCGGGACTCATCTTGCAATCGTTAGGTTCTCACGCAAGCACTAAAGCCCTCATCGGCCAGTCCTTTTTCGGCACGGCTGAAGCCGTGCCCTTCGTACGGCGATCATCCGTAAACTTAGCTGGAGATAGTTTCCGCTATTTGCCTGAGTGCCCAATGGCTAGGCGCAAGCCCACCCGGAAAGTAAAAGGTAGAGACGGATAGCCGATCGGGGCAATCTTCTTGTTGCTCGTCAAGTTATCGAGCTGCGCGTAGGCGGCGAGCCAGGATAAGAACTGGTAGCTTCCTCCGAGATCAAGCTTGGTATAACCGTAATCGAGATTTCGATTCGGTAACAGCAGCGAGTTCCCTCCCACGAAGTCACGGCCCGCCAGAAATGTGGAATCGTCGCTACGGGTGGCAAACGCGGCCGTAAACCCCACCCAGTACTGTTCGCCGCTGTAGCTGACCGCGCCATAACCCGTATGCGGTGGCCGGTTAAAGGGACGGGCTCCACGCAGTGGATCAAAAGCGCCGATCGGCACCGTCGAAAATGGGGGCGCCGGCTCACCCGGCAGACCGGTATTGAAGGAAGGGTGCAACGCGTCGGAGGTAAAGGATCGCTCCACCACCGCATCCAGATAGGTATAACCGCCGCGCAAAAATAGATTCTTGAACACCGTGTAATCGAACTCGCTTTCCACGCCCTGGGCGCGAAACGCCTGCGAGTTGAGATCGAGATCACCGGCATTGCTCAGCATACCCTCCAGCGCCTGCTGTTCACTGGGACTCAATTGCGGCAACAGAGCGGGAACTTCCGTCGCGGGCACCGACTCGATCTGCCTACCGTATTGGTTGTGGAAGTAGCTGACGTTCAACAGGCCGCGCTCATTGAGAAAGCTCTGCGCCACGCCACCTTCGTAGGTGCGCGACTGCTCGGCAACCACCGGTGTGATGTGGAATTGCTCGATCGACTCCCGGCCCCCCGGCTCGGCGAGAAGGAAGTTGTAAAGGCTGGCGAACTGCTCGTCCAGCGACGGCTCCTGGTAACCATTGGCAAAGTTAAAGCGGATCTTGGTGCCGTGGAAAAGGCCAGGGCCGGGACGAACCGGGTAATAAGCCAGTCCAATGCGCGGGGTTCCGACCGTCCCAAACAGCTGGTTCTTCTCTGCCCCTCCACCAAGCGAGTAGTAGAGCCGGTACTTGTAGTTGCCCTGGATTTGCGCGGTGTAGTCATAGTTCCGTCGATCCAGTGTCTGATCAAGCCCGAGTGCTACCGATTTCTTCGCCCCGCGCTCGTCTTCGTAGCGAAAGGTGAACATGCCCAGGATGCGCTGGGTCAACGGGTAATCACTCTGGAAGTAGACCTGGTCGCGGTTGTTGATCCGCTCGACCGTATTGGGATAAACGCCGGGGAAATTAAGGACTGCCTGCCCGGCTACAGAATCGCCGTTGGCTCCACGGATGAGGGTATTGTAACCGTAATAGTTTGTCGTGGTGACCCCATCCACCGTGGCGGTGAGCGGAATGCCCGAGGGATAGAAGTTGATGTCTTGCTCGCGCTTGCGTGTCAAACCATAGCGGACCAGGTTGTGCCAGCCACCGATGGTACGGTTTTCGAGCGACGCTCCCAGATAGATATCCTGGTTAGCGCGCTTGCCGGCGTTGGCAATGCCGTAAAAGTTGAAGGGTCCCGGGGTGCCCACAGCCGCATCGCTATTGCGCGCGAGAACCCGAAGCTGGGTTGCGGAAGTGAAGGCGTAACCCAGATTCGCGCTTGCCGTGTCGTCATGAAACTCATCCATCTTGAGGGAGTTATCACTCTGAAAAGCGTCGAAGCCGCCGTAGTAATCGAACTTCTTATGGGTTCCACCCAGCTGCGCCAGGTTGCGAAAGCTGGTGAAGGTGCCGGCATCCCCCTCATAAAAGAACGACGGAAACGCAGTACTGCCACGCGGTGTGAACAGGCTGACAACGCCAGCTGAAGCGTCGGAGCCGTAAAGCACACTGTTGGGACCACGATAGACCTCGAACTGCCCAATTCCGGCGGTAGACACATTGCTGAAGTCGAAGGCGCCCCCGACATCGTCGATAGGAACCCCATCCAGGTTTACCTGGTTGGCGTCGGCATTACTTCCCCGAATGAAGAGCGAGGTCAGGCCACCGTACTCGCCCTGGCGCTCGACAAAAACGCCCGGCATCTGGCGCAGAGGATCGGTCAGGTCGACACGATTGCGAAACTCGCCGCTGCGTTGCGCGTTGATGGCCGCACTGACCTGCGCCTCGGGGAGCGGCGTCCCGGTGGCTGAGGTGACGATCTCCTGTCTTTCATTTTGAGCCTCGAGAACCACGTTCTCTTCATGGCTGTCCACGGGGCCGGCATAGAAGCTGAGGCTGGTAATTTGCTTGAAGTTCGTGGCGGAGATGAGGATATAAAATCGCCCGCTGGCGCTGCTGCTGATCTGGTAGGTGCCATCGGTCCGGCTCAACGCCAGCGCCAGAATCTGGCCATTCTGCACCAGCACCACGCTGGCGTGGATGACGGGTTGGCCCAACGGGTCCGTGACGACGCCATGCACGATTGCGGCCTGGGCTGATCGGCAGAAGAGAATCAGCCAGAGCATCGATAGACAAAATCCCGAAGGGAGGACGCACTTGCCCCGCGATCGAACCGGCATGGAAATCCCTTTTTTCTCCCGGAGCGAGGGTGGCCTGCACCTCAATAGACGCTGCGCTTCGGTTGGACGCGCAGGCCGGTAAACCTTGACAGAAGAAGTGGTGACCCCGGGAAGACTCGAACTTCCGACAAACAGTTTAGGAAACTGCTGCTCTATCCACCTGAGCTACGGGGCCCCGTGTCTTAACTGACTGGCATGATATGAGTTTAGAGCATTTTCGGAGTTTCTGTGCCGGCTCCAGGCGCTGGCTAGCCGCCCTGACGTTTCAAGCGGAAGAGCGCCGCAACCAAAGCATCGATGTCTTCGAAGCACGATTCCTGTCGTCAAGCGTAAGCGCCGTTGGGCCGCTTAGAGGACTTGCCGCGCCATCATGCGGGAGAACAGTCCGTTGCCGGCGGCCAGTTCCGCGAACGAGCCAGTCTCAACCACCCGCCCGGCCTGCATCACATAAATCCTGTCGGCATTGCGAATGGTGCTCAGCCGGTGCGCCACGACGATGCGCGTCACCTTTAAACTTTCAAGACTGCGACTGACGACGGCTTGCGCGCGGTTGTCGAGCGCGCTGGTAGCCTCATCGAATAACAGAATTCTTGGCTTGAATACCAGGGCGCGCGCAATCAGCAGGCGCTGGCGCTGTCCCATGGAGATGTTATTCGCGCCCTCGCTGATGAAAGTGTGCATACCCATGGGGAACGATTCGATATCCGGCGCGATGCTCGCCTGGCGCGCTGCATCCCAGGCCTGGTCGAGCGTGATGGCCACGCCCGCCGAGATGTTCTCGAAGATCGATCCCGCCAGAAGGTTGCTGCTCTGCAATACCACGCCCAACTGGCGGCGAACGCCAAGCGGATCGAGTCCGTTAAGGTCCTGGCCGTCGAATTGAACGGTTCCCGACGCAGGCGTCTCAAATCCCAACAGCAGTCGAAGCAGCGTCGATTTCCCGCTCCCGGAGGGGCCTACGATGGCGACGAATTCTCCGGGGTCAGCCTCGACAGTTACGTCATCCAGAGTCAAACGTCCGGAATTCTGGTAACGAAATGTGACGCGCGAGATGGAGATCGCGCCTTCGAGACTTCCGGGTGGCGATTTGCCGGCGTCCATCTCCGGCTCCGCGGCCAGAATCGGCTCCGATCTTTGCCAGAGGCTCAAATCGTGTAAGACATCGACGGCGATGTTGCTCAAAAACGACATCGAGCTGATGAACACACCAAACGCGGCACTGAAAGCCAGGAAATCTCCGGTGGTCAGGGTTGATGGGGAACCGCCCGCGCTCCTGAGCAGGGTCGTACCCGCCATCAGAAATATCATAGCCGTCGCTAGAGTAGGGATGGACTGGTTAAGGGCGCTGACGTGATCCTGGAGGCGCTGCACCACCAGATGAAGCTTCTGTTGTTCGGTATAACGCTTGCCCCAGTAGACGAACGCGAATCGCTCTGTGCCCGAAACTCGCAGCTTCGAAATTCCGTTGATCAGTTGCACCGTAATTCCAAACAGATGTCCCTCCAGTTGTTGCAAGGGACGCAAGTGCCGCAGCATCGCAACTCCCGAGACCTGCGTCATCATCAGAATGAGAGCGCCTGCGGCAAGACCGATCAGAGCCAGCCGCCAGCTGTAATAAAACATCAGCGCCAGGTTGATCAGCGAAACGAAGCTGCCGAAGATGGCGCGCATCCCGGTCACACTCAAGCGCCGGAAAATCGTGCTGATGGCCATGGCGCGCGTGACCAGATCGCCGGTTGAGTACTGGCGCAGAAACGAGGGGTGGAGCTTGAGCAAGCGGTCCCAAACCGCCGCCTGTGTGACCGAGTTCATTGCCGTCGAAATGCGCGTGGTCACGACGGCCTCCAGCAGGTCGAATAAGGACTTGCCCAGCGCCGCAACGATTAAGCCTAGTCCCATTTGAAACAGCAGAGAGCGGCTGGCATCGGGAATGGCAGTGTCGAACAGTACCTCGGTAGCAATGGGCACAAACATGCCGAGGAGAGCGCCGGCCAGAACCGTAGCCAACAACACCTTGAATTCATGCCCCATCGCGCGCGTGCTGAACCGGACAAGATCAATCGCACGATGAATCTTCTCGGGAAAGGGGCGATAAAAAATATATCCGAAGGGCTGGAGCGCTCTGGCAGCAGGAGCGTCCACAAAAATCTGCGCGCCGCTGGAAGGATCGAGTTGCAGGTATCTGCCGCCAGCCTGGGGCAGAAGGGCCTGCGGTCTTCCATCTTGCAGAGCGAAGGCAAGAATTGCTCCGCAATCCCTCTTCCACCATTCGCCCTCGAGCATCACCCTGCGCGACTGGATGTGCGACGATCGCTCGATCGCGCGCAGCGTCTGCTCTTGCGTCCAGGCCGGATCGATCACTCGTGGAGGCACGACCTGAATGCCGCAGACTTCACCCAGCAACCGCAAAGCGGCCACCATGGGCGGCCCTCCGGAAGGTAGCAGCTTTCCCGGACCGCGGGCGACGGAAGCCAGCGCAGTGAGGGCGTCGTGCGTTGCATCTGCCTGTTGCTGCTCGCGCTGCTTCAGGCGGCTCGCCAGATTGTTCGGCTCCGGGTCATTGCGTTCGGGCGGGCTGATTGCGCTCAAGAGGGTGCCTCCGCAACCAATGCATCACCCTCCTCCGCGATCAGTTCGGCGTAGGCGCCCCTCCGCGCCATCAGTTCTTCATGCCTTCCGCGTTCTACCACCTTGCCCGCACGCAAAACAACGATCTCATCGCAGTCGCGAATGGTACTGAGACGCTGGGCGATAATCACGCAGGAACATTTTCGTTGCCGCAGATTCTTGCCGATCAGCCACTCCGTCTCCGTGTCCAGGGCACTGGTGGCCTCATCCAGAACCAGGATCGACGGATTGTTCACCAGCGTCCGCGCGATCTCCAGCCGTTGACGCTGACCGCCGCTCAAATTGCGCGCACCCTCCTCCAATTGCGCATCGTAACCGCCGGGCAGGGAGTTTATGTCTTCGTGAATGCAGGCATCCTGGCACGCCTCAAGAAGTTCCTGATCGGTAACCACCGAAGACCAGAGTGTGAGGTTGTCGCGCACCGACCCTTCAAAAATAAAAATATCCTGCTCCACCAGCGCAAGGGAGGTCGACAGCACGCGTCGCGGAATCTGCGTACGCGCTTCCCCATCGAACAAAACCTCGCCGCTCCACGGCTGGTAGAGACCGCACACCAGCTTGCCGACGGTGGATTTCCCCGACCCGCTGGGTCCGACAATGGCTATTCTCTCGCCCGGTTTCAAGAAAAAACTCAGATTCTCGATCAACGGCGGCGCAACCGAGTTGTAGCCGAAGCTGAGATTGCGTACCTCGATGGCTCCCGTCAATCGCGCTTCCTGTTGCTTGCCGATTGCATCGTCTTCCCGTGCCGCTGGATCCTGCTTCTCGAGCAGGATATCGTCGAGCCGGTTCATGCCTCCCTGCAATTCCTGGATCGCGCCCCCCAGCCCCAAGAGATTGTTCAGCGGCTGCAGAAAGCTCGCCATCAGGCTTTGAAACGCCACCAGCATGCCGATGCTGAAGTAACCATTGATGACCCGCACTCCCCCAACCACCAGGATCAAGGCCACGGTCAGCGCCGAAAGAAACGAGGGCATAACGCCCAGCGATTGATTCGTGAGATCGAGTTGCTGCTGCACATTGATGGCTTTGGCGTAGGTGCCGGCCCAGCGTGCGAAGAAGTCCGATTCCAGGCCCGACGCTTTCAAGGTTTCGATGCCCTGCAGTCCGGCGATGGCCAGGCCGTAGCTTTTGCCGTATTCCACCTGCAGACGCTTGTTGGCGTCGATTCGTGACCGGGCAATAAACCGCAATGCGGCGAAATTGGCCGCTGCGCACGCCATCCCGATGGTGGCCAACACGGGATCGTAGCAGTACATCACGATGGCGTAGAACACGATCATGCACAGGTCGATCAATGTAGTGGCCAGTCTGCCCGAGAGTAACGACGCGACTTCGCTGTTGATTTCGACCCGGCTGCTGACTTCTCCTGCGTAGCGCTGCCCGTAGAAGCTCACCGGCAATCGTAGAATCAGCCACATGAAGTGGCTGGACATTACCACTGCCAGCTTGATCCTAAAGGCACGAAGGAACTTGAGCTGCCAGATCGTCAGCGCGCCCCGCAGCAAGGCCGTCAACGCCATTCCGATCACCAGCGGGCGCAGCCAGTCGTGCATTCGCCGGACGAGCACATCGTCGACAAACACCTGGCTGAAAACCGCTACCGCCAGTCCCGGCAATACCAGCAGCAGCCCAAGCAGCACACAAAAGGTGAGTGTAGAAAGCGAACCCTGCAGGCGCTGATAAAGTGCAGGAATGGCCCTGGGTTTATGACCGTCTTTCTTGAAGTGATCGCCCGGTCTTAGGAAGAAAACAAGCCCCGTATACGATTCGCTGAACTCCTGGAACGTTACCCATCTTGATCCGCTGGCCGGATCGTTGAGGTAAACCCGGTTGCGTTTCCGGTCCAGACCTTCCATCACCAGGAAATGGTCGAAGTTCCAGAACACGATGAAGGGAAACGCCATGTCGCCGATGTCATCCAGATCGGTGGCGTGCGCGCTGGCCTTCAGACCATAGGAATGCGCCGCTTTCAGGATGTAAGTGGCCTGACTGCCGTCGCGGGAAACGCCGCAGGCCAGCCGCAGCTCAGTCAATGGAACCCAGCGTCCGTAGTAAGCAAGGATAATGCCGAGGGCGGCTGCTCCGCACTCCACCGCCTCCATTTGCAGAATGGTGGGCGTGCGAACCCGCTTGCTTCGGAACCTCCCGATGAATGGCAGCGTTTTAATTGACCCCAAGCGCCCCTCGCAGGATTGGAAGCAGGTAGGTGATCGGAGCGCGCGTCTCCACCGTAACCCGAGCGCTGGTGGTGGTACCCGCGGTAATCGGAATCTGCGGTCCCTTCGATGACGACCATCGAAACCCGCTATAGGTCGATCCGTCCTTCTCTAAACTGATCAGCACTTCGATCTGTGGCTCGCTCCGCAACATTCGCTCCGCCACCTCGGGGCTTCCCAGCATCACCACCGCTCCCACCTTCGTCACAGGAAACGCGGACACCGACGAGACGCCGCCCACAATTCCGCCAAACCTTTCGCGCTTAACGCTGTCGGGAGTGACCTGAATCCTCATGCCGGGACGAATCTGCTTACCTTCGCCCACCCCGAAATAGGCGACGCAAACCAGATTGCTCGCCGCTTCCTGCAGTTCCAGGGACGCCAATCGGGAACCGGCATTCACGGCCTGTCCCGGATGGGCCGCGATTTCGACCACCCGGCCCCCGTATTCGCTGAGGATGCGCGTATCGTTTTCCAGTTGAACCTGCGCAACCTCAACGTTCCGGCGCAACTCCAGAATTTGATTTTGCCGCTGGTTGCTGGACTGCAACAGCGAGCGCGATAGTTCCGTGCGTTGGGTTTCGATCCGATTGATCTGGCTCTCGAGATCGCTGCGCTGCGTGTCGATCTCCGAAATGCGCACTTCGTTGTCGAGGTTTTCTTTCTCGGTCTCCAGCAGATCGTAAGACACTTTGGGTTCGATTCCTTCGTTAATGGCCTCATGCAGGGCGTCTAATCGTTTTTTGAAAACGCCGCGCAATGCCTCACGGTGGTGAACGCCTTCGTTCAAACTCGCGATCTGCATATGCAGGTCTTTTTGGTGAGCCGTGAAATCGCGGTCCTGCAACCGCGCTTGCTGCCCTTGCAGGGAATTCTGTTTGCGGTCCTCAGCTTCCAGCACTGCCAGCCGCGCGCGGTCGTCTTCGACTTGGCGCCGAATGGGCGATTCATCGATGACCCCAATCAGCTCGCCTTTCTTAACCTGGTCGCCCGTACGCAGGTTGAAATCAGCCAGCCTGCCGGCTGCCTGCGACTGAATCTCCATGATCTTGTTCGGCCGAATGATGATTCCCTGCCCGCTCACCGTTGTCGGCAACTGTCCCCAAATACACCAGGCGATTAATACGGCACCAAGTGTGAGCAGGATCGCCAGTAAGAACCAGTCTTTGGGCGACACGATCTGGATGAGTTGATCCAGGCGCTCCGGAGACGACATTCTTTCGAGCGCCTGCTTCCGGAATATGCCTTGCCGTTCTTCAGGCATCTTGATCTTCTCTTGGGCCGCCGAGAGGCCGGGGGCACATTATTCGGCACGCAGCCGTTTCATCATCAAGGCGACGCGTGCCCCCGCCAGCGCCATTGTATCCAGCATGGTCGGCCCGATCTCGTCTCCCATATCCACTTGCTCCTGATCGATGGAAGCCCGCCCGTAGCCGAGGGAAGTGACGGTGTTGCGTAATCGATCGGCGAGAAAAACCGCGAGCGCGCGGTAAAACCGGGCGGCGAACGCCGGATCGTTGAGCCGATCTCGCAGAGACGCTACTGGAATGGAGAGCACCAGGGAATCCTCCAGCGCGACGACGCTCGCCGAGGGCGGGCGCGCATCCACAAACGACATCTCTCCCACCATCTCGCCAGTCCGCAGCTCAGCGATCTGCTTGCCTTGCAACGCTCCTGACCGGACCGCGAACGCACCCTCGACCACGACGTAGAGATAATCGCTGCTGTGACCTTCCTGGATCAGCATGCTGCCGGCAGCCATTCGCTCGCGTTTGCCGGCGGCGATCATCCACTCCACGTCGCTGTCGTCCAATGTGCCCAGAATGACAAGAGCTTTCCGCATGTCCCGGCTTTTTCCCGCAAGTCTCAACCACTGAATGTTCGGCGACAGTATACATTCTGCGGTCGAAGTATTTCCCAAACTCCAGACGCAGCTTCGCAGTGTCGCTTCGAACGCTACCACGTAGGGGAGGAGACTGGAGTGGTAGGCGTAAATTGATTTGAACCCCGACTCAGCCAGGAGTGATTTCGCAACCGCGCAACGTGCGCGGCCCAGAGAGCGACGCGCTCCCCGCAGAATTTTACCCGGGTCCGATTTTCGTGTCGACACTTCCAACATTTATCAGGTGGCTTTTAAGGAGCTCGCCGCTACCGCTGTAGGGACTTCAAATCGGGCACTCATTCAGAAGTGCATCGGCCGGTGAACCATGCCAGGCACAAACATCTTAACCACGGGAATTCCGAAACGGGCATTGGTTAGATCGATCCGGTAGACATCCCCGTGGCCGGCATTTCGCAGGTCGCCCAACACAGTGCGCAGATCCTGCGCCAGATCTCCGCTCGAACGGTCGACGATGGCGCTCCAAGCGAGATCGCCTCGCTGGACCTCGAAGAAGGAGCGAAGACGCTCGTGGACGCCACTGAATTCGTAGGCTTCGGGAGTCAGGTCCTCGCGCGCGCCGTGGATGAACGTCAGGCGCGCTTGTGCCGCTTCGGTAATCGCCCGGAGCGCGGCCACAGTTGGATTGAGATGGGTGCCATGGCCGATATTGACAGAAGTGCAAGCAGCCGGGCTGTCAGGATCAACGAACGCCGCCCAAAACGTACTTACCGGCACAGAACTTGCGACCCGCACCAGGGTCACGGCGATCCCAGCCCGAGCAAGCCGGTCTCGCAGCGCAGCCAGCGGCCCGGCTGGTAAGGTGTCGAGATCGACCACCCGCGATTCGCCGCGGGGCAGAGTCAGCCCGCCGCGGAGCAGACAGGCCATCGCATCTCGCTCGATGATCTCGTAGAGCGCATGTAATGTGGCCTCCACCGGGTGGTTGCCTGAGGCGAGCCCGTTGGTCGAGTAGTCTGCCAGCATCGGCTCGACCACGAACGCGGCACAGACCGGTAGCCACACCGGCATTGGCGGCTCGACCCGCTCGCCGCGGACCCAGTCGATCACCCGCTGCGGCGACAGATAACGGGGCACCTCCGTGGAAAAATCGGGCAAGGAGGAGGGCGGCACAAAAGGTTGGCCCTCGCGTTCCAACTCGGTTATGCTGGCGCGTCGAAATTCTCCGACCGGGGTTTCAGCATGCCAATGTTCGATCGCTTCCATCAGGGCGCCAACCTTGGCGGCCGCGTGGGTGATGCCCTTGCCATTCGAGACCTGGACCTGCTTGCAAATGGGCCGGATAGCGGCCCAGGTCGGGATCCCGAGCCGATCGAGATCGGTAACGTTCGCCACACGAGTGATGCCCATATCAGCGAGCAGTGGCTTGATCCGCGCCAAGGTATCGAGCGGTGTTACAACGCGATGCGTGCCTTCGGCGTAGATGACGGGCAGGCTCGGGGTCATGAAAGCGGCTCCGATCGGAGCCGGCCGCCGCATCCATCGAGCTCCAGAGCGTCGATCAGGAGGACCGAAAAATACCAGAGATAGCCGAAATACGCCGGGGTCATTTCGACCAGCCAATCGACCAGTTTCTCACCACAAAGGCCAGGGGACTCGATACCATTTTCGGTCGCCCATTCGAGAATGATGGCGCGTCGAGCGGTTTCGCTGTCGACGTCGTGCCCTGCCGCGAAGGCACGCACGGCCGCCGTGGCGAGAGCCCGTTCTGTAAGTGCTGTCTCGACACGGCGAGGCGGGCCGGCGGCGGGAAACCGGGCGCGCTCGAGGGCGAGATCGTCAACCGTAGCGACGATTCCTCGAGAGCGTGCCCATTCGCCAACAAAGAAGAGTGTCGACAGAGCCTGTCTCATGACTTGTAGCTGATCGTCGGCGATGCCGGCCCGCCGCGCGATGGCGGCAGCGTCGAGCGCCGCCAAGCGAGGGGCAAAACCTTCGGCAACGAGTCGCTCTCGTCGATACCAATGCGGCGGCGATGCGGGGGTTGGACGCACTCGCGGCTGCCCCGCCGCGCCGGACGCGATTGTGGTCAGGGCAGCGATGGCATCGAGACGCTTCTGGTCGATGCGCTGCTCGACCAGAAACCTCGAAAGGGCGTCGCGACGCCCAGTTGGCCACTTGGTGGCGGGACTGGCGTCGAGGAGCGCCGCGAAGGAACGGTCAGGAAAGTACAAGCGCCTGACAGATTCGAGCAACATAGTGTGCTCCTCCGCGGTAATGATCTTGGGCACAGCCGCCGCCAGCGTGGCGCGGATGTTGACAAGCGGCTCTGACAACGCCGGATAACCCAGTTCGGCGGGGCCGTAAGTAAGCGCCACCTCGTCGTCGCCGTCGATAACTCCGTCGCGGTACCAGGCAAAGATCCGCCCGTGGCCGGCCATGCCGAGGCTGTGCAATTCCGCCGCGCGCAAAGCGCCCATGCTGGAGGCGCCATGGACGACTGCTCCCTCGAACAGAGCGTCGACGATCTCGCGCTGCCAAACCGACGGCTGGCCGTGAAACTCGCCGTCGATCAACACGATCGTCGTGTATCCGTCGAGGAGCCCACGATAGATGTCGCCACGGCGCGCCGGGGGACGAAACTCGGCGGCTATCAACGCTGCAGCCTCGGCCCGCTTCAAGCTAGGCCCAAGAAATACGAGCGGTGGCATCACCGCTGCCGATGCACGCCGCTCCGAGCTGTTGCCCGCGGCTAGCAATGTGGAATCGCGCACGAAATGAGCTCCGACAAGCACTGCATCGCCAGCAAAACCGCGCTGCGGCCCGCCATGATCGCTAGCCTCAGGCTGCCTCCATTGGGCAAGGCCTTCACGATCATTAGCATTGCCGCAATCGTTGCCATTCGCATCAATCACTCTTGACAACCGCCCGTCATCAAGATAGCATTCACGCGCGTTTGATAGTAGCTTTGATCCTCGTTCGATAGTAGATTTTCGAAACCTCAACAAACCTCAACATCCATAAAGGAGGAGCGATGGCGGAAGAAGTAACGATAGGCTTGAAGAAAAAGGGTCCGGCAGGTGGCCCGGTCGAGACGGAGAAACGGCCCCAGATCGAGCTGACCGAGGAAGATCTCAAACAGATCGCGGGTGGCTCGACAAAGAGTATCAGGCTGGGGGTCCTATAGACAGCAGCCCCGGCTCAAAGATGCCGGCACGACCTGGAGCCCATGTGGCCTCCAGTACGTGCCGGCATTTCGCGTTCAACCATGAACTAAGTTGCTCTCAGCGGCCGCGGGGAGTTTGGGCGTCCGGGTTGTTCACGGCCGCGAGAGACTGGTCTAGCCGCTGGGCAGCCGAGCAGGGCGTCATGCCACCGGAAATTCGGATATGGCTCGGCTTTTCAAGAAGGGGAATGAGCGGTCGGATCCATTGATCTCCACGTCGATTGAACCCGCAGCGTTCATAAAGGTCCCTGCACAAGAGGTTCATATCGGTTTCCTCCAAGCTCGCACGAGCACTCCCGAAACCGCCTTCATGGATGGCGCGAAGAATTTCCGACAGGGCCGCAATCTCAACCTCCATTCCTACAACGCGGCAGCTCATCACAAATTGTAGAATGTCGGACTCGCGAACGACCACAACTCCCACTAATCCGTATCCGGTGAACCGATCTTCGACCTCAAACGCGATGAACCGGGTGCCCGTCGCAACTGCGAGCATGCACTCCTGTTTCGTCCAGCGCTTGCCGGTAGTGTTGAACTGGTTTGTTTTGTTAATCAGCGCTAGCACCCTCGGAAAACCTGGATGGTCCATGTCGGTGATGTCGATGAGGTTGACCGCCAGCGACAGTGAAGCAAGGAAATCCTGGCGCGACATCTGCTGGCGCTGCCTCTTCCGCTCGCGGTCAATGCTCCGGGCTTTTGCGATCGCCGCAAGGCCATGCTCGAAGACATCGCGGTTCTGGCCGGCGACCTGAGCATGCACCATTTCGGTTCGCGCTGCAGACTCCGCGGTGATGGAAGAAACTTGTGTCTCGGCAGACCATAGCAGGATGCGGCGCCACAGAAGCGGGTTTGGACCGAACACCCTTATCTCAGGAAACGCGGCTTTCACCGCAGCCCGCTCGCTGGGGTTGTCGTCGATAAAGACGACGTTTCTGGGAAGAAGGTTGATCTCTTGCAGTATTTCCTCGATGTTGTCCGCTTTCGGCTGCCAATTTATCTTCCGTACAGCGAAGTCGTCCAGGCACAGTCGCCTGCCGTAATTGCGACTCAAGATCTGAGCAACGCGGCCCTCGTCATTCTTGCTGGCAATGGCGAGAGCGACTCCTCGCCGCTTAAGGTGGCCAAGCGCCTCCGCGAAGCCAAGCGGCCAGCCTTCAAGAGCCTCTAGGCCTAGTTCGCTCTCGCTCTGCTCCGCGGCGACAGCACGCCAGAGGGTGTCGTCTATATCGACAATGACGAGCTTTACCATGTCCATCTGGCGAATCGTCTTGTACATCGCCAAGATTTCTGCCCACTCGTATCCCATATAATCCGGGACCTTCGACTGCAAAAACGTCGAGGCGAGGCAAGCCCCCTCCACCCGTTCCTGGTCATAAAGAAAATCTAAATCTATAATTGCCGAGTTATGATTGGACTGCCAGATGCTATCGTCTTGAAAATACTTCCTGCCATACGTTGCCATGACCTGATCGTGATCAAAGATATAAGCATTGTTAAACTTCCTGGTTTCCATATCTAAATGCTTATTGAGCTCTTCTGTGAAATAGACAAAGTTTCGTAGATCATATCTCGGTAGAAGTCGCCCCATAGGATTTTGCTGGGGCAGTTGAAAATTGAAAACAAACGTCAAAATCCCGTACTGTGAATTCCATCGCATGGCGGCTTGAAGAAATTGTGAGAGTCGCCCTTTTGCGATCTCGAACAGTTCCTCGTAGCCATCGACGTCACTGTAAGACATCCGAAAAAATGGCCCGTCCGGCAGCACCGAGCGCAGAGGAATCTGCACCACCTGGAAATCGTATGAATCAGCAGGTTCCGGCGGGCTGGACGGGATTTGTGCTGTGTTGTTAAAGACGAGATAGTCACATGGGCAGCCCGGCGTGGCAGTCTTGATGAAATCCGGCCACTCCACCAGGAGGCACGACCCCACCACGAGCACTCGCCGTAACGTAATGGGCGTGACCGCCAAGTCCTGTGGGCATCGGTAGACTTGGTCAGGGATCGAGGGTTCAGCCATGCTGCCCGACGGGCTTTCTGCCCGGCTAAGCTGGCTCGTCGCGGACAGTGCCCCGCCTTCGGCGATATATCCCGGCGTCATCAGGACGGTGCTCCCGCCTGCCAGAGCTGGACAGCAGCGCACCAATCCCGGGGACGATACGCCTGCCTAGCAGCCTCAATGATCGCTACCGGTTCCGCGTCCACGCTTTCCCCCATTTAGCCGGCGGTGAAGGAGCACTTCAGCCGCTGCCCGGCTGGGCCGCGATAGGCGTGCTCGTCAGGCAAATAGATCAGATCGTTTACGGTGTCGACCGCGACCTGCACATTGTAGCAAACGCCGTATCGAGCTGGGAGAGATAGCGCGCCACACTCTCCTCGAGTTGCGCGCGCCGGCGATCGTAGTGCGAAAACCGAGGTCAGCAAAAAATGGGTATGCCCACTCGCGGGGCGCCACGGTATCGCCGTCGGGGTCATCGAACACTGCGAACGTGAACTGTTTCCCCTCCCGCCAATCGATCTTCGGAATCATATGCCGGCCTTCTCCGCGTAGGAGGCCATGGCATCAATCGTGGCGAAGTTTTCAACTGTCAGTTGCTCAGGCTCGATTTCCAGGCCGAACTCATTTTCGAACCATACGATCAGTTCCAACAAGGCGGTCGAATCCAGCACTCCGAAGTCGGGGATCGAGTCCTGGAAGCGTAAAGAGGTGGCGTCGTTGCCCTGTTGTTGAGCGAGTTCGACGATCTTCTCATAGATCTTTTGGCGGGTGGGGGTCATGGTAGTTCAGCTTTCAGGGCTCGTCGGTGCAGGCGTCAGGGTGATGGTCCTAAGTACATTGACCGCATCCGCTCCGTTCAGGACGCGGTGGTCGTACGTGGCGCCCATGCATGCGTTCTCGAGGGAAGCAGCGGCATGGGCGATCATAATGGCGGTGTTCGGCAGCAGGACCGGCACGTGCCGGGTGATGGGCCAGCGTGCCATGCTGCTGAAACCGATGGTGGCACCGCAGGTTTCCTCAGGGCGCAGGGAATTGCGCATGGCGCGGTGCTGGAGATCGGTCAGTTTGCTCACGAAAGCGGCCTGATCAAGCTTCTCCGCTTCCCGCACCACAACTACCGTCAAATTGGGGCCCGCCTGAACTGTGAAGCCAAGATTGACGTGGTCGTAGAGCCAACGTTGCTCCGCAAAGATTGTCGAATTGACGAGGGGCTGGGCTACCGCAGCGTGTGCGAGCCGCCAGGCAAGCAGGGAGAGCAGTGGGTTGAAAAGCAGACCTCGATGCTTCTGAAAGACCCCAGCGTACTCTACCCAGGCCGTCGTATCCCAGGACATTTCAAGATAGCTTGGTACCGCGTCCGATTTGTGCCAGGAGACCGTGCGCAACATTCCACGGGCAGGCGGACTCAGCTGAATCGTCCTGCCGGGTTCGGGCGGAGTGGGCGGGGCGGCAGCCGAATGGCTGGTGGCAGAGCTCGGGGTCGCCCGAATGGATCCGCGGGTACTGATGTACTTCTCAACATCGGCTACCAGCAGGCGTTCGCCGGAAGCCGGGACGTCTCGCCCTACGAGCCCATACAGGGACAGAAGAATCGCGGCTTTCAAAGTAGGTGTTCCGCTATGTGTGCCTGCGGGTTCCGTGGGCACGGCCGGCGTTGCAGTGGCCATAGCTTCGGTGGCGGTAGTGCCGATCCAGGCTAGCACCGAACCCACCGCAATGGTCTCGCCGGCCTCAAAACAGAATCCCAGCACATAGCCGTCCTGATCTGCTTCGACAGTGAAGGCCGCCTTGTCGGTTTCCAGGTCAGCGACTGGATCGCCCTGTTTGACGTAGGTTCCAGGCATCACAAGGAATTTGAGGAAACGAATGGAATCGTCATTGTTGTTGAGTCTCGGGGTGTAAAGGGGGGTCGGCATGGATGGATGTTTAAGCGGTGGCCAAACTCGACAGAATGGTGTCGATAACGCAGTCCAGAACGTCCTGTACGGAGGGAAGCACCGAGGTTTCGAGACTGCGGGCGGCGGGGATTGGTACCGGCGGCGAGGCCACGCGCCGGTAACGGCCCTGAAAGCCGGCTTCCAGGAGCGCGGTCCCCAATTCGGCGGCGAAGCCAAATTCCGTCGGTGCCTCCTCGATCACCACTATCCGAGGGCTACTAAGCAAATGGTTCACTAGCGTGGCGCGCGGCAGCGGCGCCAGCAGAGATGGGGCTACTATTTCCACGCTGATTTCTTCTTCCTCCAGTTGAGTCGCGACAGACTCAGCCAGTGACACGGAATCACCGTACGCGACCAGACTCACATCCGGCTCGCCACTGCCGCGGCTGAGAGCGGGAAACCATGCGCCGCCCGGATCGGACGGATCGGGTTCCAGTTCCCGATAGTCGGCGTTGTCCACGGTTCTGCCGTAGAGGAGTTTGTGCTCGAAAAACACCGTGGGAGAGTTCCAGTCGAGCACGGCGCGGCGGAGCAGCAGGCCGGGATCGTGCCGGTGGCTGGGGAAAACGATGGTCAGGCCAGGCACGCCGGTCATGAGATTTTCCGGGCTCTGGCTGTGGGTCGGGCCGTAGCCACGGCGTCCACCACTAGGCGTGCGTACTACCAGTGGGACACGGGCCTTCGGAAACATTCCCGGGAACTTCACCGCGTGGTTGTAAAGCTGATCCATGGCCAGGGACAGGAAATCCGCAAACATGATTTCGACAACGGGGCGGTAGCCGTGGAGCGCGAGACCGATGGCAGCTCCCACCACACCCGCTTCACTGATGGGAGTTGAGATCACGCGGCCCGGATAACGAGTGCTGAGGCCGGCCGTTACTTTGAAGGCGCCACCGTAGGGGTCGTGGAGATCCTCACCGAGAATAATTACCTCCGGGTGGCCGGCGAGAAGTTCGTCGAGCGCCTTATTCAGTGAAGCACGAACGTTTGTTCCTATGTTGTCCGTAATGGCGCTGGCTGCGTCCGGGGGTATGGGGTCCGCAACAAAAATATGACGCTTTGGTTGGTTGAATTTTGCCTCAGGGGACGCCATCGCCTGTCGGTAGACTTCGTTCAGGAATTCATCGGCGGCGTTGTCAATTTCACCTTTAAGGTTCGGCCCCAGGTCGCGCCCGAGTCTCGCCAGCGGGTCGCGCGCCCGGAGCGCATCCATGACTTTGGGGTCGCGCAGATCGTCGCCCTTGCTATGTGGACTGAGGCGGCAAGTATCAATCACCAGGAAGCCAGGATGCCCGGATGCCCGTATCTCCTCAACAACGCTCTCGGAATTCTTCAGAAAGTCCGGATCGGAGTCGTTAAGGTGCCAGGTTCGCAAGCCGAAGGCCGAGCCCCGAGCTTCGAGCGAACCGCCAACGGTATCTGCAGTGGGCGTAGTTTGCGCAATGTTGTTGTTCTCTAAGACGAAGAGCATCGGCACTGCCCAGACAGAGGCCAGGTTAAGGCTCTCGTAGAGCAAGCCCTGGCCGGTGGTCCCATCGCCTATAATCACGACCACAATGCCGTCCTCTTCTCGGCGTTTCAGCGCAAGCGCGTGGCCAGCGCCAATTGCTGTCATACCACCCTGAACCCCATTGCTGTGAAAACCGCGGAAGGCTAGATGTTGACTGCCGCCGATGCCTCCGCAAACACCAGCGCTGCGTCCCATGATCTCCGCGACGAGGCCCAGAAAATCACCGCTATACGTAAGAAAATGGCCATGGTTTCGGTGGTTCGATAAGACGACATCGGCGGGGTTGTTCAGCGCCCTCACCACAGACATGGCGCAGAGTTCCTGTCCAATGCACGTATGGGTGGTCCCGGAGAGAAGCCCTTGTGAGAACAGGCGCAGAAGCAGTTCTTCCGTCCTTCGAATCAGCAAGGCAAACGAGTATATTGACTGCGTATCGCAGCCAATAGTGGGCTTTCCTCCGGTCTGGCGTTCAAACAGCACCAAAGTGCCTACCCAATGCTTGTTTTAGTCCACGATTGGTCAGTTTTCTAAGCTGGCTAGACGCCCTGACGTTTCAAGCGGAAGAGCGCCGCAACCAAAGCATCGATGTCTTCGAAGCTATTGTAAAGGGCGAGCGACGGACGAACGGTGGTCTCAAGGCCAAATCTGCGCAACGTCGGCTGAGCGCAGTGGTGGCCTGAGCGGACGGCAATTCCTTCCCGATTGAGCGCGGCGCCCACTTCTTCAGTGCGGAAGCCCTCGAGCACAAACGAGAGTACGCCCGCCTTTTCCTTGGCGGTGCCGATCATGCGCAGGCCGGGCACGCGCAACATTTCCTGGGTCGCGTAGACCAGCAGCTCGTGCTCGTAGCGAGCAATATTGGGCATGCCGATGTGCTCCAGATAGTCAATGGCCGCGCCCAACCCTACCGCATCGGCAATATTGCCGGTGCCGGCTTCGAAGCGACCCGGCGGAGGCTGGTAGGTCGTCTTCTCGAAGGTGACATCGACAATCATGTTCCCACCGCCCTGCCACGGGGGCGTCTCCGCCAACACGTCCGGCTTGCCGTAGAGCACGCCGATACCAGTAGGCGCGAAGACCTTGTGGCCGGAGAAAACATAAAAGTCGCAATCGAGAGACTGGACATCGATGGGCATGTGGGAGACGGCTTGCGCGCCGTCGAGGAGCACACGAGCTCCGTAGCGATGGGCCATTTGCACCATCTGATGCGCCGGGGTCACAGTGCCGAGAGCATTCGAAACCTGGGTGAAGGACACCAGCCGCGTCTTGGGGCTCAGCAGCTTCTCGTATTCATCGAGCAGAATCTGGCCATCGTCGTCGACGGGCGCAACGCGAAGGCAGGCTCCTTTTTCCGCACATAGCATCTGCCAGGGAACGATATTGGCGTGATGTTCGATCCAGGTGATGACGATCTCATCGCCTTTGTTGATGTGGCGTCGACCCCATGCCTGGGCGACCAGGTTGATGGCTTCCGTCGCGCCACGCACGAAGACAATTTCCTTGGAGGAGGAAGCATTGAGGAAGTGCGCCACCTTGGTGCGAGCGTCCTCATAGGCATCGGTCGCGCGCGCTGCCAGCTCATGAGCAGCACGATGGATGTTCGAGTTCTCGTGCTCGTAGAAGTAGGAAATGCGATCGATGACGCTCTGCGGTTTTTGCGTGGTCGCCGCGTTGTCCAACCAGATCAGCGGATGGCCATTCACCCGTTCGTTCAGAATGGGAAAGTCACGCCGCACCGAGCCGATATCCATCTGCTGCCGGGGGAGCTTGAGATCCCCGATCGCCCCGGGGTGCGACAGGACATTGCCTTGCGGAGCGGACATTTCCATCAGGCTCCGCTCATCCAGAAAATAAAACGACGAGGGATCGGTCAACGCAGCCCGTGCGTCGTTTTCGTTCCGTAGTGGCGGCAGCGGGGCGAGCTTAGGCACTCCCTTTTCGAATGACGGAAATAATGCGCGGTCAAACTCCGGCATCGGGAGCGAGAACGGCGAGGATGGCATCAACGCTGCGGTGCTACGCGGGTCGGACTGCGAAACATTCGTGACCGCTGAGGGACCTGCCATAGGAGACATACCCGATCCATTGAGGCCGCCGGCATTTTCCAGAAAGTAGAACGGAGAGGTGCTTGTCAACGCCGACCTGGCATCGTCCTCCGTCAATAGTGGTGAAAGAGGCGGGAGCGCCGGCACACCTGCTTCAAACGACGGAAACGGCGCGCCAAACTCCGGCATGGGCAAGGCAAAGGGAGACACGGGAAGGCCGGCCCCTGCACTGCGCGGGTCATTCTGTGGCACACCCCGCAGTATCCCCACTTCCGGCACAGGCGCTGCTACCGGAAGAGACATGGCCGCGGCTGGGCCCATGGTGAAGGGCGCCAATTCCGGCACGCCGGTCGATAGCTGGGACGCATTCGGCGCGAGAGGAAGACCACCGGCCGATGGGATGGCGGGCATGGAGGGCATAGGCATGCCGAATTCCGGCAGCTGGGTCTCGAACGCCGGGATCAGATCCTGGGCATCGGGTGTATAGGGAGCCACCGAGCTAGGAAAGCCCTGCCCTGGTTGCGCGCGAAAAAACTCGTTGGCCAGCCGGGTCAACATGGCTACATCCGGGAGCGACCCCATAGGCGCGATGGTGGTCTCATCCACCGGCAGTGCCGGTCTTACGCGCTCCGTGAAACCTGCGGTTGGATCCTGATCACTTGTACTCATGGTATTGTCCGACTTCTACATTCTCGAGCACTCCCAGCGCGTCTTCGGCAAGCACAGCCGCAGAGCAATACAGTGACACCAGGTAGGAAGCGATCGAGTTGCGGTCAATACCCATGAAGCGGACGGAAAGACCCGGGGTCTGTTCGCCGGGCAATCCAGGTTGAAACAGTCCCACCACGCCTTGCTTTCTCTCGCCGGTGCGCAGCAAGAGGATGTTCGTCTTCCCTGCGCCATCGATCAGGAGCTTGTCGGTAGGGATGAGAGGAATGCCGCGCCATGTCACGAAGGGCGAGCCAAAGATCGTAGCCGTTGGGGGAGGAACACCACGGTAGGTGCATTCCCGGCCGAAGGCGGCGATGGCGCGTGGATGAGCAAGGAAGAACGCCGGCTCTTTCCAGATGCGCGACAGCAATTCATCCAGATCATCGGGCGTGGGCGCGGCGCCGCGGGCGGCAACCTTGAACCCAGGATCGACATTGTTCAGCAACCCGTAGTCGGCGTTGTTGATTAATTCAGCTTCCTGGCGCTCTTTCACTTTTTCCACAGTCAGGCGCAGCTGCTCACGAATCTGGTCGTGCGGGTGACTAAAGAGATCAGACACACGGGTGTGAACATCCACCACAGTCGAAATCGCACTCAGCGTGTATTCGCGCGGAGTCTCTACGTAGTCGACGAAGGTCTGAGGCAATGTGCGTTCATCGCGCGATCCGCAGGCGACCTCAATCTCTTGATCGTTCTTGACCTTGTTGACGCGGTATGTACCCGACTCGACCGGAACCCAACCAAGCAGCTGGACCAGCCAGCGCGGGGTAATGGCCGTTAGTTGCGGAGGCGTCTTGGTTGTGTTGGCTAACTGCCGTGCTGCGGTATCGCCTAACGCTCGATGATCTGCCATGGGGGATGTTTCCTTCCTTAACTACACCACGGGAATCATAGCCGTCTTGCGCTCAACCGGGAATCATGAATATGCGAAATTCGCGACCATCCGGTTAACAAAAAGAGGGCAAGGAAGCGTATTGACCTCATATTTTAAGGACAACGATCGATGCTTCAAGTTACGCTGTTGATAACGACAGAGAGGTGCCCTATTGACTGGATTGATACATCCATCGATCGACGATATCGATTGCGAAATTCTGGCTGAACTTCAGGCCAACGCCCGCATTGCGTTTGCAGAGCTAGGACGACGAGTGGGCTTGTCCACTCCGGCGGTGATTGAAAGAGTTCACCGGCTGGAGGAGAGCAAGGTCATTCTCGGCTACAGGACCCTGGTCGATCCGGCCCAGGTAGGGCTGCCTGTGCGGGCGTTTGTCCATGTGACGGTGGCAGGAGACAAGCTGGCGAAATTTGCTGCTGTGGTGCGTAGTCTCCCCGAAGTGTTGGAGTGTCATCGAGTGACCGGCGCGGAATCATTCATTGTGCAGGTCGCGGTCCGCGACGTGAGGCATATGGAAGAGGTGATTGATTCCATGATGCCCTACGTATCGACCAACACTTCCATGGTTCTGGCCTCTCCTGTGCCCTGGAACAGCATCCTCCCGGCTGCGCGCTATGGCAAGAAGCCACGGCAGCGGAAGTCCGAGAGTTGAGGTAACAAGCTGGCTGCGTCAAGACGAAAATTCTGCGCTCTGTTTTGTATCAGGGCACGACTTCAGTCGGGCCATTAAGGATGGAAAAAATTGGGCTTCAGCCCCTGTTAGGCGCGTCCCTGCACGAAATGCTGTACCGAAAATAATTCTGAGCTACCTAGCGAAAGAAAAGCGCAGGGGCTAAAGCCCAGATCTTTATTGATTCTTTACGGCCGACTAAAGTCGTGCCCTGATACAAAGCATCACAGTGATGACTCCCTGAGAATCCGTGCCCTTCTTCCAGACTTTCCTCAAACTTTCGACCGGTCGGCCAGTTGTGTCGAGTCTACAACTAATGTCCGCGGGGATGGCGCGATGGCTACCTTCTCAATGACGCATTGGTTTGTTACACCAGTAACCATTGGCAAGGAGCGTTCATGAGATTCAGTACGATTGCGATAGGATCAGCATCACTTTTTTTGATTGCTGCGGCAGTAGCTCAAAC
Source organism: uncultured Acidobacteriaceae bacterium (assembly GCA_963830325.1). GTDB lineage: Bacteria > Acidobacteriota > Terriglobia > Terriglobales > Acidobacteriaceae > PALSA-350. The sequence goes on from CAWHMV010000009.1 coordinate 482,130, forward strand.
GGCACCACCTCCGGGAACAGCCGGGCAGCGTAAAGCGAACCAGCAGGCGCGGATTGCTCAAGGGGTCAAGAGCGGCAAATTGACCGCTCATGAAACCGCCAACCTGGAAACCCGGGAAACCAGCGTGAACAAGGAAGAGCGCAATATGCGCGCAGCCGACGGCGGGAAACTCACCGCAGCTGATCGCACCGCCCTAAATAACCGCCAGAACAAGATTTCCAATTCCATCTACAAAGACAAGCACAACGCCGCCGTACAGCAATAGCGCTTTTCTATTTGCGTAGCGACCGGTAAAGATCGGTAACAATCGGCGGGAGAAGCGAGCGGATCGCCTTCTTGATCCGAATCGTCGCCTTGACACTGTTAACGCCAGGGCGTTCCTGAAATGCCACCTCGTGCCGATGGGTGAGCCCAGGGTCTTCCTCAGGACGGCCATTGGAATAGTAGTAAGTCGCAATGGACTTCCGGTTGCGATCGGGCGGGCATGCCAGTGGCAGGGGATGACCGTGAAACGAAACACTCGTAGTGCTGAAGATGGCGCAGCGGTTGAAGACAGGTAGAATCTTCTTCTCCGCTCGCGTCACCTTCTGATCCCATAGCTCGAAATGTCCGCCGTACTCTTCTTTCCAATCTTTGTTGAGATAAATCAGGACATTGATGCGCCGGTCCAGCCGCAGTCCTTTGTGGTAACTGAAGTCGGCATGCACTTCCAATAAGCCGCCCGGCCGTATCTGGTGCAGGCCTCCGCCGGTGTAGTAGGGATCGGGCAGTACGCTCTGAATCGCCGTCAGAGTTTCGAGGAACTTGAGCATCGGCCGGCTGTTGAGAAAGTAAAGCACATCACGAATCGTTGGCGGCAGCTTCTCCGCTACGTCGAACGCCAGTTTTTTACGTTGGTTCACATCGGTGTGGGCGTACCAATCTGCCTCTTTCGGCTCAGGGAAATCGCGCAGCGCTGCCTCGGCTACCTCAAGGGGCAGGAAATTGTCGAAATAGATATGGGGATAAGGTGTGTTCGCCTGGTACTCCACTGCCTTGGCCGCGGCCAGAGCCTCGAGTTTGCCGGCAAACTGGTCGCTGAGTAAGGCATTCAACACCCTGATGTCACTGGCGGTCTCTACTGCAGGGGATTCTTTGACCGATTCGGGCATGGATCGCCTCCGTGGAGCGTAACTCGTCCCGGCTTGGCGGCCGGGTCTGTGTTTCCAACCTATTGATGCGCCAAATACCTGTCAAGACGAGCCCAGTTGTAAACTAGGACTGAGGGCTTTATGGCGGAACTGCAACGCAGACAATCAGTGACAGTCAAGGTGGGAAATGTGCGCGTGGGATCTTCCGCGCCGGTAGTCGTGCAATCCATGACGAATACAGATACCGCTGATGTGCAGGGCACGATCCAGCAGGTTGCCGCGCTGGCCACCGCGGGGTCGGAGCTGGTGCGGGTGACGGTCAATAACGATGCCGCGGCGGTCGCGGTGCCTGCCATCGTCGAGGGGCTGGCCAAGTTGGGAATCGATGTTCCCATTGTTGGAGACTTTCACTACAACGGGCATCTGCTGTTGAAGAAATACCCGGAGTGCGCGCGCACGCTGGCCAAGTACCGCATCAACCCGGGGAATGTCTCGATTGGCCGTAAAGACGACGACAATTTCCGTACCATGATTGAGTGCGCGGTCGAAAACCAGAAGCCGGTACGGATTGGCGTAAATTGGGGTTCGCTGGACCAGGCTCTCCTGACCCGGATGATGGACGAAAATTCCAAGCGGCCCCAGCCGGCGGAGGCGCGCGATGTGATGATCGAAGCCATGCTGGTGAGTGCGATCGACTCCGCCCGCGCTGCAGAACGCTACGGACTACGCCACGACCAGATCATTCTCAGCGCCAAAGTGAGCGGCGTGCGCGACCTGATCGAAGTTTATGAATTGATGGCTGCACGCTGCGATTACGCACTGCACCTGGGTCTCACGGAAGCCGGGATGAGCATGAAAGGCATTGTCGCCTCGACCGCTGGGTTGGCCCCGCTGCTGCTCAAAGGCATCGGCGACACGATCCGTGTTTCGCTTACCCCCAAGCCCGGCGGCGACCGCACCGAAGAGGTGCAGGTAGCGCAACAGATATTGCAATCCTTGGGTATCCGCAGCTTCACCCCGCAAGTGACGGCCTGCCCCGGATGCGGACGCACCAGCAGCACTTACTTTCAGGAACTGACCCAGGATATCCAGGGCTACGTACGCGACAGCATGCCGGTTTGGCGCGAGCGGTATCCGGGCGTGGAAGAGCTGAAGCTGGCGGTCATGGGCTGCGTGGTGAACGGACCGGGTGAGTCCAAGCACGCCAACATTGGTATTTCCCTTCCCGGCACGTTTGAGGATCCCAAAGCCCCGGTTTACGTGGACGGGCGGCTGATGACGACCCTGCGTGGGGATGACATCGTGAACGAGTTTAAGAAGATTCTGGACCATTATGTCGACGCGCGGTATGGGAGCGGCTCGCGTGAAGAGCAGCTGATCGAAGTGCGGTAAGCCGAGTGGGTACGGGCTTCAGTCCCGTAGGGACGGCTGAACTTAGCCCAGGACGCTAGTCCTGGGTTGGATTTGAAAAGACGACCCAGTCCCGCAGGGACGGCTGAAAATAGGCCGCGACGTAATCCTGGACAACTTTCAGCCGTCCCTTCGGGACTGAATTCGTAGATCTTTTAACCCGCCCGGCCGAGCTCTTCAAAGAGACAGATGATTGACTCAATACCCCGATGAAAGTCGGCGATGTGAAATTTCTCATTCGGGGCGTGCAGGTTGTCGTCCGTCAGCCCAAAACCCATCAAAACGGTGGGGATCTTGAGGTGACGCTCGAAATCCCCCACGATGGGAATCGAGCCGCCGCAACGGATGAAGACCGTTTCCTTGCCGAATACCTGGCGCAGAGCGCGAGTCGCCGCCTGGATATAACGGTTGTCAGTCTGCACCACGATCGGGTCGCCAGAATGGATCAGCCGCACCCGCAGCTCGATGCCCTTGGGCTGTAACGACTCAACATAGGCCTTGTATTGGGCAAAAATCTCCTGCGGGTCCATGTCGGGTACCAAGCGAAAGGAGATCTTGGCGGTAGCTTTCGCGGGAATTACGGTTTTCGCGCCGGCGCCGGTAAAACCGCCGGGCATGCCGTGAACATCCATCGTGGGCCGAGCCCAGGTCCGCTCCAGCACCGAAAAAGCCGGCTCCCCGGTAAGCTCGCGGGAACCTACTTCCGCGTTGCGATATTCCTCCTCGTCAAAAGGCAGGCTCTTCCAGGTTTTAAGCTCATCGGCGGAAGGGGCGGCCACCTTGTCATAAAACCCGGGAATCAGGATGTGGCCGTCGGCGTCTTTCAGCTTTGCGATCACCTGGGCCAACGCAATGAAAGGGTTGGGCGCCGCGCCGCCAAAGGATCCGGAATGCAGATCGCTCCTGGCCCCGAGCGCTTCCAGTTCGGTGTAGATCATGCCGCGCAGGCCGACGCAGAGCGTAGGCAGACCTGGAGCAAACATCGAGGTATCAGAGACCAGGGCAAAATCGGCCTTCAGCTGCTCCGGGTGTTCGCGCAGGAAGTGGGCAATTCCCTCCCCTCCCACCTCCTCCTCGCCTTCGATCAGCACCCGCACATTGATGGGCAGGCTTCCTCCGGAAGTCTGGAACAGCGACTCCAGAGCCTTCACGTGGCTGTACATCTGTCCCTTGTCGTCGACCGCGCCCCGGGCATAGAGATTGCCATTGCGTTCGGTGGGCTCAAACGGGGGGGAAATCCACTCGTCCAGGGGATCGGGGGGCTGGACGTCGTAGTGGCCGTAGGCCAGGCAGGTGGGCTTGCCGGTGGCATGCAGCCAGTCTCCGTAAACCAGCGGATGACCGGAGGTTTCGATCATCCGGACGTGCTCCAAGCTGATTCGTTCCAGCTCCCGGGCCAGACTCTCGGCGGCACGACGGACATCACCGGCATGCTCAGGAAGGGTGGAAATCGAGGGAATCCGAAGCAGCGACTTCAATTCCTCTAAGAAGCGTGCCTGCTGGCTGCGGGCAAACTCGAGCGCGGATGGCATGGGTGGCGTCTCTCCTGTAGGGCCGGAAGCGAAAAAAACGGTTATTCTGGGCGATTTTGCAGTCCTTGAGGCTCCATTTGCCCTGGCATATGGGCTGCATGAGCGGTAACCAAGATGTATCCTAAACCTGGGGAAGTATTCATGCTTGAGCTGGAAATCGCGCCGCGCGCGGTCGCTGATCGTCTTAAGTCCGGGGAAACCGGGCTGATCCTGCTGGATGTTCGTGAGCCGTGGGAGGTTGCGACCGCACAAATCGCCGGTTCGAAGCTGATGCCGATGGGCGAAATCCCCTCTCGCGCTTTTCAGGAATTGGACCCGGAGGCACACATTATTACTGTTTGCCATTCCGGTGTCCGTTCGCTGAATGTCGCAGCATGGATGCGGAACCAGGGTTTTGAGAAGGTGCAGTCGATGAGTGGTGGGATCGATAGCTGGTCCCGGGAAATAGACCCCGCTGTTCCCCGCTATTAATTGTCGTTGGAACTCCTCCCCCTTATGTTGCAGACCATACGCCCCCGTGCCCATGCTGAGCAGTTCCGGGCGTGATACAAGCAAGATAGACAACCTATAGAAGAGAGTTAAGAGCAGCCATGGGCGCTACCGAGAGAGTATTGATCGTTGAAGACGAATTGCATGCACTGGCCGGACTGGCAGAATTAGTGTCCGGCTGGGGCTATCGTACGGAAACTGCACGAGATGGCATCGAAGGTCTGGAAAAAGTCGCGGAGTGGATTCCCGGCATCATTGTGACCGATCTCAAGATGCCCCGCATGGATGGTTTGGAACTGCTGACGCGATTGAGCGAAATGCAACTGAACGCCGCGGTGATTGTATTGACCGCGCAGGGCAGTATTGAGCGTGCGGTCGAGGCGATGAAGATGGGCGCCTATGATTTCATCCAAAAGCCAATCGATCCCACCCGGTTGAAGACCGTTCTGGCCAATGCCAGCCGCCAGCGTGAGACCGAGCGGGAGCTCGAAGTAACGCGCCGCAAGCTGCGGGATACCGGTTTTCTGGGATCGCTGGTGGGCAGCTCGAAGAAAATGCAGGAGATGTTTGCCATGATCGAGCGGGTCGCGCCGAGTAACGTATCGGTGTTGATCACCGGGGAGAGCGGGACGGGCAAGGAGCTGGTGGCACGAACCTTGCACGAGCTAAGCCCGCGGCGGGGCAAACCGTTTGTCCCCGTCAACTGCGCAGCCATTCCCGAAACCTTGATTGAGAGCGAGCTCTTCGGTCACGAAAAGGGATCCTTTACCGGGGCGATGGAGCGCCGGGCGGGGTGCTTCGAGCTGGCTGAGGAAGGTACCCTGCTGCTGGATGAGATCGGCGAAATGCCCGTGGGCACGCAGGCCAAACTGCTGCGCGTACTAGAAGATAGAAAGCTGCGGCGCATCGGTAGCAAGGTCGAAACGCCCATGAACGTGCGGGTATTGGCGGCCACCAACAAGAATCCGGAGGAGGCGGTCGCTGATGGACATCTGCGCGGAGATTTGTACTACCGGCTGAACGTTTTTACCTTGCATATGCCGCCACTGCGGGAACATAAAGAAGACATCCCCGCCATCATTGAAGCGTTGCTGGCCGATATGAATACCAAGCACGGGCGAGAGGTCAAAGGAGTGGATGGGGAGATGCTGACCCGGTTGATGGCTCATGACTGGCCAGGCAATGTGCGGGAACTGCGCAATACCATCGAACGGGCGGTCATCCTGTGCGGAGAGGGATACATAGAAACCCGGCATCTGCCGCCTGCGTTCGGGCAGCGCTTTTTGCGTCCGGATGTGGGAACCAATAACTACAGCGACAGTGGCGTTCACGTGGAAATTGGCAGCACCGTGGATGAAGCCGAGCGGATGCTGATCCTGAAGACCCTGGAGTCGACGCGCAACAACAAGACGCGAGCGGCCGAGATCCTGGGCATCAGCCTGAAGACGTTGCACAACAAGTTGAAGGAGTACGGTAGCGCGACCAGCAGCGAGACCCTGGAAGAGAGACCGGTAGTATAGTACTTTTGCCTCCGCCACTGAGACAGGTACCTATTACCAACCGCTGGAAAGTCGATAACAGGGTTCGAGTGACTGCCCCATGAGACTGAAGACCAAGCTCGTGCTCGCGATCACCGGACTGGTATTCCTGGTGGTTTTCACCCTGTCATGGATATTCCTTGGCCAGCTTCTGCGCCAGCGAATGTCCCAGGCGTACTCCGCCAATGACATGGTGGCCCACCAGATAGCGCTGGCGACGCAGCGAAGTCTGGCGAATGTCGGCGCCAATGATCCCAAAGCTCTGCGGGCCGCGGCGGCAAAGGCGTTGCGCGCCGATCCAGCGGTGACAGAACTGCTGAACTCGGCCATTCGCTATGCCCCGACCGTCTTCGACGTCACCATCGCGGACAGCGAGGGCCGCGGGCTGCTGAGTACCGATCCCACCAACCTGGACCACCTGGTAGCCCAGCGGCCGGAATACGCCGAGTTGGAGAGCGGTGGATTGTTGCAGCTGCTGAAAGTGGTCTTTGGACCGCCCCGCGTATACAACCTGACCTTGCCTCTGGAACGATATTCTGAACCGTTCGCCACCGTTCGCGTGGGCGTGCGGACGACCTTCCTGCGTTTCGTGGTCGAGCCCTGGCTTTTCGCCGCCCTGGCGTACACCGGGATAGCGATCCTCTGCTCGCTGATCTTCGCTGCATTTTTAGCCAACCTGGCCCTCAAGCCGATTGAACAGATCGGGGCTCGTCTGGATGCCTTGGCTTTGGCCGAGGCCGAAGGGGCCGGGGAGGCAGCGGGCGGCAGATCGGCCGATGCCGTGGTGCTGGTGTCGCACAAGATCGAACGCATCGGGCGGCGCATGCGCAACGTGGAAGAGGTCTTCTCCGCCCTCAAAGAGAACCTCGACCAGATCATGACCAACCTGCAGGACGGCATCCTGCTGTACACCCACGATGCCCGTGCGGTCCTGGTCAGCGACTCCGTCGAACGCTTTCTGGGTATTAGCCGGACGGAGATTCTGGGCGCCAAGTTACACGAGGTATTCTCCCGCAATACCCGCCTGGGCCGGCTGGTGCGCGAATCCTTTGACGCGCGCATGGCCCTCGTACAGGAGGAGATCACCACCGAGACCGGCCGGCACGTCGAGATCTCGCTCGATTTCATCCATGACGACCGGGCGGTCTATCCCCAGGAGACCCTGGGTGCCCTACTGACCCTTCACGACGTCGAATCAGTAAGAGAAATCGAGAGTGACCTGGAGCTTTCGCGACGGCTGGCGGCCATCGGACGACTAACGGCAGGGGTGGGTCACGAAGTGAAGAACCCGATCAACGCCATCGTGGTTCATCTGGAGCTGATGCGTAACAAATTAGGCGATGCCGACCACAGGGCCATGCGGCATCTGGAAGTGATTGAAAGCGAGATACAAAGACTCGACCGGGTGGTGCAAACGCTGGTGGACTTCTCGCGCCCGGTGGAATTACAGCTCAGGGACCAGGATCTGCGCCGGGTGGTGTCTGCGGTCCTGATGTTGGCATCGGCCGAATTGGAAACCCGCGACGTTCATGTTGAAAGCGATCTGCCCGACCGTCCGGTGATGGCCAGGGTGGACTCGGACTTATTGAAGCAGGCGCTGCTCAACGTCGTCCTGAATGGTGCCCAAGCCATGGCGGAAGGCGGAAACCTGAAAGTTCGGCTGGCCGAGGACGGACGCATGGCCCTGCTTAGCATTCACGATCAGGGTGGGGGAATCCCCGATGATGTGCGGGATAAGATTTTCGACTTATACTTCACTACTAAGAAAGACGGTAGCGGCATCGGATTAGCGATGACTTACCGTATCGTTGAGCTGCACAATGGTTCTATTGAAGTAAAATCGGATGCAACTCACGGAACTACCTTTATTTTGCGCTTTCCTCTCAACACGCAACAAGAGAGTAGAGCGCGTGGATATCTTATGCCGGACGGGAGCAGCTCAGCTGGATCCATCGTTGCCAAGGAGCCCAGGGGATGAGGGCAGTGCAACTACGCTCGTTGTGTGTTCTACTAGCCATTTTGTGTACCGGGTGCTCTCACAAAACCCCGGTTACACCGCAGCAAGCCCAAGCCCCGCCATTGAAGACGGGCAAGGGTACGCTGGAACCACCCAAAACGACGCAGCAGGCGGAGAAGAGCGACACGCCTCTGGCTTCGCCGTTACCACCGCCGTCTGCCCAAAGCGTGCCCTTACCTCCTCCGACGCCTAAGAAGGTGAGGAAGCCCAAGAAGCCCAAGCCCGCAGATACACCTCAGGTTACGGCCGCCGCTGCCGCTGCCGCGGCGTCTCAGAACAGCCAGGCGAGTGCTGGGTCGACCACAGCGCAAGCTACTTCCCCGCCCTCGCTACAAACTGCGGCGACGAGCAACTCTTCCATTGGTCAGTTGACGACCGGTGACAGCGCCTCGGGAGAAAGAACCAAGCATGAGACGGCGGATCTGATCGGCGCAACTCAACAGGGCTTGAGCGGGATCAAGCGCCCACTGTCGGACGAAGAGAAGGCGACGGCTGGGCAGATCCACAATTATCTGAAGCAGGCCCAACAGGCTCTGGAGAATGGCGATGCGGACGGTGCGCATCTGCTGGCGACAAAAGCCAAGGTGCTGCTGGATGAACTAATGAAACCCTAATCCTTCCCGGCACTCCCGTGCCGGGCTACAGATTGTCCCGTCCCTTCGGGACTGATTGCGTCGGGTGACCTGCGGTCCTTTCTACCTCTTAAAGCCCATACGCTTCCGGGAAAAAAGTACCACAGGGGCTTAGGCCCTGAGGTATCGTTTTTCGCACAAGCTAAATCGGAACAGCGTGCCTCAGGGCCTGAAAGCCGCATGATCTCGCTCTGTTTGCGTACGTGCTGAAGCCCATACCCACCCTCCCTACAGCCGCCCTTTAGCGTTCGCCCCAACTCAACTTGGAGCGAAGCACGTCGAAGAATCCTGTCTTGCCCAAACGAACCAGGTTGACGCGGTGCTCGGAACGGCGACAGCACACCCGATCGCCCACGCGAAGCTGCAAGGCTTCCTGTCCGTCCACGGTGAGAAAGGTAAGATCGGGAATACCTTCTACGCTGACGATCACGTGGGCATCGCCGCGCACGACCATGGGACGGATAGTCAATAGATGGGGACAGATAGGGGTGATCACCAGGGCGTCGACTGAGGGAGCCAGAATCGGTCCATTGGCGGCCAGGTTGTAAGCAGTCGAGCCCGTCGGGGTGGAGACGATGACCCCATCTGCGCGAAACGACGCCGCCAGTTGATCGAACAGATGAATGCTGAAGTCGCCCATGCGCGCGATCGCTCCCTTGGCGATCACCACATCGTTCAGCGCTTCGTACTCTTTGTACAAGGCCCCGGCGCGCATGACCTCGGTGTGCAACAGGGCACGGGCATCAATGTTGCAGCAGCCATCCTTCCAACCCTCGAGCGTGGTGTACAGATCAGCCAGCCGCACTTCAGTAAGGAAGCCCAGCGCACCCAGGTTGACACTGAGAATGGGAATATCCGTTCGGGCGAAGGTACGGGCCGCCGCCAACAGCGTTCCATCGCCGCCCAACACCACCACCAGCACTGGCTTTTGTGCCGGCAACTCATGACGCGGAACGATGCGCGCATCCTGGGTGTAGCTTCCACTCACGTGGTCCAGAATGGGTTCAAAGTCATGCGCCCGCATCCAGGCAACGAGCTCGGGGAGAAGGGTGGCCAGCTCTTCCTTCTGCGGCTTGGAAATGATGGCAACAGGTCGCATCGAGGCTTTTAGTGTACGCGATGGGACTAGAGCCCTTAAAAGCGGGCGCAGAGAAGAAATTCGCGATTCCCCTTCGCTCCCTCGCCTCCGCCAAGAATGGGCGAATCCGTGATTTCGGTGTGAATGGCGCCCAGATCCTGGACCGCGGAACGAACGCGATCGATTGCAAACTGGTGGGCGGCTGGGTCGTGAACGATGCCACCCTTGCCGACCTGTTCCCTGCCCGCTTCAAATTGTGGCTTGACCAGAATTACCGCCTCGACGATGACAGCCTCCAGCGTGCTCCCGGTGCACCCTCTTACCGCGCCGACGACGGCAGGCAGTACCAGGGTGGCGGAGATAAAAGACACATCCATGGATACAAAGCTGATGCCCGAACCGAGGTCACCCGGTTTGAGGTAGCGCGCATTGGTCCGCTCGAGCAGGCTCACCCGCGGATCCCGGCGCAGGGCTTCGGCGATCTGCCCGTAGCCGGTGTCTACAGCGATCACGCTAGCCGCGCCATGCTGCAGCATGCAATCGGTAAAGCCGCCGGTGGAGGCGCCAATGTCGACGCACTGCCGCCCCTGAAGGTCGATTTGCCACCTGGTAAGCGCGGCTTCCAGCTTGAGTCCACCACGGCTTACGTAGCGCTGGTCTTCGCCCAGCACTCGCAGCAGCGCGGCTTGGTCGACGGGCGCGCCGGGCTTCTCGATTTTCTGCTCATTGACCAACACCCGCCCGGCCAGGATCAGCGCCTGCGCCCGTTCGCGGGACGGCGCCAACCCCCGCTCGAGCAGCAACTTATCCAGGCGGTTTCTCATCTAGAGTGGGTACGGCTATCCGTCGTCTCCGATTGACGCTCGCTATTGTACTCGCTCCTGCCTGGGTACTTTAGTTTGGCTGTTTACGCACGGCACCGTAGAATAAGCACGGCTTGATTGATGCCAGAGAAAACCTCCAATCCGATAGGCGACCCTGATCGTTCTACTATCAGAGATTCAAGCCACACTGCCAGAATGGGTGACGGACCGACTGCACCGGTAACAGACGACGTTACTTTGTTGCAGCACGTCCGCCAAGGCGATCAACGTGCAATGGCGGAAGTCTTCGACCGCTATGGCAGGGCGGTGTACTCCGTCGCTTTACGAATTCTTAAGGATACCGGCCACGCGGAAGACGTCATGCAGGAGATATTCTTCCAGATCTGGCGGAATTCCGATTCGTTTGTGCAGGGGCGTGGTTCGCTGGGTGCATGGCTGGTGGTGGTGGCAAGGAATCGGTCGATCGATATGCTGCGGCGCAGAAAGCCCGTAGATTCGGTGGACGATGTGATTCTGGCGTCACCCGGCAACATGGCTTCGGAAGTCGAGCACAACTCGATGATGGAGAAGGTCCGGAAGGTTTTGCGGGACCTCCCTGTCGAGCAGCAACGCTCGATGGAGTTGGCATTCTTTGAAGGTTTGAGCCATTCGGAGATCGCGGAGAGAACCGGCGATCCCCTGGGCACAGTAAAGACACGTATTCGGCTAGCGCTGATTGCGTTACGAAAGGCGTTTCAGTCATGACAGGCAACGGGCACAACACGCAGGAGGAGTTGGCTTCCTATGCGATGCAGAATCTCCCGGTCGAGGAGTCGGCATCCATCAGGGCGCACCTGCAGACCTGTGCCGAATGCCGCACCGAGTTGGCTCAAGTCTGCGGTGACCTTGCCTTGCTAGGATTGGCGGTCGAGCAACAGCCGTTGCCCGAGGGGGCGCGTGATCGTTTTCTGCAGAGGATTGCCTCTTCTCCGGTAGTCCAGCCGCAGGAGAAGTTAGCCGAGGTCACTCCTATCGATGTCAAGACCAAGCGCCGTGGAGCAGGCTTCTGGGTGCCCTGGGTGACGGCGGCTGCCATGGCCATCGCCGCAGTGTCGTTAGGCGTGCAAAACAAGGCATTGAATGACGAGCTGAATGATGAATCGAACCTGGTGAAAAATCTGGCGGGGCAAGCGTCAAAGGCGCAGCAGGTGCTGGAAGTTCTGACCGCGCCGAGTGCTCAACGGGTGACGCTGACGGAAGGCAAAGCACCTGCCCAGCCGAGCGCACGCGCCACTTACCTGCCAGACCGCGGAGCGCTGATCCTGTTGGCGACTAATTTGAAGCCCCTGCCTGAGGGGAAGGCGTATGAACTCTGGGTGATCCCAGCCAATGGCAAGGCTCCTGTGCCGGCCGGAGTCTTTCGTCCAGACTCAGTGGGCACGGCCACGCTGGTCCTGCCGCCGCTTCCCGCAGGCATTGCGGCCAAAGCGTTCGGAGTGACGATTGAGAAAGCCAGCGGAGCCGACTCGCCTACCTTGCCGATCATCCTGTCGGGAGCAACCGGAAGCTGATCGTTTGAGGATCAGCAAAGCCGCGTTGGACGCAGAAATGTGGTTTTGTATCAGGGCACGACGTTAGTCGGGCCGTGAAAGATAGAAAGAGAATTGGGCTTCAGCCCCTGCGTGAAAACCGATTGCAAAATCAGTCCCGCAGGGACGGTTGAACTTAGCCCAGGACGCAGTCCTGGGTAGAAATTCGAAGGACGAAAGTCCCGTAGGGACGACTGGAAGTTAGCTGGAGGCGATCTCCAGAGCACCTCCAGCTAAGATTAGTCCACGATTGAGATTTCCCGATCCGATAGCTTTTTCAGTCGTCCCTACGGGACTTTTCAAGGGTGCATGATAACCCAGGACTGCGTCCTGGGCTAAGTTCAGCCGTCCCTACGGGACTCAATTTCATGATGGTTGGTTCTCACGCAGACTCTCTGAGCCTTTAAGCCCTGCTAAACCCGTGCCCTTCGTTCAGAGAGTCTTCCGCTCGTGGCGCCGTTTTCGAAGAATTTAACTGAAGTCTTCTCTTACTTGCCGGCCTTTGACGGGGACGCCAGTGGGGTCGTCTGGTAACACCTTGCCCCGAAGCCACACGGGGCTCCGGCTCCGCTGGCGTGGCTAACATTGATGGCATTCGCTACCGTGCCTGTCGTGGTGCTGTTAGCAGCCACCGATTGGGCGCTGGTGTGCACATCCACTCCAGTCCCATCCAATTGAATGGACGCTGCCACCTGGTTGGTGTCGGTGCGAATGACGCTCATGTAGGGCTGGTCGGAAGAAAGAACATAGATCTGTCCGAACGGAGTGCTGAAGGTGGAGGCCATCGAAATGGGATGCCCGACCACGGGAATCGTGGCCAGCACCTGGTAATTGGTAAGGCTCACCACGCTCACCGTACCGTCCTTCTGATTGGCCACATAGACCCGGCTTCCATCGCGCAAAATGGTGAGGGTCGCAGGCCCATTGCCAACCGGAACCGTGACCGCCTGGCCAAACAGCGCAGAGTCATTGCCGAATTGATCGAGGCTGGTATTGATGATGGTGATGGTGTTGGAGTCGTAATTGGCAGTGACCAGCTGAGACGAAGGCGCGTAGTAGTCGGCAAAAACCGGGCCGGCATTGAATCCCGCCACCGGGGTGCCGGACGGCGGCGGCAGTAGCAATGTCCCGGTAGCCGGATCCAGATTCTGCCGGTTCGCCGTGGTATCGAGCGTGTTGAACTGGCTATTGATGACGGTGACGGTTCCGCTTCCCCGATTGAGAATGAACACCCGGTTGTTGTCGGTGGAACCGACGCCGTAAACGGGGCAGATGCCAACTGGCAGAGTCCGCGAAATAGTGATGGTGGAGATTTCGATGGACTGCACCTGCCCGGGAGTCGTCACCGCCGTAGGAGTCTCACAATCCCCGAAGGCGACTTTGTTGGCGCCGTTGTCCTGGGTAATCGAGTACACACGAGCGGCGCTGGAGTTGCCGGCCAGGGTGATGGGACTGGCGGGAACCGGGAGCTGCTGGGTGAGCTGATAAACACCGCTCGAATTATTGGTCAGCACCGCCACTGCCGGGACATTGGGTTCGGTGATAAACAGATTGGTTGCCGTCGAAAGCAGATTTATCGGGTTAGCCGGCTGCAGCAAGGTGCTGCTCTGAATGTTCTTGGTCTGCAGCGTGGTCGATGGGGTAAAGCTGTTGACCGTCCCATCTGTATTGGCAGTGGTGGCAGAGCCGGCGGTTGTACTCAGGGTAAGCGCCAGCGGATTGATGCCCAAGGTGGCCTGGGTCAGCAGCGTGTCGCCGGAAGCATCGAACACATTCGCCAAGCCGGCCGCGCCAGCGCCCGTGCTGGTGGTGACCACGGCGTAACTCTGCGGCTGAGGGGCGGGTCCGGTGACGGCTACAGGTGTGACCACCGGCCGGGGAGTATCTCCGCATCCTGCCAGCAGTACCGCGACGCTGATCGAACAACCGGTGGCAATTCGTTGAAGAACCCTGAAGGAAAACTCTGGCAAACGCACACTCCGCCGGCTCCATGACTGAAGCCATGCAACGCTAAGCACCCGTGAATACCTCACTACGTTTCATTTCCGTTAGAAAGATGATTGTAAATGGGTTCGCGTATTCAGCGATACGCCGGGCCTAAAATGAACGGTGTTGGTTCAGGAACAGCGAATGCGGTGGCAATCGTGGCTGGTGCTCGCCGCAGTCGTCCCCTGGTGTGCCATCGCGGCCCTGCGCCATGCCACAGCAGTTTGGAATGGCGCTACGCAAACGGCGGTGGGCATCAGCCTGGGCTTGGCGCTGCTGGTATTCCTGGCCCGCGCGGCGACGCCGCTCGCCGCATTGACCGGTGGCGTCATCACTGCCGTCCTTACGCTTGCTCCTCTTCCTGCGTCGGGATTGTCCTCCTGGTACCACTCCGCGCTGCCACCTTTGCTGGCACTCTTCTTGCTCACCTTTTCTGCGACCAGGTTCGGCAGAGGCAAGAAACAGCAGTTGGGCGTGGCGGAAGACAAGCGTGGCCGGAACGCCGCCCAAGTCGCGGCCAATCTGGGAGTCGCCGGATTGGGAGCGGCCGCAGCGCTCAGCCATCCATTGCCCGGCACGTGCTATGCCGTGGTCGTAGCCGCCGCCCTGGGTGAGGCGACAGCCGATACCCTGGCTAGCGAATTGGGCGAGGTGCTGGGTGGCCAACCCCTCATGGTGACCACTCGCCGCCGGGTGCCACCGGGCACCGACGGAGCGATCAGCCTTGCCGGCACCCTGGCGGGATCGGGCGGAACTGTCCTGGTGGTGCTGATAGCAACGCTCACCCTGGGACTCGGAGTCAGCGGTACAGTATGCGCAGGCCTAGGCGCGGTCGGTGGTCTATTTGTCGATTCCCTGCTGGGTGCAACTGCTGAGCGGCGCGGCTGGCTCAACAATGACGCGGTGAACTTTCTTTCCACCTTCGCCGCCGCTTTGATCGCCGGCGTGTTCTTCGCGACAAACCACTCTTAGAGTTGTGAGAACGACCATCTCAAAATCGAGTCCCGCAGGGACGGCTGAATCTCTACCCAGGACTGCGTCCTGGGCTGAGTTCAGCCGTCCCTACGGGACTCATTTTGCAAGCGCCAAGTTCTGAGGGCAAACTGTTGTTTTAGTGCACCTTCAACCGCCAAAGCGTGTAGCTGATCATTTCGTGCATCAGCCGCATGGCAGCGTCCCAGAAGCCAAGTGGTCGAGCTTCCGCCCGGGGCGAAGTGGATACGGTGAGCCCCATGCTGGTGCAAAGAGCTTGGATGCGAAAAAGATGGGTTCCATCGGAGACCGCAAGGATGCGGTTCAGGTGATTCTCCCGGGCAATGGCGGCCAGGCGGGCAGCGGACTCTTCTGTGTTGGTGCTTTGGGTCTCAGCAATGATCTGATTCTCCGGGACGCCATGGGCGAGGAGGTAGTCATGGCCGACGCCGCCTTCGGAATCTCGCGGCCCCCCGCCACCACCCAGGGTGATCACGAGCGGAGCAAGGTGTTCGCGGTAGAGAGCAAGAGCATGATCCAGGCGGGCGCGCAGCACCGGCGAAGGACGGCCATCGTATTCCGCTGCGCCAAAGACTGCGATCGCGTCGGCGGGACGTGCCTGATCATGAGTGGCGTAAAAGCGAATCTGCCCGTATAGCCAGACAAACCATCCCAGAATGGCGACAAAAACCGCGAGCAGCAAGATGCGAAGCACGCGCGGCCCTTTCGTGTGCGGCGCAACTGGAGATCCGGTGGGCAACATTCCGTTCTTCATCTTGGGCCGCATCGGACTTTCTGTCAGCGTTGCAGGGTGAGCGCTATCTCGTGGGTCGGGATGGCTCCTTCCCGAAGAATCTCCCACGGACCATCGGTGGAGAGGTCAACGATGGTGGTAGCAACGCTCCGGCCAGTGGGACCACCATCCACAATCAGCGGAATGCGATTACCAATCTGATCGCGCACGCAGGCGGCGTAATTGCATTCGGGCAAGCCCTGCAGGTTAGCCGACGTGGCAGTGATGGGCAAGCCCAACTCCTCCACGATGGCCCGGGGAATCACCGCGCCGGGCACGCGCAGAGCCACGTTGCCGGTGTTCGCAGTCGAACGCAGGGGCAGACGCGAACCGGCACGGACAATCAAGGTAAGCGGCCCCGGCCAGAAGCGCTCCGCCAGCTTGTCGAAGCGGGCATCGATATCGCGCGCCAGCCCGTAGGCCTGGGCGGCATTCGCAATGAGCAGCGATAACGGTTTGTGCTTGAGCCTTGTCTTGATCTCGTAAATGCGTTCGACCGCCATCAGATTCACCGGGTCGACCGCCAAACCGTAAAAGGTATCGGTGGGAACGCCTACCACCTTGCCGCTTCGCAGGCAGGAAACGATGTATTGGATCCGTTCCGGCTCCGGTTCGTCCGGGTGCACGCGCAGAATTTCTGCCAACAAGAGAGCTCCACCCTAGAACAGATTTGGCGCAATTCATCGAGAGTACCAGACCGGGTCAGGCGGCGGATGACATCCGCCACATGAGCTCGCCAAGGCGACCGGTTGACCGCTTCTCTCATGGGGCAGTCTACGCCGGAATGGGTCCGGCCGCTATGCAACCAGACGCCCGGTGGTCACGGGCACCTCCGGGTACAATCGCGGTGAGTTCACACAGCATGAAATCTCTTGCAGAATCGGGCCCGCGGAAGGTGGAAAGCCGGCAGAATGCCCGGGTGAAGGAATTGCGCGCGGGTCTGTCGCGGGGCATGCGGACGGCGCATAACCATATCGCCGTCGAAGGTCTCCACCTGGTGCAGGAAGCGGTCAAGAGTGGCCTGCACCTGGAGACGGTGTTTCTACAGGAGGGCCAAGAGGGGCTCCTGCAGCAGTTTTCGTCAGGCAGTGCCGAGGTGCTGATCCTCACCGAGGACGTCTTTTTAAGCGCCACCATGACAGAGCATCCGCAGGGGGTTGCCGCGCTGGTGGGAGCGCCCCAGTTCACGGTGCAAGCGATGTTCCCTACCGCACCGGGACCCGCTCCCCTGGTGGTGATCGCCGCCGGCCTGCAGGACCCGGGAAACCTGGGCACCCTGGTTCGCTCGGCGGAAGCCTTTGGCGCCACCGGGATGATCCTGCTTCCCGGCACGGTGAGCATGTGGAACGCCAAGACCTTGCGTGCGTCCTCGGGCTCCGCCTTCCGCTTGCCGGTGCTCGCCCTGACTGCCGACGCCGCGTTTACCACTCTGCGCGATCAAGAAGTGCGGATATTCGCAGCCGTGGCCCGGGATGGAGACAGCGAAGCCGATCTACGGGGACCCAGTGCCCTGCTGGTCGGCAATGAGGGTTCCGGGCTGCCGGAAGCCTGGATCGCCCAAGCGGACGCGCGGGTGACGATCCCCTTTACCGGCGCGGTGGAAAGCCTGAACGCAGCGATCGCGGGCAGCGTGTTGCTTTATGACGCCATGCGCCAGCGTCTAAAGGCGGAGACAATAGACCAGGGTCGTCCATGAGTCTCTTTAATCAAATTCCCGACGAAGGCACGCTCCAGCGCGGCGGCGCCCGGACCGCTCCGCTTGCCGAACGCATGCGCCCGCGCACGTTGGAGGACTACGTTGGCCAGCAGCACCTGCTCGGTCCGGGCAAACCCTTGCGGGTGGAAATCGAGCGCGACGATGCCGGGTCCATGATTCTGTGGGGGCCTCCTGGAGTGGGTAAGACCACGCTGGCCAAGATCATCGCCGAGACGACGCAGGCCAGCTTCATTGAATTTTCCGCGGTGATGGGCGGCATCAAGGAGATCAAGCAGGTCATGGTCGACGCGGAGAAAGCGGCCGGCTTCGGATCGCGGACGATTCTCTTCATCGACGAAATTCACCGGTTCAACAAGGCCCAGCAGGATGCGTTTCTGCCCTATGTCGAACGCGGCACTATCCGGCTGATCGGGGCAACCACGGAAAACCCCTCCTTTGAAGTGATCGCCGCTCTGCTTTCCCGTTGCCGCGTCTACCGATTGACGCCGCTGAGTGATGAGCAACTGACACAGTTGCTCAAGCGGGCGTTGGCCGACAAAGAGCGGGGCTTGGGCAGGCTCGGCGTCACCGCGCAGGATGATGCGATGGAGATGATCTCCAGCTACGCCAACGGGGATGCACGCTATGCCTACAACGCCCTCGAAACCGCGGCCAAGCTCGTGCCCGGCGGCGTCATCACTCGCGAGATCGTGCAGAATGCCCTGCAGCAGCGGGTCCTGCTCTACGATAAGCAGGGCGAAGAGCACTTCAACCTGATCTCTGCCTTGCACAAGAGCATACGCAACAGCGACGCGGACGCTTCGCTTTACTGGCTGGGGCGGATGCTCAAGGCCGGAGAAGACCCCATGTATCTTGCCCGGCGCCTGGTACGGATGGCAGTGGAAGACATTGGCCTGGCCGCACCGGAGGCGCTGCGGATGGCCCTCGCAGCCCGCGACGCCATGGATTTCCTGGGTTCGCCGGAAGGCGATCTGGCCCTGGCCCAGGCTGCGGTCTACCTGGCGCTGGCGCCCAAGTCGAATGCGCTCTACACCGCTTATGGGGAAATAACGGCGGAGATCGAAGCCCATCGCGCGGAGCCGGTGCCGCTCCATTTGAGAAATGCGCCCACACCGCTGATGAAGCAATTCGGATATGCCGAAGGCTATCAGTATGCGCATGATCTCGAAGGGCGGGTGGCCGACATGGAATGCCTGCCGGAGAATCTGCACGGCCGCGAGTTCTATCATCCGACGGCCGAGGGCCGGGAAAAACTGCTGGCCCAGCGTATGGACGAACTGCGTCGTATCCGGGCAGCAAAGCGACAGAAATAGGGGAGGAGCATGGATCAACAGGCGGATCCGCAGTGGCTGACTTGGACCAAGCGGCTGCGGGCAATTGCGCAGACCGGACTCACCTTCACTCGCGATCACTACGATCGCCAGCGCTATGAAGAGCTGCAAGCCATTGCGGCGGAGATGATGGCTGCTGGAAGCGGTATGCCCGACTCGGAAAAGCTGTTGAATCTTTTTCGTGGCGAAGTGGGATACGCCACCCCCAAGGTAGAGGTGCGGGGCGCAGTCATGCGCGAGAATCAAATTCTATTGGTGCGCGAGCGCGAGGACGGTGGATGGACCATGCCCGGTGGATGGGCCGATGTGGGCGAGTCCCCCACAGCCATGGTAGTGCGAGAGGTGAAAGAGGAGTCGGGCTTCGACGTGGCGCCGCGAAAGCTGGCAGCGGTCTTCGACCGCAACAAACATCCCCATCCGCCCACTCCTAGCCACGCCTATAAGCTTTATTTTCTGTGTGAGCTGCTCGGCGGCGAGATTACACCAAGCTTTGAAACGCCAGAGGTGGGCTTCTTTTCGCGCAACGCGTTGCCACCTCTTTCAGCCCCGCGCATCACTCCCTATCAGATAGAACATATGTTCGAGCACGCTGAGCATCCGGAGTGGCCAACCACCTTTGACTAAAGGCCTGCCCAGCGTGAGTTTCCGACATGCGCAAAGAATGGCGGGGGCTAAAGAGCGTGTGTGAGATTCAGGATTTACGAGTTAAGTCCCGCAGGGACGGCTGAACTTAGCCCAGGACGGAGTCCTGGGTTAGCATGCGCCCTTGAAAAGTCCCGTAGGGACGACTGAAAAAGTTATCCGATCGGGAGTTCTCAATCGCGGAATAGGTTTAGATGGAAGTGCTCGGGGATCGCCTTCGGGTAATTTCCAGTCGTCCCTACGGGACTTTTCGTCCGTCGAATTTCTACCCAGGACTCCGTCCTGGGCTAAGTTCGGCCGTCCCTCCGGGACTCGCTTTCGTGATGGTCGGTTCTCATCTTTATTGGCTCAAAGATCAGGAGTTCATGCTGGAATTACCGAGAACCAATCCAGCTCGTTCCGTATCGAAGGCTTTTTCCCACTTCGCTACGACAACGGTGGCGAGGCAACTCCCGATGACATTCACCACAGCACGCGCGGCGTTGGTCAAACGGTCCACGCCGAGCAGCAGAACAAGGCCCGCCACGGGAACCTGGTGCAAAGAGGCGAGTGTAGCAGCCAAAGTGACAAAGCCCGCCCCGGCCACGCCCGCTGATCCCTTGGAGGTGAACATCAGCACAAACAGGATCACCACCTGATCGCGCAGGCTCAGATGAGTATTCGTTGCCTGGGCAATAAAGATGGCGCCCATGCCGAGGTAGATTGCGGTTCCATCCGCATTGAAGGTGTAGCCCGCAGGCATCACCATCCCGACGACCGGCTCCGCGCAGCCAAGCTTCTCGAGCTTGAACATCAGGGGCGCCAGTACCGCCTCAGAGGAAGAAGTGCCGAGGGTGATCAAAACCTCTTCGCGGATGTAGCGCAGCAACAATAGCAGACTGAAACCACAAAAGCGCGCAATGCCTCCCAGGACAACCGTCACAAAGATGGCTGACACCGCCCACACTTCTGCCGTGAATTTCATGAGCGGGATAAGGCTGGCCACGCCGTATTGCCCGACGGTGTAGGCCATCGCGCCAAATGCGCCGATGGGCGCCAGGTACATGATGAGCTTTACGACACCGAACATGCCCCGCAGAAACAGATCCAGCATCTCCACCAGCGGACGAGCCCGCTCACGAAATTGCGAAAGCGCCAGTCCGAACAAGACCCCGACCAGAATGATCTGCAGCATGTTTCCGCTGACGAACGCCTCACCGGCACTGGCCGGGATGATGTTCATCACGAACGCCACGAACCCAGGATGGGCAACGCTGGTGGTATAGCTGGAGATCGCCGTGGAGTCCAGGGCCGCCGCATCGATGTTCATGCCTCTGCCGGGTTGCAGTAGATCCACAGCGAGCAGGCCGAGCAACAGGGAAATTGTGGATACTACCTCAAAATAAAGCAGAGCCTTCGCGCCGACGCGGCCCACCTCCTTCAGGTCGCCCATTTTTGCGATGCCGACCACCACACTGCCAAAGATGATCGGCGCCAGCGTCATGCGAATGAGCTTGACGAAGCCATCGCCCAGCGGCTTGAGTGACGCACCGCTGTGCGGAAAGAGGATACCCACCACCACGCCCAACAGAATTCCGATCAGCACCTGAAGCCACAGCGGGCCCAGCATGGAGCGGCGGCTTGTGGTGGCGGCAGGTTCCGCAGGTCCTGGAAGCAAAGTGATTACTCCGCGAGCTGACGCATCACACGAATAAGGTCGGCCTTACCCTCAAAGCCGATGCCCGGCAATTCCGGCATAACGATGTATCCATCTTCCACGCGTACTCCATCGGGAAAGCCACCGTAGGGTTGAAACAGGTCGGGATAGCTTTCATTGCCGCCCAGGCCCAGGCCGGCGGCAATGTTCAGCGACATCTGATGACCGCCATGCGGGATGCAGCGGCGGGGGGACCAGCCGGCGATCTTGATCACCTCCAGGGTGCGCAAATACTCGCAAAGCCCATACGATAACGCGCAGTCGAATTGTAACCAGTCGCGGTCGGGACGCATGCCGCCATAGCGCAGCAGATTGCGAGCATCCTGGTGGCTGAACAGGTTCTCGCCGGTGGCCATGGGACCGGGATAGAAATCCGCCAACGATGCCTGAAGCTCGTAATCCAGTGGATCGCCCGCCTCCTCGTACCAAAAGAGGGGATACTGGCGCAGCATCTTCGCATAAGCAATGGCAATCTCCAGATTGAAACGGCCGTTGGCGTCCACGGCAAGCTGGGCGTGGCTGCCAATTTCCGCCAGCACGGCCTCGATGCGGCGGCGATCTTGCTCGAGATCGGCTCCCCCGATCTTCATCTTCACCACCGTGTATCCGCAGTCGAGATAGCCGCGCATCTCGGCACGCAGCGCGTCAAGATTCTTCCCCGGATAGTAGTAGCCGCCTGCGGCGTATACGAAGACGCGAGGATCCGCTTCGGTGCCGTAGCGTTCGGCAAGCAGACGGAAGAGCGGTTGGCCGGAAATTTTCGCGACCGCATCCCACACCGCCATATCGATTGTGCCGACGGCGACGGAGCGTTCGCCGTGGCCGCCAGGCTTCTCGTTGCGCATCATCGTTTGCCAGATCCGATCGGGGTCCAGGTTGTCGCCGGCATCGTTCAGTAGGGTCCGTGGTTCAGCCTCCAACACGCGAGGCGCGAAGCGCTCGCGGATGAGGCCGCCCTGTCCGTAGCGGCCGTTGGAGTTGAATCCATAGCCAACGACGGTTCTTCCCTCGCGCACGACATCGGTGACCACGGCAACCAGCGAGCAGGTCATCTTTGAAAAATCGATGTAAGCGTTGGCGATAGGCGAAGCGATGGGTGCGGTGACTTCACGCAGGCCGGTTATACGCATGCGGTTCAAATCCTTCTCTACGGACAATACGGGTAGGCTGCCCAGCGCGATACCACCTCTTTTAGGTGATCGCTCCTCAGTAGTCGGCGCCTGAGGCAGCTTTACCATCGATCCCGCCGCATCCAGTAGTTCAAACGCCTTCCCTGGGGTTGAACATCCCGGGAGATAATCGATCGCTGTAGTCGATTTTAGTTCGAGAGGCAGCAAGTGCGCTTGGGAACGCGGGACACTCATGACCAGGAACAAGCCAAGGGGACAGGAAGGAGTGAAACTTCAGGCGAAAAGAAATTCATTCACCGCAATTACTTCGCCAGCGCCTCGCGGTTGTCTTTCGCCCAGTCGCTATCGCGTGGCACTGCCTTCAGTGGTGGCCCACCGCTGGTCCCGCAGGCACATGGCCCTTCCGTCTTGGCTTCGGTCATACAAGAGCAGGACTTTGTGTTCAGGCAGGCACAGACGTACACCATATTGTCCTTGGTTTGCGTCTGGGCTTTCTTACCGGCTGGCGACGGAGTCTCGGAGCCGCCCGGCGAAGGGATAACGGCCGACAACAACAACAAGATAAAAACAGCTGCAATAGATCTGGTTTGGTTCCTCATGGCTTATCCTCTGACGCCAGTACTTGTACACGAGGTTAGTATTGAACCCGATCGGGCGGCAATATCCACTCGGTAGGAGGGTTATATGGCCACTCCCGCTCTTACTTAATAACTGGGGAGAGCGCGATGGATGTAAGCCCCAGCAGGAAACAAAGAAACATAAGGGTGAGGTATAGCCTCACACGGCTGCTCGCCCCGCGGAACTCTTTCCACACAAAAACACCCCACAATGCGGAGATCATGGTGTTGCCCTCACCCATGGAAAACGAGGTCGCCGGACCAATCATGGGCACATAAGAAGCCACAAAGTTAGCGATGGTTCCCACCCCCCAGATGAGCCCGCCGGCAATGCCCCAGGCATGCACGTCCCAGGTGCCGCGAGCATAATCTTTCAACTTGAGCGGAGGGCCGCTGATGGGACGGCGCAACAGAAGGTAAATCATCGGCAGGGCTGAGGCCGCAGCCCCCAAGGCAAAGACTACGTTCACGGTATAGGGCGTCAGATGCCCCGGACCTGCCAGCGACTTCGCCACCAGGGGATAGAACAGCCCGGCGCCGATGCCACCAATGAAGCTCAGAAGAATACCCTTGCCGGATGCCGCGCCGCCGCGGGATATGCCTCGATACGCCAGGGCGTCCAGAACGATCGCGATGCAGACCAGCCCGATTCCCGAGAAGATCAGGACCGGATTGCCTGCTGGAGCGACAACATAGTTCAGAACCGCCCCCAGAACCAGCGCGAGGCCCGCGCCGATGGGAAAGGCTACGGCCATTCCTGCCACCGAGATGGCAGCGACGATCAGGATGTTCCCCACACTGAAGACGGCTCCACCGGCAAACGCCAGCCAAAGAGCTCGCGGGCTTGCAGCTCGCAGGTTCAAAACGAAACTTTCAGGCGATGAGGGGTCAATTCGGCCTAGCGTCAGGCCGATGCACAGAGAGAACACCAGTAGACCGACCGTGTAGTCAAAGTAGTAGAGCTCGAACGGCCAGTTCCGGGTGATTTTCTGGGTGTTGGCCCAAGTCCCCCAGCAGAGCATGCTGAGGGTCATCAGGAGGAGCGCGATGGAATAAGTATGCGGGGTGAACATTCAGCTCCCACGAAACGGTGATAGTTCCCAGTAGGCCCACGCTGTACGTTCTGTACCTAGGTACTGTACGTGCATCATGGTGGCCCAGGATGAATTTCTGCAAGCCTTCGTGATGGTCCCGGATGATTTGGCCGGGGGTACCTTCCGGTGTCACTGATGTCAACGACCGCCGCCGTCCTCCACGAGGTGGAGAGGCCCCAGGCCCGTGTAGATAGCTTCTACCGCCCTGGCCTCGATATTCTCCGGGCCCTGGCTTTTCTGCTGGTATTTATTGCGCACGGGCTGGTAACAGAACTCGATAAGCCTACGCAACTCGGAGCCATTGGGCGTGCCGGGGAGTTCGGCGTCTGCGTCTTCTTCTTTCTCAGCTCCTACCTGATTACAGAACTACTGCTGCGCGAGAAGCGCGAAACAAGTACCATCCACATTCCTGCGTTCTACGTGCGGCGCATACTGCGCATCTGGCCGCTCTACTTCGCCATGATCGGCGTGGGTTGGTTTTACGGGCTCTTCTCTCCCACCCACTCGGTCTCCCTCGCTTGGGGAGCCGCGCTGATGCTGCTTTTCACCAACTGGTACACCGTGGACCACGGTTATCCGCCAGGATTCCTTTTTCCCCTGTGGAGTATCTCGCTGGAAGAACAGTTCTACCTGGTGTGGCCGTGCATCGTGAAGTACCTGGGCCCGGGTTCGCTGCTGGGGATAAGCACGGTGCTGATGACGACAGCCTACCTGACATTGGCCCGGCTTCTGCACCAGGGCGCGATACTCGATCCGGGCATCTGGGTCAACAGCCTGGTACAGTTCCAGTTTTTTGCGTTGGGAACCATGACGGCAATTGTGCTCCGCGGCCGAGTCCCCAGGCTTTCGACACAGGTGCGCTGGGGACTTTTCGTGGCTGGGCTGCTATGCATGCGGGCGGCACAGGCCGCTGTCTTTAGCGACGATAAAGTCCTGCCGCACGATCTGCTACACATTGGGCCGCGCTACCTGATCGCACTGCCGGGATGTCTCTGTCTCTTCTTCAGCTGCCTGCAGTTGCCCGGGGGCAGATTGCAAAAGCCATTCCTCTACCTGGGAAAGATCTCGTACGGCTTGTACGTTTTCCATGTGCTGTGGCTAGGCCTGGTCAGAGATGCGCTCAAGCACTTGGGAGGTGGCCATCTCAGTCCAGTGGCTTTTCAAGTGATCGTAATGGCGATCGCCCTCCCTGCCACCGTGGTCACGGGAATGCTCTCCTATCAATACCTGGAAAGCCCGTTCCTACGCTTCAAGAAACGCTTTACCTTTGTTCGCTCGCGGCCTGTCTAGACGCTAGTTATTTGATGTAGTAGCCGCTGACTCGCCAGTAGCCTTTGGCGAGGGCCAGCGTCAGCGTTTCCACGGCGTCCTGCCGGTTGGCAAAGCTGGCGTGGTAGTGCAGGACCACGTACTGACCCTCCGAAGCGCCGGGCAAGGTCGTGGTGTAGGCGGAATCGATGAGCTCACGAGACTGCAAGGCGCCGGTGCCCACGCGTGTTTTCTGAATCTGGGCGGAAAAGGCATCGCGGTCGAGCTGGGCGCGAATCAGCATGCCGGTGTAGGCATAGCTGTCGGCGAAACGTCCCTGGTCCAGGTAGCCGAGAAATCCCAGGGCCTGGCGCTGAGCCGCCAGTTCGTCAGCGGCATGCGGGTCATCCGGTTGCGGGGCTCCGGCTGGCGGTGGACCTTGCTGCGCGCGGAGCGGCGATGGAACCAAGCTGGCCGCCAGCACGGCAGCGGCCAGCCCACGAAATCGCGAACGAGACATCAATTTCTCACCTACTTACTCAGGCTGCAGTAAAAAAGCAGCCCTCAGCGGCTAAAGCCGAATTCATTACACAGCAGTTATGTACGGCCTAAAGGCCGTACCCTTCAGGAGCATGAGTTTCCCGCGGCCTGCTTACTGCCAATACTTTACCGAGCATCCATAAGGACGGGTCACCGGAGTCTGCACCGCCTTCCCATTCATGGCCTCGGACAATGCAGCGGACACATAGTTCTTCGACGACTGGATGTCCGAGATTTCGGGGGTGGCATGATCGTCGATGGCGCCGGCATAGATCAGCTTCCCGCTGGGATCGATCACAAACATGTTGGGAGTGGTCTTAGCCTCGTAGAGATGCCCAATCACGCCTTTGGGGTCGAGGATGGCCGCGGTCGGCTGCGCACCCATATTCTTCATGTAGGCGTTTTCCTGATCCGCATCCACGTAACCCTGAGTGCCCGGGGCAGAGGAGATGACGGTGAACCACACTACACCTTTCGCGGTCCACTCCTTTTGCAGCGACTGCATGTTTCCGCTTTTGTAGTGCTTGATGGTGTAAGGGCAATCGTGATTGTGCCATTCGAGCACCACGTACTTGCCTTTGTATTGGTCGAGGCTTTGGGTCTTACCGTTGGAGTCGGTTCCGTGAAAATCGGGTGCTGGAGTTCCCACCTGGGCGGCGTGCGCTGGAGTGGTGGAGGCAAGGGTGAGGACGGCGGCCACAATCACGGCCAAGTGGGCATGGACGGGAGATTTGCGGTTCATCGGGCTGATCCTCTTGCGGGTTGCTGCTTACGGTTGATGCTCCAGAAGCGCCTGGGTGTTGGGCCGGGGACGATTGTGGAGCTGGTCGAGCGCATCAAGTACGACGCCCGGAGTGAGTACCTCGGGTAATACCAGGGCTGGCTGCCCGGGACGGTAAAAGACGTAAGTGGGTACACCGCTGCGGCCAAGCTCGGTGAGCGCCGTAGCTATGCTCTCATCGTGCTTGGTCCAGTCGGCGCGCACCAGAACGATTCCGGAATCGCGCAAGCGGCGGCGCACATCTCCCCGATTGAGCACAGCCCGCTCATTGACCTGGCAGCTCAGACACCAGCGGGCGGTGAAGTCGACAAACACGGGACGCCCCTGGGCGCGATACTGCTCAATGGCCGCGCGGTTGTAAGGCTCCCAACCAGCTTGGCTGACCCCAGACCCGAGGCCAGACCCGAGGCGGGCGCTGTTGGTGTCGGCGGGGAATTCCCACAGCGCATAGAGCGGTGTTGCCACTGCCAGGACGATGACTGACACTGCAAAGACTGAAGCCACGCGCCGTGCGGGCCAGCGGCCGAGGATCCAACCGGCAATCGCCAGCAGCAGCAAGGCGGCCAGCAGAGCAGTGAGAGCATCCACCCCTGCCGAGGATGCGAAGAGCCACACCAGCCAGATGACAGTGGCAAAGATGGGAACTGCCGTGGCCTGCTTGAGCACTTCCATCCAGGCGCCTGGACGGGGCAAGTGGCGCATCCACACGGGATAGATGGTGAGCAATACGTAGGGCGCGGCCAAGCCGACGGCCAGGGCGGTGAACACGGCAAACGCAGAGCCGGCGCTGTGGGCCAGGGCGAAACCGATGGCTGCTCCCATGAACGGAGCCGTGCACGGGGTCGCCACCACCATGGCGAGTACGCCGGTAAAGAAGCTGCCGGC
The DNA here is from genome assembly GCA_963830325.1 of uncultured Acidobacteriaceae bacterium. Classification (GTDB taxonomy): domain Bacteria; phylum Acidobacteriota; class Terriglobia; order Terriglobales; family Acidobacteriaceae; genus PALSA-350. Next base: position 509,780 of record CAWHMV010000009.1, read on the forward strand.
ATAGCCGTGGCGTGCGGCCAGGCTCGAACCCGTATTGGTGACGGTGAGCCCAATCTCAAACATGCCCGCGAGCGAGAGGCCGAGGAAAAACAGGAGCAGCGCCATGACCGCGATGAAGCCGGGCGACTGGAACTGGAAGCCCCAACCTAGCTGGCGTCCTCCAGCTTTGAGTCCTAACAACAGGGCAACCACAGCCCAGAAGGAAACCAGAATCCCCAGGGCGTAGACCAAGCCGTGAGCACGTACACGGCTGTGGGGGTGGCGGGAAGCTTCTACCAGGGAAAGGCCCTTGATGAACAGAACGGGAAACACGCAGGGCATGAGGTTGAGAATGATTCCGCCCAGGAAGGCCAGAGAGCAGAAGCGGAGGAGGTTGAGCAGGCCGGCGGAGGAGACTCCTGCGGCGACCGCGGGCAATGCGCCGGGCGGAGCGTGAATCTCGTATGCGGTTCCGTCCCCCAGCAGGAGCACGCCATTCAGTTGCGATGGTCGCGCGTGGAAGTTTTCATCTTTCTTGAGAGAGATCTGGACCCCACCGTCCACAGCCTGGACGGGTTGAGGCGCAGCATTGACGATCTGGCTTTGCTCGAGGGGGAAAAACTCGGCGTTGGTTGCAGGGTGACCGGTGAGGGCAAGTGCGAAGCCGCCGGGAGTGGAGCCAAAGACTGCCTTGGCCGAGGACGGGAGCGGCTGCGGCAGGCGGGCGCGGAAGCGATCAAAAAGCGCTTGCCGGGTTGGGTCCACGGGGCCTTTTTGCGCCGTGACCTGCAGCGGAAGGGCCAGGTCGGTCTTGCCAGGAATGCAAACCTCGCGGCACACCAGCCAGTCGACATGGGCGCTGAGGGGTGCGGTGGAGGGGACCTTCAGAGTGGAGGCGGCGGTTAGGGTCATGGGGAAAAGGACCTCATCCTCATAACCGAAATCCATCAGCGGGCCCAGGGGCAAACGCCGGGGCGCGGGAAACTGCATGGCGCTGGCGGTGATGCCATCAGGGAGGGTCCACTTTATGCGCGGCGGCTCGCCGGAGTCTCCCGCATTGACCCAGTAGACATGCCATCCTTTATCCAGGTTAAAGTGCAGGCCGACGGCGGTAGTGCCCCCGGGCTGGATGGAACCCTCCAGCGGGAGCAGCTCGACGGTCAGGTGCTGCGCGCGCACTGGCCCTTCCACAGGCGCGGCCGCGGCCGTGGCGGCGGCAAGCCCGGCACACAAGGTCAAACACAGGGTCGGGGCGATTTGGCGAAGACTAGGCATACATGGGAGTTACACAGTCCCCTTATATTGTAGACGCTGGACTAGCCCGCCACGTTACAAAGCCCCCTCGCCTCAGTCGGTCCCTTAGCGGGTGAGGGTGCGGGCCAGGCGGGCATGTTCCTTATATATACAGCGGTCCATGACCACCAGGACGCCGTCGGCTTCCGCCCATTGAACCGCTTCCTCGTGACAGACCCCTTCCTGCAGCCAGAGATAGGGGATTTTGAGGCGCATCACGTCTTTGACAATCTCCGGGACGTATTGGGAAGCGCGAAATACGTCCACCAGGTCGATTCGTCCCTCCGTGGCATAGGCGGCGTCGAGGGTGGGGTAGGCCGTTTCCCCGAGAGCCTTGCTGGCCCCTGGGTGTACCGGAATGATCCGATATCCTTCCTGCTGCATGTACCTGGAAACGTGAAGAGCGGGACGATCGGGATTATCGGAGAGGCCCAGTACGGCGATGGTTTTGGTTTTTTCCAGGATGGCGCGGATGGTCTCGGGCTGGTTCAACGTGTTCGACATAGATAGGTTGGATGCTCAGTCCACATCGGCCGGTTCTTCGATTGCCGCCGGCACGCCGCCTTGCCGGCGCATGATCAGATAACCGCGGATGAACGGGTCGAGGTTGCCGTCGAGTACGGCGTCTACGTCGCCTACCTCCACCCGCGTGCGCAGGTCTTTGGCGATGCGGTAGGGCTGCAACACATAAGAACGGATTTGGGAACCGAAGTTGATGTCGAGCTTGGAGTCTTCGAGCTTCTTCGAGATTTGCTTTTTCTTTTCCAGCTCGTATTCGTAGAGTTTGGAGCGCAGCATCTTCATCGCCCTCTCGCGATTCTTGTGCTGGGAGCGCTCGTTCTGGCATTGCACCACGATGTTGGTGGGCAGATGGGTGATGCGGACTGCGGAGTCAGTGGTGTTAACGTGCTGGCCGCCCTTACCGCCAGAGCGATAGGTGTCGATGCGCAGCTCCTCGGGTTTGATGTCGATGTGGATGGAATCGTCGATCTCGGGCGAGACAAAGACGCTGGCGAACGAGGTGTGGCGGCGCTTGGCCTGGTCAAAGGGTGAGATACGCACCAGGCGGTGCACGCCTGTTTCCCCGGCAAGTTGGCCGAAGGCATACTCACCGGTCACCGTGAAAGTGGCGGATTTGATGCCGGCTTCTTCGCCGTCCTGGTAGTCGTTCATCTCGGTCTTGAAGCCGTGACGCTCCGCCCAACGGAGGTACATGCGCATGAGCATTTCAGCCCAGTCCTGGGATTCGGTGCCGCCGGCGCCGGGGTGAACCGTCACGATTGCATTGAGCGGGTCGGTTTCGGCCGAGAGCATGGTGCGGGATTCGAGTTCTTCCACGAACTCGCTGAGAGACTTGATCTCGCGTTCCAGCTCCGGCTCAACTGACTCGCCTTCGCGGCCGAGCTCGAAGTAGGCATCGATGTCGCCGGTGCGGCGGACGAGTTCGTTCTCCATCGCGAGCTGGCCTTCGAGGCGCTTGCGCTCGCGCATGAGCACCTGCGACTCGGTTGGATTGGACCAGATGGCGGGGTCGGAAAGTTTTGACTCTAGAGAGGCCAGTTCCCTATCGAGCCTGGCGTGGTCAAAGATACTCCCGAAGGTCGCGGACTTTGTCGCGAACCGGAGTGTAGGCGAATTCGAGTTCGTTGAGCATGTGATTTTTCGTGGGGCGCTGGCGGCGAAATGACGGACGGACAGCGATGATCCCTTAAGGTGATTATCCCACACGCGGAGACGAAGACATCGCCGCCGTGGACAGATCCAACCCTGCGGAATGGACCGCCGATGCGCCGGGGAAGGAAGCTACCCTACTGTGTGATAGTCCTGAAGTTATCTAGCAGGGGACAGTAGTTGCTTGACGAGATCGGAGAGCTTGATGAGGTCTCCCATTGCTTGCTTCGCGAAGACTTCGGATTCCGCATCACCTCGACCGCTAAGAAACACCGTCTGCATCAGCCCCTGCAGCGGGTTGTTGATCTGATGTGCGAGAGAATGCGCCATGGCCTTCGCGCCTGTAGTTCTTGCCTGCTCCATGAGCAATTTCTGTTGCCGCTGGAGTCTCATGCCGGTCGCGGCAAAGTTTGACAGCGCCTGCATCATTTCGCAGTCCTCTCCATCAAAGGCTTCGGTTCTTCCGTGCGCCAAAATCCAGATCGTTCCACGCGTCTCCTCGGCCTGCCATGGCAGCAGCATGCCATCCGTCACCGTAGGAGCCTGGACACCCAACAAGTCAAAGAACCGCTTGGTGACGCGAAAAATCTGCGGCCGCCCGAGCTCAAGGGTCAACCCACAAGCACTGGGGTAACGCGGTAGCTTTGCATCCACAAAGCCGGAGTATTGACCCGCGGTCGCGACCCAATGCCAAAAGTCGTCGTCAGTGCCGCCCTTGCGCTCGACGCTGATACCGGCACTATCGGCTCCGCACAGATCGATAGCGACGGTCACTAACTCCTGCAGGATGGTTGTAGGACTATCAACAAAAGCGGAGGCCAGGCGATTCATACCTTCGATCTGCAAGGCGACATCACGAACATGCCGTTGCCTTTGCGCAAACGCACGATCACTGCGCAGGTCGAGCACCTCAAGGCCAGACTCAGCTAAAGCCGAAACAAGTTCACCCAGGTCTTTCTCAGTCCTCAGCGGACTCTTTCCCAGGTCGGTAATCTCTGATGGGTTCCTTCCTGGAAAGAATATTCTCTCCAGCATGATCCGCCGGTCCACAGGCAGGTTATCGATTAACGCGCGTGCTCCTTCGCGCGTCAGGTTCCGTTGCTGGTGATTCGCGAGAGCGTAAGGAGGGGTAAAGGCAAGATGGGACGCCGGTTTATCTGGTCGCATCTCGAGTGCTCGATTGCGGGCAATGATCGCCAGCGAAGGGGAAAGGCTACCGGCGATTGGCATAAAACGCTTTGGGTTGCGCCAGACTTCCAGGAAGATGTTTGACACTATTTGTTCTGCCAGAGCGGGATCACCCGACATTTCGAGGGCTACGGAATAGACAACACTCGCGTAGCGGTCATATAGCAGTGCGATCGCCTGCAGATCGCCTCGCTGGACCTGCGTGAGAAGTGCGCCATCTTCAGCACCGGGCGGCGTGTTGACCATTTGCTAACCTCAGTTCGTTGCGAGAATAGTTCCACCAGGCTCACGATCCAGACTGATCAATATCGCTCACAATTGCACTTTAGTTGGGCATCCGCCCGTCAGATCTTGCGGTGGTTGCCCATGTGACGAACATCCTTAGCCAGGCGACTGGGCACGATCCAGGGGTTCCGATCAAACTGCCGGAACCCAGTCGCGGATTGTTTGCGCCCGGAGGGTTTATACTTCGGCACGGACAGTGGTCCATAGAAGGAGGACCTTGTAATGGTAAAGCCAATTCCCGATGGATATAGCTCTATCACTCCGTATTTGATGTTCGAGGATGCCAACTCTGCGATTGATTTCTATGGGAAGGCATTCGGGGCTCAGGAACTCTTTCGCATGCCCATGGGAAATCGGATCATGCATGCGGAGGTCCAGATTGGAAACTCTCGGATTATGTTGGCCGATGAAAATCCGCAAATGGATGCTTACGGCCCCAAACATCACAACGGATCGCCCGTCAGCCTGATGCTTTACGTCGACGACGTGGACAGTTTCACAAAAAATGCCGTCGCCAAGGGACTTAGAGTACTGCGGCCCGTGAACAATCAGTTTTACGGTGATCGTTCCGGAACTTTTCTCGATCCTTTCGGCTATAAATGGACTATCGGCACGCACGTGGAAGATGTGTCAGCGGAGGAAATGGAGACGCGCATGGCGAGCGTTACCGCCGGTTAGCGTCTTGCAGTCTTGGTTAGAAAGGATGGTCTGGGGCCCCGACGAGATTGTTCCCGTGGTCGGGGCTCGCCCGAAGCATACTTGCCCAAATTAGATTTTCAGTTGGCCAATTTAGCCAGCACATGAAGCCCTCACTTGACCCCTCAGGAGGGTGGGAACGACTGTCGAACGAAGGGCACGGGTTCAGCGGTGCCGTAAATGGTCTGCGCGCTTGGTGGCTTTAGCCGCTGAGGTACGCGTTTCGAGACATTTAGGGCGAGGTCATATCTCTCCGCATCTGGGTTCGCCGCAGACGATTGGAAAGACGTACCTCAGGGGCTAAAGCCCTCATCCGTGCGAGCGAGATGTGGCACGGCTGAACCCGTGCCCTTCGTTCATCAACCCATATCGAAACCTTGTTGCCATTTAGACAGCACCCATCGGTTGGAGCAGGGCTTAAGCAGCGAGGTCTGTTCGCGCGAGCGCTGATAGCATGGTGGTCGCGCGATCGACGCCCGGTGCAACCTACATGAGAAGCAAAGTATCCGCATTCACTCTGGTCCTGTTTATGTTTGCTGCAGCGCTTCCCAAAGGAGCGCTGGCCGCGGAACCGCAGTGGAAGGCAAGCTGGATTACCCATCCCGCGGCTCCCCTGCGGGAGCCGATCGTCCTGCATTTTCGCCGCTTGCTGGTGATGGAGGGCAAGCCCGCACGCTATGTCGTCCATGTGAGCGCCGACAATCGGTTCATCCTCTATGTAAATAGTCATCGAGTGGGGGACGGTCCGGCGCGCGGCGACCTGCCGCACTGGCGCTACGAGACCTTCGATCTCGCTCCGTACCTCACGGCAGGTTCTAATATCGTAACCGCCACAGTATGGAACTTCGGCATTTATGCCCCCACTGCGCAAATCACCGACCGCACCGCTTTTCTGCTGCAGGGCGACGGAGCGCTGGAGGCCGAGGTGAGTACGCCAAAAGGCTGGATGGTGGCCATCGAGCCGGGGCGGATCGCCGTCCCCCGAACACCGGGCGGCCTGAACGGTTACATGGCCAATGGTCCCGGAGAAGAATTGAATGCCGCGGCCTACGACTGGCAGTGGAATGCTCCTGGTGATCCAGGCAGCGCATTGGTGGCTGCCGGCGATCCCATGCGGGAAAACATCTATCCCTCGGCGGCGCGCGCCGGCCTTCAGGGGGAGCAGGTCGACAACTACTGGCAATTGGTGCCCGATGAGCTGCCGTCCATGACGTACACCCCGACGGAGGCAGGAGAGGTGGTGCGTTCGGATCAGCCGGGCGCCGAAGCGTTTCCTGCAAAGCCTATCGCGATCCCGGCCAATCGCCACGTGCATGTGCTGCTGGATCGCAAGACGCTGACCACGGCCTACCCTCAATTGACGGTTTCCGGGGGAAAGGAAGCCAGTATCCGGTTGACCTACGCGGAGGCGCTCTATGACGCGAACCAGCAGAAGGGGGATCGTAATGACGTGGGCAGCCGCCAGGCCATGGGGGTGCACGACCGCTTTCTTCCCGACGGCGGCGAGCATCGCACCTTTGAGCCTCTGTGGTGGAGGGTGTGGCGTTATCTGGACCTCGATATTCAGACTGGCAGTGAGCCGCTGACGCTCGAGTCGCTGCGGGGGGAATACACTGCTTATCCTTTTGAGGAGCGAGGTTCGTTCGACAGCAGGGATCCCGATCTCAAGCAGATATGGAACATCAGCTGGCGCACGGCGCGGCTCGATGCGCACGAGACGTATATGGATACTCCTTATTGGGAACAGTTACAGTATGTGGGCGACACCCGCATCCAGGCGTTGATCTCATATGCGGTGACCGGGGACGACCGGCTGGCGAAGCAGGCGATCCAGAATTTTGATAACTCGCGCATACCGGAGGGATTGACGCAGAGCCGCTATCCCACGTCGCAGCCGCAGATCATTCCCACGTTTTCGCTGCTGTGGATCGGCATGGTGCACGACTATTGGATGTACCGTCCCGATGCTTCGCCGGCGAAGGCTGCGTTGCCGGGCACGCGCACAGTGCTCACGTGGTTTTCGCAGTACGAACAGCCGGACGGATTGCTGCGCAAGCTGCCGTGGTGGAGCTTTGTCGACTGGGTTTCCAGCGGTGAGCTGCCGACCTACGATGAGCACGGAGAATCCTGCACCACCACGCTCGAATATCTGGGAGCGTTGACGGATGCCGCGGAGCTGGAGCGAGCGTTGGGAGACAAGGACCGTGGCACGCGAGAGGACTTGCTGGCGAAGCATGTGCGCAGCGGGCTATACGAAAAATGCTGGGATGCGGGGCGCAAGCTGCTGGCCGACAACCCGGACCACACTGCCTTCAGCCAGCAAACGAATACGTTGGGGGTGCTCTTCGATGTGATTCCACGCGGGGAGCAACAGGGTGTTTTGCGGCAATTGATGGACATCGCTCCAGGGACAGCGCCGGGCGGAATTCTGAGCGGCTCGTATTACTTTCGCTTCTACCTGGCGCGCGCTCTGGAACACGCGGGAATGGCGGACGAATATCTTGCCACGCTGAAGCCATGGCGCGATCTACTACCGCTCCATTTCAGCACCTGGCCGGAGACGCCAGGAAAGACGCGGTCCGATTCGCATGCCTGGAGCGCGCATCCCATCTTCGATCTGCTTACGCTGGTGGCAGGGATCGAGCCGGCATCACCGGGCTTCGCCACGGTACGAATTGCTCCGCACCTGGGGGATCTACGCGAAGCGTCGGCGGAGTTTCCTCATCCGCAGGGGATAATCAAAGTGCACTTCGAGCGCAGCGGCAGCGAGGTGACGGGGAGTGTTACTCTGCCGCCGGGGCTGCGGGGCGTCTTCCTCTGGCGGGGGAAGGAACAGCCATTGCGCGGCGGAGTGAACCGGATTGGGGGAAAGGACTAGCGCCAGATATGGAAAAATCAGTGTCTTATGTAAGCTGGCGTGAGTTTCTGACCGGGTCAGCAGCTTTGGCTGCGGTAGGACGACTTTACCAATGCAGGCAGATACGCAGCAGTTTGTTTCCCCAGGAGCGAGAGCCGAGTTCGATATTTACACAGGTGCCGGCAGCAAGGTGCCGCTGACCAATTTGCCAGGAGTTACCTGCACCAGCGGTGGAAGCGGAGGCGCGGCTGCGACACTCAACTCGAATGACAGGAATGTCTACCTAGGCCGTGGTTCGAAGATGCTCCTCGCCATTTCGGCCAGCCATTAAACCCCCTCGTGGACGGCAGATCCAATATCGGTTTATCATTCGCGCCATGTTCTGTGCGAGAACGTCTGCGGCCTGTTGTGGCGTCGTTCTTCTTGCGTCGGTGATCGCGCTTGGCTACGGTCAGGTGAACGGCGGCCAGCCTCAGGCGTTGTCAGTCAGTCCACCTTGGCCGACGACGCAGACCGCGGATAGTCCAGGCCATATTGCCGTGAACGCGCCGACAGCTACAGGAGAAAGACTCCTCACGGCATCGCAGTCCTGGTCGCCGAAACCAGTTCCCCTTGGTCGGGGGCTCGAGCGCGCCTTGGAAAAGTCGTCGCTCACTGGAACCGGCGCTCTGCAGTTTCATCTGAAAGCGAGCGTCGAAGATCCCATGAATCCGTCCTCGGATTACCGTGCGGAGATCGACGAAATTTGGGCAGGTCCGAAGCGATGGCGCCGCACGATCGATTCCAAAGGATTCCAGCAAACCATCATCGTCAATGGAGACCAGGTTAGCGAAAAGAACGCCGGAGACTATTACCCCCTGTGGATGCAGAACTTTATCAGAGCCATCTTCGAGCCGGTTCCCAATGTTCAGCAATGGGAGTCCCTGGACGCCAAATTGACGCAAACGACCTTGCCGAACGGTGAGCGTATGAACGGGTGCGTTGGAGCCAGCTCAGAAGTAGGCAGCCAGACCGTAAAGAGCAGCGTGTACAGCGACCTGTGCCTTGATGCGAACGGAATGCTCGCTTTCTACAGCTCCCCCGGGTACAGCATGGAGTTCTACGACTACAAGAGCTTCGGGGAAAAAACCGTTGCCCGCCGGTATGAGAGCCACCCGGAACCCGGGCTCAGACTCGTCGCTGGAATTACTCTTCTGGACAAGCTAAAGGATCCGGACCCATCTTCATTTGCCGTCACGGAACCGACTTCGCCACAGGAGCGGCTTGTGTCGATCGGTGTTCCGCAAAGTACGGTTGAACTCGCGATCTTGCATGCGCCGCCCAACGTTTGGCCTCCGGTGCGCAGCGGCGGAACCAGCGGGATGCTGACTATGTACATTTCCATCGACCGCAACGGGCGCATCCGCGAGATCTATCCTCTCAACTCCGACAACGCCGAACTTGAAGAAGTCGCGCGAGAACACCTCCTTCAGTGGCAGTTAAAGCAGCTGACCGTGCGTGGAAGCCCGGCCCAGGCAGAATCGACGATTACCTTCCACTTCGATACAAAGCTGCTTCCCTCCATACCCGCTCCCACCCATCAAAGCCCAACCGTTCCTCCCATCCGGGTCAACGCGAAGGCGGCCGGCAAGCTGCTAATCTCACACCCCACTCCGGTCTATCCGCAGGATGCGCTGCTGAGTCACCTGTGGGGCACCGTTGTATTGGAGCTTACGGTGAATCGTGAAGGAATCCCAAGAGACATACATGTGCTCTCCACTCCCGGTGGATCGTTGTCACGAACCGCGATCGATGTTCTGCGGCAAGCGCGGTATCGACCCTATCTGGTGAATGGCAAGCCGGCGGAAATTCAATCCACCGTTAGTGTGGATTTTAACCTTCAGTGAAACAGGGCGACCCCGCCGGCGGCGAGTTCGAAGCACTTCCCCATGGTCGATCCTGTGTGCGCTGGCGAATGACGGCAAGCTGTGATTCCATCTCCCCTGCGGCGCGGTACTCTCGCCAAGACAGAGCAGTCCGAGCACCTACCCTCCCGCATTTACCATGATGTCCACGAATTTCAATATCAGATCTCGGAGCAGATATGGAAAAATCAGTGTCTCATGTAAGCCGGCGTGAGTTTCTGACCGGGTCGGCAGCTTTGGCTGCTGCGGGAGCGACGTTACCAATGCAGGCGGATACGCAGCAGTTTGCTTCGTCGGGAGCCAGAGCCGAGTTCGATATCTATCAGCAGCGCCGTCGATGGGAACTCTGGAGCCTGCTGGGCGATTTGCCCTGGGACCACAAGCCCTCGTCCCCGCGACTCGTGCGCACCGAGAAACATGATGGGTACACACTCGAACGGTTGATGCTTGACCTGAATGGGATCGAACCCGTTCCGGCGGTGCTGCTGATTCCGGACCGCCGGCAGGAGCGGGCGCCCGGGCTGCTCTTTATGCATTGGCACGCCGGCCAGTACGACCTGGGGAAAGAACAATTGTTGCGTGGCACAAGCGTGCAACCGGCATACGCGCCGGTGTGCGCGGAAAAAGGCCTGGTGACGCTCGCCATTGATTGCTGGTGCTTCGGCAAACGGAAGCGCGAAGAGGTTGGACGCCAAGGCGAAGAAGATACCTTCAAGCTGATGCTATGGCGAGGTCAGGTGCTGTGGGGAATGATGATGTTTGATGAGTTACGCGCGCTCAGTTACCTGGCGAGCCGTCCGGAAGTGGATCCGGCGCGGCTGGGAGCGTTTGGGATGTCTATGGGGGCCACGAAGGCCTGGTGGCTGGCCGGCCTCGATCCGCGCGTCCGGGTCGCTATGGACGTTTGCTGCCTGACAAATTATCAATCGCTGATTGATGCAGGCGGCCTGAGCAAGCACGGTGTCTACTATTTTGTTCCTGGTCTGTTGAAGCACTTCGACACATTTCAAATTAACCAACTGATCGTGCCGCGCGCACACCTGAGCGTGAACGGGCGACGGGACGACCTTACTCCACCGGCTGGCGTCGAGCAGGTCCGCGAAAAGCTGCTGCAATCTTACCGAACTTATGGAAAGGCCAAAGACTGTAAGATCGAACTCTTCGATTGCGCTCACGAGGAGTTACCGGAAATGCGGCGAGAGATTCTCGCATGGATGGATCAACACCTGGTCGCACCCTGAAGTGCTGCACGCCAGAACGCACCCACGGTCGGCGTCTCCGGCGTACAAGCCGCTTGACTGGTTGTCTACTTACTGCCCGGTGGTACCACGCCGTTCATTCGTAGATACTCGACCAGTTGCCCGTAGTGGTCGTAGCCGTGGGCCACGGCAAACGCGGCTACGGTGACCGGCGTGTGGAATCCGTCAGCTCCGTCAATGCCGATAAATGCATTCTCCGGCGTGATCGTCTTGATCTGGGCGTGGGCATAAGCAAAGCTCTGGTTGAGCGCTGCCAGAATTTCATCTTTGGTTTTCAGATCGCGCACCTGCTTGGCCGCCGCCGGTGGCGTCGTTCCGCTCAGTTTGCTGTAGAAGTTGTAGTTGGCGCCGGCGATGTGCGTCAGCTGCCCGGCAAAGGTGCGAACCGTTCCGTACTTGGCCGCAGAGCCAGGAGCAAAGGTTTCCGCGGTGGGCGCGAAACTGTACTTTTCCGCCGGCATCGCTTGCGCCACAGCCAGCACCTGGGTCTCGAGCTGACTCAGCATGACATCCAGCGCCTTGGCCGGCGCCATCGGCTTGCCCGCCTCCGAAGAGGTGTAGGTGTCCTGGTAATCTCTCACCTGTCCTGATGCGCTCGCTAGCGATATGGTGAGCAAACCTACGGCCCAATTAGAAATTCGCATACTTTCTCCTGGCAAAACTTGCCTTCTATCCTGTTTTTAACACTTCCGCTACCTTGGTGAAGGAGGTTTTTGTATCTATGCTCGTCGACACACGAGCATCCTACGCCGATCCGGACCAAAGTCACAATCGGCGGCAGTACTCGGCATAGTCTCGAAAGTGATGATGTCGCACCTTTAACTCGCGGGTGCTTCAAAGATAGGGATTGGTGATGACCTTGATTTCCCTGGGAGCCCCGCTCACGCTGCGGCGCGGATGATCGAGGACATGCAGCAAAAAAACCTGGTCGAACCAAGACGTGTGCTTGAATAGACGTTTGTGACGCAGTCCTCCGAATAAATTAATTTTTCGCATTTCATTTTCTTCGTTGAACTCCCGGATGGCGAGCAGCTCCCCGGTCCACGGGTTTGCACTCTCAAATCCGATATCGTCGAGGTAAACGAGCGTCCACGGTAAGTAGTTGTCCGCCTCTCCGAGAAAGATGTTGAGACAATCCTTCGCCGAGGAATAGTAATCAACATCGATGACGACAAAGCCCAGAGGGCTGCGCGCGGAGAGCCCAGCCATGAAATGCGGCAAGGTCTCTTGAATGTCGCCAAGGATGAGCCTGGCATTCGGGGGTAGCGCTCGGATTAACGCGCCGCGGTCGATGAGCGGAAACGAACCTTCACTGAAAACTTCGGGGTGATCGCGGTGATCGCGCGGTGGAGGCATTCCCTGGCCGGAATCGAAGCCGAAGATTTGGAACTCGACTCCAGTTAACCTAGTGATCTTGCGGGATATATTGCAAATATTCATGAGCCCGGCGCCCGCCGCAACGCCGAATTCGATCACAGTTACGGATTTCAGACCCTGCGCCTGGGCGAGCTCTGCCGTCTTGAGGAGGCTGAACGCGTACTGTTGGCGCACTACTAGATCGAAGGCGATTTTTGTTTTGTAGCTGCCGAAGAGCGCGACAAAGATGGAAAGGATGTTCAGGTGCAAAGGTTCCGGAAACCGTTCGTAAAGAACTCTGCCTAGCCGTTTCGGCACCTTGTGCAGCAAAAAGTTCGCTTTCATACGTGCCTCCGTTTGGGGATGACAGCCAGGCCTCGAAATAGCTATACACCCGGGTGTTTCGCGAAAGCGATGGCTTTCGTCGCGAGACGGAGATACATAACAAGGTCTGTGCCAAATCGGAACGCACATTCCGTTCCGGGATTTGAAGGGCTAGCTGTGGGGGGATTTCAGTTCGTTTGCCGTGTGCTTCCGTGGCGTCGTAGGCTCACCCAGACCATGGCAGCAATGATGCCTAACGTGATCACTCCACACAGGTAGGCGAAGACATCGCCGTGCTGGGTGTAGAAAGTCACGTCACTGCGATAGCCGTATCTTGCGGCCAACGAGGTAAGCGCGTGACGCTCTACACTGGCCGTAAGCCGCCCGTAGGGGTCGATGATGGTGGTGATACCGGTGTTGGTATCGCGCAACAGCCAGCGGCGATTTTCGACCGCTCGCATGCGCGACATGTTGAGCGTTTGCCAGGGTGCGCAGGTGTCGCCGTACCAGCCATCGTTGGAGATGTTGACCAGCACCTGGGCACCCCGCTTTACAAACAACCGGATCTCGTCGCCGAAGATTTCTTCATAGCAGATGAAGACCCCGAAGCGGTGGCCGTCGCTCGCAAACACCACGCGGCGCCAGCCGTGAGTCATGTCGCCGGCTTGCTGAGTCAGGTTTTTGGCGAAGGAGAAAAACTGTTTGTAGGGGATGTACTCGCCCCACGGGACCAGGTGGACCTTGTCGTAGCGGCCTTTCACCAGGCCGTCCAAATCGACGAAGATGGCGGAGTTATACATGTCGAAGCGGGCGCCGTGCGGGTCTAGCGAGGTGCTACCGGCAATGACCGGGGCGCGCATGGTAAGGGCAACGGTACGCAAAGCGTTGAGGAGGCGCGGATCCTTATCGAGGAAAGGCGCCGGAGACTCTGGCCAGAGGATGACCCCGGGAGCGACCGGCTGCTCTGGACAGTCGGGAGTCACGATATAGGAGTTGAGTTCGGGCATACCGGCACGGTACGGTCCACAGGTACGGGTGCTGAGTTTGATGAACTGGTTGAGGTGCGCGTCGTACTCGGCGCCCGGCCAGGAATTGTCCTGATTGACGTTCAGATTTTGCTGTAACAAAACGGCCGTGGCTGAAGTGGGGGCCGCGGGCGGAGTGAAGTGGTCACCGTTTTGTAACACCAGCACGGCCACAAAAGCGGTTATCAGGATAGCCGTGCGGCGTTTGGGTGTGGAGGCCAGAAGCCCCCAGGCAATGAGGGCATTGCCGGCGATCAGTACGAAGGTAATTCCGTACACCCCGGTGCAGGGCGCCAGGCGGGTCAGCAGAAAATTGTCAACCTGCGAATATCCCAGGAGGTCCCATGGAACCTTGGTGAAGCGTGCCGACAACAATTCCAGAGCTACCCAGAAAAAGGGGGCGGCGAGGAGCGCGGAAGGGGGGCTACGAAACGCTTTTGCTGCAGCGGTTAGCAGGAATCCCAGGGCGGCAAAGTAAAGCCCCAGCACCATGCTGTAGCCGATCAGGATGCCGGCGGAGATGAGCGGAGGCAGCCCGCCAAAGTACAACATGGTCTGGTAGATCCAATAGCAATTGCCGCAAAACCAGAGAAAGCCCATGAGGTAAGCGGCCAGGGTTGCGCGCAGTAAAGCCCTTGGATGGCCCAGATTTCGACGCGACAACAGCCCGCTGAACAGGGGTACAAAGGCTAGCCAGGCAAAGAATGTACGCCAGAAAGGCACCGGGCCGATAATGGAAAAGGGCAGCAAAAGCAGCGCGGCAGAAAAGATGCCGAGGAGCCAAGGTTGCCGTGCCAGTCTTGCCATGGCCGAGAGTCTACCACCCCTTCCTTACCGTCTCTTGTGCTATGAGCCTCTTGCCATAACAAGAGACGGGAAAAGAGATACAATCGATGACTATGCTGGTTGCTATCTTTTTCATGCGCGTCTTCGAAGTCATGTTCTTCGCCGGTGTCGCCGGGTCTGCGGTGGTGGTGGCGATTAGCTTTGTCGAAGATATTCAGTTGTTGGTAGGTGATTAAATCGGGCTTTTGGGTTGCGATCCGTCGTTGACGCTGAGGGGCAAGCAACATAGACTCAGGGCTGGCTTCGATCCAGGCCGTCGAGAGTCCCCGATCGCGGAAATGACACACTAGCCTATATCGAATGGCTTCCGAGCGAACAACTAAAGCGCCTTCTCTTCCCTCCAGCCGGGTAAAACTGGTCGTCGCCTCGTCGGTGATGCTCACGTTTATATCGTTCTGGCGCGCCGCGGCGGTGGTGCTGAACGATTTGGGCTCTTCGGCTTTCTATGCCGGCGGGATTGCGGAAGAGGCGGTGGGTAAGTCTGCCCCGTGGTTCATCCTGGGCGTGATGCTCTTTTCCTTTGCGGTGCGCGCGGTTTACGTGGAGAGCTGCTCCATGTTCACCCGCGGGGGCGTGTATCGCGTGGTGAAGGAGGCTCTGGGCGGGACCTTCGCCAAGCTGAGCGTTTCCGCGCTCATGTTCGACTACATCCTTACCGGACCGATCTCGGGCGTTTCCGCAGGGCAGTACATTACCAGCCTGTTAAACGAGTTGATGACCGTGGCTGCTGCCCATAGCTGGCTGCCGGGGGCTATGCTCGGGGCGCATCATGTGGCGCCGCAACTGCGGGTGGATTTCTCGTCGGCTGCCTTTGCTGCCATCGTCACCGGGTATTACTGGTGGCAAAACCTGAAGGGCATCGAGGAGTCGAGCGACAAAGCCCTTGAAGTCATGAAGATCACGACCGTGATGGTGGTGATTCTGCTGACCTGGGGAATTTATTCGGCCTTTCACGTGGGCGCTAAGCTGCCGCCATGGCCGACCCCTTCGACGCTGCACTTCAGCCAGGATGCTCTCGGATTTTTGAAATACACCAAGCTGCCGGCAACGCTGGGTTTGTTCGGCATCATCATGGCTTTCGGTCATTCGGTTCTGGCCATGAGCGGCGAAGAAACGCTGGCGCAGGTAAATCGGGAGATCGAGCACCCCAAGCTCAAGAACCTGAAACGCGCCGCGATCGTGATCGCGATCTATAGCTTCCTTTTCACCGGCCTCGGTTCCCTGCTGGCAGTGATGCTGATCCCGGACTCGGTGCGGGTCCCGGTGTTTCGCGACAACCTGATCGCCGGACTGGCGATGTATATGGTAGGCCCGCAGGTGCTGCGGATAATTTTCCGGGTTTTTGTGGTTCTGGTCGGGTTCCTGATTCTCTCCGGCGCCATCAATACTTCGATTATCGGTTCCACCGGCGTGCTCATGCGCATCGCCGAGGATGGAGTCCTCACCGATTGGTTTCGTAAGCCCCATCGCAAATTTGGGACCAGCTACCGGATCGTGAACCTGGTTGCAGGGATGCAACTGTTCACGATTGTCGCCAGCCGAGGTAATGTGATCGCACTGGGCGAGGCGTATGCGTTTGGAGTGATCTGGAGTTTTACGTTCAATAGCCTGGCGATGCTGGTGCTGCGATGGCAGTACAAGGGCGAGCGGGGATGGAAGGTACCGCCGAATTTGCGCATCGGGAAGCGCGAGATCCCGATTGGGCTCATTTCGGTCTTCATGGTGCTGTTGACGACCGCGCTGGTAAACCTTTTCACGAAGTCGGTGGCCACCGTCAGCGGCATTCTGTTCGCAACCACCTTCTTCATTATTTTCAGCGTGTCGGAGCGCGACAACAAGCGCCGCAGAACCACCACCGAACTACAAATGAAAGAGCATTTCCAGCTGGAGCACGAGGATGCGGTCGGACGTGAGGTGCTGCAGATCGATCCCGGATGCGTGGTGGTCACGATGCGCGACGCCAATAATCCCTTCGCGCTCAAGTGGACGCTGGCACGGACGAATACCGGGGATCAGGATGTGGTGGTGCTGACGGCGCGGATGGTGGGCGCCGGCGGTCCGAACTTACTGTCAACGTCTGACCAGCTCTTCAGTGAATACGAGCAGATGCTGTTTACCAAGGCGGTTTCCGTCGCCGAGAGCTTTGGCAAGCATATCTCGCTCTTGGTTGTGCCGGCAGGTGACATCTTCGCGGCGCTGGTGCAGACCGCCAATTCGCTGGAAGCAGCGGCCGTGGTCTCAGGACTTTCGAGCAAGATGAGCGCGCACGAGCAGGCCTACCGTGTAGGCCAGGCATGGGAAGCACTGCCGGAGCCGAAGAAGCAGATTACGTTCTACGTCGTTTCGCCAAATGGGGAGGCGGAGTCGTTCCACATTGGCCCCCACGCGCCGTCGCTGCGGGCGGATGACGTGGAGCTAGTACATCGGCTGTGGCTAAACTTCCGCCGCGATCCAGAGATGCAGGACCTGCACCATAGCGACATCGTGACGCACGCGCTGACCCGGCTGGCGGCTGAATATGCGCGGGACAAGCAGGAAACGCTGCTGGGACTGCGGCGCAAGGTGCAGGATGGGAACCCGGCTGCACGGCTGGGAGAGACGCGGAACCCGGTGACTCAACCCGGGGGCGACTATGCGGTGCGGGCGCCTCGACCGGATGATGAAGAGGCATGAGGCAGGCGGCATTTGATACTTTGTTTGTTACAGATAGAGTCTTCAGCTGTCCCTACGGGATTAAGCCTTCACTGACCTTTAGAGGTTGGGGAAGACTGTCGGACGAAGGGCACGGGTTCAGCCGTGCCGTAAAAGGCCTGCGCGCTTGACGGCTTTAGCCGCTGAGGTACGCTTTTCGAGACATATAGGGGCGAAGTCATCTCTCTCCGCGGCTGCGTTCGCCGCAGACGATTGGAAAGACGTACCTCAGGGGCTAAAGCCCTCATCAGTGCGAGCGACATGTGGCACGGCTGAACCCGTGCCCTTCGTTCATCAACAGTTCAGTCGTCCCTGCGGGATTGTTGTCTCATAGAGGGGTGGATAGATATATAGGACGATCCTCTCTGACGTGGGGTTTGCTAGTCGATTCAGCAAGAGCGATTGTTCGGGCTGCGCCCATCGTTTTCGGCCCACGCACGCTCGAGCGAACGTGGGGCACCCGTCCCGTTTCCTTTGCAGTTGTTTGGGGTTTGATGTGCTGAAATGAGTGCGGGACTGGTGGACTAGACTCTTAGCTGTGAGTGTTCCTGTTGCAGCCGAGATGGTGGCGCCGCAGATCTTGATCCGGCGCGGCGCTCGTTATCCGGATGGTCCTGGCTTTGCGCGGCGCGTGGTCTCGGGAGAGCTCTTTCGCCAGAGCGCCGCCGACTTCATGCTGAACACCGCCAGACGGTATGGGGACTTGAACCATTACACCGGGTTCGGCCGCCATATTTTTCAGTTCAACCATCCTCTATTCATCGAAGAGCTGCTTTTGCGCGATGCGGGCCGTCATCACCGCGGAGTGGTGATGCAGCGCGCAAAGATGGTGCTGGGGGAGGGACTGCTTACGAGCGAAGTACCTCTGCACATGCGCCAGCGCAGGTTGGCGCAGCCGGCCTTCCATCGGCAACGGATCGCCGCCTATGGGGAGGTTATCGCCGCTTATGCGGCGGAGATGAGCGCCCGCTGGGCCGACGGAACAGTGATGGATCTACATCCCGAGATGCTGCTGCTCGCCCTGCGCGTCGTGGGCAAGACGCTCTTCGACACCAACGTGGAAACGGAGGTGAAGGAGATCGCAGAGGCTGTCGATTCCTTTATGGGATTCTTGCCGGTGGCGTTCCTCCCCTTTCCTGAATTGATTCTCAAGCTTCCCCTCCCTGCGATGAAACGGATCCGACAGGGACAGGCTTATCTCGATGGCCTGATCTATCGCATGATCGCCGTACGGCGCAAGGATCCTGGCGATCGCGGTGACTTGTTGTCGATGCTGCTGACTGCGGTGGATACTGAGGAAGGCACCGGCGGGATGAGTGATCGACAGGTGCGCGACGAATGCGTAACCGTGATGCTGGCTGGACACGAAACGACCGCAAACGCACTGAGCTTGCCCTGTGGGAACTGGCCAGAAATCCTGATGTGCAGGAGCGGTTGTACCAGGAATGCCGCGCTGTGCTGGGTGCACGTGCGCCAACCGCAGAGGATTATGGCAGGCTGACTTATGCCAACCAGGTGTTCGCAGAGACGATTCGTGTCTACCCCCCGGTGTGGGTGACGGCACGGACCGCCGTAGAAGCCTACGAGTACCACGGCATCCGCATCCCGAAGGGAGCGATTCTACTCGCGCCCCAGATAGTGGCTCACCGTGACCCTCGCTTTTGGGACGATCCGATGCGTTTCGATCCTGAGCGGTTCACAGAGGAGAAGAAGGCGCGGCGGCCTCGTTTTTGCTATTTTCCCTTCGGCGCCGGCGCGCGGCAGTGCATCGGCGAGGGTCTTGCCTGGATGGAAGGGGTGTTGATTCTCGCTTCTGTCGCCGGCAGTTGGAAGCTTTCGCTTCCCCCGGAATCTCCCAAAGAGCTGCCCCTTCATCCGGCAATTTCGTTGCGGCCGAAGGGCGGGGTGCGTTTACGCGTCGACCGTAGGCGGTTGTAGTAACGGATCGGAAATCGGAAAGACGTACCTCAGGGGCTAAAGCCCTCATCTCACTAGCCCTTTACAGCACGGCTGAAGCCGTGCCCTTCGTGCAGGATTGTAGGGGCCCACCCTTCAGGCGGGAGGGTTCTCAGCGGCCCGCTCGGGTTAAGTCGTGCTTGACCCCGTATTCGGAACGGGAGTAGGCTGGTTTCCAGAGGCGAACAAATGGCGAAACTAGCGCAGGCCGTCAACCCCAACCTGGAACTCTTTCCAATGGTTTCCCGCTTCCCTCCCATGGCAACGGATTCTCCCCTGACGGGGATTGCGCGGCTGGCGGCTGCTTCTTCCCCGGCCGGGGAGGGACACGAGATGGAGGTGCGATCGCTTCAGGCTCGGTCGATCCTGAATAGATGCGTTTCCCGGCGAGGGCTGAGATTTACATGGAGCATCAATCCCTATCGTGGATGCGAATTCGCTTGCCGCTATTGCTATGCCCGCTATACCCACGAGTTCATGGAGCTGCCGCCCGAGGACTTCGAGCGGAAGATCTTCATCAAGGAGAACGCAGCGTGGCTGCTGGAGCAGGAATTGAAGCAGGTTCGCCCCGAAGAAGAGATCGCCCTGGGCACGGCCACGGATCCGTACCAGCCGCTGGAACGCCGGGCCAGGGTGACGGAGTCACTGCTGGAAGTGCTGGCCAGGCAGCACGATCTGCGCATCGGCCTGGTGACCAAATCGACGCTGATCGAACGAGACATCGCTTTGCTGCAGCGGATCGCGGAGAGGAACACCCTGACTCTTCATCTGACGATCACCACTCCGAATGCCGCGCTGGCGCGCCTGCTGGAACCGCGGGCGCCGCGGCCTGATCTACGGTTGCAGACGGTTGGACGGCTCCGCCAGGCCGGTCTGCGGGCGGGCGTACTGTGTTCGCCGCTGCTGCCCGGCCTGACCGACACGGGCAAGGCGCTGGATGGGATGGCGAAAAGAGCCAAGGCGGCCGACGCCAGCTTCTTCAGTGCCCAGCCGCTCTTCCTTAAGCCCTGCTCCAAGGAGATTTATCTGGGGTTTATCCGAGAGCACTTTCCGGCCCTTGAGCCCATGTACCGGCAACGTTTCGACAGCGAAGCATTCGTCTCGGCGGCTTATCGAAAGCGGATTGAGGCGCTGGTCAAGGCGGTCTGCGCCAAGTATCAGTTACAAGGGCGGACCGGAGATGCTCTATTGACTCGGCAGCGGGAAGACGATCCGCAGCGACTGGTTTGGCCCAGAGATGAATTAGATAATTCGGCTGTCGTCTTTTCAGGCAGATTTTCGATTTCATAGTAGAAGAAAAATCTGCCATGAAGCTATAACCAATTTCCCACGCTTGTTTCCGGTGTTCGTGCGGAGTCCGCTCCGGCTTCTGCTGTGTTCACTGACTTTGTGTGGACCACGTTGTTGACCGCGGCTCCTGCACGAGCGCGAACGTTTTACCGGCCTTTGACGTTCGAGCAGAACCGCGGGCAAGCTGCGAAAGAAGAGAAGTGGTTAGGGCAGAGTTACCATTTTGTTACTAAAGAACCCCTTGTGCATTTCCCGGCCCCGGGCTAAAGTTGCCTTATTCAACTGGGCATAACCGTCAAAAATCCCGCTTAGAGGGCCTCTGCCCCTGGGTTTTCGAGATCTAATGACTGAGGCGGGTAGGCAGTATCTTGCCAGCCTTGGCATAAGCCAACCTACGGAGTCGTGCTACGTAGTTGAGGTGCAAACAACAGGACGGTGGGGTAACCCTCCAAGCCGCAGCCGGACGCAATCACTCATTTTCGAGCCGAGGTCTGGGTGTCGAAAATGGCGACGTTTCTCTTTTACCCTAACTTCACAACATGCTGTGCTAATCCCGTGGGCAGACCTCTCAACCCACTGCTTAAGTTGATTCATTGATGCGTAGTTTAGAAGTGACTAAACAAGTGGATCGAGGTTAACCGTTCATTAACAATCCACGTTATAGCAAGACATAAAGCACGTCTTTTACACTTACCAAGGGCCCATTTTTAATTGAATACTGAGGAGATTCAGATGGTTCCTAGTCGGATCAAGCCTTTGCGGCTGATTGCTCTCTTCGCTATTGTGCCCTCTTCACTTGCAACACACAGTCAACAGCCGACCTGGCTTGGCGCGCCCGCAACCCACGATCAGGGTAAGCATTCTATGCGACCAAGTAGCACTTTCTGCTGAACTGCCGGCGCCATGATCTGGTTGAAATCGTGGCGCAGTACTGTCCCGAGCTAAGGAGAAGCCTTCGTATCGGGTCAGACGGCGACCTGTCGTTGGTCCGATCTTCTGGTGCATCACAGTCTCAAACTAGAGATCCTCGCCACGCCTTGCAGCACGAAACATAAGATCCTTTGGATTCTCTCCAAACTACATGCGCAAAAATTGCACGAGGTACGACATGCATCCCAGCTTTGTTGTCTCCGCTCTGAACAATCGATCAAGCGCTACACCATCACCTCCACCTAAGGTGTCTTCCGTCTCGTGGCTTTCAGCAGAGCGGGCGTCTTCCACTTATATCACCGACCGCTTCGGTATTCGATTGCGGACACTTCGCAAGGCCCGCGGCATGACGCAGATTGAGATGTCCATCGAGTTCGGCATCGATCGCAGCTTCATCAGCGATGTCGAGCGCGGCAAGAAAGCGATCTCCTTGCCATTGCTGGAGGTCATCGCGATCGGTTTCGGCTTGACCATGTCCGATCTCCTGGCGGACATCTAGCCTTCTTCAACAGTAATCGAAGATGCGATCCCGAAGTTCCACCGTGATCCTTCTTAAGCGTGCGTGCCCTCAGATTCCCTTCATGGCGAAGATAAGCGTGTGAAGCACGACGGCAATATCCAAAAATAGCCCGCGGTGCTCGATGTAGTAGAGATCGTACTCAAGGCTCTCGTGAATGACGAACCTGCGATCAGCACTCAGCTGCCAGAAGCCGGTGATACCAGGCAACACGCTCAGGCGCTGAGCCTCATACGGCGTGTACTGTTTTACGACATATGGCATTTCGGGACGAGGTCCCACCAACGCCATCTCTCCCTTCAGAACATTCAGCAGCTGCGGCAGCTCATCGAGGCTCGTCTTGCGCAGAAACCGCCCTGCCGGCGTGATGCGCGGGTCGCGGCTGTCTTCAGGCGAGCGCTCATACTTTGGGGCAGTTGTATACATGCTGCGAAACTTATACATCGCGAAGGCCTCGCCGTATCGCCCGATCCGCTCCTGCCTGAAGAACACTGGCCCGCGTGAAGTCAATTTGATCCCGATGGCGATCGCAACCCAGAGAGGCGCTGTCATCACGACCGTACTTAAGGCGAGCACGAAGTCGATTACGCGCTTCAGGACTTCATATGCTGAAACGCCGGCCGCTTTTCCGCGGAAGAAGGAGCGTACCACGACGCCGTCCATGTGCTGAACAAATGACGGCCCACGCAGTCCGTTGGGATGCATTGGTCCCACGTCCGAGATCTGAATGCCCATAGTCGCCGCGAGCTCTGCTATCGCCGCACGGCGCGCGGGAGTCATGTGTGGGTCAGCCAGAAAGAGATCCGAGATGTCGAGACGCGCAAGAAGCGCCTCGTCGAGGATACCGCAATGCACGGGTGCATGCTCTCTAAAGCGATAACCGTGAGTGTAGATGACCCGATCAGGCTCCGAACCTTGTTCGTCGAGAAAGCCGACCGGTCGAAGATCCTGATCGGGGGAATGGACGAGATACGAGAATATTCTTCGAGCATCCGATCCTGAACCTACAATCAGCATTCTTCGCTTTCGTAGATCAAGTGCGCTGTTACGAGAGATCAATGGTTGCATGACCTGCCTCAACAACAGGATGACCGGGGTTGCCAACAACCACGCACCAAGAAGCAGCCGGCCCGGCGGCGCATGCGTCGTTAGATAAATTCCTGCAAGAGCGAGCACGTAAGAGAACATTGATACGCGCAGGACGGCAGAGCTCTCGAGCACGCGCAATAGGCTGTGCTCATTTCTATATAGATTTTCTCTTGTCCCGAGCAGCACAAATGCGATCCCATACAGAACGCAAAAAGAGATCAGCTGCGATGTGCAACTACCGTCAGTGAACCTTCCGAAGGTTCTCCATAGCGACAAGACGCCTGCTCCGCTCATTGCGATCGCCAGTACGTCCATTGCAACCCTTATGGGCAATGCCAGCGATAACGCCGGACTTTCCGCATCTGCGAAGGACCGGGTCTGTTCCGGCGAAACCGGTGCAGGCGACACATAGGCAGTCTCCATCCTCGCTTGCAGATCCACCCTTGCCCCCTTGTGAGTCTATCTATCCAGTGACACGAGCTGGTCGTACCCGGCTGCCGACCGGCAGTGACTCTGCCCAACCCTGAGTACAAGCATCATCACCCAAGGACGGTGTGTGAGCTACAAATATCACCTTGCACACGTCAGCGAGTCGGCTAAGGCCCACAATCGCCAGTTTCGACAAATGTTCGGGGTTTCTAAGTTGCCTGCGGCGTTATCCCGTGAATAAGTACCAGTATCTTCTTACAAAACTCATCCTGTCGGCTATAGCA
This sequence comes from uncultured Acidobacteriaceae bacterium, assembly GCA_963830325.1. Classification (GTDB taxonomy): domain Bacteria; phylum Acidobacteriota; class Terriglobia; order Terriglobales; family Acidobacteriaceae; genus PALSA-350. The sequence continues at coordinate 533,649 of CAWHMV010000009.1, forward strand.
CACATACGTATCGTTTACTCTTGCCGCCGGGTCGGTCCACACGATATCTATTGAGCACAGACAGCATCAGAAACAACAACTTCACCCCAACCGCGGCTCCAAGCACCGCCCTCTCTACCGCCATCGGACGATGCAGGCCAGCCAATAGCAACGGCACCGACGCTGTCCAGCGCCGCCGGATGAGTCCACGATAAGGAACGCGCCCTGTGAATGTAGTCGTCATCAATGACAACGCCCACGTGAATGGAGGAGCAGCCAAGGTTGCGATCCAGGAGGCTGTGGGTTTAGCAGATCGTGGACATAAGGTCTACTTCGTATGCGCGGTCGAGCCGATCGCACAGGAACTGATTCATCCCAATATCAGCATCTGCTGCTCACAGCAAGATGATCTTCTCGCTAATCCCAACCCTGCGGAGGCGTTTGTCCAAGGCTGGTGGAACACCAGGGCAGCCCAGCTAACCAGCCGAATCGTCAACCGCTTGAAGGGCTCAGAGACCATCATTCACCTGCATACCTGGTCGCGCGCCCTATCAGCCAGTACGATCAGAGCTGCGCTTGACTCAGATATACCGGTCGTCTGTACGTTGCACGACTTCATGCTCGCGTGTCCGAGCGGGACGTTTTTCAACCACGTGCAGCAGCAGGTATGCCATTTACGTCCATTGAGCGCAGCGTGTCTTCTCACGAACTGCGACACCCGCAGCTACGCGCAGAAGCTTTGGCGTGTTGGCAGGCAGGTCATCCAGAAGCAGATGGGCAAGGCTCCTGCCGGGATAAGCCACTTTATTGTTCATTCGAGAATAGCGTCAGAAGTCATGACGCCATATCTCCCCCGGGATTGCACGGTCCATAGTCTTCCGATCTATGTCGAAGGCAGCCAGTATCCCCCGGCGCAGCCGGAGACCAACCACAATCTCGTTTATCTCGGCCGGCTGGTTAGAGAGAAGGGTGTGCTTCTTGCTGCCAATGCTGCAGCGGCCGAAGGTGTTCCGTTGACATTCATCGGGTCGGGTCCTCTCGCGGGCCAGATTCAAGCTGCGTGTCCGCATGCGATCATCACGGGATGGGTAGACCATGCAACGAGCGTGCAGTATCTTCGACAGGCGCGCGCTCTGGTCTTTCCTTCACTGTGGTACGAGACGCTCGGTCTTGTCGTACTCGAAGCCGCAGCTCACGGTATTCCGTCGCTGGTTCCAGATACGAGTGCTGCGCGAGAAATTGTCCTCGACGGTCTTACAGGCCTGCACTTCAAGTCGGGAGATGACCTCGATCTGCGCGCCAAGATGAAGCAGCTGCAGGATGCGGATCTTGTCCGTAGTCTGGGCCGCGCAGCCTACGAACGTTTCTGGTCAAGCGACTACTCCTCGCTGAACGCTCATCTCTCTTCACTCGGAGTCATCTACCAAAAGATTGTCAGGGCTCAGATGATCTCAAAAACATTTCCTGTTCTACCTGTGGAGGTCCAACGTGTCGGGTAATCATACGACTGTACCTGCCGTAAGACAACTCAGAGTACTTCACGTGCTCGAAGCAACTCTTGGTGGCACTTTGCGCTATATGGAAAACATCGCAGAAGCTACTGACGGACTCGACATCGTGTCAGCCTTCGCTTACGGCACAGCACGAGCCGACTCGCACCTGGGGCCCTTTCTAAAACGGATATCAAACCTGGGATGGACCTGTTATCCGGTGGATATGCGACGTGAAGTAAGACCGTGGACTGATTTCAAGGCATGGTTTCAGCTGCGCTGCGCAGTAGATCACTTCGCTCCGGATATCATCCATTGTCACAGTTCGAAGGCGGGTGCGCTTGGCCGGGCGTCGGTGTTTCTGCGACGGGAGCACCCGGCCCGCGTGTACAGCCCACACGCCCTCGCAGCACCGCTCGGGAGCATTTACCTAAAGATTGAGAAATTGCTCTCAAGGTCCACCGAGAGATTTGTTGCTGTGTCAGACACCGAGCGTAAGGAGATCCTCGATTTTTCACTCGCGGCGGAGGACTCCGTCAGCGTCGTCTATCCCTCTGTGGACGTCATGCACTTTCAACCCTCGTCGCAACAGAGTGCGCGGCAGATACTCGGCATCGGCTCGAGCCCACTGATCCTCGCAATTGGCCGTCTCACGGCGCAAAAAGATCCTGTCGCCTTCCTTCGCGTGATGGAGCACTTGCATGAACGGCAACCTGATGTTCGGGCGATATGGTTGGGATCGGGGGAAGGAGAGGCTGAGTTCCTTAGCAAGATTGCTGCTGCGCAGATGCAGGATGTCGTCCGCATCGTTCCATGGCAGCATGACGTACGCCTCTACCTTGCTGCCGCCGATGTGCTTCTAAGTACCTCCAGGTTCGAGAGCTTTGGCTATGTGACGGCTGAGGCTCTTGCAATGGAGCGGCCAGTCGTCGCCTCGGATGTGACCGGGACGCGCGATATCATGCAGCGTCGGTTCAGCGAGTGGTTGTATCCGCTTGACCGTACGGCCCTGGCTGCAGAGCTGATCCTTAAACTACTCAACGATCCAGCCCTGTCGGTTGCGACGGGCGGTCTTGGGCGTTCGCTGGTAGAGAAGCTTTTCAGCATAGAACGCATGAGAGAGAGCCTTATGCAGGCATACGGTGATGTGCTGAACCAACCTATTCCAGAACTCACCAGACAGCCTGCAATCGCTTAACGCCTAAAGATGTAGAGAGGTAACTATGGACAGTGGATCACAGCCTATCCGTCTCGCCATCCTGTCGCACCGTTTTCAACGCAACGATGGCCAGGGTCGAGTGAACTTTGAGGTTGCGAATGCCGCACTACGGTCCGGTTACCACGTGACCATCGTGGCTACGACTTGTTCGGAGGAACTTGGTTCACATCCAAGGTGTCGCTTCATAAAGATCGGCAACGAACGATTGCCCAGTGAATTGTTGCGAAATCTCGTCTATGCGCAGGGTAGCGCAAGATGGCTCCGTGCCCATCGTCATGAGTTTGACATTGTCAAGGCGAACGGCTTTGTAACCTGGGAGCCATGTGATGTTGTCGCAGCACACTTTGTTCATGCCGCCTGGGGAAGGAGCCGCTGGTATCCCTTCAGGGACCTGCGGCCGTACTCTCTTTACCAACGGCTCTATACTGTGCTGAATACCCGTTGGGAGAAGGAAGCCTTTACCCGAGCCAAGCGGGTCATTGCCGTGGCGAGACCGCTCGTTCATGAACTTGTCGACATTGGTGTCCGGAGGGATAACATCGATGTCGTCTGGAACGGTGTGGATACAAAACAGTTTCATCCCGGGGAGTCACACCGGCAGTCTTTTGGAATCTCGCCTGAAGCCACAGTGGCGCTTTTCGTCGGCGACATCAGAACACCACGGAAGAACCTGGACACAGTGCTTCGAGCCATGCGAAAGGTACCCGACCTTTCTCTTGTTGTAGCCGGCGCAGTGCAGCGAAGCCCCTATCCTGCATTGGCACGTGAGCTTGGTGTGGATCAGCGGGTCCACTTCCTTGGTCAGGTCAAAACGATCGACCTCCTTATGCGGTCTGTCAACATGTTTGTCTTACCTTCACGTTATGAGGCCCACCCTCTCGTGCTGCTAGAAGCAATGGCATCGGGTTTGCCGAGCATCGTCTCCGGAACCTTTGGTGCAGGCGAGTTTATGGGTGGGGGAGGATTCATTTTGGATGACCCGGACGATGACGAAGCTCTGGCTCAATGCATGAGAATTCTAGCCGCCGATCCTGCTGTACGTTCGTCAATGGGCACCGCTGGTCGTCGTCGTGCGCTCGAGATGGATTGGTCAACAATGGCGGGCCAGTATCTTCGCATCTTCGAGGACATCGTGGAGCACGAGCATCCCACGCCGGTAGGGGTTATGGCTTGATCTATAACTCACCGATCTTCTTTGCCGAATCTTAGGGAGGCTTTGGATGCAAACGACAACATATGCGCCATCACCTCAAGCAATGCAGCATCCGATGTCGTTGCATATCGGTATCGAGTGTGACCGTGGGGGCGCGGGACGCGTGATTTCGGAGCTGATGACTCACCTTCCCGACGCCGGTTTCGGTTTCAGAGGCATTGTGGCCAACCAACCGAACAGCGCGGTAGATCACAGCACCGTCCACTCTTTCGCGCCGGAACGGGCCGGTCTGATCCGAAGACTACACAGCGCCCGCAGCTCGATTCGAGATGCTCTCAATGAGTTCAAGCCGGACATCGTTGCCTCGCACTTCGCAATGTATTCCGCCCCAGGGATCGACCTCTTGAAGGACTCCCTCACCATCTCCCACTTTCATGGTCCCTGGTCAGAGGAATCGTCGCAAGAGGGAGAGGGCAACAGTGCGGTTGCGGTGAAGTCGTACCTTGAAGGAACCGTGTACAGGCGCTCGCACCGAGTTATCGTTCTGTCGAACGCGTTTGGGGACCTGGTCACCACTCGATTCGGCATCGATCCCGACAAGGTGAGACTGATTCCCGGCTCAGTCGATACAAAGCGCTTCGCACTAGATACTCCTCGCAGCGACTCCAGGGCTGCGCTGGGCCTTCCGCTGGACCGCCCCCTCCTCGTTACTGTGCGGCGCCTTGTAAACCGAATGGGATTGTCATCGCTGATCGATGCCATGAAGTCTGTGGTCGCTGCGGTTCCCGACGTGCTTCTTTGCATCGCAGGGCAGGGACCGCTGAAACCGTCTCTCCAGGCCCAGGCTGAGAGGCTCGGTCTGATGCGCAATATCCGCTTCCTTGGATTTGCCGCAGAAGAAGCTCTGCCACACCTATTCTATGCGGCCGACATCAACGTGGTGCCGACGATCGCTCTCGAAGGATTTGGCCTCGTGGCAGCGGAAGCGATGGCAACCGGAACCCCATCCATGGTTACTCCTGTGGGCGGATTGCCGGAGGTAGTAGCTGGGCTTTCGCAGAACCTGATCTTCTCAGGCACCAAGGCGACAGATATAGCCGAAGGTTTGATCGGCGCTCTTACAGGGGCCCTTAGCCTACCAACCCGGCAGGAGTGTCGCGAATATGTCGAGGACAATTTCAACTCACGCCTTATGGCTCTACGAACCGCTGAGGTTTATCGAGAGTTGATTGAGCATCCTATATCATAGGCCTGGACCGACTCACCACGACGCACCAGGGATCGTCATGATGAAAACACCTGAATCCATCGGAGTGCTGATCGCCTCTTACAGACGGCCGGTACCGCTCGTGACCTGTCTTGAATCTCTGGCACAGCAGATCCATCCACCTCATGAGGTAATCGTCGTACTGAGAAACGATGACTCTGAGGCTCGGCAAGCAATATCGAACCTCACCACTCCATTTCCCTTGAAGATCGTCTTTACGAATGTTCCGGGAACTGTCGCCGCCAGGAACGCGGGCCTGGACGCTTGCACCTCTGACGTGCTCGCGATTCTCGATGACGATACGAAGCCGCACCCTGAATGGCTCAAACGGGTTCTTGCCCGCTTCCAGGAAGATCCCACGCTCGGCGGATTGGGAGGACGTGATCGTTGCTTCGATGGTAACGCATTCGACGACCGCCAGGCCTCTGTAGTCGGCCGGATCCAGTGGTATGGTCGAATGATCGGCAATCATCACCTGGGTTTCGGAGAGATCCGCGAGGTCGACTTTCTGAAGGGTGCCAACATGAGCTTCCGCTCTGAGGCCTTCGCCAACCTCCGTTTCGACCAAAGGCTTAAGGGCACGGGCGCTCAACCGCGCGAAGATACCGCGTTCTCCATCGCCGTAAAAGCCTCGGGCTGGAAGTTAGCCTATGATCCCGCCGCTGCGGTTGATCACTACGCCGCTCAGCGCGAGGAGGCGCGGCACTATGTCGATGTGCAAGCTTTGACGGACGAGAGATCGTTTCGCGAATTTGCTTACAACGATATCCTGTCGATCTGGCTCGCTTTCAAGGGGGTGCGCAAGATCGCGTTCATCACCTGGACTATTCTTGTAGGCACCGGCGTATGCCCTGGATTCGTGCAGGCTCTGCGATTCACGCCAAGACTTCGTGGAGCTTCGTGGCGTCGCTTCTACCTGGCACAGCAGGGCAAATTCGAAGCATTTCGAGATCTTCTCTTTGGCTAAACTGTTTGCTCGATGGTTGGGTTCCGCACGCTCGCGCCGTAGACTCGCCTTTGATGCACGACGCTTCCCAAAATAAAGAAGACGAGAGAACAGGTAGAGTACTGGCCATCTATGAGCCAGCCGCCCAGCGTTGCAAGCAGAATCGCAATCACCGGGATACCCACGCTCAGCTTTGTTTCGCGAAAATATTTGAATGCGGCACGCACACCGAAGACGGCCACGCTGAGGTAAAGAAGACCGCCCGCAAGCCCAAGCGAGATAAACATGTCGCTGAAGTCCAGCTCGGAGCTGCCCCAATCGGAGTCGGTGGCGAATTTACGAGCTGCAAAGGTAGTTGCGCCGAGTCCATGTCCCAGCGGGCTTGTAAAGCCTTCGAGAAAGCCCATCGCGACCATGTTGGTATGCAAACTGGCACTCGAATACTTTTTGTCGAAGGGATGAGCCAGGCCATCTAGTTGATGCACGAGTGCATCCTGAGCGGCTGAACCGCCACGCTGTCCCGCGTCTGCGGATCCCGCAAAGTATCCTGCGATCAGAGAGAGACTGAGGAGTGCCAGGCCACCTAAGACTGCCATCCCAATCAGCTTTGCCGGATTCAACCTGCCCTTTCGCACAATCCATAGGACACAGAGCACAACTACTAGCTTGATCGTCAGTCCCCTGCCGCCTGACAGAAGGAGAGCCGTCGCGAGAATCGGCAGAGCAGTCATCCAAACGCGGCGAGATGCGAAGTATGCTGCCGCGATCAAAGCGATTGAGCACTCAACCAGCGTTGCATATTCCGCGGCTGACACGGAGAATCCAAACGCTCGCACTGACGAGCCTACGTACAGAGAGGTATAAGTCCTTCCCACTGAAGCGATCCACGCCTGCTGATACGGCAGGAATCCAATGAAGCTCTGGCACAGCCCGAAGATCCCGGCGATGATGCCCAGCGGAAGCACCACCCTGAAGATGATGGTCTCCACCAACGCGGCAGAACCCAGGCTTCGGCCGATCCAAAACCACATCACCGGAATGATGTAGAAAAATGCACCGGACAGACCGATGCTCAGGCTGCCCTGCTTGGGATTCAGAACTTCGAGTCCCATGACAACCAGCAGTCCAAGCACTGCCTTCGAGAGCGGCTCTCTGAGTCTCAAGCTACCGAGCAGCGGAACCACCAGGACCATAGTGATCGCCGGAGCTATCAGAAGCAAAGGATCGAATGTCCAGGGTGCAGCAATCTGGGCGACGATCCTTCGTATGTCTCCGAGCAGAATAAGGTAGACGAGAGTCCAGAGCACCGCGGACTCCTTGTCATATACCGCAAGAAGCAGCAGCGGAATCGCGATGACGACGGTGCAGAGAAGATTTACCTGGTCTGCAATCAGCATGCCCCATAAAACAATCAGGAGCAGGCCGCCGCCCAGCCACATCCAGAGTAGCTCGGTCTCTCTGCGGAGACCCGATGTGACAAGCTCAGTGCTCATACCGGCTCAATCCTCGCTATCTAGACAGAAGAATCATCGAGGCAAACGCGGATCCGACAGCGCTCGCCGTCAACGCGGGAAGAGTCGCGTCGACGAACGCCCTGCCCCTGCTGTGGGGGACCATCACTATATCCTCTGCGTTGAGCATCTGATCACCCTCCGCTGTTTGTGCCACGCGCTTTAGGTCAACCGGAATCACCCTTGCCCCGCCATCGTCAGTCTTACGAAGGATCGCGGCTCGCGAGAGCGCAGCGGTGGTATTCGTTCCCTGCGCCAGCGCGATTGCCTCGAGCACTGTCAGCCGCTTGCCTGCTACCATCGAGAACTCTCCGGGCCGTGCAACATCGCCCAATACATAAACCGAACCCGCACGCGAGACATATACTACGTCTCCCGCGGTTACGTTCGTGAGGCGTTGGAGCTGCGAGTAGCTCGGGGAATCCACGTGAATTGTTTCAAGCTTCTCTGGGTCGGCCAGATGGGTGATCATGATATCACCGCCAGCCTTCTCCGTAGTACCCCCGGCGGCAGATAAGGCGTTATACAGAGAGTGAGGGCCGAGAAGGAGATAATTGCCAGGACTCTTCACCTCGCCCAAAACGCTGACCTCCTGCGTCGCATAGTCTGCGATCGTCACCGTGACGCGAGGATCAATCATAATCTGAGTGTCTTGCAGATGCTTGGCGATCGCGTCCCCGGCCTCCTGCGGCGTCATTCCCGACACTGAAGCGTTGCCGGCAACTGGAAGCTCCACGTTGCCATCTGCGTTCACGCGCAACTTCGCGGAGAGTTCGGGGGTGTCGAACACTGTCACCTGCACCATGTCACCGACTCCAATGCGAAGCCCCGTCTCCTGACGGGAATGAAGGACTGGTACGGCATTCGAAGCCCCATTCGCTACCTGCGCAACCGCAGTCCTCTGGCCGGGCCAGATTAGCATCGCGCCGCTCGCCAGGATGATTGCTGCTAACGTCCGCATGTTATTCCCCCTCAGCCTTTTGGTGCAGTTCCGGATACAAATAACGGGTCTCCTTACGTTGAGCAGCTTTCCTCGTGCTTACTGACTTCCGTGACGCCTCGCTCAGCACCACTCCCTGAATTCGTGCCCGATTATGCAGCAGCATGTCGCGAATCTTCTTCAGCTCCCGTAAGCGCGATTGACCATTTTGCGCCAGGAGCACTGTCGCATCAGCCCAGCTCGCCAGGAGAACGCCAATGTTCGTAACCAGAAGCGGCGTCCCGATCAAGATCACGTAATCGAATTCCTTCTTCCAGCTCATGAGAAGAACGCGCATGGTCGGGGAGCTGAGCACCTCAAACGAATTCGGGGGCGCATGACCACCTGTCACCAGGAAGAGGTTTTCAAGATGTGCTACAGGCCGAATCGGTGTCGGCGCGGGCGACTGTCCTGCCAGGTACTCCCCCAATCCCGGTCCGTTTGGGACGCCAAATTCATCCTGAGCGCGGGGTTTATGGAGATCGGTATCGACCAGGAGAACGCGTGCACCGCTGTGAGCCAGAAGGACTGCCAGGTTAACTGATACCGGAAGAGCGCCCTCTTCCGGGGACCCGCTCGTCACCAACACCGTCTTAGCTTGGCCCGCAAGCACCACAGAGTTGCGCAAGGCGCGGATCTCCCCTGCAGCTTTGGAAGAAGGCGCGGTTAGAACCATCGGTACACGTTTCGTTGCAACACCGCCATCCTGCTGGCTGATTTCGAGCTCTTTGAAGACATTTGAAACATGAGCGAGAACCGGAAGACCAAGTTCACGCTCTAGGTGTGGGGCTCCGCGAACCCGGTCTGAGGCACCATCGGATATGAACGCTGCAACCCCACCTGCAAAAAGGCCCACAAGCAGGCTGCCCAGCACAATAAATATCTTCTTCGGGCCTGCAGGCTCCATGGGCACACGTGCGCCCTGAACCAGCATTGTGTTCAAGCCGCCTACTTCTGCATCAACCGTTGCCTGTTGAAGTTTGCGCCGCAGCGCGTCATAGAGTTCCCTGCTCGCAGCCAGATCGCGCTGCAGAACAGAGTATGTCGCCTGGTTACGAGTGAGTTTGAAGGCGAGCTCGACTTGCTTGTCGTACTCGGCCTGCAACACACCCTGCACCCGCCTGGCCCCTGCATAGTCCGCATTCAGGCGCTCCACGACAGACTGCGACTCCTGGCCGATATCCGCATCCATGTGATGCATCTGTTTCGCGAGATCGACAAGGGGAGGATATTTCGGACCGAACTTCGACGAGAGCTGCGTATACTGCGCAGCGAGCGTTCCCTGGGCCGCCTGCAATGTGTTGAGCTTTGGATTTGGAAACAGGGTGGTTAGTTCACTTGGACTTCCCCCCCTCGCGGCACGCAACTGAGCCTCCTTCACGATGGTGTCAGACTGCGCCGTCGAAAGTCGTTCGCTCAGAAAATGAAGCCGATCCAAAATTGAGTTGCTCGCACCCGGGGTGTCCACGACTTCGTTTGCTTCCTCAAAGTCAGTCAACTTCGCCTGGGCCACCTCAACATGTTTCTTCAAGTCATCCATCTGGCTTGAGAGCCACGTACGCAACTGTGCTACGGAGTGGGCGCGATTCTCAAACGTCTGCACCGTATAGGCGCGAACCATCGCGTTACCAATAGCCGCGGCCACATTCGGATCATAGGACCTGACAGTCAGGTTAATGAGCTGCGTTCCGTCGATCTGCTTTACGGTTATGGCCTTTTCCAGCTTTTCCATCCAGCTCTGCTGCTGATCAGAGAGTTTTTGCACATCCAGAGGGATGAGATTGGGACCTCTGCGCAAACCAATGAACTTTGTAAACTCATCATCCGACAAAGTGTTCAACGTTCTGATCGCAACATCGTCGCTTTTCAGGAGGACGATTTCCGTGTGAAGCGTTTCCCCCGGCTCCGTAGGCGCGGATGCCGGACGGTCCGATATCGCGAGGGCCTCCGCTCGCCCCGGATCAATGCGCAACACTGCGGAGGCCTCGTACACCGATGGCCGCAGCTTGAGATACAACAGCGAAAGAGCTACGCAGGCCACAGCACACGCCGCAATGAACCATCGATGAAAGAGAAGCCTCTGGAGGATATCTCCGAGAGTTAATCCTTCGTCGGTGCGCCCAGCCTGGATCGTATGGGGCTGTCTATCGATGATTGAGATAGATTGAAGCTCTTGATCTCTCATAGGACTCACAATGAACCGGAAGAAGTTTCAGCTGCAAGGGTGGAGGGAATAAGGCCCTTGACGGATTGTTTTGGTTGACTACGGCCATGTTTCCATACCGCTGACGGCATGTCCATCGGATCTTGGCCTAATCCTGTGGCTTATAGGCCACAATTCGTTGACCTTTACCAGCGGTTTCTCGGCAGCACACTTCTGTGAATTGTTTTTAGGTTTTGGCCGATATTTTTTAAGGTCGAAGCTATGTAAGCGCGTGCTATTCTCACCTCAATTACCGTTCATTTCACGGCTTTCTGGCATTTGGGGAGATAACGTGTATTCAAGCCTGCGTTCTCCCGAGCTGTGGCACTTCGCGGATTGAAGCCACCGGCCTTTATTGTGGACCAGCAGCACAAACGGCGACCTCGCCGTGGTTCAGGAGAATCTTCAATTGCCGATCATGACAGTTTCAGAGATCGACGCTCGCAGCACAAGCGAAACAGTCCAGTCCAAGGGCATCGCTTCAGCCACACAGCACAACGGTGCGCTCGATGGCCTCCGCGGCGTGGCCATTCTTTCTGTCATGCTTTACCACTTCACTGGATCCTACAAAGGAGCAAACCCTCTACTGCGCCTCTGGAGCCTTGTAGCCGGGGCCGGCTGGATGGGAGTTGATCTCTTCTTCGTCCTCTCCGGATTTCTGATCACAGGAATTCTTTACGACACTATTCACGCGGAGCACAGGGTCAGAAACTTCTACGCTCGCCGCGCGCTTCGAATCTTCCCTCTCTTCTACGGGGTGCTGTTCGGCCTATTATTGCTCACGCCTGTCCTCCATATGCACTGGCGGCCCGAACATCTCCTTTACTTCTTTTATCTCAGCAACGTTTCCCTTCTGCTTGTGCCTGATTTCCAATTGCCGAGCCAGTGGGTAAACCTCGGGCATCTCTGGTCGCTTGCTGTGGAAGAGCAGTTCTACCTGCTATGGCCCTTCATCGTCTGGCGGGTAAAGAACAGGACCACCCTTCTTCGCATTATTCTCGTCGTCCTTATCGGTGGTCCTATTCTTCGAGCTCTGCTGCTTGGCACCGGGATGAATGCACTCGATATGTCACGGCTGCTGGTGGCTCGCGCCGACAGTCTCCTCTTTGGCGGTGGGGTTGCACTGCTTGTTCGAGCGCGGTCAGCTGGCCGTATACCAGCTGGAAAGATTCTCATCATCGCCGTTTCTCTACTCGCGATACTCTTGTACATCGCTCATGGACCCGAACAATCATCGGCCTGGATCGCCACAGCCGGCTACTCCGCAATCGCCATGAGCTGTGCCAGCCTCATCCTTCTCGCACAGGAAGGATCGAATTGGGTGACCGTTTTGTTTGACAGGCCCCTGCTGCGCTTTTTCGGGCGCTATAGCTACGGTTTGTACCTGTTCCACGGCCTGTACTTCGTCTATCTTCGTCACCTCTCGGGAAGACTCGAACATCTCCTGCATTCGGGGCTTCTAGCTCAGCTGCTGATCGCCGTCTTCGGCTTTCTCCTCTCCGTAACGCTGGCGGTGGTGAGCTATCAATTCTTCGAAGCCCCTATACTTACCCTGAAACGCAGATTCGCCTGAGCGAGGCCCACTTGCCCTTTGGAAAACAACTATGAGGCATGGGATACGGCGATTCTTATCCGCTAAGTCCGGGATCATGGCAATCATCCAGACCGCGTGTGCAAATCTCGCTGTCCAGGCTGTGAATCTTCTGTGCGGCATTATTACCGCGCGTAGCCTTGGTGCTGACGGACGAGGGTTGCTGGCCGGAATCATCATGTGGCCGCAGTTTCTCGCCTACGGCATGACCATGGGCATTCCCATCGCCTCTGTGTATTGGCTCAAACGCAGACAGGACATTTCCAGCGAGCTGGCGGGTGCAGGCTTGCTGCTCAGCGCGGTCTTTGGCCTCCTCGCTGCTCTGGTTGGCGCCGCGATCCTTCCCTATTCGTTACACACCTATCCTGCCGCCGCCATCCACCTTGCGAGGTTATGGATTCTTGTTACGCCACTCGAACTTCTTGCTGTGACGCTGATAGCCCAGGCCCAGGCGGCAGACGCCTTTTCCAAGTACAACGTCTACCGGTTCCTATCCCCCTTTTCCGTCTTAATCGTTCTTACGATCGAGAAGAGTTTGGGCCGACTTACATATTCCAGCGCGGCCTTCGCCTATCTACTTGGCGGTACACCTGCTATGATCTGGACTGCGCGCTGGGCCTGGAGATACTTTCGTCCCACGCTTCGTTCCCCCGTCGTTTCGTCCCGTCTGCTTCTGAGCTATGGAGTGCGGGCGTGGGGAGCGGATCTCCTCGGCACCGTGGCAACTCAAGTGGATCGCGTTCTCGTGGTTGGACTGCTGAACCCGGAAATGATGGGACTCTACGTCATCGCGCAGAGTGCGGCGGGAGTGCTCGCTTTCATTCCTACGGCAGTCGCACCCATCACCATGCCGCGCTCCACCAATCTGTCTACGGGCGACAGCGTTGCACTCACAGGCCGTGCTGCCCGCGCAACGCTTTGTCTCATGCTTCTGGCGTCGCTGCCGCTTCTCTTCTTCGGAGATTTCCTGCTCCGCCTCGTCTACGGCCATGGATTCGCCGGCGCAGCTGCCATTCTTCCATTCCTTATCGTTGAGGCCATTGCCAGCGGCCTGACCTCCGTTCTTTCGCAGGCGTTTCTGGCTGCGGGATTTCCCGGAACCGTCAGCATGCTGCAGGGCTGCGGTGTGCTTACGTCGATACCTCTCATGTTATGGTTGATTCCCAAGTTCGGACTAAAAGGTGCAGGTTGCGCACTTATGCTTTCAACTCTCTTCCGGCTGCTGTTCGTACTCCTTAACTTTCCGTTCAAGCTCAAATCGCGCCCGCCGGGGCTTATCATGGGCCGCGCCGAGTTCACCGGCCTATTCACTAGCGTGTGGCAGCGAGTCAGTGCTGGATGAGGCGTCAACTCCCCATGGCCAGAGGCACCGGCATAAGACATCCTTTCCTCGTGTCATTTTCACTTTTATTAGTCTTGGCCTGCCGGGCAGCTACGGTCTCCTACGTCACGCTCACCTCATCGGCCAATCCGATACCTAAGGGGCAGAGTGCTACGCTTTCCTGTACAACCTTTTACTCGGATGGGGCGCACAGTCCATGTGTCTCACCTATTTACACAGATGACCAGAGCCAGACGGTAGTCAAGATCTCCGGAAATACCATCTCCGCTAACAGCATTGGATCGGCTACGGTCAAAGTGACCGTAGCCGGCGTATCAGCAACGCTGGCGATGAAGGTCATTCCTCCTACACAGGAAGCTCTCGGCGTAATCACGGCCACCCAGGTTACCAAAGCGCTCGGCTTCAACGTCGACCCGGCAAACGACTGGGAGTTCCAAATGGCCGCAGCCGCAGGCGCTACGCACGCGCGCTTCCAGTGCGGGTGGGGGACCCTCGAGTTGCAAACGCCACCACCTCGGAATACTGTCACCTCGAAGCGTTATGCGCTCCAGCCTTACTGCCAGTCCGCTTACCAGTCATCTCGCAAGTACAATCTGCATCCCATTGTGGTTGCGGGTTACGGCGCGCCGTACCATCCCATTCTTCGCGTTACGGCGCCCGGCGGCGCTCCAGCTGGAGCAACGTCGATCCCTGTCCAGTTGGTTCCTGGTGAGAGCGTCGATAAGCTGTCCTCACTAGCTCCCTTCTACGACACGATTACTCGCTCGGACGGCATGCAGATCAGCAACGCCCACTCCTATCCGGGAGCGCTGATCACCGCGGTCAAGGTGAGCGATACGAACCATGCTACGCTCACTCTGGCTTCAGCTCTTACCGCCGCTCTTCCCGCCACTACTGGCACTCTCTATACCGTCAACGAGTATCTCTATCCACCACCCGCAACCTCAAGCCCGAGTGACAGCTCTGTAATACGCTACGCCGAGTACGCTGAATTCCTTGCCCGGAGCCTTGCCCATGCGGGCCTCAAGGGAGAAATAGAGGTGTGGAACGAGCCTACCTGGTCAGATGACCGATGGGATGAGCGTGCCAACTCCTACGACTCGTTCCCGGGCCCCTTCCATCCTGGGCCGAGAAACGCCTATCTGCCTAACTGGGGATTCGTGGGCGCACTGCAGGGTCGTGCTACTCCTGCAGGAGTCAGTTATATCTGGGCGGGAACGGAGAAGTCCGGCTCGAACTCGGTCCTCGATCAGCAGATGCAGCTCAACACAGGAGTTACCTTCGCAGAGCCTGCGATCAGTGTCCTTTCGGAGTCGTTTCATCCCTATGGCAACAGTCCCGAAGATGGGCTCTGGATTGCGCCCTGCTGGGCCACGACCACCGGCAACAACGACTTCTTCAACTGCAACCTGTTCGGGCTCGCCGGTGGCAACTTCAGCCTCGCCGCACAGGAGGACTACTTTCTGAAAGTAAGTAATCCAAAGAACGGTGTCACTCACAATATGACTGAGACCGGATTCGGTCTCACCAACGGAGACGCCGCGCATCAGGCCAGGTTCATCATGCGACAGTTCCTCGGCTTCCAGGCCGCAGGCGTGACGCCGATCAGCTTCTATCGCCTCTACGATACAAGCCGCGACCAGATGGGCTTCCTCGACTCGTCACGCAATCCCTTACCGGCTTACACAGCAATTTCGGGTTTCATGTCAGACCTGGCAAAGATCGCGAATCCTCCGGTGAGCCCTTACTCAAATTCTACCTTTCCCTCCATTGCCAGCTACAGCGGCACATTTCCGCTGGACTCCGTGCACATCATAGGCTCGCGCCCCGGCCACAAGTCGAACTCGGACATCCTGGCTCTCTGGCAACGCAGTTATACGAGCGACGGCAGTCGATGGGCCAAGATGCCTCAGCCTGGCAATGGTTCAGTAACCGTCAACATGACAAAGGGCTGGAAGGTCATTCAGGTGACGAATCTCGTTACCCGTAGTAGCGTCCCTTTCACGACATCGGACGAGAAGATCAGCTTCGCGGTATCGGATGATCCCATTGAGATCATCATGCAGGCGGAGTAGCACAGGCGGGCCCGCTCCCCATTTGAGGAGATCAAGGGCGATGAGTATCTTTCAGATATCCGCGGATTGGTTCATAGTTCCTGCACTAGCTCAGAGATCGATAGCTTGAACTGTTGCGCAAAGCTTTCTAGGTCAATAATGGATGCGCTCTTTCGTCCACCCTCAAGATCCGCCAGGTGACTCAGAGGGACCAGCAGGCGGGCCGCCAGTTGCTCCTGTGAAAGGCCGCTCTTCTGACGTAGATCGCGCAGTCGCGCCCCAAAGCGGAGGTTGATCTCAGGTGTTCCCTCTTCATAAGAATACCCATAGTTGGCCATGCCGCTTCCCCGCCTTCTTATGGCTGTTGACTCGTCAGGAGCTCTGTCCCCTCTGTTATCTTGGCTATCTATTGCTTTCGTCATGAATGTGCGGTCTTGGAGTCGGCTCTCACCGGAAAAGATGAGTGACCTGTTATATCAGCGTTACGAGTGAGAGACAAGGATCATATCTACTAGAATCCACGCAGAGAAGAGCATAGGCGTTTGGACGGTATCGCCGTCACACGGTTTCCGAAACGCAAGGCAAGCAAGCTCAAGGCCCGATGTTCGCGCGGATGTCGACTTAAAGATCGCTCTCGCGCATGCAGTTCATAGTATAGTACGTGAGCTTGTGCCCGAAGCTTTCGAAGAAGGGTAGCCGACGCCCCACAAGATTTCGGGAATTACGGCGCACGATCGAATCGAAAACTGAGCGCCAGTCCTTTGATAGGCTTTACGCACCCGAGAGCATCCGTGTCGGCCCTCTGTAGTACGTCCAGGGTTCGGCCGCTGCGAACGAATATTGGAACCACAGCTGGGCTGTCCAAGTTGAACCTTTCCCTTGCTAGGTAGTTGATTGGGTGCAGATCAGCAGTAATAATACAACGAAATCTATGGGTACAACCGCAAACTTGCACGCTCTTGTCGGTCTCTAACTACGAAATGGGTTGCTTTGGTAAGCGCGGATGTATGGAATTTGCATATCCACGATCGGCAAACGTTTGTCTGCCGCCACCCCTCACCGATTTCTCAATCGATGCAGCAGAATGCTCTGCTGATGCGAATGATGGGGAGAAAGGGAGTAGCCCCTCGAGTGGCCGGGTTCGAGCATGGACGGCAGTCGAGCAGGGCAGCCGAGATAGGTATGTACTCAATCAAGCAATGACTAATTTGGCGAAGACGCGGGCGGCGGCGTGGTTCCATAGTCGCCGCGCAGCCCAGGACCAAAACGGGGGTAGTGTCCGTGAGGCTCTTCTGCCTGTAGCGTCTTCCATTGGTCTGGGGTGAGCACCCGGCGCAGACCGAGGAGCATGCGGGCGTTGGCTTTTTCTAGTTCCGCTCTAGCCTGCGCCAGGCGGTCGATCTGAGCCAGGATCTTACCTTCGTCGGGCTGGTCGGCGGAAAGGAGGGGCTCCATCGCCATCTCCTCTTTTCGCACCGTGGCCAGGAGATCCGTCAAGCTGGGGCGGCTCTGCTCGAAAATGGCTTCCATTTTCTTTTGCTGCTCCGGGGTCAGCGAAAGTTTTTTCACGAAATCCGGATTGTTCCACCAACGCCCGTGGGGCCCCAGATGAAACGCGCGCTCCATGGGGGGACGGCGGCCTTCCATGGGCGGTGGGCCCATGCCGTCTGCCGGGCCGTTGGGCGGTGGCGAGCTCTCCTGGCAAAAGGCCGTCCCCGATCCCAGAGCAAGCAGGAGCAGGATCGTGAGCCATCGCGGCGTTCTGCCGTTCCTGGGGCTAATTGGTTTGCACAATGTGCTTGCTCCCTGCGGTTGCGGTGCCCGAGCTGTTGTCTGCCGAAACCAGGTGGGTCAACGACTCCATGGACGAGGGAACGGCAACCGAGACTTGTTCATCCACCTGCTCCAGCAGCGCATCGTCGCTGATTTGCGCGGCACTGATTTGCACTGCCGGGCGGGTTATTTGCGGGCCGGAGAGATGAAAGAGATGCAATGGAGCCAGCGCAAGCAAGAGCAGGATCAAGGGAACGGCGGCCGCTAAACCCCATCGCATTGCGGTGATAGGGAACCTTCTTAAAGGAACAAATCGCAGTTGCCGCGGACGAGTTGCCAGGCACTCCGAGCTCCATTCGACAGCCGCGCTGCGAAAAATAGCGATGCCATGCTCCAGCTGCGCGACTTCGGCGCGGCAGGCCACGCATTCCGCAAGGTGACGGAGAACTTGAGGATTCTGCTGCTCGGTGCCCTGATTCAGGACGTACTCTTCCTGCTCCCAGGCTGACAGATGGTCGGTCTTCATCGCTTTTTCTCCATCGCCTTACGCACCGCGGCAAGCGCGCGATGCAGGTGGCTTTTTACCGTCCCCACGTGCAACCCCATGGCTGCTGCGATCTCAGGTAATTCCATCTCCTCCACAAAGCGCAGCAAAAATACGCTGCGCTGTTTGCCGGGGAGGGCTGCCACGCTGTCCCATACTTGCACTAATTCTTCCCTCACGACCATGGCGGTTTCGGGGGAAATCCCTGGAGAACGGAGACGGTCTGCGACCGCCCCTGCCTCGACCGCGCTATTACTCGCCGTTTTCCAAAACTGAAACTTCCGCGACCGCGTAGAGTCGCGAATGAGATTGGTCGCGATGCGCGTCAGCCAGGTGGCGATGCTGCAGTCTCCACGAAACTCGTCACGCGCCCGGTGAGCCTTCAGAAAGCAATCCTGGGTAACGCTTTCCGCGAGATCAGGGTCCCTCAGCGAGAGCAGAGCATAACGATAGATGCGAGACCGGTAGGTGGCGCAGAGCGTGTCGATGTCCCCAAGCTCTGCAATCATCCGGTCCCGCACGGGTGAAAGCTCTCCAGCGTAGATAAGCGGCTCCAATGCTTCCATAGACGTGCCTTCTGGGCAGCAGTTTACGCCGAAAGGGCTGCCCACAGCGGCTGAGTTATCGCATCATCGGTCCGTGGCCTGGTCCACCCATCATGTGTTCTTGTTGCAACTCGCCGAACTTGGTCTTTTGGTCGGCGGTAAGGATGGCGTAGAACTGGGCTTGAGCGAGCGCGTGAGCAGCCATCGCTTCGCCCGTCATTTGGCCCATGGTCGTGGCCGTCGACTGAATGGTGGCGGTGTCATTTGACTTGATGGCCGCTTCCATGGCCTGGTGGGCGGCACGTTCGCTGGCTCTTGAGTTCTGGCGCGCTGTGGCTTCGGTGGTGAAGATGGCGGTGGCTTGTTCTACCTGGGCCGGGAGGAGGGTGAGCAGCGTGGTGTAGCGCTGGACCTCATGCTGAGCCATGCCCGCCGGGGTTGGCGGGGTGTGCGGGGGGGTTTGCGCCAGGGCCATTGGTAAGAGCCCCAGGGCGGCAAGAAGCGCAAGCGAAGACTTCATACTACCTCCTGAACGGTTGAGCTGGATTTGATCCTTCTCGCCCCAATAGACGGCAGGTAGTGGGTGGACGTTTACAGGTATCTTCGGGCGTGGGTGGGGAGGGACGATTTCGGTGAAGGTGAAGGGAAAGCGTACTTCAGGGGCTAAAGGTCGAATGATGTTCTGGGTTGATGCAGGGGCTGAAGCCCGTACCTACCTGCCCATTCTTACGTTGCCGTAGATTCGGTATTGAGTATTTGTGCATGCGGTTTAGGTAGTAGCAGGAGCACCGCCAGGCCTCCGGCCCAGGCGCTGATTGCGCAATCGAGCATTACGGAATGAAATCCGGCGAGAAAGGCCTGATCGAGCAGGTGTGTAGCCTGGGCACGCTGCGGCTGGGCGAGGCCATGCGGGATCGGGATGTCGTGCAGGCGAGCCTGGTTGGCCAGCATCTGTTCACGAGCCTCAGGCGGCAAGGTGGAATGGGCCAGTTGGTCGGTAAGGCTGGAGACGAATCCGTGAGCGAGGACGAGGGCAAGCAGAGAGACCGCCAACAGCCCGGCAAGCCGGGAAAGCGCGTTGTTGACCGCGGAGGCGATGCCAGTTTGGGTCGCAGGTACCGACGACATGACGGCGTTGGTGAGGGGCGCGACGCAGAGAGTCATTCCGCAGCCGAGGAGAAGAACTGGCGGCAGAATGGACAGGACATAGCTGGAGTTTGCGTCGAGCCAGGCGAAGGCGGCAAATCCGAGGCCCGCCAGAGCCGCCCCGAGGCACAACAAGAGCCGTTCGCCCAGCCTGGGAACCAGCGCGCCCACCCGCGCGGAGAAGAAGAACATCATCAGAATCAGAGGCAGGAAGACAGCGCCGGCCGCCGGTGGCGGATAGTGCCGGACTTGTATGAGATAGAACGGGATCACGTAGAGCGTGCCTCCCAAGGCCCCATACAGTAGAAACGTGAGCAGATTTGGGGCGAGAAAACGCGGGATGCGGAAAAGAGAGAGCGGCATCATCGCATTGGGCCGGTTTGCTTGCGAGCGGAGAAAAAGGGCGAAGAGCACGACTCCGCCGATGAGAGGCAAGGCTACCAGGGAATTTCGCCAGCCGAGTTGGGGCGCGAAGGAGAGAGCGTAGATGATGGCTGCGAAGCTCAGCGTCGCGAGCGCGGCGCCAGGGCGGTCCAGTGGCTGCGCTGGGCCGTCGCCCAGAGCACGGCTCTCCGGGATGCGCGGCGCCAGGAGCAGGATCACCAGTACAAGCGGGAGATTGAGGAGAAAGATCAGTCTCCAGGACCACGTTTGCATAAGCCAGCCGCCTACTACGGGTCCGATGGCGGCAAATACAGTAGTCCACGCGGACCAAGTCCCGATGGCGCGACCACGTTCCTTTTCGGGGAAGGACGCGGAGAGAATGGAAAGACCCTGGGGGATCAGCAGCGCGGCACCCACTCCCTGGATAGCGCGCGCGGCGATGAGTTGACCCAGGGACTGCGCCGCGGCGCAGCCCACGGAGGCGACAGCAAAGAGCGCGACGCCCCACATAAATGTGCGCCGGCGGCCGTAGCGGTCCCCGATAGCGCCCCCAAGTAAAAGCAATGCGGCTCCGAACAGCGCGTAGGCCTGCACCACCCACTGGATGGCTGAGGAGGTCGCGTGAAACGTGGATTGGAGAGTAGGCAGAGCGATGTTGACGACTGAGCCGTCCATGAAGGCCAGGGCCGAGCCCAGGATGATGGCTATCAGAATCCACTTGCGGTCAGACTGCGCACAGGGTGTTGCAGCAGGGGCGGCGCCCACCTGTGTGCATGGCGGGACGACGTGTGATTTGGGAATTGCGAAGCCGGTCACTGGGTGACAATCTGCAAGACTCTGTCCTCGCGGTTGATATGCCTCGAATATTAACTTCTTTGTTGGCTCGCAGATGGAAATTGGGAGCTTTACAGATTGGCGTGTCATCGCTAAGGTGTTTCCGGGGCTGGAAAGGGACACCGCTGCTAAAACTTCATCTGAACGCGGCGGACTATGGCACCGTCGTCGCCTATTTTCTGGTCATCCTGCTGATCGGCCTGCGACTGCGCCGCAGCAATAACACCTCTCGACAATTCTTTGAAGCGGGCCGGTCGCTGCCCCTGGCTATTACCGGGATTGCGTTTGTAGCCGCAAACTGCGGCTCGCTGGAAGTGATGGGCATGGTCTCGACCAGCGCCAAATACGGCTGGCGCGCGGTGCATTTTTATTGGATCGGCGCTGTTCCGGCGATGCTGTTTCTGGCGTTGCTGATGATGCCGATCTACTACCGCAGCAAAGTGCGCAGTGTGCCGGAGTTTCTGAAGCTGCGCTTTGGCGAACCGACGCGGGTGTTCAATGCGCTTTCGTTCGCGGTGCTTACGGTATTGGTTTCAGGGGTCGGACTGTACGCGATGGCGCTGATCCTGCAAGTGATTTTTGGATGGAGCTTCGCGCTGGCAACGGTGATCTCGGCCGTTTTTGTACTTGCGTACATCCTGCTGGGCGGCCTGCGGGCGACCATGTACAACGAGGTGCTGCAGTTCGCCCTGATTGTCATCGGCTTCGCGCCATTGGCGTGGTACTCGGCCTTGTATTGCTGGGGCACGCAGGGACACATCTGGGCCGGCATGCATGCGGTGGATCCGCACGCAGCGACGATGGACGGGCTGGGGGTGATCTTCGGCCTCGGCTTCGTGTTGAGCTTCGGCTACTGGTGTACCGATTTTGTGTTGATTCAGCGCGGGCTGGCTGCGCGCGATCTCCCTACTGCGTCGGGCACTCCGTTGGTGGCGGCTGCGGTGAAGCTTTTCTTCCCTCTTCTGGTCGTCGTTCCTGGCGTTGCGGCGGCTGCGATTCTTCCCGCTAGTCTCTCCGGCCGCTTCGATCTGGCGCTGCCGTCGATGCTGGAGCGCTATTATCCCCATGGCTTGCTGGGACTGGGCGTGACCGCAGTGCTGGCCAGCTTCATGTCGGGGATGGCGGGGAATATTTCTGCATTCAACACGGTTTGGACCTACGACCTGTACCAGGCCCACTTGGCCAAGGGGCGCAGTGATGCCCACTACCTCCGGGTTGGACGTATCGCAACCGTGGTGGCTACAGTGCTGAGCATCGGGACTTCGTTCGTCGTCTTGCGCTTCAATAATTTGATGGATTACGTGCAGATGCTGTTCTCCATCTTCAATGCACCTTTGTTCGCGACCTTCCTGCTGGGCATGTTCACCAGTTGGGCTACTCCAGTGGGCGCGCTTGCCGGGCTGGTATGCGGTACATTGGCGTCGTTCGGGCATTGGCTCCTTTATCAGGAAGGAATAATTAAATATGGCAGCGATATGACCGCCAGTTTCTACGGCGCCGGCGTCGGGTGGCTGACTTGTTTTTTCATTACTATCGCAGTCAGCCTAGTGACGAAAAAGAGCTTGAAGGAGGTTCCTGCGTACCGGCCGCCAACATTACGGGCGGGGGCCGGTAGCTTGCCTCTGCCTTTGCTGTTTTCGGCCGCAGGAATTTTGCTGGCCCTGGTTGTACTTAACGTCATCTTTGCTTAGTGGGGAGGTGTGTGGTGAGATTTAGATCTTTGCCTGCGGTTGTGTTGCTGCTTTCCGCTTCGGGCGCGCTCTGCCAAAGTTGGACCATTGGCAATGACCGGATTGAGCGGACTATTACGTTCGACTCTTCATCCGGCCTGGTGACGCAACGGCTCACCGATCTCACTACCCATACAGAATTCATCCTTCCGACAAAACCTGCCCGAAGGCCTGCTCTGGAATTTTCCTTCGCATGCAATGGGCAGACTCTGAATGGCTCGACGTTTCGGCTGGTAAAGGCCGACCAAGGCACATTGCCAGACGGAAAGTCTCTTACCGTTCATCTTGAGAGCAAGACATTCCCCCTTGAGGTTTCCGTGGTTTACCGGGTTTACGGTGGGCAGCCAGCCATACGCAAATGGCTGGTGCTGAAGAATACCGGGGGTGCGCCGCTGCATCTTTCTCACCTGAATATCGAAGCTATCGCTCCCACGGTAGGGCTCTCCAACGAGACGGTTTTGAATGCCCAGTACGGCGCTGTGCCAAGAGAGACTTTCTACACCGGCCGGTCAGAGGATGCGGGACTCTTTGTCTCCAACGCGCGCACCGGCGATGGCTTTGCGATCGTCAGCGAAGTTCCCGGGTATATGAAGCGCACGGAAATCAATGCCTGGTACGACCCTGGCCGGGTGGGTGTCGGGGTTTTATACGATACCGATCTGATGCCCTTCGAGCGAACGCTCGCACCCGGAGCCGAATTCAAGACGGCCGCTACTTCCTTGGTTACATTTCGCAACGGTGATGGCTTTCACGATCCCCATTGGGTACTTCCCTCTTACACGTCCGCGGTTCTGCAACGAAAGTCGGTTGCTCACGGCGCACCCTGGATTTACAACACCTGGGAACCGTTCGAGAGGAGCATCAATCGCGACATCACGCTCCAGTTGGTCACAGTGGCTGGCGACATGGGGATGGACATCTTTACCATCGACGACGGCTGGCAGCAGGAATATGGCGAGAATACGGTAGACCCGAAAGCTTTTCCTGGAGGACTCGACTCCATCCGCGAAGCCGTGGAAGCAAGAGGGATGCGCCTGGGGCTGTGGATTCCTATGGCAGCGATCGGGCTTAAGACCCCGGACTACGTGCACCACCCGGAGTGGGCGGCGCTCGACCAATCGGGTAAGCCGAAGCTGACCTCCACCATGGGCGGCTCCAAGGTCGTCATGTGTTTGGCCACGCCGTTTCAGGACGCGGCCGCAGACCGAATCAACGATGCCATCGAGCGCTTCCATTTGGCCTACGTCAAACTTGACCTCACGACGATCTTCAATGCCTATGGCGAAGCGCCTGGCTGCTGGGCAAAAGGTCACTACCACGGTGACTGGGCGGAATCCCTGAACATGATCTATGAAGGTATTAGCCACGTCACCAGCAAGGTCTACGAGAAGCATCCGGACGTTCTTCTCGACCTGACCTTCGAGCTTTGGGGGCAAAAGCACGTAATCGATGCAGGATTGTTGGCGGCTGGTGATCTGGATTGGATGAGCAATGTCAGTGATGCGCAGATCGATTCTGCTGGAACGGTGCAGGCCCGCACGCTGCTGTACGAGCGGGCGCCTTCGATGCCGGTCGAAAGCATGCTCATTGGAAATTTGCACGCGGATGTGCCAAACGCGCAGGAGACGTTCGCAACTGCGATCGGTTCCGCCCCTCTGCTGCTGGGTGATCTGCGTAAGTTGAGTGCGGCCGATCAACAGTGGTACCACGACCACATCGGATGGTTTAAACAGCTTAGAAAAAATACAGAGATCAACCAGAGCTTCTTCCCGCTTGGGAATTGGCGTCAACCTTCCGCGGCTTCCTGGGATGGGTTCGCTCGCTTGTCGCGTTCAGGTGATGGTGTGATCGCGGTTTTTCGCAATAAGTCGGATGCTTCCATGGCTAACATCCAACTGCCGCTCATACCAGAAGGTAAGTTTGCGGTACACTCCGTGGTCAGCAACAAAGATCTTGGTGCCTTTACAAAAGAGGATTGGATCCGTGGTGTGCCGGTTCAGTTTTCTGGATCCCAAACTGTCGAGGTTCTTGAAGTCAGGGCTATCAAATAGGCGCAGGGCTTTAGCCTTTTGCCGCCAACAGTCCGGTTTGCCGGCCTATCAGCCGATCGACCATTCGTTTCGGCAACAGCCGGGGCAGAAACCAATCCTGGAACTTTTTGCCTACGACCGCATATCGTACGTTGGGCTTGGCCGCTGTGAGGGCTTGATAGACCACCTCTCCCACGGCCTCCGGGGGCAGACCTTTGCGGCCTTCGGTGATGAAGTACTCCGCAAAGCGATCGAGGATGGTTCCGTAGTCGGTGGTGCGGTAAGGCCCAAATTCCCCGCTCTCGGCCTTGTCCCAGATGGCCGTCGCTACTGCTCCAGGACCAATCACGATCACGTCGATCCCGTAGAGCATGAGTTCCCGCCGCAAAGATTCGGACATCCCTTCCAAAGCATGCTTCGACGCTACGTAGGCTCCGAGGAAAGGAAGTCCGACTTTGCCCGCGACGGAGCTGATGTTCACGATCCGGCCCGGCGTCCCTTCCCTTGCCCGGTCCGTGCCCAGCAGCGGCGCAAATGCCTGGATCACGGCGAGGGGAGCGATCAGGTTGACCTCCAACTGCCTTCGATATTCCTCCAATGGCAGGTGCAACAAGGGTCCGGGCACCGCGATTCCCGCGTTGTTGACCAGCCCCGCGAGACGCTGCTGGCCTAACGATGCACCTACCTGCTCGGCCGCGCGCGCTATGGCCGCATGGTCCGTAACGTCCATCAGCAGGGGAGTGAACGCGCTGCTAAATTCCTTTAGCAGCCGATCTGCGTCAGCCTGCTTGCGCACGCTTCCAAAGACTTCGAATCCGCGGGCGACGAGCACTTTGACTGTGCCCCAACCTATTCCGGTGGACGCTCCTGTTACCACCACACTTCGATTGGCCGTCATGACAAGCTCCTGTGTAGGGGCTGCCCAGTTCTTCACGTCCAGAGTACATCTGTGAATGGCTGGCCGGGGCCGGACCCGCGAGGACGGGGGACAGAATCGGGAGGATTTTCAGCCGTCCCTACGGGACTATTCCGTTTGTGCAAGCCTACCAGGACAGCGTCCCATAAGCGTTAACTTGTTTGGGATGTTTTTCTTTAAAACTCCCACAAAAACGTCATCCTGAGAGCCTGTGACTTTTTTGGTGCAATTTTCTGAAAACATTGAGCGGTTGGGGGGATGAAGTTGTAAGAAGAGACATGGGCAATAACGAGGCAGGGGAAGTCGAGCAGAAGGGTGCAGTGCGTCTTCGTAAAGCAGAGCGTCTTCAGCTTTCTCTTTTACCGCATTGCATAGATGATTTGGTGTCCTCGGATCATCGAGTACGTACGGTGATGGCGGTAGTGGAGAAGCTGGACGTGAGCGGTTTTTGCGCGCCGATCCGAGCCCGTGAAGGGCGAGCTGGTCGTAATGCGACTGATCCTCATCTGCTGGTGGGTTTATGGCTGTATGGGTGTGTGCGCGGGATAGGTTCGGCACGGGAGCTGTCACGTCGCTGTGAAGAGAGTCTGCCGTTTCGCTGGTTGTGTGGCGGGGTCAGTGTCAATCATCGCCTGCTGTCTGACTTCCGTACCGATCACGCGGATGCCTTAGACGCCGTGTTTACGCAGGTGCTAGTGACGTTGGTGGACAAGAAGTTAGTACGGGTGAGTCGCATCAGTCAGGATGGAGTGCGGGTGCGGGTGAGCGCCGGGAGCAGCAGTTTTCGCCGGGAAGAACGATTGCAGCAGCTGTTTGTGCAAGCCCAGCAGCAGGTGTCGGAGTTGCGCGAGCAGCTGGAATCGCCGGCACAATCGGCAGCGGTAACGACGCGGCAGAAGGCGGCGCGTAAGCGAGCGGCGGAGTCGCGACAAGAGCGGTTGGAGCAGGCGATCGCGCAGTTGCCGGAGCTGAAGAAGAAGCAGGCGGAGGCGGCGCAGAGGGCAGGGAAAGGCAAGTGTGGGGACAAGATCCGAGCCAAGCAGCCGCGGGTAAGCACCACGGACGCGGCCATGCGGGGGATGAAGATGGCTAACGGTGGTTTCAACCCCGCGGCCAACGTGCAGTTGGCTGCCGACACCGAAAGCCGCGCCATCTTGGGGGTGGAAGTCAGCAACGAGGATTCCGACTCGGCTGGGTTGAGCGAGCCGATGCGTCAGCAAGTGGAACAACGAACCAGTGGCAAGGTGAAACAGCACCTGGTGGACGGCGGCTACTTGTGCATGGAGGACATAGTCGAGGCCCACCAGCAAGGGGTGGAGTTGTTCGTGCCTTCCAAACCGGCTAGAAACCCGCAGAACCGGGGCCAGGAGTTGACACCCAAGCCAAGTGATTCGGAAGCGATCCAGGCATGGAAACAACGCATGGGAAGCGAAGAAGGCAAGAAAATCTACCTACAAAGGGCCGCCACCAGCGAAACAGCGAACGCTGAATTACGAACTCATCGCGGGCTGGCGCCGTTGACCGTACGTGGCCTCAACAAAATCAAATGCGTGGCGCTATGGTGCGCCTTGGCTTACAACCTGACCCACTTCAGCAAGGCGCTTCTCAGCTAAAACCGAGCTGAATGAGCAAAACAGAAGATCGAGCACCGAAAACAGAAAGGATCGAGCACCCTATGGCAAGCGGAACAGTGTAGAACCGCACCTTGGCCTGATGGCCGCTTCGCAATCCGACCATAACGAAACATGCTCGATCCTGGCGGGATTAAAACTAATCGGTATTAAGTCACAGGCTCTGAGCGGAGCGCCTCACGGATTTATCGCGTGACAAAGCGCTTGGGCGCGCGGAGTCGAAGGACCCCGAGGGTGCTTATCTTGCCGATGCTGTTCGGACCTTTTCGACCACCGAAGCCCGAGAACAGGATCTTGCTGCGGTACCCGCTTGATGGTCACGGGTACATCTTTTCATGCGCTGTAATCATCTCTTCCATCACCAGGTCTGTGCAAGGTCTTTGAACTCGGGATTGATCGTGCCCATGAGGTTGAGCTTCTTTTCGCATCGCCAGCATTTGAGTTGTTTTTCCCGAGCGATGGCTGTGCGAATGTCTTCCTAACCCTCAAAGTAGAGCAGGCTTCAGTGGTTGAAAAGGTCCGAACGGCATGGGTAAGATAAGCACCCTCGGGGTCCTTCGACTCCGCGCGCACCAAGCGCTTTGTCACGCGATAAATCCATGAGGCGCTCCGCTCAGAGCCTGTGACTTAATACCGATTAGTTTTAATCCCGCCAGGATCGAGCATGTTTCGTTATGGTCGGATTGCGAAGCGGCCATCAGGCCAAGGTGCGGTTCTACACTGTTCCGCTTGCCATAGGGTGCTCGATCCTTTCTGTTTTCGGTGCTCGATCTTCTGTTTTGCTCATTCAGCTCGGTTTTAGCTGAGAAGCGCCTTGCTGAAGTGGGTCAGGTTGTAAGCCAAGGCGCACCATAGCGCCACGCATTTGATTTTGTTGAGGCCACGTACGGTCAACGGCGCCAGCCCGCGATGAGTTCGTAATTCAGCGTTCGCTGTTTCGCTGGTGGCGGCCCTTTGTAGGTAGATTTTCTTGCCTTCTTCGCTTCCCATGCGTTGTTTCCATGCCTGGATCGCTTCCGAATCACTTGGCTTGGGTGTCAACTCCTGGCCCCGGTTCTGCGGGTTTCTAGCCGGTTTGGAAGGCACGAACAACTCCACCCCTTGCTGGTGGGCCTCGACTATGTCCTCCATGCACAAGTAGCCGCCGTCCACCAGGTGCTGTTTCACCTTGCCACTGGTTCGTTGTTCCACTTGCTGACGCATCGGCTCGCTCAACCCAGCCGAGTCGGAACCCTCGTTGCTGACTTCCACCCCCAAGATGGCGCGGCTTTCGGTGTCGGCAGCCAACTGCACGTTGGCCGCGGGGTTGAAACCACCGTTAGCCATCTTCATCCCCCGCATGGCCGCGTCCGTGGTGCTTACCCGCGGCTGCTTGGCTCGGATCTTGTCCCCACACTTGCCTTTCCCTGCCCTCTGCGCCGCCTCCGCCTGCTTCTTCTTCAGCTCCGGCAACTGCGCGATCGCCTGCTCCAACCGCTCTTGTCGCGACTCCGCCGCTCGCTTACGCGCCGCCTTCTGCCGCGTCGTTACCGCTGCCGATTGTGCCGGCGATTCCAGCTGCTCGCGCAACTCCGACACCTGCTGCTGGGCTTGCACAAACAGCTGCTGCAATCGTTCTTCCCGGCGAAAACTGCTGCTCCCGGCGCTCACCCGCACCCGCACTCCATCCTGACTGATGCGACTCACCCGTACTAACTTCTTGTCCACCAACGTCACTAGCACCTGCGTAAACAGGGCGTCTAAGGCATCCGCGTGATCGGTACGGAAGTCAGACAGCAGGCGATGATTGACACTGACCCCGCCACACAACCAGCGAAACGGCAGACTCTCTTCACAGCGACGTGACAGCTCCCGTGCCGAACCTATCCCGCGCACACACCCATACAGCCATAAACCCACCAGCAGATGAGGATCAGTCGCATTACGACCAGCTCGCCCTTCACGGGCTCGGATCGGCGCGCAAAAACCGCTCACGTCCAGCTTCTCCACTACCGCCATCACCGTACGTACTCGATGATCCGAGGACACCAAATCATCTATGCAATGCGGTAAAAGAGAAAGCTGAAGACGCTCTGCTTTACGAAGACGCACTGCACCCTTCTGCTCGACTTCCCCTGCCTCGTTATTGCCCATGTCTCTTCTTACAACTTCATCCCCCCAACCGCTCAATGTTTTCAGAAAATTGCACCAAAAAAGTCACAGGCTCTCAGGATGACGTTTTTGTGGTGAGCTGGAGAGGCAAAAAACCAGCGTCTTCTCGGATTTCTATTGTCTGCCAAACAAGTTAGCGCTTATGGGACTGCGTCCTGGGCTAAGCTCAGCCGTCCCTGCGGGACTGAGCGCAAATTCGCGGTTCCCACGCGCACTCTACAGAGCCTTCGTCCACTCGCCCGAGGCATTCGTGAACGATGAGTGTTATGATCCGTCTGTTTCCGAGTCATTCCACTTGCGGCGACGGAGAAAATTGAGTGATCCAACGAAGGGTTTCCCGGCTAATTATTCTCAGTGCGATTACAGGCGGTGCTGTGGTGGTTGCATTGTCGTCGAACCGTGATGGGCTGACGCTGAACGCGGCTTCGGGCAGGGCCTATGCTGCCGAAGGACCAGCCACAGTAACCATGAAGGTGGAGCGCCTGGATCCAGCATTGGACCAGATCATTCCCGATCAACCGCGTTTGGAAAAAGTAGCCACCGGCCCAGGGTTCAGCTGGACCGAGGGCCCGGTCTGGATACCGGCGGGGTATCTGCTGTTTGCTGAGATTCCCAGCAATAGCATTCGTAAGTGGTCTCCCGGTGTGGGCGTGAGTGTTTTTATGCAACCGAGCGGCTGGAAGGAGTCGACGCCCTACACCGGTCATGAACCGGGCTCCAATGGCATGACGCTCGATAGCCGCGGCCGGCTGACGGTCGCGGGTCATGCGCAGCGGGATGTTTGGAGACTGGAGCAGATGAACCCGAAGGCGCAGGTCACGGTGCTCGCGGACACCTATGAGGGCAAGCGGCTGAATAGCCCCAATGACCTGGTGTACAAGTCCGACGGCACGCTGTACTTCACGGATCCTCCGTACGGGCTGCCCAAACTGGATAGTGATCCTACCAAGCAACTGCCGTTCAGCGGCGTTTACCGTCTACCCGGCGCGCTCAGTCACAAACCCGGCGCCCCTCCGGACCGTGGTCAATTGCAACTCCTGGTCAAAGATCTGCCCCGGCCGAATGGAATATGCTTCTCTCCCGACGAGAAATATCTTTACGTGAACAACTCCGAACCGAAGAAGCTGTGGATGCGCTACACGGTCAAAGCGGATGGAACGCTCACCGACGCAAAGGTCTTCTTCGACGCAAGCTCCGACAAACGAGTCGGAGCGCCCGATGGAATGAAGGTAGACCAAAGCGGAAATTTGTATAGCGCAGGCCCTGGCGGGGTTTGGATCATTTCTCCGGAAGGCAAGCATATCGGTACACTCGATATACCGGAGCGGGTGGGTAATGTGGCTTGGGGCGGCGCGGACCACAAGACACTGTATGTGGCGGCGAGCTCCAGTATTTATCGCATTTCTTTGAAGATTCCTGGGGTTTATCCGCACATCCGCTGACTCCGCTGCCGAGGAGCACGCAGGATCATGTCGATCATTATCAGGCCAGCCGTCGCATCGGATATCGATGCAATCAGGCGGATCTATGCGCACCATGTACAGCATGGCACGGGATCGTTTGAAACCGAACCACCCGATCACGCTGAAATGACGCGCCGCTGGAGCGAGGTGGAAGTCAGGAGCCTGCCCTGGCTGGTAGCCGAGGAGAGCGGTGATATTGGCGGATATGCTTATGCCGCACCGTATCGAGCGCGGCCGGCGTACCGGCATACCGTGGAAGACTCCATCTATGTGCGCAGGGACCGGCTCGGTAACGGCCTGGGCAAGCTCCTGATGCCGGCTCTCATCAGTGCTGCCCAGGCTTGCGGTATGCGGCAGATGATCGCGGTGATCGGCGACAGCGCCAACGAGCCCTCCATCAGCTTGCACCGGCGATTCGGCTTTCAGGACGCCGGGTTGCTGAAGGATGTTGGGTTCAAATTCGGACGGTGGCTCGATACGGTGTTTATGCAGCGGAGTCTGCTGCAGTAAGTAGAGTGTCTCCAGGACGGGGTTGCTTTCTTGACCCTTCTTTTCTCTCCTTCAACTCCTCTAAAAGTGTGGGGAGGAAGGCTTGAGTGGGGCGAGAAAGTTGGTGATGGAGGTCATGACAACTTCGTCTCGCTGGTTGTAGACAGTGGTGAGACAGCGAACCACTCCGTAGGTGGGGCGAGACGCCAACGGTCGCGTATGTTGGATTTCGGACCTGGTGCGAATCTTGTCGCCCGGACGGACAGGCTTTGTCCAACGCATCTCCTCGACACCGGCACCGATCATCCCCCCGGAGACCTTGATCGCCAACACGCGTTGACGCATGGCAATGGCCGCTGTCAGCCATCCTGAGGCGGCGAGGCCGTTGAAAAACGAATTTTGCCCGGCGGTTTCGTCTATGTGAAATGGCTGCGGATCGTACCTTTCTCCGAAGCCGATGATCTCTCTCGCGGTGAGCCAGTAGCTGTCTTCTGAATCGAACGTTTGGCCCGGATAGAAGTCTTCGAAGTAAAGTTCGTCTTGCATAATCCTCCAAGCATACTGCCCGAGCTATCGAGAAAGAAAATCGATGACCGCCTGGTTGAACTGGGCGGCGGCTTCTACGTTCGAGATGTGGGCCACAGGGAATGGAACCAGTATTGCTCCGGGAATCCTGTCCTGGAGAAACTTTGCGTCGTCCAGCGTTGTTGCCGGATCATGCTCGCCGGCGATCACACAGGTGGGCAGTCGAATTTCTTCGACCAGCTTTCTTTGATCCATGTCGCGGAGGGCTGCACAGACCAGCACATATCCCCTGGGATTGCTGGCGTGCAACATCGAACGGAACGGCGCAACTGCGTCCGGAGATGCCAGCCGGAAGGCGGGAGTGAACCAGCGTTCCAGAACTGCTTCGGTGATGGACGCCAGTCCGTGCTGCTCAACATCGCCAATCCGCTTGTTCCATGACTCTGGGGTTCCGATTTTGGCTGCTGTGTTGCAGAGGATGAGAGTTCTGAGGCGCTCCGGGGCGTTTGCTCCCAGCCACTGGCCGATGACTCCGCCAACGGACAGACCGCAGAAATGCACCTTGTCTATCCGAAGCTCGTCGAGCAGCGACAGAACATCGTGGCCCAGGGTGCTGATCGAGCAAGCTTCTTCCACCAGGTCACTGTTTCCGTGGCCGCGCATATCGTAGCGCAGGAGTTGAAACTTACTCTCCATGGCGGCTAATTGCGGCTGCCACATGTCGAGTGTGGTTCCTAATGAGTTCGACATCATGAGTACGGGAGCATCCGTTTTGCCGCTCAGGGTATAGAAGAGCCGCGCTCCATTCACTTCGACTTTTGGCATCGATTTCGGTCCTCATCGTGAAAAATTGTTCGATTTTCCGGAGCGGCCATGGTTCGATGCTCCAGCTCTCTGAGCACGGTCAACTCTTTCTCGCTGGGAGTTTCGATCGTGTTTAGGGTTTCGGCAAAGCGCACCGGTAGCAGCGGCAACCTTTTCCCTGGTCACGCCTTCCTGCAGCGAGGTCACCACCAGCTCGCGAGAGAACGGATCCGGCTCCAAGATGCAAAGGTCGGTGACTACCGCTTGCGGGCCTGCGCCAGGAAGGCCCAGGTGAGCCCGGTGGTCACCGCCTTCGCCGACGCCGAGGACTTGCGCTTGCATCCATGTGAGGAAGGACTCCCGAGAGCAACTGATGGCGTCCCACATCCTGACCAGGGTGAGGTCTTTCTTTTGCTGGCGAATGATCTCGTGCGCTGCGGCAAATGGGATCAGGTGGGTGAAGCCCTCCATTGCAACGGTATCGCCATCCTGGACCAGGTTTCGGATTGCTTCTCGCAGAAGTATGAGTTCCGCCATAGGTGTTCGCGGGCAATGGAGACCTACGCCATTCTCGTGGGCGACGGAAAAGCTGTCAACGCGCAGCCGGCGGCGCAACCATCGAGCACCCTTCCGATACACTATGGGCCGAGTGCCTGGAGAAGGAAAACGCGCATGGCAAAGATCGTATCCGTCGAGGTTTTGCAAGTAGATCTGGCGCCCAAGGTCAAACGTTCCGACGCTATTCAGAGCTTCCAGTGCCAGGAAACGCCGATGGTACGCATAACGGACTCCGACGGTGTTACCGGAACAGGCTATAGCTACACCATCGGCACCGGAGGATCGTCTGTGATCAAGCTTCTCGACGATCACCTCGTTCCCCGCTTGCTCGACCGCGATGCTGACGAGATCGAGCGTATTTGGCGCGATCTTTTCTTTTACGTTCACTCGACGACCGTGGGTGCGCTTACATCGATCGCACTGGCTGCGATCGACTCTGCGCTTTGGGATTTACGCGGGCGTAAGGCACATCTTCCTCTTCACCGTCTCGCAGGCGGCGCCAGGGACGCGATTGAGTGCTACTACACCGAAGGGGGATGGATCCACATCGAGGACGCCCAGCTGGTAGAGGAAGCGTTGCACGCCAAGGAGCGCGGGTTTGGGGGGACCAAGATCAAGATCGGCAAGCCGCATGTCTCCGAAGATGTTCGTCGGCTTTCCGCGGTCCGTGATGCGGTGGGCCCGGCGTGGGAGATCATGACTGACGCCAACCAGGGGTTCAGCTTGAATGAGGCGATCCGGCGCGCCCGTGTTTATGAGGAATTGGACGTCGCGTGGTTTGAAGAGCCGATGCACGCGGATGATGTTCACGCTCACCAGCAACTTGCGGCGTCGACTAGCGTGCCTATCGCGGTCGGGGAGTCGCTGTACAGCATTTCACAGTTCAAGGATTACTTGCAGAGTGGCGCCTGCTCGATTGTGCAGGTGGATGTTGGGCGGATTGGCGGCATCACTCCGTGGCTTAAGGTCGCCCATATGGCGGAGGCGTTTAATGTGCCGGTTTGCCCGCACTTTCTTATGGAATTGCATTTGGGCTTATGCTGCGCGGTGCCAAACGGGCGCTATTTGGAATACATCCCACAGCTGGATTTGGTGACTTCGACGGGTATCCGGGTCGAGAAGGGGATGGCCATGGCCTCACAAGAGCCGGGTAATGGAATCGATTGGGACTGGGTTGTTATTGGGAAGCAGGTGGTGCACCGCAGGGTACATTCGGGCAAATAACGAAATGGGTCCCGCATTGCGAAAAAAGGCGCAGGGGATAAAGAGTCTGCGTGAGAACGACCGTCACGGAATCGAGTCCCGCAGGGACGGCTGAACTTAGCCCAGGACGCAGTCCTGGGTTGGGATTCGAGCGACAAAGTCCCGGAGGGACGGCTGGAAGTTACCCGGAGGCAATCCCACGGCACTTCCATCGAATATTCGCGATTGAGAATTCCGGATCCGCTCCCCGAATCCAGGACCATGTCTCGATAACTTTTTCAGTCGTCCCTACGGGACTTTTCAATGGCAGATGCCAACCCAGGATTGCGTCCTGGGCTAAGTTCAGCCATCCCTACGGGACTCGATTCCGTGACGGTCGTTCTCACGCACCCTCTAAAGCCCAGGTTCTTGTTGGGCTTTTACGGCCCGACTGAAGTCGTGCCTGATACAAAGCATTTCGTGCGGCACCCGTCCGATTCCCTCAGCCTCGCTGGAGATTTTCCGAGGCTGGAAGGTTCCGATCAGAGCTTGACGGTGACGGTTTTCACTTCTGGCTGCGCCGGCGGTCGGGCCGAACCCGGGCAGGATGTTCACCACGCCTTCCGGATAACCTGCTTCCAGGAGCAGCTCCCCGATGCGGAGCGCGGATAGAGGGGGTTGCTCGGCGGGCTTCATCACCACGGTGTTGCCGGTTGCCAATGCCGAGGCTAGCTTTCACGATTGCATGAGCATGGGGTAATTCCAGGGAATGATCTGTTCTACCACCCCGATTTGCTCATGCCTGGTGTAACAGAAGAAGTCACCGTCGATGGGGATCGTCTTGCTTAGAACCTTGTCTGCCCAGCCTGCAAAATAGCGATAGCATGCGACCGTTTTGGCAACATCGACCGCCTTGGCGATCGAAAGAGGCTTGCCATTGTCGAGGGTCTCTAGCCGCGCCAGCTCGTCCGCGTTCGCTTCAATGAGATCAGCGAGACGGTAAAGGAGCCTTCCCCGCTCAGAGGCGCGCATCTTCCGCCGTGGTCCTTCGAAAGCTGCTCGCGCCTTCACTGCCTTGTCCACGTCGGCGGCATCGGCTTCAGCAACCTGGCAGATCTCCTCGCCGGTGGAAGGATTGATGGTCGCGAAGGTCTTGCTTGATTCGCTGGACCCAGCGATTGTTGATCAGCAGCTTGGTCACCGATGGGGTGATGTGGACTTCCTTGGGAACGGGCAAAGTAGCAACCATAAGAGTCGACCCCTTCAAAACTGGGTTTAAACAACGCCCCGGTCGCTGCGCTTTAAGGCGGCAGCACGTCATTGCGGCGAGTTCTGTAAGTCCAGCTTAATCCAGCAAAACCCTGGCGAACACATCATGATCGACATTGCCACCGGTAGCCACCAGGCCCACACGCATTCCTTGAAGCATCTGCTTCTCTTTCAGAGCGGCGGCCAGTCCTGCCGCACCCGCACCCTCGACTACATTGTGCGTGTCGGTAAAGTAAAACTTCATGGCCGAGCGGATTTCTTCCTCGCTCACGCGTACTATGTGGTCGACGTTCTCGAGCACCACTTCCAACGCCGCATCATCGGGTACGCGACACGCCATCCCGTCGCCCAGCAAGGTGCTTACCGGAGCGGCTATGCTGCGTTTTGCCTCGAACGAGAGGGCATAAGCGGGCGCACCCTCGGCTACGACTCCCACGATCCGCGTCTTTAAATTCATTCCGTTGCGAACGGCGCTGCAGGAGCAGATACCCGATCCCTGCCCGATGGGTACGTAGACAACATCCAGATCGGCGACTGCGGTGAAGAACTCAAGCCAATAGGTAGCCACTCCTTTGACGATGTCGCGATGATAGGGGGGAATAAAGTGCCAGCCATATTGATCCGCGAGCTTCTGCGCGTGCTCCTTCGCTTCCTGGAAATCGCTGCCAAACTCTATGAGATCGGCGCCCTGTGCGCGCATGGCGGCGTTTTTTTCTGCACTGTTGCCTCGCGGCACCACGACGTGCGCCGGCACCTTGAACCTGCTCGCCGCCAGCGCGACCGCTTGGCCGTGATTGCCGCGCGTCGCGGTGACCAATCCGGATATGTTTGCCGATGTACGGAACAGTTCGGCCACATACACGACCGCGGTGCGAGCCTTGAACGCTCCGATCGGAGTCTGGTTCTCATGCTTTACCCACACTTTGGCTCCCAGACGTTCACACAGCAGAGGCCAAACAAATTGCGGCGTGGGTGACATTACCTCGTACACCAATTGCTGCGCATCTTTGATCTCGTCGATCGTGGGTAAAGCTGTCGCGGCTAACACTTGTTTGGTCACTGTGGGTTCGGCTCCCTTGTTCTTAATAGTCTACTCGCGGCCCTGCTGCGTGGAAGACCTTCGGGCTAGCCTCCCCCATTGAGAGGATCTGTATGCCTGCTCATAGGGCTCTCTGCTATCGGTGTAAGCTTCTACAAGGGGTTTCGCATGGACCTGATGCAGCTTGAGCATAACAGCGGGGCAGCGGCCTGTTCGTTCCCGGGTTGCATCTTGAAGCGGCGAACTGAATTGTGTGTTTGCAGATGAATGGCACAGTCTTGATTCGCGGGGATGGTGTTGCAGCAGCCTGTTGTGTGCGGTTGTTCTCCGTAAATGGCCTGCCGGTTTCTGTCGTAAGCGCAGGCCGTCCAAAACTCTCGGCGGTTCTTCTGGGTGAAGCAACTCAGTCTCTGCTGACCGATCTCTTCATGGATAAGAAGCTTTTAGCGGGGCTGCCGCAGATCCGCAAACGGGTCGTTGCCTGGGGCCCGGGTTCACAGCCTACCGTGTTGCCACACTCCGCCCTCGTCATCTCCGAACACGATCTCCTCGAGCGCCTTTGGGCC
This sequence comes from uncultured Acidobacteriaceae bacterium, assembly GCA_963830325.1. GTDB lineage: Bacteria > Acidobacteriota > Terriglobia > Terriglobales > Acidobacteriaceae > PALSA-350. Next base: position 570,962 of record CAWHMV010000009.1, read on the forward strand.
AGGGTGCAGAAGCCAATCGAAGAGAACCAAGATACGGAAAACCAGGATACGGCCGCCTGGGAGATTATCTCTGCGCGGATGGAAGATCCTGGACGAGACGAAAGACGGTTTGGTTCTCGCAGCGCCTTTGTCAGCAATGTTCAGCTAAAAACCGCTGCCGATCGCGAGTCTTGTTGGGCAGAGTCACTCGATGCCGGTTGGCTCTTCCTTTTTCCCGTGCACGGCGCATCGGCTTGCTTGATTTCAGTGGGAGGCCCTGCTCCAACGCTGATTGCCGAAAGCCGTCTCATTGCGGCTCAGGTTGAGGCGCCCATCACCTCGGCAGCGGAGTTCCCTGCTTACCCGCGGATTCTCTCGGAGCTTTGCGGATCGGGTTGGCTGGCGTGTGGAACGGCCGCCGTGGCGTTCGACCCGTTGTGCGGAGAAGGTGTGGCCAATGCGGTTCGCGAGGCTATCCTCGCGTCCGCGGTCATCCGGGCTGCGGTGCAGGGTTCCGACGTAGAGAGCTTGCTGGCTCACTACAACTCACGGTTGAAGAGCGGCTTTCTCCGTCATCTGCAGATGTGCCACCACTATTACAGCACTGGGGGGACTGGCCCTTTCTGGAGTTCGGAACTTCAGCGCTTGCAGCTGGGGATCGAATGGCTCTCCGAGCGTCTTCGTCCCCATCCTTCGCCCCGGTATCGCCTGGTCGGGTTCGAACTGGTGGCCATATGATCAGCGTTTAATCCTGCAAGGCTCCGTGCATGCTCAGTCGTGAATATTGAAACTGACGAGCGAGGAAGCCGCCGCTCGCCAGCAGTTCCGCCGGCGGACCCATCTCTAGAATTCTTCCCTGGTCGAGTACCACCACCATGTCCGCCCGTTCCACCAGCGACATGCGGTGAGTGATGAGAATCGCGGTCCGGCCGCGAAGGACCCGCCCAAACACGCTCGTAATAGCCGACTCCGAAACCGGATCGAGCGCGGAGCTCGGTTCGTCCATAATCAGAATAGCCGGATCTCGAAGGAGCGCACGAGCCAGGGCGATGCGTTGGCGTTCGCCGACGGACAGGGTCGAACCGCGTTCTCCAAGCATGGTCTCGTAACGATCTGGCAACGACTGAATAAAATCGTCGATGGCCGCCGCCTTACAGCAGCCACGAATCTCCTCGAGCGAAGCATCAGGCCTGCCATACGCAATATTCTCCCGCACGCTCGCTCGAAAGAAATAAGGGGTCTGCTCGACCACGGCAATATGCCGGCGCAAGTCTTGAAACTGAAGATCGCGCAGGTCGTGTCCGTCGATCCTGATGGTTCCCGATTGCGGGTCGTAGAAGCGCAACAGCAGGTCAGCCAGGGTTGACTTCCCTGCTCCGCTGGAGCCCACCACTACACACAGCGCCCCGGCAGGAACATGAAACGAGACCTGGTCGATGACCGGAACGTTCTCAGAATAACGAAAGTAAACGCGCTCAAAATCAATCGCGCCGCGCACCTCCTCCAATGCGAGCGCGTGATGAGACTCCTGGACCTCGACGGGCGCATCCAGAACCTCAAATACGCGGCTGAGAGCAACTCCCCCGGTAAGAAGATTGGTGTAGATCGCCAGCAGACTCTGCACCGGCGAAAGCAACCGCATGTGGTAGGCCATAAAGGCGACCAGCCCGCCCACGGTGAGATGGCCGTCGATCACCAACTTGCCCCCGTACAAAAACACCAGGGCAGTCGAAAGCGCCAGGACAGTGCTGGGCAGCGCGCTGGCCAGAAATGATGTGATTTGCATCGACAACATGGATTGCACGAAGGTGGCATTGAGACGGCGAAATCTCTCTGCTTCGTGCCCTTCGTTGCCCGAAGCAACAATGAGCCGCATGCCCAGGAGACTCTCGATCAGAAAGCTGCCTAAGTCAGCGCTCCGTTCGCGTAGAGTTCGAGTTTGAACCGTGAGCCTTCCCTGGTAGTGTCTCAGGGCTATGATTCCGACCGGCAGCAGCACCACACTGAGCAGAAACAGGTGCCAGTTCAGCCAGATCATCATGGCGACGCTGCCCACAAAGAACAGGACGTTGGAGAACACCGAGAGCAGAGTATCGGAACAGATGCGCTGTACTTCACTAATGTCGTTATTGATGCGCGAGACCAGATCGCCAAGCTTGGTCTTGTTGTAGTACCGCGGTGCAAGGCGCTGCAGGTGGCGGTAGACCGACAGCCGCATGGTAAAAAGGCACTCTGCTGAGATCCTGACGTAACGGTAGCTCGACAGGATATTGAGCACGAAACCGACGACGGTCACCACTACCGTCAGGAGGGCTATCTCAAAAAGGGCGTGAACATTGCGCCGAATGAGTGCATCGTCGATCAGCAGTCTGGAAATATAAGGTTGTGCCAGGCCAACGATTGTTGAAAAAAGCCCGAGGACCATCACCAGCAGCAGTCCCCGCCAGTAGGGCGCGACATAGATGAGTGCCCGCCGGTACTGGGCCAGTAGAGCGAACCTGCCTTCCGCCACAGCCCCTCCCGGGACGAATTTCGGTACCTGGAACTGTCTGGGCCCACAACGGTATAGAGCCCATTATCGCCGTTGCAGGGCGTGATGGCGACCTATAAATGAATCATGCGTCCGCACGAGCTTGACCCAGGGACCACGGCCACGCGGGTTTGCGACATGAATGGCCTGACTTAAAGTCGGGTTGAGTAGTAGAGAGGTCCTAACGAGTATGTGTGAGAGCAAGAAGAAACCGCAGATCTCTCCACTACGCTGCGCTCCGGTCGAGATGACAATTCTGTTGCCGGTACGATTTCCCATTTCTCCTGGAAACGCAGATTTTTATCCTCCAACAGAATTGTCATCTCGACCGGAGCGCAGCGTAGTGGAGAGATCTGCGGTTTCTTCTTGAGGCCTCCGGCACACTCTTTAGCCCAGGCCGGGCTACCTTAACCTCTTGGACATCAAAGAGCCCAGGGTCATCGTTTCCTGAACGATGCGCACCGCGGCAATCAGCATCAGGTAGCCGAACGACATATTCACCAGGCAGTGCCCTAGTAGTTGCATGCTCTCTCCCACTGTTTCTTTGATGTACCTATCTTAAGTTGTATGGACTTGTCGGTCGAGCACTGTTTCACCCGGTAGACGGTACGAAGAAGGGTTACTCGCAGTTACCCTGTCCAGAATTTCAAGAACTTAACGGATGGGACCCCAGGTCATCTGGCAGAATCCCGCACATCATCCCACAGGCGGCTAATTTGCCGAAGGCATCTCGACGCTGTCGATGACGAGCACGGGAACGGGCCCATGGGTAGATTCAAGCTTAAGGCCACGCCGCTCCTGAATCGCGGTGAAGATGCCGGGCGGCTCTAATGAGTCAGGCGCGCCGTTGAGCATCGGCGGCGGGGCATCGTCAGGCGTCCACCGCAGGGTGAGGTCGTAGCGGCCGCTGAGGCCGGTCTGGTTCAGCACCACGCGACCCAGCACCTACGCCAATTCGCGTGCGAGGATGCTCACGGTGTCGTCGCTGCCCGCGACATGCAAGCGTGTCCGGCCGCCGTCGATGGTGGTGCCGTTGATCTTCGACGGCTTGAATTTGGGGCCGTCTTTAGCAACGACCAGCGCGTAGACAGGAAGGTGGCGCGTTTCCTGGTGCGTCTTGAGCCGGAATCTATCAGCCAGCAGCGCCTGCACCATCAGTTGCTTCTGGCGTCGAGCCTGCTCGGTTGGCAGTGCGTGTAACTGCGCGTCCACCGAGGGATCGGACTTCGCGTCGATGTCGAACATGATGGAGCGAAGCCAGGCCGGGCCGCCCAGTATCTGCGAGTCGGGCAGCCCGTAGGCGAACTGAATGAGGTCGCGGAGCGCGAGGTTGGCGGTGCGGAGGTGGCTCTCGGCTGGGTTATTGAAGATGTGATGGTGACCGTCGGTTTCCGTGTTGTTAATGTGGATAGAGGCAACGTCAAAGGCCGGCGGTGCTGCGATCTGGGCAGGGGCACGCGCCCAGAGAAGAGCAATAGCGAACGATGTAGCGGCGAGGGGGAGAAGGTGTCGGCTAACGGCCATCGGGTGCGCCTCTTCAGTGAGGTTAAAGCCTAGAATGTCTACCGAGGTGAATTCATGCGCTCATTCGTGGTGACAGGTTATTACATCAGCGTCTTCAGGAATTCCCCGTCGCCTTGTCTTTGAAGTACACTTGTGCGTTTCGGATTCACGGAATCGAGGGCAATCGCTGATGCGTCCTATCGTATGGTTGTTCTCGCTCTTTGCATTCCTTTCCGGGCCAACTCTGCTCCTCCACGCGGCTGAACCGTTCCTGGTTTTTCAGCCCCACGGGCACGCCAAGGGAAAGAACATCGTTTTGATCAGCGGTGACGAGGAGTACCGTTCCGAGGAGTCGTTGCCTCAACTGGCTAAGATCCTGTCGACTTATCATGGGTTCCGCTGCACGGTGCTTTTCGCCATCAATCCGAAGGATGGCACCATCGACCCCAACCAGCTTGACAACATCCCGGGATTGGAAGCGCTCGATTCCGCCGATTTGATGGTCATCCTGACCCGGTTTCGGGATCTGCCGGACGATCAGATGAAGCACATCGTGGACTATGTGGGATCAGGCAAGCCCATTGTAGGCATCCGGACAGCGACGCACGCATTTCAACTCAAATCCAGTTCGACCTATGCCAGGTACAGCTGGAACAGTCCCGATGGCGGTTTCGGGCGCATGGTGCTGGGCGAAACCTGGATCAGGCATCACGGACACCATGGCCAACAAAGCACCATGGGTGTTCTCAATGCGAAAGAAATTGAGAACCCGATCCTGCGGGGAATTCATGACGGCGAGTTGTGGAGCAAGACAGACGTTTATGAAGTCCGGTTGCCGCTTCCCGGGGATAGCAAGACATTGGTGTTCGGGGAGGTGCTCTCCGGTATGAACGCGAAAGATCCCCCGGTCTCGGGCGTAGTGAACGATCCCATGATGCCGATCGCATGGACCAAAACGTACACGGGAAGCGCCGGCAAGAGCGCCCGGGTTTTCGCCACAACGCTTGGAACTGCAGAGGATTTGCTCACGGAAGCCAACCGCCGGCTGCTGGTAAATGCATGCTACTGGGCGCTCGGGCTTGAAGGGCAAATCAGGCCAAACGCAAAGGTGGGGATAGTGGGTGAGTACCATCCGCATCGCTTCGATTTTGATGGTTATGTCAAAGGTGTCAGGCCGGCGGACCTGTATTAAGCGGGCGCGGGCAGCCGATACCCAGTTCCAGAGGAATACATGCTCCTGAGCGCGGCTACTCGAATCCTGACAGATACCGCCGCCTGCTCTCGTGGCCGAGGGATCGCGTCCATTGGATGGCTCGCTCTCTTGTTTTTGCTGTCGCTTGAGCCCTTGCGCGCTCAGCAATCGTCGCAGGAATTGTTTCATAAGCACTGTGCGGGCTGCCACGGCGAGGATGCACGGGGCACGGCTAAGGCGCCTGGCCTGGCCATGAATCAACGGATAGCGGGGCAATCACCCGAGGAGTTGAGCGCGTTCCTGGAGCGGGGTGATGTCGCCGGCGGCATGCCCTCATTCTCCGATCTCTCCGCCGGCGACCGGGCGGCGCTGGGCAAATATCTGCGTGGTCTCAACGCGGGCCTCATTGTGAGGCCGCCCATCAGCTCCCAGGCCACGCGAAAAATTACCTGGGGACCTCCGAAGCCCGGCGACTGGCTGACTTATAACGGGAATGACTCAGCCAATCGCTACAGTCCCCTGAAAGGGATTAACACTGCGAATGTGTCTTCACTGAAGTTGAAGTGGATTTTTCCCATCGATGCCTTTGGCCTCGAAACGACGCCGCTCGCCGCCGATGGAGTGCTGTATGTAACCGGCCCTAACCAGGTATTCGCGCTCGACGCTCTCAGTGGCAGTACGATTTGGCAGTATTCGCGTCCTGCCAGCGCAGGTATGGTTGGTGACGCAAAGCTTGGCACCAACCGCGGGGTCGCCATCCTGGGCGATAAGGTCTTCTTTGTTACCGATAATGGTCACCTGTTGGCCCTCGAGCGAACCACTGGCAGGCTACTCTGGGAAACGCCGATCGCCGCCGACGGAGAAGGTCAACACTATGGCGGCACGATGGCGCCGCTGATCGTCGACGATAGGATCATCGCCGGCGTTTCCGGTGCGGATGAGGGCATCCGAGGTTTCGTCGCAGCCCTTCAACCTGAGGACGGCGCTCTCATTTGGCGACACTGGAACGTGCCTCGCAAAGGAGAACCCGGAATAGAAACGTGGCAGGGCAAAGAACCAGTTACCGGCGGCGGTTCCAGCTGGCTTACCGGCTCTTATGACCCGTCGTCTGACACGCTCTATTGGCCCACGGGCAACCCGTGGCCCGATGGCGACGACCGCGACCGTCCCGGCGACAATCTATATACCGACAGCGTCCTCGCGCTTAATCCTAAGACCGGTTCGTTGAAATGGTATTACCAGTTCACGCCCCATGACGTGGAGGATCGAGACGCCGCCGAGCCCGATGTGTTGGTCGATACCGTGTATCGAGGCAAGCCCTCCAAGCTGCTACTCCACGCAGATCGCAATGGTTTTTTCTATGTGCTTGACCGCACCAACGGTGAGGTGCTGCTGGCCAAACCCTTCCTGCGCCGCGTCGACTGGGCTTCTGGTATAGGCGCCGATGGCCGCCCGGTGGTCAAAGATCCGCATGGCTGCCCCAACGATGCAGCCAATTGGGATTCCACTGCTTACTCTCCAGAAACACGCTTGTACTATTTCCTGGCACTGGAACAATGTGTCAGCAACAACAACAGCGGCTATCCCGATCAGCAAGGCCAGCGCTTTCTACGTGCGCTCAATATTGACACGGGGGAGATCGTTTGGGAGGTTCCGCAGCCCGGGAGCGCGCGCGCCAAGACATGGTCGGGAGTTCTCGCGACTGCGGGAGGCCTGATTTTCTATGGTCAGCCCAATGGAGGCTTTGCGGCGGTGGATCAACAGCACGGCAAAACGCTCTGGCGATTCCCCACCAACGTCTTCATGAAAGCTTCGCCCATGACGTTTATGGTGGACGGCAGACAGTATGTTGTGGTGGCGGCGGGTCCGAATATTCTTTGTTTCGGACTTTAGTCAATCGACATGCCACAGCACCTCATCGCCGAACGGTCCCCACGTAGCAGCCATGGAGCAACATGCCTCAGCGACCAAGGTGAGCCGACAGCTACCGCACCGGCCCTAGTGGAAAATCGCGGCGGAGCGGATAGTCGACGATGATGGCCCTGCCATCAGTGAGGGCCTTGACCGAATGGCGGACGTTAGCTGGAACGATCGCGACTAAACCCGATCGGGCGATCTGGGATACGCCGTCAATGGTCATCTCGAGCTCGCCCTCGATCACCTCGTAGACCTCTTCCTGAGGATGGAAGTGCTCGTGGATGGATGAACCGCGCACGAAGTCGTAGTGCGCGAATGTCATGCTCGGCGAATGGAAATAACGTCCATGCCAGCCTGGCAAGCGCTCAATCAAATCAAGGGTGCTTGTATCGACAAAGGGCATAGGGTCTCTCCTTCGCCAAAATGCTAGCACGGACGATATTCGTGGTAATAGCGGCGAGCGGCTTTCGCGCAAAAGGGACGAACCAACGGGTCCCCCTTTGCGTATAAAATCCAGGCATTCTCCTGGCAATGGAGTGACCACGTGACCGACCTCTGGAGTGACATCAAGCATTCGCTGCACATGTTCATCAAGAACCCCGGCTTCACCATCGCCGCCGTCGCCGCCCTAGCCCTCGGCATCGGAGCCAACACGGCCATCTTCACTGTAGTCAACGCGGTTCTGATCAAGCCGCTCTCCTACCCCGATGCGGATCGCATCGTCGAATTTCTGCTCACGGGCCCCAATGGCAGCAATCCCGATCCCATTGCCTCCATTCCGAAGTTTCATATCTGGCAGCAGCAGACGTCCGTCTTCAAAGAGGTGGCCGCCTACGACTTTGCGGGTCCCGGCTTCAACCTCACTGGCGACCGCCCGGAGCAGATTCACGGCATCCATGTCACTGAGGGCTACTTCCGCCTCTTTGGGGCACCGGTCATATTGGGCCGCACCTTCACCGCGCGAGAAGACGCCCCCAACGGCGGCAAAACCGTGGTGCTGAGCTACGGTCTCTGGCAGCGCAAATTCGGCGGCAATCCCAACGTGATCGGCAGCTCGCTTTCCCTGGGCAACGAGCCCTTCACCATCATCGGCGTCCTGGGAAAGGACTTCCTCTCCGATCCGGAAGCCGACATCTGGCTGCCCTTCCAGTTCGAACCCAACAGCACCAATCAGGGCCACTACTTCCAGGCCGCGGGACTGCTCAAACCGGGCGTAACGCTGGCCCAGGCCAACGCGCAAATGAAGCTCGCGGCCAGCCAGTATCTCCGCGCCTACCCGATGGCAAATCCCCAACAAAGTTTCGCCGTTGAGCCGCTGCGCGACAGTATCGTTGGCGACGTGCGTAAGTCGCTGCTGGTGCTGCTGGGCGCTGTCGGGTTCGTGCTTCTCATTGCCTGCGCCAATGTGGCCAATCTTCTGCTGGTCCGCGCCACCGGACGCAAACGCGAATTCGCCATCCGCTCCGCACTCGGAGCTGGCCGGGCACGCATCATCCGCCAACTGCTCACCGAAAGCGTCCTGCTCTCCGTCACTGGCGGGGTTCTTGGCCTGCTGCTCGGCTTCATGGGAGTGCGCGCCCTGCTGGCCGTGAGTCCTGCCGGCCTGCCCCGTATTGGCGAAGACGGCGCGGCTGTCGGCGTCGATTGGCGCGTACTCGCCTTCACACTCGCGGTGTCGTTGTTCACCGGCATCGTGTTCGGACTCTTCCCTGCCTTCAGCGCCTCGCGTTCCGACCTCAACTCTTCCCTGAAGGAGAGCAGCAACCGCTCCGGCACCGGCTTCGGGCAAACCAAGGCTCGCTCGCTACTCGTCATCAGCGAGGTTTCGCTGGCCCTGGTGCTGCTGATCGGCTCGGCGCTGCTCATTCGCACCTTTCTCGCCCTCCGCGGCGTCAGTCCCGGCTTCGATGCCCATCATGTGTTGACCATGGACATGTCGCTTACCGGCGATCGGTACCAGAAGACGGCTGGGGTAGCGCAACTCTCGCGCGATGGACGGGAGCGCCTCAACGCCGTTCCCGGGGTTGAAGAGTCGGCCTCCACCTGCTGCCTTCCCATCCGCGGCCAGTTCGGCCTGCCGTTTCTCGTCGTGGGCCGTCCCCCGGTCAAAGGGAAAGATACTCCCGGCGCCGGGTGGATGAGCGCTTCACCCGGGTACTTCAACGTGTTCAAGATCCCCATCCTCCAGGGCCGCGACTTTACGGTCAACGATACAGCCGGCTCGCCTGGCGTGGTGCTCATCAATCAAGCCATGGCTAAACAGTACTGGCCTAAGGAGAACCCCATCGGCCAGCAAATCATCATTGGCAAAGACGTCGGGCCGGAGTTCGAGGAGCCTGCCCGTCAGATCATCGGCGTAGTGGGCAATACTCACGATGCCGGCCTTGCCCGCAATCCCGGTTCGGTCATGATCGTTCCCCAGGCCCAGGTCACCGATGGTATGACTGCGCTCAACGCACGCATCGTGCCTCTGCGATGGGTGGTGCGTACACACGGCGACCCCCATCAGGCCATCGCCGCCATTTCCGAGCAGCTGCGCCAGGCCAGCGGCGGGTTTCCCGTAGCCCATGTGCGACCTATGGACGAGGTGGTGGCGCGCTCCACTGCTCGCCAAAGTTTCAACATGCTGCTGCTTACCATCTTCGGCGGCGTTGCGCTGATCCTCGCCGCCATCGGCATCTACGGCCTCATGGCCTACTCCGTTCAGCAGCGTACGCAGGAGATGGGCATCCGGATGGCCCTCGGCGCAGACCGCGCCGCCATCCGCAAGCTCGTCGTCTGGCATGGCATGAGGCTGGCCATCGCCGGGGTAGTCCTCGGCATCGCGGCGGCCTTCGGGCTGACGCGCCTCATCGCCAGCTTCCTGTTTGGGGTCAAGTCCTGGGACCCCATCGTATTCGTCACCGTACCTGTGATCTTATCCTCCGTGGCGCTGCTCGCGGTCTGGCTTCCTGCGACCCGCGCCGCCAAACTCGATCCTATGGAGGCGTTGCGCGTCGAGTAATCGCGCGCGCTGTTCGATTAGCCGTCCCGCAGCATCCTTCCTGGAGGTCATCCCAGCTTCGGTAGGAAGTCTCGCCACCTCTCTGACTCGGCGACCTGCTTCAGGATTTGGTTGCGATGTCTGAGGAAGCGGTCCATATAACCCCTTAAGAACAATCCTTCCAAGCTCAGTCCCGGAGGGACGGCTGAAAATAAGCCGCGACGCAATCCTGGACACCTTCAGCCGTCCCTGCGGGACTAAACTCGTAGATCCTGGTTTTCACGCACCCTCTTTAGTCCCTGAGGTACGTCTTTCCAAGCGTCTGCGGCGACCGCAGCCGCGGAGAGAGATGACTTCGTCCTATATGTCTCGAAAAGCGTACCGCGGCGGCTAAACAGGCTGCGGAAAAATGCGGGTTTTTAAGAAGAAAGCAGCCCTCAGCAAGAAGCGCTAGAAGTCCCTACTGATCTTCCGCCGGTGCCCCCTCCTCCACTACCGGTTCCTCATTTTCTTCGTGTTCGTCCTGTTCGATGGCCAACCAATGGGTAGAGGGTCGACCTCCGGTGGGCTCGCTGTGGTTGGTGAGGGCACCGAGGGCAACGAGTCATGACGTAGCAGGCTTTGGCAGTGTCCTTGAAGCTAGGACGGCGGGCTACTAGGGTCATGAGCGTGGTTTTTCCGGAGCCACGGGAGTCGGCGAGGCCGATACTGCCGCCGGGAAGCTTCAGCAGGTCGTCGAGGTCGCGACGGGCCTGGGTTTCGACTTCGTGGCCGGCGATGAAGATCTCCGAGAGGCCGGTGGCGGCGGCATCGCCGAGGTCGTTGGCGTAGGAGGGGGTCGTGGCCTTGCTGAGGATGCCGTTGACCTCGGAGCGGACGCCCTGGTCGTAGATGGTTTGACGAAACTGATCGCGGAGCCGTTTGGTCTGGGTTAGGAGGGTGGAAACCGTGTCAGCGGAAGTCATCTTGCTGTACGCGTCACGGAAGCGCGCCCGCTTGGGAGACCAGCGAATGGCCGCGATCAAGCCCCAGGTGAGGAGAGCGAAGATGGCCAAAGCCGCAACGACGACCAGCGGCAGGTATCTGGAAGCGGAGAGTGAACGGGTGACCTGGCCCTTTGATGCGGCTACGATGAGGGCGATGAGGGAGAGAGCCACTGCGAGGAGCGCGAAGCCCAATTGGCGACCTCTGGGCCATCGGGGGAGCTGAGCGATTTCCTTGTTGTGCTGGTCGTATGCGGATTTGTAGTCGAACTCGACCTTCTGCATCGCGGCGACGCCTTCGGCTGCGACGGAGAGGTAGTCGGGGAGCTTGAGATATACCTCATCGAGGACCTGGGTTTCGGTGAGGCCCGAGTCCTGGAAGAGCTGGGCGAGCTCTTGGGAGGCAATGGCGCGGTGGACCATCTCGGGGAGATCGATGGCGTTGACGAGTTCCGGGTCGATGCCTGTTGTTTGTCCTTGGCTGGTTGTGCTCATGGAGATCGAGGTCCTCCTAGCCCTAGCAGGCTGCGGAAAAATGCCGGTTTGAGAAGAAAGCAGCCCTCAGCGGCTAAAGCCGAATTCATTACACAGCAGTTATGTACGGCCTAAAGGCCGTACCCTTCATAGAAGCGAGTTTTTCCGCAGCCTGCTAGAGCAAATCCACGATAACCGTACCCTGAACGGCGGTGTTCAGGGTATTGATTTCTTGAGGAATTCAGTACCTTAAGGGTGAGGCTTGCGGGAATGCCCGAAGCGGTAAAAGCCCGGCGAAATCCCCGGCACCATCACAGTCACCGTTACCCAAAGTCCACCGGGACCTTAGGTTGAAGATAGGGGGAACATGATAGCCCTGCCCGCTCTGGAGAGGATAAGGGGAATGATCAGTCGGCCAGGGGCGAGGATGAAGAGAACATGATGGGCATGAGAGAGTACGCTCAGATGGAGAACTCCGCGCGATCCCGGAGTGTACCGCAATGGACACAGGTACTGAGCGGAAAGAACGGGTTTGTATTCAGAGCTACTGGAAAAGAGTCGCGGTTTTGGCTAACACATCGTCGAGGATTTCGGAGGGAAGCGAATCTACTTTCTTGCCACGCCGGGCACGTATGTCGAGCACACGCGGCTGGTCGCAACGGACAACGCCTGCGATGCGTACGCCTGCAAGAGGGACTGCGAAACCTATACGGCGGGTAAATTCACCGCCGCTAGTGATCGGAAGAATCACCGGCAACCTGGTTGCGTTGTTGAATGCGGTCGGAGAGATAATCACGACCGGACGATGGCCGCGCTGTTCATGACCTTGGGTAGGATCAAGCGACACCATGTAGATATCGCCACGGTTCATATCAACTCACCACCCACAGACGGTGAATCGATCCACTCCCGCTCCTCCGCTGGCTGTGGCCGGGAATAGTCCGAGGCCTCGAGCAATTCCGCCAGGGTGTAACGAGGCTTTATGTTGGGCTTGACGACCAGGCGCTCTCCATCGACTTCGAGTCCCACCGTTGCCCCAACCTCCAGGTGCAACAGATCGAGGATCGCAGGAGGTACAGCGAGCATGACGGAGCCTCCGACCTTGCGCAGACTAGTAGTGTGCATGAGCTCCTCACTTCTGTTATATAAAAGTATAACACCCTATCGGTTATTTGCGAGTTCCTGGCAGATCGTGGGGGCTATCCAAGACATCGCTAGGTTGACCGTTCGGCAGACTCAGCCTTATTAGCGCAGGCCGCCTTCAACCTTAGTGTTTTGCTGCCGCCATACTCGCCATGCGCTCCTCGGCCTGGCGGGTAAGGTGGGGCACAATGCCGAGCTGCCGCTCAATGAGCATCAGCTGGCCGCGATGGTGCATCTCGTGCTCCTTGGCCCCGAGCAGTTGTTCAAAGCGCGACTTCGTACCTGAGCCATCGGCTACGGGAATCATTTCTGCGAGAAACTCGGGCGTCAGCGTTTCTAACCACTCTGCAAACTTGTCGCCCTGATCGCGTAGCAGATCGAGAATCTCCGCTTTCGTTCGGGACTTTACTTCCTCTGCCTTCACCTCGCTGCCCAGCCGAACGAAATCAAAGCCGACCAGCGTTTTCACCCGCTGCTTGCCGTGGACCTCATACCACATCCGTGGAGACACTGCGATGTGCGTCAACAGAGCGCCGATCGCACGGCAGTCAGGCGCGGGCACGAAGCCGTACTTCGATTCAGGAATATCCTCTGCAATTTGAAGAGTGTTATTGCGTACCACGCGAAATTGCCTGGCAAAATCTTTCCCGTCGTAAATGGTCAGCGTCATGGCTCGCTCCTCATGCTGGAGAATTCTACTCGATGGAAGAGCTTATACCTGAAGTCCGTCCCAAGACCAGTGTGGGATGCTGAGGCCGTTGGGCACGTCATCGGCGGACCGGTGGTAGCGAGACATCGTTGTCTTGGTCGCCCAGGCGAAGTAGTCGTGCAGCACTTGTCGCAAAGCATCGTCGTTGGCTAGTCCGACGTCGGCCAGAGCCTGGTCGAAGCAGGCGATCGCGCGGCGATCCATTTCATCATGCTCTCCGTTCCCGCTGTGCATCTTGACGACGGTGGTCTCGTCACCGTAGGAATCGGAATACGTGGCCGGGCCACCGAGCGCCTCAGCCCAGTAAGCGGCGAGTCGCTCAACATGGTGGGGGTGGAAGCCGTGGCTGAACGCATGGGCGACCACGTCGTCGGCCATCACCCGGCGGTGCCAGGCGTCGGCCAGACGGCGCAGGCCGGCGATGCCGCCCGCCGCCTCGAAGACAGTTTGCATGCATCCATGATGACAATCCTCGTGCGTCTATGCAAGCTCACTTCCTATGGCACGTTCACGAAAGCGAACCACCTCTAAAAAACTGAGCGTGGTTTCCCAAAGTGTCAGGTCCGTCCACGAAACCGTGCGTCTGTCGGGACCAATCAAATCTTGCCACTCCGGCACTACTTCATCGGCGAAAAATCCGTCGGCTGCATGTACGTCGTATCCGCCTTGTCCAATAGTCTCTCCTTCTGCTCGGATTTAATGATCTCTTGAAAACCGGGGTCTGCCGCCATCTCTCGCCAATTCTTCTCCGCTTCCTCTCGGCTTGAATGAGCGAGAAGGAAGACGAATGTATTGTCCCAGGCGGGACTTTTAGAATCGGGGCTCCAGTAACCTATGACGTTCAGATCGTGTTTCACAAGCAGCTTTGACGTGGTGTCGCGAAACCGTGACTCCATCGCCGGCAGCTTGCCGGGCAATGCGTGGTAAATCCGAAGCTCGAATACCCGGTTGCTGTCGGCCCTAACTTCGTTGAGATGAAATACCCGGCCGGCAGTGAACAATCCAGCAGCAAAGGCAACTATCGCGACACCGCATGGAGCCCAGTACTTCGATTTCCGGAATGTGAGCGCCATGGCGATTCTCCCGCACTTAGGTGGTAGATTCTTCCGAACGTGGTTTCAGGACCCCGAATAGCACCGGCGTCAACAACACCGACAGAGGCCCCAGTGTTAGAAATCCGAACTGATACCACCACGGCACCGGTACGGGGCAAGCCTTGACAGCAATCAAGACACCAACCGTAATCATCACGATGAAGGCGAGGAAGACCGCTGTGCCACAGCGAATTCGCGCAGCGGCATACCCGCCAATGGAGGTTATTGCGAGAAACACAATCGGTGCAAGAACGATGTAGGTCGTTTGCTCAGGCGCAACCAACTTCGTGATCATGAAATCCGCAGCAAACTTGAGCATTCCCATGACAACGTATACGCCTGTAGCTGCGCTCGCACTGATAAGCCAATCTCCAGTTCGGAATGACGATCCGACGATGAACGGGATAGAACGGCAGGCTTGGCCCCAAAACCAGCGCGTAGCGGCGGAAGGCGACGTAGATTCGGCGCGAAGCGTGTATTCCTCGATGAGGTCGCCTAACAAAGCCCCTTGATATGGAACTGGTAGGACGGTTTGGAAAAGCCGGCAAGCGAAAGCCGGCGGCGAGTAGCAACTCATATCGTCTCCCAGCGGCCTTTTAAGTCGGCTGTCATGCTATGTATGGTTTGGCCGGATATCCGCAGCGCACGATTGCCCGCGGCCTCGACTCGAAACAGCCGTTTGGCCCGGCCCCCGCGCTCGGGCGTCGGGTCGCCGGTGGATGAACTGACGTACCCTTTCGCCTCAAGTCGCTCCAATGTCGCATATACCGCGCCGATGGAAATATTGCGCCCGGTCCGTTCTTCAATTTCGCGCCGCACGATCATTCCATGCGCATTCCCATCCAGACGCGCCAGCGCGAGCAGGATGATGTGCTCCAGCGATCCGAGAAGTTCACCACGTTTCATTTGTTTTGCAATATAGAACAAATACGCCAAGAAGGTCAAGCTTTGTTTCCTATCTTTCGTTGCTCCGGATCGTCTGGTCCAAGCCAGAACAGATCACGGGTGTAAGCCCGCTTGTCGACGTATAGTGGCTTCACCGGTCGGGTCGAGGACTGGCGCGGTATTCCGAAGGTCCGGCCTAGCTGTTGCTCCCCGTTTCCTCTGGGAGTGCCTCAATAGCCAAACCGTGAATCCGTTTCCAGCCCCCGCCACATCGCACCCAGCGTGCGGATTTCCCGCACTGGGCGCACCTGTTTGCTTAGTGCCAAGAGTTATGTGGCCCATCGTGCTGGGGCGACTTTCGCACCTGACCATCGAAGGAGCCGGTAGTTGTTGAACAAACCCAGCCGCTCGTATAGCCATTCGCTACTCCACCGCTTCCAGCCGAAGCCTTGACGGCCCCGGGCACGCATCAAATGCCGCCTTACCTTCTCCTCTACCCAGCGTTTGACCACTCCAAAGCAAATATTCGAATGGCCGACCCGAAAGTAGTTCACCCAACCGCGCAGAACCGGATTGATTTTCGCAATCACAGTTTCCACGGGCCAGCTGATGTGCTGCCGGAAGATCTCTTTGAGCTTTTCAAACAGCGCTGTCCGTTTCTTCAGCTTCGGCGCATAGTATGGCCGCCACTTCCGCTGAAGACTCAGTACACGCCGATACTCAAAACCCAAGAATGTAAAGCTTTCTCCCTTTTTCAGATCCACCACTCGACTTTTGTCCTCATTGATCACAACACGGAGCTTCGCGAACTCCTCGCGCAGCCGTTGGTCTATCGCCTTCACCAGCCAGTCACTTCGCCGTTCAGCATCAATCAAGATCACCAGATCGTCAGCAAAGCGAGCATACTGAACGTTGGTTGACTTGCCCCTTCGCGTGGTATCTACCGCCTTCTCCAGCATCCGGTCTACCTCATTCAGATAGAGGTTACTGAGCAACGGTGAGATCACACCTCCCTGGGGAACGCCTTTCTTCCCAGTCGCCTTCAGAATCATCTTGAGCAAATGCATGACCGCATCATCTCGGATCCGCCGAGCCACTTTCTCTAACAGCAGAGAGTGCTGCACGTTATCGAAATAGGAAGCTAAATCCAAATCAATGATGCGTGTCTTCTCTTCGACGATCGCTCGGGCCACCCGGGCTACGGCTTCATGCGCCGTCCGCTTCGGTCGATATCCATACGACCCTGCTTGGAAATCAGCTTCGAAGATCGGCTCCAGGATGAGCTTCAACGCACCCTGGACCACTCGGTCACGGATTGCAGGAATCGAAAGGACGCGGACTTTCTTTCCCCCGTCCTTTGGAATCTCCTTCTTCCGTGCCTGCATGGGCCGATACGTGTTGGTAACTAATTCATCCCGAATCTGCACGAGAAAACTCTCCGCTCCGCTTTCCTCGATGGCTTCGAACGTGACCCCGTCAATCCCCGGTGCCCCATTGTTACTTCTCGCCATCCGGTAGGCTTCCCGCAAAGTCTCCATCTTGCAGACGTGGACGTATAGTCCCCAGAAACGCCAAGACGGCTCTGCCTTCGCCTTGACATATAGACTCCTTCTCAGGTCCTGCAAACTTATGGGCGCTTTTGTCATCTCACCCTTGCCTCCCGTTTTGTTAGAGCCATACAAACAGCAGGGTCTCTTCGCTCCGCGGACATTACTCCGCTTCCTCGCTGTCGGGTCGGAGGTGGCGCATCGGGTTTCCCAGATGCTGGCCACCGTCCGCCGCTCAAACCGTGCATGCAGTTTTCCCGCACACGGCTTTCACGAAGACTCACTCTTCCGGGACGCAATCGAAGGTATTAACTGAACCAGGTTTACCAGCCCATACTCACCGTACAGCTTGCTCTCAGGGAGTTGTCTCCAACCCCTGTTACGCCAGCGCTTACAACGGTGCGACCGGATGCGATGCAGTATCCAGCCGTTGAGTCTGTTGAAAAGCGTTCGGACGTGGGCGCGTTTGTAGTAGTTGCCCCAGCCCCTTATTACAGGGTTGAGATTCGCGATCAGTTCCGAGGTCGTCAGAGGAATACGCCGCTTGGTCCGCTCACGCACCTGATCCATAAAGCGACGGATCGATTTTCCCTTTGGGTACGCATATAAATCCCCTTCCCGTACCCCGCTTTGGATCTTGTGGGGCAGCAGCCTGAGTCGCCGCTTGCCTCGCTTGATCTTATAGCCAAGAAACTCGAACCCTTGTCGAACGTGCACCACCCGCGTCTTTTGCGGATGCAGGTCTACGCCCAACTGCTCCAGTATCTGACGCGCTGCAACTATTGCCGCGCGCGCCTCTGCCGCGGACTGACAGGTGACAACCCAGTCATCCGCGTACCTCGTTACCTGATACCCCTTGCGACGCATTTCCCGATCAAACGGCGTCAGGAGTACGTTACTTAGAACGGGTGAAACCACCCCGCCCTGCGGGGTCCCTCGCTCGGTGGGATAGAGTCGCCCTTTGCCATAACTTCCGGCCTTCAGCATCGCCTCTATCAGACGCAACACTCGACCATCGGCTATTCGTTGGGCAACCAGCGTTAACAGCTTCTCGTGTGCAACAGACCCGAAAAAATCCTTCAAGTCCGCATCTACGATCCACTCTCGTCCGCTCTGTATTTCTTTCCACACCTTGCGCATGGCGTCCTGTGTTGATCGCCCTCGCCGATATCCGAAGTTGGCTTCATCGAAAATCAGCTCGAAGATAGGCTCCAACCGATTGAGCAGCGCCTGTTGGCACACACGGTCATAGATCGTGGGTATTCCTAACTTGCGATACTCTCCTGGCTTGCCCACTTTCGGGATTTGCACCTGCCGCACCGGGCGGGGTTGATAGACATCTTCCTGAAGCTCCCTGTGCAACCGATCCAGTTGCTGATCCAGCTGCGCTGAGAACTCCTCCAGCGTCTGTCCATCGACTCCCCCACTGCCCCGGTTAGCCTGCACCTTTTCCCAGGCCATCTCCAGGTTCTTCCGCTTGTATACCTTGTCGATTAATGAATGGACCTCTTTGCACCCGTCGGGTTGATCCAGTCAGACAGTCTCCTCGGTCGGAAATGTACGGGTATTTCACTCAAGGAACTGATCCACCTTTCCGTCCTTACTCACTGCCGTCCTCTCTCTTCCCAACCGCCTTCGCCGGCTGCCTTCCCCGACCCACTTCCGTCGCCGGTTACCCGGACACATGGCTTTCACCATGCTTCTGGTACTTTTCAGCCGTCCGACTACTGACAGCGCTTCGCTCGCCATTTCGCTCTCGCTTATAGGTCTGCTTACTCCGGTGCCACCCAGAGACGCTGCCAGTCCTCCTGAGGTCACGCATCGTTCTTCCGTATCGTGCCGTCCGCAAACACCTTGGTGCGGTGGGTGAATGAGAACGCCTTCGCCCCCATAGTGCGGGCTCGACCTTGCCCCACCTTTGGCCGACCGGTTCATCATCGGGGTGGCCCCCGTCGATTACGGCCCGATACTTCTCCGCATACCCTTCGGATTCCACCTCACGATGGACACCCTGTCCTCCGGAGTGCTGCAAAGAGTGGCTTCAGGTTCACCTTGGCTGTCTCCAGCTTTCGCCTTCGTGCCCGTGTAGGCTTCTCCATACCTTCTCTCTTCTCCAGCCAGCGAGACGTTAACCCCGCTTTTGGATACAGCGCCCCTCATCTGAGCGCCGGAGGGACTTCAACCCTCCTGAACAATGCGCTGCTCAGCGCACACTACAGACCCGGCCGAATCCCTCTCGCCGTCCACCGACTTCCCGGTGTCACCGGTTATACGGCTTCCATGCTCCGCCAATTTCCCGACGGGACGAGGAGGGCTTCTCCAGTTGCTCAGCATGACCTTGTCACCGTGCTGTCCCTACCAACCCCGCCGAAGTGTTTCGCCGCATCAGTCCATGCGACGCTCCATGCTGCCTTCGCCCGAAAAGTGAGGGCTCGGCCTTCGGGTTGCAGTACTTTCGAGGCCATATGGGTTCACCTGCGTTACGGCCCGGCAACTCGCTCGCCATCCTTTTAGATGGCTTCCTCAATAGGCTTCAGGATGTTCAGTCTTCCTTCCTTCCTGCTATTCAAGCTACGGGGCTTGGACTCTTACCCCGGTGGGACTCTCACCCACTGTTCATGCCAGCCTTCGC
>CAWHMV010000010.1:0-155000 GCA_963830325.1 uncultured Acidobacteriaceae bacterium
ACGTCCAGAACGCTGCGACGATGAGTGCTTTGGCTTATCCAAACTGTCCCCTAATTTCCCAGATTGTCGACAATCCGTTCGGAAATCTACTAACGAGCACATGGTTCCTCATTCCCAACGCTCTTGACACGATGCTCAGCGTTCTTATATAGCTGGCTATGGGAAGGCAATGCGCACGCACACCAATGATCGCCTCAAAGGTACCCTTGACCTGCTGGTCCTGAAAACTCTGGCTTCCCAGGGAAGGATACGGGTACGCGATCACTCTCCGGATTGAGGAAATTTCCGAGAACGTTCTGCGCCTTGAGGAAGGGTCTCTGTACCCCGCCCTTCACCGCATGACGCAGGCCGGCTGGCTCAGATCCGAGTGGGGCGTCTCAGAAAGCAATCGGCGTGCCCGCTACTACTCCATCACCGCTGCCGGGCGGAAGCAGCTGGCGGCGGAAACGCAGGAGTGGTCCCAGTTGACTTCCGCTGTGGCGCGCGTGCTCAGTCTGGCTTAGGAAGGAGCTTGTGATGAGTTGGTTCAACCGATTCTCGAATCTGTTCCGCCGCGAAAATGTGGGCAAGGAACTCGATGAAGAGTTGCAGTTTCATCTAGACGCGCGCACGCGCGACAACCTCAATGCCGGCATGAACGCGGAAGCCGCGCAACATAACGCCAGAAGACGATTCGGCAATGCCACTCTGGCGAGGGAGCGGGCGCACGAGATGGATATCGTGATGTCGATAGAAACGATTGGCCGCGATCTGCGCTACGCTCTCCGCAGCTTGCGCAAGTCGCCGGGATTTACGGTGGTGGCAGTCCTGACCTTGGCCCTCGGGTTTGGCGCGAACACCGCCGTCTTCACTGTTGTGAACGGTGTTCTGTTGCATCCACTTCCATTTCCCGAACCAGGGCGTCTGTTCCTGATCTCGTATCAATCGAAGCAGGGCATGTCTGAAACCCAGCCCGGTCTATACGACCTGGACTATCTCGAATACGAGAAGCACAATCAGGCATTCGGGCAGATCGCAACCTTCAACGAAAACTCCGCCACGTTGACCGGAGCAGGAGATGCCGCGCGCGTGCCGACGGCGATGGTGACATCCAGTTTCTTCCCCGTGCTGCAGGTAAATCCTGTGATGGGAAGAACGTTCTTGCCGGAAGAGGAGCGTCAGGGCAACAATCGTGTAGCTCTGCTCAGCGACAAGATCTGGCGCGACCGTTTCGGAGCGAATCCAAATATTCTGGGGAGAACGATTACTCTCGACGGAAGTCAATACAGCGTAGCTGGCATCATGCCGGCTGGTTTCACGTTTCCCCATGAAGCTACAATCTGGCTGCCCCTGGCCGTGGGCGCCGACCCCGGCAACACCTATATCCGCCCAGTCGTAGGGCGGCTGCGTCTCTCGGTTTCCCGCCAGCAGGCCCTAGCAGAACTGGAGGCCTTCGCAAAGCATCTTCCGCCCATCCCCGGGGCCCCCGGGGAGAGCATGGTCCCGGAAATCCTCCCCCTGAATGATCTGCTCGTAGCAAAAATCCGCACATCGTTATTGATCTTCATGGGCGCCGTCGCATTCGTGTTGATCATCGCCTGCGCGAACGTCGCCAATCTGCTGTTGATGAGAGGCACCACAAGGCAGCGTGAAATCGCAGTACGCAATGCATTGGGAGCCAGCCGCGGCCGTGTCATTCGCCAGCTGCTAACCGAGAGCACACTCCTATCGTTGTGCGGCTCCACTGCGGGAATACTGCTGGCAATATTTGGTGTCCGTGCCCTGCTGGCCCTCGCTCCTGCCGCCGGAGTCCCGCGCCTTCAGGAAATACACATCGATGCCCGCGTCCTCACTTTTGCGGTCGCGCTCGGTGCGCTCATGGGGATTATGTTTGGCCTGGTCCCGGCCCTCCAGGCAACGGGAAACAGGGTGCGGGACTTCCTCAGCCTCAGCGGGCCCACCGCAACCGCGCGCCGCCAGCGCCTCCGCAGTGCCCTTGTAATTTCGGAGATCGCCCTGGCGCTTGTATTGCTAACCGGCGCAGGTTTGATGCTCAAGAGCTTTATGCGTATGCGTATGGTCGATCCAGGTTTCCGCACAGAGAACATTCTCACCATGACCGTCGATCTACCCGATTCAGCTTACCCAACGGCATCCGCGATTCAAGCCTTCCGCGCATCCGTCCTTGCGAAGCTGTCGAATCTGCCGGGAGCCGTTGCCGCCGGCGCAGTCAACTGGATGCCGCTTCAGCCGATGGTCGTCCGTGGAACCTTTCAGCTCGATGGCGGACGAGAGCGGCCACGCGGCTATATCGTAGCCAAGCCCGCCGTCAGTCCGGACTATTTCAGAGTCATGGGAATCCGACTGTTGCAAGGAAGAGGCTTTACTGGACAGGACAACAGCAGCGCTCCGGGCGTCGCGATCGTCAGCCAATCTGTGGCCCGAACGCTTTGGCCCGGCGAAGACCCTGTGGGCAATAGAATCACCATGGAAGACGAACCCCAGCCCAAGGACTGGCTCACAATCGTCGGAGTGGTCGACGATGTCCGTCAGCAAAGCCTGGTTGAGCAGCCGCAACCAGCCATTTACCAGCCCCTGCAGCAGGTGACAATATCGTTCTTCCTCAGCCACATGAGCTTCGTCGTGCGCACGGCAACAAATCCGCAGAGTATGGCGGCTTCTCTTCGCGGTGCCCTCTCAAGTGTGGACAAGAACCAGGCAGTTGCGATCGCGCCCCTGACTGACCTGATGGACGCCACAACCTCGGAGATCTGGTTCCAGACGCGCCTGATTTCGACCTTCTCTATCCTCGCCCTGTTTCTGGCGGCGATCGGTATTTATGGTGTGCTCTCCTACGCAGTTACAGAACGCACGCGCGAGATTGGAATCCGCGTGGCGTTGGGGGCAATGAAGAGCGACGTCACTCTTATGCTCTTGAAGCGTACTCTGCTCCTGGTGATAGCGGGTGTGGCACTCGGAGGATGCGGTGCCCTGGTGCTGACACGTGTCCTCGGCAACTTCTTGTTCGAAGTTAAGCCCACCGATCCGGTCACGTTCATGGCAGTAGCAGCGATTCTCGTAGCTACCGGGATCATTGCCGGCCTATTGCCTGCGCGACGCGCAACGAGGGTAGATCCTGTTGTGGCCCTTAGATGGGAATAGGCTCCAGGCAAATCGGTGCGAGTTTTCTCTGGCAGCTCAGAAACTTGGAGTTGGGAAGCCACGCGACCGTCAACTGGCGCTAACAGGGCTCATTGAGCCGTGAAGTAGGAAGTTTTTCCGAGTTGCGGTCGGTTGGTCGCCTATCCGGAAATTACTAGTTGATGAACATCAAGATGCCTGCAGACTGCTTCGTTCCGCGATTAGTAACGGAAAACGCCCTAGTGTTTCCTGATCCGGGAGTCGAAGTTTCACTTGGGCGAGTCGGGTATCCGGACAAGACCTTACCAGATGACCGATAACGCTTTTGCTTTTCGAATCATCTTGTCTTTGGTCACCAGAGGAACGCCACGATCCAGCGCGGTCGCTCCGATAATTCTGTCCATGGGATCGAGAGGGTACGGCGGAGGAAACTCCACGGCGATGCGCGTTACGGCCGCTGTGATCGGCAGGATCAGGAAGCGAGTCTCCACCTCAACCAGAAATGCTTCAAGGGAAGTCTTTAGCACGATTCGCTGATTCTTGGCGAGCCACGCCAACTCAAAGAGGGAGATGCAGGAAATACCCACCCCGCCGTTCTCTCGAGCAGTTCGAATCGCATCGGTCGCCGCGGCCGAGAGCAAACTGGGATCCGAAGCAAGCCAGATCACTACACATGTATCGACGACGATCACTTGAGGCGTTTCCAATGCTCAGGCGGGACCGAAGGAGCCTCGATATCGCCGGAAATAGCCAGCTTTCCCGCATAAAAACCGAACAGACTATCCTCAACCTCTTCGACCGGGATCATCTGGGCAACAGGCTTTCCGTTTTTCGTGATAACGAATTTTGTCTTTCTGGCCTGCACTTCATCCATAATTGCCAGGCACTTAGCTTTGAACTCTCCCGCCGCGATTGTTTTCAAGAATAGCACCTCACCATGGTCATCATACCATGGTCACTTTTTTTGGAGGTGCGCGGAAACTACGGGCCCGCACCTAACTCTCGCACTGGAGTTTGCCCGATTGGCCACCTGAAAAACGACCGGATTGTACTGGATAGGGCTGGGACCCGGTGCCGGCAAAGCAGAGTGCGTCAGACCACATGGATGAATAGTCGGCTTTCGGACAAGTGCTTCCGACCGTCGAAGTGGAGTTCCGTGACTGGACTTTTAGTAGCTTGCCTTGCGTGACCTCCGCCTGGGACAACTTACCGAGCCTTTGCGGGCGATCCAATCCGATGAGCGAGCCGCGATCCAGGGCAAGCACACGAATCATTGAGCACTGATGCGCATCGGGCCCCTGGGGGCTACGCTACAGGCTCCAGGTGAAGAGGCATGCCAAGTGGAGCCGTCAGCATATGTCACCGAGTTCAGGTCAAAAGTCCTGATAGCAGGGAAATAGGCGAACGAAAGTTCACGAGTGGCGCTGCCATTTCCCTCCACATCGAAGGCGACATCAACCGTCTGCCAGAGGTCAGGTATTGGAGCGGGGACACTAAAAACTCGCCATTTCTCACTGAAAGCGTGAGCGGTGATTTCCGCGTTAACGATCTCGTGTGGCAAAAAATTAGTCATTTTGAAATCAAAGAGCTGCGAACGCCGATGAACACCGTCTGCTGAATCGGATTCAGTATTTGGGCCGAATCTAGCGTTCTTGTAAGCAACAAGGCTGCCGTTTTGCTCGACTTCAAGCCCGACAGGACATTTGGAAGGATCGATGCGTGGGGGCTGCGTTAGGCTCTGTCCGAACATCGATGTGAGTGCGAGCATGATGGCAAGTGGGAGAATGCTGGCGGATTTCATGTCTGCCTCCAGGTTCGTACGCCTGACGAAATCAGGCTACTCCCGCCGATTTCCTTGAGCAAGGCTCAAAATACGGCGGGTACGGACTGGGGGTTATAGTGGTGGGGAGGCCCGACATGAGCGAGTGGCAGAACGTATGGGAACAATTCGCGTTGGAGCTATGGTTGTTGTTCTAGCGGTCATAGGGTTAATCTGGCTTGTTCGCCACTAAGCCTTAGCCTTCGCCCATCTTGCCTTTTGCGCTGCAGCCATCCTTGCCCGGCCCGCTGCACTCATCTTTCTGCGCTGGGACTTGGGTGCAAGTTTTGAGCTGACGGGTCGCTCGCGCTTCGGAGAAGGAGTGTGGCCGCTCAAAAGTGCGCGCGCCTTCTCAAGTCGGGCAATCTCTGCATCGATAGTCTGAATAATTTCTGTCGATTCCATGGAGTCTCCCAGGCGATCGGCTAAGTCACCTCCATGAAGGACCAGGGCCGGCGAGCATTGCCGGACATCCGCCAGCACTGCCTCAAATGCCGTGAGGTTTCCATGTAGATCGGATACGACCGCCACCCGCATCTCGCTTCTCCCTGTTGATCATGGTTGCACATGCTGTCCAAGGGTCTCCAGGGCCGAGATCCACGCCTTCGGAGTGGTTCCAAATGTGCGGCGAAACATCTCTACAAAAGCGCTCGACTGACAATAACCGACCTTGCCCGCTACTTCCTTGATCGAATATCCCGAAACTAATAACTCCACGGCTTTTGTCAACCTTGCCTGTCTTCGCCATGATTCAAAGGTGGTGCCCACATCCTTACGAAAGGCTCTCTCGATCGTCCTGACGCTGACACCTGCCTCGGAACATAGAATGGCCATCGGCCTGGATTCAGCCGGATTCCGCAGGATTGCTTGAGCTACCGCAAGAGCTCTCTTCTCTCGCGGCAGCGTCACAAAGATCGGCATCGGTGAGGCCTTCCGCAACTGTGCAATCAGCAGGTCGCGAAGGGCACATTCATAGCGATTGCGCATCCGAAGCTGACCCACACGCACCGTCTCTACAATGAGCTCCCGCAGGAGCGGAGTAACATGCAGCACCGCGCAAAGCGGCTCCGGTCTTGCAGTCAGGTTTGCGCGCAGGTAGAGCGTGCGCATCGAAACTGGCCCAGGCATGTGAATCCAATGCTGAGTTCTGGCCGGAATCCACAATGCAAAATGCGGAGGGATCAGCCACATGCTTTGACCGGAAGATACCTCCATGATGCCACTGATGGCGTAGATCAATTGGTCCGATCCATGTGCGTGTTCCGGCACCTGAAACCTGGAGGGGTAGTCATAGGCGAGGGTCGCAACAGAAACACCGCGCTTCGGATCGTATTCCGTCAAAACTTTGCTTTGGCGCAATCGAGATACATTATGTCGCAACAGCATTCTTGCGACAACCTGCGAAGACGATCATGATAGCCGCATGTCTCAACATTTCGGACTCGGCAAATACAACATCATCGGATTCGTTTCCATCGTCGACGTGCCCCGCGCGAAAGATTTCTATCAAAACACTCTTGGCCTTCGCCTGGTGATGGAAGAGCCGCCGTTTGCGCTGGTGTTTGAGGCGAATGGCATCATGCTACGTCTCGGCATGGCGAAAGAACTCCCTCCGGCCCACGGCACGGTATTGGGCTGGCAAGTCCCTGAGATCGCTGCGACAGTTGAGAGCCTGGGGCAAGCCGGGGTCCGCTTCGAGCGCTTTGAGGGTATGGGCCAGGACGAACTGGGCATCTGGACTTCGCCTACCGGCGCGAAGGTCGCCTGGTTCAAGGACCCCGACGGGAATATCTTGAGTGTTTCGGAACATCCGGAACTGAAGAAATGAACCTCGCAACCAACGCTCGCTGGAAGCGCAGGCCGTGACAGCTACGGCAAGGCAAAAGCGACAACGGAATCCCCAAGAGACTCCTCGCGGAGTCTCTGATGGCCACCCGCCGCAATAACCAGGTATTGTTTGCCATTTATCTCGTAGGTCATCGGGGTAGCATTTCCGGCGGCTGGCAATATCGCATCCCAAACTTCTTTCCCATTCTCGACATTGAATGCCCGGATACGCGAGTCGGTGGCGCCGGCTATGAACACCAGGCCGCCTTCGGTGGTGATTGGACCTCCGAGGCTGATGGATCCCAGCGGTACGGAACCGTGTGCGCCACCGAAGTCCGACATCGAGCCTAGAGGAATTTGCCAACGGATCGTTCCCTTCACCATGTCAACCGCGGTCAGTGTGCCCCAGGGAGGTGCTCCACAGGGCAAATCGGATGGTGACTGCAGGAATCTGCGAAGCATTCCGTAAGGGGTTCCGCGCTGTGCTCCATACTCTCCATCTTCGCTATCGGAATTCACCTTGTCGCGGGGAATCAATCGTACGCGGGCAATCAGATTATTTGTGTTCACGATCAGCAGATTGCGAACGGGGTCAAACGCATAGCCACTCCAGTTCATGCCGCCGGTGTTGCCAGGGACTGCGAGAGTGCCTTGCACGCTGGGAGGGGTAAAGATGCCTTCATTGCGAAGCTTTCCTATAGCT
This sequence comes from uncultured Acidobacteriaceae bacterium, assembly GCA_963830325.1. Taxonomy (GTDB): domain Bacteria; phylum Acidobacteriota; class Terriglobia; order Terriglobales; family Acidobacteriaceae; genus PALSA-350. The sequence continues at coordinate 7,470 of CAWHMV010000010.1, forward strand.
TCCCTGCAGGCTTCACGGTCCGCCGGCGTTGGCCCCCACGCGTCTGCAATGGAAAAGTGCTGGGGCGCAAGTGGAGGTGGAAAAAGCGGGAAGGGTTGAGTCGGAGAGGTCTTCTCTCCGTGTATGTCGCTCTGGGGTACGGCTCGCTCTTCGACCGGGAAAACCGGCTTGCCTGTATCACGATCGAGTACATACAAGAACCCTGTCTTGTTTCCCTGGATGACCACTGGAACATTCTTTCCGTCGTGTGGCAGTGTCGCCAACAGGGGAGGTGAGGCAGTGTCGTAATCCCATAGGTCGTGATGAACCAACTGAAAGCCCCATGCAAGTTTTCCGGATCTTGCATGGAGACCCACCACAGAGTTTGCCCACTTGTTATCTCCTGGGCGGAGACCACCGTAGTGTGCGCTGAGCAGCGCATTGTTCAGGAGGGTTGAAGTCCCTCCGGCGCTCAGATGAGGGGCGCTGTATCCAAAAGCGGGGTTAACGTCTCGCTGGCCGGAGAAGAGAGAAGGTATGGAGAAGCCTACACGGGCACGAAGGCGAAAGCTGGAGACAGCCAAGGTGAACCTGAAGCCACTCTTTGCAGCACTCCGGAGGACAGGGTGTCCATCGTGAGGTGGAATCCGAAGGGTATGCGGAGAAGTATCGGGCCGTAATCGACGGGGGCCACCCCGATGATGAACCGGTCGGCCAAAGGTGGGGCAAGGTCGAGCCCGCACTATGGGGGCGAAGGCGTTCTCATTCACCCACCGCACCAAGGTGTTTGCGGACGGCACGATACGGAAGAACGATGCGTGACCTCAGGAGGACTGGCAGCGTCTCTGGGTGGCACCGGAGTAAGCAGACCTATAAGCGAGAGCGAAATGGCGAGCGAAGCGCTGTCAGTAGTCGGACGGCTGAAAAGTACCAGAAGCATGGTGAAAGCCATGTGTCCGGGTAACCGGCGACGGAAGTGGGTCGGGGAAGGCAGCCGGCGAAGGCGGTTGGGAAGAGAGAGGACGGCAGTGAGTAAGGACGGAAAGGTGGATCAGTTCCTTGAGTGAAATACCCGTACATTTCCGACCGAGGAGACTGTCTGACTGGATCAACCCGACGGGTGCAAAGAAGGTCCATTCATTAATCGACAAGGTATACAAGCGGAAGAACCTGGAGATGGCCTGGGAAAAGGTGCAGGCTAACCGGGGCAGTGGGGGAGTCGATGGACAGACGCTGGAGGAGTTCTCAGCGCAGCTGGATCAGCAACTGGATCGGTTGCACAGGGAGCTTCAGGAAGATGTCTATCAACCCCGCCCGGTGCGGCAGGTGCAAATCCCGAAAGTGGGCAAGCCAGGAGAGTATCGCAAGTTAGGAATACCCACGATCTATGACCGTGTGTGCCAACAGGCGCTGCTCAATCGGTTGGAGCCTATCTTCGAGCTGATTTTCGATGAAGCCAACTTCGGATATCGGCGAGGGCGATCAACACAGGACGCCATGCGCAAGGTGTGGAAAGAAATACAGAGCGGACGAGAGTGGATCGTAGATGCGGACTTGAAGGATTTTTTCGGGTCTGTTGCACACGAGAAGCTGTTAACGCTGGTTGCCCAACGAATAGCCGATGGTCGAGTGTTGCGTCTGATAGAGGCGATGCTGAAGGCCGGAAGTTATGGCAAAGGGCGACTCTATCCCACCGAGCGAGGGACCCCGCAGGGCGGGGTGGTTTCACCCGTTCTAAGTAACGTACTCCTGACGCCGTTTGATCGGGAAATGCGTCGCAAGGGGTATCAGGTAACGAGGTACGCGGATGACTGGGTTGTCACCTGTCAGTCCGCGGCAGAGGCGCGCGCGGCAATAGTTGCAGCGCGTCAGATACTGGAGCAGTTGGGCGTAGACCTGCATCCGCAAAAGACGCGGGTGGTGCACGTTCGACAAGGGTTCGAGTTTCTTGGCTATAAGATCAAGCGAGGCAAGCGGCGACTCAGGCTGCTGCCCCACAAGATCCAAAGCGGGGTACGGGAAGGGGATTTATATGCGTACCCAAAGGGAAAATCGATCCGTCGCTTTATGGATCAGGTGCGTGAGCGGACCAAGCGGCGTATTCCTCTGACGACCTCGGAACTGATCGCGAATCTCAACCCTGTAATAAGGGGCTGGGGCAACTACTACAAACGCGCCCACGTCCGAACGCTTTTCAACAGACTCAACGGCTGGATACTGCATCGCATCCGGTCGCACCGTTGTAAGCGCTGGCGTAACAGGGGTTGGAGACAACTCCCTGAGAGCAAGCTGTACGGTGAGTATGGGCTGGTAAACCTGGTTCAGTTAATACCTTCGATTGCGTCCCGGAAGAGTGAGTCTTCGTGAAAGCCGTGTGCGGGAAAACTGCATGCACGGTTTGAGCGGCGGACGGTGGCCAGCATCTGGGAAACCCGATGCGCCACCTCCGACCCGACAGTCTGGACTGGCGCTGCCGGTGGGAACGAAAACCAAGTCACGCGCAACGTCCACGGTCATAATCGACCAGGCGTTTGCTGCCCCAGTCGTGTTCGGAACGTCCTGCGGAATGGGATCCCAACTCCATCGCAGGGCTCCGGTACGCGCATCGAAAGCCCGCACCACCCCGGAAGGCATGTCGATTCGATTGTTGTCGTCAATGGCCGATCCAACGATGACCATATCGTCGATGGTTACCGGAGGCGAGGTCATGTGATACCAGCCCCGCATATGCTCACCGACATTGGCGTGTTGATAGCCTGGTACATTCCGCAAATCCACCTGTCCCGATGAGCCAAAGTCCGTACACGGCAGTCCTGTCGCAGCGTCAAGCGCAATCAACCGGGCATCGAGCGTCGCTTCGAAGATGCGGCGTTGGCATGCTTTACCGGCGGCGGGCAATGGGTCAAGCCAGGTTGCGGCGCCGCGATTGATCAGCCCGTCTCCATAGTCGAGGCTCTGGTCGATCCTGGGATCGTAGGACCAGAGTTCCCTTCCCGTCGTGGGATCAAGCGCAATGACACGGTTAAAGGGTGTCGTGAGATAAAGCTTTCCGTCGATCAGAATCGGAGTGGTCTCAAAGCCGCTCCGCTTTCTTCCGTCATGACCGGCGGAGATGTCGCCCGTATGGTAGATCCACGCTACCTTAAGCTTGGCCACATTCTCCTGGTTGATTTGAGAAAGAGCTGAATGGCGCATGCCTCCCGGATCGTTGCCGTAAGTGGGCCAGTCCGATTCTGATTGGACTTGACTGTGGGCATAGAACCCGGGGTTCATCAGAGCCAGGACGAGTGCGGCGTGAGGAGCCAGGCGCAGCCACGTTTGCAATGTCATAGGAAAAGTAGTAGAGCAACGAAGACGATTCAGCCAGGAAGCTGGGACGACCGGGCCGTTAACGGGGACGAGGCGGACGATAGAGGATTTGCGGAAGCGAAGTTTTCAAGGCCAGCAGCTACTCTCGACTGCGTGGTGGGTTGTTCCAGCCGTCCCTTCGGGACTGGTCTTGCTCCGCACCTACACCCAGCACTGCGTGCTGGGCTAAGTTCAGCCGTCCCTTCGGGACTGGTTCCAGTATCCCCTGAGCTGTAGTTATTCCCTTTGGGCTGTGCACATCAGAAGATCGAAAAAACTAATTTCGATACCTCTGAGGCTAAACCGTCCCTTCGGGACTGAGTTGACTTGGGAGGTTACAACCGGCATTCGCCTGTACGATTGCGGTAACGTGTATCTATCCGTGCGCTCGAATCAACAACCCGCCGCCAAGCCCAGCCGCTCATGGCTGCTCACGTTTCTTGGTTTCACCACCTTCGGGTTTCTCAATTTCGAGTATCGCTACCTGGACAATCGAGCTCGGGGGATGCACCACACCTTTGCGATTCGGCTATTCGAGGAGATGACCGGAGCCTATGTCGGTCTGTTACTGTTTCCATTGGTGCTTTGGGCGATACGACGCGCTCGCATCCGCCGCGACAACTGGTGGATCACGGTGCCCTTCAACATCCTGGCCATGTGTGCCTTTTCCGCGGCCGACACAACCGGCATGAGCGTGGTGCGAAGATTGCTGGCTCCACTGTTCGGTCTGGGGCAATATGACTACGGAAGCATGGTGTATCGCTATCCGATGGAGTTCGCGCAGCACGTTCTCCTGTTCTGGTTTGCGGTGGGAGCAATCTACACATTCGACTCCTACCGAGAGGCGCGCGATCGCCAACTGGCATCGGCAGATCTCGAAGCCCGTCTTGCGGAAGCGCAGTTGCAAAATCTGCAGCTGCAACTACAGCCGCATTTCCTGTTCAATGCATTGAATACCATTTCCTCTGTGATGTACGACGATGTTCGCCGTGCCGACACCATGCTCGCACAACTCAGCGACTTGCTCCGGCGCACGTTGCAAACAGGACATTCGCAGGAAGTTCCTCTGCAGGAGGAACTTGCTTTGGTAAAGAGCTATATCGCGATCATGGAGGAGCGATTTGGAGACGATCTGCAGGTTGAATTCGCCGTGGATCCTCACGTCGTACGCGCCCTGGTTCCACAATTGATTCTCCAGCCGCTGGTCGAAAATTCGCTGCGCCATGCGCGCAATCCACAGACACCGAAGCTGATTTTATGTATCGCTGCGACCCAGGAAAACAGTGAGCTTTTGCTTCGGGTGCAGGACAATGGGCCCGGTATGCCCGTTCATGCAAGCGACCATGTGGTCAAGGGGATTGGACTCTCGAATACCGAACAGCGGTTGCGCAGTTTGTATGGAGCGCGTCAGCAAATGCTGCTTGAAAATGCGGACGGGCTTCGGGTAACGATCCGTCTTCCCCTGCATACCGAGGCGGTGTCGAAGTGATTTCTACGGCTGCGCTGCGGGTATTTGTGACCGATGATGAGGCGCCGGCCCGGCGAAAGCTGCTGCGTTTTCTTGCCGAGGAGCCAGGTGTGGTGATCGCCGGGGAAACAAGCAACGGTCCGGACACCATTGCCGGTGTACGGGACACCCAACCTGACCTTTTGTTTCTGGATATTCAGATGCCGGGAATGGATGGCTTTGGCGTGGTAGATGCCCTGGGAGACACTATTCCGAGAATTATCTTCGTCACCGCGCACGACGAATACGCGCTTCGAGCGCTTGAGATCCACGCCTTCGACTATCTGTTGAAGCCCTTCGATCGGGCGCGCTTCTCTAAAGTCCTGGCCGACGCCAGACGGCAGGTGGAGAACGGGCGGCAAGGTGAACTACAGCACAACTTGCGGCAATTGCTGGAGGAGGTCCAATCATCGCGCAACCCGCGATTGCTGGTGGAAGAGAACGGCCGCGGGATATTGATCACTTTGCATCAGATCGACTGGGCCGAAGCGGATCGTAACTACCTCAAGCTGCATATAGGAAGTCACACCTATACGGTACGCGGAACAATCGAAGGTATAGAAAAGAGACTTGATTCAGAACGGTTCCTGAGGATCAATCGCTCCTCATTGATTCGCATTGATTTCATCCGTGAATTACAGAAATGGACTCATGGCGAATACCGAATCATCATGCAATCCGGCCAGGCGCTCATGTGGACGCGTCGCTATCTTGGTCGACACTCCGAGCTGCTTCGCAAGGTCTAAGGACACTGCGCAGGCGCGCACTCCAGGAAAGAGGTTAAAGCCCTGTTGTTGACACCCCTTTGCTTCTAGGTCTAGATTACAGACATGCTCAGATGTATAGGGGTGTAGCACATGGCAAGGAACGACCTTCAAGGGAGTCTGGATCTCCTGGTTCTCAAAACCCTGTCCCAGGTAGGCTCTCTGCACGGCTATGGCATCGTCCTCCACATCCAAAGAGCTTCCGATGAGTTGCTGAAGGTTGAGGAGGGCTCGCTGTATCCAGCCCTGCACCGCATAGAGCAGAGCGGATGGATCCGATCCGATTGGGCACTCACTGAGACCAACAGGAAAGCGAAATATTACAAGCTGACCGCCGCCGGCCGAAAAGAATTGGAACAGGCCGAGAAGAGCTTCGAACAGCTGGTAAAAGGTATACGCGCAATATTCCGCTATGCATGAGGTGATTGGATGTCGCTCCTTCGCCGTTTCTCAAATCTTTTTACGCGCAGGAAGCTAGACCAGGAGATCGATGCTGAACTCAGGTCGCATATCGAGATGCGCATCGAGGACAACATCGCGGCTGGAATGTCAAAGGAAGCGGCTTACCGGGATGCGATGCTTCGCTTTGGCAGCCGAGCGTTGATGAAAGAGCGGGTAACGAGTGCAGATGCGGCGCTGATGGTCGATGGCATAGCGCGGGATACCCGCTACGCGATTCGGCGCTCATTTCGATCCCCCGCCTTTGCGCTCACGGCCATTGTGACCCTCGCCCTGGGTATCGGGGCCAACGTGGTTGTTTTTGGGGTCTTGAATTCGCTCATACTCCACCCCATCAACGTCGCGGAATCCGACCGGCTTTTCAGCGTGGTGCAAAAAGCACATGGCGACGATAGTCAGTCTTACCCTGACTATCTCGATTTTCGCAGCCGCAACAAAACCTTCAGCGACATGGTCGCGTACAAGCTCTACGACGCTGCTCTTAGCATAAAGGGGGTTCCGAAAAGGAGCTGGTTTTACGAGGTTTCCGGGAACTACTTTCGCATGCTCGGGCTACGTCCTCAACTGGGACGGTTCTTCGATCTCAACGATGAGCACGGGCCGAATTCGGCACCCTATGTCGTGTTGAGCGATTCGTTCTGGCGTGACCAATTTGCCGCCGACCCAAACGTCCTGGGAACGACGGTCGATATCAATAAACATCCATTCATCGTAATCGGTGTTGCCCCAAAGGATTTCCACGGAACCGAAGTCTTTTTCTGGCCCGACTTCTGGGTACCCATGGTCAACGAACAACAAATCAATGGATATGAGTACTTAAGCCAGAGAAGAAACCATGGCCTCTGGGTGATCGGAAAAGTAAGGGATGGAGTGACGGTAAGCCAGGCAACGGACAACTTGAATGCCATCGGCGCTCAACTGGCCAAAGAGTATCCGGCCGAAGACGAAAACCTGGGAGCACGCCTGGTGAAACCTGGACTGATGGGGGACTTCCTGGGAGATCCCGCGCGCGCCTTCATGACCGGCATTTTGCTCCTGGCGCTGTTGGTTCTTGTAGCTGCCTGCGCGAATCTCGCCGGGATCTTTGCTGCGCGCGTGGCCGACCGCAGCCGTGAGCTGGCTGTACGTTTGGCCATCGGTTCAAGCCGATGGCACGTCCTTCGGCAAGTAGCGATGGAAGCTATGGTTATATCTTTGGCTGGGGGCGTCTTAGGAACGCTCTTTGCCACCGGATTGCTGAGCGTGTTCAGCCGGTGGCAACCCTTTGATCAATTCCCCATACACGTGACGGTCGTTCCGGATTGGCGTGTCTATGGAGTCGCTCTTCTGCTCTCTCTCGCCAGCAGCATTCTGCCCGGGCTGCTCCCGGCACGTCAGATCTGGCAGACGGACGCGATACAGGCGATGAAAAGTGGTGGAGTGGAATCTGTCTTCCGCAAGGCGACGTTGCGGGACATTCTGCTGGGCACGCAGATCGCTCTTTGCGCTCTGTTGCTCACGGCCGCGCTGGTGGCGCTCCGAGGAATGCAGCGATCCTTGCATGCGCCACTTGGTTTTCAGCCTGAAGGTGTTGTTTCCGCCGAAACCGATCTGCACATGGCGGGCTACACCGATCAAACTTCGCTGGTGGTACAGAAGCGCATGTTGGAGCAGGCGTCACATATCCCTGGAGTGACGGCGGCAGGATCCATCAACGATCTGCCACTCAATACCGGAGGAAGTGGTAGTCCGGTCTACCGCGAAGGCACGACGGATTTCCGCAGCTCAAACACCGTGCTGGTCGCAAGATATTATTCCATCTCGCCCGGCTACCTCCGAGCCGCCGAAACACGGCTGCTCAGGGGTCGTGATTTCAGCTGGCATGACGATGCCACAACAACCAAGGTCGCGCTGGTCAACGATACCTTCGCCCGCGTGATGTTTGGCGATGTGCTGCCCATCGGGCGTCACTTCACGACCGGGGAGAAGTCTTTGTATGAAATCATCGGCATCGTCGAGGACGGGAAGTATGATTCGTTGACGGAAAGCCCACAACCAGCGATGTTTTTTCCTTTGGCGCAGTATGCGGATAGTGACACCACGGTGATTGTCCGCTCTGCATTGCCGCCGGCGGAAGTGGCACGGGCATTGCAGCGCACGTTAGCCAGCATTGACCCTGACTTGCCCTTTACCGTTCGCAACTGGCCGGATGAGCTTGCCCTGATATATTTTCCCGCACGCGTAGCCACCGTCAGTCTCGGGGTCATGGGTATGTTGGCGGCGATGCTCGCGGTGACTGGGATCTTTGGGATGGCGGCCTATTCGATCTCCAAGCGTTGGAAGGAGCTCGGCATTCGCGTCTCCCTTGGTGCACAGCGGGCGCAACTCATGCGTTCTGCGTTAGGGCGTCCGCTGGCGATTTTGATTACCGGCTCCGCCGCAGGGCTGGTGGAGGGCGTGCTTGCCAGTCGCCTGCTGGCGCAAATCGTCTATCAAGCTACGCCCCGCGACCCGCTGGTGCTTTGCGGAGTCCTGCTCACCATGGCCTTGCTGGGTTTGCTCGCTACCTGGATTCCCGCGCGGCGCGTCCTGGCAGTCGACCCCGCACAACTGCTCAGGGACGAGTGACCTGGGGCGGCCCAGCTCCTTCAGAGAATCGATCGAAGCCCAAGAAGTAATGAGGGATGTGCAACTCGCAACAAGCTAATTGTGAACTACGGTGTCATTGGTGGGTTGCTGCACGCCGTGGACAGCGTCTACCTCGCCATTGTTCGGCAGTTGTTGCACCGGCGGCAGGTTAGAATCTTCTGCGGACTTTGTCGCGGGCGAACCTGGATAGGTGCAGTGATAGAGCACGGTCAGACTGTCTCCGTTATAGCTCCTGGGAAGATGGTCGAAAGTCCGTATTCGGTCTACGGCCCGCAAGCATGAAGCATCAAGGGATGAGTACCCGCTGGATGTTTCCATAGTCGGGACTTGATGATTGCCACTACGCCGTATTGTGAATTGAATGTAGACCGTTGCGCCAGCCGGGATACTGCCGGCAACATCCGACGATTCCCATTTCTGTCCGACCTTGTTTTTCGCCGCTTCAATGTACCCGTCAAGTTGTGAACCAAGATGCTTTACCCGTTCGGGGCTTGGTGACATTACGATCGTCTTTTCTTGTGGCGTGTTTCCTTGCGACGGATGAGCGTTCGAATACGATGGAGACAGGGGCAAATTGTCGCTGTTTTTCCCTTCGACAGGATCCGCTGCAGCCACAGTAGTTGCGGCGCGCGCCGATGGAATCAGTGGATTTGCCCTGGGATTACTGTTTAAAAGGCATATCGCTACCACGATCATTCCGCTTGCGACTGCGGTCACCCACCTTGTTTTGTGCTCGTACGACCAATTCGAGTTCTTAGTGATCAGCCAGAGTACAGTGGCGGTTAGCAGGACCAGGAAAAATAATGACGTGCCCCGTCCCACCTTTTCACTCAGCGCGTCAAAAATTCCATAAATAAGAAGGCAAAGGACCGCGCAGGCTGCCCAAAGTAGGCCTAACGCCTCGCGTCCAATCACGGTGGGTGGCCGTTGCGGGACCAACGGTGGCTGATAGGTTGACTGCGGTGGGGCTGCCTGTTGATCCTGTGCCGTTGCTTCCCAAGCGTCAGGCGGCGCGGGCCGAGGCGGCGGCGGGCCCTTCGGTTCGAGTACCGCTCTCAGTGCAACTTCATCACGTCTCGCAAAGGCATCATTCGCCTGTTGCGTGAGCCGCTCACACCGGCGCCTATCCTGTTCATCCACCGCCAGGTCAGGATGCACTCGCTTAAGAACGCGGATCCACAGTTTCTTGAGTTCGGGCGACGCTGCAACCATTGCGCTCACTTTACATCTCCGTTTTGCAATACATCACGAAATTGTCCGTCTGATAAGGCAGCACGGAAACGCGGAGCCATGGCGATGCCGGCAGCATCGGACGTTGTCGCTCCTTGGAGTAGATTCTTCATCGACACGGGTGCTCATGCCTCTCCGCACCCTTGCTCCCAGTGTTTAGCCTCCCATCACTGAATGACAGCTTCCGTTCCTCCAGTTCGAGCCTTGGTGTCCCCTGAGGCTGGTTGTATTTGACCAGTGACCGACGGCCCGCACCATTACCCTTTCCGGTACCAAGGCGGCCACGCTCGTATCGGCGGACGCGGAAAGATGGCGTTGGCGGGCTGGGCAGGCGTCGCTTCTACCCAGAACGGGCAGTCCTCTCTGCCACTTGTGTAACCGTTGTGGACGGTTACCCGGACAATGGGTCGCGAAAACTCGCACACATCCTTTGTCTGGGCTTGGTAAGCGGGTATCTGAGCGGTTGCTGTTGGAAGCGGCTCGGAACCTTCAGGTGCACACCAGATCGCCGGCGAACGGTTAGAATTCTGGTGCATGCTAGCTCCGTGGCTGCCCACCTTTCCCGTCCGACCGGACCCTCCGCTGCTGGAGGTCTTTGCCATCGGCTCAGCCGCGCTGGTCGGCGTCACGCTGGTGCATGGCTCCGTCCTCGGACGCATCGTTCGCGACTATCATCGTGGGGCGAAGCGTCTTCTTGAACACGCAAACCATCCGTTCTGGGCATCGTTGCAATTTGGCTGGGCGGTGCTTCTTATGCTGGTTCTGCATATCGTCGGCATGAGTATCTGGGCCACCATGCTCACGCGGCTCGGCTTGATTCCCGACGCACGGACCAGCTTTTACTTCACCGCCAACAGTTACACCACCTTAGGCTACGGAGGCATGCCGCTCGGCTTTGGATGGCGCGAACTCGGCCCTATTATGGCGATCTGCGGCCTCTTCACCTTTGCCTGGACCACTGGCGTCATGTTTAATGTCGTGGGCTATCAGCGCGAGCTGACCGACCAGTTGGCGGAAGAGTTTGCCCGCAAAAAGCAATTGCATCGGGGTCTGATTGCAGAGCTCAGCGCGCTGCGCCGCCAGGAAGCAGAACAGGAGAAACTCACCCTGGCCGCAGAGCGCCGGAGCGAGGCGGACAAGTCCCTCTTTCGCCGATTCCAGATGCGGTGGGAGGAACGAAAAGAACTTTACGCCATTCGCGGTACAGCCCTGAAGCAGGCTAAGGAGGCACTGGAAAGGGAACGCCAGGCGAGAACCAAAATCTATCAGCCTCCGCCGCATCGCCCTCCCCCATCCTGAGAGTCATTGCCGGGCGGCTTCTGAAACGCCCATTTTGGCGCAACGACTGCACTCAGAAACTAGTTGGTCGGACGGCATCGCTGCCACGCTAATCGGTGGTGGCGTGCGGGGATCTGCCCAGTAGTTCGATCTGTCCTGTGATCACGTGCGCATGCAGCGAATACTCGCCGTCTGCGGTTTCTTTCGTAATGCCGCGGAAGAAGCCGCCTTTCTCGGCGCCGTAAACCGGAGCTTTCACTTCTCCAATGCTTACCGACACGTCGACGCTCCGGTAGTCCCACGGGCGAGTCGAAGAAATCGTAATCTGGCCCGCATACAGATCGATATCCTTATCGCCGGCAATCTCCTCAACCTTGACCTGTCCTGCGGACATCTCGACCCGCAGGCTCGTCTTTCGCGGCACTTCAATGCGGACCATGACATTATTTCCTTTGTGCAAATTGCCCGCGATGGTCAGGGTTTCGTCATCCTGATTTCCCTTGAACCGGATGCGGATACGCTGGGCGTCGCCCTCGTCGCCCGATGTGCACGAAACATGAATCGCCGCCTGATCCGTGCCCACAATCTCGAGACCCGCGGGTCGTGAATGGATCGTCAGCATGGTCCTCGGTCGCAGGGGAGCATCCAGCGTTTGCCCGCAAGGGGTCTCCGCTCGCGCGAAACCCGCCAGGCTCCAGACAAGCACGACCGCGCCGGCGACGGTGGAAAGAGTCCTCATGCAGGGGGTTACGGAGCCGGCCGAACAGATGTTCCCGCAAAAATATCGCCAAAGCTCAAAATAATCGTAGAAACGCAATCGCCACCTTAACGTTGACGATCTACAGAGTCAGAGTCTCCGAGCTAGAGGTTCAGAAACTCCTGCATCTGCTGCAATGCCTCGTCCAGCGCCAGCTGAAAAGCTCTTCCGCGTGGCCGCGGGCCGGCGAAGCCCAGCTCGTGCTGCAGCCGGCCATCGACCACCTTGAGATTGGCCCAGCCCAGTATTTGCTCGCCCCAGAGCACGGGCATCGCGTAATGGCCCATGCGGCGCTTGTGGGCCGGCACATAGGCCTCCAGCTTGTATTCCCAGCCCCAGAACAACTGGAAGCGCCGCCGGTCCCAGACCACGGGGTCGAAGGGCGCGAGGAAGCGTAGCCTGTCGTCGACCGTGTGCCGGGCGGCCACGGGCTTCTCGCCCTGCGGCCAGAACCACAGCAGGCCGTCGACCTGGGCATGGGCATAGCGAGATTTGGCATGCTCTTGGACTTTCCGCACCTCGGCGGCCAGGTGCGGCACGCCATAGCGCAGCAGTCCGCACAGATAGCCGAGGCTGGCCGCAGGCAGCGGCGCGTAGAGCTGCACCACCATGTCCAGCAACTGGCCGGCGCGCGCGAGCCGGGCCTCGGGGCTGTCGTCCTGCGGCGGGTGCTCGATCGCCTGGTAGACCCGGGTGCCAGATTCGCGACGCGCCACGCGCAGTAGCCCGCCATAGTGCAGGCCCTCCAGCAGATGCGAACTGAGATTCAGGTCGGCACCCCATCGCTTGATGCGGCCATGGTCGAAATGCGCCTGCACGTCCTTGGGGTGGGTGCGACCATGCTGGCGCACAAAGGCCAGCACCTCCTGGGCGCGCGCCTGCATCCTGGCGTCCCAGGAGCGCGGCGCGCCGCGCGGATGCAGCAGGGTCAGGCTCTCGCGAGGCAGGAAACCGTAGTTGAAGAAGAAGGTTTCTTCGATCGCCAGGCGCGGGTAGCGGCGCTCCAGCTCGCCGGCGCGATAGTCCTTAACGCGCTGCGCGAGTATCAGATCCTGGGCGCGAGCGGGCGCTCGCATCGGGTCGGCCTGGACAAAGCCCAGGCGCGCAATGGCCCGCGGGAGGCTGGTGGCCCTGAAAAGACTGCGCGCGATCGCATAGCGGCGAAGCTGCTGGAGACTGGGGGCTTCGCTGGCCGACAAAGCGGCACAGTATTGTGGGGTCACTGCGATCCGTATCAAGCGCTTAGTACTGATAGGCATGAACTCTGTCGCAAACCAGACGGAGCTGGTCTTCGAGATTGCTTGAAGCGGTCTTCGATGAGTCGCCCTCAATGAGGGGAGCACCCAGAACGACCAGACGCGCTCCGAATTCGGGAGTGCGGATCGCCTGTTCAACCGAAAGACCGCCAACCGCCTGGACTGGCACCTTCACCGCCGCAACGACCTCTCGCAATTGATCGAGCGGACTGGGATATGGCTCTCCCATCGCCGCGAGGCCGCGCCGCTCATCGTACCCGATATGGTGAATCACGAAATCGCAGCCAAGATCCTCCAGCCTTTTTGCGGCCGCGACCCTGTCCTCGGCAGCGAGATTGTCACCCATGACCTTCACACCGAAATCCTTTGCGGCCTGCACCATCGCTTTGATCGTCTCCGAATGAGCACGCTCCATGACCACAACATGGGTTGCTCCCGCTCTCGCTGCCATCTGGGTCTCAAGCCAACCGCCATCCATGGCTTTCAGGTCAGCCACGATGGGAACGTCGGAAAACTCGGCGCGCAGAGCACGAATACTGTTCATTCCTTCGGAAATGATGAGGGGAGTGCCCGCCTCCAGCCAGTCGACTCCTGAACGGACGGCGAGCCTTGCGGTTTCGAGAGCTTTGGGGATGGAGGTGAAGTCTAGCGAGATCTGTACGATGGTTTTCATGATGAGTTTGCGTTCCCCGTTCAGTGCCTATGCGTAGTACCGGCATCCAGAATATCGGAGTATGCTAGACGCTCTAAAGCCCCTGAGGTGCGTCTTTCCAATCGTCTGCGGCGAACGCAGCCTCGGAGAGATGACTTGGTCCTACATGTCTCGAAAAGCGTACCTCAGCGGCTAAACAGGCTGCGGAGAAATTAGGGACCGGATAGGAAAGACGTACCCGTTCGACAAGCTCAGGGCAGGCTCTCAGGGGCTGAAGCCCAACGTATTCTCAATCATTTACGGCCCGACTTAAAGTCGTGCCCTGATACAAAACCGAGTTTTTCCGCAGCCTGTAAAGCCGTCAAGCGGGCACGCCAGTTACGGCACAGTCGAAAACGACATCTAAACCTTTTAGAACCATCATGGGCGAATCCGATGGTTTTCATCACCTTGGGTGAGCCGCAGGCTCATGGGGACACGGCTGAAGCTGTCAGCCGTGCCCTTCGTCGACAGTCTTCCCCAGCCTCTTAAGGTCAGTGATGGCTTCATGTGCTGGCCAAATTGGCCAACTGAAAAATCTAATTTGAACACGTCTGATGACCCAATCCGTGTGTCGAGCTAGAACTAGCGAAATTTGATCCTCGCCGATGAGCGCCTGCATAGAACTTAAATTCTCGGAAAATCAGCCTCATTCTGTGCGCAACGCCTGCAACGGCTCAATGCGCGAGGCTCGTCGCGCCGGAACGTACGCAGCAACCAACGCGACAACGCAGAGTAGCAAACTTACGCCCGAGAAGACCGCCGGGTTCGTCGGCGTGGTGCCAAATAGCAGGGACGCGATCCACTTACTGAACGCGAAAGAGCCGAGCGTCCCCAGTGCTACCCCGACGAGAGCGAGTAGCAGCGTCCTGGTGAGAACCCCTCGCCGCACAAGCGAGGCACTCGCTCCCAACGCCATACGTATACCAATTTCTTTGGTGCGCTGATTCACCGAATAAGAAATCAGCGCGTAGATTCCGAGAGATGCAAGCAACAAGGCGAAACCCGCAAATCCTGACAGCAGTATGACTAGAAAACGCCGTGGCGACACTACTTTGTCGACCAATCCCTGAAGCGTTTGAAACTCGGTGACCGGGAGATTTGGATCGAGGGGCCGTAGCACCGTTCGGATACCTGCCGCCAGGCTGTCGGGCGCCAGTGCCGTGCGCACCACAAGCTTCATCGCCGCGTAGTCCCCGGTTTGACGCATCGGCAGATACATTTCAGACCCGCCCAAACTCTCGGGTCCCCCGTGATGGACATCCGCAACCACACCGACGACTCGCCGTCCCCCGTCCTGCGTCACCATCTGTCCGACCGCGTCCTGCCCGGGCCACAGAGTGCTCGCCATCGTCTCATTCACCATCACCACAGGCTCACTCGACGCTCGATCGCTCTCCGTGAACGCCCTTCCCGACTTCAACGCGATTCCCAGGGCCTCGAAATATCCGTCGCTCACCACGCGAATAAATGCCTCCGGATGATGGTCCTTATCGTAGACCTGGCCTTTGGCCGAGACTTGCCAACCCCTGTCCCCGTCGAGCGGCAGAACATCGCTGATCCCGGCTGCCGTAACGCCGGGGATGGACCGGGCGCGATGCAAAACATCGTCGATAAATGAGTCCTGCTGCGCGAGGCTCGAGATCCGAACGCCCGGGTCGATCCTCAACGCGGCTGCGTGCACCGGTTGAAACCCTAGATTCACGTCCAGCACGCGCACAAGACTTTGCATGAGCAGCGCCGCGCCCACCAGGAGCATGCAGGCGAGGGCGAATTGTGAGACCACCAGCCCGTCGCGAAACCAGCCATGCCGGCCGCTCGACTCGCGGCCCGCGTCTTGTAGCCCTTCGCGAAGCTTGTAGGCCGGGACCTGCAGCGCGGGCGCCAAGCCAAAGAGCACGCCCGAAGCGACCGCCGCCAACAAGGTGAAGGCAAGCGTGCTTCCATCGACCCGAACGCTTTCCAGAAGAGGAAGGTTGAACGCATGCAGATGTGCCAGCCCGCGCGTGCCGGCCACGGCCAGAAGAAGGCCCAGCGCGGCGCCACAACAGGAGAGGGCTACGCTCTCGGTGAGCACTTGACGCAGCAGCCGAAAACGCCCAGCTCCTAACGCCGCTCGTACCGCCATTTCTTTTTGTCGCGCCCCCATGCGCGCCATTTGCAGATGCGAAAGATTGGCGCAGACAATCAACATCACCACACCCACTGCGCACATCAGCACCAGGAGAGCCGGACGCACTTGCCCGCTCACGTGCTGTTCCAGCGGAACCAGCCTGGGCCGGATCGGATTCCGCTCGGGGTGTTGGCTCACGAGTTGTTTCGCCAGGACGGTGAACTCAGCCTGAGCACCGGCCACGGTAGCGCCGGGCTTTAACCTGCCGACGACGGCCATCGTGTTTCCGGCAGGTTTCGTTTGGTCCGTGAGCGGCCAGGGAATAAAGATATCGATCGGAGTGCCCGGGGCAAAGACACTCGCGAAGTCGAACGACGCGGGCAGGACACCGGCAACTATCACCGGATGCTTGTTCAACGTCAGCGTCTGTCCCACCACCTTCGGGTCCGCAGCAAACCGCCTCCGCCAAAAACTGTCACTCAACAGCATCGCGGGCGGAGCGGAATACTTGCCTTGGGACTCCTCCCTGGTAAACAAACGACCGATTGCGGGTTGCACTCCCAGCAAGGTGAAGAAGTTCGCGGTAACCGGAACGCTCGTGAGACGCTCCGGCTCGCCGGTCCCAGTCAATTCCTGGTCGCCCGAACTGTAGACCCCGGCCCAGCCCGCTAGATCGGAGAATGACTGATTCTGATCCCGGAGGTCTGAATAATGTTCGGCTTGGGTGCTATAGTTTTCCGCATTGGAAATCCATACCAGTTGTCCCGGATCGCGGAAGGGAAGCGGACGTAACAGCAGTGCATTGACCACGCTGAATACGGTCGAAGCGCCGCCGACACCGAGGCCGACAATGAGAATCGCAAACAGAGTGGAACCCGCATTGCGACACATTCCGCGGTATCCGTACTTCAGGTCGCTGGCGAGAGATTCGAGCCAACTCCAGGACCAGGTTGCATGAGTTTGCTCTTGAATCAGCGTGGGATTGCCAAAAGCGCGCAGAGCCGCATAGCGCGCCTCCTCCGATGACAGTCCACTCTCCCTCTGTTCTTCCTCTTCCAATGCCAGATCAGACTGCAGCTCTCGTTCCAGATCCGCATTTCTTTTCGTGACTCGCCACCATCGCATGTCAGCTCTCCTCAGCAGCGGGCCACATCACGCGCGCCACCGCTTCAGCCATTTGCTTCCATTCCGACTCTTCGACCACGAGCTGTTTTCTGCCTTTCTCGGTTAGCCGGTAGTACTTGAACTCCCGGTTGCGGTCGGGCGCCATCTCCCACTTGGAGGCAACCCACCCTCTTTGCTCCAGCCGATGCAAAGCCGGATAAAGCGATCCGTGCTGCATCTGAAGAAAGTCGTTTGTGGTCCGCTGAATGTGCTTGCCGATTTGATGACCGTGAGACGGCCCGTAAAGCAGCGTGCGCAAGATGAGCATGTCCAGCGTGCCCTGCAGCAGATTCGCTCGTTGTGGTGGCTGCTTTGCCATGGAAGACGTTCGACCCCCGATGCAAGATGATGGTAGACATTCGACCATAGATTGTCAAAGGTGCAATCGAGGTTCACAACGCAACCTCCCGTATATGGAGGTATTCTGGTCCGTTAGTCACTTGGACTATTGCGAACGAGGTGAAGCTTTGAGGACTGGGAGAGCTATTCTGCCGGGTTTCCTACTTTGCCTTTTGGCCTTCGTTCATGTGCAGCGCGCTGATGGTCAACTTGAAACCTCGCAGGTTCCAGTGCAGGCCACCGTATCGTCTGAGCCGGTCATGATGCAGGCGAACGGGCCGCCGGAGGGTCTTATCCATCTCGATGTGGTTGCAACAGACCGCGCAGGCAGGCCAGATTCGGGGCTTGCCGCGAAGGATTTTACGCTGTCGGACAACGGCGTGACCCAGAAGATCGTTTCCTTCGAAACATCGAACGAGGCCTCCGATGAGAATGAGCGGCTTACGGAAGTGGTGCTGGTTCTCGATGAAGTCAATCTTTCCAACGTCCAGTTTGAACTTGTAAAGGAGGAATCGATAAAGTTTCTGCGGCAGAATGGCGGACATCTCGCTCAACCCGCATCGGTCTACTGGTTCACAGCTGTCGGACTGTACGCATCGGCAAAACCTACGGCCGACGGCAACGCCTTAGCTGACGATGTTGCTCATCACCGCTCACCCCGCGAGCTTTGGAAGGTTCCGCGAAATCGTGATCCGCACGCGACTGCAGCATCAGAGAGATACAGACTGTGGGACCGAGACCTCCAAACGGTCTACACCATCGCCATCGAGCGAAGAGACAAGCCAGGCAGGAAAATTTTAGTGTGGCTGGGCTTCGGGTGGCCCGCTCGCGGGCCACTGGAACACGGGGACACCGCTTTCGAATCGCTGGTGGAGCTTTCAACGCGTATACGCGAGGCACGGCTGGTCATCTCCCAGGTCACAACCTGGTCTGATCCGCTGATTTCCAATTTCGACTATACGGATTACGTAGCGGGACTTCGCACACTGTCGGACCGCAAAAAGTCGGACGCGGAAGATCGAGTTCCACGTTTTGCACTTCCTGTGTTGGCACTTCAGAGCGGTGGGCTTGTCCTGGACGCATCACCGGGTATCGTGCGCGGTATTGGAGAGTGTGTACAGGATGCGAGCGAGTTTTACACCGTGTCCTTCGATCCGACGCCTGCAGCTCAGCCAGACGAGTATCACGACCTCAAAGTGCTGATCAATGCTCCTGGATTATCTGCACGGACGAACACCGGCTATTACGATCAGCCGGTGTTCTACGATCAGCCTCGCGTCCCTGCCAGACGAGTCACTGTTCACGAACTGGAGCAGATCCTGGACACAGCCAACGAGGAGCACGACGGCGAGTTGGCAAAGCAACTGGCTGGTCTGGAGCTCACCGAACGTCTCAACAGTAGCCTGCTCTCGCTGTGGAAGAATCGTGTGCGCGGCAAAAAGTCGACCGCGGCACTCGTAGCTCTGGCCGATGAGTCCGCCTTTTTGGACCCTCCGGCTGCGGAGATTCTCTCCGACCCAGCGCCCGATCTTGACACGCAGCGGCAGATGCTGTCGCGAACAGTGAATTATCTGAAGGAAGTGATTCCTAAACTGCCGGATTTTTTCGCAATACGTACCACGACCGAGTATGAGCAACCGTTGCCCCAAAAAGGGGATACCTGGAAGACCGCCCTGGCCGATCAGTCGTTGCGCGAGGCGGTGACCGAGAAAGCAACTCTCCGTTATCGGAACGGCCATGAGGAACAGGATGCAGAGAAGAAGAAAGGCAGCCCGAGCGCCAGGAAAAGGGATCTCAATTTCATCGGTGTTTTCGGCCCGATTCTTGGCTCGGTGCTGGTAGATGCCACGCGCGGCGACAGCAGACTGGTCTGGGGCCATTGGGTAAAGGGCGAACAACCCAGGGAGGCAGTCTTTCGCTACCTCGTGCGCGCCGAGAACCCTCATTACGACGTTACGTATTGCTGCCTCGTGGGTGGGAAGAGCTTTCTTACATCGCCCAGATACCTCGGAGAATTGGCGATTGATCCCAGAACGGGAGCGATTCTTCGCCTGACGATGGAGTCCGAACCGGGATGGATTCGTGAGCCGAATCTGAATCCGGTGCTGCCCGTAAAGGGCGCAGCCATGATGGTCGAATATGGGCCCATCGAGATCGGCGGAAAGAGATATATCTGCCCGCAGCGCAGCGTCGTCGTTATGAGAGTCCGGACCGTAAGGACTGTGACATCTTGGGATCAGACATTTGATATCTATGCGCCCTACGAGATGCTGTTGAACGACATCGCGTATACGGATTACCACAAGTTCGGATCCGAGGCGCGCATGCTTCCGGGATTTGACGTCGTACCGGAACCGAACAGCCGCTAATTACGTCCACGTCTTTCTCACCGGGCAGCATCTTGCATCCATCGAACTGTCGCGAGCACCCGTCGTCCGCGCCGGCGGAGTCAATCAGTTCCTCGCGAGTATCCGATCGGATACCAACGACTAAAAGCCCCGAAGTACTCGTCGAAACCCGAGGTGCTGTGTCCCTCGTATCCCATTGCAAACAAAGAACGACGCTGCGAGATGAAATTGCCGGTCATGGAGCGTGTCTTTGGCATGGCGCTTGCAATACTCCGCCGTGTAAAAGCCAGCGCCGAAACACTGGGGAGAGCGAATATGAATGCCCAAAGCGAACGCATATCAAGCCACCAGCCGCCTTCCAGGGACAGACGTCGGACGCACACCTCTCGACCACATTCCCGGACACCCCTGCCCGCATCCGCCCCTGAGGAATCCAAAGGGTCTTTCCTCAAGGCCGTGTACGCGCTTTTGGAAAAGCTATCTCTGCCTATCGGGGTGCTGGTAGCTATCCTTGGCCTGGGTACCTGGTTAGCCTTCGGATTCTTTCTCGGGAAGGTTTCTCAGGAATACATGGTTACCGTGCAGCCGTTTGAGATCTCGCCCGCGATCGCCAACCACGTCTCAATATCGGGCAAAAACGCTGCCAATATCGTCGTGGATACGTTAAATGATGCGGCAACCCATGCCTCTCAATTCCACGGAACTGAATATTACAGATATGACAACACCGGGGACCACCAGCCTGTAGCCCTGCACAAGGCCATAGAAATTCCGGTTCAAACTTCCTATGACATCGAGTTGAAAGGTATATCGCTCGATAGCCTCATGCGTCTCTACAACGGGAGGAGATATCAACAGTGGATCATTGGCGGAGACGTTCTTTCTTCTCCCCGTGGCCTTATCGGCAGGATACGGCTCAATCAGGACGATACCGCAAGATTCTGGGAGACCGCTCCATCCGCCGATGCTACTCCGTCTGAGCTTATCCGGCAGGCTACGTGCATGATGCTCACCAGCGTAAATCCCGAGCTACTGGGGTCATCCTACTTACAGCAAGGCAAATATGAAGAAGCCGCCAAGGTCTTCCGTCAATGGGCGATCGACGATCCTCGGAATTGGAAGCCAAGCTACTATCTCAGTCTCGACTACGGGTATCAAAACAAAGACCAGGAAGCGAGCAACCTTGCCGGCTGGTCCAAAAATATAGCGGATCATGAAAAAAAGAGCGGCTTTGGAAACCCTCTCGCGGCTCTCCGTTCGGGGAATGTAGTCGCTTCCGACTTTGCCAGGGCGGCGAAGATCGTCCTGGCGGCGAGCGACTTTTCCGACTCTCCTCGCTCATCGCTGTCGGAGAATAAGGGCAAATTGGATAGGCTGCAGCAAGCTGAACTCAAATTAAAGCGTCTCTCCGATAGTGACGTTTCCGATGTCGACTACTGGATTGAGCGAGCCAAAATCCTTGATAACGAGGCACTGATCGAGTCGGACTTGAATCCAAACTCTCTGCTGCCGTGCGAATCGGTGCAACAAGCAATCGATAGCCTCGATGAAGCGATTCAACGAGTGCCGGAGAATGGCGGCCTGCACGAGCAGCGCGCGATCTTTTTGAAGCACCTCGTGGACTTGATGAAAAAGCACAACATGGAATCACGATTGATCTCCGCAAAGGAAACGGAAGAAGTGGCGGAATACACCAGGGCCCTGGAATTGCGACCCACCGAACCTGCTCCTTTATGGGGAGCTGTCTATGCGCAGCTTGATCTGGGCAAAGGCGAAGATGCCGTCGATTTGGCTAGAATCATCACCCTCTTGCAGCCTGACTCCAAGGCTGCGACCACCGCCTACATCATTGCGCTTGAGGGAGCCATGAGCGTCTCAGGAAAAGAATCAAAAAGAGAAAAGGAAGTGGAAGTCCGCCTGAAGCAGCTTCTTCAATCAAAGATTGAGCAAACTCAACTGCAAGCGCTTTGGCATGCCTTTGAGAAAAATAATTACCAGGAAGGTCTCGACCTGGTAGCCGCAGAAGGAAAACTGCGCTTTCCCGCGGATTCTACCTTTGACAAGGGACACGGAGACGGGATACCTGTCGTCATCTGAACGAGAATGCCATACGTATGCGGCCTTCGTAACCTTCCTCTGAGATCAACGCGAAGGCGCCGTCAGCAACGCATCGAAGAGGCGGCCCGCCACGTTCTTGAGAGCGTGCTCTTCCAGAAGCGCAGGCTCTAACTGCGCTTGCACCGCCAGAGCCGAGAGTATCGGCGCGAGTGTCGCAACCGCGAGAGACCCTCGGGCCGCAGGATCGGTTCCTGCAATAAATCGATAACAAGAGCGTATATGGACAGCCCTGAAGCGCAGCCGTCCCTGCGGGACTGAGCCATCGCCAAGGCGTGTTACTCGCTGCGCAGAGCGCGCATTGGATCAATCGACGCAGCCTGGTGAGCGGGCACAAGCGTTGCCAACATACCGACAGCGGCGAGAATCACGACCGCGAAACCCAGCGCCCAAATATCCATGCGCCCGGTTCCATACAATATCTTGCGTGCGAAATAGCTGGTACCCACCGCGAGCACGGCTCCTGGAATCAGTCCGGCCACCATGATTTTCAGAGTCTGGCCGAGAAACAACGCCCGCACCTGCGAGCGCGTAGCCCCCAAAGCCATGCGAACACCGATCTCAGACGTCCTTCTTGCCACCCGAAAAGAGAACAATCCATAGAATCCAAGGGCTGCCAATGCCAGGGTCAGTGCGCCAAAAATGCTGGTCAGCCGGGCGAGCAGCGCCTCCGTAGAAAGACCATCGTCAAACTCCAAATCCAGCGGCACAATCTCCGTCACCGGCAGAGCCGGGGCAAGCTTATACAGGCTCTCGCGAATTTCGGCAGGCAGGCTGGACAACGGCCCACGCACCCGCACCTCGACCGATGAAACCGGAGCCGGCCGTTGATCGATAGGAAAATAGGCGACCGGAGGTGCGTCTGAACGCAAGCCATCCACGCGCGCGTCGGCAACCACGCCTACCACCAGAAATTGGTGATCTCCTGGAGGCGCGCTGTAGCCAACCCAATGGCCGAGGGGGCTCTCATCGCCGAAGAGCTTTCGCGCATAAGAGCGGCTGAGGATCGCGACTCGCTGTGATCGTTGATTATCCTCTTGGCCAAAGTCCCGGCCTTGCAGAATGGGAATGCCAAGGGTGCGGAAATAGCCCACCCCTACATGGTCCTCCTCTCCATGCAACTGTGCTTCCGCGATCTCAGGACTTCCAAATACGTGCACCGCCGTGTTCCAGCCGCAGTTGGGAATGGTGCACATATGCACCGCGACATCGCGAACCATGGGTAACGCTTTCAGCTGTTGGATCACGGTGTCATAAAACGAAGGCAAATTATTCTGATGTTCGGCAAAGCCGGTGTTTCTCATATCCAAATGGACAGTGAGCACGTGGTCGCGGTCCATGCCCGCATCCACGCGGCTGAGATTGCGCAAGGTCTGCGCAAAAAGCACAGCGGCGCAAAGCAACAGCAACGAAAAACTCACCTGGCTGGCCAGCAGCAGATTTGACCAACGACGCCCCGCTTTGCTTTGACCCGAAAGCTGACCGACCCTCGCCTTCGATGCCGTGGAGAAACTCTTGCGTGTCATGTGCCATGCGGGCAACAAGCCAAAACCCGCCAAGGCCCCCAGCAGCAGGGCTGTGCCCAGCAAAGCTGCTGCGGCTCCGATCTGGGGATCGATCGGGATGGTTTGCTCCCGACCGGACGCCCAGTGCAAAAGAAGCGAACTCGCCGCCCGCCCGGTGGCGAACGCAAGCACTCCACCCACGCCGGCAAGCACCACGGTTTCAATTGCCACCTGGCGAAGGACTCTCGTCCGGCTGGCTCCCAGTGCAATCCGTGTGGCGATCTCTATCTCCCGTTGCTGCAGCCGCGCCATTTGCAGGTTAGCCAGGTTAAGGCATCCCACCAGAAGAATGACTACGGCCATCGCCATCAGGATGATCAGGGGGCGGGAATACCTTTTGGCCAGCGAACCCTCCCCATTCTCGGCCGATATCAACTTTACCTGTGAGCTGAGGATGCGTGTGCGATCCCGCGTGTCTTTGGACGCGGCGGCAAGCAGTGACAGGTCGGGTGCAAGAGCCGACGTCCAGCGGGCCGGCGCAACAGGCTTCACGCCATCGGGAGTCCGGCTTAGTACCCACAGCCAAAAAATGCTCGCCTGGTTTAGATACGACCGGTCCAGGTCGACGTCATACCCGGGGCCCAGCGAGTCGAACCAGGTACCGAACCGGTTTGTTGCTTGTGCGGCGAGTGGAAGCCAAAGGTCAGGAGCCTGTCCACGAACCACTCCGCTGAAACCTTTCGGTGCAACACCGACGATCACGATGGGGACTCCATTGAAAGTCGAACGCTTACCAAGCACCGGCTGATTCGCCGCAAAGTGTTGCTTGAAGTAGTCATAGCGCAAGATCACCGGCCACTCCGACTGTTCCCGCTGGTCATCGCCATCGAGGAAGAACCGGCCAGCCGATGGTGCCAGCCCCAGCACGCTGAAAAAGTTGTCGGAAACAAGTTGGAATTCGATCCGGCTTGTGGCCCCATCCGTTTCCTGCAGAACTCCTGTGCCAAACCATGAGCGGGCAAATACAGGTGCATCTTTCTGCGTGGCCTGGCGGAGACGCCGGTAAGCAGGGAAAGAATAGAACCACTCCGCATCAAACGGCGATTGCACTGTGTGCAATGAGTAGAGTTCCGCTGGCTGCTTAACCGGCAAATGCGCAAACAGGACTCCATAGAGCAGCTGAAAAATTGCGAGATTGGCGCCGATGCCGATGGCCAGGGTAAGTACCGTGGTGGTTGCGAAACCGGGCGATTTGCGCAATTGCCGAAATTCATACCGTGTATCGTCCCAAACGCTGCCAAGAACCACGGCCGCGTCGGCGAAAACGACATGCTCTTTGGTCACCGTCGGGTTGCCGAAACGCGCCAGCGCATCGCGCCGTGCATGCTCGGGAGACATCCCGTGGGCAAGATTGTCCTCAATCCGCAACTCGATGTGCGACTGTAGTTCGCTCTCGATCTCCCGATCCAAGCTGGTTCGGGAGAACAAATTCGATATCCGGCTAAAAATTGACATCAGTTTGTTCATGCGTAGCGGAGGATCGCGCGAACACCTTTTACCAGGTGCTCAAAGTTCTTCTCAGCTTCCTGTAATTGCTTCCTGCCGACGGTGGTCAGCTTGTAGTACTTTGCCTTCCGGTTCGTTTCTGTCGTAGCCCACTCTGATGCGACCCATCGGTTCTGCTCCATGCGGTGCAGAGCCGGGTATAGAGAGCCTTCCTCCACGCGCAGCAATTCATCGGAAGCCCTCTGAATGTGCAAGACGATCCCGTAACCGTGCATTCTCCCGGTTTGAGCAAGGGTTTTGAGAACGAGAAGATCCAGGGCTCCTTGCAAATCGTTCTTCGCCATCTCTGGTAAACCCCTAAACAACTTAGTATAGATGACTCTATACCGGGACATGCTGATCTTTCAAGACAACTGTTTCCGGGCGGATGTGGGCAGCGGAGAAAGGTTACCCCTGAGTCTGGATCAGGTACCAGTCCCGAAGGGACGGCTGAACTTAGCCCAGGACGCAGTCCTGGGTTAGCATGCACCATGGAAAAGTCCCGCAGGGACGACTGAAAAAGTTATCGATACATGGTCCTGGATTTAGGGAGCGAGATGGGAGCGCTCGGGGACTGCCTCTGGGTAACTTCCAGTCGTCCCTACGGGACTTTTCGTCTCTCGAATCTCTACCCAGGACTGCGTCCTGGGCTAAGTTCAGCCGTCCCTGCGGGACTGGTTCCTGATTCCGGCTCATTAGGAACAATGCCAGCATCCGAAAATGGTCTAAATGGATTGTTCCGGCGATCGCGTCTGCCGTCATGGGCGCTAGACAACCACCACCTGGCCGTCCTTCATCACCCATCGCACGTTGTCAATCACCACCTTGATATCGCTTAGCGGGTCCCCCTCGACGGCCACCAGATCAGCGAAGTATCCAGGAGCGATGGCTCCGAGCTGGCCGGACATACCGAGAACGGCTGCGGCATTCGTGGTAGCCGTTTGCAAATGCCTCGACAGGAGTCATGCCTGCCTTGACGAACCACCCAAACTCGCGTGTTTTCTGCCCGAACATGCTGAACACCGCATCGGAACCCATGGCGAACTTGAGTGTGGACATCGACCAAGCCGGGCACGCCCGTGTACTGATGAAGATCACCACGGCATTCGTCCAGGTCTTGCCCTGGCCATCGATCAGCCGCCCGAATCGAACCGCGCTCGCAGTATCCAGTGCAGAAAGATCACCAATATAGCAGTTCGTGGACCCGGATCAGGCCGGCAACCGTCTATCGCGTCCGCGAAGGCCACAATGCGAGGGCCGGTTTCCGTTGTTCCACCAGGCAAACATTGAAGATTCGGCCAGTCATGCAACCGTTTAGGCGGCGAACAAATCTAAACAGCAACGATGACCGGGTAGGCCTGGTCTCCGCAAGAAAATTGGCAGAAACGGCTAATGAATCGACCGCGAATCCTGATCCTGAACGACGATCGCCGGCTCTTGGAAACGCGCAAGATGCTTTTGCAGGATTGCGGCGCGGAGGTATTTACGGCGAGAGGGTCCGAGGAGTCGGTCCGCTCCACCTTGGATGATCCGGTTGACCTGGTGCTCATAGACGCCACGAACGTTGGACTGGAACACGGCGAGAAACTCTGCGGACTGGTCAAACGCCTTCGACCGTCCGAGTGCATTGCATTACTCATCAAGCCTGAAATGGGCATCCCAACAGAAACAATGGCTGACCGGGTGATTCACAGGACGGGCCCTCGCAGAATGTTGGTCGAAATCAACGAACTATTAAATGGGCGTCTGGATGTTGAACTTTGGGAGAAGAGGGCCGATGACGAGGATGAGGATCGTTCAATGGGAGAACCAACCTGAACGTTGCCTGTCAACCGGGGAAGTAGTGGAGCGGATAGGTTGCGAACACATCGTCGTGGGTTCGGCGGAGGCCTTTCGCAGTTCTCTTGAGAATGGTCCAGTGGCTTTGGTACTGGCCTCTGATTCCGTTCTCGCTGAAGCTGTCGCTCAACTTTCTGCCCTGGAGGACGCGGAGCACCGCCATATCCCGCTGATTGCGTTTGTCTCCTCACAAGACAAATCGAGACTACTGGCGACATCCGACTTAAGAGTGTTTGATGTGGTCGATGTCTCTGAGCCGGACCGGCTGCCTTTCTCAGTCACACGTGCCGTTACAGCGAACAGTTCGCGTGAGGCCCTCAAGCTGGAACTTGAGGCGGCGAAAGAACTGCTCCTCTCGTGCCAAAAAAGCGTCGCAATTGGGCGCCTGTTGGCCTCGATTGCCCACGAAATCAATAATCCGCTCGAAGCTATATCCAATCTTCTTTTTCTCGGTCAGCGAAACTTGTCCAACCTGGATGAGGTGGCGCGATGCCTGCGTATGGCAGAGGAGGAGTTGCAGCGGGTTGGAGACATAACCAAGCAGATGCTTCATTTCCATCGCGATACAAAGACCCTGCAAGAGGTCCGCCTGGAGGACGTTCTCGAGAGCATCGTTTCCTTGTATCGAAACCGGCTGGAGATGCGCGAGATTGAGATTGTGCGGCAATATCGATCCCAGGCAAGCATCCTGGCCTATCCCGGAGAGTTGCGCCAGGCGTTCTCCAACCTGGTCGCGAATGCAATCGATGCCATGCCTCGTGGTGGCAGACTCACCCTGAGATTGCGCGATACGCACCACTGCAAACCTTCGGTCACCATCGCTGACCAGGGGCAGGGAATCGAGCCTGAAGCATTGCCTCACCTGGGCGAACTCTTGTTTACCACCAAGGGGGAAGGGGGAACGGGCTTTGGGCTATGGGTCACGTATCAGATTCTTAAGAAGTACGGCGCCTCGGTGCGGGTTTACAGCTCCACGCGGCTTGGCCGCTCCGGTACAGCTTTTATGCTTTGCTTCTCAGAGTCGAATTCGGTAGTGGTGAAACGGGAGAACGCGAACCTCTCAGAGATGAGTCCTCGTCATCCTTCAGCCCTCAGCGGTCGAGACGATCGCGGTTCCTCGGAGGATGGGAACAATGCAAAGACCGCTTGAATCATGCCGTCGACGCAGCAAGGTCTAAGGGGTTGCGAAAAATCCTCTACGGGCCTGCACGGTCAACTTCTTGTCCTTCGCCTTCAACTCCAGCTTGTGATAGCTGTTCGGTTGTGTGCCTGGGGAAGGCTTGTAGCCCAGCTCATACTGCAATCGCAGGTCTTGACCGATCTGCTCATAGATCTCTCGCAGGCTCATGGCACGCGAGACTGTAAAGACGCGCCCACCTGTACTCTCTGAAAGTTTCTCCAAGGCTCCCAGGCCAGGATCGAACGCGGGTGCCCGGCCTATGTCGCTAGCACTGAGGCTGTTTCGCATGCTGTAAAGAACGGAGTAGATCTGGACGTCTGCGCGCTGCGCCTGCTCAATGGCCTCGGGGAGCGTCCTACGGCTACCGTTGTCCCCACCATCACTGAGAATCACCATTGCCTTGCGTCCCGTCTCGTTTGCCAGAGCGTTCTTCGCAACCACGTAAATTGCGTCGTACAGAAGGGTCCCTCCTGTCCCGGAGCCGCGCTGACTCACATGCGATAACGCAAAATGGAGGGCACTCGCGGAATTTGTCATGCCTTTGAGCTGCAGGACAGTGCTGTCGAACTGCACCAGCATCGCGCGGTCCTCTTTCCGGCCCAGCATGGTTTCGAAAAAGACATCGCTTGCCAGCGCTTCATCCCCGATGAAGGTCTGTTGGCTCGCGCTTGTGTCCACCATGAGGGCGAGGCTTAGGGGAAGATCCGATCCTCGAGAGAAAAACCGGATCGGCTCTTCCTTGCCATCCTGCTTGAGCACGAAATCATCTTTGGTCAGCCCCGTCTTCGTCTCGCCGTCCTTGCTCTTCACCACGGCGGAGATCGCCACCAGACCTGTCACCACCTTCAGCGTCATCACCGGCGGTTGGCTTTGATCTGCATCTTGCATTGGGGTCTGCGAGGCAGCCTGTCCCCAAACTGGAGCGGAAAGCATCAGCAGGTACAAAGCCTGAGTAACTTTAATCACCAGACGACTCCCGCCTCATTTTAGAAGATGGGAACGGTACTGATCCAAAACAACGTGCGCCGCAAGACCGAATCTGTGGGACTATGGGTCTGCGGTTGAATCGTACGGTTGTGACAGGAGTCTTCGCCCATGAAACTGTCTCGGCTGCTCGCTCCGTTTCTCTTCCTGTTCGCTCCGCTCTGCCTCCACGCGCAACTTGGGCTATACGGCGCTTTCACCGTGCAAAACCTGGGCGGCCCCAACAACAACGGTTACGACCTCTACGGAGGTACCTTTGGGGCTTACCTCGCGAGCGGACGTCTGGCAATATTGAGCCTGGGAGTGGATCTCCGAGGCTCATTTGCAAGAAGCAGTGGGGCCTCCTTCGACACCGGCTCGATCGGGCCTCGGATCGCCTTGAATACCCACATCCTACCCATCCAGCCATATATCGAGGGGACAATTGGATTGGGGCACCTGAACTTCACCGGGGGATCGCCCAGTAATGGGACGAAATTCGAGTACCAGGTGTTGGGCGGCCTGGACTTCACCATCCTGCCCCGCATCGATTGGCGCGTGGCGGAATACAGTTATGGAGGTTTGTCTACCATCAACAATTACAACTATCGCCCAAAATCGCTCAGCACCGGACTCGTACTGAGGCTGCCGCGTATCCTTCCACTGCCCTGATGCTGCCTGGTACTTGATCAAATGCAATCGGGAAGGCCGTACCTGTCCGATGGAATACTCAGAATCCGTTTCGCTGGCACCGCATCAAAACTGCTAGAGCCCCTTGCCGAATAAAAGCGCACCGACGATATCGCCCACCGGTAGAGACGCGACCACAGTAGTGGACTCCGGCAAGAAGCAAACCCATCCCAACCTCATCCTGGCCATCTGCTGCATGAGCCTGCTGGTAGTCGGCATGGACGTGACCATCGTCAACGTCGCCTTGCCGTCCATTCAACGCGATCTCCATGCCACCGTATCTGGTCTTCAATGGATCCTCGACGCCTACACGCTGGTCGTCGCCAGCTTGCTCATGCTGGCCGGTTCGGTATCCGACCGTGTCGGGCGACGGCGTGTCTTCCAGTTTGGTCTTCTTCTCTTCACCGCCGGATCGCTGCTCTGCAGCCTGGCCCATACTATCGGCCAGCTCGTTGCCTTCCGTGCTCTACAGGGTCTCGGTGCGTCCATGCTCAACCCGGTAGCCTTGTCGATCATTGCCAACGCTTTTCCTGAACCCAGGTTCAGGGCCCGCGCGGTGGGCGTGTGGGGCGCGGTCGCAGGCGCATCGCTTGCGCTAGGCCCAGTCATCGGCGGCGCGTTGACGCAATCGGTTGGCTGGCGCTCCATTTTCTGGATCAACCTGCCTATCTGTCTCACAGCCGTGGTACTGGCAGCGCGGTTCGTTCCCGAGTCGAAAGCGCCGCGGGCCCGCGCATTTGATCCGATAGGCCAGGTTCTCGTCTTTGTGGGCTTGGCATCGCTTACCTATGCGGTCATTGAAGGTCCGCACGCTGGTTGGCAATCTTCACGGATTCTCGGTTTGTTTGTTACTTCGGGTGCAGCCCTGGCCCTCTTCCTCTTCTACGAGCCGCGTCGCGAGCAGCCTTTGCTGGACCTACGCTTCTTTCGCAGCGTGCCTTTCAGCAGTGCGGCCCTGCTTGCGGTATGCGCCTTTGCCTCTTTCGCGGGTTTCCTCTTTCTGAATGCTCTCTATCTTCAACAGGTCCGAGGCTTGTCAGCCTTTCATACTGGCCTGTGCACGCTGCCGCTGGCCGTTGCCATGATGGTATGCGCGCCGCTTTCCGGCAGGTTGGTGGGCCGCCATGGCCCACGTCCCTCGTTGCTGGCCGCAGGCGCGGGTTTCCTGCTAAGTACCTGGATGCTGACTCGGCTCACTGTGAGCACGCCGATGGTTCTCATCATGGTCGCCTACGTGTTGTTCGGGGTCGGCCTGGGTATGGTCAATCCGGCCATCACCAATAGCGCCGTTGCCGGCATGCCCCTCACGCAAGCCGGCGTTGCCGCGGCGATTGCCTCCACCGGCCGGCAAGTGGGCGCCGCGCTCGGGGTTGCGGTGGCCGGCACAGTGGTCACCGCCAGTCGCGCAAACGGATCAGATTTCACCCGGGCGACCCATCCCATTTGGTGGATCATGACCGGCTGCAGTGCCATCGTTCTGCTGCTGGGTTGGGCGTCGACGACTGCGTGGGCGCACGCCAGCACCGAGCGGGTCGCATCCCAGTTGGGCCATTCCGGCCGATAGCGACGACCTTTTACTGGGATGCTTTACAAGAAAAGCTCGATGCATCGTCGATACTGCCGCTGCCGTTATAGTGAGCCGCCTGGGGATAGGGGCAAACCGGGCGTGTGCGATCGACCTTACCCGCCGTGGAATGTGCCGCGATGATCTGCGCCGGAGCTTTGCCCTGCTCGACCCACTGTTCTATCAGGCTAATTTCATCGAAGGTGTCGGGACCTTCCCCGCCTGAGCAGTGTCCCATTCCAGGGAACATGAAGAGCCGGGCCCAGTCCGAACCGGGTGCTGCATCGGCGCTGTCCGTGATCGCGGCTTTGTAGAATTCAATGCTGGAACCGGGGGCGACTTGTTGATCGGCCCAACCGTGATACAGAAGCAGCTTGCCACCATGCTTCGCAAAAGGCCCGAGATGGGAGTCTAGCTCGTCGACGTCTTTGTCGACGGCGTTCGCCTTTGCCGCGTCGCGCTCCAGGTCGAAGGTTCGCCAATCCCAATCGGATTTTTGGTAAACGACGTAACGGAACTCATCCAGGAAGAGGTCGGCGGGTTGCGGGCCGCCAGCGAGGCGAGCCCATCTGAGTTCCGTGCCCGGCTCAAGGCGCGGAAAAAGCACATTGCCTTTCGCGTCGGTCGCGGGACTCATGATCGTTTGCGCGGTCTGCACCTGGCGTGGCGTCAGGCAGTCCGGAGCGTCGGATGCCTTGCACACCAGGGCTTTCAAGTCGACGTGGCAGTTTTCAGGGTCTCCGATCAGGCCATCTTTCAGACCGTCATTCGCGTCACAGGCGTCCAGAACAGAGCGGTGAATCATAGGATATTTTTCGGGCGGGATGTAGGCGGCTGGATCCTTGAAGGTTTGTGTCGCCAGCCACAGCGCCCAGGCATTGCGGCGGACGTTGGCCGGATCGCCGGCAACAATGCCGTCGAACTCGTCGGGATATCGAAAAGCCTGCAGCAGGCCCTCGCGTCCACCGCCGGAGCAACCGTCCCAATAGGAATAGCGTGCATCGCGGCCATAGAACACCTTGATGAGTGTTTTGGCTTCGACGGTCATTTCGTGTTCGGCGCGGTAGGCGAAATCGAGGAACTTCTGCGGATGACCCATGATGAAGCTGGCGCTCCTACCGGTATGCCCGTCATCCGTAGCACTGGTAGCGTAGCCGCGGCGCAGCGCCGCAGCCATATTCTGATAGGCTATGGAGCCTCCCCAGCCGCCGCTGCCTGCGGCGAGAAACTTGCCGTTCCATGTGGCCGTAGGAAGCCAGATCTCGGCGTGAATGTCCGAATCCGAAGTAGGTTTGAGCGTCGCGCTGACCCGGCAAAAGGCAGGCAGGTTATCCAGGGCGGGGTGCTATCGCTGGGCGTAAGTGTGCCAGTCTCGATCTCGGTAGCGAGGGTAATGGAGACGGTCGGAGACCCGTGCTTCAAGAGACTGTTGCAGGAGCGCTGCGCGTGAAGCACAGACGCCGCGAAAGCCGCTGCTACAACGATCAAGAGTACTCGTCGATCCGTCATCATCGAAACTATATACGACGAGCGCGGTCGTAAGTGAGGATCGGGGACCGAACTATGCCCTTGTCTTCATGGCTCAGCGGATGACAGTGAAAGAGCGACACTCCGCGGATGACGGGATCCGTAAAGTCCATCATCAAATCGACGTTTGCTTCAACTGGAACGTTCACAGTATCCAACCACTCTGGCCGTGGGAGGCTTCCTCCATTCTCTGCATAAGCGAGAGAGTGAACCTGATGGATCGTCGGAGATCGGGTTCCTCCAGAAGTGCCTGCTCGGATAGGTTGGGGTCTCCGGGCATCGCCGGAGGGTCTGACCGATGGCCGTCTACGTCATGGGTGCAACGGCTGTCCTTTAAGGAAGGCGGCAATATTTTCGTTGAGAAACTTCTCGTCCGCCGGGCTTGCCCCGGCCCCGGCCGGATGCCCCCAAAGCGAAGGGATGGGCTCCAGAGTGCAGTGGGGGATAAACGGCGCTTCATAGCGAGCATCGGTCACGGGGAAGTACAGGTCTGTCGCTGACGGCATGTAGAGCACCTGCGCTTTGATCGATCCCAGCGCTTTGGGCAAATCTCCGCCGAACCCGGCAGTGCCTCCGACATCATGTTGTTCCCAGGTGTGCATCTGCAGAATGAGATTGTTCGCATCGGCGCCGGGAATGAAATTCGTTTTGTAATGATCTACGACCTGCGCAAAGGTAGTTCCGGCAGGCTCCTCGGATTTCCATAGCTCCTGACGCCACCACTCCTGAGAAAACAACCATGCCGTCCACACCAGTGAAAATGCCTGGATGCCCTTCACGGGCTCGTCCTTATAGTCCCCGCCTTTGAAGGCCTCGTCCGTAGTCAGCGCGGTGATCTCGCTCTCCAGGCGCACGATACCGTGGCCGTAGGTCTTGGCCGTGCCCGAAGTGGCAACGATGCGGTCCATGTAATCGGGATACGAAACTGCCCATTGAAAAGCCTGCTGCGCGCCCATGGAAAAGCCGATCACGGCTTCGAGGTGCCGCACCCCCAGCTCCTGGGCCAGCAACTGATGCACCGCTTCCACATTGTCGCGGATGGTCGTGACCGGGAAGCGCGGACCATGGAAAGGCTCCGGCGTATTGCTGGGCGACGATGAGCGCCCATTGCCAAAAAGTTCGGAGGTGATGAGAAACTGGCGTTCGGGGTCGAGCGCCTTGCCCGGTCCGATGACAAAACCGTAACCGTGCATGTCCGCCATGTAGTGCGAAGGGAGAAGAATCGCATTGTCTCCCGCTGCATTCAGGTGACCGTAAGTGCCGTAGACGATCTTCGCCTCAGGCAGCGTGACTCCACTCTCAGTGTGAAAGTTATGGATCACAAACGTGTGCTCGATCGGTTCAAGCTTCGTGGGCGCTGTTTGCGCATGCATCAGGCACGAGCAGGACGCTAGAAGGATCCAGGCAACAAGCTTCATCTGTGGTCGTCTCCGGGCAGTTGTGGCGGTTAGGGCAACGCAGGAAAGAGTGGCGGATCCTTGCGCTGCCCGGTGGTCTGCTCAAAATCATAGGCGTAGCGGATGAGCGACGACTCGCTGAACGCCGGCCCGAGAAACGTTAGTCCCGCCGGAAGCATGCCGTGGGTAAATCCCATGGGAACGCTGATCGCGGGAAAGCCGGTCTGGGGTGAGAGCACCTGGCTGTTATCGCCCGCGGGACTGGTGACGTCGCCAACCTTACGCGGTGGATTGCTCCATGTGGGATACACGATGGCGTCGAGACGATCCGTGGCCATTGCTTTGAGCAGCGCATTGCGAAACTCAATCTTTGGCGGATCGTGGTAGACGTCGGGGCAGGGTGTGCGCCGGTCATCGGGCTTTGGCGGAGCAACCGCTCCGCGAATCTCGTCTTCGATGTAGGGCAGATACAGACCCGACTCCACGATGGAAGCCAGATTGTGATACGGCGCGTTGGGATGCTTCGCCAGGTAGGCATTCAGATCGGCCTGAAAGTCGCCGCAGTCCAGCTTCTTTTCCATCACGTCGTAATCTGGAATGGAAAATGGGTCGACCAGCACCGCGCCTTCCTGCTTCAACGAGTGGAGCGCCTCCTCGGTCAAGGCCTTCACTTCCGGGTCGGTTTTCGCATCGTTGAAATACTGGCGAAACACGCCGATGCGAGCGCCGCGCAGCCCATGCCGGTCGAGAGAACGGGTGTAGTCGACCTGGGGACGATTGGCATCGAGTTGCGTTACTGGATCCGCGGGGTCCGATCCAGCGACCACGGTAAGCAGGGCAGCGGCATCGGCCACGGTGCGTGCCATCGGGCCGCCTACATCGTTATGCGCAAACAGGGGAATGATGCCTGAGCGGCTGGTCAACCCAATGGTCGGGCGAATGCCCACGAGGTCATTGTGGGAGGATGGGCCACGGATGGAGTTGCCGGTGTCGGTGCCCAGGCCGGACTCTCCCAGGCTGGCTGCAACGCCGGCGCCGGTGCCGCCACTGGAGCCAGCGGGGACGCGCGTCAAATCATACGGGTTGCGCGTGATGCCGGCGATGGAGCTTGCCGTCAGGTATGGACTAAAGGCCCACTCCGCCATGTTGGTTTTTGCCAGCACGATGGCGCCGGCAGCCCTCAACCTCGCCACCATGGTGGCGTCGTTGGCAGGCACAAAGCCGCGCATGGCGAGTGATCCGCCGGTAGTTTGCAGGCCGTGGGTGTCGTAGTTGTCTTTGATCAAGACCGCGATGCCGCCCAGTGGAGGCAGCTTGCGAGTGGCGGCAAAGTTGCGATCGCAGGCGTCGGCCTCGGCCAAAGCATCAGGGTTGATGACCACGATGGCATTGAGCCGCAATCCGTCGATCGGTGTCTGATCGTAAGTCTGGATACGCGCCAGGAACCCGGCCACCACCGCGTGGCAGGTGGTGCGTCCTTCACGTATAGCCTTTTGCGTTTCCACAATGGTCGTGCCGGCCACATTGAAGTTGCGGGCTGCAGTTTGCCCGTGGGTAAACGAGCCATGGGCGGCAACTGAGAGCAGACAGAGGATTCGAAGAGTGTGCTGCATCTTGGTCTTACGGTAGAGATAGCACAACGGCGACATCTTCTGGCTGATATCTCCAGTAATGTGACGGGCGACTTGAACAGGGATGGAAAGCTGGATCTTGTCGTCAGTAACTACAACACCTTGTCCGTCCTGCTGGGAAAAGGGGACGGGACCTTCTCCGTGCCATAAATGGCACTCAGACGAGCGAGGGCTTTAGAGCGGTTTGTGAGAACTCCACTTCCAAACTCAGTCCCGTAGGGACGGCTGAACTTAGCCCAGGACGGTAGTCCTGGGTTCGATTTGAAAGGCGCGATCAGTCCCGCAGGGACGGCTGAGAATAGGCCGCGACGCAATCCTGGAAAACCTTCAGCCGTCCCTGCGGGACTTAATCATGTTTCTTGATGTACCCAGGACTAGCGTCCTGGGCTAAGTTCAGCCGTCCCTGCGGGACTGAGTTTGGAAATGGGGTTCTCACGCATACTCTTTAGCCCCTGAAGTACGTCTTGTCAATCGTCTGTAGCGAACTCGGCGCGCCAATTTGGACAAGTCTGGCTCCATAGACACGGGGTCGCCTGAAGAAACTGCGACCAAGTACACTTGATCACATCTCTTTGTGTGTGTGATTAACCCACTACGAGCAAACACCTTCAGGGTGCTCTTCCACCCGGGGCTGGGGCCACTTCTCTAGTGGGCGCATCCTTGCCATTCCTCGCGCGCATCTTCAGAGCGTTTCGCTACCGCGATTTCCGCCTCATGTGGTTTGGAGCCTGCGCCTCCACCATCGGTACATTCGTACAGCAATTTGCCCAAAGCTGGCTGGTCTACGATATGACCAAAGACCCCTTCTACCTGGGTCTCGATCTCTTCCTGGGACAGCTGCCCATCATCATGTTTTCTCTGTTCGGCGGTGTTTTCGCCGATCGCCTGGACAGACGGAAAATGTTGCTGACCTCCCAGTACATCCAGATGGCCTGCGCCTTTCTGCTGGCCTTTTTGTTTTCCACCCATATCCTCCACGTCTGGCACATCCTGGCCCTATCCTTCGTGGTGGGAGTCGGACAGTCCTTTGGTGGTCCGGCCTATTCGGCCCTGCTCCCCACCCTGGTCGGTCCAGAAGACCTGGCCAATGCCATTGCCATGAACTCGATCCAGTTCAACCTGGCGCGCATCCTCGGCCCAACCATCGGAGGCGTTACCTACACTTTCCTGGGCGCTACCTGGTGTTTCACTCTGAATGGCGTGTCGTACCTCGCTGTGATCGCCTCGCTGTTTATGATCCACGTGAAGTTCGTGCCGGCAAAATCGCGCGAGCCGGTGCTGC
Source organism: uncultured Acidobacteriaceae bacterium (assembly GCA_963830325.1). Classification (GTDB taxonomy): domain Bacteria; phylum Acidobacteriota; class Terriglobia; order Terriglobales; family Acidobacteriaceae; genus PALSA-350. The sequence continues at coordinate 44,569 of CAWHMV010000010.1, forward strand.
ACAGCATGGCAGAAGGCATTCGGTTTATACGATGTCGCGACGGAATGACTCCGCTGGTCGTGTTGGCGTTCTGCACCACATTATTCGGTTTTTCGCTCACCGGCTTCCTACCCGTCTTCGTACAGACCATTTTTCACAAAGGTCCCGAGACGTATACGCTGCTACTGGTTTTCTCCGGCGCGGGATCGATCTGTGGCGCACTGATGGTTGCTGCGATGGAAAAGTTCAAGGGGCTGCAGCGCCTCACAGTGCTGATCTTGACCTTTCTGGGATTCGCCATCGCTGCCTTTGCCATGTCCAAATGGCTTCCCCTTTCCTGCCTGCTGATTTTCTTCACCGGCGTTGCCGTCATGGCCTCTGCCTCCCTCATGCTGTCTCTGGTTCAGCTCATCACCACCGATGCGATGCGAGGACGAGTCATGAGCGTGTACAACCTGGCGTTTCGCGCCGGGATACCTCTGGGTAGTCTGGCGCTGGGAAAGCTCATCCCGATCTTTGGGGTCACAAAGGCGCTGGCCGGAGCCGGCTTCATGCTGGTAGCTGTGTCTCTCTATTTTCTGATCGCCAAGGGAGAGGTCAACACCAACGACCCGCTCAATATTCCGGCCTAAGAACCAGCCGAGGAACCTACCCTAAGAACCTACAAGAACAGGCGCGCTCAGTAGTGAGACGGATTCATCTCCTGCTGCTACCCGGGTCAGCGTCAGCACGGTGACGGCATCCTCCTGCCCAAACGCGACGGCTTCTTCGGAGGCCTGGGAGGCGCTGGGTCGTGTCCCGAAGAGCACCTCCAACCGTTCAAAGCCGTACAGTTCGCCGGACTGGTTGCGCGCTTCCAGCAGGCCATCGGTATAGAGGGAAAAATGATCGCCTTCGCGCAGCTGCAATGGAACCTGTTGGTAAGTGGCTCCCAAATCGAGCCCTAATGGGAGTGCCCCCGGCAGATCCAACTCCCGTTGGTTCAAAAATGGCGCCGGATGGCCGGCGCTGGCAAGGATGCAGCTTCCATCCGCATTGAGTAGCACGGCGATGCAGGTAGCAAAAACCGCCCTGCAATCGCCCATGCAGGCGTTGATTGATCTCGGCCAGCATCTGGGCGGGCTGGGGCGCGAATTTAGCCAGGGTCCGGACGGCTCCGACGATGAGCGATACGGTCATGGCCGCTTGTAGTCCTTTGCCGCTGACGTCACCCAAAACAATCAGAGTTGAACCCTGCAGCGCGCCTTCGAGAGGAGATCGCCCAGATGGAATTGCCACGGACCATCGAGCGGCGCAGCGCCTTTGCCCAGCCCTTCGATGGTGAGCACTGCCGGAGGAGCGCTGGTTGCGGGAGGTGGGACAACAGCGGCTTGGATCTGCGAGTGAGGGGAGACGATGACCGCGACAGCAACCAGAGCAAGCACTCTCAGTCGGGAGAGCAACGTTCGTCTCGTAAACATGGACTGCAGTCTACCTTGCCGGCATCGCTACTCAACAGGGCAAACTTTCAGCAGGTCCTCAAGGTTTCACTTCCGGCGGGTAGCTTTCCTCGTAGATGACGGTCTCCAGGGGCGCCCGCCGTTCCCAGCCAAGACGCTCAAGCTCCGGTTCGTTACCGAAGTTATCGACATACCCCACGCAGAGGTAGGCTACGGGCTCAATATGGGCGGGGATGCCGAGTACGGACCGAAGTGCGTCCGGCGACAGGATGCTGACCCAGCCAACGCCGACACCCTCAGCACGTGCAGCGAGCCATAGATTTTGTATAGCGCAGACGGTCGAGTAGACCGCCGTCTGGGGCATGGTCTGCCGGCCGAGGCCGTGTCCCTGCTCGCTCTCCGCGTCGCACAGAATGCAGAGATTCTGCGGCGCCTCCAGAATGCCTTCGAGCTTCAAATCAGCGTATTGATCGTGGCGGGCGCCCTGGTAGTTCGCCAATGCCTGCTGGTTTGCCTGTTGGAACACCGCATGAATGCGCCGCCGAACCTCGAGTGAACGAATGACAACGAAGCGCGACGGCTGCATCAGTCCGACGGATGGCGCATCATGAGCTGCCCTGAGCAGACGGGTCAGCAGCGCATCGGGCAGTGGCTCCGGCAGAAAGCCGCGGCGCACGTCGCGACGCGCGCGGATCACCCGGTAGATGGCGTTTCGTTCCGCCTCGTCGAAGGCCGGAGAAACGGCCGGTAGCTGGGAATTCTGGCTCATGGGCGGGGTCGAAACCTGGGCGATCTGCTCATACCATCGAAGCGGGCACGAACTTCGGCATTGAGCATTGTCCGATTTTACTCTGATCGGCTTGGACCGATCGGCGCGTGGTTCTTCGGCCTTTTCGCTCTTCATCCGCTGCGAAGATGTTTGACCATCTCGTATTCGTAGAGCGCGGGATCGTTTTGATAGGGTCCAAGGGTTCCGGTGAAGGTGTAACCACATCGCTCATAGAAACGCATGGCGGCCGAGTTGTTGCTGGTGACCATCAGGCGTAATTCGGCGGCTTCGAGATTGTTCGCCCACAACTTCACGGCATCCATAAGCATGGTTCCGAGGCCGGTCCTACGATGCGTGGGAGCCACCCACATCGAGGCAACCCACGCTCTTTGCGGAACGTTCTTGTCAAAATAACCGGCGATGATGCCACACGGGGCACCCTCATCCATGCCGAGATAGCAAACGCCGCGCGGGCCATTCCACGTATCGACTCGCTTGAGCCAGTCGCTGTCGGAGAACGCAGCCTCCTTCGCATAAGTGCTTCCGAAAGCCGTCGGAGTATCTTTGAGGGCTCGCAGCCGGACGGTTTTGAATGCTTCCATCAGTCGCGGCGAGATTGGTTCGAGGGTAGGCATGTTCAAAATATTCCGGAGGGCTTTGTTGGGCCTCGACCATCAGCTGTAATTAAGCCACCGGAGAATCTCGGGTAGAGTTGGGCGCTTGCCGTACATCAGGATGCCGACGCGGTAGATCCGCGAAGCGACCCATACCATGCCGTAGATTGACGACACCATCAGCACTAGCGAGAGAGCGAGTTGCCAGGCGGGCACCGCCATCGCAGCCATGCGCAAACTCATCACAATCGGCGTGCAAGGCGGAAAGAGCGATAACAGCACCACCGGCCACGCGCCGGGGTTGCCCAGGATGTAGACAATCAGCATCAACCCGATCACCTGCGGCAACACGATGATCATCGCGAACTGCTGTACCTCAGACTCCTGGCTTACGGTGGCGCCGAGACCTGCGCTCAGGGCGCTGTAGAAGAAGAACCCCAGCAGGAAATAGAGCACAAAGAAAATAAGCCGCAGTGGTGTCACTCCATAGGACGCCAACCCGCCCAGCCCCCACGTCATCCACAGAGACGACGCGCTGACCAACAGAATGAAACCGATCCACACCGCCATCTGCGTCAGCCCCACCGCGCCTACACCCAAAAGCTTCCCCAGCATCAACGACTCTGGCTTTGCCGAAGCCAGCAGCACTTCAAACACTCGCGAAGTCTTTTCCGATACCACCGAATGGGCCACATTCACCCCATAAAACACCACCGCGAAATACAGCGCGAAAGTCAGCGCATATGCGCCCCAGAAGCCCTTGCTCGCGTCTGCCGCCACAGCTTTGCCGTTCTTTACCATCAGGGTCTTCAGGTCTATCTCTTTCAGCGAGGCTTCTATTTCACCGATGGTGGCGCCGTGTTTCACCAGCTCTTCTCGAGTCAGCCCGCGGCCGATCGCATACTGCATTGTGTCTTTTCCGAAAAAATCCGACCCCCCGGATACGTATGTTGTCTCAGGCTGCATCGCTCCCACCTTTGTCTCAAGCCACAGGTAGCCATCGATCCTCTTGCTCTCCACCTCCGCGTTCAGACCCGCCAATTCGTCCTGTGTGAGCGGAGCTCTCACGTCCACCCTCAATGGCGATGATCGGGCTCTTCTTTCGTTCTCTCTCAGGGCCAGCAGTTCCGCCCGCACGCTCTCAGCCAAGATCAGATCGTTCGACGCCACCACGATATGCTTGGCACCGCCGGTCAGTTTGGCGGAGAAGGCGCCGATGCCGAAAATCAACGCAAATAGCAGCGGAATAAGCACTGTGCTGACCCGGAAGGCCTTACTACGGATCCGCTCCAGATATTCGCGGCGCGCGATCAACCATGCTTCACGCATCCACTTTTTCTCCCACAGTCTGGATGAAAATCTCTTCCAGCGACGGCTCTACCAGCTCAAAGCGGTAAATCTTCGCGCGCTGTTCGGCTGCCCGCAACAATGCCTGCGCGTCGCCATGTTCCTTCAGCAGGATCTCTGCGTATCCTGGATATTCTTTGTATTCGGCAATCGATTCATGGTTCAGAAACCCGTTATCACCTTCGAAACCAATGATCACCCGATCGCGTTCGTACCGCGATTTCACATCGCGCACCTTGCCCGAAAGCACCGCCACTCCGCGGTGAATCAGGCAAATCTCATCGCACAACTTCTCCGCTTGGTCCATGCGATGAGTGGAGAACAGGATGGCCCTCCCGGCTTTCTTCAGATCCATTAGGGTGTCCTGCAGCAGGGTCGCGTTTACCGGATCGAGCCCCGCGAAAGGCTCGTCCATAATGATCAGCTCGGGATCGTGCAGCAGCGTCACAATAAACTGGATCTTTTGCTGCATTCCTTTGGAAAGCTCCTCTGTCTTGCTCTGCGCCGCATCGAGTATGTTCAGCCGTTCGCACCATCCGTGCGATCGCCTGGCAGCCGCGTCTGCGGTCAGCCCATGGAGTTGGCCCATGAAAATGAGCTGGTCCATCACCTTCATCTTTCGGTAAAGTCCGCGCTCTTCCGGAAGGTAACCGACCTTCTTCAGGCTCTCGCGTGTAAATGTCCGGCCGAACAGGCTTACTGTGCCGGAATCCGGCACGGTGATTCCCACCATCATCCGAATGCTTGACGTCTTGCCCGCTCCGTTCGGCCCTAGCAGGCCAAACATTGATCCTGCTTCTATCTGCAGATTCAGATCGTGTACCGCCACCTTCTGTTCGTACGCTTTCGACACATGATCCAGCTGTACCAGCGGCGCCATCCCTTGAACCTCTAGCGAATCAGGAGGAGTGTAACAAAGCCGCACGGCAGAATGTATGAATCACAGCGGCGGTGGCTCTTTCGACCACCATACTGCCTGTCTTGCCGCCGGCTCCAAGAGTCACGACGTTCACCAATATCCTCCCAGTTGCTTCTGCTTTTGCCACCCATGAACATGTTCTGCAATTGCTTCGCCCACCGAACGAGAAGCATCCGCCCCTGGGATAATGAATCGTTCGCTCTTACTCGCCGTTTGCTTCCTGGACAAACTTGATCTCGGCAGCCGTCATCAAATGCCGGAACGTGTCGGGTGGAAGAATCTTTGCGTTGTATCTCGCTGCGATCGCGGGTAGATTCTTTATTAGCTCCGCCAGTTTCTCCGGGTCTGGCGGTGGTGGAGGTGTGGTGCGGGTTGCTACACGCGGCCCCATCTCCAGGAACTGTCGCTCCAGCCCTGCAGGTGAAACGATGCAGAAGAGCCGGGCAGGCGCTTTGCTGAGATTCAGAAAGCGATGCGGCGCCCATCCGGGAACATTGACGGCCGCCCCAGGGGTCGCAAGCGTGCGCGCATCATGGCAAAAGACGGTTACTTCGCCCTCGACCACATAAAAGGTCTCCTCGCACTCGTGGGCATGTGGCATCGGACCACCGCCTGGCGGGATGTGCATGTCGATGAAGGAGAGCTTCTCATCCGTATCGGAGCCTCCAAGAACGATGGAGTAGGTGTCGGCGCCGATGCAAACATTAGTCCGATCGGCGGGCATGGAAACTGCCAGCTTGCGCGTTGTCGTAGGTGTTGACTCTGCCATGGGGTTCCTCTCTTTCGAATATTCAGACTACAAGCTGAGTGCAAAAGGTGCCTAAGAGCGGTCTTTGGTCAACTGAGATAATCGTTCATGGGCGACACAGTAACCATGTTCAGCGTCGAATACCGTCAACAAGTGTCGAGCCGTGTGCTTGTATGGGCCGAGTCCGATCAGCGGGTTGTGGCCGGGGCCAGGATTGGATCACTAGCGCATGGCCCGGGCGACCGCTGGTCTGATCTTGACCTCACGTTCGCGGTCGCGGATGACGCAAGAATTGCCGACGTCCTGGAGGATTGGACGGGAAAGCTGGTCGCGGAGTTCGAAGCTATTCGCCTCTTCGATCTTCCAAGCGGTCGTTCGATCTACCGCGTGTTCCTGCTTCCGGGATGTCTCCAATTCGATCTCTCCTTTTCCCCCGCGTCTGATTTTGGCGCCATTGGCCCTCAGTTCAAACTGCTCTTTGGGGTTGCAGTGGAGAAACCCCATATCGCCCCGCCTGCCGCTCCAGACCTGTTTGGGTATGCGGTGCATCATGCGTTGCGTGCCCGCCTTTGCATCGAACGCAACCGTCACTGTCAGGCTGAATACTGGATCAGTGCATCTCGCGACTACGCGCTGAGTCTCGCCTGTCTGCGCCGCGGGCTTCCTGCACACCACGGACGGGGTTTTGATGACCTTCCAACAGAGCTGCAGGATTTGTTGAACGAAGCGCTGGTAACTTCACTGCAGAAAGATGCGCTCGTGCGAGCGCTGGGTCGCGCCATTGAGTTGTTGCTCCGGGAGAGCGCTCAGATTCTGGACGTGCCGGCAAGAATCAAGTCTGAACTCCGTCACTTGTCCGCCCCTACCATTTGATGGTCGCTCCGAGTACTCATCCGCCCACAAAGGAAAAGCCGTACTGGTAAGATGGCTCTCTCACACGCGTCTTACGGTGAACGCATACCAGAGTTGCTTTCAAAGGAGGCAGGGACTCGCCCAGCGAGACATCTCTCGGTCAACCTCCCCGAAAAATTGCCCTGGGCGCCCTACTCGGTATAGCTGCCAATCATCGCCGTGCCCGCGAACCGCGATGGAACCTCGTCGACGTCCTGCTTCACCGCTGGCAGGGATTTCGTGTTCATTTCCGCCCCATCACCTCCAGTTGAACGGGGTGCGCCGTCGCGTTCTGTGCCGGATCGTAATACTCGTAGACCCGGGATTGGAAGGTGTGAGCTCGGATCGGGTATTTGGCGCGCAAACGAACAGTGAACGAGACCGGTTGTTTTGACGAAAGCCCATCGAAGTAGAGGATGGCCTGCGTCGCGGTGAGACTGAATTTCTCCAGTCGCCCGGACATGGTTCCCGACGACTTCTCTTTAAATGCCTGCAGGTCTTCGCTGAGCAAGTCAAAGCCTGGCGGGATGCCGAGATCGACCATGATCATGTTGGCGGTCTTCTTAAGGTTGTTGCGGATTGTAACCTTTTCGGTAGCAATGTCATCCTGCGCCAGCCTGGTTCGGTCGTAGGTCACGTCGATCGACAAAGGCTCTGTCACCGGCTTCTCTTCCCACGGCGTAAAGTAGCGGCCCACGACTTGATACGCGAGACCACCCGCTCCTTCAAACTTGAGTTGCACCAGGTTCGGTTGTTGCGCTGCGATGCCCTTGAGAACAAACTGGTGGAGTAGATCATTATTCTCAGGAGATAGCTTGAGCGTTTCGACGGGGTTGCCGTTGAGCATGACTGCAACCGAGCCCTGGACATCCGAGGCGCTGAATTGTGAGGCAAGCAAGAGCGCGCGCAATGCCATGATTGTCGCCTGGGTTGTGCCCCAGGTGCTGGAGGCGTCCTTCTTGGAAGTGATGAAGTTGAGGGACTTGCGAACGACCTCGTTAGCCTCTCCCCACTTCAGCAGCGCCTGGGCGGCAAGGCCAGTCGTCTCGATCGTTGCGCTTTGACCGGTGGAATATACGCTCGTCTCCTCGACCGTCCAGAAGACCTGATCGTCCTTCTGTGTGCGAGCGTCAATAAGGGCCTGCATCGATCGCCGTGTGAAGTCACGGTCTTTTCCGTAGTTCTGGGCGAAGTTGGCCACGATGGCAAGCGTGTAGTTATCCAGCTTCGCACCAGAGTGAGATTCGATATAGGCTTTGGCCTTCTCGATAGCCGGACCCTTGTAACCGGTGTTGGCCAGCGACCAGGCGATATAGGCAGTGATGCGGAGAACGTCAGAATTGTAGCGATTGGTCGCGCCCTCGTTGATGAAGTTCGTGTCCGGCTTCCAACTTCCGTCCGCCTGCTGCTGGCTGGCAAGCCAGTCTCGCGTGCGCTCGATCAGCCGAGGGTCGACGTCCGAGACTTTCGACATATCGTTGAACTCCATCAAGCCGTAGGCCGTAAGGATCTTGTTGGCGGGCGCCTGGCCGAACCACGAGAAGCCACCGCCCGGGACCTCGAACGTCAGCAGTCTCTGGTACCCATTGGCAATGTATCCCTCCGCCTTGGCGTGGACCTCGGGAGCTAGCTTCTTCGTGCGCTTCATGTAATCGAGCGCGAGCACATTGGGGTAGGTACTCGAAGAGGTCTGCTCGAAGCAACCGCCGGGCATACTAAGAATGCTGTCCATACCCTCGATGACCTGGCTTAGGGGCCCAGGATACAGGCGGATGAACAGGGTTGTGGCATCAGGGATCGAGTTCGCGGGAAAGTGCAGGTCGTGTTGAACGCTGGTTTCGAGGCGGCCATTGAAGACCAGATTCTGCTCCCGCCCGTTGGGCACAACTTCAATTTCCCGCACAACGATGTCGTTGCGGGTCTCGCCACCAACACCATCCATGCGCGCGATCAGGGTGAGCTTGAATTTGCCGATGCGGTTCGCCTGAATGGTGAACTGCGAAGAACCGACGCGGTTTGAATCGACGTCGACGGTCTTTTCAGAGGTGTCGTTATCCGACGAATACCACTCTTCAGGCTGGAGTTTGAGGCACACGTTGCCCAGCTTGCCGGAGTAGTTGTAGACGCCAACAGGAATCGAGACCCGATCGCCTTGGGTTAGCGTGACCGGTAGATCGAGATCGACGAAGAAGTCGGTAAATACTTTCAAGCTCGATGTAGCAGTACCCAGCGCGCCGGCACGGGTGGACGCGAGCATGGCCATGCGCCAGGTAGTGATAGAGTCGGCTACCGGGATGGATATGTCAGCATTGCCGTTAGCGTCGGTGATGATCTCTGGATTGTTATACAGGGCTTCGGGAAAGTAGGAACGGATATGCGGGGCGGCGGCCGCGCCGAACGTGATCGATTGAGCGAAGTTGCGGCCATTCAAAACTTTCGCAGCACCACCGATGATGCCGACAGGGGCCGCCGAGGCAAGCGCCAGACCAGAGGGCTCGCTCCTCAAGAAAACTCTGTTTCCGGACATGGCCTCAAGCCTGTCCGTCGCCATAAGAGGGGGCTGAGCGCTTACGGTTACCGTCTGACTGACGCTGCCGATTGCGAGTACAGCGGAGATGGTTGCGCGATCGCGCGCTTGCAGGGCGAAGCGGCGGATAAGAACCACGAATCCGGGCGAAGAGATCTGTGCTTCGTAGAGTCCGGCTGGAAGGCCGGCAAAGCTGAAACTCCCCTCGGCATCGGCGAGCGCACTGCGTATTCCGTTGTCGGAAATCAGGCGGAGAGAAACGGTGGCCCCTGGAACATCGGCCCCGCTGACATCGGCAACGGTTCCCGTGACCTCGGCGAACCCATTGAATGGTCCTCGATCATGTTCCATCTTGAGGTTAAGCGAGCCATCCTGACCGGGCCGGACTCTCTGTTGACTGACAACGCTCCCCGAGTGATCTTCGAGGTAAATAGAGAGGTCGTCGGCGCTGTTGAACTGTCGATCTGGGCCTGCGCTGCGCACCAAATAGAAACGATCATTGTCACGATTCCAGGGCACCGGTTCAAAGCGCAACGGTGTGTTCCAGGAATCGCGCAACATCGGATCTTGCCTTGAGCTGAGCTTCTCGAGCGCACTACGGTCTAATCGGGCGGCAATGCGGTTAACCTGCTCAACGAAGGCCAGGTAGTATCGGTGGGCGTATTCCTCGTAATTGTCCTGGGGCAGGCTGCGGCCGAACTCAGTGTCGAGCCTTGCCGGGTTGCTCATCTCGGTTGCAGAGAAGAGTGCGCGTGCGGCCAAGTTATGTTGCTCCTTCTCATCGTGGCTCGTCTCAGTGGGTTGTTCGACAACATCCGGCATCGAGATGGAGTGGATCTCATAACGCGGCTTCATCACTTCCTGCTCCAGGTAGAAGAACACCTTGGCAAAGCCTGGCTGTTTCTCCGCAAGCGCGAATACGGCCTCATCGACTACCTGCAGGCCAAGGGCAGCGCTGACGCCTTCGCCCTGCGCGTTTGTAACGTGGAAATGGACCCGCGCATCAGCGCCGGGTTTATAGACGGCAGCATCGGCAGTAGTCTCAATCTTCAACCCATCAGCAGGCTGGATAAAGAGAAGGCGATGGTCGGCGACCGGTTGGGCGTCACGGCCAAATAGATAGGCATCGATGTCGAGGGTCCCCGCCATCTGTGGCGTGGCGTTCAGTGTGAGCTCCGCCTGGCCCCCCTGGAGATCGACATCCCGTGTGAGGATCGTCTGGCCGTTCTTGACAACATCGACGTATGCGGAACCCTGGACACGCGTAGAAAGCACCTTGAGTTGAATGGGCTCGCCGGCCTTGATGACCGCACGGTCGGTGCGCAACAAAATCTGGTCGGTGCCCGCGCGCGTCTCGAGAGGAATACGGCTGGAGACATGGTTACCGCGTTGGTCGTTGGCGTCGACGTTCAGGGCATCCAGCCCGGATCCGGGATTGAGACGGATGACCGCAACACCGCCGCTGTCAGTAGAAGCCCGCTGCTCGCGGCCCTCAGGCAGGTGGACGGTGAGCGAAGTCTTCGCCGGGGTCCCGTCAGGATAGGAGCTGAGCAAGAAAATCTGGTTATCAAGGTGCGGTATCAGGTTTCCGCCTTCTGGAACAGCGGTGATGAGCAACGGCGACTGGCTAATGGTGATGGGTTCGCCGCGTGTTTCGCTGTGGGCGGCTGAGTCCTTCACTGTTGCCTCGATGAGGGCCCGGGCCATGCCCTGGCTCAGTGGTCGTCCGGCAAAGTAGCCCGCCAACTTCAGATCGAACTTATAAGCCCCTTCGCCGTCGGTCTTGCCCACGGCGGAGCCCGCGTCGAAGACTGCGACGTCCATGCTGGAGGCCTTCATCGTGATCTGGGCATGATCGACCGGCTTGCCGAAGAAGTAGTTGGCGCGCACCGTCCCGGTGACGTGGTCACCCGGCCGGTAATCGCGTCTGGGCTTGCCGTCCTTCTCGGTAAACTCGACCGCAACCTTGAACTTCGGCAGCACATAGCGTTCGACGTTAAGTGTAAGCTCAGCAGTATCAGATGGTGCGGAGCTATCGCCCATCATTGCGCGGAGATGATAGGCGCCAAGGTTCACTTCATCGGCCAACGAAAACTCGGCTGAGGTTACACCGAAACCATCCGTCGCAGTTACTTTCTTGAACACCTTATTGCCGCGCGAGTCTTCCAGTTCGAAGGTCAGCTTGCGCTCAGAGTCGGCCTTGTAATCGGCACGGTTCAGCGCAAGTGCGCGGACATGGATCGTCTGGCCGGGCTGGTAGATCGGCTTCTCTGTGGTTAAGAGAATGGAAGCTTTGCTCTTGAGTTCGACAGGCTGGGTATATTCCGTAGAACCGATGGGAGTGTCGGCGATGAAGCGTAGTTGGTAGCTACCCGTAAGGCCGGCAGGGAAGTGAAACTGAGCCTCGAGGGTGCCGCGTTTATTGATTTTGCCGGAGAAGAGAAGCCGCGGAGTCTTGTCAGGTATGAGCAGCTCGATCCGGATCGTTCCTGGCTCGGCAATGTCGTTATTGTTTGCGTCCGAGACGATGACCCGAATAGCGGCATGGCTTCCGGCGAGGTACTCAGTCTGCCCGATGATGTGCACCACGGGCCGCCGCAGGATCTGTGAGATGGAGTCGATGCCCTCGATTGCCGGAGCCTGGTTGTCGGCATACTCGAAGCGGTAGCGGAGACGCTGCCACACGATGTCTTCAAATCGGAGGGGCTTCTCCGGCTTAATGACTTGCTGCCACGAACTGTCCCCCGTGCCGATGTCCGCGGTACGTTCGACCCGGCCAAGAACATGGTCTTCAGGATCAATAATTTCAGCGACCAATCTGCCGCTACCCGAGCGGGTGGAGTGATAGGGAATGGTGACCGAGAGATTACCGCGGGTGTAGACGGCAGCCAACTGCTCGGAACGTCCATGGGCGATCGAGAGGAACGCACCGGAAGCAAGCAGGAGCACAAGAGGGCCAGTCAGCAGAAAGGGAAGCGAACGACAGAAACGGGTCATGCACATTCTCCTGGCAAGCCGCCCACCGGGGGGATCGCGGCTCGTCTGACTGGAGAACGTGCAGTCTGAAGGAACTTGCAGGGAAAACGAGAAATTATTTCGCGGCCGCCGAAGCAGGTTATTCGTCTTTGCGCTGCCAAGACCGTCCATCGGTGCTGATCCAGTGCTCGCCCGCGTCCGTCGTTATCTCAAACCGCGGGACCGGCGGGGCTGCAGCCCGCGTTGCAGCGATCTTCTCTTTCACTTTCGGAGTGGCGAGAGCCTGTTGAGCCTGCCCCTGTACCTCGACGGTCTGCGCTAGGGCGCCGACGGCAAGAGTAAGATCCTTCTGGCCTTGCTGAGCGGGACTCAGCGAGAGTCCTGAAATCTGCTCGTGGGGTAAATCCCGGTGCTTCGGCTTCCAACGTATAGGTGCCCGGATCGAGTTGATCGACGGTGTAGCGGCCGGCGGGATCCGTCGTCGTTCTGTGGACGACCTGGGTCAACGAATTGGTGACTGCCACGGATACGTTAGGAATGGACGCGCCGGCAGGGTCGGTAATTTTGCCACTGAGGGCGGCCTTGGGTCCCTCCACTATGCCGCCGACGATGCCTGCCGGTGCCCCGGCGACCGCACCGTTGCGTGTAACGACCGAGTACGAGGTGGGGACCAACGCGACCTTTACCGCACGGCCCTGCCACGGCGGCGTTATGACGTTCCAATGTGCTCCGGCGTCGTTGCTGAAGAAGAGAGTGTTGTCGGTGTCAATCGCAACGACCTGCCGGGCATTTGCAACCGTGGAGAGAGCGCGAAGGCCACTGGGCAAGCCATGCCTGCCAGGAACCACCTGCCCTTGATCGACCGCGAGAATGCCGCCTGCCGCAGGACTCTCCGTTTGGATGGCTTGATGAGCACCACCGTCTGAGATAACGGTGGCAGACTGCGTCGCAGCTGCTCCACTCGTACCCGTGGATGCGCCAAAGGACGACAATCTGTTCTGGTTGGCATGGAGCTTATTTCCACCGCCGCCAGGGACAGCCATCAGCCTGTCGGCGGCCTGCGAAGTTGTTTCGGGAACTGGCGCCGCTTGCGGCACCGCACTTCTCGGTGCCTGCAGCTGAACCGTTGGTGGGGGCGGCGCCTCCTTGAGCGGCGCCGGCGGAATAGACTGCGCCGTCTGTGTCGGTGGCACGTGCTTCTCGACGACTAAGGCATTTCGCATGTAAACGCCGGCAAGGATCAGAGCGGCAAGAGCAGCGCCCGCCGGCCAAACGATCATCCAGCCCGCCGGCCAGCGCCGCCGAGCGGGTTCCGGGTGTGGCTGGGGCACTGGGTCGACCAGGGGCATCGAGAGCGCGACGATACTGCGGCAATGAGGGCAAATGGCCAAATGGGCGAGGGTCTCCTCCTGCTCGTGCGCCGGCAAAGCGTGTTCCATGAAGGCGCTGAGCTGATCCGCGTCTGGATGCTGCCCGGATTGGAGAAGTTCGCTCATATTTTGTCGGATGCCGTCTTATCGGAGAACGGCAGGCTTTGCGAAGTTTGCAGCAACGCCCGCAGATTTAATTCAATATCGCGCGGATCGATGCCGAGAGCTTCTTCGGCGGCTCGTTTGCTAAGGCCTCCCGATTGAAGATGGTGAAGGAGCTGTTTGCGCAGATCGGCCACAAGCCGCTTAAGCCGGCGGCTGACCGTCGCTTCATGAACACGAATCACTCGCGAGATCTCGAGCAGGCTCTGACGATCGAGAAAGTAAGCAGAGAGCATGAAACGATCCTCCGCGGGCAGGGACCGCAGGCTGAGTCTCACCGCCTCCTTGAGGCGGCTAAGTTCGGCAGACGCCGGCGAACTGGCAGCTTCGGCGGCGGGAGGATCGACGTGATCGAGAGGAGCCTCGCGCCGCGTACGCCGGTGGTAATCGACATGTCGTTGGGCCAGCGTCGTGCGCAGCCAACCGAGAAGCGACCCACGGCCCGAGTAGGAAGCCAATGGAGAACGCCGCTGACCATCGAGCTCCCGCAGTCCATACAGCTCGGCGTAAAGCGAATCGGCGAGCTCATGCCCGACGGTTGCGGATCCAGTGATGGCAATGGCGGCCTGCGTGAGCGACGAACGATAGTTGTTGAGGAATCGCTGCCAGGCGGCATCGCGGCCCAGCACGCAGGAGTGAGCCAGAGCCAGTTCAGAAAGACGGAGAGACCGAAGAAAAGTAGCTCTCTGCGCAGCATCCGGACCGTTGCCGGCTGCCACGCCATAGTTGACCTTTTCCCCGACCGAAGTAAGTACGCTGCCGAACTCCTCGCAAGTAAGGCCGCACTCCGCCCCCTCGGCAGCACGCCAAAGCTTTTGGACGAGATCGGGATCGAGCACGGCGCCAGGGGCGGAAATTGCTGGGGATTGGTCCGCCGCTTGGATGGGCAGCACAAGATCTCCGGGCTGTGAGGATGCGGTATCCACGCTCATTGAACATACTGCATTACCAAGGCCATCGGCTCCTTCTTAGACGGGAAATTGGCCCGCCTTCAAGTGGTTTTGCAGTGGAGAGGGCGTGATCCCGGCGCGATCATCGCGCACTGCCTACAGCTACAGGGCCTGAAGCCGCGGGAACACCGCCGAAGCGGCGTTCCCGCTGACGGAATTCTCCCAGCGCGGCATCCAGATCGCTGGGCTCAAAGTCCGGCCACATGCGGTCGGTAAACCAAAGTTCGGCGTAAGCACATTCCCACAACAAGAAGTCCGAAAGGCGCTTCTCTCCGCCAGTGCGTATCAGCAGGTCTACTTCGTCGCTCTCCGCGGCCAACTCCTGAGCAAGCATGTCGCGCAGCACGGAAGATCCGGGTAGTCGCTCATGCAGAAAGCTGCGAGATACGCCAAGCGCAGCGCTCATGATCGCGTCGCGCGAAGAGTAATCGATAGCAACGCGGAGCAGAAGTTGTGTGCCACCGGCGGTCGCAGCGATTGCCTGGTTGATCTCGCGCAGCAACAATTTTGGTATACGGTCGCGCCGGCCGATGACTTCCAACCGCACACCGGCCTGCCGAAGTCTCACCCGTTCCAGCCGCAGGAAGGCGCGCAGCAACCAAAAAATACTTTGTACCTCGGTTGCGGGGCGACGCCAGTTGTCCGACGAAAATGCGTAGACGGTCAAGCAACCGATGCCCACTTGAGGCGCGTGTTCCACAATGCGCTTTACGGCCGCGACTCCGGCGCGATGGCCTGCAAACCGAGGCAGATTGCGACGCGCCGCCCACCGCCCATTGCCGTCCATGATGATGGCCACGTGCAGTCCGGTGGGCTGCTCACTTTGCATTGTAAAGCTATTGGGCGTGGGGAGCGTACTTTGCACTGTAAAGTTACCTCACAAAAAAAAGTTCAGGCCCGAGTTGGAGTGAGACCCCGTATCAAACTGGACGCGGGCTCGTCTTTGGTTACCTTGGCAGCATCTCGAACCACTTGTTCGAGAGTGGAAAGGTATTCCAGGTAGCGTTTACGGCCCGACACCGTGATTCGACACATTGTCTGTGGCCGATTGCGGTCGTGGCCCTTAACGATGTCGACCATGTTCTCTTTCTCCAAAACCTGTAAATGGCGGCTCAAGTTGCCGTCGGTAAGCCCGCATAGCTGTTTAAGATCGCCGAACGTCAGTCCTTTGGGATTGGTGATCAGAGAGGTAAGCACGCTGAGGCGAGCGCGTTCGTGGATCACGCGATCCAGTCCCTCATAGGCAAATCGCCCCTCGCTGGACCCGGCCTTAGCTTTCATCGGTACCCTCGTGCGCGCTGAAGAGCAGGATCGCCGCGACCAGCAACTGTCCGGCGCCATAGGGAATGCCCATGGCCCATGGGGAGAGGGCTCGGCTGCCGCCGAGCGAGATACAGACCAGGCCCGTCAAGAGGTACCAGGCGCCCGCCGCCAGCATTGGCCGGGGCAGAAAGCGGCACGACGAAAAAACGCCGAGGCTGAAAATGACCTGCCAGATCCCGGGGATCATCCAAAGAGCCGCCGGAACATAACGCACCAGTACAAGAGTAATCAGCAATCCCGCTCCCACCGAGGGTAGGAACTGCTCCACGGCCATATGCATCATTTCTTGCGACATACCCGAATGCATGCGGCGAGTGCGGGTGTACATCTGTATTCCAGTCAAAGCCGCGGAAAGGCCGGCGGTGCAGATCCAGATGCTCAGATACGTCGAGATATGGGCCCCAGGGTCCGGCAAAAGCATGGCCTGGATCCCTGCGGCCAGAACTGCGATAAGACCCGTAGCAGCGAGCGTTGCCGGGCCGTACCCGCGAAACTCCGTACTGCGCGCCATCTGTCTACGTATGCTGCTGATGTCGCCCAGCGCTCGGTTCAGGTCATTCATGGTTCTTCACTTTACACTGCAAAGTATCCTGAGGCTGCAAGATTGTCAAGATACCGGATTCGTACTTTTCAGGGCGCTCCCCTAGGCGGAAAGGGGGTCACGGGCAGGTGAGAGCGCGAGGCGCCGCCTGCCCATGGCCGGCCAATGCCTAGAACTCGAAGCGCATGGCGAATTGCAGTTGTCGGGACGAGCCCGCATCACCTACTGCTGTACGCGTCGCGGAGATCTGCCCAAAGGTACTGGTTGCTGCTCCCGTCGCAGCCAGAGTAGGGTTGGCAAAATTCGCATGGTTCAGCATGTCGAACGCATCGATACGCACAACCACCGCCGTCCGCTCAGTGATCCGGGTCGTCTTCTCAAGCGACAGGTCGGAATCTGCAAAGCCGGGCCCGGTAAGCGTGTTGCGATGCAGATTGCCAAAGCCCGTAGGTTGGGCGTAGAACGAACAACCCGCAACCAACGTGGCGCAGGCCGTGCCCCTGATAAACGAAACGTTTCCATTGGCCAGGGTTGCGCCGCGTCCAGTGGCGTACTGGCCTACCAGCGTCGGTCGAATCGTGCCCGGGTTTGAGGTCACCCCGTTGTACGTGGAAGTGGTGACCACGTTCATCGGATTGCCGCTCTGTAGTTGGGTAATGTTTGCCAGTAGCCAGCCTTCAACCAGCCGGTTGCCATGGAACGGGAGATTCCAGGTTCCGGAGAAGACGAAGTGATTGCGGGCATCGAAATCCGAGAGCCCGTAGTCACCCTTTGGATTGAAGCTATCCTGCAAAGTATAGCTGCCCTGGGAACCAAGTGAGTTCAAGTCCAGCGACTTCGACCAGGCGTAAGTCGAATTGATCTGAACTCCATGCCCGAGTACCTTGCGGATGGTGAACCACAGCGCGTTGTAGTTGGAAAGAGAATCAGAATCGATGTAGGCGATATTGCCCAAACCCGAACCTGGACGAATGGGGCTGGTCGCCGACAGGGAAGCGTAGGGCCTGATCGCCTTGCCATTCGGATAGATGAACTGGTTGAAGTTGCGTTGGACGCGCAGATGCTTGCCTTGCGAGCCGATGTACCCAAGTTCCATTACCAGGCCCTGGCCCAGTTGTTGCTGCAGGTTCAGGTTGTAGCTTTCCGTGTAGGCATTGCTCAACTTGGCGTTGGTCGCGCTGGGGGCCAGAGAGGCCAGCGCCGCGTTGGAGTAGAGAGTACCCACGGGCAGCGAGCCGCTCTCGCTCACCGGGTTAGCATTCGGTGGATTGCCGGCCAGCCCCGTCACGACGCCACTCACGGGTTCGTCGGCCATGATGCCGTAGCCGCCCCGCAGTATCGTGTTGTTGTTTCCCCGCACATCATAAATAAAGCCAACCCGCGGCTCGTAGTTGAAGTTCTGGTTGTACGCCTGGCTCACATGCACCAGGCTGCTGGTGTTCGGGTCAAAGTTCACCAGCCGGCCGCCCCCTTCCGTCGGCGTGCCGTTCCACTCGTAACGGAAGCCTACTTCCACCTGAAACCGCGGCGTTACTTTGTAGTTGTCCGAGACAAAGGCGCCGGCCGCGTTCTCAAAGATGCGGCTGTTGACCTGCGTGGGCGTCACCGCAAAAGTACTGGCAGTCCCCTTAATGAAGTTGGCCGTAGAGCTGAAGGCGATGGTCCCCGGAGTTTGCGCGTAGGAGTCCCCGATGAACCTTCGAAATTCACCCCCAATTTTGATCGTGTGCTTTCCCCGGCTCCACGAAAGCGTGTCAGAGAACACGCCCGCGGTATCGAAGCGGCCCTGGGGAAATCCGGAAGGACCTCCAAAATTAAGCCCGATGTCCTGCACCGTGATCTGGGGCAAAGCATTGTTGTACGTAACGCCGTTCTGGATGTCGTAGTTCAAGGGATTTCCCGGCGTATTCGGAACAAACGAGATAGCGATCCGGTTGAAGCCCAGGCGACCCTCGTTCACGATGTTGGGCGAGAAGATGTGCACCTCGTTCAGTGTGCCGATCTGCCGATGCGCGGTGCGGTGATCGCCAAAACCTGGGATGGTGTTCCCCTGCAGGTTGGGTTCGGTGCGAGCATCCTGCTGCCAGGCGTAGTAGAAGTGAAGATTGTCTTTTGTGGTGAGGGTGTGAAACAGGTCGCCGGAAAACTGGTCCGTCTTCACTGGCCCGGGCGAGGACCCCTGGAAAACAGTACCG
Source organism: uncultured Acidobacteriaceae bacterium (assembly GCA_963830325.1). Taxonomy (GTDB): domain Bacteria; phylum Acidobacteriota; class Terriglobia; order Terriglobales; family Acidobacteriaceae; genus PALSA-350. The sequence goes on from CAWHMV010000010.1 coordinate 63,319, forward strand.
GTTGCGTTATTGCCCGCGGGGATCAGGTTGATCAATTGGGCGTACGCCGGGCCGGCCGGGCTGGAAGCGAATGCCGAACGCTGTGCCGGACTCAGGACATTGCCGTTGAAGAGCAGCCCTTGGTGCTGCCGCAGACCTTCGTAACTCAGAAAAAAGAAAGTGTGATCCTTCCAGATAGGACCCGAGAAGGCGCCGCCAGGGTTATTCCGGATGAAGGAGTTCTGCCGCGCAGGTTTGCGGTTGAAGTAGTTGCGGGCGTCGAAGTAGTTATTGCGGAGGTAGTCAAACGCCTCGCCATGGAAGCTATTTGTGCCCGAGCGGGTGGCCACGTTCACGATCGAGCCGGAGGACCGGCCATACTCCGCCGAATAGGTCGAGTTCGAAATCTTGAATTCGGCGGTGGTGTTGATCGACGGCTGAAACGTGATCTGGTTCTGCGAAAGATCGTTCAGGTTAACGCCGTTGATCATGAAGTTGACCGAGTCTTCCCGTTGGCCGGCGGTATCGAACGAATTCGCTCCCAGTCCGCGACTGGCGCTGGTGAGGCTGCCAACCACCGGGGGTACTACGGTTCCAGGCGTCAGGTTCGTCAGGTCGAGAAAGTGCCGGCCATTGAGCGGGATCCTCTGCACCGTCGTCTGGTCGATCACCTGACCAACGGTCATGGTCGCAGCGTCGAGGATCGACGCTGCCGCATCCACCTGTACCACTTCGCCCGTCGAGGCAACGCCCAGCTTTACGTCGACGGTTACGCTTTGATCTACCTGAAGGGTCACACTCGCCAGCTTGTAGTCGGCGAACCCGCTTGCCTGCACGCTCACGCTGTAGTTGCCAGGCTGCAATGACGCGATGGTGTAGTTGCCTTCCGGGTCAGAAGTTGAGACTCGGTCAATGCCTGTGGCAAGTCCGCGCACGGTGACGCGCGCCTGCGGGATCACTGCGCCCGACGGATCAGTAACTCTGCCGGACAAGGTTGCGGTTGATTGAGCATAGCCGCCAGCGACGCCGGCGACAAAGGTGATAGTAAATAACGCGGCCAGTTTATTAATGTAGCGCAAAGTAGCCTCCAGAAAAGTAGGAAACGCCCCGGGGTCACGAGTAGCTGCCACAAAAGGAAGGCGCCGACTGCAAGTGTTCGCGTAAGGAACTTTCTGGTTGGACCGGCCGTGCTTGCAAGCCTTCAGCGGGAACTGAATCGAATCCAACTGCTGATATCTTATATCTTACAGCGGGTAAGGCCAAGGCTCGCGGGCGAGAATCGCCTGCCCGCGAATCGGCGTATGATTCTGCCGTATGACGAGGAGCCGGAGATGGTAAAGCGGACGTCTGCTGTATTCCTACTAAGTCTGCTGGCAACCTGTGGATTCGCAAAAGACAAAGCGAAGAACCTCCTGCCGGCCTATGTTTTGCAGGCTAAAACAGTTGCCGTCGTCATCGACCCCAGCGCGAGGCATTTCCATCGATGACCCACGCGCCAATGAAATGGCGCAAAAAGATGTCGAGGCGGCCTTCCTGAAGTGGGGAAGGTTTGAGCCTGTCTCGGACCCGAAAACTGCGGATCTGATTGTCATGGTGCGCAAGGGGAACAGCCGTTTGATGGACGATACGATGCCCGACCCTCGGCAAAACAACGGAATCAATCCTGGCAACCGTGGGGGTTCCAACGGGCCTTCACGCGGCTCTCAACCGGATCTTTCGGGTGACCCTGGCCTTGCATCGAGCCGGCAATCTTCCCAGACGAATATCGGGGACGCGGAGGACTTATTTTCCGTTTTCAAAGGCGGCGAAAATACCCTCTATGCGACCCCGGTGTGGACGTATGTGCCCAGGGATGGCCTTAGCCCGCGGACTGTCCCCGCAGTAGCCGCCTTTAAGAAAGCAGTGGCGGCTGCGGACAAGGCCGAAGCCGAGAAACACTAGCTGGCGTTTTAGCACCTATTGCGCCTGGTCGTTGTCGATCCAGTACTCGCTTCGCGACTTCATCTCCAACTGCGGACGATCCTTGAGTTCCAGGTGCAGCGCGTGCAGGCCCGGAGTCAGCGACGATGGATGGAAACTCAGCACATAGTAATTCGGTACATCGCTCGACATCTTGACCAGGGCAGCCTTCAGATCCTTTTCGTTGTGGAAGTGAAAGTACTCCCCTCCCGTGAGCTGTGCGATCGATTCGGCGGTGTTGGTGCGCAGCGCATTGCGCGCAGTAACAAATGCCATGGTGGCCAGGCGAATCGGCGGAGCCAGATCGCTCAGGCAGTCGAGCACCTGCTTGCTGTAGTGGCCATCGTACTCGGCATCGGCGCCATCGCGGCTAAAGCAACCATGCGCAGGGCCCGGCTCTCCAGGGCGGTTCCACTTTGCTGCCTCATGATGGATGGCCGAGTGGGTGCTGGAAAAACCGAAGCTGTACATGGTCGTGTTCGTGTCGCTGATAAGCCGCAGAGCCTCCTCGAGGGTGGTAGTACTACCCTGGTCGACGGTTTCGCTCAGCAGCAGGATCGCACGGCGATACCGTGTGGGCTGGGCCCGCAGCTGCGCCACCGCGAATGCCACTCCATCGAGAACGGCTGCCCCTGGGTCACCTTCCTGCAAGTTTGCCAGTTGCCGCGAGGCGTCAGCCGTTTCGGACCCAAAAGGTAGCAGCAGATGTGGCTTACTATCGAACCCAATCACAGCGACACGGTGTTCGACGTTGCCGACCAATGCGTCGACAAGCGCATCCAGCTCTCGATAGTCCGCCAGATGACGGGCTCCGGCCCCGCCCGTCTCCACGCAAATGGCCAACGCCAGCGGCTGCCAATCCGTGTCCGGATCGAGCGTAAGATGCTGCGGCACACCGTCGTCGGTCAGAACGAAGTCGTCCGCCGTGAGCTCAAAGACCACCTCGCCCGCCTTTGTCTTCACCAGCGCCGGCACCTCCACCAGCGTCGATCGCACGGTCAGGGTGGGTTGGCTGGTATCGCCCTGCTGCGCGGAAGCGCCGGCAGAGGCGAAGGAAAGCAAGAGCGGCAGGATGAGCCCAGATCTCATAACCAGGCTTCATTGTAGGCGCAGGGCTTCTCGCGTGGAATGAGAATCAGGTGACACATTCATCCGCACATGACAAAGTGCAAAGTGGCTTGTTTCCCAAATTTTCCTTGACCGTCCCTGCACACTTGTTTAGTCTAGGCCTGTTACAGAACAGCCTATGACAGATTCCCCATCGCGAGATCTCTTCCCCGGCGCACTCGAAATGATGATCCTTGAGTCGCTTCGCCGCCAGCCCGCACATGGCTACGCGCTGGTTCAGCACATTCAACAGCGATCGAACAACCTACTCCAGGTGGAGGAAGGCTCGCTCTATCCGGCGCTGCAACGCTTGCTCAAGGCAAAGCTGGTAAAGGCCGAGTGGGGTGTCTCCTCTACCAACCGCCGCGTCAGAACTTACCAGATCACTGCTGCCGGTCTGCGCCATTTGGAACAGGAAATATCCAGCTTCGAACGCATGTTCGAAGGCATCGCCCTGGTCCTCAATCCCGGCAAAACCCTCGCCAATTGAGAGCAGGAAATTGCCGTGAATGTTTAAGCGCTCTCACGGCTTGGACTCTTGAGTGATGCTTCTCGAGACATGTAGGTTGCAGTCTTCTCTCCCCACCGCAGGGGCTGAAAGTGTGTGCGTGAGAACCTGCCGACTGCAAAATGAGTCTCGCAGAGACGGTTGAACTTCAGAGCTGTCCAAATTGCGGATTAACTGCCTGTTTGACGATGCAACTAGTTGATCGCCTTGAAGAGAGCTTGGCCGAACGAAATCAGGTTGCTTTCGTTGATCAGCCGCCGTCTAAACGGCTGCGTGTTCTCGGATTGCCGTGATGAACGAAGGGCACGGGCTTTGGAGCGTGTGTGGGAACTGCATTTCCAAGCTGAGTCCCGGAGGGACGGCTGAACTTAGCCCAGGACGCTAGTCCTGGGTTGGATTTGCAAGCACGACCAGTCCCGCAGGGACGGCTGGAAATAGGCCGCGACGAAATCCTGGACAATCTTCATCCGTCCCTGCGGGACTTAATCATGTTTCATGATGTACCCAGGACTAACGTCCTGGGCTAAGTTCAGCCGTCCCTCCGGGACTCAGCTTGGAAATAGAGTTCTCAATGACGCTCTTTAGGCCCGGAGGTACGTCCATCCGATCGTCGGTCGCGAACTCAGACACGGAGTTGACTTCGCCCTACAAGTCTTGAAAAGCGTACCTAAGCGGCTGAAACCGTCAAGCAAGCATGCCTTTACTGCACGGCTGAGCTGAAGCCGTGCCCTTCGTTCGAAAGTCTTCCCAACCTCTCAAGGGTCAGTGAAGGCTTGATGTGCTGTGCAAATTGGCCGACTGAAAAACCCAATTTGGACAAGACTGGGGCCTCGTTTAAAACACCCTCGTATTTAGACAATCGTTTGACTATGATAAATCGTCAATAAATTACGGGTTTTCGCTGGAGAAGAGTTCTATGAAAAGCAAAGTCGCACGGCTCTTACCGATTGTACTCTTGATCGTGTTTCACGGCTCACTCACGGCGCAGAAGGATTCAGACGTCCGCGAATGGCTGACTACCGCGGACCGCTCCGCGCTCTTGGCCGAGCAGAAAGATACACAGTCGTTTTCTTCGCCGGCGAATGCCTTTCCCGCCATCGAGGTAAACGATATGCAGCAGTTCCAGTCCATGGATGGCTTTGGTTTCGCCCTGACCGGGGGCAGCGCGCAGCTGCTCATGCGTATGGAGCCCGGACCAAGGGCGGAACTGCTCCAGCAGCTTTTTGCACCGGCCGACACCGGCGCTAGCTACCTGAGGGTCACCATGGGCGCTTCCGATATGAACGAGCGCGTCTATTCCTACGACGATCTATCCAAAGGCGAAACAGATGTGGATCTCGCCAAATTCACTCTGGGGCCGGATCGCGCCGAGGTCATTCCGGTGCTCAAGCAGATTCTGGCTATCAATCCCGCAATTAAAATCCTGGGCTCCCCATGGTCTGCCCCCGCATGGATGAAGACCAACGATCGCGTGAAGGGCGGCCATCTTAAGCCCGAATATTACGGGGTGTATGCCGCGTATTTCGTGAAATACATCGAACAGATGAAGGCGGAAGGCATTCCCATTGCCGCCGTGACCGTACAGAACGAACCCCTGAACCCAAAAAACACACCCAGCATGGTCGTGTTCGCGGAGGAAGAAGAAACGTTTATTGCCAGGCATCTGGGGCCAGCATTTCAGAGCGCGGGAATCACCACCAGGATCCTCTTGTACGACCATAATCCCGATGTTCTATCCTATGCGCTGTCGATCCTTGCAGACCCGGCGGCCAGTAAGTATGTCGATGGAACGGCCTTTCACTTATATGGCGGCACGGCCTCCGCAATGACAGACGTGCATACGGAATATCCAAACAAGAATCTATATATGACCGAGCAGTCCATCTCCAGTGCGCCGAACGAACCGCTTCCTATTGCCGCCGCAGTCAGCGACGTGGTGATCGCCGCAACCCGAAATTGGAGCCGCAACGTACTGCTCTGGAATCTCGCTGCGGACCCTGAGAATGGCCCTCATACCAACGATGGAGGCTGTACCGGTTGTCAGGGCGCTATCACCTTGATCGGCAGCCATGCGACCCGGAATGTGGCCTACTATGCAGTCGCGCACTTCTCTCAGTTCGTGCCACCAGGTTCCGTGCGCGTAGGATCAACTGAGCTGGAGCAGCTCACGTCGGTCGCATTTCTTACTGCCGACGGCAAGATCGTGCTGGTCGCATCGAATACCGCCAACTTTCCCAAGACCTTCAACGTGAAGTACCACTGCCGGTGGTTCACCACCACCCTGCCCGAAGAATCGGTGGGAACCTATGTGTGGTAGCCGGGTGATCCACGCCATGATGGCCGTGCTGTTGGCATGTCCTGCGATGGCCGCGAACTCCACCACGCCTGATCTTGGCCCGAATGTTCTTGTCTTCAATCCTTCGATGGCGCCCTCGGCCATGCAACACCAGATCGATGCAATCTACACCACCCAGCAACACAACGAGTTCGGCAGCCAACGCAACGCCTTGCTGTTTCTCCCCGGCGACTACAAACTGGATATCCCGGTAGGCTTCTACACCGAAGTGATAGGGCTGGGAGCCTCTCCCGATGCCGTGCACATCACCGGCAACGTGCATGCGGATGCCAGCGAACCCAACAACAACGCCACCACCACCTTCTGGAGAGGGATTGAGGGCTTCTCCATATCTCCCGCTGGAGGCGCGATGCAATGGGCCGTATCCCAGGCCGCGCCACTTCGGCGCATGCACATCCGCGGGGATATCGTGCTCCATCAGCACGCCGGCTGGGCCAGCGGCGGATGGATGTCCGACGCCCTGATTGACGGCAAAGTCGACGCCGGGCCACAGCAGCAATTTATTTCCAGGAACACAGAATGGGGCAGTTGGAGTGGGTCCAATTGGAATATGGTTTTCGTCGGCGTTCCCCACTCGCCCGCAGGTGAATGGCCTACGCCTCCCTATACCAAGGTCGCCGAAACACCGATCGTGCGCGAGAAGCCTTTTCTTGTGGTCGACTCCGCGGGAAACTTGAGCGTCCGTATTCCATCGCTGCGCAACAGGAGTGTGGGCATCACCTGGCACCGAGGGACCACCCCAGGGAAAACGATACCCATCCGCCGTTTTTATATCGCCCGGCCAGAGGTGGACACGGCCACCACCATGAACGCCGTACTCGCCAAAGGTATGAATCTGTTACTCACCCCAGGCATCTACAAATTGACGGAAGCGATCCGTGTCACCCGGTCGGATACCGTAGTTCTGGGACTTGGCTTTGCCACCCTGCAGCCGGTCAACGGCACCGCTGCCATGACCACAGCAGACGTCGGCGGAGTGATCGTTGCCGGTCTCCTGTTCGATGCTGGAGTGCAACAATCACCGGTGCTATTGCAGGTGGGACCGGATGGCAGTAAAGCGCGGCACATACGGAACCCTATTTCTCTGCATGACGTTTTCTTTCGTGTCGGCGGGGCTGGCGTAGGTCGGACGCTCGTCAATCTGGAAATAAACAGTAGCGAAACCATCATCGACCACACCTGGATCTGGCGCGCCGATCACGGCTCGGGCGTAGGCTGGTCGAGCAATACGAGTGCCAACGGTCTCATCGTCAACGGGGAGAACGTCACCGTCTACGGCCTGTTTGTGGAACATCATCAGCAATTTCAAGTGCTTTGGAATGGAAACCACGGACGAACCTATTTCTACCAGTCCGAGATTCCCTACGATCCGCCGGATCAAGCCAACTACACGAGCGCGCCAGGCATCAACGGCTGGGCTTCGTATAAGGTGGCCGATGCTGTGACCAGCCATGAGGCCTGGGGTCTTGGGATCTACAGTGTCTTTTTGCGTCCGCACGTTGTGCTGACCCGGGCCATAGAAGTGCCGAAGACCCCTGGCGTGCAGTTCCACCACATGATCACGGTGGCTCTGGGCGATCTTGGCGAAATCAGCCATGTCATCAACGACACCGGCGAAGCCACTTCCATTCATCCTCGGGTGACACCCAAAGTTACACTTTATCCCTAGGGCCAAACGCTTAAACGGCGACTCTCGTCCAGAGTCTTACCGATGCCTCCCCCCGAAGACGCGGTAAGTTTCTGTGAAGAGAGTCGCCCAGGATGGAAGGGAACCGAGCATTTGGTTTTAGGCTTGGGTTCCACGCCATCCATCGAACATCCACATAGTGCCACCGCGGCTCAAGACGTTACAAACTTCTTAATGTCCTGTGGATAACTCCGTGGCCCAGCAGCCAGACCAACCGGAATAGGACGGGCGCCCCACGTTCGCCGAGAGCGTACTCCGGATTTCCTGTTGAGCTTGTTGGCGTTGGCGAACTACATGCGGCTTTCCTTAATGAAAGCCGCACACGCTGGTGTTGGTGGCGCCCCGTGCAGGAAATCCGGATACGTGGGCCGAAAAAGACGGGCGCAGCCCACAATCGCTTTCACCGTACTGGCCGGAGACCTCATACCTATTCACTCCTCAACGCTTGTGCCGGGTCGATGGACGCCGCCCGTCGCGCCGGAATAAACCCAGCCAAAGTCGCGGCCAGAATGAGCGTCAGGACAGCGGTGAATAGCGCGGCCGCATCTACGCCCTTGACCTCGTAGAGCTGTGTGCCAACGAACCGCCCGCACAGCAGCGCAATCGGAATCCCGATCGCGAGGCCTACCGCCGCCTGGATCATCGCACCCCGCATCATCATCCCGGTTACCTCCGCGCGCTTTGCGCCCAGCGCCATGCGGATCCCGATCTCTGAAGTCCGGCGCGCGACCGCGTAGGCGGTTACACCGTAGAGCCCGAGCATCGCCAGCAGCAAAGCCAGCACTCCGAACAACATCGTCAGCCGTGCCAGCATCCGGTCTTCGGTAAAGCGATCCGCGATTTGCGCGTCAAAGCTCTGAAATTTAACCACGCTGAGATTGGGATTGATACCGGAGAGCGTCCGCCGCGCCAGCGATTCCATGTCATCCATGGGGCGGTCAGTTTTGAGCACGATCGCACCGGCATACATCATCTCGTCTTTCTCGATCGGCCCCGTTGCGCTTGCAGGTCTTTGCATCATGGGCACAAAGTACATCGCGTGGTCTTTCCAGCGCGCGTCGGTGTAAGCCGTATCTTCCACCACCCCGGCGATCTGATAGTCGCCGGCCGTCTTCGCGCCTGTTCCAAAGTGCTGGCCGATCGGATTCTCGCCCGGCTTGAACAATTTCTTCACAAACGAAAGATTGACAACCGCAACTGTCGCGGATGCCGCAGTATCCCGCACATCGATGCCGCGCCCCATCAGCACCCGGGTTCCCACCGAATCAAAGTACTCCCCATTCGCCTTCACGTCGGATGCGTGAACGTCCAGATCCGGCTGTCCCTGTACCTGGACGCCCCATCCATCGTTGTTATCCTCCATCGGGGTATAAGTGGAAATGCCCACTTTCTCCACCCCAGCCAGCGCGTGGAACCTCTCTTCGATCATCCGGTAGAGATCCCCAACCTGCCGCTGCGAATAACCCGCGGCCTGCGGATTGATGTGCACGATGTAGCGATTCTTCGCCTCGAGCTTCAGGTCGATGTTTTGCAGTTTGTTCAGGCTCTGCGAAAACAACCCGGCGCCCACCAGCAGCACCAGTGATAATGCGGCCTGCACCACCACCAGCCCACGCTGCAGCAGCGTAGCTCCGCCCGCCGTTGTCCGCGCGCCGCCTCGCAACGCGTCGGCCGGTTGTGTCTGGCTGGCGATCCATGCCGGGGCCGCGCCGAAGAACACGCCGGTAAGCAGGCAGAGTCCGCATGCAAAGCCCAGCACCGCCGCCGACGGGCTGGCATGGATGGGAAGACGCTGCGCTCCGGGAAACGCGAGTGCCAGAAGCATTCGCGTTCCTGCGTAGGCCACCGCCAGTCCCGCCATCCCGCTCAGGACTGCCAGCACCAGGCTCTCCGTCAGCAGTTGCCGGGCGATTCTGCCGCGCTTGGCTCCGAGCGCGGCGCGCACAGACATCTCCTGCCTCCGCGCCGTCCCCCGCACCAGCAGTAGATTGGCGATATTGGCGCATGCGATCAGCAGCACCAATCCGGAGATCCACATCAGCAAATGCAGATGCGACCCATATTGTTCCTGCATGTTCCCGATGCCCGCGCCCCCCGGCGTCAAAACCAGGTGCAGACTTGGCAACTTGGCCTTATTTTCTTTTCCCGAGTAAGTATGGATGGGCGCGAGTGCCTGCCGTAGCAGCCCGCTGAGCTTTGCCTGGAGCTGGCCTTGGGAAACACCCGGTTTCACGCGGCCGATCATATAAAGCCACTTCGCATCCGGGTCGTGTACGTAGGGCGCATTCGCCAGCACCGGCATCGACTCGATGGGCAGATAAAAGTCCGGAGGTGTAACCGACAGCCGGTCCCCATAGAAACCCTCCGGTGCGACACCCGCGATCGTCACCGGCTTGGTATTCACAAAAAACGTGCTGCCCACCACCGCCGGGTCTCCGGAATAGTCGTTCTTCCACGTCTCGTAGCTCATCACCGCCGCCGTCGGTGCGCCCTCAACATCATCCGCATCGGAGAGCAGCCTGCCGGCCCGCGGCTCCAGCCCAAAGGTTCGAAAGTAGTTGCCGGAGACGAACTCGCCCATCACCGAACGTGCGCTTTCCGCGGTCCCGTCGCGCCGTGCGATCACCGGCCGAAACGTAAACCCCGCCTGCATGGCCGCCAATTCTTCGAACTCTGGCGCATTCTTCTTCAGTTGCTCATAGGCGTCTGTGGAGAAGAGCGCGTAATCTCCGCCTTCGGGGACGCCATATCCCACACAACAGAGGTTACGATCGCCCAGGAGCACCAGGGTCCGCGGATCGGCGACCGGCAGCTTCCTCATCAACACCGCATTGACCAACGTGAAGATCGCTGCATTGGCCCCGATTCCCAGCGCCAATGTCAGCACCGCGGTTGCGGTAAATCCAGGTGTCTTCCGCAGTTGCCGCAGCGCGTAGCGCACGTCCTGGGCCATGGTCTCGAGAAACGTGATACCCCGCGACTCTCGACAATCTTCCTTCACCTGTCCGACGCCGCCGAACTCAAGACGGGTTTGCCGCAGGGCCTCTTCCCTTGTGAGCCCTGCTCGAACATGCTTTTCCACCTGTTGCTCAAGATGGAATCGCAGCTCCTGGTCAAGTTCGTTCTCAACCGTGCTACGACGGAAGAGACCACGAAGCCGAAAAATCAAATCGATGAGCATTCCGGGCCTCCCAGGCCGCTGGTTGCTGACGGTATTTCGCGTGAAAGGTTATATGGTCGGTCCCCTTTCGCTTCTGCAGGAGAAGATACACCGCTTTCTGTAGAAGGGCAAGGGGAAGGAAAGCCCCGTCACGCGGATGCCCCTGCTCGAGACTATCCTGACCGAAATACTATGTTTGGAGAGAATTCTGGGTCGAAACAAACGCCCAGGGGCTAAAGAGTCTGCGTGAGAACCAACCGATTGCAAGCTCAGGGCAGGCTCTGCGGGACTTTCAATGGCGCACGCCAACCCAGGACTGCGTCCTGGGCTAAGTTCAACCGTCCCTACGGGACTCGATTTCGAGATGGTCGTTCTCATGCAGGGGGTCAAAGCCCGGATTTTGGTTGGGCCTTTACGGCCCGACTAAAGTCGTGCCCTGATACAAAGCATCAACCAAAAACCTCAATCCCGGTACGGCAGATCATCGGGGTGTACGCCGATATAGTCCGGGGCTGGATCTTGAACAAACCGTACCGCCTCAATTTCGCTAAATCCATTCAAAAGAGCCTTGCAAACGCGGTGCATTCCGTCCATCACGCGCCCGTCACTGAAAAGAATGATGGGGAAAGCAAGATCGCAATCAAGCATCAGGCGCGCATGGCCGACTATTTCGCGGCACGTCAATTGCCGGGTGTTCTCATTTGCCCAATACGGCTCCTCGAGCTCACGGATCGCCGATAGAGGAACACGCTCACGAGGAAAGCTTCGCGACAGCTCCACAAGACGGTGAACGTCCCATGCAAGTAGGCCGTCCGGCGATTTCCGAAAGTGATATTGCGCTCTCATCATCCCTTAACGTAGCGCCATCATCGCCTGTTCGCCAGTCTCGAAAGGGTCCTTTGTGAAAACCCGGCCAATCGACCCCGGACCCCATAGCTATTTCAAACCTCATGGCCACAGAATGTCTGAACGGCTAGCGAAGAAATAGCAGGACATGATATCAATGCACCTCAGGAGTGGTCATTTGCTGCAGCAGGTCTGCTGGCACCGCATTGCTCCTGGAATGTATCGGTTCTGCATCGAAGGCCCACAAGCGAGGAGATCTGACTATGCCCAATTTAAGTCTGAGACGGTTCGCCGCCTGCATCGCATTACTCACGGGCCTTGCACAGGCTGCGTCTGCCGCTGAAATCCTTATCGTTGACGATAAATCCCAGCCAGAGAGTTTGACCGTCGCACCGGGTGGGATACTGATCGTCGGTAGCGCGAGCACTCCGTTCATCTACAAAGTGCGGCCGGGCTCGACCACTCCTGAGAAGTTCGTCGATGCCAGCGCGGAGGGTCTTGGCACCTTTTTCTTCGGTATGCTTGCCGATGCCGCTACCAACACTTTGTGGGCGTGTCAGCTAACCCCGGTGTCAGGCACAACGCCCGCCAATCGTCATACCGCCCTGAGGGGCTTTGATCTCTCCACCGGCGCCCAAAAGCTTCGTTGGAATCTGCCGGGTGACAATAGTGTTTGCAACGATTTCTCCATCGGACCGGACAAGGCGCTTTACATCAGCGACACCATCAACAGCAAAATCTACAAGCTACCAGCCGGCGCCACCACTGCCGAACTCTTCCTGGAAGATCACGCGCTCTACGGCATCGACGGCATCACCTTTTTGGACGGCACGCTGTATGTCAACAATGTGTTCTCCAACAATCTCTATCGTATCCCGGTGGACGCAGCCGGCAAGGCCGGACACCCTGTCGATATCTGGATGGATCAGCCCGTGAAAGGGCCGGACGGCATGCGCGCCGCCAATGGCAAGCTGCTCGTTGCGGAGAATGGCAGCGGCAAGATCTCCGTGATTACTGTCAATGGCGATAAGGCCAGCGTCACGGTCATCAAGGAAGGCCTCAAGACACCAACCGCAGTCGAGCCCGCGGGCGACACGATATGGATCGCCGAACGCGGCGCTGGCAAGGCAGTGTCGATTCCCATGCCGAAATGACAGAGAGAACTGATATTCATGGTCTGCTTACGAGTTTGTATCGTTGGCCTGCTCCTTTTGGGAGCAGCGCAAGCCCAACGCTTCACCACACCGGAGGACACGGCTCGCGCCGATGCGCTTCTGAAGCAGATGACGATTCAGGAGAAGATTGGGCAGCTGAATCAACCTTTCTATGCAAAGTTGCCGATTCCCGGCGTCAAGGTCGATCCAGTCCCCTACGAAGAACGCGTTCGCCGAAGCGAGGTTGGGTCGTTTCTCTTTCTTACCGATTACAAAGAGATCAATCGCCTGCAGAAGATCGCGATGACGGAAACACGGCTGCACATCCCGATCCTTTTTGGTTTTGACGTGATTCACGGCTTTGATACCGAATTTCCCGTGCCGCTGGCCACAGCCGCCTCCTGGGACCCAGCCATGGCGGAACAGGCGCAAGCGATTGCTGCGGAAGAAGCGAGCCATGCCGGTTTGCGCTGGAGCTTCGCACCGATGTTAGATATTGCACGAGACCCGCGCTGGGGCCGCATCTCCGAGGGGGCGGGTGAGGATCCCTTCCTCGGCGCGGCCATGGCGCGAGCCCAGGTCCTGGGCTTTCAGGGAACGCCTCAAAGTCCGCGACCCTTCATGGCGACACTAAAACACTTCGCCGGCTACGGAGCTGCGGAGGGTGGCAGAGACTACGACGCTGTTTACCTTTCGGCGGAGCGGATGGAGAACGTCTATCTTCCTCCCTTTCGCGCCGGAGTCGAGGCCGGTGCGGCCACGGTCATGAGTGCCTATATGGACTTGAATGACGTGCCCGCGGCCGGCAATGTGCATCTGCTTCAGGACCTTCTACGCAACGAGCTCCACTTCCAGGGCTTCATCGTCAGCGACGCCTTCGCCGTCGGCAGCCTGGTCACTCAGGGGTTCGCCCGCGATGGCATGGACGCAGCCTTCCGCGCTGCTGCCGCCGGCGTGAATATGGATATGGGCAGCGCAACCTATCTGGAACAGTTGAAGTTTCTCATTGATAAGGGCCAGGTCACCCCATCGCAGCTCGACGACCTGGTTCGTCCCATTCTGGCAGCGAAGTATCATCTCGGGCTCTTCGAGCACCCGTATGCCGATGCCACGGATCAGACCCATGCCGACATGCTCGCCAAGCATCGGCAAGCCGCGAGAACGGCGGCCGAACGATCAGCGGTGTTGCTACGGAACGAGGGCGGCCTGCTGCCGTTGGCAAAGACGGCCAGGCGCATTGCCGTGATCGGACCATTCGCCAATAACAAAGAGGACATGAACGGACCCTGGAGCTTGACCGCGAAGGCAGAAGATACTGTATCCGTCTTCGAGGGTATTCGTGCCAAGCTCCCCGGCTCGAACGTCGACTACGCAGAAGGCGTGCAAATCGTCAAAGAGTTCCCCTCCTCGTTCGACGGCTCCCTTGGACCCAGGCTGGAGCAGCCTTGGACAACCGAAGAGGCGGTGCGCCAAAAGAAGAAGGCGCTTGAGCTGGCCGCTCACGCTGACATCGTGATCATGACCCTGGGAGAATTGAGTGGAATGGATTTTGAGTACGCCTCGCGTTCCTCACTCGCTCTGCCCGGCAAACAACAGGAGTTTCTCGAGCAGATCCAGGCGCTGGGGAAACCGGTGGTACTGCTGCTTTTCAGCACCCGTCCCCTTGATCTTTTGTGGGCTTCAGAACACGTTCCCGCGATCATGGATTGCTACTTTGGCGGCACAGAAACCGGTAACGCGGTCGCGGATCTACTGGTGGGCGATGCCGTGCCGGGCGGCAAGCTGCCCGTAACCTGGCCCAGGAATGTAGGCCAGGTGCCGGTCTACTACGCGCATACGGCCTCGCACAAACCGTACGACTCCTCGGACTTCACCTCTCGCTATTGGGACCTTTCCACCTCCCCCCTCTATCCATTTGGTTATGGGCTCAGCTATTCGACCTTTACCCTCTCCGGCCTTCACCTGAGCGCCAAAGACATTTCCCTCGATGCCCCGATCACAGCCACGGTGACGCTTACAAATACCGGCGCACGGGCAGCGGACGAAGTCGTTCAACTATATCTGCATCAACGTTTCGGCTCGGCGTCGCGACCGGTGCGCGAGTTGAAGGGTTTCCGCCGCGTTACCCTGCAGCCGGGTCAAACGCAAGAGATCAGTTTCACGGTGGACCGCGCCGGGCGAAGCTACTGGAGCGCGGCAAAGACCGGCTGGGTAGTAGAACCTTCCGACTTCGATGTCTGGGTCGGCAACAGTTCAGCAGCTACCCTGCACGACAGCTTCTCGGTGAGGCAATAGCCTTCACTGACCCTTAAGAGCCTGGGAAGACTGTCGAAACGAAGGGCACGGCTTCAGCCGTGCCGCAAATGCCTTGATCATGAGATGGCTTTTAGCCGCTGAGGGACGCTTGTCTGCTGCAGGTAAAAGCAAACCCAAGTCCCGTAGGGACGGCTGAACTTAGCCCAGGACGCAGTCCTGGGTTGGCATGCACCATGGAAAAGTCCCGCAGGGACGACTGAAGAGTTATTGAGACATGATCCTGGATTCGGGGGGCGGGAACTCTCAATTGCGGAATTGCTTCAGATGGTAGTGCCTGGGATTGCCTCCGAGTAACTTCCAGTCGTCCCTACGGGACTTTTCGTCTCTCGAATCTCTACCCAGGACTACGTCCTGGGCTAAGTTCAGCCGTCCCTGCGGGACTCATTTTGCAATCGCTAGTTTTTCACGCACAGGCTTCAGCCCGTACCTAATTCATGGATTTAACAGATATCAAGCTAGTTTCTTCCCCATGGCTCATGGACACGGATATAATTCACGCGCCTACGCAGGTACGCTTTTGCCCCCTCCCCCAATCGCGCCCGCACTTACTCGCGTGGAGCCATTGAGGAGGGTCCTTTCATGTCTGCCTTTCAACAACTCAGGATCTCGGGAAGTAACCTAAGATCCTTTATCTGCCTTGCTCTCACTCTTCCACTCACGTTCATGATCGCGACTTTGCCCCAACGGGCGGCCGCTGAAGATGAACATCTCCCTGGCAACCAATTCGCCTATGTCGCTGATCAAGGTTCAGGAAAAATTCTGGGATACGTCCTCAACAGCGCTAACGGTAAGCTAACGCCGGTTGCGGGTTCGCCGTTCAGCACGGGTAAGTCGGGATCCACTTCGGTCGCCGTAGATCCGCCGGGCAGGTTCCTCTACGCGACGAACCAGTACGCAGGAGACAACGACATATCCGGCTTTCGTATTGATTGCGATAGCGGCAGGTTGACCCCGATCCCGGGATCTCCCTTTGCCTCGGGAGCGGGGCCAACCGCGGTTGCGATCGACCCGTCGGGCAGGTTCGCCTATGTGGCAAACCTTGGAACGAACAACGTTTCGGCATACACCATCGACGAGAAGAGCGGCCGATTATCGCCGGTGACCGGTTCCCCCTTTGCGGCAGGAACTTTCCCATCTGCGATTGCCGTGGACCCGCTGGGTAAGTACGTTTTCGTAACCAATTCGATGTCCAATAACGTTTCCGGCTACGCGATCAACAACTCCACCGGTGGGCTCACTCCACTCCCGGGATCGCCGTATGCAGCCCAGAATTCACCGTCGTCCTTGCGGTAGATCCGAACGACAAGTGGGTCTATGTGGCGAATCAAGGCTCGAACGACATCTCCGGATATTACATCGATCCAACCAGTGGCGCGCTCGGTCCACTGAATGGGTCGCCCTTTGCCGCGGGCGCCGAGGGAGTGAACTCGGTGACCGTGGACCCAAGTGGCCAATACGTCTACCTAGCCGGGTATGGTGGACTTTTCGTTTACAGCATTAATCAATTCGCGCCGATCAATGTCTCTGGGCTCACGCCGGTCTCAGGTTCGCCCTTCGGCGGCGGAAACCCAAACTTCGTGGCGGTGGACTATACTGGCACGTTTCTCTAGGCCGCTAACCGGTCTTCGAACGATATTTCCGCGTATAAGATCAGCTCCTCCTCGACGCTGACACCCATTCCAGGTTCACCGTTTACCGCCGTGGCCGATCCGGTCTCGATCGCGCTGGTTCGTCCACGCACCCACCCGATCTATTCCGCAACGGAAATTCCTGAATCGGGAGAATTAGGATTTATCTCCAACATCAGCGCATCGGGGGTTAACAACAAGGGAGAGGTTAGCGGCACGGTGACGTATCACCCCGAACCTGAGTTCTTCCAACAGGCTTTCATTTATGCCGGGGCGTGAACACGGGCATCGAGAACAGCCGCACGAGTGTCGGCAATGCCATTAACAATAATGGCCAGGTAGTGGGCCAAACCTATTTGACACCTCCTTTCGAGGGCGAACCGCCGCCGCACGCGTTCATTTACAACTCGAGCGACGGCACCACTGTTACCCTCGATATTCTCAATTCGGGGAGGGAAATCGTCGGATTAGCAATCAATAACGCGGGAGATATCACGGGTTTCCTTTCCACCGGGACGTGCAGCCCAGGTTCCTCTTCGCCCGCCTGCCTGGCACCGTTTCACGCCTTCATTTACCAGGGATCCGGCCCGGTGGATATCGGTACCCTCGGCGGGACCTACAGCGAGGGCACGGGCATCAACGATCAGGACGAAATCGCCGGGGTCAGCTCGGTCGCGGGCAGCAGCCTGAATCACCTCTTTCTTTATGCGCAGGGTCACATGCGCGATTTGGGCACGCTGGCCGGAGAGTCGATCATCAACGCGGCGATTAACGATCGTGGCGAGATTGTCGGCTCGGCCACGAAAAGCAATTTTATTTTCCGTGGGCATTCCTTTGAAAAGATTCCCTTGGCGCCCGCAGGCCTCAACAACAAAGGACATATTGCGGGCAGCTACACGGCGGCCAATGGGACTAGTCATGCTTCCTTGTACAGGGATGGCAGGCTGATCGACCTGAACGATCTGGTCGATCCGTCTCTTACCTTCCTTACCAACGCCAACGGCATAAGCGACAACGGCAGGATTGTCGCGGCCGGTCTCAACGGCCATCTTTACGTGCTCACACCCCGCTGAACATAACCGTCGAGAGGCGCGCTCCCTGCACCCGCATGGGGCGCGCCTGATCTCGAAAGGGAAAGGATAAGAAAGGATAGGGGGATAGCTCACCACCTACCCCTTCCGCGCCCTAACTAGAAACGAACTCAATCCACTGTTCTACAATGCAGAGGTCTTTGCGGGGGCCTGTGCAGCGTACTCTCGTTTTGAGTTTCCTGGCCTGTATCTTGTTTCCTCTCACAGCGCCTTGCCTTGCCCAACCCGCCCAGGCTCAGCCGGCTCCTGCTCTAGCGTACAGCCTCCGCATTCCCGTTGACGAAATCTCCCTTACGTTTCATGCATCGGATCCTAACGGCAAACCGCTTACGCAACTCACCGCCCACGACCTCGACCTTTTCGATAACGGCAAACGGCAAAGCGGCGTCAAGATGCTCCGGTCCTTGCAGGATCTTCCCATCCGTGCTGGATTCCTGTTTGACATCAGTGCCTCCATGCGGGATGAGATAGACTTCAATCGTTCCGTCATCCAGATGTACGTCTCACGTCTTATTCGCAAAGGTGTCGATCAGGCGTTCGTCATGCAATTTGACACGCAAACGCTGCTCGCTCAGGACTGGACCGACAAGGACTCCGCCATCGCACTCGGATCGGCTGCGATTGGCCCCCGGCCCGATCGCTTCGATCCGCTCACAGCCATCTTTGATTCCCTGTACACCACATGCCGCGACCGGTGGGGAGCTATGCAAGCGGAATCTACTGGTAACTTCATCCTGCTCTTCAGCGATGGTGAAGATGATGCCAGCCATGCATACCACAGCGAAGCGGTGGACATGTGCCAGCGCAGGCATATCGCAATTTACGTCTTTGAGGGAGGGCATCCATCACGCTTTTCCGATGGGCGCGCCACCTTAAGAACCCTGGCTCAGCAAACGGGTGGGCGCGTCTTCGATCATCCGCGAGCTAACGAAGTGTGGAAGGACCTCCAGACCATTGAGGCGGAGCAGCGGTATCAGTACCGTCTCGTGTATAAGCCGTCCGGCTTTACAGCCGATGGATCTTTTCATCGCATCCGGCTGAAATCCCCGGTTCCCGGAGTACGCATCGTGACTCGTTCCGGCTACTACGCTTTTCCCAGGCCCTAGTATGTGTCCCTCCAATGCCTGCCGATCCAGTCCCCGCAAAAATTCTGACCGGTCCGCGACCAGGCCTAACGTTCAAGCTCCGATGACTTAAAAGATTGCCGCGACCACCAGAAAGATTAGGCTCGCCATTCCGGCAATCACGCGAAGAACATGGAACCTCATCCAACGATCCCGGAACTGCTGCCAGTTTTCCGGTAGTGTCGAGGGCGTCCACGTGACGATTTGCTGAACGATGGGAACTTCAACCACCACGGTGACGAGCAGCGCGATAAGAAAGAGCAACAACGCGACCGTACTGAGATAGAAAACCATCGGCCGTTGGCGGTAAGAAAGCAGCATAACCGGGATGATCGACAACATGGTGCTCGGCATCAGCACGGTCATCACCGGCGCCATGTTCCGGTTCATCCGATCGACGATCTCGAGAAAGACTTCAGGCGAAAAGGTCTTCATCGACCGGCTTAACGCAATCCACGGTCCATGGAACATTCCAGCCGTAAGAGCCGAAAAAACGATGCTGATTAGCTCCCATGTCTTCACTGTCGGCTCCCCGTTTTCCTCACGCGGGCTTGCGGCCCCAATTCTCGATGAAGGTCATGATGCAGGTCCAGTAGTGCGGGTCCTGATAGTGGGAGTGAAACTCCTCGAGCATCTCCCCCGTCATGTGACCCGATTTGATAAGTGCGGGAGCCAACTCCGTCATTGTCGCGGTCCAGTAGGTCGCCCAGCGCGACCCGCCGTTGAACTGCGCGGTGTGTCCTTCCCCTGCGACATCCTGCAGGCCGAGTGAATCCAGCCACGCGGGAACTTTGCGGCCGATGAAGTAATCAATGCCCGCGTCCACCGACCACTTTAGCCATCCTTCCCAGAACGCGCGCATCGCGTCGGGCTCGGCAACGGTACAGGCCAGCATATCGGGCTCGATGGAAAGAAGTACGCCTCCGGGCTTCAGTGCGCCAACCATTCGCTCCAGGGCCTTGCGGGCAGGCGTGAGATGGTGAAGCAGAGCGCGCGCGACCACCAGGTCGTAAGACTCCGGTTCGATTGCGTCTTGAAGGATATCGATGCGGCGCACTTCAAGACCCGGCGTTCGCAGTTCTGCGATATAAGCGATATCGATGTCGCTGGCGACCACGTGGCCACTGGGCGCGACGCGCTCCGCCAGAGCCTGCGCGATCGATCCGTTGCCACTGCCAAGTTCCAGGCAGCGCCAGCCTGGCCGCACGCCAAGCCAGGAAAAGCGAGCCTGCTCGATTGGATCCAATAAAGCGGACATCATCGCCAAACGTTCCTGCTCGCCCACTAACGCATGGGGCAAAGTGTATTCGGTCATTGGCTTCACCATTCGGTAAATGCGGGTAAAGGGTCATTTCCATTAGCCCGTTTAGGGCTTGTCTCGGTCCCGGCCGGGGTTCGCTTTGATGGTCGTGATCTCGATATAAGGCTGGACTCCGGTTTCCACGCCGTGACGGTAGACGACCTTACCGGCGATCTTCACGCGCTTGTTCTCGAAATCTTCAAGTTGCTTGGGCTTACGGATATCACTTACTTCAATCGAGCTGACGGGTTTCCCGTCGATGATGGTTTCGGAATCGACCTGCACCATCCAACCCGTGGATTCTGCCCCGATCGCCATCGCGCGGTGGATCGTTCCTACCAGCGTTATCTTTTGCGGATCCCTCTCGTCAGCGCGTAAGCAGACGCAACACAACGCCAGGATCAAGCCCACACTTGCTCGTGCGACACGCATGGCAGATCTCCTCTTCAGCCCTGGAGAGCATTCTACCGGCTAAGCTTGCTTGCCTCGCCCCATGCCGTCGGGTCATCCGCTTATAAACCTTACCCCTCGCCGCGGTAACGAAGGAACCCGGTGTAAACTCGCTCTCAACTCCTGCCGGTGAGCCCTTTTCTCTCCAGGGGTGGAGCAAGGTGAATGGACCCAGCACCACGCAATCCGCCCTACCTACCCCTGCGAGGCGTGCTCGCGGTGGGCGTCGGCAACGCGCTCGAATTCTTCGACTTCCTTACCTTCGCCTTTTTCGCGATCCCCATCGGTCACTGCTTCTTCCCCCAATCCTTAACTTCACACGGACTCCTCTACTCGCTGGCGACGTTTGGCGTCGGGTTTCTCACCAGGCCTCTTGGTGCCGTGGTCATCGGTATCTATGGCGACCGGACCGGCCGAAGACCGGCGATGATCCTATCCTTCGCGTTGATGGGCGCAGCCATCCTGGGGCTTGTGTTGACTCCGTCTTACGCTCAGATCGGGATCGCGGCCCCAATCCTGCTGGTGATTTCCCGCCTCGTACAGGGATTCGCGTTGGGCGGCGAAGTCGGTCCGTCCACTGCCTTTCTGGTCGAAGCCGCGCCGCCCCACCGGAGGGGCCTTTACGTCTCCCTCCAGTACATGACTCAGGACGTGGCGGTAATGGCGGCAGGCTTGGCCGGCTTTCTGCTCAGCACCTGGCTTTCGCCCGCCGCGCTCGATGCATGGGGCTGGCGGATTGCCTTCCTGATCGGGCTGGCGGTCGTCCCGGTTGGTTTATATATGCGCCACCACCTGCCGGAGACCATCCATGACCTCGATCGGCGCGTCACGACGGAAGAGCAACGGCGCGTACCGGTGCGGTTGATTGTGCTCGCCTTGCTGTTGATGATGGCGACCTCGATCTATTTATTTGGGGTCGACTACATCACGACCTACGCCCAGGATAGCCTGCACCTGTCACCCACCCTGGCCTTCGGCGCAACCGTGGTGATCGGGATCGCCGCTGTGCTGGCCGACCCGCTGAGTGGTCTGTTGTCGGACCGCATCGGACGGAAGCCGGTCATGATCGGCGCGGCGGTGATCCTGGTGCTGCTGCTGGTCCCGGCGTATATGGCGATGACCGCAATGCGTAGCGTACCCGTCGTATACGGTGTGATCGCGCTCCTCGGAATTTTGCAGGCTTTTCTCACCGCACCGGCCCTCGTGGCGGTTACCGAGTCATTGCCCAAGGCCGTCCGCTCGGGTAGCCTCGCCATCATCTATGCCGTGGCCATTTCGCTCTGCGGGGGTACTACTCAGTTCGCCATCAAAGCACTGACGGACCTCACCGGAAGTCCACTCACGCCGGCCTGGTATATGACCGGCGCCGTTCTGGTCGGAGGCATCGCCATGGCGCTGATGCACGAAACGGCGCCAGTAAAACGAGAACGCAATGCGCTGACAGCATACCTGTTGCAGCCACTAAACACCCTTGACGGTGAATAGGTATCTGTCGCCGTATCTCATATCCATTCCCCAGAATTGCGGGAATGAGCACGCCGTCCCCTAATCCCCCTAATTCTGATCCTGCACGGCGAACGGCCTTTTCGCAGGATCTGGCCGCGGCACGTCGACGGCGGGAACCGTGGCCAGGCCAGTAACCCGTTCGCTGTCCGCAAGCGAGACCTTGCTGCCGTCAGCAGTCTTAAGAATAACGTTGGAAAAGGTCCAATCACGTGCGTCCGCAATCCGCCCGGCGCTCTGGGTTTGAAGATCGAAGTCGCTGAGTGTGAAGTGATCGAGCGGCAGCGAAGCGAACCCAGCGACCTCGAACGCGGTCTTCGCAGTTCCGCGGATCCGAGAGATGCGGACATCGTGGAAGTGAGCTCTGCCTTGAGCCTCCGCAACTGGTGTTGCGAGCACAGTCCAATACGGCGGGTAGTGCGTGCTGCCCGGCGGAATGGTCGCGTAGCTGTAGCTGGGGTTCCAGTTCATGTTGATGCGCACAGCCACGGCTACATTCTCCATAGTGAAATCGTGGAGTGTGATGTCCTCGCCAAAGCCCCCGCGGGTATGCGCTGACTTGAAGAGAATGCCAACCGGAACTGGCGCGAGCACACGAATTCCCGAGGCCTCAATGTGGCGGAAGCCGCCCGAGGTTTCGCTGCCGAACGTAACTCCCGCGGCGCCGGCCCGCACAATCGAGTCGCGGATCACCACGTTTTCCGTAGGCCGTGCAACCCGTAGCCCGTCGGAGTCGCGACCGGCCTTGAGGCACAACGCATCATCGTTAACGGCAATGTCCGCGTGGCTCACCAGGATATTGCGGGAGGAGTCGATGTCAATGCCATCCGTGGACGGGCCGTGTCCGTCCTCATTATTTCGAATCGTGATGTTATCAATGACCACATCGTGCGAGTAGCATATGTGAACGGTCCAAAAGCCCGAGCGGCGCAGCATTAGCTGGTTGATCCTGACCTGCCCGGAATCGAAGATCTGAATCAGCCGCGGCCGGCGCGCGTCATAGTCAGCCGCCCAGCGCAAGCCGCGTGGCTCATAGCTTTTGCGCAGCGTCCAGTAGGCGTCCCAGAAGATCTTTCCATCACCATCGATTGTGCCTTCGCCGCTGATGACAACGTTACGCTGGCCATAGACGTTCACCAGCGCGGCAGGCCATGACATCTCGATACCGGCAATGCGCGTCGGCATCATGGGATAGTCGGCGATACGCTGTGAGCCGAGTATAGTGGCGCCGGACTGAATCTCCAGCGTGACCCCCGACTTAACGAAGATAGAGCCGCTGAGGTAGGTTCCAGCAGGAACGATGACCGTTCCCCCATGAATCGATGCCGCGTCAATCGCACGCTGGATGGCGGGTGAATCAAGCGTGTGGCCATTGCCGGCGGCGCCATACTGCATCACGTTAAAGGCCGGCAATGCGTAAGCCATCGAGCTGAGAGTCAGAAGTAGGAGCACGGCTGCGTTGAGGAGCATGAGGAAAGCGGCTTCCGCTAGAGGATTTCCGCAATGCCAGCTTCTCCACTCGGCCGACGATTGTCAACATCGAACTCGAGGCACGCTCCTTATCGCGACGCAGAGAACCCGAGGCGAGAGCACAGTGGCTTGGGACGGACAGGATTTCCGGCCTCGGCGAGGGCGCGTGCCGCGATCAGCGAGTCCATAGGGAATCCCGTCACACTTGTTACTCTCCGCCCGTTCGATATCTGCATCAATATCTGTATGGCAACCATGAACTCGGTCTGATTCAGAAAACAAGGAGAAACAACATGGCAACAAGCAAAGAGAGTGACAAGGAGCACGGGAAAGAGCATCTCACTATGAACACACCCCCGATCGTGTCGCAGCAGGAGTGGGAGGCAGCGCGCCAGCAACTCCTCGTGAAGGAGAAGGCCTTGACCCATTCCCGTGACGCGCTGGCCGCCGAACGCAGGCGGATGCCTTGGCTGGCTGTCGAGAAGAAGTACGAGTTCGACGGACCCAACGGCAAGGTAAGCCTGCTCGATTTGTTCGAGGGCCGCCGTCAGTTGATCGTCTATCGTGCCTTCTTCGAGCCTGGCGTGTTCGGCTGGCCCGAGCACGCCTGCCGCGGCTGCTCCCTGGGCGCCGATCAGGTCGCCCACTTGACCCATCTGAACGCCCGCGGCACCACCCTTGCCTATGCCTCACGCGCGCCGCACGCGGACATCGCGCGCCTGAAGGCGAGGATGGGCTGGGAGATGCCCTGGTACACCATCACAGACAGCTTCGACACCGACTTCGGCGTGGATGAGTGGCACGGCCACAATGCATTCATCCGCGACGGCGACAAAGTGTTCCGCACATATCTCATCAACAGCCGCGGCGACGAGGCCATGGGGACCACCTGGAGCTACCTCGACATCACCCCGCTCGGCCGTCAGGAGATTTGGGAGGACTCGCCACAGGGTTATCCCCAGACCCCGCCGTACAAGTGGTGGAACTGGCACGACAACTACGACGCCGAGGCCTCGCCTGACCCGAAGTGGGTCAAGGTGTCCGATGCTGGCGAAGCCGCCTCCCAAAAGCGCGACGGAGAGGCGAAAACGAGCTAAGGATCGAGGCGGGGACGGAAATGATTCTAATGAAATTGTATCTGTTACAAAAACCAGAATGAGACGCTTCCATTGTTTCATTTCCGTCCCGGGTTAATACCCGCTGGCCTCGCTACCTGGCGACTTTCCGGAAAAGAGCAGGGAATGGTGCGCGCCCTCCGGGGAGGCCAACCGGTCCTTTGCATGCTTGAGCAACGGATGGGACGGCCTGTGCTAATCTGATCAGAGCTATGAAGAACTTTGCCTTGCTACCGGCTTCCCAGGAGATTCGAGAATGGTGTGCGATTCTTGAACAAGAAATGATGCACTGGCCCGGTGTAAAGATAAGTCACATATTTGGCACGCGTGCTTTTTATCACCGTAAAGTCATGTTCGCCATGCTTCCCGATAAGCGCAGCCTGGAAAGCTCTACTGCAATTTCGTTCATTACTCCGTCCAAAGACCATGAGAATCACACTTCAATTTGGCAGACATTTGAGCTGAAGGACCAAGATCTTATCAAGCCCGCCATCGAGTCGCTGGAGAAGGCATATAGAGACAGCATGCTGTTCTCATCAATGGACCAGAGCGCAGCTAGATGATCGAGGGCAGGCCGGGCCAGGCGCTTGGAATCCGGCCACCAGGGTCTCTACCGTTACGCCAAGGAAAACACGGCCGGCTCACTTCATCGTCCGCCAAGCAAGGATTTGGCTTCGCACTGCAAGAGGCAGGAGTTTGTGTCCGGGCTTTACAAGCTGCGGAAAACTCATCCACCCGAAGGGTACGGCCTTTAGGCCGTACATAACTGCTTTGAAATGAGTTTGGCTTTAGCCGCTGAGGGGACAATTCCATCCCAGCAGAGAATTCTTCCGCAGTTGTCTGTCACAGCGTACGGCCTAAGGCGCATAGCATTCATTTCGTAAACCGTTCTTTGGGATTTACATTGCCTTCTCATTTTCGTTCAATCCGCAACCGCTCTTTTATGGAAGCGTCGCCCTAACCTTTGTCATCCCGAGGAGTAGCCGACTCGCTGAGAGTGAGTCGGGAGAGAAACGACAAAGCTTGTACCCTCTGCAACATCGAAGGGTGAAATCGAAGGGTGCCCCAGGTCTCGCTTTTGAGACCTGGGATCCCTCAAACCAATTCCCACTGGAAACACCCACCCTCCTCTTTGTCATCCCGACCCGGATTTCCTGCCACGCAGCGCTGGACACGTTCGCGTGTGCGCCTTTCTCTTAAGGAAAGGCGCATGAGGTCCGTCAGCGCCACCAAGTTCAACAGGAAATCCGGGGGAGCGAAGCCGACCTGTCCCGGCGCGCCGTGGAGGGATCTGCAGTTCCGTGGACCTTTCCTGGAAACGCGGAATCTCGTCCCGCCACAGAATTGTCATCTCGACCGGAGCGAAGCGGAGTGGAGAGATCTGCGGTTTCTTTTTGGTTCTCACGCGGGCTCTAAAGATGCTGCGTTACCGTGGATCGAAGATGACATCGCGTCTGGTAAAGCTGATGTAGATACGTCGAAAGAGCACGGTTGGTAACAGACCGTCCCCTTCCCGGCGGTGCTTATGAGAAGGTCTCCTGTGAGTGTCATTTGGCGCATACTGGACGGGTGATGTCTACCTTCTCTCTTCTGTGGGGCTTTTGTGCCGAATCTCGATCCTACTGATCAACAGCTGCTTCAAATCGCGAGCGCCGCTCAGCCTGTAACAATCGCAGACGTGATTCAGGTGGTCTTCTTCTGCCTCGCGATGACGTGGAAGTTAAGCCTGCAACCCTCGAGTGATCGATTCCTGATCCGAGCTCACCTAATTTCCTGAAGGTTGCGTGGGTATCACGTCCGGGCGGCGAGGCAGACTGGGAGCCACGCCAAGATACTTCTTGGCCCATGCGCACATTGCGTCCATGATGGTGATCAACTCTTTCCCTGAATCGGTGAGGAAATAGTCAACGCGAGGGGAAGAGCCCTCGGCATCGAGGCGAGCGATCACTCCATCGCGCTCCAATTCGCGCAGTTGTGCGGTTAATACCTTCTGGCTCACGCTCGGCAGCCGTCGAAGCAATTCCGCATGCCGCAAAGACCCAAACGCCAGGTGCCAAACGATGAGCACCTTCCACTTGCCGGAGAAAACATTTGATGTGGCCTGAACCGGGCATCCAAAGTGCGGCTTCACAGTGAACTCCTCAGTACAAGAATTCTCATTTACCTCGCCAGGGTCACCACGCTGTCGATTATAGAGGGAAACCCCCCTCGACCCTCTTCGTTCACGATGGCCGCACCCACTCAATGGATGCCGGTCAACGATGCATCCAGGGCGGCTCACAGGTTGTGATTGGGTGCCGCCAGGCCGTTGCCTGGGCCAATCCAGCCGTCGGTGAATCCCCCCGGGTACAAAATTGTGCCTACTTCCGGAGTTTCTCGCTCCGTTATACCCTCGCTCTCACAGACGTCGCCCCATTGAAGCGCTCTCTTGTGCCCTGAGTCGACGGACGGTGCCCTTTGATGGAAATTTCCACGAATCCGTTTGCGGTATTGACTTTGATCTCTGCGCCCGCCGTGCTCACCAATGCGTCGTGTGTGTTGCTCTTCGGAACCGGCAATCGTTACGGACGAGCAATTGATCGGGTCCACGAGCTGTCCGCAATGATTGAAACAGCAAACGGGC
Organism: uncultured Acidobacteriaceae bacterium; assembly: GCA_963830325.1. GTDB lineage: Bacteria > Acidobacteriota > Terriglobia > Terriglobales > Acidobacteriaceae > PALSA-350. The sequence continues at coordinate 90,695 of CAWHMV010000010.1, forward strand.
TGATGCCCTCGGAGCTCCATCTGCGTATTCGTCAGCTGGAAGCTTCCCAACAGCGAACGAGCTTGATCGTGCGAGCGCTCACCTGTTTTTACACCGCGGTGGCAGGTTTCGTATCCAGCACACTGATTTCTCTCGTTGGAGCGGTAATGGTATCGGCCAAGGTAGAACATGGCGTCACACTCTGCTTTGTCATTGCGATGCTTACCGGAACCTTGGGGGTCTGTTCATTGGTTGTAGGGGCGATGATGCTGGTACGAGAGACGAGGTTCTCCTTTCGGATACTCAGAGAGGAGAGCAAAGTTCTTACTGACCGGGCGCGCCAGCGCCTCCTGCAAAACCCAGAACTCTTACCTGGTCCGTAAAGGCAAGACGACTGCGAAATGCGTGCGCCGGCATCTCTCTGTCAACGTGCCGTTGTGATTGGATCAACCGACAAATAAGGACATCTATGACCACGAAAACAGCAGTCTCCCGCATCGACCCTCAAGACGTCGTAATCCTCTTTGCCGATCTTCAAGCCGGAATCGTGGAGCTCACCCAGACCAATCCGCTTCCTCGGCTGAAGACCGCCGTGCTGGCGCTGGCGAAGTTAGCCAAACTGTTCAGCATGCCGGCCATCGTCTCCGGTATCCAGGGTGAAGACGGAAGTCCGGCGAAGGTTCTTCCCGAGATCGCTCAAGCCCTGGGGGAACTCCCCACTCATTACCGCACCACATGCGATTCATTCCTCAATCCCGAGATTGTGGCGGCAATCAACGGCACCGGCCGCAAGACACTGCTCATAGCGGGTGTGGCCACTGAGCTTGCCGTCCAGCTTCCTGCGCTGACAGCGTCCGATCAGGGATACCGGGTCTATGTAGTTCTAGATGCCTGCGGCGGTATGAGCGAGCGCACAGAACAAGCCGCCCTGCTCCGCATGACCCAAGCAGGCGCCACCTCGGTCTCCGTCATGGCCTTGGCCGGCGAAATTGCCGGGGACTTCCGCCAACCGGCAGCTCAGCAAGCGATCGGAATTTTATACGAGATGGCAAAGGCATGAATCGGTTTCGAGTCCATGCTGAGCACTCTTCCCACGCACAACCCTTGAGCCGTGCAGACACTGTGCAGAAAGTCTCCCCTGCTCCCGGAGAGAAGCAGGTCAATGAGGAAGCGTCATCCGAACCTATTCACTACGCAGCGCTATCACGGGCTCAACTTGCGAAGCACGCCACGCCGGGAATGCGCAAGCAATTCCTGCCACTAGGGTGAGCACAAGAGCTGCCGCCGCGAGAATTACCGGCTGGTTTGAGCTTTCTGCCCACGCAGCAAGAAATCTGTTCAGGGCCACCGACAGGCCGGCGCCGGCCACGAGTCCGCCCCCCACACTCGCCACCATCGAAGTAAAGACAATCCTCGCCAGATGCTCGCGCTGCGCGCCCAGTGCCATGCGGATGCCGAACTCACTGGTCCGCTGGGTGACGGTGTACGACACCACGCTGTAAAGTCCCACTGCAGCGAGAGCAAGCGCCAATATGGAAAACGCTCCAAAGATCCAGGTCACAAGATGTCCTTGTTGCCACTCGGGGTCATCCTTGACCCACTGTTCCAGGTCATCGGCTTCGTTGCCCGTTTGCTGATCGCCATTCACCGCGGCTAATTGAGTCCGAATTGAGTTGAGCAGAGAGAGAGGTGCTACGTTCGAACGAACGAGGATTTGTGTGTACTCCCGCATAGAGAGTGTCCAGGGTACGAAAACCTCCGGCTTAATCGGCTCCCGCAAACCGGCATCACGGTCGTCTGCCGCAACACCGATGATCTGCAGCCATGAATCCGCGATACCCGGCGCTGACAACACAATGGGCGGACGATTTTCAATGCGCGGCAATTTAATGGAGTGACCGATGGCATCTCCGTGCGGAAAGTAGAGATGAGCCATGGTTTGGTTGATCACCACGACGTGTGCTGCGTTGTGATTCTCGGATTCATTCCATAACCTTCCCCACAACAGCGGAATATGCAGGGTCTGGAAATACGCCTGCCCCACATAGTTAACCAGTGCATCCTGCTGTTCAAGCGGAGGGCGGCCGAGAATCTCAAATCGCGTGTTCCAGCCGTTTCTCGGCGGGGTGGCGTTGCTGGAGATCGCTGCCGCAGTCACTCCAGGTGTTTCGTTCACCTTAGCAAGCAGCTGGTCGAAGTAAGCGGAACGCGCCGCCCAACCGGTAAGGGAGTTATTGTGCAGAGGTATCCAAACGGAAATTACGTTGTGCGGATCGTACCCCAGGGGAGTATGGATCATCCGTATGAAGCCTTCCATCGAAGCTGCCGCTCCAGCCAGCAACAGCACGGTCAGCGCGATCTGCCCGGAGATGAGCAGGCTTTGGCTTCTGCGTCCATGTACGCTTCCCGCCAATCTGCGAGTGCTTGACTGCATCATCTGGCCTAATTGTGGGCGCGAGAGTTGGAGTGCGGGCCACAAGCCAAAAAGAATTCCGGTCAGCAGAGCCACTCCAGTGCTAAAGAAGAGTACTGGCAAATTGATCCCGATCACGACTTCGGGCGCGAAAGCATACCGGGGAAGCAGCACACGGATACCGGTCAATATGCCATAGGCCGCCAGCACACCCAGCGCCGCCCCGGTGGTGGCCAGCAACAGCGACTCGGTGAGCAACTGACGAATGATACGGCCGCGGCTCGCCCCGATGGCGGACCGAACCGACAATTCATGCTGTCTTACCGTGCCCCGTGCCAGCAGAAGGATAGAAACATTCCCGCACCCGATAGCCAGCAGCAAGCCAACTGCTGCCAGTAGCAAGTAGAGCGTTCTGCCGGTCTGCCTTAACACCCAGTCATTCAACCTCTGCAAATGAACGTGGAAATGCTCTGGAAAGTGTTTCGGCGTGTCCTTGGCGAACTGCTCTATCAGCGGTTGCAGCGCCGCATTGGCCACCTCGATAGACTCGCCAGGTTTGAGGCGGAAGTTGACCACGTAGATCGGCGCCGGGTTCTGGGAGAGCTTCAGCGGTAAGTAGACGTCGGCGCTATACCAGGTGAATCGCGGCGCCGCCACGCCCACGATCCGATAGTTCTTCCGGTCGAGTTGGATGGTTTGCTCCAAGACCGCGGGACTGGCGTTGAAATGCCGTCGCCAGAACTTGTTCCCGAGCACGATCACTGCTTGCGGATCCTGCCCATCGACAGCATCGGAGGGCAAGAGTCCACGGCCGAGCAAGGTCGGGACGCCGAGGAAGTTGAATCCATTCGAGGTGAGATAGATAGCCTCTACATTTTCCGGAAGGTCATGCCCCGTGAGCGTGAGGGACCAATCATCCATGGCCACCAGGCTGTCGACTGCCGGCGATTGCCGCAATTGCTGAATCTGCGGACTGTTGAGGCTCACGCCTTGGTCTTGGCCGGCTTTGCCTTCCACCGTAAGCCGAACGATCCGGTCCGCTTCGGGATAAGGAAAGGGATGAATCAGCGCGGCATAGACTACGCTGAAGACGGCGGTGGTCGCCCCAATACCGAGTGCCAGGGAAATCACAGCCGTCAGGCTGAACCCAGGGCTATGGATCAGTTGCCGGAGAGAATAGCGGATATCCTGAAACAAGCTCTGCATGGACTGGTCCTCCATGGCGGCGAAGGATGCCACTCCATCATCGCATGTCGAAGGGCCCTTGCCAGGATTCAGCCCACTTTGCAGAGCTTACGGAATCGGGCACGCTGAACAGATACGGTCACGTAATGCCACGATACCAACTGGAACTTGCGTATCCGGTGGCTCGATGGGAGCAAGTTACCGAAAACCAGACTTTTCGGGCAACCCACCGTACCGGCTCCTTAGGCGGCGCAATCGATCACTCGACACGCCGACTTGCCACGATTTATCTCATACTGAAATCGTGGGTTACATCTATTGCAGGACGTACATCTAAATGTTTATGCCAACTCAAACCGTAACGCGATCCGCCGAATCCGATTTAGAACCTGTCAAGCTTTACAACGTTCTCGCGGAGGCAAGGAACATTCCAAAGTGGGCCCCTGTCTTCGCCGACGCCATTGAGTGCATCGACCACATGCACCATCGCGTCACAAAGAATGGCGAAGTCTTCAATCTCGAAGTCTCACTGCATCCGTCTGCTGTTGCCGTCGACTATACGCGCGAGATGCCCAACGGCAAGCGGGGCGGTGCTTACATTCGCGTAACGCCCCGTCCTCTGGGTGGCAGCACTATCACCATGACTGTGCCGATCGGCCCGAATACGACTGAATCCGGCGTTGCGAAAGTCCTTGAACAGGAACTCGCCGACCTCGTTCAACTCTCAACTGTGATCGCATAGGTAACTTGCCAATCCCCGAATCCCCAGGGCGACGGAAGTTACCGGAAACCCGACTTTTGAGGCACTCCAAGAAGCAACGAGGATAGCAGAGCGAAAGATCTTCCCACGGGGCCAGAACCCTGTTGGTCTGTTTGCCACCCATTGTTCGGGGATGGGAGGAACAGGGGATGGAGTAACCTTGAAAAAGTTTTGAGGGGCGGCTTCACGGCGCGTCAAAGTCGAAGGAGTAAATTTCGTTCAGGCCGACATTGCGAAGGATCAGCGGGCTGCCATCGGGGGCCACGGCGGCCCATTGCCCCCATGCCCCTGTTATAGGGACTCCCGAAAGGTCAGCCAATTTCTGAATTTTATGATCCTTGATACGGACGCTGTACATACCGTGCTGGAAGAAGTCCAAATAATAGATCAGGCTCCCATCCGTTGACCATTGGGGAAACCCAACCGTTCCAACAGAAGACCGGGCAAGTTCGGACCATTTACCGGATGCGATCTCGCCAAGCATCAGTGAATGCATATTCGTGTCGAGGGCCACGATACTCTTTCCGTCTGGTGACCATCGCGGCGACCACAACCCCTCGGAGCCTGGGACCGTTGATCTCTTGTGAGTGTGCAAATCCAAGGTAGAAAGCACGACGGGGCAAGATGGAATGGAATCGAAAATGAGTGTTCCGAAAATCAGGTGGGTACCGTCGGGGGACCAGTTCGCATCCAGTTCTGGACACTCGCTCAGCGTCAGCTCACGGGGCTTGCCGCCTTCTGCTGCAATGATGAATGTTTTCGAGGTTTTCCCCGGTAACGACGCGGAAAAAGCGATCTCCCTGCCATCGGGAGACCAATGAGGGTTTTGAGCTTTCATTGGGGGCCAGGTGAGTTGCTGTCGTTCGGTTCCGTCCGATCTGCTCCGCCAGAGACTCGGTTCAGGAAAGGTCACATAAGTGATCCATTGGCCGTCATTCGAATAGGTACAGCAATCGGCGGAGAGCGCAGGATGAACAGCCAGGAACTGCGCAGACTTTCGATCGTATTTCTGCACCTCGCCACGCACCTCAATTCCATGCACAAAAATCTTTTTCCCATCAGGACTGAAGGCAAACGATCCATAGCTTATCGGGCCCGTCGTCAATCGTGTGGGTTCGCGTTTTCTCAGATCCAGGAATGATCGTTTCTCCCGGACCGCCCAGATATCCGGCCTACGATCACAACCTGCTAGAAAAACAAAATACTTCCCATCGGGAGTCCAATTTCCTGCGCACTCTGAAGATTTGTTTTGCCACCCGGGAGTCACCTCGCGTGGCTCTCCCCCTTCAGTTGAAACTTCAAGCAACGTCCCGACCTCGCTTGTTTCTGATTCCATCGCGAGGAAGCGCACTGACTTTCCGTCTGGAGCCCAGACAGGGGCGGAAACCGCACCTTTCATGGTGACCAGTCTCCTGGGTTCACTGCCGTCGCTTTGAGCCACGTTCAGGTCACCGCCGCTCGCGTAAACCAGCCTCTGGCCGTCCGGTGACCACCTGCCCCCATTGAAGTCGGGCCCCACGAGCACATCACTCAAAGCGCGAGGAGTTGAACCGGATATGGGAACACTCCACAAACTTGATTCCATGCCGGAGGCACCTGACGTACCCAGAAACCGATCGCGGTCAGGGGAGATATCATTGATCTCCAAAGAACTTTTAAATGCAGGAAGGGGGATATCGGTCGGATCGCCGCCGGTAGCCTGAATCTGCTCAATGCGGCCGTTAGACTTCTCTGGATTGTACTCTGTGAAGTAAATGCGAGAACCATCCGTGACCAGACAACACTTAGTCATCCCATCATTGGTAAGCTGCATCGACTTCAGTATTCGCGGCTGGGGAGTGGGGAGCACTAGCCAGATTCCCAGGATGAGGAAAGCGACCAGGATCGACACAAGGGTAATGATCGCGACGCGCCAGACGGCTCTGGAAGGAGTTGCAACATCCGGTGCTATGGTCGTTACTGTTTGCGGCTGCTCGAGTTTGACGGTCTCGTAGCCGATTGCGCCGCTGGCATTGGCCGAGATCTGCCCGGTGGGGACATCGTCTTTCCCCTGTAGTTTTACGGATCCAATAAATCGGTATCCCCGCCTCGGAACCGTTTCTACATACTGGGGATTATTCGCGTCATCGTTCAACGCTTCTCGTATCCGGTTCACCGCTTTGTTTAGCGACTGATCGAAGTCAACAAACGTTTCTTTCCCCCAGATCTGCTCTTGCAGTTCTTCCCGGGTGACGATTTCGCCTGGCCGCCTGGTCAGAATCGCCAAAACCCGGAACGGCTGATCTTGCAGGCGGATCAGCACGCCACGCTTACGCAACTCCCTTGCGTCGCGGTCCAACTCGTACACCTGCCAGACATCCGGTCACACCAGTGCAGCTTACTCTACCTCAAAACCAGTTCGGTGAAGCCGGACCTACACAACGTGTGCCTGCAAAACGGGATTATAGGTAACTTCAATTGCAAAGAGTTGACAACTCACGGGACCGAAATCGACTGGTGGATTGTGCCCGTGGGCTCAAACAAAGTTGCGATATACGTACCTTCCTCGACGCGGACCGTTACCTGGTTGGACTGCCTAAGCAACGATCGAATTCTCTGTAGACACTGAACGTTCACTTTGTGGCGGGGGAGCAGACATGCGCGCAGGCTCAACCCCAAATACGAGCCATTCAGGATCCTCCGACGCGATAAGCATTGCCTGAGCAGCTGAGTTGGCTCTGAGGTAGTAGCGCTTCGTGTGCGGATATAAAGAGTTCAACAATTGCTGGGGCCGAAGGACCACACAATAAGTGTGCATGGGTTCTCCTAGCGGTTTTGGAATGGCGTGCCCCGGGGGAATTGCACAACAATTGTAGCAGCTATCTGTCTGTGTTTCCCGTGCCGGACTGTCGTTGTTCATGGACGCAGCAGAGGGGATCGCTGACAGTTCCTGGCTTCCGGACAACAGTCGAAATGGAGTTCCTGGGAAACGTTAGGACTCTATCGGGACTGCCCGGAGCGAAAACCGGCTATTTAGAGCATCTCTGATGGGCAGTTTCGATAGAGCCGTTTCAAGTGGGTCGCTCGCGTTTGCGGCGGATGCGGTTTGCTATGGGAATTCAATCGTACTTTTGCTGTTTGACCGCTTCACTGCTGCTTGGGAACGGCATCGTTGAGAGAAGCAGCAGTCACAATGACTCCATTATGCTCCAGCAATGAAGGTTCTACGCATAAGAAAATGCCTGATTGTCGGCACGCGTAGCGTCTGCCGCGCGAGCGGCTTACTTGAAACGGGGTTTCCGGTAACTTGCCCACCTTCGGCAGTCGATCCGGAGCCAATACCACCAAAACCGGTTAGCTGCCGTTTGCGGAATCCTTCACCAGGAGCCGATCGACCGTCAATTCGCCAACGCTTAATCTATCTACGTGGCCGCCCCGAGTTGCGACCTTCCGCATGGCCAGTGCGCCGATAGCCAGGGCGCCAATAGCAAACACGCCCATCACGACAGCACCAACTGCCAGACCTGCGGCGGCGATTCCGGCGGTTACTGCGGCAGATTGGCTCAGCTTGTTCTGTATGTCCATGAAAACCTCCAGGCGGTAGACAGCAATGAAGTAACGTCCTCCTCATATTCTGCACTCCCACCCAGATATTCAAACAAAACATCCGCGGCGATTCTGTGCCTGGCAGATGAATGCGACATGCTGCGCGATGAAGAGCTGGCCCCGACCGGGAGGTGGACAGCCCCCTGGTGGTTCTTCTTCCTGTCCCGCAACGCCCGAAGCAATCTGAACCCCACCGATGCAGCTCCCTTCAGGTGCGCGCGTATTGCGATTCGGCCGGCGGCTGGTACCTAATCGCCAACTGCGGCGTCTCCAACCGTTGGTTCAGCTTGTGCCTTGACTTCAGACACGCCTCCAGCACGCCACTAGTCAGCAAGGTGCGCTCCACCGGATAGGCAGCGCTCCCGGTCTGGAACATCTGCTCGATCTTCGCCGCCAGGCACGCAGAGTAACTGCCGTTCGGAGCCGGCGGCAGGAAGAACTGAGTCGACACCAAGCCGTGGCCCGCTACCCGCGCCGAGATGTTGAAATCCATGATGGCCCCATTGAGCATGAGCAGCGTGGCGCGCGTCCCATCGGTGTACTCGATGCAATACGCGGCCGGATTCTTGACCAATTGCGGCAAAACACCTGAGGCCACCAGGTCCTGCGTGCGGCCGTCAAGCACCGTCAGGCCTAACGGCGTGTCACTGCGCGAAAGAGCGGAGCTCAAAAGATCCTTGGACCAGCGGCCCGCATTCCCAGCCGCCCAGACGTCGTCGCCCTCGATCAACTGCACCGCCTTCACTCCCGTCTCGCCGCCCTTGCGCCGCTCCAGCATGCACTGCAGGGCTTCGAGTGCGTCGAAATCCATCCCGTCGAATGCGCCCACACCCACCATCACTGCCTCTTCGACCTCCGCACCGAGCGGTATATCCACGTCTGGCAAGCGCCACGTCACGGGAAGCGAAGAGCCGGCCAGCAGCGGGAATCTTAAGCGGCTGGCTGTCTTTACCATGGTTTGCGCCTGCTCGAAACTGAAGCAGAGCTGCTTGTGGTTGAAGTAGGGAACCGCGTGTCCCTCATCCTCAAAGACCTGGACACACTGCTGAAAGAAATCGTAGCTCGGCAGCAGAATCTGCCCCTTGTCGTTGCTCGGGTAGTCATCCTGCTCCACGATCGTCAGCACGGCGTCGACAGCAATCCGGTCGCCGCCACAACGCAACGCCTCCGGAATGTTGCTGCACAGGCGGAAGCCGAACTGCTGCGAGCGGGCCCTGCTCAAATCGCTCATCGGCTCCAGTTTCTCCGGCGCAGGCTGCGCCCCCACGGCACGCTCCCTGCCCAGGCCGCCCGCTGTTCCTTTGGCTGAACTTGCCGGCGCAACCTTGCCTCCCGTCATCGCAAGCTGGTAGGGCGAGGGCGCAGCTTCGGCCTGGCGCGCCAACTGATCCACATATACCGAGACCACCTGCACATTGGGCATGTGCCATTCGCCGTCGTATGGATAGCCAACCAGAAAACGGTCCGCGAGCGTTTGCATATTCGACTGGTAGCGATAAACGCTGCCGAGGATCGCCAGGCGCAGCGGGCGCCCCGGCGTCTGCGCCCAGCCACTGCGCAGCAGCGGGCCGTACGCCAACATAGCTGAGGACAACGCGGAATACGCTACAAAACGGCGGCGGGTCAGCATTAGCTCCTCCAGAAGGTAGATTCAGGGTTGGGCTGGTAGTGCACGGCCGCCAGGTTTGGGGTCTGCAAGCGCTTCATTCCCTGGAACCCGCTATCGACGCCGGCAATCAACAGGCCGCTGGTCAGCAGCGTTCGCTCGATCGGATACTGCGCCTTGCCGGTCAGGAACATCTGCTCGGCGTTGTACACCAGCGGGCTGAAGAAACTAGCCAGCGTAGTGCGGCCGTCCGGCATGGGCAGATACATCTGGGTTGAGAAGGGTTTCGCCTGCCCCTCGATCGCCGCCGCGAAGGTGAAGTCGCGCACCAGCCCGTTCATCAGCAACATGGTGCAGCGCAGGCCGTCGCGATGTTGATAGTGGTAGGCAACTGGATCGGGCACCAGCGCCCGCATCTGTTCGACGCTGGGAAACGTATCCGTAAAAGTGGCACTCGCAGGGGCCAGGGTGGAACTGCGGCACAGCGCCGCCTTCACCAGCGCCTGCGACCACACCCCTTGCTGCCAGGCCGCCCAGAAGCCGTCGCCGCGATAGGTCTGCAGCCACTCCACCCCGGTCTCGCCGCCCTTGCGGCGCTCCACCATGCAATGGATGGTCTCCAGGCCGTGGAAGTCGTAGCTGCCCATGCCGCCGTAACCGACAGACACGGCTTCGTGCACTGTGGCCCCCAAGGGAAACTCCACCGACGGAACTCTCCAGGTCACCGCCAGGCTTGACCCTCCCTGGAGAGGAAAGCCCATCTGATGGGAGGTGTCGACCATCTGCTTGGACCACTCCCACTTATACGAAAGCTCTTTGTCGTTGAAATAGGGAACCGACCGCCCGCTGTCACGGAAGACCTTGGTGATTTGCTCGAAGAATTCGAAATGCGGATGCTTCATGATCCCCGTCTCGGTAAGCGGATAGGTACCATGCTCGCCGACCACGACCACTCCGTCGACCGCCAGCTTGCTCCCGCCAAGGGTTAAGCTCTCCGCAATGGTGGGGTAAATCTTCATCGTGGGATGCCGATCCACGCGTTCCTGCGCCAAATCGCCTTCGCCCCGTTGATCGACATACAGCGACACCACGTCCATCGCTGGATGGTGGAAAGTTCCTGCCCATCCATAACCATCGAGGAACCGGTCCACCACGTGTTGGCCGTGCAGTAATCTTTTATAGGCGGTGATCACGGCAGCGAGCCGCGGGCGATGGGCAGACGTCGTATTCTGAGGCATAGCATGTCCCCTGAAAACTGTGGTTGCGAGCGAGTGTAGCAAAGATGCCTGTATCCACATTATGGAGGAGCGAATGCTGACCCGCCGCCAGTTTCTCGGCTACGCCGCGCTGGTGCCCGCTGCCCTGCGCAGCACCCTCTGGGCCAACCCGGCCCCGCAGGTCTCTGCGCGTGCATGGGCCGTGCATAAGCGGGCGCTGGTGTTCGACGGCCACGTCCACGCGTTGGACCGCGAGTTCTATCACGGCGGCAGCATGGGCACGCGTAAGCCCGATGGGCAGTGGGATCTGCCACGTGCGCGGGAAGGTGGAGTCAGCGCGTTCTTCCTCTCAGTGTTCATTCCCGAAGAGTACTACCCCGGCCGATTCGAGACCAAACAGGCATTCCGCCGGGTCGATCACGCGCTCCGCCAGTTGCAGATGAACAGCGGCCAGGTCGCGTTGGCGTTGAACGCTGACGATGTGGAGCGCATCCATGCCCAGGGAAAAATGGCTGCGGTGCTCGATATCGAGGGCAGCTACGATCTGGACGGAGACCTCGGTGTCTTGCGCGACCTCTATCGGCTGGGACTCCGTTCGGCGCAGCTTTCGGCCCACAACTGGAACCAGAACTACGCCGATTCCTGCTGTTCGCCGGCCAAATGGAAAGGCCTCACGCCGCATGGCCGCGACGTCATCCACGAGATGAACAGGCTGGGCATGGTGATCAACGTATCCCACTCCGCAGACGACACAATCTCCCAGGCGATCGACGTGAGCGATGGTCCCGTCGTCGCCACTCACCACGGCCTGCGCAGCGTCAACAATATCCCCAGGAATATGCCGGACTGGCTGCTGAAGAAGCTGGCCGCCAAGGGCGGCGTCATCGGCTTCCAGATCGGCAGTGAGTTCAGTTATCCCAAGGAGTTCGCTTACGTCACCGCGCACCAGAAGAAAACATTTTGGGACACCACCAGTGTCCCGGATCGGGTGAAGGGCAAGACGATCTATGAGGTGGACCAGTTGGTGGCTCCGCAGTTCCCGATGCCGGGCGCCCAGGTGCCGGACTCGGTCATGATGACGGTAGACGACTGGGTATCCGTGGTGGATAGAGCCATCCAGATGGTGGGGGATGATCACGTAGCGATCGGCACCGACTTCGATGGCGGACCAACGCTGGCTCGTGGCATGCGCGACGTCCGTGATCTCCCGATGATCACCGAAGCTATGCTGCGCCGCGGTTATTCTGAGCAGCGCATTGACAAGTTCTGGGGTGGCAACCTGCTGCGCGTCTTCCGCCAGGTTACGCAGAACCGGGCCTGAACCGCATCATGGTTCGCACATCGTTGGCAGCCGGTGCCAGTACCTGCGCTTTGAGGGGAGCGCTATCTTTGGCGAAAGCGCAGGATCAGTGCCAGGCAAAACGTCACGATAAACAAGACGTGAATACCGATGTGGAACACGTTAGGGCGGGGATTGTCACCACGAGGAGGAAGGATGTGGTGAGTCCCCGCATACATTCTCAAGTACTCACCTTTCTGCTTTTCGGGAGCTCCACGTAAGTACGGAACATACCACATGCCGATAGCTGATAGGAGCGCGATGGCGCAATAGATGACCCAGTAGTTAAACACGAAGTCCGGTTTAGTCCGGTGCCAAAAGTAGATTGCAAACCCGACAGCAACGCCCGGAAAGACAGAATTGGCAAGCGTTGCGATCCAGACCTTTCGTCTTCCCACGACGGCCTGCACTTGAGATCCATGCACCCAGCCAGGAATGTCGATTAAGTCATGCGACACAATAATCGCGCATTGAAGGACGATGAGACACGTAAATGCCGTGACCATATGGTGCTCGAGTCCCACGCAGGTGCACCCCTATCGAATGCCTAGGATGTCCAAAATCATATATCAACCGTCGCCGTCTTGGTAACAGGACCGATTCACACCACCCCTGTGGTTTACAAGTTCTGGGGTGGGAACTTGCTGCGCTTCTTCCGCCAGGCCACGCATAACCGGGCTTGAACCGTTGGTTTCATTAGCCCGGTCGCGCCGCATCCTCAGCGCCCCGATGACTGCGTGATGCCAGCCTCGATTGCCCGGTGTTTGTGAAACAATGATTCGGTTACTCCATTTTGTTTGTCGAGGAACGGAATGCCCATTGATCCAAAAACCACAGCTCTGCTGCTGATTGAGTACCAGAATGATTTCACCAGTGAAGGCGGCGCGCTACATCAAGGGGTAAAGGCGGTGATGGAGAGCACGAACATGCTCGCCAATTCAGTGCACGTTGCGAATCAGGCGCGAGCCGCGGGGGTCACTGTGATGTTTGCCCCTATTTCGTTTGCGCAAGGGTATCGGGAGATCACTGCGGATCCTTATGGCATCCTCAAAGGCGTGGTGGACTCGAATGCGTTTGTGCGCGGCACCTGGGGCGCTGCCATCGCGGACGCTATTTCGCCTGCTCCCGAAGATATCGTTATCGAAGGAAAACGCGGGCTCGATACTTTTGCCAGCACAAATTTGGATTTCATCCTTCGTTCACGCGGGATTAAGACACTGGCCGTCGCCGGATTCCTGACCAATTGCTGTGTGGAATCGACGACTCGTACCGGCTACGAGAAGGGGTTCAGAATGATTGCGCTCGCTGATTGCGCAGCGACGCTTTCCGCGGAAGAACAACGGTTCACGTTCGAGAAGAATTTGCCAATGTTTGCCCGAATCATTAGCCATACCGAGTTCTTGGCCGACCTGGTTTCTAAGTGATGGCTTGTCTCCCAGCTCCTATGTTCCTTCTTGCTTGCTTGTCTGTTCCAACAAATAAGAGTTCGCAATAACGATCGTAACGGACCCTGAAATCGTCGCGCGCGCGTTTGATGCGCATGAAAAAGCGGTCGAGTACTTCCCGGGCAAACGCCTCCTTCGAACGGAAATGATTGGTGAAGGATCCGTGCGGAGCTCCTGCGGCGGCACAGGTATCGCGTACCGTAACCCCCTGATATCCCGATCGAAACATCACTTTCAGACCCGCATTGAGAATGTCTTCGCGAAGGGAGGGCTTGCTCACACGAACGATAATACGTACGAGCGTATTGCCCCAAGTCGCTCGAATTTGGGGGCTACCCAGGATAAGAAACTCGTCTCAGGCCACGCGCCATTGAAGTGTAATTCCGTAACCATCTGGGTCACAAAATGACAACTGCCGCATCCCGTACCAGGCCGTTTTGGGGGGAGCGCACGCCACCCCGTGGCTTTTAACCTGCTCATAGGCGGCATCCACGTCGGGGCATCCGAAAAACAGGGCTGTGTCCCCGTGGCTCGCCACCCGTTCCAGCGCAGGCGATGCCGGCCGCTCCCCTTCGTCATACGCTGTATTCAGCATGAGTTCCGTGTCAACACGCCGCAGCAGCACCCAGTGAAAGAGTTCCACCCCATTCTCTACGGCATACGTCGGCGAACGGCTCGAAATCTCGAATCCCAGCAGCTCACAATAAAATCGAACTGAGAGAGGCATATCGAATACCTGCAACAACGGGCAAAGACCTCGAATATCAATCAACGGATGCACTCGTCCTCCTCGTCACGTCACCGAAATTTCAGACTCACAACTTACTGAATTGCCGTGCTGGCCGGCACCACAGGGAGTAACACGGCGCTGGCGCCGGAAGAATTGTGTTCTCAACTTCGGATTGACGCCGTCGCAACGTCAGAGCCATACGTGGCGGCCGCTATTTGGCAACCTTGGCTTTCAGCCTGACAGCCACCTCGAAGGCACCTTGAAGTTCTGCGAACACTGACCTTCGAGGCTGTGCCGCTCCGAGATGAATGCTCCTTAGTTCTGCCATAAATGCTTTCCACATCCGTTCGCCTCCCTCTTCCAAAAGCTGCGCGCGGACAGATAGTTCCCTTGAGACACGGGTGTGCCTTCGTCCCCAGGCGCCTATGTGTGCCAGCAGAGGCACCAACTGTATGGAAACCTCCGTCAAACTGTAGATGGCTTTTTGCTTGTGAGTCGGATCGCTTGTACGCGACAAAAGCCCCTTCTTGAGTAAACGCGCAAGTCGATCGGCCAAAATGTTTGAAGCGATTCCTTCCTCGGAAGGCCTCAGCAGATCTCCGTAGCGCCGACGATTACCGAACATGATGTCTCGGATCACGATCAGCCTCCAACGGTCGCCGAGCACTTCGAGGGTGAGGTTGATCGGGCACCGGGAGCGGCGTTCATGTCGCATCGCTGAGTATTGTGCGCCAGGCTCTGCATTTGTCAACTTGCATTCTGCAAGCAGTATCGCATCCACTGCACTCCACTTGCAGTATGCAAGTTGTATGGGCGGCGCGCGCGAAAATCAGCTGGACAGCGGAGAAACTCGTGGATGCTCCCTTACGACGACCCGGAGTTTTGGGATCCTAAGGTGCGTTTGCCGCTATGCGTCAATCCGCCGGCCGCACGGTCTCATCTGCCACTTACTTTTCATCAGACAGAGCTGGCTTTGTCCGGGACGCCCAAGGCGCAGATGTTCGACAGAACCAAGGCTGCGTTCAACAAGAAGGAACTGCCGGTTCCGGAGCCTGGTTCGATGTGCTACATGATGTCGAAACAGCAGAATTTCGGACCTAAATTCAGGAACGCCGATCCTCACCTGATGTTTTGGTTTCCCCAGAAAGACCATGTGAATTGGGGCGCGGATTTCCCGGGATCTCCTATAGGCGTACATCGATACTCTCCGCAGCCAATTACAGAGTTTGATATTTCAGTGTCCACGTGGTCGGACGGAACCGCCGTTCGGGCGGTTAAGGGGACTGCACCCTAAAGAAATCGTGCCCGGCACGAGAACCAAGGCGACTGTCCCCTTAATTTCCGGCTACAGAGTAGTGCCTTGAAGGTTGCAGTTCACTTTGTTATTCCAGTCCACGAATGCGCCATTTGGATTGTCCTGCCATGCCCAAACATGCAGTTCGTAAAAGGTGTCCAGGCCGTATCTGTTTGGGCTGGGAATCAACTGCAGCAGCTGTTGATAGAGTTGTGGCGGTGCGGGGTTCTTCTTTTGCCAGGTGCTCGCGTCCACAATGAACTCGACGCCCACCAGCCGCATTTTTCCTCCCCCCAAAGGCTCATAAATCAGAGCCTGGGGTTGAGTGGCATCGACCTCTCCGTTCAATAGAGTGGCGTTCAGGTAGTGCACCCCCATGGCGCCATGATCGGGCCCCGAGACACAGCCAAGGACGGGATGATACCCGGCGTTGATAGCAGCGTTGACATCGGTGTACTTTTGCGTCGCATCCCGTACAACCTGGACGAGCTCCGGCGGTGCCTGGGTGTGCTCGGAGTGATCCATCGGTGTGCCGCTCTGGGCTAAGAGAGGCGTGGTGACGACGAGGCTGCCCAGCAACACCAGGCGCAGCGTAAGGCTTGCCGCATCAGCGGCAGCCCTGATTCGTTTGCTTATTACATTTTCTTCCTGCATTGTTTTGCTCCTATCGCAATTTGGAGAGCCGCGGTGTCATGAACATTGTTTGGCGGCCCGCATCCGGTCTCCGTCTGATTAATCGAAATCAGAGCGGGAAAGACGACAGTTAGCAAAAATCATTTGCGTTGCTCACTCAGCCGTGGTCGGATCAATGGTCGAGGAAACGCGCGAGATCCGGTTAGCAGGAAAGCCTCCCAAACGGGCGTGTTCTCGAATCGCAGCTTCGTCGGGTGCCAGATAAACGCAATAAATCTTATCTTCAGTGACATAGCTATGCACCCACTGAACCTGGGGGGCCGATCGTCCGCAGCGCGCTGCAGGAGCTCTGTGAAGCTGTTCGTAGTTGTTCCGGGGTTGCGCTGCCTATTGCGGGAATCTCTCTCTCGATCACAAACTTCGGCATGGATGTTTTCTCCTCTGATGTGAGGGCCCGGCGCAAGACCTGCGATCAGGCATCGCCAGGGCCACTATTGGAGAAAACGAAAAGGAGCGGTGAAAGACGTCAACCAACAAAAACAAGAGGCGGCCGTCAGCGGCTCGGGGAGCGAGTATTTGTCAGTTGGCGCGCACTCTGCGTGTCAGGCTGATCGGAGCCCAGCGTGGTCTGCAGATTCGCATAGGCTTTGCGCGCTGCGAGCTGAGCTTCATCTGGCTTACCTTCGGCTTCGAGAGCCAGGGCCAGCGCCAGATAAGCGCGGCCAACATTGCTCGACAGGATGCTTGGATCCTCCCGCTCTTCAAGAAGTTTGATCGCGCGCCTCGCGTCGGATGCGGCCTCCTCCCGCTGTCCACTTTTGAGCTCGATGCCGGATCTGCTCACCAAAAGAGCCGAAAGAAGGGCCGCGCATTGCCCGATTCTCCGAATGGAGGCCTCATCGATCTCCACCGCCTCCTTCGCGAAATGGGCGGCGGATGCAAGATCGCCCCGCCCAAGCGCAATGTTGGCTCTCACCAAAGACAGCTCCGCAAAGACGTAATGCTCTGGCGCATATCGTTTACGCCGCCTCTGCTCCAACTCATCCACCTGCCGGGTTGCCTGGGCGAACGCATGCGCGTTCGTAAACATCCAGGCCTGCAACAGATCGGCATTATCTGCAAGGACATTGTCATTCAACTCATGGGCCTTCTTGGATGCGAGGGCAAAATATCGTGCCGCTTCCGCCCTTTGTCCTAGTTCCTGCAATAAGCCCGCGTAGTTGAGCAAAAGGTCAGGAGCGACGGCGCTGTTGGTTTCATCATTGCGACTGATATCGAGCGCGCGCCGATACAGACGTTGCGCCTCGAGCTCGCGTCCGTCGTAGTTCAGGGTGAGCGCCCAGTTGTCGAAGAGTTTCACCGCCTTCTGGGAATCGTCGTATCCGAGAGTGGTCATCAGGTCGGATGCTTGTTGAAAGATGGTTTCGGCCTCGCGAAAGTTGCCGGCGTCTCCCAGAACCATCGCCAGATTGACCAGGATATTGAGCCCCTCGAGATTCCATTGCACAGGTGACCGCTGGATGGCCTGCTCTGCTGCGCGGGCGCGCGCGACGGCATCTGCCGAGTTCCCATTGCGATACGCGACCTCACTGCCATGAAGCAGGCAAGCGGCGCGCTCAGACGCGAACTGCGGCGCGTTTCCCAACTCGCGCAGGCCCTCCTGGTAAAGCGCCTCCGCTCGCGACAAATCGCCGATAGGGACCATGGCCCCGGCAAGAACACAGGAGGCTTTGGCACGAACCGAGGTCTCCTTCAACTCGCGCGAAACCCGATAGGCTGCGTTGAGCACGCGCAATGCGTTGACGTTTTCGTCTTCACTCGAGTATTGGTTGCCCAGCGAAAGCTGCAGTTCCACGTGGTTGGCAGCGTCAGGGTTACGTTCATGCTCAATCACGCGCTCTTCCCGTTCCAGCAACTGGTCGACAGCCAGCGGTTTGCCCATGGGCGCGGCATCACTGAGCAAAAGCTCATTGAGGTCGGTCATGCGCTCGGCTCGCGCCAGTTGCCTCAGCGCCAGGTCGCGCTGGATGCGTGCCGTTCGCGCTTGAACAAGCATTCCGGTGATGCCGGTGGCCACGCCCACAAGCGCCAGCAGAACAATGAATAGGGCCGCACGGTGGCGGCGAGCGAATTTTCCGCTACGGTACATGAGTGTGTCCGGTCGTGCTTTGATCGGCTCCGACTTCAGGTAACGGCGTAGGTCGTCTGCAAACGCCCCGACGGATGCATACCGCTCCCGGGGATCTTTCTTGAGTGCCTTGGCAAGGATGGTGTCCAGGTCCCCCCGCAGGACGCGGCGAAGCTTCTCCACCGAAGCGCTGCGCAGCTGGGCACGAGCTGCGGCGTCGCCGGTGCTGCTCACCGCGTCAGAAGGGCGCAACGGCTCACACTCGACGATGGCCTTTACCAGCTCCACCGGCGAGCTCTGGCCCTCACCGGAAGGATGCCGCCCGGTGAGCAACAGGTAGAGCAGCACGCCCAACGCATAAACATCCGTGGATACGGTGATTGCCTCGCCTTTCAGTTGCTCGGGAGCAGCGTATTCGGGCGTTAGCGCAGTTCCTCCGATGGTAAAGGCCGTCTGCCGTTCTGGGTTGTTCTCGGCCTCGATCAGCTTGGCGATTCCGAAATCCAGCAACTTCACCTCGCCGTCCGTACGCACCAGCACGTTCGACGGTTTGAGGTCGCGATGCACAATCAGGTTGGCGTGGGCCGCTGCGACCGCATCGAGTACCTGAAGGAAAAGGCGGATGCGCGTGGGAAGATCAAGCTGGCCCTGATCGCAGTAGCAGTCGATTTGCTCGCCGTCGACATATTCGAGCACCAGATAGGGTTGCCCGGCGGTGGTCACACCCGCGTCGATCAACTCGGCAATATGACGGTGGGCAAGCAGCGCGAGTATCTTACCTTCGCGTTTGAACCGGTCTTCGCCCTCTTTTCCCAGCAGCGCGATGTTGAGAAACTTCAGGGCTACCTGTCGTTCGAAACGTCCATCGTTGCGCCGTGCCAGCCAGACGCTCCCCATGCCACCCTGGCCGATCTGTGAAACCACCTCGAAGGCTCCAATGGTTTGCCCTGCCAGCGTTGCGGCCGTCGACGGTAAGTCGACGACTCCGGTTTCCAGGAATCCATCAGAAGCGAGGACGCTGTGTTCGAGAAGCAGTATTTCCAGACGGTAAGCGATTTCGGGCTCCTGGGCCTTGATCCATGTCTGGCGCTCCTCTCCCTCTAATGCAAGCGCCTGGTCGAGCAGCGGGCTGAGCAGGCGCCATTCGTCCTTCCACTGGGGAGAAGTCGGTTTAGTCATGGCGCGCATCTCCGCGGATGCTTCGGTGCAGATAGATGCGGGCCTTTTCCCATTTCCGCTGCACCGTACGCTCTGAAATCATCTGCATGGCGCCGATCTCCGCGAACGAGAACCCGCAGAAGAACCTTAGATCTACCAGTGTGGCCAGCTCTGGCTCAACCAGGGTCAGTTCCTCCAGTGCGTCGTTGATCAGAGCGAGCTCCCTGGCGTCGACCGGACTTGCCAGGTCATCGAGCGTGATCGCAGTGATGTGATAGCGGCCACCTTTTTTCGCGCTGCTGCGGGCACGAGCGTGATCGATGATGAGCCCTCGCATCACGCGCGCAGCATAGGCCATGAAGCGAGCGCGGTCGGGGAACGAGGCACCCTTGGCCATGTTCAAGTAGGCCTCGTGCAGCAGAGTGGTCGCGCCGAGGCGCCCCGGAATAAACTGGCCGGCTAATTGTCGTCTCGCCAGGCGGTGTAGTTCGGAATACAACGTGCTGAAGAGCACATCGCTTTCGGGATGTTTCGCCGGGGAATGGGTTGCTGCCAAGATTGCCCTCCGCGAGTGGGATGCCTTTGGGCGCGCCTACAGTATAAGCGCGTGGCGCTCGAGCTGCGACAAATCGAAGATTCGAAAATGCTCTTAAAGGAGTAATCGAGAATCGGGGGCAAAAGACGACACTTGCGCTTGGGATTTATACGGAATGCACGATTCGATGCGGCCGGCTGTAGCCGCGATGACCAGCGCTTACCTCCTGCCTCGTTCCGGGAAACTAGGTCCTTCGTGCTCAGCCGCCGAAACGCCCGTTCGATCGAGATCTGCGGACGTTCTTTGTCGAAGGGTTTGCAGAGGTGATCGATCGCCTCCACCTCAAATGCCCTTACGGCGTACTCCGTGTAGCCCCTGACAAAGATATGATCGGCGGCTTTTCGACCCTTACTTGCTAAGGCGTCTAACCCTGGCAGCTGAATGTCCAGCAAAGATCTGGGCTTTAGAGCGTGTGTGAGAACTCCATTTCCAGACGCAGCCCGCCGGGACGAATGAGCTTCGGACCCGTCCAAGTTAAATTGTTCAGTTGGCCAATTTGGACAGCACATGAACCCCTCACTGACCCTTTAGAGGCTGGGGAACACTGTCGAACGAAGGGCACGGCTTCAGCCGTGCCGTAAATGGCATGTGCGCGTGACGGCTTTAGCCGCCGAGGTACGCTTTTCGAGACATATAGGGCGAAATCATCTCTCTCCGCAGCTGCGTTCGCCGCAGACGATCGGAAGAGATACCTCAGGGGCTCTAGAGCATGTGTGAAGCTACCAGTTTTCCCGAGTCACGGCTCTGAAGCTTTGTATCAGGGCACGACTTTCAGTCGGGCCGCACAGGGCCCAGCAAAGATCTGGCCTCTAGTGTGTGCGTGAGAACCGGCCGATGGCAAAATGAGTCCCGCAGGGACGGCTGAACGTAGCCCAGGACGCAGTCCTGGGTAGAGATTATTTTGAGATCCCGGAGGGGACGGAGGGGACGATCCCCAACTGACGCTGCATGGTCCGTTCATATTACTGCAGCGAGTTGGCCACTTGCCATGTGAAGACGGTAATCGTCTGCGCTGTGTTGCCACCTTGCTACCGTCAAGGGCAGGGATCGCATCGCCCGCCAGCGTGGCCGCTCAGTAAACCAGGTTGCATAAACCCGTGAGCGACGTACCCTAAAGAAGCAGATAGGACTGACAACCGGAGCCTACCGAGCTTCGGCAAACCATCCCTAATCTGGTCGATGTGAACAGGGCGGTCCTGTGCCAGTCTCCTAGAACATCGTGTTGGTGTTCACTGCGGTTGCGGGGATCGGTTGAATCACATCCCAGTGCTCGACAACCTTGCCATCCTTCACTCGGAAAAAATCGACCACTGCGTCGCCGCGATCACCGGGGCTCCGCACCCAGTGGCAATGAAGAATGACCATGTCTCCGTCTGAGAACGCCCGCTTGATCTCCATGTGAGATTCCGGATAGGTGCTGCGGAGCCAGAAGATAAACCTTATGACGCCTTCCGGACCATCTTCAATGACAGGGGTGTGTTGTATATAAGTGTCGCCGCCATATTGTGCGAACGCGCCGGCTGCATCAAATTCGTTGATCAGCTTGTCGTAAAAGGCGATCGCGATTTTCTTGTTCTCCTCGGACATACTTCCGATCCTCCTGTTTTCTGGTCCGTGAATGGAGCAGCGCGCTCATCGGTTCAGCTCCAGTGAGCCTGGATGGTGACAAAGCGCCGCTACCTCGATCTCCATGAATGGGTATAACGGCAGGGAATTGAGAATTTCGTGGAGTTCGGCGGCGCTCTCAACGTCGAAAATGCTCACGTTCGCATACTTTCCTGCAACACGCCAGAGATGTGTCCACTTACGCTGTAGTTGGAGTTCCTTTGCCCGCTCGTGTTCTCTGGCACTCAGCTCAGCGAGTCTTTCAGGATTCATGTCGTGGGGAACGCGGACGTCGATTCGCACATGAAATAGCATGTTTCCTCCATCACAACCGAAAGTGCGCGAGGGCAGTGATCAACCTGCGCCTTGAACGAAACGCCACGAAGATCTCGATTTCAAACCGTCGAGACCGGGGTGTGACCGGTCATGAGGTGCAGCAGGGCAATCGCGTACTCTGAGGCGGCGGATTGATCCTGGCCGGTGATGAGCTTGCCGTCGATGACGACCTTGGGGGTATACGGCTGGATGCTCGAGTAAACTCCGCCGGCATCTTCAAGAACCTTTTGCGGATAGTGCGGGATAACGAAATCCTCGCCGAACATCGCCTGTAATTGCTTGTCAGCCTCCAGGGTGAAGCCAGTCACTTGACGGCCACGGATTCGCTTGGGGATGTTACCCAGTGCAACCGCCCCATGACAGATGGCGCCAACCACTTTACTTGTTGCCCAGAAATACTCAAGCGCCTTCGCGACATCCTCGTTGGGGAACAAGTCGAATGTGGCGCCTCTTCCGCCGGCCACATGGATCGCGTCGTAGGCACTCAGGTCAACTTCTTTCAGTTTTAGAGTTGTCTCGAGTTTCGCGACTGTCTTTTTATCCGACAAAAAACCCTTGCTCACCAGATCATCGGGTTCAAGTGACTTCTCAAAATACGGATCGCTGTAGGGGTCAAAGACAACCTTGCCACCACTCGGGCTGGCGAAATCGACGTCAACATTGCGTTCGATAAGGTGCCAGTAAGGGTGGGTGACTTCCGACAGCCAGAACGCAGTATCGGAACTGCTGATAACGAACAGTACTTTCATTTCTCTTCTCCAAAAAAGCGGGATTTGGGAAAGCGGGATTTCGCGGTCGCATTGCGCGTAACTTCCGAGCCAGCGTCCCGAAGCCGTGTGGAAATGCGGCCTCAGTGCTGCTTCAAGGCCCGTCGCTCGATACTCTTTGCGAAGTGGGGTGTTTCCTCCTGGTTGTGCGCGTGCGATGCCTGTTGCCTGGCTGCACGTGCCTTCTCGAAAGGAATGCCATGGTCTTTAAAGAAAGCCAACGTCTGATCGGTTGCGCTCGAATGAATATGATTCACGTACTCACATGTTTCATCATCGATCTTCCTGGCGCTGAGTTCCCAAACCACCTGCAGCCCGGTGCGCCCCGCAGGGGAAATGGAACTTTTCGATCGGCGCATGGATCGTGGCTGTCACCGTCGAGAGGGAGAGTGTGTCATCTTTCAACATAGAGCCCTTCCTTGATACCAGGAGTGCTTGCGTGGACCTGGAAACACGCTCGGCTACTTTTTGTTGAGCACATCGGCAATCCCATTGGGGAACATGCCATCGGCGGCAGCGAGTACGTTAAGGGCCTCGCGGAGAAGGACAATTTTGCCATTCGCGGCGACGCAGTGACCAAAGAAGCGCTGATGCACATCCTTGCCGGAGATGCCGGACTTCTGGTGAATCGTATATTCTCCAAAGGCCTGCCCGGGCGTATCGATGTAGATTGTCACATCTACAAACTTGAAGTTCGGATACATCTTCTCGTGCAGAAACGAAAGGAAGGCCCCGATATTTTTGGGTCCCTCGTATCTCGGTTCCACACCAAGATCTGCCAGATAAGGCAGTTCGAGGGCACCGTCCTCTGCGAATAGGGCGGCGGATTGCTCTGCGGAACCGTCGATATATGCCTGGAGCAGTTCTTTTGCTGTCTTCATGTGTGCGCCCTCCGTGGCGCTTTGTGCTGTTTGGAATCTGATGTATCCCGTTTGAAGTGGCTGTGAGGAGTTGCAAAGACCGCCTGCGCATCGCTCCCGAACGCCCTAAGTTGCCCCCGGTCGGGTGAACTGTTGCTAGAGCCTCGCATAGCCACCCTGGATGAAGTCGCGGGCGAGTGCCCCATATACTTCGGGCGCCTCTTCCCACACAAAGTGACCGCAGTCGACGACGTTTAGCTTGCTCTTCGGAAGCCCTCTGTGCAGCCCCTCAGCATTGGAGACGGGAACGAAGGGATCATGGCGGCCGACAGTCAACTGACACGGAACCGTAATCTCGGCGAGCCGCGAGGCGAGACGAGGGAGAGCGTGTGGATAATCGCGAACGAAGGTCATGGCATCCCAGAATTTCTGGCCCGAATAGGAGGCGATGTAATCCTGCAGCACGTCATCCGGGAGCTTGTACTTCTTCATGTCCGCGACGGCCGCTCGAACAAATTGTTCTCCGGTGAGGTCCTTGAAGGGCTCTAGCGAGGGAGCGTTCACGATACGATCGAGGTCCCCGAGAATGTCTGTGTGATCGGTCGCCCCGCTCCCGATTACCAGGCTCTTGAACACACCAGGGTGATTTGCAGCAGCAAATAGACACGCGGGCGTGCCGATGTCCGGTGCGATCACGTGGGGCCGGTCGAGTCCGAACGCTTCCATGATGCGAACGACAAAGTCTCCGACCTTCTCCGGAGTTCTTGCCTCCGCACGAACTTCGGAACGACCGAATGGGGGAAGATCCACGGCGACGACCGGACCCAGCGCGGCGAACATGTCCCAGGTGGGAAGAAAGGCCAGAATGCTTTCAGGCAGCGGGCTCAGAAGCAGAATGGGATCGCCCTTCGCCTGGTTACTGGTGGCAAAGCGAATCCGCAGCCCATCGATGGTCTTGTATTGCATCGCTTGCAATCCGGTTTCACTGCTGACAGTCATCGTGTTCTCCTGGTGTTAGTTGTGTCATTGGTTGATCGCTGCACTGCGCACTGGCCGGGGAGGCCCTGACTAAGGCTCCGCGAGTGCCTGGTGGACAAGATGAAGCACAATCGATCCTTCACCGACAGCGGAGGCAACTCGTTTCACGTTTCCGGAGCGCGCGTCCCCAACGACAAATACGCCCGGAAGGCTGGTTTCGAGCATGTGAGGGGCGCGTGCGAGAGGCCAGGGAACAGGAGGTGTTACTGTATCCAGATCACGGCCAGTAAGAACAAAACCCTTGGTATCGAGTGATAGGCATTGTGAAAGCCACGCAGTCCGTGGAGACGCGCCGGTCATGACGAATACATGCCGGATGGACTGGGTAAAGCACTCTGCAGTCGTTTTGTCGATCGTTCTTTTAATCCACGACACGCTTTCGAGATGCTCATCTCCTTCAAGCCGGGTAAGCTCGCTGCAGTAATGCACTTGAATCAGGGGATTCTCTTCGATTCTCTGGATGAGATAGCGGGACATGGTGGTCACTAAGCTGCTCGACCGCACAAGCATAGTTACGCCGGCCGTATTTTGAGCTAGAAATACAGCCGCTTGCCCAGCGGAATTGCCGCCACCGATGACGATCACCCGTTCATTCGCACAGACCTGAGCTTCCATGAAGGTAGCGTTGTAGTAGATGCCTTGACCGTAAAAGGACTCTAGCTTAGGAAGAGCAGGTTTGTTGTATTGGGCGCCGGTTGCGAGAACGATGGTGCGAGCCGGAATCTCGTGTCCGTCGTCAAGCGTTACCTTATAGGGGCGCTGATCACAGTTCAGGCGTTCCACAGTGCGGGCCACCATGATGTGAGCGCCGAACTTCTCCGCTTGCGCAATGGCTCTGTCGGCGAGTTCCTGCCCGGACAGTCCGGTGGGGAATCCCAAGTAGTTCTCGATCCTGGAACTGGACCCAGCTTGTCCGCCGGGTGCCGCTCTTTCCACGACCAACACATCGAGGCCTTCTGACGCAGCGTAGACCGCTGCTGCGAGGCCGGCGGGACCCGCTCCGACGATGATCAAATCTCTGACCTGAGAATCGTCGATATGGCTGTTGAAGCCGAGGCACTCTGCGACTTCTTTGGTAGAAGGATTCTTAAGCACCTGGGAGTTGTTGCAGATCACCACCGGGATGTCGCCGATGGCAACACCGAATCGGTCAAGCAGATCTTGCGTTACCGGATCAGAGTCTAGATCGAAATAGGTGAAGGGGTGTCCGTCACGAGTCAGGAACTCCCGCAAGAGAAGAGTGTCCGCGGAGTATTTTGATCCCAGCACCACGACGTTTCCCTGTCCGGTCTCCTTCAGCGAGAGTCGCCGGGTCAGGAAAGCGTTCATGATGATCTCACTGAGTTCTGCATCTTTAGCGATCAGTGTTCTCAGATCGCCGGGAGACAGTTCGAGCAGAGTTCCGTCTTCCATCGCCTGGCAGCCATAGATCGAGCGCCGGCCGGAGATCATGAGCAACTCTCCGGAAAACTGTGTCGATCGGTAAATCGTTACCGTACGCTCTTCTTTTCCTCCGATGGCGATGATCCTTATTGCCCCGGAGATGACGACATAGACCGGTGGAGTATCAGAGCCTGGCTGGTAAAGAATTTCGCCCGCGGCGACTTGCCGCGGTTTTGCATATACGCGGATCCGATCGATCTGGGCTTCGGTCAAATGCGGTGCATAAGCCATGTCTGTCCTCCTTTCCCACGACCAGTACTGTTGATAGGTTGAACTTATCGCGTCGTCCGTGTTCTACAAACCGCCATTAGGAGGAGGCGCCCATACTGACTTCGACGGAGTTTGTGGATGGTTACTCATCAGATAGGAGTATGCTGCGATCCTTCTTTTGCCGCCGATAAGGGATCAGTGAGGGTTTATGCTTGCTAGCCATAGGCGTGTCGACAGGGACGGCAGTGAGAAAAACGATCATCCATAGAACGGTCGCTCTCTTGTTTTTCTGCTGCCGCGCCGGCTTGTGTCTGGGATTCATCCTGCAAACCCACATTTCGCGTGCTCTTGACGCCGATCGGCTGATATCTCAGTACGCCCATACCACATGGCGGACGCAGGATGGAGTTTTCAGTGGCTATCCGGACGCGGTCGCGCAGACTTTGGACGGATATATCTGGATAGGGACAGAGGCCGGGCTGGTGCGCTTTGATGGCGTGCGATTCGTCCCACAGACGTCACAGAGTCGATCGCCCTCCGCCCCGGTCACATCTCTTTTGGCTGATTCAGATGGGAGTTTGTGGATTGGAACGGAGACGGGGCTGATCCACCGGAAGAATGGGGCATGGGTCACTTTCCCAGGCGTGCTCGGACGGGTGAACTCGATCGTTCACAACCCGAAGGGAGCAATTTGGGTGGTGCAGTCGCGGATGCCAGGTGGAGCGAAACCTCTCTGCCGAGTGAATGACGCAAAAACACAATGCTACGGTGAAGCCGATGGATTCTCACTCCCGGGGGGCGACGTTCTTACCGTGGATCAGCAAGGAAGCTTGTGGGCCGGAAGTGACACCGCGATTGTCCGCTGGAAAGCAGGCTCATCCAGCACCTACCCAGTCAGCGGTTTAAAGAACGAACTGGGATTGGAGGGGGTGGACGCCCTGGCGGCCGCTCGCGATGGGTCTTTATGGGCTGGTTCACCGATGCGTGGAGGCGGGGGCCTACAAAACTTCGTTCAGGGTAAATTTAAGCCCTTTGTCACGCCTGACCTGAACGGAAACACTCTGGGTGTCCAGACCTTGTATCTGGATCGAGACAACATTCTTTGGGTGGGCACTATCAAACAGGGACTCTATCGGATCCATGACGCACACGTGGATCATTTCGGCAGCGCGGACGGTCTGTCAAGCGACAATGTCTACAATTTCTACGAAGACCATGAGGGCAATCTCTGGGTCGCAACCTCGAAAGGCCTCGATAACTTCCGCGACACACGCGTTGTCAGCTTTTCAACCCGGGAAGGGTTAAGCGCAGACGAAGCCCATTCGGTACTGGCGACACGGGATGGCGCCGTCTGGATAGGAAGCATTGGAGGTTTGGATGTTCTCCATCCGAATAGTCTCTCTCCCGTTCCCGCGCAGGGAGCCGTGCCAAGAAGCCAGGTTACCGCTCTTCTGGAAGACCATGCAGGCCGATTGTGGGTTGGCCTGGAGAACTCAATACTGATTTTGAGTGATGAACAAGTTCGTGAGATCCGCAGACCCGACGGCAGTCCACTGGGACTGGCCGCCGGGATCGCGGAAGACACCGACAACAACATCTGGGTCGAGGTGATCGGTCCTCCCAGAACTCTGATTCGTATTCAGGATTTGAAGGTGCAAGACCAGTTTCCGGTGCCTCAACTGCCCGCTGCTCGCAAACTGGCCGCCGATCCTCATGGAGGCATTTGGTTAGGGCTGATGAGTGGCGATCTGGCTCGCTATCGAAATGGCGTGCTCGAGATAGTTGCATACCAGCATCAACCTGATTCCAGGGTCGATCAGGTTTTCATAAGCCCAGATGGTTCGGTGCTGGGTGCGACCGCATTCGGGCTCATCGGATGGAAGGATGGCAAGAAGCAGATACTTACCGTTAAGAACGGCCTGCCTTGTAATGGCATTCGCGCGATGATTACGGATCGTGAGAACGCCCTCTGGCTGTACACCCAATGAGGACTGATTCAAATTCCTGGCGCGGAGTTAGCGAAGTGGTGGACACAGTCAGATTCCACCTTGCAGATGAAGGTATTCGACACCTCGGACGGATTTCAGGCCGGCTTCGCACTCTTCAATGTGAGTGCCAGGTCCACGGATGGCCGGCTGTGGTTTCCCAATAGTGTTGTTCTGCTAATGATCGACCCGGCTAAATGCGCGGGCAATCCTCTGGCGCCTCCGGTTCATATCGAAGAGATCGTTGCCGACAGGAAGAGCTATTCCGTGCAGCCGGATCTCCGCCTTCCTTCTCTCACGCGCGACGTGCAAATCAATTACACAGCGCTGAGCTTCGTCGCTCCCCAGAAGGTGCGCTTCCGCTACCGGCTGGATGGTTATGATCGGAACTGGCAGGAGGCCGGAGGGAGACGGCAGGCTTTCTATAACAATTTGCCGCCGGGCAACTATCGATTTAAGGTCATCGCGTGCAATAACGATGGGGTATGGAACGAAAACGGAGCGGCCTTAGACTTTGCGATCACGCCCGCGTTCTATCAGACATTGTGGTTCAAACTCCTGTTGTTGCTCTCGGGCCTCGGACTCATCTGGCTGCTTCATACCTTGCGGTTGAGGCAAGCTACCTCGCAGGTGCAGGCTCGCCTGGCAGAACGGCTGGAGGAGCGAGGACGCATCGCTCGCGAGCTGCACGATACCTTGATTCAAAGCGTGGACGGGTTGATGCTCCGCCTGCAAACAGCGCTAGACCAATCCGATCCCGAACAAAGCCATCAGATGATCGAGAAAGCGCTTGATTCCGCGGATGAAGTGATGTCTGAGGGGCGTCAACGTGTGCAAGCGCTGCGAGGGGAAGCGACCTTGGTCACCGAACTGTCAGAAGCGCTGGGCTCCTATGGCAACGAGCTTGCTGAGGACCGCCCAATTTCATTCTCTGTCGCGCTTGTGGGTTCTCCGAGACCGATGGACGCATTCGTGCGCGATGAAGCGTACCGCATTGGACGCGAGGCCCTGGGAAATGCCTTCCAGCATTCGGGCGCGACCAGGATCGAGGCTGAATTCACTTATGATCGTGCCCTGCTCCGTGTCAGGGTTCGTGATGACGGTGTGGGTATCGGCCAACAGATTTTGAATGGAGGCAAATCAGGTCATTATGGTCTGGTAGGAATGCGGGAGCGGGCGCAGACCATCGGTGGTCGGTTGGTCATCGCGAGCCGCCCGGGTGCGGGAACGGAAATCAATCTCGAAATACCGGCGCAGGTGGCGTATCAGAATGGCTTTCGAAGCCCTGGTCTGCACTTCTTCAAGAGACTGCTGGGCGATAAAAGAGGGCGCCAATGAACGAGCCGAGAAAGATCAAAATACTCGTTGTAGACGACCATCCGTTTTTACGTGAGGGAATTGTTGGAGCCATCAACAGCCAGAGCGATATGGTATTGATCGGGCAAGCCGGCAATGGGCAGGAAGCCGTCGAACAATTTCGTTTATTTCGCCCTGATGTCACTTTGATGGATTTACAGATGCCTACGATGAGTGGGACGGACGCAATCGCTACGATCCGGAACGAATTCCCAGGGGCCCGTATTGTGGTACTGACTGCATACAAAGGCGACATTCAGGCGTTGCGGGCTTTCAAAGCCGGGGCGGTTGGTTACCTGCTGAAGAATATGCTTCGCAAAGAGTTGTTGGACACGATTCGCATAGTTGATTCCGGCCGGCGGCGGATTCCGCCTGAGATTGCCAGAGAACTTGGCGAGCACGTCATTGATGACGTGCTCAGCGAACGGGAGATCGAGGTTCTAAAGCTGATCGCCGCTGGAACTTCGAACAAAATCATTGCGGCCGAGCTCTCACTCGCGGAGACTACGGTGAAGGCCCATGTGCAGAATATTCTCTTGAAACTGGGCGCCAATGACAGGACACACGCAGTGACGATTGCTTTGAAACGCGGTTATATTGACCTGGACTAAGTGAGTTATGCGGCGGCGGCAACCCGGTTAAGCGAAATAACCCTCTCGGCGCCCTGCTGCCGGCATCCTCCGGGCAATGCATCCGCAATGCTGTCGGCATCTTCCCGAACCATCCGCCACCAGCGGATCAATCAGGAAACTTCTTGCGGATAAGCACCGTGCGTTCGAGGGAATCGAACACTTCCAGCACCTTCAAACGAAGGTCCGGATCGATCTTCTCGCTGTCCAGCCACCCCTGCACCACGGCCTGCGCCTCCGCGCTATTCTGGCCCTCGATGAACGCTCCAAGCCAGGCCATAAGGAAGAAGATCTTGCGGTGTTGCTTGATGTCGGGTAATTCGTTCAGTGACTGGATCAAATACGGCTCGGTCAGCGCGGTCTGTTTCCAGAAATTAAACGGCCGCAGGCTTTCCGTGATCCAATCCTCCTGGATCGCCTGCGAGTGAAGATACTCGTCGAAGTAGCGGGCCTTGTTTGCCGCGGTGGGCGTTCCGGCTTGTGCGGCGTATGCGTACTTCTGCCCTTCGCCGCTGTGATCGCGCGCCTTCTCGTCAGCCAGGATAGCCTCGGCCTGCGGGTCGCCCATGGCGATCAGATGACCCACAAGTTCCCACCGGTCGAGCCGCTTCAGCGTCAGTCCAGGCACAACCAGCTTGCCGCTGAGGAGATCTTTCACTTGCTGCAGCCCAGCAGGCGTTTCGGCTATCGACCGGAAGGTGCGAAAGTTGACGATGCGTAGACCAAGCGTCGGTGCGTTGAGCATGCGATCGGCAATCACCGACTCTGCCCGCGGCGCCACTGAGTGCCGTCCCGCTTCATGCAGGTAGGAATGCAGCGCCTCGGCCACGCGTGCCCCCTGAATACGAGCCAGTGACTCATCCGTCTCTTCCGGAAGAGATTTCAGCGCCAGCTCCACATAGCCGCGCGGAGGCGCTTTCGCCACGTGGACATAATCCCAGAGCGCTCCCCACAGCATCGTGCGGCGAAGAGGAGCGGCCTCATCGGAGACGCTCGCTAGCAGGCTTGGATTCGCCTCATGCGGCGACTCCGGGTCGAACAAAGAAGCCGCGAACGACTCGCTCGACGGATCCAGCAGAAACCGGCCATACCCGTAATCTCTCTCATTGGCAAACACCAGGTTAGGGCACGGCTTTCCAACGGCTGAGGACACAGGGAAGGCAGGAGCATTCCACTGCACCTTCATAGTCTCGATCGCCGCGCTGGCGTTTGGAATTGCGGAGATAAGAAGAATCTCGTTGGCCATGGGCCAGACATACCCATCATCGAGAACGTCCCGCTGCTTGATCGTGAAGGCGCTGATCTTCCCGTCGTTGCAGGAATAATCGACCGTGACCTCGGGCATGCCGCGCCGGGTGATCCAGGATTTGGCCCAGGCCTGCACGTCCACGTGATGCCCGGCCTGGTCGCTGGCTGCCTCGAATGCGCGCACCAGGTCGGCCCACTCGGCGTTCGCGTAAGCATGCTCTTTCAGGTAAAGCCGCAGCCCCTGGCGAAAGTTGTTTTCGTCGAGAAAGTAATTCAACTGCTTGAGCACCGCGGGAGCCTTCTCATACACGATCGCTCCGTAAGCGGATTTCGCATCCTTGAGGTTGGCGATGTTCTGGAAGATCGGCGTCGTGCCCTGCGTCTCATCGATCCCGTAAGCCAACGGTTTGATGTCTTCGTAGAAGTGCTTCCACGGGTTCGACGCAGGGTCCAGCTGCTCCAGGGCCTTGTAGGCCATATATTGCGCGAAGCCCTCCTTGAGCCAGAGGTCGTCGAACCAGCGCATGGTCACCATGTCGCCGAACCACTGGTGGCAGGTCTCGTGCAGCACGAGTATGTTGCGCCGGAAATAGTCGCTCTGCGTCGGAGTAGAGCGGAACAGAACGCCGTCTTCGTTGAGAAACGTCTCACCCGCGTGCTCCATGCCGCCAAACGGGAAGCCGGGAATCAGGACCAGGTCATATTTAGGGAACGGAAACGGCTGTGCGAAGTAGTCGCTAAGGTAGGCGATCCCCCGCGCCGCCATTTGCTGTACTTGCGGCGCTTCCTCCTCGGCGCGGGCAAGCTGCGACGTCCGCACGTACAGGGTTGGCTCGCTTGCATTCTTTGAGCGAACTGCGGAAAACCGTCCCGCCGCAAACGCGAACAGGTAGGTGCTGATGGGGCGAGTCTCGGCGAAGCGCGTGTGCCCATCATCGGCTGCGAGCGGGGCCGTGTTGCCAATTACCGTCCAACCGGCCGGGTGTTCGAGATCGAGCGTGAATCTACCCTTCAGGTCAGGCTGGTCGAAGCATGGAAACGCCATGCTGGCGTCCATGGGTACAAACAAAGTGTAGAAGTATTCATTGCCATCGTCCTTGTCTTCATAACGGGTAATGGCCTTGCCTGCAGGAGCTGCATTGCTGACGAACGCAATCGTGAGCGTGTTCTGGCCCGCGATGGCTGGCAGATTGAGATGACCATTGGTAAGTTCCTGCGCGATCGGCTGGCCATTGAGCGTGGCCGACTGAATCACGCCATCGCGATAGTCGATGGGAAGATCGCCTGCAATCTTGCTTTCGAACGTGACCGTTTCGCTGCCGGCTACTGCCGACTCATGTTCCTTGACGGTGAAGGAGAGCCGATAGCGAATATTCGAGACCCGCGCCGCCCGGGCCACGGCCAGCTCGTGCGCGACACCGGATTCTGTGGAAGCCGCCAGGCCTGCACTAGAGGTGGCGAGCACGATCGCAGTGGCTAACCAGCATAGGGAAGGGGTTCCGCTGAAAATACGCATCTCGTGCTGCTTATGCTACCCGATTTGGGCAATCCACTTGGCGCCGCAGTTTTCGGCTCTGGACTCTGTCCTGACCGCGAACCCTGGGTGCCTCACATCCCCGATTTCCTGTGAAGCTCCGTGGGTCTCGCCCACTTCATGCGCCTTTCCTTAAAGAAAGCCTGGGTGCCCCACATCTCGCTCGTTTTTCGCGAGATGTGGGATCCCAGCTTCTTACCTGCGACCGTTGACTCAACCCCGAAGCTAAACTAACAGGACGGGTGCCCCATGTTCGCGGAGCGTACATGGGCCGAAAACGGAGTCTTCAAATGCCTTCACTCCATCTGCAACGACTCTTAGACGCTTCGCTACTGAGCAGTCGCCCGCGGAGCAGCCGGATGATATTGGTGTGCAAGGGCAGCCGCGCTTTCGATTTGTTGCTGCGCGCCCGCATGGTCGCCCTGCTGCTCTAACAACCGTCCCAATTGCGAGTGGACCTGGAAGGCGGGCGAATCGGCCGATTGATTCGGCGAATCGAGATACAGCTTTAGCAACCGGATAGCAAGTTGCGGCTCCTGGTTATTGCGGCTGAGAAGGGAAGCCGCGTCTACCAAAGCGGGCCCATGTGGTTTCGCACCTTTTGCGTCCGCATCAATCCCCGCATGCAATGCTCCCAGCATCTGGTCCCATTGCCGCCGGCGTGCGTAGTAAGAGGCTAGGGACATCCACGCGTCGGCAGCATGGTTTGAGCTCTCGACCGCAGACTTGAACTCGCTCTCTGCCAACGCGTAGTTCTTATCCTTCTCCGCCAGGCGCCCTTTCAGCTGATGCGCCTGCGTCGGTCCACGTTGTTCGAGTACCTGGGCTACACCCTGTGCCTTTTTCTTACCTCCGCCCACAATCCCCGGGGCAGCGGTGTAGAAGTCCCCCAGGTCCGAGAGCGCATCGACATTTTCGCCATCGAGTTGGACCGCCCGTTCAAATTCGTCCCGCACCTTCTTTGCGAGTCCATATGCCTTTATGGAGTGAATGCTGTCGGCCTTTTCTCCATAGGCCCTGCCCAGCCAGAGGTGATATTCACTTTCCATTGGCATAAGCTTGACCGCGGTTTCGCACTCGTGGATGGCATCATCCCAGCGCTCCTCCTGGTAGTACACGCGGCAAAGCAAATTGTGTGCCTCTGCGTCGGCCGGGTCTGCAGCCAGCGACGCGCTCAGCCGCGAAATAGCGTCGTCGGCCTTACCTACCGTCAGATCGGCACTGACCGGTCCCAGCGCAATGTTTGGTGCGGAAGCACCATAGGCCGCCGATAGGCAAAGCAGCGCAAGAAAGAGAAGAGAAAGCCTTGAAGAGTAAAGTATTCGCACTGGATTAAGGTCCCGGCTGCAGTGTTGATGTTCGCGGGTAGCCGGAGGATTCGCCGCCGCGAATGTAAATCCGAGGCACTTCGAATTACCCGGGTACGAATGAGTCGATCAAGCTGTCGTTCGAATCGAAAAAGATATGTATGTCATTAACCAGTCGCAACTCCCATTCGTAGGTATGTCCCATGAATTTGTGGGAATGGACCATGGCGGTGTCGGCATCTCGTTCTTTTTGGTTATCGGCGAACCCGGCCGGGGACCGCGACTCCACAAGCACGATTACGACGAAATCGTATACGTCATGGAAGGCCGCTCAAAGTGGACGGTCGGCGGCCAGGAGCGGGACGCCACTGCTGGCGATGTGCTCGTCGTCCGCGCCGGCGTACCGCACAAGTTCGTGGACAGTGGAGATGGCCCCCTTCGCCAAATCGATATTCATCTGAACCCGGCTTTCGAGACCGTCTGGCTCGAGGACTAAATCGATGTATACGAGCTATTTGCCGGTGCTAATCGATAACCCGTCGAAACTGGTATCCCGTCGCGGTTTCCGTGTGATAGCTTTCCGATAAAGATTTCCCCCCATAGCACTGTCTTCTCCGTTCGGGGCAGTACTCTGTCTCTCTCAACCAGGAGCACGACCATGGCAACAGAGACTCTACCTATCCACCGCCCGGTCAACCGCAATCGCGAGCGCATCTTCTTTAGTGGCATGGCAATCCTGCTGTGCGTAGTGGTCTTCATAGGCTTTTCGCCCACATACTTCCGCGCCGGCATGTTGCGCGCGCCGCTGCCCAGCCCTATCCTTCACGTCCATGGAGCCGTGTTTACCCTGTGGATGCTTCTCTTCGCGGTGCAGGCTGCACTCATCTCGGCTCGCCGCGTAGCCTGGCATCGTTCTCTCGGCACAATCGCGTTCTGTCTTCCTCCGATCATGATCATTCTCGGCGTGATCGCCGCCATCGATGCCCTCGGCCGCAAAGTGATGATCGGTAAACTCGATCCAGCTGTCTCATCGGCCATCCCGCTGATCGGAATTGTAGGTTTTACCATCGTGATCTTCGCTTCCTGGCGCGCTCGTAGAAAGCCTGACGCTCACAAGCGCCTGATCCTGCTGGCCACCATCGGATTAGTCGAAGCCGCATTTGGTCGTTTTCCCTGGAATCGGATCGGCATCCCGACGGCCGCAGGTGCGACCACTGGCCTTGGCATCCTGATTTTGTTCGTGATCGCGTATGATCTCGTTTCGCTTCACCGCATACACAGATCCACAGCTTGGGCCGCCCCCCTCACGTTCGCCTTCGGAGCCCTCGCGGTGCCCATCGGCATGACGCCGGCCTGGCACAGCTTTGCCGCATTCCTCGCCCGGAACATCGCTCCGCACCTCTGACGCATCGCACAACAATCATGACGAATAAATTGCTTTTGGCCTTGCTCTGCTTTCCCGTCGCATCGATCGCACAAACCATTCCCACGGGCGCAGCGATCGACGCCCAGGTGAAGAAGATCATGAGCAATACCCACGCCAACGGCATGGCCGTAGCAGTGGTCGACAAGGGCAAGGTGGGCTATGTCCAGGCTTACGGCATCCGCAACGCCAAGGGTGATCCGCTCACCATTGACACCGTCATGTATGGCGCATCGATCACGAAGACCGTGCTCGCCTACACCACCATGCAACTGGTCGACCAGGGTAAGCTCAGCCTCGACACGCCCATCAAGGACGATCTCGATCAACCGCTGACGGCCTACGGCCCCGATCCGGTCTTCCCGGACAAGCACGGTCCATATCCCGACCTGGCCGGTGATCCACGCTGGGAGAAAATCACACCGCGCATGTGCCTCACCCATTCCACCGGCTTCAACAACTTCTGGTTTCTCGAACCAGATCAGAAGCTGCACATCCATTTCGAACCCGGCACACGGTTCAGCTACTCCGGCGAGGGCTTCATCCTGTTGCAGTTTGTCATCGAACACGGACGCAAGGCCCAGGGTCTGGGTCTCGATGTCGGCGACCTGACGAATGCCATTTTCAATCGCTTGGGCATGACCCGCACCAGCCTGGTATGGCGCGCCGATTTCGCCTCCAATTTCGCTGATGGATGGAACGATAAGGGCCAGCCGCAAGAGCATGATCGACGGAAAAAGGTGCGTGCGGCGGGCTCCATGGACACCACGATTTCTGACTTGCCGAAATTTGCCGCAGCCCTGGTCAGTGGCGACGGACTAACTGCCGCCTCTCGCGCCGAGATGACCAAGCCGCAATTGCATATCACCACCGCCCGCCAGTTTCCCCCTTTCGGTCCGGAGCTGCCGGTCAAAGAGCAGCGAAAGGATCTGGCTGCGGGGCTCGGCGTCGTCGTCTTCGATGGCCCGCAGGGCCACGGCTTCTACAAGGGCGGCCATGACGGTCAGACCGCCAACACCATGGTCTGCATCGAGGCCAGCCGGCGTTGCGTAGTCATTCTGTCCAACGACGTCCGTTCCGAAGCAGGCTTCGCGGACCTGGTCAGGTTCATCCTCGGAGACACCGGCGTGCCCTACGACTGGGAATACGGCGCTTTCGCGGGTAAGTCGTAGATAGGCCCACCTACTTTGTGCTTACCTCCCGCGCTCCCAACATTAACTCCACCACCGTCCCAAACAACCGGTTGCGCGTCTCCAGCCGAACGCCTGCACGGGTTACATAGCGCACCACGATGTCCACTCCACCCCCGGCCGCCGGCCTCATATCGACGGAAGGCTTTGCACTGAACTGCGGCGAACCTTGTTCGTGCGTTACCCGCTTCCATTCCTCTTCCGCCATCTGCGCATCCGCCTCGGTCGCTTTGACCGCGGCTTCGCGGATCTTATCGATCATGGGGTACGTGTCGGCTCCGGGCGGGATGCTGACCTTGATCTCATCCCACATCCACTGGCCTGCGGTGGAGAAGTTGAAGTACTTCCCATGAATTGCGTACCCGTTCAGGAAAGAGACCCGGCGTCCGGTCGGATGCCCATTCGCAGTCCAGTTCCCGGTTTCCAGCAACCAGGTGCGGAAGACCCCAAGTGCCACCACCTCACCGCCCACCCCATCGATTTCGACCCAGTCGCCGACTCGGACGCCGTTCCGCCCCATCAGCACAAACCAACCACAGAACGCCAGGATGAAATCCTGAAATACCACGGTTAATCCCGCTGTCGCCAGCCCCAGGATGGTCGGCGTCTGTTGCGGAGCGCCGAAAATTACCAGCAGCACCAGCAACAACCCGATCACCTGGGTGCCCAGGTTCAGGATGATCCGCAGTGCCTGCCGCTGCCGCCGGTCCTGCGAAATCCGGTCGAAGGCCGCTTGTAAACCCCAGCCGGCCAGGATGGTCAGCAGAACGATCGTGGCAATCAAGCTGAGCGACCGAAGGATGAGATGAAGCATGATCTTGTGTTGGAGCTTTACCTGGTCGCCCCACCGAGTGTAGAGCGTCACCAGTTGCTGCTGAGCGACTAGCCGGTCGTCGAGAATGCTCAGGATATTGCGCTGCGCCGCCAGGTTTTCCAGGTCTTTCACTCGGGCCGAGTTCGACTCTCCGGCCGCTTTCAATGCGGCCGCCTTTGCTTCGGCTGCCTGGGCCTCCGGCTCCAGCCTGGCATGGTCCGCCGTGAGTGCCGCGACGTCGGCCCTCGCCAACTGCTCTGCCTGCTGGATCAGCTGCATCCTGTTTCGCTGCGCCCACCACTCCTTGATCTGGCCCGCCAGCGTCTTATACTGGCCGGCCGAGATCACCGCAGACTGTCCGTCGCTTGTTGCCGCTTGCTCGTCGTACTTCTTCATCGCCGCTTCGCGCGCCGATAACTCCTGCTGAATCTTTCCTCGATGATCTCCACTTGCGCGGGCTAGATCTTCCATCGAATCCGCCAACTCGTCCTGGTCGAGACCCACCTGCGCCTTGGCAACTTCCAGGTCATCGCCCGCCGGCGAAGCGGCTCCGGGTGAACCGGCAACCCCGCCCGCGGTGGGACCGCTCTTCGGTGTCAGAGCCGCTACTCGCTCCTGGTCCTCCTTGACCATTTGCTGCAATGAGGTGACTCGCTGTTGTAAAGCGAGTGCCTCGCCGGTCAGGTGCCTGGTCTCCGCACTCGCCTGGCGCAGAGATTGAGCAAAGGCCTGGTCCACCTCATGGTCGGCCAGCCGCTCCGCCTCCCGCGCAAGGTCCAGCTCCTCTGCCGATACCGCCAACGCCGCCAGCGTTTTCGCCGTCTGCCAGGGCCGCTGGTCCACGATTCCATAAGACTTCGGCGCGGCGTTCCAACCTGTCTTTTGCCCATGCAGGAAAGATAGGTGCTCCATGACTCCTCTAGTCGCGAAGCTCCCGACCAAACACAAAACCACCACCGCCAGCGCCACCGCCGCAGCTATCTTATGACCACGATTCATCCAGCCAACCCTTCAGTCCGGAGCCCCTGAATCAGCCTAAACCCAACCATGTAACCAACTGCCGCTAAACTCTCTCTGGCAGAGCCAGAGCTGTAACCCTATTCCATCTGTAAATAGAAAATACCCCTGAACCCGGGGTCCAGGGGCATTTCGCGTGCGTTCTGGGGCAGAGGCTCTAGGCGCGAACGGTGATTACGCTGGTCTCGCTTACCACCTTAGCAACTCCGGGCGCACGGCCATGCCCGGAAATGTATCCCTTCCGATGGCCATTTCGGCAGACAAACCACTGCTCATAAAAGCGGTCGGAATGCTTGGGTACGTCCGGGAGGTCTACCGTTTCATATGCGGCCGGCTGCTCGGTCATCATTTCACCGCACTGTTTGCATCTTTCAGTAGACATTGTTCTTCCTCCTGCACACAGTTATATGGAATACGATGCGGCTTCGACTACACCCTGGAGTGCTGGTTTTGAACTTCGGTAACTGTTGCAGACTTGAATACTCTAGGAGAGTACCTGTCCACGGAGTTCAGATGAAATCGATGCGAAAAATGTAGCCGCTCGATGGGCTAGCTTTATCCGGCCATCCAGGATGACACCCGGCATCGCAACTGATGAGCACCCCGTCATGGTTTTCGAGCCCGTGCGGGTCGCAGGAACCGGGAACAAACTCGGCTGTCTCCAGAACCTGGCCAGTTTTTGAATCGTATTTCACCAGGCCCGGCCTGCCTTCCTGGAAGCTGGTGCTGTCGTTCCCGTTGATTTGCCACAAGAACCCCTGGTTGTCGAAAGTGATGTCGTGCCAGCGTTGCAGTTCGGGTGTGGTGTGGATCGGAATCATGAACTCCGGCTGCCAGGTTTTAGGGTCTACACGCAAGATCCCCCGGAGCCGATTGGCAACGATCCAAAGTTTGTCCTCATGCCATTGAGCTCCGTGGCAGCCTCCACCATCGCCGGCCGGCCCCAGCGGAATTTGCAGATGACGGATCAGCTTGGAAGTCATGTCTACCTGGAAAAAACCTTCCATGTCGGCGTTCGCACCCATCCAAACGCACCCATCGCCATAAGCCATTCCACTGGTATTGCGTGAGCCGGTCGTTACCGTTTTAAGCAGCTTGCCCTGCCAATCCACCAGCCACGCCGCTTCCTTCCGATCCGTGGGGACTGGTTCGTGCCACAGGGCAGCTTGGGCTGCCGAGATCTTTTGCTGTGCGACCCATAGTCCCTCAGGCGAAATGGCAAGACCATTGGGATAGAGCGCAGGTGCCTTGAACAGCCTGGTTGTCTTCACCTGGCGGTGGGGAACAGGACCTTTGGATGGCTTGACGGGGGATTGCGCGAACGCGTTGTTCCCGCCGCGCAAACCCAGCCCGACGCTGATAACGCCGGCCGCACGCAACACTTCTCGTCTGTTCATCGCGTCTTTACCTTACGATCACGCAGCGCGCACGATGATAAATCAACGTTGACACGCGGGATAGGGTCTGTCGTAATGAGCCGGGTGGCAGTAGAAAGGGGAAGTTGCATGAACGGGCCAGCTCTTGCTTAACGTGGAACAGTGCGGAAGGCGTTACCAATCGAACTCCTTGTATCGACTACTGCCGGGGATCTTCTTCACCCTTCTGGTTAACCTTTCCGCCGGCGTAGGACAGCAATTGCCTCCGGGAGCGGGCAAAGAACCTTTCGAGCGCATCTGCAGTAGCTGCCACGCGTTGAATGTGGCGACTCAGACAAAGAGAACCCACGCTGGCTGGGAAGGCACGGTTGAGACCATGCGCGGCCGGGGAGCGAGCGGTACCGAGGCAGACTTTGACCGGATCGTCCAGTATCTGACCGACAACTTTGGTCTGGGAAACACTGCTGCCGCTCGAACACCGGCGAAGTCGACACCGGCGGATACCGAGTGGACTACCTACGGCGGTGACCTCGGCAACAGGCGCTATTCGCCCCTCGATCAGATCAACGCCGGCAACTTTAATAAGCTCCAGCTGGCTTGGAGATTCAAGACAGATAACTTCGGGCCATCGCCGGAATATCGATTTGAATCCACACCCCTGGTGGCAGGCGGGGTGCTCTATACAACCGCGGGAACGCGCCGCTCCGTAGTTGCGTTGGACGCTGCAACTGGCGAGATCCTTTGGATCCACAGCGAACACGAAGGCATCCGTGGGCACGAGGCGCCTCGTGTGCTTTCGGGCCGCGGCTTAGCCTATTGGACCAACGGGAGCGAAGCGCGCATCTTGTATGTGACGCCCGGCTACCGCTTAATCGCCTTGGACGCCAAAACCGGCGCTTTGATACCGGCGTTCGGCAACGCCGGCGTGGTTGATCTCAAGCTGAATGATGATCAGGAAATGGACCCAGTCCATTCCGACATCGGTTTGCAGTCCGCGCCTGTGGTTGCCGGTGACACCATCATCATCGGCGCCGCGCATCGTTCCGGCGAAGTGCCGCGAAGCAAGATCAATGTGAAAGGGTATGTGCGCGGTTTCGACGTCAAAACCGGCAAGCGGCTCTGGATCTTCCACACCATCCCGATGCGCGCAGAGTTTGGGCGTGACACCTGGGAAGGGAACTCGGCGGAATACACGGGGAACACCGGAGTCTGGACCCAGGTCAGCGTCGATGAAAACCTGGGCCTCGCGTATCTTCCAGTCGAGTTGCCCACCGGGGATTCCTATGGTGGCTATCGCCCCGGCAGCGGTCTCTTTGGCGAAACCGTCGTAGCCGTCGATCTAAAAACCGGGCAGCGGAGGTGGCATTACCAGCTGGTGCATCACGGCATATGGGACTTCGACATTCCGTGCGCGCCCGTGCTGGTGGATATCACCATCGATGGCCAACCGGTAAAAGCGCTAGCCCAGGCGACCAAGCAGTCGATCTTATACGTGCTGAACCGCGAGACCGGGAAACCGATTTGGCCGATCGTGGAACAACCGGTGCCCCAGGGAAACACGCCAGGAGAATGGTATTCTGCCACGCAACCCATTCCCACCAAGCCCCCTTTCTTCGGCCGCAACGGTTTCACCGCGGACGATCTCATCGACTTCACGCCGGCGTTGCGAGCAGAGGCGCTCAAGTTAGCGTCGAAGTATAAATGGGGACCTGTCTTCACTCCGCCCGTGGTCAGCAGACCCGAAGGCCCTGTGGGCACGCTGATCCTGGGCTATCCAAATGGCGGAGCCAACTGGGCCGGTGGATCGTATGACCCGGAGACGCACACCTTTTACATTTTTTCTCAGAGCACCGTTGGCAGCGATGGCCTGGTGCCTCCAGAGCCCGGCGAGTCAGACATGAGGTACGTTGTCGGCTCCCCCGCAGTCGACGGCTTGGACGGCACGCGGTATTGGGGGCTGACTCTCCACGGATTGCCGCTGCAAAAGCCACCCTATGGACAGATCACGGCGATCAATTTGGATAAGGGCGAGATTCTTTGGCGGGTGGCACACGGTGAAACTCCGGATGAGGTACGCACCAACCCTTTGCTCAAGGGTCTCGATATCCCGCGCACCGGCCGGCCAGGAATCATCGGTGTTCTGACCACCAGGACCTTGGTGATCGCTGGAGAATCAGGAACGTTCACCAATGCCCAAGGCAAGAGAGGCGCACTCTTGCGCGCCTATGACAAGGCCACAGGTAAGGATGCGGGCGCGGTCTATATGCCAATGGGACAAACAGGCTCGCCCATGACCTACATGTTGAGAGGTAAGCAATATATTGTGGTAGCGGTCAGCGGGCAGGGATATCCGGGTGAACTGTTAGCCTACGCTTTGCCAGACTAGCGGCAGGTCTTTTCTATCCGGGCTTAGGCGACGGAGTCCTGCTTCGTCCGGTGCAACCGTTGTTCTATGTCGGCAAGCAGTTCGGATGCGAAGGTTAATTTTTTCAATGCCAGGTTAGGAACCCTGCCGCCGATGAATGCGGAGATGTGATCTCTTTCCTCGGGACTAAGGATGGCGGAGAGGATGATGAGGTCGAACTCTGCAGTTCGCAACAGACTTTCCGCTTCGGCAAACATGACGGCCTGAGCATGGTAGCCAGCCTGCGTCAGAACGGCGCACCGGCTCCGCAGTAGGCCAGAGTCTTTGCCGATGCACAGTATGCGTGCGGGATTTCCGAGCATGTAGCCCCTCAAGGCTGATAGTCTCAGGACACTCGATGTTGTCGACAACTGTTTTGTTGCCGGTCAAAAAGATTGCCGAGTCCTTGATGATAATTGATCGATGATGAACAATTTAGTCGTTATCGATAGATCCGTTAAAAGCCAGTAGCGCTAACGCCCCGAGGATAGTACAGAGATGACTTCTCCTGATGCGCCGGAAAGGCCGCTGTACGTAAGCATAGAAATGGTTGCAAATCTGGTCTATCTGGCCAGGCACAGTCAAGACGTTTTAGACCAGCAGCAGCTATACCTCGACCGCGCCTCCAACCTTCTCGTCGAAATTCGCAATCACCCTGATCTGTCCACGTGAATCTCAGTCCTCCAGGTAGCGCTGTGCGCGCCGCAGCAGATCGAGTTCCGTTTCCAATTCGCTGATGACCACATGATACCCATCCAGCTTGACGCGCTGTAAGGATTCCATGCGCTGTTCCAGACGGAGCTGCAGCCGCTCAAGAACCTGGATGGGGGTCAGCTTTGATCGTGCCTGCACGACCCGATTATATTCGCCTTTTGTTCCCCTTGGTCCAGAAATTATCCACAACCTCGTGGAAGTCGATCACGGGAGGGTCGAGAAAGGCATAGCGATACGCGCATGCACCTCGGAGGGTGCAGAGAGCTGATCGCCGTCTACTCGTTGTTGTCTACAAATAACTTCCTTTGAAAGTCTTCGGAGACGTGTGTTGTGGCGGGTTCGAGAAGGTACCCACATTCACGCGCGAGCTCACGCAAGAGCATCTCTTTGTCTTCTCTGGGCAAGTCGGCGACAACAAAATCACGGGCAGAAGTGAAGGCGCTTGACGGCAAAGGGAACCCCCTGAACCGGCGTTGATTCTGCGGTTCTGCGCCGATTATCTTTGCCACAAATCACCACAGTCAATGCGACTTGAAGCTTGTCGACGTTACCCTTGCACGTAGAATGCGACCCTTTGGTAACAATGTTGGCGTCGATTGCTATCCCGGACTTTTAAGGGGGAGGTCCTTAGCCAACAATGGCTGTCAAATTAAGAATTTGCTCGCCCACTTAACAGATCTATCAATTTTTCATCCACCCTGCGCAGAAGGTGGGCGCACAAGATGGGCCTCAAGCTATCGGGCTGCTTTGCCATGTCGTCTCTTTAAGCGGCTCCGGCATTACTCTCCAAACGCACGCCGCAGTAACGCAATCGCCTGCGGCCCTTCGACCGGCAGGTTGGCGTTCGAGACTTCCAGGCTGATCAGCCTGTCGTAGTGGATCTGCCGCAGAATCGCGAAGAACGGGCTGTAGTTATACTCCTCCCATTTCAGCGGCATGACGCGTCCGTTCGGGTTCGCCATATGCAGATGCCGCAGATGATCTTGAACCTTCAAAATCGCGGAGGGATCTTCTTTTTCCACCTCGAAGTGGTAGAAATCAATCATCAGCTGGATGTTCGGATCGTTCACCGCATTCACCCAGGCGAGTGCCTCGGTGGTGTTGTTGATGATGTTGCTCTCCTGCTTGCGCAGCGGCTCGATGGCGATGGTGATGTTTCGGGACCGCGCTTCCGGTGAGATGCGTTTTCCAAAATCGACCAGTTGCTCGAAGGCCTCTTGCTTGGAGAATCCCTCGGGAACCCGGCGCGCCCCACCGCTGCCAAAAACAACTAACCGCACGCCCAGGCGGGACACTCGATCGAGCGCCAAGCGGACGTATGCCATCTGGCGGTCTTTATCGATGTTGGGTCCGGTGACTTTAATGTTGGCGGGAATAAACAAATTTGCGGTCAATACCGGAAGCCCCACCTGCTTGAATTTGGCGGCCGCATTTTCGTAATCGGCATCGGAGAGCGCGGCTACTTCTGAAGTGCGCACCTCCATATAATCGAACCCCGCAGCCTTCACGGCGTCGATGTCCTTCAACGG
Organism: uncultured Acidobacteriaceae bacterium; assembly: GCA_963830325.1. Lineage (GTDB taxonomy): Bacteria > Acidobacteriota > Terriglobia > Terriglobales > Acidobacteriaceae > PALSA-350. The sequence continues at coordinate 135,547 of CAWHMV010000010.1, forward strand.
ACCACAGTAGCCAATCCTGACCTTACCCCTGGGCTGAGCCAGCGCAACCAGTGCCAGGCAGCCCAGCAAGCCCACAATGACGGTAAAGCACTGTATGCGTGACTTCATGATGCCTTCTCCCCGATGCAGTTTATATCAGGGGATTACACGAAAGTTGTAATCGATCTGCAGGCAGATGCGAAAAGGTCATTTACAGCGGTATGCTTTGCCTCTGGATTCTCAGGAGCGATTTCGGGTCGCTCGAACAAACCCGAACCCTCCAGACCTTGCTAAGCTTTATGCTACTTGACCGCCGCAAAGGAAATGTCCCGGGTGAATTGACGAAGGAGGAGCCGTGAGACCAACACCGTTCGCAGCCGCACTGGTGCTCTTTGCTTCCATCGGACAGTGCCAAACGATCACTGCCGCTCAGGCTAGAGAACATGACGGTGAAACCGCTACTGTCTGCGGAGTGGCGCAAAACGAACACACCGCGGCCACTACTCGAGGCAAGCCCACTTTCATTGATCTGGATTCCTCTTTCCCCTATCAGATCTTTAGCATCCTGGTATGGGACGAGGATCGACCGAACGTCGGAGAGCTTCCTCACACCGGGTCGAAGGTGTGCGTTACCGGGGTGATTAACTACTACCACGGCGTGCCGCGGATTGTGGTGAAGAACAGCGGACAGTTTGGTATAGCCGGCGCGGGGCTGGGTAAAAGATGAACTTGGCGTTCAAGCTGGGATTGATGAAGATCTCGTGGACGCCGTGATTGCCGACATAGTTGAGGCTCAGGGTCGTTGTCTGGACTACGGCGTGTTGCAGCTCAAGATTCCATTCCAGGTAGGTCGGGTTCCTGCTCTGCTTCTGCGCATTGTGATGCGGTGTGCCCACTGCCCGGATTTGACAGTGCGACTTCAGTGTGTGCGTGAGAACCTACCGATGGCAAAATGAGTCCCGCAGGGACGGCTGAACTTAGCCCAGGACGCAGTCCTGGGTAGAGATTCGAGAGACGGAAAAGTCCCGCAGGGACGACTGAAACATACCCGAAGGCAATCCCAGGCAGTTCCATCTCAAGATATTCCGTCTCGATAGCTTTTTCAGTCATCCCTGCGGGACTTTTCAATGGCGCATGCCGACCCAGGACTGCGTCCTGGGCTAAGTTCAGCCGTCCTACGGGACTGAATATCGAGATCATTCTCCGCACACACTTTAGCCCCTGAGGTCCGTCTTTGCACTTGTGAGGGTACGAATGCGCATTTGAAACAACCATACTTCGTCGAAGGTTGGCGGCGAAGCGCCTTAGCCGTGATGGACGGCCGGGTAGAGCGGAGAACTTTGTTCCAGGAAATCGACCAACCGGGTGCGCACATGATCGATATGGTTGCGCATCGCCGTTTGTGCGCCTTTGCGGTCGTTTGCTTCGAGGGCCTTCAGGATGGTCAGGTGGGCATCGGAGGCGCTGGAAGAAGACAGGTTGTACGTCTTACATCGGCAAAGCCAGATCTGATCCTGGATATTCTTGAGCACGCGGCATAGTTCATCGTTTCCCGTCGCGGTTGCGATGGCTGCATGAAACCTGGTGTCTTCCTCAATGTGTTTTGTCTTGTCGTTCGCCTTCACGAATTTGCGGGTGCGCTCGACACTTTTGGCCAGGTCGACGATTAGCATCGGGGTCACTTGCGCGCGGGAGACCGCAAATACCTCCAGCGTCTCCCGCAGATCGTAAAGGTTCTTCACTTCTTTGACGGAGAATTGCCGAAGGCGCGCCCCTCGCCGCGGTTCGATATGGATCAATCCTTCGGTCTGCAGGCTATTCAGGGCCTCCCGAACGGGCGATTTGCTGATGCCCAGCCGGTTGGATAGGAATTCCTCCGTGAGCCGACTGTCCTCATCGACCTTTCCTTCCAATATGTGACGCTTGATGCTGTCGTATGCGAGCGCGGTCAGGTTTTGCGGCGCAGTCAGCTTTCGGATGCTTGACCCCATGCAGCCCATTTTTGCATAAGGGCGCGGCAAACTTGTATGGTATATGAGATATCAACAACAATTGTTGGAGCTTTAGTGCCGCCGATCGGTTTCCTCGAATGCTCTCGATGTCATGCGCAACTGAGTGCGGACTCACCCCAAACAGTATGCACGCAGTGTCCCCAGCCGCCTGCCGGCTCACTGTACGTTCGCTACGACCTGAGTCATTTGCATGGTACATCCCCGGCTGAAGTGATCGGCCGCGATGCTGCCCGGGCTCCATGGGCGGGCATGTGGCGTTATCGGTCCGTTCTTCCAGACGTGCCACCGGTCACCCTGGGTGAGGGCTGGACCCCCCTGCTGCGGAGCAAACGTTATCCAAATGCCTTTCTTAAAGAAGAAGGCGCCAACCCGACGGGAACGTTCAAGGCCCGCGGCCTGGGCTTGGCCGTCACCATGGCGAAGCACTATGGTTTTCGCAAGCTGGCGGTGCCTTCCGCCGGCAACGCCGCCGGAGCCCTGGCGGCGTACGCTGCAGCGGCGGAGATCGAAGCACATATTTTTATGCCCCGCGATGTGCCCTTTGCCAACTACGTAGAAGCGGTCGCTTATGGCGCCAAGGTCACGTTGGTGGATGGGCTTATCTCCGATTGCGCACGCATGGTTGCCGAGCGCAAGCAGCAGGAAGGCTGGTTTGACATTTCAAGCTTGAAAGAGCCTTTCCGCATCGAAGGCAAGAAGACCATGGGCTATGAGTTGGTGGAGCAGCTTGGCTGGGAATACCCCGCCGCTGTGTTTTACCCCACCGGCGGAGGCGTCGGCCTGATCGGGATGTGGAAGGCATTTGAAGAGTTGGAGCAGCTTGGCTGGGTCAAGCCAGGCAAGCGCCCGCGCATGATCGCGGTGCAAGCTGCTGGATGTGCGCCGGTCGCCCGGGCCTTCGATGAAGGTGCCGAGGTAAGCCAGATGTGGGAAAATGCGGCGACGTTTGCCGCGGGCCTCCGCGTTCCCAAGCCCTATGGCGACGCAATCATGCTCAAAATCCTACGCGATTCCGGCGGCGTGGCCCTGACCCAGACCGATGATCAGATTCTCACTTCTATCCTGGATTGGGCGCGCAATGAAGGAATTTTTCTTTCCCCTGAAGGAGCAGCAGCTACGGCAGCGTACGACCGTTTACTGGAAACAGGGTTTCTGAAGCCGACGGATCGCGTCGTGCTCTTCAATACCGGAGCCGGCCTCAAATACACAGACGTTACCGCCGAAGCCATGATGCTGCAACGGCCGGCGCGCGAGCCGCACCTGGTGTGATGACCGCCCTGAAACGCGAGTTCTCCTAGTCCGGGACAAAGCGGATGGTATTTCAACCAGAGGAACGAAAACCAGCATGGCAAGGAAAGAGCACAGGGGCTTTAAGCCGCTTTAAGCCCTGCCGCAGTTGTGTGCGAGTTCCAGAGCATGCGTAAGAACTCCATCGTCCAAAGTCGTCCCCGCGGGACTAAATTCGTAAATCCCCGGCCTACCCTGAAGCCGAGTTTTTCCGCAGCCTGTAAAGCCCAGATGTTTGTTCGGCCTGTGCGGCCCGACTAACGTCGTGCCCTGATACAAAGCATTAGAGAGATGACTGAGTATCCTGCAAATACTGGATATATCCCAGAAGCGCACCCCAGTGATAAAACCTGTCGCTGCTGCTCACATCATCCCCGTTGCCAGTTATGCCGTTATAGTTCTCGTGCACGTGACCATTCTTCCTCCATTCCTGGAGAAACAGTGCATAGGATTTCTCTGCGAACTGGCGCCGCACTTCCGGTTCGTTATAGTTACGCAGCCCAAGGTACACCAGGTAATTCATAGGCCCCCAGATTCGCCCGCGCCAATAGTTCTGATCCTTGAACGCGGGATCGTCCCGTGCGATGGAGGGAATGATCCACTCTCCCCAGAACTCCTTCGGGTTGAGCAAGTGGGTCTTGATCATCACGTCAGCCTGCTGCGGCGTCGCCGCTTTCGCGAGCAGGGGATAGAAATTGGTCGGCGACAGCCGGGAACTGAACTGGCCGGTGTGCAAGTCTTTGTTCAGAAAAATACCCGCGTCGTTATCCCACAGTGTGGCAAGCTTGGCGCGATAGCGCGTGGCTCGCTCGCGAATTTCGCTTGCGGCCGCAGCCTCGCCCAGTTCGTCTGCAATCGTTGCCAGCGCGTCACAATCGGCGATGTACATGCTCATCAGGCCGACGTCGGCAAATTCCAACGTGTGCGTGGTCGCGTTGTAGGTGGTGTCGTCATACATGGGGCTGTTGTCCAGGCCAGACTCGAGAATGGCTCCCGCGCGCGTTCCCCGCGAATCATCGTCCAGGTTGGCCGGCGCATTGTTCCCATCACTTCCCCACGCCAGATAGCCCTGCAGGTCACGATTCCTGGCCCACCAACGATTCCACCTTAGCAAAGGAGCGAAGGCTTCCCGCAGAAACCATCGGTCGTGGAATCGTTGGTAGATGCCGAGCACGGTGATGGATCCGACCGGCGGTTCTGAACGATCAGAACTTTTCCAATCACCGGAACGAGCATAATTCGGTACAAAGCCCTGTTGCGTCTCACTGCGCAACGTCTCAATGGCGTCCGCGTAGGCCAGATCGCGGTCACCGATAGAGGCCATCGTCGCGGCAAAGAAGGTATCCCAATCGAAGATGACATACCCGCCCCAGTTAACGCTCCATACCCGGCTGACCGGTGAGAGGACGCGGCGGCCTTCCGGCTCGTAAATCGTGTCCCATCCCAAAACCGTTTGAATCGCATCCACCACGTCCGCAGCCTTTCCGCTCCTGGCGACGGATTGATGATAGGCTTCGCGCGCTCGATCAATGATGGCCTTGATCTTCTCCAATCCAAGGGGCGCGCCAGTGCTAATTCCGACGGGTTCAACAAAATCCGTAGAAAGATAGGCCCCACCCACGGGGAGGTTCACATCTTCGGTGGTGTTCTTACAAGTGCAGTACACCGTGACCGCATGGAGCGGTCCGTGGGCTTCGATCCGGCCGGACTGCTTGATGGCATTTCCAGGCCGATCCCAGAGATAGTTCACGGAGAAGACGATGGTTGCCGGGACCGCGGACAGCGACGGTGACGGAAGTGGGGTCGCAAGCATCACCAGGTTCCCTCCATCATGGGCTGTTTGCAGGCGCAGATCGTGGCCTTTCCAGGAAAGGCGCAGATCCGTGTAGGTCCCCTCCCAGGAATGTGGACCGGGAAACACTTGCTCTGCGCCTGACGTCTGTCGCCCTATCAGGGCGTCGCCTAAAAACGCATCGCTATATAACGTTGAGTTGTGCTTCAATCCGACGTGGATGGCCAATCCATCGGGCAACAGCACCTGCGTGGTGACGCTATGGGCGTCCCAGGTATTCCACCCACCCGCCAGCCTTGTTTGTACCTGCTGATATCGCGCGGAGCTCGGGGCCAAGGGCTGTTGCGCCGCCCTCCGCGACCGCACAACCGGGAGCGGTTGGTGAACAGCTTGACCTTCCGCCAAGGACGATGCCACGGTGAGAAGGATCGCGATTGTCCAGGCTCCGCCGAACTTCTTCATCTTCCCTCGCGAGCAACGACAGCCTTGCCGCCCAGGCCGCTTCGGCCTAAGACACTCCATCGAAGTGGAAAATCTCGTCCAGGTCAGTCCATCGCTGGCCCTGGATGTCTGGCGGCAATTTTTCCAGCATAGAAAACATGAGAGCCCACCAGCGCTGTGTCTCTGGGCATGCTGCCATCCTTGCCATATCTGCGGAAAAGTCATTTCCGTGGTATTCGAAATAACCAAATAGCAACTCGCCGTGTTCAAAGATCGAGTAATTGCGTATATTACATTCCGCGATGGTCTTTAACACCCCAGGCCAAACGGATCGATGGTAGCGGAGATATTCGTCTCTGCTCTCTGGCTTTAATCGGACCACTTGACCATAACGCTTCATGGAGCCCATCTCCTGCTTCTGTTGTTGGATAAGTTCTTATACCCCCGGGCATGGCATTCGGGGCTGATAGAATTTGCCTGGTGCCATCTTCCGTTCCCCGAGAGAAACCCACATGTCTTCCAGCGACACTCCAAGCCCACGCCCAATCCCCTCCGCAACTGCTTTGAGGCGTCGCGGGACCGATTTCCTCCGGTTCTATCCGTCTGTCGTAGTGACCTCGATCATGGCAATCATGATGGTTGTTCCTTGTGCCGTCAAAGGCCAGGAAGCGGCAAAGCTCCCGGGAGACGATTGGATCCCTTTGTTCACCGGCGACAACTTGAACGGATGGACGAAGATCGGCAACGAGAGCTGGAATGTCGAGGATGGGCTCATCCACGGCAAAGGCGTCACCAAAGACTACGGCTACCTGCAAACTGAAAAAGACTACAAAGACTTCCAGCTTTCACTCCGCTTCAAGTGCGTGGGGGATGGCAACAGCGGAGTCTTCTTCCACAGTGCATTCAAGCCGGGAACCGCGGATGTAACGCAGGGTATGCAGTTCGAGATCGACTGCAAAATGATGCATCATACCGGCGGTGTGTATGCGGAAGACGGGCGCGGATGGGTGGTCTGGCCGGCGCCGGAAAACGAGGGCGTAGTCCGGATGGGCGAATGGAACGACTATCTCGTCGAGGTCATCGGGAATCGCTACCGGTCCCGTCTCAACGGGGTGCCCATGGTGGACTTCACCGATCCCAAACCCACTTCGTTCGACGGCAAAATTGCCTTGCAACTGCACGCCGGCGGGCAGGGCAACATGGAATTCAAGGACATCTGGATTCGCGATCTTTCTCACCGCTAGTGCGAAGCGAGCAAGCGCCACCGCTTTCGTTCCCTTCACCTCAACGCCTGGAGGCCGTGTTCGGCCTTATATAATTTGGCGATACTACCCCTACTCGTTCACCCAGACTGACTCTCGAAGGAATTGTTTTGCATGCCGCACTCAGCTGTATTCGGAACCAAATTCCGTGCGGAATCGCAAACAGAGTTTTTCGACCGGCATCCCGCTCTGCCGATCGTTCTGCTGCTTTTATTCCCGTTTGCATTGCAGGTGCCACTTTGGCTGCTGGGACTCAGCACCGATCCCATCTGGTTCTATTCGAGCATTGTCAGTGGCACGCATTTTGTCCCAGGTTCACCGTATCTCGATCCAAATGCCGGATTCACGTCGGAGGCTCTGGGCCATCTCGTAGCGTGGGACTGGCTGCACGGAGTGATCCCCTGGTGGAATCCCTACACGGGCATTGGGGTACCCCTGGCGGGAGAGTTGCAGCCAGGCGCATTCTTCCTGCCGTTCAATTTATTGCTCCTGCTCAAGGAGGGTATGCTCTGGCAACGGATCGCCATGCAGGTGGTTGCGGGGCTTGCGACCTACGCGCTCCTGCGTGAGCTCAGGCTCAGTCGGCTTGCAGCATTTCTGGGTGGCGCCCTCTTTGCGGTGAATGGTGTGATTGCCTGGACACCAGGACCTGCGGCGCTGTACTGCTGCTCGCCATTTCTTCCGTGCCTGCTATGGGGTATTGAACGCGCGCGAAAGCCGCGACAAGGCGCTGCCAGTATCCTCGCCATCGGGTTGGCGATTGCCTGGTCGATCCTCGCCGGCTTTCCAGAGCCGGCCTATATCAGTGGATTACTCGCTCTCGCCTGGGGACTCTACCGCCTGGCTTCCGCCCCAGCGCGCTGGGTTTTTGCAAGGCGTGCGCTTGGCGGCTTCGCACTCGGGTTGCTGGTCACCGCGCCGCTACTGATCGCTTTTGTCGATTACCTGCTTCAGTCAGACTCTTTTGAGGTCCACACCAAGGGTGGGATGACCATGCCCTGGTCATGGCTCCCACCGATGGTGATGCCCTATGTCTATGGACCTTTGAACGTGATTGGCGCGTGGGGAGGTTTTGGAGGCTACACAGAAGCGCTCGTCCTTGTGATGGCGCTGGCCGGGGTCCTGCGCAAGTCAGCGGATCGTGGGCTCAAGCTTCTGCTGCTTGCGTGGGTTTTGTTGTGCTGGGCGCGAAACTTTGGTTTGCAACCAATCACCGCGATCATCGATCACCTGCCGTTGCTGAGCCGGGCCATCTTCTTCCGCTATGCGGGCGCATCCTGGATCATGGCGTTGGCCATTCTCGCGGCGTATGGCTTGGATGAGTTTCGCGGCGCCACGCCACGGCGCCGCAACAGCTTTGCGGTGGTCATGATCCTGCTCCTGGTTTGCGTAGCGCTGGCGTGGCCGCAGAGGGCCTACTGGGGATGGTCCCACGGCAAAGCGCTGCTCACGTTCGCGTTCCTGGGGGCGGCGGTTTTCTGGGCCCTCGCTGGACTGGCCGCCCTCGCGCTGGCATGGCGGATTTCACGCCCGGAGACCCGCCGGATAACCCTCGCAGGCCTGATCATTTTCGACGCTGCAGTCATGTTCCTGGCGGCGCAGGCCAGCGCCAGACGAAATAACCAGGTGGACATACAGGCGATGCAATTCCTGCACGATCATCAAGGACTGTCTCGCAATTACACGCTGGGCCCGCTTGCACCCAATTACAGCGCCTATTTTGAGGTGGCCGGCATCAATCACAACATTCTTCCGGTTCCGAGGTTGTGGGCGGAATATGTCGATCGTCATCTGCTGCCTGGCTTTCACAGAGACACCGGGGTCACTTTCTTCTGGCCGGCCTGGGGTGACACCAGCGACGCCGGGGCGCGTACATTCAGCATGAATCTGGCGAACTTTCGCGATGTCGGAGTCAAGTATGTCTTAACCAACCCTGGCCAGAGCGCACTTCCAACGACCTACCTCGATGCGACCGATGCGAACCTCCCACTTGAGGGTGGAAGCAAAACGCGAACTGGGGAACCGAGAGTTCTTGCGTGGCTTCAATCGGGGGCCGACGATCCGGCAAAACCGGCAGCCGAGCGTTTTATTCTGCGAGCCGTTGCCCATTCGCTCACGCGAGCGGTGGGTGGGGTGAGGGATCAACCAGGCATTACGACCGAAAAAAATGAATTTCCTATAAGCCATGATGAGAACTCGCCAGATTTAATTCTCTTGCCCGGTCAGGCCTCCGAGACTGTCGTTCCGATGCCGGCGGCCTTCGCCCAATCTGCGATCGATGGAGTCGGAGTGCTTATGGCGAATAGAGATGCCCCCGCGGATGGTGCGCTTGACGTCAGGATTTGCGCCGAGCAAGTGTGCCGGTCGAGCCAGGAGTCCCTTTCCAAATCCGGCAACAGTCCGTTCTTTGAGTTTCAACTCGATAAGCCGCTTGCCGCACTCCCGGGAACCCCGTTGCATTTGACCTTCACGCACCAGGGCGGATCCAGGCCGATGGCGCTGGCGGTTTCGGCGGGAGCGAACCAGCAACTCCAGGGACCAGGCGGCGCGCTCCCCGGCAGACGATTGCACGTCACTTTTAAGGACTCCATGCTTATGCGCGGCTTCCATAGAGCCTACGGAGATTCCCTGATGGACATCTGGGAGCTGCCTGAACCTGCGCCTTACTACGAAGTGATGCAGGGTGGCCCTTGTAACCTGGCGACGGAGCAGCGGGAGGATGTCACAGCCGTGTGCTCGGCTCCTGCCAAATTGCGGCGCAGGGAGCTCTATATGCCTGGGTGGAAGGTGAGGAACAATGGTGCAGCCACCGAAGCTGTTCAGCAGGATGGCATCTTCCAGGCGACAACTCTGCCGGCCGGGCTGAGTAAGGTGCACTATCACTTCACGCCTCCTCACATGGAGATTGGCTGGACATTGGGCCTGATGGGCGTAGTGGGATTGCTTTGGCAACTACTCCGGATCGGGCGCAGCAGAAGAGGCGAGACAGGGGTCACATCAGAGCAGTGAACTAGGCTAAGATCACGATAAGTAAATCTAGCCTCTACCGTCCGATGGAAGCGAAGGATGAAAAGTCGCGTTATTTCGATTGTTGTGCCTTGCTACAACGAATCGAAAACCTTGGAAACAATTATTACTAGGGTGCTTGTCGCCGATGTCTCTGGCTTGGAGCGAGAAATCGTAATTGTTGATGACGGATCTCAAGACGACTCAGTGAACATCGCGAGAGCTCTTGCGGAACGACACCCGAACATACGCGTTCTCGAACATAAAACAAACCAGGGCAAAGGTGCTGCCCTGCGGACGGGATTTCAAGCCGCCACCGGAGAGATCATCCTGGTTCAGGATGCCGATCTCGAATACAGTCCCAGCGAATATCCGCGGCTACTTGCTCCCATCCTCGATGACCGTGCCGACGTAGTCTACGGTTCCCGATTTCGTAGCGGCTCTGAGATGCGCGTGCTTTTCTTTTGGCACAATGTCGGCAACAGTTTTCTGACCCTGTTGTCCAATATGATGACCAACCTGAATCTTACCGACATGGAGACTTGCTACAAAGTTTTCCGTCGCGAAGTGATTCAGGCGGTCACTATCCAGGAAGACCGTTTCGGCTTCGAGGTCGAAATCACGGCAAAAATTGCGCGGTTACCGGTAAGGCCCCGCATTTACGAAGTCGGTATCAGCTACAGCGGACGAACCTACAGTGAAGGCAAAAAGATTACGTGGAAAGACGGGATTCGCGCAGTCTGGTGCATCTTCCGCTATAACATTTAGGGCTGTTACGCGTTAAGCTGCGTCAATTGATTCAGCCGTTCGAGAATCAAGGGCACGCGGCCATCTCCAGAAACAAATCCCGGAACCGCATCGAGAAAACGAGATTCGCTCAAGAGGCTTCTTGCTTGCTTCGGCGAGATACTCGCGAACACATAGCATAGATATTGCTAGGATGTCAAAGATATTTCAAATTTCCAAATTTGAAATCCGAAAATCCACGAAAAAATTACTCTTGACCGATGCGGTTCGATATTCACACTACGGTTGTGAAACCAAGTAGGCTGGTGCGCCCGGAGAGGTTCGAACTCCCGACCTAACGCTCCGGAGGCATCGTCGCACGATAAATCAACAACTTAGCGCTATTTGGATAGAGTCATCTCTACTAGTATTCGTGCGGGATTCCATATCGCTCCCGACTAGTACAGACAAGCCAATACAAACAACCACTGGGCACAAGATTGGGCACAGGAGAAGGCCATGAAGGGTCCGTCTGGAAGATGTGAAGAAATCGATTTGGCCGAAATCTAAGCTGATGCAAAATGTATGCCGACGCCCCAGCGATCGCTTACTGGGCATCCTGGCAAGACTTTTTTTAGAACCGAAATTTCCCCACACCAATTTTTCAATTTCTTCACATCTTCCTGACGGTAGGAACGCCAACTCTGGGAATGACTAGCTCCACTCCGTGGGTCGCGTGACGGTGCTACCCTTTTTCCCAAAGGAGATTGTCTCGGGAAACTGCGCCGCTGCTAAACGGCTCACCGTGAGGTGACGCACAAAGCTGGCGCATCCCGCAAGCTTGCCAGGCGCTCTGCCGTCCAAGCAGAAGACGCCGATCGGCTTTTTGACCTCATCCCGCACTATTCGCACCGGCTCATTTAGATCGGTGTCTTGAGAGAGGACCACCGCCACATCAAACAAGTTTTGCCAAGCATCGTGGATTAGATAAGTCGCCAGATTGACGTCAGAACCTTTTTCCTCAGAGTTCCAGATTTGAACGTGTGTTGGGCCACCCGGTAAAGGGTCTACCAGTGGGCGAAATTTCTTCGCCGTGAGGAAATTACCCAAGTGAATCGACACGCAGGGAAGCGTCTTCAGCGCCTGAAGGTAAGTTTGTTGGCGAATGGGCTGTGCGGGATCAAGCTTTCCGCTCACGGGTGCGGTGAAATACCTGATACAGGAGATTTCATTCTCTGGATCAAGAAGATCTTTAACGAGTCTCTCTAGGTTCAACCACTTGAACCTGGTGTTCTTGAGCGCCCGATAATACAGATTGAAGCCATCGACGTAGACATAAGTGCGCAGCACATTCGCCATGGCTAACAATGCAGAAGCCGCCGAGCGGCTAGGCTCCGAGCGGCTTCTGGGCCGGCAGGGCCTTTCGGTCCGACCAGCGGGTACGTTAAGAATACCGCCATCGGTAGCCCCTCGTCCACAAAGAATTGGCTCACTGCCTATGGGCGTCCAAGTTTCGCATACTGCTGCGGAGTCAGTCTCAGATAAATGCCGCCTCTACCCGTTTCAATCGCATGTTCCAGCATCTGCTGGTATTCAAGCCCTGGAACAGGCACGCTTCACTCGGCGTAGGAGCCAGCCTGGCCATGAATTTGCTTCGGCGTTGTCGTGCTGTCGGCGCAGCTCTTCATAGGTCCGCCAGTGCATTCCTTTCGGCCTCGCTGGGAAGGGATCATACATATTTGTCGTTCCCCCCAACCGTTGGCGGATTGCTTGCGCTCGTCTGAGAGCTCGGTCGCTGGCCGAACAGCGCTGGCTGCTATAGGCGAGTCCGTGACACTGGCGACATGCAAAGGTGACGTTTCCGTATAGAATTGCAACCCTGCGTCCGCAGTCATCCTCGGGGCAACGGAACCACACTCGCTGCCCGCCATAGTGGCATGCTGACCGTTCGACTTGTATGGGGCATTCCACGCTTCTTAGTTCGTCAACGGGATGTCGATAGCAATAGAGCAGTGTCACCAGGTTTGGCTGGGTTGTCACGTCAATCGATGCGGCCTTCTCTCCGTATCGCGTCCATTCATACGGGAAAGACTGTCCAGGCCGAAGCCATCCCTCTCGGTTTAAGCGGCGTACGTCGAGAGCAGGACAACATGCGGTACTCCGCTTCGCCTTCCCACCCCAATGTCGACCACTTCCACGTCCCCCCAATAGACGGCGAGCATCATTTGGTCACCATAGTCAGATTGCTGATGTTGCGGGATCGAGGTGAACAAAGGGTAGATTCCCGCGACAAAGAACAGACCGCCCAGTATCAACAATGCTCGAAGCAAACGATGCCGCACCATGCACTGATCCTAGCGGTACACGATTACCGGAGCGAATTGCCCGTGAAACGGCGATCGCGGTAACTTCCGGGCGGCGGGATGCCGGTTGCCGATCATCGGATGGTCGATCATTGCGGGGCGGTTCAGGGAGACCGCCCCATGCCAAAGAAACCTGGTGGCAAGCACTCGGCCAGAACTACGCTCCGCTTGCCTGATCTCGATCATTCCAAAACCTCAGTCTTACAGAGCCTCGGTTCGGTCGCCTCAAAGCGCACCTACGGCTTCGCCATCAATGACTTCATTACCTGGTACTGCTCCGAACCCAGATTGGCGTTTGGGCGCACGGTGGTGCTTCGGTATCGCTACGAACTGGAGGCCAGGCGACTCTCCCCTGCAACCATTAACCTGAGGCTGGCAGTGCGCCGACTGGCCTACGAGGCTTCTGATAATGGCCTGCTCAGCCCTGACTTAGCAGCGAGCATCAGGCGGGTAAAGGGCGCGAAGAAGCTTGGTACCCGCCTCGGCAATTGGCTCACCTGCGCTCAAGGGCGCAAGCTTCTCGACGCGCCCAACAGGGCCGAAACCAAGGGCAAAAGAGACCATGCCATTCTCGCCATCCTGCTGGGCTGCGGCCTAAGGCGTGCCGAGCTGATCAGTCTGAAGCTGGCGTACCTTCAGCAGCGAGACGATCACTGGGCCATCATTGACCTGTTCGGCAAGGGTGGACATGTCCGCACGGTCCCAGTGCCCGACTGGGTAAAGGCCGCCGTGGACGAATGGTTGAAGGCTGCTTGTATCGAAGACGGTCTGATCTTCCGCTGCGTCACCCATAGCGGCACGGTCTGGGGTTCAGGTATCAGCGAAAAGGTCGTCTGGTGGGTTGTGCGCCAGTGCGCCAGAAAGGCCGCTATCGATAAGGTGGCTCCCCATGACCTTCGCCGCACCTGTGCAAGGCTCTGCCTCTCCGCCGGTGGAGAGCTTGAGCAGATCCAGTCCCTGCTTGGGCATCGGTCGGTGGAGACCACGGAACGGTACCTCGGCTCCCGGCAGCGGATCGCGCACGCCGTTCACGACAAGCTGGGCATCGAGCCAGACGCCCCGACAGGTTGAGAAAGTTACCGCAAATCAGACTTTGTAGGCACTACGGAGGATGCCTTGAGGATTGACCGTAGATTCGCTCGCGATTCAGGGCTTGGCGTCTCTTCTTTGCACTTGGGCGTTCAATGAGGTGACTCGGCGATGTTTCAACAGTTGCCCGAGCCGGGTGAAATTTGTGACGGGTCGGAATATGGGCTGATCCAGGCCGGGTCTACAGCTGAGAGACTACGCTCTTAATGTGCGTGACGTAGCTTCTCCCGCATTGTTTCCGCGATCAGACCGATGAATCCATACGTAAAGAGTCTTCGCAAGAATGACCCAATCGACACTAATGCCAAAGCGGAAACGAACGCTAGCGAGCGCGATTGGCTGAGTCAAAAGTGCGAGATTCCACACAAACGGTTTGGTGGGAGTAATCGGACTCGGGTTAGCAGAGAAGGAATACACGGCCCAGCCGACCGCAACCAGAAAGCCCAGACCCGCCCACAGAGCAAGTCGGAATTTCATGGCTACAGCCTCACAACAGGCGTGATATTACGCCCTTTTTCGGTCTCCCGAAGACTACCTCTCGGTCGACGCTCCCGCCGGGGCCGAATCGGCAATTTACCGAAAATGCGACTTTACGAGCACTTCGGGGATAGCTTCCTGTTTGCCCGTGAGTCAGGAGCAATCAGTGTCGGCCTTCCACCTGGGGTCTCACCAAAAGCCACCGCAAGTCTTGGTCGTACTTACCAGAGGCTCGCCGACCCGCAGAAGAGGCCTTCTGCGCGTCGGATAATAGAAGTGTTCGGCTAGGGGATTCTCCGTTCCTCAGATAACGATCAAGACGGGCATAACGACTCCGGACGGGCGGGAAGAAGTGCTCACGGAGTACCTCTGCGACCATCCAGGCTGTTCTAATATTGCGACCCATGTGCTCGGGTACGTGGCGGAACTCCGCCTTGCCGCAGCCGTTTGCGACGAGCACGCACCCAAACCTCAGTCCTAAGGTCTTCTTCTCCAAGAAAATCAGTGGCTCAGTCGCGTCTCCCTCTCCGGTGAAGAAGGAAGATCGATATTACTCCAGCCCTCTTTACTGGGAGTTTTGCCAGTTGTTTCACTGAGGCGGGGTGTCTTAGCCTTTGTCGTGCAACGGGACGTGGGCGGTCCATGTTCTCTTCGTCGCCGGGCCCATTCCAGATTTCTACCTAAGGGGGAAGACCCCCCCAAATGAAGGAGTTTCTCTATGTCTGAACAAGACAAGGTTCAACGAACGGTTTTGCCCGTCCCGGATCGGCCACATATCGGCCTGACCACCTACGACGCGAAAGACCCCAATACAAAGTTTCCCGCCATCGAACCGCTACGTCCACCCAAAGGCGCGCCCAATGTACTCATCGTCCTGCTCGACGACGTGGGCTTCGGCGCGTCCAGCGCCTTCGGTGGACCGTGTCGAACGCCGAATTTTGAGAAGCTCGCCTCCAACGGTCTGAAATACAACCGCTTCCACACGACCGCGCTCTGTTCGCCGACGCGGCAGGCGCTGCTTACGGGTCGCAACCATCATTCGGTCGGGATGGGTGGCATTACTGAACTCGCCACCTCCGCGCCTGGCTATAGCTCCATACTGCCCAAGAACAAAGCGCCTCTGGCAATGACGCTCAAGCTGAACGGCTACTCGACCGCGCAGTTCGGGAAGTGCCACGAAGTACCGGTCTGGCAGACAAGCCCGATGGGTCCATTCGACCAGTGGCCGACAGGCGGCGGTGGATTCGAGTATTTCTATGGATTTATCGCCGGGGAAACCAATCAGTGGGACCCGTCGATTTATGAGGGCACCACGCCAGTGGAACCACCGAAGACGCCGGAGGAGGGATACCACTTTACCGAGGACATGACCGACAAGGCCATCTCATGGGTGCGGCAGCAGAAAGCGCTGATGGCCGACAAGCCGTTCTTCATGTACTTCGCACCCGGTGCCGCGCATGCGCCGCATCACGTGCCCAAAGAATGGGCGGACAAATACAAAGGTGAGTTCGACCAGGGGTGGGACAAACTGCGCGAGGAAATCCTCTCTCGGCAGAAGAGTCTGGGCGTCATTCCGCAGAATGCCGAGTTGACCGCGCGGCCGAAGGAGATTCAGGCCTGGGATGAACTCGACCCGAAGATGAAGCCTATGCTGGCCCGCCAGATGGAGGTCTTTGCCGGATTTATGGAGCACACCGACCATCACGTGGGTCGGCTGATCGACACGCTCAAGGATCTCCAAATCCTAGATGACACCCTGATCTTTCTGATCATCGGGGACAACGGCGCTTCCGCCGAAGGCACGCCAAACGGCACGTTTAGCGAGTTACTCGTGGGCAACGGATTTGCTGCCCTCGAGACCCCGGAGTTCCTGATCGAGCACAGCGACAAGTTCGGCACCCCGGAGGCATACAACCATTATGCGGTGGGCTGGGCGCATGCCACGGATACCCCATATCAGTGGACCAAACAGGTGGCGTCGCACTGGGGCGGGACGCGCAATGGGACGATCGTCCACTGGCCCCAGGGCATCAAGGCGAAAGGCGAGATCCGTTCGCAGTTCTCCCACGTGATCGACGTCGCCCCAACCATACTCGAAGTGGCCGGCCTGCCGCAGCCGACGATCGTGAATAGTGTGCAGCAGGCGCCTATGGAAGGCGTCAGCATGGCCTACTCGTTCGACGACGCCCAGGCCGCGGAGCGACATGAGCTGCAGTATTTTGAGATGTTCTGCAACCGGGGAATCTATTACAAGGGCTGGAGCGCGGTGACCCGGCATTCGACACCTTGGGTATTTGCCGCCAAGCTGGCCGCCTTCGACGACGACGTCTGGGAACTATACGACGGCAACAAGGAGTGGACCCAGGCGCACGATCTGGCGAAGGAGATGCCGGAGAAGCTGCACGAACTGCAGCGACTATGGTTGATCGAGGCGGTCAAGTACAACGTGTTACCGATCGACGACCGCAGAATCGAACGCTTCAATGCTGACATGGCTGGTCGGCCGCAGCTCGTCAAGGGCGACTCGCAACTGCTCTTTGGCGGGATGGGAAGATTGAGCGAAAACGCCGTCCTCATTATGAAAAACAAGTCGTTCTCCATCACCGCCGAGATTGAGGTGCCATCGCAGGGGGCTGAAGGCGTCATCCTTGCCCAGGGCGGTGCGTTCGGCGGGATGAGTCTTTACACCAAGGCCGGGAAAGCAAAGTTCGCCTATAACTTCCTGGCTCTGCAAACTTTCATTACGGAGGCAAGCCAGGCAATTCCAGCCGGTCAGCACCAGGTGCGTATGGAATTCGCCTACGATGGCGGCGGGTTAGCCAAGGGCGGCAACGTTAGCCTTTATTACGACGGCAAGAAGGTCGGGGAAGGACGAGTTGAACGCACGGTTCCAATGTTGTTTTCCCCAGATGAAACGACCAATGTTGGCCGCGATTGCGGCACAGCAGTCAGCTCGGACTACAAAACCAGCAGCAGCGTCTTTAACGGAAAGATCCACTGGGTGCAAATCGACGTGGGTAAAGACAGCCATGACCACCTGATCAGTCCGGAGCAGCGACTGAACCTGGCGATGACGAGGCAGTAAACAGACCTGGTAGCCGGCCGTGAGGTCTTGTTTGCTGGTGGTCTTCGTCAGGCGCCAGGGTTCTCGTTTGTCGGCAAGTCAGGGGTGATCCTGCCACCTACAATCAGACCTCGTTGTCGTTGTTCCCTGCAAAACGGGACTATCGGTAACTTCCTCCCGGGACCGTTGGCTGGGGCAACTTACCGAAAATGCGACTTCGCAGGCATATGCAAGAGCATCCGGTCACTCGTCCAAGTGTCAACGGCGTTCACATCTTTGCAGACAGCAAACCACCTAAGGGACGAGCACGTCGACTCAAACTGAGACACTACCGGTGGCAGCGACCGATGGTATATCCTTGCCCTCTCAACCGGAGGGCCGATGGCTACTGCAGGCAAACCAAACATTATCATGATCATGGCCGATGACGTAGGCATCTGGAACGTCAGTGCCTACCACCGCGGCATGATGGGCGGCACCACGCCGAACTTGGACCGACTCGCCCGCGAGGGCGCCCTGTTCACGGACTACTACGGACAACAATCCTGCACCGCTGGACGCGCGGCGTTCATCACAGGACAGACGCCGTTCCGCACCGGTCTGCTGAAAGTCGGCCTGCCCGCGGCAAAACAGGGCTTGCAGGATTCCGATCCAACGATCGCGGAATTCCTCAAGCCACTCGGCTACGCGACGGCGCAGATCGGCAAGAACCACCTGGGGGATCGCAACGAATACCTGCCCACAGTCCACGGGTTCGACGAGTTCCACGGGATCCTCTACCACCTCAATGCAATGGAGGAACCCTACGACCCGCAGTATCCGAAGGACGAAAAATTCCGGGCGAGGTTCGGCCCGCGCAACATCATCCACAGTGTTGCGACCGACGTTGACGATCCGACAGAGGATCCGCGCTGGGGCCGCGTTGGCAAGCAGAAGATCACCGACGCCGGTCCCCTGCCGCCGCATCCGGGCCTGGATCCCGCGGCGAAGGTGAACATGGAAGACATCGATGCGGATCTGGTGAAGCGCTCGTGCGACTTCATCGACCGCTCGGTGAAGGCGAATCAACCGTTTTTCCTCTGGCACAACTCCACGCGCTGTCACTCCTTTACGCATCTTTCCAAGAAGTGGGACGGCAAAACCGGCTTCGGACTGTTTGCCGATGCGATGGCCGAGCTGGACTGGATCGTGGGCGAATTGCTCGCCAAGGTGGACGAACTTGGCATCGCCGACAACACGATCGTGATGTTTACCAGCGACAACGGCGCGGAAATCTTTAGCTGGCCCGATGGCGGTAACCATCCGTTCCGCGGCGAGAAAGGCACGGTGTACGAAGGCGGCTTCCGGGTGCCCATGCTGGTCAAGTGGCCTGGCGTCATCAAGCCTGGCAGCATCATCAACGAACTCATGTCGGCCGAAGATTGGATGCCGACGCTCGTCGCGGCCGCTGGCGAGCCGGACCTGAAAGAGAAGGCGCTCACCGGCTACAACGCCGGCGGGAAAACCTTCAAGAACCATCTCGACGGTTACAACTTCAAACCATTCTTTGAAGGCTCGGTCGCCGAAAGTCCGCGCCGCGAATTTTTCTATTTCAGTGACAACGCAGACCTGATGGCAGTGCGTTATAACGAGTGGAAGATCACCTTCAAGACCATCGTCGGCAACCTGTTCAGCGGCAAGGAAGATGCGACCAACGTCCCGCTGGTGACCAACCTGCGCGTCGATCCATGGGAGCGATACCAGACCGAGTCGACATCCTACGGCGAATGGTGGGGCAAGAAATTGTGGGTCATGATGCCGGCCACGATGATCATGAGCCAGTTTCTCTCCACTTTTAGGGATTTCCCGCCCAGCCAGATATCCGGCTCGCTCGGCGTGGAGAAAGCGTTGCAGGCATTGCAGGAGGGCGGAAGGAAGAACTGAAGACTGTGTCGGGATGCTCAGGAGCAGCCGGCC
>CAWHMV010000010.1:157500-870000 GCA_963830325.1 uncultured Acidobacteriaceae bacterium
TTTTTTTTTTTTTTTTTTTTTTTTTTTTTTTTTTTTTTTTTTTTTTTTTTTTTTTTTTTTTTTTTTTTTTTTTTTTTTTTTTTTTTTTTTTTTTTTTTTTTTTTTTTTTTTTTTTTTTTTTTTTTTTTTTTTTTTTTTTTTTTTTTTTTTTTTTTTTTTTTTTTTTTTTTTTTTTTTTTTTTTTTTTTTTTTTTTTTTTTTTTTTTTTTTTTTTTTTTTTTTTTTTTTTTTTTTTTTTTTTTTTTTTTTTTTTTTTTTTTTTTTTTTTTTTTTTTTTTTTTTTTTTTTTTTTTTTTTTTTTTTTTTTTTTTTTTTTTTTTTTTTTTTTTTTTTTTTTTTTTTTTTTTTTTTTTTTTTTTTTTTTTTTTTTTTTTTTTTTTTTTTTTTTTTTTTTTTTTTTTTTTTTTTTTTTTTTTTTTTTTTTTTTTTTTTTTTTTTTTTTTTTTTTTTTTTTTTTTTTTTTTTTTTTTTTTTTTTTTTTTTTTTTTTTTTTTTTTTTTTTTTTTTTTTTTTTTTTTTTTTTTTTTTTTTTTTTTTTTTTTTTTTTTTTTTTTTTTTTTTTTTTTTTTTTTTTTTTATCCGACTGAAATCCAAACCCGCCAGTCCGGTCGTGAGCGCTATAGCTGCTACACGAGCTTCGCTCGCTTGGCGGTACGTGCTCGACTGGGTGGGGGATCGAGGAGTTTGGGCCTTGATGAGTTCTCCTCTGGTAACTGATCTTGAAAAATACCTTGAGCAGCGACTCGTGAACCCGAATGCCACCGTTGTATTTGATGTAGCCGAGCTTCCTGAACCGATTCATGAAGAAGCTGACACGTGATCGAGTTGTACCGATCATATCCGCAAGAGTCTCCTGCGATACGGTGGGGATCAGTGTTTCCGGCGCACCCGGTTCACCATATTCAGCCATCAACAAGAGCGTCCGAGCCAACCGCCGCTCGCTGGAGTTGAAAAGCTGATCGATGAGATCCGCCTGGGTTCTCATGCCGCGAATCACGATGAACTTTAAGAAAAAGATGGAGAACTTATGTTCCGTCTGCAGGACGCGGAGTATTGCCGCCGTCGCGATCTTGAGTACCGTACATGCGGTAATGGCTGAGGCCGTGACCGTTCGCAGCGTTCCCGCTTCGGCTATCGCCTCCTCACCAAAAAAATCCCCAGCGGCGAGCAGCGTAACCGTCGCCTCTTTGCCAGCCTTGGAACGGACAGTAAGCTTCGCCCGGCCGGTCTGAATGTGAACACAGCGTCGGCTGGGCCTCCCTGGGAAAAGAAAACCTGCTTTGGTGCGTGAGTGCGACGCTTCTTCCGGCCCTTTTGTCGCGAGAAAAGTAGCGGTATTAAAAGGCTTCTTGATTGCACCAGCCATCGAGACGTCCTCTTCCTGAGTGTGGTCTTGTCGCGGATCATCTTCATTAGCGCTGCGTATGGGCGGCAACGGGGTCATCATTCCGCTGCACACGCGCATTTTCTCTCGGGTCAACATAGCATCGCAACTGGTAACTGTCTGATCTGTTTTGCACACATTTCATCGACGCTCTTACGCCGCCCCTTGCCGAGTTCCGAGTGGATCGTCGCCAATCCGGAAGTAACGTTTCGTCGGACATTCGGAGTCGGGACGAAATGCTCAGGAAACGGGGTCGCGGCCCGGGCCGAACCGGGGAAGTTACCTATAACCCGACTTTGCGGGATGTTCCTCAGGGAAGGTGCACCCACTCTCTGTCCGATAGCCCGTCCGTCAAGACGAGTCACGAGTCCCAGCGAGGAATCTGTCATTGGGGTCAATCACGAATGCTGCCGCGTCTACCATGCTTAGAAGCAGTATGCGAGGCTGAGCAACATGAACAGGGATTTGCAGTTTTCGGTCCGTCATCCGCTGCCATTTCAGTCTTCGTCGGTCCTCAAGTTGCTGCGGAACCGGAAAGTAATCTTTGTCTCGTGCCTGGCTGGATTGGCGATGCAGGCGTCAGCCGCCCAGCGAGTCACGGGTGAACAATTAGAGGAGATTCTGGGTGCCGCCAAAGGTAAGCCGGATAAGACACTGGCTCGGCAACTCTACGGACTTGAATTAACCGAATCGCTGAGTCCAGCCCGGCTCTCGCGGTGCGAGGCGGATGTAACTGGCCGCCACGCAAAGCAGGCACTCATGGAGGTTGCCGACCTGGCCGCGTTTCTCGAGCCCGCCGCAGCAGAGATTCCCTCCCGACCACAGCCGGATTCCGAAGACCAGCGCAGGATGATTGGATTGGTGATCGGCTATGTACGCACTACTGTCCACCAGTTGCCGAATCTCTACGCAACGCGATCCACCACCAGCTTTCGGGACGATCTTCAGCTAAGCAAACCGCCGCAGGTTGTAGGCAATTACCACGCAATAGAACTTTATCGCGACGCCGAGGAAGTGATGCAATCCAAAGCGAACGCCAAGATAAAGGGTCTAACGACCTCCGGCGAGTTGGGCCCAATTCTCGGCACAGCGCTGCTTGATGCTGGTCAGGGAAATCTGGTTTGGAGTCATTGGGAGCAAGGAATGTCGGGGCCCGAGGCAGTATTCCGCTACTCGGTGACTGCGGAAAAATCGCACTATAAGGTGGAAAAGGAATTCACCGGCTACAAGGGCGAGATCGCGGTTGATCCGTCAAATGGAACGATACTCCGCCTGGTTCTCAGGGCAGACGATCCACTTGGGATGACTGCGGACATCCTGGTGGATTATGGACCCGTAGAGCTTGGAGGTAAGACATATATCTGCCCTCTAAACAGCATCGCCATTTGGGGGGGATTCGAGTTGATGTGGCTGAACGACGTCGTCTTTGAGCAATATCACTTGTACCGCGCAGACTCTCGTATTCTCCCCGGATTCATCCAATCTCGCTGAGCCCGGGGCCGGAACTATCAAAAACGCCGCTTCTTGTCACCCGAAGCGCAGAAGAGCCCGTGTATTTTGCACTCTGGTAGACGTGCCCGTGAAACGGGATTGTCGGTAACTTGCCTAGCCCGTTGTCCTGGCAAACGGGGGAATTTACCGAGAATGCAACTTCGCAGGCACTTCGCGTTGACAGCTATACTCAAAGTGCTACTACCGTCTGACAACTGATCGCAACTCCCTTGTCTCTAACCTGCCCGAAACTCCCTATGTCCCGGAGGACAATCGCTCTGCATGAGCAATGACGAAAAACTCAACTGGTTCCTCCCCCGGTTCCAGCCTCAGCCCGAGTTGTTCCTTCAATATCCTCTGCCAGTACGCAAGGGGAGCTTCACGCGCATCCAAGCTCATCGGTAACGCCAAATCGAAGACCCCTTCGATGCCGGTTTTGTTGACAACTGGAATTGGTGTGCCCTGCGCAACCGAGGGAGCAGATGGGTCCGCAACGGGCTGTTCCGTCAACTTTAGAGCAAGAACGTCTGCAAACTGGTCGAGGGTACCGTGGAATCGCCATATCCCTGGCTGGTCCTCGCCAGCCGGTCCATGCAACTTTGCGCCGTCTTTCCATGCACGTAATGTGTATGCATGGCTTACTCGGTTTTCGGTTCTCACGGTCAGCTTGAAACGATTCTCCAGCAGGGTCTTTAGCATCTGCCGAAGTTCCGCCGAGCTGACTGGGTGTGGCGCTTTGGCATCGATGTCGTATTCTTCCGTAGACACCCACCCGGACAGATTGTCCCCAGTCATCCGGGCGTACCCGGCCTGCCAGGCTTCATAAATGAGTCTTTTCAATGTCGTGTTGCGCGCAGTCACCCGGTCGGGACCGGCAGTGAATGTGCCCTCGTGGCCAATTTGAGACTGGCTAACCTTGACGGAAGCGGTTTCAAAGCTGGGTATCGTCGCCGACTGGGCGCAGGCAGCGCCACTCAGGATCGCAATAATTAAGGCAGTTCCGTACCATCTGAACATACTACCTCCGTCTGCTGTCGAAATGGCCGATCTCCAACGGATGGTATTGGGCCATAACGATTCGATTCCTGCTCGTAACCTGAACAAGATATAGCGTGCGGTCGCCGTGCTGCTCAGAAACGGGATTCTCGGTAACTTCCCATCCTGACCCCTTTGCTACGGGAATCTACGGAAAACCAGACTTTGCAGGATCCTATTGAATTTCGAGCCTCAACGAATCTGCCTACTTCCCGTCCTCTTCTTTTGGAACCACCAGCGCGACCAGCCCAAACTTTGTTTTCTCCGAGTCGGTGCTGTCAACCGCGACGATGCGGTACCGTTCCGGCCTTCCCGCCCGCAGCTCGTAGTCACCGTCGCTTCCGTTGGGTGTCATCTGTCCGCCGTTATGGTCGCCGCACGTCAACCCGCTCTTCGTCACCGTCAACGAGCCCACCGGCTTTCCATGATTGCACTCCAGCACCTCGCCGTATTTCGCCAGTGCCTTTCTGTAAAACGCAATCACTTGGTCCCGCGAGTCCCTCGTCACAAAGCTCGCCGCCTGTAGGTTGAAATGAACGCTATTCAGTGCAAACCCCAAATCCGCCGACGAATCGCTATCCTTATCCTTGAACGGCGTCGCTCCCGGATACGCCGGCAGCCCAATATCCTTCGCCGTTGCATGCGAATTGGCATGCATGCTCAAGTTAAAATCAGAATCCTGCGCAAAGCACGAAACCGCAAGCGAAATAGCAACCATCAGAACAATCGCCGGTATCACCGTGAGAATGAGTCGCCGCATAAAAACCCCTCGCTGGGTTATACGCTCTCGGCGCCTGTCTGGTTCCGCCAAACCCCACCCACCCCGGAGCTTTGGCAACCGACGCCCTGATGCGCCGCCCGGCAAACAGGAGTCGAGTCTACGAGACTGCTCCTCGCTCATGAAGGAGTTCCCTTGAAACGGGATTTTGAGTAACTTGCCTGCCAGTCATGCCTGGATGGTGCGATTTGTAGGGTCGAGGACTGGCGCCATGCTTCGTAGGTTCGGCCTATCTGTGTCTCTCCGTTTCCTCTGAGAGTGCCTCACTAGCCAAACCGTAAGCTGGGTTCCAGTCCCCGCCGCGTCAAACCCAGCGTGCAGATTTCCCGCACTGGGCTTTCCTGTGTGTTTCATGTCAAGAGTTATGAGACCTATGCGTGTGGGCAGCTGTCCTTTCAGGCTCGTTGCCAACGTACCCGGTAGTCATGAAACAACCCGAGCGTGTGGTAGAGCCAGTCCGTACGCCACATCTGGAGGGTAAAGAACGGCAGTATGCCCTGGCTCAGCATGCATCCCAGCTGGGCTTTCACAAGGTCATCGTAATCGATGAGGACTTGGGACGCTCGGGCGCTGGCACCCAGGAGCGGCCGGGCTTCGGCCGACTGCTGGCATCTGTGTGCCAGGGCCTGGCGGGAGCGGTATTAGCCCTGGATTCTTTGAGCCGGCTCAAGGTGTGGTCATTGGTCGATGCGTCTTGGGTAATGGTGGCCCTACGATATCCATATTATGCTTTAGAAACACCGCCTTGATGGCAGCTTCGTCGTGTGTGCCGGATGAGATTACCCGTTCAGCGTGAGCATTGGGGAGACTGCGCCCGGAAGATGCGGACATTCGCTGACTTGGCTGAGAAGCTGAAGATGCCCGTGGAGGATCTGATGCGCCAGTGCAACGGCAAGGTCTCGCCATCCAAAGCGCTGGTTAAGGGTGTGGCGAAGGAGCTGGGGATCGATGAGTCCTACCTGGAGAAGCTTGCAGCAGAAGTGAGGAAGGACCTTGGGTAGCGCTTCTGCATCACAACCATGCATGCGATGCCCGGAATACGTACACCGACGCTGCTTGCGAATGGCGTGAGGCGCGCCATATTGCGCCAGACTCGCAATGAGGTTTGCCTGCCGGGTGCCCCATCGTAGTATCAGTCCTGCTATGGATGCGAGCCGCCTGTTCCGATGTAGAGTGCTCGTTGTCGACGATGATCCGCTCGTCCTTCAGACCACTGCTGCCATCGTGCGCAGCTTCGGATTTTCGGTTCGCGCCGCAGAGGACGGATTCGTCGCCCTCAAGATTCTTCGAGAGGTTCTGCCAGACATCATTCTCACCGACTTGAGAATGCCCGGGATGTCTGGGTTCGAGCTGCTTTCAATCGTCCGCCGCAGGTTCCCCCACATCCCGACAATCGCAATCAGCGGCGAATACATGCTGGCAAGCATGGCCCCTTGGGCTGCTGGTGGACCATTTCTTTCAAAAAGGCACCTACACACCACAACAGCTTTTGTCCAAGATTCAGGAAGTGATCGCTGCCTCACCAATCCGACCGCACTTGGGCAAACATGATATGGCCCCGCTGTGGGTTCCGAGGACGAATGCTGATTACCTCGTTGTGACCTGTCCGGAGTGCCTTCGCTCTTGTTCGATTCCAGATGACACGGCCGGAAGTGAATTGCGTGAGGTGGAGTGCTTGGCCTGTGCTGCGACGATCCGCTACCTGGTGGATTCCAGCGTCCTGAAGCTGCTCGAAAAGAAAAAGGATCTCCTTCCGTCCTTGTAAAGGCACGATGAATCATCCCAGCGATTGGCACATGTTCGATGCGGGCGATAGGAAAACCTATCCGACTGTGGACGCTCCTGTTCAGGTCAAATTCAACGATGGAAAGTACGAAGAAGGAGGTAGCCGAATGTTCTTCCCGTTGGCGCAGTTGCTTCCCTGTTCGTCAATCCACGCCTGGCGCTACGTCAAGGGCGTCGCTCAGCGCTAGCCCTCTGAACACCTCTCTTTGGTAGCAGAAAGATTAAACCGCCAGCGGAGGGGCTTAAGCAAGAGTCGAAGGCGGGCGCACCTTGTCGCGGATGGGCCTCAATTCAATCAACTCTTCCGCGACATAGCCGGCGATCGTTCCGTCTGAGAATGTAACGAGAATCCCGTCCGGTCCATCTTGCTCTACGTTGACAATCTTGATTGCGTTCATTCCACCAACTTTACCGTCGATCTCCAGATAGGACTGTGCAAAATTGATCGCAGTAGACAGAAGATGCCGATACGAAGCACTCTAAGCCGAGAGCATACGGCGCGGTTAGCCGGGGAGGAATTTCGATGGAAAAGAAGAGGCTGAGGGTGATGCTCGACCTGGAGCACGATGAGCAACTGCGGTGGCTAATGCAGAAATGGGGTTTGGATCGGAACGCGACGCTGGAGAGAATCCTCGAACATGCCACGGCGGCGGAGAAGTCGTTGGACGTGGGGCAAAGCCGGTCTGAGTAACCGTTCTTCACGGGCGCCCGGCCGGATAACCCGTTTTCACGGTCTGTAGGCCTCCTTCGCGCCATAGGGCCGGTGACGAGTCACCGATGGTCTCATGTGAACGACGATCGCCATGCCGTCTTCGTCTGCGGCCTGGAAAATGCGGCACAGCTGAGCCACATGCTCCGGATTGTCGAGATCGACGTCAGAGTTTCCGAAATGCAGTTTTAGACCGTAGCGAAGGTATGGATCTTTTGCGCACCTTGCGATCTCGGAGAGGGCATAGGCCTTCAGAGGGTCAACCCCGCAGAACCCCCGAAGGCGACCGGGGTATTCTGCGACCTGGCGGGCCGTCCAGTCGTTTTCCTCTTTCACTCGGTCGTACTCATCCGCAACGGGCGGCTTGTTAGGGTTGCCATACTAATAGTCCAGAGATAAGACCACCGCGCGTCTGACCTCTGCCGCGTCCAGTAGAGCGATCAGATCGCCTGCGGTGAACGGCCTGGGAAGCGAGCTCAGGGTGGCCGCGGAAGGACTCAGCAGATGTTGGTGATAGTCGATAAGGGGCTGTGCGTAGCTACGCAGTGCCCCCAGCAAAATCATGGCTGCGGTGATGAGGGAGCGGAGTTTCATGCCCGGAGATTCTCCGTAAACCGAGTGTATAGGAGACTGCCATAGCCCCCGGCTGGCAATCACATTTCCTCGCTACTCGGCCCCATGTTCCAAAAAGCTTGCTGCGAACCGCTCCGTAATCCCCTCATTCTTCGAAGCGCGCAGCGAACGGAACGCGTGTTCCAGAAGCAGTTGTTTTTGGCACAACGGGGCCAATGCTTTTCACGGGCTAGGTTTGATTCGAGGCGAGTCTCCGTTGAGTTCGTTTTAAAAACCATCGCGGCCATGAGTTCGCGTGGGCGTTATCGTGCTCCCGGCGGAGCTTTTCATATGTCTGCCAATGCATGCCTTTCGGCCTTGGAGGGAAAGGGTCGTACATGTTCGCCGTTCCCCCCAACCGTTGGCGGATTGCTTGCGCTCGTCTGAGAGCTCGGTCGCTGGCTGAACAGCGCTGGCTGCTATAGGCGAGTCCGTGACACTGGCGACATGCAAAGGTGACGTTTCCGTATAGAATTGCAACCCTGCGTCCGCAGCCATCCTCGGGGCAACGGAACCACACTCGCTGCCCGCCATAGTGGCATGCTGACCGTTCGACTTGTATGGGGCATTCCACGCTTCTTAGTTCGTCAACGGGATGTCGATAGCAATAGAGCAGTGTCACCAGGTTTGGCTGGGTTGTCACGTCAATCGATGCGGCCTTCTCTCCGTATCGCGTCCATTCATACGGGAAAGACTGTCCAGGCCGAAGCCATCCCTCTCGGTTTAAGCGGCGTACGTCGAGAGCAGGACAACATGCGGTACTCCGCTTCGCCTTCCCACCCCAATGTCGACCACTTCCACGTCCCCCCATATCGCCCCCCATTTAGCGAAATCATAAGGCAAGTTGTCGCCAATTTCGCTCGCGCGTCGGCTCGACCCTATACAGCCATTTTCAAGGCGCGCCCGGTACCAATCGGGTGCGCTCGGTCTCTAGCAGCTTCGCCTCGATAAGTCTTCGCATTCGGATTCCTGCGTTCCGGGGCCTCAATCCCGCCTATACTGATGGGCGAGGAAATTATGACGCTGGTCAAGCGACAACTGTTCATTCTCGCACAGCTCGCGGTGGCCAGTACGACATTGGCCGCTGGCGCGTCAGCCCAAACGAAGGTCTCATGCGCAAATTTTACTGTGGTTGTAAAGGACAAACTGAACAACGTCAAAGAGGGACTATCGGCTGGCGACGCGAAGTGGTTTCGGGAAAAGATTGCGAACAAGTATCCCGGAGCTTGTTACGTCGATCCTACCCCGACGGTTTCAATAATGTTCTACATCACTATTACCCCAGACATTTATCACGGCACGAAGATAGTGAATGAGACTTCCACCCAGTCAAATCCTGTCCGTGGAACTATCACCGATCAGAACGGCAACATTTCGCAGGTAAGCGGCACAGAGCAAACGACCACAACAAGCTCTACTGCCGTCCCCTATTCATTCGAGTACGGCATCTTCACGCTTTCGGTGGAGCGCCGGCGAGGTGATGGAACATTTGAGGTGGTCCAGACGTTTCAGCAGGAGGGGATTTACAGCACTCTTTACGGAATTCCGCTAGGAGGCAGAGGACACCACCCCGCTCATGCTGTAATCGAGGATGCTGCAAAGTGGGTCAATAGTGGTGGGTTGACAGATCCAAGGCAGCGTTCCTTACAGCCGGCGCTGCCACAACCTAGTCCGACGGATGCAGCCAAAACGTTGCAGGCTGAGGCCCAAGCAGGAGATGCGGAAGCGGAATTCTACCTTGGAGTCATGTACGACCAAGGTCGCGGTGTGCCGCAGAATAGCGCACTCGCGGCTTCCTGGTATCGCAAGGCTGCGGAGCAAGGGAACACCCTAGCACAGACCGGTCTTGGCATCATGTACCACGATGGCCAAGGCGTGCCCCAAGACTACACACAGGCCGCTATTTGGTTTCGCAGGGCAGCGGAACAAGGGAACGCTGTTGCGCAGACTAACCTCGGCGTCATGTACCGCGATGGGGAGCGGGTAGCTCAGAATTATACGCAGGCGGCTGTCTGGTTACGCAAGGCAGCCGAGCAGGGGTTCGACCTGGCCCAAAATAGCCTTGGCTGCATGTACCACGATGGCCAAGGCGTGCCCCAAGACTACACGCAGGCCGCTATTTGGTTTCGCAGGGCAGCGGAACAAGGGAACGCTGTTGCGCAGACTAACCTCGGCGTCATGTACGACAAAGGCCAAGGCGTGGCGCAAGACGATGCGCAGGCTGCTATTTGGTTTCGCAAGGCTGGTGAGCAAAGTAACGTGCAAGCACAATTTAGTCTTGGCGTCCTGTACTACATCGGCCAAGGTGTGCCGCAGAGTTACTCAGAGGGCTATTACTGGTTCGATCTTGTTGCCGCTAACGGAACGAAAGGCGCTCAGCGGGATGCCGCAATTAAATACCGAGACGAGTCTGCGTCTCACCTAACACCCCTAGAACTTGCTCAGGTACAGCAAAGTGCGACTAAGTGGTTTACTGCACACTCTGCCGCAAGATGAGGGCCTGCCGCGAGCCTTCGGGGCAGATTTGATCCAATCGACGGGAACGATCAACGAACGCGGTAGGCGGCTTCTCAGGTTTCACATGACACGTTGTGGACCATCGGCGTAGATTGTTGGCTTATGCCAATTGTGCGCTTCTTCGGTAGGACATGGCCGCCCTGGATTAGCATCACCATCAACAACATCCCGGAAGCCGGGTGGGAGGAAGCTGCTCTCGACCTAATAATGGTCTTTAGGATTCAAGTGATTGATTGTTCAATAGAGGTTGAATGTGAGGTCAACCAATTTCGCGACGAGTTTATTCCAACGCTCTACATGAGGGCACTCGACTTAGCTAGGGTTGCGGTTGATCTTCTCGCTTTTTCATCTGGTTATAGCTTGATGGTCCTTTTAGATTCCTATGCCAAACCTGGACGCGCCACTGAGCCACTGTGGTTCCAAGATGTTAATCTCGCGCCATTGTGCACTGCCTATAAAATCCCAGCGGTGACTAATGAAGAGATGTATAACCTGAGCAATACAATTGCGATAGTGGGCTCGGAGCCAGCACTGTTTATGGCGTTGAACGATCTCATACAAGGAATAAGCGTGCCGCACCACGCGCCAGTAAATTGTGGTCGCGCTATTGACGGATTGAGGAACATACTAACGCCCGTAGGTGTAGATCGCGAGAAAGGTTGGCCTATTCTACGAGATACGCTCCGGGTAGAAAAGGCGTATTTGGATTTTGTCATGAGTCATTCGACAGGTCCCAGACACGGAGACCGTGCACATAAACCAGGCTATATTGTTGTTGAAATCACGAAAAGAGCGTGGACACTTATGAACAGATTCATAGAGTTTAGAAAAAGGGGAGACCGGCCACTTCCCGAAGAGGAATTCCCGCTTCTCATGCATCAGGAGGTTATTCCGCACTCGTGAGCTTCGATCATGTCTCTCCAGACCCCAGCCGCGTGTTCTTCGATAGCGGAGCCCCACGCAGCATCCAACATTTCAGGCGTAGGCTTTCGGGGGACGCAAACGTATCCCGCCCGTGCAATGGCGTCCAGTATCGCTTCAGACTGACCGCCAGCTAGCTCAATTGCGCTAATGATCTCCATCTGTCGTGTCACGATAACTCTAATCTAGTCCATTGGCGGATTCAGACACATCAATAAACTCGCGAGTTCGTTTCCGAGCATATTTGTGATGCGATTTGGAGCGACGGAAATCGAGCAGTCGCTTCCCCCTTTTTATACATCCGGGTTATGGGGAGCCTGAGCGCAGAGAGACCAAAGCCCTCTCGGTCTCTCAGACATCCGGTGTAAAGGTTTCACCGTCGCTTGAGGCCACGTTCCGTCACATTTTCCGTCCCTCGGCTGATCCGGTGGGGACTAGGCTTGACGACATGTGACGACGTTTCGCAATCTCACTGTTGGCCATACCGCGCAAGGCGTGGTCTTCGGGCATTCGGCGCTTCCGCTACATCCTGGACGCCTACGTCGTGAGATCGGAGGATTGCTCCTCTGGCAACGTCAAAGCTGCCGTCATCGCTTACGCGATGAGTGATTAATACAAACTGGTCTTATTTACCGCGGTTTTCTGAATACGACCCGGTTTCCTCGGGATTGCAAATGGCGATGAACGCTAGAACGTCGCTCTCCCGGATCATCGTACGGCTGCCCACTTTCGTACGGCGCAATTTTCCTTTAGCTAACCACGCGTGGACCGTCCATTTACTGATACCGCCCAGCTTACGAGCAGCTTCCTCTACAGAGAGCAAAGCTTCCATATAGTCCTCCAAGAAAAACGAATCCTCACTCAAAGTTTCTTATCGAATCCACAGCCGTGCAAGTGTATAGTAGTTCCTGTATGAAGATACTTGCGCGTGAGTTACAGGACAATGATCGAAAGACCAAATCCAGAGTTGCCCAGGAAAGGGTTCTTAACCCGATCCAAGAACGTCCGTCAGATCCCGGGGTTAAACGTGTCGAGCGTGTTTTGGATCTTCTGGTAACGGCGGAACGGCTTCGAGCAGAGATTTATGACCGCGCCTTCTCTCGCAACTCACCTAAGGATGAGCTCGCTAGCAACTACGACTCCTCCGAAGAGAGGCGGCGATTCCCTCAGGCTGTAGTCGGAAATACGCCATTTAGCGATCCGCTCACACGCGAATTGAACGAGCGATATCGCAAATGCCTGACCGACTTAGCCAGCTGCCTTAAGCGCTACCGTTCGTTCTCAGTGGTTTGGGATTCTCACTATTACTGGCTGACACGGTTCCCTGTCGACTCTGCTAGAAGCCCGCAAGAGTATTGGGAGCACTCTACTGTTCATTGGCTGCTCAAATTCCTGGATGAGCGCCCCAACTATGAGAACTCGCAGAGCGAACTCGCTCGATTTCGCCGGTGTGCAATCTGCTCGCGGTGGATCTTCGCTGTCACGGATCACCAGCGGTTCTGTGGAGAAGATTGCCGTAAGCGAAACGCAGCGAACAGTCCCGAGTTCAAACAGAAGCGGCGGATCTACATGAAAGAGCGCTATCGACCACAGCAAAAAGAGCTGCAACGCAGCAGCTTAGAAAACGCGAGTGGCAAGCGGCACAAAGCACGGAAAGATGCGAGGTAATAATGTCAATCTTCAAGCGCGGCAACGTCTATTGGTACAAGTTCATGTGGAACGGAGAGTTGATTCGTGAGTCCACAAGGCAAGGGAATCAAAACACCGCTCGCAACATCGAGTCAGCCCATAGAACCAAACTAGCGAACGGACTAGTGGGAATTCGGGAGAAGAAAATCGCTCCAACGCTGAAGGAGTTCTGTGATAAGCGTTTTGAACCTTGGGCAAAGTCCACCTTCGAGAAGAGCAAGCCAATCAATTGGCTATGGTTCCGCGGTGGCATGCGGCCCCTGCTGGCCTACAAACCGTTGGCAAGCGCCCGGCTCGATACGATCAACAATGAACTGGCTGCGCAGTTCGCGTCTTATCGTCAGGCCGACAATAAGCAAGTCACCACTGTAAATAGCTCTCTGCGCGTTCTACGCCGCATCCTAGGGCTCGCCGCAGAGTGGGGAGCAATAGAGGCTCGCCCTACCATTTCTCTGCTTCCTGGCGAACGCCACCGCGAAACGGTGGTCACATCGGAACAGGAGCGGGTCTATTTGGACTATGCGCCCGAGCCGGTCAAATCAATTTCCACCGCCTTAGTCGATACCGGACTCCGTCCCGACGAGTGCTACCGTATGCGATGGGAAGATATGCACTGGAGGGCTGGACGCTATGGAACGCTGAGCGTAACGCATGGAAAGACACCAGCCGCCCGGCGGACGATACCGATGAGCGCCCGGCTGAGGTTCATTCTTGAAACCCGCTGGGAAATTGCCGGGAAGCCCACAGAAGGCTGGCTGTGGCCCGCGCCAACCAAGACTGGGCATGTAGACCATTCCAGCCTCAAGAAACAACACACACGCGCCTTCCGGCTGGCGAATGCCGGAATCGTGGAGCGCAATGCGACAAACGGGACGAAGGAGAGAGAGATCAAGCCTTGGGTACTCTACTCCTTCAGGCATACATTTCTGACTAGATTAGGCCAGTCCGGCTGTGACGCGTGGACGCTTGCTAGGATCGCTGGACACTCTTCAATCGCCATCTCAAGTCGCTATGTCCACCCATCAGAGGATGCGGTATTAAACGCCATGTCACGCCTCAGTGGGCACAATATTGGGCACGGCGAAGGAAGAGGTGATTTTTCGCCTCTACTCGAATTGCCGCAAAGTATTGAGAGGAAAGCGGAAAACTGGTGCGCCCGGAGAGGTTCGAACTCCCGACCTAACGCTCCGGAGGCGTTCGCTCTATCCAGCTGAGCTACGGGCGCGCCACTTAAGGATACATCAGGAAAGCCTGCAGCGCAGGAGGGCTCATTCATCGTCGAGGGCTTGCGTAAAGGAGTTGCAAGGTTCTTCCCAGTGAGCTAACCTGAATTAGCTAAGGGACGGACCGTGAGCATATTCACTATCCATCAGGCCAAGACCAATCTCTCCAAGCTCATTCAGAAGGCTGCAGCAGGGGAGGAAGTGATGATTGCTCGAGGCGCGAAACCGGTTGCCCGGCTGGTAGCCGTCGGTGAGGTAAAGGGCAAACGTACTCCGGGCTCGCTCAAGGGCACATTACGCGTAGGCCCGGATTTTTTTGAGCCTCTTCCCGAGAACGAATTGACTCGCTGGGAGTAGACCATTGCGTGTACTGCTGGATACACACGCGCTGCTGTGGTGGCTTTCTGACGATACAGCCCTTCCACGCACGGCTCGTAAGATCATTGCCGAAACCAAAAATACCGTGTTGGTGAGTACCGCCTCGGCCTGGGAAATCGCCACCAAGGTTCGCTTAGGTAAATTGCCGACTGGGGCGAATCTGGTGTCGGATTTTTGCGGGCAAGTCGAGCGCGAAGGCTTCGATGTGCTGGTGATCTCCGCGGACCATGGCATTCGCGGCGGCCTCTTACCGGGTCCTCACAAGGATCCGTTTGACCGCATGCTGATTGCCCAGGCCCAGGCGGAAAATCTCCCCGTGATCACGAATGAACGGGTGTTTGAAGCCTACGGGGTGAGACGCTTGTGGTAATTCACAGGACAGCAACTCCGCCATCCCCTAGCGTCCTGCCGCGTTCTCGCTCTTCAATCGAAGCTGTTCCATCACCGACTGAATCAGCTCTTTTGCCCCGCCGATCTCGGCCAGCACCGCTTCGAGGTCAAGCGCAGGCTTTGCAGGATTGCGCGTAGACGCGCAGTAGACTCCGTGCTGCCCAATAAGGATAAGGGCATCGGTGAGCATGTCGAGCGTGACCGCGAGGCGGCCTCGCTCGGCGCCCATCATGAACTCGAAGCGCTCGAGATCTTCGCTCCGTTGTGCAATCGCAGACTGCGGTGCCGGCATCTTTCCTGCTTTCGGCTGGGGTTGAGTTAGGGAAGCCCTGTCTCAGCCGTCCCTACGGGACTGAGTTTGGAAGTGAAGTTCTCGCGCACACTCTTCTTACGCGCTTCCTGGATTACGGCTCATCCGTCGGTGGCGTATACCGCAGCACCGGATTGCGCGCCGCCCTGGTCTCATCCAGACGGGAAATCCGCGTAGCGTGTGGCGCGTTGAGCACCAGCTCCGGATTCTCTTCTGCCTCGCGCGCAATTTGCCGCATGGCGTCGATAAACAAATCCAGCTCTTCCTTCGATTCGCTCTCCGTCGGTTCAATCATCAGCGCACCCGGCACGATCAACGGGAACGAGGTGGTGTAGGGATGGAAACCATAATCAATCAACCGTTTCGCAATGTCGCCGGTCTTGACCCCCTTCTGCGTCTGCCGGCGATCGCTGAAGACCACCTCGTGCAGCGTAGGCGTCCGGTAGGGCAGTTCGTACACGTCCTCAAGGTTCTTGCGAATGTAGTTCGCGTTCAACACCGCATCTTCCGTGGTCTGGCGCAGGCCATCCGGGCCGTTGGCCATGATGTAAGCAAGCGCGCGGACAAACATGCCGAAGTTCCCATAAAACATGCGCACCCGGCCAATCGATTGTGGGCGATCGTAATCCAGGCGCAGCGTCCGGCGGCCGTCCGCACCCAGCTCGCCCTCGACGACTACCGGCGTGGGCAGAAACGGCTCCAGTATTTTTTTGGCCGCAACCGGGCCGGAGCCGGGGCCGCCTCCACCATGCGGGGTGGAGAAGGTCTTATGCAGGTTAAGGTGCATCACGTCCACACCGAAGTCCCCGGGCCGCGTCTTACCCACCAGGGCATTCATGTTTGCCCCATCCATGTAGAGCAAAGCGCCCTTGGCATGGAGGACGTCCGCGATCTTATGAATCTCGCTCTCGAACACCCCGATGGTGCTGGGGTTGGTCAACATCAGCGCCGCCGTATCCTCGGTGACGATCTGTTCCAGCTGCGCCACATCGACCATCCCCAAGGAATTCGACCGCAGGTTCTCCACCTGGTAACCGCAAATGGCGGCTGTCGCGGGGTTGGTGCCGTGGGCGGAATCGGGAATGATGATCTTGTGCCGCGGGTTCCCCTTGGACTGGTGGTAAGCCCGCACCAGCAGGATCCCGGTGAACTCCCCATGCGCCCCCGCTGCCGGCTGCAGGGTGATGGTGTCCATCCCGGTGATGTCCAGCAGGCAGGATTTGAGCAGCCGGATGACCTCGAGCGCTCCCTGGGAGAGCGATTCCGGCTGGTAGGGATGAGCTTCGGCAATGCCCTCCAGCCGGGCGACGAATTCGTTGACCCGTGGGTTGTACTTCATGGTGCAGCTGCCCAGCGGATACATGCCCAGATCGATGGCGTAGTTCCAGGTGGAGAGGCGGGTGAAATGGCGGATGATTTCGATTTCGCTCAGTTCCGGCATCAGACCCAAATCTGCGCGCGCGGCTCCGCCCAGCAGTGATTGCGGGTCCACCACGGGTACGTCGAGCGGCGGCATCTTGTAAGCCTTCTTGCCCGGCGAAGACTTCTCGAATACCAGGGCCTCGTTCTGGCTCAGATGCGACTGCACTTTGTGACGCACGCCCTCAAACAACTTGCTGGCGGCGAGATCCTGTGTGGTGGTTGCCATGGACGGTATGCCTTTCAAGCCCGGGTAAACGCTTCTTCGGAATCAAGCTGCAGCAGCGAGGCTGCGTGATCGATCTGCTCTCGGGTATTCAGCTCGGTGGTGCACCATAAGCTGGCGTTGCCCAGTTCGGGGTACCAGCGGCTCAGGGGCAAGCCACCGATCACTTTTTGCTTCAGCAGCTTGCTGTTCAACTGCTCCGGTGTCTCCGCAGTCTCGAGCACAAACTCATGGAACCGCGGAGCCGCGGCAAAGAGCAGCCGGGCCCCCCCAACGCTCGAAAACTGTTTGGCTGCATAATCTGCCTTGGCCAGGTTGTGCAACGCTAATTCACGCATGCCCTCTTTGCCGTACACCACCAGGAAGATGGTCGCCATCAACGCCACCAGTGCCTGGTTGGTGCAGATGTTGCTGGTAGCCTTCTCCCGGCGAATGTGCTGTTCGCGGGTGGAAAGCGTGAGCACAAAGCCGCGGCGGCCTTGCGTGTCCACGGTTTCTCCCACCAACCGGCCGGGCATTTGCCGCAGATACTGTTCTTTGGCGGCAATCACCCCACAATAAGGTCCACCATAGCTGAGCGCCACCCCGAACGACTGCGCTTCCATGGAGACGATATCGGCTTCGACCGGCGGCCTCACTACGCCTAGCGAAATCGCCTCAGCGATGGAGACAATCAGCAGCGCGCCTTTCTTGTGCACGATTTCGGCGATGGCGGGAATGTCTTCAATCACGCCGAAAAAGTTCGGCGACTGCACCAGCACGCAGGCGGTCTCCTCGGTGACGCTTTGTTCCAGCGCCGCCAAGTCAAGCCTTCCATTGTCGCCGAATGGAAGCGTTGCGGCCTCGAGTCCCTGGTGTTGCGCGTAGGTGCGCATGACTTCGCGGTACTCGGGATGCACGGATCTGGCTACGAATACTCCGGTGCGGTGAGTAATGCGGACAGCCATGGATACGGATTCGGCTGCGCCGGTCGAGCCGTCGTACATGGAGGCGTTGGCAATGTCCATGCCGGTAAGCTCGCAGATCATCGTCTGGAATTCGAAGATGGCCTGCAGCGTTCCCTGGGTAATCTCCGCCTGGTAGGGCGTGTAGGAGGTAAGGAACTCACCCCGCTGCACCAGCGCA
Organism: uncultured Acidobacteriaceae bacterium; assembly: GCA_963830325.1. Classification (GTDB taxonomy): domain Bacteria; phylum Acidobacteriota; class Terriglobia; order Terriglobales; family Acidobacteriaceae; genus PALSA-350. The sequence continues at coordinate 175,493 of CAWHMV010000010.1, forward strand.
TCGATCACCACCGGGCGGTAGTGGCGATAGGCGCCGGCGCCCAGGAAACTGGTGTAGCCGGCCGCGTTCTTTGCCGCTGCCTGGCGAAAATAGTCGACGATTTCCGATTCCGCCATCTGGCGGGGAACGTTCAGATCCCGTTCCAGACGGTATTCCTGAGGGATCGTGGAAAACAGGTCGTCGATCGAGCCAGCGCCGATTTGCTGCAACATCTCGATCCGTTCGCCCGGCGATTTTGGCAAATAGCGCATCTAGCGTCCTCTATTCGTGCTTCAGTGGGTCTCTTCTTTGACGTACTTTTCGTAGTCTGCGGCACTCAGCAGCTCATCTACCTGTGAGGGATCGGTGATCTTCACTTTGAGCATCCACGCCCCGTGGGCGTCAGTGTTGATCTTTTCCGGAGCTGTTGCCAGCTCTTCGTTCACCTCCACCACAGTGCCGGTCACCGGCGAGTAGAGATCTGATACGGCCTTCACCGACTCCACGCTGCCAAAGACCTTGCCCTTCTCGATCGTTGCCCCGACTTTGGGCAGGTCGACAAAGACAATGTCTCCCAGGGTGCTTTGCGCGTAATCGGTTATGCCCACCTTGCCCGCTGCTACCTCGATCCACTCGTGCTCCCGGGTATAGCGGTACGATTCTGGATAGCCCATCCTTCTGGTCTCCCCTTTCATTTTACGGGTTTGGGTATTTCTTCGCGATCCTTGTGGGCGGCATCGTGGCTTTCTAGGTTCACCTTAGGCTGGTTTTCCCACAGACTTTTTCACTCGACGGTAGAACGGCGTCGGCACCACTTTGGCTTTGACCAGGTTCCCGCGTATCTCCACCGCCACTTCTGTTCCAGGTGCGATGTGATCTGCCGGAACATAGGCCAGCGCGATGTTCTTTTTTAAGTAGGGCGAAGGAGAACCGCTGGTGACGTAGCCGATCGGCTCGCCCTGCAGGTTGCAGACCTTGTAGCCGTCGCGCGCGATGCCGCGGTCAACCATCTCCAGGCCCACCAGCTTGCGCTTCGGAGCGCCGTACTGTTGTAGAGTCAACAGCGCCTGCGAGCCCAGAAAATCGCTCTTGCCTAGTTTTGAGAAGCGTTCCAGCCCGGCTTCGAGGACGTTGATGTCTTCCGAAATCTCGTGGCCATAGAGAGCCATGGCGGCTTCCAGGCGAAGCGTATTGCGTGCTCCCAGACCGCAGGCCAGAATCCCGAACTCCTTGCCGGCTTCCATGACCTCATGCCAGACCCGCTCGCTGGTGGGCTCGTCGGACGGCAGATAAATTTCAAATCCGTCTTCACCGGTATAGCCGGTGCGCGCAATAAGCGTGTTGGGCAGGCCGCAAACAGTGCCCCAGGTGAACCAGTAATTCCTGATGGCGCCCAAGTCCGTTTTGGTGAGCTTGGACAGCGTCTCCTGCGCTCGCGGACCCTGGATCGCGAGCTGCGTGTAGTGATCGCTGTAGTCGCTGATGTGCACCCCTGCAAACGATCCTACCTGGGAACGAATCCACTGATAGTCTTTTTCCCGGGTACCGGCATTAATGACCAAAAGGTAGTCGTTGTCGCTGAATTTATGCACCAGGATGTCGTCGACAAACGTTCCCTGCGGATAAAGCATGGCCGAGTATTGCGCCTGGCCGGTGGCCAGCTTCGATGCGTCGTTCATGGAGAGGGCTTGAATCGCAGCCAGCGAGCCCGGCCCGCGGAACTGAATATCGCCCATGTGGCTGACGTCGAATAGCCCCACGGCGGTGCGGACTGCCAGGTGTTCCGCGGTAATGCCGGAGTACTCGACCGGCATGTCCCAGCCTCCGAAATCGACCATTTTGGCGCCGAGCCGGCGATGGACACCATTGAGCGCGGTCTTGCGCAGAGCGGTTGGGGAGACATAATCAGGGGGAGCAGACACGATGAAGTCCTTTACCGGGAAATGGCCTATCTCACGGTAGCACGGAGACGGTGGAGCGGCGTTCCGGAGCTACTCTCCTGTTCGCCGTCCAATAGCCGGCTGGCGATGGGAGTGCGGTCCGCCCGGGGTAGCGGGCGCTGCCCAGGCGAGGCCGTCGACCCCCTTGCCGGCATCGATCAGCGAATCGACCTTCCACTGTGACAGATCGACGACCGCTACTTGCTTGGCTTTGGAGCAGGAGACATACGCAACCTTGCCGTCCGGGCGGGCGAGCACCTTGACCGGATCCTCGGGAACATCGACGGTTCGCACTACCTTGAGCGTGGCCAAGTCGACCACCGCGAGCTGGTTCGCCTTGGGCATCGCGACCAGCAGAAAACGGCCGTCGGGAGTGGCCGACGTTCCGTAGCCAACCGCGGGCAAAGGTACCCAGGTCTTGATCTTGTTGGTTGCGGTGTCGATGACCGCCAACTGCGGCTTGGTCTGGTCCGAGGTAAAGACCATCTTGTCGTCGTTGGAAATCGCGATGCGCTGCGACTCTGAGGATATGGGGATGATGGCGATGGTCTTGCGTCCGGGCAAATCCAGCACCGAGACCGACCCTGCGCCTACGTTCGACGTATAACCCCGCTTTCCATCGCTGGAGATCACCAGCATGTGCGATTCCTTTTGCCCGGTGGGAACCGTGCCCACGATCTTGAGCGTCTTGGGGTCGATGATGGTCACCGTCTGGTCAAGCTCGGTGGTCACGTAAAGCATGCCGCTCGCCCGATCGTAGACCGGGCAGTGAGGCCGCACGCCATGGCCAAAATCAACCTTGCCCGTGACCTGGCGGCTGGGAATGTCAATCACCACCATCTCGTGTCCATCGGTCCCAGGCTTGCCCACCCCCGAGCTTCCGTAGATCGGCACGTAGGCAGTCCGGCCATCCGGAGAGGTGGCCACCTCGTGTCCGGTAATGCCTCCCTCAGGCACGGTGGCCAATTGCTTGGCAGCGGCAGGGTCAATGATGCTAAGGTCGCGATCACCCTGGTTGGTGGCTACCAGCATCGGCTTCGCCGGCGAGTCAGGAATAGCAGAAGCGTCTGTCATCAGCAAGCTCACAGGCAGGACCAGGCAAAGCGCGGAAAATACGTACACGACGGTGGTCTTATTCATGTTCATGGCGCAAGAATTATATCCGCCAGGACACCACTTCGGTGGGGAGTGAAAGAATAAGCTGGTTCGACGCGGAAATGACTCAGACCCATGCCAAACCGCAGGTGAAGCAAACGACTGGGGCGCAACCCGTCTGGCCCGCAGTGGTTGCCGTGCTGGCCGTGGGCGGGCTGCATCTGGCTCTGCCCGAACCGTTGACCTTTGGCCCCTCCTGGCTGCTGTTGGTAGTGGTTGCCGTGCTCCTGGTGCCGGTCCTGATTGCCCGCATGCGGGGCTCGTTTGATCTCAACCAGAAACTCGGTTATGTCTTGCTGAGCGTGGTCACAGCCGCCATGCTTTGGTCGCTCGCCTTGCTGGTCTGGTCCCTGCCTCGACATACGCTGCCGCCCTTAGCCCTGCTGCGCTCCGCAGCCTCGCTTTGGGTTACCAACATCCTGGTATTCGCGTCGTGGTATTGGCGTCTCGACGCGGGCGGACCGCATGCCCGGCATATGAGCGTCTGCCATACCAAGGGAGATTTTCTCTTTCCCCAAATGACCCTCGCCCCGGGGACTTCGAAACCATTGGACCCAGCCTGGAGCCCCGGGTTTGTGGACTATCTTTTTCTGGCCTTCAATACCAGCACGGCGTTTTCGCCCACCGATTCGCCGGTACTTGCCCGCTGGGCAAAAATCGCCATGATGCTGCAGTCCAGCATCTCGCTCGCCACCCTGGCTTTGCTGGCGGCGCGGGCGGTCAACATCCTGTAGAACTTGACCCGTGCAGGGGTCGCCGAGGGGCGCGCCGCATACCTCTCCACTACGCTACGCTCCGGTCGAAAAAACATTTCCAGGAAGGGTCCGCGGAACTGCAGATCCCTCGGCTTCGCTCGGAGCCTGTGACTTAATACCGATTAGTTTTAATCCCGCCAGGATCGAGCATGTTTCGTTATGGTCGGATTGCGAAGCGGCCATCAGGCCAAGGTGCGGTTCTACACTGTTCCGCTTGCCATAGGGTGCTCGATCCTTTCTGTTTTCGGTGCTCGATCTTCTGTTTTGCTCATTCAGCTCGGTTTTAGCTGAGAAGCGCCTTGCTGAAGTGGGTCAGGTTGTAAGCCAAGGCGCACCATAGCGCCACGCATTTGATTTTGTTGAGGCCACGTACGGTCAACGGCGCCAGCCCGCGATGAGTTCGTAATTCAGCGTTCGCTGTTTCGCTGGTGGCGGCCCTTTGTAGGTAGATTTTCTTGCCTTCTTCGCTTCCCATGCGTTGTTTCCATGCCTGGATCGCTTCCGAATCACTTGGCTTGGGTGTCAACTCCTGGCCCCGGTTCTGCGGGTTTCTGGCCGGTTTGGAAGGCACGAACAACTCCACCCCTTGCTGGTGGGCCTCGACTATGTCCTCCATGCACAAGTAGCCGCCGTCCACCAGGTGCTGTTTCACCTTGCCACTGGTTCGTTGTTCCACTTGCTGACGCATCGGCTCGCTCAACCCAGCCGAGTCGGAACCCTCGTTGCTGACTTCCACCCCCAAGATGGCGCGGCTTTCGGTGTCGGCAGCCAACTGCACGTTGGCCGCGGGGTTGAAACCACCGTTAGCCATCTTCATCCCCCGCATGGCCGCGTCCGTGGTGCTTACCCGCGGCTGCTTGGCTCGGATCTTGTCCCCACACTTGCCTTTCCCTGCCCTCTGCGCCGCCTCCGCCTGCTTCTTCTTCAGCTCCGGCAACTGCGCGATCGCCTGCTCCAACCGCTCTTGTCGCGACTCCGCCGCTCGCTTACGCGCCGCCTTCTGCCGCGTCGTTACCGCTGCCGATTGTGCCGGCGATTCCAGCTGCTCGCGCAACTCCGACACCTGCTGCTGGGCTTGCACAAACAGCTGCTGCAATCGTTCTTCCCGGCGAAAACTGCTGCTCCCGGCGCTCACCCGCACCCGCACTCCATCCTGACTGATGCGACTCACCCGTACTAACTTCTTGTCCACCAACGTCACTAGCACCTGCGTAAACACGGCGTCTAAGGCATCCGCGTGATCGGTACGGAAGTCAGACAGCAGGCGATGATTGACACTGACCCCGCCACACAACCAGCGAAACGGCAGACTCTCTTCACAGCGACGTGACAGCTCCCGTGCCGAACCTATCCCGCGCACACACCCATACAGCCATAAACCCACCAGCAGATGAGGATCAGTCGCATTACGACCAGCTCGCCCTTCACGGGCTCGGATCGGCGCGCAAAAACCGCTCACGTCCAGCTTCTCCACTACCGCCATCACCGTACGTACTCGATGATCCGAGGACACCAAATCATCTATGCAATGCGGTAAAAGAGAAAGCTGAAGACGCTCTGCTTTACGAAGACGCACTGCACCCTTCTGCTCGACTTCCCCTGCCTCGTTATTGCCCATGTCTCTTCTTACAACTTCATCCCCCCAACCGCTCAATGTTTTCAGAAAATTGCACCAAAAAAGTCACAGGCTCTCAGGATGACAAAGGAAAGGGTTGTGGTTATATGGAAAGTGGTGGCTAGGCCCGATGCGTTTTTCATCCTGGAAACCACTTTCCATAGTAAGACCGACCTCTCCTTTGTCATCCCGAGCGAAGCCGAGGGACCTGCAGTTCCGCGGACCCTTCCTGGAAATGTTTTTTCGACCGGAGCGTAGCGTAGTGGAGAACTCTTCGGTTTCTTTCCGGGTGCCGCTAAACGCCGGCGTTTTAGAGTGCAGCCGGATTGTATTCGCCGAAAACTTCGCCCATGCTGCCGGCAATCTCACCCACAGTGGCGCAGCTTTCGACCGCCTCGAGGATAGCCGGCATCAGGTTCGTGCTGCAGCGAGCCTGCTCCGTAACCCGGTCGAGGGCAGCACGCCAGCGCAGGGGATCGCGGCGAATGCGGAGCGCGCGTACGCGCTCGATCTGATCCTGTTCCACTGTGTCCTCGAACTTCTCGCGCGCCTCCATTGCGTCCGGACCAGTAAATCGGTTGATGCCCACCACCACGTTTGCTCCGGAGTCGAAGGCTTGCTGATGCCGGAAGGCCGCGTCTTCAATTTCTCGCTGCACCCAGCCGCGTTCGATCGCCGCCACCATGCCTCCCATCGCATCAATGCGGGTCATGTACGCGCGCGCCTGCTGCTCGATCGCGGTGGTCAGCGATTCGACGTAAAAGGAACCGCCCAGGGGGTCCACCGTCTGGGCAACGCCAGACTCCTCCGCCAGTATCTCTTGGGTCCGCAATGCCAGCCGGGCGGCTTCTTCGCTGGGCAATCCCAGTGCCTCGTCGTAGCCGCTGACATGCAGCGACTGGGTACCGCCAAGAATGGCCGATAGCGCCTGCAGTGCGCTGCGCGCCAGGTTGTTCTCGGGTTGTTGCGCGGTCAAAGTCGAGCCCGCAGTCTGGGTGTGGAAACGCAGCGCCACGGCGCGTGGGCCCCGGATGCCAAACTGCTCCTCCAGCACACGAGCCCAGAGCCGGCGTGCGGCGCGGAACTTGGCCACCTCTTCAAAAAAGTCGTTGTGTGCGGCAAAAAAAAACGAGAACCGCGCCGCCGCTTGCACGCTATCGAACCCGGCATTGGCCAGCGCGGCGAGGTAGGCACACCCATTCGCCAGGGTAAACGCGATCTCCTGCACTGCAGTCGCCCCGGCCTCGCGCAGGTGATAGCCGGAAATCGAAATGGGGTTCCACAACGGAAGATTCTGCCCGCTCCAGGCAAACAGATCGGCCATCAACCGCAGGCTGTGCCGGAGGGGGTAGATGTACGTGCCGCGCGCAATGTACTCCTTCAGAATGTCATTCTGCACCGTGCCGGAGAGCTGGGCTCGTCCACAACCCGAACGCGTGGCGGCCGCGACATACATGGCGAGCAGAATGGTCGCCGTGGCGTTGATGGTCATGGAGGTCGAGACTGTGTTCAGGGGGATGCCGGCGAAGAGCCGTTCCATATCTTCGAGCGAATCGATCGCCACCCCAGCCTTGCCCACCTCGCCTGCCGCCCAGTGGGAGTCGGAGTCATAGCCGATCTGGGTGGGCAGGTCGAACGCGACCGAGAGCCCGTCTCCCCCCTGGGCGAGCAGAAATTGGTAGCGGCGGTTGGACTGCTCCGCATCCCCCATCCCGGAGTACTGGCGCATGGTCCACAACCGGCTTCGGTACATACTGGGCCGGATGCCGCGGGTAAAAGGGAACTGGCCCGGCTCGCCAAGCTCCCGCTCAGGGTCGAAACCAGGCAAATCCTTTGCCTCGTAGAAGGGGGTCTCCATTTCTCGAAACCTCTGAGTCAAGCCGTTTGAATTCAAAGGCTATTGCCGCAAATTCCGGCGCACTCGATTTCCAGACTCAGTCCCGCAGGGACGGCTGAAATAGGCAGTTACGCAACCACCTTTAGCCGTCCCTGCGGGACTCAATCATGTTTTCTGAAGTACCCAGGACTACCTCTTCAAGATCGCACCTTGGAGCCGCGCTTGCTTTTGCGATACGCACGGATGAACGAGCTGACCGAAAACCAGGCGAAACCAACAGCCAGGGCAGCGTACAGCAGCAGGTGCGCATGTTCCGGTCCCTCCCACCAGGCGGTGCGGACGCGATAGACACTTTGCACGAAAAAGAGTGCAAACAAGGCAAAAAACAACCCCGTGATTTCCAGCCAGAGGATGCTGCCGGCGTGGGTGAACGGGCCCAGAAAGGCCCGGCCAAAGGCTTTAACGCCTCGTTTTGCACCGGCCACCTTGCTGTCAATCTTGGTGCTGGCCCGGGTCTGGGGAGGAGCCGCCGGACGCCCATTTCCCGCCTCCACCGCGGCGGAATGGGCTGCAGAGGCCTTTTCTACCCGTTCGCGGAGCATATTTGAGGCCACGCGGACGCCGATGCCAAGCGTGCGGCCTACTTTCTTTGGCTCCATAGTAAAAGTTTATCAGCCGGTTGATTCAGATTGCTCCGCTGTAACATCAGAAGTAAGGTAGGTAAAACCGCGCCTGAGGTTGGCGAATGGGGGTACATCATTGAACCAACGACTTCGTCGTTTGATCCAGCAGCTGGGGGAAGCCATTCATGAGTCGGTTTCCGAGTCCGAGCAGATCTCCGAGGTAGTGCAGGACATCCGCAAACAGGGCTTTGATGTGCTTCTGATGCTGGAAGCGACGATTGGATTGAACGAGGTAGAACAGCAACCAGCCTCTGAATTAGAGGCACCGCCAAGCGAAAATCCGCAAGGGGATGAGACTTTTAATGCGCAGGATGTACACTTTCTGCGCTCCCTGCGCATCTCCGTTGAGGAAGAGTGAACCTACAGCATCTCACCTCGAGGGTTAGAGTTAGCACGGGCGCCGCGGTGACGGAATGAAAGACACACTTGGAGTATTGCTGGCCGGGGGAGCGGGTGAACGGCTTTTCCCCCTGACGCGAGATCGGGCCAAACCGGCGGTTCCTTTCGGCGGCAACTACCGCATCATCGATATCACCCTGTCCAACTGCATCAACTCCGATCTACGCAGGGTCTACATCCTCACCCAATACAAGGCGCTCTCTCTCAACCGCCACATCCGCGAAGGCTGGACCGGGATCGTGGCCCAGGAATTGGGCGAGTTCATTGAGATCCTGCCTCCGATGCAGCGGGTCAGCGCCAATTGGTACATGGGCACCGCGGATGCGGTTTACCAGAATATCTACTCCATCGGCGCGGAACAGCCAAAGCATGTGCTGATTCTTTCCGGCGACCACATTTACAAAATGAATTACGGGCTGATGCTCGAGCACCACAATGATTCCGGCGCCGACGTCACCCTCGCTACGCTGCCCATTCGTCCGGATGAAGTGTCTCGCTTCGGGGTGGTGGAAGTCAGCCGTACCGGCGAAGTGATCGGCTTCCAGGAAAAGCCCAAGACCACCACCCTGCGCTCGCCCTTCAACCCGACGATGGTTGACGCTTCCATGGGCATTTATCTCTTCAACACCGACGTGCTGCTGCCGGCGCTGATGAAGGATGCCGAAGATCCCAACTCCAAGCACGACTTCGGGCACAACATCCTGCCCGGCATTCTCGGCCGCTACAAGATCTCCGCCTACAACTTCGTCGACGAGAACAAGCAGAACGCGCTCTACTGGCGCGATGTGGGCACGCTCGAAGCGTATTTCGACGCCAACATGGATGTGGCTTCCGTTTCCCCGATCTTCAACCTGTATGACAAAGCGTGGCCGATGCGCACCCGGCAGCGGCAATATCCGCCGGCCAAGTTCGTCTTCGGGGAACCGGGCCGCACCGGCATGGCCATCAACTCGGTCATCTCTGCCGGCTGCATCGTCTCCGGCGCCGTGGTCCGTAACAGCGTCCTTTCTCAGGACGTGCGTGTGAACTCCTATGCCGAGGTGGAGTCGAGCATCATCTTCACCCACGTCGACATTGGCCGCCACTGCCGCATCCGTCGCGCCATTATCGATCGCGATGTGCATCTGCCCGAAGGCACGGTGATCGGCTACGACCGGGAGGAAGACCGGCGCAACTACTTTGTGACCCAAAGCGGGCTGACCGTGGTGACGCGCGACTACTCTCTCTACGAGAATCCGGTATCGCCCGACTTCATGCAGCAATCCTGAGCTACCACTGCCCCGGTTTGAGCGTAGGATGGCTGTCAATATGACGCGGCTGTGGGTACGTATCCTGCAAGGGTTTCTGGCCGTTCTCGTGGTTCTCTATCTCGGGGACTGGGCCGTTCTGCGGGTGCGGGCGGGTGGCCAAGCCTCCTCCAGTGTGCCCGTGGAACAGTTCCTGCGCACTCCGCTCAAAGGCCAGAAGGAGGAGTTCGACTACATGGGCACGGTGCAACGGCCTTGTGTCCCCTCGTTATTTCCCCATAGCGCCGCGGCCCCCTGCTGGTGGCTGAAGGGGCATAAAATCCAGTGGGTCTCCCCGTGAGTGCCGGCTGTGTTTCTGGAACTTGCTAAATTCGCTTCGTTGCTGTGGAGCATTCTGGCTCTCGACGCTGTGCTGCATTCCGCCTTTCTGGAGCCGGGGAGTAATCTGCAACAACGTCTGCTGCCTTCGCTCGATCTCATGCTCGTGGCCGCCGCCATCTGCGTGACCAGCGGGTACATCTTCCACCTTGGCGACCAGAAGGCCGGCAAGCGCGACGCCAGCGTCATCGGGACCTTGCCCATGATGATTTTCTGGTGGGGCGCCGGGCTCATCGCTCTGCTCTACGGCCTGGGCTGGTTGCTGGAACGCTATTGCCTGGAGTTGTGGCACTGAGAAACCTCCCTGCGTTTCCTCCTAAACGATTTTTGCGGCTATACTCCTGCTCATCCGCCCTAACGCCAATGGAACCGCGCCGTAGACCGGTGCGTATCACCACCCATGAGCCTGACCGCCACTGTCGCCTTGAACAATCCCGGAGTACGGGCGCAAGGTGAGCGCTTTCAGGCCGATTACGGGAGGCGCTATTCTACAGGCCGAGGAACGCCCGCGTTGACCCCCTCTTCCAACACGCCGCCGGAACGCGATGGTGGTGCGCGCCGGCAGCCGCCTGCCGAACGACGGCCCGAAGCACCGGAGCTGGACTGGCCCGCTTTGGTGAGGCGCTGCCTCGATGGGGATACCGGGGCATGGACGGAGCTGGTGGTGGCTCAGCAACGCCGGGTATACGGCCTCTGCTACCGTTTCACCGCCTCCTCCCACGACGCTGAAGACCTGACCCAGGACGTTTTCATCAAGCTCTACGCCAACCTGCGCAGCTTCGACCCGGCCAAGGGCAGCTTCCACACCTGGATCACCACCCTGACCCGCAACCTGCTGGTCGATCACTTCCGCCGCTCCCGTCAGCAACGGGCGACCGACTCGATCGACGCCGGCTGGGATCAAAGCAACGACGCCCCCCGGGGCGAGCCGCTGATCGACCAACGCACCACTCCCTTGCAGCATGCAGTGCAAAATCAGCTGCAACATATGGTGCAGAGCGCGCTGGCCAAGGTGTCGCCGGAGTTGCGCGAGGCAGTTATCCTTCGCGATCTGCAGGATATGGATTACAAAGAGATTGCAGAGGTTTTGGCCATTCCACAGGGAACTGTGAAGTCCCGTATCAGCCGCGGCCGGGCGGAACTAGCAAGGCTGCTGGAACGTACTAAAGGGCAGGTGATGTAAATGTCTGAGCGCGAGCAAAACAAGCCGTTGGGCGAAGCAGCCCGGGTGTTACGGTGCGACGAATGGGAAAACCTCCTCGCGGATGCGCTGGACGGAACCCTGAGCGCCGCCGACGCTGCGGCCTTTACCCGCCATCACCGCGAGTGTGTTCTTTGTGCCCAGATGCTCAAGGAGACAGAGCAGGGCAGATCGTGGATGAAGTACCTCGCCGTGGAACCGGAAGTCCCTGCCGATCTGCTCCACAAGATTCTTGCCCGCACCAGCGGCGGCCTGCAACCCGGAGTCGCTGTCCCGGCCATTTCGCTGCCCGCGCGCCCCGCATGGCACCGGGTGCTGCTGCCGGCGGTCCGCCAGGTGTTGGAGCCAAGGTTGATGATGACCGTCGCCATGGCTTTCTTTTCCATCGCCTTGACGCTGAACCTGACCGGTATCAAGGTGACCGATCTCCGCGCTGAGGACTTTCATCCTTCGCGGCTGCGCGCCAACATTACGCGGCAGTACTATTCCACTAATGAACAGGTGACCAAGTACTACAAGAATCTGCGCCTGGTGTACGAGATGGAGTCTCGGGTACGGGAATTGCGGCGCACCACGGATACAGAACCGGCACCCTCGCCCCAGCAAACCCCCAAGCCGCCGGCGCGCGACGGCAGCGGCAGTCCCAGCTCGACGGTTCCCAAGGGACAGCAAGTTCCCCCCACGACGGACAACAGTCCGCGCCAATCCAGACGCAACACCCCGCCTGCTGAAATGGTGCCGGCTCGGTTTGCACCGGCGGGGAGAGGAAAATTCCAGAAAGAGGTTTTCGGGGCTTTGCCTTCTACCACTGAAGACCAAACCCCGATTTCCTGCCACGCAACGCTGGACATAGCCGCGCGTGCGGCTTTCGTTACGGAAAGCCGCATGAGCTTCGCCAACCCCACCAAGTTCCACAGGAAATCCGGGAAAGCGCAAAGGAGCTTGGTATGAACTGCCTTAACCATCCCGATGTCGCGGCTGCGGCGTATTGCCAGAATTGCGGCAAGCCGCTGTGCTCCGCCTGCATCCGTTCCGTAGGAGGCGTGGTTTACTGCGAACCCTGCCTGGCAGCTCGGCTGTCGGCACAACCGGGCGCCGCCGAAGCCAACCTCACCGGCTTGCACGCTCACCCGGTCCTGGCCGGCCTCCTGGGTTTCATCCCCGGGGTGGGCGCCATGTACAACGGTCAATTCGTCAAGGCGCTGGCTCACGTGCTGATTTTTGCGGTGTTCGTCAGCCTTTCCGATAAGAGCTTTGTCTTCGGCTTGCTGGTGGCCGCGTGGGTCTTCTACCAGGTCTTTGACGCCGCCCAGACGGCAAAGGCGCGGCGCGATGGATTGCCTCTCCCCAATCCTTTCGGCCTCAACGATCTCGGCAACAAGCTAGGCATAGCTCCTCCTGCCTCGCCTTACGTTAGCGGCTTTACCCCTCCCCCGGGCACCCCCGCATCGGGCGCCCCCGCCCCCGGAACAAATCCCTATCCCGGTTCATATGCCGGTCAGGCGGCGAATCCGAATCCGGGCGCCAGTGATCCCTTCCAGCAGCCACCTGCCTACACGTCGTCGTATGCCGTGCCGCCTCCGGGTACGGCCGGAGCACCGGCCCCGGGAATGCCGCCTTACAGTGAACCGCTTGCCATGGAACCGAGGCACAGGCACCCCTTCGGCGCCGTAGTGCTCATCGTCATCGGCCTGATGCTCTTACTGCATACCCTGGGCATCTTCGAGGATGAATGGATTGGCCGTGCCTGGCCGCTCATCCTCATCGGGGTGGGTGCCTGGTTGCTGTACCGCCGAACCCGGGATGTTCCCCCCGGAGGTGCCCGATGAATTCCTGGCTGCTCATCCGCCGGCTGCGCGGGCCGGCTTTTCTCATCCTGGTCGGCATCACCGCCCTGCTTAACCAGTGGGGGATCCTCAGCTTCAGCCGCAGCTGGCCGCTCTATCTCATCCTGGCCGGAGTGATCGGGCTGGCGGAGCGGGCTGCCATCATGGCGGCTCCTCCCGTCCCTCCCGTTTATCCCTCCGCTTATGCGCCCACCGCCTATGGGCCGGGGACGGCCGTGACGCCGTATACCAACGTTCCGGCTTCGGGCATCCCGGGTGCCTCAACGGACCCACTCGCCGATCCCAATAGGAGGCCGTGATGGCCACCCTGCCGCCGCCCTATTCCCAGCGCGATGCGGCCCGCGCCCAGCGCTACTACCAGCGTTCGCTCCGCCGCCCCTCCATGCTCGGCCCGGTGGTGCTGATTGTGATCGGGGTGCTCGCCCTGCTGGTGGAAACCAACACCTTGAATGGTTTCCACCTGTGGGATTGGTATATGCGCTGGTGGCCTCTGCTGCTCGTCGGTGTGGGGCTGCTTTCCCTGGGCGAGTGGTATCTGGACCGGCAGCAGGGACACGTGGTCCGCCGCTCCCACGGGGGACTCATCGTGCTGATCATCGTGTTCGCCGTCGTGGGCTACATGGCCGCCTCCGCCTCCCGCGGCTTGCACGGTATGCATGTCTTCCGCCACGGCTCCGACCAGGACGATTTCTTCTCCCGTCTCCTGGGTCAGGAGCACGACGACGATCGCAACCTCAACCAATCCATCCCTGCCGGAGCACCGGTCGACATACAGGTCCCGCACGGCGACGTGACCGTGGGTCCCTCAGGGGATGACCAGATCCACGTGCAGGCGCACCTGGTGGTGTATGCCGCCAACGATCGCTCGGCCCGGCGCAGTCTCGAAGCCCTCGCTCCCCAGTTGATGGTGAACGGCAGCAACGTGACCCTTCGGGCCGCGGATGCCAACGATGGGCGCGCCGACCTGACGATTGAGATCCCCAAGGGCAGCGTGCCCACGGTGACCGCCAACCACGGCGACGTAACCGTGGAGGGTCTCGCCGGTCCTGCCAACATCAACGCGGACCGCGGTGACGTCAAGGCCGACAATGTCGGCGGCGGCATCCACGTGCGCATGGGTAAAGGCGATTTCAGCGCCCATGCCGTCGCGGGCGATGTGTCGCTCCAGGGCCGGTTGGACGATGTCTCCATCTCGGAAGTCCAGGGCCGGGTGGCGTTGGACGGAGACTTCTTCGGGGATACCAGTCTCGCCCATATCGCCGCCGCGGTTCATTTTCATTCCAGCCGCACCAACGTCGAAGTGGTCTCGATCCCGGGCGCACTGACCATCGACAGCGGCGACCTGCAACTGAACGACGCCAAAGGGCCGGTCAGAATTTCCACCAGCGCCAAGGATGTCGAGTGCACCGGGATCACCGGGGACCTGCGGGTAGAAGATGGCGATGGGGACATCTCTGTCGGCGCGCTGGCGCCGCTGGGAGAGATCGCGGTGCACAACCGTAACGGCGCCATCAATCTGACCGTGCCCCGAGGTGCCGGCTTCCTGCTCCAGGCAACCGCGAAAAACGGAGATATTGATTCGAAGCTGGATCTACCGGTCACCAGCACCGGCCAGGGCCACACCATCGCCGGGAACGTGGGCGGGGGCGGCTCGCGGGTGGAGTTGGTCACCGATCACGGCGACATCGAAATCACCTCCACAGACCTGCCGCCTGCTCCTCCGGAGCCCCCGTTGCCGCCCGTGCCCCCTGTGCCCCCTGTCCCCGGTCAGAAGCCAATCCGCCATTTGCATCCTGCGAAAGGCGCGGACAGCAGCGCGCAACCGGTAGTTCAATAAGTTCAATAGCTGGGTGTCAATCGCCCGCGGCGAGCCGTTCGCTGACGATGGCTTCGACCCGGGCCACCACCTGCTCGAGCGAGAGTTCGGTGGAATCGATAATCACCGCATCGGATGCCGGCTGTAGCGGAGATTCCGCGCGCGTGCGGTCGCGCCGGTCGCGCTCCCGTAACTGTTCCAATACGGATTCGGCCGGCAGCGCGTCCGGGCCATTCTGTTGATAGCGCCGCTGGCCGCGGACTTCGGCCGCAGCGTCCAGGAAAATCTTGACTTGGGCGTCGGGGAAAACCTTGGTCCCGATATCCCTGCCTTCCATGACAATGCCGCTGCTCGCACCCAGCTGCCGCTGCATAGAGACCATCCATTGACGGATGGCCGGGTGCACGCTTACCCGTGAGGCAGCGGCCGTGACATCGGGTTCACGGATGCGCCTGGTGACCTCCACGTCGTCCAGAAACACGCGGTTGCCCAGCGGCGCCGGCAGCAGCCGGATGCGCGTCCGCTCTGCCAGCCGCCCAAGCTCTTCCCGATCATCCAGATCACTGTCGGTCTGAATTGCCTTGAGCGCGAACGCGCGATACATGGCGCCACTCTCCAGGTTGAGCAACCCGAAGCGGGCGGCAATGCGCGCCGCCACGGTGCTCTTGCCGGCACCGGCGGGGCCGTCGATCGCCACCACCAGAGGCGAACTGTGGTTAGTCGTCATGCTCCTGGCTTTTTCCCGCTTGGTTTGCCGCCCCGGAAACGGGCGGGTGGCTTGCCAGGTTTACCGCCTGGCTTCCCGCCAGGTTTACCGCCGGGCCTTCCACCGGGTCTGCCGGATGCCGAGCTGGCCCGCGGCCATGACTTGGAGGGCCGGGTGCTGGCGTTCAACGGCGGACGCGCCCCTTGGCCGCCCCGTTCCGATCTGGCCTTCGCGCCGGGTCGTCCGCCGGATTTTGCATAGCCGCCCGGACGCGGCCGGTCATAGCTTCCGCTGCGGCCAGGACCTTCCCCAAGACCGGGTGCTGCACCTTGTGCCGGGCGAGACCGGGGGACGGCCGAGCCGGTACGGTTCGGGCCGGAGCGAGAGGGAACTGCAGGCCTGCCCTGAGGACGACCCGCGGCCGGTGGTCGCTTGGCCGCCCAGGGACGGTTGCTTCCGGCAGGCGGCAATCCTTCTGGACGACGGCCTTCCGGACGCCCTTGGGGGCGGCCACTGGAAGGGCGGCCCGGAACTGCGTTCCTTACCCGGTCCCCTCCCGACCCAGCCCTTGGTCCGCTGCTGGATCCGACCCGAGGTTTCGGTCGTTCCCGGAAAGGTGAATGCCCGCCTTGCCCGGCATGCGGGGGACGGGGTGCGGATGCTGATCCTTCGCCGGGTCGCACGCCCGGTCGGCCGCCCGCTCTCGGATTGGATCGCGCCCAGGGAGCGGGCCGTTCCCGTCTCTCGGCTCCCATGCCCCCGGCCGCGCGTTTGTCTGGTCGTGCATCCGGGCCAACCCGGCCACGCGTGTCTGGCCGCGGCCCGCTGCGGGGAACTCCTGCGCCTGGTTCCCCCGTGGTTCTCGGCGAGAAGCTGCGCCCCGGTGGGCGTGAGGGCCGCTTGTCCGTGGTCTTGTCAGGCCGGTAGGCTCCTACCCTGGCTGGCCTCTCCGTGGGCCGGCGCGGTCCTGTCCATTCTGTTCTTGCCGGGGAAGGCCCGGCCCCAGGCCTGGGAGCGAACGGAGCCGGTTTCGGAGGGCGGCTAAAGGGCGTAGCCGGGCGTACAGGTCTTGGAGCGCGGTCTCTGCCCGGGGCCGGCACGGGCTGCTGCCGGGAAGTCCCGGCTTGCGCCGTGGTCGCCGCAACCGGTCTTGGCCGCTCCGTACGTTGCGGCACCGGAAGCTGCGGCTCCTTACTTTGCAGCTCTGGGCTTTCCGCCGGCGGCCCTGCCAGCGCGGCAAATTCGGGCAAACCGCCTTCCAGGAAGTAATACGTCTGCGCATCCATCGAAAGCGATTGGATCTGCCGCGTGGCGGCCAGGCCGCGCACCGCTTCCCGTACCCGCGATCGGGACGCCACCGGGGAGAGAAAGATCTCGATCTCTTCGCTTGAGGCGGCGTAGACCGACTGCAGGTACATGGATACCAGCAGCGAAAGCGCGGTCACCTGCGAGGTGCCGGCGGCCGTGGTGAGCGCGTCCCGGTGCCGCACGCGCAGCAATTCCCATTGCGCCGGCTGACCCGCGTTCCCGTACACCGGGCTGATGCGCAATGCCTGCCAGAGCTCCGACAGGCCACGCAGAACCGCAGCCTCCGTCAGCTCCCGCCCCAGCGTCTCCCTCGCTTGGGCGGCGCTGAGGACACCTTCTTTGTCCAGCGCTTTCCACAACTCGAGCACCAGGGGAGAGACCTTGTGGCCCGAGGACTTCTGCGGCGCATGTTTCCAATCCGCATCCGCGCGCAAGCAAACAACGTACGGCAGGGCCTGGGTATGGGCCAGAAAATCCGGCTGCTCGCTCACCGCCCCGAGCAGGTTCAGAGCGACCACGCTGCCGGTTGCCACCAGGCGGGTCAATAATTCCTGCGCCTGTTCGATGGCCGCCGCGCCAGGCGTGGCCTGGGGCGTGCCCATGCAGGCTTCGACGAAGGAGGGCGCCGGTGCTGTCAACTGGGCACGACGCGGGAGATACAGGCACAGAGGATGCTGTTCCAGCCATCTCTCTGCGTCTTCGAGGGTGAGGAGGGGATTCTGCTTCTGGCGCCAGTGCGCCGCTCGTGCTGCCTGGAGCTGCTCTGCTGTCAAGATGATTCCGCGCTTTCCAAGCTGGGAAGAGTGTCGTTAGATCCGGTGAAATGCCCGCTGGATTTCTTTCCAAGCATACCGCAGGACAATGGGACGGCCATGCGGGCAACTGGTCGGATGCTCGGTTTTGGCCAGCTCGCCCAGCAGCCACTCCATGCGTGCAGGATCGAGCGGGGTGTTCACCTTGATAGCCGCGTGGCAGGCGATCGAGGCGGCGATCCGGGTGCGCGCCGCCTCCAGATTTTCCGCCTGTTCCGGACTGCCCGCCTGTTCCAACACCTCGACCAGCATGCGCTCCAACGCGGAGCCCTCGAGGCCGGCGGGCGCAGCCTTGATGGCGATGGTGCGCGGCCCGAAGAGCTCCACTTCAAAACCATTCGCTTCCAGCTCCTGCGCGATGCCGGCAAAGGTGACCATCTGTGCGGGGAGCAGATCGACCAGCATGGGCATCAGCAGCCGCTGGCGTTCCACCTGCGCTACCCGCCGCTGGCGCAATACCCGCTCGAACAGGATTCGCTCGTGGGCTACGTGCTGGTCGATGATCCAGAGACCCTCCTGGTTCACGGCCAGGATGAAGGATTCTCGCAGCTGTCCCAGCGGACGCAGCGATGCCAGTCCATGCAGGGAGGGGCCGGCGCCCGCTTCTACGCCTACCTCTTCAGGGTTCCATTCCGCCGCAGAGACACAGCCCATCGATGGCCGGTGGTTGCCGTTTGCCAGCCCGTTCTTTGCCATTTCATCTATGGCCGGGTTCTCCACGGCGGCGATAGGAAGAACACCGAAAGGAAGCACACCAGGGGTAGGCACGATGGGAGCCGGGGTCAACGAAAAATCAGCGTTCGCCGGTTCTTCATCGGCGGGCCAACTGGCGGCCAGCCAACCATCGGAAGTGGGCGTTTCCCGTGGCGGAACTTCGGGCGAAGCATGCGCCACCAGCGCCGGCGTCGAGCTGGGGTGGGCCGTGAGCGCCTGCAGAAACCCCGCTGCCGGCCGACCCAGGGTCAGCTTGTTGCGCAGGGTGTCGCGCACAAAATCATGCAGCCAGTTGGCCTGCCGGAAACGAACCTCGGTCTTCGCCGGGTGCACGTTCACGTCGACCTCTTCCGGCGGCATGTCGATAAACAGCAGCACTACAGGAAAGGAAGTGGGCGCGAGGATATTGCGATAGGCTTCGCTGACCGCATGCATGAGCAGGCGGTCGCGCACCAGGCGGCGATTGACGAAGCAGTAGATCGAGTTGCGGTTCAGTTTCTCGAGTTCCGGTTTGGAGGTGAAGCCGGATATGCGCAGCCAGCCGGGCGGCGCAGCCTGGTAGTCCGCGGGCCGCCTCCACGGCGGGGGCTCAGGAAGACCGGCGCGTGCCAACTCGACTTCGGCCGCCAGCGGCAGCAGCTGGTCCAGCACCTCCTGACCGAAGATCTGAAAGATGCGCTCCGCTGCTCGTTGTACCGGGGGCGCGATCAGCAGAGCGTGGGTGGCCGAGTGCAGCTCGAAGTGCTTGTCCGGATGGGCCAGCGCGTAATGTGTAACCAACGCGGTTACGTGAGCCAGCTCCGTGTTTTCTGACTTGAGGAATTTTCGCCGTGCCGGGGTGTTAAAGAACAAGTCGCGCACGGTGAGCGTGGTTCCCGCGGGCGCGCCTGCCTCTTCACACAGCAGCAGCTTGCCCCCGGCAATTTCCATCCGTGTGCCCGAGGCTTCCTCAGCGGCGCGGGTGACCAACTCTACCCGGGCAATGGAAGCGATCGACGGCAGCGCTTCGCCGCGAAAACCCAGGGTCGCAATCGAGAGCAGATCGTCACTTGAGCGCAGCTTGGAGGTGGCGTGCCGTTCGAACGCCAGCAGCGCATCGTCGCGCACCATGCCGCAGCCGTCATCGGCAATGCGTATGAGCTTGCGCCCTCCACCCTCCACTGCGATCACGATGCGGGTAGCGCCGGCGTCGAGGGAATTCTCCAGCAGCTCTTTGACCACAGACGCCGGCCGGTCGACCACCTCGCCGGCCGCGATCTGATTGGCCACCTGGTCGGCCAGTATGTGGATACGGCCCATTGTCATTCACCTTCCTAAACCTAGCAGACATAACCGGCTTTGCCATCCGCGGTCGGACTCTTCGTTTAGCCCTTTCCTGAACCGGCCCTTATGAGAATAGGTGAGGACTGGAAGAGAAACAGCCGGGTCCCTCCGCTACGCTAGCGGTGCCTTGTATCAGGGCACGACTTTTGGTCGGGCCGTTGGAGGTTCATCAAAAAATCTGGGCTTCTAGAGGGTTTGTGAGAACCTTCATTTCCAAGCTAAGTCCCGCAGAGCCTGCCCTGAGCTTGTCGAACGCGGACGGCTGAACTTAGCCCAGGACGCTAGTCCTGGGTTGGATTTGAAAAGACGACCAGTCCCGTAGGGACGGCTGGAAATAGGCCGCGACGCAATCCTGGACAACCTTCAGCCGTCCCTGCGGGACTGAGCACCGGGGGAGCTTAGCGGCCGCTGCGTACCCGGCGGGGCAGTGCCTGCGACGGCCGTTTGGTCTTGGCCAAGCGCTTGCTGCGAGGATGCGCCAGCTTCTCTTCGCGCGACGCGGCGGGTTCCGACAGGGTGTCCCCGAGCACGTGCAGGCGGAGAAAATTGGTGGAGCCCGATTTGGTGCGGGTCCCCGCGACAATGCCCAGAATTTGCCGCGGCTGGACGTACCCTCCCTCTTCCAACAAGCGCTCGGCGGTTTCTACCATCTGTTCCGCTGTGGCCAGCTTGTTGCAGAGAAGGGGATGGACGCCCCAGAGAAGGGTCATACGGTGGATCACCCGCTCCACGCTGCTCAGCCCGAAAATCGGCGATTTGGGCCGGTACTTGGAGAGCTGGCGGGCGGTGGTCCCGGTCTCGGTAAAGACGGCAATGGCGCTGATGTCCAGATCCTCGGCGGCGTGAGCCATCGATTCGCAAATGGTCTCGGCCACTGAAAGCCGCACATGCCCTGACTGACTGCGGTCCGTGGTGCGCAGCAGCGGTTCCTGGCTTTCCGTCTCGAGCACGATCTTGGCCATCATCTTGACCGCCTCGACCGGATACTTGCCGGCCGCCGTTTCGGCCGAGAGCATGACCGCGTCGGTGCCGTCGTAGATAGCGTTGGCGACATCTGAGGCCTCGGCCCGCGTGGGCCGCGGATTTTCAATCATCGACTCCAGCATCTGGGTGGCGGTGATGACCGGCTTGCGATAGTCGCCGGCCCGGCGGATCACATGCTTTTGAATGGCCGGCACCTTCTCCGGCGGCATCTCGACGCCCAGGTCTCCGCGCGCGACCATCACTCCGTCCGCCGCTTCGAGAATGCTTTCCAGGTGCTGAATGGCTTGCGGTTTTTCGAGCTTGGCAATGATCCAGGTCTCGGCGCCCATGGCCGCCACGCGATGCCGCACCAGGCGGATATCTTCCGCCGTGCGCACAAACGAAACCGCGATTGCGTCTACTCCGCTGCGGATGGCAAACTCCAGATCCTCTTCGTCCTTGGCGGTGAGCGACGGGACGCGCACCGGGATGCCGGGCAAATTGATGCCCTTGTGCTCGCCCAGCATGCCGCCGTTGATCACCTCGCACTCCGTATCCTGTCCGTGCACGGCCGTCACGTAGAGCTCAATCAGGCCATCGGAAAGCAGAATGCGTGCCCCTGGCTCCAGGTTTTCGGCCAGCGTAGGAAAGGTCGTGGCGATCAGCGTGGCGGTGCCGGCGATGTCGCGGGGAGTAATGGTCAGCTTCTGTCCCGCCTTGAGCTGCACCGGGATGCGGTTCTTCAGCCGGCCGGTGCGTATCTTCGGTCCCTGCAAATCGCCCAGAATGCAAATCGGCTTGCCTTCTTCGCGCGAAACCTTGCGCACCATCTCGATCAGTTTGAGCTTCTCCGGATGGGTGCCGTGGGAGAAGTTCAGCCGGGCTACATCGAGCCCGGCGCGCACCAGCTCGCGGAAAACCGTTTCGGTGCTACAGGACGGGCCCAGGGTGGCTACAATTTTGGCCCGGCGGCTTTGTTCCGCAGGAAGATTACTCGATTCCATCAGGGTAAAACTCATTCGTCCCCCATACTGCCTAACCCGGAGACGCTCTGAGGATCTCCAGCAAATCCAATTCTACGCGTACTCTCGCGCCCAGGTCCTTGAGCTTGTTGACACCAAGGATACGGAAGGGGTGTGGAGCCGGAGCAGCGCACAATTTTAATGTTCTATCCCGAGTCGCTCTCGCCGGCGGTCACCATCTTTTCCTCTTCCACCGGCGCAGATTCGGGCACCAATCGCTGCGGTTTGGGGAAGAGATGCGCGTTGAACTCGGCGCCCAGCAGCACGCTCACGGTGGCGATGTAGAGCCAGACCAGCGTGGCCACCACGGCTCCCAGCGGGCCGTAGACCACGGAGTAGTCGGCGAAGCGGGTGAGATAGAAGCCGAAGCCCAGGGTGGTCAAAAACCAGACCAGGGCGGCGCCCGAAGCTCCCGGTAACACGTATTTCCATGCCCGCCGCCGCGGGGTGCCGAACTGGTAGATCACGGCCAGCATGTTGATGGTCGTGAACAGGCCGATGGTCCAGCGAACCATGCGCCAGATGAACAATACCAGGGGGCCGAGCACGTGATAGCTGTTGCTTACCACCCACTGCTCGATCTGGTGGCCAAACGCAACCAACACGGTGGCGAGTGCCATGGGCACCAGGCATAACGGGACCAGCAACAGGGCCACTCCGCGCTCTACCCAGAAGTTCCATTCATGGTGGGGCAGGTCATAGGCGCGGCGAAAGCCTCCCATGAGCGAGAGCATCATGCCCATGGCGGCGACCAGGCTGACCACGATGGCGGAGGAGACCACCTGCACCCCCCGCACCTTCTGGTGAGTGAAGTAGTCCTGCAGCAGGGTCATGGTATCGGCGGGCAGTACTTCGGCGAAGGCGGCGCGCATCTCTCCGCGGACGGTGTCCGATTCCGGGGTCAAGGCAAGCAGCGTGGTGAGCACCAGGATGGTGGGAAAGAGGCAGAGGATGGCGGAATACGCGGCTGCTTTGGCGGTACCGAACACATCGTGCGAAAACGAGGTCATTAAGGCGAGGCGGAATTTATCCAGCGCCCGAGCCATGCTAGCCCTTCCACTGGAGAAGGAAGGCAGTCACCGAAGCCGAGTCCATTCTCCGCATCGCCTGGAACTCCGCGTTGCGCTGGCTGTACACCAGCTGGCCGCTGGCATCGAGCACCGCAAGCGCGGGCACACCTTTGGACACCGGAACCCCATATTTGGCGGCAATGTCCATATTTTCGTCATAGCGGCCGATATTGACCGGGACCAGCACGTAGTTCTGTTCCAGCAGGCCGCGATTGGCGGGGTCGTGAAAGTAGATTTCGAGCACCTGGCAATCGCCACACCAGTTGCCGCCGAAGTCGATCAGCACGCGCTTCTTTTCCTTGGCCGCCTTGGCCAGCGCCGCCGCAATATCCTTCTCGGCCCGGGCGGCCTCGGGGTAGATCACGGTCTGGCCGGGTTCCTCGGTAGCAGGAGTTTCGACCGGCGCCTGGCGGCAACCCAGCCAGCCGGCACTCAGCAGCAAAGCGCCCGCGATAACGGCGATAGCGATCGACTTGGGGGGCGCAGGCATCGGCTTCGATAATAAGGGTAGCGCAAAACTGGTGGAAACGGCTTTCGTTAGCGAACGCCACCAGCCCGGTTTCCTGTACTGAGCCTTTACTGGGCTAGGGCATAGCTGAACGTGAACCGGCCCAGCTGTATCAGCGGCTTGTCTGCCGGCGGCCAGATGCGAAACGATTCCACCCGGGTGATGGAAAGATTGCGCGTGGCCTCTACCTCTCCGACCGCTTTGCCGCTTTGCGCCAGATAGAACGTGACCTTCAGCGAGTCCTGTCCTCGCACCCAGCCGATCAGGTATTGTCCCGGCGGCAGTAGGAAGTCACCCACTTTCAGCGGCACCTGGGAGACAAAGTAGTGGGAGTATTTGCCGTCTGCGGAGTAGCCGGCGGTGATCAGCACCACGCCTGCGATGGTGTGGCCCTTGCCATCGGTAATTCCCGAGGCGGTGCGGAACTCGGTTTCAATGCGTTCCGAGATCACCGGTGCGCGCGCCGGGATCAACGAACGCAACTCCTCTTCGCTCGCGCTGTGCCAAGTTGCTGCTTGCGCCGTCCGGGCAAAGACCGCCAGCAGCAGGCACATCACCGGGAGCAACCTGGACTTAGTCAAGATGCACGATTCCCCTCTGCAGTGCAGTGGTGGCTGCCTGGGTGCGATCGGTGACGCCCAGTTTGCTGAGCAGGCTGTTGATGTGAGTTTTCACCGTGGCCTCGGAAATGTAGAGCGCGGCCGCGATCTCTTTGTTGCTGTTGCCGCCCACGATCAGCCGCAGCACTTCCGTTTCGCGCGCGGTGAGCGAGGGCGCGCTCATCCGCTCCGCCAGGCGCTCGGCCACCGAAGCCGGTATGCGGGACTTGCCTGCATAGACCGAGCGGATGGCATCCATCAATTCCTCGCCGGTCATGCCTTTCAGCAGGTAGCCCCGGGCGCCCGCCTGCAGCGCACGGTAGATATCCTCATCGCCATCGAAGGTGGTAAGCACGATGATGCGCGCCTGGGGAAAATCCATGCGGATGCTGGTGATGGCTTCCACCCCGTTCATCTGCGGCAGGCGCAGGTCCATCAACGTGATGTCCGGCTGATGTTGACGAAACAACGCGATCGACTCCCGTCCATCGGCAGCTTCGGCGACGATCGCGAAATCGGGCACCGTCCGCAACAGCGCCACCAGTCCCTGGCGCACGACCGCGTGGTCCTCGACGATCATGATCCGGATAGCCTCGCTCATCCTGCCTGCTTTCTCTTCTTCATGCCAACGGGGCCTCGACCGAAACCCGCGTCCCTTCTCCAACCGTGCTCTCCAGCGACAGGGCGGCATCGATCTCGCCCGCCCGTTCCTGCATCCCGCGGATACCATAGTGACCTTCGGGCCCATCTGTGCCCGGTGTAAATCCCCGTCCATCGTCTTCTACCCGCAGAGACACCCGCGCCGCTGCGTAGATTAATTGCACGTCGATCCGGCTGGCCGCTGCATGCCGTACCGCGTTGGCCACAGCCTCCTGGCCAATGCGCAGCAATTCCTCTTCGATGCGCGGTGACACCGGGCGATAGGTCCCCTTTACCTGAAGGTACACCTTGGCGGAGGACCCACCGGCAATGCGGGTGCAGGTCCGGCTCAGGCGGGAGGGAAGATCTTCGGGCTGGTCTGGAGCGCCTGCGGCCCCCGAGCGCAAATCCCAGATCGAAGTGCGCGCTTCGGCCAGGCTGGCCCGCACCAGCGCGCGCGCCTGGTCCAGTTGCTCGAATACTGGCTCCATCGTCGATTTCGGCGCCGCCTCGCGGGAGCCGGCAAGCAGGCGAGCGACCAGCTCCAGTTGCACTGAGACGCCGACAAAGCCCTGGGCCAGCGTGTCGTGAATTTCCCTCGCCATGCGTCCCCGCTCGCGCAACACCGCGGCCCACTGGGCCTCTACCTCGAGCACTCGCCAACGGTAGACCAGGTATCCCAATACCAGCAGCGCCAGTGCCAGCGCTGAATAAAACCACCAGGTCTGGTAATAGTGCGGCATCAGGCGCAACCCGAAAGAAGCGCCGGTGGTGTTCCAGACGCCGTCATTGTTGGCGGCCAGCACTCGGAAGTGGTAACTGCCCGGGGGCAGGTTGGTGTAGAAGGCTGCCCGGCGCGTGCCTGCCTCGATCCAGCCGCGGTCGAAGCCCTCGAGCTGGTAACGATACTCGACCTTCTGCGGGGCCACATAGCTCAGGCCCGCATACTGAAATTCGAGCCGGTTAGCGCCCGGCTTGATGGTCAGCTCGCCGTCCAAGCTACGAACCTGGTCATCGACCAAAACCTTTTCAATTTCGACCGGAGGGGGCACACGGTTTTCCGGCGCGTGTGCGGGATCAATGAAGCTGACCCCATCGAGGGTAGCGAACCACAGGCTTCCGTCCGCCAGTTTCCAGGCCGCCGGGTGGCCGCCTCCGCTGCACTCGCGGATGTTCATGCCGTCTGCCGTGCCATAAGCGTCCACTGCCATGGCGTGGGCCGCGCCGGACGCATACGCGTTCAGCGCGGCGATCGAGACCCGGAAGATGCCGGTCTTGGAACTGAGCCACAGCCGGCCGGCGGCGTCTTCGAGCACGCCATAGATCGTGCCCGGCAACCCCTGGGAGCTGGAGGGGAAGGCTCGGATTTCCGCTTTTTCGCTGAGGCGGTTCAGCCCGCCGCCGTTGGTTCCCAGCCAGAGCGTCCCCTGGGTGTCCTGGTCAATCGCCGTGACCGTGTTGTCGGAGAGTCCCTGCTGCACTGTGGCGTTGGTGAACGCGTCGTTCTGCAGCCGGCTTAGGCCCGCGGAAGTCCCGATCCAAAGTGGTCCGGAGAGTGGCCCGGACAACGACCCAGAGGAGCCGCTGCTGCGCAGGATGGCGCCGATGAAATCACTGCCCAGGCCGTCCATGCTGGAGAAGGTGGTGAACTTGTCCCCCGACAGGTGGGCCAGCCCGTGCCGGGTACCGATCCACAAACTGCCGTCGTGGTCGGTATAGAGGGAGCGGATGAAATCGTCGGGCAGGCCGTCGGCCGAAGTGAACCTCTTCACTCGTCCCTGATGGAGCCGGTTCAGGCCGTTGGGGGTGCCGATCCAGAGATCATCGCCGGTTCCACCGGCCAGCGAAAGAATGACGTTGCTGGAAAGGCCTTCGGCAGTGGAGTAATGCGCAAAGCCGGTGCTGGTGCGGCGATTGAGCCCGGCTCCGTCGGTGCCGATCCATAGCTCGCCGGCCTTGCTCTGAAAAACGCAACGAACGAAGTTGCCGGAAAGGCCGTCAGCCGTGGTGTAAGTGGTGAACTTCTGGTCGCGCAACACGTGCAGGCCGCCGGAGTCGGTGCCCAGCCACAGGTCGCCTTCGCGGTCTTCCAACATGGACAGCACTCGATTCACCGCCAATGGGGAACCGGGTGCGAAGGACTGCAGTTGGTCGGCTTCGAGCCGGAAGACTCCGCGTTCGGTGGCGATCCAGAGCACGCGCTCCCGGTCCTGGTAAAGACCATCCACACGCGCACCCGCGATGGCGAGATCGCTCGCCTGCAGCGTAAGCCGCTCGCCGTTCCCCGCCAGGTGGAGCATGCCCGTGGCGGTGCCTACCCACATACCGTCCGCTGCATCGGGGTAGAGGGCCGTCACCTCGGTCTTGCCTGGGAGATGCAGGATGGGGGCGAGCACGCCTTCGGCGTAGCGCTGCAACCCCTCGCTGGTGCCGATCCATACCCTACCTTGGCGGTCGAGTTCGACCGTTTCCACCGGGAGGCCGCTAAGCAGGTGTAATCCCAGGCGCGGGGTGGCAAGATTGGTATCGAGGGCCAGGACACCGCTACTGCCGCCCAGCCACAGCGTTCCGTGTGCATCCTCGGCCAGGCCGTGGCGATGGAGCGGGCCTGACGACTGAGCTCCTGCAACCGCGACGAAGCTTTTTCCGTTGAACCACGCTGGGCCCGCCGAAGTGATCGCCCAAAGCCGGTGGCGCCGGTCTTCATGGCTGAACCACACCGTGTCGGCGGGTAACCCCTGGGCTGCGGTGTAGGCTGCGAAGCCGCCGTTGTGGTAGCGCAGCAGACCGGCTGCGGTCGAGACCCACAGCCCGCCGGACTCATCCTGTAGCAGGTCATAGACGGTGTCGCTCTTGAATGGCGGCGTGTTCTCGGCGTCGAAGGTGACAAAGTCGATGCCGTCAAAGCGGACCAGGCCTCCGTCCGTGCCCAGCCATAGATAGCCGTCGCGCGTCTGCAGGATGGAGTGGACCGTGTTCTGCGGCAGGCCCGAATCGGTGCGCCACGCCTGGTGGCCAAAGTGCTCCAGCGACCGTTGCGGATCGAGCGCCACGGCGGCATGCGTCCACGCCAGCAGCAGTATGCACACGCCGCGCCATCGCCAGGCTTCCCGGATCATGATGGCTACAGTATCAACCCTGTGAAATTCCATGTCGGCAGCAAAAAAATGCGCCCTGAGTCAGGGCGCATGGAGAATTGGTATGTGATTGCGATTCCCACGATAGATCTGCCGGCAGCTTTGGTCTTGGACCCAGGGTACGGATTTGCCCTCGTACTTTTGGTGGAGACGGCCCCCCGACGCTCCCGCGCGGCATTCGGCGCGAGAGCGATCTTTTCCAAACTAAAGTCCCGTAGGGACGGCTGAACTTAGCCCAGGACGTAGTCCTGGGGTTGGCATGCGCCAACGAGAAGTCCCGTAGGGACGACTGGAACGTAACCGGGACATTAATCCTAGATACGAGGAGTTCTGGAATGTTTCGAAATTGAGAACCACAGGATTGCATCCAGGGCAACTGCCAGTCGTCCCTACGGGACTGCATCATCGTTCGAATCCCTAACCCAGGACTACGTCCTGGGCCTGGAGTTTCTACATTTTCAGAGCCAGGGCCGTGGGACGGCGGACCCTACACACCCTATTTTGTAGCAGGCTACAGGCTTGATCCGTGCCAGCCCCGGACTTCAGTCCGGGGAAGCGGGTTTTCAAACCCGCGAAAACGCTTCATCTTGCGATGACCGGGCTTTAGAGTCTGCGTGAGAACCAACCGATTGCAAAGTCAGTCCCGCAGGGACGGCTGAACTTAGCCCAGGACGCCAGTCCTGGGTTGGATTTGCAAGAACGACCAGTCCCGCAGGGACGGCTGGAATTAGGCCGCGACGAAATCCTGGACAATCTTCAGCCGTCCCTGCGGGACTTAATCATGTTTCATGATTTACCCAGGACTAACGTCCTGGGCTAAGTTCAGCCGTCCCTCCGGGACTCAGCTTGGAAATAGAGTTCTCAATGACGCTCTTTAGGCCCGGAGGTACGTCCATCCGATCGTCGGTCGCGAACTCAGACACGGAGTTGACTTCGCCGTACAAGTCTTGAAAAGCGTACCTAAGGGGCTGAAACCGTCAAGCAAGCATGCCCTTACGGCATAGCTGAAGCCCTGCCCTTCGTTCGAAAGTCTTCCCAATCTCTCAAGGGTCAGTGAAGGCTTGATGTACTGTCCAAATTGGCCAACTGAAAAATCTAATTTGGACAAGTCTGAAGTTCAACCGTCCCTACGGGACTCGATTTCGAGATGGTCGTTCTCATGCAGGGGCTTCAGCCCTGAATTTATATACCGGAACGTTCTCGCGGGTTTGAAAACCCGCTCCCCCGGACTAAAGTCCGGGGCTGGCACAGCTTAATCTGTTCGTTGACCCAAATGCGGCAAAATGTCTTCCGCCGGCCAATTCGCAGCTCCAGAAATGTAGAAACTCGAGACCCAGGACTAGGTCTTGGGCTAAGCTCAGCCGTCCCTGCGGGACTCGGTTTACGGCACGGCGGAAGCCTCTCGCGGCTGTCCTGAGGTACGCTTCGTAGGTCGTTCGTTGTGCACCGGCCGTTTAGGTCGCGGGTACTACCACCGGGGCAGCAGGCGTAGCCACATTCAAATCCTTGGCGGGCGCGACGGGCTTGCCGCCGACGCCGGCAAGGCGCGCAGCAATGCGGCGTGACCGTAGCCGATCGGCCATGTGCTTGGGTACATCCGCTGACTTGATCAAACTCATGTTGGCTCCATGAACTGCCGTTATAGGGCTGAGTGGCTCGTCTGGAGCAGGGACAGCTAAAGGCGAGGAAACAAGTGCACTATTCCTAGTGTACGCCTGCAGGTGGATTCGCCCCTGTTGGGCGCTGCGCCGGGGCGGCTGCGGCTGCAGGCGCTTGCTTTTCCCAAACCATGGTCGCCGGCGGATCCCCCGGAGCCCCGCCCACCTCGGTCATGGTCTCCCGATCCCCAGCCACCGTGTACTCCGCCGTCGAAATGACGCTACCGTTCAACTTCTGCACCAGCCGGAAGGTGTAGGGCCCGGTGCGGGTCAACGAGATGCGCAGCCCGCTTGGGATGTCGGGCCCTTCGACTGCTACTTCTTTGCCGTCGGGGGTGAGCTCGCAGGTAACCTTCATCGCCGGAACTTTCAGCACCAGCTTGTCCAGCCCCAATTCTTCGATGCTGAATTCATCCGGGGAACTGAGCTTGACGTCGGTGCTTTTCCAGGTGCCCATCAAGCCATTCGAGCCCGCGGTGCGCACATACTCTGCCGTGTTGGTATACAGATCTCCATCCGCTTTAACGCCGCTGGTGGTCACAGAGAGCTTCTGGCCATCGGTCGAAAGCTGCCACGAGTCCCTACTGAGCAGGCTGCCGTCTGCTTTTCGATACTCGGTGGTCCAGCTGGTAGGGCTGCTCTGTCTCCAGATCGCGATATCGCCTGAGGGCGTGGCGTAATTCTTGCCGTCCACGCGAAAGGAATAGCTGACCCCACCGGCCTTCAGCTCGATCGCATCTCCTTGCGCGGAACCGAATTTCATGGTGTCGCCGGCCAGTTGGCTCTTGTCCTGATTGAGCCTCCAGGTACCGGCGAACGGGGCTTGCGCCGCAGCGGTGCCCGCGGTGGCCATGATCACCAAAAGCCCGATCGTGGCCGATAAGAACTGTCCTGGTCGCATAGGACCCCCTCTGCTCCGATCGCGGGCCAAGTAGAACCGATTGCGAAGCGCTGCCACTGCCATTAAAGCACTTCTGCTGCCTGTATGTGTCGAGAGGAACAGGTCTGGTTAATCGAGTCGATAAGGGAGAGGACGGCTAGTCGTCGTCGGAAGGGCGGGAATGGGTGAGAGTGGAAAGGGAATGCAGATGCAAGCTGCGCTTGAGGTCCGGGCCGAACTCCTGGATCAGGTTGCCGATCAGCACTTCGCCCATCTGTTCATGGCCAAACTGAACACCCTGTACCAGGGGGCTGTAGAGATGGTGCGGATACCAGTAAGTGGAGACGATGCCTGAACCATAGGCGCCGGCGATCTGCGGCATGTCGAGGACGAGCCTTCCGTCCTGGCGGTAGGTGGTGAAGGTCATCTTGAGGGCATGGGCACTGCGGTGCAGTGTGCCATCGCAGTTGCAAACGCTGTAGCGGGGGTCGAGTCCGGCGATGCCCGCTAAGCCCTCGTGGATCACATTGCGGGCGGCAAGCTGACCGTATTCGCTGGCGAAACGCCGGGTGTACCCACTTCCATCCGAATCCCATTTGGCCGGTGTATGCCGTACCTGGTCGACGAATGCGCCCGCCGAAAGCCCAACAAAGGCTCCCGGAGACGCATAGGTGTCGTTCCAGAACAGGGTCAGCCTGTCCATCCTGGTCAGCTTATGAACGGGTACGGGCGCGGCTGGTGGCTTGGGGATAGCTTGGCTGATTTCCGGGGTCATGGCCAAGCCCTGCAACAGGGAGTCATGGCCGGAGCCGGCCAACAAGTCGGGCAAAATTCCATCCGGCATGGCTTCGCTGGCGACCAGGACCGGCACGGCGGGCAGCGCCTGCGCCCCCAGCACCGGCTCAGCGGCCATGCCCAGCGTCACGATGAGAACCACCTGGCAGAATTTCATAACCCCCCGTTTGGGCTAGTTCCTGTGGCTGCGTCCGTCCCTTGCACATGCGGGCTTCTGTCAGCAGCAAGCAAAGCATCGCAGCCGCCCAGCGCCGCTGGCAAGCAAACTTCGGGCACCCACCCTTACGAAAGCGGCTTACTTGGGCAATCGGGGCATTTGCCGGTAACACGTTTAGGGCATGGGACTTTACTAATCAGGGACGAGCTCAAAGCGGTCCACGTCGACCAGGCCCAGGTCGGTGATCTTCAGGTGAGGAATGACCGGGAGCGGCAGAAATGCCAGGTGCAGGAAAGGCTCGGCGAGCCGGCACCCCATGGCCTCAACGGCCGCGCGCAATGCATAGAGATGGTTGGCCACGGTCTCAAACGGCTCCAGGCTCATGAGGCCGGCAAAAGGCAAAGCCAATTCGCCTATTACCCGCCCACCCTGGACAGCGACGAATCCTCCCCCGAGTGCCAGCAAGCGATTGATGGCCACCGCCATGTCCTCGTCGTCCGCTCCCACCACGCAGAGGTTGTGACTGTCGTGCCCGACCGAAGAAGCAAGCGCCCCCGCGCGAAAGCCAAAGCCCTGGACAAACCCGCGGCCGATGTTGCCGTTGCGGCCGTGCCGCTCCAGCACACAGATCTTGAGCAGATCGTGCTCCGGATCGGCATGCCGCTGGCCCTCGCGGTAAGGCAGGTTGGCCTCTAAGCGCCGGGTCAGGATCTTGCCCGGGATGATGCCTATGACCGGCGTCGACGGTCCCGCGGCCGGCACTCGAAAAGCCTCTGCCATCACCGGTGAAAGGTATAGGGTGTTTCCCCCGGGAGGCTCAGGCAGCACTCGGCCCGCGAAGGTGTCCGCGGTCACCCGCCGGCCGCGGCGAAAAACGGTGTGCACCGCGCAGTTCTCCAGATCGTCCAACAGCAGGAAGTCCGCCAGATAACCGGGTGCAATCAGCCCCCGGTCCCTGAGCCCAAAGCCCCGGGCCGCCGACCAGCTGGCGGTGCGATAAACCGCAGCCACCGGCGCCCCCAGCGCAATCGCGCGCCGCACCACGAAGTCCAGATGGCCTTCTTCATGGATGTCCAGCGGGTTGCGGTCGTCGGTGCACAAGCCGAGGAACGGCGAGGCAAACTCATTGATCAAGGGATACAAGGCGCCCAGGTCCTTCGACACCGACCCCTCGCGGATCAGCACCTGCATGCCCTTGGCCAGCTTCTCCCGGCCCTCGGCCAGGTTTGTGGTCTCGTGACAGTTACGAATTCCGCAGGAGAGATAGGCGTTCAGCCCATGGCCGGAAAGCAGCGGCGCATGGCCGTCGATATGTTGTCCGTAGAAAGCGGCCAGCTTCTCCATGCACTCCGGATCCTTGTTCAGGACCCCGGGCACGTTCATGAACTCGGCCAGACCGATCACCTGGGGATGGTGACGATGGGGAACCAGATCGGCGGCGGTGAGCCGGGCGCCTGAGGTTTCCAGGTTGGTGGCGGGCACACAGGAAGAAAGCTGCACCCGCAGATCGAGCGCGGTGTTCTGCGCGGAGTCGAGAAAATATTGCAGGCCCACCAGGCCGAGAACATTCGCGATCTCATGCGGATCGCAGATAGCTGTGGTGACGCCGTGCGGCAGCACGCAGCGGTCGAACTCGCCTGGAGTGACCAGCGTGCTCTCGCAATGCACGTGGCTGTCGATGAATCCGGGAACCGCGAACCGACCTTGGGCGTCGATCTCCTCCACCCCGCGGTAGCTGTCCAGAGTGCCCACGATGGTGCTGCCGCACACGCCGATATCGCCCGACTCGAGCTCGCCGGTCACCAGGTTCAGGACGCGGGCATTGCGCACGACCAGGTCCGCCGGTGAGCGGCCCAGGGCTTGATCGATCTGTCGTTCCAGCAAATCTTTCATGCCACGCATCTCATGAATAAGCCGCCTGATGGAGTTTTCGTATTATAGGTGGAGCTTTCCCGGGCCCTTCGGTGACGGAGAATGCGGTCATGCTGCAATCATTGACGGCCCGCAAGGAATGGAAGTTCTTCGCGGTGCTGCCCAAAGCGGCTCCAGGTTTGGCTGCGGGCTGGTGGACGGTGCTGATGTTGCGCGGCACCCTGCCCGCAGCGTTCGCGATCGCCATGGGCGTGCTGGTCGGCGCTGTCCAACGCGGCCACTCGCTCACCGAACCGCTGGCATTCGCCGGCGGCATCTTTGTCCTGCTGCAGGTGCTCAGCCCCATCCATCAGGCGCTCAGTGCCAACCTCGGCGACCGCACCGCCGCCTGGCTCTACGATCGGCTGACCGAAGCCTGTGTGCGCCCACCCGGCATCGGGCACCTGGAAGATCCCACCCTCACCGCGGATCTGACCGTGGCCCGCGATTTCGACCTGGGCATGACCGGGCCGCCGCTCTCCATCTCCATGGATTTTATTGCCAATGGCTTGGTCGAGATGATCGGCGGCATTGCCTCCGCAGTCATCCTCTTGCGCTACGCGTGGTGGGCTCCGCTGCTGCTGGCCGGCGCCTGGCTGGCCACTCATTGGCTGCTGCGCGAGAGCGGCGTTTGGCGCGACCGCCAAAATCCGGAAGTCCGCGCCGCCCAGCGGGACGCCGACTACGCCTACCGGCTGGCCGTCGATCCTCCGGCGAGCAAGGAGTTGCGGCTGTTCGGCCTCGCCCCCTGGACCATCGACCGGTTTGTGGCCCGGCGCACCCGCCTGCACCAACTGCAATACGCCGCCACCCGTCTGCGCGAGCGCCCGGTGATTTGGAGCCTGCTCCTGGTGGTCTCGGCCAACGTGATTGTCTTCTGGCTGCTGGCGAGCGACGTCGCCCACGGCCGCATCTCCCTGGGAGAAGCGGTGATCTATGTGCAATGCGCGATCGGGGTATCGATGATCGCGTTCGGCGGATTCAGTTGGGCGCTCGATGGTTCCTCGGCCCCGGTGGCGGCGGTGCTGCGCCTCGAACCGGCCATGCGTCCCGCCGGCGCGCTAGCCTCCGGCGATCGCCGCGCCGATGCGATGCCGGCGAAAGAAATACGTCTGCGGGATGTCAGCTTCGCCTACCCGGCGGTGAACGGGGCAGGCGCCGTCCCCGTGCTCGAGCATTTCGATTTGACCATCCCTGCGGGGTCGTCTTTGGCGATCGTGGGCCAGAACGGCGCCGGCAAAACCACCATCGCCAAGCTGCTGTGCCGGTTGTACGATCCGCAGTCGGGAGCGATCACCATCGACGGCACCGACCTGCGGGAGTTCGATCTCGCCTCCTGGCGCACCCGGGTCACGGCGGTGTTCCAGGACTTTATCCGACTGGAGCTGCCGCTGCGCGAGAACGTAGCCCCGGCAGGAGCGCCCGACCACGCCGTGCTCGCGGCGCTCGAGTCGGCGGGTGCGGCCAACCTGGCCTCGCTCGATACCATCTTGGCCCGCGGATACACCGGCGGCACCGACCTCTCCGGAGGCCAGTGGCAGCGCGTTGCCCTCGCCCGGGCGTTGGCCGCGGTCTCGCTCGGAGCCGGCGTGGTGCTGCTCGACGAGCCCACGGCGCAATTGGACGTGCGCGGGGAATCGGAAATCTTCGATCGCCTGCTGGCCGCGACCCGGCATTGCACCACCATTCTGATCTCGCATCGCTTTTCCACCGTCCGCCATGCCGACCGCATTTGTGTCCTCGAGAAAGGCCGGGTGGTTGAGCTGGGCACTCACGATGAGCTGATGGCCTTGGGTGGCCGCTACCGTACCATGTTCGATCTGCAGGCCCAGCGCTTCCATCTTCCCGAGCAGGAGGGCGTGACCCCCGGAGGCGTTCCCTATGATGCCCTCACCTAAAACAGATCCCGGGCTTGAGCCCCTGCCGCCGGCGCTCCAGTCCATGTGGCGGCTGTGCAAGCTGGGCTATCGTTATGAGCCCCGGCTGATGATCGTGTCCTTTGCCCTGTCGCAATTGGCGGCACTCCCCGATGCGCTGCTGGCGTTGTGGTTGTGGCTGCTGGGCAAAGGGGTGCTCCAACACCGCACCGCCTGGATCGAGATCGCGGCTGTTGGCCTTGGTGTCTCCACGGCCGCGACCTGGTTTCTGCGCACCATCAGCACCCGGGTGCAGCGCCGCTTCCGCGACAAAGTGACCATCGCGCTCGAGTCTCATGTGGCCCGGCTGCAGGCCACGGTGGAGACGGTGGCCCACCACGAGCGTCCGGAGTATCTCGACCGCCTGTCGATGTTGCGCAACCAGGTGTTCGTGCTCGACCACATGTACATGTCGCTGTTTTCCACCCTGGGGTGGGTTCTTCGATTGGCCGTAACCATGGCGCTGCTGGCGTCCATTCATCCTGCTCTCTTGCTGTTGGCCGTGTTCGCCATCCCCACGGTGCTGACCTCGGGCTGGCGGCCCGCAGTCGAGCGAGCAGCCCAGGAGCGGGGAGCGCAAAGTGGTCGCCTGGCGCGCCATCTGTTTACCATCGCCACCACTGCGGCGCCGGGCAAGGAGGTGCGCGTCACCGGCATTGGCGAGCGCCTGGTCCACGACCGGCGGGCGGCATGGGAGCGCTGGTACGGGCCCGTCGCTGCGGTGCGCTGGGTCTCGGCCTGGTGGCTGGCGCTGGGATGGGCGATCTTTGGCTTGGCCTATGCGGGCGCGGTGGTTTTCGTTTCCTCCTATCTCCGCGCGCCTGCCAGCTCGGTGCTGCTGGTGCTGGCCGCGGGGGCAAGGCTATCGGGCTACATTGGCGCTACCGTGGGCGAGATTGGATTCTTGCGTGGATTCTGGATGGACGGCTCGCGGCGTTTGGCCTGGCTCGAAGACTACGCTGCTTCCGTGGCGGCCAAGGGCGATTTGCCGGTTCCCCGGACGCTTCAGCAAGGCATCCGCCTGGAGCATGTTTCGTTTGCTTATCCCGGGACCGCACGGGTGGTGCTGGACGATGTGTCTCTATCGTTGCCTGCGGGTGCGGTGGTGGCGATCGTGGGCGAGAACGGTGCCGGCAAGACCACTCTGGTCAAGCTGCTGGCAAAAATGTACGAGCCCTCCTCGGGATCGATCCTGGTGGATGACACGCCGTTGGCGCGCATGCCGGCGCCCGAATGGAGAGAACGCCTCGCCGGCGCGTTCCAGGATTTCTTCCGCTTCGAGTTTCGCGCCGGCCACACCGTGGGATTGGGCGATGTCCCGCGCATGGACGATGAACCGGCCGTGATCACTGCTGTCGATCGTGCCGGAGCCGCTGACGTGCTGGCCCGTCTGGCGTCGGGGCTGGATACCCAGCTCGGTCCCACCTGGCCCAATGGAACGGAGTTGTCCTTTGGTCAGTGGCAAAAGCTGGCATTGGCGCGCGGCTTTATGCGCAATCAGCCACTGTTACTGATTCTCGATGAGCCCACCGCCGCGCTCGACGCGGAAACCGAACACGCGCTGTTTGAGCGCTACTCCGCTGCTGCCCGGGGCAAGGATACCAGTGGGCGAATCACTATCCTGGTCTCTCATCGCTTCTCGACGGTGCGCATGGCCGATCTGATCGTAGTGCTCGACGGAGCCCGGCTGGTCGAAGTGGGCACCCACGATGAGCTGATGGCGAAGCATGGCCAGTACGCCGAGCTGTACGGCATCCAGGCCGCCGCCTATCGCTGAACCGGCTCTTAGTGCTCTTTCTCCAGTTCCACCACCATCACCTCAATCGGTTTATCGCCGGCGTTAACGTCGGCGTGCATGGTGCCCGGTGGGTTCATGGGCAGCCAATAGGCTTTCCCGGTTTCCCAGACGTGGTTTTCCGATTTGCCATCGGACTGCACAATCTTCATCGTGCCCCCGCTCAGCGCAATGATGACCCGAGGATGCTCGTGGCGGTGCATGGTGAGCGGCGCATTAGGCATCACCACCGACTTCCAAACCTTGACATCCTCATTCTCAAACTGCGGGAATCGTTGCGTTTGGGTCGCACCATTCTGCGAACGGACAATGCCAACCGCCGCCAAAACTGAGATCATAATCACGACTCGGCGAACCGAGAACATCTTCATCGTTGCCTCCAGACATCCTTTGCAGCACATCCTAAACCCCTGGACCGGTGCCCCACGTTCGCCCAGCGTACGTGGGCCGAAAACGACGGGGCGAAGCCCCACGATCGCTTTCGCAGTGTTTCATCTAAAAAGAACCCCGGGTGCCCCACATCTCGCTCGTATTTCGCGAGATGTGGGATACCACCAATCTCAATTTCGGTTTTCCTGCGGAGTGCGCAAAGTGGCCCATCGAGCGCTGTGGCCTCCCACATCTCGCATAAAACGAGCGAGATGTGGGGCACCCAGGGTTCGCGGTAAAGAAAGACAGCCAAAAGGGCAGAGTAGACTGGAATTCGGCACGGTATCCAATGACCCTCACCCGCAAGCTCCGCTCCTACCAACGCCGCATGCGCCAATCGCGCATGGTAGCCCGGGCCATCAAATCCAAGCACCATCCCATCCTGGCTCACATCATCCCCATGCGGCGCTGCAACCTCTCCTGCGCTTACTGCAACGAGTACGACAAGGTATCCGATCCCGTGCCCACCGCCGAAATGCTGCGCCGGATCGAACTACTGGCCAAACTGGGCACGGGCATCATCACTATCAGCGGTGGGGAACCACTCCTCCACCCGGACCTCGATGAAATCATTCGCGCCATCCGGAGTCACGGAGCCATCGCCACCATCATCACCAATGGCTACCTGCTCACCCCAGAGCGGATACAGCGGCTAAACCAGGCCGGCCTCGAACACCTGCAAATCTCGATCGACAACGTAATGCCGGACGAAGTCTCCAAGAAGAGCCTGAAAGTCCTCGATCGAAAACTGGAGTGGCTGGCGGAGCACGCGCAGTTCGATATCAACATCAATTCCGTCCTCGGCGGAGGCATCCCCCATCCCGAAGACGCCCTGACCATCACCCGCCGCGCCCTCCAGTTGGGATTTGAAACCACGGTCGGCATCATCCACGACCACAGCGGCCAACTCGATCCCTTGAAGCCAAACGAGCGCGCCGTCTACGATCAAATCCTCGCGGAACGCAAGCCGGCCATGTTCGCCTTCGCCTACGACAACCTGTTCCACAAAAATCTTGCGCTTGGCCAGCCCAACGATTGGCAATGCCGCGCCGGCAGCCGCTATCTCTACATCTGCGAGCAGGGCCTGGTGCACTACTGTTCCCAGCAACGGGGATATCCCGCCATTCCCCTCGAGAACTACACTCAGGCCGACCTGGACCGTGAGTACTCGACCGTCAAGCCCTGCGCCCCCTTCTGCACCGTCTCCTGCGTGCACCGGGTGGCCATGCTTGACCTCATGCGCAACCAGCCACGCGAAGCCCTGACCCGTTTTTTCCCCCCGGCAACACCAGGTGGGCAGCCGCAACTTCCGGCGGGTATCCATGTGTTGACCGCAGTGTTTCTGCCTCCGCCGGATGGCAAGCCGCAAAGCCCGGCGCAGAAGTTGGTGGCCGGTGCAGCGATGAAAATCTTCGGCGTCAAATGAGTTAAAGGAAGCAAGCCAGGAAGACCGCGAGCGCGGTGACCGCGCCCAGCAGCACATCCAGCGCATAGTGATAGCGGCCGACCACCGCGCCCAATGCAATCCAGATCGAAACAAACAGGAAGACCACCCCGAGCAGCGGCGCGAACCGCAGCAGCACCAGCGACACCGCAAACGTAGAAGCCACGTGCGCGCTGGGGAACGAGATGGCATGGATGCTGCCATGCTTCAGAATCCAGCGATTAAAGACGCGGGCTTTGCCTGCCTGCGCCGGAGCCGCCTGGCTGCCCGCAAGGTCGCGCGGTGGATAGGCCGGCACGAACGGTGTCATCGCATAACAGAGATAGGTCGCGATGAGGACAACCAGCCAGAAGCTTGCTACGTGACTGCGTTGGCCGGCCGCGTACATCGCAAGCAGGCCAAGCGGCACCAGCGGATAACAAAAGAGGTAAGCGACTTCCAGGATCAATCCCAACCCGGTGCGGGATGTACCAGAGGTGCGGGCCGTCCGCGGCATCAACCAGCGGTCGAAGGTAAGCAGCCGCTGCTCGAGAACATGGTTCGGACCCTGGAAGAATTGCCCGGTCTGCCAATAGGGCACCAGGAAGAGAGCTACTGTAAGCCAGTCGCGCAGCGTGGAAACATAGAGCGGGGGAAGGAAACGCGCCGACGCCCGAGCCAGCATCACGGCCACCACCGGAACTACGGCAAGCAGGGTGATGTTCCACCGGCGGCGCACCGGCAGGGGGCGGCCAAAGAACGGCTGAATCCAGGCCGCCGCTGCCAGCACAATGGCAAACCCGATCTGGATCCATTCCGAGGTTCGCATCCGTTCGCTTTCAAGAAACAATAACGGTTACATTACCCAAAAACAAGGTTACCGTATCTCCGTTACAAATGGATGTATGAGCTCAGGCTTATTGACCGCTGGAAGCCGTCTTTCCTCCCGTGTACGTCACCCGCCAGATGGAGTTTGAGCCGTCGTCGGAAACCAGCAGGGATCCATCTTTCGCCACCACGACCCCCACCGGACGGCCCCACACCTTACCGTCAGGAAGCACAAACCCGGTCAGGAAGTCTTCGTATTCGCCCGTAGCCTTGTCGTTCTTGATAGGCACCGTGATCACCTCATAGCCGCCACGCGGATCCCGGTTCCACGAGCCGTGCTCTGCGGCAAAAGCCCAGCCATGAAAACTGGCAGGGAACTGAGACCCCTCATAAAACAGCATCTCGAGCGAAGCCATGTGCGGATTGACCAGCACGTCGGGAACGATGACCTTGGACTTCAACTCAGGATGCTTGCCCGCCAGCCGCGGGTCCTGGTGATCGCCCATGTAGTACCACGGCCAGCCATAAAATCCGCCCTCCTGCACGTGGGTAATGTAATCGGGAACCAGGTTGTTGCCCAGCGCATCCCGTTCATTGACCGAGCACCACAGCTCGCCGGTGGCGGGCTGGATGGTTTCTCCCACGCAGTTGCGAATGCCCGACGCATAAACCTTCTCGAATTTGCCTTCCGGCGTGAACTCGAGCACATCGGCGCGATGAAACTCGGCCGGAGTGGTGTCCGGGTCATCCACATTGGAATGCGATCCAACCGACACCAGCATGTGCTTTCCGTCCGGGGTAAAGACGATGTCCCGCGTCCGGTGACCACCGCCGCCCGGCAGCTCGGTCAGGGTTTCTCCCGGGCCGCGTGCTTTCATATCCCCAACCTGGTAGGGAAAACGCACCACAGACGCGGTGTTGCCCACGTATACCCATTTGGGATTGGGCCCACTGGGGTAGAAGTTGATCCCGAACGCGCCCTTCTGATCGGTGGCGAAGGTTTCCATCTGCCCTGCCTTGCCGTCGGCGGTCATGCCGCGAATCACGATGATCTTCCCCGGCGTGCTCTCTGCCAGGAAGATGTCGCCATTGGGAGCCATCCGCATGAGGCGCGGATTCTCCAAACCGGTGGCAAATTGCTCCACCTTGAAACCAGGGAGAGTCTGCGGCCACACCCCATCCGGACGGGGCGCAATCGCGGCGGCGTTGTTAGCAGACTCGGTGGCATACGGCTGCGGCAAGTCGGCCACCGTGACCTTGCGGCGAACGCCGGGATGTTCCTTGGTGTAGTCGGTGAAGGCGTCCTGGCCGGTCAAAGTCTGCTGCGCGACAGCAGGCAGCGAACCAAGGGCGCAAAGCGTGATGGCGAGGGTTGCAGGCACGTACTTCCAGTTCATGGGGTAGATCCTCCGGACACGCGAGCTCTTCCAGTTTAGTGCGAATTTGCCCGCTTCGCTCCAGCAGCTATTCATCCGGCGAATCTGAGAGAATCCTGTGATGCCAACCAAGGTGATCGTTACCACCGACCCCGGGCAGGATGAAGCGGCCGCCCTCATGATGATGCTGGCCGCGCCCGAGTCCTTTGAGATCCTCGGCCTGGTGGCCACAGCGGGCAATATCGGGCTCGATCATACCCTCATCAACGGCTCAAGATTCTGGAGCTCGCGAACCGCGCAGACACTCCCGTGTTCGCGGGATGTCCGCGTCCCATCCGCCGCCAGCTGGTCATCGCCGACCACGTGCACGGGCCCACTGGCCTGGATGGACACGACCTGCCTCCGCCGGCGACCAAGCCGCGCAAGCAACACGGAGTGGACTTCATCGTGGAGACGCTGCGCTCCACGCAGCCCGGCGAAGTCCATATTGCGTCCCTTTCCCCTATGACGAATCTTGCGCTGGCCCTGGTCCAGGCGCCCGACATTGCCGCCCGCATCGGCAGCATCGTGATGATGGCTGGCGCCTATTTCGAGTGCGGAAATATCACTCCCTCGGCTGAGTTCAACGTGTATGTGGATCCGGAGGCGGCAGACATCGTGCTCCGGTCGGGAGTGCCCATCACCATGCTGCCGCTCGATGTGACTCACAAGATGCTCAGTACCCGCGAGCGACTGAATCGCATCCGCGGCGTGGGCACCCGGTGCGCGGTCGCTATCGCCGACATGCTGACTTTCTCCGAGGCCTTCGACCTGAAAAAGTACGGATGGGCCGGTGCGCCGCTGCATGGCCCATGTGTCCCCGCCTACATGCTGCGGCCAGAGTTGTTTTCCGGCAGAAAAATTAACGTCACCGTGCAATGCAGCGACGACCTCACCGCCGGGGCGTCCGTAGCCGACTATTGGCAAATCACCGATCGTCCGCGCAACGTCACCTACATCCGAGACGGAAACTCCGACGGCTACTACGACCTCATCTGCGAACTCTACGCGCGGTTGCCCTAGGCCTCGGTGACTTGGGCAACCACTTTCCATGAGAATCGAACCTTTCCTTTGTCATCCCGAGCGAAGCCGAGGGATCTGCAGTTCAGCGGAACACCCCTGGAAACGCGGAATACTATGCTCAAACAGAATTGTCATCTCGCCTGCCCCGGCGTGCCGTGGGACCGGAGCGTACCCGGATTTCCTGGCACGCGGCGCTGGACAAGACCGCGTGTGCGCCTTTCCTTAAAGAAAGGTGCATGATGTTTGCCAACGCCACCAACATCCACAGGAAATCCGGGGTAGCGCAGTGGAGAGATCTGCGGTTTTCTTTTCGTTTCTCACGCAGACTCCTTAGCCCTCGGGTCCTGAAACTCATAATCCCGCGGGCCATCGGCTGAATCCGGCTGCATCCGCTCCAGCACTCGCATCGTCAGCAAATAACCTGTACCGGTAATCAAGGGCACAATCACCGCAGGCAGAGCACCAATCGGCAGCAGGTAATAAACCCCGCCGCCCACGAAGCACCACACAACCGCAGTTACATTTACCCCGTGCCAGTAGTGATAAATCCCTTTCGGATCGAACAGCGCCGGCACGTCGATCCGCATGTGCGCAACGAACAGGTAGTGGAACAGCAACACTCCCGCCAGCGGAGCGAATAGATTGCCGAGTGCCGTGGTCAGGGGAACCAGGCGATCGAGCAGCACTGGGAACGCAGAAAGAAACGTGCTGACGATGCCCACGAACAGCGTGTTCCAAAACCGTCCCGGCCCTTCAAACAGGTTGGAGAGCGAAAGCCCCCCGGTGTAAAGATTCATCACGTTGATGGTGATTTCGTCCAGCGCGATGACCACCAGCAACACCAGCAGCGTAAGCCACTGCGGGTGGACATCCGCGGCGAGCGAAAACGGATTGGGCTGCCGCCCCAACGAAGCCGCCGCTCCAAAGGCGCCGAGCGAAACCGAGAACCCGGTCGCCAGCACCCCCGCCAACATCGTGCCCCACCACATATCGGCGCGGCTGCGCGTGTAGCGGCAGAAATCAGCAGCATCGGTGATCATGGTGAGCCACGCCCCCGTCAAGCTGTTGAGCCACACAGCCGCGAGAATGTACCCCCCGCCAGGATGCTGATGAAAATGGAGAGCGGCCGACGGACGGTAGCTTGCAACCGGGGTGTGCACCAAGACCCAGAACAGATACAAAATCCCCGCCACTTTGACCGGCAGGCCAAAACGAGAGATGAGCTTCAGCCAGTTATAACCAATCAGGGCAAAGAACACCTGTAGGCTGGCGAGAACCATGCCCGTGCGCACCACAGAGAAATTGCGGCCTGTCCACTGGTGACCGATCGCCACAATCACCGTGGCGCCCACGATCGTCTGCATGGCGAACCAATAGGCGGAAGCAATCGTGCGCATCACCGACGGCAGCCACTTCGCCCCACGAATGCCAAACACCATGCGGCAGGCCACTTGCCCGGTGATGCCATAGTCCACTCCAACCGTGGCCATGACGATATAAGCCGAGAACGCGACCACGATCCCGAGGGTGCTGCTCAAAATCGTTGCCCAGAAAGAAAGACCGGAAGCGACCGCCAGGCCGCCAATCAGAATGGTCGAAGGATTGA
Organism: uncultured Acidobacteriaceae bacterium; assembly: GCA_963830325.1. Taxonomy (GTDB): domain Bacteria; phylum Acidobacteriota; class Terriglobia; order Terriglobales; family Acidobacteriaceae; genus PALSA-350. The sequence goes on from CAWHMV010000010.1 coordinate 218,982, forward strand.
TCAAAAAATTGCTGACCAGCAGGAAAAGATCCGGCCAGCGCACCGTCTTCAGCTCGTCAGGAATCGGCTCAATGGCGTAACCCTCAATGGCGCCAGAGCGGGTAAGAGTCGCAATCGCTTCCGTAGCTTCCATGCGCGTCGCTCCATTCTGTATCAAATCAATACGAGATGGTCATCGACAAGGATGCTCATCGGGCGGGTTGTTACTGGGGGCCGGTTTCACCACTGGAGATCAGATTCGCATGGCCGCCTTCCTGCCAGGTATAGATCTCCCACAAATTATCTTCCGGGTCGGTGAAATAGCAGGCATATGCGTTCCAGGGATACGCTTGCGGCTCCACCACAAACGGTACACCTCGCGCGGAGAGCTCCTGATGCATTGCACGCACCCGGTCGCTGCTCTCCACCTGGATGGCCGCCATCGTCCGCCAGCCACCCCTCGTCGCAAGCCCAGGAGGTAGATGCAGGTGACTCTGCATGTGTTCTACCTGCCACAGTGCCACCGTGACTCCAGCCGTAAAAAAATCAGCAAAACCTGGAGCCAATCGGCGCAGCTTGAAACCAACCCGGTCGCGATAGAACGCAATCGCGCGATCGAGGTCCTCGACCAGAAAACAAATGTCACTGATCGAGGACCCCGCTATCACATCAGCCATGAGTCGGCATGACCGTGCTCACGCCGGCACGAATCCCTGTGGGCCACCGCGCAGTGACGGTCTTCACGTGGGTGTAGAAGCGAACACCTTCCATGCCATGCACATTGTGATCGCCAAACAGAGAGCGCTTCCATCCGCCAAAGCTGTGAAACGCCATGGGCACGGGAATAGGAACGTTGATGCCCACCATGCCCACCTTTACCTGGTTGGCAAAAGCGCGCGCCGTGTCGCCGTCACGGGTGAAGAGGCAAACCCCATTGCCGAATTCGTGATCGTTCACCAGGTCAAGCGCTTCCTGAAAGCGAGAAACGCGCAACACACTGAGCACCGGCCCAAAAATCTCCTCGCGATAAATCCGCATATCGGCCGTCACGTTATCGAAGAGGCATGGCGAGATGAAGAATCCATTCCCCTTGGGCAGGGTTTCCTTGGAGTGAGGGTCGACGAAAAGTTTCGCACCTTCCTTGACCCCTAGTTCGATGTAGCCGGCGACCTTGTCGCGGTGTACGCCGGTAACCAGTGGACCCATCTCCGCGCCGGCGGCTGTGCCATCGGCGACCTTGAGGCGGGAGATGCGCTCTTTCATGCGCGTGAGCAGGGCGTCTGCAGTGCCATCGCCCACCGCAATCGCCACCGAGATCGCCATGCAGCGTTCGCCCGCAGAACCAAACGCCGCGCCGGTGAGCGCGTCCGCCGCCTGATCCATGTCTGCATCCGGCATGACGATCATGTGATTCTTCGCCCCGCCTAACGCTTGCACGCGCTTGCCGGCCGCAGTGCCGCGGCGGTAGACATACTCCGCAATTGGAGTAGAGCCGACAAAGCTGACTGCGGAGATCCCGGGATGATCGAGGATCGCGTCCACGACACGCTTGTCCCCATGCACCACATTGAATACGCCATCCGGCAGACCGGCTTCCTTGAGCAACTCAGCGAGAATCAGAGATGCGGACGGATCGCGCTCGCTCGGTTTGAGGATGAAACAGTTCCCAGTGGAAAGAGCGATGGGCAACATCCACAGCGGCACCATGGCCGGGAAGTTGAACGGCGTGATGCCCGCGACGACTCCCAACGGCTGCCGGAAAGACCAGCTATCAATCGCGGTGCCGACTTGCTCAGTGAACTCACCCTTCAACAGGTGGGGAATGCCGGTCGCGAACTCCACCACTTCAAGGCCGCGGGTCACCTCTCCGCGCGCATCGTCAAGAACCTTGCCGTGTTCCGAAGTGATGACAGCCGCCAACCGGTCTGTGTTCTTTTCCAGCAGGTCGCGGAAGCGAAACAACACCCGCGCCCGGCGCAGCGGAGGCATATTGGACCACTCGGGGAAAGCCGCGGTAGCCGCGCCAACCGCTTGCTCCAACTCCGCCGTCCCATCCAGTGGAACCCGGCGCTTCACTTCGCCGGTGGCCGGGTTGAACACGTCAGCAAACGATTTCGCCTGACCTGCAACCGCCTTGCCTCCTATCCAATTGGGAACGGTATCTAACGACTGCGGAGCACCAGTCTTTGGTTCCGCGGGAGCAGTGGTAGCCATGGAATTGTCCTCTCGAGTTAGTGGAAGAATGCGCCCTACGATGATAACTCCCCACTCGCGATGATGCCGTCTCTTATTGGGCTCACCGCGGCCGCGTACCAAGGTGGGCTTTTGTGTAGGCTGGGGGCAGTCTCATGAATTCGAACCTCACGCGAAAGATCCTGATCGACACCGACACCGCCTCAGACGACGCAGTTGCGCTCATCATGGCGCTGCGTTCCCCCAAAGTGAGCGTGCTCGCCATCACTGTAGTCGCCGGCAATGTTTCCGTGGAGCAAGGTACGCGGAACGCTCTGTTCACCGTGGAACTTTGTCACTCCACCGTTCCTGTATTCACCGGAGCCGCAGCCCCTTTGACGCGCCCCCTGGAAGACGCCTCCTGGTTTCACGGCCAGGACGGTCTCGGTGATCATGGCTATCAACCTACGAAGCGCGTCGCCGAATCGGGCTTTGCTGTCGACGCGATGGTGCGCATCGTCGAAGCCAATCCGGGCATAGAGCTCATCACCCTGGGACCCCTCACCAACCTTGCGTTAGCCCTTCGCGTAGCGCCAAATCTCGCTGCAAACGTAAGCCGCTGCGTGGTCATGGGCGGCGCGCCATGCTGCGAGGGCAATGTTACCCCGGCCGCGGAATATAACTTCTGGGTAGATCCCGAGGCCGCGCGTGTGGTCCTCCACTCGCAACTGCCAATCGAGCTCGTAGGCTGGCAGCTGTCCCGCGGGGCCGCCGTGGTCAACCGCCAGGAGATGGAAAACATTCTGGCCCTGCAGACGAAGTTCGCAGAGTTCGCTATCCGCTCGAATGACACCGCCGCGCGAGCGTATCGTACCCAGACCGGGGAAGAAGGTGTGGCGCTGCCCGACCCCACCGCGATGGCCATCCTCCTCGATCCGGCCTTGTCGTTGATTTCCTCCAACCACTACGTCGACGTACAGGTGGACAGCAACATCACGCGCGGGATGAGCGTGGTCGACAGGCTGAACGTCGCCCACGATGCCAGAAACCGCGACGCGTGGAGCGAGGTTCTCGAGCGAGGACGCAAACACACAGTCATCTGGGAGATGGATATTCCCGGGTGGAAACAATCCCTGTTACAGGCGCTCCGTTGAGACGGCAAGTCATCTTCGACACCGACCCCTCGCCCGACGACGCCGTGGCCTTTCTGGCCGCCCTGGCCTCGCCGGAGGAGTTCGATGTCCTGGCCATTACGACCGTCGCCGGAAACGTCGGCGTCGAGCTGACCGCGAAGAACGCGCGCAAAGCGCTGGAGCTAGCGAAACGAACTGACATCCCCGTCTACGCCGGCTCCCCTGCTCCTCTCGTACGGCCATTGGTCACCGCGGAGCATGTCCACGGGCGCACCGGTTTCGACGGATACGACCTCCCCGAACCGCAAATCCCTTTGCACCCAGGGTTCGCTCCCGATGTCATCGTCGAACTGGTCATGACGCGGCCGGCCAAGGCGGTCACTCTTTGCTGCACTGCGCCCTTGACCAACTTGGCGCTGGCCATGGCGCAAGAGCCACGCTTGGCTAGTCATCTGGCCGGCATCGTGCTGATGGGGGGCGCGCTGTCTGAGGGAGGCAACATCACCCCGGCCGCGGAGTTTAATTTCTATGTTGATCCGGAGGCCGCCGCCCAAGTCTTCTCGAGCGGTGCGGCCATCACCATGATCCCCCTGGACTGCACTCACCAGGCATTGATCACGGATGGTCGGCTGGAGACGCTACGCGCGGCTGGAACCCCGGTGGGAACGGCCTTTTATCACCTCCTGGAGTGGAACAAGCGCTTCGACCGCGCCAAGTACGGATGGCCAGGCGGTCCGCTCCACGATCCCACCGTGACCGCTTATCTATTGGCGCCGGAATTGTTCAGCGGCCGCAGCGTGCGCGTGGATATCGAATGCCTGAGCCCACTAACCGCAGGCGCCAGCGTAGTGGATTGGTGGAGCGTCACGGGAAAAGCAGCGAACGCGCTGGTGCTGCGCACCATCGACGCAGAAGGCTACTTCCAGTTGATCTTCGAAAGACTGCTGCGACTCTAGAGTCTCCGTGCCGACCGCGTTCAACCGAGTCCCGCAGGGACGGCTGAACTTAGCCCAGGACGCAGTCCTGGGTAGGAATCTGGTAGGACGACCAGTCCCGCAGGGACGGCTGAAAATCTCCCAGGCAAAGCGACGGACTCATGATTCCCAAACAGCTTATGGCTTGTTATAGTAGTGAATATCACTACTATAGTCCGCTAGGTGTGTCACCATGGAAAAAGCAATTTCGGCTGCGGAGGCCAATCGGAAATTCTCACAACTCCTTCAAGGAGTTCGCGAGGGGCGTAGCTACGTGGTCACAAGTCACGGGAAACCTGTGGCAAAGATCTCGCCGGTAGATGAATCCGAAAAGACCCAGGCGAGTGCCCGTGAAACGCTGCTTGCCAGACTTCGACAGCAGCCAGTAGTGAAGGCCGATCGGTGGACGAGAGAGGAACTTTACGAGGACGCACCGTGAGAGTCGCGTTGGACACCAATGTTCTCGCTTACGCCGAGGGGGTCAATGGGCCGGCCATGAAAACTCTGGCGCTCGCGTTAGTGGGCAATCTGCCCCAGGCGTCTGTAGTCCTGCCTGTACAAACACTCGGCGAACTCTTCCAGGTTCTCGTCCGCAAGGCTGGTCGTTCGCGGCCAAGCGCGCGCTCTGCAATCCTCAGCTGGCGCGATGCCTTTTCTCTCTTTGAGACTTCGGCTGGCGCCATGCTGGCTGCTGCTGACCTTGCGGTCACGCATCAACTAGGCATCTGGGATGCCGTTATCGTGAGTGCTGCCGCAGAGGCGGATTGCAACTTGCTCCTGTCCGAAGACATGCAGGACGGATTCATCTGGCAGGGAGTAACGATTGCCAATCCCTTTGCCCGCTCGAAGCACCCGCTGCTCAAGGCGTTGCTCTCAGAAAATCCCTAATCTCTATTGTCCCGGCCCGGGCTGCCGTGTCGACGGCTGTGGCAACGACCGTAACGAATTCGGCGCCGTCACCAATTTTTGCAGCAGAGCCGGTGGCAGGGTAGCCGTCACCACCGCGCGATCTTTCTTATGTTCAATGTCGGTGGAGTTGAGCAGATCGCGTATATCCGCATTGGTCATCGCCGAGGGCAGGTTGTTTTCCGCCGCCCGGCCAATGGCAACCATGGTATTCAAGGCGTCGGAAGAGACTGTGGCCGCCAACTCCGTAGGAGCAATCTCTTCGATCCTGAGGTGCAAAGCCCCTGTCCAACGCAGTGAGCCGATGAACGTCGTGTCGAGTGCTATCGGAAAATGAAAACCCATAATCCGGATCCCGTCGCTCTTGAGCGGCACACTGATCTTCCCGATGCCCCAGGCGATCGAGAGTAAAGGAACCTCGGGATAGTGATCCGTAAGCAGGGAAGACCCCGAAAACGGCAGCGCCGAGGTGCGATACCGGTCCAGCATGGAATGGATCTGTTCCGGTGTAGGGGTGTTGGAAGCGGCCACCATGTCGTACCCAAGCAGCGCCACCCGCACCGTCCGGCCCTGGCTCGGGATGTCGTAGATGGTGTGCCCGGCATACTCTTCCGTCTGGGCCGCAATCGAGGCAAAGTACTTTGCCAGGCGATGGCCGTCGAGGTGCCCAAGAAAGACCTCGGAGTAGGCTACCGCCCCATTCGGCCCCAGCGGATTCGGCATACGATGCAGGCCGAAGGCCACCTCATCCAGGTCGCGTTCGAACTCGAACCCGGTAGCGTCGATAAACGCCTGATATTGGGGGTCATGCGGCACCTGGGTCCGGTCAAAGTGGGTGTAGGTGCGCAGCGGCCGCAGGTTGAAATACAAGATGCAGTCGGATTCTGGAAGGAGCCGGGCTACCTCGGGTGGCGCCTTGCGCCGCAGGTATGCCGCCAGCGCCACCAGCAGCAGAATCAGCAAAATAATGATGATGGTCGCCTTAGTCCGCCTGGGCATGCAAGGTCCCGTTTACCATCCTCATCAGTCGAGGAATGATAGCACCCGGATTCGCGGCTGCCGCCCCTTCGATTAGGCGGCACTTTGTGGTAACCTTGGCAATTGTGATCCTGCCGTTTTGGGGCAGGGAGCACGGCTGTTCGGGCTGGCGTAGCTCAGCTGGTAGAGCATCTGATTTGTAATCAGACGGTCGGGGGTTCAAGTCCCTTCGCCAGCTCCAGAGTTTGGCCCGGAGTATCCCGCCGCAATCATTCCAAACTGACGTCCTGGTTTCCTTTGGCTGCGCGGGAAAGCGTCTGCGGAATGGGTTGGTGTGGAAAAGCACTCCGTGGAATTTGTTAGGTCAGACTGGGAGACTTTATCCCGGCCTGCGATGTGCACAGGTGGCCGAGCGGTTAATGGCAGCAGACTGTAAATCTGCCGCTCCTTGGAGCTACGGAGGTTCGAATCCTCCCCTGTGCACCATGGAATTTGAAGATGGATTTAGGACCGCGATCACCGGGGCGGATGTGGATAGCGCTGGGCTTGCTTGTGGTCTTCTGTGGTTTGGCAGTCAAAACCATCGATCCGGGCAAGATTCGCACGGTAGTGTTGGTGTTGTTGGCTTTTTTCGCTGTGCGGATCGTGCTAATGGGGCTCGCTTCGCGTTAGCATGGCCGAAGTAAATTTTTTAGGGCTGATGTAGCTCAGTTGGTAGAGCACTCCCTTGGTAAGGGAGAGGTCACCGGTTCAATCCCGGTCATCAGCTCCAGAATTTGAAGCAGTATCTGCAAGGGAAGCAATCAGCATCTAGGATTTCCGTAATGGTTGGCTGGGAGTGCACAGCTTATCCGCTGGCTAGCTGGGGAGAGCAGAAGCTCTGTGCGAAGGGCACGGCTTCAGCCGTGCCGCGGAGTCTGGCCTGCTGAGGGCTTCAGCCCTGAGGTATGCTTTTGATTTCGGTCAGACGTGAACAGAATTCTCTGTACGAAGGGCACGGTTTTAGCCGTGCCGCACAGTCTGGCCTTATGAGGGCTTTGGCCCCTGAGGTACATTTTTGATTTCGGTCAGATGTGAACAGAACTTTCTGTACGAAGGGCACGGTTTTAGCCGTGCCGCGCAGTCTGGCCTTATGAGGGCTTTAGCCCCTGAGGTACGTTTTTGATTTCGGTCAGATGTGAACAGAATTTTCTGTACGAAGGGCACGGTTTTAGCCGTGCCGCGCAGTCTGGCCTCATGAGGGCTTTAGCCCCTGAGGTACGCTTTTTGCCGGATGTCGGTGTAGTGGACGGGGAAAGACCCGCGGGAGTAACTCAGTGGTAGAGTCACAGCCTTCCAAGCTGTTGGTCGCGGGTTCGATTCCCGTCTCCCGCTCCAAACTTTTTTGTGCGTGAGAGCCTCCGAATGTTTGTACAGACAGTCTTACCTGTTAAGGACGAGGCCCACTTCGCTGCAGTCAAGGCGTCGCTGGAGCCCTTGTTCGCTTCCGGCAATGTCGCCGGATATCTGAAACGGGTGCAGCGGGCCAAGCTGCGGGTACGCGATTTTGAGGGTCTGTTGCAGCGTGGACTGCTGGGTGCAGCCACTGCTGAGGCTTACCAATCGCTCGGCGATTCTGACCGCGGTCAGGCGCGCGAACTCTACCTGTCGCTCGTGGAGCAAGTTCCGCTGGAGCTGCGAAGCAGGTTTTTAAAGGTATATGCCTACTACTGAGATGGTGTTGCCCACGGTGTTGGAGAGCACCTATATCGTGGTGTGGGAATTTCAAGTTAAGGCGGAGTGTGAAGCAGAGTTTATAGCGGCCTACGGGTCGGATGGGGAATGGGCCCGGTTGTTCCGCCGCTCCCCGGAGTTTCTGGGGGTCGAACTGCTGGGGAGTGTGGGCAACGCCGGCCGATTCTTTACCCTGGACCACTGGTGTTCGGCTTCGGCCATGGACCTGTTTATGTCCGCCAACGCCACTGCCTACGATGTGCTCGACCGGCGGTTCGGCAGTCTTACAGTCTGGGAGCGGCGTATAGGGGCCTTTCCCGCCGAAGCTTAAGACGATGTTGGTCCAATCAGTTTGTTTATAGAGAGTTAGAGAGGGACGAGATGGCGAAGGAAAAGTTTGACCGGTCCAAACCGCACGTGAACGTGGGGACGATTGGGCACATTGATCACGGCAAGACGACGCTGACGGCAGCGATCACCAAGGTATTGTCGAAGCACAATCCGAAGATCCTGTTTCGTTCGTTTGATTCGATTGACAACGCACCCGAGGAGCGGGAGCGCGGTATTACGATTGCGACCGCACACGTAGAGTACGAGACGGCCAACCGTCACTACGCGCACGTGGATTGCCCCGGTCACGCCGATTACATCAAGAACATGATCACCGGCGCGGCGCAGATGGATGGAGCGATCCTGGTGGTAGCTGCGACCGACGGTCCGATGCCCCAAACCAAGGAGCACGTTCTGCTGGCCCGCCAGGTAGGCGTGCCTTACATTGTGGTGTTTCTGAACAAGTGCGATGCGGTCGAGGACGAAGAGTTGACCGACTTGGTGGAGATGGAAGTCCGGGAGCTGTTGTCGAAGTACAACTTCCCCGGCGACGACGTACCGGTGATTCGCGGCTCGGCCCTGGGTGGGTTGAACGGCGAAGCACAGTGGGAAGCCAAGATCGACGAGTTGATGGATGCGGTGGACAAGAACGTACCCCTGCCGGCGCGTGCCATTGACCAGCCGTTCCTGATGCCGATTGAAGACATCTTCTCCATTTCCGGCCGTGGCACGGTGGTGACGGGCAGGATCGAGCGGGGCAAGATCAAGGTCGGTGAGGAGGCCGAGATTGTGGGCTTCCGGGAAACCCGCAAGACGGTGGTGACCGGCGTCGAAATGTTCAAAAAGCAGCTGGATGAAGGCCTTGCCGGCGACAACGCCGGTCTGCTGCTGCGCGGTATTGCCAAGGAAGACGTGGAGCGCGGCATGGTTCTGGCCAAGCCTGGTTCGATTACGCCGCACACCAAGTTCAGGGGCGAGATCTACGTTCTGAGCAAGGAAGAAGGCGGCCGTCACACCCCGTTTTTCAACGGCTACCGGCCCCAGTTCTACTTCCGTACGACGGACGTAACCGGGACCGCAAAGCTGCCGGAAGGCACCGAGATGGTGATGCCGGGTGACAACGTGCAGCTGGAAATCGAGCTGCACACCCCGGTGGCGATGGAAAAGGGCCTGCGTTTTGCTATCCGCGAAGGCGGACGCACCGTAGGAGCCGGAACCATCACTGAAATCATCAAGTAACAAGCAGGTAAATTTCAGGGGCGTGAATCGTCCCGGGATCGGTTAGGATAGACTATGCGTGAAATAATTACCCTCCAGTGTCCGGAATGCAAAGAGCGGAATTACTCGACGACGAAGAATAAAAAGACGACCACAGGCCGCCTCGAATTCTCCAAGTTCTGCAATCGCTGTCGCAAGCATACCGCACACAAAGAGACCAAATAGTTCGGCGTTTTTTGGAATTAAATACTGCTATTTTTGCTGCCTCTGGCTCCTTGGTACTTGCTCGCTGGTCATACGGCTCATCGTTTTGGCGTCGGCAGAGATTTTTGTAGTTGTTTTAGGGGCGTAAGCTCAACGGTTAAACTGTCGGTCTCCAAAACCGAACTTGGGGGTTCGAATCCCTCCGCCCCTGCCAGTTCGTGAGTTGTGCGTAATAGGCCCCGAAGTCTGAGGCTCGGGAAGAAGGAAAGTAATGGCGAAGTCAACCACAGCAATTCGCGACGAGAAACAGAGCCCACAGCCTGAGAGAGCTGTGACCAAGGCAAAAGTCGCGGACAAGTTGGCGGAACGAGGACAAGATTCCGGGCAAGGCAATCAGCTCACCGGGATGTTCACCAGAACCGCGGATTTTCTCCGGGATGTGCGCAGCGAAATGCGCAAGGTCACCACGCCGTCGCGAGAAGAGGTGCGCACCACGACGACCGTGGTCATTGTGACCGTGTTTGCATTTGCTGCCTACTTCTATATCGTGGACGCCGTACTCAGCCGGGTAATCCAGTCTTTGCTGCACTGGCTGGGCGGGGTTCAGTAAATGTTGAAAGAGAAATTAGAGAAATCGATGACCGAAGAAAACCAAGGGCCCGAAATCCCGCCTGGCACCCCCATAGAAGGGCTCCCGCCATCGGCAAACGATCGTTTCAAGTGGTACATCATTCACGCGTACTCGGGGTTTGAGCGCAAAGTGAAGGAGTCGATCGAGGGACGGGTGGAAGCCTTTGGACTGCAGAACAGGATTGGCCGGGTGATGATCCCGACCGAGCCGGTCACCGAGGTCTTTAACGGGAAAAAGCGCACCGTCGAACGGGTGTTTCTCCCCGGTTATGTGCTGGTAGAGATGGATTTGGACAACGATCTCTGGCACGTGATGAAGAACACGCCGCGGGTCACAGGCTTTCTGGGCACGGGAGACAAACCGGTTGCGCTGAGTGAGCAAGAAGTAAGCTCCATCCTCTTCCGCACCGACGTTTCCAAAGACAAGCCGCGGATGAAGATCAAGTTTGAGAAGAACGAATCGGTCCGCATCACCGATGGGCCCTTCGCCAACTTCAACGGCGTGGTCGATGAGGTGAACGAGGACCGCGAAACGCTGAAGGTGATGGTCACAATTTTTGGCCGCTCGACCCCGGTAGAACTCGAGTTCGGCAAAGTAGAAAAGGTAGTTTAGGGCAGAAAGGTTATTGCAATGCCACCAGTTAAAAAAGTACAGACCCAGGTAAAGCTGCAAATTGAAGCGGGTAAGGCGACCCCTGCCCCCCCGGTCGGTCCGGCCCTGGGCCAGGCCCAGGTCAACATCATGGAGTTCTGCAAGCAGTTCAATGCACGCACGCAGAACAAGGAAATGGCGGGCCTCATCATCCCCGTAGTGATCACGGTTTACGTCGATCGCACCTTCACCTTTGTCACCAAGACGCCGCCGGCAGCCGTTCTGTTGAAGAAAGCCGCGAACCTGGCCAAGGGCTCCGGCACCCCCAACAAGGACAAGGTAGGCAAAGTAAGCGAGGCCCAGGTTCTGGAGATCGCCAAGCAGAAAATGCCCGACCTGAACACCATCACCATCGAGTCCGCGGTCAAAAGCATCAAGGGCACCGCCCGCTCCATGGGCATCGAAGTCACGGCTTAGGCGTTTCCACTCAATATCGCGGAACTGCAGATCCCTCCGCTCCGGTCGGGATGACAGAGGATAGAGCAACCCTCCTCCCCCTTGTCATCCCGACCAGAGCGAAGCGTAGCGGAGGGACCTGCGGTTCTCCCTTTCTCCCTCGCGATTTGTGCGGGAAGAAATTTGTGAGATAATTAACAATGCGTCTTGAGCAACACCCAGGCGCAGTCAACGGCCACGAGTAGCAATACAAGCGGCCAACACCACGGCAGGACAGCAGCAAAGTCCAGGCGGTGGAAGACAGAGGAAGCATGGCAAAGAAAATCAGCAAAAACATGGCGAAGGTGCGCGCGCAGGTCGAAGACCGCCCGTACTCGCTGCAAGACGCAGTCCCGCTCCTTAAAAAAGTTCAATACGCGAAATTCGACGAAACCGTCGACCTGACGTTGCGCCTTGGTGTGGACCCCAAGCACGCCGATCAGATGGTCCGCGGAACCGTAGTCCTGCCCCACGGTCTAGGCAAAACCAAGCGGGTAGCGGTCATCGCCTCCGGCGACCGTCTGCGCGAAGCGGAAGCTGCTGGAGCCGACTTCATCGGTGGGGAAGACATGGTGGAGCGCATCCAGAAGGAAAGCTGGACCGATTTCGACGCCCTGATTGCCACCCCGGACATGATGAAGTCCGTCGGTCGTCTGGGTAAGGTACTGGGCCCCCGTGGCCTGATGCCCAACCCCAAGACCGGCACCGTCACCAACGACGTGGCGGCAGCCATTCGCGAAATCAAGGCCGGTAAGGTCGAATTCCGCACCGATAAAACGGCGCTGGTGCACGTTCCGGTGGGCAAGCTGTCCTTCCCTCCGCAAAAGCTGATTGACAACGCGACCACGGTGATCAACAGCGTAGTTCGGGCCAAGCCGTCGGCGGCAAAGGGCAAGTACATTCGCGGAATCACCCTGAGCTCGACCATGGGACCTGGCATTTTGCTTGACAGCCAAGTCGCTGAGGCGGCTGCAAAACCCTAATACGCATTCAAGATTGCTCCCGATTGCGCCGGCTAAGCCGCGCATAGGCAACGAAGGTTGGTTTTATGGCACTCACCAAGGCGAAAAAAGCAGTAAAGATCGATCAGCTCACTCATGAGCTTGAAGGCTCCACCAGCGCCATCGTCGGCACTTTTGCCAAGCTCACCGTCTCTCAGGATTTCGAGCTGCGCAAGGTAGTGCGGAGCGCGGGCGGCCGTTATCGAGTCGTCAAAAACAAGCTCGCGGCCCGGGCATCGATGGGGACCAAGATAGAGCAGGCACTGCAGGGGCTGAAGGGCGTTTCCTCGGTAGCCTATACCAGCGGCGACCCCGTGGCTCTGGCCAAAGCGCTCTCCACCTGGATGCAAGAGAACGCAGAGTTCACCTTCAAGCTGGGCATTGTCGACGGGCAGGTCATCACGGTTGAAGAGGTCAAGCAGCTCGCGACCATGCCGTCCAAGGAGCAGATCTTCTCCAAGCTCCTGTTCCTCATCAATGCCCCGGCCCAGCGCCTGGTCACGGTGATGAATGCCGTCGGACGCGACGTTGCCGTGGTGCTGAACCAGGCAGTCGAGCAAGGCAAATTCGCAGCCCCGGCTGTGCCGGCCGCCGCGGAAGCACCGGTAGCCGAGGCGCCCAAGGCAGAACCAGTCGCCGCCGCGGAAGCGCCAGTCGCAGAGGCGCCCAAGGCGGAACCAGTCGCCGAGGCACCCGTCGAGACAGCTGCTCCTGTAGCCGAGCCGGTGGCCACCACCGCGCCGGAAGCGGAAGCCGCTGGAACCGGTGAGGATTCGCAAACAGCAGCAGCGGCTACCGAAAAACCGGTGGAGGGTTAAACAGGCTACCGAAAAATTCGGTTTTGTATCAGGGCACGACTGGTAGGTATGGGCTTTAGCCCATACATCCTCGGGCCGTAAATGGTTGAGAATGCGTCGGGCTTTAGCCCCTGAGTTGTGGGAAATGAAGGCCGGAGAGGGCTTTTCAGCAGTATCAAGTAAGTACAGTCGTTGGTTACCAAAGTTTAGGAACAGTGGAGAGAAAAATGGCGGATTTGCAGCAGTTGGAAGATCAGATTGTGGGCTTGAGCCTGTTGGACGCGGCAGCCCTGGTAAAGAAGCTTGAAGAGCGCCTCGGGGTGTCGGCGGCAGCCGCTGCTCCTGTGGTCGTAGCGGGTGGCGGAGCTGGCGCAGCCGCTGCCGCACCAGTCGAGGAAAAGACCGAGTTCACCGTCATCCTGAAGGATGCCGGTGCCAACAAGATCAATACCATCAAGGCCGTACGGGAAGTGACCTCGCTCGGGCTGAAGGAAGCCAAGGACCTGGTCGATGGCGCTCCCAAGCCACTCAAGGAAAACGTGAGCAAGGAAGAAGCCGAAACCGTCCGCAAGAAGTTCGAGGGCGTGGCTACTGTCGAAGTCAAGTAAAAAGTCGAGTTTTTTCGATTAGCAAGTTGCGTGCCAAAGCAGGACGCGCTATCATTATTTTTAGCGCGTCTCTGCCAGGTTTAGACTTGTTACCTGACCGAGCGGTTCTTTGCATACGATTCTCACATTCGAGATGGCAGTTTGTATGCGATCTACTATTCCGGTGCATTCTGCACCGGCACACACCTGCGAAATGGGCGGCGGACTTCGTGGTGTGGTGAACGATCTGCTGTAGGGCGGCGCACACGCGGCTTATTGGTTTCAGCGGGATTCGGAAATTCTTATCTTGTCAAGTGCACAATTCGGTTGTGACGCTCGTGGGTAGTTCTGTCCCTGCGAGCATTCGGTGTCTCTTGAGCGCCGGCTCTTGTGTGCCTGTCAGGCTTCCGCTCCAACCCCAGGCCCGATTCATGCCCCCGCATGCCGTCCAGAATACACCGGCAATGGCGTCTGACGTTTGCTCGTCAGTCAAAGTTGCCTAGCAAGTAAAAAGCGCATTGTATTCGCCGAAACGAGGCGGCGAAAACACGTTATCGCGCAAGTGAATTACGTCTGGGGAACCCGCGAGACTCGGCCGGTACCCCACATTGCCCCACCTCGCGTCTCACGAGTCTCAGGAGTGAAGCATGCCGAACGAGCACCGCGCCATTCGTAGCCGTCTCGACTTTTCAAAAATTCCAACCGCCATCCAGATCCCTAACCTGATCGAAGTGCAGCGCCGCTCCTACGAGCGTTTTCTGCAGATGGACAAACTGCCTTCGGAGCGGGAGGACAACGGCCTCCAGTCCGTATTTGTCTCCGTTTTTCCCATCACCGACTTCCGCAATATCTCCCAACTGGACTTTGTGGACTTTTCCATTGGTAACTGGGAGTGCAAGTGCGGCCACCTCAAGGGACTGCATCACCTGCGTACCGCTTGCGTCAATTGCGGCGCCATGGTGATCACCGATCCTTTCCATCCCGGTGAAGTGCTTTGCCAGAAGTGCGGCACTTACAACAAGAACACCCCGGACTTCTGTAACAAGTGCGGTGACCCAGTCGGTCTACAGCTGAAATATGACCAGGCGGAGTGCGAAGAGCGCGGCATGACCTACTCTGCACCGCTGAAAGTGACCGTACGCCTCACCATCTACGACAAAGACCCGGAAACGGGCGCCAAATCGATTCGCGACATTAAGGAACAGGAAGTGTTCTTTGGCGACATCCCCTTGATGACGCAGAACGGCACTTTCATTGTCAACGGGACGGAACGTGTCATTGTTAGCCAGTTGCACCGTTCGCCCGGCGTCTTCTTTGAGACCGCCAGCAATCGCACCTATTTTCTGGGCAAGATCATCCCCTACCGCGGCTCCTGGGTGGAGTTTGAGTACGACCAGAAGAACACTCTCTACGTCCGCATCGACCGTAAGCGCAAGTTCCTGGGCACCATCTTCCTTCGCGCCCTCGGTCTGCGCTCCGACGAGGACATTCTCAAGACCTTCTATCTGGCTGACACCATCCAGGTGAGCAACGGCAAGCTGGCCTGGCAGATCAACGAAGATCCAGGCCACCCGACGCACCTTCTTGGTGCCAAGCCCGCGCATGCCGTCGTGGTGAAGGGTGAAGAGATTGCCCACTCGGGCCGCAAAGTCACGCCCAGCATCCTCAAGGCGCTGCGCAATCACAAGGTCACTTCGGTCGAGATCGAGACTGCAGAGCTTGATGGCGCGATGACCCTTGCCGATGTGGTCGACACCACCACCGGCGAAGTGTTGCTCGAGGCCAACCACGAGCTCACCGCGGACAAGATCCACAAGATCATCGAGAGCGGCGTTACGTCGTTCCAGGTCTTCTTCCCTGACCGTGATGACGTAGGCAACATCATCACCAACACCCTCCGTCGTGATTCCGTGCGCAAGCCGGAAGAAGCGCTGATCGAGATCTACCGCAAGCTGCGCCCAGGCGATCCGCCGACGCTCGACACCGCGACCGCGTTGTTCGAAGGCATGTTCTTCGATCCGCGTAAGTACGACTTCTCTCGCGTAGGCCGGCTGAAGTTCAACATCAAGCTCTACGAAAATCAGGATGCGAGCCAGCTCGACAAGCGCACCCTGACGCCGGAAGACTTCTACGGAACAATCCGTTACCTGCTCAAGCTGCGCAAGAACATCGGCGTAGTGGACGACATCGATCACCTCGGCAACCGCCGCGTGCGCGCTGTCGGCGAGTTGATGGAGAACCAGTTCCGTATAGGTCTGGTCCGCATGGAGCGCGCCATCAAGGAAAAGATGAGCGTGTATCAGGAGATGTCGACGGCGATGCCGCACGACCTGATCAACGCCAAGCCGGTCATGGCCGCCATCCGCGAATTCTTCGGCTCTTCGCAGCTGTCGCAATTCATGGATCAGACCAACCCGCTGTCTGAGATCACCCACAAGCGGCGGCTATCCGCCCTTGGGCCGGGTGGTTTGAGCCGCGAGCGTGCCGGCTTTGAAGTGCGCGACGTACACCCTACGCACTACGGCCGTATTTGCCCGATTGAGACGCCCGAAGGTCCGAACATCGGCCTGATCAGCTCGCTCTCGTGCTTCGCGCGCATTAACGAATACGGCTTCATCGAGTCGCCGTATCGCCGCGTGCGCGACGGCTACATCCTCGATTACGTGCAGGTCACCAACGCCGGCGAAAGCGGTCTGCGTGTGGGCGATCCGCTGGAAAAGAAGGAAGCACTGCGGCTCAACGAGAAATTGGCGTCCGAGCATAAGCGGGTGATCGAGTTCGATCCCTTCTCCTTCTATCTCTCCGCCTGGGAAGAGGATCGCCACACTATCGCTCAGGCCAACATCGAGCTCGGCTCACAAGGCGAGATCGTCGAAGACCTGGTCAACGCACGCCGGCAAGGCAACTTCGTGCTGGTGAATAAGAACGAAGTGGATTACATCGACGTGAGCCCCAAGCAGTTGGTCTCGGTCGCCGCTTCGCTGGTCCCGTTCCTCGAGCATGATGACGCTAACCGCGCCTTGATGGGCGCCAACATGCAACGCCAGTCCGTTCCCCTGCTGGTGGCGGAAGCGCCGCTGGTTGGTACCGGGATGGAAGGCGTCACCGCGCGCGACTCCGGAGCAGTCATTCTGGCCAAGCGCAACGGTCTCGTCGATTCGGTCGACTCCGAGCGCATCATCGTTCGCGTCGAGGGTGAGCATCATCCCACCCAGTTGTCCCGCGAGGTCGGTTCGGATATCTATCAGCTGATCAAATTCAAGCGTTCCAACCAGAACACTTGTATCAATCAGAAGCCGATTGTTCGCCAGGGCGACCGGGTGATCAAGGGGCAGGTGATCGCCGACGGTCCTTGCACTGAGCAGGGCGAGTTGGCCCTGGGCCGCAACGTACTCGTGGCTTTCATGCCGTGGAGAGGTTACAACTTCGAAGACGCGATTCTAATCTCAGAAAAATTAGTACGCGACGATTACTACACCTCCGTGCACATCGAGGAGTTTGAAATCGAAGCCCGCGACACCAAGCTGGGACCGGAAGAAATCACTCGTGATATTCCCAACGTCTCCGAGTCGGCACTGCGCGACCTCGACGAGAGCGGTGTTATCCGCATCGGCGCCAAGGTCAAGCACAACGACATTCTGGTCGGCAAGGTAACGCCCAAGGGCGAAACCCAGCTCACACCGGAAGAGAAGTTGCTGCGCGCCATCTTCGGCGAAAAGGCTGGTGATGTTCGCGACGCCTCCCTGACGTGCCCTCCTGGTATCGAAGGCACTGTCGTCGACGTCCGCATCTTCTCCCGCAAGGGACAGGAAAAGGACGAGCGCGCGAAGCTGATCGAAGGCGAGCAGATTGCGAAGCTGGAAAAGAACCTGGCCGATGAAATCCGCATTCTGACCGACGAGCGGTTGAAGCGTTTGGAATCGATTCTGGGCGGCAAAGAAGTGCTGGCTGACCTGCACGACGAGCGCACCAACAAGCGCCTGATCGTGAAGGAACAGATCATCGATCGCGACACCATCGAGCGCATTTCGACCCGCAACCTGAAGCGTATTCGTTACGCCGATAAGGATCCGCGCGTCAACGAGCAGATCGACGAGATCGAGGAAATGACCTCACGTCAGATCGATGTGCTGCGCAAGATCACCAACGAGAAGATCGGCAAGCTGCAGAAGGGTGACGAACTGGCGCCAGGCGTGATCAAGCTGGTCAAGGTTTACATCGCCATGAAGCGCAAGCTGTCGGTGGGCGACAAGATGGCCGGCCGCCACGGGAACAAGGGCGTCATTGCCCGCATTCTTCCCGAGGAGGACATGCCTTATCTGCCCAACGGCACGCCAGTAGAGATCGTGCTCAACCCGCTCGGTGTTCCTTCACGTATGAACGTGGGTCAGATCCTGGAGACACATCTGGGGTGGGCCGCACATCAGCTGGGCGAGAAGATCGCCGAAGTGGTGGAGCGCAACCGCGACGCCAACGAGGTTCGTGCCATGGTGACGGAGCGCTTTGCCAACACGGCAACGCTGCGCCAACTGCTCGAACTCGATGACGAGATGCTGCTGCGCGTGGCACACGGCATGAAGAAGGGCATCTGGTTCGGCACCGCGGTATTCGACGGCGCCAAGGAAGCAGAGCTCAAAGCACTGTTGGCTGCAGCCGAACTACCCAGCTCGGGAAAGACGCCGTTGTTTGACGGCATGACGGGCGAGGAGTTCGAACAGCCGGCAACCGTGGGTTACATCTACATGCTGAAACTTTCCCACCTGGTCGACGACAAGATCCACGCTCGCTCGATCGGACCGTATTCGCTTATCACGCAGCAGCCGCTGGGTGGCAAGGCGCAATTCGGTGGGCAGCGTTTCGGTGAGATGGAAGTGTGGGCGCTCGAAGCATACGGAGCAGCCTACATCTTGCAGGAGCTGCTGACTGCCAAGTCTGATGACGTCTACGGCCGTACCAAGATCTACGAGGCCATCGTCAAGGGCGAGGCGGCCATTGAACCTGGCGTCCCCGAGTCGTTCAACGTGTTGATCCGCGAGTTGCAGTCGCTCTGTCTCGACGTCGAATTGATCAAGCAACCGGAAAAGAGACTTCCGGCGCCGGCTGTCGCAGCGGCGGACTAAGGGAGAAGAACAGATGATCCTGCAACCTCAATTGCTTTCAAGGTTGCAGGGAAACTGGGTTTTGTATCAGGGCACGACTTTAGTCGGGCCGTAAGCGATGCAAAATTTCAGGGCTTTAGCCCCTGGGTTTTTTCCCAGAATGCTTTAAAGGTTGCAGGAAAACTGGGTTTTGTATCAGGGCACGACTTTAGTCGGGCCGTAACCGATACGAAACTTGAGGGCTTTAGCCCCTGGGTTTTTCCAGGTTTCTTAGAAACAAGGCCTGTCCTCACAAGGAATCGCTCCCGGGGAGGACAGGCCGAGCAGATTCATCCCGGGATCGTAGCCGGCACCCTTCGGAGTACTGATCTGAAGCCAGGTGCCAAGGAGGGTCGTCTTGTACCGTTCCAGCCCATTTGAACTGACCAGCCCCATTACCGATTTCGATGCCATCCGCATCTCACTCGCCTCTCCCGAAAAGATCCGTAGCTGGTCACATGGCGAAGTGACCAAGCCGGAAACCATCAACTACCGCACCTTCAAGCCGGAGCGCGACGGACTGTTCTGCGCCCGCATCTTTGGCCCCGTCACCGACTGGGAATGCCTGTGCGGCAAATACAAGCGCATGAAGCATCGCGGAGTCATCTGCGACAAGTGCGGCGTCGAAGTCACCCTGTCCAAGGTTCGCCGTGAGCGCCTGGGCCACATCGAGCTGGCCTCGCCCTGCTCCCACGTGTGGTTCTTCAAGGGCTTGCCCTCACGCATCGGCCACCTGCTCGACATCTCTCTGCGTGACCTCGAAAGTGTTCTTTACTTCGAGAGCTACGTAGTCGTCGATCCAGGGGATGCGCCCGTCAAGGAACGCGAAATCATCAAGGATGAAGCCCGCTTCCGCGAGCTCGACACCCAGTATCGCCCCACCGGCTTCAAGGGCATGATGGGCGCCGAGGCCATCAAGGAACTGCTCAAGCGCGTCGTAGTCGACGAGCTCGCCATCGAACTGCGTGAGCGCATGAAGACCGAGACCTCACTCCAGAAGCGGCTCAAGTATGCCAAACGTCTGAAAGTAGTCGAGGCCTTCCGCAAGTCCGGCAATAAGCCACAGTGGATGATCCTTGACGTGATCCCGGTCATTCCCCCGGAACTGCGTCCCCTGGTGCCGCTGGATGGCGGCCGCTTCGCGACCTCGGATCTCAACGATCTGTATCGCCGCGTCATCAACCGCAACAACCGCCTCAAGAAGCTCATGGACCTCCATGCGCCTGAGGTGATCGTGCGCAACGAAAAGCGCATGCTCCAGGAAGCCGTCGACGCCCTGTTCGACAACGGCCGTCGTGGCCGCGTCCTGCGTGGCGCCAACAACCGTCCGCTGAAGTCGCTCTCCGATACCCTCAAGGGCAAGCAGGGCCGCTTCCGTCAGAACCTCTTAGGCAAGCGCGTCGACTACTCCGGCCGTTCGGTCATCGTCGTCGGTCCCGAGCTCAAGCTGCACCAGTGCGGTCTGCCCAAGAAGATGGCGCTCGAGCTGTTCAAGCCCTTCATCTATCACCGGCTCGAACAAACCGGGCACTGCACGACCATCAAGCAAGCCAAGGAAATGGTCGAAATGCAGGAGCCCATCGTTTGGGACATCCTGGAAGAAGTCATCAAGGACCATCCCGTGCTGCTCAACCGCGCACCTACGCTCCATCGTCTGGGAATCCAGGCCTTTGAGCCGGTTCTGGTAGAAGGCAAGGCAATCAAGATCCACCCTCTGGTCTGCACCGCGTTCAACGCAGACTTCGACGGTGATCAGATGGCCGTGCACATTCCTCTGTCGCCGGAAGCCCAGGTAGAAGCCAGCGTGCTCATGCTCGCTTCGCACAACATTCTGTCGCCCGCCTCTGGTCAGCCGATCACTGTGCCCACGCAGGATATGGTGCTCGGTCTCTACTACCTGACCAAGGCCAAGAAGGGCGGCAAGGGTGAAGGCCGCGTGTTCGCCAACACCGAAGAAGTGCTCATGGCGCTCGAGGCCAAGGAGGTCGAAACCCTGACCCCCATCCGCCTGCGCTACACCGGCCCGGTGTTGGACATGACGACCGCGTACGACGATCAGGATCTGACCCACACGGAGCCCATCCAGTACGACAAGCAGTACATCTCGACCACGGTTGGCCGGGCCATCCTGAACGATGCGCTCTCCGACGGCATGCCGTACGTCAACGGCCTGCTGAAGAAGAAGGGCATTGGCCAGCTGGTCAACTACTGCTACCTGAACCTGGGTCTTGAAGTGACGGTCAAGATGCTTGACCGCATCAAGGACCTCGGCTTCCAGTACGCCACCCGCAGCGGTCTCTCGGTCGGTCTGGATGACATGGTCATTCCCGACACCAAGTACACCGTGGTGCGTGACGCTGAGAAGCAGGTGATTGCCGTACAGCAGCAGTACCTGGACGGCGCCATCACCAACGGCGAGCGTAACAACAAGGTCATCCAGATCTGGTCATCTGTAACCGAAAAGGTTGCCGACGAAATGTTCGACAACATGAAGAACGCCGACAAGGAAGGCGCCATGAATCCGATTTACATCATGGCTGATTCCGGCGCTCGTGGTTCCAAACAGCAGATCCGTCAGCTCTCCGGCATGCGCGGCCTCATGGCCAAGCCTTCCGGCGAAATCATTGAAACCCCGATCACGGCCAACTTCCGTGAAGGTCTCACCGTGCTGCAGTACTTCATCTCCACCCACGGCGCTCGTAAGGGCCTCGCGGATACGGCATTGAAGACCGCAGACTCGGGTTACCTCACCCGCCGTCTGGTCGACGTGGCGCAGGACGTCATCGTCAGCGAGCAGAACTGCGGTACGGTCGAAGGCATCTACGTCGGTCCTATCGTCGAGTCGGGCGAGATCATCGAGCCGTTGCGCGACCGCATCATTGGCCGCGTATCGCTGGAGAAGATCAAGGACTTCGAAGGCAGCGTGATCGTGGACGTGAACCAGGAGATCTCCGAAGAGTTCGCGGTGGCCATTCAGGGCGCGGGCATCGAGAAGGTGAAGATCCGCTCCGTGCTGACCTGCGAGTCCAAGCGCGGTGTCTGCATCCTCTGTTACGGACGCAACCTGGCTTCCGGCCGCATGGTGGAGTTGGGTGAAGCAGTCGGTGTGATCGCGGCGCAGTCCATTGGTGAGCCGGGAACCCAGCTGACCATGCGCACCTTCCACATCGGCGGTACTGCTTCCCGTGTTTCGCAGCAGTCTTCGCTCGAAGCCAAGAACCACGGTACGGTTCGCTTCCTCAACATGCTCACCGTCCGCGCCAAGTCGGGCGATCTGGTGGCCATGAACCGGTCGGGCGCCATCGCGGTTCTGGATGAACGCGGCCGTGAGAAGGAGCATTACCAGGTCGTCTACGGCGCCAAGCTCAAGGTCGAAGACGGCGCCCAGGTGCAGCTCGGGCAGGTACTGGTCGAGTGGGATCCTTACACCTTTGCCATCCTGACGGAAATTGGAGGCACGATCCAATTTAAGGATCTGCAGGAAGGCATCACCCTGAACGAAGAAGTCGATGAAGTGACAGGCCTGTCGCGCCTCGTGGTTGCGGAAGCAGCCGATGAGAAGCGTCAGCCCGCCATCGTCATCAAGGGCGCCAAGGGCAACAAGCGTTACCTGATGCCCAGCCGTGCTCACCTCATGATTCAGGATGGGGACGAGGTCTTCCCAGGCGATGTACTGGCCAAGATCCCGCGGGAAACCACCCGTACCAAGGACATCACCGGTGGTCTGCCTCGCGTGGTCGAGCTGTTCGAAGCCCGCAAGCCGCGTGAAACCGCAATCATCAGCGAGATCGATGGTGTGGTGAAGTTCGGCGAAGTGGCCAAGGGTCAGCGCAAGATCTACGTGACTGCGGACAACGGCGAGGAGAAGGAATACTCGGTACAGCGTGGCGTCCACGTCAACGTGCAGGAAGGCGAGCGTCTGAAGGCCGGCGAGCCGTTGATGGATGGCCCGCTGAACCCGCACGACATCCTGGCCGTACTGGGCGAGAAGGAACTTCAGGGATATCTGGTCAACGAAATCCAGGAAGTCTACCGCTTGCAGGGCGTGGCGATCTCAGACAAGCACATTGAGACCATCGTCCGTCAGATGTTGCGTTGGGTAAAGATCGAGGAAGTCGGCGACACGTCGTTCCTGCTCGAACAGCAGATCGACAAGTTCCGCTTCCGCGAAGAGAACGAGCGTGTGATTGCCAAGGGTGGCAGGCCGTCGATTGGCCGTCCGCTGCTGCTGGGCATCACCAAGGCCTCGCTCTCGACCGACTCCTTCATCTCCGCGGCGTCGTTCCAGGAGACCACGCGTGTTCTCACCGAAGCCAGCATCAACGGTTCGGTCGACAGCCTGCGCGGCCTCAAGGAAAACGTCATCGTCGGTCGCCTCATTCCAGCAGGAACGGGCATGGAGTACTACCGCAACATCCAGCTTTCGCAGGAACTCGAAGAAGCCGCTGCCCGTGTGCAGCAGGAAGTCACGGCCGCCTTCGAGGAAGCCGAGCGCGAACTGGAACTCATGCGGCAGGAAGGCGAAGCCGAAGAAATGGCAGCCGAGTAAGTCAACTCAATCAACCAATCAAAGGCCGCGAGCAATCGCGGCCTTTGTGTTGCGTGCACTTGAAAAACCCAAGCTCTGGAAGGGTACGGCCTTCAGGCCGTACATAACTGCTGTGTAATGAATCCGGCTTTAGCCTGAGGGCGCTACTCTTCTCGAAATCGCACTTTGCAGCTTTTAGCCCTGCTATGGCGCACTTCTGCACAAACTGCTGGTTCGGGGGCAACGGCCAAAAACTGAATCAAAAAGCGTCTCTGAACGAAGGGCACGGCTGAAGCCGCCGTGCCGTAAAATGGCCTGCGCTTGACGGCTTTACAGGCTACGGAAAAACTCGAAAGCTGAATCCCTAGCCCCTGCGCGGCCCAAACCAATTCAGCCTTGGAAACGCGAAGGGTGCCCCAGGTCTCGCTTTTGAGACCTGGGATCCTCCTAGGAAAGGCTAATCGAGTCCGTCTTAAAGGCCGTACCTCTAGGAAAAACTCAGCGCAAGTCCCAAAGGGGGGGCTGAAAATCAGACCTATCCAAATTAGGTTTTTCCGTTCACCAACTTAGACGGCGCATGAAGTCTTGGGGAAGAGACTGTCGAACGAAGGGCACGGCACACGTGCTTGACGGCTCTTAGCTGCGACGGCGCATTCTGTACAAACTCCTGCCTCGGGGAAACAACCAAAAAACTGAATGAAAAAGCGTCTCTGTACGAAGGGCACGGCTTCAGCCGTGCCGTAAATCGGCTGCGCTTGACGGCTTTAGCCACTGAGGTACGCCTTTCGAGCCATTCCGGTAGCAGCTGTTCAAACAGACCAACCTGATTTTGTTCCTCCAATTCCTGTTGGGATGTCCTCTAGCGGAGACTTAGGTCGGCAGCCAAACCTTTGTGAAGATGTCGTGACTGAAGGAGAGAACCGAATGCTCGACTTTCTTCGCTCGATTGCACTTCGAAAAACAAGGTTCTCCGGCCCTTACAGGCGATGATCGCGATTGCGTCGATGGTGGGAGCGATGATTCTAGCGCGTGGTAGCTGCAACGCTGCATTCAGCAAAGAAGTGTTGAAGACTATAGCAACGGCAATGCCAACGACCCTGGATGCCGTGGAGAAAAAATCCCATGCCTGATTCCCAATTCGAAACCGCTGAAGGGGCGGCCGCCCAGCCTGGGCCTGTATCGGGGGAAACTCCCACCCTGATCGCCCGCACCTTGATTGAATAGGCCATGAGTGGCAGCAGTCTTTCAGCAGCAAACGATTGTGGTCAAGTCAATGTCGCTAGCGCTTTTCAGGAGCGTAGCACGATTCTCCAAAGCGGTTGCCGAGACACAATTGCCAGCCGCTCGGTTGTTCGCTGATCCGGTACTGATAGATTTCGCTTTGTCTGTCCATCTTTGCGGTCGACTTTTTGCCGGTGCAGGAATCGCTTGTGTCCCGCATGCGCGATCTCGAAATCAGTTGAACGGAAGAGTCATCGGCGCTGGCAATGCCCTGCGCGTGCACAACCACAGATGCAATACATGGGCCAGCCGTGGTGCGCAGACTATCGACGACGTAGTAACTCTCATCCGAGAAGAATCCATAAGAAATCCTGTGCACCGCGTGCGCGCCATTGCTATCGCTCTCGCTTTGCGCCTGCCATTCACCAAGCAGATTTTTCGGAAGAGGAGTTTCGTGGATTCCCGTAATGCTGAATGACATCAGTACGTCGGCCACTGACAGAAGCAGGGCCAGTATGACGAAGATGCCGAAAGCGATCCCTGACCGGACTTTGGAAAGCCCCGCCATCTTGCGGTACGCGCCCCACACACAGAAATTCCAAACGTAACCGCTGAGGATTACCACGCCCATCACGCTTGCGTAAACCAGATACGCCGGGCTCTTGATCATTTCGATCGGGTCAACAAGCCCCCTCCCGCTCAGCCACTGCTTGAGTAGGCGATAGTGGACCGGATCGATCAGGTTTATCGAACCCGAGGCGATCCAGACCGGCACTGAGGCCAGCAATGCGGCAACACCGGAGAAGTAGCAGACTGCAATCGTCAGTTTCTTCAAATCGAATTTGCCGCCGACAATCTTCCACGAAAGAACCGTGATCGCAATCGTCAGCAGCAGGTCAATCGCAAAGATCACTGCCAGCAGGCCGAAAAACTCCTCCCGGTTTTGCGTTCCCGGCAGCAGCGGTAGGTTTACAACGGAGCCGATGCCGCAGGACACGGCAATGAAGATCAGCGCATCCTGCAGCGCTCCTGGCGCTTCATAATCGAGACTGGAAATATACTTCTTCGGCCCGGACAGCAAGCCGATAAGCTGTCGCACATATGCGGGAAATACAGCGAGCAGCTTTTCAATCATTTCCTTCATTGGCGTCCCGGTTATGCAGAGAGTCCAACTCTTTCACAGATCGGGACGCCATACAAGATCGCAGATAAGTAAAAGCAGGACAGACCGCGGGAAGAAGTGGGAAGAAGTGACAGACGGGACATTTCCCACTCCCGAAGCAGCCCCAGGCAAGTTCCCGGCGACGAACTAGTATCGGTTTACATCCCGTCTGTCATGCCTTTTCTGGTTACTCTACTTCCCCGACGGCTAGAGATTTTGCGAATTTCATGGGGATCGCTGCTGGATCCGCTACAGTTGAGCGGAGGCCGTTTTCTAAAGCGTGATGACGGATCGTTCCGATTGCGAGTTAGCGGGAGACAGACTTGAACGTCGAACCTTTCACAGTCAATCGCAGGTTGGTGAAAAAGGCCGTCGACAAATGCCTCGCTGCAGTTGTGAAGATCGTCGCCAAGATTTTCTGCGGCCGACTCGGCTTGATGAAGGTCGCTCTGGGCACGGCGCTGCTTTCCTTGCTCGCCTCATTTCCACTCCATAGAGGCTTGAGCCAGACCCTTGACGATGACGTTACGATTCAAGCGCTGATCGTAAAGTTCCACAATCCTCTTTCGCCAATTCCACCGGATCTCAAGGACCAGCGCCTTTATGGCGGGGATGCGTCGCACAACGACAAGCTCGAATTGCGGCTGACGCTCCCGATCCTTGGCTGGTTGAGCCGCACCGGAAAGTGGACCGTTGTCATCTGGAATCCCCTGGCCGGGCTGGTTGCTTTTTATTTGTTAGCGAAGCTCGGAGGCCAAGCGCTCGACGACAATGTCGCCGGCGCTCTATTCGTTCTGGCTCTCGCGCCCACATTTTTCGGTGCGTGCTTCTTTAACGACTACGACTACGGCGATGGGATTGCATTCATGCTCCTCTTGTTGACGATGGCATCGAGGAGCTTTGTATTTGCTTCGGTGTCGTTTATTGCAGCGCTCTTCGCAGACGAGCGTTGCGTTGCTGCTGCACCTCTGCTGCTCCTGTATTTCGCGGTGGATCTCGGACAGGATGAGCGGGAGAACCGTCGTCGGAAGCTTTACTTTGCGATCGTATTTGGTGCCCTGATCTGGTGGCTCCTAAGGTTGTGGGTCGCGCACGCCTTTCACCTCTCGATGGGGACGACACTGCTCGCAACTCGATCACTAATCATTGGGAATTTGATGAAGAGTTTCCCAAATGTTTTCCTCGGTACGTTCATGGCGGTATGGGCAATACCGCTTATTGCTGTAATGTGCTTGCTGGTGCAGCGAAGATGGGGGACCTCGCTGATATACGTTGGCGCGTTCGCGTTTGCGCTTGCGCCGGCATTCCTCGTGTACGACTTTGACCGTAGCGCCTGCTACACCTTTCCATTTCTTCTGGTTTCGCTATTCTCTCTTCGCGGCTACAAAGAGGGTGCGCGGAAGTACCTCGCAGCGATGCTCGTAATCAACGTTTTATTGATCGCGCCTGGAGACTCGGTCCTCAAAACCTTGGCTCGGTAAGGCGGGCGAATTGGCCGCAGTCGAGTGTGCGTGCACGCGAGTTGAAAACCCGGAGATTTTAATTAGGGCGATGAGGTTCGCAAACTCGAAAAGCCGTGTGCAACGCAAGCCATCGACGCGTTTCAACTGAGCATTTCAGGCAATCCCATTCGCTTTAGGGTCACTTCCGTCTATCCTCCCGAATCCGTCTATCTGTTCGCCGATAGTCTATGGGGCACTCGGGGACGGATGGCACAAGTTGTTGGTGAATTCTCCGTTATCCATGTAGCAACCCCCACAGTCTTGAGAACTTCAGCGAAGTGCCGCCTCAAAAAAACTCGTTACTCTGGACTGATATTGCGACTTCGCGATGATCTGCGCGTCGGCGTGTCCGGAGCCTGGTACCAGCCAAAGCTGTTTTGGCTCTCCCGCCGCGGAAAAATTCCTCAAGCTATTGCCCGTCAGTACCACGGGATCTCCTTGGTCATGAATGATCAGCAGTGGCCGGGGACTGATTTCGGCGATCACGTCCACAGGCCGGACGCGAGTAATATCAATTCCCGCTCGCCAGTCGGCGATGGCGACCGTTATGGGGGCAAATGGGAAGGCGGGAAGATGAACGAAATGTTCGAAGGCGGTAGCGATCACGCGTGGACCATCACTGAAGGCGGAATCATCTACGACTGCGCGGATGCGCTTGTCGTTCGCCGCCGCCAGGATTGCGGAAGCTCCGCCCATCGATATTCCAAGGATGCCGATTCGGTTTGCGTCGACATCACTTCGCCCGGCTGCATAGTCAACCACCGAGACCACATCCTTCTGCTCCATAGCACCCAGTGTCACGTACCTGCCGCCGCTTGGCACGCGCGCCCTGGAGGTGTAGGTCAAGACGCTGAATCCCGCGCGATGAAGAAATTCGGCAATCGACAGCATCTGATCCTGCGTATCGCCGTAGCCGCTGGCCAGGATCACCAATGATGAATGAGCTCCCGGGAAAAAGCGCCCATCGAGGAAAATGTTATCGACGCTTCGAACCTGGATGCGCTCAGGATTCAGGTCGGGGAACGTGGCGAGAGACCATTCATACCGGTGATATTCAGGATGAAGTGCCCGCTCAGATCCAACCCAACCTATGGCTCCGAAACTCGCAAGGGACAGGAGAATAAGTCCTGCGACACCCCACAACGTGATCCTTCGTAGCATCTCGATCTTTCGTAGCATGAGTGCCGACCTCCCGCCACCCGGCGGAGATCCAGTTTAACGAATAGTTTGGAGAACCGCGCCTTCCACCCGCTCTGCACAAATACCTGCGAATGGAGTTTCGTTGTCAGGCGGGACTGGAACTTTGTGCGAGGGCAGATCCGGAGATAAGGGGACAGCATACCTATCTCCCAAAAGTTGCTGCAATAGGTTATCGAACGGGACGTTGTCTTGCAATTAGCAATCTCGACAAATGAGTAAACGTCTCGTTTGTCCCGCCTTTGTTCGCCCTTAGCTCATCCACTCCTGTGCTGGTCGCCCGGCCTCGTTCCTGGCCGTCCTGGCTACTGTTTGCAGGTTCTGACTTCTCGCGTTCGTTCATCATCGCCGCGAAAATTCGTTCGTCGACCACCGGCACGTGTCGTCGATGCAACTATCGCTGCCCTGCCCTTGCAGCAGAGCCCTTCGCAGCGGATGAATCGGCGCGTCCGGTTTCCGCTTTTTGGATCTCGGAGTTCATTTCGCCCCCTATCAGCAGGGCTCCATTGCTGGCATAGAGCCACAGCAGCAGCATGACGACTCCGTTCAATGGTCCATAACTGCCTGCGTAATCGTTTATGTGATCGAAGTAGATGTGCGCGGCGAAGGTGGAGGCGAGCCACAGAATCAGCGCGCAGAGTGCACCGGGTGTGCTCCAGCGCAGCGCGTGGGGGCGGAGGCAGGGCGCATAGCGGTAAAGCACCACGAAGGAGAACGAGAGCGAGACCGACAGGGTGAGCCACTCCAGGGCTCGGAGGAAGACAGTGCCGCCATGAAAATGAGCCTGCAGATAAGCGCTGCAGAAGATGAGCAGCAGTGCGATCGAGGCAGTCGCCGCCATGCCGGTCGTCAGGACGACGATGGTAACCGTCAGACTCCACCAGGAGCGGTGCTCCTCGACCTCGTAGGCGCGGTTGAGCCCATAGATCATGGCCCAGGTGCCATTATGCGCGGCCCACACCGCCGCGGCGCATACCGAAAGAAGTCGAAGGCCGAAACGAGGACGCGCGCTGAAGTTGGTAAACATTCCCTGAAAGAGCTGTGAAACCCGGGTAGGGAATAACTGAGCGGATAGGTCGCGGAGCGAGCCCTTCAGATGATCGCTAAGATGAGGAAGGTGTGTGACGATGGTGAAACCGACCAGAAGAGAGGGAAAGATCGCCAGAAACTGGTAGAACGCCATACGTCCGCCCTGGCCGAAAACCTCGTCCCGCCAGGATTCGCGGATGGTACGGCGAAGCAGCTCCGGGACGGAGAGACCGCCCGATGTCCAAAGCTTGGGTATGCGATTCTGCACCTGGTGTCAGTTTAGCCGTCGGCTGCGTGGATCGGTATTACCGATCTTCTGGCGACAGATGGAGGCACACCATACCTATTGCGGGAATTCTGTATGAATTTAGTCGTCTGGACTTTTGGGGACAGGAGATCCAGGAGGGGACGAGGGGATAAGGGGAGGGACTGACTTACGACACTGAAACGAGAGCAGGACAGACGTAACCTATTCATTTCGTACCCAGGATTTCAGCCGCCACCCTCAACTCTAGCCCAACACAGCCGCGATCGCTTGGCGGAGCGCCGCCTGATAGGTCGGGAGGGGATAGATAAGGGGACACGATACCAGTGTGTCGGAGAGAAACTGCCTCATTATCGCGGCAGACCGTTGGGTCTGAGCCTGACGCTTGGGTTGAGCGAAAAAGCGGTTGGGAAGCGAGCGCAGTAATCGTAGCGCCGATGGAATCGACCCTGCTAAGTGCGTTAAGGGTAATACCAGAGTTGTGCGATGCCGAAATAGCTTCAGAAGATTATGCGTGGCGCATATCAGCTTCCACTCCGAGGTCGTTTTCAGCAAGCCTCGTAAGCGGAATCTGCGAATGCCGCGCGCTTCTTTGATCTGGCCGAATACAGGTTCAACGGTGGATTGTCGAAGTGCATAGCGAGCTTTCCCCTGTTCGGTTGCCAGAACCTGCCTCATGCGAAAGGCCACTTCGTGGCGAGGCGCGGTGGGTGACAGCGCGCCGCCGGGTAGTTGCGGCCTGGAGTCAGGAGGTACCAGCATTTCAATGCCGCCCAAGGACGGATCCAGTAAGCTCTGTGTGTCCCAATAACCTGCATCTGCAGTGATCGTGGTCGGTACCCCTTGGACCGTGCTGCATAGGCTCTTTACCATGGGTAACAGTTGCTGGCAATCAAATGCCTGCTGTGTCAGCTCTGCGGCCACGATGATTTGATCGTGCGAGTCGACTGCGATCTGCGCGTTGTAAGCCTGCATCAGGCCTGCTTGACCACTACCTTTCATCAGTCGCGAGTCTGGGTCGACGAAGTTATAGCGACGGCTAGGTGCAGTGGCGTTTTTTCTCGCTCGCAGACGCCGCTTCTTGTTCGTCTCCCGCTGTTTGCGGCTGTCTGACGGTTGCCTGGTCTGCTCCCCTTTTTTGGGAGGGCCGGGTTTGCATGGGGGGAGATTGGTTGAGATCTCCTGCAACTGGGCCTGCGCTTCCCGTTCTAGCTCTGCCTTGGCTTGTTGCAGCCGCTCGAGCCGCTTTTGGGCATCGGCTAATTCATCAGGCAATCGGTCGCCCGGTTGAGCTGAGCCCAGGCGTTGATCTTCTTCACGGTCCATTTGCTGTGCCTGGCTCAGCAACCGCGCAACTTCCGCACGCCAGTGTTGCTCTCGTTCGCTGAGCTTTTCATAATTCATCGAACGCCATGCGTTGGCATTGGCCTTGATCTTGGTGCCATCGATGGAGACGTTGCCCAACTTCACTAAGCCCGCCTTTTGACATAGCCGCAGAGCTTGCACGAATAAGTCTGCCAGGGCTTGATGATGTCGCCGACGAAAGGCCGCCAGGGTATCGTGGTCGGGATGCTGATCGGCAGACAAATAGCGAAAGGCCACGTTGTCGTAGGTTGCCTGCTCGATCTTGCGGGAACTCGTAATCCCAACGCAGTAACCGTAGAGCAACAACCGCGCCATCAGCGTAGGATGATATGCTGCCAAACCTCGCCCATCAGTCCGTTCATAGCTGGCATAAATGGAAGACAGGTCTAACTCGTTCATTACTTCAGCTATGAATCGTGCCAAGTGATTCTCAGGCAGCCAGTCCTGGAGTGAGGGAGGAAGTAAAAAAGGCTGGTCGTAGCTACAAACTCGAAAGCGCTTGTTCACCATCCCATCCTACGAGAATCGTCTTCACCGTGCACAGGTTTTGGTGCAATTTTTAAATCTATCTCCGACACACTGATACCTATCCCCCGCTTGAGGTTTCTTTGCCAGCCCCCCGGCTCACGGTCCCGAAGAATGCTGCCTAGGCACCCCAAAGCATGCCCTCAAAGGAATAATGCGCGAGTGCGGAGCGCACCTCAGACCCACGATATTCCGCATGACGGCGCAACGATCAATGGTGATACACCGGAACCGGCATTCCCTGTATCTTGAGGATCGCCTCCTGGGCAATACTGCCAAGCCGTCGTTCCTGCAACACCTGTTGGAGTGCGGGCAGTGCGTCCTTCGCCGCGGGTCCAATGTCGCCCAGGGCATAAGCAACGCTGTCCAGAACGAAACCCTCATCCTTTGTCGACAACCTCTCTGCAAGCGGCATAACGGCGGCGCCGGCCTTCGGACCAATGTTTCCCAACGCATCCGCCGCCGGCGCCCGCACGTAATCTACTGGATCACTCAGTGCACTTATCAGCTCGGGAACTGCCGGAGCCGCGTTGCCGCCCATGGAGCCCAAGGCGGTTGCAGCCAGGTCGCGCACCTCCGGCTCAGGATCTGAGAGTGCTTTGGCCAACGCTGGTATCGCCTCCGGCGAGCTGTGCGCGGCTACTTGCGCCAACGCGGCGGCGGCCGCTGCGCGAATCTTTGCCGAAGGATCGGAAAGAGCGGCGATGAGCTGCGGCGACGCGGAAGCAGCATCGAAACCAAAACTGCCGATGGCGCGGATCAGGATTGGCCGTTCTTCCGGCGACGCGCCGTGCAGTCTTGCCACATACGAACTCAGCGGAAACCCCCGGTACACCATACCTACCGCGGTGCCTGTCATCTGTTCCCGAACATCCGGAGTATCCGCCGCCTTCTCTACCTTTTCCAGCACAACGTCGTTAATCCCCAGGTTGTAGCCGACCGAGTGCGGGTCCTTCCCGTTAACGATGAAGCTAAGAATATGGCGGCCCGCACTGAGTTGGAACATGCCCAGCGTTCGATCCCTGGCCACGTACAGTTCATTCAGGTAATTATGAAACACCTCTGGCCCGGGAAGAGGAATTTCAGAGGTCGCCGGTTTGCGCGTATCCAAATTCGTGGGTTGTCCATCCACCAGGATGGAGTAGTCCCCGTAATCCGGTCCTTCGGCAATCTCCGCCACGATTTCGTAGAGCCCCTCCGCGGTCACGTTGATGGGGACGTTGAGCCTGGAACCTACAGCGTTCGCCTTGAAGAAAAGAAGATCTTTGGACCAATCGACATCTCGCAGAACAGACGCCTCTCCATTCTGCGTCGTTACGTCTTTGATCGAATCTTCAATCGGAATCTGCGTAGCGTTTCCAAACGGAAGCCGCTCATCTCCGTAGGGCGGCTCAGAAAGCCCCTCATTCACCCCTTTTTGATACCAAAAGGCTACGCTCGAGAAGTTGTCCGCCCGCTCTTCAAACCCCGAGCGAACCGAGCCATCCGGATTTGCTGTCCAGCCCGCGTGTTCAATCCCCGCCCAGATCGACTTGGTAAAGACGATCGGATCCGGTACATGCCATCGATAAGCGGAAAGCCTCGATCCCGGCAGTTCGCCCTCCGCGATAGGAGTTCCGGTCCACGGTCCAGTCACATCTCTCAGACCCCATGCGTCGTTGAAATAATCTTCTGTGCCGGTCCCGTATATCTGCGGCTGATGCGCCCCGTCGATGTAAAACAAATCGTCGCCTTCGCCAAACCACGAAATCTCCGTCTGCGTAACGCTGAGCACGGTCCCCACGTAGTGGCCGCTCCCCTTCGCATCCAGAAAGGCGTAGTTATGCCCCTTGTGGGCAGGCCTCTCCTGCCGGTAATACGCGTGCAGATATCCCAGGTTGGCGGGCAGTGACGAATACTTGCGGTAGTCGACATGGTAGTAAAACATCGGCACAACCCGATGGCCCTCGTTGGTCAGCGTAATGCGGCATGACTTTTGAAAAGGCATCGGCCAATAGCTGTTCCGCGCCCGCCCGAAAGAGCTGTCTCGCACCATCATGGAGTTCACGTCCCGCTCCGCGCCATGCCCAACCGCAAAAAAGTCTCCCAGCGGCGCATCGACGCTCGGTGTTTTTTGCCCGTCATAATAAACCCGCAGGCGCAATCGACGAGGCCACGCGAACTCGTTCTGCGCGATCGTCACCCAGAGGTGAGTGATCGTACCCGCACCGCTGATGTCGGCCATCACCAACGTCTGGCCGGGCATAATTCGCTTGCTGTCGTCATTGCTCAGAACAAAACGGCTGCCACTCGAGAGCCGGTGACTGCTGTAATCCTTCATTCGTGCTAAGCCGAAGGAATCCAGAAAGTCGTTGTCCGGACCTTGTGCTATGGCCGCCGCGCAAGCAAACAGGAGGATGCCGGTCACCATCCATCGAAGGTGCGCACTTGTTTGGGATTTTCTCACTTTGGAGACCATGGAGTTGCTTGTTCCTTTCGTATCGAGTGCACGCGACCGGAGTTCTCCGTCAGCTCTACCGGTCACAAGCTTAACCTGTTCGGTGCCGGAAGATAACGGAAGACAAGGGAACCATCGGCCACGAAGATTGAGTGAGAATAAGCCGGCCACATCGGCGATCACTTCGTTGCGCGATGATGAGGTAACAGAGCCCACCATGGTTACCAAAATTATTTTTTCTCGCTCTGGACACGCCCCCCAAACCGTACTACTTTGGAAGCAGGAATCCACACGTCAGCGCGGTCTTCACGACAGCCTGCTTGACCTTGCATCGGTGCGCTCCACCCGTGCAACGGCCCCCAACCGCCGGCAACTCATCAGCGCTTGTCGGCGTGATGGGTTGGATGTAGCAAACAGTAATGTGACATCAGAAGTGACGAGTCAAGCCTGTCCGCAGCATTCCGCCTGCCCCGGCGTGCCGTGGGGCTGGCCGTGGAGCGCCCCGGGAGGACGCACGCGAAAAGCAGGGTGCGCTCAGTGCGTACCCTTGATTGAGCAGTTTTGACAACTTGGGAAACAGCACACCCCAGCGGAGCGAAAGCCCGTATGTGAGAGGAGATAAGGGGACATGATACCTATCCCCGTTCGTTTACCAACAGAGAATTCCGCCTAGAATGAAGGATCTTGTCGACGAAATTCGCTTAAGGCCATCCAAACACTACCCTGACAGGCAACACGCAACTCCGTAGGCTTTCCGACTTAAACATTCAAGGTTACGAATGTTCGTGGAAGACGGAGTATCCTTGTAAACCTAAACGGATTGGGTTAATATTTTGGTATGGGCTCGATCAGGTTTGAGGGTGCTCGATTCGCGGCATACTCAAACGATCATGACCCGATGCACGTACATGGGTTTATGCGGAGGTCGAGGTGATCGTTGAACTCCGGCGGGATGGAACGGTCTTACTGGCCGACCGAAAGGATGCGGTGAGACCTCGCAATGGGAGCAGGGCCGATGTGCGTCACGTGCTCACCGTTGCCAGCAATCACTTCGATGAGCTGATAGCTCTCCTGGAGAAATAATCATGACTCAAGCGCGAATAATCACCACTGACGCCGAGATAGATGCGGCCATTGAACGGGCAAAACTGCTCGACGGAGAACCGCTGGCCAAGACGGCTGTGTATATTCCGAGCCTCAAAGTACTCATGGTGGGACTGACCAACGGTCGAAGACTGGTGCTGCCAATCGAGGATTTGCAGGGCGTGGAGAACGCTACAGCGAAGCAGCTTCAGAACATCGAGATACTCGGTCGGGGCACCGGCATCAATTTCCCCGATATCGACGCAGGCTTCTATGTGCCTTCGCTCATCGAAGGCGTATATGGCAATCGTCGCTGGATGTCAGAGCTGGGCAAGCGAGGCGGCAGCGCCAAGACAGAGGCCAAGCAAATCGCTTCGAGGGCGAATGGTGCCAAGGGTGGTAGGCCAAAGAAAATGGTGGACACCAGAAAAGTAGCCAACGTCGCGGCGGCCAAGCGCGGTGGTGGTGGTGCAACTAGAAAAGCGTGACAGATGACGACTTTTGGGGACCGATCGTTCAACCCCCCCGTGCGAAATGCTGGTAGTGATTCAATGCTGGGCTCTTGCTCGACGTTTGTCGTCGCCTGGTCTCGTCCGAACACTGCCGATGGCGCCTTGTCAGCTATTCCGCCTCCAGAAACGTGCTAGGCGTAACGATCCGAACTCCCTGAAAGGGATGCAGTGCAAGCAGGTCCGCATCGCCGGTCACAATGTGAGTCGCCTGTCCGCATACAGCGAGAGAAATAAACTTGTCATCCTTCGGATCGCGGCAGGCGGTTATCTGCACATCGACATCGATCCATTGCGCCTCGCGGGTCAGGACAGCGAGAAAACGCCGCATGTCTTCTTCATCGATGTAACCACGAAACTGCTCCGGCTCAGAACCTCGAATAGCTCCGTGAGGGTGTCCAAGGGAGAGCAGAATGGCTCCCTCCCGATGCGCTCGGTCAATCGCCATCCGCGACTTCGATCCCGGCGACAGTAATGCGCTGACAAGGACGTTGGTGTCGAGGACACAGCGCAATTACGCGCCCTTCAGAAGCGAATCCAGAACCTCAGGAGTAAGCCCGCGCGCCTGTGCCTTGCGCCCTGCTTCGTCCAGCACCTGTTCCAACGACGGAAGCTCGTTGGATGTCAACTCGCGCAGCCAAAGTCCCACCAGCGCCTGCATCTTCAGCTTCTCTTCGGCGCGTGCGGCACCATAGGCCCGCGCCGTCTGCGGGTCGAGAGGAATTGAGATGGTCTCGCTCGGCATTATGGAACTCCCGACCTCATTATATGGCAAGTCCGGTTTTCATTTCCGCGACTAAAGAGGCACAGGCGGGGGAGTCCCTAACCGCGGATATAACTGCCGGTGACAAACGGGATGTTCACCACTCCGGGGGAGAATGGGGGACGGCCTGATCTGAGCGATTTATCTCTCTTGAAGGTCGAGGAAAATCACGCAGGTCCAGGCTGTTCCCCAATTTTCCCAATTCCCGCGAAGCCCCTAAAAACGCGCAGACATGGTTACCAAAGAATTCTTCTCCCGCTCTCGACGCCATCCCAAAACCGTACTACTGTGGGACTAAGAACCACGCGTCAGCGCCGTCTTTACTACGACGGCCCTGTTTGGCCTTGCACCCATGCGCTCTAGCCGTGCATCCGCCGCCCACCACCGCGAAAGCATCAGCGCTTGCCAGCCTGGTGTCCGGTGTAGCAAACCGTAAGGTGACATCGAAGTGACGGATGACGCCTGTCCGCAGCATTCCTGCGCCCCGCGAGGACGCGCCTGCGGAGAGCAACAATCACCGTGTCCAAACAGGGTGCGCCCAGTGCGTCCTCTTGATGAAGCAGTTTTGACAACCCGGGAAACACCACCCCACCGGACACCATCCCGAGGCCATCCGAAGGCCAGAGGACACGGACGCCGGATGACCTACGGGACGTTCGCCAACACGTACCTCCTAGGCAGAAGATCGTATCGTTTGTCACCGGACCGACGAAGCAGAACCGTCCCGATCGGCAAAGGGCCGGCGGTCCAGCACATGAGAAGGGGCTTGATAGCGCTTACGGCGCATTTCGAGCACCTTTATTTGGCCCACCATCCTCAAAGTCCGGCTCCAAAACGAGCCGCCCGCGAGACCAGCTTCGCCTCCACAGCCCGAAAACCAGCCACCCGCGGAGGCAAGATGCTCAAATTAATTAATTGAACATCTTGAGCACCTTCATGAAACAAAGGACTTATTTGATCATCTTCGTGAAACAAGCGACTTATTTGATCACCTTGCCCGATCGCTCCCCCGCGTCAGAGAAATTACACACAAACCCGGTGAGACAGACAAACCCGGTGACGAGTCAAACCCGGTGACAGGACGGGACGTACACTCACTGTTACGAAGCCGCGCTGATAAGGGAGAGTTTCGGGGACGGGAGGTTTCAATGAGAAGGGTTTCATGGATGTCCAGGAATCCCCCCTGTCCACGAAATCCCGCGAAATCCTGCGCCGCAACGGCCCTATCGCGGAAACCGTCAAACACGTGAAAAACGGACTGATTCGCCACATCTCTGTAGTTCCCGCAAGGAACTACGGTATGCGGATAAAGCCCACCGCGGGGCCACCGGACTTGTACTCATAATAGCCGGCGACCAGGCCTCCATCCGCAATGCTGGTTGCATTGGTCTGGTCGCCTTCCGGCGGATCAAAGGTGCTCAGGGTTCCGTAGAGATTGCGTACGAAACCGTGCTCGACTCCACCCGCGTCCGTGTAGGAGCCCGTGACGTCCCCGGCGTCGTCGATGCTGATGGAATGGGGCGCCAGTAGCGAGCCTCCGAACCCGCCCACCGGTGACGCGAGAAGCATCCCCGGCGGCTCAAACAAACTGAATACGCCATCCGGAGACATGACAAAGCCGCCCGTGTTCACTGTGGCGCAGTTATCCGTAGAGGAGACGTACCAGCCCGCGATCGTGCCCGCGGCATTGATGCCGTCGGGAAAGGTGCCTTCGGCCGCACAAGCCGGCCCAGACTGCGCGGGGACATCGACCGGGGCCGCAAACCCGTCCGGGTGCAGCACAAAGCCACCGGCCGGGATGCCGCTTCTGCCAGAAAAGCCGACCACGGAGCCGCTGCCGTTGATGGCTGTCGCCAGGGTCAACTTGTCAAACGAAATGCCGTCCTTGTACACGTCCCCACGTGACCGTGTAAAAACCGTAATAGGACTGAGGTAGGGAGCATTCCCCACAACCTCATCAAAGTCGTTAATGCTCACGGGCTGTGCTATCGGCAGATAGTACTCGTCCGGCGGCAGGGCCTGGATGCTGATCGCCTTGCCGTCGGCATACCGGAGAAAGCCTTCCACCGGCGCAATTTCGCCCCACGCGTCGCCCGTCGGACCCACCGCGGGGTACTGGAAGAATCCGGTGATATCTCCGGCGGCATTGATGCTTTCCGGTATCGTCCAAACCGTTCCGTCCCCAAGATCGAAGGGTCCCCCCATATCGAATGTGGTGATCGTTCCATCCGCGCCGCGCACAAACCCACGCAAGAACGTGGGCGTGACATGTGCGACATAGTAGTAGCCGGTGACGGTCATCGAGGCGTTAATGCTCATCGGATAGGTGCCGACGGAGCCTGGCACCGAGAAGGAAACGTAGCTAGCCTCGCCATTGATGCTGCCCCCCTGCGCAGCACAAGTGAGTGGGCCGAGAACACACAAGACAGCAGCAACCAAACGCAGAATCATCATCAAGGAATCCTGATCTTAGAGTCGAGGGGGGAAGCACCCTCGGTTCATCCTTCGTCGAACGGCGGACATCCATGAGGCGTCGCCCACGCTGTGATAAGCACTCTTCCCAGAAGAATCCGCCGGTGTTCATGAGGGCTCCCGAATTGGTGACGCACGCGCAAGATAGCTCAACCGTCGGGGGGTAATCCCGTGACAGCATACCTAATGCAGCAAAAAAAGATGAACACTCCCGGCCGTCAATAGTCATCAATCTCCGGATTTTCGCGGATTGAAGGCCATGAGAACCGCAAACGATCAAAGGCGTGCAGGAAACTTCGTGCAGGACAGTTATCACTTGCCTTACTATGGTGCCTTCAATTGGAGAGTGGCAAATGACCGAAGCGCAGACGCTCTCGCTTATTTCCAACTGGCAGCGGCGCTTCAGTGGACCGCTATTGGCTCCCTCCCATGAAGGTTTCTTGGCGGCTCGCCAGCTCTGGAACGGCATGATCGACCGCCAACCTGCGCTGATAGCCCGTTGTACCGCTCCCCAGGATGTGATCTCCGCGATCAAGCTCGCCCGGGCAGAGGGTTTGCCTGTGAGCGTCCGCGGCGGCGGCCATGGGGTGGCCGGCACAGCCGTCTGCCAGGATGGTTTGATGATTGACCTTTCGCCGATGAAGAAGATCGCCGTGGATCCCACCCGGCGAGAGGCTGTCGCGGAGCCAGGCGTCTTGTGGGGTGAATTTGATCGTGCCACCGAGAGCCACGGGTTGGCGACCACAGGCGGCCAGGTTTCGCACACTGGAATCGCTGGTCTGGCCCTTGGTGGGGGTCTCGGCTATCTAATGGGAAAGCATGGGGCCGTATGCGACAACCTTCTCTCTGTCGACCTCATTACAGCGGAAGGTGATCGGATCACCGCAAGTGAGGAGCTTTACCCTGACCTGTTCTGGGCCGTGCGCGGCGCCGGAGCAAATTTCGGCGTAGCAATCTCCTTTACCTACCGTCTTCACCCCCTCCCCGGGGTATTGGGCGGTCTGATCATTCATCCTCGGGACCGTGCACATGAATTCATTGCCTTTTACAGCCAGTTTCTCCATGACACACCCGATGAGCTCGACACGACGTTTGCCTTTCTTCATCTGCCGGACGGCACGCCTGTCGTCGCTGCAATTGTTGTCTGGGCAGGACCAATCGAGGAAGGGGAGAGAGTCCTTGCTCCGCTCCGCGCCTTTGGGCCACCCCTCGCTGACCTCGTTCAACCGATGCCCTATACCGCGATCCAGAGCATAGTCGACGTTGCG
The DNA here is from genome assembly GCA_963830325.1 of uncultured Acidobacteriaceae bacterium. GTDB lineage: Bacteria > Acidobacteriota > Terriglobia > Terriglobales > Acidobacteriaceae > PALSA-350. Next base: position 259,155 of record CAWHMV010000010.1, read on the forward strand.
GTGCCCGCGGGATCGCGATACTACTGGAAGTCGAATTTTGTGGACGCACTATCTCCCGATCTGGCTCAGGTGCTCCATGAAGGAGCAAATGTCGCGCCGTCGCCCTTCTCCATGGTTCTCCTTTTCGAAGTGAAGGGTGCCATCCAGCGCGTGCCACGAGATGCGATGGCATTCGATCACCGGCATCACAATTTCGAAATGTCGATCATCGCGCAGTGGAAGAACGCCGGCGACGATGCAACAAACATACAATGGGCACGCAGCCTTTGGACCTCTGCGCAACCCTATGTGTCTTCCGCCGTGTACGCGAATCATATGACCGCGGACGAAACACCGGATCGCGTCCGATCCGCGTATGGTGCGGAAAAGTTTGTGCGGCTTTCAAAGCTCAAAGCACAATACGATCCGACGAATCTCTTCTGCAACAACCACAATATCCCACCGGCTCATTGAAAACCCGGTGACAAAACCCGGATCACCGATGAAATGAGCTACGAGAGTACTGGTCCCGGCTGCCACCTCTTTTTTCCCGTCTCTCACTCTTCACGGCATTACAAAAGCCGATTTCGTTACCGGTTTTGGGTATGCTGTACCAGATATCTTCCTCCCGTTTGTCCTCCACCTTCCATAGTTCTATAAATAAAGCAAGGCGATGAACAAGCAAGTACGCAATCACAACAAAAGCAAGCCAGCTGAGTCTGACGGAGAACCCGCCAAGCCCATCGGTGCAGTCTCGGGAACGTTTGTCACTGAGACGTTCGAGGGCGACGGTGAACGGCAGGTCACGGTATACGTTCCACCGGACCCGCCCCAAGCAATCGTCTACGCCGGCGACGGTCAGAGAATCTCGAAGTGGGGCCGGTTGCTCGAGAAGGCCGACGTACCTCCCACGATGATCGTCGGCGTACATGGGCTGACCGATGAGACGTTGCGGCTCCATGAGTACTCACCGGGCTTTGAGCCGGAGCGGTTCGCGGTACACGAGAAGTTCTTCGTTGAGGACTTGCGCCGATGGACGGAGTCGCGGTTTGGCGTGGCGCTGCCCACCGAACGTACCGCAGTGTTCGGCGTCTCGGCGGGTGGAGAGCTGGCCCTCGCTCTTGGGCTTCGGCATCCACATGTCTACGGTACGGTCTTCTGCGCCTCGCCTGGCGCCGGTTACAAGCCGCCTGGCGTTATACCGAGTCCGCTTCCGCGCACTTACCTTGTCGCTGGCACACAAGAGCCGTTCTTCCTCGGTAACGCGAAGAGGTGGGCGGACGCGCTGCGCGATGCAGGTGCGGATGTCGTCATGAATGAGCGAGCTGGATCGCACGGTGGCGCATTCTGGCGAGAAGAGTTCGCGCTGATGGTGGCGTGGGCATTCGGACGATGATGCATCTCCGTGTCTCATCGTCGGTCTGAGAATTTCGTGGAAGAAAAAACGTCGACAGACGCGACGTTCACCCCAATCCGTTACGTGTCAGTAGCGGTATCGTGCCGTCCGGTCCCCCCCGGGTTTCCCACACGGAACCAACCCGTTCGTGTCTGCACCTACAATGGAACCTCGTTCGCCCACTGAGCCTCACGGAGGAACTTCGCCTGTGCCAAAATATTGAGCGTTACCAACTATCGATATTAATGTCGCGTGCCCCAGGCATCCATCCACCGGCACGATGCCCGCGTTCCATCCACGAAGATTGAGTGAGAATAAGCCGGCCACATCGGCGATTACTTTCTTGCGCGATGATGAGGTAACAGAGCGCTGCCATGGTTACCAAAATTATTTTTTCTCGCTCTGGACATAGCCCCCAAACCGTACTACTTTGGAAGCAGGAATCCACACGTCAGCGCGGTCTTCACGACAGCCCTGCTTGACCTTGCATCGGTGCGCTCCACCCGTGCAACGTCCGCCAACCACCGGCAACTCATCAGCGCTTGTCGGCGTGATGAGTTGGGTGTAGCAAACAGTAATGTGACATCAGAAGTGACCGGTCAAGCCTGTCCGCGGCATCCCGCCTGCCCCGCCTGCCCCGGCGTGCCGTGGGGCGTGCCGTGGGGCTGGCCGTGGAGCGCCCCGCGGGGGCGCCCGCGAAAAGCAGGGTGCGCTCAGTGCGCCCCCTTGATTGAGCAGTTTTGACAACTTGGGAAACAGCACACCCCAGCGGAGCTGAAGCCTGTATATGAGAACTCCGATGCTGGGTAGGTCCGGGCTTCTTGGCCGCAGCGAGCTTCAGTCCGGACATCCATCCCCCTGGAGCCACCGCCCTGAGGCACGCTTCTCTTTCCATCCCTCATGACTTATCGCGCTTATAGCGCTTCTAGCACGCTTAAAATTTGGCAAACCACCCCCAGGACCGTCCCCGTAGAACGACCGCGCATACGCGCCTTTGCCACCACCCGGGCAAGATGATCAATTAATTAATTGATCATCTTGAGCATCTTGATCATCTTCGTGAAACAAAGGACTTACTTGGCACCACCCCCTTCCGCTGGGTCGCCAAACCTCAAAAAGGACCCAAAAATATCGAATTTTAAAAATGGTTGAACGGGCAGCAGCCGGACGCGATAGGGCGACCTAATCCGTGCGTCTCTTCAAAAAGAGACCCACCCCCACCCATTGCGCCCTAACGGAGTAGAGACTCCATCGCATCCTGGCGACTTAGTTTGCATAGTTCGCTTAGTTCGCACATTTCTACAGGATCAGAAGACACCGGAGGGTGCGGGAGATTCGACGTGGTGCGTAATCCGGTGACAGCTTGACAGCTTACCTATTGCAGCAAGTTCCATTGCTCACCTTCCGGAACTGCTGCGGCTTACCGATTTTCTCATCCCTTAGCACAATCGATATCCGGCAAGGCCCGGTCGACACGGGACGAAACATACCCCACGACCCGGAGGGACTCGCCGGAAGAGGTGGGTTCAGCCACGGCAAGTCTTGTCGCCAAGGTGCTAGCTGGTCAAATCAGATGAAGACCCGCCGGGAGGGTAGATCGGCCGCTGAAGAGTGGATCTATTGTGATTCTTGATCGTGCATGGTAATTTCTTGTTTGTGCACGGTTCATCAGGGGCAATAAGAAAAAACGAGATTGAAAGTCGACTGCTACGCGGCCTTCCCGTCAATGCCACTGCCCTCGCGAAGGAGTTCCTGGTGTCCGAGGACGCCATCCGTCGAGATCTGCGGGCGTTAGCCGCCGAGGGCAAGTGCAAACGGATTTACGGTGGCGGGCTTCCCATATCGCCGGATGGACTCCCGTTTGAACACAGACTCTTGAACCGCTCGAATGAAAAACGCGCTTTAGCCTTGGCCGCCCTGGCCTTAGTCTCTGAAGCTTCGATGGTGTTCCTCGACAGCGGCAGTACCAACTTGGCCTTGGCCAGAGAGATGCCGCCCGATCGCTCTCTTACCATCGCCACAAATTCGATCTCAATCGCAAGCGCCCTCCTCGAGCGAAAGAATTTCAAAGTCATTGTTCTGGGAGGAGAGATCGATCGTGAAACCGGCGCGGCCATCGCGCTGTCTGCGATCCGCGAAGCCGAACGCTTGAGCTTTGATCTGTGTTTCCTCGGAGCTTGCGCCGTTTCCGTATCTCTTGGAATTGGCGCCTTCCAGATGGCAGATGCCGAATTCAAACGCACACTCATTGCCAGAAGTGATCGCATCGCAGCGCTTGTCACTATGGACAAAGTTGAGACTCGGGCGCCGTTTCAGGTGGCCGCACTGGCAATCCTTGACCATGTCGTTCTTGAGTCCGGTACATCGGAGGAGATTGTCTCGGCCTTTTCCAATGCCGGCCCCAAAGTCATCATTGGGCAACCGTAAGTGGCCTCTCGTTCGACACCACCGAGAGCGGGAGTTTTCATGACAGAGGGTTTGTATCTATCGCGCGCCAAGCTATCGACCAGGCTGGCGTTCGTTGCCGCAGGTTTCGGCGTAGCTTGCTGGGCTCCCTTAGTGCCTTTCGCAAAGACTCGCTGCCATCTCGGCGACGACACCTTGGGGTTGGTTCTTCTGCTCTTGGGCGCCGGTTCCATCGTTGCGATGCCGCTTGCTGCGAACCTAAGTGCGCGCTTCAGTAGTAAGCCGGTCGTACTCTCAGGTGGAGTAGGACTGGCACTCATATTGCCCCTCTTGAGCATCGTATCGTCGCCGATCGCCCTTGGAGTCGCGCTGTTCGCCTTCGGGGCTTCTCTGGGATCGTTAGATGTTGCAATGAACCTGCATGCTGTCGATGTTGAGCGTGTCTCTGAGAAGCCGTTGATGTCGGGATTTCACGCACTCTTCAGCGTTGGTGGATTTCTGGGTTCCGGAATCGTGACAGCTCTTCTCTCTCGCGGCATCGCACTCGGTTCAAGCACAATTCTCAGCTCCATTATTCTTGTTTCACTGATTGTTGTGGCTCTTCCGCGCATGCTCTCGAATCGAGAGAAAACGAAGCAGCCTCTCTTTGCAATCCCGAGAGGTGTCGTGCTCGTCATCGCTATCTTCGCGGCAATCTCATTCTTGGTTGAAGGGGCTCTGCTCGACTGGAGTGCGCTTTTGCTTCTCGGCGAACACCTCGTCTCTGCTGCGCACGGAGGGCTGGGATACATGCTCTTCTCCATCGCGATGACGTTCAGCCGTTTCGTCGGCGATGGCATCGTAGCGCGATTCGGGAACCGCTTTGTGCTGACACTTGGTGGGGTGATAGCGGTTCTGGGGTTGTGCGGCCTCCTTCTCGCACCCGTCGCATGGATCGGGCTCGTCAGTTTTGTCTTTGTGGGCCTTGGAGCCGCAAACATCGTGCCTATCTTGTTCAGACTCGCGGGTACGCAACACACAATGCCAAAGGGATTGGCCGTTGCCGCCCTCACTACGGCGGGTTACGCGGGCTTGCTGACGGGACCAGCCGCCATTGGCTTCTTGTCCAAGGAAATCGGCTTGCACAACGCGTTCTGGTTTCTGGCAGCCCTTATGGCGTGCGTGCCGATCTTCGGCAAACATGTGATGGCAGAAAATTCTCACTGAACGAGCGGGCAGGATAAGGCTATTGGAAAACACGATGGGTCGAATTTCTAAAAAATGCTCTGCCGGGCGGATCCTGATGCTTGTATTGGCGTTAACAGTACCACTTTTCGCACAGGAACAGAGCACCTCCGCTATATGGCGTGGTCTTGTGAAAAACAGCGTCGGAACTCCGATTGTGGGAGCCAAAGTGCGGCTGAAAGGAACTTCCACCGCTCAATCAACCACGGCGGCCGATGGGAGCTTTTCTCTTGCTGCTTTGCCGGCCGGAAAGTACAAGCTCACGATTGTTGCGGATGGAACGACCGCCACTTACGCGCAGACTATTACTTTGACCTTGGACTCACCAGCGGTAGTGATCACCGTGTCGAATAGCCGTGAAATCACAGTGGCTACGCAGCAGCAGACGGATCAGAAGGGCGGCGAGAAACTCTCAAGTCAAAAGGTAAACGAGTTGCCATTGAACGGACGCGACTTCAGCACGCTGCTTCTGCTGGCGGCAGGCACCATGACGGACGCGAATGGGGCTACGAACTTTACGCAGCAGTTTGCGATCAATGGACAGCGTGGTGTCGAAGCGGTGTTCGCGATGGATGGAGCGGACATCAGCGATCCGGAGATGGGCGGGAGCACATTCACGAATTTCAACGTGGATGCGATTCAGGAGCTGCAATCAAGTTCGGGCTGGATGCCGGCCGAGATCGGACGGGGTGGCGCCGGCTTCACAAACATCGTGACACGGTCGGGTCAGAGTGGGTTTCACGGATCATTCTTCGAGTTCATAAGAAACTCCGCTCTCGACGCACGGAATTATTTCGATCACCCGTCCATTGCGGAGCCGGGCAGGATCCCACCGTTCCGAAGAAATGAATTCGGATTCACGAACGGTGGACCAGTCGTCCTGCCCCACGTCTACGACGGGCGCGGCCGTACGTTCTATTTTGGGCAGTATCAGGGGTTCCGGCAGGTCCTTGGAACCACACAGGTGCTCGCCGTGCCGACACCAGATGAGCGGGGAGGCCAGGACACGGTGACCTATCCGGACGGTAGCACGGACACTCTGCAGGTGAATGTTAATCCTGAGATCGCAACTGTACTGGCCCGCTACCCGCTTCCGAACAACCCGACTGGCGCATATGGGCCTCGAACCTACGCTGCACCGTCGAAGGTCGACACAGATGCAGATCAGTTTTCCATTCGCATCGATCAAAAGTTGGGAGCGAAGGGCCAGTTTCTTGGTCGATTCAACTACGACAACCTGACCGGACCCACGACCAATCCCGACCAGACACTGCTCGATCCGACCTTCGGTGTGAAGTATGTAGATAGACAACGAAACGTAGTATTCACCTATACGCGCACGGTGTCGCCGCGATTTCTTTGGTCGTCATCACTGAGTATTACGCGGACGACTCCATCATTTCCGACACAAAACTACACCGACCCGGCACTGAAGTTCACGGATGGCCTCTACGAGGCAGTTAATTCAGCGGCGGGATCGGTAATGTCCGCATTCGGCAATCTGTTCCACGGACAGCTCAATTTCGTTAGCACGACACCGCGGCATGCAGTGAAGTGGGGTATCGAGGCACGCCTCAATCGAGACACGACCTATTTCGGCATCAGCCCGAACGGGGAATACGACTTTGGCGGTGGAACGGTCTATTCGCCGGTATTTATTCCTTCTGCATCCGGAGAGCACAACGTGCAGGTGGGCGATCCCCTGCCGGACACGCTGAGCAGTTTGCTGATCGGGTACCCGTATGGGTACACGGTCGCGGTCGCCCCGCCCTATTTGTCCAACGGAGCACACATTGGGCCGGCCGCGATCAACAGGAACGACGTGAATGTCTATGTGCAGGACACATGGAAAATCAACCAGCAGTGGGTGCTCGATTACGGGCTGCGGTATGAGTTATACACACCGATAACTGAGCGGGCAAAGCGGACAGCGGGTTTTCTGGACGCGTTCCCGCCGGCCGCAGTTGGACAGCAGTATTTGATCAATCCTCAGCCTGGCTATCAGACGGGTTGGAATGGCTGGGGGCCCCGTGTGCAGGTGAATTGGAATGCGCCACAAGCCGTGCATGTGCACCTAGGTGGAGCGATCACTGTAATTCCGCCGAACATCTGGCAGGACAACTTCCTTACAGGATCGACGCCGTTCGTGATCTATCCGCGCGTCAATGCGACGAAGAACGGCGAAATTGCGTACGGATTCCAGATCACACCCGGCGAACTACCGCAGGTCTATACACCGGATGGCGTGAACGTGTTAGCCAGTGGCGATACGAAGAAAGTTCCAGCGAACACAGTGATGGACGTGAATCGATACCAGGAAGATCTGGCGACACTGTCACCGGGCAATCAGCTGTCTCTGCTGAATCTGAGCGGGATTGATCGCCGCTTCAACAATGCCTATCTCCAGACCTGGACGCTGGGACTGGAGCGGGCATTCGGCGGGCTGACGGCCGATGCAGCCTATGTCGGAACATCGACGTTTCGCCTTCCCCGGATTTCATACCCAAACGCATATCAAGGAGCGGGTCCGGGATTCGCGAAGTTTACGAACTTCGACAGTGGCGGCGTCGCAACTGGAGGCTTCGGGTTCGAGTCCGTGATTACCAATACGGCGCACTCGTCCTATAACGCGTTGCAAACTTCGTTGGCAGGGCAGGTCGCACACGGCGGTCCGGGATTGCAAGCGGGATACACCTGGAGCAAATCGTTGGATGACGTGAGCGGCCTGCTGGGAGGAACAGGTTCGACGGGCGCAGTATCTCTGTTCAGCCCGCAGGACCCATTCGACACACATGCAGAGAAAGGTCCGTCAAACTTCAACGTGACGCACGCCTTCACTTTGAGCGCGGCGCAGGACCTGCATTTGCAGGGCCTGGGAGACCAGCCCGCAGGGATCCGAGCGTTAACTCAGGGTTGGCAGTTGCTGAGCATCTCGACGATCACCAGTGGAGCGCCGTTCACTGTTTACTCAGGGATTCAGCAGACGGGCGCAGGGACAATTGGGGCGGACCGGCCAGACCAGATTGGCAAACCGAACCTCTCGACGGCTCACAGCTCAACTCGACGACGGGAAGACTATTTTGGGCTCGGCGCCGCCAACGCAACGTTCTTTTCGATTCCCATCGGGATACAGGGTGGAACCGGACCTAACTCGGGGCGATTCGGAATGCTCGGTCGGAATAGCTTCCGCGGGCCGGCTTATTACGACTTCGACTTTGCTGTTATCAAAACAACGCCGATTGCCCATCGAAGCAGTGGTCTGGAGCGTGCCGACCTTCAGTTCCGCGGGGAGTTCTTCAATGTGTTCAACGTGGTGAACATGGGCCTGCCGGCGAACACGATCAAAGGCTCCGGGTTTGGAGTGATCAGCAAAACGGCTGGGACCTCTCGGCAAATTCAGTTTTCCCTGAAGCTCATCTATTAAGAGATGGCGATAACGAAGGCCAAAGCATCATTGGGGGGTAACCCGGGGACGGTCACCTCGTTTCGGAAGCAATGTGGTGATTGCCGATGCGTCGCTGGCAAGTTGCTGAATGGCCGATTTCGGGGGAAGATGAACTGGGTCGAAAAGCGCTTAACTACTGCTGGGCCAGACCGCTAATCTAAGCGAGCAGTCCTCTTAGGAGATCAATCAAAATGTACCGGATAGCCGTCTTGTTCCTGGCAACATTCGCTGCCACCTCTGTTGCCCAGCAGTTGTCCCCCGTCCCCTCGCCCCGTCCCACTCCTGCTCCGCTGCAAGTACCGAATCCGCATTACGTGACCTTCCTGCTGACCCAGGACGTCAACGCACCCGCCGATACAGTCTGGGCGCGTGTGGGCAAATACTGTGACATCGGCAAATGGGCGTTTCCCGACTGCAAACTACTTGCTGGCGACGGCGGCTACGCGTCCGTGCGGAACATCGTGAACGAGTTGTTGGTCGGTAAAACCGACCACAGCTACACCTACACGCAGCCCGTGCGAAAGGACGCCAAGTACAACCTCTATCACGGCACACTGGAGGCGGTGCCCGTTACCGCCAAGACGTCGCGCCTCATCTACAGTTTCTTCTACGACAACAGCCTGCTCGCCGACGACGCTGCGCGCGACGCCGAGATCGCCACTCGCAAGAAGCGATTTACCGCATTTCTCCAGAACATGAAGACACTAGGTGAAGGCGGCAAAGTGCCAGTTTCGAAGAAGGAAACCACGCAACCCCCGAGTCCCACACCTGACCAGTTGCAGACTCCAAGTCCCCACTACGTCGCCATACCTATGACCATCACCGTCAATGCACCCGTCGACGCCGTCTGGGCTCGCGTTGGCAAGTACTGTGACATCGGCGAGTGGGGCATTCCTAACTGCACGATTCTCGCTGGTGATGGCAACAGCTTGGGCACCGTCCGCTCCATCGGGCATGAGGTACTCGTAGGAAAAACCAGGTATAGCTACACCTACACCCAACCCGTTCGCGAAGGCACACCCTACAACATGTACCACGGCTCACTCGAGGCAGTGGGTCTCACAGACCAAACCACTCGCCTGAACTACACCCTGGTCTTCGACAACAGCAACCTCGCCGACGATGCTGCGCGTAACAAGGATATCGACAACCGGCGCACACGCTTCACCAAGATGCTCGAGAACATGAAGACCTTGTCCGAAGGAGGAACGCTACCCCTCGGAGCCCTGGGTGGAGGCGCTAGCGTCCCTCGGGCCGCCGGTCAGCGATAGACCCTGACAGGTTCAGATCGAGCTTAAAGATAACGGGACGAAAGATAACGGATAACGGATAACGGAAAGATAACGGATAACGGAACGGATAACCATATACTCGCGCACCAGTCGGGCCAGTTCGCATCTGCCCCGCCGATGCGCTTCTCCTGCTCTAAGGCATTTGCAGATTCGCAAATCCAAAACTATTCAAAAGGAGGACACCATGACCCAAAGTAGTGCTACACAACGAGGCAGCGAGCAGGCAGCTGACAAGACTACTATTCGTCCGTTTCAGGTGAATGTTCCGGAAGCGGAACTTACCGAATTGCGCAGGCGCATCAACTCGACAAGGTGGCCTGATCGGGAAACGGTCACGGATGAATCGCAAGGCCTGCCGCTTGCGACAATTCAGGAACTTGCCCGCTATTGGGCGACAGACTACGAGTGGCGCAAGATCGAGGCGAAACTGAACGCCCTGCCGCAGTTCATCACCGACATCGATGGGCTGGACATTCATTTCATTCACGTTCGTTCGAAACATGAAAATGCGTTGCCGCTGATCGTCACGCATGGATGGCCCGGCTCAGTCATCGAGCAGATGAAGATTATCGATCCACTTACCAATCCTACTGCATATGGCGGGAGCGCATCGGACGCCTTCCATCTGGTGATTCCGTCGTTACCGGGGTTCGGGTTTTCAGCAAGACCCACCACTTCCGGCTGGGGTCCGGAGCGCACTGCAAGTGCCTGGGTAGTGCTGATGAAGCGCCTTGGATACGCTAAATTTGTGGCGCAAGGCGGCGATTTGGGCGCGGGCATTTGCACTGTGATGGCCAAACACGCACCTCCAGAATTACTGGGAATTCACACCAACTTCCCTGGGACTATCCCATCCGACATTGCGCGGGCGCTCCAGTGTGGCGATCCTCCGCCATCCGGCCTATCCCCCGACGAAAGACGGGCTTACGAGCAGCTGACCAATCTCTTTACGAAGAAACGCGCCTACGCACAAATGATGGCGACTCGCCCGCAAACGCTGTACGGATTGGCGGATTCGCCCGTCTGCCTGGCAGCTTGGCTCTTTGACCACGGTGACGGTTATGGCCAGCCCGCGGCACCGATCACTTCGGCAGTACTCGGGCGCACGATGAATGGACACTCCGCAGGTGACCTGACCCGAGACGATGTACTCGATGACTTCACACTCTACTGGTTGACGAACACGGCGATTTCTGCGGCTCGTTTCTATTGGGAACTTCACCTCAATCTGTATAACGCGGCCCATGTCTCTATCCCAGCCGCTGTGAGCGTCTTTCCCGGCGAGAACTATCAAGCCCCGCGAAGTTGGACGGAGCGGGCGTATGACAAACTCATTTATTACAACAAGGTTGACAAAGGCGGGCACTATGCGGCCTGGGAACAGCCACGACTCTTTTCAGAAGAGGTTCGCGCGGGTTTCAGATCGCTACGGTAAGGTTCTTCACAAGAGAGGAGAAGATGATGACCCAATCCAGCGCTACACAGCGAGGCAGCGAATCGGATCTAATACGGTGACAGCTTTGACAGCTTACATATTGCAGCAATCTGCCCCGCGGCTACCCCGGAAGGCGAGCAGTTGAGGCTGCTGAAATGAATAAGCTCTCACCGCCTTTGCCTCGCCAGGCGACAAACCCAGTGTGCCGGTAATTCTGAGAATGGGAGGAATGGGAATGAGAGCTGAGACGTTTGAATTGAAGAGCTGAGGGGCAATTCCAATTCGTTTGGGAGTTGACTAACGAGGTCAAAGAGTCCATAGTGGCAGTCCCCATTTGAATCTGTTTGCGGCTAGTGATCCGGCGGAATTCATTCCCCGCGACTAAATGAGAAATCCGCGTTTATCGGAGGGGACTTGTGAAATCGAAAAAGATTGTCCTACTCTCTTTGTGCGCGCTTGCGGGGCTCACTCATTCGGAGCCTTTGTTAGCACAGGCGCCTCAAAGGGTAAGCACAAAAATGATTCTCTCCGGCACTGTTCCCGAGTGGCTAAGCCGGGCACAAAAGCTTGGTCCGGTTGACGAACACAAGCGTGTGGTCATTGAGGCTTATCTCAGCTGGCGAAACCAGGGCCAACTCGAGCAACTGATTGAGGACCGAACCACACCGGGCAGCCCGCACTACGGCCAGTTTCTCACCCCAGAGCAGTTCCATGCGGCTTTCTCGCCCAGCGCCAAAGATGTCGCCGTCGTGCAAAGTACGCTGAGCGCTCTCGGCTTCAACATCAAGTACACTCCGGCCAGCGGCCTATTCGTCCAAGTCAGCGGAACTGTAGGACAGATCAAGCAGGCCTTCGGCGTCAGTCAGGATCTTTATTCTTACCGGGGCAAGACACTTCGAGCCCACGTTGAGGACCCCTCGCTCCCGGGGCAGCTGTCGGGATTGGTCACGTATATTGCCGGCCTGGATGATACCCGCCCCCTGATGAAGCCCGCGCATGCCCGGTCGATAAGTGCGCAGCCACCAACGACAGGTGCGTTACCGCCTGCGCCGGGATTCGACAACCTGTATCCTTGTAGCAACTATTGGGCTGACCATAGCGCCGAACTCTACTCGCCATCGCCATTCCCCTACGGATCGAACCTTCCATGGCAAATCTGCGGCTACACGCCCCAACAATTGCGTGCCGCGTACGGCTCTGACCAAGTCAATGAGACTGGCAGGAACGTGCGGGTTCCGATCACCGATCTCTACGCCTCGGGCACAATCGTGGCCGACGTGAATCGATATTCAGAAAATCACGGCCTTCCGCAACTGACCTCTGAAAACTTCTCGCAGATCCTGGCGCCGGCCATCAATAACGTTCCCTCCGGTGACCCGTGCCAGTCCGAAGGTTGGCAGGAGGAAGAAACACTGGATGTCACAGCAGTTCACTCCATGGCGCCCGGCGCTTCCATTCTCTACGTAGGAGGCGCTTGCGACCAGGTGGACGAGTTGGATGAGGGGGTTGCCGAGGAGCCCCTCTACGACGTGATCGATCAAAGGCAGGCGGATATCATCACCAACAGTTGGACCTACATCGGCGAGGGAGACGTTTCCCCCGCGCGGCTTGCCATTGACACTTTCCAGCTCCTGCAGGCTGCCGCGGAGGGCATCAGCGTGGTGTTTGCGAGCGGCGACGATGGCGACTCAACCCAGGGTCCTCCGCCGGTGATACCGGTCGGGTCCGGCAGTTGGCCGGCCACGAGTCCCTATGCAACAGCAGTGGGCGGCACAAGCCTGCTGCTTTTGAATGCTTCGGGCGAGAAGGCCGAATACGGATGGGCAAGTTACTTTACTACTTTCAATGGTATTCCGGTTTTGAATGGGAAAGCGACGAAGGTTACGGACCAGGGATGGGGTTCGTTTCAGTTTATCTACGGTTCGGGAGGCGGTCCAAGCCTGATCGTTCCTGAACCGCGGTATCAAGTGAACGTCGTTCCGAAAATATTCGCCACACAGACCTACACCGCCGATGGCGCACTTGTTCCGCTCAATGGCCCTCATCGTGTGACGCCGGATATCGCGATGCTGGGTGATCCGGACACAGGCTTCCTGGATGGGGAAACCTTCACCATCGCCACACCACCGGTAGATCCGGGCTGCACACGACTCTCGCACACTACGGAATACTGCGAATCGTCGATCGGTGGAACCAGCCTTGCCACTCCGCTGTTTGCCGGAGTTTTGGCTCTGGTCAACGAAAGGCGTTTTTCGCAAGGACTGAGCGCGGTTGGTTTCATCAATCCCGCTCTGTATGCTTTGCGCGTGGGAGGAACAGGCTCGCACGCTCCGATTGTCGACGTGAACGCGCCGGTGGAACCGATTGGAGAGCTCTTTGTTGTGCCCGGAGTGTTCGGCGGTTTCGAAACTCTCGACTCGTATCCCGATAGCAACGGCAACATTGTCGAAAACGTGGACAGTTCGCTCCGCTCGGTTCCTGGTTACGACAATGTCACCGGCCTGGGAGTCCCCTATGTTCCGGCGCTGCTTGAAGCATTGAGCGGGCATTGAAGGGACGGGGCCTTGACGGGGCATTGAAGGGACGGCCTTGAAGGGACGGACGGAACAACCACCATTGCGTCAGGGCGATCAGAATTCGTGACCGGACGGGACTGGCACTTTGGGAAAACGGAGATCGCGAGGCATCGATCGCCTTTCGAGGGCGACCCGGCCTTCCCCGCGGAACATACCGAAAACCCGACTTTCCGGGCAGTACCCTGGTGAGCTCCGCGACACCTGTCCGAGAAGTCGTTTTACGGACAGATGGCGCTGAGCGTGCGGTATCCGAGGTCTCAGCAGGGTTCGTTCTCGACAGCTCTACAACACGTGTTATAGAAAATACAACACGTGTTGGATGGTTAATGTCCGGCCCGAAGTTGTCAAAGCTCGGAAATAGTGGCCGGAAATAGTGGCCAGGAAATAGTGGCCAGACGGAACGTTCACCTACAACGAGAGAGACTACATGAGTTAGACAAACAAAGGCAGGACAGACGGGACGCTGACTTAGTTGTTACGACCGCTATTGCAAAGATGACGTCCCGTCTGTCCCGCGTTTCCAAATCCCGCCTACCGGACTGGAAATGGTCGAATCTAGAGTGCCAGCTGACTGACATCCGAAGCGGCGCCGGGCAGTCGGTTTCACGGTCCAGGCGGCCTATCGTCTAAGGAGTAACTTCCGGTTAGGCGACCATCCGACCGGAACTCAGAAAAACTTTTTAACTTCGCGCAAGCACAGAATTTTCGTGGCATAGTTACCGGAGGAGTTCGCTCGTGAAAAGCTGGCCGTGGCGCATGATTTTTGGGAGCATAGGCGGGTTATTGATTCTCGTTGGCGTAACGCCTATTGCCTATTTGCTGTGGTTTGGAACTGCTCACAACTTCGAGCCACTTTCAGCGCCACTTTCGCTCAAACGCGGTGAATATACGTCAGCCTTATTCAAAACAGACTTGGACGAGGACTATCAAGTCGACATTTATTCCCTCCCTTATAACCGGAGTCCGCTGGATCTTGACTGGAAGATCGTGGACGAGAGCGGGGCGCTTATTCAGAGCGGTGTTTACACGGAAGATCAGCGCTACGGCGGAAATGACGCGATTCTCACCCGGAAATACCGGCCTAAACGTGGGTCTGTCAACAGGATCATCCTGAACGTCCATCAGGATGTTCAGGCGAAAAGCGGTGAAGGACAATTGCAACCTACCGATGTAAGGCTACACATCGGTGTGCCGGAAAGAACTCTTGAACAAGCCTATGGGTCAGTCGCCGCAATCGCGTGGGCGGCTGTCGTTGGTGGGCTTGGCGCAATTATTCTTGTCTTCCTGCTGGTCATGCGGGCTATTCGTCCGAAGACTCCCGTCGCTGGCTCCAATCCTCAACCAGTGTCCGCTCAATGAAGAGAGGGCAACGAAGGTCCTTGGACCATCGTCTTTGAAGAACAGCAATGATCCACGAGTATTGTGGCGCTCCGAGTGATTAACCGGCTATCCGGAAGTAATCCCCAAAAAATGCGGTTCTGTCCGGATAGGCGGCGATAGTCCCGAAATCCGAGTTGTACTCTCGTATCAGATGCTTGATCCTGTAGCCTGCGAGATGGCTCTATGACAACCGTTCAAATCTCCGGAGGAGTCGTACATCATCTTCCGGCTGATCTCCGAGAGGCGCTCGCGTCCGACGCGAAGGCACTGACGGCTTGGGAAGACATAACGCCGCTCGCGCGCAACGAGTGGATCTGCTGGACCATCTCCGTCAAGAAAGATGAGACAAGGCGGCAGCATGTCGAAAGGCTGTGCTCGCAGCTCAAAGGAGGGATGCGGCGGCCTTGCTGCTGGCCGGGCTGTCCGCATCGATGAGCATCCTGTGGTCTGATTCGCGTTCGAGCGGTTGTTTGAAGCAACGAAGTCTGTGCTAGGAATCGGCATTTCGGACGAGTAACCGGCCACCCGGAAGTTACCCCAGAACGGGTGTGATGTCCGGGTTGGCGACAAACCAGCCACAACCCGAATCCAAGACCCGGCGGGTAGGATCGAGAGCTGGCGCGGTGTTCCGCAGGTCTAGCCTAGCCATTGCTCGCCGTTTCCTCTGGGAGTGCCTCAGTAGCCAAACCGTGAGTCCTGCGAGGCCAATGGAGCTATTCATGCCGTAGAGCAATGACGGGGTTAACACGAGAGGCAGAAAGCGCTGGACCGAAACAAGCAAGCAACGCGACTGATGTTAAGACCATCGCCACCGAGGCAAGAGTGACGGGGTCACGCGGGCCCACGTCATAGAGGAGACTCTGCATGAACCGAGTCAAAGCTAAAGCGGCGCAAATGCCAGTCAAGACGCCCACGGTGGCGACTCCAAGGATTTGATTGACAATCATCAACAAAACATCGGGTCGTGTGGCTCCAAGGGCCATGCGCACCCCGATTTCTCTGGTCCGCTGCGCCACGGAGTAGGCGACGACGCCGTGGATGCCGACCGAAGCCATAAGCAAGGCGATGCCTGCGATGATCCCCATCAGGAAAAGGTTGAATCTTCGAGGGGCGATTGAGTTTGAGAGTGACTGCTCCAACGTTTCAACATCATAGACTGGTTGCGTTCTGTCTACGCCGGCGACTCTTTTCTCAAGCTCATGGGCATCTGGCTTTGCACCTTCTGCCATGCGAACGAAAAGGTCAATCGTCAGCGGGGTCGTGGCAGGAGCAAGCTCATAGGATGTATACACTTCCGGCAATGGCTCAGCGTCCAGTTGAGAGTATTTGAAATCGGCGACTACACCCGCGATCGTACCGCTTAAGAAGCTCCCACTGACATGTCTCCCAATGACACCGCCATTTCGGGATAGGCTCCGAGCGAAGGTTTCATTGACAATTACGTCATCCAGCATCTGGGCGTCCTTCAGCCACCGCCCCTCGAGCAGTGGTGTGCCCATGGCATGAAGATATCCAGCGGACACGCCGCGGATACTGGCGAAGGTTTGATCCGGCGACGCGCCCGCAAGGGCTTCCACCTTGACGTTTGTGTGCAGAACCGGGCCGCTGATTCCCGCGGCTTCCGCGCCAGGAGCGGATTGCAGGCGCGTCAACAGCGCGAGAATATAAGACTGCTGTGCAGGCCATTGGTTGTATTGTGCGCCAGCCAGGGAGACGCGCATGGTGAGAATACTGGCAGGGTTCAGACCGGCCGGATTCTCATTCATCCTCCAGAAACTCTTAATCATGAGCCCAGCTCCTGTAAGCAGGACAATTGCTGTGGCGACTTCGGTGGCCACAAGAAGGCTACGGATATTGACACGGCGGGCGGTCCCCGACATACCGTAATCACCGTCTTTGAGGGCACTGTTCACGCTGCCTAGCCACAGCATGATTGCAGGAGCGAGGCCAAAAAGTATACCGGTAAGGCAGGCGGTGACAAGCGTAAACAGCGCAACTGGCAAGTCCATTCGTGCTTCGATCAATCGCGGTATAGCTTGTGGCCAGGAGCGGATCATGAGCCAGATCGCTGCCTTCGCCAGGAGCAATCCAGTAGCACCGCCAAGCCCCGCGAGCAGCAGACTCTCGGTAACAAACTGCCGAGCTATACGCATGCGCCCAGCCCCCATGGCAACGCGCAGGGCCATCTCGCGCTGCCGGGCGGCGGAACGGGCAAGCAGTAGGTTGGAGATGTTTGCACAGGCGATGAAGAGGACAAATCCGCCTGCGACAAGCAGGACGAGCAAAGCGCGGCGTGCGCTGCCCGCAACCCTGTCCTGCAACAAATTCATGCGCCAAGTTTGGTGCCAGGTGTAAGGACGCTCGGACGGCGACTGCTTCTGCAACACGCGCGTGTAGAATGTGGTCATTTCGGCGCGTGCCGCTTCAAGAGAAACACCAGTGCTAAGTCGCCCGAGGACCCAAACATAGTAGGGCGTCGGGCCAACCTCCTTGACCACTGACTCCCAGGCACTGGTGCTGACGTTGGGCATGCGCATGACGGACGGCGGGAAAGCAATATAGGCGTCGATGTCTCGTGATTCGTCTCCGTTGGAATATTGCTTCGGGAAAAGAAACTGAAAGCGGCTCGGTAGAACTCCAACGATCGTATATGGGAAACCATTAAGACTGACGGTTTGTCCCAGAACGTTCGGATCGCCATTGAAACGACGTTCGAAGAATGCATGCGAAAGGACTATTGCATGCGGTTCACCTTCGCGAAAGAGTCTTCCGAGCGATGCCTGTGCGCCAGCGAGGCTCCAGAAGTCGTCGGCAATCGAAGCGACACGCTCCTGTGTCGGCCGCCCGCGGTACATGATAGCCAAATCCTGATTGCCGTATGCGGCTGTACTCTCCATCGTGCGCGACTGATCTTTCCAATTCGAATAGTCATCTCTGCTAACAAGCAAGGCGTGGTCGCTCAGCTCCTCAGTGCTATAAGTCGCGAGCCAGATCAGGCGATTGGAATCAGGATAAGGAAGAGGGCGCAAGATGACCGCTTCTATGACGCTGAATACGCCGGTGTTCATGCCGATTGCAAGAGCCAAGGTCAGTACGACTGTGGCTGTGAAGACTGCATTGCGTCGCAGTGTTCGTACGCCAAAACGAATGTCCTGGACAAGCTGTTCCAGCCACACCCGGTGCCAGACTGAGTAAGCTTCTTCACGGATGGACAATATATTGCCAAGTTTCAGGCGTGCGGCATAACGTGCTTGATCTGGGGACATGCCGCGGGCGAGATTGTCCTGGGTTTCTGCCACGATGTGATCGTGGAGTTCGTGCTCCAAGCCGTCCAGGGGGTCATGCTTCTTCATCGCACAGCCTATTCCGTGGGGCGCAGGACCTTGCTGATGGCCAACGCAAATGTTTCCCACTTCGATGTCTCGATGGAAAGTTGCTTTCGGCCCTTCGCCGTGAGCCGATAAAATTTGGCTTGTCTATTGTTCTCTGAAATCCCATCGTCCGCCGTGATCCAGCCTCGCTTGATAAGCCGGTGAAGCGCAGGATAGAGAGACCCTTGTTCTACAAGAAGTACATCCTCTGAATTGCGTTCGATCGCCTTGGCGATTGCATGCCCATGTAGCGGGGACAGTACGAGTGAGCGGAGGACAAGCAGATCGAGAGTACCCTGGAGCAGTTCGACGCGATCAGGCCTGTCTTTAGTAGACATTCTAGGTGACTTTAATCGCACTTCTAGTAGAATGTCAAGGGGAATGATCGATTGGTATGAACTGGTGACCGGAAGTGTCGGCGCTGGACGACCTCCAAGGGTGCCTCATCGCCGAGTCGCTCAAACAGCCATGATGGCAGGAATTTTCGAAATTTGAGATCCGGGTGCGTAACCGGCAATCCGGAAATAGCTCTAAAACGGGGTCGCTTCCGGATCGGCTACTACGACCGAAACCACCTTGCGGATCCGTAAGAGCTTGCTGAGATTTCGACCGAAAAACGATCATTCCACCGGTTTCCCTGTCGGCAGGTTCCTCGCTGTAACGAACGTTAACCGAGATATTCTTTCAGATTTCGCGTGATCATCGCCCACCCCGTGCGGCTTGCATTCAAGAACGGCGGAGGCACAGGCCCGTCGACATATGAATTAACGGTCAGTTTGGTTGTCGATTTTGCCTCTGGAATGAGGGTAGGCTCAATCAAGTACTCCACCTCGCAGTTTGGCATCACAAAATCAGACGGCGTCTTGATCCGCCAACTAACCCGCAGTCTATATGGCGGTTCCTTCACCAAAACGGTGCCATCCACCTCCCAGCCGTCATCTCGCTCAAGGCGATAGGCTTCCCCCACGTCGCCGACTGTTACTCGCGAGCGCATGAAATACTGTTCGGTGTCCGCGGCTTCCGTCAGCGCAGCCCAGAGCCGCTCGACAGATGCATCAATAAAGACTTCAACCACACTATTCAGTTGCCATTCCTGCATCCGCTGCCTTCCTATCCGACCTCCAGCACTGTTTTGGCAGAAGATGATTGCGGCGCCAACTGCAGTGGCGGACATGAAGGTGTGAGCGCATCACGCCAGCGCAGGCCTGTTGTTGATTTGATGATACTTGCTCTGCCAGCAATGGTAAGGATGCATTATTGGACAGGTTCTGTACGGGAGCGCCCGACGACAGCTTCGGTCCGTACTGACGTTTTACGGACAGATGGCGCTGAGCGTGCGGTATCCGAGGTCTCAGTAGGGTTCGTTCTTGACAGCTCTACAACACGTGTTATAGAAAATACAACACGTGTTGGAGGATTAATGTCCGGCCCGAAGTTGTCAAAGCTCGAACTACAGATCATGGAAACTCTCTGGACTCGCGGCGAGGTGTCCATCCGCGAGATTCAGGAGAGCTTTCCCGAAAAGTCCAGGCCGTCCTATGGAACCATCCAGATCACGATCTACCGGATGGAAGAGAAGAAGATCGTGCGCCGCACAAGGAAGGTTGGCAACTTCCACCTCTTTGCGCCGCTCATCTCCCGAGATGCAGCTCAACTGAGATTGATCGATGAACTCGTCGCGATGTTCGGCGGACGCTCCCAGTTGGTCATGATGCATCTTGTCAGGTCCGGGAAGCTGAAGCTGGAGGACGTGAAAGAGGCCGAGCGGGAACTCAAGAGACTCGAGCGAAAGGACAAATCGCTATGACCCCCGAATCTCTTTCCCCAATATGGGCGGCTGGGGTACGTGAGGTGTGCAATCACCTGTGGCAGTCCACACTTTTTCTTGGCATCGTCGCGTTGCTCGCACTTCTACTGCGGAAGAACCAGGCGCGGATACGGTACTGGCTGTGGATGGCAGCATCGGCCAAGTTCCTGATTCCGTTCTCGCTGTTGGTCAGCCTGGGAAGCCATCTGCCCTGGCCCAGCCATGCGGTGGCGCCGAAGACCACTGCCTACGTCGCAATCGAAGAGATGAGCCAGCCATTCCTGGAGACGACGGCCCTCAACAAACCGGTTGCCATTCCCGTTGCGCAGCCGACAACTTCCCACGTTCCGACTCGTATCCTCCCGCTCATGCTCACGGCGGTCTGGCTGATTGGCTTCATCACGATGATGAGCTTTTGGTGTGTGCAGTGGCGGCGAATCTCCAGATTAGTGCGGTCGGCAAGGCCGTCAATCGAGGGACGCGAGGTTGACCTGCTACGCAAAGCGGAGCGGGTAGCAAGATTGCCGAGGTCAATCCCGCTGTTGCCTTCAGGCAACTCGATGGAACCGGGAGTCTTTGGCATCATCCGCCCCGTCTTGTTGTGGCCCGAGGGAATCGCGCGTCATATGGACGACGCGCATCTGGAGTCCGTTCTCGCGCACGAAGTATGCCACGTGCAGCGCCGGGACAATCTAACCTCTGCGATCCACATGCTGGTGGAGGCGATCTTCTGGTTCCATCCGGGGGCGTGGTGGATGGAGAGGCAACTTGTAAAGGAGCGTGAACGTGCCTGCGACGAAGCCGTTTTGCAACTCGGCAATGAGGCGGCGGTTTATGCGGAAAGCATTCTCAACGTCTGCAAGTTCTATACCGAGCCTCCCATCGCATGCATCTCGCGTGTAACGGGATCGGAGCTGAAGCAGCGGATCGTGCGGATCCTCTCCGGAGAGGGGGTGCGGAAAATGGATCTGTGGCGGAAGGCGATGCTGGCGCTGACCTGCGTGCTGGCGGTGGGCGTACCCCTGGGCGCGGGTCTTTTACGCGCAGCGAACGGACAGACGCAGCCCGCTCAAGGGAAGGGGAACGAGAAAAGCGGCATCGCCGGAACGTGGCAGGGCACTGAGCACACGCCGGACGGCCACGATCTGCGCATGGAGCTGAAAATCGCGAAGGACGAGAGGGGCGCGCTGAGTGCGACTCTGTACAGCCTCGATCAAACGGAGCTGCCGGCGATCCGCGGCTCGGTAAGTTTTCAAGAAGGAAAGCTGCGTTTCGTGTTTGATTTTCCGGGGCTGACGTATGAGGGAACGATGTCGGCAGACGGGAATTCCATGAGCGGGACGATGACGTACGCCAAACGCTCTTTACCTCTGGCGCTGCAACGCACGAAGCCAGAGGCCGAATGGGCGATTCCTGCTGCGCCTGCGAAGATTGCGCCGATGGCCCCGGATGCAAAGCCAGATGTGGAGGTGGCCACGATCAAACCGCACCAGCCGGGGAACGAGCAAACGGATTTTTCAACGCACGGAGGGACCCTGCTCATCAGGAACCTCACGCTCGGCTTCATTATGAGCTTCGCGTATGACCTGCCAGTGCGGCAGATCACGGGCAAGCCGGGTTGGATGGACACGGACAAATGGGACATTGAGGCGAAGGCAGATACACCGGGGGAACTCAACCCTTCGCAAACGAAACTGATGATGCAGAAGCTGTTCGCCGAGCGATTCGGGCTGCAGGTTCATGAAGAGAAGCGGAAGATGGCGGCCTTCGTTCTGAGCGTGAGCAAGGACGGGCCGAAGATGACGAAGATAACAGACGCGTCGTTAAAGCCAGGCCAGTTGTTGTACCCGTCGGGCGTGATCATCGGGAAAAGCCTCACCATAGCGACTCTCGGGGAGACGCTGCAAAAATATGTTTTTGGCAAGCCGGTGGTGGACAAGACGGGACTCGACGGGCGGTGGGACTTCACGTTGAAGTGGACGCCTGATGATACGCAGTTTCCGGATGCGCCGGAGTCGATGCGTCACCCAGCGGATGACGCGAACGCGTGGCCGCCGCTGTTCACCGCCATACAGGAGCAGCTAGGGCTGAAGCTGGAAGCGCAGAAGGCGGATGTGCCGGTGCTGGTGATCGATCACGTGGATCATCCGTCGCCGAATTAAAGAGCGGCGACGGCGACTCCGAAAAGCGTGCTCGGGAATTTGCCCTCATATCGGTGCGGCTATGAGTTGGTGAAACCCACGCGCGACAGGAGTTTCCGGAACCGCGCGTTCGATCTGATTCCGTTCCACTTCTGATCCAGCAGGAAGGGCATATGCACGTCACGTTCTTCGAAGGCCTGCTGCAGCCACTCGAGCGCCCTCTCCGTCTCACCCAGCCCGGCAAACACGAGTGCAATGTTATAGGGAGGTACATAACGCTGCAGCTTGCGTTCCAGCATCGTATGAATCTTGGCTTCTGCTTCGGTCCTGTCGCCTAAGATCGCGTGCATATAACCCGCGAGCGATAAGGCTTCCGAGTTGCCCCCAGAATACTTCAACGCGTTATCACAGGCTGTGAAAGCCTCAGAGTACATGCCCAACTTCTCGTAATTCTTCGCCGCACAAATCTGCCCCACCCAAAACCGCGGTTCCATCCCTAGCGTAGATTTGAGTTGTTGGAGAGACGCCGAATGCTTCCCCGCATGGTACAAAAATTGTCCGAGCATGGCTCCATCGATCAAGGAAAGTGGATCGACCACGAGGGCTTGTTTAATCACAACCAATGCCTCATCGTGTCGTCCAATGTTCGAAAGCACGTGAGCCAGATAAAGATGGGCGAGTGAATAGTTTTCGTTTAGACTGATGGCCCGTCGCGCCGCTGCCTCGGCTCCTTCGAAATCCCAATCAAACCAAAACTTGGCTCCAGCATCTGAAGTATGGGCTTCCGCAGACTCGAGATCAAACTGGAGGGCCCGTGCAATGGCAGTCTTCGCTGCGGGGAACACCTCCTTCGAAGCAGCATCGCCCGAGATTGGAAGCACCATAAGAGCATCGGCCAAGCCGCAGTGGGCTAACACATATGCCGGATCACGATCTGTTGCGCTCTGAAAATATTCGATCGCCTTCTGCGCGTCGGAGAGGTTAAACCTCGCGTAGTGATAGCGCCCGCGCAGATAGCAATCGTGCGCCTCCGGGTCCCGAGTAGCATACCTGGTGAGCCGTCGCTCCTCTTCCGACATCAACATCAACTTCACCTGAGCCGCAATCGAGGCTCCGATTTCGCCATGGATATCGAGAATACCCGGCAGCTGGCGGTCGTAGTTGTTCGCCCACAGGTGGACCTGGTCCCGTACACGAATCAGCTGAGCAGTGATGCGAACGCGGTTAGCTTCGCGCCGCACGCTACCCTCGAGCACATAATCCACTCCCAGTTCCTGGCCGATTTGCGCCACGGACTTGCTGGTCTGCTTGTAAGGCATGGACGAGGTACGTGCAATCACTCCCATGCGATGGGGAGACATTTGCCCCAGTCGCGTGATTGTCTCCTCGCTCAGTCCATCGCTGAAATACTCCTGTGCCGGGTCGCCGCTCAGGTTTTCAAAGGGAAGAACGGCGAGCATGATGCGAGACCGGTCTGCTTCCGTTTCCGCGACGACTCCGGAGGCAACAACGGTCCGGCCCTTGAAGCGATATCCCCTGCCCAGGACAGTTTCGACATACTGCGGGTTCCCTGAGTCATCTCCGAGCGCGTGGCGAATCTTTCGGATGGCGGTGTTGATGCTGTTATCGGTGTCGAAGTGAAGTTCTTTTCCCCACAGTTTCTCGATCATCTCCTCACGCCCGATCAGTCTCCCATTTTCCCGGACCAACAGGATCAACAGATCCATGGGAATACGCTCGATGTGCACCGGTTTCCCCGCGCAAGTCAGTTCGTACCGTCCCATATCCAAAACAAACTGCCCGAACTGGACTCTCTCCGAAGCCATCTGCCCCGCCCCAGCCAACTCGGGACATTCTACGGCTGCGCTGCAACTTTTTGGTCGCTTTCCTACAGGTGATCTACAGGTGCTCTCCATGGCTTCTCGGCTGACTAAGCCACAAGATACCTATCAACGCTTGCAGGCAGTCCCAAGGGCTGCCCAGGAAGAAAATAGGGAGGCACCATGAAATTCCGTATTTTGTTTAGTCTGTTGACCCTGGTGATCGTTGGGTCTCAAAGTTCAACTGCCCATGCGAACGCTTGCAGCAATTCCACCATCCAAGGCAGCTACGCCTTTACCCTCCACGGAACACTCTTCCTTCAGGATGGGTCTACCCTGGTCGTTGATGGCATCGATAAGGTTACGTTTGATGGCAGAGGGAATTTCACGCAATTTGACGCGGTGGCCACCAACGGGAATCTCCCGCCGGGCTGGCGCCAAGGCACAGGTAGCTACTCGGTGAACTCAGACTGCACCGGAAGCCAGACCATTGTGGTCCCGGGCCAGCCCGACCTGCACTTGCGGTTTATCGTCGCCCAATCGGGAAACACGATCCACCAGGTGGTGATCGACCCGGGATTCGCAACCACGGCAGAGGGGGAGCGGATTAGAGTTCCTGAAGGCAGGGATTAGGGCCTCCATGAAAAGAGGCCAGTCTCTCAACGGAGCGGGGACGCGATCCCCGCTCCCTGTTTTCAACGACCCAAGCGCAAGCTAACGCAGCACAACTGGGCTCGCAAGGCATCCTCCTGATAGGTGAACCGGCCGATCAGCAGATGACCGCTTCGACAATCGGACCCTAAACCGGAAATTATTGGCCAGAGAGAACGTCCACCTGCGCCGAGAGACTTCTGTCACTATTTCATTTAGTCGAGTGCCGACATGTTTCGGGGGTACCAGATAAACTGCTCTGTATTCGATTTTCGGCTGCAAAAGCACCCTCATTGGAGTCAACCGGGCCGACGGACAATACCCAACATCCCAAAAACAACACCGACGTCTTCAATACCCACGCTTGTTTGCGTCAGTTGAGAATTACTTCTGGGTAGCGGATTACTCGGGAGTAACTCCATGCTAGAGTCCTGAGTATATGACCTCTATTCGACGGACAAATTCCGGGCGACGCCCAAAAGATCGGTGTGCGGTGTTTGATGCGGCGGTTCGCCAAGCGTGGACGTATCTCGGAGAACTCGCTCGCAATCCGATGTTTCCCCCTGAAGAGTGGGACAAGGTCGTGCTTGAGCACGCGCCGCCAAACGTTTTGCTGGTCGCCACCGATGAATTAGGTGATGTCGTCGGTTTCACAGCTGTTCATCCGCAAGAGGGCGAGATGTTTTTGTTGTTCGTTCACCCAGGGAGTTTCGTGGACAGGAGTTTCGTCCACGAAACCCCCCGGAGCTGACAATGGGAAGAGAGTCGGGTTTATGGGCGGGCCAGCGTCGGTTTCGGAGTGTAGGAGAAGCGAATCAACTCGCTGAGCCCCCCCGATTATCTCGACTAAAGCTCTTAAAGAACTCTGGGAAGGTTTTGCAATGCTTATTAGACTTACACCCGTCACGTTGAAGCAGATTTGCCGTTGGGCCGCGGTGGTAGCGTTGACGCCGCTTGCAGCTGTTGCGGCTGCTATTCATCAAGAGAACGCGGAAGCAGCGAAGCCTAGGGTCGTCATCACGGCTGACCCCGAGCTGGACGACAACAACACAATTATCCGTGCGATCCTCTATAGCTCAGAGGTGAAGTTTGAAGGTCTGATCTATGTCAGCAGCCAGTTCCATTGGAAAGGTGACGGGAGAGGCACGACACAGTACATCGCGGATCGCGAGTACAAGCGGCTTGGCCTCTGCCCGTGCACGTCGTGGCGTTTTTCTCCGGACGAGCGCTTCATCGACGACATTGTGGATGCCTACACGAAGGCTTATCCGAATTTAAAGGTTCACGATTCGGATTACCCCTCACCCGAAGAACTCCGATCGAAAATCAAGTGGGGCAATGTGGATTTCGATGGCGATTTCTCGAAGGACACCGATGGATCGAACCTGATCAGATCGCTCTTGCTTGACGCCGGGCCTGGTCCGCTTTACGTGACCGCTCAGGGTGGAGAGAGTACGATTGCGCGCGCGCTGAAATCCATTTACGACCAGTACGCGAAGACACCACAGTGGGAAGCCATTCGGGAGAAGGTCTCGCGCAAACTCATCGTTATTCCATCAGGTGATCAGGACGGGACCGAGAGGGCCTATATTCGCCCGAACTGGCCGGAAGTACGGGAGTTCGAGTTTTCAGGCATCGACTTCGGCTACGGCGCTCAAGACCGGGCTTCCCCAGAAGACAAAATTTACTTCACTCCCGAGTGGACGAAAAGCAATATCTCGAGCAGAGGGTCTTTAGGTGCTCTTTATCGGACTTGGGGTGACGGTAAGCAGATGGTTAAGGACGATCCAACGGACTTTTTTGGTCTGTCGGGCTATACGGCCGAGGAACTGAAGAAGATGGGATACATGGTGTGGATGTCTCCGCTTGTTAAAGGATCATTCATCGGCGAGGGCGACACGCCAACATTTCTGAATCTGATCGACAATGGTCTGCGTGCCTATGAGAATCCGCCATGGGGCGGCTGGGGCGGGTGGATGCGATCGGGCGCAAACGGCCTTCCGTCTTATGGTGCCCCACCCCCAATCTCGCCCGCGGACACCCCCGGCATTGCCCGCGGACTGGCACCGGCTGGAAGCGATTCAAATAAGCCAAGCCCCACAAAAGAAGAATCGAAGATGAATTTCGCGAATCTTCATCTTCCTCCCGTACCGCCGCGAACCGCGGAAATTGCTTCTCGCTTCTTTGCAGCAGCAGAGAACGATTTAGCGGCACGGATGAAGTGGTCTGTGACGCCGAAGTTCAGTGAAGCAAACCATCCCCCTTCGGTCAGAATTAAAGGGTCGCAAGCGGTTTCCGCTCGTTCTGGCAGCACGATACAACTAGAGGGAGAGGTTTCTGATCCAGATCATAACGCGGTCCGGGTGACTTGGTGGCAGTACAACGAGGCGGGCACTTACGCGGGCGACATTAAATTCTCGGATTCGTCGGCACTCAAAACGACTTTCCGCGTGCCAGATGACGCCAAGTCGGGACAAACGATCGATGTGATTCTGGAAGCGATGGACAACGGCTCACCCTCACTGACGAGGTACCAGCGAGTGGTTGTCATTGTTCAATAACGAAAACAGGGGCGTGCGGGTTAATCGAGAGTTGATTTGCCTGCAATTCAAACTTTCTCGGTTACACGACGTCAACCTCTTCGATCGGCCAACTAGAGAGATGGAAATAAGTGGCCTGGAAGCTGTGAAAGATTCGATATAGCCCGGAACGGATCCAGGCTCGGCTAGCTCAGCTTTATCTCTGGACGTAGCACGAAGGCGCCGGTGGTCTGGCGTATCGACGTCGCGGAGGGAATACGAGATTACTCGTCAGACCTGACTGCTACTTTGACGCGGACGAACGCTCGCCACCGAGCCCGCTTGCCCGGATCTTGCCGAACCCTCTCATCTGCCGAGTCGGGCACAACCAGCACTCGCATTGAACCGCAAATCGCTAAGTCTTGCGCGAAAGCGATTCCGCTAAGCCCACAATACGGTCATGAAATGGGCTTTTCTTATCCCGCCGAATCTTGTTGACGAGACGTTCATCGGCAGTGACAAATCGGCAACCGTTCTCAACCGGGAATGCAGGGGAATGCAGGACGGGGAGTGTCCTTGTTCGTCCTTGTTCGTCGAGTCCATTGGACGATTGCCTCTTGAAAATCTTCTTATGAATGAGGGAATTGTTGGGTGGCAAAGTGCAATTGTCAAAAGCTATGTACGAGGGCGCAGCTCATTCAATGCGCAAGGCCCGTGCGGGGTCGATGGAGGCTGCACGCCGCGCCGGAATGATGCCGGCAATGGCAGCCGCAAGCGCCAGCACTCCAATGGCGATGGTCATGACCGGCACATTCACGCTGGTGATCTCATAAAGCTGAGACTTGACGTACCGCACGCAAAAGATTGCCACCGGGATGCCGATAGCGAGGCCGCCAACGGCCTGCAGCATGGCTCCGCGCATGACCGTTCCGATGACGCGGCTGCGCGCCGCTCCCAGCGCCATACGGATGCCGATTTCTGGTGTGCGCCGGGCTACGGTATAGGCGGTGACGCCATAAAGACCGATGGCGGCGAGCAGAAGCGCCAGCAGTCCGAAAAGAGAAGTGAGACGCGCGATGAGCCGCTCGTCGATGAAGCGGTCGTCAATCTGCTGCTGGAAGGTCTGGAACTTCACCATAGTGAGGTTGGGATTGATGCTGGCCAGAGTGTCGCCCACGATCTTTTCAAACCCGGCGATGGGACGGGCAGTCTGGATGACAATGGCTCCGGCATACATGGATTGGTCTTTGTCGAGAGAGTCGTTGGGGTCGTTCGCGCTGCCGGCGCGCTGCGTGAGCGGCAGAAAGTACATGGCATGGTCTTTCCAGTAGACGCTGGTGTAAGTGGTGTCTTCCACCACGCCAACGATCTCATGCGCTCCATCCATACCGGCTTGGCTGGGACCGGAAGAACCAAAGCGATGGCCGATGGGGTTGCGCTTGCCGAAGAACTGTTTGACGAATTCCTGGTTGACGACGGCGACGGGTGCCGCATGCAGCGTGTCTTGCCATGTGAAGCCGCGGCCCATGACGACGCGGGTGCCGACGGAGTCGAAGTATTCCGCGGTTCCTTTCACCCAGGAGGCACCTTTATTCAGGTCCGGCTCGCCCTGAATTTTTACGCCGGATCCCCAATTGTTCGCCTCCATGGGCGTGTAGGTGGCAAGCCCGGCTTTGAGAACGCCAGGAATGGCGTGGAGCCGGTCTACGATGGTTTGGTAGAGGGGCTCGACCTCTGTGTTCTTGTAGCCGGCCGCCTGCGGATTGATATGCGCGATGTAGCGGTTCGTTGCCTCCAGTTTCATGTCCACGTTCTCGGCCTTGTTGAGGCTCTGCGCAAAGAGGCCCGCGGCAACGAGCAGCACGAGGGAGAGCGCGGCCTGCAGGACAACGAGTGCGCGCTGCAGGATGGATGCTCCGTGGGCGGTCGTACGCGCGTTGGAGCGCAGGGCTTCAGCGGGCTGCGTGCGTGCCGCCATCAGCGCTGGCGCGAGCCCAAAGAGGATGCCCGTAACCAGCGAAAGCACAAAGGCAAAGCCGATCACCAGGGGCGCAGGCGAAGCACTGATCGGCATATTGTGCTGATCAGGAAAGGCGAGCGCCAGCAGCGCGTGCGCTCCGAGATAGGAAACGGCGAGGCCGAGCAGGCCGCCCATACCCGAGACAAGAACGCTTTCCGTAAGCAGCTGGCGCACGATACGGCTGCGCTGCGCGCCAAGTGCTGAGCGAATGGAAAGTTCTGCGCGGCGGCTCATGCCGCGCACCAGCAGCAGGTTGGCGATATTGGCACAGGCGATGAGAAGGACGAGCGCGGCGATCCATTGCAGCAGCTTCAGGTGGTCCTTGTAGTCGTCCTGCATGTTCTGGATGCCTCCGCCTCCGGGTGTAAGCACCACGTGGGTGCGGGGAAGGACCTTCTGGGCGCGCTGATCAGTAAATGTCTTGAGCGGCACAAACTGCTGCTTGAGCAGCGCGCTGGCCTTGGCCTGAAGGGCGACCCGGGATGTTCCCGGCTTTACGCGACCGATGATGTAGGCCCACTGCGTGTCGGGATTGTTAAAGTATGGCGCGCCAATGACGGCGTCCATCGAATTCATGGGAAGGAAGTATTTAGGCGGATTGGTATCGATGCGGTCGCCATAGAAACCCTTTGGGGCTACGCCGATGATCGTGGCCGGCTTGGTATTGATGTAGAACGCGCTTCCCACCACGCTCGGATCGCCTGCATAGTCCTGCTGCCATGCGTCGTAACTCATCACGGCAGTAACCGGCCCGCCCTTCTGGTCGTCGGTGTCTGAGAAGAGGCGGCCAGTTGCAGGGGGAAGCCCGAAAACGCGGAAGTAGTTGCCGGAGACGAAGGTTCCCGTGACAGACTTCGCAACTGTCTGCGGTCCGGCGCGACGGACGGTAATGGGCCGCCAGGCGTAGCCGGACTCCATCGCGGCCAACTCTTCGAACTCCGGCAGGCTCTTCTTGAACATGTAGTAGGTGTCGGTAGAGAACAGCGAGTAATCGCCGTTATCGTTCCATCCTCCATTCACGCAGCAGTCATCCTTGTCTCCAATGCGCACCAGGGTGTTGGGATCGACTACTGGCAGGTTATGCAGCAATATGGCGTTGAGCAACGTAAAGATGGCCGAGTTGGCGCCGATGCCCAGAGCCAGCGTCAGCAATACGGTGACGGTAAAGCCCGGAGTCTTGCGCAGTTGGCGGAATGCATAAACCACATCCTGTACCAGAACTGTCATCGCCTAACCTCCACCCACGTCGGCTTGCACAGAATAAAAAAAAGTCCTGAAGCAGATATATACGTATATATTCGTAGTCGTCAACGAAACGCTTCGTACAGGGACGAGTGACAGGAAGATGTGAAGAAATTGAAAAATTGGTGTGGGGAAATTTCGGCTCCAGAAAAAGGTCGCGCCAGGATGCCCGGTAAGCGATCGCTTGGGCGTCGGCATACATTTTTGCATCAGCTTAGATTTCGGCCAAATCGATTTCTTCACATCTTCCAGACGGGACGTTCACCTCACACATGAGAGCCGATTAGCGTACCCCCGGGCAACGCGTTTACCTCGACTCTAAGTTGATCCAATGGGCCGTTTGATCATGCGTACTGTGCCCACCGTCTGGAGGCAAGACTCATATGACTCACGTCGACGAAAAGTGGACTATCCAGGTAACTGATCACAAGGGCGTTTTTCGGTACCTATCTTCCTTTAGTGGTGTGAGCGCCGCTTTCGATTACCCGCGCAAGTTTTGAGTGTCAAAGGACCTTCGGGGCCGAAGAATATGCTCCTTGATAAGAACCTTAGCATTGCTTAGGATGGCACTGGCTATCGCCGAGTCCAACGCAATATCAGCGAGCGTAACAGCACCCACAAGTGTGCTTACAATGCCGCTTGCAGTGGCAAGCGCCTCGCGCCTAGTGCGATGCGTGAGATGAGCTGCAACGAGCTGAACGATGCGCTGGTAACCAGCTATGGCAACCGCACGCACTTGCGGGTCCGAATGACTGAGTTCCGCACCGAGCATCGCAAGTGGACACACATAAGGCTTCTCTCTCACTTGCGATTGCTCCAGATACACAGAGACAATCCGCTCGACTGCCTGAGCGGCGATTTACCCACCGTTTCGCTTTCCAACATAGCAAACGATCGATCAAATGCCGCACTACTCGCTTCAGCGATGAGTCGGTCCTTCGACCGGAAATGCCGATAGAACGCACCCGGCGTGAGACTTGCACCGGCCATAACGTCACGCATCCCTACCGCTCCTAGGCCTTTGTCCAAAAACATCTTTGAGGCTGTCGAGAGAATTCGTGCTCTTGTTTCGGCCTTTTCAACCCGTGACTTTCGCACCCTTCCA
This sequence comes from uncultured Acidobacteriaceae bacterium, assembly GCA_963830325.1. Taxonomy (GTDB): domain Bacteria; phylum Acidobacteriota; class Terriglobia; order Terriglobales; family Acidobacteriaceae; genus PALSA-350. The sequence goes on from CAWHMV010000010.1 coordinate 290,964, forward strand.
CCTCAACCAAAATACTTTGCCACCTTTAGCGTACATCTGCACTCTAACGGTGCGATGGGAGATTTGTTCCCGTTTCGTTCATGAAAGGGCTAGGGTTCGCATACATGGATACGGCCACCAGAGTCCCCACCGTCTGGAACCAACTCGCCGAAGCTATGTATCTCAAGGATTCGCCTTCGGCGGAGGTCAGGCTGTCAGAACGTGCCTCGTTCTCTTTTGGGAGATTTCAGAGCAGCGAAGGTCTCCCGGAAATTGCGCGTCCGGTCGTTGGTGAGCGAGGCTACATTGTTGCGTTGCAACTCAAAGCGATACCCTTTATCGAGCAATTCTTCGGCAACAAAAAGGTGTCGAGTGGTTCTTACCCAATTGGGGGCGTCAGTGCAATCGACTTACAAGAGGAGCCAGCAGTTCTGCTCCCAAATCCTTTCGACGCATTGGTGCTGTTTGTCACTCAAGCTGCTCTGGATGAGATTGCCTATGCCCATCAGACGCCACGAGTGGAGCAATTGGTGTGGCCGCAGGGAGCATTTGATCCTGTCGTTCACCACCTCGGGCAGACCCTCCTCACTACTCTGGAGGAACCCCATCACGCTCCGAAGATTTTCCTGGATCATGTTTTGCAGGCCATCAACTGTCACTTTGTCTGCTCTTATGGCGGTGTGAGAATATCGGATCCGCAATTTCGGGGTGGACTCTCTTCTCTGCAGATGCGAAGAGCAACAGAGTTCCTGGAGACTCATCTGGACGGCAATATTGACCTCCAGCAGGTTGCAGAAGTATGCGACTTATCATTAAGCCACTTTGCTCGGGCCTTCAAACAAACCTTTCGCAGGCCGCCTTATAGGTGGTTGATTGAACGCCGTGTGGATAGGGCCAGAGATCTTATGACGAATTCCCGCCTGCCCCTTGCCGACATCGCCATTCAGTCTGGATTTGCGGATCAATCTGCACTGAACCGCTCCTTCAAGCGAGTTCACGGGGTAAGTCCGGGGATATGGCGACGGGGGACGACTCGCGGCCGCATCGGTCTAGGCAGTCCCGGCGACGGAGACGCTGGTCCATACCGGGAATTGCGAGCATGACCAGCGAACAAGATGCATATCAGGGCGGAAATCAACGGAAGCCAAGATAGCCATATACTGCGCGCCGTACTCGTTTCTCAAGTTGGTGTGCATCCGTCTCCTCACATTCTCCGGCCGCATCTACCATACCCCTTGCGCTGGCCAAGACATCGAAGGCGGCTTCTTTCTTATTGCCTCTATAGGGGGCGTCGGGTCGGTTGAGTATCCGCAGTAGCGCCTCATGTATCGCATCGGTCACTTGCCGGATACGCGGACCGATTGCAGTCGACTCTCTTCAAAATCCATTAGCGGCATAAGATCGGCCGACTGGATCATCAATAGCTCCTTGCATTTGGCTGCTTTGACGGGCCTTCTCTTTGTGACCACCCTTGACATATACAGCAGGAACGGCCAGCTTTTGATGGTTTTCGCCTAGATGCTTCCTCTCACCCAACACTAGGCTCAGGTGTAACAGGATAGCGAATGTGAGAATGGCCACGAGAAGTGGCTTTGTTCGCATTAGCTTGTACGAATCTTCCCCACCTAAAGGAGAAACACAATGCAATCATTCAAGCTTATTCGGAATGTGGTGGCGACGTGTGTCGCACTACTCGCACTCATCGTTCCTGCCGCTAAGGCGACGGGACAAACACCGCCCACTGAAGGGGTGAAAACCGTACTCCTGATTCACGGGGCATGGGCGGACGGTTCGAGCTGGTCGAAGCTGATTCCATTGTTGGAGGCGAAGGGCCTGCATGTTGTTGCTGTTCAGATTCCGCTCACATCATTCACGGACGACGTTTCAGCAACGCAGCGAGCCATTGCTCTCGAGGATGGGCCGGTTTTGCTCGTCGGTCACTCGTACGGTGGAGCTGTCATTACCGAAGCCGGGAACGATCCTAAGGTGGCCGGACTCGTCTACGTGTCGGCCGTGGCTCCAGATCAGGGAGAATCCGCTTTTGGTCTCATTACGAGCGTTCCAACACCTGTCGGCTCAGAACTACGTCCCGATAAGAGTGGCTTCCTCAAGCTAACGCCCAAGGGAATTACTGAGGATTTTGCGCAAGACCTTTCCGCCAAAGAGGTTGCGGTTCTGATCGCAACGCAGGTGCCAGTAAGCGTTGCTGCAATGAAGGGAGAGGTCACGACTCCAGCTTGGAAGTCGAAACCGTCGTGGTACATCATCGCCGCAAATGACCGAGCAATTTCACCCGATCTTGAAGCAGCTCAAGCAAAGAAAATCGGAGCGACAACTACCACTGTGTCTTCCAGCCACGTAGTGATGCTGGCTCAACCGTCGAAGGTAGCGGGTGTGATTTTCGATGCGGCGTCAAAAGCCAGGTCGAACTAGAGAAGAGCGAACGTGAGACCCCGAAACGCGCTACCCAAACAAGTCGGCACGGAAGTGAAGATCAAAACATGAAAGGACAACTTATGAGAACAGGAAAAGCCATCCACGCAGTGATGAGTTGCGGACTTCTGCTGACGACAGGATTCCATAGCGTTGGCTATGCCCAACAACTATCAGAATCATCGCGAGACAATTTGAATGGCGGCGTCAAGAACCATCAATCCCCGTTCCAACCGTTTGATCCGGGCTAGCAACACGCCGCGGACCATCTCGTCCTTGAGACCGTCGATCTGGGTCGTGAACCCAGGAATAGGTCTGATTGAGAACATGGCTCAATGTAATCGTTCGATTACAGGTAGGCAACCAGAGTTTCGTGGACTGGATGGAGCTGGCACTTTCACAAAAGGGATTCCCGGTGACCAGCTTGTTGTCTCCACTTTTCCCGGCTGACCTGCGGTTAGCTACACAAAAGCGAGGGCCTCGAGAGAAGATCGTTACCGATCCGAACACTGATCTAGCCCGCATTCCCCACACTTCGGTTGCCAGCCAACCTGTTATTCCTGGGCTTCTCCCGCCTCATCCCGAATAACCAAAAGTAACCTCCGAAAGGGTAGCCTCCGGCTCAGAAAAGCGTCCCCGCGCTTACATCCGATCCCGGAGCGATATATCCTGTTAGCAGACGATTTCGGCAGGGAGCGGATTCTCGCGTCTCCGCTCCCTGGCCTGCAAGTGCCGGTAGTTTCGGCCTACACGCGAGCGAAGGACAGTGTTGCCCCTGTCCGGTGTCCCACCCGATCCTTGTCACAAATCAGGCAATCACAAGCATCCCGCCACGGCGGGATTTTTTACGCGTCCCCACCGTGCTTCCCTGCGCAGTAAAAGCAGTCTCGCAACGGATGCAGATCGAAGCGATAGACCTTTCGTTGTTCTTTCTCCAGGAAAGGCCACATCTGGCCGACCCCAGCCAGACCAAGTTACTAGCCAGGCTGCTCTAAAAGCCTTTCTCCCTATCTTCTCTTTCTCAACTCCACGGAGCCACGTATGCCCAAAAATAAAGTCAGCGACCTCATCACCGATCAGGAAATAGCCTTTGCCCGCCTGGTCCTCTCTGGAACCATGACCGACCGTGGTGCTGCCCAAGCCGTGGGCCTCAACCCCGACACCGCCGCCTGCACCAAATCCAAGCCCCGTGTCCGCGCCTACATGGTCGAGCACCGTGCCGCCGTGCAGCAACAGCTCGTCGAGCAAGAAACCGACCTGTCCCGGCGTGCCGTGGAGGGACTACGTCGGCTGAACCTGGGCCGCGAACAAGTCCTGGCCCGCCTCGGGGAAATCGCCAACCTGGGCCCCGAAATGACCCGCGGCAGCATTAGCGGCCAGGTCAAGGCCCTCTCGATGATCGTGGCCATGCAAAGCCTGATCCCTGACCGTCGCGCCGGCTCCTCGGAGAACAAATCAGCCCCTCCGCCCACCCATCCGGACATCTATGCCGCCGCCTGGCTTGGCGGTCAGCAGGGGAAAACCATCGACCCCCAGCCAGGCCCTGCATTTGCCGAGGAAGAAGACGAGCCTGGCCTCGCCGAGCCCACTCCCGGCTCGGCGGGAGACGCGCCTTCGCGCCGCGGCATAACCCCGGCCCTACCTTCGACCCCAGCGAGTCCGCCTTCGCCAACCGCTTTGGCTCCTCGGAAACAACGCCATCGGCGCCTCATGCCCCCGTGTTCGTTTCTGCTCCAGACACCAGAGGCCCCTTCTCTAGAAAAAGGAACCCCTTTGCCCGATACCGCTGAGCTTCTAAAAGAAAACGGACACCCATGCACTCACTGCCAGCGCCCCAAAAGAACCAAAAAAGATCGAATTTTATCGAACTTTACAAAAACCGACGGAGATGAAGACCTCTGAAGGCTGCTCGTTGCGGATCTTACCCTCGAACGGAACCGATGGTGGGATACCACGAACTTCAACGTTCATTCTCAAATCCACCACCAACGCTTCGGTGAACCACCTAACTGGACGGGTGCTCCAGGTTCGCACCACCTGCCCCGGCTTGCCGTGGGGCGTACCTGGGACGAAAAAGACGGGGCGAAGCCCTACCATTGCCTTTTCCGTTCGCACGCAACCTCAGCCAATCCCATCGGGCTTCCGACCCCCGCATCTCTTCTTCCAACCGGGCATGCAATCGCTCACTAAACCCAAGCGGCAACTCAAACACCCGCTCATCCGCAGTCAAAATCAAAATATTCCGCGTCGAATCCAAAATCGCCGAGCAAATCTCGCAATGCTCCAGGTGCTTCTGCACCTGCTCCAGCACCTCCGGAGGGAGCGTCTGATCCAGGTAGCCGGAGATGTGCGCCCAAACATGTTTGCACTCTATGACCACGCCCACCACCTCCGTTTGGGAGCCACCTGCTTCAACTGTGGCGCCAGATTTCTCTGTAACATCATGCGCGCTCGATGCAAACGGACCTTCACCGAGGATACGGTGATTCCGAGTGCCTGCGCAGCCTCCTGCACACTCAATTGCTCGATGTCTCTCAGCTGAAAGACCTCGCGGTAGATCAACGGCAAAGAAGTGATCGCCTTATGCAGCAAAGACCTGACTTCCTTCCGCTCCAACGTCTCGGACGGTATCTCCTTCCAATCCCGCAACAAAGCCGGCGAAGTCTGTCCCTCATCATCCGGCTCATCCAGCGATTCCATCTTGACCGCATCCCGGCGGCGAATCCGGCTCCGCGCCTCGTTCAACGTGATGCTGACCAGCCACGTCCCGAATTTGGCGTCGCCGCGAAAGCTGGCCAGGTTGCGGAAGGCCTTGAGGAAAGCCTCCTGGGCCACGTCTTCCGCATCCGCTTCATTGCGCAGGAACGACAGCGCCATCGCGTAGACCCTGCGCTCATACGGACGAATCAGCTCATGGAACAGCTGCGTCTCGCCGGCAAGGATCGAAGCGATCATGCGCGATTCATCCCGTAACTCGGTGGCCATTCGTCCGTTCTCTAAAGAGGCTTGGTATCGGTTCCCAGCACGCGTCCATTGCCAGGGGTTTGTGCGAATAGGATGAGATGATGCCCCTGGGTTGCCTGAAACGAAGCAGGAATCGGGATCTGCACCGTCAGGTCGCCGGCCGTCTTCACCTTCGCTACCCGGGTGATGGAGCGAGCTACGGCGACATGCGCCAGCAACCGTCCGGAGTTTTCCCCGCGCAATACGTTCGACCTGTCGGAGTCGTCGGCCAGCACCGCCATCAGGTCGGCCCCCTGCTTAGGCACGTCGCCGCTGGTAGCCAAATTCACCGTCAAAGTATTGGCCGCCACGCTTAACGATATGATTCGCAGAGACATACGCGGGCTTTCGGCGTCCTCTTTCTCGACCGCGTGGAGTAACGCCGCGCGGTCACTCCCGACGATCTGCTCCGCGCCATTAATCACCATCTGTGGCGTGTAAGGGCCCTCCAGGTGGAAGCGCTCACTATAGGCATTCTGTCGTTCGGTATACGCAGGAGAGGAGTAAGGGTCAGCCCAACCCAGCGAATTCCAGTAGGTCACATGCTCGCTGATGCCCACGACCAACTGCCCCCCGTTGGTCTGGCTTCCGTTCACCAGCTTCAGCAGAGCATCCGCAGGCGGGCAGCTGGAACATCCCTCGGACGTGAATAGCTCAACCAGCACCGCCTTTTGCGCCAAAGCGTTGCCGGCCATCAGCACCAGGATCACTAACGTCACGATTCTTCGGCTGTCCATGAGTCTCCCCGTGCGCATGAGACGCACGCCCAGCTGGAGAGTTACAAACACCTACATATTCGTGTGCCCGTGGCGCATCTCCTCGTTAAACGTAGGCTTTGTCAGGGCGAAAGCCTGCTGCAGGCGTTCGCGGAACTCGGCCTCACGGGCCAGAAGCGCTGGGGTCGCGGCCGCAAACTCCGAATCAGCCTCGCTCCTGGTCACCAACCCGACGGCGGCCAGCACCGAAGCCGCACGCACCAACTCCTCAGGGGTGGTGTTCAGGTATTGCGCATCTCGGGGGTCAGCAATCCAGACCGGCTCCGAATTGCCCAGCACCCCCGAGAGCCAGAAAACCTTGGCCGTCAAAAACTGCTGCCGGCTTTCGTCATCGGTGTCGGTAAAGAAAAACTTCTTTTGCCAGCGGCTGTAATAGCGCGTAGTTACCGGAACCGGCTGGCGGTTGCCGCTCTTCAGCAATTCCAGTTGACCCTGGTCTAGAGTCTTGCGAACTGCACTGTAGATAAAGGTTTCCGCGTACGGCTGCTCGGGAGCGGGCACAATCTCCGCAAAGGTCACGGTCATGCTGGCGGAGACCTTCGCGTGCAGCAGGGAATCGGTGCCGTCGGCCACGTACACCACCCCGTGCACGATATACGTATCCGCGCCAGAAACAGAGCGGTGGAAAGGCCAACGAAACTCGGCAAACTTGATCGGCATGCCGGCCATCGTCACATAAGCATCCGGCCGCGGATTGCGCAGGCGCTTGGCCTCATCGCGCAGATGGGAGGTCATCTCCGGCAACAATTCGGGGCGATGGAAGTCGAAGTCTTCGCTCAACTCCAACCGCAGCGTCCGCTCGGCGGGCGCATCTTTTGCAAGGCCGATACTGAAGATGGCGGTGGGGCGCCCGTTGAAATCAACCCCCTCTTCAGAAGAGAGAACGGTCAAGCCGGCGTGTTCAGCGGCATTGCCGACAGCGGTACTCAAGGCGGTTACGAGATTAGCAGACATGGTTCTACTTTCCTGCGGAAGTCTCTGTTGATTGTACCCAGTTACGTGGCGTCGAGCGCGAAAGCAACCAGGGTGCGGCCATGGCTGCCGGTCGATTGCTCAAACTCCTGGAGCAACTGCGCTTCCAGTCCCTCGGCGTCGACGGGCATTTCGCAGGCCTCGATCTGCTCCTCCGTGGCCCCGTGATAACAAAGCTCGCAGACCCCAAGCCCCTGCTCCGAGCGCACTGGGGGCCCAAAGACGCGGCAAGTCATGGGCCGGGAAAGATACAGGTCACAAAGGCCGGTCCGAGGGTCGAGTGCGGCACAGGGCTCATCATTGGCAAAGTCCTCGAAGCGCGCCTCGGCCTCTTCTGATTCATCCAGCAGGCCTGTCTCAGGGTCGCCGGGGAAATCCTCCGCCAGGCGCTCCACTGATTTCCGCGCGCGCTCTCGAACAGAACGGGCTCGTTCGGGGTCGCGGGCACTCAGCTCCTGCAGTCCATGTTGCAGCCGCGCCGCATCGAGCTGATGGATGGCGAAGACCCCCACACAGCACTGTGTGCACCCTGGCTTGCACACTAGCCACTCTCCACTGCGGCGGGCCGTGTCGGCCAGCGCAACGTCGATAATCGTTACCAATTGGTGATCGCCTGAAGGAAGCATCGAACCATTTCACGAAAAACGCCGTAATCCCTGAGCCAATTCTTACGTCTATGCGATTATGAAGGGACGGTGACAAAATAGTTAAGGGCTCCGCAACTTTTGTCTACGGTCCAACGTTACAAAGAATAGGTACCTTCGCGCCTCGAGGAGCTTCGTGAACAGACCGTATCACTCCCCCCGTGTACTTCGTTCAGGGCTGTTGCTGCTTACCGTGTTACAGATTGCAGCTCTGTTGGTCGCCTTTGAGCGTCCCGCACAAGCCTACGTCGATCCAGGTTCCGGCTTTGTTTTTCTACAGGTTGCGGGTTCCATGTTCGCTGGCGCGATGTACTATTTGCGCCATCGCGTCAGGCGCCTCCTTCATTCGCTCCGCAGATCGCCTGGCCCAACGCAGACCGAGGTTGTAGAGAACCAGCCATGAGCCAGGGGACGTCGCAGCATCACGCGACGTTTCGCGATCCTGCGGGCTCGCTGCGCATTCTTGGCGAAGATGTATTGCGCACCGTACACCCTCGGTACGCAGCCGAGTCTCTGCGCTTCCTGAAGTCTGATCTGGCCCGCCGGTGGACCGATGAAGGCCACCTGGTCGCAAGCGAGGTGCTGTCTGCGGAAGAGGATCAGCCTCTGCTGCTCCGGCATCCGCGCATCTTTTTCCCGTCCTATCCATGGGAATGGACTCCCTCGCAATGGTTAGCAGCCGGGGAACTAACGCTCGAACTATGCGCCCAGTTGCTCCATGAGGGCTGGATTCTCAAAGACGCGACCCCATTGAACATCCTCTTCGAGGGCTCGCGCCCGGTGTTTGTCGATCTGCTGTCCATTGAGCGTCGCGATCCGCGCAGCCCGCTGTGGCTTGCGTATGGCCAATTTGCGCGCACCTTTCTCTTGCCCCTGGCGGCCTACAAATACCTCGGCTGGCCATTAACGGCTACGCTCCATCGCCGCGATGGCTACGAGCCCGCAGATCTTTACCCGTACCTTTCCAGTGTCGAGAGATGGAGTGCTCCGCTTCGTTCGCTCGTTACCCTACCCTACCTGTTTGAGACCCGCAAGCCTGGTGCAGGAGCACCCTCCAGACTGCAGCAGGAACCGGAAATCGCTGCGGCGGTACTGGAGCGAAACCTCAGACGCTTTAGGAAGGCCCTGCGCGCGCTGGAGCCGAAAGGGCGCGATTCGCGCTGGAGCGAATACCACACCGCTGCCGATCACTACAGCGAAGAGGAACGCAGGCGCAAGCAGGAATTCGTCGACCGTGCCATGCAATCGCTGCGCCCCGAATCGGTGCTCGACATCGGCGCCAACACCGGTCAGTACTCGCGCATTGCTGCCAGTGTAGGCGCTCGCGTCGTCGCCTGGGACACCGATGTTGCCTCATCAGACCGCAATTGGAGAGAGGCCAGGGATGGCGGCCTGCCCATCCTTCCCCTGGTCGCTGACGTCGCCCGCCCCACTCCGGCAGTCGGATGGTGCAACACCGAATGCCTCACCTTGCTGGAGCGTGCCCGCCAGCGTTTCGATTGCGTCATGATGCTGGGCATTCTCCATCATTTGCTGCTCGCCGATCAGATTCCCATCGCGGACGTGGCGGTGCTGCTGGCATCGCTCACCCGTCGGTGGAGCATCGTGGAATGGGTCCCGAAGACAGACGTGCGCTACATCGACCTTTGCCGCGGGCGAGACGAACTCTATGCTCATTTGGATGAAGATCTGTTTGTCGAGCAGTTCACCCGCCATTTCAACATCATGACGCGCGAGGAATTGAGCAACGACCGAGTGCTCTTTTTGTTCGAGAAGAGATGAATCTCAAGACCTTCGTAGAGGGCTTTGGGGCAGCCATAACGGTCTTGATCCTTCGCGTCTGGCCACATTTGTCCAGCTACCATCCAGTGATTTATCACAGCTTCCTGCCCATGCACAGCGTGATTTGGGGTGTCCTGCTTGACCTTGGAGTCGTCACTCTGCTCGCTGCGCTCCTCTTCCGTTATCTGGAAAAAAAAGAGACCGGCCTGCGCACTGCGCTGTGGGCCTTCGTGGCCGCCGAGCTTGCCTCGGCCTCGGTAACTGCCCTGGGGGCCATTCGGCGTGCTCCCATTCCTCACCTCAACCCGGACTACGTATTCGTCGTGATTCTGCTGGCGGCGCTGGTTCTCCGCTGGCTGCGGCCGCTTGACTATCGTCGGGCTGTGCACGTATTTGGCGCACTCATTGTGCTCGCCGGTTGCAGCATGGTCTGGATGATCCCGGAGCTTTTCTACCAGGGGCTACGAGCGCAGCGGGTCGACGTACCAGTCCCGGTAACGCATCCAACGCTGGTCTCCGATCGAAGAGTTCCCGGGGCCGAGGGTGGACGGATCGTGTGGCTGCTCTTCGACGAGCTCTCTTATGATCAGACCTTCGATCATCGATTTCCCGAGCTCGCCCTGCCTGCCTTTGACCAGTTCAGGAGCGAGAGCGTGGTGTTCAGTGACCTCAAGCCCGCTGGGTATTACACCGATCGCGTGATCCCTTCATTTTTCCTCGGCAAACCGGTCGCCAGCATCCGCAGCACTCTGGATGGAGAGCCTCAGGTCAAACTGGCCGGGAGCCGGCGCTGGCAACCCTTCGATGCCCACGCCACGCTTTTCTCCGACGCCCAGCGGCTCGGCTGGACCACGGGTGTGGTGGGTTGGTACAACCCCTACTGCCGCATTCTCGCGGGAACGCTCAACTATTGTTTCTGGCGCATGGGCGATGGCCAATCCGACGGAGCCCTGCCGGATCATTCTGTCTGGCAAAATGCAATGGCCCCGTTGGTAGAGTTAGGCCGGAATTGGAATCACGAGCCAGGCTTCGCCCAGCAAAGGCACATGCAGGATCATGCCGCGATCATGCCCCAGGCCGAGGCGTTGATTCGCGACCAGAGTATCAAATTTGTCTTCATTCATTTGTCGCAGCCTCATCCCCCCGGCGACTATATCGATAACCTGGCGCTTGCCGACAAGTCGCTGGGAGAATTGCTGAAGACTCTGGCTGGAACCGCAATGGCCGCAAAAGCAACTGTAATTGTCTGTTCTGACCACTCCTGGCGAGTCCCTATGTGGCGCTCCACTCCGATATGGACGAAGCAGGACGAGGCCGCAAGCCACGGTCGTTTCGATCCACGTCCAGTCCTGATGATCCACTTTCCCGGCCAGCAAACAGAACAGGATGTGGTGAGGCCGTACGACGAAATCCGCATCCACGAAATGATCGAGACCCTGCTACGCGGCCAACAACCCCATTTCGAACCTCTACTGGCGGGCGCACACCAAACTCTTCCCTGACCACATATCACTCACCAACAACCGTGCCGCAACACTCCCCCAACCCAATCCCCACAAACCCATCCCGCTGGCAATACCCGCGAAGCACAACCTCATCGCCATCCTCAAGAAACCCACGCCGCTCACCCGGACCCAGCGAAATAGGTTCACGCCCATTGCCCGTCAGCTCGAGCAAACATCCGCGCGCCCCATCGTCAGGCCCGGACACCGTACCACTGCCTAGCAGATCACCAGGCTGAAGATTGCAACCATTGCTGGCGTGATGGGTGACCAACTGCGCCGGCGTCCAATAGAGATTCCGCAAATTGCTGCGGCTAATCCGAACGGCCTCATGCATCCGCGCTGATCGCAAATACACTTCAACGCTCAAATCGATCCCCCCTTCCTGCAGATCCCGTTCCGACGAGAGGTATGCGAGTGGCGCCGGATCCTGCGCGGGCCGCACATATGCTCCCGTGCGGAACGGGGCGAGCGCCTCCATGGTGACGATCCACGGCGAGATACCGGTAGCAAAGCTTTTGGCCAGGAACGGCCCCAGCGGCTGGTACTCCCACGCCTGCATGTCGCGTGCCGTCCAATCATTCAGCAGGCACACGCCAAACAAATGAGAGGCAGCGTCCTCGATATCGATCCTTTGACCCAACCGATTGCCGGTCCCAACAAAAAATCCAACCTCAATCTCATAATCAAGCGCCTGCGTAAGCGCGAACCGGGGCGCCGCCCCAGGGGAGGGGACAATCTGTCCATTGGGCCGCTTCACCGTCGACCCGCTGAGGACGATGGAAGATGCCCGGCCGTGGTATCCGATAGGCACGTACTTGTAATTAGGCAGAAGAGGATTATCCGGACGAAACAACCCGCCCACATTTCTCGCGTGATCAATCGAGGCATAGAAGTCCGTATAGTCGCCGATGACCGCCGGCTTCAGCATCCTCACGTCTGCCATTGCCAACAAATGTGGCCCCAGCGCCCGTTGATGATCGGCAGCCTGCGGATGATCGATTCGAAGCAGATCGCTAATCCGGGCGCGCAGAGCCGACCAGCACGCCGGGCCGAGCGCCATCAGCGCATTGAGCGTGCTGGCGGCGCAGGCCTCCACCGTACCTGCCGGCAGCGGCGCCAACAGTCCAGAGCAACCGCGGAGATCCAGAACCTGGTCTCCAATAGCAACCCCAATCGCAGGCCCCGAAGCCCCTGCAAACAGGCCAAAAGGCAGGTTTTGAATCGGGAATGCCTCGCCGGGGCGATTGGCAGAGAGAACCCAGCTTTGCCGCTGAGGATCATGCGTAGCATTCATGGTTACATTTACTGAATCGGCTTTCCCGTGAAGTGTTTCTTCAGCGCCTGCCATACCTGAAAGTAATCGCGCTGCAGGCAATCCGTCTCCAGGGCAAAGCGTGTGGGATGAAGCACCAGCTGGGTCTCAAACATGAAGGCCAGGGTACCGCCAAGATAATGAGGTTTGAGTTCAGCGCTCACTGCACGGTCGTAAGTCTCCGCATCCGGCCCGTGTGCCTGCATACAGCTGTGCAGGCTGGCAGAACCGGGAACGAACCCCTCTGCCTTGGCATCATACTGGCCGAAGATCAGGCCCATGAACTCGTTCATTGCGTTGCGGTGAAACCAGGGAGGACGAAACGTATGCTCCGCCACCATCCAACGTGGGGGAAAGATGCCGAAGTCCACATTGGCTGTACCCGGCACCGCAGTGGGCGCGGTGAGCACGGTATAGATCGACGGATCCGGATGGTCGAAGCTGACACTGTTGATGCAGTTAAAGTTCGCCATATCGTACTTGTAAGGCGCGTAGTTGCCATGCCATCCGACCACATCGAGCGGCGAGTGATCGATGCCCGCCGACCACAACTTACCCTGGAACTTGCACAAGGTCTGAAACTTGTCATCGACGTCCTCAAACGCCGCCACGGGATACAGAAAATCGCGTGGATTTGCCAGCCCGTTAGCGCCGATCGGACCCAGGTCAGGCAAGCGGAAGGGAAGGCTGTAGTTCTCGCAGATATATCCACGGGCCGAATCGTCAAGTAGCTCCGCCCGCATCTTGAGGCCGCGGGGAATGACGCAGAGCTCACCCGGCGCCACCTCCAGAATGCCCAGCTCGGTGAAGAAGCGCAGCCTCCCCAACTGGGGCAGGATCAGCATCTCCCCATCGGCGTTCGAAAAAAACCGGCCATACATGCTTTGGTTCGCAGCATAGATGTGCACCGCACACCCGGTCTGCACCGCCGGGCTACCGTTGCCGGCCATGGTAACAATCCCATCGAGGAAGTCGCACGGCGCGGAGGGGATGGGCAATGGATCCCACCGCAGCTGGTTAGGCGTCGCAGAAACCTCGTCGAAGGGCGCGCTGCGCATCCTGTTGTCAGGCAGTTCAACGAACGGTCTGTGGGTCACCGAGGGGCGGATACGATAGAGCCAGGAACGCCGGTTCGTGGCCCGCGGAGCGGTAAAAGGGGTCCCGCTGAACTGCTCGGTATAGAGTCCGAGGGTGGACTTCTGGGGTGCATTCTGGCCCTCGGGCAAAGCCCCTGCAACCGCTTCGGTCGCAAACTCGTTAGCGAACCCCGATTGATACTGCAATTTCGGCATGACATCCCCCAGTAGCTGTATACCGGAGGACACTAACGATTGCCAACTGGCCGAACAATCTACGGCGGGAATACCGGAGTACCGTTTCCGCAGATGTCGAACCTCCAGCATGGCTTTAGCGGTTTACGGCGTGCTCTCAAGCACAACTTCGGCGTGCGACGGAGCTTGCAGCGTGATCGTATAGCACGGCACCCGGTCCGACCACCGAACGGAGAGGGTCCATGGGCTTGGGTGACTCGCGAGCCACATGAGACTAAAAAAAATCAGTGAAGTCGTGATGCCAGCCTGAAGCAGGCGAACCGGGCCGATGCCAGGACCGGTAATGATCTCTCCCGACGCAATGGACAACTGTCCAGGATCCTTCTCTATCCTAGAACACTGCCGCAGCAAGGAAATTACCCCGTCCAGGAACATGTAAGCACCTCCGCCTTGTGAGTATTCCTCGTCGAAGATCCAAAGCATCTCAGTCCCAAAGTCGTCTTGGAAGGAAGCTGGATGCAAGTTGAGAAGAAGACGATAGGCAAACCGGGCAAAGGCTCTGTTCATGCTTTCCCTGTCCTCGCTTCCTGCAGACGTATTTTGGCTTCTTTTACCACGCTTTGTAGCCGATCGACCTCGGCAGCCAACGCATTCTTCCCGTCCTTGGTGAGCGTATAAAAACGCCGATCGTCTTCCTTCGAGGCGACTGGCTTGCGCTTCGACGAGGAAGATGTGGCCGCATCCGCAACCAGGCCGGCGTCCATCAACTTCTTCAAGTTGTCGTACAACGTACCCGGGCCCAATCGATAGTGACCATCTGAATTGCGGGTGACTTCTTTGATGATTCCGTAACCGTGCAAATTGCCCCCGGCCAGTGCCAGAAGAATGTGCAGGGTTGCGGACGATAGCGGAGGGCTCTTGGTAGACTCGGATTTCATATCGGAACCCGACTATATCGGAGTCCGACCATTAACGTCAAGACCATTGTTCACGGTCTTGCACCCGGAATCAACCTTCTTCATCTAATCAAAATGGGTACAACCACTGCAAGTAAAGTACACATAGAGGAGAACGGCATGACCACACAAATAGACCTTGGCGGCACCTTTACGCTCCCCGGCACCTCGTTGATCTTAAACCGTATGGGCTATGGTGCCATGCAACTTGCCGGTCCGCAGGTGTGGGGCCCGCCACGCGATAGGGAGACCGCCGTTGCTGTTCTGCGAGAGGCGGTCGCGGCCGGCGTGAATCACATTGATACCAGCGACTTTTACGGCCCGCATGTGACCAATCAGATCATCAAGCAGGCGCTGCACCCCTATCCGGATGACCTCGTCATCGTCACCAAGGTGGGTGCGCGCCGGGGCAACGATAAGTCCTGGCTCCATGCTCTTTCGCGCCAGGAACTGACCGATGGAGTTCATGACAACCTGCGCAATCTTGGCGTCGACACCCT
The DNA here is from genome assembly GCA_963830325.1 of uncultured Acidobacteriaceae bacterium. Taxonomy (GTDB): domain Bacteria; phylum Acidobacteriota; class Terriglobia; order Terriglobales; family Acidobacteriaceae; genus PALSA-350. The sequence continues at coordinate 306,097 of CAWHMV010000010.1, forward strand.
CGACGTTGTCAATCTTCGCGTCGGAGGGGTCAGTGCCCCCGGCCAAGAATCGGTTGCAGAGCCCCTGACCGTGCTCGCCGAACTCAAGAGCCAGGGACTGATTCGCCATCTCGGCGTAAGCAACGTCAGCCCCAAACAGTTTGCCGAGGCTCGAGCCATCACCGAGATCGTCTGCGTGCAGAACATGTACAACGTGGCGCAGAGAGGCGATGACGGCTTTATCACCGACCTCGCAGGCCAAGGCGTAGCGTATGTGCCGTTCTTCCCCTTGGGAGGGTTCACGCCCTTGCAGTCGTCGGCGCTCGATGCCGCAGCAGCGTCACTAGAGGCCACGCCTATGCAGGTTGCCCTGGCTTGGCTTCTTCAGCGCTCGCCCAACATCCTTTTGATCCCCGGAACATCTTCGCCCGCACATCTGCGCGAGAATCTCAAAGCGGCAACGCTGGAAATTCCACCGCAAATCATCGTCAATCTCGACGCGATCGGCGGTGGCAGCCAATAGCTGATAGGGGTGAGAGCCGTTTCACGGCCACAATCCCTCGGTCGATTGGACCTCTCTCAGCCTCGTCAGTGTTCCAATCATGGCTTCTTCAGCCTCGGTTAGGAGAACGACCAGGCCATCCTGGCACCGGAAACGGCCGAAGTAGCATTCCCCGACGCTCCAGATTTCTTCGACCACGGCCGCGCCGGAGCCGGCCAGCCGGACGACCTGGCCACGCTTCAACTCAGAAAGTTTGCGAATGCCATTCACATAGGCAGATTTCAAAGGGAACCCCCAAAAGGCAACCCCCAAACGCAGTCTGGAGGCATTGCCGAATGTGATGATTATCGTTCCCATGAAAGAGCACAGTCAATGTGACATTTCGGGCATGGATGTTACCTTCCGGCAAGAAGCGGAACGCTCCGGTACCCAAATTGCCGCTCTTCCCACCGGCTTGCTCCCACCATCGATCAAAGGTCTTACACGGAAGCGGGATAGCAGTTGTAAAATGGGAAACCGAATTAGGACAGCAGACTGTTCCCTGACCCCAAGAGCCTGGGGAAGAGACTGTCGAACGAAGGGCACGGCTTCAGCCGTGCCGTAAATGGCCTGCGCTTGATGGCTTTAGCCGCCGAGGTACGCTTTTCGTTGCCTATATGGAGAAGACGTCTTTTCCGTGGCTCCGCACTCAGAGCACCACCTGGATTGAACCCCCGTCCTATTGCCGACTCCTACACCTCACCACAAATTGGGCAACTTTTAACGCAGCAAAGGGCCTGAAACGCTCGATACTCCGGGCAGATGCGCGACCGGTCTCAGCAGCAATCGCCTTCAGAAGTAGTGGCCGCCCTGCCCGATTTAGTCCTGCATCCGGCGCAAACCTTTTACCATGGCTGGAATTGGAAGGCCGCCCTACTGAGTGCGATGCTGCGCGCGCCGTTGTTTCTCATCGCCACCCTGCGCCAGGGACTGGAGGCGGTTTTCATCGCGGTCTTCGCGGAAGGTCTCGGCGCGGCTCGCCAGGGTGAGGGAAGGTCTGGCCACTGCTTTTGCGCATCGGTGGGATTGCGCTGCTTTGGCGTGCTTTTCCCTTTATGACACAATCCACGCCGAATTTCGGGCCGCGGATACCCTTGCCGGATTTCCCCCCTACGCATGGTCTACGCGCGCAACCAATTATGCCGATGCAGTCATTGCTGCATCCTCGGCGCTGGCCCAGATGTTCTTCCGCGCCGTGGTGCGCTCGGTCTCCAGAGTCCCGGCTCGAAAATCCATCTCCCCGTTACGTGCAAATGGTGCCATCCGTAACCGGAAGGGAAGAGAAATCAGCAGTCAGTTTGCATCCTAGAAGGGCAGACTAAATGCGGTCGAACAATACTCTGCCCCCGATATGGCCGCAAGAAGTGGTTTTCCTGTAAGAAAGCCACCGAAGGACCTGTACCTTCGGTCCTACACCAAGGGTAAAACGCAGGGGAGGGACCAATGCATGTAACCGGCCGGCAGAGTAAACAGATCCAGAACCGTAAATTGCGGTATGGGATACGCGCTCACTTATGCCTGCCGGCCATCGCGCTGGTGGTATGGGTATGCGCGCCTGCAGCCTGGCCGCAGCCTGATCCGGCTCTGCCTGCACTGACCGCAGACCAGGTGGTGCAGCGTCTCGTGGAGAAGAACCAGGAGCGCGCCGCGGCCCTGCAGCATTATGTAGGCAAGCGTTCCTATCGTCTTGAATATCACGGCTTCCCTGCCTCCACGGAGGCAACCATGGACGTCGAAGTGAATTTCGACGCCCCGGCGTCCAAACACTTCACTATTGTGAACGCCACCGGGCCGAAGCTCATCCAAAATCGCGTCTTCCGCCGGCTATTGGATAGTGAAGAGCAGGCCGGAGACGCAAGTAACCGGAAGCACACTGAGCTTGGGCCAGACAACTACAACTTCATCCTTGCCGGCGTCGAAGGCACAAACTACGTGCTTACTGTTGAGCCCAAGGAGGAGACCCGATTCCTGTATAGAGGCAAGATCTGGATCGATGCACACGACTTCGCGGTCACTCGCATCGAGGCCCAGCCCGCCCGCAATCCTTCGTTCTGGACCACCAGGTCCCTGATCCAGCATACCTATCAGAAAGTGGACAATGGCTTCTATCTGCCCAAAGAGAACAAGACGGTAACCAACGTCCGGCTGGGAGGGGTGGCAACCCTGACCATCGAATACCAGTCGTATCAGGTGACTGCCGCCAAGCCTGTTGCCTGGGCAAGAAAGCCGCTCCAATCCGGTGGAGCGTTCGGATGGCCGGACGGAGGAATCAATTCGGAAGTAGCCAATTTCATCTCATCCCGAAAATGATCCGTTCAAGCTTTTCACCTCCTGGTAGAGGCCAATCTCTCCCTTGTAATGTCTCCAGGTAAACCAATGTTTCCCACCTCTTTCCGCAACACCCCATCAGGTTCGGACAAACGTGAAAGGGAGCCCGTAGAACCGATCCTTTTGAGGGGGGTGCAGCTCGCGCGCAGAGAGTAGAATTTGCCCGAGAGATCATTATGAGTAGCCAGCGCATGATCCGGGTGCTTGCCGTAGACGATCATCCTCTCTTGCGAGGTGGAATTTCGGGCGCGATCAACGCTCAGCCCGACATGACCGTAGTGGCTGAGGCGACAGATGGCGACGAGGCGGTCGCCTGTTTCCGAGTCCACCAACCCGACATCACGCTCATGGATTTGCGCATGCCCAAGGCAAACGGAATTGACGCGATCACAGCGATTCGCAAGGAGTGGCCGACAGCTCGCATTATTGTCCTGACCACTTACGGAGGAGACGTACAGGCCTTGCGGGCCTTCAAGGCGGGAGCTTCCGGGTATCTTCTCAAGAGTATGTTGCGTACCGAGTTGGTGGACACCATACGGCTCGTTCACGCAGGCCACCGTCGCATTCCTCAGGAAATCGCCGTGGAAATGGCCCAGCACGTTGCTGACGACGCACTCACCAGCCGGGAGCTGGAAACCCTTCGCGGTGTTGCCAGTGGCAGCTCGAACAAGATCATTGCTGAACATCTTGGCATCTCTGAGCACACCGTCAAGGGCCACCTCAAGAGCATTCTCTCGAAGCTCGACGCCAGCGATCGTACCCACGCAGTCATGATCGCGTTGAAGCGTGGTTTCCTGGACATGTAAAGAAGCCTATTCAGATGGGACGGGTGCACGCGGGTGTTGGTGGCGCCCCGTGCAGGAAATCCGGATACCTGGGCCGAAAAAGAGGGGCGAAGCCCACGGCCGCTGTTTTTTCCACCTGCAAAGAATCAGAAACCAACAAGTTTCAAACCTGAATAAGGGGAACGCAGATCAGTCCCGGAGGGACGGCTGAACTTAGCCCAGGACGGTAGTCCTGGGTTGGATTTGAAAGGACGACCAGTCCCGCAGGGACGGCTGAAAATAGGCCGCGATGGCATCCTCGACAACTTTCAGCCGTCCCTGCGGGACTTAATCATGGTTCATGATGTACCCAGGACTTACGTCCTGGGCTAAGTTCAGCCGTCCCTCCGGGACTGATCTGCGGGTGCCGCTGAAGGGGGCTTATAAGCATCCTGCACGCCGACTAATCCGTCTCCGCGGCAATCGGTTGGTTACTCACCGGCATGGTCTGCAGAACTTGAAGGTCCGCCTGAACCCGCGCCCAATCTTTCGCGTTCTTCCTGGTGTAGATAGGCGCGTTCGGATCGGCGTAATAATTCTGGATGTCCGTCTTAAGGCCGGGCGGAATCGTATGGTGAGGATCGGCAACCAGCAGATGGAGCAGCTTGGCATAGGTCTCATCCGTCAACCGATAACCTCCAGGACGAACCTGCATCCCCGTATCCAAATCGCGGTTGGGAAGCGTCTGGTGTGGCGTGCGAAACCGCACCAACGTGGTCCCCAGAAGATCCGTAGACCGGTTAACACTGCGAGCATACTCCTCTTCGGTATCCTGGTTCGGGACCTTGATCGCCGCCAGCTTCAGTGGACCAAATTTGGGCAGGATAAAGATAAATCCGGCGAGCGCGTAAGTCCCAATGCCCGCCGTCTTGCGGTACTTATCCCAATTGTTCTCAGCGGCCACCTGTGCCACTTCAGTGGAGAGCTTTTGCAGGTCGGGGGTCATCGGGTCAGGCGGCATATGACTGCGATGCAGAAGAGTCACCGCATACGCGATGCGTGGAATAAAATTTCGCACAGCGAAACGATACCCCCCGACGTTAACCCGGCGGGATCGTGCTCTCAGGCCGTACGTATCGTAAAACGCAGCCGCCAGTTGTTGCGTCGGTACGTTAAGTCCAACGTGGCGAAGGTAGTGAACCGGCGCTAACCGGTGGTGGGCAATCTCGTTAATGTCGAAGCCAAACTCAGTCCTCACGTGCGCAGATTCGCCTTCGCTAAAAGTAACCACCGGTCCATATTTCGCTGCAAGCTTGGGAAAATCCTCGGCCACCGCGCGATTGGTCGCCTGCGAGTGGCCAATGTTATCGCCCACGTAGTGAGAGAGCGCCCCAACGGCAAAAGCAAGCTGGTTTGCATCCTTGGCGTCGCGGAAAAGATGAACGATGAAGTCGCCAGTTCGGACGTAATGCGTCAGATCGGATAAGAAGGGGTCGCCGAAAGGATAGTACCCCACGTCCTGAACGACGCAGCCCGCATAAGCGTACGACCGTGCCTCCTCCAGCTGTTCATCGGTGATCTTGGGGTAGCGGCCGCGCAACAACGGCACAATCGAACTTTGCCACGTCAGGTCGATCAACTGCTCGTGGGTCAGCAGCGAGTACGCTCCGGCAGGCTGGCACGCCAAAAGCACACACAATGCAAGGGCGCAGACCCTGAAGAAATTACCCATCCCCCCAGTATCGCAGAGCCACCTAAAAATTAAACTTCAGCGCCCCCTGCAGAATGCGTGGGGCCGCGGCGCTGATAGCGTTGCCGAAGGTCGAGCTGCCGATATCGCCGTCGATCGCGGTGGGGCCGTTGAATTGCGTGTGGTTGAAAACGTTGAACGCCTCCACCCGGAAGAGCAGCGACTTCGATTCGGTGAGTGCCAACCTCTTCGCGACTGCCATATCAAAGTTGTCCGCACCCGGACCATAGAAGAACCGCCTCTTGGCGTTGCCCGGGGTGCCGATCGCATTCATGGGGAAGACGGCTGCGTCGAAATAATTGTTCCCGTTCTTTCGGGGATTCCCGCTCAGGTGAAGCGGACCGCCGGTGTAGTCGGGCTCGTCGATGGTGCTGTTGTTGATCCCGTTTGGATTGGTCCCAATCAGTGAATTGTCTCCATTGTTCACCATGGTTACCGGGAAGCCGCTGGAGAAGCGAGTGATCCCGGCCAGGGACCAGCCACTGGTCAGCCGGTTGGGACGAAGCAACTGATCGAACGGCAGCTGATACTCGTAGCTGACCACAAAGTTATTCTTCACATCGAACGATGAGATGGCATAGCTGAGCGCGGGATCGAAGGGGTTCACTTCCTCCGCCGGGTTCGATGACTGATCCAAGGACTTGCTGTAGGTGTAAGCGGCAGAAAACTCAAGCCGGCCGCTAGTGTGACGAGCACTCAATTCCAACGCGTTGTAGTTAGCGTGGCCAATCGTCGATTGCAGCGCATTGCTGCCGAAGTTGGAGCCTAGCGGTCCGCGCGTGCCATTCACCTGTCCACCGGCTATCGGATAATAGACCGTGTCCTCGCCGCCCGGGCCGCAGGTAAGTGTTCCCGGTTGTACCTCGCTGGTTTGGCTGAGGCTCAGGCAGAGCGACGGACTTCCTGGGTTCGGCTCAATGAGAACTCGCTGCCGATGACTCGATGTCCCGATATAACTCGCGCTGAAGACGGTGTTCGGGCCAGCCTGCCGTTCGATCGATAGCATCCATTCGGCGGTGTAGGGTGTGCGGCCGTGAATGTCATATCCCGGGATACCTTCGATCGGCTCGTAGGTGGCCCAGTCGATGTTGGGATCGGGATTGCGCCGCGAAGAATCGAGCGGTGCAAAGACGTATGGAAAGGGCTGCCCATTGTTCTGCCCGTTGGCGGCGGTGATGAAGGGCGTTGCGAAGAGCGGAGGCGCCGGGCTGGTATAGGTAGTTCCGTAAGGCGCGTTCGCAGCCAGCACCCCAATCGATAGCGCATCGATCGCGGTGTAGAAATCGCCAAAGCTCGTCCGCACGCTGGTGCTGCCGGGCGCCCCAAGGATCTTTCCTAAAAAAGTGCCGCTCTCTGCCTGCGGCGACCAGGCCAGGCCAACCCGCGGCGAAAAGCTACGGTTACTGATAGGCGCGAGCGTATTCGGTATGCCTTGACTGTTGACCCGATCGCCCGGATACAGGATGCCTGGAGGTGCACCCGGAAATACTACTGACTGCGCACCGGCGACGAAGGTAGATATTTGGTTGTACTTTTCCGACCAGGGAGCAATACGGTCCCAGCGCAGGCCGTAGTTCAACGTGAGGTTAGTGAGAACGTGCCAGCTATCCTGCGCGAACAGACCGACGTATTTGTTCCGGGCATAGAAGGGATTGAGTTGGCTTTGATTGTATTGGCTCGGCACGCCGATCAGAAAGTCGGCAAAGTCCACCCCGGTTTCTGTTCCCGAGAAAACGAAGCTGCCATTGAACTGCGCGATCGGGTGGGCATTGACCTGGTCAGCATGGAACTCTGCGCCGTACTTCATGGTGTGGCTGCCCAGCACCTTCGAGACCGCGTCGGTCACCTGATAGGTATTGTTGACCTGGGTGAGCTGGTTGGCCGCGGCGCCGGTAGAGTATCCGTTGAAGTTCAGGTTCTCGACGCTCTGCCCCTTGGGGTCGAGGGCAACAATGCTGGGGCTTCCGTCAGCATTCTCGAAGCCTTGCGAAGTAAGACTTACGCCGGTACCGCCCACCGGCTGACCCAGGTCGGTGTTGTTGCGCATATAGCTGACGTGTAGTTCGTTGACCATCGTGGCGCTGAAGGTCTTGGTGTGACCCAGGGCAAAGAGCTGTGCTCGCCCGGTGGTGATGGCGTTGAAGCCAGGAACGCTGGCGCCGCTCTGCACTACTGGATACGGATTATCGAGATCGAAGTCGTCGATGAAGTAGTAACCGGAGAACAGCCCGAAGCGCGAATTCCCATCCATGCGAACCGCTCCCTTATCGTCGCGCACCGTCTGGTTAAAGGCCGAGGTGGCGTAGCCGTTGGGAGAATTCGGAGCCGGGATGTATTGCAGCATGCGTTGTGCCGGAACCGACCAGGCCTTCTGGGGAATGGTGGCGTTGGGAAAAACGCACTGGGTGGAGTTAACGCATCCTGCCACATAATACGACTCACCCGAGGTCACGCCGTAGCCAAGTTTCTGGGTGAGCAGGTTGGCGAAATAAGGGCCGCCGACCACCCCGCTGAGGCCGCTCGAGAGGTCGGTGAGATTGCCCGATCGATCCGCGTTCGATGGCACGCTGATGGTGCCGGTGTCGATGCCCTGTGTTTGCCGTGTTCCCTGGTAGTCGGCAAAGAAGAAGATCCGATCGTGACGAATGGGCCCGCCGATGGTTCCACCGAACTGATTTTGGCGGAAGGCGCCGCGCGTGGGAGAGAAGTAGTTGCGCGCGTCCAGGTCGGTGTTGCGCAGAAATTCAAATGCATCGCCATGAAATCCATTGCTACCGGATTTGGTGATGACGTTGATCTGGCCGCCGCTGAACTCTCCATACTCCGCGTCGAAGTTGCTGGTGATGATGCGGAACTCGTCGATGGCATCGAGGTTGGGAATGATGGAGGTGCCGGCATTGACGTCCTCTTCGACGTCAGCGCCGTTCACGCTGAAGTAGTTGGCAAACTCGCGTTGCCCATTGACCGAGATGGTGCCGGGATTGAGTGTCCCCGAAGGGTTGAGCACGGTGGCCCCCACATCCTGCACGGTGGTAGAAGTAATCGTTGTTTGCGGGGCGACGCCGGGCTGCAGAGAGAGCAGATCGGTATAGCTGCGGCCGTCGAGAGGCACTGCGGTCATCTGCCGGCCGGTGATCACCTGGCCCAGCTGCGTGCTGGTGGTCTCCACGTGCAACGAGTTGTCAACCACGCTAACAGTTTGCGCGACGCCGCCAACCTCAAGCGCAGCATCGAGGGTAAGCGCCGCGTTGGTATCGAGTACGACGCCGGTACGTTGATAGCCAGAGAAACCAGGCGCCTGCACCTGCAGTTCGTAATGGCCAACCGGCAGAACCGGAAAAATATAAAGGCCCTTGCTGTCGCTGTGCGTTTGGTAGGAAAGCCCGGTGCTGGATTCACGAACAGTTACGTTTGCATTCGGAACCACACGTCCCGAAGGGTCCTTGACCGTGCCGGCGATACTCCCGCCCACGCTGGCCCAGGCCGCGGCCCCAAAGAACAGAAAAACGGGGAGCAGGAGAACGATCAATAGAGCGCGTAGGGCTGGCAGCAGCGGATGCTTCGTTCTCATGAACATTTGTTTCCAATCTTCCCGGCAGAGAGTCACTGGATGGTGATCGGCACGTTGACGCTAGTTTGGTCTTGCGATGAGCCGCTGCCTGCAGTAGCTTTAACCACAACGGTATAACCACCCTTGGCGGTTCCCGGGTTGGTCTGCGCCGCGCCGCCGCAACCGATGACGGTAAAGACGATGGCCATCAATGCGAACAGCAACATGGCTGTGCCGTGCCAGCGCCGGCGGGGAAGGCCGATCAGAAGCAGACAAGCGAGACTGGCGCCCCCGCCAGCGAGCCATCCCGGCATGCCCCTGCGGTTGCCGACCTGGGGATGTGGTGGGGTGGTATTGACGGTGAGCGAAGCCGGCCCGGTGCCGGTGATCGATTTAGGATTCACAAAGCAGGCCGATTGCGTCAGCGTGGATGGCATGGTGCAGGTGAGGGTGATCGGCGTGGTGTAGTTGTTGGCTACGTTTACCGTGACCGGTGCGATGGCGGCCGACCCCACAGGGGCGGTCGCCCCAGCGGAAGCCAACGCGAAATTCGAAATGGTGATCTGCACGTTCCCCGATAGCGACTCCATATACGTCGTATCGCCTTGATAAAACGCAGTCAGATTGCTGCTGCCGGAATCTCCATTAATGGTCGTGGTCACCGCCGCCTGTCCGTTGACCAGCGTGACCGGGTCGCCAACGTTGATGCCATTCAGTTGGAACTGAACCTTACCCATTGGAGTGGCAGCTCCCGTCGTGGCATCGACGACATTCGCCGCCAACGAAATCTTTCCGTTCGGTGTAACGCTGCTGGTCGAGGCCGTGGCGGTGGTCGCCGAGGCCAATCCAGCAGAAGGCAGCACCTGGATTGCTCCCATCATGCCGGCATCTTCATGTTGCAGAATGTGGCAGTGATACACGAACGTGCCGACAATATTAGGATCGCGGAAATCCACCCGCACTTTCACGCTGGGATAGGGTCCGCTGCCACTCCAGTAAGGCAGATCGACAGTGTCGCGGATGGCCGGATCGTTGACCGGCTGGCCATTCACTTCAAGCACCTGAAAGTGAATCTGATGGATGTGAAAGATGTGATCTTCGAGCGCAGTATTCTGCACCACCCAATCCTCGACCGTGCCCGAATGGACAACGATGTTGGGCGGGTTCTTCATGTCGAACAGTTCGGGCTGCTGGCCTTCTTCAGTGATGAAGAAATTCGTCGGACTATTCGGGTTGGTGGGGTCTTGCAATACTTCTGAGAAATACAGATTGCGTTGCGCGATCGGGGTCGCGGCCGCCAATGCGGCGAAGCGCGTCACTCTGGTTCGTACCGCATGCGAGGGCAACTGCTTGACCGCGGTTGCCGCGCTGGCTGCGACGTTTTCGATTCCGCTCTGGCTCTCGATGTTGGCAATCGGCCGCGTCGGGTCGAAGTCCCCATCGGGACCGGTATCCCAATTCTGGGTAATCAATTGCCCCTGATCGCTCGTCTTCGGCGTGGTCACCACAAACTCGGCGCGCGAGCCGGGCGGCATGAGGATGCTGGTCTCGCTCTCGGATGTTTGGCCGCTACTTCCGGAAGCAATGGGGTAACCATCGATCGCCACCACCTGCATTGGCTGTGGCGTTCTCACCACGTACTGCAGGTTCAGGATGGAGTCGGCGGCGGAGTTCACCACGCGCCACAACTCCTGTTGCGTTGGATCGGTCTGGATGACCGCCGGCGTGTAGCTCGGATAGGTCACCGGAACGTAGTTGATCGAAAGATCCCAGGCAGGAATGTTGGCGTCGTTGCTTTCCGAAGCCGGCAGCAGTTGGTCGCGAATGACAAAGGTACGCTCCGTCAGGCCGGCTAATGCGGGGTCGACATTTTGCAGGCCCTCAACGATCAACGCGCCGGTAGCTCCGCCCTGCACCTGGCCCTCAGAAAAGCCATGGGGGTGGGGATGGTACCAGTAGAGCCCTGGGGGCTCATTCTGCGGAATTTGTACGTTGTAATCGAAGCTCTGGCCAGGCTGGATCAGGGTGTGGACCACCTCATCCTGCCCGCAGACCGGCGCGGTATTGGTTCCGTGGAAGTGGATGTTGGTCGCGGTCGCCGTCATCGTTCCATTGCAGGCGCCGCTGCTGCTGCTGGTGGCCGTCTGCGGAGAGAGGCTCATCTTCATGCCGGCCATATTGTCACTGGCACTGGTCGCCGAAGCGGCAGGCAGGTCGTTTTGGAAATGAATGATCAGCTGATCGCCGGGGTTCACCCGAAGCGTGGGCGCTTCGAGTCCGGTATCTGTGACGTAGCAGTAGCGGGCAAGTCCCTGGGAGTCGGTAGTGGTCAGGAATTTGAAGGTAACTTCGAGCACGCCATTCTGGCTTTTCAATTCCGGCGGCGCGGTGGTCGCGGAACCAGTGGCGAAACGCGCGCACACCTGGTCTGCTGGATCAGCGGCAGACGCTCCGGCTGAGCTCACCCTACCGGCAGCCGCCGACATCTTGGCCAGATCCTGGGCTGACATCGCGCCCCGTCCGTTTGCATGCTGCGCACCGGCGGGGAACTCAAAAAACAGCAACAACAAAGACAAAAAGCAAAACAAACAGAAGTGCTTGCGAGACCGGCCCCTGCGTTTCATCGTTCTGTCTCCAGACACACGTCGTGCAGCGAGGCTGGTGGAACATAGTCACCGGCCATCGTGACAGTTGAAATCTAGCGGGTGGGGGTCCTATAGTGAAGGAAGCCCGCAGTCTATTCGGCTGTGGTCCCCAGGTCCTCGCGGTCTCCGCCAAGAGCTATCCGCGAGGATCTGGTTTTTTGTTTGAAATATCAGGAAGCTTTTTGTCGCTCAGCACAACGGCTGCACATTCCTCCTACTTCGAGACGCATGACCTGGATGGAAAAATCGTTTTGCGCGGCGATCTCGCGCTTCAATCTTTGGAACGTGGGGCTGTCAAACTCCTCAATCTTCCCGCAATGGAAGCAAGCCAGATGCAGATGGTCTTTTTGGGTCTTGACCTCGTAATAATGCTTTTCGCCGTTGAGGTGCATCAGATCCAGCTCATCAATCAGTCCCAGCCGTTTGAGCAGCTCCAAGGTGCGGTAGACGGTAGCGCGGTCGATGTTGGGGTCCCGCTCACGAGCGCGAGACAGCAGGGTGGCGGCATCCAGATGGCCATCGGCCCGCTGGATGGTTTCGATCAACGCGCGCCTCTGCGCGGTCAAACGCACACCCCGTGCCTCCACCTCATTCAACAGATCGCAGCGTTTTGGCATGTTGTCTAGTTGCGACTCATTCGCACATATATAATATACGACAAGTTTGGTCCGATTACAACAGCCCAGCCGAAATTTCATCCACACCCCGCTCGTTCGCACCAGCGTACGAATCCGGCGGGGATCATCGAAGAGTGCCCCAGCCTGCCCCGGCTAGCCGTGGGGTCTCGCTTTTGAGACCTGGGATCCCCAGTTACCGACGCCAAATGGAAACCCCATGCAAATTGCGGCAGGAAGCCTGAATCCCACATAATACGGCGATGCGAATCCTGGTAATCGGCGCGGGCGCCGTCGGTGGCTATTTCGGCGGCCGTCTGGCCGAAGCTGGAAAAGACGTGACCTTCCTTGTCCGCAGCCGCCAGGCAGAGGTGATACACAAACACGGTCTGCGCATCGTAAGTCCCGATGGAAATGCGGCTCTACAACCTAAGCTCATCCTGGCCGATGAGATCGCCGGCTCTTACGACCTGATTATCCTCTGCGTCAAAGCATACTCATTGGCGGGAGCAATGAACGACTTCGCCGGCGCAGTAGCACCGAACACCATCATCCTTCCGCTATTGAACGGAATGCGTCACCTCGAGATTCTGGCCGGACGATTCGGAGAAGACAGCGTGATCGGCGGAGTTTGCTTCATTTCCGCAGAGGTCGACACCGGGGGCCGCATCGTGCAGCTGACAGACATTCACCGGCTGGTCTATGGAGAGCGCAAATGGGGCAATTCTCCCCGGATGAGTGCCCTTCACGAAGCCATGCAGGGAGCCACGTTTGAGGCCAGAACATCCGAGAACATCCTTCAGGACATGTGGGAGAAGTGGGTACTGCTCGCCAGCCTGGGTGCGGCGACCTGCCTCATGCGCGGCAACATCGGGGAGATCGAAGCAACACCCCGCGGTGCAGATCTCGCGCGGGCAATCCTCGGCGAATGCAGCGCAATCTCCGCGGCGTGTGGTTACGCCCCCGGCGCTACGTTCCTGGTCCGGGCGGAGAAGACGCTCACCACTGCCCGCTCGACCCTGACCTCATCCATGTATCGTGACTTGAGCAAGAGCGCCCCCGTGGAGGTGGATCAAATCCTCGGCGACTTACTTGAGCGGGGACGCAAGTTTGATCTAACCACGCCCTTGCTCGAGGCTGCCTTCGCGAACCTGCGCATATACCAAGCCAGGTTGTATCTGTCTCTAGTTCATGATGGATCTAGTCAATGAGCAAACGCAAGGCAGGCTACAGCTGTGGGGATGCGAGGAACAACCTCATACCGGCTTCCCCTGGCTTTCCCGCCAGCGCTCCATCAATCCATTGCTCGGCAGCGACCTATCCGCCACCTTGCGGGCCGTCTCGGCTCCCGCCACCGGCAATCCACGAGGATCAAGCAAGCCAAGCTGAACCAGCACAGAAGCCTGGTCCCAATAAATATGCTCGTGCGCCAGCTTGTTCCCTTCAAACCTGACAATAGCAACCGTTGGGATTTCCACCACGCGCCCAGTCGGCGCAACGCCCGGCAGCATCCAATCGATCACCGTGGTATGCGTAAAGTGGACGATGAATTCGTCGACGATCGTGTCTGTACCAACGGTTCGGCTAATCGGCGTAAGACGAAAGTCGGGTGGATTGACGGGTATGAAATGGTAGGCATAAAAACGCTTCAACTGCCTCTGACCCACCCCTCCCGTCATCGTCGGGATGTGGTTGACGTAGGGCTCCGGAACCATGGTAGCCATCGTGGCAGTCGCGTCCCGTGTCTCAAACTCCCGGCGGCAGTGTTCTTCCCAAAGTGCGACCAAATCCAGGTTCGGCATGCGTGGCTCCTATTCTCCGCTTTGCAAGTATGTTCAGAAGCCGTGACCCGCGGCGAGCTGCACTAACGGCTACCTGCGCTCTGGCACAGGTGCGACAGCTTGACTGCAATGGCCAAACTCATCGCAAGCGCGAACTCCGAAAAAAACATTGTCCTTGGAAATCGGGAGCGTAGCCATATTCTGTTCGCTGGCCGCCCCATACTTCTGCGCATCGGTAGCGAACTGCCAGTCATTGGCAGTAGTCTCGCGCCAGACAATCTGATAATGAATCACACCGCTTGCTGCGGAGGGAGGATCCCACTTGAGTGTCGTGTTGTTATCCAGGTTGGTCGTGACCACCCGCACGTTTTCGGGTACACCCGGCGAAGACGCCAATGTCGCCAGGGTGGCAATGTTCAGGCGAGCGACCTGCGCAATATAGCCAAAGTCATCGAACTTCAGAAGATCGCCGTATTCAACGCCATTCTCTACTCTCACGTGCTGGTGCTGATGATTGAAGTTCTCCCGCCACTCGGTAAAACGTATTGCGGGAAACCCTTCAGCGCTAAAGGAACTGTGATCTCCCCCGCGCAAAAATCGGTCGAGCCGAAGTTCCATCACTGCAGAAAATGCCTTGGCATGTCCGGCTGTCGTGACGTGGCCATCCAGCCGAGCCGGCGCAAAATATGTCCGGTCAACCCCAAGAACTTCTCGAGCCAACTGACGCGAAGGAGTGTCGTTATCCATGCCAAGTGTTAGCCACTGCTGGACCGTTTCGTGCGGAGCCGAGGGAAGGATTCCCTCGGAGAATACGCGCACCACCGATTTATCCTGCAGCGAATCCCCAGGCGTGGTATCTCCTCCGACGATGTCATTGTTCAACACACCTTCCAGCTGCCAGCCTTGCTCCTTCGCCAGCTTCGCCAGATGACGGCTCCCATTCAATCCTTGCTCTTCCCCTGCGACGCAAACAAACACCAGCGTTGCCGGAAACTTGAGACGGCTCAACACCCGCGCCGCCTCCAGGCTCACGGCCGTCCCGCTCGAATCGTCATTCGCGCCCGGCGCAGGATCGTGGGTATTCATCACATCGGTCTCTCGCGTGTCATAGTGCCCGGTAACCAGGTACATCCGCTTAGCGGCAACCGGGTCTGTTCCATGAAGGACCGCATACACATTGCGAATCGGGGTCGGTTTGGCGATGCGTGACCGGTAAGCCGCCACCCCTGCGAGCGGTTGCTCCACGAAAGAATCTTCTTTGACCTCCAGGCAGCCGCCGCACGCCTGGCTGTAGCTTCCGAGCTGCGATTTCAGCCAGTCGGCTGCGGCCAGCACCCCGGTTCCCGCAGGAAGATCGCTCACTGTGCTGGAAGTGGTGTTGCGATTATTGAAACCAACCAGCGTCTCGATGTTGGTCTTGATCTTCTCCACCGAAACCTCTCGAAGCGCAGCCGCGATCTGCTGATCGACCGGAGATGCCGAAAGCGGACTGCCTGCGACCTCATAATCGTGGCGTGGTGCGGCCGCCGACGCCGCCGCGCAACCGAGCAGGACAAGAACCACGTGCAAGGAAGGCAAGAGACGACGATCCATGTATGCCTTTCGTAAGAAGAAAATGAGCAAACACGCCTACCGGGAGTCCATATGTGCTTCTTCCGAGTGTACCTGCCGTCTCCAGGTCCCGAGACAACCGGATCTGAAACTATTTGAGCGTCCAGGCATCCAATCCGGTTAATAAAGACGCCCCCCAAAGCAGCCGTTTGGATGGGCGCAGGAGTCACCATTGCAGATCGGCATCGACAGCTTTGCGGCAGCCATACCAGACCCCATTACCCGTGTCGCCCTTACTGCCGCGGAGCGGATGGACCATCTTCTGCAGGAGATTACGCTCGCCGACCAGGTGGGTTTAGACGTGTTTGGCATCGGCGAACATCACCGGCCTGAATTTCTTGACTCCGCTCCTCCCGTCATCCTCGCTGCCGGCGCAGCACTTACCAAACGCATCCGTCTTACCAGCGCGGTTACCGTGCTGAGCGCCGCCGACCCGGTCCGCGTCTTCCAGCAATTCGCAACCCTGGACCTGATCTCCAAGGGCCGCGCGGAGATTGTCGCCGGTCGCGGCTCGTTCATTGAGTCCTTTCCCCTCTTTGGTCTCAACCTCGACGACTATGATTCGCTGTTCGCCGAGAAGCTCGAATTGCTGCTGAAGCTTCGCGACGAAACCCAGGTCCATTGGTCCGGCAAGCACCGCGCTCCGCTCACCGGGCAGAGTGTCTATCCGCGGCCTCTGCGAAATCCTCTGCCCATCTGGATGGGCGTCGGGGGCACGCCTGCATCTTTCGCGCGCGCCGGTATGCTGGGCCTTCCGTTAATGGTCGCCATCATCGGCGGCGAACCTCACCGCTTTCGTCCTCACATCGAACTCTATCGCGAGGCGGGTCGCCGCGCCGGCCACGCTCCGGAGCAACTTCGCGTGGGTCTTCACTGCATCGGCTTTCTCGGCGATACGAACCAGCAAGCCGCGGACGACTTCTTTCCAGGCTATGCCCACACCTTCACGGAAATCGGAAAAGAACGGGGATGGCCGCCCACTACGCGTGCGCAGTTCGATGCCTTGCGAGGTCCCACCGGCGCGCTGATTATCGGGGATCCCGAAACCGTTAGGAAGAAGATCCTCTACATCAACGAAGCTCTTGGCGGCATCTCTCGCATCACCTTCCAGATGGGGGTCTCGACGCTGCCTCACGCGAAGATGATGCATGCCATCGAACTACTCGGCGAGAGCGTATCCCCGATGGTGCGCGAGGAACTCTCGGTGAGCGCCCAATGACGGAGCCGCACCGTTGTGCCTGGGCAGAAAGCGACCCGCTTCTCCGCGCCTACCACGATGAAGAATGGGGAGTTCCCCGGCACGACAGCCGCGCGCTCTGGGAACTTCTCATGTTGGAGGGCTTTCAGGCCGGCCTCGCCTGGATCACCGTTTTGCGGAAGCGTGACGCCTTCCGTAAGGCCTTTCACCATTTTGATCCAAAGAAGGTTGCAGCGTATACCAAGCCGGACATAATCCGGCTCCTTGATAACCCTGGCATCATTCGTTCCCGCGCCAAGATCGAAGCGACCATCGCAGGCGCGCGGATTTATGAAGAGATGAGGCGCAGCAGTGAGGACTTCTCCGCCTTCGCGTGGAAGTTGGCCGGGGGCAAGCCAATCAAGAACAAGACAGGCCAGGTACCTGCCAAGACGGCGCTGTCAGAAGAGATCTCGTTAGCGCTCAAAAAGCGAGGCTTCAAATTCGTCGGCCCAGTCATCGTCTACGCCTGGATGCAGGCCTCTGGAATGGTGAACGATCACGACCAGCGCTGCTTCCGGCGCAACCTTAGCAAATAATCGAGTAACGATTCTCTTCCTGAGTCGGAGAACCACAGATCAGTCCCGGAGGGACGGCTGAACTTAGCCCAGGACGCTAGCCCTGGGTAAATCATGAAACATGATCAAGTCCCGTAGGGACGGCTGAAAGTTGTCCAGGATGCCGTCGCGGCCTATTTTCAGCCGTCCCTGCGGGACTGGTCGTCTTTTCAAATCCAACCCAGGACTAGCGTCCTGGGCTAAGTTCAGCCGTCCCTCCGGGACTGAGCTGCGTTTCTCCGCATTCAGGTTTAAGAAGTGTCGGTCTTGATCAACTCCAAATCCCCAGGCCATTGCGACCCTACCCTTGGTCATCCCGAAGCAAAGCAGAACCACCTGCGTTTTCACCCCGCAAATACTCTCCGCTCTTGCCTCCGGTTTTACGCACCAAAACAATCTCGCGAATCGCGATCGATTTATCCAGAGCCTTGCACATGTCATAAATCGTCAACGCCGCCACGGCCGCTGCCGTCAGCGCCTCCATCTCAACGCCCGTGCCGGCCACCGTCGCAGCAGTGCTACGGATCTCAACACCCCCATCCACCACCGTCGCCGATACATCGATAAAGCTCAACGGCAGCGGATGACACATAGGAATCAAGTCCGCCGTGCGTTTAGCCGCCTGTATCCCGGCAAAGCGTGCCACCTCAAGCGGATTGCCCTTGGGATTCTGCGGCAAAGCAGCCAGCACCGCCTCCGACAAAACAACAAAGGCAGAAGCTTCCGCCTCACGCCGCGTGGCAACCTTGGCGCTCACGTCGACCATATGCGCCGACCCTTCGGCATCGTAATGCGAGAGCTTTTCCATAGTGTCGCTATGCTATAGCAGTATCGTGACCGTCTCACCAGCAGCGAGCACCGGCTGGTCTGGAGGAACCACCAGGAAACAATTGGAGCGGCTTGTGCTCGCCAGGTCGCCCGACCCTTGCCAGGTGACAGGCTCCACATTTCTATCCGCCAGTCGTGCCGGCAAAAACCGGGTCAATCCAGTCTTGACCTGCACCTCGCTCGCCAGACGAGCCTGGGCAAAACGCGGCGCACGTCCAACATCCCCGCAAAGCGCGCCCAAAACCGGCTCGACAAAAAGCAGGAACGTAACCATGGTCGATACAGGATTGCCCGGAAGTCCGAAAAAGTAATGCTCCCCAAGCCTGCCGAAGACGACCGGCTTACCCGGCTGGATCAGTGCGCCGGTAAAGAAGAACTCAGCGCCCAGGGAGAGCAGGACCTCCTCCACCAGGTCGTACTTGCCCATGGAAACTCCGCCCGACAGTAGAACGAGATCAGTCTCAAGCCCGCTGCGGATAATGCCTTCCAGATGCCCCCGCTCATCGCGCGCGATGGGGAGCCGCACCGGCTCTGCTCCCGCGGCGAGAATTTGCGCCGCCAGTGAGTAGCTGTTGGAGTTACGAATCTGTTGACTCTGCGGCTGCTGGTTCACTTCGACCAGTTCATCGCCGGTGGCGACAATGGCGACTCGCGGCCGCCCATACACGCTGAGCTGTCCCGCACCGCAAGCTGCAGCAACCGCTATCTGCGCCGGCGAAATGCGCGTACCCTTCGGCACGATCACGGCTCCGGCGCGAGCCTCAGCTCCCATGGGGACGATGTTCTCGCCAGGCTGCACGCTGCGGCCGGGCGGCAGGCGAAGCGTGTCGCGATCACGCTGCACGTGCTCCACCATCACCACGCAATCGGCCCCGGCGGGCACCGGCGCCCCCGTCATGATTTCGACGGCCTTTCCTGCGCTGACCTCGATTATCACGGCATCGCCGGCGCGAATGGACCCAATCACCTCAAGAGGTATACCGGCGGCAACGTCGGCGGCACGGCAGGCGAACCCATCGCGCGTGGAACGGGGAAACGGCGGCTGATCCCGATCGGCCAGAATCGGCTCAGCCAGCACCCGTCCGAGTGTATCAAGCAGCCCAACGACCTCAGGAGCATGCCGCGGCGCCGACCGGCTAGCATGCTCGCGCACGATCCGGCTGGCATCCGCGTAACTCACAACCCGGGATGGCGCTGAAGTATTCAAGAGAAGTGCCCCAATAGAAATAAAGGGACGCCAAGAAGCAGCGTCCCTTCAACATGGTTAAGATCGCAGATCGAAATCAGTGGTTTTTGCCGGCGTTGTATTTGGTGTTTTGCTTCTCCCCAATTTCCGCCAGGATCGACTTCGCTTCTGGCGCCATCGGCCCGTTGGGGGCCAGTTCGAGGTACTTGTTGTAGGCTTCCGCGGTACCCGGAGGCGCGACAATCTTCTGCGTCTTCGGATCGACGGTGGCCTTCGAAATGAGCGCCTGACCCTTCAGATAGTAGGCGATCGCCTTGGTGGGGTCTGCAGCGATTGCTTTGTCTGCAGCGGCGATCGTGGCGTCAGTTTGCCCTGTACGGCTCAGGACAATGGTCTCATTGGTATAGAACATGCCCGCATTCGCCGGTTGGAGCTTAGCGGCCGCGTCATACGATGCGGTGGCGTCTGGGATCTTATTTGTGTTCGCGTAAACCTCTCCCAGTGCGTTGTCGTCGGCGGCCTGGATCTCAGGATTGGGCTTCTTGGAAGCGGTATCAAGATCCAGAGCCTTCTTGAGTGACGTCGCTGCATCGTCGTACTTCTTTTGTCCCGTCTGCGCAATGCCCAGCTCCAACCACAAGACAGCAGCGTCGGGCTTTATGGCCGTAGCCTGCGTCATCGCCGTGGCGGCGTCGTCGTATTTCTTGGCCGCGTTGGCAGCGCGCGCCTGCTTGAGCAGGTCGTTCAGTTTGCTGACGCCCTGGTTTTCTTTATTAATTTCCGCATTCTTCGCCTTGGCCTCTTCCAGCGCCTTGCGCTGCTCTGGAGGCAGTTTGTTTACGTACTCCGCACGGCTAAGGTCGAAGTCCTGCAGGGTGTCAGTCCCGGTGGTGAATTTCACGTTGTCGAAGCGGTCAACCGCTTTCCCCGGAGTGGCAAACAGCGTGATGTAGTAGGTCCCAGGCTTGATGCCTTCGCCCTTATAGTCGCCGTTCGCGTCGGTGTTAAAGGTATAGAGGGCTGTTTTGCCGTCCGTGCTCAGAACCACCTGGCCGTTGGCGATGGGGGCGTTGGCCGGGTCTTGCACGTGACCGTGAATCTTAGCCGTCGTGTCCTGGGCGCCTGCAAGGACCGGAATAAGGAAAAGCGCGACGAGCGCGAGCCACAAATTTAGTTTCGAACGCATGGTAGTTCTCCTCGAAGCGGGCAGCCCGATAGGTCTCCCGCATAGCACGACAACGTTAAATGGAAGGCAAAAACAATTCAAGGCCGAGGCCTCTGGTCGCTGGTCCAGTTAGATGTGTTTTTTCGGCAAAGCGTTGAAAAAAGACCTTCAAATCGTAGAAAGCTCCACCTGCTGCTGCCACCAGCCATCAAAAACCGCCAGGGCGCGCTGGCACTGCAGCCGATGTCGCTCCCGCTTGTCGCGGATCTGCTTGCGCTCCGTCTCTTCCAGTGGCAATAGGAGGTCAAACGTGATGTTGGCCGGCTGGAAGTCATCGGCCTGGGCGTGAGTAATGTAGTGCACCAGCGAACCCAGGGCGCTGGGACGCGGTACGGGGACCACAGGTTGGCCGTGGGCCGCCTGGGCAGCGTACAAGCCAGCAAGCATGCCGGTGGCAATGGATTCGGTATAACCCTCCACCCCCGACAGCTGTCCGGCGATGAATATCCGGGGATGGTCGCGGAGCGTAAGCGCCTCGGTCAGCACACGGGGAGCATTGATGTAGGTATTGCGATGAATCTGGCCAAAGCGCAGGAATTTGGCACTCTCCAGGCCGGGAATCAGGCGCAGGACACGCGCCTGCTCGCCAAATTTGAGGTGGTTCTGCAGGCCGACCAGGTTATAGGAGTCGGCGCGTAGGTTCTCGCAACGCAGTTGCACGACCGCCCACGGTATCTTACCGGTGCGTGGATCACGCAAACCGACCGGCTTCATGGGGCCAAAGCGCAGCGTCTCCCGGCCGCGCCGCGCCAGTTCCTCAATCGGCAGACAACCTTCAAAGTATTCGAGCTTCTCCCACTCCTTGCTTTCGACCGCTTCGGCGGAAACGAGGGCTTCGTAGAAGCGCTCGTATTCCTCCTTAGACATTGGGCAATTGATGTAATCGGCGGTGCCTTTGTCGTAGCGAGCGGCAAAGTAAACCCGTTCCATGTCGATCGAATCAGCTTCCACGATGGGGCTTATGGAGTCATAGAAGGCCAGTTGGCCGCTGCCCGTCAGTCGGGCAACCTCGGTACAAAGGGGAGCAGAGGTAAGCGGTCCGGTGGCGATGATAGTGAGTTGCTCGGGATCGAGGGCCGTGACCTCTTCCCGGTGAACCGTGATGCGGCTCTCCTGCTCGATGGCGCGAGCCACCAGGCGTGAGAATTCCACCCGGTCCACGGCCAAGGCGTGTCCTGCGGGCACTGCGCTCGAATCCGCGCAGTTGAGCAGGGCGGACCCGGCACGGCGCATTTCCTGCTTCAGCAACCAGGGTGCACTATTTTCACTTTCCGACTTGAGCGAGTTGGAGCACACCAGCTCAGCAAAGTCTGCCGTTTGGTGCGCCGGCGTAGAGCGCAACGTGCCGTCTACCACCGAGCGCATCTCGTACAGGTCGACGTCGCAGCCTCGGCGGGCCGCCATCAGCGCCGCTTCGGGGCCGGCCAGGCCACCCCCGATGACCGAAATCCGGGCTCGGCTCAACTGACCGGCTCCGGCGCCAGCTTTGCCAGCGAGCCAATGGCTTCGTCGTTCACCCGCATAATCCGCCACTCGTCGAGAAACTTCGCGCCCATACCCTGGTAGAAATCGATCGCCGTCTGGTTCCATTCCAGAACGTCCCATTGCAGCCGGACGCAGCCTTGCTCCACGGCGCGCGCGGCGACCCTCGCCAGCAGCGCTTTGCCAATGCCATGCCCACGGAACCGGGGCAGCACGAAAAGATCCTCCAGGTGGATGCCGGATCGTCCCCGCCAGGTGGAGTAGTTGTAGAAGTAGAGCGCAAAGCCGGCAGCTTCGCCGTGATCGTTTTCGGCGATCAGGCACTCGAAGCGCGGGTGTTCGCCAAAGCCGTCGCGCAACAGGTCGGCCTCGGTGGTCTTCACCGCATCGGGCTCCCGCTCGTAGGTGGCGAGTGCACGGATAAGTTCCAGAATCGAAGGGATGTCGGCAGGTGTAGCAGAGCGGATTGAGTGCATCGTCAGAACTCTAGTTTACAGCTCCGCCTTCTTCCTGGGCACGCGCGTGGTGTCTTCGCGCTTTCATGCGGTTGCCGCAGGTCTTCATGTCGCACCAGCGCCGGGTATGGTTCTTGCTCACATCGAGGAAGAGCCAGCGGCAAGTCGGGTCACCGCAATCTTTGATCAGTTCTGCATCGCTCGAGATCAGCAAATCCGATGCGGCCTGGGCCAGCATCCACAACGGGATCTCCGCTTGCCGCTCCACGCCAGACCAGCTCCACTCCAGGTGCGACTCGCCAGCCAGTAGCCGGCGATGCTGAGCCGCGGCATGAAACTGCTGTTCCAGTATTTGAAGCTGTTTAGCCGGAGGCCTGGTTCCATCGATGGTCCCGTCGAGCCGGCCGTAGAGCACCCTCGCGAGGGCTTCGCGCAGCTCTGCCGTGGACGCCAGCACCCGCCGCGCTTCTTCTTCACCTACGGTGCGGGCAAGTTTCCTTGCCTGCTCGGCAGTCAATAGCTGCAGTTGCGTGGTCAGGCGGAGCAGATCTTTATACGTAGGAATGAGATCGACGGTCTGCGCCGAAAAGCGCATGTCCAGGGTGTTGACCAGCTCTAGCGCCGGGTGTCCGGCATGCAACTTAAACAGTTCGGGCCCACTCATGATTTTCTTATTATAACTCTCAAAAATAATTTCAACGGTTACCTTGAACTGGTTTACAATCTAACCAGTCATGGCAACGATAACGGTTACTCCCGCAAAACAGAAAAGCAGCTTCGACGTGCGCGTGATGCTCGCGTTTGCAGCCATTTACATCCTCTGGGGATCGACCTATCTGGCGATTCGGATTGCCGTACAACTGGTGCCTCCGCTGTTCGCAGCCGGCACCCGCTTCTTTCTGGCCGGCACCCTGCTCTACGCCGTGATGCGTTTTCGCGGACGCCCTCGGCCCGCAGGCAAAGAGTGGGGAAGTCTGGCAGTGCTCGGCTTGCTGATGTTCGTGGTCACGTATGGCGCCGTGTTCTGGGCTGAGCAGTACGTGCCTTCCGGCTTCACCTCTGTGCTCGAAGCAACGCTGCCGCTCATCACCATCGGGCTCGAGGTCTTTGTCTTTCGCCAGCAACGCTTCCGCTGGAGCCTTCTGGCCTCGATCGCGGTTGGGTTTGTGGGTGTTCTCCTACTGCTGCTCCACAACGCCCAGCACGTATCCATCCTGCCCTGCGCCGCGATCCTCTGCGGTGGAGTCGCGTGGTCGCTGGGTGCGGTGCTCACGCGTGCTTTGCCGTTGCCCAAGTCCAAAGGAATCACCGCCGGCGCAGAGATGATGTTTGGCGGGGCGATCCTGCTCATTCTCTCCGCATCGACCGGAGAGATGCACCCCTTCCCGCATCTTTCTGCGAAGGCCGTGGGCGCGCTGCTTTACCTGGTGGTCGCCGGCTCGCTGGTCGGCTTCAGCGCCTTCGTCTGGCTGCTCGGCCGCATGCCTGCGACCCGCGTCGCCAGCCATGCCTATATCAACCCCGTGGTGGCCGTAGCCTTGGGCTACTTCTTTGCCGGAGAAGTGGTGACCCCGCGCATGCTGCTGGGCACCGGCTTGATCGTGGCCAGCGTCGCGCTCATTCTCATCAAAGACAAACCCGACGTGCCGGATCGACGCGCGGAACTGGAAGAGGTCGCTTAGTCGAGAAAGGTCTGGTCGATGTAGCACCAGCGCCAGTCTTCGCCCGGTTCAATCGATCGCATGACGGGATGCGCGACCTCGTGGAAGTGGGCTGTGGCATGGCGATTCTTGGATGAATCACAGCAGCCCACCTTGCCGCACTCCAGGCACATACGCAGGTGGACCCAGGAGTCTCCGATCTTGAGACACTCCTCACAACCCTTGGTGCGCGGTTTCACCTTCTTCACATGATCTTTTACGTGGGTACACTTTGCTGCGCTCACGGAATCCTCTTTTCAATTCGATGTGGTCACGACCGGCAACTCGATGAAGCTTGCCTGGCCGGGCGCATGATAAATGCGCTGCGTGGCTTTCTGATAGTCGCTTGGCTTTGCCCAAAAGATACTGGGGACGAACGTCTGCGGATTCCGGTCGTACAAAGGGAACCAACTGGACTGCACCTGCACCATGATCCGATGCCCAGGAAGGAAGACATGATTCGCGGGGGGTAGCGCATAGTGGTAGAGCAACGGTTGGTTAGCCGCGATCGCCTTCGGCTGTTGCAGGCTTTCGCGATAGCGTCCGCGGAAGATGTCGGCGGCAACCATGAGCTGGTATCCCCCTAAGCTGGGCTGACTGGCGACTTCAGCGGGGTAAACGTCGATCAACTTGACCACCCAGTCGGAATCCGTGCCGCTGGTCGATGCCACCAGGTTGGCGATCGGTTGCCCGCTGATTTTCATCGGCGCCGTCAACGTATCCGAGACAAAGACCTCGACATCCGGACGCCCGGATTGCTCACGCTGGTCATCGACCAGCCATTCAGACCAGGTCATTCCGGCGCCGTATCCCATAGGCTGGATCGGCCGCGCACGGTAGGGAACTGGTTTCGCCGGATCGGAGACGTATTCATCGAAGCTCGCGTCGCCGGGCTTCGGGGCATTGAAGCTGAGTTTCCCGCCGGCCGCCAGGTAGAGCGGTTTCGCCTGAATTTCGCAACCGCTTGCACACCCTGCCGGCCAGGATGGCAAGCGCCGCCAGACATTGGTTCCGGTGTCAAACGCCGAGACTGGGGCGGTGGCTTCCTTCGGCGTTTCGTCCTTGAGATAGCGGTCAAGGAAAGGTCGCAGGATCTGCTGGCGAAAATAAAGCCCTGTATCGCTGCTGAAATTCAAAGCACCGAGGGTGCTGGCGTCTTCGATCTCCTGACCGTGATGCCAGGGGCCAAGCACCAGAAATACTTTGTCGTTGCTGGCGTCTTTCGGCTTGAGAGCCTTATACACGGCCATCGCGCCGTAGATGTCTTCCTGGTCCCACAAGCTGTGCACCAGCATGATGGGAACCTTGAGCGGCTGGTCGGCCAGGAGCTTATCCATCGCCTGGTCGCTCCAGAACGAGTCGTAAGCCGGATGAGCGAGAACCTCACGCCAGAACCCGGCTTGTTCGAGGTTGTGGCGGCGTCCTAGCTCGCCTGCGGATCCTGCCTGCATATAAGTGTCGTAGTCATCGAAGGCGCTGGACCACCAGGTAGCCGTGCCATCGCGAGTCGCTTCCTGGTTGTAGATGTACGGCATATTCTGTTCGCGAAAGGCTCCATTGTGAAACCAGTCGTCGCCCATCCAGCCGTCGACCATGGGGTTCATGGGCACGGCAACCTTCAGAGCCGGATGAGGATTGACCAGCGCCGTTAAAGACAGGAAGCCATCGTAGGAAATACCAAGGATGCCGACCTTGCCGTTGCTCTCCGGAATATTCTTCACCAGCCAGTCGATGGTGTCGTAGGTGTCGGTCGAGTTGTCGACAGGCGTGGGATTTTGCGGGCCGTGAAAAGGGCGGTTCATCACGTAGTCGCCCTCGGAGTGGT
Source organism: uncultured Acidobacteriaceae bacterium (assembly GCA_963830325.1). Lineage (GTDB taxonomy): Bacteria > Acidobacteriota > Terriglobia > Terriglobales > Acidobacteriaceae > PALSA-350. The sequence goes on from CAWHMV010000010.1 coordinate 332,155, forward strand.
ACTTGCCACGCACGTCCTGAACCACGCGGATATATCCACCCTCAACGATCACCTCGGTGGCGTTATCGTAGCCTTGAAGCGCAGGCCCCAGGTGGGCGCTGTTTTTATTGGCAGTCAGTATGTCCGCGTTGTAAGGGGTGCGGGTAAGCAGTATCGGCGCTCCCTTGGCGCCTTTTGGCACCAGGATGACGGTGTGCAGCTTAACCCCATCCCGCATGGGGATCATTACTTCATTGCGGATGTAGTCGAAGTCGGCAGTGGGTGTTTCCAGCGTCGCGGGTGTCTCGCTGGGAAAGTCGGGATATTTGACAGCCGGTTGCGGAGTCTGAGCATACGCCATACAGGCTAGTAACAACGCGCCCAGCACCACCGCCAATGCCCGTCCAGGTTTACCCTGCATCTGATTCATCAAAGCCATGGTCTACAAATCCCCTCTTGCGGCAACCGGAATACTGCTAGGAAAGCGAAAGGTTCTTTTGTCCGGCAGGTAGCCATCGAGCATCGGTCCTGAAACCACCATGCGCGGACCGATCAGCTCGCCACTGGCGATCTGTTTACGCCACGCGAACAACACCGGAATACCTCCGCCCATATCGCGGACACCGGTGACGCCGTTCGCAACCAGGAGAGGCAGGATGATTTCACGGCCGCCCGGAAACCAATCTCCGAAAGCCATGTGAACATGCATGTCCCACACGCCAGGAAACAAAAATTGACCGGATCCGTTGATGATCTGAGCGTGATCTGAGGAGTGGAAATTTTTGGCGTCGGAAACGGCGGAAATGTGATTTCCGCTGATCATCACGGCTCTATCTGACTCTACTGAAGATGTGCCGGGGTCGATGACCGTCCCATGCAGGATAACGATAGGGGCTTCAGCGGACCTGGTCTGTGACACGCCAAGGCGCCAGCTCAACAAACAGAGAAGCAGCAAACCGCTCAAGCAAGGAGTCCAACGGACTTTCATCCACCAAACTTACTACGGATGCGGTCGGTTCACCCAAGCCCTGAATAGAGTAACGATGGGTGGTATCGAAGGGTGGTATCGAAGGGTGCCCCAGGTCTCGCGTTTGAGACCTGGGATCCTCCTAGTCGAGGCCCATCAAGTCCCGTAATGTAACCCCAGGTGCGAACCAAGGCCCATCAAGTCCCGTGATCTAACCCAAGGTGCGAACAGGAAGCGTCCAGGTCGGCTAGTAGCGGCGCAGGAGCCGCGAGCCTAATTCACGGTTGGCCCGTTGCAGCTTCTCTTCAAACAGGATGCCGATGGAGAAAGGCCCGACAATGAGGCCCATAATACAAAACCAAGAACCAATCGAGTTCCACATGTGCTTGCTCCTTGCCCATCTTTGGACGAACCGCGATGGCGAATTCATCGAAGATCCCATGAAAAAAAGGGTCGGGGAATAGCAAGAAAGGTGCACTACTTGTCACGCGCGCGCACTTTGAACCAAATTGGGGACCCGCGAAACCCGAAGGCAGCGCGAATCTGGTTTTCGAGGAACCGCTGAAAGGCAAAGTGCAACTTAACCTGCCGATTAGTAAATAGGATGAACGTGGGCGGGGCAACAGCCGCCTGGGTCATGTAGAAGATCCGCATTTTGTTGGCGGCGGGCACGGTGGCGCGCTGGAAGTCGATTTTTTCCAGGAAGCGGTTCATCTGCCCGGTGGAGACGCGCTTGCGCCGCTCGGCCGCAACCTCTTTGACCAGCTTGAGCACGGTGTGGATGTTTTTGCCTTCGGACGCGGAGATAAACACCACCGGAGCATAGGCCAGGTATTTGAGCACCTTGCGTAACTGCTCTTCGAAAATCTCTTTGTCCGCGGGGGGCTTGCCGTCAATGCGCCCGGTGGTCACCAGGTCCCATTTGTTGACCACCAGGATCACGGAGCGGCCGCTCTCATGGGCGTAGCCGCCGATGGTAGCGTCATTAGAAGTCACTCCTTCGGTAGCGTCGATGACCAGCAGGGCGACGTCAGCCGCCTCCAGGTGGCGGCGTGCCATGACCACTGAGAGCTTCTCCGCCATCATTCTTGTCTTTCCCTTGCGCCGGATGCCTGCGGTATCGACAAAGCGCAGCAGGCCGCCGTCGTATTCCATCATCTCGTCCACGGCGTCGCGCGTGGTTCCCGCAATCGGTGAAACAATAGCCCGAGAAGACCCGGTCAGGACATTCAACAGCGTGCTCTTACCCACATTGGGCCGCCCGATGATGGCAATCGAAGTTTCATGCTGTTGGAACTCACCATGGGTCCGGTGCCGTGACTCGCCTTCCTCAACCGATTCCGGTTCTACTTCCGGCGGCGCTGGGGCGGGTTCTGTCTTCGGAAAGGTGGCGAAGACATGATCGAGAAGCTCGCCGATGCCGACCCCGTGTTCAGAGGAGATCGGGAGTATCTCGCGAATCCCCAACCGGCGATACTCGGCGGTTTGTTCTTCCATCTTCTCCGTGTCGATCTTGTTGACCGCGAGCAGCAGGGGCTTGCCGCCGCGCAAGAGTATGCGCGCCAGGTCATAATCGGGCGCGGCCAGGGGAGTGCGCCCATCCACCACCATCACGATGGAATCGGCCTCATCCAGCGCCGTGCGCGCCTGGCGAAAAATTTCCGATGGAATCAACTCCGGGTCGTCGGGAAGAATACCGCCCGTGTCCACCACCCGGGCGTGCTGGCCAGACCACTCGATCTCGCCGTATATCCGGTCGCGAGTAATGCCTGGCTCATCGCCCACAATCGAACGCCGCGAGCTGGTGAGACGGTTGAACAGTGTGGACTTGCCCACATTGGGGCGGCCCACGATGGCCAGGATCGGCCATGAGGAGGTGTCAATCGCCACTTCGCGCCGGAACGCGGGCGGCAGGGCTAGTGGATCGGGAAGCTCGGCATCGATGCGCCCCATCGGCCCCTGGCTCTGCACCGGACGTTTGCGGATCTTGCCTAAGCGCGCGGCAGCACTGGCCTCGGCAACAGCTTTCGCCGCCACTTTTCGCTTCACCTCAGCCCGCGAGTGCTCCCCCCGGGTAGCGGGTGTGGGACGCCGGGCGGCCTTCGCCACCGTTGCTCGTCTCCCTCCCAGGGAATGCGGCTTGGGCTTTCTGGCTTTTGTTCCTTTCACTGGCTTCATGGTCTCTTTCAGTCTTTCATACAACCGTAATCCGACCGTATAGACTTAGAGTTTTAACCGGGCTTTCTCCTTGTCGACCGCTACCATTTCCGCGCAGCCGCTGCCTTCGTTGCACGACTTCTTCTCCCCCGGAGGAATGCTGTCGCATTCCGCGCTCCCTTACGAGTTTCGGCGGGGGCAACTGGATATGGCCCGTGCCGTTGAGCGCAGCCTGCAGGAGAGCAAGCACCTGATCGTCGAAGCGGGCACCGGGACCGGCAAAACGCTCGCCTACCTGTTGCCGGCTTTGCGCACCGGGCAGCGCGTGATCATCTCGACCGGCACCAAGAACCTGCAGGAACAGCTGTTTTTCCGTGACGTGCCCTTCCTGGAATCCTTGCTGGGACCGCTGCGCGTCTGCTACATGAAGGGCCGGGCGAACTACCTTTGCCGCAACAAGCTTTACGCCCTGCGCGACCAGCCGATTTTGAATGGACTGGAAGAAATCGACCAGTTCCAGCAGATCGCGGCCTGGGAGAAAACCACCCAGACCGGGGACCGGGTGGAAATCGACGCGCTGCCCGAGTCGAGCCAGGTGTGGTCCAAGCTGGATGCACGCAGCGAGGCCTGCCTGGGCCAAAGCTGTCCCGATTATGAGCGCTGCTTCATCACCGAAATGCGCAGGCGGGCCCTCGAAAGCGATGTGATCATCGTCAACCATCATCTCTTTTTTGCTGATCTGGCTATCAAGCAACAGGCCAAGGCGGCTCCTGATGCCGGCGTGCTCCCGGAAGCGGCGGCGGTCATCTTCGACGAGGCGCACGAGCTCGAAGATGTGGCCTCCAGCTATTTCGGTATCAGCCTCAGCAATGTGCGCGTTGAAGAGCTGGTGCGCGATCTGGAGACGATGTTGCGCGCCCGGCAGGCCTATTCCACAGCCCTGAAGGGCTGCGGCGACACGCTACGGGAACGCACACGGATGTTCTTTGGCGCGCTACCACGGGCGGGCGGTTTTCAGGGAGAAGGCCGCATGCCATTCGAGCAGCGGGAACAGTTCCTGGAGGAGCACGGCGATCTTTATCTGGCGGTGACCAATGCGTTGCACCGGATGGAGGGTGAGTTGGAGCGGCTGCGTGGCGTGGAAGAGTCGCTGGGGTTGAAGAAGCGCGTGGCCGACATCCGCGAGCACCTGCGTTTTTTGATGGAAGCCGAAAGCGTGAACACCGTCTTCTGGATCGAACGCCGCGGCGGCTCCGCGATGCGACAGGGGGTGCGCAATACCTACCTGCAAGCTACGCCTATCGATGTCTCCGATCTGCTTTCTGAGTTGCTCTTCGACCAATACCCGAGCGTGATTCTCACCTCTGCCACGTTGACCGTACAGGGCGGTTTTGCTCACCTGAGAAAGCGGCTTGGCTTGCGCGACGCGCGGGAGCTGGTGGTGCCTTCCCACTTCCGCTACGAGGAGCAGGCGCTGCTGTATTTGCCGCCCGGTATGCCCGACCCGCGCGAGCCTACATTTGCCCCGCAGGCGGCGCGCACCATCCAGCGTGTACTTGATATCACTCGCGGCCGGGCTTTCTGTTTGTTTACCAGCTACCAGCAGATGCGCGATCTTTACGAACGCCTGTTGCCGGAGCTGGACTATCCGTGCCTCCTGCAGGGCACCGCCCCACGCAAAGCGCTACTGGAGGAGTTTCGCAACACGGAGAACGCGGTACTCTTTGGAACGTCCTCCTTTTGGCAGGGCGTGGATGTCCAGGGAGAGCAGTTAAGCTGTGTGATCGTCGACCGGCTGCCATTCTCCGTACCCACAGACCCTGTGGTATCAGCGCGCATGCGAGCGGTCGCTGCGGCAGGTGCCAATCCATTTTTTGACTACCAGGTGCCGGCGGCAGTCATCACGCTGAAACAGGGGTTTGGGAGGCTGATCCGTTCGCTCGAAGATCGCGGCGTGCTGGTGCTGCTTGACCCGCGCATCGAGCGGCAACGGTATGGAAAGGTTTTCCTGGAGAGCCTGCCGCCCTACCGGCTAACGCGGGATATCGGGGAAGTGGAAAATTTCTTCGCAGGTTAAAGAGACCGCAGATCTCTACGTTCGGTCGAAAAACATTTCCAGGAAGGGTCCGCGGAACTGCAGATCCCTCGGCTGCGCTCGGGATGACAAAGGATGGGGTAGGGCTTCCATGAAAAATGCCATCTGTCCAGCAACCACTTTCCATGGAAGTGTTGCCCTTCCCTTTGTCATCCCGAGCGCAGCCGAGGGATCTGCAGTTCCGCGGACCTTTCCTGGAAATGTTTTTCGACTGAGCGTAGCGACCCACAGGAGTAATCATCCCAATGAAAGGCGCAATGTCCCGCAATCTCTACCTGCTGGCAGCCTCACTGCTGCTGTTTTCGCTGATTTCCTGTGGCATGAGCCTGGTGCCCAACTCCCTCCAGCCCGGCCTGCCGGTCAACGGTTCCTTATGGAAGACGATCGGACTGGTCTTCCTGTTGACCTCCCTCCTCACCGCACTGGCCGGCATCCTGACCGCCATGTTTGAGCAAGTAGAGCGCCGGAGTGAGGAACGCATGCGGCGCGAGCTCAAGGAAGACCTGGCCCGCCTGGGCCGCAACAAGGCTCGGAAGTGAACCAGCTACAATCAGTCAGGTAGAGGGCTACACAGGCCATGTACGAAGTAACCGTCGAATCGGGATTCTCCTCGGGACATTACCTGCGCAACTATCGCGGCAAGTGTGAGAACCCCCATGGCCACAATTACAAGGTTCGACTGACGCTGCGGGGCAGGGAACTGGACACTACTGGGCTGCTCCTGGACTTCAAGCTGCTCAAGCAGGTGATGCGTCCCGTGATCGACCGCATCGACCACCAGATGCTCAATGACCTCGAACCCTTTACCGAGCTCAACCCGTCGGCAGAAAACCTGGCTCGCTACTTTTACGACGAAACCAACCGCCAGTTGAACGAGATGACCGGAGGCCGGGTCGCCGTCAAGGAGTGCACCATCTGGGAGACGGACGCGACCACGGCGACCTATTACGAGTAATCACGCTCTAGTTTGTAGTCGATGTCCCGTGAAGGTACTTATCGAACGGGATCTCGAAGTAGAACAGCTCCTTGCCATCCGCATTGCGCAGCATGCGCAGGTTGAGCTTGCCTCCCGCCAGCGGATTGCCCACGCCTTTCACATCGTAGAAGAGAAACCCGGCACGTGTGGTGTGCGGCTCAACCGCCACTGCCGAGTACTCAAACTCATGAAAATCCTCATCAACGTCTTTATTCTTGGTCGACTTGTTTCCGATGCGCGGCAAGGGACCCGGCAACTTGTAACCGCCATCCGGGCGCTTGACGCCAATGCGGCGTTCCACCTCTTCGGGTTCGGCGGCGGGGATCTTGTCGCCTGCAGCAGTAATGAAGTTGATGCGCGCATCGATCAGAGAGATAGGCTTGTCCCCGTTATTGGTAACAATGATGCGGATGGGCATAAAACCGTACTGCAGGTATTTGAAGCGAAAGATCGAGGCTTTTTCCTGAGTATTGTAGGGCTCAGCGGCGATCGCGACCTGCTCGGCAGGATGCAGGTCGAATGCGGGGTAGCTGGTCGCCACTCCCGCGGGCGGCGGTGCATGCTCGGCGGCGTCGGCCCGGTAGAGCAACAGCGGACACGCGATCACTACAGCGACAAGCCCAACAGCAAAAACAAATCGGCGAAGCATTCCCGGGTTCGATTATGAGCTTCCCTTGTGTCGTGAGTAAAGCGTCGTGAGTAAAGCGTCGCGAGTAAAGAGGGCCGGCGGCCCATGACGCTCATCCTCTATACCTCCGCGTTGTTCGTGGTGCTGGTGCTTGGCCTGCCCTACTGGCTGCTGGCCATGGCGACCCATGGAAAGTACCGCGAAGGGCTCAGCGAGCGCCTTGGCTGGGTTCCCGACCGCCTTCGGGAAGGGGACGCGCGAAAGACCATTTGGGTGCATGCCGTCTCCGTAGGCGAGGTACTGGCGGCCAGCCGCCTGGTGAACGAACTCAGTGCCTGCGCCCCGCAATACCGCGTGCTGCTATCTACGACCACCCGGACCGGACAAAGGTTAGCCCGGGAGCGCACCGGCGCCACCCACACGTTTTACTTTCCGCTGGATTTTCCCTGGATCGTGCGCCGCTACCTGCGTGTGCTGGATCCAGTGCTGCTGGTGCTGGTGGAAACCGAGCTGTGGCCCAATCTACTGACCGCGTGCCGCCAGAATGCAATTCCTGTCGCGGTCGTCAACGGACGGATTTCTGATCGCTCGTTGCGGCGCTACATGCAACTGCGCAGGATGTGGAAGGGAATACTTTCGGGAGTCTCGATCGTTCTGGCGCAGAGCCAGGAGGATGTGAAGCGGTTAAAGGCGATTGGTGCCCCTCCAGGCCGCGTTTCTTTTGCTGGGAACCTGAAGTTTGACGTACGCAGCGCGGAGCCCGCACCGATCACCACGACTCTGCGCGAAAAACTGCCCACTGGAACCCGCGTACTCGTGTGCGGCAGCACGCTCGAGGGCGAAGAAGAGATCCTGCTTGATGCTTTTCACCAGTTGCTCAAGACCATACCGGACTGCGTGATGATCCTTGCGCCGCGCCATCCGGAACGTTTCGGGCGTGTGGTCCAGCTTATGAAGAACCGCAAGGAGACGTTTGTGCGCCGTTCCAACTGGATGAAGCGTCCGGTAAAGATAAAGCCCGGCACCGTGATCCTGCTGGATTCGATCGGCGAGCTGGCGTCAGTGTATGCACTGGCCTCGGTTGCCTTTGTAGGTGGGAGCCTGGTCCCGGCGGGCGGCCACAATCCGCTGGAGCCGGCGCAATTCGCCGTACCGGTGGTGATGGGCAACCATTATGCCAACTTCCGCGCCATCATCGACACGTTGCTCCAGGCTGAAGCGCTAAAATTGGCCACCACGGAAACCCTGGTGCCGATGCTCGAGAATCTGCTCACCGATCACGAGGCGGCAAATGCGCTTGGGGTACGCGCGCTCGAAGTATTCCATCATGAATCGGGCGCTACCGGCCGCGCCGTGACCGCCCTGCTCGGCTTGTTGCCCACCGCATGACCCCGCTTTTGCTGGCTCCGCTGTCGTTGGTGTATGGATCCGTCATCCATGCGAGAAATGCGCGCTTTGACCGCACGCCTCCACTGCGGCTGCGCTGGCCGGTGGTGAGCATCGGCAACCTCTCCGTGGGCGGTGCGGGCAAGACTCCATTGGTGATCTGCCTGGCGCGGCTGCTGCAGCGGGAGGGCTACGGTCCCGATGTCTTGTCCCGCGGGTACGGACGATCGCAGCAGACGGTAGAGCCCGTGGATCCGGCCGGGAGCGCAGACCAATTTGGGGATGAACCCCTGCTGATCGCGCGTTCCACAGGAGTTCCGGTGTACGTGGGCGTCAGCCGCTATGAGGCGGGCCTGCTGGCGGAGAGCGATCTTGGCGGCCAGGGCGTCCATTTGCTGGATGACGGATTTCAGCATCGCCAACTGGCGCGGGACCTGGATATCGTGGTGATGCACCGCAGCGATCTGCAGCAGCGGCTACTGCCAGCGGGAAGGTTGCGTGAGCCCTTGGCGTCGCTACGCCGTGCCGGGGTCGTCGTGCTCCGCCAGGAGGATGCAGAGCTCGAGTCCACTCTCCGGGTGCATACCCGGCCGGAATGCCGCTTCTGGCGCGTACGCCGCATCCTTGCTCTGCCCAGCCCGGTGCAGCGCGCAGTAGCCTTCTGCGCCGTAGCGCGGCCGGCCGAGTTTTTTGCGGCACTGGCAGCAGTGGAAGCTGGAGTGGCGGAGCAGAAACGCTTTCGCGATCACCATCGTTACACCATGGTAGATATCGACCGGCTGGCGGAGCTGGGCCGGCGGGTGGGCTGTGACGCGTTCGTGACCACGGCCAAAGATGAAGTGAAGCTGGATGCAGCCATGCGGTTGCGTCTGAACACGGTTGCGCCGTTGCGGACAGCAGCGCTTACGGTTGAAATCGATGACGAGAAAGCGGCCCTCGACGATATGAGAAAATCACTCATTGTCACCGCACGATGAGCAGATGCGCGTCCTGATTATGCGGCTGGGCGCGATGGGCGACATTCTGCATGCCCTGCCCGCGGTGGCTGCTCTCCGGCAGGCTCACCCGGGGTGGTATCTGGGTTGGGCAGTGGAGCCCCGCTGGGGCCCTCTTCTCAGTGCAGACGACGGCCAGATGCCCTTAGTGAATCGCATCCACCTGGTGAAGGCAAAGGACTGGGCTCGTTCCCCCTTTCGGACTGAAACGCTACGGGAGATCGGTGCCCTGCGTCGCTCCTTGAGAGCCGAGCGCTACGATTTGTGCATCGATCTCCAGGGCGCTGTTCGTTCGGCTCTCGCCGGGCGGTTGGCGGGAGCGCCGCGGATGATTGGAGAAGACCATCCCCGCGAATGGGCAGCGCGCTGGCTCTTCGGTGAGCGGGTGCGCACCCACGGTGTGCACGTGATCGAGCAAGCAGTGGAGGTCTGTGCTGCGGCTGCAGGGGAACCGCTGACCCCCGTTCTTCCTCCGCTTCCGGTGAACCACGATGCCGCGCTTTGGGCCGATGGAGTGCTGCGTGAGGTCGGCCACCGGCCGGTGGTTCTGCTAAGCCCGGGTGCGGGCTGGGGCGCAAAGCGCTGGCCTGCAGAGCGCTACGGAGCAGTCGCAAGGGATCTGCACGAGCAGGGCTGCCTGGTGCTGGTGAATGCTGGTCCTGAGGAGCGGGCCATCGCCGCCGAGGTAGTGCTCGCCAGCGGGGGTGTTGCCCAGGCGCCGGAATTTACCCTGGAGCGCCTGATCGCTCTCACCCGCCGCGTCTGCCTGGTCATCGCCGGGGACACAGGACCGCTGCACCTGGCCTGCGCGCTCGGCAAGCCGGTCGTTGGTATCTATGGCCCCACCGATCCCGCTCGCAACGGTCCCTTTGGTGTGCCCTTTCGCGTCTTGCGTCACCCAGAAAGCAAACGCGACCACACCCGTCACGCCGAGCCGGAAGCCGGTCTGTTGACCATTACGCCGCAGCAAGTAGTGGAAGCAGCGAACGAACTGCTGGAGAGCAAGCGATGACCCTCCTTGCCACCGGACCCGAAAGGAAAACCGCAGGTCTCTCCACTCCGCTACGCTCCGGTCGAGATGACAATTCTTCTTTTGCAATAAATTTGTCATCTCGACCGGAGCGTACCCGGATTTCCTGCCATGCTGCACCGGCCAAGACCGCGTGTGCGCCTTTCTTTAAGGGAAAGGCGCATGATGTTCGCCAGCGCCACCAGCTTCTACAGGAAATCCGGGGTAGCGGAGTGGAGAGATCTGCGGTTTCCATCCCTCAATGCTGACCCGCTGGAGTAAAGTAGCGCGGCGCATCCGCGTGCCAGCCGGCTTTCTCTTCGCCGCCTTTTACCTGTGGAGAGCCCGCCCCAGCGCAACCTCGCTTGGCTGGAGCCTGCTCCTGGTAGTCCCTGGCTTGCTCCTGCGCGCCTACGCCTCAGGCTACGTAAAGAAGAACGCCGAGTTGACCGTGACCGGCCCCTACGCCTACACCCGCAATCCTCTCTACCTCGGCTCCATGATGATGGCCTTCGGTTTCGCCGCCGCGTCGCGCAGCCTGTGGATCACCCTGCTCCTGGCGTTCCTCTTCGTCCTCATTTACGCGCCCACCATTTTCAGCGAAGAACAATTCCTCCGCGCCACCTTCCCCAGCTTCGAGAACTATGCTCAACGCGTACCCCGCCTCCTGCCCCGCCTCACCCCTGCGAAATTCCCAGGAGACGGTAGCTTCTCCGGTACTCTTTACCGCCAGCACCGCGAGTACAATTCAGTTTTGGGTGCCTGTGCCGTTTACGTTGTACTGGTTGCTGCTCTGTGGCTCCGCCATTGATTCAATTGGAGTGAGTGAACGGTGATAAGGTATCCCAGACTCGTGGTGCGTGTGGCCTGTTTTTGGGCGCTGGCCGGCATCGCTCAATCGCCTCCGCCCCCGCTCCTCCCTCCTGCCGCAAATTTCTCTTTCCCTGCCAAACAGACTCTCAACTATGCGGTCGATTGGCGTGTGTTCCCCGCGGGCCAGGCCACCTTCCACCTGGAGCAGGTGGGAAACATGGAGCACGTGATCGCTACCGGCGAGTCGATCGGTGCCGTCAACCTACTCTTTCGCGTCAACGACCGCTTTGAGTCTTACTTCAATCGCACCACCGGCTGCTCGTCCAGCTTTGCCAAGCAACTCCAGGAGGGCAGACGGCAGGTCACCAGCACCTTGCGGTTTATGGACGGCAAGCAGGTGCTGCAAGAGAAGAATTTAGTGAGCGGGACCAGCAAATCCCAGGAGGCGGTGATCCCGCCCTGCGTGACTGACCTCATGTCCGCGATTTTCTACGGCGGATCGCAACCTTTACAGCCGGGAGCGAGCTTTCACATGCCGGTGGCCGATGCCATGCGCGTCGTGGACGTGACCATGAAGGCCGAGGCCCGGGAGCAGGTCGTGACCCTCGCTGGAACCTTTCAAACCATCCGGGTGCAGCCCATTGCCGATGCGGGGGTGGTTAAAAATCGAGGCAATATCTGGATCTGGTACACCGATGACGAGCGTCACATGCCGGTACAGATGCGCGCCAGGCTCTTTTGGGGGACCATCACCATGCGCCTGGTCAGCACCTCGTCCAAGTAGCCTGCTACTGAATGCGGTAGCGCTCCCGCATCAACCGCTGCAGCCTGGGTTTGTAGATGATGTTGTACGCCAGCTCTTTATCGGGAAACATGGCCAGCGCGGCCTTCTTGCTGTCGGCTACCAGTTCCGCGGCCTGATCGACCGTGAGGCTGCCATCCTGGCTGATCACGGACATCACCATGTCCATCATCATCTGCAGGCGGCGGATTTTACGCTGCTCCTCCATCTTTTCCTGGGGGGACTGGGGAGTAGGTGGCGAACTGAGCGTGTGGCGGGAAGATTCGTCGTTGCGATCCGATTCGCTTGACCCCATGTTTGAAAGCCCTTCCTCCAGTTTACTCTCCTTGCTTTGTGCGAATCCTATACCGGAACCGGCAGCAGGGAAATACAAAAAAGGTTTGGTTACCTTGCCGCCAACGGCTGGGCGCTCACCGAGCTTCCATCCAGATAGAAGGACGTAGCCCCCATGGCGTCGGTGCGGAAGGTCCGGACATGATCGTCCTGCAGGCGGTGCAGGATTTCCAATTTGGGATGGCCATAGGGATTTCGGTGGGCAACCGAGATCACGGCATAGCTGGGCGCGACCGCCGCCAGGAAGCGGGGCGTGGTCGACGTCTTGCTCCCATGATGGCCAACCTTCAGCAGGTCGGCGTGGAGCTCCTCGCCGAGCATCTGTTGCTCACTGGCCGCCTGCGCATCGCCTTCGAGCAGCACTGAGGTTTTCCCGTAGGTCATATGAAGCACCAGCGAATCGTCATTGCTGGCGGCAGCGCCTGGCGTGTAATCGGTAGATGGCGCCAGCACATCCACTTGCGCGCCGCCGAAGGCAAAGCTGCTGCCGGCAGCCATGGCTTCGACCGGAATGTCGAGACGATTGGCCTCGGCCAGGAGAGCCTGGTAGCCGGGGATCTCCGGATTGGTCCCCACCCACAGTACCCGAGGACGAAAATTACGCAGGATCGAAAGCATTCCCCCCATGTGATCGCTGTGCGCGTGGGACAGAGCCACGGCGTCAAGACGGCGGATATTCCGCGACCACAATACTGGTGAGACTACGTCTTCCCCGATTTCAAAGTTGCCGGGCCCCTGTGAGCTGCCACCGGTAGGACCGCCCGCGTCGATGAGCACGGTTTTTCCCTCGGGGGAGATCAGCAACAGCGAATCTCCCTGGCCCACGTCGATGGCCGTCACCTCGAGCACGCCAGGATGGTAGGCCAACGCGCGGGGATAGAAGACACATGCCGCGGAACAGGCCAGCGCAGCGATGGGAAAAGCGACGGGGAAGCGGCTATTGCGCGCTGCCCAAACCGCCAGGCCGATGAGCAGAATGCCGGCCACAATGGCCAGGGTGCCGGGATCGGGAATGCGGATATCGCCGGCGGCCATTCCGCTGAAGAGATGGACGATCCCGTTGATCGCGTGGAGCAGAGCAGCGGTCACGGTCCCGGGCACGATGGCCAGCGAGGGCCAGACCAGCAAGGTGGCAAAGGTAATCAGGGCGGAAGGCAGTGCCAGGCCGATGAGCGGCACCACCAGCAGGTTCACCGGCAAGCCGACCGCCGTCACGCGATGGAAATAGATTGCCATGGGGAGCGACATAGCGAGCTCGATCAGCGCCGAGACCAACAGCAGCTCGCAGCTGCGTAGGAGAAGACGAACAAAAGCCGGGGGCAGGGTCTGGGCCAGGCGTCGGCCCAGGAATGGTTGCAGATGGCTGGCGATCAGCCGCAGCGTGACGCGAAACTGGGCCAGCGGGGGCGGTAGCTCAGGATCGATCGCGATGAGGCCGAGGTTCTGCGCTGCGTGAAGGTAAGGCCCGAAGGTGTGCTCGGCTACCGGGACAGCAACTCCACCGACGATCAGCACCGAGAGCAGAGTCATCTGGAAGCTGGCTCCCCCGAGTGAGGCCGGGTCGAGCGCAAGCAGGCAAAGGGCGGCAAAGCCGATTGCGTTCAAGCTATTGCGTTCCCGGAAAAGCAAACGCGCCAGCAGATACAGAGTCACCATCCAGAAAGACCGCTGTACCGGTTCGCCGAAGCCAGCCAGTAAGGCGTATGCGAAAGAGCAGGCAATCGTCACCGTCGTCGACCAAACGCGAGGCAGGCGCAACCACGCAGACAGGGCGAAAATGCACCCGGCGAAGATCGCCAGGTGCATACCGGAGACCACCAGCAGATGAAAGGAGCCGGTACGTTCGAAGCCTACGCGGGCCTGGTGATCAAGATAGGTGCGGTCGCCCAGAATCATAGCGCTCAGCATGCCCGCGTCGGATTCGCTGAGCAGCATCCATCGTGGCAAGCGCGAAGCTGTCGAGGAGCCAGCGAACGTGATCAGTCGCTGGCTGCCGGCCTGCTGTACGGAATGCAGCCAACAATGAAAGCCGCCGTGCCCGCGTGTTGGTGTGAGCGTAAGCGCCGAGGCTTTGGCTGAGCCCACCACACCTATGCCCTGCTGCCGCAGCCACGCGGTGGCATCCCACGCCCCGGGGTCAAGATAGCGTTCGGGCAAGTGCATCGCGATCTTAGTCTCGACCTGGTCTCCGCAATGGATGGCAGGGAATGGTTGATCCGTGGGTGCGTAGACGGTTGCGCGCAGTCCACCGGACACCGGGCGGCCATCCACGGAAGCCACCCGCACATCGAAACTCTCGCTCTGCTCTTCCCGAACAGCGCTGCCGAAGGGCGATATGGACTGAGTGATGCGGATGGGGGTGGTGCGTGTGACTTCACCATGGATAGCCGTTGTGTCACCGGCGTCCGCGATCACGCTCAGTTGCTTTTGTGGATCAGGAGTGGGCTCAATTTCGCTAAGCAGCACACCCAGCGTCAGCCAGCAAAAGGCGAGGGGAAGCAACGCGACTCGCAAAGCCATCCGCGTAGCTACCACACAAAGTAGAGCGAACAACAGGATGGCCGCGATGAGTGTGGCGGGAGCAATCCACTGGTAACCGGCAGGCACAATCCCAGCGCAGAGCCAAACAGCAGCATAGAGCGCAGGCGCGGTGGCAAAAGAGAGCCGATCGAGCCCGCGTCTTCTCACCAGGCACTCCCATTCCAGCCAACTCCGATGAAACGAGTCCCGAAGGGACGGTTGAACTTAGCCCAGGACGCAGCCCTGGGTAGGCTTCAACACGATGAGTAGTCCCGAAGGGACGGCTGAACACATGTCTCACCCGTCCAGCCGTCCCTTCGGGGCTACTCAGTCGGTCTAGAGTTACCCAGGACTACGTCCTGGGCTAAGATCAGCCGTCCCTTCGGGACTATTTCGGCTGTTGTGGCTTGGCGCCAATCATTCCACAGTTCTCAGTGGCGATGAGACATTAATTCCGCTTAAGGAGCGTAACCGTCTCCATGTGGAAGGTCTGTGGAAATAAATCGATAAGATCCATCTTCTCCACGGAATACCCAGACTGTAACAGTGACTGCAAGTCTCTCGCCAGAGTCGCTGGATCACAGGAAACATAAACGATTTCCGGGGCCGCCACGCCTGCCAGGTGAGCGCAAATCTCCTTGCCCAAACCAGCGCGGGGTGGGTCGACCAGAATCAATTCGGGTTTCTCCTGGCCCTGCGCTTTACTACGAAGAAAGTCCAGCGTGTTGGAACGGACGACTCGGTGCCGTTTGTTTTCTAAGTTTGTCTTGAGGTCGTCTGCCGAAAACCCTTCAGATTCAACAGCGATTACGTTTTCATACGCGAGCGCCTGTGCAAAAAGCCCGACGCCCGAATAGAGATCCCAGGCCAGCCTGCCCGATCGATTTCCGATGGCCAACTGCAGCAATTCCGGCACGAGAAAGCGGTTGACCTGAAAGAAACTGCCAAGGCTTACCTGGTATGGCACGCCAGACACCGTGTAGGAGAGCGACCGCTGTCCCCAGTGCATGATCGAAGAGCTTTGCTGCGCCCAGAGCCCGACCCCCGCGAGCACAGGGATCTCCACCTGCAGCCGCTCGGCAAATGCTTCCAGGCTGCGTTCTCGGAAGCGCCGTGGTTTCTCCGACCAGAGAGATACGAGCAGCTGGTCCTGCTCGCCGTTGGTAAAGAATTCCACTTCTTCACACAGGCTCGCGAGAGCAGTCTCCTTGGCAATGCGCTCAACCGCCGCAATCGCCTGTTCAAGGAGAGGAGCGGCGATGGGGCAATGGGTTACCCGCAGGAGATTGTGCGAACCTCGCTGGCGATAAGCAAGGGCATCGCCCTTCACATGGAGACGGATGCGATTGCGATAACCCCACGGCGGCCCGGCCACACTCCCGATTTCATTCGGCATCGGGAGATGTGCCCGCGTCAGCGTTTCCTTCAGAATGTCGAGCTTCAACTGCAACTGGAAGGCGGGACTTGCGTGCTGGTACTGGCAGCCACCGCACCGGGGAACATATTCGCACCCGGGGAGAATCCGCTCCGGAGACGGCTCAAGGACGGCATCAAGCGCGCTCGTGGCAAAGCTGCGCTTATCCGAGGCGATCGTCACCTCCACCAGTTCGCCCGGAAGCGTTCCCGGAACAAACACCGTCTTCCCTTCTGGAACGCGTGCCAGTCCGTCGCCGCCGTAAACAGTTTTCTCGATGCGCAGCTTCATGTCTGGCTCATATAGAAAAGGCTGAGCCGCGGCAAGTTGAACTTTTCCAATAGCCGCTTGTGCAGAAACTGCTGCTCCACCTGGCGGATCTGCATAGCAGGCATGCGGCTGCGATAAGGAGCCAGTTCGGCCGCAGCCTGTTGACGCAGCGCGAGCAACTCGGCTTCCGGCGTGTTGGTGAGGAGGATGGCGAAGAGCTTTTCTTCTAACACCGTGAGCGACTGCTCCAACTCCTCGAGCTGGGGCAATTGGGCCCTTGCATCTTTGGCGAGTACCTGGAGACGATCGGCGATCTCGGCAAGTGATCCGCCTTGTGGTGCGTTGCGCAGTTGCTGGGCCGCCCCTTCCAGGTGGGTGGCGATCCGTTCCTGTTCGAACCCTTGCTCCGCCGTGCTGGGCCGAGGCGTAGCGCCGATGGCGGCCTCTTGCATCGCATCCATGGCGGAGATCACTTCCTGGGCGCAATAAGCCAGCCCGTTCACTCGCCGCACGCGGGCTTTGTTCTTGCGCGCGTCGTATTTGTCGAAAGCCGCGTCTATACCTTGCAGCACTGCTGTCAGAGGGATCCCAGCCTCGCGCCAGGTTTCAATCAGCGCCCAGTCGATAGTGGAGAGCAGAAGCAGCGACCCGCGGCGGCGCTGGAAGTGTTCTTCAATCTCAGTGAAATAGTTGAAGTAATTTTGCACGACTGCGTCAGGCGTGCTTTCCCGCTGTTTCGCCGTGGCCATGCTTCACCTTGGCCGCGCGGTTGCGTTCGTAGATCAGCCGCAGCCCATCGAGCGTCAGCATGTCGTCAATGATCTTGATGAACCTCGAATCGTCGACGATGAGCCGGGCCAGGCCGCCAGTGGCAATAATCTTGGGAGGAGTAGGCGCCTCGCCGGCCGCCGGTTCCGGACCCTTGGTCTCGTTCAAAATACGTTCCAGGATGCCGTCCACCAACCCAATGTATCCGTAGTACAACCCGCTCTGCATATGGGCGATGGTATTCGTGCCCACCACCTTGGCAGGCTTCTTCACATCGACCCGGGACAGCCTCGCAGCGCGGGAAAAAAGGGCCTCGGCGGAAATCGCCAGACCTGGCGCAATCACCCCGCCCACGTACTCGCCCTTGGCGGTGATCACGTCAAAGGTAGTAGCTGTCCCGAAATCGACTACGACGCAGGGACCACCGTATTTCGCGAACGCCCCGACACCATTAGCCAGGCGGTCCGCACCTAACTCGGCCGGGTTATCCACCAGGATCGGCATACCGGTCTTGATGCCGGGTTCCACCAGCATGGGTTTCACGTTGAAGTAGCGCTCGCATACCTGGCGCAGAGTCGTTTCCAGGGGAGGGACTACCGAGGCGATGATGATGGCCGAGACTTCACCCGCTTCGATCTTCTTCATGGCGAAGAGGCTGAGCAGGAGTACGCCGTACTCATCCACCGTTTGCGCCCTGAGCGTGCTGATGCGCCAGTGGGTGATCAACTCATCGGGAGCGAGGCGGTAAAGGCCGAGGACGGTATTGGTGTTGCCGACGTCAAGGGTGAGCAGCATAGAATTTTCCGTCATTGATCCCGGACGCCGCCGGAGTGTACGGTACGAAGGCCTTCCGCGGTGCGCACGCGAAGAAATCCGCGCGCGTCCAGGCCCGCGGTGACGCCGGAGTACTCTGAGCCTTCATCAACACGCACCTGCCTGCCACGGATCCAGGTAGAAGCGCCTTCCAGGCGGCTTAGGATGTTCGCGGCCGCGCCGGCTGTTTCCGCACTCAACGCTTGCGCTTCCCGGTACAGCGATTGTAGCAAAGCAATCAGCAGATCCTGCCGCGCCCACGAGCGTCCGGTTTCGCTGCGCAGCGAGGAGGCGATGAGCCCTAACTCACCGGGAAAACTCTCCTGGTGCACGTTGATACCGATGCCCACTACCGCGTGGCGTACCCGCGTGACCTCAGCATTCAACTCAGTGAGAATGCCGCAAAATTTTTTCTTACCAAAAAGTAGATCGTTGGGCCAACGGATATCTGCTTCGAGCGACGTGACCTGACGCACCGCCTCGCGCACCGCGAGGCCAGCGGCCAGTGAAAGCCAAAGAATGTCCGCAGGCGCGACCCGCGGCCGCAACAGGACGCTTACGTAGAGCCCGGCGCCGCGAGCCGAGTGCCATCCATGCGCTCCCCGGCCTCGTCCTGCCGTCTGTTCGTCCGCCAGGTACACCATTCCTTCGGGAGCACCTTCATCGGCCTCCCGCATAGCCAGCACATTGGTCGAATGGATGGAAGGGAAGTAGCGAAAGTTGCCGACAAAAGGCGTATCGGCCAGCGCGATATCCAAAGCGGGCAAGTCATAAGCGTCTTCGAGGGAAGGATCAAGCAAAAGTAGTCCTTGTGGGTTTCGCTTGTACTAGCAGAAGTCTCGGGTGCCCCACATCTCGCTGGTTTTTCGCGAGATGTGGGATACCACGAACCTCGACGTTCTTTGCCGGTCGAGTGGAAAACCTGCCGGTGTAACGCGGTGGTATCCCACATCTCGCGAAAAACCAGCGAGATGTGGGGCACCCGTCGGCTCGTTGCAATGAAAGAGTCAGAAAATGTCCGTTGTCACCCGCATGCTCAAATCCACGGCTACCGTGGACTGCGTCAAAGCACCGACAGAAATATGATCGACTCCGGCAAGTGCATATTTACGAATATTCTCGAGCGTGATCCCACCCGAAGCTTCCAGTGGAATCGTAAGGCCGCGTCCGCGCACAATAGCCACGGCCTTCTTGGTCTCAGCCGGGCTCATATTATCCAAAAGAAGCGACTCCGCTCCCGCGGTCAGAGCCTGCTCCAACTCAGTCAATGTCCGCACCTCGCAGGTAATCGTCTGGCCAGGCGTTCGTCCCGCAAAAGCGCGGGCAATGACCTTGGGAATGCCGCCACCCAGAGCAATATGATTGCTCTTGACCAAAATTCCGTCCGAAAGATCAAAGCGATGGCTTTCGCCCCCGCCGCAACGCACAGCATACTTGTCCAGCACGCGAAGACCGGGAGCCGTCTTACGCGTGTCGAGCACTTTGGCCTTAGTGCCGGCCACCGCATCCACATACTGCCGGGTAGCAGTAGAAATACCGCTCATCCGCTGCATCAGATTCAGAATCACGCGTTCACACGCCAGAATGGTGCGCGCATTACTCCGAATGACGGCGACCGCCTGACCCTTCTTGACTCGCACCCCGTCGAACATCTCCGGGTGATTGATCACCTCGAAGCGGCCAGTATTCTTCTTGTCCAAACGGATGAAGATCTCCAGAAAACGAGGGATACAACCCAAGCCGGAAATCACGCAATCCTGCCGTGCCACAACCGTGCCGGAAGCCCGCAATCCGGGCTCGATGGTCATAGCTGTGGTGACGTCGTTGGTAGCCCGGTCTTCCACCAGGGCTTGTTCCAGGGTGGCCTCAACCCGCCTGCTCTTCCAGTCCATTGGCCCCCCTTAGTGGTTGTCGCAGTTCAGGCTGTCCAGCGCTGCGCGGTTTTTCGGAATCAGTACACTCAGCTCGGCTGCGCGGCGGCGCAATCCTTCTACCACGTTTGCCGGAGCCTTCGCCAGGAAGCTCTCATTCGACAGCTGACGGTCGGCATTCGTTATCTCTTTTTCAAACCGTACCAGTTCCTTCTTCAGGCGCTCACACTCCACCGCAACATCGATCGTACGCTCATAGATCACGGCCACATCAAATCCCGGAGCGGAGCGCACACCCGTGCCTTCGGGCATGGCATCGACAAATTCAATCGCCGACACCTTCGCCAGGCGACCGATGATGTCGGCGTTCTGTTCGATAGACGCCCGCTCTCCACGCGCGACGCGAAGCAGGATAGGCACCGTCGCCTTCTCTTCCACCCCGAGTTGCCGGCGCATATCGCGGACCGCGGCGATCAATTCCTGTAGCCGCTCCATCTGCCGTTCGGCCGCGGGGTCGATCAAATCGGTCCGCGCCTTGGGAAAGCGCGTGAGCGCGATCGATTTGGCCGGAGGGTGATTTTCGTAAAGCGCGTGCCAGATCTCCTCGCTGATAAAAGGCATAAACGGAGACAGCAGGCGCAGTGCGGAGTCGAACACCGACAGCAGGGTGGCGAGCGCCGAACGCACCGGTGTGGGGGCGGCGGTGAAGTCCAGACGCAGCTTGACGACTTCTAAATACCAATCACAGAAATCGCCCCAGAAGAAGCTGTAGAGCGTGTTGGCCGCCTCGTGGAAGCGATACTCGCTCAAGGCCTCGTTAACCTCGCCGGCAGTGCGATTCAGGCGGGATACAATCCACCGAGCTTCGAGTGGGGCATCGGTTCCCGGCTCCGCGGGAAGTTGATGCAAATCGACGACGATCCCGGCCTCCGCGGCGCGCTCCATTTGCATGAAGATGAACCGCGCAGCATTCCAGATCTTATTGGCGAAGGCGCGATAGCCATCGGTGCGGTCTTCGCTGAAAGCGATGTCGGTACCGGGCGCGGCCATAGCAGCCAGCGTGAAACGCACCGCATCGGTCCCGAAGCGCTCGACTACCTGGATCGGATCGATCACGTTGCCCTTGGTCTTGGACATCTTCTGCCGGTCCGCATCGCGCACCAGCGCGTGGATGTACACCTCGCGGAAAGGCACCGCGTCCTTCAGCGTGCGCTGGCCGCCGTCCGCCATCGGCTCCTCCAGCATGAAATGGCAGCCCAGCATAATCATGCGCGCGACCCAGAAAAACAGGATGTCGAAGCCGGTGACCAGCAGCCGGGTGGGATAGAACGCGTCCAGATCAGGCGTGTGTTCCGGCCACCCCAGCGAGGAGCAGGGCAACAGGCCGGACGAGAACCAGGTGTCCAGAACGTCCTTCTCCTGCTCGATATGATTGCTGCCGCAATGAGCGCACACCTCAGGAGTGGTGCGGGCCACGGTAATCTTGCCGCAGGCAGCGCAGTGCCACGCCGGAATGCGATGCCCCCACCACAGTTGCCGCGAGATGCACCAGTCGTGGATATTGCGCATCCACTCGAAGTACGTCTTCGAATACTGTTCCGGCGTAAAGCGGATGAAGCCCTGCTCCACCGCAGCAATGGCCTTGTCGGCCAGGGGCTGAATGCGGATAAACCACTGCGTCGAGAGCAAGGGCTCAACCACGGTCTTGCAGCGGTCGCATTTGCCGATGGAGTTCACGTGCTCGCGCACCCCTGCCAGCAAACCCTGATGTTCGAGATCTTCCAAGACCCGCTGCCGAGCCTTATAGCGATCCAGACCGGCGTAAGCGCCGGCGGCGGCACTCATGTGCGCCGTCTCGTCCATCACGCTGATCGAAGACAGACCCTGCCGTTGCCCCAGGGCAAAATCGTTGGGGTCGTGTGCCGGTGTCACCTTAACCGCTCCGGTACCGAAATCGCGGCTCACCCAGCTGTCGGTCACCACGGGGATCTCCCGTTCCGTCAGCGGCAGGCGGAGCATCTTGCCGTGCAGGTGAGCGTAGCGCTCATCGTCGGGATGAACGGCAACCGCGACGTCACCGAGCATGGTCTCGGGCCGCGTGGTTGCCACGGTGACGAAGCCGTCCTTTCCCGGTGTGGGCCCCACCACGGGGTAGCGAATCTCCCACAGCTTGCCTTGCTGCTCCTCGTGGATCACTTCCAGGTCGGAAATGGCGGTCTGGCAACGAGGGCACCAGTTGACGATATAGGCGCCGCGATAGATGAGCCCCTGCTCATATAGCCGGACGAAGGCTTCGCGCACGGCCAACGAGCGGGGGCCGTCCATGGTGAAGTACTCGCGCGACCAGTCGACGCTGGTCCCCAGGCGCCGCATCTGGTCGAGGATGGCAGCTCCGTAATGCTGCTTCCAATGCCAGACCCGTTCGACAAACGCCTCGCGGCCCAACTGCTGGCGCGTTTTGTGCTCTTCGGCGAGCTGGCGCTCCACCATCAACTGGGTTGCTATGCCGGCGTGGTCGGTGCCCGGAATCCATAAGGCCAGATCCCCACACATGCGCCGCCACCGGGTGAGAATGTCGATCTCGGTGTGTTCCAGCATGTGTCCCATGTGCAGCCGCCCGGTAACGTTGGGCGGGGGCAGCAGCATGGTAAAGACGGGACGGTCAGACGCAGGAGTAGCGTCTGCAGCGTGTGGCTGGTCAAACAGCGCCTCTTCGACCCAATAGGCCGCCCATCGGGCTTCGATCGCGGCCGGGTCATAGGCTTTTGGTAGATCACGAGGCATGGGGGGCGTCTTCTTTCAACACCTCGGGCATCATCCTGAACGTGCTAAAAGCGGAGAATGCTCTAGAACGGGTTGAGTTTGTCGAGGCCCTTCTTTTTCTTGTGTTTGCTGGAAGACTCGTCGCTCGAATCAAACTTGGGCGCGGGCGTCTTCTTTTTGGATTTGGCATTCGTGGTAGCGCCCGCATCGGTGCCGGTTTGCACCTGCGGGGCGTTATGCACGTCGTTGGTTTGTGCCGGAGCGTCCGCTGGCTTCTCTACGGGCGGCAACGGCTTGTTGTCGGTCGGACCGACCGTCGCCAGGCCACCCGGGTTTTGTGCACCCGGAACGCCGGCAGCCGCAGCTGCCGCAGCCGCGCCCTCCGGAGTTACGGGTGGGCCTACCGGTACGGCGGAAGTGGGCGGTGTCGAGTTCGCCGGAGCCTGGGCAGCGTTATTCTCGCCCGTGCTGATAATTTCGGCGCCAATTGCTGGCCCGCCACTGCTGGCTGCGGGCGCTCCGCTATTCGCACCCTGTACGTTCTCCAACTGCAGCGTCGAGCCAGAAGCCGGAGCGGCAGCCGCGTCACTCGTAGCCGCAGCGGGGGCAGCGCCGCCCGCAGGGGCCAACGACGGTAGCGGCTGATTGTTGAGCGCCGCCGTGAAAAGGGCCGTGTCTCGTTTGTGAACATCGGGCGCCGTTACCTGCGGACGATCGGTCAAGGTCGGTTCGCCAATACGCGCAGCGTTCACCGTGACCGGGCCACGCTTGACCAGCAGAAGGGCACGGTCCTTGAAGGTGATTCCGGTACGGCTCTGCTCTTCTGCCTCGCTCTCCGCGAGTTCTTCCTTGGTGGGCTCGGGGACCGGGCGATTGAGCGCGATCAAGCGCTCACGCGCATCTTCCACATGCGCCGCCATTGAGTAGTGCGTGACCACGCGGGAATAGGCATCCGCAGCCTGGTCATCGTACGCCTTCATGAGTTCCTGCTTGGCCTTGGGATTGATCTGCTGCAGCCCCTGCACATACCGAGCCTCGGCGGCATAAGCATCGCCCAGCCCGATCAGCGCCAGGTCGCTGTGGCTATAGAGCGGGTAGCTGTCGGTAACCGTCTGCAGGCGAGCAATGGTGGCTGCCCAGTTTTCGTGGGTGGAGTAAAAACTCCCCACCTGGTATTGGCGCTCGGCCAGCACTTCCTGCACTTCCCGCAGGCGCTGCTTGGCTCGGGGCACAAACGTCGAATCAGGGAACTGCTGGATCATGTTCCGGTATTCCTGCTCCGCCTGCTGGGCATTCTTCGGGTCGCGGTCAGGTTTTTCCATCTGCATGTAGTAAATGTCGGCGACCTTCATCTGCGCTTCGGCGGCTTCCGGCGTATTGGGGAAGAAGGTGATGAAGTCCTTATATTCAGCCTCTGCCTGGGTCAGGGCGGCGGTGCCCCCTTCTTTGAACCAGCTATCGCCGACCAGCAACTTGGCGCGCATCTGGTATTCCGATTCCGGGTAGGTGTTCAGAAGGGTCTGCAAATCCAAACGCGCCACGTCAAACTTGCCCTTCTTCATGGCAATGAGGGCTTTGTCGAAGAGCTCTTTATCTGGCTGCTTGGAAGCATGGCCGGCAAGCGGATCTTCGGGGGTCGGCTTGGTCGCCGGTTTGGAAGGCTTGAAGATGCCGAACTGAGCGCAGGCGGGGAGAGCGCAAAGAAGACACAGGATAGAAAGCCGGGATATAAAACGCTGCATAGCACCTCATGGGCAGGAACTCGGCCAGGAGCCAGAATCGTGACCGGAAGTGGTGCCCCGCCACCGCCGTCGTTATTACTTACTTACTTAATGTTAAATGGCGGCAGCCCGCCTGGAATGGAAATTTTGGCCTCTGTGGCCTTCTTCCGCCTCCAGCGCCATCTTGAGCAGCGCCCGGGCTTCCTTTTCCGGGTGCCCCGAATCAAAAACGGCGCTGCCGGCCACCAGCAAGTCCGCACCTGCCTTCACCACCGAGGCAATGGTCTCGGGAGCCACGCCTCCATCAACCTCGATCCTGAAGTTGAGCCCAAGTTCAGCCCTGAGTTCCACCAGCCGCCGGATCTTATCCAGCGAAAAAGGAATGAACTTTTGACCGCCAAAACCTGGGTTAACACTCATCACAAGCACGTGATGAATCATCGGCAGGATTTCGACCAGAAAATCGACCCGGGTCGCCGGGTTGATGACCACGGCCGGTTTCATTCCATGTTGCTCGATCAACTGCAGGGTGCGGTGCAGGTGCCGGCACGCTTCGTAATGCACCGCGACCCAGTCCGCGCCGGCAACCGCAAATTCCTCGATGAAATCGTCCGGATTCTCGATCATCAGGTGGCAATCGAGCGGCAGGCTGGTGACCTTGCGCAGGGACTTGACCACGGGAGGTCCCATCGTCAGGTTGGGGACAAAGTGGCCGTCCATGATGTCGATATGGATGACAGAGCCGCCACCGCGCTCGGCAGCCTCAATTTCCAAGGCCAGCTTCGAGAAATCGGCAGAGAGGATGGATGGCACCAATTCAACCATGATGACCCTCGATTCTCCTCAGTGTACAGGACTCAGATGAAAGCAAACCCAAGGCAGACTCCTGACAAAATCGCATGGCGCCCGGCAGCTGCTTGGGGTGGAAGTGTGCGCCTTAAGCGCCCTAAGGGTGGAAGCGTGCGGAACCCACGAGACTTAACAGGAAATTCGGGGACGTGGGGCACCCGTCCTGATCCTTCTGACATCTGTTTCAGGTTGAGAGTCAGAGGTTTAGCGCTGTGGTATCCCACATCTCGCGAAAAACGAGCGAGATGTGGGGCACCCGGCGGAGTGGAGAGATCTGCGGTTCCTCTCCCCCTCTATCCAAGCCCCCCTCACGCATGCCACTGAATCGGTGGCTTCGCCAACTCTTCCGGATTCGCACTATGAGCCCGCGCCGCCACGCGAGAAATAGCGCGCAGCAAAGGCTTGCGAGGCACCTCCCCATCCGCTCCACCAAACACCATCTCACCCGTAGAGCGCCCCGCCGGCCGGTAATACCATTGCGTGAACAGAGCCAGATGGTCCGACAAAGTCTGCGTGGAAACAGTCTTGGGCGCCGACTGAGCCAGCGCACGTAACGCCTCCTCCAGCCGCGACTCCAGCACATCCTTCGCAGGCAAAGCAGCCACGCCCTCCAGGGGAACAGCCTCCAACGCAACCGGATGAGCAAACAGCGAACTCGACCCCGACCGCTCATTCGCCAACCGCATCCCCACGATGGAATAAAGCGCAGGACCAATCCAAACCCCGCGCCGCAGAGCAAACAGCGCAACCTGCCCAGGCTCCGCAGACGGCTGCACCATGATGCCGCTCAACTCGGCCAGCGGACGAACCGCCTCGCTCACCAGGTGGGCAACGCTTTGCACCTTCTGCATACGCTGATGAATAGCCGCGGCGCGCTCAAACTCCATTGCCTCTGAAGCCGCGTTGCGCTCCCCCTCCAGCCGGCTGATCATGGACCCGCCGCGCGTAGCCAAAAAAGCAAAAACCTCACTCGCTTCCTGCTGGTACCGTTCGTCGGAGCACCCTTTGAAACAAGGTGCGAGACACATCTTCATCTCCGAATAAACACACCCAGGAAATGCCGGATCGGGGTTAAGCTCCTCAATGCACCTGCGCAGCAAAAACAGGTTCAGCATCTCATCCGCATAACGTTCAGCCGCCGCACGCGAAGGGAACGGACCAAAAAGCGCATTCGCCGCCGTCTTGCTGATTTTCGAAGTGGCATAAACCCGCGGATACGCATTGTCGACCGACATTCGAAGAAAAGCCGGAGGCCGAAGACGCAACCGCTTTTGCGCCCGTTGACCAAAAGCGCGCAGCGAAGCCTGGTAGAGGCACAGCGAAGACTCGAACTCAGACCCCGTGACTGTGTACTCAATCTGGTCGACCAAATGCGCCAGCTGCAGGCGGCGGCTCGTCACACTGCCCTGGGGCCCACGCAGAAACCGCATCAACCGGCGGCGCAGGTTGGGTGTCTTGCCAAGGTAGGGTTCGGCCGCGGGGTCCGCGGCACACAGCGCAAAAACAGCCGGAGCCTCAGGGAGGCCGCTCAGGCTAGCGCTGGGGTCGGCCGGATCGAAGTGGATCGAATGAGCGAGACCAGCTCTCATAAGAAGACGGAACGATTATTCCCCGGCGATGGTCATTCCGTCGATGCGCAAGGTGGGGGAGGCCACCGCTCCCCGGAATTCCAGATCGTCGGCGATGGCGGTGACGTGATTGAGCATTTCCTTCAGATTGCCGGCAATGGTGACCTCCTCAACCGCGAACGTCAGCTCACCATTCTCAATCAACAGACCCGCCGCACCGCGGGAGTAGTCGCCGGTCACCATGTTGACCCCAAATCCCATCAGCTCGGTGACATAGAAGCCGGCTTTCACCTCAGCAAGCAGCTGCTGCGGGGAAATGGAGCCTTTCTCCAGAAACAGGTTGCCGCCGCCGATGCCGGGAGTTCCCGCCAAACCGCGGGAAGCATTGCCCGTGCTCGCCATGTTGAGTTTGCGCCCCGTATAGGTATTCAGCAGGTAGTTCTTCAGCACCCCGTTCTCGACAATGACCGTCCGCCGCGTGGGCAGCCCTTCGCCGTCGAAGGGCGCGGTCCCAAACAACCCTGGTAGAGTGCCATCATCAATGACGGTTACATTTTCGCTGGCGACCTTCTGGCCCAGTTGATTGTTCCAGAAGGAGGCGCCGCGATAAATACTGTCTCCATTGGCGGCTTCGAAGATATTGCCAATGAGCGAGCGGGCGATCTCCGGAGCAAAGACGATGGGCACCTGCTGCGTCGGAACCCGGCGGCCATTCAGCCGGCGCAGCGTCCGTCGCGCCGCCTCGGCCCCGATACTCTCCGGAGAGTCAAGCTTGGCCAGTGTGCGGGCGCTCGAAAACCAATAATCGCGCTGCATGCCGCCCCGCTCCGTCTCCGCGATCGGCATAGCGGAAAGGGAGCAATACGAGCGGCGGTACTCCCCCACAAAGCCGCGCGAATTAGCCATCACTTTGTGACCGGTGGCCGCATCGAAACTGCCGCCGTCACTCTTGGTCAATCGGGGATCCGCGGAGAGAGCCGCCGCCTCTGCGCGCCGTGCATACTCGATCCGTTCCGCCGTCGGCAGGGAATACACGTCGTCGTAATAAAGGCCGAGCTCACCTGTAAGCCGGCCCATGGCACTCGGTTCGGGCAAGCCGGCGAAGGGATCCTGCGAGGTGAACCGGGCCAGGTCGATCGCGCCAGAAACCATGTGGGCCACGCCGGCCTCGGAGAAGTCGCTGGTAGAGGTGTTGGCGGTGCGATACGATCCGCTGGATCCCATAAACACCCGCAGACCGATCCCGCGCGCGCCTGATTCCTTTAGCGTTTCCACCTGGCCGAGGCGCACGACGGTTGAGAATTCGTCACCTTCGCGGATCACTACTTCCGCTTCCGTGGCTCCCGCCCGCAGAGCGCGCTCCACCACATCTGCCGCAAGCTGCTGCATGTCAAGGGTGTTTTCCGCTGCCGAGATGGGAGTTGCTGTAGACATTATCTGGCCGTACCGCCCACCGTCATCCGGTCGAGCTTGATCGTGGGCATCCCCACGCCGACAGGCACGCTCTGCCCATCTTTGCCGCAAGTGCCGATGCCTTCATCGAGAGCGAGATCGTTTCCCACCATGGAAACATATTTCAGCGCTTCCGGTCCGTTGCCGATGAGCGTCGCGTCGCGTACCGGAGCCGTAATCTTGCCGTCTTCGATCAAGTAAGCTTCCGACGCAGAGAACACGAACTTGCCGCTGGTGATATCCACCTGCCCACCGCCGAAGTTCACCGCGTACAGTCCCCGCTTTACGCTGCGCACAATATCCTCCGGGCTATCTTCGCCGGAGAGCATATAGGTATTCGTCATGCGCGGCATAGGAATGTGCTGATAGCTTTCGCGGCGTCCATTGCCCGTATCCGCCATACCCATGAGGCGGGCAGAAAGTTTGTCGCTGAGGTAGCCCTTGAGGATGCCGTTCTCGATCAGCACAGTCTCCTGCGTGGGCGAGCCTTCGTCGTCAACATTGAGCGATCCCCGGCGCGAAGGCATGGTGCCGTTGTCCACCACCGTCACCTTCGAGCTGGCGACCTGTTGCCCGATAAGGCCGGCAAAGGCCGAAGTCTTCTTGCGATTGAAATCTGCCTCAAGACCATGGCCGACGGCTTCATGCAGCAGAACGCCCGGCCAGCCCGGTCCCAGAACCACTTCCATGTCGCCTGCCGGAGCAGCAACGGCATTGAGTTGCAAAATCGCCTGCCGGGCAGCTTCCCGGGCGAAGTGTTCGGGCGACTTATCGCCCTCGAAGAAGTTGATTTCCACGCGGCCACCGCCGCCGGAGCCACCGCGCGAGCTCTTCGACCCATCGCGCGCAATCACGTAGCAATTCAGGCGGGCCAGAGGCTGCGTGTCGTGGGCAAAGGTGCCGTCGGAAGCGGCGATGAGTATGTGCCGCATCTCATCATTGAAACCGGCGCGCACTTGAACGATACGCGGATCATAGGACCGCGCGGCGCGGTCGGCCCGCATCACCAGGTCGAGCTTGGGAGCGATCCCAGCGTCGGCATCCGCCGCTGAGATCGGGTAAAGGCTTGCTTTGGGAGTTTCGCGGAACCCGGCAACCTGTTGTTTGCTTGGCCCGTCAGCGATCAGGGCTGCGGTGCGCGCGGCACGCATGAGCCTTTCTGCCGAAAGGTCATCGGTGTACGCATAGCCGGTGCGGTCCCCGGAGCAGACGCGGATGCCGCATCCTGCACTGACTCCCTGGCTGGCAGATTTGACCAGTGATTCGTCGACCGAAATGGAGGTCGAGGCGATGGACTCGAAATATAAGTCTGCAAAATCACCGCCGGCGGAAAGGGCCTCACCCAGGCACCGCTCGATGAGGCGCCCGGTCAGTCCAAATCGCTGGAAAAAGTGGAGTTCATGTTCGGGGAAGTTCATAGGCGGCCCAGCGAATCAATATTCACCATGCCGTCATTCTAGTCCGCGGTGGAGGGCAGGTAAACAGCCGCCGCCGAGGGCGGGGCCTCGGCGGCGGCTCCATGCTACGGTCTCAAAACAGCAAACTATTTGGTGAAGATGTCGTGGTTCTGGTCGTAGCGCTTCTCTGCCTTACCGGCCTTTTCGGCAGCTTCTTCGGCCGCGCGATCGAGCCTTTTCTCCTCGCCCGTCTTCGAAGGATGGAACTCGTCCGGGCTCGATGGCTTTTCCACATGCGTCTCATTCGGCATAATCTGATCTCCGTGTACGTATACATAGATGCGCGGGCCACTGACGCAGTTATCCGCTATGCTGTTTGGGCCGTCCAGAAAGGGAATCCAGGTGAAAGTTGCGTTCTCGGTACTGGCCGTCGTGCTCTGCTTGATTCCTGGGGCCGTAGCCCAAGGTCAAAACGACCAATTTGTGCATGGGGTCTGGGTCTGGAAGACGCCGATTCTGCTCGACTTACCCTCCCGGGGCGAGGCTTTGCGCGACTTCTGCCGCTCGCACCAGATCAACCAGGTTTACCTATCGTTTACCTCGCAAAATGGGGGTGCGGCGGAACAGCAGGAGATAGAAAAGCTCATCGGCCTCCTGCATAAATCGCACATCCAGGTCGAGGCCCTGCTCTCGAGCAACGACGCGGACGAGCCGGGCAAGCACCGCGACAAGCTGATGGCCCACGTCAATGAGGTCTTGTCCTTTAACCGCGAACATCCCCATCAGCGCTTCGACGGCATCCACCTCGACATAGAACCGCAGCAGCGCCAGGAAAACAAAGGGCCGGGAAACCTGGCCTTCTTACCCGATCTCCTCGATACCTATCGGGCTGTGCTCGCTTTAGCACGCCAGAACCAGATGACGGTGAACGCCGACATCCCCAACAAATTTCTTAAGGGCGATGTGAGTCAACGTCAAGCGCTGCTGTCATCGCTGCCTCGGCTGACCCTGATGCTTTATGAGCTGAGCAGTCCAGGCGATGGGCAGAGCACCGCGGCTCAGGCAGACAAACTTCGCCTAGCCAGCACAAAGTTTATAGATATGGCTTATCAGGGGCTCAACGGGACCAATCTCGCAAAGCTGGCCATAGGCCTGCGCACCCCTGATTATCAGCAACAACTCCCCGATATGCTCAAAGTCGTACAGGACACCTTGGCCGGAAACCCGCACTTCCTGGGCTGGGCTTGGCACTCCTATAACGACGTGATGACAACGTCAAATTAAGACAGAACGCATACCCGGTTCGATTACCACCGATAGGACGAAGATGAAAGCAATACATCCTGGGGAGCATCTGGCGGAGGAACTGAGAGAGATGGGCATGAGCGCAGCCGAGCTCTCGCGTCAACTCAAAGTCCCGACAAATCGCGTGACTCAGATTTTGAACGGGCGGCGGTCAATCACGGGCGACACAGCTTTACGGCTTGCACACTTTTTCGGTACAAGCGCTGAGTTCTGGCTGAATTTACAAAGTCTCTATGAGATCAGGCTGGCGCAGCAAAAGTCGGGCTCGGCAATCAAGGCCCTGCCAACGATCAAGGATCTTCAATCCGACGACATTCCATCCGCTGCCTCTTGACCTTCCACGGCAACCTCACCGCCCTCGCACGGAGTGGTACACAGTAACTTTTCCATCTACGACGCCGGCAACGTACCGGCCGTCAGCCAGAAATTGCATGACCTTCTTGCCCTCTCGTGCGAGCTTTGCCCAACGCGAGTTCGTGCTCGGGTTTTGCTCCACGCCACGCAAGGCTGTGTCGCCGAACTTGAAATCCACTTCTCGCAATTTGGACCGGCTGGTTCGGCGGATCGGGTAGCTCACACCGTCAAGAGTTACCGTCTTCGCATTTTCCGCGAACACCTGTTGCCAAACTGAGATGAGAGCTTCTTCCAGGCTCATGGATAGGCTTCACCGCTCAATTCGTTTAACCGTCTCATGAGGAACCGCCGCGCTGCTTCTGGCCGCGCCAGGCCGAGTGCTCTTTCATAGGATGCACGAGCTTCCGCCCTTCTCCCAAGCCGCCGGCATAAATCCGCCCTAGCCGAGTGGGCAAGGTAGTAGTCTCCCAGGTCGCCGCGCGCCAGGATGCCGTCGACCAGCGTGAGACCGGCCCAAGGCCCATCGCGCATGGCAACCGCCACCGCGCGGTTCAGCTCCACCACAGGGGAAGGACTCGCTCGCTGGAGCACATCGTAGAGTTCAACGATTCGGGTCCAGTTCGTCGCAGCCGCGGAGGAAGCGCTCGCATGCACCGCCGCGATGGCCGCCTGCACGGTGTAGGGGCCGACGGGGCGCGACGCGAGCGCCAGTTCAACCAGCGAAACACCCTGCTCAATGAGATCGCGATTCCAGAGCGATCGATCCTGATCGTCCAACAGCACCAGTTCGCCCTCGGGCGAGGTACGCGTATCGCGGCGCGATTCGTGCAATAACATCAGGGCCAGGAGTCCCTGTGCTTCAGGCTCCGGCAATAGCGCAACCAGCAGCCGCCCGAGGCGGATGGCTTCGCCCGAGAGATCCGCGCGTGTCAGCGACTCGCCCGAGGATGCCGAATAACCCTCCGTGAATACCAGGTAGATCACGTGGAGCACGGCGTCGAGCCGTGACGGAAGATCGTTGCGCGACGGCACTTCATAGGGGATGCGCGCATCGCGTATTTTCGCTTTGGCGCGCACGATGCGTTTGGCAATCGTGGGCGCGCCGGTTAGGAATGCGCGCGCGATTTCTTCGGTGGTGAGCCCGCAGACTTCGCGCAGTGTCAACGCGACCTGCGCGTCCGGCGGCAATGCCGGATGACAACAGGTGAAGATCAACCGCAGCCGGTCGTCTTCTACGCTCTGCTCGTCCCATTCTTCTGGCTCGAAGGTTGGCCCACTTGGCTGCTGAGGAAGATCGTCGAGCGATGTGTCAAACCTAGCGCGTCTACGCATCGCGTCAATGGCTTTAAATCGCCCGGTCGAAACCAGCCATGCGCGGGGATTGGCTGGCACGCCCCTCTGCGGCCACTGTTCTACCGCCGCGGCGAATGCATCGTGCATGGCCTCTTCGGCCCAATCAAAGTCGCCCAGCAGGTGGATGAGCGTGGCCAGAACGCGGCGCGATTCAGAACGATAAACCCCGTCCACAATCTGGCCCACTCCTTCTTTATCCCCCGGTACCCCCATCGCGAACTCCTGATCGCATCCATCCTATCTGGGCGACCCACCACGATGGAACCAAGATTGCCTCTACCCCCTCATGCTCGCAGCCGCATTCTGAATCCGAATGCTCCTCAGCCACGAAGCGCCCTCCCGCATCGACAAAACCCGCAGCCTCATATCGGTCATGGTGCCGCACCCAGTCACCCAGGTTATGGTGAGGACCCTGCTCGTTCCGGCCCTTCGGAGTCAGATCGAGATACATATAGGCCGTGTCCACCATTTCATCTCCCCGTCCGAAAGTGGAATACGTATGAAATATCTCGCCCCCTGCGTTCTTGTAGAACACACTTAAACCAGACGCTTCCTCGCTGACAAAATCGCGAACCTCGTAGTTATAGGTAACCCTCCCGGTCGCAACCTCCTCTGGCTTGAACGACACCTGGTAGTCGTAGTTAAAGTCGCTGCCGTACGACGAAAGCCACGAAAAACGCCAGCCCATGCGTTTCTTGAAAGCCTCGATCTCGGCCAACGGAGTCCGCGAGATCGCGACCAACGACACATCGTGATGCTGGAGGTGCACCAAGGCGCCGTCCACATGATCAGAGCGGAAGGAGCAGCCCACACAGCCCTCCTTCCACCCCGGACCGAACATGAAGTGAGACACGATGAGTTGGCTCCGGTCCTCAAAGAGGTCGGCCAGGCTCCGCTGCCCCTGGGGACCGCGGAAAACATAATCTTTCTCAACCTTGACCCACGGTAGCTCGCGCCGCCGGCGATCAATCTCGTCGCGTTCACGAGTTAGTTGCTTTTCCTTGACCAACAATTCCTTGCGGGCGGCGAGCCATTCGCCACGCGAGACGACTTTTGGGTGCTCAATCTGGCTAGTGATCATGACGAACGCTCTCCTTCTGTTGAACGGATGTGAATTGTGTAGCGATGCGCTCAGCCCTCCGCGCCAGGAGGGCTTTCGCGGCGCCGGGCGAACTAGCGCCTGCCACGGCCACGGCTATTATCGAAATGCATACAGGGCACATCGATCTCCTCCTCTTTATTTGGCACTGGCGACTAATTCCTTGATGGGCCGCACTTCGATGCCGCCCAGCCGAATGACCGGAATCTTCGAGGCCAACTGGATCGCCTCATTCAGGTCCTTAGCCTCGATCAGGATGAAGCCGCCGATCTGTTCGTTGGTTTCGGCAAAAGGCCCATCCGTGACCGACACTTTGCCGTCGCGAATCCGCACCATGGTGGCGGCGTTGACGGATTCCAGGGCCTGAGCCGCGATAAAGTGGCCGCGGTCCTTAAGCGTCTTGTCATAGGCCAGGCTCTCGTCCGTTAAGGCTTGCCCCGCGGCCTCCGGCATCGCTGCCAGTTTCTTCTCGTCAACAATGACCATGCATAGGTATTTCATTTTGTCCCTCCTGAATCGCATGACTGCTCTGTTCACCAGATAGTCGATCAGGAGGGCACAAAATGGACAACCCATTTTGCTTTTTTTGAAGCCGAAGGAACCGAAGAAGCCGCCTACTCAGCCCGCATGACGGCGGTAGGATCGGACCGGACCGCGCGAAGAGCGGGAAACAAAGTCCCGAGCAGGGTAGTGATGAGGCACAGCGCTGCCGCGGTCGAGAAGGTGAGCGCATCCGCCGGCCGCACCCCCGCCAACAGGCTTTGCATCAATCGCGCCGCGATATACGCCAGTGCCAACCCGGGCACCAAGCCAGCTACCGCCAGCCGGGCGCCCTGGAGCAGTACCATCTTGAAGATATCGCCCTGCCCCGCGCCTAGAGCCAGGCGGATGCCAAACTCCTGCTGTCGCATCGAGACCGTGAACGCGAGCAGACCGTATATGCCTAAGCCGGCCAGCACGATCGCCACCCCGGTAAACACAACCAGCACGCGCATTTGGATGGTTCGCGATTCGGTCTCGCCCGCGACCACCTCGTCCATCGTTCTTACGTCGGAGATAGGCTGCTCCGGATCCGCCGCGTGAACGATCTGCCGGATGGCCGGCAACAGTCGCTCCGGCGGCTGCGCCGAGTGGATCACCAGGTCTTTGGGTGCGTAATAGGTGTTGTCCGAATCCTGTTTGGAGCTCAGATATACCTGGGGCTCGCTGGTTCTCTCCAGGCCCCGCGCCCGGATGTCTCCAACCACTCCAATGACTTCGCGATCGTGAAACTCGAATTTGAAGTGCCGCCCGATCGGCTGCTCATGCGGCCAGTATCGCCGCACGAACGACTCGCTCACTACAGCCACATACGGCCGATCCGCCGTATCGCTTTCGCTCACGCCGCGCCCCAACTTGATGGGAATACCCAGGGTGGAAAATAAACCGGGCGTCACAAAACGCATACTGGCGGAAGTACCTTCGGTACGAATCTGGCTACGCCCATTCACTTCGACCGGCCAGATGCCGCCGCCCCATGTCATGGGGAGAGCGGTGATGTAGGCGGCATCCGTCACCCCGGGCAGCTTGCGAACATCCGTCAGCACTTTGCCATAAAACTGATCTCGAGTGCTGGGGTTGTCGTATTTGGGAAACGGCAATTCGGTACGCAATGACAGGATGCCGTTGGTTTCAAATCCGGGGTCCACGGATTGCACCCGCCACAACGCACGAATCAGTAGCCCTGACGAAACCAGCAGCACCACGGACGCCACGACCTCAGCAATCACCAGCGCAGACCGAGCTCCGTGGCGGCCCGCTCCACCCGTGCGTACGCCCACGCGGAGTCCGCTCAATCCAGCTCCTTTGGATGCCTGCAATGCTGGCGCAACCCCAAAAGCGACCACCGTAATGAGCGTAAGACCAAGGGCAAAAAGCAGCATCTGTACGTCCACCGGAGGAACCTGCTGCACCGGAAGCCCGTTGGGCACCAGGCGGGAAAGCAAAGGCAATGCCGCAATGGCGACTGTGGTTGCGCTGGCGCCTCCGGCTAGCCCTAGCAGAAGGCTCTCGGTAAGCAGGTGGCGGAGGAGATTGCGGCGGTTCGCCCCCAGCGACAAGCGAATCGAGAGCTCTCTTTGCCGGGCCAGCGAGCGCGCCAGCAGAAGATTTGCCAGGTTGGCGCAGGCAATGACCAGTACACAGAGAGCTGCTCCACACAAGCCCACAAGCAGCATTCGCGATTCGGTCGAGAGTTCATCGCGCAACGCGAACACAGACAAGTCGACCGCTTCATTCTCTTTTGGATATTGTTTCCGCAGCCGGGCAGCGATCAACAACAACTCGCTACGTGCCTGGGCCAGCGATACTCCTGGCCTGAGCCGGCCAATTCCCTCCAGCATATTGTTGTCACGGTCCTGATAATCGCTTTCCTGAAACCGAAACGCTGTCCAGAAAAATGTCTCGCGCGTGGGAAAGCGAAAATCGGCCGGCATCACGCCGATCACCGTGTAGGGCTGGTTGTCCAGAGAGACTGGTTTCCCGACGATTTCTCGATCGCCTCCGAATGCTGTTTGCCATAGGGAATAGCTCAGCACCACGGTTCCCGGTGCACCCGCCCGGCCGTCCTCCTGGTTGAAAGAACGGCCGATCAGCACCGGCCTTTCCAGCACAGAGAATAGATTCGCCGTAACCGAGGCGCCTTCGATTCTTTGCGGCTCACCCTGACCCACCAGGCTCATGGAGTTGCCGTTATACGCTGCCAAAGCCGCGAACGACTTGTTCGACGCGTCGACATCGCGATAGTTGGCCGGTGAAAGCTCCATCCTTGGATAACCCTGGTGCTTTTCCCACAGTTTCGTCAGCCGGTCCGGTTGAGGGAAGGGCAACGGCCTGACCAGCACAAAATTCGCCAGTGTAAATACGGCAACGTTGGCGCCAATGCCGATCGTGACCAGCAGAATCGCGGTCAGGGTGAAGCCAGGGGAGCGAAGCAGTGACCGGGCGGAGTGGAACAGATCCCGCCGGGCGATTTCCCAATGGACCATGGCGGCGTTAAACACGATCTCGGCAAATGCGGAAAACCAAAGCCCGCACCGGGCCGGCAGTCCCCGCCTACGGTCAAGCTCGAGAGCAAAGATGGCGCTCATCTCGTTGCCGTATTCCGCTCGAAACGACGAGGGATAGAGGTGGAGAAGCAAACGATAAAGGTTCATCAAGTTGTCCTGGGCGCCACGCCGCACAAGCGCGCCATCTTGAGCAAATCTCGAAGCCGCCCTGCCTCCGCCTCCGCAACCGCTTTTCCCAAAGGGGTGATGCGGTAGTATCTCCGCCGTTCATCGTCCATCTCCGGTGCCGGCCTGCTCCGGGTCTCCACGATGAGGCCGGTCTCCAGCATCCGCTGAATGGAACGGTAGAGCGTGCCTGCACTCAGTTTGAGTTCTCCCTGCGTGCGTCTGGCCACCTCGAGAATGATGGCGTAGCCATGCCGGTCCTCGTCCGTCAAAGACAGAAGAATATGGAAAGTGGTTGGTTGCAGCGGAAGCAGAGCCTTGAGGTCGTCAGCCATAGCCACACTATATGCACAGTGGCTATATGCGTCAAGAATGCACTTAGTGCACACCGAGCACAGGGAAAGGTAGGTACGGGCTCTCGTGTCTGCGCGAGAACGAGCATCACCACATCGAGTCCCGCAGGGACGGCTGGACTTCAGGGGTCTCCAAATTAGCGGAACAATTGGCTTTTTGACGATTTAACTTGTTGATTGCTTTGAGCAGAGTGCGGCCGAACAAAATCAGGTTGCTTCTGTTTGACCGGCTGCTGTCAAAATGGCAACAAGTTTTCGCGTGTGCTGATGAACGAAGGACCGGCTTCAGCCAGAGCAAGGGCTTTACAAGCTGCGGAAAAGTCTCTGCACGAACTCGAGTCCCGGAGGGACGGCTGAACTTAGCCCAGGACGCAGTCCTGGGTTAGCATGCACCATTGAAAAGTCCCGCAGGGACGACTGAAAAAGTTAATCGAGACATGGTCCTGAATTCGGGCAGCGGATCGGGAATTCTTCAATCGCGGAATATCTGGAGATGGAAGTGCTCTGGAATTGCCTCCGGATAACTTCCAGTCGTCCCTACGGGACTTGTCGTCTCTTGAATTTCTACCCAGGACTGCGTCCTGGGCTAAGTTCAGCCGTCCCTCCGGGACTCATTTTGCAATCGGTAGGTTCTCACGCACACACTTTAGCCTCTGAGGTCCGTCTTTTCCTGACGATTTAAGTGCTGAACTGCTCCGAGGCCACAGAACAGCGATGATTCTGCTCCTACGTGTACCACCCAAAGCGTACCTCAGCGGCTTCTAAAGCCGTCAAGCACGCAGGCCATTGATGGCACGGCTGAAGCCATGCCCCTCGTTCGACAGTCTTCCCCAGCCTCTGATGGTCAGTGAAGGCTTCATGGTGTCCAAATTGGCCAACCGAAAAACCTAATTTGGACAAGTCTGACTTAGCCCAGGACGCAGCCCCATAAGCGCTAACTTGTTTGGGATGTTTTTCTTTAAAACCCCAACAAAAACGTCATCCTGAGCGGAGCGCCTCACGGATTTGTCGCGTGACACGGCGCCTGATGGCGCGGAGTCGAAGGACCCCGACGGTGCTTATCTTACCCATGCTGTTCGGAGCTTTTCGACCACCGAAGCCCGAGAACAGGATCTTGCTGCGGTACCCACTTGAGGGTCACGGGTACATCTTTTCATGCACTGTAATCCTCTTCCATCCCCAGGTCTGTGCAAGGTCTTTGAACTCGGGATTGATCGTGCCCATGAGGTTGAGCTTCTTTTCACGTCGCCAGCCGTCCTTGTTGTCGGCCCCAGGGAAAGATCGTGGCGGGCCTGCCAGGTAGGGGCTTCAGTGGCTGAAAAGCTTAGAACGGCATGGGTAAGATAAGCACCCTCGGGGTCCTTCGACTCCGCGCCACCAAGCGCTGTGTCACGCGGTAAATCTGTGAGGCGCTCCGCTCAGGATGACGTTTTTGTGGTGAGTCGGAGAGGCAAAAAACCAGCGTCTTTTCGGATTTCTATTGTCTGCCAAACAAGTTAGCGCATATGGGACGCAGTCCTGGGTGGAGATTCGAGAGACGAAAAGTCCCGCAGGGACGATTGATTCTTAATCGGAGGGAATCGCAGGCGTATCCATCTCAATAATTCAGTCCCAATTCGTACTATCATGAGCGCGATGCGAAAAGCCGGCCGATCAGCAAACGAGAACCCATTCCCGCCTAAACCCCGTAAACCTGGGCCTATGCGTTTGTGCTCGACGCCATCTCCCAGCTCCCGATCGAGACCCGCTCCATGTTCGGCTGCCTCGCCGTTTATGTTGGAGACAAGATTGTCCTCATGCTTCGCGAAAAGCAAAAACAAGTAGAAGACAACGGAGTGTGGCTCGCCACCACCACGGAGCATCACCAGAGTCTGCGCCGCGAGTTTCCCCACATGCGATCTATCCAGCTGCTGGGGAAGGAAGTAACTGGCTGGCAGGTTCTTCCGGCCGATGCACCCGATTTCGAGTCAGCGGCGTTGCGTGCCTGCGAACTGATCCTCGCCCGGGATCCCAGAATCGGCAAAGTACCCAAGGGACGGCGCCCCCCCCGAAAGCAAAGGCGACTTAGTACTGCGGTTTCTTTTCGGAATCCTCCTTAACACGACCGTCCAGGAACCGGACGGGTGCCCCACGTTCGCACCAGCGTACGTGGGCCGAAAAAGATAGGCGCAGCCCAGCGACCGCTTTTGCCCGACTGCAGGATGTCTTTTCTCGAATAGAGCCCGGAACGGGGTTTCCGGCGCATTCCTGGGTTTATAATTTTAACTAACTGGTTAATCAATGTCGGCCAAAGACCAAAACTCGAATCGTCGCGCTGACCAAACCCGGAAGGCCATCCTGCGCGCAGCCATCCGCGAGTTCAGCACCAACGGCCTGGCAGGAGCGCGCACCGACACCATCGCGGAATCGGCCAAGGTCAACAAGGCCCTCCTCTACTACTACTTCAAAAGCAAGCACGGCCTCTACGCAGCCGCCATCGAAGAAGTTTCCGGTGCCGTAGCGGAGCGCGCACTCGCCGCCCTGGACCCCAAACACAGCGCTGGAGAGCGCCTGCTGCGTACAGCGCTCAGCCACTTTGATCGCATCCTCACCCAGCGCGACTTTCAAAGCCTTATGCAACAGGAGATGGTCCGGATGCGACGCGGCGAGAGCGAAGTGTTGCCATCCATGGTGGAGAACGTCTTCAAGCCCATACTGGGCAAATTAGAGGAAGCCGTCCACGACGGCATCAAGTCCGGCGAACTGTGCCCAGTGGATTGGCTCCAGGTTGTCTATTCCGCCCTGGGCGCAAACGTCTTCTTTTTTCTCAGCGCGCCGATGATGCGTCTCTTGCTGCCCTTCGACCCGATGAACCCGGCTGCGATCGAGTCCCGGCGCAAGGCCGCGGTGCAGTACCTCGGCAACGCTCTCTTTGTGGATCGCGCTCACGGCGCCAGGCTGGTCAAGCGCGTTCTGGCCGATATGCCCATGCCCAAGCCCAGACTCCTCCACGCTCGAGTTTGGAGAAAGCCCCTATGAAAGCACGCAATCGTATCTTTACCATCATCGGTATCCTGTTCGTCATTTCCCTCTGCTGGTACTTCCTCTCCACCAATCGCTCCACCGACCTGCAGCTGATCGGCACCGTCGATGCCAACGAGGTAGTGGTGAGCTCGCGCATTCCCGGAAGAATCCAGACACTGAGCGTGGACGAGGGAGACGACGTACACGCCGGACAACTCATCGCTACCATTCAAAGCGATGACCTGGCGGCGGCACAGCGAGCTGCCGAAGCAACTGCGGTCAGCGAGCACTTCAAACTGCAGGGAGCCAGCGATACTGAACGCCAGACGCGTGGAGGCATGTCCAGCCAGGTGGCCAACGCCGAAGCCCAGCTGCACAGTGCCCAGGCCGCCCTGGTGCAGGCGCAGGCCCAGTACCAACATCAGTATGCCGATACCTCGCGTACCGTCGCCTTGGCAGAGCAGGGCATCATGAGCTACCAGTCGCGGGATGAGGCGGCCACCGCGCTGCACGCGTCTCAGGCGGCAGTCGATTCCGCCAGGGCAAATGTCGCCGCCGCGGAAGCGACTCTCAAGGTGGCCATGGCGAACACGATTCAAACCCAGACAGCCGCCAAAACCGTGGCCGCAACCCGCAGCGAAATGCTGAATGCACAAGCCTTGACCAACCAGGCGCAGATCCAGCTGAACTACGCCCAGGTCGTCTCCCCCATTTCCGGTAAAGTCAACGTCCGGGCAGCGCGCCAGGGTGAAGTGGTGGCAGCGACCACGCCAATCGTAACCATCACCGATCTAACCCAAACCTGGATCTACGCTCCCTTGCCCGAAACTCAGGCCGACGCAGTCCAATTAGGCGACAGCCTGCGAGTGGTCATGCCCAGCGGAGCCACCATTTACGGCAAGGTCATTGCCAAATCGGCCGAAGCGGACTTTGCCACCCAACGCGATGTGAGCCGCCGCAAGCGGGATATCAAGACCATCCGCCTGAAGCTGCTGATCGACAACCCCGGCATGCGCTATGTCCCGGGAATGCTCGCCGAAGTCTACATCCCGAAGAGCAAGCTGGTAGACCGATGAGCAAGCCATCGTCGACGCAGCCATCGTCGACCCAACCCGGACCGGCCATCGCCGTAGAAAACATCGTCAAGCGGTACGGCGACTTTGAGGCCGTCAAGGGCGTCACGTTCCAGGTCGCCGAAGGCGAAATCTTTGGACTCCTGGGGCCCAACGGCGCGGGCAAAAGCACTCTAATCCGCATGATGACCACGCTCATCCCGGTCACCAGCGGAAAGGCCATCATCGCCGGCCACGATGTCTCTCGCGAGCCCGACGCGGTCAGGCGCGCCATCGGCGTCATTCCGCAGGCGCTCACCAGCGACATCGATCTTACCGTTGAAGAAAATCTCTCCATCTACGCCAAGCTTTACGAGGTTCCCAAGGCCCAACGCGAACGCAATATCAACGAACTGCTGCAGGCGGTGGACTTGCTCAAGTGGCGCAACGCGCAAACCAAAACCCTCTCCGGCGGCATGCGCCGTCGCCTGGAGATCGCCCGCGGCCTGGTTCACAACCCACGCATCTTCTTTCTCGACGAGCCCACGACCGGCCTCGATCCGGTCTCACGCGTAGCAGTGTGGGAAATGCTCAACCACCTCAAGAACACTCGCAATCTCACTATGCTCATCACCACCCACTACATGGATGAGGCTGACCGTTTATGTGATCGCATCGCGATCGTCGACCATGGAAAGCTGGTAGCGCTCGACACGCCCATGGCGCTCAAGGAAAGTGTCCCCGGGGACAATGTCGTGGAAGTGCATTTCACCCACGAATCTCCCGAGTGGCCGGAACGGCTGGAACATCTGGCGGGTGTGACTGCAGTGGAATCGAAGAGCGCAGGTATGTACCGGCTGCTTACCTCCAACGGCTCGCTGACCACCACCCAGTTAGTAGAGATGGTGAACAAATACGGCGAAACCATCAAGTCATTGACGGTACAGAACACCACCCTCGACGACGTCTTCGTGCACTACACGGGACGTCAGCTGCGAGATGAACAAGTCAAGGCGCAGGGCTTTATCATGCCGCCGCGCCCGGGGATGCAACCATGACACGAATGATGGCAATCGTCGAACGGGAGATGCGGAAGTTCTTTCGCTCGCCCGCCTTAATGATGGTCTCGATGACTCTCCCGTTGGTCCAACTGGTCATTCTCGGTAACGCCTTCGGCGGCAAGATTCGCGGCGCTCGGATGGGCGTTGTCGATTACGATCGCGGCTCTCAGGCGCTCAAAGTCGAAGAGTCCTTCAACTCCATCGCCGCCAACATCCGCACCTTCACCACCGTCGCCTACAACGATGAACAAAAAGCTCGGGAAGACGTGCGCACGGGCAAAATCGACGGAGCCGTCATCATCCCGGCGCAATATTCGCGCCGCGTCCTGGCCGGCGATTCTCCCGCCATTGGTCTGGTGGTCGATAACAGCGACCAAACCATGAGCGCGAGTCTTGAAGCGGAAATGCAATCCCTGGTCGATGCCTTGAATGCTCCTGTCATTCAACAAAAGGTCGTCCAGCAAATCGCCCTCGAAATCGTCGAGCTGTATCCCTATGTCGAATACATGAAGTATCTTCTCGCCGGCTCAGTGGCGCTTGCCATGTATGTGGCGGTCATGATCGGCGGAGGCATGCTGTATATCGACGACAAAGCAAGAGGCGTACACGAGGGATACCTGGTAACGCCCATCACCCGGCTGGAGCTGGTGCTTGGATTGAACCTTGCCGGCACCATCAAGGCAGTCTTATCCGGCGTTTGTATCGTGGTCATCGGTTCGCTGTTAGCCGGCTTGGGTGTCATCTTCAACCCGCTGACGGC
This sequence comes from uncultured Acidobacteriaceae bacterium, assembly GCA_963830325.1. Classification (GTDB taxonomy): domain Bacteria; phylum Acidobacteriota; class Terriglobia; order Terriglobales; family Acidobacteriaceae; genus PALSA-350. Next base: position 375,253 of record CAWHMV010000010.1, read on the forward strand.
ATTGCTTCTCCTGCTGCTCATCATCTCCACGTCCATTGCCTTCAACGGCATGATGTTCCTGATGATGGTGCGGGTCGAGGATCCGCTGGTGCCGCGCGCCATGTTTGGCGTCTTGAATACGCTGTTGTTCTTTCCCAGCGGGGCCATCTCTCCTGTCTCAGGATTGCCCAAGTGGCTCCAGGTCATCGCGCACATCGATCCCTTTACCTACGCCGTACACGGTTTCAAGGCCATTCTTCTCAAGGATGGCGGTTTTACCGCCATCCGCCTCGACTTGCTCTTTCTGGTCGGCTTTGGCATCGCCGCGCTGGCGATCGCGACTCCCTTGTTCAAGCGCACGCTCTAAATGCGGCCCAGGGGCTTTTAGAGCGTGTCTGAGATTACGAATTTAGTCCCGAAGGGACGGCAGAACTTAGCCCAGGACGTTAGTCCTGGGTACACGATGCTGCCCGATTGAGTCCCGCAGGGACGGCTGAGGGTTGTCCAGGATTGCGTTGCGGCCTATTTTCAGCCGTCCCTTCGGGACTTGGTCGTCCTCAAATCCAACCCAGGACTAACGTCCTGGGCTAAGTTCAGCCGTCCCTGCGGGACTGAGCTTCGAGAGGGAGTGCTCAGACACGCTCCAAAGCTCTCAATGAAAAAAAGACGGGGTACCAGAATTCCTGGTACCCCGGAGGACCTACAACAAGTAGGGTGCGTCTAAAACGTTACGTGCGCGCTGAGTTGCAGCGTCCGACCATTATCAGACAGGGCCGTGATCGTCGACGTGCCTGTCGCAATCGCACCGTATCCACTACATCCACCAGGCAACAAGCCGGATGATGGGCAAACTGTGAGGTTAGAGTTAGGTAACCCGAAGCCCGGATGGTTGAATGCATTGTTCGCGTCGGCGCGCACCTCTAAATGGATCCCTTCCGTGAAGGCGAAGGTTTTGCCGAGCGAAAGGTTGACCCGCTCAAATGCAGGGCCAGTCAGTTGGTTCCGGCGCTCGTCGCCGAACGTTCCAGGGGCTGGGGCGGCAAAGGCAGCCTCATTGAACCATTGATTGGGACCGCGGTTTGAGAGCTTAGGGTTCCCGATCACATTCGGAAACCAGCTGAAGTTATTGCCGGCCAGCGAGTACGAGTTGGTGCCACTGGCCATGACGGCAGTAAAGGGCTGCCCGCTCTGGACGATGATCGTGCTCGCAAGCTGCCAACCGCCCACGACTTCATCGAGCAGGAAGTTGCTGTTCAGGAACTGCTTGTTTCTCCCGAACGGCAACTCGTAAACAGCATAGCCCTTGAATGCGTTTCTGATATCGAAGTTGGAGTTCCCATAGTTCGCCGAAGGAACAAAGGAGTTCTGGATCTGTGTAGCGCCCCCATGGCTTCCCCAACCGGCAGAGTCATTATCACTCAAGAAGTGGGACCACACGTAGCTGAAGCTGATGTTGAGGCCCTGGCTCATTCGTTTGTCGATGGACGCCTGTAGCGAGTTGTAGTTTGAGACCGCATTCTCGTTCGCTGGAGTTCCCGAGGTATTGAGCGAGCCAAATTGCGGATAGGGCCGAGATCCCTGATCGTTGGCTGAGAGTAGGTTCTGCGGTACCTGGTTGATGTCAACCTGGAAGGGCAGGTTATGACCATGGGTGGCCACATAACCGAGCGAAGCCACTAAGTTCGAACCTATTTGGCGTTGCGCCCGGATGTTCCATTGATAGGAGCCACCGACAGGTTCGTGGTATGCGTTGAAGTTGAAGCTCTGGCCGTTGTATGCGCCTGGAGCGGTCGAATTTGACACATATGGAAGGTTCGACCCGCTTCCAGAAAGAATAACCACCGGCGTTATGCCATTGGTATTGTCGGTAACACTGCCTTTTGAGCCAAAAGCTCCGCCCATGCCACCACCGTATTGGTCGTTACTCCAGTTATAAGAAAAAAGGCCAAAGCCGCCGGTTATCGTAGTCACCGGATTCAGCAGATAGGAGAATCCTACACGCGGAAGAAAAGTGTCATACACCGGATGTTGAAGGTGTGTGCGGCCATTTGCATGGGTAGATCCGAACCAAATGGCGCCCAGCGTGTTCGACACCGGATTTTGCACTGTCGGGTCGAACGAAGCCTCGTTGCCCTGAACTTCGCTCCATCCCGTCTGAATCTGGTAGCGCAGGCCAAGGTTCAAGGTCAGGTTGGGACGGACCTTGTAATCGTCCTGGACAAACAGTTGCGGCAGTTTCTCGCGTCCGCCGTACTCCGGCGTATGCTGTGCGTTCCAGGCCTGCGTCTGTCCAAGAAGGAAGTCGGCATAGCCGACACCGCTTGCGGTGTTGCCGACATATTGCGATGTGTATTGACCTGTGTAGGTTAACTGGCCGGCGTTGATGTTGCCCCAGGTCGTGGAGTTGTTCTGATAAATCAGAAACTCGCCACCGAAATGCAGGACGTGTTTTCCGGTGATGAGTGTAACCACATCGGATGGAGCAAACGCATGCTCTTTGTAGACCGCGTTGATATTCGAAGTCAGGACCGTGCTGACGGGGTTTAAGTTGGAGGCATTGAAGTTGGTGATGGAGATGATGGGAAAGTTATCTGCTTCGGCGAACTGCCAGCCCAGTTTGGCTGGATATCCCCCATTAAGGGTAGCGGGCACAAAGAAGTTGAGCTGGTTGGTATAACCCATCCTCACTTCGTTGGTCAGACGCGGGCTGATGCTCCACACATCTGTTAACTGACTGTTGACCCTGCTCACATCACCGCTCTGGCAATCGATCGGGCAGAGTCCGACGCCGAAGTTCTTGCCGGGATTGTTTCCCTCTGTCACCGAGCCAGTGAGCCTGTTGGTGGGGGTAACGTCATAATCCAGGCGCCCAAAAAACTTGGTAAACGGATTGATATTCGGAGGTGTATAGGTGTAATTGTTTTGCACTTGTCCGTTGGAGACGGTGCCCGTCGTGTTGGGAGCAGGGAAATAAGCCTGTGCAGCCTTGGAGACGGCATCGAACCGGTCCGCGGGAATCACGTTTCCGGGGAAGGCTGTGCGGCTGATACACGGGCATGTTGTCGGGGAGCTTGCCCCTGGATAGGTAAATGTGCCTGTCTGCTGAATCACTGTGGTGGTTGCAGGGTCGTAGATGGTGGGGAGCCCGGCAAAATTACCGCTTAATTCGGCCGCTGTGGGGACAGTATAGTAGTCGGCCGCGTTGCCGCCGTTGTCAATGATGTGTTCGTAGTTAAAGAAAAAGAAGAACTTCCTGTTGATGATCGGGCCTCCGACCGTACCGCCGAACTCGTGGAAGTGGAGGATCGGCGTCGGCGTATTCGCGCCGAAGGTGTAATTGTTCGCGTTCAGTGCTGTGTTTTGGAAGTACTCATACGCCGAACCGTGAAAACGATTGGAGCCGCCTTTGCTGATCTGGTTGTAGAGAATACCGCCCACGCCGTACTGTGCAGAAAAGGCCGAGCTGCTGGTCTGCACCTCTTGAATGTCCTCCTGCACAGTGATATCGGAGTTTGCGCTCGCCGGCAGAGTGGTTTCCGCTCCGTCCGCGAGTACTGTGCTGAAGGGCAAATTGCCGTTCACTGCCAGCATGGTGCCATTTGAGGTGCCTGAACCCGTGGTTCCCTGCGCCCCCATGGGAGCACCCGCGGATCCTGCCTGCAGAATATTGAAGCTTGACCAATCCTGCCCTGACTGCCCCACCTGTGGCAGCTGCGACAGGGTCTGCGCGGTAAGGGTGGTCGATATCGCTCCGCTCTCTGTATTCAGTAAGGGAACATCGGTATTTACAACCACTTGAGTGTTTACGGTACCCACTGCCAACTGGGCATTGACGGTTGTGGGTCCCACCTGGACCGTGATCGAAGACCGGATGAGCGTGCTAAAGCCTTGTCTTGAGAAGGTGAGCTTGTAGGTGCCGGCGACAATCGAGGATGTGTCGTATACGCCGGAATCATTTGTGGTGTAGTCCTTCGTCACTCCGGTCTCAACGTTCAGAACCGTCACGGTTGCACCCGGTATCGCAGCGCCTGTAGTGTCGGTTACGATACCGCTAATGTCACCAGCGTTTGTAGCTTGTCCGAAAGCCGCTCCGCATGGTCCTGCGAGAAGAACTCCGACCAGTAAAGTCAATCGTCCTAATTTCATACCTACCTCCAGAAAGTTGTTGCCGCTTTATATAGTCTTGATTGCTGTCTATCGTCTTACGCGCGATAACCCTACAAGACAAACGTTTGTCTGTCGTGACTTCGCCGCACGCGAGCAATATAACAGGAAGCGGCATAAAGTTGTCAAGGATTATCTTGGGCCGTTCGATCGACTATGGTATCTAAGAACAATCGTTTGTCTTAAGGTAAATATCCAATTATCCGCACTCGTATATGTCCACTTGTAAGTCATTGTCGCGTGGGTCTTAAGGTGAATAACCAATTCTCCGCACTCGTATATGTCCACTTTTAAGCCTATGTCACACCTCCGCGGAGGGGGCCCGCTACGCGGGCACGCCGAGGCGGACCAGGTCGCAAGCTCCCTCTTGTGCGGGATGGCGCAGCAGATCGCGGTCGAAATCGTCGAGCTTTCCCGATGCCGAATACATGAAATATCTGCTCGCCGGCTCTGTCGCGCTCGCCATGTATGTGGCGGTCATGATCGCCGGAGGCATGATGTTTCCTGATGATGGTGCAGGTGGAGGATCCGCTTGTGCTGCGCGCCATGTTTGGCGTCTTGAATACGCTTTTGTTCTTTCCCAGCGGGGCCATCTCTCCTGTCTCGGGATTACCTAAGTGGCTCCAAGTCATTGCGCACATCGATCCCTTTACCTACACCGTACATGGCTTCAAGGCCATTCTTCTCAAGGACGGCGGCTTTACCGCCGTCCACTTCGACCTGCTCCTTCTGGTCGGCTTTGGCATCGCCGCGCTGGCGATCGTCACTCCCTTGTTCAAGCGCACGCTCTAAATCCGGCCGCGCTCTGGTTTTAAAAAATGCCCTAGACAAACCCTTGTCTAGTCAACGATTGAAGGATAAGATGCGTATCAACAGAAATCACAATGCTGAGGTCACGGCCGCATCATGGGCACGACAAGGGGTACGACAAGGGGCAAGCGCACGCTCGAACCGCCTTCTGGACCCGTCAGTCTCAAGACGCTCGCGGCTTATCTTGATCTTGACCCGACCACGGTGTCGGTTGTCTTGAATGAAGTGCCCGGTCGCTCCATCCCGGAAGCAACCCGGGAGCGGATCCGCAAGGCAGCGCTTAAATTCAACTATCAGCCCAGTTTCCTCGCTCGGTCACTACGCAATCGCCGCACCATGACCATCGGTATTTTGGTTCCCGTGCTGGCCGACGGCTATCACGCGGAAGTGATGACCGGCATCGGAGACAGTCTTCTCGAGGAAGAGTATTTCTACTTCATTGCCCATCACCGCCATCGGCCCGATCTGATCGAGCAGTATCCGCGCATGCTCATCAGCCGGGGCGCTGAGGGCTTGATTACGATCGATACCAACCTGCTAGATAAGCTGCCGCTACCGGTGGTGGCGATCGCCGGTCACCGCCGCATGGATGGAGTGACCAACGTAGTCCTCGACCATCACCGCGCTGCCGAACTTTCGCTTCGGCATCTTTATGACCAGGGTCACCGCACCATTGCCTTCATGCGTGGGCAGCCGTACAGTTCCGATTCCGATGCAAGGTGGCAAGGCATCGTTCAGGTGGCACAGGATCTCGGTCTCGTGATCCGGCCCCAACTGACCATCCAGTTAGAGAAAGACCTGACCTCGCCGGAACTGGGTTATCCCGTAGTCAAGCAACTTCTGGCTCATCATCGCAGCTTTACCGCGGTTCTCTCTTTCAACGATATTGCCGCCATAGGTTGCATTCGTGCGCTCCATGATGTGAAGTTACGAGTACCTCAGGATGTATCCGTAGTTGGATTCGACGATATTAAAGAGGCAGCTTTCCAGACCCCGAGCCTCACCACCATTCGCCAGCCCCTCCATCAGATGGGTGCATTGGCGGTCAAGACACTGCTCGAACAACTCCGCCCTTCAAACGACCGGGAGCATCCGCAGATCGCAGTGGCGCCCGAGTTGATCGTCCGCGAATCAACCGGGCCCGCGCGAGGAAGGCTAAGCAGAAATGGCAACCGCGGAGTGCCCGAGACCTAATTTCCGTCCCTGCAGGAGAATCAGTCTTGTCCAAATTGGTTCTTTCGATCTGCTGCTATGGACAGCCCGTAGGGGACAAGCGATAGCTCAGTGGATATAGGAACCAGTCCCGAAGGGACGGCTGAACTTAGCCCAGCACGCAGTGCTGGGTAGAGGTTCTCAGCAAGAGCGGTCCCCCCGGGGGCGACTGATTTCAGTTGGCCAATTAGCAGATGAAGCCTTCACTGACCCTTAAGCCTGGGGAAGACTGCCGAACGAAGGGCACGGCTTCAGCCGTGCCGCACATTGCCTGCGCACGTAACGGGTTTAGCCGCTGAGGTACGCTTTTCGAGACATCCAGGCCGAAGTCATCTCTCCGCAGCAGCATTCGCCCAGACGAATGGAAAGACGTGCCTCAGGGGCTAAAGAGCGTGTATGAGAACTCCATTTCCAAACTAGTGCCGGAGGGACGGCTGAACTTAGCCCAGGACGCTAGTCCTGGGTACGTCATGAAAGATGATTAAGTCCCGAAGGGACGGCTGAAGGTTGTCCAGGATCGCGTCGCGGCCTATTTTCAGCCGTCCCTGCGGGACTGGTCGTCCTTTCAAATCCAACCCAGGACTAGCGTCCTGGGCTAAGTTCAGCCGTCCCTGCGGGACTGAACTAGGAAATGGAGTTCTCACACACCACCCTCGAAACCCCTCATCCAAGCGAGCGACATATGGCACGGCTGAACCTGACCCATGCCCTTCGTTGAAAAAAGACGGGGTACCAGAATTCCTGGTACCCCGGAGGACCTACAAAAGAGTAGGAGTGTTTAAAACGTTACGTGCGCGCTGAGCTGCATCGTACGGCCGGGACTAGTCAGGGCCGTGATCGTCGACGTACCTGTCGCAATCGCACCGTATCCACTGCATCCAGCACTCAACGTGCCGGATGACGGGCAAACCGTGAGTTGATTATTAGGTAACTGGAACCCTGGATGGTTGAACGCATTGTTCGCGTCGGCGCGCATCTCTAATTGGATCCCTTCCGTGAAGTGGAAAGTTTTGCCGAGTCCAAGGTCGACCCGCTCGAACGCAGGTCCGGTCAGTTGATTCCGGCGCTCGTCGCCGAAGGTTCCAGGGGTTGGGGCGGCAAATGCAGCCTCATTGAACCACTGCTTCGGACCGCGATTTTGCAGCTTAGGGTTGCCGATAACGTTGGGGAACCAATTGAAGTTATTGCCACCCAGCGAGTACGAGTTAGTGCCGCTCGCCATGACTGCGTTGAAGGGCTGGCCGCTCTGAACAATGATCGTGGTGGCAAGCTGCCAACCGCCGACGACCGCATCGAGTAGGGTGTTGTTGTTCAGGAACTGCCTATTTTTCCCGAACGGCAACTGGTAAATAGCATAGCCCCTGAATGCATTCCTAAGATCGAAGTTGGAGTTCCCATAGTTCGCAGAAGGAACAAAAGAGTTCTGAACCTCCTGGGCGCCTCCATGGCTTCCCCAACCGGCAGTGTCCAAATCATCCAGGAAGTGGGACCATACGTAGCTGAACTCAAGATCGAGACCCTGGCTCATGCGTTTTTTGATGATCGCCTGCAGCGAGTTGTAGTTTGAGATTGCATTCTCGTTAGCCGGGGCGCCGGAGATATTGAGCGACTGAAATTGGGGGAAGGGCCGCGATCCCTGGTCGTTGGCCGACAGTAAGTTCTCCGGTACCTGGTTTACGTCAACCTGGAAGGGGAGGTTATGACCATGGCTCGCCACATACCTGAGAGAGGCGACAAAATTGGTACTCAGTTCGCGTTGTACCTGGAGGTTCCACTGATAGGAGCCACCGACAGGTTCGTGGTACGGGTTGTAGTTGAAGCTCTGTCCGTTGTAGGCACCCGGAGCGCTCGAGTTTGATACGTACGCCAGGTTCGACCCGGATCCGGAATAGGCAACCACCGGAGTTACGCCATTCGTTTGATCGGTAACGCTGCCCTTTGAGCCAAAAGCCTGACCCATTCCGCCGCCGTATATGTCGTTACTCCAGTTATAGGAATAGAGTCCAAAGCCGCCCGCTATCGTGGTGACCGGAGTGAGCAGGTAGGAAAATCCAACCCGCGGGAGAAAGGTGTTGTAGACGGGTTTTTGCAAGTGTGTGCGGCCATTTGCATGGGTAGATCCGAACCAGATTGCGCCCAGGGTATTCGATACCGGGTTTTGCACTGTCGGATCGAATGTGGCCTCATTGCCCTTGACCTCGCTCCAACCGGTCTGTATCTGGTAGCGTAGGCCGAGGTTCAGGGTCAGGTTAGAACGGATCTTGTAATCATCCTGAACAAACATCTGTGGAAGCTTCTCGCGGCCGCCATACTCCGGCGTTTCATTTGCACTCCAAGCCTGCGCTTGCCCAAGTAGGAAGTCCGCGTAGGGCGTACCACTCGTCGTGCTGCCGACGAACTGCGATGTATATTGGCCGGTGAAGTTCAGCTGCCCGGCATTCAGGTTGCCCCAAGCCGTGGAGTTGTTCTGGTAAATCAGGAACTCGCCTCCAAAATGCAGGACGTGTTTCCCGATGATCATGGTAACTACATCGGATGGATCGAACGCATGCTCTTTGTAGACCGCATTGGTTTGCGAGGAAAGCACGGTATTGCCATTGGGACCGTTGTTGAAATTTGTGATGTTGATGTTGGGGAAGTTATCCGACTTGGCGAACTGCCATCCCAGCTTGGCCGGGTATCCCTGGTTAAGCGTATAGGGCACAAAAAAGTTAAGCTGGTTGGTATAGCCCAACCGCGCCTCGTTGGTCACGTGCGGGGTGATGCTCCACACGTCCGTTACCTGACTGTTGATCCTGCTGACATCACCGCTCTGGCAAGCGATGGGGCAGAGGCCCGGGCCAAAGGTCTTGCCCGGATTGTTTCCTTCCGTCACCGAGCCATTGATCTTATTGGTGGGGGTAACGTTGTAATCCAAGCGCCCGAAAAACTTGGTGAATGGATTGATATTCGGAGCTGTATAGGTGTAGTTGTTGATCGCTTGTCCGTTGGAGATGGTTCCGGCTGTGTTGGGAGCAGGGAAATAGGCCTGTGTAGCCTTGGAGACGGCGTCGAGCCGGTCAGCGGGAATCACGTTTCCGGGGAAAGCTGTGCGGCTGATGCAAGGGCATGTGGTCGGGGAGCTCGCCCCAGGATACGTGTACGTGCCTGTCTGCTGGATCACGGTCGTGCTCGCAGGGTCATAGATGGTGGGCAGTCCGGCAAAATTGCCGGCCAGTTCGGCAGCCGTCGGAACCGTATAGAAGCTGGCTGCGGTACCTCCGTTATCGATGATGTGATCGTAGTTGAAGAAGAAGAAGAACTTGTTCCTGAGGATCGGGCCGCCGACCGTTCCGCCGAACTCGTGAAAGTGGATGTTCGGCCGTGGCGTATTCGCGCCGAAGGTGTAATTGTTCGCGTTCAGGTCTGTATTTTGGAAATACTCGTATGCCGAACCATGAAAACGATCGGAGCCGCCCTTGCTGATCTGGTTATACATAATGCCGCCCACGCCGTACTGGGCAGAAAAGGCGGAGCTACTGGTCTGTACCTCCTGAATATCCTCCTGGACAGTGATATCGGAGTTCGCGCTCGCCGGCAGAGTGGTTTCCGCTCCATCTGCGAGTACCGTGCTGAAGGGCAAGTTGCCGTTCACTGCCAGCATAGTGCCATTGGAGGTACCGGCACCGACGACTCCCTGCGCTCCCCCGGGAGCGCCTGCGGCCCCTGGCTGAAAAATAACGAAGCCTGACCAATCCTGCCCGATCGAGCTTACCTGTGGCAGCTTCCCTAGGGTCTCCGAGTTGAGGGTGAGCGCTATCGATCCGCTCTCTGTGTTCAACAGGGGAACATCGGTATTAACGACCACCTGCGTGTTTACCGTACCTACCGCCAGCTGGGCATTGACGGTTGTGGGTCCAACAGGGACCGTGATCGAAGACCGGACTAGCGTGCTAAAGCCGTCTCTGGAGAAGGTGAGCTTGTAGTTTCCGGCAACAATCGAAGACGAGTCGTATACGCCGGCATCATTTGTGGTGTAGTCCTTCGTAATCCCGGTTTCAATGTTCAGAACCGTCACCTTCGCACCCGGCACCGCAGCGCCTGTACCATCGGTAACAGTACCGCTGATGTCGCCTTGGTTTACTGCTTGCCCAAAAGCTGTCGCGAATGATCCTGCGAGAAAAACTCCGGCCAACAACGCCAATCTTCCTGATTTCATACCTAACCTCCCAAAAATTGTTGCCGCTCTATCTAGTTTTGGTTCCTTAACGTCGTCATCGCCGGCGAATCCGATAAGACAAACGGTTGTCTATCGTCACTTCGGCGCGCGCGAGCAATATAACAGGATGCTGCATAAAGTTGTCAAGGATTAATCTTGATCCCATGGAAAGTCTTGCAATTAAAAGGACAACCGTGTGTCTTGAGGCAAAAAATCACTTCTAGCTCCTCGGAGATATCCACTTTTGCCCCCCGTGCACAGCACCCGGGAGGGGGCCGTGATGCAGAGTCAAGGGGATACCTGCAGACCAGCCTTTCTCAGGGACGGGATGGCGCGGTATCATTCGGAGGCGATGTGCGTAAAAAAAAACTCTGTACCCTGTTGCTGGCGTTCCTCCCCACCCTCCCCCTCCTTTCCCAGGCGTCCGGTAGCCACCAGGACCAGGTCGCAGAGCATTCCCGGCTGGCCCAGCAATACCTGAATCAGCGCCGGCCCGACCTCGCCATTCCGGAATTCCAGGCCCTGGTCTCACTCGAACCGCGCAACCTGGATGCGCAAGCCAACCTCGGGGTTCTGTTGTTCTTCCAGGGCGACTACGTCAAAGCTGAGCCGCATCTGCGCGCGGCCCTCGACATGCAGCCGAACCTGACTAAAATTCAAGCCCTATTAGGGATGGCGGAGAAGCGAACCGGCGACATGGCAAATGCGCGCACCCACCTCGAAGCATCGTTTGCCGCCGTGGACGAACCAAAGCTAAAAGTGCAAGTCGGCATGGAACTGGTGGAGCTATACACAGCCACCCAGGACTTGGCAAAGGCCAGCTCGGTGGTAAACGCCATGCGCCAGGCGGACCCGGCCAATCCCGCGGTACTTTATACGGCCTACCGCGTTTACTCCGACCTTGCCGGCGAAGCCATGCTGAGTCTCGCACTGGCCGCTCCCGATTCCGCCCAGATGCATCTGGTGATGGCCCATGAAGAGGTAAAACAGGGCAACAACGCCGGCGCCCGCGTGCAATACCAGAAGGCCCTCGAGATCGACCCGAAAATCCCGGGGATTCATTTTGAGATGGGAGAGTTGCTAGGCCTTTCTGAAGATCCAAAGATCAAGGCGGAGGCAGAGTCGGAGTACAAGGCGGCGATCGCCGAAAACGCACTGGACGAAAAAGCAGAAACCAGGCTCGGGGACTTGTCCAGCCGCAAAGGCGATTCTGCCCAAGCCGTCCAGTTCTACACCACCGCCCTGCGTCTGCAGCCCGAAGATGCGGAAGCCGGCTTCGGACTAGCCAAAACCTTGATCGCCATGAACGAACAAGCCAAGGCATTGCCTATCCTCGAGCGTGCGGTACAGCTGGAACCCACAAACGCCGCTGCCCACTTTCGCCTCAGCACCCTCTACCGTGAAATGGGCCGCACCGCCGACTCACAACACGAGGTGGAGGAGTACAAGAGATACAAGCTCATGAAGGAAAAGCTGGAGGCCGTCTTCAAAGAAATGCAGCTCCATCCGGCCGGGATGTCCACCGAGGAGGACAACAAGTAACCATCGCGGGCACCAACCCTGGGGAGACATAGATGCGAAGCGCGCTCACGTCTCGCAACGTAGCTCTCCTGTGCATCTCGTTCGTTTTCTGCTGCCCGCCTCATGCCAGTCGAGCGCAACACCCCGCTGACCAGCAGCCGTCATCGGTGCCCAACCCGCAGATCCCCCAACTCGTCGACATCACCCGTTCCACAAAGATCCAGTTTGACCATCTGTCTTCCCCAGCAAAGAAGTACATCGTGGAGTCGATGAGCGGCGGTGTCGCACTCATCGACTATGACCGCGACGGCTGGCCCGACATCTACTTCACCAATGCGCCCGGCATCGACATGGCATTAGCCGGCCGCAAAGCCCGGAGCGCGCTCTTCCACAACAACCACGATGGCACCTTTACCGACGTGACCGACAAAGCCGGAGTCGCCAATCCCTGCTGGGCCATGGGCGCGTCCATCGGCGACTACGATAACGACGGCTGGCCCGATCTGTTGGTCACCTGCTTCGGCGGAGTTACTCTCTACCGCAACAACCACGACGGCACCTTCAAGAATGTGACCACCCAGGCTGGACTGAGCGTTGACTCCGGCTGGGCGACAGGCGCGGCCTTCGGTGACTACGATCGCAACGGATGGGCTGACCTGTTTGTCGCCCACTATGTCGATCTAGACCTCAAAGATCTGCCGGAATTCGGATCCAGGCCCACCTGCCAATACCACGGCATTGCTGTGCAATGTGGTCCTCGTGGCTTGAAGGGCTCACCGGACGCGCTCTATCACAACAATGGCAACGGAACCTTCACCGAGGTATCGAAAGCCGCCGGAGTGGCCGACCCTCAGCGCTTCTTTGGCATGACTGCGGTGTGGAGCGATTTTAATAACGACGGACACCTGGATCTGTTTGTCGCCAACGATGGAGAGCCCAACTATCTCTACCGCAACGACGGCAACGGCCACTTTACCGATATCGCACTCGATGCCGGGGTCGCCGTCAACCTTGATGGCAGCGAACAGGCCAATATGGGTGTGGCGCTGGGTGACTACGAGCACAAGGGCCTGTTTTCCATCGCCATCACTCACTTCAGTGAGGAGTATGCCGCGTTGTACCGCAACAACGGCGGCCTCAGCTTTACCGACGTGTCTTACCCGTCCGGGATCGCCCGCGCCACCACGCCCTATGTAGGCTGGGGAGACGCCTTCTTCGATCTGGACAACGATGGCTGGCCCGACCTGGTCATCGTCAACGGGCACGTCTACCCACAGGTAGATACCAAGGATATCGGCACCAAATTTCGCGAGCCGAAGCTTCTCTATCTCAACCAGCACGACGGCACCTTTCGCGACATAAGCAAGCTTGCCGGTCCCGCGATACAGATTCCGCAGGTAAGCCGCGGCCTGGCCGTGGGCGACCTGTTCAACGATGGCCAACTCGATATTGTGGTCGAGAACCTGGAAGGCGAACCCATGATTCTGCGCACCCAGGGAGGCCCGCATAACCACTGGATCAGCTTCGAATTGGAGGGCGCGAAAGGTAGTCCGCTCGCGCTCAACGCCCGGCTCCGCGCCACCGCCGGTGATCTTGTCCAGCAGGACGAGATCCGCAGCGGAGGAAGCTATCTTTCGCAAAGCGATTTGAGGATCCACTTTGGCCTCGCCGGCCACGAAAAGGTCGACAAGCTGGAGATTTTCTGGCCTTCCGGCAGGGTGGAGACGCTGACCAATCTGAACGCGGATCACTTCTACCTTGTCAAAGAGGGCCGGGGCGTCGCGCCCGCTCGGGGAGGTATCTAGACAAACTATTGTCTAGATGGGTCGCGGCTGCTATTTTTGTGGATACAGACAAGGACATGGTAAGTTCCATGGGCAAGCGCAAGAGCGATAGCAGCCAGTCAGACGCACGTGTCAGCCTCAAGACCCTTGCCGCTTATCTGAATCTCGACCCAACCACCATCTCGGTCGTCTTGAATGAAGTGCCCGGGCGCTCCATCCCGGAAGCTACCCGGGAGCGAATCCGCAAGGCAGCGCTCAAATTCAACTACCAGCCCAGTTTCCTTGCCCGTTCCTTAAGAAATCGCCGCACCATGACCGTCGGCATCCTGGTGCCCGTACTGGCCGACGGCTATCACGCGGAAGTGATGACCGGTATCGGAGACCGGCTGCTCAAGGAAAACTATTTCTACTTCATCGCCCACCACCGGCACCGGACGGACCTGATCGAGCAGTATCCGCGCATGCTGATCAGCCGCGGCGCCGAAGGTTTGATTGCGATTGATACCAACCTGGTCCACAAACTCCCGCTTCCCGTCGTGGCCATTGCCGGCCATCGGCGTCTGAGCGGAGTCACCAATGTAGTGCTTGACCACCACCGCGCTGCGGAACTATCGCTGCGTCATCTTTACGAACTGGGGCACCGCAACATCGCATTCATGCGCGGCCAGCCTTATAGCTCTGACTCCGACGCAAGGTGGCAAGGTATCGTTCAGGTGGCACAGGATCTCGGCCTCGCCATCCGCCCCGAAATGACTGTCCAGCTGGAAAAAGACCTGACCTCGCCGGAACTGGGATATCCGGTCTTGAAGCAGCTGCTGGCCCATCATCGCAGCTTCACTGCCGTTGTTTCCTTCAACGACGTTGCGGCGATTGGTTGCATTCGTGCGCTCCATGATTCCGGCCTGCGCGTCCCTCAGGATGTCTCCGTGGTTGGATTCGACGACATTAAAGAGGCCGCCTTCCAGACACCAAGCCTCACTACCATTCGCCAGCCTCTTCAGCAGATGGGCGAACTGGCCGTCGAGCTACTGCTCCAACAACTCCGGCCTTCTGACGCCAAAGCCCTTCCCCAGTTGGCAGTCGCGCCGGAACTCATCGTCCGTGAATCAACCGGGCCAGCGAGGCAGAAGTCAAGGCAGGCAAATGCACCTCGATCTGCCCGGCAGCCTGTCTCGTAAGGGCAAGCGCCTTTATACAGGCTGCGGAAAAGGTCTCTGCACGAAGGGCTCGGCTTCAGCCGTGCCATAAATGCCTTGATCACGACTCGGCTTTACAGGCTGCGGAAAAATGCCGGTTTTGTATCAGGGCACGACTTCAGTCGGGCCGTAAATTGATTGAGAATACGTCGGGCTTTAGCCCTGCATGAGAACGACCATCTCGAAATCGAGTCCCGGAGGGACGGTTGAACTTAGCCCAGGACGCTAGTCCTGGGTACATCATGCAACTTGATTGAGTCCCTTAGGGACGGCTGAAAGCTGTCCAGGACTGTGTCGCGGCCCATTTTCAACCGTCCCTGCGGGACTGAGTTTGGAAATGGAGTTCTCATGCAGACTCTTTAGCCCCTGAGGTACGTCTTTCCTGTTCGGTCCCGAATTTTTCCGCAGCGTGTTTAGCCGCTGAGGTACGGTTTTTGCTGTCCACGTAAGAGCAAAACTGTTTTTTTTTTGCAGCCTCGAAACAGCTCAGCACGCAAACGATCGAAAAAGACGTACCTCAGGGTCCACATTTAGCCGGTAAGGGATCTTGTTCATGTGGTCAACGAAGGGTTTTTCCTGCTCAAAATTTATGTTTATGTAAAAGAACTCTGCCATATTTTGTCAGCGGCTTGCGACAATGCTGGTACGAACACCCGTCGCGGGTGTGATAGATCGCCCGCAATGCCGGCCCCATTCCGGGCCCGATGACAGATCGACATCCAGTTGAAGAACGACCCCAATTTTTGAGGAGAGCCAAATGCCCCAAACTTCTCGATTCCGTGTCTTCGCCCTGCTGATCCTGCTTAGCGCCTTGATTATCCCGGCCTCCCGCGCCCAAACGGCCGTCGATGGCGCCGTCGGGGGCACGGTAGTCGATGCGTCGGACGCCATCGTCGGCGGCGCAACCGTCACCGTTGTCAACAACGCGACCAACGCAGAACAAACTGCCAAGGCCGACAGTGCCGGGTATTTCCGCGTCATTCACCTGCAGCCAGGGACCTACAGCGTGACCATTACCGCGCCGGGTTTCGAGCCATACAAGTCGGTAGACGCGACCGTCCAGGTTGGCCTGCTGACCACGATCGATGCTCATATGCAGGTAGGATCAACCTCGCAGACAGTCGAGGTCACGGGAGCCGCTCCCCTGGTGAACACCACCAATCCGGATTTTGCCGGCATCATTGATCAGAAGGTTCTTCACGATCTCCCGGTCAGTAACTACCGCTGGTCCAGTTATGCTCTACTCACGCCGGGTGTGGTGAACGACTCGAACGGCTACGGCTTGCTCAGCTTCCGCGGTCAGAGCACTCTGCTGAATAACGTAACCATTGACGGCACAGACGATAATCAGGCCTTCTTTTCCGAAGAGCGGGGCCGCACCCGCGCGGGCTACTCCACCGCCAAGGAGTCGGTCCAGGAATTTCAGGTCAACACGTCGAACTACTCGGTTGAGTACGGCCGCTCGGCGGGCGGTATCGTGAACTCAGTCACCAAGAGCGGCACCAACAGCTTTCATGGTGTGGGCTACTACTTCGACCGCGACAGCGCATGGGCGGCCACCAACAGCACGGTGACCCACCCGGTCGAGGTTTCCAACACTCCGCCTACCTACAAGGTGGTCCCCTTCAAACCAACCGACCTTCGCCGCCAATATGGTTTGGCGGTTGGCGGCCCAATTTGGAAGGACAAAATCTTCTTTTTCTTTGCCGCGGACCGCTTCTACCACGACTTTCCGGCCGCCGCCACCATCACTGGCGCCAGCGCCAACTCTAACTTCTACACACCCGCCGATGCCGCACTTCCTGCCGGTAAAACTTGCGGCGCCGCAGGCTCCGCCGCCCCTAATTACCAGGACGCCAACGTCTGCCAGATCGCAACCAATGCCGGACTGCCCTACGCGAGCTCCTACACCGTTTACAACGCCGGCATCGCCGGGCTTCAATCAACTCTGGGTACGGCGCCGCGCACCGGCGATCAGACCATCTACTTCCCCAAACTCGACTGGCAGGTGAACGGAAAGAATCACGTTTCGGTGGAAGCCAACCGGATGCGCTGGACGTCCCCGGCCGGCATCCAGACCAGCCCGGCCGTCGCCTACGGGCTCTCGAGTTTCGGCAATGACTATGTACGCGACAATTGGATCGTCGGTAAACTCGACACCCTGTTCACCTCGGCCTGGAGCAACGAAGCCCGCTACATGTACGGCCGTGATTTTGAATACGAGACCAACCAGGCGCCCACCCCGTACGAAACCAGTACCCTGATCAACACGCCGACGTACACCAACCCGTTGGGGCTGCCAACGAATCTGTATCTGACCGGCTTCTTCCAGATCGGAACCCCCCAGTTCCTTCTCCGTGCGTCTTATCCCGACGAGCGCCGTTGGCAGTTTTCCGACACCCTCAACTGGATCCACGGAAATCACAACTTCAAGTTCGGCGGAGATTACGTTCATACCTACGATCTGCTGTCCAATCTGTATAACCAGTTTGGCGGCTACACCTATAGCGGCAACACCCTGCTGGGTAACTACATCTCGGACGCGTACCTCGCGAGCAATGCAAGCACGACCTCCAAGGCCGCGCATTACACCTTCTTCAACCAGGGTGCAGGTCTCGCGGGACTTCCGTTTACCACCGGGGACTACTCCCTCTTTGCCCAGGACGAGTGGAAGGCCACCCGCCGGCTCAGCCTTACTCTGGGCATTCGCTGGGAGTACGAGAGCTTCCCCGGGCCGCAGCTGGCCAACGCCGCCGTTCCGCAAACTTCCAAGTTGAACGACATGAAGACGAACTTTGGTCCACGGGTCGGCTTTGCCTATGATCCTTACGGCACCGGCAGGACCATCGTCCGCGGCGGCTACGGTATGTTCTTCGCCCGGGCCATCAATTCCACCCTCTATCAGGCCCTGATTGGCACCGGAGCCGCGGGCAGCCAGACCAACCCGCAATTCAACGCCGGACAGAACTGTGCTCCCGTCTTTCCCCAGGTGGTTGCGCCTGCGCAACAAGGCGCCTGCCTCGGCTCAGCCAGCGGTAACGCGACCGTGGACTACCTCGACCCCAACTTCAAGGTCCCCCAGATTCATCAGGCCGACCTCACCGTCGAAACCCAGGTGACCAACCACGATGTATTCGGCGTTTCGTGGCTCGGATCGTTCGGACGCCGCTTGCCCGACTTTGTCGATACCAACCTTCCCGCGCCCACACCCGTCAGGTTTACCATCCAGGACCCGCAGCAGCAGGGCCCCATTCCCAATGGGACTGCCTTCCAGGCGAATGCATTTTTCGCCACCGCCAATAAGAACCTGCGGCCCAACCCCAATTTCAGCTCCATCACGGATATCTTTAGCGGCGTAACCTCAAACTACGAGGCGCTGGTGGCGCAGTTCAAGCATCAGCTTTCGCATTCGATCGCATTCAATGCAAACTACACCTGGTCGCACGCCCTCGATTACGGCGAGAACAACACCACTGGAGCCTCGGCGACCTCCTTGCTCGACCCAACCAACATCCGTCTGGAAAAAGGCAATTCCAACCAGAATGTGCCCAACCGCCTGGTGCTGGCTGCCGTGATCAGCTCACCCTGGCATTTGCACGGAGCCTGGGGTTATCTCGCCAACGACTTTGAGATGGCGCCCGCGTTCTCCACGCAGACGGGTCTGCCGTTTTCGGTAGGCATCAGCGGCTCGTCGAGCACGCTCACCGTCACTCCTGGAGCGCCTGTCCAGAAAATTATCAATACTGGTTCCTTTAACGGCTCTGGAGGTGCGAACCGGGTGCCCATCACAGACCGCAACGCCGTCCAGCAACCGGCAACCTACGTCGCCGATCTGCGTCTTTCGAAGAGGGTTTTGTTCCGTGAGCGTTACGGGCTTGAGTTCCTGGGCGAAGCCTTCAACTTGGCCAATCACCCCAACGTCTCGGCAGTCAATTCCTCAGCCTATTTCGTCAATGACATACTCCAAACCGGCTCAAAAACAAACGGAGCAGGCAACACGCTCACTCCGTATTCCACTCCGTTCCGGCAAGTGACCGGCATTAATAACAGCAATTTCGCGCTCAACGTCCGCCAGTTGCAGTTAGGTGTGCGTCTGCAGTTCTAAGTTGTGTCTCTGTGCAACAAATTTGTTATCTCGCCTGCCCCGGCGTGCCGTGGGACCGGAGCGAATCGAACGATTGCAAGATGAGTCGAGCAGGGACGGCTGAACTTGGCCCGGGACGCAGTCCCATAAGCGCTAATCTGTTTGGGATGTTTTTCCTCAAAACTCCCACAAAGCCGTCATCCTGAGCGGAGCGCCTCACAGATTTATCGCTTGACACGGCGCTTGATGGCGCGGAGTCGAAGGACCCCGAGGGTGCTTATCTTACCCATGCTGTTCGGGGCTTTTCGACCACCGAAGCCCGAGAACAGGATCTTGCTGCGGTACCCACTTGAGGGTCACGGGTACATCTTTTCATGCACTGTAATCATCTTCCATCCCCAGGTCTGTACAGATACAGGTTGCTGGTGACGCCAATGTAGAGCGTGCCTGTATGGCTGCCGAGAATGTAGATGTAGCCGCCGGACATAGCAAGATGCTAGCAGTCCTTGTTGTCGGCCCCGGGGAAAGACCGTGGCGGGCCCGCCACGTACGGACTTCGGTGGTTGAAAAGCTCCGAACGGCATGGGTAAGGTAAGCACCCTCGGGGTCCTTCGACTCCGCGCCACTAAGCGCAGTGTCAAGCGATAAAACTATGAGGCGCTCCGCTCAGGATGACGTTTTTGTGGTGAGTTGGAGATCCAACTCCAATTCCCATTCCTGGCCAACAAGGTCATGTCCGAAGCTATGGTGAGGCTCCTCGTTCACCAAAACGAAGCCCGCACCCTGATAAATGCGGTGCGCCGCAGTCAACATGCTCTGCGTCCATAAAACGATCTTCCGATAGCCGGCAGTCCGGGAGAACCGGACGCACTCGTTTACCAAGGCGTGGCCCAGGCCCGTACCTCGGGCGCTCGGCTCGACAAACAACAGGCGAAGCTTCGCCGTGTGCGCCTGACTCGGATGCTTCACCAGAAACACGTGACCCACGTGCCGGCCATCCACTTCGGCGATCCAACACCGTTCCCGGGCCGGCTCGAAGTGCGTGATGAAATCGGAAACGATGTTGGCCACCAGGGCCTCGAACGTCGCGTCCCATCCATACTGCTCCGCATAGCCCAGGCCTTCTCGATAAACAATCCAGCCCATATCTCCGACGCGATGAGGGCGCAGAACGTAAGGGGTCCGGCTCCGGTCTGTCTCCATGAGAAGGTCTTCGATCGACTGCATGCAGTGGATCACTTCAGCACGGGCCGCGGGCGGCAGACCCTGGAGCGCGTCGTGGGCTTCTTCATTGGCAAGCTCATTCAACTTTTTAAACACAGATTTACCGCGCTTCGTAAGCACCAGTTCGGCGAATCGGCCGTCTTGTTCTGACATTTTCTTCTGCAACAACCCGTCACGTTCAAACTTTCCCAACAAGCGGCTCAGGTAGCCGGGATCCATCCCCAGCACTTCGGCTATCTCGCTTGCCTTGGGCGCGTTGCGGTTCGCCAGTTCGTAGAGCACGCGCGCTTCCGCCAAACTGTAATCGCTGTTGAGCAGCCCTTCGTTCAAAGTTCCGATATAACGCGTATACATGCGATTGAAGTGGCGGAACTTAGCGATCTCGCCGCTCACCCCAGGCAGCATTTTGCTTGTGGTCGCCATGGCAGACATTGTCATCTATATTGGTTGACAATGTCAAGTAATATGCAAGCGTTGACTGGCAGGTGCCCGGTTGGTACTTTGCCCACAAGACGTGGCTTGCCTCTACCAAGGAGAGACGCCCGAAGACCAGTTGATTACCGAGATTCTGGTTCCGGCGATCTAGAGAACTCAGTGCACGTTGCCGGCCGAGTTCTCCAGGACAACATTCGAAACCACAGCACTATCCGGTGTGGCCGGCAGGTGGGAACAGAAACCAATGCCTACATAGAACGGCTCCTCGAAGTGCAGCGCGATGGGTGGGCCCAACTGGTGCATGGGTTCGCCCTGCAGGCTGACGAAGATGGCAATGGCGTCGCCGTGCTTTTCGATGCCGACGCGTTTCGCTTTGACCCCCGCCAGCGTGCCGCCAAAGCGAAACTGCGCATCCTTCATCATCGCGCCTTTGTCCGCCCGCCAAGCCAGGTGGATCATGCCCACGCCGTGCTCCCCGAGCATCGCTTCCTTCGAATCATCTTCGAGATTCTGGCGAATCACCAGCACCACCTTGCGGTCGCCATAGCCTTTCGGGTCAGGAAAGCTGACATCGGCCGCCAGCGAAACATCCCCTGACATCTTCTTCCACAGAAAACGGAACTCATCACGCGAGTACCAGATGTTGTAACCGGCCGATTGGATCGTGTACTGCTGCGTGCCGGGGTCATAACTCGCACTACCGGGCACCACAGCGGCGCCGATGTCAGACTGCCCCTGAAAGACCCCGATCGGGGTTTCGAAATTCCTGCTCGGCCGGTGAAAATCTGCGGGCGGCGGTACCTGGACGTGGGTAGGAGAACCCGGTTGCGCCCATTCTGGCACCGCGGGCGTAGGTGCTGCACCACCCGCCTGCCCACGCACCATCTGCGTTGCGGCGCACAGCAAAACCATTAGCATCATGCGGCGGCAAGAGAGCGCGATCGCGAAACCACGGAGAAGTTCCATAGCAATGCACTCTAGCAGAGCCACAATCATTTGCAGCCGGTCAAAATTAGTCCGTCGATCTTCACTCCTCACGAAACCTTTGGGAGACGCTTCGATGGCGCTCGCAAGCCGAGGTCATGGCGACTGTCCCACAAAGGTCGTTGACGTGACCGACCATCCGCCCTTCAGCGTACAACTACGATCTTGCTCCATGTAACCCAAGAACTATGGCGACTTGCGCCAAAACCAGTAACCTTATCAACAAGCGGCGATTCACCAGTATCTGCAATCGACTCCTTCGGGGGAGGGACTTGATTTCAAGAATCGCCGCTAAATTTTAGCGGGGCCAGCCCGGGCTCTTCCCGTCTCTTAAAGAGACTAAGGTTATCAAAATGCTCTCAATCAAACCCGAAACACTGCATGAGTACCTTCGACGGCACTTCGAAAACATCTCCAGGGTGAAGGCACGACAGTTTGTCGAACGGAGAGAACTCCCTGAAGCAGACGCTGTTCCGAAGACGAAATCCCTTGCGAGCACGGGAAGATAGCCGGAACAGCAAGAGGGTCAACAGGGCCGAATACCTTAGGTAGCGGTCCCTTCAGTCCAACAACCAACCAATCTTCGGCGCTCTTGCTGGCACGGTTCTGTTCTTTATCCCAGCCGCTTCCCGTCGGTCTTCAAGTTCAGATTCCGGATTAAACGGTGTAGATACTTGGGATGAATTCCCAGCAAACGCGCAGCATCGACCGGGCTGCCGCCAGCCTCGTCGAGCGCGCTCAGCACCAGCTGTTTTTTCGTCTGGTTGAGCGTGTCGTGGTACCGCGCCGCAGCCAATCCCGACGATTGCTCCTCCAGCAGCGCATTGGGTAGGTCTTCGGGCAGAATCTCGTCGGTCAGTCCCATCACGATCGCGTGTTCGATCGCGTTCTCCAGTTCGCGAACGTTGCCCGGCCAACTGTATTGCATCAGCAGCGAGCGCGCTTCCGGAGCGATGCCTTTGAAGCCCCGCTTGCACTTAGCCGCATATTTGTCAGCGAAATGCATGGCCAGCAAAGGGATGTCCTCGCGATGCTCGCGCAGCGGAGGGGAAGCGACAGAAACCACATTCAGCCGGTAATACAAATCCTGCCGGAATTCGCCCGCCTTGATCGCCTGCTCCAGGTTCTTGTTCGTCGCGGCTACCACGCGGGCGTTGAACGGCAGCAAGCGGTTTCCTCCCAACCGCTCGAATTCGCGCTGCTGCAACACCCGCAACAGCTTGCCCTGCAGCAGAGGAGCCATCTCCCCGATCTCATCCAGGAACAGCGTGCCGTCCTCGGCGACTTCGAACTTCCCCTTCCGCACCCCTGCCGCGCCAGTGAATGCGCCTTTCTCATGGCCGAACAATTCGCTTTCCAGCAAGGCTTCCGGTATGGCAGCGCAGTTGATGGCGACGAACGGCTTATCGGGTCGCAAGCCGCCGGCGTGAATGGCGCGTGCCACCAGCTCTTTGCCCGTTCCGCTCTCGCCGCGAATCAGCACCGTGGAGTTGCCTTTAGCCACCCGCGTGATGAACTCATTCACGCGAAGCATCGGCCGGCTCTCCCCAATGAGGCTATGGTTACCTTTCACCTCGACACGCAGCCGCTGGTTTTCCGCCCGCAAAGAGTCCAATTGCGAGAGGTTCTCCAACGTCACCGCGGCGATGCGCGAAATCGAACTCAGGAAGTAGGCGTGTTCCTCGGTGAAGGCCGCGGAAGCAGCGGGTGAGCTCAGATAAATCACTCCCAGGATTCTCTCCACTGCCACCAGGGGCACACACAACACATGCTCAGTAAAGGCGTCACCCGAGGCTGAGGAAAACACAGCGCAGCGTTCCCAGATCGCCTGCTGCACTGGCTCTTCCCGGATGATCATCTCTGTTTGCGCGAGTCCCTTCCTGTTCCAGGTACACAGCGGCCTGGGCAAATCATTCCTGGTCGGCTGCAGCACAATGGCGGCCTCCGCCGCCGGGATCACTTCGGAAATCAGCACCAGCAACTCACGCTGCAAAGCCTGCACATCACGAGTGGAATTGATGACATTCGCAATCTTGAAAAACGCGCTTAGATCGCGCGCCATGCGGCCTACTCCGGAGGCATCGGAGGGCAAGCCCGAGACGTCGAGGTGGACGGTGAGTAGCCCGGTGTCAGTCAGGGTATTCCCTGACGTCATCGCCGCGTCATCCGGGCCGGTCAGGAAGACATATTCGCTGCTCCCGATGCGAATCCGGTCGCCGTGCTCGATGGTTCTACGGCTCACCTTGGTTCCGTTGACCGAGGTCCCATTGTGGCTGTCGAGGTCGGCGATTTCAAAAGCGCCACTCGAAAGCATGCTGATGCAGCAATGCTTTCGCGAGACTGCAGGGTCGCTCACCTCCACCTGGTTGGAGGCATCCCGCCCCATCAACAGCGGGCCATCCGTGAGCGTCCAGACTGTTCCCTTCAGATAACCGGAAGTCGCCACCAGCCGCGCGTTGCTCAAGTCTGCCTCCGGTGGTTCAGTTTAGCCGAAAGTGCGTCAGAAGCATCATCGAATCGGACCGCCCCGCAGCCGGGAACCAACCGGCTCCTCAGGGTATCCGTTCGGCTACCATTTCGCTCCTTGTCGAGCAGGGCAAAGACCGCTATGTCATTGCAAATAAAGGAAAACTGCCTCGAGGCGAACCGCGTTTGCGTTTGGCCGCGTGCATGCAATAGGTGAATGCGTCAACGAACTTCCAGTGAAGCGGCTGAAGGTTTGAGAGGCAAATTCAGTTTGGGTTCCACTGCGAGGAACCCCCAGGGAGGATGTTATGAAACGCAACCTTATCGGTACCGTATCGCTCGTGGCGCTGTCGCTGCTGATCACCAACACCGGCGCCTATGCTCAAACCGCCGCGCGGGCTGATGTGCCCTTCGCTTTTAACGTAGGAACCACGCATCTGCCTGCCGGCACCTACAAGATCAAGCGCGCCGATTTCGACACCAACTTCATCATGGTCAGCAATCTCAACACCGGCGACACCGTGCTCTCTCTGTTCCAACGGGAGACTTCCAGCCACGTGAGCCAGAAGTTGATTTTCCACCATCGTGGCAACCAATACTTTCTGGCTGAGATTTGGGCAGGCGAGGGCAACGCAGGCATGGCCATGCCGGCGGCCAAAGCCGAGCGGCAGGTCGAGGTTGCCAGCAACCCCACTCCAGAAAACATCGAGATTGCTCTCAAGTAACCAACGCGTCGACTGACACACGCAGCAAATTCAGTTCGGGTTCCACTGTAAAAGGAGCCCCCAAGGAGGATGTTATGAAACGCAATCTTTTCGCAACCCTTTCGCTCGGGGCTCTTTCGGCCCTCCTCACCGCCACCAGCGCTTACGCACAGCCTGGAGTAGTGGCAACTGTACCCTTCGCCTTCCACGTAGGAACCACACAAATGCCGGCCGGCACTTATAGAATCGCGGTTAAACCACTGGATTCCTCGATCACGATCCAGAACTGCAACACTACTGCCACCATCCTCTCCCATGGCCAGAAGGAGTACCCTGGCAAAAAGAGCCAAAAGCTCGTGTTCCGGCAAGTGAACCAACAATACTTCCTGACTGAGATTTGGGGAGAGCAGGGCAGTGACGGCATGATGCTCAAAGCCCCCAAACCCGACGCCAGGCTTGAAGTCGCAAGCCAGCCTTCGCACTCTGGCAACGAAGTAATGGTCGCCACCAAGTAGACCCATCATCGGACTCAAATCAAGAGCCGGAAACCAACCGTTCCGGCTCTTCCTTTTTCGGTAGCAATCCAAAATTCGGAAATCGGACTGAGAAAGTCGGTCGGATCAAATGCACCGAAGGAAATCGGACGGGTGCCCCTCGTTCGCTCCAGCGTACGTGGGCCGAAGTCGATCATCACCGGGATATTCGCCATCTTCCCCGCAATCTCGGCCTGCTCATACGGTTTCCACTCCCGGCCGGCAAAGTGCGCGCTCTTAATACCGACAATCACCCCTGGGTACTTCAGCGCCATCTCCCCCGTCTTCTGCCCGTCCATGTCGGCAGTATTTTGTTCGATCCCATTGGGCCGCATGCCCGCGCCAACGATATTCAGCATCGGAAGCACCCGCGTCTTCGAGATATCAATCACCGGGCTCTTGAAATCCGGAAAGCTCCGCCAGCCCGACGACCCTGCATCCACGACCGTCGTCACCCCGCCGCGAAACGTAAATCCATCCGGATACACGCTTAGATCGCCCGCATAGGAGTTCTTCTCGCCCGTCCCCGCATACACATGTGTGTGAATGTCCACCAATCCCGGGACCACGTACATGCCGGTAACATTCACTGTCTTGACTGCCCTGCGTGCGGGGATGGTCCGAGCCACCTTCGCGATCTTGCCATCTCGGATCGCTACATCCATCAGCGCATCGATATTGTTCTTGGCATCGATCACATGGCCACCCTTCAGCAGCAGGGCATATTCCGGTGAGGCCACGGCAGCAGCCTGTGCGTCCGCACAAGGAGCGGCAGTCAGAGCCGCAAAAATCAAGGCGGCGCACAGAGTCATGACGCGGATTTCCATCTTGTCGGTATTACCCTCAGGTCGAATCAATGTAGTTGAGAAAAACAAGGTCAATGCTAATCGATGGGCTGAGGGCCCTTCTAGGTCGAACGTCCCATACCAGGTGGGAACTGGTCGCGAAAGAAATCTCAGAATGAAGGGCGCGCCTTTACGGGCTGCGGAAAAACTCAATGTCGAGGATAACGGAAGGTACGTACGGGCTTCAGTGTCTGCGTGAGAACCTAACGATTGCAAGTGAGTCCCGCAGGGACGGCTGAAGATTGTCCAGGATTTCGTCGCGGCCTATTTCCAGCCGTCCCTGCGGGACTGGTCGTCCTTCCAAATCCAACCCAGGACTAGCGTCCTGGGCTAAGTTCAGCCGTCCCTACGGGACTCAGCTTGGAAATGGAGTTCTCACACACGCTCCAAAGCCCGTTCCCTTCGTTCATCACGGCAATCCGAGAACACGCTGCCGTTTTAGACGGCGGCTGATCAACGAAAGCAACCTGATTTTGCTCGGCCAAGCTCTCTTCAAGGCGATCAACAAGTTGCATCGTCAAACAGGCAGTTAATCCGCTAATTCGGACAGCTCTGTGCTGAACTTAGCCCAGGACGCAGTCCTGGGTAGAGATTCGATAGACGAACAGTCCCGCAGGGAGGACTGGAACCGGGCTTTGACCCTCTTATTCTGTCCGCAACGCCTGCACAGGATCGATAGAAGCGGCGCGCCGCGCAGGGATCAGCGCAGCCATGAAACCGGAAACCGCAAGCAACCCGCAGACCAACAAAATCGTGGCCGGATCATGAGCATCAACGCCGAAGAGGAACGCTTTGATGGTTCGCGTCGCCATCCATGTGCAAGTCAGGCCCAAGGCCAAGCCTGAGCCCAATAAAAGGCCGGCCTTTCTTAGTACCAACAGCGTCACGTCCGTTCGCTGCGCACCCAGGGCCATGCGAATTCCTAATTCGCGTGTGCGGCAGCTCACCGAGTAGGCCATGAGAGCGTACAGGCCAACCAGCGCCAGCAAAAGAGCAACCGCCGCAAACACGCCGAGCAACGTTGTTTGAAAGCGTCGGCGGGCAGTTGCTTCGGACATCAGATCGCCCATGGTGTGAACCTCACCGCGAGCCAGGTTCGGATCAATGCTTTTGAGTGTTCGTTGCATCTCCGAAGCCACCCCCGAAGGCGGTCGCATGGAGCGCACGGCGATGTATGCGCCGTCAAACTCGTAACCGGCGGAATACATCTGTGGCTGCGGAGCCTCCTCCAGGGTGAGATGGCGCACGTCCGCCACTACGCCGATCACGGTTCTCCAGTGATAATGGTCCTTTTCGTCGGTGCTGATCCGTCCCCCGATAGGATTGCGACCTGCAAAGTAAGTCTTGGCAAATTGTTCGTTGACGATGGTCGGCCATCCCGGGTTCGAAACGTCATCTTCGGTAAAGAAGCGTCCCGCGAGCAGCGAAATGTTCATCGCTCGAAAATACTCCGGCGTGACCGAGCGCCCCTCGGCAATTTGATCTTTCCGGTTCGCAAAGCCATCTACCCAAAAGAATCCCAGGCTCTCGCCATGACTGAGAGGCAGGTAATTGACCGCTCCTACCGCGTCTATACCCGGAAGAGCACCGAGCTTGCCAATAAGATTTCTGAAAAAAGCACCTTGCTGTTGCGGTGTGCCGTACCGCTCATCGAGGCCCACATTCATCGTGACTGTGGAGGGTGAGAATCCCGTGGCGACCGATTCCACGTTCAGATAACTCCGAATGAACAGGCCGGCGCCGGCAAGCAGTACCACCACCAGTGCTGCTTCGGCCACGATGAGTGCGCTCTGCGAGCGGCTGTGCGTACCCGCCACGGCGCCCCCTCCGCCCGATGTCAGAAAGCTGTTAAGACTTACCCGGGCTACGGTCAGTGCAGGAAGAATGCCGGCTAATACGCTGGTCAGCAGAGACACGCTCACGGTGAAGAGCAGCACCCGAGTATCCAACGAGGCCTCATTGAGGCGCGGAATGTCCCCGGGATCGAGATCTAGCAGAATGTGCAGGAAGACGTACGCGAGCCCAATGCCGAGTACTCCTGCGGCGACACCGATGAGCAGCGATTCCGTGAGCAGCTGACGGACGACGCGCCCGCGGCTTGCGCCCAACGCCACCCGCATCACCAGCTCCCGCGTCCGGTTGGCAGCCCTGGCTAGCAGCAGGCTCGCTGCATTTCCGCAGGCAATCAACAGCACCAGCAACACCGCCCCTAGCAGCAGCCACATGAGGGGACGCACCGGTCCCACGGCGTTGTCCATGAAACTTTTGACAAACGCACCCCATCCTCTCCCCATGTCGCCACTATGCAGCTGGTCCAGGCGAACCATGATCGTGCTCATTTCCGACTGCGCCTGGTTTATCGAAACTCCAGGGCGTAAGCGGGCAATCGCCACATCGTTCCCCGGTTCGCGTTCCGCCTTTTGCTTGGACGTGAGTGCGAGGGGAATCCAGATGTGTGTCGCTTTGACCAGGTTGCCGTAGGGCAGGTCTGAGTTGAACGGATATTCGAACGCCGGCGGCATGACTCCCACGATCCGGTAACGGACGTCTTTCAGTAGCAGGGAACGCTCCAGAATATCGGCGTTGTCCGCGAACATCGAGTGCCAAAGCGAGTGGCTGATCACGGCTACTCTGTCATGGCCGGGCCGGTTGTCTTCGGCCCCTATGGTGCGTCCGATCTCTGGAGCAGACTGAAGAGTCGTAAAAAAGTTCCCGTCCACCCGAGCCGCCCCAATCTGTTCCACAGAGCCGCCCCACATGAGATTGAAAGCAGCTTGCTCAAAGACGGACATCTTGGCGTACGCATGGCTCTGCCGCTCTATGTCGTAGAAGTCCGCAAAGCTCGGGGTCATCACCTCGGCAGGAACGGAGATGTGGGAATTCGGGGTGAACAAATACACCAGTCGATTAGGGTCTCCATAAGGCAACGATCGCAATAGAACCGCATTTACCAGGCTGAAGATGGCAGTGCATGCACCGATACCGACCGCCAGCGTGCATACGGCGGTGACGGTGAAACCAGGGCTGCGGCGCAGCGTGCGCAGGCCATACTGAGTATCCTGCAGAAGGGAATCAAGCCATGGCAAACTGCGGCGTTCGCGATGAGCCTGCTGTGTCTGCTCCACCCCGCCAAGGTGGATGAGAGCCTGCCGGCGGGCCTCCTCCGCCGTAAGGCCGGCGTGGATACCCGCGTCTGTATGGAGCGTAATGTGGGATTCGAGCTCGGCAGCAAAGTCGTCGTCGGCACGGCGGCCGCGGAGAAAACCCAGCAGGCGAAAACAGAAGGCTCGCAATTTGCGCATGGGGACTCCTTACGCTTCGCCGGCCGGAGTAAGGAAGCGAGCCAGGATCGCAGTCGTCTGTTCCCATTCGGCGGCGGCTTTCTTCACTTGCCGTTGGCCGGCCTTGGTGAGCTCGTAGTATTTCGCTTTGCGATTATTTTCCGAGACGCCCCACCGCGATCGGATAAACCCCTCCTGCTCGAGTCTGAGCAAAGCGGGATAGAGGGTGCCGTAATTCAACTGCAAAACATCGCCGCTCGTCTGTTCGATCCGGCGTGCGAGTCCATAACCATGCAGAGGACCAAGCGTTTCCAGCGTACGCAATACCATGAGCGCCAGTGTCCCCTGCCACACATCCGTCTTATCGCCCACTACAATTTCCCCTTGCTCGTATTGCCACCCAATACGAGCAATATACCGGCACACCTATGGCAATGCAAGAGGATCGGACGAAGGCCGAAAAACAAATCGCTACGTATTCCAAATCTCCTAAGCTGTTCCCAACACCTGGGCTACGGCGGCCGTCAATTTCTGCCAGGCATCCTTCTGTACTTCGAGTTGTTGGCGCCCGCTCTTGGAGAGTTCGTAGTATTTCGCCCGGCGGTTATTCTCTGACGTTCCCCAATGGGCCTTGATCAACCCGCGCCGCTCCATCCGATGAAGAGCCGGATACAGCGACCCTTGCTGAATCTGCAGCACATCACTCGACATCTGCTGTACCCGTTCTGAGATGGCCCAACCGTGTTGAGGACTAAGGGCGAGTGTCCGCAAAATAAGCAAATCCAGGGTGCCTTGTGGAAGATCAATCCGAGCGCCAGTCATCTGCTTCCCCTTTCACTTCTGCAGGAAAGGTATAACACTTCCTGTAGAAGGGCAAGGGAGCACACGATTCCCTGTCATAGCCGCACCACAGGAAATGGCTTTTGGAACCCGCAGATTCTATCGCTCCGCATTAACCGCCTGTCAAAAATGAGTGATCTTACCCTCCACCCAGATAACTGCCATAAGTAATGAAAACAACCGCTATCACCAGCGCTGCAAATGCACTGCACAAAGCCAAGAGCGTACTCCGCCGACATCCCCGCCACTCCCGCAGAAACACCCCAACAGCAGCACTAAACAGCACCAGCATCGACATATGCAGCGCCCAACTGGTGAACCGGTACAGTCCCATATACGTATGCGCCATACCATAGAAGAAGAATTGTCCATACCACAACAACCCCGTAGTCGCAGCCAGTCCAAAATTCGCCGCAAGCAGATTACGCGCAGGACCGTCAACAAACGAAACATACTCACGAAGCGTCCCGTCTTTCCAGTGCAGGTAAAGACAAAGCATCGCCGTGCTGACAAATGCCCCTCCGCACGCAAAGATGAGGATCACATTACCCTGGTATTTCCCCGCACCATATCTAGCCGCGACATCGGCGATCGGCTGCCCCGCGGCCAGCGCTAAACCAAACACCGCGGAAAGCACACCGGCAACAAAAGCAAAAAATAAACCCTTCCGCAAATCCTGCCGTTCCGCAACCACGATGGTGATCGATCCCGCCTGGTCCGTATCGCGCAACTTTCCGGCAATGCCAGAAGCAAGAATCCCGGCCGTAGCGATCGCGATCCCTGAGAAAACCCACACGCTTCCCGTCCGTTGCAACAATCCGCCAAGCTGCCTTGCCATCAATGGAGGCAGAAGCGTTCCCAGCACGCAGGAAATTCCAACGGAGATGGCATAGGTCATCGAGAAACCAAGGTAGCGGATCGCCACCCCAAACGCAGTTCCCCCTATCCCGTAGCACACGCCGAGCAAAAACGAGTGCACGATCGCGTCGCTCGGCGAGTCCCGAAGCACCAGGCGAAGATGGGGTGTCGTCAAAACAGCAACCACGACTGGCAGGATCAACCAACATACCGCCGCCTGAGCCATCCAATACGTCTGCCAAGACCAGGACCTGGTCTTCTTCTGCGGGGTATAGCAAAGCGCAGAGCTGAACGCACCGACGCCGTGCAGACCAGCGCCGAGAATTGGGTTTGTCATGCGACCAGCTTACCCGCTCCGCCGCTGCGCCCGCGCCTCATCGGCGAACAGCAGAAGCAATCTGACAAAGCTCCTTCACCGTGTGTTCCACTTCCTCGTCCGTCGTATAGAAATGGGGCGCGACACGAATGCCCGCCTGCGGCCGGTAGTCGACCAGGATCTCCCGTCGCGCCAACTCCTGGGTCGCCTCTTTGCCGTTCGGCACATCCAGGATCACTACCCCGGCACGCCGTTCGGCCTCGCGGCAAGTACGCACCGGGATGCCCGCCTCATCCGCCAGATCCATCAGCAACTGGGTCTGGCGCAGCGACTTCGCGCGAATATTCTCCACCCCAATCTCCTGGATGATCTCGTATCCCGATCGCGCCGAATAGAGCCCCGGTACATTGGGCGTGCCATTCAAAAAGCGCATTGCGTTGTCCGCCAACCGGGTGGGTCCCGCCTCAAATACAAAAGGCTCCCGGTGCGCTTGCCACCCCGTTGCCGAGGGTTCCAGTTGGCCCCACAAATCGCGCCGCACATACAGATAACCGGCGCCGGGCCCTCCGCACAGCCACTTCACCGACCCCCCGGTCGCGAAATCCACCCCTAGCTCCCGCACATTCACCGGCAGGCATCCGGCCGATTGGTAAAGATCGGCCACCACCATCGCTCCCACCGCATGTGCCTTCCGGGTGATCGCCGCCAGGTCCTGCACGTACGAACTGCGGAACGCCACCTGCGACACCGAGACCAGGCGCGTCTCTTCATCTATGGCCGCCAACATCGCTTCCAGTGGCAGCGTCATGCCGTCTGCAGAAGCCACCCGGGTAACCCGCGCACCCTGCCGCTCCAGACCGTAATAAATGTAATCGTTGGAAGGGAAGTTCAGGCCGTCGGTGACCAGCTTGTTGCGTGGCTCGCGCCAATCGAAGCACGACGCCACAATCCACTGGCAGATGGAGACGTTCTGGTGCATCACCACCTCGCCCTTTCCGGCGCCGATAATGGAGCCGATCAGGTCGCCGACGGCCACCGGCATCTCCCACCAGCCCTCTTCCCAGGCGCGAATGCCGCGCGTAGCCCAGGTATCGGCGAATTCCTGCAGACGCTCAGCCACCCGCTGAGGCATCGCGCCCAGCGAGTGGCTGATCATGTAGGTGGTGTGCCCAAGGATAGGAAATTCCTTACGCCACGCCAGCAATGGATCATTCATGAAGTGACTCCCTCCGCAGTCGCCATGCCACGGCGAACAGGCCCAGCGCCGGCAATCCATAAACCAGCGTCATGCGGAACACGCTGGTGAACGCCGTAGTCAGCAGAATCGCCGCCATCAACCCGGCGCCCAACAGGCTCGAATACGGATAACCCCACATGCGAAAAGCCAGGGCCTTGCCCGCGTGCGCCCGGCGGAAATACAGATGGGTCACGAAGATCATCATCCAGGTGAACAGTGCACCGAAGATCGCGATCGAAAACATCAGGGTGAAGGATGCATCCGGAAACAACACATTCAGCACCGTGGCCAGCGCGATCCCAATCGATGACAACAGCAGTGCCGAAACCGGGGTTCCCCGTGCGCTCAGTTCGCCGAATCGCCGCGGTGCGTACCCTGCCCGCGCCAGGCTGAACATCATCCTTGTTGTGATGTACAACTGGCTGTTCATGGCCGAAAGCGCCGCCACCAGAATCACAAAGTTCACCACCCCTGCGGCCAGCGGCACATGGGAGCGCGCCATCACGGTTACAAATGGGCTTTGCCCCTTTCCCGACTCCGTCCAGGGAACGATAGCCAGAATGATCGCCATCGTCAGCAGATAGAAGATCACCAGCCGCGCGACGGTCGAGCGAAACGCCTTGGTAATGGCCCGCTGCGGATCGTCTGCTTCGCCCGCCGCCACCGCGATCATCTCAATGCTCAGGTAGCTGAAGATCGCGACAATCACCGCTACCCACATCCCCCACACGCCCTTAGGAAAGAAGCCGCCGTGAGCGGTGTAGTTGGAGATGCCGGTGCCCATCATCAGCCACCCGCCAAGCACGATGAACACAACGATCGCCGTGACCTTCAGGCTGGAGAAGGCATACTCCACAGCCCCAAACACTTTCACATTGAACGCGTTCACCGACACCAGGATGGAGGAAAATCCAACGATCCAAAACCAGCCCGGCACTCCCGGGAGCCAATAGCGCATGTACACGGCAATTGCGGTTACTTCCGTGCCCACCGCGAACACGTTGCATGACCAGTAGGCATAGCGAACCAGGTACCCGGCAAGCGGTGAGATATAGAACTCCGCCCACGCCCCGAATGACCCCGAAGTGGGATGGGCCACCGTCATTTCCGCCAGGCACCCCATTAACAGGAGAGCAATCAGTGCACCGATCACGTAACTGACGATCACCGAAGGCCCCGCAAAGCCAATGGCAAAACTGCTGCCCAGAAACAAACCAGTGCCGATGGCCCCGCCAATGGCGATCATGCTGAGTTGCGCAGAGGTGAGCCCACGGCGCAGTCCCTTTTCGCGATCCTCAATAACGGCGAAGCGTTCGGCGTCCATCAGTTGGCTGAACCCAGTCCAAATAGCACAGGCACGTCCTTTGCCATGTTATGTCACTTCCTGGACCCCACTCTGCCTCACAACAAACGTCCCAACCGGCATACCAACCGATGAAGTGCAGTTAACACAGCCTACAGGAG
Source organism: uncultured Acidobacteriaceae bacterium (assembly GCA_963830325.1). Lineage (GTDB taxonomy): Bacteria > Acidobacteriota > Terriglobia > Terriglobales > Acidobacteriaceae > PALSA-350. The sequence continues at coordinate 409,388 of CAWHMV010000010.1, forward strand.
AAATTCATCGGTCGCAGCGCATGATTGGGTTGTTGTCTGCTGTCTGAGAAAAAAGCATCGGAGAAGTACCAATGCGTCCGCACACCAACGAAACGGGTCCCCAGCGTCGAACAACACGCAAAAAACGAGATCTGATCCAGGCCTTGGCTCTTTTGTATCTGGCATCTATGAACGTCTGTGGATGCAGCGCGGCCATGACTACAACCGACCACTTCCAAAAGACAACCCCCGACCCGCCGTCAGTAGTTTTTATCGGTGACAGTATCTCGGCCATTTGGGGCAGTGGGCAGCAAGGCCCTGAGTTCGCGGAGCATCCTAACTGGGTAGACAAAGGAATCAGCGGCCAGAACAGCAATCAGGTGTTGGCACGGTTTCAAACCGACGTGATTGACTTGCATCCGGAGATCGTTCACATCCTTATTGGCACAAATGACGTCTATCCTGGTTGGACTTTACAACCATCCGGATCCAACGCTATCAACTCACCGGCCAATGTCGAAGCGATGGTCCACATGGCCCAAGGCAACGGTATTCATGTAATTCTGGCAACCATTCCGCCTTGGGGTTGCGATGCCTCCCAGTGCACCCCGGCTGAGAGCGCCGACTCGACGCTAAGCCGCTACGATCGCATCAACACCTGGAACGCCTGGATCGAACAATACGCCTTATCAAAAGGAATCCCCGTGGTTGACTATCACTCCGCCCTGTTAGCCCCGGATGGAGAACATTACGTGCCAGACATGACCATGGACGGCGTGCATCCCGGCGCTGCTGGCTACGTGGTCATGACACCGATGGTGGAATCCGTCATCAATGCAATTTCAAGCCTCTACACCAGCAAATAGAGTGCTCGGACCATCGATACGTCTGTGATCACTGTTTGACGGCTTCCTCCTTGTAGACAATCCCGCTTTTCATAACGAAGCTGACATGCTGCAGCACACGCACATCGTCCAGCGGGTTCCGTTCCACCGCTATGATGTCGGCCCAGTGGCCCGGCTCGATACTACCCGTCTTCGCACTCCAGCCCATCAAATCCGCGGCGTTTATGGTCGCGGACTGCACTGCCACAAGCGGCGTCATGCCCATCTGGTTCACGTACACATCGAGCTCATGCGCGTTCAGTCCGTGGGGATAAACCGCCGCATCGGTGCCCAACGCTATCTTCACCCCTGACTCGATGGCATGTTTCACGTTCTTCTTGGCCACCACAATCGTATCCTTCATCTTTTGCTGATAGAACGGCGGTAAGTTTCCTTTTTCGATCATCCAGTCTTGCAGGTAGAGCGTCGGCACCAGGTAAGTTCCGTTCTTCTTCATCGCGGCAATCGATGCGTCATCGATATAACTGCCATGTTCGATCGAGTCAACTCCCGCTTCCGTCGCCCACAGAATGCCCTGGGAGCCATGCGCATGTGCCGCTACCTTGCGCCCCAGCCGGTGCGCATCCGCAACAATCGCGCGCATCTCTTCTATCGTGTACTGCGACGCCTGTGGATCGTCTCCCTTCGACAGCACACCCCCGGTGGCGCATATCTTGATCAGGTCGACGCCATACTTGATGTTCTGCCTCACCTTCTGCTGCACCCCGGCAATGCCGTCCGCCACGCCGTCTCCGGTTACGTGATACTTGATGGGCAGAAGATTGTCATCGCAGTGGCCCCCCGTGATGCCCAGCGCCGGCCCGCTCACCTGCATATGAGGCCCCGGCACCTGTCCCTGGTTGATCGCGTCCCGCAGATCCACATCGGTGTACCCGCCTGCGCCCACATTGCGGATCGTGGTGAACCCCGCCATTAAAGTAGTGCGGGCGTTCACGACCCCTTGGATGGCCTCCTTCGCATCCGTCTGGGTTAGCTCAAAGTAAGGGTCAAAGTTGGGTTCGCCGGTGATATGCGTATGCACGTCGATCAACCCGGGCATCACCGTCATATTCCCAAGATCAACCACCGTGTCTCCCGGTTGGGTGGGTACCGCGGAGGTCGCAGCCACCGAAGAAATGGTGTCGCCGCTAACCACAATCGTTTGCCCGTCGAGTATCTTGCCCGTCTTTACATCCAGCAGATGTCCTGTCCGGACGAGTGTGCGCGAGCCGGCAGGTGGCTTCGCAGCTTGCCCCAAAACAACCGAAGAGCCAACCGCCACCCACAGAACTGCTGTCATTTTCCCTGGCCAGGCCATCTAGTTTCTCCGCGGTGAAATGAGAGAAGTCTAGCAGACCACCCTGGCCAGAATGCCCGGCCCAACTAAGAGCCGAGAAAGGCCAAACGCAACCTCTTTCTAAGGAGCGGGTCTGCATAGACGTGATGGATGTCAATAGAAATTCCCAAGGAGTCTCTTCCATGCGTACCTTCTTCTCCTCAGTCGCCCTCGGATCTCTCTTAGCGGTTGGTCTATCGGGCAACGCACTGCTGGCTCAAGACCAGAGTGCACCACCGGCAACCTCCGCGCAGGCGCCGGCGCAGCGGCCGGCTCATGTTCCCAACCCTCGCCATCAGGCTAAGAAAATGGCAAAGGCACTCGCTCTCACCCCGGATCAGGTATCAAAGATCGAACCCATCCTGGCCGACCGTGACCAGCAGGTGCAGAGCTTACGCTCCGATACCACGCTCGCTCCCAACGATCGAAAGGCAAAAATGCACGGTATCCGTCAGGACAGCGACACTCGGATCGAGGCGATCCTGAACGACACCCAAAAACAGCAATACGAACAGATCAAGCAAAGCCGCAAGGCCAACCGGCACCAGCAGGCTACCGCTCCAGCCACCACCTAAAAGCTCACAACAGTAATCCCGGCACAATGGACGGACGAAACCAGGACGTTTCGTCCGTCCCCTCTTTATTCAGGATGCCTCCCCGCAGACATGTCCTGGCTGCCCACAGCACTCTCCGTTGCAACGCTGGAATACTCACCCGAGGCCGGCCTCTGGGATGACGGGCCCATCAAATCACGTGTAAAAGAGACGTGAGAGGCGAAATGATCAAACGAGTCCATCAGGTGGCGCAGCTCCGATCGCCGCTTATGGGCATAGAGCTCATGAGTATCGCTTCCAATCATCACTTTCCCCGGCACGCCCACGATCAGTTCGGTGTAGGCGTGATCGATGGCGGGGCACAACGCTCCTGGAGTGGAATTGGACAGGTCGAAGCCGCCCGTGGAGACGTAATCATGGTCAACCCCGGCGAAATTCACGACGGCATTCCCATTGATAACGGCATTCGTAAATGGAGAATGATCTATTTCGACCCAGCACTGATCAGTAAGGAGCTTGAGGGAGAAACCCAAACTACCTTCGAAGTTGTACGGCCCGTCGCCCGTGATTATGTCCTGAGCCGCCACGTCGAGCGTCTCTTCAATGCCCTCGCCGGCTTTAGAACAGACCGCCTCGCGCTGGAAGAAAATGTGGTCGGCGCACTCATCTACACTTTGCGCTGCCAAGGAACCTACCTACCCGATCATCGACGCCCTTGTGTCGCCAGGGCATTGCAGCGGTTGGACACTGCCCCAGACGTCCCGATATCCCTGGGCGAACTCGCAAGCCTGTCAGGTCTGAGCCGCTTTCAGTTCTTGCGCGCCTTCACCAGGGCCGTCGGTATCACCCCGCACGCGTATGCCATGCAGCGCCGCACGCGATTGGCGAAGCGGTTTATCGCCAGTGGCTTCGCGCTTGCGGATGTGGCAGCGCGTGCCGGTTTTGCCGATCAAAGCCACATGACCCGTGCGTTCGTACGCCAATTCGGGGTAACCCCGCGCCGTTATCAGGCTGCTGTCATCAATCCCGTCCTGCAATTTCGTTCTAGATTGCGGATCATGCGCCGTGTGATCTATATCAAATGAGCCAATTGACCCTTCGCCCCTGCAACCAGGACGATTTCCCCGCCATCTGGGCCATCATCAACGACGGAGCGTCCGCCTACCGCGGAGTCATCCCGGCGGATTGCTTGCACGATCCCTACATGACAGCCGACGAACTCAACCATGAGCTAGCAAGCGGCGTGCACTTCTGGGGCTGCGAACATAACGGGACTTTGATAGGTGTGATGGGCTCGCAGGATGTCGCCGCCGTAACCCTGATTCGCCACGCCTACGTCCGGACCGGCTACCAAAAACAAGGCGTTGGCGCGGAACTCCTGGCTCACTTGAGATCCAGGGCTTCACGGCCGCTATTGATCGGTACCTGGGCCGATGCCCACTGGGCCATCCGCTTTTATCAGCGTCACGGTTTTCAGCTCGTTACGCCGGAGGAAAAAGAGCGGCTGCTCCGAAAGTATTGGCATATCCCCACCCGGCAGATTGAAACCTCAGTCGTCTTGACCGACCAACATTCTCTATGATCGAACTCAAGCCCGTGTCTTCGGGTGATCACACATATCGGAGCAACGATGAATCGACAAAATATTTCCGGTACTTCTCCTTTCGAGGCAATCATTGGCTTTTCGCGAGCCGTCCGCATCGGAAACGTTGTCCATGTTTCCGGCACCGGCCCTGTCGGTGCGGAGGACCTTTCGGCTTCCGAGCAAACGCGTCATGTCCTGGCCCTCATCGAAACCGCGCTTCACCAGGCGGGGGCCAAATTTGAGCACGTCGTGCGCACCCGCATGTTCATCGCAAACGTTGAAGACTGGCAGGAAGTCGGACGTGCGCACGGAGAAGTATTCGGCGCCATCCGCCCAGCGGCCACCATGGTCATCGCCCAGATGCTCAACCCCAAATGGCGGGTCGAGATTGAGGCAGACGCAATTCTGCCAGACGCCGGCTGATCGCTTCGCCATCCGCTCACTGGTGTTCTCATCACTACTTTTTCGGTCGAGTCGCCGCCGTCATCGTCAGCCCCGTGTCGTAATCCAGTTCACGGGGCAGATACCCATCATCCTCACGCTGCCGGGTGTAGCCCGCATTCTCCCACGTGACCGGGAAGTCGGTGCGCCATGCACGGCGCCCCCAATAGTAACCGCGGAATGCATCTCGTGAAGTATTCATCCGGTCCAGCAGCCGGTCATGCAACTGGTCGCGCATCAACGCATGCTCTGGCGAATGGATCAGGTTGTTCATCTCCGACGGATCCGCCTCCAGGTCATACAGCTCATCCGTTGTCATCAGGTTGATGGTCAGTTTGTATCGCCCATCGCAAATGCAGCGGATCGGCTGGAACGCTCCAAATCCGTCATGATCCACCTCATACCGGCTCCACTCGATGAAGACGTCTTTCTGAACCGTAGCCTGCGGATCCTGGAACAGCGGCAGAGCACTGCCGCCTTCCAGCGTCTTGGGCACCTCAAATCCGAAAAACTCCATCATGGTCGCGCTCAGGTTGATGTGCGAAACCAGGCTCTTCGAGCGTGTATTCGGCGGCGTGTGCGCGGGCCAGCGCACCAGAAAGGGAATCCGCGTGATCTCGTCATACATCGCCGGCCCTTTGTCCGTGAGCCGGTGCGACTCAAGAAACACACCGTGGTCACTCGTGTAAATCACCAGGGCCTTTGGCGCATGTGCGTCGACACTATCCAGCACCCGGCCAACCTCGTGGTCGATAAACGTGTGTGCGCCGAAGAAGTGCAGAGCCTTGATCGGCGGCTGCGTCTGCTTAAGCCGCGGCCCAGCCCACACCCGCTGCTCCTCCGGCTTGTTTTCCAGGGAGTCGTTCACATTCACATTGGCCGGAAAAGTGAAGCCCTCGTACATCCGCGAATATTCGATCGGGCATAGTGCAGGACCATGTGGCTCGTCGTACGAGATCACCAGCAGAAAGTCCTCATCCTTATGTTTCTCCAGGAAGTCCAGGGCTCGCTGCGTGCACCGGTACCCGTAGCATTTATCCGCAGTCCAAGTGGGATCGTCACCCGTCTCCGGGTTGCGTGAACGCGCCCGGTCGGAAGGCGAGAGCTCTTCTAAATAAGTCCGCATGTCGTACCAATAGCGCGGATCCCAGCCTGCCGCGGGTATTCCAGTGTCGAAGTAATCCGTACCGCTCAAATGCCACTTGCCGATAAACGCACAGTGGATGCCCTGGTCCGTCAGCCGCTGGCCGATGGTGTGCGCCGTATTGGCGAGCGGCATACTGTTGCCCATGACGCCATTGGAACGCGGGTACAGCCCGGTCCAGATGGTCGACCGGGCCGGCGCACAGACAGGCTGGCAGTTGTACGCCCGCTCGAAGCTGATTCCAGCTGCAGCCATGCGATCGAAGTTCGGCGTTTTTAAACCTGTCTGCCGGTTGCAGTTCAACATGTCATAGCGAACCGACTCGCCCAGGATAATGATTGCCTGCCTCGGCGCTTCTCTCGGTCGATGGGAAAGCACCGGGGGAGCCGGCTGCGAGGCGCAGTCCACACCGGCTGCGCCGAAAAGTCTAAGAAACTCTCTGCGGTTGATCACAAACGAACCCTCACCTGTCCCAGATTTTAATCAACCGCTCTAAGAACGCCCATGGGCAGTCCATCACATGGGCGGAAAAAGACAGGCGCAGCCCTTCCAGCGCTACTGCTTCCGGGCAAAAGAGTGGCAAGAGCGTGCGAATGGAATCGGCATTCGCTGACTGAAAATCGCCGGCAAGCGACGTGGTATTCTGCCGCACACATGCGATCTCCCTTACAGCTTTCGACGGTGCTGTTAACCCTTGCTATGTTCGCAGCTGCGCTGGTGCACGCTCAGGCTAACCCGCCGACGCCTTCACTGACCCCGGTCGAACAGCGCATGGCCGAGAATGTCGATGTCAACAACCCTGCCGACCTCGCTCTGCTGCAGCAGCTCGTCGACACCAACAGCGGCACCATGCATCTTGCAGGAGTCGTGGCGATCAAAGACATCCTGACTCCGCGCTTGGAAGAATTGGGGTTCCGTGTCAAGTGGGTTCCCATGGACACCTTGACTCACCGCGCCGGCGATCTGGTAGCCGAACATCCTTGTCCTGAAGGCCAGGGGCATTGCGGCAAGCGGCTCCTGCTGGTCGGGCATATGGACACAGTGTTTGAGCCCTCAAGCCCGTTTCAGCGCTACACCATCGTGCCCGGCTCCAGCGAAAAAATAGCCACCGGCCCCGGCGTCGCGGACATGAAAGGTGGTCTGGTCGTCATGTTGGCCGCGCTCCGTGCCATGCAGTCCGCCGGCGTGCTGCGCAACACCGAGATCCGGATCGTCCTCAGTGGAGATGAGGAACGCTTCGGCAATCCGGTGGAACTGGCACGGCGTGATCTGGTGCAAGCCGCGAAGCAAAGCGATGTGGCGCTCGAGTTTGAGCCCAGCGTACGCATCGACGGCAACGACAGCGTCAGCATCTCGCGCCGGAGCAGCACCACCTGGCATATTGCGGCGACCGGCATCAGCGGCCACTCCTCGCAGATCTTTGCTGATCGCCTGGGCTACGGCGCAATCTACGAGTTGAGCCGAATCCTGGATGCCTTCCGGCGAGACCTACCGGAAGACGGATTGACCTACAGCGTCGGGTTAATCCTGGGTGGGGGAACAGCGCAATTAAATCAGGACCAAACCGGCGGGACCGCGACAGGCAAAGACAACGTGGTCGCCGCAACCGCCCTCGCTGTTGGGGATTTGCGAACGCTGAGCAATGAGCAAACCGAGCGAGTGCAGAAGAAGATGCGCGACATCGTCGAGCAGCATCTTCCGCGGACCAGCGCGACCATCACCTTTGAGGACTCCTATCCCGCGATGGCCATCACTCCCGCAAGCCAGCAGCTGTTTCGCGACTGGAGCCAGGCCAGCGAAGCGCTCGGCCTGGGACCGGTCCAACTGGGCGGCCCCATGACCCGCGGTGCCGGTGATATCTCCTTTGCGGCTCCTTATGTGCCAGGCCTGGTAGGTGTGGGGATCCTGGGCGAGGGCTATCACGCAGAAGGAGAAACAGCCTTTCTGGATTCCCTGCCGAAACAAGCAAAACGAAGTGCCGTGCTGATGCAACGCCTTGTCCGCCAACCCGCAAAGCCCTGACCCGCAGCGTCCCCGCTCACAGTGGCACAGCTTCGGGCGCGCTACGATGGTTGGCGAAGTAGCCTCAGGGGCTAGAGAGCGTGCTTGAGAACTCTATTTCCAAGCTGAGTCCCGCAGGGACGGCTGAACTTAGCCCAGTTAGTCCTGGGTACATCGTGAAACATGATTAAGTCCCGCAGGGACGGCTGAAGATTTTCCAGGATTTCGTCGCGGCCTATTTCCAGCCGTCCCTGCGGGACTGGTCGTGCTTGCAAATCCAACCCAGGACTAGCGTCCTGGGCTAAGTTCAGCCGTCCCTGCGGGACTCACACTCATAAATCCCGGTTCTCACACACGCTCTTCAGCCCCTGCGCATTTTTTCCATGTTGGTTTTCGTCGTGACGAAAACACCCGTGTACGGCTCAGAAGCGTCTCCCGACAAGGATTTCGTGCAGGACGTGCCGTAACCTCACTCCATCTCAAAAGCCACATACTGCAAAACCGACTGCCGCTCCACCTCGAGAACTACTGCATCGCCGGGTTTCAACCCGGCGAGAATCTGCCGCAGCTGTTGAGAGTCATCGAGCGGCTGTCCATTTACAGCCCGGATAACATCCCCGGCCACCAAATCTGCGGCGGTGGCCGGTTCTCCTCCCAGCAGACCGGCCACCAGCACCCCATGATCGGATCGGAGATTGAGCATAGCCCCAACCGGAGAGTGCTTGAGGTCGATGACAAAGATGCCCAGAGGCACAATGAGATCTCTCCTGGGATTGATCAGGTCCGATAAATTCTCAACCACCGGGGGAAGATTCACCGGGGTCACCGAAACCGTCACCGGCTTGCCGTCGCGCAGCACTTCCATCGTGATCGGCGTATCGCGCTTATGGACATAGAGAAAGGCAGTGTATTTGGGGAGTGCGTCCACCCTCAAACCATCCATAGTGGTCACCACATCTTTCGCCTTCAACCCAGCAGCCGCCGCACGGCTGCCCGAGTCGATGTCGGAAAGGATAACCCCCCAATCCTGTGGCAGCTTCAGGCCGGCTGCCAACGCAGGCGTGATGGATTGGGCATGGGCCCCAATAGTCACCTGGGGGACAATACCGTGCTCCTTAAGCTCGTAGTAAACAAAGCGGACAATCGGCTCCGGAATCGCGAAGCCAAGGCCTTCGCTGCCGCCTCCAGACGTAACAATGAAGGTGTTAATACCCACCAGGTTGCCGTTCCGGTCAATCAACGGGCCGCCGCTGTTACCCGGATTGATGGGCGCATCGGTTTGCACATAGACCATAGGCCGGTCGACCTCGGGCTGCCTGCCCACTGCGCTGATGATTCCCTTGGTGACCGTATGGTCCAGTCCCTCGGGTGCTCCAATCGCAACCACCGTTTGCCCCAGGCGGAAATAGAACAGTTGTGGCAAAGGGATAAAGGGCAGGCCCTTCTCTTCAATCTTGATCAAGGCCAGGTCCGCATAACGGGTAGTGCCAATCAGCTTCGCTTCATACACCCGCTGCCGATTGCCAAGTTTTGTATTCCCGCTCCCCAGCTCAACCGTGGCGGGTGCGATGATCACCCGGATACGCAACGCGCCCGCGACCACGTGATTGTTGGTCATGATGTAACCGTCGGGATCGACGATAACCCCCGAGCCGAGAGATCGCTGCCGTTCGAGCGCCTGTTGTTGATCCCCTTGATCCTTGTCTTTCTCAGGTACGCCGTAGCCGGTAACCTCGATCTCGACCACCGACTGCATCGCGCGCTCCGCCACCTGGTCGATAGCCTGGTCGTATTCCTTCAGAATGCCCGGCTCCGCGGCAGGTGTGCCCGGGTTTTTCGTCTGGCCGTGCAGCGGCGGCAAACAAACAACGCACATCAATGCAAGCGCAAAACTCTTTTCCATCGTCATGCAATATCCCTAAGAAAAACTCGGTTTATGGAGTGCCGCGCCGCTCACCGGAGCAGCCGCTTTACCTTCATCCGTGTCCCATTTCAGAATCTTGAAGTCGAGGACAAAGATCGCATACATCACCGGGACTCGCAATTTCGTAATCAAAGTCGCCACCAGCAGGCCGCCAATCTGCGCATAGGAGAGCGGCTTCCATAGGGGCCCTCCGTGCAAGGCCAGCGGCAACAGCGCCAGAACCGTGGCGCCAACCGTAATCAGCACCGGACGCAACCGCAGAATCATACAGGAGCCGGTGACCAACGACTCTCCCCCTTGTCGTCCAGACTCGGATTTCCTGTCATGCAGCACTGGACAAGGTCACGCGTACGCCTTTCTCGTAAGGAAAAGGCGCATGAGATCCCTCGAAGCCACCCAGTTCAACAGGAAATCCGGGGGAGCGAAGCCGACCTGTCCCGGCGTGCCGTGGAGGGATCCGCAGTTTCTCTCTTAGCCTCTGCTATTTCGGGATCAACGCCGTCTGTCCCAAATGAAACGCAACATGGCCCGTTCGACTCAGCAAAATCGCAAATCGATTACGTGACGGATCCTTGGCAAAGTCCTCCTCAGATACAGACGTATGCCTCTTAAGCCACTCAGCCGGTGAAAGGCTTTCAAACCCCGCGAGCAATTTGCGGTTGACCTCATTCCAGGACTTCTTTATCTCATCGCCCGTTGGCAGGTCAGCCACTGTTCGATCGGGGTTGGTAAGGAAGGGAGCATCGAATTCCGGATAGAGGCGTGGACCGAAATCCAGCAGCGGCAACATACGATCGTGAACCGCGGTCAGGTGTCCCAAAAGATAAATCAACCGATTCTTCCCCGGCGCCACTTCCTTCTGCAGCTGTGCTTCGGTGAGAGGCAAAAATAACTTGTCAGCTCTCTCAATGGCCGTCTTCCATGAATTGATTGTCGATGTGACCAGCGCTTGTTCCGGCGTCATGAAGCTTCCTCTCTGTGTGCTCAGCGGGCGAACTCCCGTGATGGTTTTGAAATCGTGGATGAGATGGGCCTAATCGAAGTAGCCAACCTCCAGCTATTCTCCATGAGAGTATCGTCCAGTCGAGAAAGGTTCATTTATGACAATCCTCGCCCGCGGAACGTTCGATGTGAACATTACCCCGCAGCCACCCGAAGACAAGAGCGAAGGCTCAACCCTCGGCCGCATGTTGATCGAGAAGAAATTCCAGGGCGACCTGGAAGCCGTCAGCAACGGCCAGATGTTAACCGGCATGACCGAGGTCAAGGGCTCGGGTGCTTACGCCATCGAGCGCGTCACGGGAGCCCTCAATGGACGCAGCGGCAGTTTTATCCTTCACCACCTGGGGATCATGGAGCGCGGCGCCCCGCGACTGAACGTTACCGTGGTGCCGGATTCGGGCACTCGCGAACTGGCAGGGATTGCCGGCACGATGACCATCATCATCGCCGACGGCAAACACTCCTACGAATTTGCCTACACTCTCCCCGAGGAGACTAGAACATAGCGCCGATATCGCGGCTGCTGGGGGCTTCTTCTGCGAACGCAAAGGTTCCCTGTTCACGCATCTCCCGCGCAGCGCTCAGCAGGGAGCCGAAGGCGGCGCGAGCAAGACCACTGCCCAGGCTGACGCGCCGGACGCCGATTGCCGAGAGATCTGCCATGTTCAGCGGACCCCCCGGGATCCCCACGAGAACATTCACCGGGCGATCCACCGAGCGAACCAGTGTGGCGATTTCGTCCTTGCTGGTGACGCCTGGCGCGTAGAGAACATCAGCGCCCGCTTCCTGGTAGGCCTGAAGCCGCCCGATCGTCTCTTTGAGATCGCGGCGGCCGTGCAGATAATTCTCGGCACGCGCAGTGAGCGTAAACGGAAAGCCCAGACCCCGCGCCATCTCCGCAGCCGCGCGGACTCGTTCCGCAGCCAGCGCTGGTTCATAGATGGGATGGTCCGCGTGTCCGGTCGCATCTTCAATCGACCCGCCAACGGCTCCAGCAGCAGCGGCAAGCTTGATCGTTTCCGCAGCTACTTCAGGCGCGTCTCCAAAACCGTTCTCGAGATCAGCGCTGAGGGGCAGATCAGTAGCCGGAGCCAGCGCCGAAATGTGCGCGAGCACCGTTTCACGGCCGACCGTGTAGTCCCGCTGCCCCATCGAGAAAGCGTGGCCACCGCTGGTGGTCGCCAATGCCTCAAAGCCAAGGTAGGCCAGCATCCGTGCACTGCCGATGTCCCACGGATTGGGAATGATGAATGCGCCCTTGCGTTGGTGAAGTGCGCGAAATGCCTGTCCTTTTTCTACCTGTGTCCTCATTGCTTCTTTCCGCCCTAATGAGAAATTATCATCCGCATCCAGCAAACGCATCTCATGGGCGAGGTTCCAACATGCCTGCAATGTTGACTCCTGGTTCTGTGGCTCCGCCATGGCCTGCCAAGCAGCTCACGCTCAGCGGCCCGCTGGGAAAGCTCGTGATCCTGACCTTCATTTGCGGGCTGGAGAGTTTGCGTGAGAACGCAAAAACTGCAACAAACATTCGGGCTGAAGAGCGTGCGTTTCCATTTCCAGACTCAGCCCGCAGGGACGAATGAGCTTCGGACTTGTCCAAGTTAAATTCTTCAGTTGGCTAATTTGGACAGCACCTGAAGCCTCACTGACCCTTAAGAGGTTGGGAAAGACTGTCGACGGAGGGCACGGCTTCAGCCGTGCCTCAAATGGCATGTGTGCGTGACGGCTTTAGCCGCCGAGGTACGCTTTTCGAGGCTTACGTGACACTGCTAAACCAAGTCAAGCGCTGACACCCCAAAGCCGTTAGCCTTTCGAGCTTGTTGTGCTCCACGGCCGTCTCCATCAGCAGGCCGGAATCCGACCAGCACCCTTGCGCTAGTCAGCATTGCTGCGAAGAGAGCACTGGGTTCTCTTCCGACGTGGCGTATCCGCCACGTCGGCGGGGCCGGGATAGGCAGAAGGAGGGAGCAGCTGCTACCTCTATCGCCTAGCTAAATAAGCAGATAAATAGAGCGCTATGTTTTCGTGGCGTATAAGCCGCGAGCTCGACAAATAAACCGAAAGTTTGGACATGTTCCATAGGCTCCTTCGCAGCGCAAATCTGCGCTGCGAAGGAGAAACCCCATGTCCAAGCACGTCGCTCGCAACCTCACTCTCGCGTTAACGCTCTTAGCGCTGGCTCCAGCGGCTCTAGCAGCCACTCCCACAGGAGGTGATCCAGAACCGATGGGCGTCGGTGTTGTTAACCTCATTCTCACGGTCCTGTATTTAGCATAAAATGCTGGCACTTGGCCCCTTGGAATGGCCGTTTTGGGTGGAGGAGTCTCGATGCATTTGACTGGTCTTGATCTCTTCTTCTGGGCGGCCAGTTTCCTGGGTCATCTGGTCTTGCTCTTCGTGCTTTGGAAGCGGCATCGCGCCAGGCTATTCCCGTTCTTCACAACACTCATCTCGACGAATATCCTGAGAACGATCGCGCTGTATATGGTCGTGCGCCATGGGACCAGGGACAACTACTTTTACACCTACTGGTCTCTCGCGCTGCTCGATACAATATTGCAACTGTGTATTGCGTACGAGATGGCTTCCCAAGTTTTTCGGCCTGTGGGGGTGTGGGCGTCTGACGTGCGGAAAAGCTTCTTCTGGCTATTGGGTCTGAGCGTTTTCCTGGCCTGTGGATTGGGTTGGTTAGCAAGCCCACCAACGCGATCGGTAGAGCAGGCTCTCGTAATCAAGACCAACCTCTTTGCGGCGGCATGGATGAGCGAGCTCTTTGTAGGCATGATGACTTTGTCCCGGCGAGTGAATCGGCCGTGGAATACCCATGTTGCCGCGATCGCTAAGGGATTCGGAGTGTACTCTATGGTCAGCGTAGTGATCGAGACCGGACACACATACTTCGGTGTTCGTCAAAATACTCAAGCCTATACCGCTTTGTCCCACCTTCGAATAGCAGTCTACCTTGGGTGTGTCGTGTATTGGATTGTTGCGCTTTGGCGCGATGCACCGCCATCTCAACAGTTAACAGAAAAGATGCGAGCACAATTGTTTACCTTGCAGAGAAAGGTGGAATACGATCTCCAGAGCCTTCGATCACGGAGAGAGTTGTGAACACGCACACCGTTTACTTTCTAGTTGCCGTCGCAATCTTTCTCGCCGTTCTCATCGCGTCCGCGGGACATAACTACTATCGTGCACGCCGATCTCCTCAAGAAAGCTGGGAAAGTCTCATGCGAAGACTTATTTCGGTAGACAGAGCAAACGTCGCCAGGATTGCACTAGACCTCCTCGAGGAATCGGAGCAATCCGGTAAGGACGACACCGGCACGGCAGTGGAGCCGTCAGACATTCTCCAGTTGATCGGGGGTCTCAAGGGTCTCGAGATCCTGGAAAAAAACAGTCAGGTGCTGATCGAGATGGCGTCTTACCTTCAGCGGTCGTATCCGGAGGCACTGATCATCGCGGAACAATTGCGTCAAAACGCAAGAGAGATTGAGTCGCATGTGGGAAGGCTGAGAGGAGCGGCGCAAAATGGAAACCTGGAAATTAGTTTCCCGTTCTATGGACAACGAGCTATCGCAACCTATTACCTGATGACCCGGCGGTTGCTAAACCTCTATGAGCAAGGCAACGTTCCCATGCTGGCGGACTTGCAAAAGGCGCTTTGATAACAGGTCGCCTTCACGTGCCGCCCTCCGAAACCAAGCGCATGAATACGGCATCCACCTGGCCGATCACATCTATCTCTTCTCGATATTTGAAGCGCTGACTACGCGCGCGTGAAAAGGGATGCGGAATGAGGGTCAGCCAGACTGATTCTTTGTCGAGTTCGCACCACCCGCAAACGTATCCATTGCGTGTAAGCAGAAAGTAGATGGGCCGGTCAAACTCGTGGCTCAGATGTTTTCGTGAGGTGATGCTCGTTTTTTGCAGATCAATCAGCACCAGGGAACCTCCTCGAATCATCGGATCGAGCATCTGATCGCGATGTCCGATGATGCCCCGTCGATACGGACTCGTCTCCAGCCCAGCGGCTAAGGGAAGAAGGGTCGTCTCTTCCGGGACAGGATCGGAGCTGAAGCTGTCCGGCAACAGGTCCCGTGCCTGGTCGCCCCACGGTCCCTCTGCTAAGAGAAGTGTCGTATTGGGCCCGGCGAGCGGGTGGAATCGGGGAAGACCCCCATTTTCCGGTTGGCAGTAGCCTAGCATTTCCCCTGATGGAATATTGTAGATGGCCGATAGGACCAGCACTTTGGTTGCACTCAACTCGCGGTCTTCGCGTTCCACTCGACCGAGCCAACTTGCGGAGATCTGATATGAGGGGCTTCCCCATTCTTGCGCTAGACGCAAGCTTCGTTCCTCCACGTCCAGCAGGGAAAGCCCCCACTGCGTCCGAATCGCGCGCAGCTTGGCGCCGACACCTTTCATCGAGACACCTCCCAGAACTGCTGCCAAGGGAATTGCTAAGTGTACTCGTTGCAAACAAAGCCGTGAACGGATGATCGGCGAATTTACCGTCGGACTTGCCCTGATTGAGGTGCAAAAGGATTATGAGGATTCAGTTCTAGCCGAGTACTCTTCTTGATATGGGTCGGCAAGGCAGGAAAATCCGTACGAAAGATGCTACCAGCAGTGCCTGGTCGATGCCCTGGGGCGAGTACACGGAGGCGGCGAACCCGATGTTCGCGGGGACTTCGTGTGTACCCTTCGAAAGAAAGCAGGACAGGGCTGTGGCCACTGGTTGCACCAGCACGAACGGGTTGTGTTGAGCACCTAGCCGTAGCGATACCGCAAGGGGGGAAGGTCCTGTTGACAAGAGTCGGCGCGCCCGAGCATCCTTGCCCCCGCGTGAGTAAGTCAAGTTCAGCACTTACACACGGGAGCGCGCCCATCCTATTGCACTAAATTCAGCTGCTCGCCTTCGGTTCTTGCTGCGGGTCTTCCTTCATCCGGCAGCGCGTCCTGCGGACTCGCGAAGGCAGCGGCAGGAAGTGTGGTTTCTACCACCTCCTACCGGGGGTGTTCCTCCGAGCGGCAGTACGCCGCATGTATCTGCCGGGTTCGATCTGCGGTTTTCTTTTACTTCTCACGCGGGACTGGGTCGTCCTTTCGAATCTAACCCAGGACTAGCGTCCTGGGCTAAGCTCAACCAGAGCTGTCCAAATTAGCGGATCAACTGCCTGTTTGACGATGTAACTTGTTGATCGCCTTGAAGAGAGCTTGGCCGAACAAAATAACGTTGCGTTCGTTGATCAGCCGCTGTCTAACCGGCAGCGTGTTGTCGGATTGCCGTGATGAACGAAGGGCACGGGCTTTGGAGCGTGTGTGAGAACTCCATTTCCAAGCTGAGTCCCGCAGGGACGGCTGAACTTAGCCCAGGACGCTAGTCCTGGGTTGGATTTGCAAGCACGACCAGTCCCGCAGGGACGGCTGGAAATAGGCCGCGACGAAATCCTGGACAATCTTCAGCCGTCCCTGAGGGACTTAATCATGTTTCACGATGTACCCAGGACTAACGTCCTGGGCTAAGTTCAGCCGTCCCTGCGGGACTCAGCTTGGAAATAGAGTTCTCAAGCACGATCTTTGGCCCCTGAGGTACGTCCATCCGATCGTCGGTCGCGAACTCAGACACGGAATTGGCTTCGCCCTACAAGTCTTGTAAAGCGTACCTCAGCGGCTGAAGCCGTAAAGCGCGCAGGCCTTTTACGGCACGGCTAAACCCGTGCCCTTCGTTCGTTTCGAAAGTCTTCCCAACCTCTCAAGGGTCAGTGAAGGCTTGATGTGCTGTTCAAATTGGCCAACTGAAAAATCTAATTCCTGATCCCGATCGCCAAGTGGTCGGACGGCACGGCGGCTCATGCGGATGAGCGTTGACGTGCGATCTCAGGGCGCAAGTCATGAACATCAGACGACCGCCCGGAGGGCAACAGCCACGCTCCCAAATGCAGTCCTGACAGCAGCCGCAGCCGCCTCGCCTGCGGCGATCGTGTGCGCGAGCGCCGATCTCCAAGTGGTTGTCTAAGGGGTTTACTTGAGATTTGGCTCCTGTGGGATGGCCGCTCCGTCGGACCGCGGATCGCCCGCTGCAAAGTTCACTTTTCGGCTGCTGTCACGGACAACAGCCGCGCCCTGACCAACAAAGAAGGAGAAAGGCTCAAGCAGCCGGATCTGCTGGCCGCGCTGTGAAAGACCCGCGCGAACGTCGGCACCCACCGTCTCCTCCATCTCAACATCGCAGCCCTCGAAGGTATCTGTCGTGAAACGGGGCTGTTTCAGCGCAGCCTGCACATTCATGCCGTAATCAACAATGTTGGCAACGAACTGCGCGTGTGCCTGCGCCTGGTTCCAGCCACCCATGATGCCGAAGCCGATGTGGATGTCGCCCTTCTCCATGAACGCCGGAATGGAGAATGTGAGCACCGGTCTGCGATGCCAGAAATTGAGGGGTTGAGACAATGCCGAACTTCGAAACCACCATCGAGCGGCCTTGTCCGGGAACCGAGGGAGAACTGCTGGGCCGGCACAATCACTGAATGAAGAAACCATGCGGCCACACACGCGAAACGCCTCATATCACCTCCAGGCGAAGTTTACTGTACCTGCAAACCGCGAAGGTAGGGAACGCTGGCCTTCATCAACGGGAAGTCCATCTCGACGAAATAGTTCTTGATACCGCCTGTCTTCGCCGCGCTAAATATTTTGTTCCAATCGAGAGTGCCTTGGCCCACCGGCACGATCTTGCGCGAACTTGCCGACCAACCCTGCACATGCATAGAAACAAAGCGGCCCGGGTATTTGGTAAAGTACTCCGCGGCATCATAGCCTTCGCTGATCGTGGAGACCTGGAACTGGAACTTGACGAACTTCGGATCGAGTAGTTGAAACAGCAGGTCATAGGTCCGCTGGCCATCGACCTTGCTAAGCTCAAAGTCCTCGTTGTGGAGACCCTGCACGATTCCGGCCGACGCTGCTCGCTCGCCGATTCGGTTGTACTCCTCGGCGGCCCGCTTGACGTCCTCTAATGTGGGATTCTTAGGACCGCCCAGACTCGCCACAAGCATTTGCGTCAGGCCAACATCCTTTGCCCAGGAGATGCGCTCGTCCTGGTTCTTCCTCAGTTCGTCCATGGAGAAGTGACTGCTGACGCAGGTCAGGCCTTCCTGGTGCAGGATGCTTCTCAGCTCAGATCCCTTGTATTTGCGGAGGCCGCCGAATCCGGAATCTGCATAACCCACGGGCGAGCACAGCTCGATCGACTGGAATCCCGCTGCGGCGAGCATCTTCAGTGTGCCAGGGAAGTCCTTGGCGATCATCGCTCGTACTGGCCATGTCTGACATCCAATGGGCAAGCCGAGAGGATTCGCGTGAAGTACGCGGCCACCTGTCGACAGAATCGCGCCCAATGCTGCGCTCGACGAAGCCGTCTTGATGAATTCTCTTCTTGATATCGGGGGCATTCGTGTCTCCTCGCGGAATGTTAGCTTCGATCTTAGACGCCCGAAGGCAAAAAGACCCCTCGCACCCAATTAGGAGAGAACCTTTTTGAATAATTCATTCAGGAGCGGGCTGGTATGAGACAGTGGGTAATCCGGCGACTGCAATCCGGTGACAACATACCCAGTACCCGCTTACCAGCGAGCAGATGAAACCGCAGCAATAGATATCACGTCGTTCTATTCGTCGATTGGCAAAAGCTTCGCGTACTCTGCCCTGGCCTGTCGGAGGACAGGGATCTCCGCGTCGGCATCGTTCCAGAGGGTGAGGAAATAATGATATGCGTTCTTGGCCTTGGCCATGTCGCCGGAGATAACGTATGCTCGGCCCGCTTGCAGGTGCGCCAGCGCGCCGATCGGGTCAGCAAGAACGATGCCGCGATGATCCAAAACCTTTTGGAATTCCGCCGCCGCCTCCCGGCCGCGCCCTGCCTGCAAGTACGCCTGACCGCGCACATAGGCGGGATATAGCCCTCCGAACTTGGCGAAGAAAGCCGTGCCCGGCATCGCGAGGTCGTAGGGAAGCGCCGTTTGTAGCCGCTCGATCGCGTCCAACGGGGCCTTATCGGAGAGCGCGAAAAGCGCTCGCAACGTGGGAAGATACTCGAACTGTACCGGAGTGTCTTCCGGGAATCGTCTTGCCAGGTCATCGGCGAGCGTTTGCGATCCGGAAATGTCGCCTGAGAGCACCAGGGCAAACCCCGCGGCATACTCCACATCGCGGCCCCTTCCCAATTCGAGTGCCGCCCGGGCGAGCTCTTTCGCCTGGTCCCGATTTCCAAAATGTGCTTCGCACACCGCCTCCGCAGCCTGGTAAATCGCCGCCCTTTCGCGGTTGCCGTTCTGTTGCGCCAGTTCGATCGTATGCTGCCAAAGGATTCTCGCGTTTCGCATCTGTCCGGAATGCGCCAACACTAGGCCATGGTTGTGCGACATCCAGTTCTCCGTCTCCAGGTTTCCGCGAGCCCGATCGATTTCGCGTTTCATCCCCCCTTCGTCGCCCTCGAGAAACGCGACATAGTAGCGGCTAACCAGAAAATAGGGGGTTTCCAATTTGCGGTCAGCAGCCCGCTGCAATGCAGCTGCAGCTTCTGCGAACCGGCCAAGCGAAATATTGTGGACAGCAAGAGCCTCATAGCCAAACGGGAAATCGGGATTTAACCGAATCGACTCCTGGGCGGCTCGAATTCCCCTCTCATACTGGCCCGTCCCCCGCGTGCCCCATCCGCCCCAAACCGACCAGGCTTGCCAATCACCAGGATAGGTTTGCACCCACGACTCGATCGTTCCCAATTCCTTCTGCAAATTTCCGGTCACCTGCCGGTCGTACAGAAAGAGGATGAAGAGCCTCTCCCGTTCGCTGACGCCGTCCCGCAGCTCATAGGCTTTGCGGACGTGCTCCGCGCCCACATCCGTATGTCCCATGTTCCAGTAAAAGAACCCTAAGTCGGCGTGCGCCATGGCAAACTGAGGATCGATGGCGATAGCACGCTGGAGATGCGGGATTGCGGCAGCGAAACCACGGGCAAACAAGGCGTTCCGTGCGACGCTATACGCCTTCAAAGCTTCGAGTGAGGGTGTGGTTGCCCGCTCGAGGGGCGTCGAGTGCTCCCGGATGGTTGCCAGCGACTCGCCCAGCTGCGCCCTGATTTGAGCCGCAATCCGAGTGAGCGCATCCAGCACCTGTTCTTTTTTTTCCGCCTGCGCCTGTTCCTGGCCCAGGATGTCTCCTGTGTTGCAGTTTCTGGCCTGTAACCACAAGACATACTGGCTTCCGAGGCTTGCAATCGACCCTTCCAGGACAGCCGTGCCCCCGGTGCGCTCGCAGATCTCCTGCGCCACCTCGGAAGTGAGCCGCGTCTCGGGTGGCCGGTTCATAAAACGTAGCACCTGCTGGACCTGTTGATCCGAGACGAGAGTCAGGAACGGGGACTGCTCCAGTTGTACGGACAAGCCCTGGCGTAGGATTCCATCGAACACCGGATCGCCGGTCTTGTTCTCGAATTCGCCCAGCACAATCTTTGTCTTCCCGGTGAGTTTCGGCGCCCGGTGCGGAGAAGAGTGTGCAGTGGCGTACAACCCACGGTTCACCCTGGGAATCGCCGCGAGCTCCCGCTGTAACTCGGCAACGGATTGCCAGCGTCGCCCGGGATCTTCTTCCAGACACCGGCTTACGATGGTTTCCAACCTGCGCGCACGCAGCCGCCTCCGTTGAATGGCGACCCGCTCGCCAGTCAGCATTTCGTAGAGCACCCAGCCGAATGCGTAGATGTCCGTGCGGGCATCGGCGGATCTGCCTTCCCGCTGCTCCGGCGCCATATACGCCGGCGTGCCCATTACCATTCGTTCCTCGGTCAGTGTTTGGTCTCCTTCCAGCCTCGCGAGCCCGAAATCCAGGACCTTCGCTCCGGACCTGGTCAGCATAACGTTGCCGGGCTTCAGATCGCGGTGGATGATGCCCTTTTCGTGCGCCGACTCCAGCGCGGCGGCGATCTGCCCGGCGTAGCGTATCGCCTCTTCGAGGGGGAGCGGGCCCTTCTTCAGCCGGGCCGCGATAGTCTCCCCTTCCACCAGTTCCATGACCAGGTAGTTGGGTCCGACGTCGTGAAGGATACAGATGTTGGGGTGGTTCAGGGACGAAATCGCGCGCGCCTCGCGCTCGAAGCGGGCGTTGAACTGCTCCCGAGTGGTTTTGATAGCGACGGCGCGGCCTAATCGCGTGTCGATCGCCCGAAAGACCTTGCCCATGCCGCCCTCGCCGAGCTTGCTTTCGATGCGGTATGGTCCCAGACACGCGCCCGAAGCCAGTCCGGTGAGAGTCGAATCCTCCAGCAGGTGTGGAGCATTCCGGATTGCAGGCCGATGCAGAAATTGGCCGCCTGCCGGCTCTATCAGGAGCGATTCCACTTCGCGGCGCAATTCGGGATCCGCCTTTGCCATTAGCGCGGCTCGCTCATCGGCAGTGCCCTCGCGAGCCGCGTGGTATAGCTCTTCGATCTGCCGGAAGCGCTCCGGAGTCATATCAGAGTCCCGATTGTTCTCCCATTGTATGGCTTAGCTCACGCAGCAGCCATGCTTTGGCGAGGTCCCAATCGCGTCTGACCGTGCGCGGCGAAATTTTCAGGGCGGCAACAATCTCCTCCTCCGTCATTCCACCGAAATAACGCAGCTCGACCACCTTGGCCTGGCGCGGCGCCACCTGAGAGAACGCTGTCAGGGCCTCGTCGAGAGCGAGGATGGATCGGTCGGGCGACGGCGACAAGACGGCGGATTCATCCAGATTCACTATGGACGGCGTTCCGCCGCGCCTCCGCGAACCGCGCGTGCGAGCGGCGTCCACCAGGATGCGCCGCATCATCTGGGCCGCGATGGCAAAGAACTGCGCGCGGGCCTGCCAGTCGACGTTGGTCACGTCGACCATGCGGAGGAAGACCTCATGAACTAACGCGGTGGCCTGGAGGGTGTTGCCCTGGCCTTCGTTTTTCATGTAGCGGCGGGCCATGAGACGCAGTTCGGGATAGACGTGCTCCGCCAGACGGCCCAGGGCTGCTTCGTCACCGCCTCCCCAGGCTTTCAACAGATTCGTAATTTCTGCAGAGCGTGCGGCGATGGATAACCCGTCTCCCCGTGGGCTTCAAAAATATAACAAAAACCGTGGCCGCTTTTGGGGGCGGCTGCCGCCTGTACCAGCAGAAGGAGAACTAAGTCTCACCATGATCTCCCTCCAGAAAGCAGGAAGCACAAATGAAACACATAGCTACCATGGCGCTGATGCTCAATCTCGGTGTCGCAAGCGTTTACGCACAACATCCCGTAAAGATGGTGTTTTCGGGAACTTCTGCGGCCAGCACCGTCAATCTCCAACAACCCGATGCGAGTAACGACGAAGACAATTTCGCCGGGACAGGTACGCTGGGCTCATTCACTTTTCGTAATGTACGAGCGATCGCAAATTCTCCGACTCCGTCCAGCACCTGCTCGGGCCCAAATCTGCTCCACTTCGCGGATCCGGCCGGCGCGGGCGTATTTCGCTTCCAGGATGGGAGTCTATTGAAGGTCAATCTCACGCAAGGAGGCGATTGCGTCGATCTCGCGGCTCAGGAGGGCCACTGCACTCTGACTCTTCAAATCACCGGGGGAACCGGCCGTTTCAAGAATGCCTCCGGTACCCTTACGTTTACCGAGACGTCAGTGCCGGTGCTGGCCGACGCCTTACACAATCCCCTCTTCTTTACCGCTACCGGGCAGTTTACGGGAACGGTTTCCGGAGTCAGCGGGGAGAAAGGCCAGGAAGAGCAAGGCCAGGGCGAAGAGCAATAGGTATAAACGCTATTGGTCGTGCGCTCCGAATTGCAATCACAGACGCAATCCGGCGGTGGCCAGGGACCAAGGGACAGGCGAGAGGTAACCCGACGAAAAGCGCCGTTCCTTCGGCTACGTTTCGTCTGTTCCCGGAGTCCTCTAGTGATCTGACTTGGGCTACGAAACCCGAGGGTCGCCACACACCTACAAGCGTATTCTTTTTCAATAAAACTAATTTCCCCGTCTGCGGCACCGCGGGCCTTTCAGGGGACGAAGGGTGTGGACGCCTATGCGTCGGATATTCAGAGTGACAAGGCATAGGCGGTGGCTGATTTTATTGACATCCGTCTTGATCGTGGCGCTTTGCGTCGTTATCAATCGCGCACAACTGATGCGGGCCGTGATCGCCTACAAAATCTCTCACGCACAGATATTCACTCCGCCGCCTATGTCCTCCGAATCGGCTTGGCATCGCTTAACGGAGAGCGCCCAATTCTACTGGGATTTTGCGGATTTCGTGATGGCGAGGAACCACCGGTTGAACCAGTTCAAGCCGGCTTTAGACCCTCTTGTGAAGGAGATTGCGCGCCACCAGTCCTCAGGGGAAGAGATGGAGTACTCGCTGCATATTTACCGGGAGATCCGGTGGCTGGTCAATTTCACGGCCAAAGACAAGGAGACTCAGGCTCAAATCGTCGAGCTTCGAGACAGTCTCACGGTACCACCGTCAGAGCAGCACCTGGCTACCGAACAGCAGTCTTCAGACGGAAGCTGGGGGCTGGGATTAACGTCCTGGTATCTGAGGCTTTATTATTCCGTAGACCAAGTCAAAAAATGTCGCGCGAGTCCAAAGTACCCGTTCTCGTTCCTTGACCGAATTAACTCACCGGAAAAACTTACGGCAGTGCTCGATTCAGACTTGATGGATAACTTCACCATGACGCGCGAGTTTAACGAGGAGAAGCTTAATGAGACGTCATCGGCTTTGGCGCGAATATTGTTCGCATCCCAACCAATCGGCTGCTACGCCTTTTACCCCGGACTCAACATCGCTTTCAGGGATTTTGTAGCACGCTGGCAGAATCCTGCTGATGGCTGGTGGGGGCAGTGGCTGGTGGATCGGCAGGGGAAGGTTTGGAAAATGGATGACGTATCCATGACCTTCCACATGATATCCGACACGCACGGCCAGGTGCCGCATCTTGACCTGATTGCGAAGCGTCTGCTGCAGCTTGACGATGTTAACTTTCCCGCTGGCGTCCGGTTTGAAGGTCATTACACGAATCATTTGAACTGGGACGCAGTGAAAATTTTCCGGTACGCGTGGCCGTCTCTGGATACGGCCACACAGCAGCAGGTCAGGGCCGAAATTTCCCGAATGCTCCACTGGTGCTTAACCGAATCTTATCGACCGGATGGCTCTTTCCAAGAAAATGCCTTGGACGATACCCCGGACGATGCCTACAGATACGGAGTGTGGTTTCTCCAGGAAACCGGCTATTTCCAGCCCAAGGACCGGTTTTGGACGGATCAGGCCTTTCCAGATTCCCAGGCCGTACAAATCCGCATCGAATCCAGCTTGAAAGCGACCGGTCTTAAAAGCCCAGGACTCAGGGAAGCTTACGAGAGCTTGCAGGCTGGGAAAGAAGAATAAAGACCCCTGCGAGAGGTCGATGGCTCGCAGATTGAACACCACAAAGCCCTCGCGATTATTGATATACAACGCCCGGAACAGCGCCATCGGCAGCAGGCCATCTCCAATCTTCTGTGTCGGTTCCGAAGCTGTCACAGCTACCGAAATATTACGGAACTCCTGCGATCCAGCGGTCAACGCCTGAATGGTTCGCGTGGCGCACATTTCCAGTAAACTGTCGTCACTTATGTGTTCTCAACCGCCAGGCCAGATCAGAACGCAACTTCAGAAGGTTCTCGCGAGCACTGCCTTTGCGAATGCCGAACGAATGCGCCGCTTTCTGGAATTCGTTGTCGAGCACACCTTATCCTCTCCGAACGAGCACCTGAAAGAGATAATCATTGGAATCGAGCTCTATGCCGGACACGGCGAATTTGATCCTCGAATCACTGCTGTCGTCCGAGTAGACGCTTCCCGGGTGCGGACGAAACTTCGCGAATATTACCTGTCCGAAGGCGCCGCCGATCCTCTCGTCATCGATCTCCCGAAGGGAAGCTATACGCCGGTCTTTCGCGAAGCTTCCATCCAGGTCGATCCCCCGCGCCCTACCACGACCAGTTACACAGA
Organism: uncultured Acidobacteriaceae bacterium; assembly: GCA_963830325.1. Taxonomy (GTDB): domain Bacteria; phylum Acidobacteriota; class Terriglobia; order Terriglobales; family Acidobacteriaceae; genus PALSA-350. Next base: position 434,296 of record CAWHMV010000010.1, read on the forward strand.
ACCATCTATCGTGGTCCTCCCTTTCTCGAATATCAGCCCCGATCCAGAGGCCTATTTCAGCGACGGTCTCACCGAGGAGATCATCCATGCGCTGTCCTCCATTCGAGGACTTCGAGTGGTCGCTCGCACATCAGCTTTTGCGCTCAAACATCGGAACGCCGACGTTCGGGAGATCGGCCGGGCGCTGAATGTAGGTTTCGTTCTTGAAGGAAGCGTTCGTAAGTCGGGGAATGCGCTGCGCGTGACGGTGCAACTGGCCAGCACTTCGGACGGATATCAGTTATGGTCGCGGCGTTACGAGCGTAGCCTTGAAGACTTGTTTGCGGTACAGGATGAGATCGCCCTCGCGATTGCAGACATGCTTCGCGTCGGCACTCGAAACCCACCGCGGGCTTTATTGGCTGGCAACGCTGGCAATTTCGAAGCGTACGAGTGGTACCTTCGAGGCCGGCATCACCTGAATCGCCAGACAAGAGAGGAGTTTCACCGGGCCATCGAGTGCTTTGAAGAGGCTTCGGTACGGAGCCCCGGATACGCTCCAGCATTCAGCGGGATGGCGGTGGCCTGGCTCTATCTTGGCTTATTTGCCATGGATGCTCCGTTTGACACCATGCCCAAGGCGCAGAAAGCGGCGGCCCGCGCACTTGAGATAGATGATTGCGAGGGAGATGCGTTGTCCGTTTCGGCGTGCAGCAAGGCGATGTTCGAGTGGAAGTGGTCCGAAGCTGAAACGCTGTTCCGGCGGTCTCTCCACACTCAACCCCGAAGCGACCTCAGCGCTCATCTGTTCGCCTTATTCGTTCTTTTGCCAATGGCTCGGATTGAGGAGGCGCTCAGCATGCTCGAAGACGCAAAACGAATCGATCCGCTATCTCTCCTGGTGGCCGCGAGCAGAGCCGCGGTGCTACTCATGGCGCGCCGGGTTGGTGAGGCGGAGCTCGAGTGCCGCCGCGCGTTGGAACTGGATGCCAATTTCTGGCGGGCGCTCGTCGGCCTGGGACGTTGCCATGAAGCACGTGGTGGATATGAAGATGCAATCGTCTGCTTTAAACATGCGAAGGCGGTCTCAGACAACGTTCCAACAGCCATCGGCGCGCTCGGACGCGCTTACGCGCTGACCGGACGAACAAAGGATGCTCATCTGCTGTTGGCTGAATTGGACAACCTTGCCCAGAGCCGTTACGTGTCACCCTACGGACGGGTGCTGATCTATCTGGGACTCGGCGACGATAAGGTTTTCGACTGGCTGGAGCGCAGCTGCAACGAACGCGCAGGCTGGCTTATGTACCTGGCCACGGATCCCCGGTTCGATCCGCTACGGAAGGATGTCCGTTTTCACTCTCTTCTCGAAAGACTGGGCTTACCGCGCATCGCTTATTCGACGGCCGTTTCAGAATAAGATATCCAACGCTTGAAACCGTTTCAAACTTGCCGACCGCCGCCGGGTCAAGCAGACTACTTCCGGTGAAAGATGTCTCTGGCCGCTGGTTTGAAGCACTCTCGAATTCGGAATCCTGAGAAGCCGGCCATCGTATTTGGCCAGCAATCCTGGACCTACGCAGAGTTCGACGAACTTACAAATAACCTGGCAAGCAATCTGTTGGCGGCGGGGCTGGAATCGGGGGACAGGATCGCGCTTCACCTTCTGAACGGGCCGGAACTCGCCATTGGATACTTCGGCTGTTTGAAAGCGGGGGGAATTGTCGTACCCATCAACCCGCAATTGAAGGGGCCGGAGATTGACTACATTCTTCGCCATAGCGGGTCGGCGTGTTATATAGGTCAGCCGGATCTTTATACGGAAGCTACAAAATCATGTCCAGCAATGACTGCGTTGGAGCTTCGTTATCTTACAGGTGGCCGGCCAGGTAGCGGCACGAGTTCTTTTGACAATCTTCTGCGTTCCATCGCCGGCTCCGTTCGTATTCCCGAGATTGTGCCCGATCAGGTTGCAGCGATTCTTTACACCTCGGGTACGACAACCCGGCCCAAGGGCGTCATGCATTCGCATGAGAGTTTCATTGAGACAGCACGCGCCATGCACCAGATGCGGCTCGATCAGGACCAGGTTGCTGTCGTGATGTCATCGATGACGCACATGGTGGGTTTTGGGATGGTGTTTCTGTCGGGTCTGCTCAACGGTGCAACGGTTGTCATCACCAGGCCGTTTGACTTCCGGGGTGTCCTCGAAGCCTACGGGCGTTGCGGCTGCACCTACACGGTTGGCCTTCCCGTGATGCTCCACGGTTTACTTCAAGCACAAACTGAGATGCCGCAGGAAGTGGCTTCAGGGCGATTCTATTTCTCTGGTGGAGACTCCGCATCTCCCGCACTTCAGGAGGCTTTTCAAGCTGCCTTCGGTCCCGTTTGTGAAGCCTACGGCATGACAGAGATCGCCCCTGCAGCCTGGAACCGCCCTGGTCATGTACGAGTGGGTTCCATTGGTCAGCCCGGTGAAGGGGTTGCGCTCCGCTTGGTTGATTCTGATGGTCGCGATGTGAAATCCGGTGACGTGGGGGAGATATGCGTTCGAGGCCCACACCTCATGATCGGCTATTGGCAGGATCCGGACGCCACGACAGCGGCTGTCCGGAACGGGTGGTTCCATACCGGAGATTTGGCTCGTTGTGACGTAGACGGCTTCTATTGGTTCGCAGGACGCAAGAAGGAGATCATCATCCGCGGCGGGAGCAATATCTCCCCACAGGAAGTCGAAGCCGGCCTCTACCAGCATCCTGCGGTCGGTGAGGTGGGCGTGGTGGGCCGGCCGGATCCTGTTTGGGGAGAAGTCGTGGTCGCCTTTGTTGCCTTGCGATCAGGGCAGGCGGTCACGGAGGCCGAGTTGATTGCGTTCGCCCGGGAAAGGTTGGCGGACTACAAGATACCGGTAAGTGTCATTTTTCGGGCCGAGTTGCCCAAGGGTCCAACCGGCAAAATCCAGCGGCGCGCGCTTGGTCAGGAACAAAACGCGTTCGCGCACTGATTTGAGACTTCGTTAAGAATTTGAACGCTCGTGAAAGGAAAACATTCCATGGCAACCGCACCTTCCAGTATCCAGGAACACGTGAGTATCCACGCACCAACTCAACTTCTGATCAACAATCAGTGGGTTCCCAGCGAATCTGGCAAGACCTTCCCCACTTACAACCCGGCGACTGGTGAGGAGATCGGACAAATATCCGAAGCCGACGCAGCGGACGTGGACAAGGCCGTCAAAGCCGCACGGTACGCCCTTGAACGTGGCCCATGGCGCAAGACGTCCGCATCAGAACGCGGACGCCTCCTGAATAGGCTCGCCGATCTGATTGAGCAAAACGCCGACGAGCTTGCGGCTCTGGAGACACTTGACAACGGAATGCCCTTGACTGTGGCCCGCAACGTGGCTCTCCCTCTTATCATCGCCCACTTTCGCTATTTCGCCGGATGGGCTGACAAGAACCATGGCAAGACAATTCCCATCAACGGCGACTATTTTTGCTACACAAGGCACGAGCCCGTCGGCGTTGTCGGCCAGATTACTCCGTGGAACTTCCCCCTTCTTATGTATGGCATGAAGCTTGGACCGGCTCTGGCCATGGGCAACACCTCCGTGCTCAAACCCGCCGAGCAAACTCCGCTTACCGCATTGCGTCTCGGGGAACTCATCCTCGAGGCCGGCTTCCCTCCAGGAGTAGTGAATATTCTTCCCGGTTATGGGCCGACAGCTGGAGCGGCTATTGCTGATCACATGGACATCGATAAAGTCGCCTTCACCGGCTCGGGAGAGGTGGGCCGTCTCATCATGCAAGCAGCTGGCAGATCCAATCTCAAGCGTGTTGGTCTCGAACTCGGCGGCAAAAGCCCGAACATCGTTTTTGCCGATGCCGATATGGATCAGGCGATTGAAGGCTGTCATTTCGGAGTGTTTTTCAATCAGGGCCAGATCTGCTGCGCGGGTTCGCGCCTTTACGTTGAAGAGAAAATCTATGACGAGTTTGTTGAAAAGAGTGTTGCACGGGCGGGCCGACGCACGGTAGGCGATCCCTTCGACGTAAGTACCGAGCAAGGGCCGCAAATCGATGGAACCCAGTTTGACAAGGTAATGTCTTATATCGATGAAGGTAAACGGGAAGGTGCCGAACTGCTTGTCGGCGGCAAGCGCATCGGGGACCGTGGTCACTTTATTGAACCAACGGTGTTTGCCAACGTCCAGGATGAAATGAAGATTGCCCGGGAAGAGATTTTTGGACCGGTCATGAGCATCATCAGGTTCCGCGATCTCGACGAGGTCGTTGAGCGGGCGAACAACACCCCTTATGGGCTGGCGGCTGCGGTTTGGACGCGAGACATTGGTAAGGCGCATGCGATTGCAAACAATGTCCGCGCAGGTACGGTGTGGATCAACTGTTTTGATGTCTTCGACGCCGCGGCGCCCTTTGGTGGCTTCAAGCAGTCGGGCATCGGCAGGGAGATGGGCGAATATGCGCTGCAGCAGTATACGGAGGTTAAGACGGTCACCCTCAAGCTGTAACGGGACGAATCACGTCAATTTTAATGCAAGCCTAAATGGCTGCTGGTGACCGGAACGGTCACCAGCGAAATCGGCCGCGTATTCGATTCGTGGCCAGCTTCGTGCTCATTTTGCACTACTTCCCACAGCAAAGGCGTACGCTGTGTCTTTGGGAGCACAGACATGGTTCTCGTTGTTGGTTCTACCGGTATGGTCGGAAGCGAGATTTGCCAACGACTAACGAGACAAGGAGAAAAGGTTAGGGCGCTCATTCGCCAGACTAGTTCGAGCGAAAGACTCGCGTCTTTGCGCGGATGCGGTGTGGAACTATTCGTGGGTGACCTGAAAGATACAGGCTCGCTAGCTGCCGCATGTCGGGGCGTCGATGCGGTCATCTCGACTGCAACCTCTACCGCCTCCCGACAGGTGGGAGACTCGATTGAATCGGTCGACGATGCGGGACAACTGCACCTGGTAGACGCTGCAAAGGCTGCAGGTGTCAGTCGGTTTGTTTTTGTTTCATTTCGCCGCCAATCCGGTATTTCCTTCCCGCTAGCAGAGGCGAAAGCGCGCGTCGAGGGCGCGATCGCCGAACTTGACTTTACTATCATTCAGGCTAGTTGGTTTATGGAAGTATGGTTGAGTCCAGCGCTTGGCTTCAATTATCTAGATGCGTCCGCTCGTATCTATGGGCCGGGTACTAGCCCGGTGAGCTGGGTTTCGTTCCTGGACGTTGCCGAAATGTGCGTCATGGCTCTGCGGCATACGGCGGCAGTACGCAGGACTATCGAATTTGGAGGCCCCAGCGCATTGAGTCCACTCGAAGTTGTCGCTCGTTTTGAAGAAATCGGTGGCAGGCCTTTCAAGCTCGAGCATATTCCTAAGGAGGCGCTGCGCATGCAATTTGAGGAAGCCACGGATTCAATGCAGAAGAGCTTCGCCGGCCTCATGCTCGGATATGCATCAGGAGACGCGATCGACATGAACTTGATCCAACGGGAGTTCGGAATCAAGCTCACGAACGTAGATCAATTTGCTCGGGCAGTCCTCGGGAAGAGAATAACCAACTGAAGTCACGAGCCAAATTTAGGGGCAAGAGAACTGGATTGCGGAAAAAATGCGGTGACAGTTTCACGAGTGTCCGGTTCGTTTGTTTGGGGATGGCTGTAAGTGCAGCATGGAGTATGTTTTTTTGAACATTCGGGGGTGTCCACGATTTGAAACGACTGATACAGTTTGCGACGCTGAGCTTTGGTTTTGTATCAGGGCACGACTTCAGTCGGGCCGTAAACGAACTGTAAGAGATTGGGCTTTTAGCCCCTGAGGTACTTTTTTCCCGGAAGCGTATGGGCTTTAAGAGGGTAGAAAAGAACCGCAGGTCACGACGCAATCAGTCCCGAAGGGACGGGACAATCTGTAGCCCGGCACGGGAGTGCCGGGAAGGATTTTGCCCGTGTTGTAGGAGTCGAAACCGAAGAGCATAGAGTATTTGTTCAGCCACGTTCCAGCGGCGCTACGCAAGGCTGCGACGTTTTTGTGCGCGTCGGCCCCGACGTTTTGCTCGACTTTGCCGTCCAGAATGTAAAAATCGAGGTCAAACGCCTAGCCGGTCGAATGTGCGTTGGCGCCGCGAGGAGCGTACACGTTATCGACAATCTGGAACAATCGATACACCAAGTTGGAATTCCACCCCGGCGCAGCTGCCAGGTGCTGGTGGAACGCGTCACGCCTTGAATCGCCGGGCGGTCCGAGAACTCCCTGTGCCTCTTGCTCCAGGTTGCTGGGGAACTCGAGGGTGCCGAAGATCTTCGGAGCCTCTTTGATGGAGCTCTTGATGATTTCGAGGTATTTGCTGCCCTGGCCGGCATTGTCCGGCCGGTATCCGTTTTGAATGAAGGCGCTTTTCATGCTCCAATCATCGGCTTTTTCTCCGTAACGCAGCATGGCCGTCATCATTGCGTCGGCCGCAGGAAGCACCTCGGGAAGCAACTTCGCCTTGCCGTTGGATCCAGGGCCGTAGTAGGTCTTCAGCAGGTCATGATTAGCGTACTTGTGGCGACGATCCTTCTGATTCACATGGGTGGGGGGAGCGGGGAAGATGTGGTATTTGTGACTGTTCACCGTTTTGACGCTCGCGGACTTGATTGGTAAATCGAACATAGGAACCTACTCTCTCTTGCATACATCAAGCCGAACGCAACCCTCGCTCAGAATTTGGTGAACTATGATCGGCGATCGCTACAAGGTGAGCGAAAAAATCGGCCTATGTCTACCGTTCCAAAGCGGAAGAAGCGCACCAGATTTTCGCCGACTGCCACATGCCCTATTACTGTCCTGTCGTGCGGCCATAAACTCCACGACAGAACGGCAACCCGCGTTATGAGCAGTGAGGAGGGAATTATCCGCGCAGTGGGGCGGAAAAACGCGCATCGAAAACAGGCGTGGCAGAATCTAATGCCCGATACTTGGACTGAGGGTGATTGTCATGGCCACGATAGAGGCTAGTTTCCTGCAAGGTCAACTGGAGGAGCGCAAACGCCGGTTGGAAGTTGCGGTTGCCTCTGCGCCGCAAAACTCCGGCCTGGCCGGCCTCTTGCGCGAAGTAGATTCGGCGCTGGACCGGATGACCGTAGGCACCTACGGCCTATGTTTGGAGTGCCACGACTCGGTGGAACCGGACCGTTTGCTCGCGGATCCATTGGTGCGCTACTGTCTGGACCATCTGACCCAACCGCAACGCGCCGCGCTACAACGGGACCTCGACCTGGCTTACCAGGTGCAGCGTAACTTGTTGCCGCAAAAGGGCCTGCGCGTGGGGGGATGGGAGACGAGCTATCATTTCGCCCCTGTCGGCGCCGTCAGCGGCGACTACTGGGACTTGATCCCGTCCGATGGGCGTCTTCTCTTCCTATTGGGCGACGTCGCCGGCAAGGGCGTGGCCGCTTCCATGCTGATGGCACAGCTTCATGCCTTGTTCCGCAGCCTGACAGGCATGTCCCTGCCGCTCGGCCAAATTGTCACCTACGTCAACCGCTTTTTCTGTGAATGTGCGCTGGCGGGACAGTACGCCACGCTGGTGTGCGGGCTGGCCAAGCCGACCGGAGAGGTAGAAATCCATAACGCCGGCCACTGCCCCGCAATCGTCGTTGGACGCGGCGGCGTATTTTGTATTGAACCTACCGGTTTGCCTCTGGGGATGTTCCTCGAAACAGAGTTTTCCGCCACGCCCGTGCAACTGGAAACCGGCGACACGCTCTTCCTTTACACGGACGGTCTTTCAGAAGCCAGCAACGAGAGTGGTGAGTACGGCGTGGATCGCGTGATGACGTTGGTGCATCAGGAGGCTGCGCGGCAACCTGCCGAGTTGATCGACGCCTGCCTTAACGACGTGCGGGCGTTTACCAACGGCGCCCCAAGTTTCGACGACATCACTGTGTTGGCCCTTCGGCGCTGCGACTAAGCCCTGGTACTGCAGTCCCAATCCAGATACAACTTTACGGCTATGAGGTACGCCTGAAGGATGCCGAAAGACCGAGTAGTAGTTTGCTTATGCTCTCGGTCTGGTCTCCCGAGTACGAGATAGGTGGCATTGTGAATTCACCAGACATTCTTATCGTGGATGACGATCCCGACATGCTGCAGGCCCTCCAAATACGTCTCAAGGCGAACGGCTATGGTGTTTATTGTGCAGAGGACGGAAGAGGAGCCATTTCGGAAGCACGCAAACATGCTCCAGACTTGATCGTACTGGATCTCGGCATACCGGCCGGCGATGGGTTCGTTGTCTTGGATACATTGAAAGCAAACATCGATCTCTCGTCCATCCCGGTAATCGTCTTATCTGGGCGTGACCGGAGAGCCAACGAAGAACGTGTACTCAATGCTGGTGCGAGAGCTTTCTTGCAGAAGCCGGTTCAGAGTAATGAATTCTTGGCCGTAATTCGGGAAGCGCTCGGTGAAACACATCAGAAACCCGGAGTGCTATTTGACTAAGAGCATAGCGGGAACCTTCGCGTTTGATCTCTTGTAAATGTGAGTCACTGACAACGCAGAAAATCGCCGAACCAGTATCGATTCTCTCCAATTATTTCAACCCACCCACCTGCAATCGGGCGATCACAGCCTGCGCCGCGCTCGTCGCTGACTGCGCCCCGCTGGCATTGAACAAAAGCCCGTCATCCGTCCAGCTTGCCCCCTCGACTGCGGATGCGATATCAATGATCCCGTCCTCGGAGAAAACATTCGGCGGGGTCCCCAATCCCTCAACCCGAAACAGGTTCTCGTTAAACCCATACTCGTTTCCGTTTAACTGGTTCGTGCCTAAACGTGACTCTGCAAGCGTGATCGGCAGCGTACACAACAGAGCCTTGGCCCCCGCACCGTGCGCCAGATTCAACATCCCGTAGATGGATTCGCAGGTCTGAGTCGTCGCAGGTTCCGTATTGTTCGCACCACTGCAAGGCGGACTCCAGTCTGGGTCTGAGGTCATATCGAAAGTACCAACTAGAATCACCACCACATCTGGTTTGGATGCAGCCAGTACCTCAGGCATGCGCGCAAGCACTTGGCCTGAGGTTTCTGATTTTCCAGCGGGAGAACCATAGAAAGTCCACAGAGGATTCTGCTGACGGATGTCCGCCGTGCCCCAGGACGAAACGAGCGGGTCGCCTATGACAGCCACAGTCGGAGTGTGCCCCGAGTCCTTTTGAAAAGAACTAGGAGGGTGAATGCCCATAGAACTGCACCCGGAGCTACCAAGACAGAGACAGAAGACAGATAGGCGGTTCATAGCATTCCTTTTGAAGGATCGATCGGAATCACTACCGACCTCTTGAGTCTAGAGTGAACATCCTCCTTCGATGTCTGACAGGGGCTGGAAGGCCGCGTCACAGGTAAACTTTATCGGACTCAACTCCGCGCGTCAGGGTGTCACGACAGTACTGTACGTCCAGGACAGTACTCGCCAGCCCCTGAGAGGCCTCATCTGGGTAGAGCCTTATGGCAAGCGGCGACTCGTCCAGCCAAGCGAGCTGCGCGCATCAGGAATCAGCGTGGCGAAATCATTGATATAGCTTTCCCAATCGCCGTCATAGGCCGAGGCGAAGAGCAGCTTGGTGTCGTTGTCGAGGAATACAAAGCGCATATCATGGACCGAACCCACCTCGTTTAAACCCGTTTAAACCCGTTGACAGACGGGACGTAACCCGTGCCGACACAACGACAGCTACGAACACCAAATCACGGCTATGACTCATTGGTGATCGTCCCGTCTGTTTTTCCTGTCACCGTTTTACCTGTCGCCGGAGGCCGGCGGCGAGGAAGTCAGCCGCGCGCACGAGCTTCGCGCCGGCATGCTCTTTTACCCGCAGCAACGCGCGGTCCTCGGTGATAATGAACTCCGAACCCGTTTCCTCCGAGCATTCGAGAATGTGGTTATCAGGCTCGTCGGCGACCACAGCGAGGGCGTGCTTCGGCTCGACGAGCTTACAGATTTTTATCAGGCTGTCGTGCAGGGCGCGCAGTTCGTAGGGGTTCCACTCGAACTTGTCCCGCAGAACGCGCATCGTCTCTTGAAGAATCGGCTCGGAGATGGCAATTTCGATCTCGCCATTGATGGCGCGATGAATCAGCTCGAGTGCCTTACCCCGGAAGTTGATGGCGCTGATCAGCTCGTTTGTGTCTAGGGTGACGCGGGTCACCGGCTGCGCTGTTGATTGCGGGCCTCGCGGACCAGGCGCACGGAGTCTGATGGCTTGAGGCCACGACGGCGCGCGTGGCGCTCACCGATCGCCGCGAGCTCGTCCACTTTCCGATGGGCCAGCAGCTGCTTGGCGGCTTCATCGAACAAGCCGTTCACGTCCACGCCTGTGCGCTGCGCCTCGCGGCTCATCGCTTCAAGGATCGGATCGGAAACTCGGATGTTGTTCTCCATAAGCGCCTCGTACCTATTATCACGCCCAAGGCTATCGCCCGGCAATGGGGAGTTTCGTGGAAAGAAACCTCCCAACATCGACGCACCCTGAAGCACGACGTAGACCAGCCAACATCGGAAGAACAATTAAATCGCGACTCCGCCTGCGACCTCGATACGCTGCGCATTGATCCAACGGCTTTCTTCTGAAAGCAGAGAGGCGATCACTGGTCCGAGATCGTCGGGAACCCCCGCCCGGCCTAGTGCTGTATTCTCGGCTATCCTTTTATTGACAGCAGGATTGTCGCGCACGATGCCGCCGCTGAAATCGGTAGCAACAGGGCCCGGTGCAACCACATTGACGGCAATCCTGCGCGGGCCCAACTCCAACGCCATAAACCTCGACAGCACCTCAACGGCTCCCTTCATCGAAGCGTAAACCGCCCCTCCGGGTGAGGCGACGCGCGTCCGCGCTGTCGATACGTTGATGATCCGGCCGCCGTCATTGATCAGGGGTAGAAGCTTCTGCGTTAGAAAGAACACGGCTTTAAAATGCACGTTGTAGATGCTGTCGAGCTCTTCCTCGGTAGCTTTCTCAAACGGCATGTTACGGTGACTGTTGCCGGCGTTGTTCACCAAAAAGTCGAAACGGGATTGTCCTAGTTGAGACAAAGCCTTCTCTACGCCAGCAACAAAGCCATCGAACGATGCGATTTCTCCGGCATCGAGCTCGAGAGCAATCGCTTGTGCCCCAGCTGCTGTTGCTTCCGTGATCACGGCTTTCGCATCTTCGCTATGGGTGTTGAAGGTGAAGATGCTGTCGACCTGTCGTTTCGCCAGGCTCACCACAGTGTTACGGCCGATACCGCGGCTGCCTCCCGTAACGATGGCTATTTTCCGCGGCTCTAATTGCTGGTTCTGTTCTGACATCGTCTCCTCCAAAGGAAAGACGGCTGACCCCTCACCCATGGGTAGGGGTCTGCCGATTCGTCCACCGTTTACGCGAAGGCTTCGCCAACCATCTCTTCGCTCTTCTTCCAGAGAGCCTTTGCGTTCTCGGGGTCGAGCGCATAGCCGCGCACCCCGACGCTGATGGCGCTCACCCGCGAATCAGCGGGGATGAGTTCGGCGACCTGGCAGTCCTCACAATACTTGCCTCCGACTTCCTCGGCAGAGACGACCACCCCAGCCCACACCGACGTCGCGGCACCCTGCGCAATCGACTTGAACTCGAAAGGCGGCTCGCCTGCTGCGGCCCGCTGTTGCTGGATTTGTTGAAACCATGCTTCGATAGCGCCATCCGGCATATACCGCGCGAGTTCGGTCATGATGCCGCCAGGGTGTACAGCGGTTGCGCGCACGCCGCAGTCACGATGACGGCGGTCGAACTCGACTGCGAAGAGGATGTTCGCGGTCTTCGACCGACCATAGGCCACGAAGGGTTCGTACGGCGTCGTCTCAAAGTTGGGATCGTTCAGGTCGACATTGCTGAAACGGTGCCCTGAGGAAGAAAGGTTGACCAGACGTCCGCCCTTCTTGATGAGCTTCGCGATGCGGTTCACAAAGACGAAGTGGCCGAGGTGATTGGTCCCGAATTGCGTCTCGAAACCATCCTCTGTCTTCCCCAGCGGAGTCGCCATGACACCGGCATTTGCGATGATCACATCGAACCACCGGCCATCGGCGGCCAGCCTGTCCGCCGCGGCGCGCACGCTCTTTAGACTGGCGAGGTCGAGTTCGACAACCTCCAGACTCCCGCCGCTCTCCGCCGCGGCCTTGCTGACTTCCGATGTAGCCTGCTTCGCCTTGCCCAGATCACGTGCTGCGCCGACAACATCTGCACCATGCGCCACCAGCGCACGGGCCGTCTCCACGCCAAGACCCGCAGATACCCCGGTCACCAGAATCCGCTTTCCTTTCAGATCGATCCCTGCGAGAACCTCTTCCGTCGTTGACTTTGCTCCAAATTTAACTGCCATGCTGCACACTCCAATCACCAATCTTTGACATAGGCCTCGGCCTGGAATAAAACGGAGATAGTCTCCGCTTGTAAATGAGATTACCGGAGAGTCACTCCGGTTTCAGAAACATGCGATGAAAAAATCAGTTGCCAACAAGAGTGCCCGGAAACCCCGAGCAGACGCGCAGCGCAACCGTGAGCGGATTCTCGAAGTCGCGAAGCAGGTTTTCACGCGCCGAGGCGCGGAGGCCAGCATGGACGAGATCGCCAAGCGCGCCAGGATTGGCCCGGGGACGCTCTACCGTCACTTTCCTGGTCGCGATGACCTGCTGGCCGCTGTCTATATCAGCGAAGTCGAGAAGCTGGCCGAGGCACAGAGAAAGTTCTCCGCCGAGTTGCCTGCGATCGAGGCGCTGCGGGCGTGGCTGCTGGTCTTCATCGACTACATTGCTGCGAAAAGGATCATTGCCCCGGCGTTGAACGCCATGGCCGGGGGCCCTTCCCGGGTGTATCAGCAAACCAACCGCCTCATGGAAGAGGCTGCCAAAGCGCTAGCGACCCGCGCCGTCGCCAGCAGAGATCTTCGGCCAGATGTCGATCCCATGGACATGCTGCGCGCCATTTATGGGGTCTCCAGCGCGGGCAGCACCGGCGACTGGCCCGCAAAGGCGCGGCGTTTCGTGGACATCCTCATTAAGGGCTCCCGGCCTTAACCAACAGCCTCTCTGCTAAGTGGTGCCATGTCGAAGGAAATCACAAAGCAGGATTCACCAAAAGGTATTCCCAACCAGGACTAGCAGATCAGTCAACGCAAGCCGACTTCAGGACCCTTGCCAGGACCGCGGGTTACACTTGTTGCAGAAGTTTCATCCAAGTTATCCATGCAAACCCAAACCGTAACGCGCTCCGCTGAATCTGATTTAGAACCTGGCAGGCTTTACGACGTCCTCGCGCAGGTCAGCAACATTCCAAAGTGGGCTCCTGTCTTCGCTGACGCCATTGAGCGGCTCGACGACATGCACTATCGTGCCAGCAAAAAATAGCGAGGTCTTCAATCTTGAAGTCTTCTTGCATCCGTCTGCTGGTACCGTCGACTATCTTCGCGAAATGCCCAACGGCAAGCGTGGCGGTGCTTACATCCGCGTAACACCCCGTCCGCTCGGTGGCAGCACTATAACCATGACTGTGCCGATCGGACCGAATACGATTGAATCCGATGTTGCGAAGGTCCTTGAGCAGGAACTCGCCGACATTGTACAACTCGCGCAATTCTGATCACACACGGGCAATCATGCGAAAGGCGCATGGGACCCTCGGCTAGTGACTGGCCAGAAGGCGACTCCGGGGACCAATCGAACCGGCGGGTTTAAACGCAAAGTCAGACTCGCAGCGAGATACAAAATTGCCGCGAGCGTTGAGACGCTCAGCGCCAAAAGCAAAGCCGGAGGCATTACCACTGGATCCCAGCCCTCAAGCAATGTGGATAGTGATAAAGCCCAGACTCTAGAAGAATAGGCCAGAGCGGATTCTGGCATTTGTTCTAGAGATCTGGCGGCTCTATCATTGGAGTTGGAGGTTTCGCATGAACGTTGTTGAAGAATTCAAACGGGCAGGGTTCCCTGCTGTTTCCAAAGTAGTCGATACCTATGACTTCTTTGGGAAACACGTGCACTACCGTATTGAGTTAAGACACTACTTGGCCATCAATCGATATGTAGCGACGATATATCTTTCGGTGGAACGTGACGAAGACTCATTGAAGGAACGAATGGAAATCTTCACGGATTTCCCGCGTGCCGAGAAGGAAACATATGACGCTGCTTTGGGCGACGCACTTGATTTTCTTTCAGAACGGGAAAAGTAGAGACCGAGTCAAGGAGTTGACGCGACGCAAGACCTCCGACAACCTGTGTGACTCCTCCCGCCGAGGACGATCAATGGGCTGACTGTAAGCGGTCAGTCAGCAAGCCAAAAGTGATGTGGTAGCCAGTCTCTGCGCAGCCATGCCGATTCGCCGAAGAACTGAACTTCCCTGAAAACTTTCCAGGAAGTGCGCAGGATCACTTCCGGTTAGCCGGTCATCCGCTCAGAATCGTGGGCGAGGATGAATGAAACAACATGCCTTCAACAATGCTGACTCGCGCTGGAAAGACCGAATTGGCGCGTGTGAGTTACTGGGCTTGCCAGTCGAGAGCGTAGACGTCCTGGGTGCCGGTGTCGCGCAGCAGAAGCGGCGAATCGTCGGGAGCCATCCCCAGCCAGACGCTCCAGTACCCCGTTTGGCGGAAGTTCTTCAAGTCCGCGACCTCCTCGATCTTTCGGTCACGAATGCGAATCCGCATCACCGACGGGTGGTCCGCCTCATGGAGGAAATAAACATAGTCTCCATTCTTCGACCAATTGGGAAAACCCATGCTGACCTTCGCGATCTCCTCCCATTTTTGAGATGGGAAATCGAAAAGCATCAGGCTGCGCGATGCGAATGGCATGGCAATGAGAGATCGCCCATCTGGCGACCAGCGGGGCGAGAAAAGGCCCTTTGAACCAGGCAGCGTCGAGATCTGGTGGGTACTGAGGTCGAGGACCCGGATGGCGCTGTTGGGATTGGCCGGAGCGCCGCCGAAGGCAATTCTGGTTCCGTCTGCCGACCATGTGGCGTCCCATTTTTCCAATGGGTCTTCAGGAATCAGCTCGCGCGGTGTTCCGCCATCGGCCGCAACGGTATACAGCTTCGACAATTTCTGTCCGGGCAAAGAGCCATAGAATGCGATCTGCCGGCCATCCGGAGACCAGGTGGGAAGCTCGGGTGTAAGCGGCGGGTAGGTGAGCTGAACTCGCTGGCTTCCATCCGCCTTGCTCTTCCACAGCGTTGTATCCGGGAAGCTGACATAGGTCACCCACTGTCCGTCTCTGGAGAAGGAGACGCCATCGGCTGAAATTCCGGAAAGGAACGGAGCGAAGGTTGCAGACTTCGTATCGTAGCGGGTCAGTTCTCCGCGCGCCAATGCTCCCACCACGAACAACTTCTTGCCATCCTTGCTGGGCAGAGCCGAGAAGAAATACATCGGCCCCGAAGTCAACTGGAAAGGTTCGGTGTCAGCTTTTCCAAACCAACGCCCTATTTCCTGGCGGACCCAAATATTTCCTCTCGATTGGAAAAGAAAATACTTCCCGTCCGCAGTCCATCGGCCGCAGCACTCTTGGGGCGGAGTGTGCCAACCGGGCAACAAGGGACGCGGGTCCTTCCCGTCGGCATTCACCTGCCAAAGCTCGCCCCCGGAACCTGTTGAGGTTCCGTTGGTGAATCGAATCACCCTACCGTCTGGCGACCAGGCAGGACTGTATGCCCCCTGATTCGGCGCGGTAAAGAGCTTGTGGGGCTCGGAGCCGTTACTGTTTGCCACATACACGTCGGGCCCATCCGTATAAGCAATCATTTGCCCATCGGGAGACCAGGCAGCGCCACCTCCCGAGGCCTCGCCCAGTCTGCGGGGTGACCCGCCGAGCATAGGCACTGCCCAAAGTGGTCCCTTGAACTCGGTCTGCCCCACCTCGTCCGCGACCAACAGGTCTGCACCGTCGGGGGAGACCGCGAGTAGCCGCATGGTAGGGGCGGGAACCGCGACGCCAGCCACCTCGCCACCGGAGCTGGATACTTCCGCCACTCCAGAGGATGCGAATTCACCCAAATAGAGCCTGGGTCCGTCAGTCCCGATCAAACTCTTTGAAATTCCGTCGTGAGTGATCTGGACGTAGCCCGATACTTTGGGCTGAGGCAGAGGGCGAGATTGCAGGTAGACAAAGATCGCAATAACGGCAAGGGCCAGGCTGCCCACGATTGCCCATTTCTTCCATTTTGCGCTGGCCGGGGCGGGGATGGCGACTGGGCCCCACGGACTGCTTGCTACGACCGCCGCTGGAACATCGGCGCTGACCGCAGATGCCGATATTGCCGAGCGTCCGGAATCCGTGTCCCGCTTCAGCCTTTGCAAGTCGGCTCGCATCTCTGCCGCGCCCTGATAACGCAAGTTGCGGTCCTTCTCGAGAGCCTTGTTGACGATGTGTTCGAGTTCGGCTGGAACGCTGGGATTCAGCCGAATAGCCGGGGTTGGCGCTGCATCAAGGATGGCTTTGAATATCTCCGCGGAACTGCCCGCATGAAACGGGAGTACGCCTGTCGCCATCTCGTAAAGCACGGCGCCGAACGAGAACAAATCGCTGCGGGCGTCAAGGTCTTTGCCTCGGGCCTGCTCGGGTGACATGTAGGCAATGGTGCCCAGCGTAGAACCAGGGCTGGTGAGCTGCGCTTCGCTGGCAGCCACGGTTGCCGTCTGGCCGGAAAAGCCGGCCGATGTGACTTTGGCCAGACCGAAATCCAGAATCTTGGCGTGCTCGCGCTTGGTGACAAAGATGTTGGCAGGCTTGATGTCACGGTGAACAATACCCTGAGAATGCGCGGCGTCGAGCCCATCGGCAATCTCAATGGCAAGAGAGAGCACGGTTTCTGTATCTAACGGCTTTCCCGCAATCAGATGCTTCAGCGTCATCCCGTCAAGAAACTCCATGGCGATGAACGACTGCTCACCATGCTTGCCAATTTCGTAGATGGTGCAGATATTAGGATGATTGAGAGCCGACGCCGCACGCGCCTCGCGGCGAAACCGCTCCAGTGCTTGCGGGTCGCGCAATAGTTCATCGGGCAGGAATTTGAGCGCCACAAAGCGGCCCAGGTCGGTGTCTTCGGCCTTGTAGACAACGCCCATACCGCCGCCGCCAAGCTTCTCGACGACGCGGTAGTGCGAGATGGTCTGGTCTATCACTTACAGACTTGTTCCCTTGCGGTTGCGTCATCTTACGGTTGCAATCCGGGACAGTCAACGAAATGTGAAGCTGGCGCCGTCGCGTTGACCCTGAAACGTCCGTGGTGTTGCGGGTTTGCTGCTGAAGTGACCCCCACCCGCCGTTACAATTCAAACCAGACCTTGCAGGCGGATGGGCGCGATTCAGGAATCTAGCTTCCGCCGGCGGATTCGAGCAGCTTGCCCAAGTAGAAGTTCGAGATGGAGGGAACGATGATCTAGAATTACTTACTTCATCGCCTCGGAGCACAATCGGAGCGCAATTATGAGCCGGGTCCTGGTTATCGGAAGTGACACCCAAGTGAGCCGCGAGATCGGCGATGCACTCTCCGCCGCCGACTTCCCCATGGAGTACTCGGCTGGGGACGCCGACGCTCTGCAGCGATTGCGTATGCGATCGTTCGGAGTCGTAATTACCAGTCCAGACAGCGCTGTCGATGAAGACTTGGCTCTGCTGGAAGAGATGCGCGTCGTCAGGCCTGGTGTAAAGTGCATCGTCCTGGCTCATCACAGCACTCCGGGCGAAGTCATCTCTGCCCTACGCGCCCGAGTGTTCGCATGCTTCACACCTCCCTTTGATCCGGACGATATCGCGAACCTAGCCTGTCGGGCAGCGTCCGACAGTCAATGGCGAGAAGACATACAGGTTCTATCGGCCAAGCCCGGCTGGGTCTCAGTCCGCGTAAACTGCCGCCTCATCACTGCTGAACGCCTCATGACCTTTGCTAAAGAGCTTAGCGCTCAATTGCCTGATGACACACGGCAGGAAACGATGCAGGGGTTGCGAGAGATATTGCTGAATGCAATGGAGCACGGAGCGGCGTTCAATCCCGAACAGGTGGTTGAAGTCACCGCTGTTCGCACTGGGAGAGCACTAGTGTTTTATGTGCGTGATCCCGGGGCTGGCTTCCGCCGCGAATCGCTCACCCACGCGGCTATTGCAAATCCCGCCGATGATCCTGCTGCACATATTGTGCACCGTCAAGAACAAGGAATGCGCGCCGGGGGATTCGGTCTTCTTCTGGCGGCCGGTACTGTGGACGAGTTGATCTACAGTGAAATCGGGAATGAGGTGTTGCTCATTAAGCATGTGGATTCTGCGTTGAGCATCAATACAGCGTAGAGGTGCCGGGTCTCGTTGCTGAAGTGATTTGAATCCGACTTTCCGGGCAAAGGTGGAATTCCGGCCCGGTCCGACACTAAACTGGATCGGGGTCGTTGGGGCTGGGCCCACCCGTACACAGGCCGGATGCATATGGAAAGGAAATTCCGATGAAGAATCGCATGATCTACCTTCCTTTGTTTTGGGTTCTTGCAGCCTCTCTTTTGTTCTTAGTATCCGCTTGGGCACAGAACCAAAATGCTTTCCAGCCTGGACCCGGTTGGCAGGTAATGAAAGCGGAGTGGGGCGCGGGCAACCGATGGTCAGACGTCACGAATCGGGTCCGCGCGCTGCTTACCGGGAACGGTCTAGTCCAGGTGAACAACGCCAATATGGGAGGCGATCCCGTTTATGGCGCGGTGAAGACCCTGAGAATTCAGGCTCGGAACTCTCGGGGGCAGTCGCAACAATTCACCTTCAGGGAAGGCAATTCGATCGACGCCAGCCAGTTCTACAACTATGGTCGGGGCCCGGGAGGCCCCGGGAATCCAGTTTATCCACCGAATTCCGGTTATCCGGGCGGCGGTAACGGCAATCTGCAAATCGTCCGCGCGTACTACGGCTTAAACAATCGGACGAACGACGTAACGCAACTACTACGTGGCATGGTGCGGAACGGAACGCTCTTCGTGCAGGTCAACAATAACAATATGGGCGGTGATCCTGCCAAAGGTGGGGACAAGGTGCTCACCGTCATCTATCGCTACCAGGGACGGGAGCAAACCTCCACGGTCAAAGAGGGAAACACCCTCAGAATTCCGTGAGGATTTCGTCGGATTTTCGTGATATTCCGTAGATGCAGCCGCCACGGTACTCATAAAGAAGCTAGGGTCCACAGCTCGGCGTGAGTCTCTCCCGCGGCCAATGCTATCTCAGACCTCCGTTGCCGAGTTGGGCTCCTCACACCGAAGCGTCATTTGGCTTCCGCCGCTATGTCTGTAACGTCAGGCATAGGGTGGCTGCCGATAGAAGATTAGTCCCCCGTTCGGTTGCAGTAGGCAGGGAGCCCACATAAAACGGAGGCAACGTGTATGAACCCCGGCGCCGATGCGTTGAACCGATCGATAAAGCGATTAGAGGAAGTGTGGCGCGTGTCGAACAAATACGATGCCGCGGGCTGCTGCACGGTATGTTATAGCGTGGTTCGTCATGAACCTTGGTGCGTCATGGTTAACAAGGAAATGGAGTATGCCTTCCTGCTCGCCGTAAACCCCACAATCATCACCGAAGGTGACACGATAGAGCTACATTCTTTGGGGGTGCTGTGGCATTCCGGTGCCAGGGATAACCGTCATTGAGGCGGCCAAGCCTCGTTCACTTCCGAAGATAGCTACCCTCGGCGAGGAAACGGTTGATCCAAAACTGAAACCCGCCTTCGCGAGTGAACTCCGCGCCGAATATTTTGTATTCGGCGAAGATCAGGAAAAGCACGCCGACAGCTATCCGCGATCCGGCAAGCGCGCGCGCATTCCGATCGGAGGACATCGTCCGCCTATTGTGTCAGAGGAGAAGAAGAGTGCCAACTGCCTGAGGCCTGGGCGGAAGGAAGTTATCAGCCGGTTTCGGGCGCCCGGCCCCGGTTATGATGCTTACAAGTGACGAAAAGGCCCTTCACACCCAGCACCCTGCTTCAGAAGGATGTCCTCCGATCGTTTGTTCGATGGCTTGCCATCGGTGTGGCGTCTCTCTGGTTGCTTGCCGTGCTCCTCCTTCTGGCTGCCCGGTGGATCGATCCGCCGACCACTGCAGTGCACATCCAGCGTCGCTTGCAGGCCTGGGTTCACGACACGCCGTATCGCAAACGCTTTAAATTTATTCCTCTCAATCAAATCTCGCCCAATCTTCAGCACGCAGTCATCGCCGCGGAAGATGCGCGCTTCTACCAACACCATGGCTTCGATTGGCACGAGATCCAAATCGCTGCCGACGACGATTGGGAAGGCGGCCGCACCCGCGGAGCCTCTACCATTACGCAGCAACTCGTGAAAAACCTCTTCTTCGGAACCGGCCGGTCGATCCTTCGCAAAGGCGTGGAGTTCACCCTGGTGCCGCCGGCCGAACTCTTTCTTGGCAAGCAGCGCATTCTGGAGATCTACCTCAACGTCATCGAATGGGGACCCGGGATTTATGGTGCGGACGCGGCCTGTCATGACTACGACGGAACCGCAGCCAGGAATACCGACCGGCAACAAGCGGCACGGCTCGCCGCGATTCTGCCGGCTCCCCTGAAGCGACGGCCCGCCCGCATGAATCGTTACAGCGCGCTCATCCTGGAGCGAATGCGACAAATGGGCTGGTGATGATCACCAGTTGTCGTTTACAGATCCAGTGCCACTAGTCGGGACCGTGTAGGAGTGATTATTGCCAGGCTCCCAGATGACATTGCCGTTCGCTTGAATATCAACGTACTTATATTGAACATTCGTACCCGCGGGCAAAGAAACATTGAGGAACCAATTCGGATAGTTCGGGTCGAGCATGGGTCCAACGGCGGTCTGAAACGTGGTGCCCCAACTACCGAGCTCCGGGACATTACCTGTGACGAAGATGTAATCCCCGGTGTTCGTCGGCTGTGCATTGTTTACCGTGAACGTCACCGGGACAAGCTTTCCGGTGAGGACGTTAAAGTTGATGCCGTTCGATTGCGTTCCGCTTGAGTTCTTTACCGTGACGCTGTAGCTGCCGGCGGCCACGGAGGGCACCGCCGCAGTTACGGAGCTGTTGGACCAGCTCTTGATGGTAGCTGTGGTCGTTCCGAACAGCACGTTGCCGGTAGCAGTCCCGAAGCCGTCGCCCGCGAGCGTGACGGTCATGCCAGGCTGTCCCACGTATGGTCCGACACTGCCGGCCTCAGGCGTGGTCGCGTTCACCTGCTTCTGCCAAACAGCAACCGTCGAGGGCCCAAGCGTAAATGACGTCGCCGGATTGTTGCCCCCGGACCCGCTAGTAACCGTCAGGCTTCCGCCGGTGAGCAGCCCACCAAGGTAGTCAGAGTAGGTGCCGGCCGGCAAGGCTGTATCCAGACCCGTGATGTTATATCCAGTCGTATCGTTCTTGTTGATGGCAACCAGCACGACGTCGTTGTAGAACTGCCGCTCGAAAATATAAACGTCGTTGTTGATCCAGCGCTGTCGCGTGGTGCCATATCCCAGAGCGTCATTGCTGGCGCGCAGAGCGGACAGCTTGCTGATAAGTTGATAAGCCATCGCGCTGGTCGAAAAGGAGCTCATGGCAACCCGGTTGTAAGGGTCGTTGCCGCTATTCGTGGTGTTGTAAAGGTATTGCTCGTCTCCGTAAAAGATGTTCGGGATGCCGCGACAGGTGATCAGGAAGGCGAGCGCCTCGTGCAGGCGGTTCTTGTCGGTAGTGATGTTGCCGTACAAGCGGTTTTCGTCCTGAGAATCGAAGAACGTGACCAGGTTGTTGGGAAACGTAAAATTCGCGTCTTCCGTCGAGAGCGTCGAATCGATCTCTGACATGTTGTTGTTGCTGCCGAAAACGTCGCGGATCGCCTGATTCAGACCAAAGTCGAGTTCGCTGATGCCCGAGAGGTTGGCGAATTTGTAGGCGTCCGCGTAGAGCGCGTCGCTCGAGTTGTTCGGATTCCACTCGCCAAATAGAAAGCTCGGTTTGTTATTGAAGACTGCATTCGCGAAGGAGTACTCCCAGCCCCAAGTCACGCTCTTGAGGGCATCCAGTCTGAACGCATCCGCGCCATTGCTTTGGAACTGCTCGGCGGCGGTTTTCAGGTAATTGTCGATGGTCGAGTTTTCCTGGTTGAGATCCTGAAGGTAATCCAGGTTGTAGTACTGGACCTGGTAGCGGTCGTCGTAATTGGAGATGTTTCCATTGTGATGAAAGTAACCGTTAGGGTCGTTGGCGGGTGTCGCCATCAGCGTCCCGTTGTTGTAGAGCGCGCCGTTCTCTCCCCCGTTATTGGGATTCGAGTGGTTCTGAGCCCAGTCGACAATGACCTTGATACCATCACTATGTGCTGCGGAAGTCAGGTTACTGAACTCCGTCCACCCGTTATTGACATCTCCAAAGTGCTCCTCCACGCGCATGAAATCGCGGTTCCAGTAGCCATGATAGGGGGCGGAAACGGGCGTTCCCGAGTTTGCGTTCAGGTTTTCATTGTCATTCGTTGGCGAGATCCAGATAGCCGTGGCGTTTAAACCTTTGATGTAGGAGAGCTTGTCCTGTAGGCCGAGCAGGTCGCCACCCCAATAGGCCTGCCAGTTCGCGGTGGTATCTCCGCTTCCGTCTTCGGCAAAGCCGTTGGCGTCATACAGCCCCGCACTTTGAGAAGGATTGTCGTTGGATGTGCTACCGTCATAGAAACGATCCGTGACCACTTGGTAGATGACGGTCTTCTTGTAATCCTGCGCGTGAACAGCAACCGCCGAGGCTACAGACAGTGCGGATAGCGCCAATGCTCCATAGGTAAGGCGACGCATGCAAATCTCCTTGCGAGATGCCAATCTCCAGCGGAGGTCGGTATTCCGTCGCCCAGCATCATGCTCCCGTTCACCGCAACCGTCAACGGAAATATCGGGGCGGGTTTCGAGGCAAGCTGCTCACTCCGCATAGGAGAAACCTCCCGCTTTTCCTCATGTTTATTTCCAACCGCTCTGGATGCCGTACTGCGCCCGTATTAGCGTGTTCGCAGGACTTTTGGAATTGAAACTCAAACTGTGTCTCTCTCGGAAACCGTGGGGACGAAACGCACGTTCGCCAATCCGTATCGCATAGACAAGGATATCGTCCCGTTTGTCACCGGACTGACCACGTGAAAGACGGAAACAGCCTACCTGCCCGGAAACCATGAGCAAGCTAACGTTCTGCCTGTCGAAATCGTGAGGAAGCGGCCATGATCGGCAAGCCGGCACATGAGAAGGGGGCTTTTACAGGCTGCGGAAAAACCCGCTTCTCTGAAGGGTACGGCCTTTAGGCTGTACATGATCGCCTGAACGCACCGTGTCGGAAAGACGCGAAGGGTGCCCCAGGTCTCGCTTTTAAGACCTGGGATCCCCGCAACCAATGCTCCATGGACACCCATGACGTAACCACAGGGGTAGCAACATCCACCCCGAGCTGGTGAACAGAAACAGACGGGCACTCGGTCGACAGGGAACTCTAGAAACAACCGAGCGGTCGTCCTCGAAAGGTACGGGGCTGAAGCCAAGCTTCAGCCCCTCCTTGGCGCATCCGGCACCAATGCGCGTCCGGAAACAATTCTGAGCCGTGAACGGGTAGAGCAGGACTCGTCGATACTCCCGGGAGCACCCCTACGGCTACACTTACAAGAGGGTGTGTGAGCCCCCCTGGGAAGTCCCCCACAAAAAGTGCCTGCCAAATATTATGTGCGCGACGAAAGCGAGTCGATCTGCATCTTAGACATGCGTGACAGCGCCATACACAACTCTTCTGAAGGTCGCGGCTCAAACAGCCACCGCCCCGCTTGCCTCCGGGGACGGAGGATCCAGATCTCGCCAGGGCAAGCCAGGGCAGGCTGCAGCACCGTACCGCGCTTATATCTCCGTGGGCCGCTTTGCGGCGACTTAATTCGCATAGTTCGCTTAGTGCGCACGTTTTTCCAACGGCTTTCTCCTGCATCTCATAGGCGAGGGTTCTATATGACTGCAATTTTGACTCCCGGCACTCTGGCTCCGGATTTCAACCTCCCCGTGGCCCCCGACAAACAGCTCACGCTCAGTGAACTGCGGGGAAAGCCCGTGATTCTGGCCTTCTATCCTGCGGACTGGAGCCCGGTTTGCGGCGATCAAATGGCTCTCTACAACGAAGTGCTGCCTGATTTCAAAGCGTTCGGGGCGGAGCTGGTCGGCATCTCTGTCGACGGCGCGTGGTGCCATGCTGCCTACGCCAAAGATCACCATCTCCATTTTCCGTTGGCGGCCGACTTCGAACCGAAGGGTGCGGTCTCCCGGGCCTATGGCGCCTACCGTGAAAAAGAAGGTTTCTCCGAAAGGGCGCTCTTCGTTCTCGACAAAGACGGGGTCGTTGCCTGGAGCTATTTGTCACCTGTCTCAGTAAACCCCGGCGCCGATGGAATACTCCAGGCGCTGGAAGAATTGGAAAAGTAGGGAACTCCCATGAGCAAACTTTCAGTTCCAGTGAGTGATAAGGACCATCGCCAGGGAGATCCGGATGCGCCCTGCACGCTCGTAGAATACGGCGACTACCAGTGTCCCTCCTGCGGACACGCGTATCCGATCGTCAAGCGCGTGCAGAAGCATTTCGGCAAACGTCTGCTATTTGTCTTCCGTAATTTTCCCTTGAGCGAGATGCACCCATATGCGGAGCCGGCCGCGGAGACCGCCGAGTTTGCGGGCGCCCATCACAAGTTCTGGGAAATGCATGACCTGCTGTACGAGAAACAGGATCGCCTGGATGATGCGCTCCTGTTTCAGCTGGCACAGCAATTGCAACTGGATCCCGAGAAGTTGCGCCAAGCCCTCGCATCGAAGGAGTTTGAACCGCGCGTACGAACAGATTTCCGCGGCGGGGTACGAAGCGGTGTTAACGGAACCCCGACATTCTTCATCAACGGACAAAGGCACGACGGCGCGTATGACTATGCCTCTTTAGTCGAGGCAATCGAGGGAGTATTGGTTTGAGCCTCTCACTTCTCGGCATCCGTGTGCCAACCTGGATTCGTCCATTGTCCATTGTGTTGGACGAAGACCTCGGTGGCACGGCCTGAACTCAGCGAGCGCTTCCCCTTCATCTCGGTCTCTACGATGTACTTGCTGTATAGAATCGCCACGTCACCGAAGCGTTGAATCTCCGTTCGGGGGAACTCCAGGCGGACCAGCCTGCCGCCCTGGGCTTGAAAGTCGACAGCCGATTGCAGCACCTCGGACTGGTGTTTCCACTGCGGTTCACCGGCGCTGATCACAATGGTCCCGGGTGGCACGAGTTCCCGGAGGGTGCTTGCATCGTTGGCGAACCACGACCTCCAGACCGCTTCCCGCACTTTGAGGAGTTGCCCGCGGTCGTCTCGATCTGCCGGGAAGCTCTTCGTGCTCTCTCCGGCGAGGATCGCGATCACTGCGGCGATGATGAAGAGTTTGCGACGCATATTGCCTCCGATCAGTTCGTTTGTGACGAGGGTTGGTTGAGGGCGAGCAGCACGGCTGCGGCGGACGCAGAGAAAACCGAATAGTCCAGAGGAGACTTGGCGCCAAAGGATATGGCCATCGCGGTCCCGAAAAGAATCAGCAGAAGTGCGCTGGCAAGAGCGGTCCAACGCGGCCATAGCCCAAGCAACAACAAGACCCCGAGAACCAGCTCCGCAGCTGTGGCAGCCCAGGCGAGGAAGGGAATCGAGGAGGCAGGCATGAACGAGTTCACCTTGGCGGTATAGCGGACGAAGCCGTCAAAATTTCCGTACCCAACATTCCGGCCTCGCCAGACGCCGAACCGGTCGGCGACGCCGGATAAAAAGCCGATTCCCAGCGCGGCCCGGGCATAGAGAAACGCCAGTTTTTTTGCCTGAGAAGAGTTCATGGGTGCGTACTGGGTGGCGATGAATTCGTTGGCACTTTGACCGAGAGAGGACCCACATGATCGCAGATGAAGTAGGCCAGGAAGGTTGCCGGTTCCGTCGCGCTCGCATTCTTCGAAACAATATGAATGCCGTTAGGCTCTTCGTAGAAACTATCTCCGGTGCGGTAAATGCTCTCCGTGCCCCCCTTGACCTGCATGCGAACCGCGCCCTTGAGAACGTAGCCGATCACCGGGCACGGATGGCTGTGAGGTGCAGAAGAACCGCCCGGCGGATAGGTCACCTCGACGGTCGTCACCTGCAAGTGGGACGGATCTAAAGCAGGCAACGCGTGTGAGAACACCACGCGAGTGCGCGCGTCGAGAGGCGGACCGGAGTTGGATGCCGGGCTGTTTTGGGGGATGATCCAACAACACAAAGCGAGCAGTAGGTTGAGAATTGGCCTTCGCGTCTGCATGCAGAAAGGCTAACAACAAGTGGTACTGCCTTATAGGCCCACTTGTCCCGTAATGCGCTGTACCACTTTCCTGTGCTGGGTGCTCCGGGTCACGGCCTGATGATGTCACCAGGCCTTTTGAAGGAGATACAACATTTATGGACAGCTATACTATCCGCCTGCTAAGGTGCATGGATCGGTTCCGTACAATGAAGTCAGATTCTATAGCCACGAACTCCCTCCCATGGAGCGCATGAAGCAGTCGAAGACCGCGGCGAGCGCGAGCACCCCATTGAAGCAAGCACCGATGCATCGCGTAATCTACGACGCGTTGCTGGCCGAAATCCAACAGGGACAATATCGCTCCGGCGACCGCCTACCCAGCGAACTTGAACTGTGCAAGCGGTTCCAGTCTTCGCGCATCACTGTGGCCAAAGCGATCAACAGCCTGCAGCATGATGGGCTGGTGGTTCGCAGAGCGGGGTCGGGCAGCTATGTTCAGCTCACTGCCCCGGTAACCAGCTATCAGTTCGGTCTGTTGATTCCCGAGCTCGGCAGCACAGAAATCTTCGAACCGATCTGCCAGGGCATCATGCAGTCGCCGCAGGCCAAATCGCATTCGCTGATCTGGGGACATACCTCGCATAAGACCTGCTCTAAAGAGGAGGCCGCACTTTCGCTCTGCCGCCAATTCATTGAGCAGAAGGTTTCGGGCGTCTTCTTCGCCCCGCTCGAGTTTGTGGATGAAAAGGACAGCATCAACCACCAGCTGGTCGCGGAGCTCCGGCAGGCGGGCATCCCGATCGTTCTCCTCGACCGTTGTTACTACGCCTATCCCATGCGCTCGAACCTGGATCGGGTGGGCATCGACAACCACCGCGCCAGTTTTGTCGTAACCCAGCATTTGTGGAATCAGGGCGCACGCCGGATCGTGTTCGTCGCCCGCCGGCGTTCGGCTTCCACCATGGTGGATCGGCTATCCGGATACCAGTTCGCACTGGGCGAGTGCGGTTCCGAATTCCCCCCCAGAGCGCTCTTCGGCGATGTAGAAGACCTGAAGTTCGTGCGCGAGCTGGTTGAGGAGGTCGAGCCTGACGGCGTAGTCTGCGGCAACGATCTGACTGCGGCACACCTGATGCGGGCTCTGATCGGCATGGGAGTGAGAGTGCCGGACCAGATCCGGCTGGTCAGCTTTGACGACGTCAGCTACGCCAAATTTCTCCCCGTGCCCCTGACCACCATCCACCAGAACTGCCCGCAGATAGGTGAGTTGGCGATGGAGCTGATGCTGAACCGTATACAACATTCGCATCGCCCGGGCGTGGATCTGCTGGTGCCCTTCGATCTGGTGGTGCGCGAGTCCTGCGGACCGGGCGAAGCAAATTTCAGAAGCGGTTTTGCACGTCGTGCTTCCGCCGCCGGCACGCCGGCGCGGGCGAGGAAATCCTCAGAAAAACCACGCATAGCGTCCAGGCCGCGGGCCATCTAGTCTTTCACGCGCTATCTCCTGGTGAGTATGGCCATGTCTGGTGCGGTCCAAAGTTTGCAGAGGCATGCCGCGTGTATACACGGTGAGCGGCGGCATGCCTCTGCTGCCGTTTGGGTCAAGGCCCTATTTGCCACAGTCATGGTTCCCGCGCTGCTCGCTGCTCCCAGCGCCACAGATACGCCGTCGGCAAACGCGGCGATGGAAGCACGGCTGCGGAGTATTTTCGCGGCCAACGACTGGAAGGCTGATCCCAACAAACCCGCCGAGCGTGCCCGCTATCTTGCTGGGCTCGTAGCCGGCGGCAGGCTCAACGTAGAACAACGGAAAATCGTGTTGCCCGAGCTTGCGACCGAGCAGCTGCGAGCTGGCGATCCGCGCGGCGCGCTGGAGACCCTTACCGGTTTAGAACCCTTGGCAAACGGCAACCCGGAGGGCGAGCAGGGGCTTCATGAGTTGCGGGGCCTGGCCTACCTGCGGCTGGGAGAGCAGGAAAACTGCCAGGTCATGCACGAGCAGCGCATGTGCATATTTCCCATACAAGGCAAAGGCGCGCACAAATTGCCCGAAGGCGCCGAGGGTGCGGTGCGCGAATTTACCTGGCTGCTGAATCGTCATGTCGACGACGCGCTGTCGCGTTGGATGCTGAATGTCGCGTACATGCAGCTCGGACGCTATCCGAACCAGGTGCCGTCGCAATTCCTGCTGCCGCCGTCCCTGTACGATTCAGAGACGCAGATCGGTGCGTTTCCCGACTACGCTTCGTTGGCCGGCGTCGACGTAACCGGACACGCGGGTGGAGCGATTGTGGAGGACTTCGACGGGGACGGCCTGCTGGACATTGTGACCTCGTCCTCCGGTCCTCTCGACCCCATGCATTTATTTCACAACAACGGCGATGGTACGTTTAGCGACTGGAGCGCCAAAGCAGAGCTGACGAGTGAACTCGGCGGCCTGAACCTGGTGCTCGGCGATTTCGACAATGACGGCCACCCGGACATTCTCGTTTTGCGTGGTGGTTGGTGGGGCCTATATGGAAACTACCCACTTTCGCTCCTGCGTAATCGTGGGGACGGTACGTTTGAAGATGTGACGGAGCGCGCAGGCCTCTTACACAATGGGCCGACCCAAACCGCTGCATGGGCGGACTACGACAACGATGGATGGCCAGACCTGTTTGTCGGCTACGAATCGACAGAGGGCAACACGCAACCCTCCCTCCTGTACCACAACAATCACGACGGCACCTTCACGGAAGTGGGCCACAGCATGCCACTGGGCGTGCAGGGGTTCGTAAAAGGTGTGGCGTGGGGCGACTTCAACAATGATGGACGCCCCGATCTCTACGTCTCAGTGCGCGAGGGCAAGAATCGGCTGCTACGCAACGACGGACCTGTTGACCCAGCCAAGCCTGACCCCGCGCACTGGCGCTTTACCGACGTGACTGCGCATGCAGGGGTGGCGCCGAAAGGGAACACATTCGCCACCTGGTTTTTTGACTACGACAACGATGGGTGGCCGGATCTGTATGTCTCAGGCTACTCATTCGGTTCAGCCCAGGACGTGGGCCGCTTTGAAAGCGGGCAGCCTTTTGACGCAGGTCTGCCCCACCTCTACCACAATCGCGGAGACGGCACGTTCACCGACGTGACCCATGCGATGCACCTCGACCGTGCGATTTTACCCATGGGGGCGAACTTCGGCGACCTGGACAACGATGGGTGGCTGGACGTTTATCTGGGCACGGGCGAGGTCTCGTATCAGGCTCTGTTACCGAACCGCATGTTTCGCAATGACCGCGGCGTCCGCTTTCAGGATGTGACCACCTCCGGTGGTTTTGGTCATCTGCAGAAGGGCCATGCCATCGCCTTCGCCGATATAGAGAACCGCGGGCAGGAAGACATCTTTGAAGAGATGGGCGGCGCATTCGTAGGCGACGCCTACCAAAGCGCACTCTATCGCAATCCCGGTCACCCCGGGCATTCGATCACCCTCAAACTAGTGGGCGTACAAAGCAATCGTGCCGCGTATGGTGCGCGTATCGAAGTTGTCTTTCACGAGAATGGGCGGCAACGCGATGTGTTTCGCACCGTTGGCGCCGTGTCGAGTTTCGGAGGAAATCCAATGGAGCAACATATCGGCGTGGGTGCCGCCACCCGCGTGGATGAGATACGCATCCACTGGCCTGCCTCCTACGCGCATGAGCAGGTGCTGCGGGACCTTTCGGTTGACCAGACATTGCTGGTGCGGGAAGGCGCCCCCCCTGCTCAGGAGGTGCCACGTAACACCTTCACGCTTGGTGCGTCCCCGCTATCCGGGGCAAAGAGCAATATGCCGATGCACGACCACAAATAGAAAAACCGGCAAAAAAATGGAAAGGGCCGAACAGGCTGCGGAATAAGTCTCTGCACGAAGGGCACGGCTTCAGAGGCTGCGGAAAAACTCATTTCTCTGAAGGGTACGGCCTTTAGGCCGTACATAACTGCTGTGTAATGAGTTCGGCTTTAGCCGCTGAGGGCTGCTTTCTTCTCCAAACCGGCATTTTTCCGCAGCCTGTTCAGCCGTGCCGCAACCCGCCGGACCAATGAGGCTTTAGAGTCTGCGTGAGAACCTTCTGCGAAGGATGGATAGATCCGAATCTCCGGAAATGCGCGCGTTTCTGATAGTCACATGCTCTCATGCTTTGTATCAGGGCACGACTTTAGTCGGGCCGTAAAGGGCCCAACACGACCCGGGCTTTAGCCCCTGAGGTACGCTTTTCCCGGCGCGTTTTTTCCCCAGACTTAAAAAGGCCAGGCAAAAAAGATGGGAAGAGCCGAAGCCCTTCCCATCTTTGGAGAGGAGCTGGTTAGAACTGGAGATGCAGCGTGAACTGCAGTTGACGTGGGTTGGTGGTTCCACCTGTGCCTGTCGGATATGGACCGCTGGTGATCGCGCCTGTGCTGGTCTGATCAATAGCGCCATTCGGAGTAGAAAAATTGATATGGTTAATCGCGTTGAAGGCATCAAAGCGGAACTGCGCCGTCACTCGCTCGTAGATGGAAACGTTCTTCATGAGGGACATGTCGCTGTTTATGAAGTTCGAACCAAAGGCTGTATTGCGCCTAATGTTCCCGATTTGATCCAGGCCAGGGCAAGTGAATCCGCCGGTGACAGAGGCTGAGTTGCAAAGATTATGTCCAGCTGCCAGGTCTGCCGCACCAATGACGGGTGAAAACAGGTGGACGCCCGAACCCACACCCGGCGTCCCTTGCAACTGATAATTGATCTTCTTCACATTGCCGTTCGGCTGGCAAGGTGCGCTACCCGGTATCGAGGCGCCGCAATCGGAATAGCTGAGGGAGAAGGGCAGTCCACTCTGCCAGATGAAAGTCGGACTAATCTCCCAGCCACCGATAATCCCATTGACCCACGAGTTGACGTTGCCGGCGAACATCTGATTTCGGCCGAACGGCAGGTTCCACAAGCCGTAAGACGTGAACGCACTGCGGCGGATGGCTTGATCGGGACCGATAACGGCCGGCTTGTCCCAGGTGGAGAAATTGCTTGCGGTGTCTGTCCCTCGCTGGTACGCATAGTTGAGATTGAGGCTGAGACCTTGCGTGAACGTCTTGGTAAATTTGGTCTGCAGGGCGTTGTAGTGGGTGTCCTGGTCGTCCCCGTAGTAGCTGATGCCTTGGGTCCAGCCGCAAGCGCCTCCGGCGCAGGCGGGAAGTGTACCGTTGGTGTAACGCTGCAGCAGCGTGCTGTTGGACGTGCCGCCATTGGCAGAGACACCGGTTTTGACAGTCGGATCGTAGTGCAACGCCACCCCATTCTGGGTGAAAGAACCAGGCAGAGAAATTGCTGCCTCGTTAGGGTTGGTGTTATTACCGTCGCCATCGCTCAGGGTATGCGTTCCCTTGTTGCCAACGTAGGATACTTCGACTGAGATGGTCGGGCTCAGCGAATGCTGGACCGCCACGTTCCAAGCGTCCAGGGTGGGCAGGCGTTCTGTGAACGGCCGCGCTTTCACGCTCACGGACGAGCCGATGGATGCGCCTCCGGTCCCAGGGAGGATCTCAGTAATCGGGATCTGGCCGGCAGAGTTCACAGCGGGGGGCGTGTAGTTCGACAGTGGGCTGGTCGCGGTTAAGGGCTTGCCGATGCCGGGCACAGTGGTATTGGTCGGATCGGACAAATTGAAGGCATAGCTGGTGTTGCCGGCGGTCCCGTTCAGGGACTGGTTGGCCAGTACAGGAATGTTTTGGGTGACCACGTGGCCGAAGGTAGAGCCGAAGACGCCCAGGTCAAAGCTGCGTCCGTAACCGGCGCGAATGACGGTCTTCTCGGTGTATTGGTAAGCCACACCTAAGCGCGGGTTCCAGGCGTTCTTGGCCGCCGCGACGTTCATGTTAAGCCCGATTGGGCCTTCACCGGCAACGTTGATGTAGCCCGTCTGAAGATTCAGCAGGGCACCGTTACCTTTGCCGTTCACCCGTTCCGGAGCATAGTACTCGTATCGTACGCCGAGGTTTAACGTCAGTTTCGGCGAAAAACGCCAGGTGTCCTGCACATAGAAGTAGTCACGCGGCTGAAATTCCTTAGCGTTGGTAGAGGTGCTGGCGTAACGGTTGAAGTTGGTCACGTCGCCCAGGATGAAGCTGGCAAAACCCAGTCCGCCGGCGGTGCCGTTGGAGGTGGGCCCGTTAGCAAATTTATCCACGCCGGTACGATCCGAGTCGCTCGGTACGCGCAGATTGCGCGCATAGCGAAGGTCGACGCCGAACTTTACCGCGTGATTGCGAATCGTCTTGGTCCAGTTATTGACGAGCTGAAATTGGTCTTCCTTTTCAATGAGCGGGCAATTGCAGTGATTCATCTGCAGGCCGGAGCCGAACTGGGGGCCGCTGTTCTGAGGGTTGTCACCGCCGGGAAAGCTCGGAGTGGTTGAGGTAACGTCGGCGATGTCGATATCCGGCGTTCCATAGTCTGTAGTAACTACCTGGTTCGGCGCTGTGCCGCTTATGTTCTGTCCGAGGAACGGCAAGTTTGTATTCCCGGGATCGTTCTTATGGGTGAGGATGTTGTAGCGGAAGTATCCCAGACGAACGTCGGTAACGAGGTTGGAGTTAATGGCAACGTCTACGCCCCCGGAGAAGCTGTCATTTGCTCCTTCCGATACCCCGCCGTACCCGGCGATACCAAGACCCGGACCGCCGGCCGGACCAAATAGGCTGGCGCCGCTCAGAGTGTCGGTAAAGCGGCTGAAGCGGCCGAACACGTGAGTTTTCGAACCCAGCGTTGTGTCGCCGCGAACATCCCACTGATTGCTGTTGAAAATGCCGGTTCCGGTGCCCGCGTAGTTGCTGGTGAGACCGTTATCGGTGGTGAAGGTGTTGGGCACTTTTCCGTTGGCCAACAACAACTTGAACAGGTTTAAGGCTTGAGGCGAGAGCTGATTCAGGGGAATGATGTTGTTTGCGTACGGTATGGACACACCGGTCGAGTTGTCATACAGCTGGTGGCCTGGAACAGCCAGGTATTGGCTGAAATCGCAGCCAGGCGCTCCATTTGACGCGCTGGTCGCGCCGGTGCAACTCTGCAACGCCAGCAATGATGGGACGGTACCGAGTCCGGAAGACCCAACCTTCTGCCGCACACCCTGGTAATCGCCGAAGAAGAATGCTCTGTCCTTGAGGATTGGACCGCCGATAGAGCCGCCAAATTGGTTCTTGAGTCCGCCCGGGTAACCGGCAGCTTTGCTTACTGTAAACGGGTCTCGCGCCAGGTTGGCATTGCTTTCGCGATTGTCGAAGAGAGTTCCGTGGAACTCATTGGTGCCCGATTTGGTCTGAACGGTTTGCACCGAGGCGACAGCCTTGCCGAACTCCGCGTCGAAATTCTGGGTGGCGATCTTAGCCTCAGACATGGACTCGAAGTTAGGATTAATGACGATGATGCCGAGAATGGCATCCTGATTGTCGGTGCCGTCCAGGGTATAGTTCACGCCGCCGAAGGCCTGACCATCAATTTGAATCTGCTTGGAACCTTGAGGGTTTTCCGACGCCGCGTGGGCCCAACCTAGCTGCACCGCGCCTGGCAACAATAGCTGCAGATTGGCGAAGTTATGGTCCGGAATGGGTAATGTCTCGAGGTCCTGCGCCGAGTAGGTGACCGCCACGTCCGCACGGTCCGTCTTGAGCTGGGGCACCGTCGAAGCATTGACTTCGACCGTTTCGCCGGCGGTGCCAACCGAAAGGACAACATCGACTTTGGCCGAGCTATCGGCAAACACCTGGATGTTATTTTGCTCGTACTTCTTAAAGCCTGGGTTGTCTACCGATACTGAATACACATCGGGAATCAGGTGCTCGACCCGGAACTCGCCGCTCTCGTTGGCGGTCGCCGTAACTTCGGTTCCCTTAGCCGTGTCCGTGACCACTATCTTTGCATTCGGTATCAGCGCACCGGTCGCGTCGTCTACGGTTCCATAGATGGAACCGTAGACAGCCTGTCCGAGTGCACTGCAGGGTAAAAACGCAAGAAAGGCCAGAGCCGCGAGCCAGGCTCCTCTGATTCTGCTCATCACTACCTCCAAAAGGCGGGCGCAATCCGGGTTTCTAGCTGCTGATATGACAGCTTTCGTTTAATCTGTAAGCCTGCATCACAGTAGATTCGCAGAAGTTGCACAGGCGATTTGTAGGTCGGCAGGACAGTAGCGGAAGCGCCAAAGGCCTGTCAAGTTCTTTTTCGGCGGATCTTTGGCTGAGTAGGACGCCAAGGCGTTTTTCCAGGACTGAGTGGGTGGCGTAGGTCTGATAAATGGTCCGCCAGGCCGCACCTGAATGAGTGCTTTTCTATGCAAACCGTCCATGCAAATGCTCCCTTACAATGTTGGCTGGCATGTGGGCTGGATTCTTAAGCCGTACGGTGTTGGCTGGGTTTCTCGCCGGCGGAGCTGCATGCGCGCAAACCGCAAAGCCTGTTTCCGGTGCGGCCGAGATTAGGCGAGCCGACCAACTATTCCGATCCGGGTCCGCCGCTTTTGCTGCAGGTAACTTGAGCGCAGCGCATGCGGACTTTGCCAGCCTGGTACGTCTGATGCCGCGGATCGCAGCGGCCCACACTGCATACGGCGCGGTGCTCCTCGCCGAGGGACAACTCCCCGCGGCGGTAACGGAGTTGGAGGCAGCAAGGAGGCTCGATCCGAATGACGTTCGGGCAGCCATCAACCTTGGCGTGGCGTACCGCCGCCTGGATCAGAATGAGAAGTCCGTCCAGGCCTTTTCGAGCGTTGCCAATCGACCGGATGCGGAACTCTCCCCAACCGAAGCGGTGCTATACGCTGGTGCTTTGGCGGCTACCCGGGACGCTGCTCGCGCGCAAACGGTGATAAAGCAAGCCCTGGAGCGCAACCCGAAGAGCGCTGACTTGCAGGATGCTTCAGGCGTATTGCTTGCTCAAAGAGGAGCCTACCCCGCCGCGCAGGAGGCATTTGAGCGTGCCATTTCCCTCGATGCAAATCTTGCTTCCGCGCACACTCATCTCGGGTCGGTGTTGCTGATCCTGAACCAACCCCAGCCGGCAATGACTGAGTTCCGTACCGCGGAGCACCTGGGGGATGCATCGCCCGCCCTGCTGCTCGGCTTGGGAAAGGCACTCACAGCGGTCGGTCAGGACGCTGAAGCGGTAACTGAATTGCGCAAAGCCGTCGCGGCCTCACCGGCTGCAGCCGACGCAAAGTATGCGCTGGCTCTGGCTCTGCAGGATGCCGGAGACCCCAAAGGGGCTTTGCCCATGTTTCGCGATGTTTTGGCCCAGAGGCCGGAGGACACGGCAGTCCTGACGAACTACGGCTTGGCCCTGATGCAGACCGGGGACGCGAAAGGCGCGCTGGAGCTTTACCACCGGGCGCAAGCTGCCGGTGATGCCTCGGCGACTCTGCGCGAAGACATGGGCGGAGCCTACCTGCAGCAGAACGACATTGACCATGCCATCGAGCAGTTCCGGGCAGGACTTGCGGTCGCGCCGCAGAATGTACAACTGCACTACAACCTGGGGCTGGCCTACAAGCTCAAGGACGATCTTCCCGCGTCTGTCAAAGAATTGAAATATGC
This sequence comes from uncultured Acidobacteriaceae bacterium, assembly GCA_963830325.1. Taxonomy (GTDB): domain Bacteria; phylum Acidobacteriota; class Terriglobia; order Terriglobales; family Acidobacteriaceae; genus PALSA-350. The sequence continues at coordinate 470,226 of CAWHMV010000010.1, forward strand.
CGAGGAGCTCGACCCGCAATTGCCCGATCCTCATTACACCCTCGGCGTAATCGAAATGCAGCAGGGCGATTTCACCCAGGCAAAGGCGCAACTGGAGCAGGTTGTCGCGTTGCAGCCGGAGAATGGGGATGCCTGGTCCGTTCTGGGGTCCGTCGACAAGCAAGCCGGCGACCCCGCCAAGGCCGAGGAAGCGCTGCGCCGTGCGATCGAGCTGTTGCCGGAACAACCAAGCCCGCACATCACCCTGGCTTCGATTCTGGCCGAGCGGGGCGAGAAAGAGAATGCCGCGGCCGAGCGTAAGATAGCCGCGCAATTGAGCCGCGCGGCCGGCGGAAAGCAACGGGCCCAGTTCGCACTGGATAGCGGCCGAGCCTTGCTGGCCCGCGGACAGGTAAATGAAGCCATCGTCCAGTTGCAAACGGCCGTCGCGGCCGAGCCGGATTTGCTGGACGCACATGTGGCCCTGGCGGATGCATTCAGCCGAGCTGGACGCAACTCCGAAGCACTGGGCGAGCGCCAGAAGGCAGAGATGCTGGTCAAAGAGCAGCCCCCGCCGAGCAATGCTCCCCCGCGTTAGACATCCTAAGCGTTTCCCTGCGTTGCGGCTCGATTTGCCATTTCCGTATACTCAGCCCAACCCAGGCTGAGCGGCGGGGTGAGGGTTCAGAGCGGAATGCGACCATCGCGACGGAATTTCCTGACCTCCTTGTCGCGTACCGCGCTCGTGCTTGCATTGGAAGATGTGCTGAGCCTGGCTTTACCGGCGCAGCAGCAGGGTGGCAACTCGAGACCTGCCTATACCGCGCCGGCGCGGCCCGCCCCGAAGCTCGAGCCCTCCTCCGTAGCGGCCACTCCTCTGGGGTACAGTTTTGTAGATGTGGCGCGTAGCAGCGGACTGAACAAGAAGACCATCTACGGCGGCGAGCACAAAAATCGCTTTCTGCTCGAAACCACGGGCTGTGGTGTGGCCTTCTTTGATTACGATCAGGACGACTGGCTGGACATCTTTCTCGTAAATGGCTCACGGCTTGACGGCTTTGCCGGCCTTCCACCGGACCAGGTGCCCATCTCGCGTCTATTCAAAAACAATCGTGATGGCACATTTACCGACGTCACCCAAAAAAGCGGCCTCGGCCACAGCGGATGGGGCCAGGGCTGTTGCGTGGGCGACTACGACAACGATGGTTGGAACGACCTGTTTGTGACTTACTACGGACAAAACATGTTGTATCGCAACCACGGCGACGGCACATTTACCGACGTGACTGCGAAGGCGGGACTGCTACAGCCGCCGGGGCCCGGCGGACGCCCGCGCTGGAATTCGGGCTGCGCCTTTCTCGATTACAACAAGGACGGCAATCTAGACCTGTTCGTGGCCAACTACATCGATTTCGATATCAAGACTGCGCCTCTGCCTGAGGCTGCCCACTGTACTTACAAGGGAATCCAGGTAGCCTGCGGTCCGCCGGGTCTGGAAGGCGGGAAAAACATCCTGTACCACAATAATGGTGATGGAACCTTCACCGATGTGAGCGCGAAGGCCGGGATCCTGGATACGATCGGCACCTATGGCCTGAGCGTTGCGGTGGCGGATTTGGATAACGACGGCTGGCCCGATATATATGTCGCCAACGACTCGACCTCAGCTACGTTCTACCGCAACCAGAAGGACGGAACCTTCAAAGACGAAGCGATCGAGAGCGGTATTGCCTACTCCCCAGACGGCAAACCACAGGCTGGCATGGGCGTAAGTATTGGGGATTTTAATCGCGACGGCTTGTTGGATATAGTCAAGACAAACTTTGCCGGGGATACCGACTCGCTGTACGCGAACCAGGGCGACGGTAACTTTGAAGATCAGACCTATCGCTCGGGTTTGGGTATCAACACCCGATATCTCGGCTGGGGGGTTGGTTTCTTTGACCCGGACAACGATGGCTGGCTCGACATTTTGATCTGTAACGGGCACGTTTATCCCGAAGTAGAGGCGTCGCACATTGAAGCGCCCTATGCCGAGCACAAGTATCTCTACCGAAACCTGCGCAACGGGCAGTTTGAAGATGTAACTGCGCATGGCGGGAGCGGCATTACGGACCCGGCGCCCGCGCGTGGCTGCGCCTTTGGTGACTATGACAACGATGGAGACATGGACGTTGTCGTGAACTGCGTGAACGCGCTGCCGCAGCTCTTGCGCTGCGACCTGGTAAATACTCCGGGTGTTGCGCCACGGAACTGGATCAAGCTGAGGCTGGTCGGCGCCAAAAGCAATCGCACCGGCATTGGCGCCCGGATCACGGTGACCGCGGAAAATCGGCCGGGGAAGCCGCTGCGGCAAATCGATGAATTGCGTTCCGGGGGAAGCTATTTTTCGCAGAACGATTTGCGTTTGCACTTTGGGCTCGACGCCGCGACTAAAGCCGACCTGGTGGAGATCGCCTGGCCTTCGGGCACGAAGGACCAATTCAAGAATCTCCAGGCCAACAATCTGTACGTTATTCAAGAGGGTGGCACGGTGTTGAAGACCATGCCGATGCAAGCGGCGTCTGCTTCGGGCAAGGCAAAGGGGGCGTTGTAGTATGTGGGCGCCGCCGGCTCGTCTGCTGATTTGCGCTTGCAAAATTTCATCAAAAGGTCCTGTTACGCATGGCCGTGCGCCCCGCTCCTTACACTCTGTTGCTGCCACCTCGTGAAGCGGGCACGCCTGCGTTTCGCTGGCTTTACACGGCCCTGCGCGCCGACATTCTGGCTGGCCGTCTACGGCCGGGATCAAGATTACCAGCCACTCGCGATCTGGCCGACCAGTACGAACTTTCCCGCGGGACCGTCGTGAGCGCGTTCGAAGAGTTGAAGTCCGAGGGATATCTGCACGGAAGCGCAGGCTCGGGCACCTACGTAAGCGCCGTTTTGCCGGAACACTTGCTGCAGGTGGCTCTGGAAGCCAGCCAGAAATTCTCAGCCCGGAAAGTGCGTCCACGACGACTTTCCGATTATGGAGTACGCGTTCAGTCGTTCCCAAACCTGGAGAGCCGGCCCACCCGTGCATTTCGCGCCAATCTCCCCGCTCTTGATTTATTCCCCACTAAAATCTGGATGCGGCTCGCGGAGCGTCGCTTGCGGCACCTTTCGATGCCGCAACTGCTGGGCTGCGACACCATGGGTTATCTTCCGTTGCGAACGGCCGTCGCCGACTATCTCAACCGATCGCGGGGAACTCAATGTAAGCCGGACCAGGTCATGATCGTTTCCGGAACGCAGGAGGCGCTGGACCTTGCCGGGCGGATGGTTCTGAATCTGGGTGACCAGGTGTGTGTCGAGGAGCCAGGATATCCCGGAGCGGCCATGGCTTATGAGGCTCTGGGGGCGAAGATCTGTCCCGTGCCCGTGGACAGCGAAGGAATGGAGTTGCCGGGCCCCCGCGCCCGCAAGGCCAAACTTGTGTACGTGACCCCTGGGCATCAATTTCCGGTGTGCACAACCATGAGCCTGTCGCGGCGATTGCAATTGCTGGAATGGGCTCGCCGTTCGCGCGCTTTTATTTTCGAGGATGATTACGACAGTGAGTTCCGTTATGCGGGCCGCCCCATCCCTGCCTTGCAGGGTCTCGATCAGCAAGGATCAGTCATTTTTTCGGGAAGCTTCAGCAAAGTACTCTTTCCCTCGTTGCGTCTTGGATATTTAGTGCTGCCCCCCGATCTGGTTGAGCGGTTCGCAGCCGCGAAGTCTATCCTCAACCGGCATACAGCGCCGTTTGAACAGACTGTGCTCTGCGATTTTATCGTGGAAGGCCACTTTGGACGGCACCTGAGGCGCATGCGCGAAGTCTATGCCGAGCGCTTATCGGCGTTGATGGAAAGCGCACGGCGCAGGCTTGGAGGATTGTTGGAACTCTCAAGGGTCGAAGCAGGACTGCAGACAGTCGGCTGGTTGCAACCGGGCATCGATAGCAGGGCGGCATGGCGAGCAGCAGAAGCTCGTAAGGTAGAGGTAATTCCGCTACGCGTTTACACTCGCGGCCCTATCAAGCTCCGGCGCGAAGGATTGCAGATGGGGTTCGCCGCGGTGAATCCAGAGGAAATCAGGCGTGGCGTGCACCAGCTGGCTCTTGCGCTTGAACAGCTGGCCCGGCCACATCTATGATGTGACCTTATGCCTGACCAGATCGGTGATGTATTTCTTTCCGCCTCGGTAAAGCGGATGCAGCTCTCCGAGGACGACATCAATCGCTGTCTAGCCAAGCTTTCCGATGAGCAGATGTGGCATCGTGGAGGGGACCACGAAAATTCCATCGCCAACCTTCTGCTCCATCTCGAGGGTAATCTGCGGCAGTGGTTCCTGCACGGAATCGACGGCCAGCCAGACGTGCGTAAACGGGATGGGGAATTCACGCTCTCACCGTCCCAGGGCTGCGACGAGGTTCGCCGCTGCTTTGCCGCCACTCTCGCAGAATCCCGCGGGGTGATTGGGTCGCTTGCCCCTGAGCGTCTGCTGGAAATGATCAACCCGCAGCCAACAGGAACCTGGGGACCGATGACCATCCTGGAAGCGATTTATCGGATCGTCGCTCACCTGCAATTGCACCAGGGGCAAATCATCCTGCTAACCAAACAGCTTGCGGGAACCGATCTGGATTTGTCACTTCCACGGAAACGCTAGTTACCTGGAGCACCGGGAGGGAATTGAACCCTCGAATACTGGTTTTGCAGACCAGCGCGTTAGCCACTTCGCCACCGGTGCTCGTCACTCCGAGGACGGAGCTTGTGGCAAACCCCACCCTTTCAGAGTTTACCTATTTTGCCTGGTTGGCGAGGTCCTTCAGGATTCGAGGCTTGCGCGTCGAACTAGAAACACACCCGCAGCGTGCAGCAGCGACAGCAACAGAGAGAGCCGGGATGGTGAGAGGCGTTTGCCATATCTCAAGCAGGAAGCGGCGGGTGCCTAGCTTCCACTGGTTCAAGCATAGAGCTGGCGGCTTTAGGTGTCAAACTACGATTTTGCGAGTGTGTCAGAGTCGACCATCGCGTGGAGCAACAAGCGAGAGAAATTAAAAAAGAAAAGACACGCGAGACGAGGTGGAGCGATTTTTTATTTCTTGGCAGCACTGATCCTGTAGCAAAAGAGCGCCTTTTCCTTGAACGATTCACATGCTTTCAACAGGGCTAATCATGCGAATAAGCAACACTGGCAACACAACCCCCTTTCGCGGTGGAACCTGCGAGAAAAAGCAAGCGCCACTTCGCTTGATCTTCTCCGTTTACACATGGCTTTCATCTTCGTACTCTGTGCAAGCGTTGCCGTCGAGGTAACGCGACTGTCGGCCTTTACTCTGACAATTGAATTCAGATCGGACGCGCTTGGATGCGCGCTGCTGCTGTAGGAAGACCTGCTATCCCCATAGGTATGGTGATGCAAGCAGGCCTTGGCGCGGTTGGCGGCTGCAGCCATCTTTGACGCGGCTTACTCCGTTCTCCCCCAAGCCGGCGGACGCGCACATGCGATGTGTGCCCGCGATTCACAGCTCCTTTGAAAGGAGAAGTTAACGACCCATGCGTCCAAAGAAAACTATTTTGTGTGTCGACGACAACGAACAGGCTCTTTCCGTTCGTAAATTCATGCTTGAAACTCGAGGATACCGGGTGCTGACGGCAGCCAGTAGTCAACAGGCATTGGAACTGTTCCGCGAAGGAGGCATCGATCTGATTTTGAGCGACCTGATCATGCCCTACATGGACGGCAACGAACTCGTTCGCCGCATGAAGGACCTGGCCCCGGAAGTGCCGGCGATCCTGATCAGCGGGAGTGTGAAGGCATTCGATCGCGCCAATCGTGCGGACGCCTTCTTGCCTAAGGGTGCCTGCTCGCCGGTTGAGTTGCTGGAGCGCATCCGTGTGATGGTGGCCCGCAAGCGCGGCCCCAAGAAAGGCCACGGCCTGCGTCCGCTCGTTTCCGAGCATGCAACAGGGCATGTTGCGGGGCACGAAGTCGAGGCCAGCGATCAACTGGTGGTAGGCGCCTGAGTGGAACGACCGCTCACGTCCCTTACCCCACAGCGTCTCTCCTGCCCGGCACCCTGCCAGTTACAATCAAAAGCGTGCAGCCCATCATTGAGGCAAAGAACGTCAGCAAGGTTTATCGAGCGGGGAAGGTGGAGGTCCCCGCTCTTACCAACGTCTCATTCGTTGTGCCACCGGGCGAGTTCGTCAGCATTGTCGGACCCTCGGGCAGCGGAAAATCGACGCTCTTCTACACTCTTGGCGGGCTCACGCGGGCGACTTCGGGAAGCGTACTGATTGATGGCGTCGATTTTGCCAAGCTGACCGATGCGCAGCGCACCGTGTTGCGCAAGACGAAGATTGGCTTCGTGTTTCAGAAGTTCAATCTGCTGCCCACGCTGACAGCGCGAGGCAATATCGAAATTGCGCGGGAGATTGCCGACAGCCACTTGCCGCAGGACGAGGAGCTTCTGAAGTACCTTACCGACATGCTCGGCATAGCCGGCCGTCTCGACCATCGTCCGTCGGAGCTTTCAGGCGGCGAGCAGCAGCGGGTTGCGATCGCGCGCGCGCTCATTACGCGCCCCGCGATTATTCTTGCCGACGAGCCCACCGGTAACCTCGACACTGCCAATTCCGATGCGGTGCTCGCAATGCTGCGGCGCTCCAATCAGGAATTCAAGCAGACGGTGTTGATGATCACTCACAACCCTGAGGCGGCAGCCATTGGAGACCGCATCCTGCACATGCGCGACGGCCACCTGTACGGGAAATAGGCCGCTGTCGGCCTTCGGTCGATGACTACCTGGGTACTATTTGCCGGCTTGCCTGGGACGGGCAAGAGCACGCTTGCGCGGGCGATCGCGGAGCGCCTGGGCGCAGCCGTGCTCGATAAAGACCGTGTGCGCGGCGCGTTGTTCCCGGGTGCGCTGACGGATTACACCGCGCAACAAGATGCATTGTGCATGCGCGCGATGCTGGAGGCGGCCGCCTATCTGACGGAACGCGAGCGAGTGGAGTACATCTTTTTCGATGGGCGTACGTTTTCGCAGCGGGGTCAGATCGAGGATGTCTTGCTGGCGGCCGGTCGTGCCGGTGCACGTTGGCGCATCGTGCACGTGAAGTGTGCGGATGCGGTCGCCGAAGAGCGCTTGGCTCGCAGCGACCCCAGCCATCCGGCACAGAATCGTGATGCGGCGCTTTATCGCCGGATCAAGCAGCAATTTGAGCCCATCACGCAAGCGAAACTGGACGTCGATACAACATCGGGCACCGATGCGGTGTTGACGGTGGTGGAAGAGTACCTCACGGGGAAGGAGTAGTGCCTGCGTTGACCGGGCGGTGAGCCGCCCGATATACTGCTTCAGGACGTATGCGGGAGTAGCTCAGTGGTAGAGCATCGCCTTGCCAAGGCGAGGGTCGCGGGTTCAAGTCCCGTCTCCCGCTCCAGATGGCTACCTGGTCGCAGAGTCCCAAGGCTTCGAGCGGTGTTCGCGTCAACGAGAAAATCTCGTCTTTTGCCTGTGAATGTAGCCGTAATAGTCTGAAAGTCGCACTTGCCAGACTGGTTTCTGGCCGGCCGGGCATTACAATTGTGCAAGATGGCGCGGTACCCAAGCGGTAAGGGAGAGGTCTGCAAAACCTTTATGCGTCGGTTCGATTCCGACCCGCGCCTCCAATCCTAAATCAACCGGCTAGTGTACGAGTCGCCCCTCCGGCGCGTGGGGAGCTTCTTTGGGGGTATCTGGCCCCAGTCTTGTCCAAATTGATCTCTCGAACTGCTGCTATGGACTGCCCGTAGGGGACCAGCGACAAACAGGGATATTGGAACCCAGTCCCGCAGAGCCTGCCCTGAGCCTGTCGAACGGGGACGGCTGAACGTTAGACTCGTCCAAATTAGGTTTTTCAGCTAGCCGATTTGGACGGTACTTGAGTCGAGTTTTCCCGAGTCGCGGTTCTGATGCTTTGTATCAGGGCACGACTTCAGTCGGGCCGTACAGGCCCAACAAAAATCCGGGCTTTAGCCCCTGGGCTTCTTTCGTCCCAAAATTCTTTCCGGGCAAGTAAGTTCGTGCAGGATACGAGAATTGGCTTGAGCCCTTGTTCCGGCGCATTCTGCACGAAGTGCTCGTCCGGGACGCAAGCGCTAAACATGCTGAGGGAAAAAGCGTCTCTGCACGAAGGGCACGGCTTCAGCTTCAGCCGTGCCGTAAAGACATGTTTGCTTGACGGCCGCTGAGGTACGTTTTTCGAGACTTGTAGGGCAAAGTCAACTCCGCATCTGAGCTCGCGACCGAACGGTTTACCACCGCTCCCACAGGCCTTGGAAATCCCTTCGGGATATTCCACACTCCCGCGGCCCGGCGACTGCTTAAAGAGATATAAAAACAAACAAAACCGGCCGAGGTGTCCCCGAGTTAATCGCCTCCCAGCGTGTCTCAGCTCAGGGGTGCAGTCCATTTTGTCACCGGGTTTTGTCCTTTCGTCCCCAGTCCTACCCGTCTTGACCTTCGTTGGAAGGGTTGCTAAGCATCCAGAGATGAGACGCTCTGTCTTGGCTCAGCGCTAGTGTGTACGCGACGCTCATTAGGGGAAATTCCGTCCGTCCCCGAAAAGGTCAAAGTGCCACTTCGGTCTGGGACCGCGTTTGTGTCACCGCGTTTGGTCACCGCGTTTTTTCATTTCCTCGACTCGGATCATGAGATCCGGTGACGCTGACCGACATACTGGACGTTTTGGGGTTCTGCTCAATGGATCCGTGACAAACAAACGAATCGGAGCAACGCAGATGCGGCCCTTGGGGGCTGACACCTTGACGATCTACAACAACTAGTGTAGATAATCATAGTATGGGTAAACCAAGCGATCTTGTCCAGGGAACTCTCGACCTTCTGATTCTAAAGACCCTCTCCATCGAGGCCCGCCACGGCTGGGCTATCGCCAAGCGCATTCAGCAAATCTCCGGCGAAGTGTTGCAGGTGCAGCAAGGATCACTCTATCCAGCGCTGCACCGCCTTGAACAGCAGGGCTGGATCAAGGCGAAATGGGGCGAGAGCGAAACTGGCCGCCGGGCAAAGTTCTATTCGCTCACCGCTGCCGGCCGAAAGCATTTGGATTCTGAGACTTCCAACTGGGCTCGCCTCTCTGGTGCGATCAACCTTGTAGTCCAGGAGTCATAACCCATGCGCTGGCTGGACAAACTTCTAATGCAATTGAAAATGCTGCTTCGTCGCGACCGCGCCGGGAAGCAGCTCGAGGATGAGCTGCAATTCCACCTGGATCAACAGGTTGCCGAGAACCTCGCTGCGGGGATGAGCGCTGAAGAAGCACGCCATGCAGCTCTGCGGAGCTTCGGCAATCTCGCCGCCATGCGAGATCAGGCGCACGATACCTGGAGTTGGCAGTGGCTCGAACTACTGCTTTGTGATGTTCGCGTCAGTATTCGCACTCTTGTGCGCACTCCCGGCTTTTCCGTCCTCGCCATTCTGGTGATGAGTTTGGGCACCGGAGCCAACGTTGCACTTTTTACTGTCGTCCACTCCGTGCTGCTGAAGCCGCTTCCATTCAAGGATCAGGACCGGCTCGTCAGACTCTACGAGGCAAACGCGAAAGGCGCGTTCCAGGACAATGTGCTCGCTGGCGGGACCTTTTCTGCCTGGCAAGCGCAGGCGCACAGCTTCGAAGGAATTGCGATCAAGAAAGCGGTTGACTACAACCTTTCGGGATCGAGCGGCCAAGTGCCGGAGCTCGTACGTGCGGACCAAGCCTCGTGGAACTTCTTCCAGGTGCTCGGCATTGATGCGGCCATGGGCAGACTCTTTATTGCTGGCGACGATCGCCGCGAGGCCGATGCGACGGTCGTTCTGACATGGGGCCTGTGGAAACGGCGTTACGGCGGCGACCCCGGCCTGATCGGCAAGACGATTCTGCTCGACGCGCGGCCTTTCACGGTGATTGGAGTACTTCCCGCGTGGTTCAGTTATCCTGACTCCAAAATCCAGCTGTGGACGCCCATTTATCACGAGCAATCTCCCGCGGTTATGCGCCTGTACACTGCTCACAACCTTGACGCGATTGCCAGGCTCAAGCCTGGCGTCACAATCGACCAGGCAACGGCGGAGCTGAGCACGATTCAACGGCAGATACGCCAGCAGTTTCCCAATGGACCGGTCAACGATGCGGCCAACATTCGTCCTATCCTCGACGCTGAAGTCTACCAGCTCAAGACCGGCCTTTACGCCATGTTTGCCGCAACTGGATGTTTACTACTGATCGCATGCCTCAATACCGCCAACCTTCTTGTGGCGCGAGCAGCAACACGGCGCAAAGAGACCGCGGTCCGCACCGCTCTCGGTGGCAGCCGTGCACGCCTCATCCGCACACAGGTCGTGGAAAGCATGATCCTCTCCGTTGCGGGAGGGGCGATTGGTCTTGCCTTTGCTGAAACCGCGCTTCGTTGGCTCGTTCATGCGCGACAGGACATTCCCCGCGCAGACTCCATTCACATCGACGGCATGGTCGTCATATTCACGATGGGCGCGATGTTTGTCTGTGGACTCCTCGCCGGACTGATTCCCGCGTTTTCTTCGAACGACAAGCACATCCTCAGGACGCTGCACGAGTCGTCGCGGAGTTATAGCGGTGTGAAGGGCGGCGTGCGTTTACGGCGCGTGCTCCTGGGTCTTCAGGTTGGTCTGACAGTTGTGCTGCTTACCTCCGCCGGCCTGCTCCTCAAGACCTATACGCGGCTTCTCTCCGTGGACATTGGTTGTGCCACCCACAACGTGCTCACCATGGAGATCGACCTCCCCAGAGGCAGTTACAGTTCGCCCGCGAAAATTGTTGTCTTCTACCAGCGGCTGGTGGACAGGATCCGGCAGTTGCCCGCCGTTCAAGCGGTCGCAGTGTCCACAATGCTGCCCGGTGAAGGTCACCAGCGGGACGACGTTTTCACTATCCTTGAGCATCCTCCCTTGCCCAAGGGGCAGGTCCTCGACGCCACCACGGTTTTTGTCGATCCAGGCTACTTCAACGCCATGCAAATTCCGTTGCTGCAGGGGCGTGTCTTCCAGCCTGAGGAACAGCTGAACCGCAGCGGCGAAGCGATCGTCAATCAGGAGTTTGTCCGCCAGTTCCTCAAGGGAGAGAGTGCCCTCGACAGACACATCGTGCCGACCATGGGCGGTGAAGTCGCGGGAGAAAGCGACGGTGTGCAGATCGTGGGCGTGGTGGCTGATACATTGGAAGAGGTCTCGGCCAGCCCCCGCCCAACGATTTACTATCCCTTTTATTCGGGATCTGAACGTTCCGGAACGTTGGCGGTTCGCACCCGGCTGGACCCGGCGAGCATCGCGCTTCCTGTGCAGCAGGCCATCGGCGGCATCGATCCGCAGGTCGCTGTCGCCAACGTCCTGACCATGGACCAGATTCTTGGTCAGTCGACCCGCTCCGCCAGCTTTGATGCGACGCTCTTGTTTTCTTTCGCGGTGGTCTCGCTCGTGCTCGCTGCGGTTGGGTTGTTCGGAGTCCTTTCCTACATCGTCGTCCAGCGCACCACCGAGATCGGTATCCGCATTGCGCTGGGTGCGCAGCGCGACCAAGTCATGCGCCTCATGCTGCGCGACGGTCTTCGCCCCGCAATCTTGGGACTGGTGCTTGGGCTCATCGCCAGTACCGGATCGGCGCAACTCATCCGTTCGTTGCTCTACGGGACTGCGGCTCTCGATCCGGTGGTTTACATCCTAGTCAGCGGAACGCTGTTGTTGACGGCGATCCTGGCATGTGCCGTGCCAGCATGGCGGGCCTCCCGCCTTGACCTGATGACCGCATTGCGCATGGACTAGTGGACTGTCTCAGAGTAAGCATTACTGGTTCTGCTTACGTCTAAGTAAGTGTGTCCACCGAATCGGTAGTACTTAGCGAAGAGCGGAAACAGGAACTGGGGCGTATTGCCCAGTCCGGATTCGCCGCTGGGACATCAAAACCAGCCCCCTGACGGCTCGATGTCATTGAGGCGCAGATACGTGACGAGATTGCCGTAATGCAAGGCGTCATGATTTGCGACTTGCGTCAAAATGAACATCTTGTTCGTCTTGACGCCCCAGAAGTTCGCCGGGTCATTGAGGTGCCCATCGGTGAACCCTGAGTACACGCCATCGCAGTAATCGAACGAGCCTTTGAGGTAAGCCTTGATCTCGGCCTTCGAACCCTTCGCGGTAGCCGTGGCTGGGTTCGCTTCACCCTTAACGTTCGAACACAATGTGTAGGATATATCCGCCACATGATTCAGTATCTCGGCAAACGAGCGAACGTCCTTCGTCGGCCGATAGCTGTACTTGGACTCTGGCATCGCCTCCGCCGACTTCATGATCTTGTCCTGCATATTGCTACGGAAAATGGATATCGTCATCGTCAGCGGATTCGGCGCCATCATCGGATTGGGCATGCCTTGTTGGGCGTTGGCCAAAGACGCCAAGACGGAAACAGATAGCATGCCAGCTGGAACCACGAAGCGAACAATGGATCGGAACATTTAAGAATCCTCCAATAGGACCACGCACAGGAATTTGTTTCTCGAGAACAACTTGGTCATCGCACGATTGCCCTCACCGCGCAGACGCAAGGGACCAGAATCCCCCCATGTCGCCAGTATCATCGTCGCTCTCACGGGTCGACATTCTACCCAAGTATCTGCGCGCTTGGGTAGAATGTCAACCCAAAAGCATAGGTTCGACTCTCGATTTGTGACAATGACGAAATGAAGCGACGTGATACCTATTCCCCGCTACGCAATGAACGGCGAAGCAGTTCAAGTTCTGCAATAGCTATGCTGTCGGTGCAATACATGATTCTATTTGTGACGCCCTACACTAGCGAGTCGAGACGTTCAGACCGCCTGGGAACCGCTGCTCGCCTTCCAGCGAATGTGACCGTTCCAGGCAGTCTGGTTCTGACCGATCGGAATGATTGAATCGTGAATTGTGTCATGTCGGCTTGACGCCGCCCATTTTGCCCTATTTACAATCTGAGAATCGATCTCAGGGTCGATGCTCACCGGCGCGAAATGCGCGGATTGGGAGGATCGGATGCGGAAGAATCACGTCAAGATCATCGCTTTGGCATTTGCTCTGCAGATTGTTTTACCTGACGCAGGCGGGCAGGCAGCTGCACAGGCCGGGAAAGCTGCCTATCCGGCGATGGCTCCCCTGGATCAGTACCTGATATCTGACGAGAAATCCGAGATTGCGCTGGCTCGCAGTGCTGCACCCGGTTCCATTTCCGATGGAGCCGAAGTGATGGTGCTGGGACGCGAGGGATATAGGACCGCGGTGAAGGGCACGAATGGCTTTCTCTGCATCGTGGAGAGGTCGTGGGGTGGTAGCACGGATCAGACGGAGTTCTGGAATCCCAAGATACGAGCACCCCATTGCTTCAACGCGCAAGCCACGAGGACCTTTGCGCCCACCTATCTGATGAAGACCAGGCTTGTGCTGGCAGGAAAATCGAAGCCTGAAATCGCGCACGCAATCGCGACGGCACTGGATAAGAAGGAGCTGCCCGCGCTGGAGCCTGGCGCGATGGCTTACATGATGTCCAAGCAGCAGTACTTAAACGACCGGGATAAGAGCTGGCGCTCGCATGCGATGTTTTTTTCCCCCGGCGACATGACGAAGAGCTGGGCGGCCGATGACCCCAACTCACCTGTCATCGTGGGGAATGACCCGGAGGAACGTGTGACGATTCTGTTCGTCCTGGCAGACAAGTGGTCCGATGGTGCGGCGGCTCCGTCGAATATGCCCTGATCCGCAGCCTGCGGTTTTTAGACGAGACGTCTCGTAAGCAGAGGCCGCAGGGGCAAGGGCAGGCAAGTTGCTCAAATCCCGTCCCCGACTTTCGTCCCCCAGTTTCTCGACGAGAAATGGAATGCCAACAATCCTGTCCGCGTGCCAAGGCTGTGTGTTAGTGTCCGAATTTGCCATAGCGGTGTCCTGAAACGGACAGCGCGGCCTAACTTATCGCATATTAAGCCGTGTAGAATGTGACGCTGAGTATTGGCAAGCGTGATGCAGTACCCGCGGCAGAGAGGTAAGAACATGTCATTCGTTCGCGATCTGAGAGTTGCAGCCCACTCGTTAATTCGGACTCCAGGACTGGCGGTCACCGTGGTTCTCACACTATCGCTCGGCATCGGCGCGAACGCTGCCATTTTCACGCTAGTGCGCGGCGTCCTGCTCAAGCCTCTTGTCAACCGCGACGAAAAGCGGCTGATCTATATCCGGCAAAGTGCTCCCGGCATCGGCGAGGAAAACTCCACGTTTTCTGTACCCGAGATACGGGATTTGCGCGCCGGCGTGAAAACCCTGAGCGCGTTTGGCGACTTCTCCTCCATGAACTTCACCATGATCGGCCTCGGTGAGCCTCGTTCCATTCGAGGTGGCGTTGTCAGCGGCACGTATTTTGACGTGATGGGCCTTCATCCCGTGCTCGGCCGCCTCATCGGACCTCAAGACGACGATCCCAAAGCTGCGGGCGTCGTTGTTCTTACGTACCGTTTCTGGACAACCGCTCTTCACAAGGATCCTTCGGTCATCGGCAAAACCGTTCGCCTCGGGAGCATCGGTGATCGGTCCGCGACCGTCATTGGCGTGCTCGAGCCTTCCGTCCCATATCCCCAGGATACCGAAATCATCGCCAACGTGGTCACCAGCCCGCATCATCTTTCCGCAACCATGGTCACTGGCCGCATCCATCGCATGACGGAGCTTTTCGGCCGTCTGGCTCCGGGAGTCACCCTCGATCAGGCTCGTGCTGAGTTGCGCTCGGTCTACGCCGCGATGAAGAAGGACCACCCCGAAGCGTATCCACAGGAAGCGGACTTCCAGATCGGGACCAAGTTGCTTCGTGACGAGATCACGTCGGGCGCCCGGACCGTGCTGCTGGTGCTGCTCGCAGCGTCGGGGCTGATCTTCATCATCGCGTGCTGCAATGTCGCCAACCTGATTTTGGCGCGGACGGTTCGGCGCGAAGGCGAACTGGCGGTCCGCGTGGCACTCGGCGCAAGCAGAGGCGCGTTGCGCCGCATGCTGTTGGCCGAAAGCCTTCTGCTTTGCGGCGCTGGCGCCGCGCTCGGTGTACTGAGCGCGCAGCCGATGGTGGCCATCCTGGCGCGCTACGCCTCGCGCTTCTCCGTCCGCGCGCTCGATTTCAGAGTCGATTCGAGCTTGCTTTGGGTCGGAGCAGCGCTGGCTGTCGTCGCCGCGGTGATTCTCGCCTTCGTCCCACGCCTGCCCTCGTCCGGCACGCCGAATGGACTGAGCCTGGCAAGCGGCAGTGTACGGATCACCGCCTTCACGAGCCGCCGCCAGCGGATCTTCGTCGTGACACAAATCGCCGCGTCCTTCGTGCTGCTGGCCGGCGCAAGTGCGTTGATCGCTACGCTCATCGCACTGCAAAAGGCGCAGACAGGTCTGGACACGCAACACGTTCTCGCTGTCGATGTTCCTGCTATGTCCTATGGGAAGACACCTCAGCAGGTCGTCAATTTCTACAAGGAAGCGATGCGTCGCATTGATGCCCTGCCGGGCGTGAGTAAGACCGCCTTCGGCGATGTCGTTCCCTGGCGCGATGGCGGCTCCGGCCCTCCTCTCCAATTCTCTGCCGACGGACATGTGCATGCTGCCGGTGTAGAGGATCCCCGGGCGCAGTCGCGTGCCATCTCTCCCGGATTCTTTGCGGCGTTGGGCGTTCCTATCATTGCCGGCCGTGATTTCAATGCCCTCGATGGCCAGAATAAGGAAGATCCTGTCGTTATCGTCAGCGAGACTCTCGCACACCGCATGTTCCCCAACCAGGATGCCATCAATCGGCATGTCTATTGGACGGATCCGGTGCTGCAATTCTTCCCCGGGACCGATCTCGAAAAGTCGCGTCTGACGGCGCCGCACCGAATCATCGGGGTCACGGCCGATATTGACGACGGACACGTCGTTCCTGGGCCCACGGTGACCGTTTATAGCCCCTTTAATGAGTTTCCAATATTTGGCGGTCGCTTTTTCATCCACACCGGTGCAAATCCTTATGCGCTGGTCGTGCCGGTCACGCGCGTTATTCACGACATGTCCGTCGATCAGCCCGTTGAGCACCCCGCCAGTCTCGAAGACATTCGCGCAGAGGTGCTCACGCCGGACCGTTTAAATTCGCTAGTGTTTGGCGTATTCGCGGCTGTCGCGTTAGCGATTGCAGTGGTGGGCGTCGCGGGCGTGCTGGCGTTTTCGGTGAGCTCGCGGACGCGGGAATTCGGTATCCGGCTGGCCCTCGGATCGGCGCCGCAGCGGCTGCTCAAGGGCGTGATCGCAGAAGGCACCACGATGGCTGCGGAGGGCGTCCTTGCGGGCGCGGCATTCGGATGGATGCTGACGCGTTTGGCGGGAAGATATTTCCCGGACGTCAAGATGCCGGGCGCTTTGCCCGTGTTTGTCTCTGCGTTCGTGCTGATGGCGGTCGCGGTTATCGCGTCGGTGCTGCCCGCGGCACGTGCTGCGCGCGTTGATGTTATGGAAGCGTTGCGCTCCGAGTGACCATCGGACCGCTAGGTTAGCTATTCGATAGAACTCGCTACCGCATGGGATCGCCGCCCCACAATGATTTGGGTAAAAGTCGGTCAATGAGGATTGAGGGTCGGAATTGCAGGTCCTGGCGCCCTCAAGTTGTATACGCGAAACGGGGCAAGCAGGTCGGGACAGCCTGGAAAGCACCACACCTTTGGTATGGCCGATCCCCAAATATTAGTTGTCTTCTGCCAGGCCGCTCGTGCACACTTACCCCGCACAAGTAATGAAATTATCGCAGTTTGGGACCTCATGAATCCTTTTGCCTTGCTCAGAAATGCTCTTCGGCCTGCCTGTCTTTTTGTCGCCCTTGGAATCCTTGGTTTCGTTGGTGGATCAGCGAACGCGCAGACTCAACCGGCCATCTTTCCTGTCGTGCCCCAAATCACTTTCCCCGCCGACGCCTTTAATGTTTTTGCCGGCGACATCAATGGCGATGGGACCCCTGATCTTGCCTATTTCACACTCACAAGCTCAGCCACCACGTTAGGTGTCCTGCTGAACGTCGGCAGCAATGCGCCTACGACCGTGACCACGAATCTTTGCCCTGGATCATCAGGGATCCCGCAGGTGAACTTTGCAGATCTCAACAATGACAAGAAACTGGACCTGGTTTTTTTCTGCAACGGATACTTGACCATCCAGCTGGGGAACGGCGACGGCACTTTTCAAGCTCCGGCCTATTTTGCAGGCTACTCTGGCATGCCCGTGTTCGCCGACTTTAACGGAGACGGATACATGGACATCGCGACCCTGGGGGGACCGGCCAACACGGTGCCGCAAGTTTCGATTTACTTGAATCACGGCAGCAGCGGTCCCGGTACATTCGCGTCTCCTAAGCTCTACCCAGCCGCGAACTCCACCGGCTTGCAGGCTGGAGACTTCAACGGAGATGGCAAAGCGGACCTGCTGACTGCGGTTTACTCGTCCCTTCCATTCTCTGGGGCTGTTTCCGTGTTTTACGGCAATGGTGATGGGACACTCAACCCGGCGAAATCGCAGTCGACGGCAACCTTCTCCAGCTTTACCGTGGGCGACTTCAATGGTGATGGAGTTACCGATGTTGCCCTGTTGCCGCTTTCCGCTGCGGATAGCCTCTATGGTTCGGTACAAATTCTGCTCGGGAGTACCAGCGGCACCTTCACCCCGGGCGCCGCCATACCCCTCCTGGCAACAACCGCCACGGTGTCAGGCTATGGTACCGCGATGACCGCGGCTGCTCTGACCGCGGACGGGAATCTCGATCTGGTGGTGACCACCAGTGTCGTCACCATCTTCCACGGTGATGGCAAGGGCAATTTCACGCCCACGGGCAGCTACGGCCCGGGGTACCTGGGCAATCCGCTCTTGTTTGCGGATGTGAACGGCGATGGCAAGCAAGATATGATCGCTGGCAATCCCGCCTATGCATACATCTTTGCCGGCAATGGGGATGGCACGTTTCAAGCGCCGCCCGCGACGCCGGTTTACGGTCCGATTGCTGATGTAAACAACGATGGGATCGCAGACATCCTATTCTTCCCGCCGCAGAACAGCTTCAATATGATTGGTACCGCCCTCGGCAGAGGCGACGGGACCTTCGCAATCCTGAACCAGACGATCCCGCTTCCCGCGTCGCCCAGGGGATTTGCGCTGATGGTCGGCGACTTCAACGGAGATGGGAAGATCGATACACTCGCCATCCAACCTGGCACCCAGCCCATAAGCGCCTTTGCTTGCGCGGATCAAAATGATTCCCAATTGCTCACATTTCTGGGGAACGGGGATGGAACGTTCCAGGAAAAGGGAACGGGCCAGGCCCTTGGGGTCGTGAACCCGGCGGCGGGCATCACCGGTGACTTCAACTCCGACGGAAAACTCGATCTCATTCTCCCGTATAACCTGCTTTGCCAGGCGGGACTTGTCTTCCTGCCCGGCAATGGGGACGGCACCTTCGGAGCACCCGTCCCCCTGAACGTATCGCAATCATCGTCCAACCCGGGCCTGTTCGCCGGAGACCTGAATAACGATAAGAAGCTCGATTTCATTTGGGGGAACGCCGTCTTTTTGGGCAATGGGGACGGCACATTCAAGCAGATTCCGCTCAGCATTGATCCATCTCCAGTGATCGCCCTCACTGATCTCAATGGAGACGGTAGCCTCGATGCGGTTTCGAACCCGGGGATCGTCATCTATGCTGGAAAGGGAGACGGCACTTTCCAAACCAGTCCTTTCTTCAACTTGCCGAACCTTAATCCGAATTTCTTCGCCTCTGGGAGTGTGAATGGGAATGCCGATCCGGATCTGCTGCCTGTGGCACAAACGGTTAACTGGGCAAACCCTGTTCTCACACCGTACCTCGGAGATGGGCACGGCAACTTTACCCAGGACACGAACACCTATCTCGTCGGTATGCGGCAGTTGTCGGCAATTGCGCCGGTACCGGTGCGGCTCAACAACCAGGCTCCTGTCTTGGCCAATGACTATAAGCTCGATCTCCTGACTACGGTGACTGACGTTTCGAGCGACACGTACACAGTGTCTTTGTTGAACCAGACCAATCCCGTCCCTACCAAGCCCGCGCCCCTCACCAGCACAACCGCACTGCAGTCGTCGTTGGCAACGGCGCCTCCTGGCGCCGCGATTACCCTGACGGCATCGGTCTTCGGGACCAACCCCACCGGGTCTATTTCTTTTACCGCGAATGGCAATGCCCTAGGGACAGAAGCTGTTGTCAATGGAACCGCAACGCTACCGACATCCTTTGCCAATACCGGCAGCTATTCGGTCACGGCCGCCTATACGGGAGACGGCAACAATACGGCTAGCACTTCCTCCGCTGTCAGCATCACGATAACGCCAGCGACATCCGCTACCACGCTGCAAGCAACGCCAGGAGCGGGAAATGTGAATGGGCAGATCACGTTAAAGGCTAGTGTGAGCGGCGACAGCCCGACCGGTTCCGTCTCCTTTGCCGCGGGTACAACGAGCTTGGGAACAGCAACCGTTACGAATGGTGTGGCCACATTGCAAACGTCGTTTAGCACGGCCGGCAGCTATGCCACGACCGCAACCTATCGAGGAGATCAGAATAACGCGGCCAGCACCTCCAGCGCGGTAACCATCGTGATCGCCGCACCTGACTTTACGGTCACCGCTACACCGACATCTGGGTCCATCACTCCAGGTCAAACGGCCACATTCACTTTCTCGGTTACTCCTGTCGCAGGCTACGCGGGCACGCTGAAATTTTCCTGTGGCCCACTACCCGCCCAGGCGGCCTGCTCGTTTTCGCCGGCAAGCGCGACGCCGTCGGGCGGCTCCCCAGCCTCCAGCACCTTAACGGTTACCACGGCGGCTGCTACGGCCGCGCTCAATCTCAATCAGCGTTCTGCGCCATCGCTGCCACCATGGATCCCTGCAGGCGGACTCGCCGTTGCCGGAGCCATGGGTATTGCTTTCGCTCCCAGGAAGATCCAACGCTGGAACCGTCAATTGCGGCTACTTAGCTGGGGATTGGTGTTGGCGTCGATATCCCTGTCAGTGTTGGGTTGTGGTGGCAGCAACAGTTCTCCCTCCACCCCCGCTACTACGCCCGCAGGTTCCTACACAATTTCCGTGAACGTGACCGACAGTGGAGGCGGACCGCAGCATTCGGTAAGCGTAGCGTTGGTAGTCCAATAACGGGCTGCAACGGACCTGAATAAACAGGCCAGCGTCGCGACGCCTTTTCCGCTGATTCCTGTACGGAGTTTCTATGAGTAACTTAAACTCTCCGCGCAGGAGCAGGACGGAACAAGTTACTGAAAACCCACTTTTCAGGCACTACGGAGGATGCCTTCAGGATTGACCGTAGATTCGCTCGCGGTCCAAGGCCTGGCGTCTCTTCCGTGCACTTGGGTGTTCGATGAGTGACTTGGCGATTTGTCACTCATCGAAAACACAGCGCTAAAAAGGAGCGCTGTCCCGAAACTTCTAAGTCGTCATGAGTTAGTTTTCTTTCCGAGCGTGTTCGTGGAACCGGCTAGAACGGGTGCATCGGGGGCTTGCGCCGTATCGTGCATCCAGCGGGCGCGCTGCCATTGTCCAAAGGCCCCGTACGGATAGCCACCAGGCTGCGGCGCACTGACTTTCTCAAGTTCGGCTGTAACGTCAGAGTCCAATGTTAGATCAGCCGCGGCAAGATTGCCGCGTAGATGTTCGACCGTGCGGGCACCGACGATAGGGGCGATAACGCTTGGCCGGTCGCCGATCCAGCTCAAGGCGACTTGCGCCGTTGTCGCGCCTATCTTCTTGGCGATGCGAACGACGGCATCAATCGTGTCCCAGTTGCGATCGGAGACCGCATACTCTTCTGAAATCGACTGATAGATCGGCTTCTCGGAGCCCGCCCGTGTGTCGGCGCCCGCAGTGCCGCCGCGCTGATATTTGCCGGTGAGGAAGCCGCCAGCCAGCGGCGACCACGGCAGCAAACCAATCCCGTTGTGCAGCGCGGCAGGAATAACTTCCCACTCAATTTCCCGCGAGAGCAGGCTGTATTGGGGCTGCAGCGTCACCGGTACCTGCACGCCCATGGCCTTGGCCGTGGAGACGATGAGCTGGAGCTGCCAGCCCGTGAAGTTCGACAGGCCGATGTAGTGAATCTTGCCGGCCTTCACTGCCTCATCAAGAAACAACAGCGTTTCCTCTATCGGCGTGTTCATGTCGGAGGCGTGGAGCTGGTAAAGGTCGATGGTTTCCACGCCCAGGCGTTCGAGGGAGGCATTCAGTGAGCGATGGAGCCAGCGGCGCGACAGTCCCACCGCGTTCACATCCTGGCTTAGGAAATTGAAGCGGCCCTTAGTGGCCAGCACCACGTTGTCAGTGACGTCACGGGGCCGGGCAGCAAACCAACGCCCGATGACCTGTTCGGACACACCGTTGACGTACACATTGGCAGTGTCGACAAGGTTGCCGCCAGCTTCGATGAAGGTGTCGAGAATGGCGAAAGCGTCGGCCTCCGGCGTCTCCGAGCCAAAATACATCGTTCCAAGGGCGATCTTTCCTACAGCGATACCGGTATTTCCTAGCTTGCGATGCAACATGGTGAATTACCTTTCCTGCGAGAGTTAGGGAGTGCGGGAGCTACCGATATCGTGCGCGGCATTCTACACACCTTAGTTTAAGATGCGGAGACTCATCCAAGAATCCATGATCGCCGTCCGAGTCAAGAAAGATTAGCCCGCATTTCTCACCATCACAGATTCTGCGACACGATTGAGAGTGGGGAGAGCCTGTTGCAGTGCTTTTGCGTGATAGGGTTGGCCGGTCGGTGTAATTTCTAGCGTGTGGCGGGCTGCTTGGGGGTTAGCAGGGTGTCATTTTGCATGGCTCCGCCAGGCCGGAGCCATGGGCCGAAGTGGAAGTGTCGTTAGCCGCTGGGAGCGGGTTTCAGCAACGCAGGGCGTGGAAGGCTTGTGCGAAGAGGTGTTTCCAGGGATAGGTCGAGTTGAGCTGAAGCATAATGCGGCGCACGCTGATGCGCACGATGGCACCGATCTTGAACAGCTTGAGACGGATGGTATCGACCTGAGCCTGGGCCCACTCCGTGCCTTGGAGGCCCAGCCGGCGGAGCGCCTCCATCAGCGTGTAAGCCAGCGCGGAGAAGTAGAGGCGCAACTGATTGCCCTTCATCTCGTCGGTTGAGAGCCGATCGGCGAACAGGCACATCTGTTCCTTAATGCGGTTCTCCATTTCGCCACGGGCGCAGTAGAACTTCTCGTAAAGTGCCTGGTCGGGCCACTGGTCCGGAGTCAGCGAAGTGACCACGAAGCGCGGATTTTCGCCCTTGTCGAGATACTCGGCTTTGGCCACCACGCGGCGGGCGCACGACCAGCTATGGCGCGTGGTATAGGCGAAGCCGGTAAAGACGCGCGCCGCCTTGGCTGTGCCCTGATGAAGGGCACGAGCTTGCTGCATCTGGGCGCCGATGATCTTCTGCAGCCGCTGGTTGCGCGCCAAGCCAAACAGGTAATCCACCTTGTTGGCCTCGCACCAGCTCATCAACTCTTCGCGGCAGAAGCCGGAGTCGGCGCGCAACACGATCCGGGTCTGCGGCCATCGCTGCCGCAGTTGGGCAACGATGCGGCTCACTTCCTCCACCGCTCCGGCGGCAGCGTCTTGGTTGGCCGCCCGCAGACGCGCGCACAGCAACTGGTCGCCGGCGAAGATATACAGCGGCAGATAGCAGTAGCTGCCGTAGTAGCCGTGGAAGAAACGCTCCGGCTGATGGCCGTATAGCGGGATGTCGGTGGCGTCCAGGTCCAGCACGATCTGTTCCGGCGCACTGCGATGGGACTCCAGATACAGCTCCCCCAACAAACGGTCCAGAGACTCCGCCGAGTAGCCGATCTTGTGATAGCGACCGGTGCGGCCAACCAGTTCCAGTCGGTTCAGCGTGCTCTTGCCGGCCAGCGGCTTATCCAGCTCACTCTTACCGCTGAGCAACGCCAGCAGAGGATCGGAGCGCAACTGCTCATGATCGCAAAGGTCCTCGTACCCCAACGCCAGACCGAAGATGCGCTGCGCCAGCATCTGAGCTAACTGGTGCTTGACCAGCAACGGCGATCGGCCATCGACAAAGCAGCACCCCAGCCGCCCCAGCAGGTTGATCTTCCGGTCCACCTCGCGCAACAGCAGCGCACCGCCGTCGCTGGAAACTTGACCGGCGGTAAACCCTGCCTCCACGCGGCGCGAAAAATGACCTGTAAATGCAAACGTTTCTTGGTTACACTCTGTCATCAGAAAGGCCGCCTCCGCACGGCAAACACTACGTCTCGACAACGCAGTTATGCCATGAAAAGACGGCCTTTCCAAGCAACTTTCTAAATCCCCTCGCCCAGATCTGTATCTTGATTGTGAGAAATCCGGGCTAGCGCCTTGCGATCGTCGGATCGCCGAAGTATTTCGAGGCAAATGTCGTCCCCCAGCATCCGCAGGATTTGAAGGAGCACCCTTGCGTAGGCTTCCGGTTTAGCCATGGTCATCGCACTTTCGGCTATCTCCATCCTTCTGCTTGTGCTCGCGGTCAGGAACGGGCATCGTTATATCCCAACGGGCGCCGCTCGATCTGCTGTGGCGGAAATGCTAGGAGGAAGATGACGGCCCCGATTCCTTTTGCTGAAGAGAGGTGCAAGGAACAGACGGGACCTTCACAGACACACGGCACAAGTAACTACAAAGGTTACGTTACGTCTGTCCCTGGGTTTCGCGTCCCTGGGTTTCGAAGTTTCGAAGCGGTTTCGCCCGTGGGTATACGGGCGTCTAGACCAGAGTAGGTTGCAACACAGCAGTCCGTGTCACTGCGATGACGCTGATGTCGTCTTCCTGTCCGAACCTCTGCGCGGCACCGGCCACTTCAGACGCAGACTTCCCCGCCCGCAGCAATTCGTGAACCCGCTCGAAGCCGAACAGTTGGCCATCTGCGTCCGTGGCTTCTGCAATCCCATCTGATACCAGCACCAGCTTGTCGCCCTCTGCCCACGTGAAGCTCATGACCGAGAACTCAGCGCCCTCCATCATTCCCAGTGGCAGTGCACCCTCCATCGCAACCGGTTCGCCATTCAGATAAGGCGGCATGTGACCGGCATTGGCCAGGGTGATCTCACCGTCCTCCGCTATGCGCAGCGCCAGGCAGGTGGCGTGAGCCTCGCTTCGGCCAATGAGCCGCCGGTTCAGCGTTTGCAGGATGATCAATGGATCGCTGATCAACTCAGTGATAGTACGGATGGCGCCTACAAGCACGGCCACGAGCATTCCTGCCTTCAGCCCCTTGCCCGTCACGTCGCCTGCCACGATCAACAGGCTGCCATCGGCTCTCTTGGGAATGATCTGGAAGAAGTCACCGCCTACCTCCCGCGCGGGCCGGTACTCGCTCTCAATGACCAGCCCCGGCAGAGTCGTACAAGCCTCAGGCAGGATCACCTGCTGAACCTCCTGCGCCTGTTTCACATCGAGTGCCATCAGCCTCTGTGCGCGGACCGAGTTGAGCAGCCGCCGCAGCAACAGCAGGGCGGTTACTACCATCAGGAGCAGATTTGCGATGAAGCCTACGTCGATGTGGACCCCAAATGGGAACCAATTCACCCGGATGTGCATGACGGTAAGCTCTGTCCCAAAATGGCTGATCCCCAGCAGCACCACTGCGGGCAGTACCAGCCAGCCCTCCACCCCCTGCCGCCGAATGCCCTGGATAACGATCCACAGCAGCAGTGAGAAAAGGAGCAGCCGAACAACCAGGACGATCATGTGGAAGGCAACGGCAACTGGATGTGGGAAGACAGCAAAGAACAGGTCGTCGCCTATGGGTCCCGCAACGACATAGACCACAGTTAGCCCGGCCACGGCGCGTGGCAGCCACGCCGGTCGTTGCAGCCGGAACCAGACCCACCACACCATCACCCATCCCGCGTACACAAGCGGATTGATAAAGTCTACGAATAACCAGAAGGCCGGAAGGCTCAGATGCCGCGTCCATACAGCGAAGGTCGCCACGCTAGCGGCGACCGCCTCGGTCAGCAAGACCGCCCCCATCCAGAGATAGACGCGATCAGAACGGTCGAACAGCGTCAGGCTGAAGGCCATCGCTGCCAGCAGGGCAAACAACAGTGCTTGAACAGCAAGAGAAGCATACGCACGGATCAGTTCCAGCCAGCGGATCTGGTAACTTGCTGCCACCGCGCCGGCCTCGCCCAGCACCGGCGCTGTGTGGAAGCCCCCCGCATCGGGCTGGTTCGTGAGCGTGTTCGGCTCCATCCATACTCTGAATGCCAGCACCCGGATGGAGGAGCCTGGTTTGCCACCGGCCGGTTGCGGCGACGGGAACATCATAGGCTGGGTGGAGTAGACCACCGGTGTGCTGCCAGTGAAGTCGCCGAAACTGCCTACCAGCTCTCCATTGTCGAAGACCTGGTATGCGTCGTCCACGTTGGACGGCCCGGCCAAGGCCAGCTTCTCTCCGGGCCGCTCCTGCAAATGCACACGGACGCGATACCAGGCATAGCCCCAGTAACCTGGATGGCCCTTGGCTGCCCAGCCGGGCACATAGACTGAGCTCCCCGAAACGGGGTCAAATGAGCCTTCCTTGGGCGTCAGGTCGACGGTCTCCCAGCGGGCATCGTCAAAGTCCGGCTCGGCCCACAACGGCGCACGGGTGACTGGATCGACCGGCGAATCGCCAATCGTAAACTTCAACGGCCCGTAGAGCGGGACGGCGGACTGGCCGAGGCTGAACTCAGCCATGTTGTCTGCAGCACTTTCGGTCTTAACGGGCACAGCCTGGGCCTGAGCCCAGCCACTATATCCGAATAGCAGAAGCACAATGAACGCAATGCAAAAGCGTCTTGCCATGGCGGAATCGATCCTCTTTCTTGCAAGAAAGCCGCTGCACGGACTATACCCAATGCCGCCGTAACAAGAGCAAACGAGACCGCGGATCCCGCTGCCAACGCACATAATCGAACCCCAAGTGACCTTTGGGCTTGTACTCCTGTGCCGAAAAGAATCATCTAGCCACTTACATCTAACTTGGAAAAGCTTTATCTCTTAGAGTAGAAGATATCGGCAGGCGACGGCTTCTCACGCAACCGCGCCCTGTCCGGCAGTTGCCGGTAGTTTCGGCCTTTAGCGCGAGCGAAGGACAGCCTCACCGCTGTCCGGTCCCACACCCTATCCCTGTCTCAAAGTCGCCAACAACAGCCATGGCTCCATGACTGGCCTACCGCGGCTCTCAACCGTTTTTGTCACTAGAAGCAAGCCAAGACCCCCCAATCTCCAGCAAACCGAGGAACGAGACTACCTATGCCCAAAAATACCGCCTGCCCCGGCGTGCCGCGGGTCAGCGATCCCATCACCGATCAGGAAATGGCCTTTGCTCACCTGATCATGTCCGGAACCATGAATGACCGCCGCGCCGCAGAAGCTGTCGGTCTCAACCCCGAAACCGCCGCCTACACCAAAGCCAAGCCCCGCGTCCGCGCCTACATGAATGAGCACCGCGCCGCCGTCAGGGAAAGGCTGGTCGACCAGGAAGCCGACGGGCTGCGCAAGCTGAACCTGGGTCGCGACCAAATCCTGGCCCGGCTCTGGGAACTGGCCACTCTCAGCCACGAAGTGACCCGAGGCAGCATCGCCGGCCAGATCAAGGCGCTCTCGATGATCGTAGCCATCGAAGGCCTGATTCCGTCCGGAATGAATGCCCGCCGCCTTTCCCCATCCGCTGCGCAACCCGCGGCCCCGCCCGTCGAACCAGATATCTACAGCTCTGAGTGGCTACGCAAACAGCAGCACCAGGCCGCAGGTGAAGAGCCAATGGATCCCGTTGCCGCCGCGGAATCCCAACCCGCTGCGTCCCAGGTCTCCGACCTGGAGCCTGCTCCCAATCCAGCCCTCAAGCCGGATGCCGACGCGCCCCCCGACCGGGACTTTGACCGCAACCAACCCACCCCTGCCGACTCCCTTATCCCGCCAGCGTTGAACCGGGTTCCCCTGTCGACAGACAGCGGCTTCCATGCTCTTCTGGACCCCACCAGCTCACTGAGGCAGTCCTTTTCCATAAAAAAAGGTCCCTTTGGCCGGCGCCGTTGAAGTCGACAAAAAGCCAAATTTTATCGAATTTTACGAAATATCCCGCTGACTTCACTCGGATAAAAGCATATTCGGAAAGGGGTGACCAGCACGTTTCGCTCACGGCGAAGGCCAGGGCGGAAATGCGGCGACATGATACCTATTCCCACTGGGCGGAAATGCGGCGACATGATACCTATTCCCACTCTCTTTAAGCCCTAGTGCGGAGGGCCGCCCGGCTAGTAACCACCTGGAAGCGTACTTCAGGGCGAAGGTCCCCCATACAAAAACCACCTTATCTGTAGATTCGGCGCATACTAGGTACATGGCCGAAGACAAGGTTCCGTTATGTGACCGCCACCATTCCAGAATGCGGCCAGAGCCGTCCTCGTTTTCGCCCATGGTCGTTTTCAAATGTGCATCGCAGGACTGTAGGCGCTATTACGGACGACGCTACGGGTATTTTGATTTGCTCCCAAACATGGCGCCGTTTCCGGAAAAAATCGATCCGGACAGCCGCTTCATGAAGGTCTGTACAACCCGGCAAACCCACTCCTATATGGCCATCACGCGGCCGAAAAACACCGCTTCCGACGCCAAAAATCTTTGGTGCTGGCACTGCTACGAGTGCAACAAGGGAAAGTGTTGATCTAGTGGGAGTACTTCTCCATCTCCTCCGCAGTCCGCAGACCAGCTTGGGCCTGCCGGTTACCTGGTTGGCAGCCTAGCACCAGGTTGTAATTCCGAATTGCGCTATCGTATTTGCCGCTGTTTCTGTACCTATCCGCCAGGTTGAGATAACTGGGTATTTCACCGTCATCGATCGAGCAGTTGCGCCCTCTCGCCGGCTTGGAAGGGGTCGTTTGAGCAGAGAGGCCACGATCCGGTTCCGGGGAAGGCTTTGGCGGCTTGGGAGGAGTCGGCACTGCTTTTTCCTTTCCTACTCCTGACGTGGACGTGACTCGTGGAGTCGAGTCGGGTTGCGCTGCCGGAGGGCCCTGGGCCGGCGAAACCGCCGGTGGTTGTACTGCGGGTGAAGTCTCCGCTACCTGCTTCGTCGACTTACCAAGGCTGCCCGCGTTCACCAGGTAAGCGACCACCAGAAGGACCGCAACGACACTGCTGATCACCAGAATCTTCGCCGTGGACAGCCATCTGGCAGGTGGTGGATCGTCAATTTCGAGTACGGGCAGAGGTACGGGCGCCGGATCCGGCGCCTTCCAGCGGGGCTCGGGTGGGGCCTTAATCACCGGAACGATGACGGTATCCGCGAACGAATCTGCGGCCGGCGGGGGCTGTATCAGGGTCGGCATGAACTCCGCTTCGGCCTGTAGTTCGTCCAATCGCTGCTCACCCGTCCATAGAAACTCATAGACCCCGGCGCGCAAGGGAAAAGAGCGCAAAGCCGGCTGATAATGCGCGATTCGGTCGTAGAACGACTGTGTAATCAGCACTTGAGACGGCTTGGCAAAGTCCAGCAGGTCTTTCTGCTCGACTGAGAGGTTGGCTTGGCCTGAAACCGCTTCCTCTGGCGCAGACGAATCGAGAACCACCGACACGTTAGCCCGGGACGCCGGAACCACGGTGCGGAAACCTTCAAAGGCAACCTGCAAGGCCCGGCTGGCAGCCAGCGCCCTGCCCAAATCGTCGAACCCCTGGGTGTGCACATATTCATGTGCGTTTATCTCGGCCTCTACCTCCAACCTGCTCATCAGGATGTCTTTGAGCAGCGCCTGGGCCCGCAAACGCAGCCCAGCGTCCGCCGGCTGGTTGCCCCGGGACTGCTGCAGGCGGATCACCAACTCAAAGCGGTCTTTGGCCGTTCGGCCGTGCTGGGTGACAGTCTGCATAGGTGTCAAAGTCTTGTCAGTTCGTCCGCAAAACGCAGAGCCAGGAAAAGAGAAAAGCAGGTAAGATCTTTGGTTGCAAACGGAATAGGGGAGATGATAGCTTCTGAGTCGATCCCCCGGTTAGCCACTAAGTAAATCCCCCTTTGGTCGCAGCCTCCTCACGCTGTAAAGCAAATCTATGCCGAGGAAGTATGGCGTCGTCAAGGTTTTTCGTTTGCTGGGTACCATTTTGCCGCACCACAGTCGCGGTTGTGCTCCTTGGTCTCTTGTCAGGTTCAGCCTTCGCAAAGACGGCGGAATTGTCGGCGATCGAGGTGTATCCAACCGGCGATGCGCGGGCGTATGTCCAGATTTCGGGCTTTACCCTGAACGCAAAAAACGAGGTGCATCTCTGCACCGGCGTGCAGACCATCAACAAAAATAGCTACGGAAAGCTTCCCAAGTTAACCCTGGGCCCCGGCATGACGCTCGAGCGGGGTAAGGATGGGATTCTCCTCCTGAGCCGTGGGGGAGCTCCTGAGTGCGTCGTCCCCGCTGGCCTGAAATTAGAGAAGGCTGAGGGAGTCACGCCCTCCGAACTAGCCGACCAGACGGATCTTCAGGGGCAGATCGTAGCCAAGTCGATCCGCTCCACGAACGCCATTCCTCGGGTCGTTCCTGGCGTCAAGATTGTCCTGGTAGCCACCCTGGACACGGAATTGGCCGAATACCTGCTCGCCCAGAGCACTGCCAGTATTCCCGGCTGGAAATCTTACCTGGGCAAGTATCCTGCCGGCCCCCACGCCGTTCAAGCGAAAGCCGCCCTGGCAGTGCTCTACGTCCAGGATGGACAAACAGCCCTGGCCGCGTACCAAGCCTCCTTGAAGTCTGGTCCACCCAACTACGAGAAACTACAAGCGGCGAAGTTTTCGTTAGAAGCGGCCAAGGCTAACGCGTCCACTAACGAGGTAACCGACGGCTTGGCCAAAGGAATTAACGCTGAGACCAGGAACCTCAATAGCAAAGGTCTGGATGAGGTAGCCCTCTACCGGGACGCGCTGGCGAAACAAACGAGTGGTTATTCCCACCTGGTGGCTGCCTCGGGTATTTCGCAGCAGACCCTGGTCCTGGACCCGAAGTCTGCTGAGACCGCTACGCTGAGTCAAGCCTGCGTTCAAGAGAAGACCAATCTTGATCATCACCTAGTGGACTTTGCCAACTTCTTGTCCGCGCACCGCCCTGACCAGGCGTATGAGGCGATCAAGCCGCTTCGCCCGTTCGCCGGCGAATACCCCAAGGTTCAGGAATCCCTCCAGAGCCTCTACTCCTACTACGTCGAGCACGGGAAGAACGACACCGTCAAGAATGATCCACAAAACGCAGTGGATCAGTTTCAAAAGGCAGCGGAGGTAGAGCCAACGCCGGAAGTCGCTGAACTGCTGCGCAACGCGCGACAGACCCTCCAGGAGACGACGGATACGGCGGCTATCACCAACGCTTCCACCATGAGCGCCGCGGCGGAAGATGACAAGGATTATGTAAAGGCCTACGAGGTGCTCGCCGACTTGACCCCGTCCCAGCAGAAAGTGGTGGCTGAGCGGCTCGATGCGTTGAAGGATCGCTATGTTCAGGCAGCTTCGCAAAGAGCGAAGGACCTGGAACGAATTAACACTCCCATCAAGGGAGTGGCAAACGAAGCAGAAATTCAGCGTGCCTACGATCTTCTGAGCCGTTGCCATGCACTCACGAACGACCCGGGTATTGAGGACCGGATGGCGATCCTGGGCGGCCGGTTGAGCGACTATTACCTGGCCCAGGCAAAGCACTACCTCGACCGCCCCGACGGAACCGGCGCCAATGTGGGGTGGGTCTACCTTGAAGAGGCATTGACCTACAACCGCGCAGATGCGGGCCCCATCCATGACGCAATGACGGTCGCCAACCCTGCTCATCAGCTGCGATCCAAGCTTTCGTTTCGGGTCACTTTTCGCGACCGGACTTCGCGCCGCGAGGCGGTTGATTTCGCTGCCCAGCTGACGGACTCGCTGGCAGCGGGTCTGGAGTCTTCCGGGCTAAACATCAAGGTCGTCCGCCCCAGCGATGAAACCAAGGTGCAGCCGAACTTCCGCCTGGTTGGCGATGTGCAGCAGCACACCATCTCGAATTTCGTCGAACGAAATACAAAGTCGTCCAAATATCGTTCCGGCGAACAAGATCAGGTAAACGAAGATTGGAACGCCGCCGATCGTGACTATGAGAGCGCCAATATGGCTCTGCAAACCGACCAGCGAGCCCTGGAGGGCGCCGAGGTACGAGGTAAGAAGAGTCAAATTGCCGATGCGAAAAGGCAAGCGGAGGAAGCACAAAAGAAAGTAGAAGCGGCGCGGATCAAGCTCGACGGTCTGCAAAAATTTCGCCACGTGGTGATGGAGCGGCCCTATACCTATACCGAGCAGATCAACCATTTAAAAGGAACCGTCGAATTAGGGTTCATGATTCAGGACACCTCGGAAGCCGTCCTGGTTCCAACCGTCCCCATACTCGAAACCCAGGAAAAGCCCTTTACCGTCCTGGAGAATGTGAAGTCAGACGACACCATGGGAGTCCGCACCCTGGGCGAGGTTCCAAGCGAAACCAAGTTTATGGAAACCGTTGAAAATGCGGCTCGGGACCGATTGCTCAGAGAAGCAGAGGGAAAGGTCGCCGGCTTGCCCCCGCTGATCCTGCAGACCGCCGACCGGAAGGCCTCCGAGGCGGACACTGATGGAGCCGCCGAGTTGTATATGCTTTACCTCAACTCCACTGCTGGCCCAGCCACGCCGGAGAGGAAACGGGCGCAGAAATTCTTGTTGGACAACTACAACTTTCGAGCCTACGGTGAATCCCCGAAATCGTGATTTGCCGCCTTTCCTTCGGCGCGCCGATGAAGCTCCGAGAGCTCAATTACGGGAAATTGACTTGAACACGCAAAAGCCAGAGAAGATCGGCAAATACGATGTGCTCGACGTTCTGGGACGGGGGGGAATGGGCGTCGTCTATCGCGCTCGTGATTCCCGGTTAGGGCGCATTGTTGCCATCAAGATGTTGACCGAGGGCTTCAGCGGCAATGCGGAAATGCTGCAGCGGTTCTACCGTGAGGCAAGCCAGACCGGCGCTCTTCGCCACAACAACATCGTGATCGTATACGACGCCGGCGATCAGGATGGCGAACCGTACATCGTGATGGAATACGTCGAGGGGGAACCCTTGGACAGAGCCATCAAGCGGCAACGCCTGCAACTGGAGCATGCGCTGAGCGTGGTAGAGCAGATTTGCCTTGCCCTGGCTTACGCGCACCGCAACGGCGTCATCCATCGGGATATCAAGCCGGCGAACGTGATTGTGCGCGCAGATGGATCCGTCAAGTTGCTTGACTTTGGCATCGCCCGCGATGAAACCCGTGTCGACACCAGCATCACCAGCACGGGATCGCTAGTGGGTACGCCACCCTATATGGCTCCCGAACGATTCGGGGGCGGGGCGATTGATGGCCGGTCTGATATTTTCTCCGCCGGCGTGCTTTTGTATGTGCTGGTCTGCGGAAGGCTGCCTTTCGACGCCGAGTATCCTGCGGTGATTGATCAGATCATGCGCGCTCATCCGCCTGCACCCTCGCAACTGGTGCAGGAGTGCCCCGCGGCTCTGGACACGATTGTTGCTCGTGCGTTGGCCAAGTCTCCGGTGGAGCGGTACTCCAATGCGGATGACATGGCGATGGACTTGCACGAGGTGGCCGAAGGCATCACGCGCGCGCATATCGCCGAATCGTTAGCCTTGGCGGAACAGCACGTCAATGAACGTGACTTTATGGGAGCGCAAAGTGCGCTCCGCCAGCTCCTGCGTCTGGATCCTCAGCACGTCGCCGGCAAGCGTCTGTTGTCGCTGGTGGATCAGCGATTAACGCAGCAGGAGAAGGAACGCAAAGCCCAGGAACTAGCGCGGCTGGCGGAGCATGCGGCAGGGGAGCGGGAATGGGATAAGGCACTTGCGTTGTGTGACGAAGCTCTTGCCCTTAGTCCTGCGAGCAACACACTGGCCACGCTGCGCAAGTCCGTGGTCGAAGGTAAACAAACTCAAGAGAAGGTCTCTCAACTTTTGGCCGAGAGCGCTAACGCGAGAAAAGTGGGAGAACTTACACGTGCGCAGGCACGCGCAGCCACAGCGCACCGGCTCGATCCGCACAACTCCCAGGTTTTGGCTCTGTGTCGATTGTTGGAGCAGGAAATTGAGGAGAAACGCCTAAAAGAGGAGCTCCGAAAAGTGATGACGGCTGCCAGGGAACATCTGGCAGCGCGTGAGTACGAAGAGGCTTTTGTGTTGTTGGATAAAGCGGGGACCATTGCTCCGGACAACACCGAAGTGCTCCGCGCGAAAGATGAACTTACCGCCGCATTGAATGAAGAGAAACGCAAATCCATTGTGCGCAGGCTGGAAGAGAAGGCAGCTCTCAGCACAACCGTGGATAAGCTGCGCCTGGTCTCCACGGAATTGGCTGAGGCGCTCAAGGAATTCCCCAACGACCCTTCGCTTCTTCGGCTCAGGCTGAATCTTGAACCTCGCATCAAA
This sequence comes from uncultured Acidobacteriaceae bacterium, assembly GCA_963830325.1. Taxonomy (GTDB): domain Bacteria; phylum Acidobacteriota; class Terriglobia; order Terriglobales; family Acidobacteriaceae; genus PALSA-350. Next base: position 503,838 of record CAWHMV010000010.1, read on the forward strand.
CAGCTGGAAGACGAGCACTTCGTCAAAGAGGTTTGTAAGACCTCGGCCGAGTTGCCTCCGGAACAGGCTGTCGGGCATATTCGAGCGGCTTTGCAACGGGTGCCGGGAAACGAGCAATTGTTCGGCCTGGAGTCTGCGCTTTCTGAGCGCCTGGCACGGCAGGCGAGGGAACAACTCCTGGCACAACGGTTGGGGCAGGCACGCCAGGCGATCGATGACCGCCTCTTTCTCGAAGCGGTCAAGATTCTGGAGCGCTGTAAGGCCGAGGGCTACTCCTCGTATGAGGTGGACGGCCTGCTGGAACTGGCAAAGACCGCAGCCTCCCAGCGCATCTCGCAGGAACTTCTCGAGCGGACCTACAGTCAAGGCAAACGATTTATCGATGAGGAAGACTACGAGAGTGCGGTGCAGCTGTTGCGGCGTGCGCTTCGCCAGGTGGACGAGCCGGTTCTGCACCGTCAATTAGAAGAGGCCACGCAGAAGCAAAGTGCCATTGAACAACGAGCTGAGGCTGCGCTGCAACGGGCAGAGAATTTGACCCGCATGGAGTTGTTTACCGAGGCGGTGGTCCTCCTGGAGGAGCAATCGCCCGGCGTGAAGCGGCTGCCGCGAGTAGACCAGGCGCTGGGCCGCGCCAGGAAGCTACAAGAGGCAGAAGCCGACTTCGCCGCATTGACTGGGCGCTGTTATGCGCAGATGGGCACCAGCCAGGGCATCGCAGACCTGAAGCGCGCCCTCGCCCTTCCGGCGAGTCCCGATTCACCGGGGTCGCTCGAGGCCACGAAACGACAGTTACGCCGCCGCTGCGAGCAGGTTTACGGGGAAAAAGCGTCCTCCGCAGTCGCGGCTGCGCGCGAGTTACTCGGCCAGGATGACAGTGTAGGTGCCGAAGCGATTCTCAAAGAGACGGCGCCATGGCTCGAGCTCGCCCCTTCGCAAGCTCAGGAAGAGCTACGCTCCATTGAAGCGGAAGCCGCCGCGGCCAAGAAAGTCTTACGTTTCCGCCGAGGCTCGTGGCGCTGATTTAGTCCGTCTCTCCAATTGCCAACAACTCCCGGGTGCCCCACATCTCGCTCGTTTTTCGCGAGATGTGGGATACCAAAGATCTAGACCTCAAGTGTCGATAGTGAGCCGAATGCCTCCGGGTTGAGCGCGGTGGTATCCCACATCTCGCGAAAAACGAGCGAGATGCCCCGAATTTCCTGCACGTTGCCCTGGACAAGACCGCGTGTGCGCCTTTCTTTGAGGAAAGGCGCATGAAGTTCGCGGAACCCATTGACCTCTACAGGAAATCGGGGATGTGGGGCACCCGGGAGTTGTTGCTGGCGGTAGCGATAAGCCCTTAGGAGAGGCGTGAGTTATTAACTAGATACATATCGTGCAGTGCAGATTGGTTAACCAGTATTCACGCCAAGGTTGTAGAGGATTTTCTTGTCCATGGCAGGAAGCGGAGCCTATAGTATTGGTGGCTTTGCGGGTCCTCACGCAGATCGTATCGGTCTTGCTGATACGAAAGACACTCTATCTGCACCATAGTTGAGGTGAAAGACCGGAGGTTACCTTGTGGCTTTCGAGATAGGTCAACGGGTCGGCGACTACGAGATCGTCAGCATGCTGGGCGTAGGCGGCATGGGAAGCGTCTATCGTGTCCGCAATGTGATTTCTGACCGCACCGAGGCGATGAAGGTGCTTCTTCCCAATCTGGTGGCGGAGCCGGATCTGGCCGGGCGGTTTATCAGCGAGATCCGCATGCTCGCCAGTTTCGATCATCCGAACATCGCACAACTGCATACCGCCTTCCAGGTCGACAACCAGCTAGTCATGATGATGGAGTTTGTGGAAGGCGCCACTCTGGAGCAAATCGCAAAGCAGAGCCCAATCCCCCAGAGCGACGTTATCAACTATATGCAGCAGGTACTGGCTGCATTGAGCTATGCGCATGGCCGCGGCGTCGTCCACCGCGACATCAAGCCTGCCAACATCATGGTGACTTCCCAGGGTGTTGTGAAGCTCATGGATTTCGGTATCGCCAAGTCGCGCACGGAGCAGGATCTCACCCGCCCCGGCACAACCATGGGATCGCTCTACTATATGTCTCCGGAACAGGTGCGGGGTGGAACCGTCGATGCGCGTTCAGATATCTATTCCGTCGGCGTCATGATGTATGAGCTGCTGGCAGGGCGCAGACCGTTTGTTGCCGATTCCGCCTATGAAATTCTGAACCAGCAGTGCAACGTTGTTCCGCTATCGCCGCTTGAAGTGAATGCCCAGTTGCCTCCGCCACTGAGCGACCTCATCGTGTGCGCCATGGCAAAAGATCCGGCGAATCGCTTCCAGAACGCACAGGCACTCAGCAACGCGCTGCGCCAGGTTGCTGCGATGCAGAATGATCCGACAAAACGGGAAGAGGTCGCGTATACACCGGTGGCTGTGCCTGGCGCCGCTCAGCCCGCCGCGCAAGGCTTTGCTGCCGTTGCCCCGGCTGCGCCTTTGGTCCAGCCTTCATCGGGGCACCGCGGAGTCTGGATGACCGTAGGGGCGCTTGCAGTTCTGGTCGTTGTGGCCTGCGCCGCCATCGGTCTGCCGCGCCTGTTGCACACCAGCGCAAAAACCGAAAGCGATGGCGCTGCGCAGACGTCGCCTGCAGCGCCCTCAACAGCCAGCCCGGAACCAGCAAGCACTATCCCGGCGAGCACGGCTGCGGCTTCTGACGCGGGCTCTCCCGCGGTAAACCCTCCGGCTGCCGACGCCAAATCTACTCCTCTGTCTCCCGCGGATAACCCTCCGCAAACACCAGTTCCACCCGGTACGGAAAAGTCGACCCGTCCCAAGGCTGAGGTCAACGCAAAGTCCCCCAGACCCGATTACCACCCGGACGCGCCAGCCGATGTCCCCAGCCAGGCCGACAGTACCAAGCAGCCTGCAAGTGCCGGTCCTTCAGCTGAGGAAGTGGAGCAGGTTCACGAACAGATGACCGGACTTGATGCCCGTGCGAGTGCCGTTTCCGCGAGCTTGGAGGGCCTGAAGCGCCAGCAGCAGGCAGACGGCCTGGGCCTGCGCCGGGACATGGCGGCTGCGTATGCCCGCATGAGTAGTTATCTACGCTCGGCCAACGATGAATTGAATAGCGGCAATATCGCTGCGGCCCGCAATCATATGGATAAGGCCGATAAAGAAATCTCAACTTTGGAAAGTTTTCTCGGCAAATAGGAGCAGAAAGATATGCGCAAGGTTCTTCTGTCGGTCTTCGCTTTGTTAGTCGCAGTGCCTGGAGTGGCGCAGGAAAAGCGCAGGGTGGCGGTGCTCGACTTCGGATACGGGACGGTCATGACCAGTGTTCAGGCGATCTTTGGTTCGAACCAGGATGTCGGGAAAGGCATTTCTGATTTGTTGATCAGCGAACTGGTCAACGATGGCAACTATCGGGTCATCGAGCGTAGCGCGCTGGATAAGATACTAAAAGAACAAAATTTCTCCAACAGCGATCGAGCCAATCCAGCCACTGCAGCCAAGATTGGCGGTTTGCTCGGCGTTGACACGATCATCATCGGCGACGTTACCCAATTCGGCCGCGACGACAAGCACTATGGCGGTGGCGGTGGTGGCGGTAGTATCTGGAGCCAGGGCGCCGGCTCTTTGGGCATGAGCAAATCAAAGGCAGTCGTAGAAGTGACCGCACGCATGGTCGATGTGAATACAGGCGAGATCCTGGCTTCGGTGACTGGCCACGGCGAATCGCAACGTAACGGACTGACCACCAGTGGTGCTGGATACTCCGGCTGGAAGGGCGGCGCCGGACAGCTCGACATGGGCAGTACGAACTTTAGCCAGAGCATCCTTGGCCAGGCAGTGAAGCAGTCAGTCAACGATACGGCGAAGGGACTGGAACTGCATGCCAGTAGCCTTCCCGTGAATGCCCCTCCGCCCGCAGCTCCGATCGACGGCCTGGTCGCGGATGCGTCCGGCGGCGAGATCATCATCAACGTCGGCTCGAGCGCTGGCGTGAAGGTGGGCGACAAGCTGGCGGTGACCCGCGTGCTGCGTACGGTGAAGGATCCCGCGAGCGGTAAGGTTCTGCGCACGATCGATTCACCCGTAGGGATGCTGACAGTTACCAGCGTCGATAGCGGTTCGGCCGTAGGAAGGTTCGACGGCGCCGGAACCCCGAAGGTCGGGGATGCAGTAAAGCGCCCATAGTGACTTCCGACGAAATCGCTGAACTGGCTCTGTCGCGGGCGGTACGCGGGTTCGCTGAGGCGGCCACGAATCCGGGCGGGATGCGGCAACTCGGCAGGACTGCGAAAGGGTTTTCTCTTGTACCTTTTGAAAGCAGCTTGCGGTGCATGCATAGGGGCAACGCTTCTCATGTCAGTTGCTGTGTCCGATGCAGCTTCGCCAGCACAGAACGCGGACCCATCCTCAAATTTAATCGGGATAAGGGTGGAAAGGAAGCTGGGAACACGGATTGACAGAACGCCGCCGAATAAAGTCTTTGAGACCGGTGATATCCTCCGCTTCCAATTGACTACTAGTATGGCCGGATACCTGTATGTAGTCGATAAGGGAACAACGGGAGGCATTGCCACGCTGTTTCCCGGATCAAGCGCGCTGGAGGGGGACAATCGAATTGCGCCCGGCCACACATACCTTGTACCCGCCGATGGCGACGGATGGTTTGAGGTAGAGGGACCAGCGGGCTTCGACGTACTGTATTTCCTGGTCAGCGCTACGCCCATCCGGCTCCCGTCCGCTGCCTCGCCCCAACCTCAGGCCGGAGGTGAAAAAAGTAAACCTGAGAATACCCTCGTTCCGGGAATGCTGCCGCGTTGTGATGACGCAGTGTTCAAGAGCCGCGGCGAATGTCTGGACGACTCTGCCGGAGTAGCGCAGCTGCCAGGCAATGCAGAGTTGCCACGTGAGATCGCGCCGCTCGCCGGCACCGCGTCACGCGACATCTTTCTGAGTGATGATGGCGATGATACTACCGTTAAAGTGACTAAATTGCCGCTGATCTATACCTTCCGGCTGGCGCACCACTGAAGCCGGCGAGCAGAGACCTATGAGAGACCGTCCCTCATTGCATAAAATGCCGCATATTACTGCGTTGGCCCTGCTCAGCAGGGCATCTCTGCTTTTCGTTTTCATAGGCGTCTGCTTTGGAATGCGGGCACAGACGACGCAGCCCAGCCAATCTACGGCGTCGCCGCAGACCACAGACAACGGTACTCGCGATCTGAAGCCCGTGCGGCCCGCTGGGCAAGTACAGACTGCGGCCACGACAGTCGTGCCACGCAGCTATGCCCTGGTCATTGGTATTGCCCACTATGAGCACCTGCCCGCAGCGGCACAGCTTAAGTATCCCGACCGTGATGCCGAAGCCGTGTACACGACCTTGATCAGCCAGGAGGGCGGAAACTTTCCCGCTGAACACGTTCATGTTCTGACCGATGCCCAAGCGACTCTGGCGAACGTTCGTCATGAGTTGGAAGATTGGCTCCCGGCGGTCACCCAACCCGACGACCGCGTTCTCATCTACTTTGCCGGTCACGGCTTCATCTCCGGGGGCAAAGCGTACCTGGCACCCTACGACGTGGACCTGAAGAATCTCGCCGGCACGGCTCTGCCGATGGAGAGGTTGGGCGAATTGATCGGGGGCAAGATTCGCGGTAAGTGGAAGGTCCTGCTGACGGACGCTTGCCACAGTGGGGCCATCACTCCGGAGACGACACCCGCGCAGCTCAACCAGTCGCTATTGGACGTACATCAGTCGATCTTCTCACTCACCGCCAGCCGTGATCGCGAGCAAAGCTTTGAAAGCGCTGATTGGGGCGGCGGCCATGGAATATTTACTTACTACGTGGTGCAGGGCCTGAACGGGGCAGCCGACGCAAATGCCGACGGGGTCATCACTGCCGACGAGTTGGCCGAGTATGTCCACACCAATGTGCGCGACGCGACCAAGGCGCAACAGAATCCTACTTCCGAGCGTGGCAGCTTCGATTCGAACATGGTGCTCGCCTATGACCCTACGCAAAGCAGGGCCGCCCACTTGCCGGCAGCAAACTCCGGCAGCCTGGTTATTGAAACGAACATGGACGACACCGAACTGTGGGTTGACGGTAAGGACATGGGCAAGCTGAGTAAAGCCGCGGCGATGCGGCTGCCGGGGCTGACTCCGGGCTCGCATACGATCAAAGGTGTCCACATGGGTTACGAACCCGATGGTCCGCGCGAGGAGATCGTTTACCCAGGCCAGGAAACTACGGTAAGTCTGCACATTCTCATCGCCCGCTTGCGCAACCATGCCGCTGTGGACCTGTTGGATCGAGGAATCACGTTCTATAAGAAGGGCTTTGAAGCGAATTACAGAACCGCAGCGGCAGACTTTCAGCAGGCAGTAGCGCTCGATCCCACATACAGCCAGGCCTATCTGTATCTTGGCCGGGTGGAGAATGCACTTTACGAAGACGAAAAGGCAAATGCTGCATTTGAGCGCGCCCTGGCCATCGATCCTGATTACGAGGAAGCTCGCGTAAGCTACGCAGCAGCGCTGCTCGACGAAGGCGCCCTCGACGAAGCAGTGCGCCAGCTGAATGCCGCGCTGCAACAGAAGCCCGGCGATGGAGCTGCCTTATACGTTTTATCCCAGGCCTTCGCGCGCAAAGGAGATTTTGCCGATGGCAAGACCGCGGCCGCACATGCCGTCCAGGTCACGCCGGCCAATGGAGAAGCGCACTTCTGGTTGGCGGAATGCGAGCGGCACCTGAATGAACCCGCAGCCGCGGAACCCGAGTATCAGCAGTATCTGAAACTGACCAACTTCAACTCGGGAGCGGCGGGAAAGGTGGACTACTACGTCGCTGGTTTCCTGCTGGGGATAGGCAGCAAACGGCGCGCTGCACAACAGGACATCTGGCGCGAGATGCACGGTCAGGCATACCTCGGCATTTGCGACTGTGAGTGGATGCAGAAGCGCGATGATCAAGCCATCCCTTTTTGCCAAAAGGCACTTAGCCTGCTGCCCGACGACCCCTGGGGAAATTACCGTCTGGGTCTTATTTATATCGAGCAGGCGAATGCCGGCACGCAGAGCGGAACTGTCTCTGCGGATGCCACGCAGTCGATCACCGGCCTGCTGAGCGCGGCAAGGACGCACTTTTCTCGGGTCATTGCTGTGAACCCTGACATGGACGAAGCCGATCGTGCCCGTAAGTACATTAGCCGGATTGACACAGCTCTAGCGACACTTCACTAGGTCCCTGGCCAGAGCGACGTGTTCACTCGTGACGCAGTTGGATGTTCGTGACCAGCTCAGAAGCTTGTGGGTTCCCCTGCGCTTTGGCGACCACATAGACGGCCTTTTCACCGCCTCCGGCCGCGGTTGGGGCTTCGTCCACGTTCTGTTCATCCACCAACGACAGATCGCGGCTTGCCAGTTGTTGGACAAAGAGGTCGGGAACGGTGAGTTGCGCTTGCAGCGTATCCGTCGGCTCTGGCGCGGCTTCAGACGGGGCATGGTCGGTTTCTTTGAGGTGCTGAATCTCACGCAAGAGGTCGTTGAGTGGGACTCGGCTCAATATGACGAAGAGCCTTTCCGTGCCCGGCCGCTGATCAAACTGAAACGCTCGGTTACCAGTCGGCACGATCTGCAGCTTACCCTGTTCGACCTTCACGGCGTCAGACGGACTAGTGGCCGCAGGAAAGATCGCCTTCCAATCGCCCGAAGAACCCTGTTCGATCACGTACAAGTAGCCCGGCTGATTGGACAAGAGGCTGATGCGGATATGGTCGCCGCTATGAAAGGTCGTTCCTGGCGAAACTTCAGAATAATTTCCATCGCTGCCGCGCATCAAAAGAGAGTAGCGCAGACCGAGGCGGCTCCCCACGGTCCGTACCAGCCGAGGGGCTGAACCGTAGCCATTCTCGCTGACCAGTTGAGCATTCGTGGTACGGGGAGATGGCGTACTGCCCCCCGCTGAGTTGCTTAACTGCCCTGTCGTGGCTTTCGTATTGTCGTTGGCGTGGGAGTGACTCTTCGCGTTGGCCGTCTTCGACCGGGCTGCGGCCGGGTTCGGTGTCACGGAGATGAGATCGCTGGCAGACCAAAAGGTATCGCGTGGCGTGGGCTGTTGTGCAACAACTCCAACAGGCAAAAGAACGGTCATGGTTACAGACCAGAGAAACGATCGACCTATTAGCATCCGCTTCTTCTCCTTGATGACCTCGCGGCTGACTCTTCGTCAACTCCCTTTACACGATGCAAAGAATTCAGAACGAAGGGCACGGCTTCAGCCGTGCAGTACCGGGCTGCCGATGATGAGGGCTTCAGCCCCTGAGGTACGGCTTTCTGTCTTTCGACGGATCCGGCCTTCAAAATCTGCGGTTCTCATGCATCCTCTCTACGCCCCACCTTTGCCCTCGCCTGTCGTGTCACCACCGGACGGACTTGGGTCACGAACACAGCGGAAGCCAATCCACGGCGATCGGGCATCCGAGGGAAGTCCGCGGCGTACGTATGCGGCGAAATTACTGTTGCCTCCGGGAGAAAAGCTGCCACCTTTCATGGTGTACCAGGCGGACGAAAAGTTACTGTTGCCCAGCAACTTAGTCATCTGGGCAGCCTCGGCCGGCCCATAATCAAAGCGGCTCGCCGTCCATTCCCACACGTTACCGGCCATGTTATATGCGCCATAGGGACTGCGACGCGAAGGTTCGGAGAGTACAGGTTCCAAATGGGATGGCACGTCCTCAGTCCAGGGCGTAGCTCCCCAGGGGTAGGGAAAACCATTTGGTCCACGCGCTGCTTTTTCCCACTCCTGCTCGGTTGGAAGCCGCTTGCCCGCCCAGGCTGCGTAGGCCGTCGCGTCTTGAAAGGAGACGCCAGCCACCGGCTCATCGGGAGCTTGGTCGTGGTTCGGCGTCTGGGCCTCCGCATGACCGGTCGCCTGGCAAAAGCGGTGATACTCTGCATTCGAGACCTCAGTCTCGTCGACGTAGAAGCTTGCGAGCGTTCTATGTTCTTCCGGCCTTGCTGCACCGCCGCCGAAGATGAACCCTCCCGCAGGCACCAGCAGCATGCGGCCGTGAACATCGGAAAGTACAGCCGGCATCTCATGAGTTGCGGGGGCAGGGGATGGCTTCCGATGCATAAGTAGCATGGCGGCAATAGCGATCGTAAAAACTAATACAGTTGCAGTGGCGGCCGCCAGAACGGCAGCTTTTGACCGTGTGTGTGCTACAGGAACGGCGGTGGAGCGCACGGTTTCCGTGTAAGGTGCATCGCTCTGTGTGGTCTGCGTATGGATGTCTGGTAGCGCAATTTCCGCGCTCCCATGGTTGTTCGTGTCGGGCAGGCCAACTGCTGGTTCAGGTGGCAGCTGCAACGCGGCAACAATGCTGAGATCAACACGTGGACGGAGCGTGCCTGGTCCGGCGTGCGTTCCATGCGCTACCAGGTCGGCAAGCAGTGCCGCAGTGTTCTGGTAGCGGTCTTCGCGCCGCTTGGCGAGCAGCTTCTGCACCACCGTGTCACACGCAACCGGTAGCTCACTGTCTAAGGTGAGCAACGAAGGGGGCGGCGTGTTGAGGTGAGCCATCTGAATTGCCATGGCCGATTCGCTTTCGAATGGGCGCCGGCCGGAGAGCAGCTCGAAAAAAACCACCCCCAGCGAGTAAAGGTCGCTCCGAATATCGCAGCTCTCGCCGCGGATCTGTTCCGGACTCATATAGAACGGCGTTCCCAGCGTTTCACCCGGTCGGGTCAATCCGTCGGCGACGTCGGCAATTTTGGAGATACCGAAATCGAGTAGTTTCACCCGGCCGTTTTCGTCCAGCAGCATGTTGGCGAGCTTGAGGTCGCGATGCACAATGTGCTTGGCCTCGGCGCACGAAAGCGCTTCGGTCGCCTGCGCAATCACGTTGGCAGCGGCAAAGGGAGACAACCGCCCTTCTCTCCGTACGAAGCTGGCCAGATCTTCGCCGGTGACGAACTGCATGATGAGGTAGTGCAGTCCTTCTCCTTCTCCGACATCAAAGATCGGCACAATGTTGGGGTGGCTTGCCAGGGACGCAGCCAATTTTGCTTCCTGCTCGAATCGGCCGACGATATGCACGTCCTGGCAGAGATGCTCGGCCAGCACCTTAATCGCAAATAAACCAGTGCTGCGCCGGTGGCGCGCCAGGTAAACCTGCGCCATGCCCCCACCGCCGATCCGGCAGAGGATCTGGTACTTGTAGCCAACAACCTTTGCCAGCGTTTCCTGCTCCCGTTTGGTGTCTATCATCCGGTCCTTTATTCGGGCTGTCTTTCCGACGGAGGACATTTCGTTATGCGATCGAATCATCTATAGCGAGATGGAAATTGTTCCGCAAAGATAAGCACGTAACTCGAACCCCTCTTATGGAACCATCCGCATTATGAACATTCCACGTGAGCAACTGTTGCTCAGGCAATTCGATCAGTGCTTGTGTCTCGCAAGGTCGAAAGGGACTTTCCATTTTGCTTGCCATGGCCTGTGACGCATGATGGAATCCATACGAAGGTCACCTCAAAGCGTGCTCTCGAGCTAGCCGTAGTTACATTTTTGCCTTGACAGCAACTCACTGCGAGGATATACCGTTCCCCTGGGTTAACTAAAGAATTTCCATCCCGCGTGTGCATCCCTAGTAAGAGGTTTGGCGATGTATGGAGAGTTCCCTCTGCAAAGGTCTCGCACCAGACAAAGAATTGCATTAGCCTACCTGTCGATTGTTGTCCTCATGGCACCGTCTGGCTGTGGGACAGGCCGAAGCACTCATAACCCTGGTTCCTCCGCAGCATCTGCGGGTGTGGCTGCAGCATCTCAACCGATCCTTGGCTACACCTGGGACTCGGCGCACGGTGATTTCCGCGCCCTGCTCGGAGTTCCCGGAGCCGCAAGCCTAAGTAACAGCTCCGTGACCAAGGGAGCCTTTAGTTCCGCGATCCTATGTCTGCGCAAGAGCTACGCTCTTCTCACCAACTCTTCCGGAAGTATTTATGTGGCGTCCCTGCCAGACGGAGAGCCCATCCAGGTCAGTCCGGAGGTGGTTAATAATCAGCGCATTGTTGTGAGTCCATCGTGCTCAACGGCTCTGGTGTATGCGCCTGGAGTTTCCAGTGCCGGTCTCATCACCGGACTCCCCTCCGCACCCGAACTAAGGCCGTTGAATTTCGCCGCTGCTGCTTCAATCGTTGCAGCGGCGGTGGGAGACTTGGGCGACGTCCTCCTGGCGAGTTCCCAGCCAGACGGATCCGCCTCCGTTCAGCTGCTTCCGGCCTCGGGGGGGACCTCGACCCTGGCTACCCTCCAGCGGTATGGAGCTATGGCCTTCGCTTCCGGTGGAACGACGGCGTTGCTTGCTGACTCTGGCGCGAACAGGGTTCTGATGGTGTCGCCATCCGCCACGGGTGTGAGCGCCGTCCTACTCGCATCGTCAAGCGACGGGGTGTCTCTGCCATTCGCCATTGCGAGCTCCGCCGACGGGCGGCAAGCCGTGATTGCGAACCGGACGGGAACACCGTTGTTGCGGGTAACTCTAGCCGCAAATTCTGCTCCTGCCAAAGTGCCTTGCCCATGTCAGCCTTCCGAGCTCATTCCGCTCGCCGGCAATGCAGTCTTTCAGCTGAGCGATCTTTCCTCGGGCACGATCTATGCCTTGGATGGAACACCCGCCATTCCAAGGACTGTCTTCATTCCCGCGAGCAAGACCGTCAGCTCCGGCGGACTTTCACCCGGATTGTCACGATGACCCGCTTGGATGGGACGGTGCATCGCTGCGCGGCTGTGATGATCATGACGCTGATGACCACGCTCCCGCTGACCTCGCAAACCTTTTTGCCGAGTACCCTCTCGTTGTCGGCGACTCCTTCACCACTTGTTCTTCCCGGATCGCTGACGCTGACCTCAACGGCCAACCAGACCCCCGTGGCCGCTGGTGTTCCATATGGAACGATCACCTTCTCCTATGATGGATCAAAATCCCTGGGCACCGCAGCACTGAAGATCCTTCCATCGACGGAGGCTTTTCCCTCGGCTCCATCAGCCACGCCCACGACCTATGGTTTCGCTCCAGTCGGGATTGTTTCGATCAATGGCCTGTCGCAGATTCCAGGAACCCTGGTAGGCGCAGATACCACGAACGTCGTCACTCTCTACAAGTTTGCAAACCCTATTGGAACGCCGACGGTTTACCAGTACACCTTTCCCGAGACTTCTGTCACCACTGACGCACTCGCTGCGGGATACTTCCTCAAACCAAAGTCATCAGGAACACTAAGCGCCCTGATACACCAGAACTCTGGAGGCGGCCCGGGATCTGGGGCCTATGCCGTCTTTGACGGTTCGATCACCAGTGATTTAACCCTGAATACGCCGGTAACGAGCGTTGCGGGATGCAACTGCAGTGATCCTGAGAGCGAGATAATCACCATCGACGACTTTGATGGCGATGGCTACTCCGATGTTGGAAAGTTGGTTGGGAAGACAACGAGCACTCCTGTCATCGGCGTCACACTCAACGCTGGAGTATCGAATCCAGGAAGTTTCCAGACTGTCACGAATGATGTTGCCTTCCCCAATTTCATAGCAGCGGCCCTGCCGGCTGGTTTTTGCCCCAGTGCAATCGCCACGGGAAACTTTGCCGCCTCGACGGGCTCACAGCTGGCGGTCCTCGGAAAGACGGTTGTCGGCGGAGACTGTACGGCGGTTCTACCAGCGGATCCCAGCTCCGTCCTGATCTATGCGCTCGCTGCACAGAATACCCAGTTGACGCTGGTGAAAACTACAGCGGTGGATGCAACGGCCTCGGGTCTAGCAGCGGCCGACCTGAACGGCGATGGCAAAGTCGACCTTGTCGTTGCCGAATCAACATCGAATGGTGTCAAGATTTTGTTGGGCAACGGGGACGGAAGTTTCATGACCCCCTCGGCACTGATCGGTACCTTGGGGGCACCTTTGTCCCTGGTTTTAGCCGACTTGAATGGGGATGGCTCCCCTGATCTGGCCGCGACGCTGCAAGGCAATGGAGGATTAGCGATCCTTCTGAATGACGGGACCGGTAACCTCAAAACTGCTTCTCAGCCGTTCGCGATCGCTTCAACACCAGTTGGAATCACAGCTACCGATCTGAATGGCGATGGGTTGGCGGACCTGGCAGTTGTCTTGCCGGGTGTTTTTTCAACGGTAAGCATTGAAGGCACGATTGATGTACTCATCAACTCCGCGGCTTCTCAAGCGACGCTCACGATAGCAGATAACCCTGCTACCGCTAAACCTCTGCCGGCCGGATCTCACACCCTTACCGCGTCGTTTGCCGGGGACGCTAACTTTGCCGCGACCACTTCGCCAACAGTGAATGAAAACGTGACCCAGACCATGCCCACGGTGACTTGGATAGCATCATCACCCGTCGTCGAAGGCACCCCTCTCACCTTCATGCAACCCTCCGCCAGCGTGCCTGGCACTTTCTCTTTCAGCCCTGCCATGGGAACCACGGTGCCGAATGTCAGAAGCTTGACGGTCACGGCAACATTTACGCCGGCGGACGCCTTTGATTACGCAGGGGCCACCAGCACGCAGCTGATCGAGGTCAATCTGCCGCCGGCCGTCGCTACGATTTCAGCCCCGGCTACCATAACCGCTGGTCAGAACCCGGATATCAACCTGACGATCAATCCATTTCCTGATCCGGTCACAGTGACAGTAACACTTAGCTTCGTGCCTTCTCCCCCTAATACGGTCGGGGACCCGATGATAGTGTTCTCGAATAACGAGACGACCTACACCGCTCCCGCCATAGCGGCTAATACTCCGGCTGCGCCACTCGCGATCACGTTCCAAAGCGGATCGACTGCAGGTGTGATCACGGTGACCACCACTCTTATCGATACCGTAACCGGGGCGAATGTTACCCCCGCGAGCCTGGTCCCCGTAGATATCACGCTGCCGGCCGCCGCACCTGTCATTTCCAGCGGGACCTTAACCCGATCCGGCAGCACCTTGCAGATTGCTATCTCGGGACTGTCTTCTACCCGCGATATGAGCCAGGCAGAGTTCCACTTTACAGCCGCAAGCGGCAAGTCGCTCGCAACCACCGACCTGACCGTACCTTTGACGACAGCCTTTCAGACCTGGTATCAGTCAACGCCATCGGATGCTTTTGGCACTACGTTCACCTACACGCAACCGTTCACCGTTTCGGGGGATTCTTCCGACGTACAGAGCGTGACCGTCACGCTTACAAACTCACAGGGTGTGTCTGAACCGTCCACGGCCCAGTGAGAGAAAAAGATAAGAGGTTTGCGCAAATGAGGCCCTTTCGTTTGAGAACGTACATGATGGCCCTGATGCTATGCTGTGCGAGCCTGCAGTTAGCGACTGCCCCCGGGGTTGCGCAGAGCGCACCCGTGCCCAGTAAACTTTTCATACAAGTTCTGGAGGGTGAAGGTGCTCTGAACGACATGCGTAGCCGCACCACGCGAGAGCCGATTGTCCAGGTGCAGGACGAGAATCACAAACCGATTGCTGGAGTTGTGATTATCTTTACCACTCCGTCGTCTGGAGCAAGCGCTACCTTTTCGAACGGATTGACGAGTTTGCAAACAGTCACGGACGCTGAGGGAAAGGCCATCGCCGCGGGTTTTAAGCCGAACGGAATTTCCGGCTCCTACCAGATCCGGGTCCAGGCAAATTGGAATCAACTAACGACAACTTCGGTCATCAACCAGACGAATACCAAGCAGTCGTCGACGTCAACGCAGACCGTGCATGCGGCGCGAGCGTTTCCCCTCAAAGCCGTATTGATCGTTGCAGCGGCGGCGGCAGCAGCCGGCGTTACTGCCGGTATCCTGGCAACCCGTGGAGGTTCTGGAGCTACGATTAGCGCCGGTCCGCCAACGGTGGGTGCTCCTACTACCGCTGGTGTCCGTTTGCCGCTACCGGGTACACGGAGGTAGCGGCGGTGTTCACTTCAGGGTTGTCCCAAAATGGGGGAAGCTGCCCACCCGCATTCAGATTGGCGAGAGGATTGTCGAAGTCGAAACCGAACAGTCGCGGGTTCTCTCCGATGACCGCAGCGGAAGCTATATAGAAAACATAGTCATAAGTCTCCTGCGGTATTTTGTCGCGATGTTTTGACAGTAGCTTCCAAAAATTGCGATCACGCGGATTCGCCGGCATGCTTCGAATCAATGGCAGAATCTGCGTCTCCCCCCAGTTGTAACAAGCCATTACCAGCAATCCTGAAGCCTGCGCATCCGTGCCATAGAGATCCTGAAGATAGAGAGCCGCTGCCTTGGTTTCTTTGTCAAAGTTGTGGCGGTCGTCAGCGGGGTCGGGTCGTGGTTGGTCCACTAACGGTCCCAGATGCAAGCCGTACTTAACCGCCGTATCAGGAATGAACTGCCACATCCCTTTGGCGAAACCCTTCCTCGTGAGTGGTCCCACCGCATAGGGGTTAAAGTTGCTCTCCTGCAGCGCGAGGTAAAAGAATTGCGGAGGAAGCCCGCGCGCCAACAGATCGCGAGCAATCGTTCCCGTGTATCCGTTCTGCTGAGCGGTGAGGATCGCTGCCTTGAGTCGTCCGGAAGACCTCCATCTTTCGATGTAGCGATCGATTTCCGCTTCGAATTGGGGCGGCATATCCACCTCGCATTCGCCGAATATCCGAGCCACCCGCAATACCAGCCGCTGCTTCTCAGTTAGCTTGGGGTTATAGATTTGCAGCGTCGCCAGATATTTGTCGTAGCTCTTTTCCATCTCCTGTCGGCGGGCACGAAATTTCGCGAGTTCTTCCGCTCCAGCTGGATTGTTTGTATTAGAAAGCGCCCGATCAAGGTTCGCCAGATCGATGTCTTGCGCCTTAATGGCATAGAACAGTTCCTCTGCTGTAGCTCTTTGCTGGAGAAGCTGACTGTGCTCCCAGTAGGCCACGAGACCTGCAGCCAAAATCAATACAACCAGGGCCGCGATGACTACACCAAATTTCTTCTTTTGCTTTTTTTCGACATGGGCAAAAGCCTGCCGGATGAACATGGTGTGCTCGCCGACAGGTTCGTCGGCTACGGGCTTGGAGAAATAGTGATCGATATAGCGGTCCAGGGCGGCGTCTTTTACGCGCAGGGTCTTCTGAGGTGGGGGCTCGGGTAAAGGCTTTTCCACTTCCAGCTTGACTTCCGGACCCTCTATCCCGAGTCTCACGACCGTGAGCCCGTCTACAGAAACAAACGGCACGGACGCACCACGGAAGAAGAGTCCATTCGCGCTGCCGAGATCGCGAATAGTCCAGTGCCCATTCTCAAAAGCAACGGCCGCATGGACGCGGCTGACAAAAGTGTTGTCGATGAAGAGATCGCAATCCTTGAGACGGCCAATCTTAAAAGGTTTGTCGAATCGGAAATTACACCATGTACCAGGGCTCACTTCCGCAGTCACCTTGAGAGCTGGCACCGCACCCTTCGTGGCCTCGGTCATGGTTGTCATTCAGGGTTCTATCTTACGTCGTCGAGCAATACAATCAGGCTCATCTCGGGAGAGGGGATGTCGCCTGGGACGTACACTCCAGCCCTGCGTGTCTGGATGATGTTCTCCCAGCAAGGACCGTTCCTGTTGATGGCAAAATATTGGCTTTCCACTTTGACCGCCACCTCAGCGGGCGGCGCGTGCAGGTGGTTGAGCGGCAAGCCAGGCAGAGCACGCTTGACCAGCTCAACCACAAACCGCGAGGAGCAGACTTTCACCAGCTGCGGTACGCGCGCGATCAAGTCGGCCTCACCGATGGGGGAGCGAATTTCCAGCAGCCAGCGGGAGCCTCCTAAGCAGCGTTCATCTTTAATTTCGCCATCGTAGATTGAGTTTCCAATCGCCCGCAAGGGAATCGTGATTGCCTTGGAGGGCATCACGATCTCCAGATGGCGGCGGATGTGCTCGTCCAGGGCTGCGAAACAGGCTCCGATATTGCGGTGATCGTAGACCGGTAGCGATCGCGGATGCACTTCCAGCCCGAACGTGCAGAGAGCCCCACCAAGCCGCGACATCTCGCGAAACAATTCCTGAGGATGTACGTGCTTGGTCAGCAGGAAATGCCGGAGCATAGAAACGCTCGAATTCAGCGTGTGCAGAAACCAGTATTGCGCTACATGGCGCGGCGATAAACCGGCCTGGAACGCTCCATGGCGCTGCTGTTGCTCGCGGGAAAACGCGGTGCTCTTGTCGTCAAGAATGTCTACCAGGCGCCTGAGCATGGCAGTGAGAGACCCACTGGCGCTTAACGTAAGGCAGGGCGGCACAAACCCAGGATCGCTTTCGAAACGGCCCGAGCCGTCACGCACGATGCGTAACAGGGGTAAGCTTACAAACTGATCGGTCACTTCGCCTTCCGCAAGCAGCTGCAGGTTCTTGCGGCCGACCTTAACTTTTTTCTCGTCGCGGCCGGTGTTTTCATCCGGAAGCATCTGCTCCACGCTGTGATAGCGAACCGAGCCGGAGGCACCGTTCTCCAGGCTCGTATTGCGGCCCTCTTGTAGATTGACAGGAACGGCAAGGTGCATGGTCAGATGATCGGCGACCGGGGAAAACAGACCGCCGAACTCGCGCGGCGGTGGAGCGGCATCTGACCCCGGCAAGTCAAACGCCAGTCCATCTTCAAACAGGCCCCGCCCGCTGGTCATGGTGAGAATGCCGTTGCGCAAAGCGTCGCTGTCAAATTGCAGTCCGGCGAAGCCATACGCATCCCGCCAAAGACTGGTGGTGACGAAGTTCAGCGAGTCTTCAAAATAGCGGCTCTGCGCCTGAAAATTATGCGGGCCGAGATACATGCCTTCCGCCCAGACGGGTTTGTTCAAGAGTGTCATGGCTTTCAACCCGCCTGCGGCAACAGGATAAGTAACTCCATTTGCGGATTTGGAAAATCTCCCGGAACGTGTACAGCGAGATTGCGCGCGCGGGTGACCGCCTCCCACGCGGGTCCGGACTGGTTCAGACTGAAATATTGATACTTCATCTTAACTGGAATCGCACTGGGCGGGCTGGGCAAGTGACTGAGGACAACTCCGGGCAAAGCGAGGCTGATGAGCCGCTCGATGTCGGTTGCGGAGCACACCTTCACCAGCTGGGGAACCTTACGGATGATGGACTCTTCGCTGGTTTCAGTGGACATGGCCAGGTACATACGGGTGTTGTTCAGGTACTTGTCCTGGTCGATCGCGGTGGCATAGACGGCGTTCTTCACGTGCTTGAGCGGCAGCGAGACGACATTGGTCGGCACCACAGTCTCAAGCAAGAGGCGTAGTTTCTGATCCAGATCGTTGAACACCTTGCTCAACTCGAGATGGTCGTACAAGGGAAGATCGCGCGGACGTATGGTCGCGGAAAATGTGGTGAGGGAAGCGCCGAGCGCGGTCAGCGCGGAGAAGAGTTCTTCCGGGTGGCAGCGCTGCCCTTGGAGCAGATGGCTGAGCACGGGAATATGCGAATTGACGGTGTATAGGAGCCAGAAATTTGCAATGTCTGACGCCGTGAAGTCTGCCAGGCTGAGATTCTTCTGCCGGCGGCTGGCGGCAAGCTGCGTGCTCTTGGCGGAGAGAATTTCCAGCAGCCCGTTGACCACGCCAAGCAGGAAGTCGCTGGCCCGTACTTCGAGCAGCGGGGGGACAAAGCGGGTGTTCAGGCGGAAGACGCCGGCGTCCGTTCGTTCCACGTTGGCGATGCGCAGGGCGGAGCTTCCTTCGCGGGTCTCGTTGGCTGCCAGCAGACGCAGATTCTTGCGCGCGATCTGGATCGGTTTCTCTCCCGTCCCTGTGTTCTCGTCGATCACGGACGTGATCTCCGCCAAATAGCGCGAGCCCGCGGACCGGCCTACGGGCGAGACGTTCAAGCCTTTCTGCCGGTAGTCGGGTACGGTGAGGTAAATGTCGAGGTCGCGAACGCCAGGATCAAAGAACTCCGCCAGGGCCTTCGAGGGAGGCGGCTGATCCGACCCGGGAATATCGAAAAGCAGCCCATCTGGGAATATGCCTGAGGCGCGGGAGACTGCGAGGTGTCCGTCCGCCAGCAATTCCTGGTCGAGCACGACTTCGCTGAAGCCCCAGGCGCAAAACTTGAGCGCCTGCAGCCGGAAGTTCAAGCTGTCTTCGAGGAACCGGTCCTGAAGTTGCAGGTGCTGCGGTGTCAGGAAGGTGCCTTTGGTCCAGAGAACGGGTTGCAGTTGTTTCATGTCAATCTAAGCGCTGCGAATAAGGATAAGGGATCGAGCCTCAATCACAACCTTTATTCTCAACGCACCGCAGATCTCTCCACTACGCTGTCCCGGTCGAAAAACATATCCAGGAAGGGTCCGCGGAACTGCAGTTCCGCGGACCCTTCCTGGATATGTTTTTCGACCGGGACAGCGTAGTGGAGAGATCTGCGGTGCGCCTCTCGGGTTAAGCAAGTCCGCCCCACCTCACATCTTCCCGCCCTTGCTACCGTCATCGGCCTGGTCGGGGTCCTTGGGAGAGGTGGGACTTGACCCGCAGCCGGAGCCGGCCGCGCCGCCGCTATTGATCATCACCATTGTTCCGACAATGGTGACGCCTGCGGGACCGATATCGATAAAGTTGCCGCCAACTTTCAGCGTTAGCTCTACACCCGCTTCCAAAACCACGGTCATGCCGGCCTTCAGATGAATGACCTGTCCGGCTTCATGAGCAAAGTTCATCCCCGACTTCTCGTACAAATTCTGACCCACCTGCAAAGACAAATTCTGCCCGACCTTCTGGTTCACATTCCCAGTGACCTGGCTGTGGAGGTCCCCGCCGGCTTTCTCCATCTGGTCCTGGGTAACGATCAAGCTCCGGTTATTCCCCGCCCATTCCCGAATGTCATTTTTCATCCGGATATCGGCGTCCTTCTCTCCGCGCAGGAAAATCTGTTCGTCGCCCTTTTTATCCTCAAAACGCAGCTCGTTGTAGTTGTCCGCGCCGCCGCCCTTGGAGCTTCGCGTCATGAAGGTGCTGCGGGTTTGGTAATCAGGCAATGTATAAGGAACTGTCTGGTCTGCGTTATACACACGTCCCGTGATGATCGGACGGTCCGGATCGCCTTCAAGGAAACTAACCAGGACCTCCTGCCCAACGCGAGGAATCGTGATCGCACCCCAACCCTGCCCTGCCCAGTCCTGGGATACGCGAACCCGGCAGGAATACTTGTTGACGCGGTCCCATGGAAACAGAACGATGACCCGCCCGTATTTATCCACCCAGATCTCTTCGCCACTTCCGCCGGCGCCGCTATCGTCGGAAGCGTCGCTCTTACCGACCACCACGGCCGTCTGCGGCCCCTGCACAAACGGCTTGGGAGTAAGACGCGCCGGCCGGAAGGGAACTGTTTCAGGAATACAGGTGAAGTCGTTCGAGTAGCTCTCTCCGCCGCCGCTGCCACTGTTCATGGCATAGGTATCTGCAACCGAAGCGGAGTGCTGAACCTCGGTAAGCACATAAGACACGTTCATGGTGTCTTGATAATGGTCCGCGAGGGTGAACTTGTAACCGCTAGTGAAGGCGCGGCAGACACTTGAGCCGTTGGCGACCAGGTGACTGGCCTCCACTTCCTGCATGCGAATCTTCGCAAATGCCGTGCCGTCTCCGCGAGTCGCGTATTCTCCGGGATAGTCAAAAAGCTCGAAGCCGCTATTGCCTCCCACCTCGATAACACTTGGTTCGGTGGCGACGAGGTTGGCCGAAGGCGTCTTGAAGTTATAGTCGGTTAACGTGTACTTGCCGCTGCGCAACTCCTGCTCGAGGCTCCAGGAATGGATAACGTCTCCCTCGTCAATGCCACCGCGCACCAGGTTGTATCCAGCGGTATCCTGTCCCGGGCACGGCTCATGGGCACTGGGGGAATCGGCGATGACCATGGTGTGGCTTTCCTTCTGGTGCTGAAAGAAGTAGAAGATGCCGTTCTGCTCCATGAGCCGGGAAATAAAGTTGAAGTCTGTCTCCCGATACTGAACGCAGTACTCAATCGGTGAGTAACTGCCGTTGAGCCTCATCGTGAATTCGGTAAGCCCGCGATCTCTGAAGACCTGTTCCAGGATCTCCGGGACTGTTTTGTTGTGAAAAATCTTGCAATCGGCATATCGGGTGAGCAGCCACGTCAAGGGAACCATCTGCATCTGATAACGGGTGAAGCGAGCGTCTGAGCCGCTTTGCGCGAACTGGCTCACTATGCCGTTGAAATAACGCTCCGTCTTGTCCGATTGAGTCACTCTTATGGTGACTTTCTTGCCGATGATTTGCGCGAAGTCGATCGGCCCTTTTTCCGAAAGCAGGTCGAGCTGAAAACTGAACAGGCGGGAGATGGCTTCATGGCCGCTAAAGGCGGCCAGCAGCAATACATCCTCGCCCAGTGGCGTCGTAAGGGCAATCAGGCGTTCTTGTTGAGAGTAGGGCATCGATAAAACCTAAAAAGCCAATCGTCTTTCTTTAACGCCGCTTCAGGCCATTGTCTCGACGGCAACTTGTGCTCCCGGGAGTGCATAGACAAAATCCCCATTATCCCCAATGCCTACATGAATGGCGGTCATCTTTTCTCCTTCGGCCATTCCGCCCAGGATCTTTCGTGAGATATCGGGCAGCAGGGAATTGGTGAGGATGTTGTCCACGTTGCGTGCTCCGCTTTCCACTTCGGTGCAGCGGCTGGCCACCTCGTTCAGAAAGGCGTCGTCGTAGGTCAGCTTGATCTTGTGGTTTTCCAAAATGCGCCGCTGGATCTTGCCCAGCTTCAGCCGGATGATCTGTTTCAGTGCCTCGTCGCGCACCGGGTAGTAGGGGATCACGACCATGCGCCCAAGGAAGGCCGGCTTGAAGATTTTGTTGAGGTCCGGCTTGAGGGTGTCGACCAGCGCGCGCGGGCTGGGAGCGGTCTCAGGATCAGCCACCAGTTTCATCAGTTGATCGGTGCACGCGTTCGTAGTGAGGATGATGATGTTGTTCTTGAAATCGATCTGGCGGCCTTCTCCGTCTTCCATGTTGCCCTTGTCGAAGACCTGGAAGAAGAGCTCCAGCACATCGGGATGCGCCTTCTCAACCTCATCCAGCAACACCACCGAGTAGGGCCGGCGGCGGACCGCTTCGGTCAGTACTCCGCCTTCGCCATAACCCACATAGCCCGGGGGGGATCCCTTCAGCGTGGAAACGGTGTGCGGTTCCTGGAACTCAGACATGTTGATGGTGATCAGGTTGTGTTCGCCGCCATAGAGCAAGTCAGAAAGCGCAAGCGCCGTCTCCGTCTTGCCTACGCCGCTGGGCCCAACCAGCATGAAAACGCCAACCGGTTTGTTGGGGTCGTCCAGCGATGCGCGCGAGGTCTGGACGCGCTGGCTGATGATCTCCATCGCATGCGGCTGGCCAATGACGCGCCGTCCCAGGTGCTCCTGCAGCGCCAGCACAGTGGTGATTTCATCCTTGAGCATTTTGCCCGCAGGAATGCCGGTCCAGGCCGAAAGTACCTCGCCCACAATCTGCGCATCCACGCAGACGCGGATCAGGCCAGTCTCCCCCTGCAACGCGGATAGTTGAGTTTCCAGGGCCTGTAGCTCCGTCTTCAGCGCGGCCGAACTGGCCGCGGCTGCATCGACAGTGCCATTCGCGGCATGACCCGCTTCCAGCTTCTCCCGCAGTTCGCGAATCTTCGTTACCAGTTCGCGCTCCTTGTCCCAGCGCTCTTGTAAAGCCTTGAGCTTGGCGGTGGCCGCGGTTTTTTGTTCTTCAATTTCCCCCAGCTTCTCCTGGTGGTCAGCGCCCACGACTGTCTCGCGTTCGAGGATTCGCTTTTGCACATCGAGGGCGTCAATCTGGCGAGTAGTGTCTTCGAGCGCAGGCGGAGTGGCGTTCTGTCCCAACGACAAGCGAGCGCACGCGGTGTCGAGAATACTCACTGCCTTGTCTGGCAGTTGGCGGCCGGCGAGAAACCGGTGAGAAAGACGGACGCTCGCATAAACCGCTTCGTCGAGGATGCGGACGTTGTGGTGCTTTTCGAGCGAAGCCACGAGCCCGCGCATCATGATCAGGCATTGGTGCTCACTGGGCTCTTCCACCTTCACCACCTGGAAGCGCCGGGCGAGCGCGGCATCCTTCTCGAAGTACTTTTTGTACTCCGACCATGTAGTCGCAGCGATGGTCCGGAGTTCGCCACGGGCGAGCGCCGGCTTGAGCAGGTTGGCAGCGTCGTTTTGTCCCGCCTGGCCACCAGCGCCGATCATGGTGTGCGCCTCGTCTATGAAGAGGATGATGGGCGTGGCTGAGGCTTTCACTTCTTCAATCAGGCCCTTGAGCCGATTTTCGAACTCTCCCTTGACCCCTGCGCCGGCCTGCAGCAACGCGAGGTCAAGCGTCCGCACATGCACATTCTTGAGCGGCGGAGGTACATCCCCCTGGGCGACGCGTAACGCAAACCCCTCCACCACGGCGGTCTTGCCCACACCCGCCTCGCCGGTGAGGATGGGGTTGTTCTGCCGCCGCCGGGTGAGGATATCGATCAGCTGGCGAATCTCCGCATCCCGGCCAAGCACCGGATCGATCTTTCCCTTGCGCGCGTTGCCGGTAAGGTCGAGGGTGTACGAGTCCAGGTTCGGCGTCTTGCCGCCGGCTGGTTTCGCGCCGGGATCGCCGGGCGCCGCCCCAGCGGTGGCGGTTGTGGTCGTCTCACTGGAGAGCGCGACAATGCCAAGCAGATCTTTGCGCAGCGCGTCGGCGTTGATCTTCTGGAACTCGCGGCTGACGTCGTTGACCAGACGCGTAAGTTCATCGTCCGTGACCAGCGCGATGATGGTGAAGCCAGTGCGCACCTGTCCGGCATTGAAGTCGATGGAGCCGATCGTCCAGGCGGTGGTCAGCATCTTGAGCACCGTCGGGCTGATGGCCGGCGTGCGCGCGTTGCCCGACTTCAGCTTGTCGATGCTGCGAGCCAGATCGGCAGTGAGCCGCGACTTGTCGATTTCAAAATGCTTGATGATCGCGGCGAAG
Organism: uncultured Acidobacteriaceae bacterium; assembly: GCA_963830325.1. GTDB lineage: Bacteria > Acidobacteriota > Terriglobia > Terriglobales > Acidobacteriaceae > PALSA-350. Next base: position 527,857 of record CAWHMV010000010.1, read on the forward strand.
TCGCCGGAAGCGGAATCAAGCAGCTTGGTGAGATAATGCTCGACCTCGACATCGTAATTGGTGCGCGAGAGACAGAGGCCAGCCGCCCCTTCGAGGGCCAGGCGGGCAGGCTCATTCAACTTGCCGATGAGTGCTTTGAGATTCAGTCCCATATTGTTCCCCTTACAGAGTCAGAATCGTGTCGTCAGGATCCATGCCCAGCGGCGCGGTTTTGAGCCATGACACCCATCCCAGCCGCACCGCATTGGTTGCTTCAAAATCGAGTTCAGTGCCCGGCGTCTGGGTGCGATCGAGCACCAGCTGCAATTCAAACTCCAGGCTTTGGTTGCTGAAGAACCGGGTTAGACTGCGCAAGGCGGTGTACGCACTCGCCTCGGGCAGGAAATCGCAATACCGTTCCATAGAGAGCGGGCCAAGACGGATACGCACGCGCGCCTGCCGGTCCCAAACCGCATCGCCCACCACCGCCCCGCCGCCTATCTGGCATGAAGGCGTGTCCATATCGGTCATGGCGCACTGCGTTGCATTGTCCAGCCCATACCAGGCGCCGGTGAATTGCTGAATCTCCACCGGGACCTCGAAGTAATCCTCAATGATCTGCTCCAGCGCGGTCGCTGAACGCGCCTGCATCGCCACCAGCGATACATAGTGAAGCAATGCCTCATCCTCAATTTCCTGGCGGTCGCGTAAACCGTCCGTACCTAGTCCGATCAAATCGAGAAGGTAGCGCGTAAACAGATCGCGCGGGCCGGCTGAATAGGTGACGGGAAAGCGGGACCTCTGCCAGGCGCGATAAAAAAGCGAGATGGCGCGATGATTGAAAATATCGAAGAAGGCGGCCAGCCCGTGGTCCTTGGCTCTGATCCGCTCCAGGATCAACTCGCTATAGGTGTAAGGAAGCGCACCCGAAGGGCCCGTGAGGCCCATGAAGTTCACCATCATCTCCGGCGGCGCATTCTCGGGGAAATCCAGGCTCTGGATCTGACTTGCGGGAAAGCCAAGCCTCGAATTCACCCGGAAATGGACGGCCTCCTCCTCCGGATGGGAGAAGCCTCCCACCGGTTGCAGGCCGGCGCTGAGCCGCTCTAAAAGAGTGACTGCCTGAAAAAACTCAAAGCCAAAGGGGTACTCGGCAAGCTGGTCGCCCAGCGGTGAATCTTTCAAACGAGAAGTTTCCGGCCTGATCTCGGTTGCCATTCGTGCAGTGCCCCCTTTCTTTGCGGAGTCGTGACGCTGAGCTGGGTAAAGCTGTTCAACGAGACGCTGAGGCCGAAGAATCGTTCCAGCACATTGGCGAAGAGAAACGCACCACCGCCGGTAAATTGGTCCTCGTCAAGTTCCATCTCGATGCGTAATCCGCGGGCAAAGCTCACTCCCTGCTCCGAAATCAGGCGGGTGAAATGAGGGCGGCTGCGGATTTCGAGAATGCTTTGGATAACGTTTTGCGAGTAGGCCGTACGGCCAACATCGTAAAGGCCGAGAATCTCCTGCAGTGCGTCTTTGCCTTGCTCGACCAGGGAAAGATAGTTGAGCGATAAGTGCGAAATCAGGCGCCAGAGGGTGCTCTTGCCCAGTTCCGGCCGCACCGGCTGCGTGGGCTTGCGTAGCGCGACGATCCGCTTCATGGCGGCTGCGCCTTCCATCTCAAAGTCGCTGTCCTGGTTGCCAAACGGCAGACGGGAGGGCAAGTCGCGGTTAGTGCAGGTAGTGCGCACCGAGAGCACTGAGGCTTGTGCATCGACATTCGCAGTGGACAGATCGATCAGCGAGAGCGCTACTTCTGTTCCCTCATCGTTGAGCCGGCTTGAGGCGCGCCGGCGCGCGAGCCAAAAGCAGGAGCGGCTATTCTTCTGTGCGGAATGACGAAGCGAATAAAACGGTTCATAGGTGGTGATCTTCTGGTTAGTCGGATCGATGGAGCCGACTTCATCGATGGAGAATACCTCCATGGAATGGGGTCTGCGGACATCCGGGGTTACTGTGTACTCATACTTTCGCCGGTCGAGTTGAATCGGCTCCGCAACCTGGGGAAAAAGATTGACGATCGGCGTGCATCCCAGACGGAAGGTTTTTTTCGAAAGCTCAAGCTCGAGCCGTTGGATGCGCCCGTCCCCCTCTACCTGGGAGATGAGAAAGACCACTTCGACGGCGCTCTTGAAACCGGCGGCCGCGACGGCCTCCAAACCAGTCAGATCGATAAAAAAGAATTTCTCCGGAAAGGCGAAGTACTCCATCAGCAGCCGATGCCCGGCGAACGAAGAGGCCGCATAGGGGACCATTCCCTGATCCGGAGCAAAGCCTGCAGGGCTCAGCGCTGAGGCGGGCAGCGTGACCGGGGCGAGCCGCGACCCCGGGGAAAGATCCCGCACCATGATGCGGTTGAGACGGCTGAAAAGGAGTTCGTAGAGTATGTTGACCAGGCCGCTCTCACCATCCAGGTAGAAGCGCAGTTGGTCGATCTTCAGCGCCTGAAAGCTCACATCGGGCGCGCACCGAAGTTCCAGGCGGATGGCCCAGGCCGAATCGTTGGTCTTAACCGCCGGCTGCAATCGGCTGGGTGAACGCCACTCCGCCGCGGTAACGGTCAGCGGCCACAACGTTGTGTCGTAACAGGTGCGGAAGGTGCAGGGAACTCCACCTACCGGCTTTGAGTAGAGGGGTGAATGGCGGTCGATCTTCAGTCCGCTGGTGAGCTTGCCCTTTTCCGGATCGAGCTGAAATTCGACCACCGACATCGAAGGCAGCGGGCGTACCAGTTGCGGATAGACGACCGTAAGCAGTGCCTGAGTGATCTCTGGAAATTCGTCGTCCAGCTTCAGATGAACTCGGGCGGCGAGGAGCGCAAAGGCCTCGAGTAGCCTCTCGACATGTGGATCTTCGCACTTCGTCGGTTCCAGCACCAGGCGGGAAGCAACCTTGGGGTGCTTTTCCGCAAACTGCACCGCCGACTTGCGCAGATAATCCAGTTCCCGCTCGTAGTAGAGCAGCAGGTCATCACGCATCGCCACCTCCAGAGAGGCGGCAGCTGCCGCTTTTCAACTCAATCACGGTGTCGAAAGAAATTGGTTCAGGCGACGGGTCCATCCGGAGCATGGCCTCGATGCGCAGACGTACTTCGCTTTTCACCGTCTCCGGGTTCTCGACCCACGTCAAGCGAACGTTAGCCAGCCGCGGCTCAAACAGATTGATGGCTGCCTGAATCTGCCGTATCAGCTTGTTGCGGTCCCCTGACGTAGCCATGGTCAAGGCGGAGAGATCGGGGAGCCCGTACATATAGCCGGAGCGATTCACTTCCTTCAACCCCTCGTCGGGAAGAACGGAGATTCGGCGGGTGTTGAGCAGCCACTCCAGGTCACGCCGCACCGCGCGCTTCAGCAACCGCTCCGATTGTGACCGGCTCGGGGGATTTTCCGTTTGGTTCCCAGGCTCGAGATCAATGAGACGGTCGAGCACGGGGATGGTGACGGTCGTTTCGCCGAGGTTCCTGGCCATCGCTTACCCCACGCTCAATGCCTGGACAGGGTCGAGGCGGCAGATACGTTCGAACATCTTTTGCTTATCGCTGGCGCTGCCCTGAATCTTTTTGCTGTTGCGCATCAGCGTCAGCAGATCACTGGCGACCTGCTCAGGCTCTTCCCAGGCGTCGAGTTTGTGGTTCTCGATCATGGCCGTCACATCGTCGAGCAAAGGTTGGGCGATGGCATCTTTTCCTGAGGTCACCACCAGGTCAATCAACTGCATGGTGCGGCGGAATCGTCCTCGTCCGGAGCGCTGCCGGCCGATCTCGGCACGCATGATGGCGAATGCCTTGTCCTCATGTCCCGCAGCCAGGGCGTCTTTCGCCATCACGTAGGCGTCGGCGGATTGGGTCAGCCACGAGGGCGTTCCATTGCGGCTTGCAGGCGTGGGCGAATCTGCTTCGCCGCCGTCTCTTGCAACGGAGGACGGAGGATCCTGCAGCTGCTTAAGCCACGCCTTCGTCTCCGGATTGGCAGCCGGCGTGTCGTCCAGCAAAGTCGCTTCCAGCAACTCGGGAAGATCATTCAGCAGTGCCCGAAGTTCCGACTGTATGGCGGTGGCGATCGGCCGGTACTCGGCGCCGAGTGCAGAGCAAGCGGCGACAGAGAACCGCTGCAAATCCAGCCAGGCGCGGCTGCAAGGCAGCGCCATCGCGTCTTCGCATGCGTCCAGTAAGTCACTCCACCTGTTTGCCAGCGCCAACCTCTTCACTTTTTGGCGAAGCTCGGTGGGCGGCGCCTCCAGCAGCGTACTGTCACTCAGTCGCGCTACAGTCCTCAACTCTCCCCAGCGCAGGCCTCGCAAGATGAGATAGGGTGCCGGGCTGAGCGGCTCTCGTTTGCGCAGAAAGGCTGCCCCCGCGGCGACGCTGGCGACTGCCTGGCGGAGATCCCCGGGCCCCGCCATCAGCACCGGGACGGCGATGCTCGAAGGGGACGGGACTGCACCTTCTTCCTGGGTCGCAGCTTCCGCCTGTACAGCCTCGACCACCGGCACCTCTTCGACCGGATCCGGTTCCTTTTCGCGCTTCTTTTCGAGCAGAGAATGGACAGTGTGCCGCACGTCGGTAAGCGCCGCTTTGAGTTTGCCGAAGGGCGGAGCATCGTCCTCGAAGTGCTCATCACAGAACTTCTCCAGGCTCCCCAGCGCCTCGAGACAACGGTCGAGATCTTTTTCGGCTTTTAGATAAAAAGCCTTTGGCGTATCAGCAAAGGCCTTATCGAAAACCTCCGGCGCGATCTTACCGTCCCCGATCGCCTTAGCCCGCGCCTTGCGATCCTTGTCGGTTTTTGCCTGGTCCTCGAAACCGACCTTCTCTCGCGAGTCTTTGTAGGCGTACCAGGAGTATCCTTCGCTCACCAGGGGCGCGGAACGCAGAGGCACATCGAGCATGGAGCCCATCCAGGAAAGCGGCTTGGCCCGGAGCTCGCGGTCGCCGTCTTCAATAACCGGATAGATCGTTTCCCAGAAGTTCGCCAATAAGCCATTGCAAAGCGTAAGTCCCTGGCAAAAACCAGCGTATTGCTCCGTCGCCAACAACGCTTCGGTGAGCCATGCGGCCAATTGAAGATCTTTGGAAATGGTTGCGAGCGTATCCTGGGCCAGCTTGATGACAGACGGGTAATTCGCGGTTTTCCGTTCGCTTTGCCAGTCGCCTTGCGCCAAGCCATCGTCCTGGCGGCGCGCTTCTCGTATTTTGTCGTAGATCAGGAGCTTGGTGTCGTAACGAAGATCGATGCCGCTGGGATTCTCACCGGCGATCGGAGCCAGGATGTCTTCGCGAAGCAGCATAGCGGCACCAATCTGAACTACGACGAGCTTTCCTGCTCAGACGGCGCAAGCACCGGTTGGGCAAATTCGATCGACCGCACTTCGAGGAAGGGCACTTCCTCGCCGTCGACCAGTAGCACCTTCTGGCCCGATGGATATTCCCGGCCCTCGTCGTCAGCCGCCCAATCCGTCATTCTGCCCAGCCAGACTGCTTCGTCCGCGTGCTTCCAGGAGAATGGATAGATCGCCGGGATCAGCACTTCTCCCAGGTCCATGCCTTGGAACGATGGGGCAGCCTGCACCAGCGCCGGCGCCCATAGCGTGTCCCGCAACCGTTGCGGAGGTCTCATTTCGACCGAGGCGATGTGCTCGAAAGGAATCCAGACATAGGCCCCGGCGGCGAATACTTCGAGCCGCGAGCCTATGTCCGGATCCGCATCGCGCAATTCGGTGAAAGCTTTCCCATTCAGCTCGCCTCTGGGGGAGGTCGCAGGTTGCGCCGGGAAGGTCTGCTTTTCAAAAAGCTCGTGCCTTGTCTTCTCCGCATGCAGCGCTGCGTAGTAGACGATGGCTCCAGTTTCCGCTTCAGCATTCTTGCCGGCAAGAACGCTGAGCTGCTTTTCCGCGCGGGCATATTCGCCCGCGAAGCAAAGCAGCTCAAACAGGAAAACACGTTGCGCCGTGTCGGCCGGGTGCTCGCGCAAATGTGCCGTGAGCCACTTTTCCGCTTCCCGCACCCTGCCTGCAGCAAACAGCTCTTTGGCGGTTACTGGCACCTTATCTCCGCTCGCCCGTGATTACCACGGCTTGAGCTTGAGTACGTCCCAGCCCTTGTCGATAAAGCCCTTCAGCGAGCCATCCTCTTCGGGGTTATAGCTGACCTTCACCTTGCTGAAGGCAAAGCTGATCGATTCCACAGGGTTCTCACTCGAACCAGAGAGTTGGATCGATGTGATCAGGGCATCCTCCATATGAATCTTGAAGTAATCTTGCTGATCGTCGCCCATCGGCTTGTCGTAGATAACGTCCACCTTTGTCAGGTAATTGCCCGTGACGCAATCGTCAAAGAGCAACGGAGATGTCTTGTCCAACACCTTCATAATGGTGACATCGCTCACGTTGGCTCGGCCTGACCTGGCCTCGCCTCCCGAGGAACCAGCGCCAATGACCGCCGACATGCTGGCGCCGAAGCTGAATGAAAGAATGTCGATCGCGTCCTGTTTGCTGGTGCTGGGTCCTGGACGGCCATCGATTACGAGATAAGCATTGACTGCCATTTTTTTCTCCTTACCAAAGTCTTGTATTTGGGCCCTGGCATTAGGAACTACAGAACATCAGGTTGTGTCCAGGATCGGCCGCGTTTACATTTACCCCTTACCCGCCGGCAACTCAGCGACCAGCCGGAGAGAAACGGTCAATTCATCAAGTTGGAAGTGCGGACGAAGGAAAGCCACCGCGCGATAAACGCCAGGCTTGCCCGGTACCTCCGACACGTCGATCCGCGCTTCGCGCAGCGGTCTCTCTGCCTTAGCTGCAGGAGAAGCCGAATCATCCGGAGTCACATACTTTGTGATCCAGCGGTTCAGGAATCGCTCCGCCTCTTCACGCGACATAAAGCTGCCGATCTTATCGCGCATCATCGCCTTCAGATAGTGTGCGAAGCGCGAAACCGCCATGATGTAAGGCAGTTGCGTCGACAAGCGGGCATTCGCGTTGGCCGAATCGGTGTCGTAGGTCTTTGCTTTCTGGCAGGTCTGCACGCTGAAGAAGGCCGCGTAATCGGTGCCCTTGCAGTGAACCAGGGGCACAAAGCCGAGGTCCGCCAGTTCCTTTTCACGACGGTCCGTGATCGGTACCTCGGTAGGGCACTTCAACGCGATGTCACCCTCGTCGGTAGCGAAATTATGTGTCGGCAGACCCTCCACCAACCCACCACCCTCGACACCGCGCATGGCGACGCACATGCCATACAGAGAATAAGACTGGGTCATTCTCGTGCCCAGCGCATAGGCGGCATTCATCCACAGGTACTTTGAGTGGTCGGTGCCGTCCACCTGCTCTTCGTACTTGAATTCGTCGATCGGCTTGGTCTCCTCGCCGTAAGGAAGACGCGCCAACGTCCGTGGAAGCGTGAGCGCGACGTAGCGGGAGTCTTCGCTCTGCCGGAATGACTTCCACTTGGCGTATTCGGTGCTGTCGAAAATCTTTGCCAGGTCGCGAGGTTGGTCGAGTTGGGTATAGCTTTCCAGGTTAAGCAGATCAGACGAAGCAGCACTGACGAACGGCGCGTGCGCCTGGGCCGCAATGTGCGAGATGCCTTCGAGTAAGGCCATGTCCTCGGGGTGTTTGCCAAATTCGTAATCGCCCACCAGCGATCCAAAGGGTGCTCCACCAAAAACGCCGTACTCTTCCTCGTAAATTTTCTTGAACAGAGCGCTTTGGTCGAACTCCGGAGCTTTCTCGATGTCGCGCAACAATTCCTTCTTCGTGGCATTGAAGACCCGGATCTTCAGCCCCACGCCAGTCTCGGTGTTGTCCATCATGTACTTCAACCCGCGCCATGAGCCTTCCAGCTTTTGGAACTGGGCGTTGTGCATGATCTCGTTCAACTGCAGCGAAAGCAGGTGATCGAGTTGCGCAATGCGCGCATTGATCATCATCTCCGCGTCTTTGGCGACGGTCATCGAGCCGTCGAGTACCTGGGCTACAAATTCTTTGACCAGGTCTTTGCCGCGTTCGCGTGACGCAACCTCTTTGCCGAACCGGCCCTGCTCGACGATCTGATCGAGCAGACTGGATTCCTCGGTTGCAACCGCGGGCGCCGATCCCTTCTGAGCGGCAGCTTCAGCCATTGGAGCCTCCGTCTTTTACGCCGATTTCACCTTTCAGCTTTTCCAGCTTTTCGGTATTGCCGACTGCTTCCAGCAGCAACTCCTCGAGCTTGTCGTTGCCTTGCAAAGAGCTGCGAAGGTTCGCCAGTCTGCTCCGCAGATCGAGCATTTCCTTCAGTGGCTTAACCTGTTTCGCTACGTTGGCTGGCTCGAAGTCTTCGAACTTACGAAACTTCAGGTCCACCTTCAATTTCGGAGCGTCTGGATCGTCGCTCAACTTGTTCTCAACGGCAAAGGAAAGATGCGGCTTCATCCCTTCCAGCACGGTGTCGAAATTATCCGGATTCACCTCTACGAATTTGCGATCCTTCAATTTCGGCAAAGGCTGTTCGGGGTTGCCGGTGAAATCACCCAATACCCCGACGACGAAAGGGAGTTCCTTGATCTCAATGGCGCCGCCTACTTCTACGTCGTATGTAATTTGCACGCGGGGAGGGCGCACCCGGTCTAGCTTGTGCTGCGCGCTTTGTCTAGCCATAATTGCTTCCTTCCACTGAATAGGGATATTCGGAGCTAAATCGTTTCAGCGAATCTTACACGAAAAGGGCGCTCAGGACCGAGCCGAGAATTACCGTACATCTCTTCGGATCACTCATCCAGGGGCGCTAATGTTGATAACACGCAGTCTTGGACCGGTCAATTAAAAAACACGATCCACACTTACCGCTTAGTTTTGAGTGCTCTTTCCGGTGTTAAGGTTTAAAGCGCATGCTTAAACCTTTATCCGTTGATGCATCTCTTCGGCTTCGTTCCTGGTTTGAGGAAGCAGGTTACAGCGAAGTAAACCTGCTCAGGTACCTTGGTGCAGCCGAGTTGCCTTCCCGGCATTTGCGCAACGAACCCCGGCTGCTGGATCGCACCCGCGATGTCACGCTGCTCAATACTTTGCTGCGCTGGTTTTGGCTGGGGCATTCCCAATCAGACGACGCCCACACCAGCACCGTGCCGGATGGGCTTCTTCAGTTGCTGCTGGAATCAGGCTTGTTGAAGCAAGACGGAAAGCTTCTGAAACCAACCGCCATGATGCTGCCGGTGGAAAACTTTCTCGTGGCCTCTGATTATCCTGGAGCGATCGAGGCCGGCGATTCAGAAATGGTGCTGTGGCCCAACCCCACCAGCAAATTCCTGTCCAGGTTCGCGGTCAGGCGACACTCGCGCGCCACCCTGGATCTTGGTACCGGCAGCGGCATCCTTAGCTTGGGAGCGGCCAGGCACAGCGACGTGGTGATCGCCACCGATGTGAACCCACGGGTACCGTCGTTCGTAGCCTTTAACGCCCGCCTTAACGGAATAGAAAACATCGAGTTCCGGATGGGTGACGGGTTTGCACCAGTCGCGGGGCAAAGCTTTGATCTGATCCTTTCCAATCCGCCTTTCTTCATCACTCCCCAAAGCGACTATTTGTTTTGCGATAACCAAATGGAGCTGGACCAGCTCTGCCGCCTGTTGGTGCAACAAGCGCCCGCTCATCTCAATGAAGGTGGATACATGCAAATGCTGTGCGAGTGGGCACAAGTGGGAGAGCAACCCTGGGAAGAACGAATCGCAGAATGGCTCGATGGCTCCGGTTGTGATGCCTGGGTGATGAAAGGTCTGACCCAATACCCCGAGGAATATGCGCAGCACCGCATTCGCGAAACCACCCAAGACACCGGCCGCGACCAGGAGCTGTACGAAGGCTATATGGAGTACTACCGGAGCCGCAGTGTTCAGGCCATCCACGACGGCCTGATCGTGATGCGGCGGCGGAGCGGAAAAAACTGGGTACGCATTGAAGAAGTACCCAAAACACCAAGCGGCGATCTGGGAGAGTTGATTCTCTCCACCTTTGCTGCGCATGATCTATTGCTCGACATGGAGAGCGATGAAAAGCTGCTTGCCATCAAGCCCAGGCTCGCGGCTCACGTGAGGCTGGAGCAGGTTTGCAACCAGTCGGGCAACAGCTGGCACGCAGAATCGCTTACGCTGCGGCTCACCCGCGGTTTTCCTTTCCACTGGAAAGTTCAGCCCCTGGTGGCGGAATTCTTAGCGACCTGTGACGGTACGCGCACCGCCGGCCAAGGCGTGGAAGCACTCGCAGAAAGTGCGAATGCGCCCGTGGACACCGTGAGGCGCGAATGCCTGGCCATGATGCGCAAACTGATCGAGCGTGGGTTTGTGGTCATCGACTCCGACTAACCCGGGTATGAAAAGATAGGCTATGAAGCGAACTAGGGCGGAAGGAGCGGACCATGGCGAAGGTCACCGGCACCATCCGGATTAACGCAAATCCAGGGTCGTCAGCTACCGCGGGCCATTTTGAGGTCGTGTTCGTTCCCTATGCCGGCCGGCTCAACACCAAGCCGGTGAAGGTAAGCAATCTCGACGACCTGGTTACCCTGCTCATGAACCTGAAGATCAGCGAAGATGAAGCCACCCGCTGGGCAGGCAAGGCACGTACACAAGGAGTAGTCCTGATTTCCGGGGTAGAGCGGACAGAATCACAACTACAGGAAAACGGCCTCCTGGGCTGAACCAGGATGTGTGAGAACCCATTTTGTGAAGGGTACGGCCTTTTAGGCCGTACGTTTAGCAGTCAAGATGAATCGGCTTCAGCCGCTGAGGGAAACTGCTTAAGCGAGCAGAAGAGATGTACCTCAGGGGCTAAAGAGTCTGCGTGAGAACGACCATCCCGAAATCGAGTCCCGTAGGGACGGCTGAACTTAGCCCAGGACGCAGTCCTGGGTTGGCAGGCGCCACGGAAAAGTCCCGCAGGGACGACTGGAAAAGTTGCCGAAACATCGCCCTGGATTCGGACAGCGAATCGGGAGTTCTCAATCGCGGAATATTTTGAGATGGAAGTGCTCTGGGAGCGCCTCCGGGTAATTCCAGTCGTCCCTATGGGACTCACCGTCTCTCGAATCTTTACCCAGGACTGCGTCCTGGGCTAGGTTCAGCCGTCCCTGCGGGACTCATTTTTGCAATCAGTAGGTTCTCACGCAGACTCTAGAGCCCGTCCTATATTGGGTAGTTAACGTACGGGCTGAAGCCCGTACCCTTCAAAAGGGAGTTCTCACACAGACCTCTTTAGTCCGCGCGAGAACCGCGGTTCGCGCAACCCAAACCCACCGTCTACCGGGACTTAAGCAGGAACACCACCAGAACAATCAGAACCACCAGCAAAAACGCATTCAGAACCAACAGCATCGGCATCATCTGCTGGAGCTTGCTCTGGGGCGGATCCGCGCTCGCCACAACCGGAGGCGCTGCTATCGGAGGAGCCTGAAGCTTGGGAACCGCGACCGCAGGAACGGCTGGTGCGGAGAAAGCCGGGGCGACCAGTAAAGGAGCGGCGGGAACAGGAAAGACCGCCGGGGCCGGCACCGCAACCTTTTCCGCTGGACCGCCCTTACCGGCGGCGCCACCCGCCGAGCTCCCCGACATGATGCGGGTAAACTCCCCCGGCTCCGAAACCCCCGCCAGCTCAGGCCCATTGGCCGACAGCGGCGAAGAGGCTGCGGATGATTGCTCCTCGGTTAACCTTTGGATCAACATGGTGATGCTCGAAGGCGCGCTCGAAGCCGGCACCGCCGGCTGCGGGCTCTGTTCCCCGAAGCGATTGGCAGGGGCTTCGTTCTCGGGCGAGAGCGCTCGAAACAACTGAGTAACCCCGGCTGACTCCATCGCATCCTTGCTCGGGGGTGAATCCAGGTTCGAGGACCACGCCGCCTCTGTCCCGTTGCTCAAAGGGGTAAACGGCCGAACTGGCGCCGCCGGCGCTGGAGGAGCCGTCTGAAAAAGCTGGGTAAAGCTACCTTCCGCCGATGCTGAGTCCGACACACCAGGTGTAGAAAAGCCTTTCAGCCGGGGTGTAGCAGGCGGAGCAAACGCAGCCGGGTCGGAAGCCGCGGGCATCGGCCGTTGCGGCATCGACGCAGTCGCTCTCACAAACATACGCGTGAACTCACCCGGCTCCTGGCGAGATATCTCCGGAGATGGACGGGCTTCCGGCGCCGAGCTTACCGGCGCAGAGGGAGCAAATTCCAGCTTGTGAAACATCTGCGTAAATTCGCCAGGTACAGGCTTGCCCTCGCCCAGGGATGGTCTGGCCGCCGAAGAGGGTACCGACGGCTCATTCAACGGCTGCCCCCACGGTCCGCCCAATTTAGCCCCGCCCAGGGCTGCCCCGCTGTTATCTTCGGGGGCAAACCACTTGCCGGCGCTTTCGTCTTCCTGCTCTACGGGCTGGTCTGGCTGGGTCTGGAAGGCATTCAGGAACATTCCCGTGGCAGATAGGGGATCGGGCTGGCCGGCGCCTTCTGCTCCCCGCTTTTTACCATCTTCTGTCATCAAGATTGGCCCCGTTCATGGTCGCGACTTCCTATGTGCGAAGGTTACACTTCCCTGGTTGACCCCGTAAAGATTACAAAGACTGTAGTCGAACTCTTTGCTTACAACTTAAGAATGAGTGCTTCTGCCCCGGACCGGAAGTTTTTCTCTTGCCGCCAGCCGGTTGAGGTATTCTCAGCGTGGTTCAAATTGAGTCCATTCTGGTTTGCCGGACTGTGTCATCGCAGTGCGGCCATTGCACTATTCATCGGAACGCAGCCGTTTGCCGGGGAAAGCTCGCATGAATGATCTCGCAGTGCGTACCTACAGCCTGGCCTCCTGCTACGAAAACTCCTTTACCACCATCCTGCGGCTGGGCTCGCGGCAGCAGGCAATTCAGGAGTCACAGGTATTTCGTAACAATATGAGGGCGGCCTTAAAGGCCGCGATGGAGCAAGCCAAGACTTTGGGATACAGCGGCGAGATGATCCAATTCTCGGTCTTCGCCCTGGTCGCATTTCTGGACGAAAGCGTGCTCAAACTGCAAAGCCCCATCTTTGCGGATTGGTCGCAGCGCCCCTTGCAGGAAGAACTCTTCGGGCACCACCGCGCAGGCGAGATCTTCTTTGAAAACCTCCACGGTTTGCTCGCGCGCCAGGACGCCCAGGACGTCGGCGATTGCCTCGAGGTCTATTGCTTGTGCCTTCTGCTCGGTTTTCGTGGTCGCTATGCTTTCGGCAGAGGGGGAGAGATCGATATCTTCGTGCGCCAGATTCGAGACAAGATCAGTCGCATTCGTGGCCAGGTCCTCCTTTTTCGCCCCACCGCACCGCCGGCAGTGGTCAAGCGGGTTGCGGCAGTCGATCGCTGGAGCCGCGGTCTGGGTATCTTCGCGTTCTGCATGTTCCTGGCAATGTTGCTGGCTTTTGGCGCTTTCTGGTTCAACCTGAGCGCGGGAATTTCCCCATTGGGTTGACGGCCACCGCCGGGAGGATTCTTGCTCGCCTATCTGCTCGCTCTCGTAGTGCTCCTGGTCGCCGGGCTGCTGGCCTTTTTCGCCGGAACCTTTCTGCATTTGCACGGCACTCCCCTGATCGTGCTAGCGGCTCTCATCGTGCTTGCCGGACTGATTGCCGCGGTGGCGATCCTGGTCATTCACCACCGCTCCCGGAAGCGTCAGGCGGCGAACGGCGAACTGCCCGGCGGCGGCTCTAACTCGGAAGTCGACGTTTTGCTGATCGACGCCAATCGCAAGTTGCGCAATGCGAAGCAGCAAGGCGCTAAGCCGCTCGATGGGCTTCCCCTGCTTTATCTGCTTGGGGAGGCCGGCTCGGCAAAGACCAGCCTGGTCATGCGTTCCGGATTGGATCCGGAGCTGATCGCGGGGAGCGCGCCCCGAGAGGGCGATGTCTCACCCACTCCCGTTCTCAATCTCTGGTTCACCCGGCAGGCAGCCATCCTCGAAGCCGGAGAGACCGTACGCCAGGCCCCTGGTGCGTTGCAGCGGATGATTGCGCGTACCCGCCCCAAGGCTTACCGTTCCACCTTTGGCTCGGGTGCGCCGGCTCGGGCTGCCGTGGTTTGTGTGAGCGTGGAGCAGCTTTTGGCGGCCGACGCTGCTACGTCGTCCGTTGCCTCCGCCCGCACCATCGCCGCGCAGTTGCGCGAGATCAGCCGCTTGCTGGGCGCAGCCTTGCCCGTCTACGTGATCTTCACCAAACTCGATCGCATCCCTCATTTCGCGGAGTACGTCCGCAACCTTTCGAACGATGAGATACGGCAGGTCCTGGGCAACGTTTTGCCTGCGAACCAAACCTCGGCAGGCGTCTATGCCGACAAGATGTCGCGGGAACTGGCGAGCGCGCTCGATCTGCTGACCTACTCCTTGGGCGAATTTCGCGTCGAGGTGCTCAATCGGGAAACCGAGCCCCAAAACGCGCCCGGCGCCTACGAGTTTCCCCGCGAGTTCGGCAAGCTGCGCAGGAACATCAACCAGTACCTGGTAGAGCTGTCCAAGCCCAGTCAGCTCAGTGCCAATCCTTACCTGCGCGGCTTTTTCTTCACCGGCTTGCGCGCCCAAATCCTGGAGCAAAGGGTCGCCGCCCAGGCCGCACCCGTGATCAGCCCCGCTGCGGAACTCGGCGCAACGCGTATGTTCTCCGCGCAGGAATTTCAGGCAGCCAACCGGCCCGCAGCGCAGCAAATGGTGGCCACCCGCGCACCGCAATGGGCATTTCTTCCCCGGCTGTTTCCGGAGATGATCCTGGGCGACAGGAGTGCTCTCTCGGCAACGCAACAGACTGCGCCAGCGCGGCTCTTCCGCAGAATTCTCTTCGCCTCGCTGGCCCTCGTCTTTGCTACTTACACCGGGCTGCTGGTGGTCTCCTACCTGAACAACGCAGCGCTCGAACACAACATTCAGAGTGCGGCCCAGGCGTTGTCCGCCGCCGGCACGGCCACGGCAACCGCGCCTGGTCTGGCCGACTTGCAGGCACTGGACCGGTTGCGTCAGAGCCTCCTTCAGTTAGAGGGCTACGGCCAGAACGGACCTCCCTGGACCTACCGCTTTGGACTGTACCAGGGAGACAAATTGACCGTGCCCGCGCGGCAAATCTACTTCGATCGATTTCGCGTGATGATGCTGAATCCCACCCAGGCCAACTTCACCAGTTATCTGCGGGGTCTACCAGTTTCGCCGGCGCCGGGCGCTGACTACACCGCCGCCTACAACCCGCTCAAGGCCTATCTGATTACCACCAGCAACCCTGAGAAAAGCCAGGCGCAATTTCTCACCCCTGTCTTTTTGCAATATTGGATGGGATCCAACATCAGGGATCTCGCGCAACAACAACTGGCTCGACAGCAGATCGATTTTTACGCTGGAGAACTCCTCCGTCAAAACCCCTACTCGATTGCTCCGGATGCTGCGGCGGTGGGCAAGGCCAGGACCTACCTCTCGAACTTCGGAGCGGTGCCGCGCATTTACCAGGACATGCTTGCACTAGCGGACAAGACCAGCCCGGGCGTCGACTTCAACCGCCTTTATCCCAATGCCGCCAGTTCCGTAGTCGAGTCGCACCTGGTCCGTGGCGCATTTACCCGAGCAGGCTTCGGGTTTATGCAGGGCGCCATGCAGCACCCGGAGCACTACTTCCAGGGCGAAACCTGGGTGCTGGGTGATCAAGCTGCGCGTTCGCTGGATACCGCCGGTGTTGCCAAGCAGTTGGCGGCGATGTACTCCGCTGACTTTCTGCGAGAGTGGCACGCCTTTCTAAATGATGGGCACTTTACCGGTTGCGGACCAATACGCGATCTGCCGAATAAACTGAACGCACTTGCCGGCCCCGACTCGCCGCTGCTGGAGTTCTTCGGCACCGCGTCGTACAACACCGCGGTGAATGATCCGCAGATCAAGTCCATCTTCCAGCCGACGCAGGCCCTGGTCGATCCTAATTCGACGGCTCGCTTTATCGGACCGGGCAACACCACCTACGTCAATGCGTTGTTGGCTCTCTCCAGTGCCGTCACCCAGTTCAACCAGAACCCTCAGACCTCGGGAGACATGCTGGGTTCGGCGGTGTCGACCGCCGGCGTTGCCGTGCAGCAGACCGCCCAGCCTTTCAACATCGACCCCCAGATGCACACCGAGAAGACGGTGCTTGCTCTGTTAGAGGCGCCCATCCATTGCGCCGTCCCGCCTCCGCCGCCCCCGCCTCCGGGTGCGCCTGGAGCCATGTGCACGCTCCTGGGCAAGTTCCCCTTTCAGCCCTTGTCTAAAGCGCAGGCCGGCAGAGATCTCACCCTTGCCGATCAGGCTAGTCTGCCGGATGTGAATGCTGTCTTCGCGCCGGGAACGGGCAGTCTCTGGACCTATTACAACGTGAGCCTGAAGCCGTGGCTGCCTCAGCAGGGGACGCAGTATGTTCTTGCTCCCAACGCGGCAGGACACGTTGGACCCGTCTTCGCACAATTCTTCAATCGCGCGGCATCGATCTCCTCTGCCCTTTATTCCTCCGGAGGGACCACTCCCGCCTTTACGTTCACGCTTCGCTCCGTGCCCAGCAAGGGAATCGAGAATGCGACGCTGGTTGTCGACGGACAGAGAATCCCAGCCGGCGCGACGTCGCAACCGTTTACCTGGAATGGCGCCACTGCACATCAAGCCTCGCTGGCTTACAACGCAGCCGAAGCATTGCAGTTTCAAGGTCCGTGGGCACTGTTTCAGCTGGTTGCCACAGCCCAGGTAACGCGGGTTGGGGCAACCTTGCAACTTGAGTTTCCCCTCGAAGTTTCTGGCCGCCAGCTCAGGCTGCCGGATGGAACTCCGGAAGTCGTCCGCTTTGAAATTTCGGGTCCGGGAGCAGCGGTGCTGGGGCCCCTGGGACTGTACGGAGGCACCTGCGTTAACCCGGTCACCAAGTGAGAAGCCTGGGGGGCATCTTTGTCCAGTGTTTTCCGCAGCCGGTTAGAGCGCCTGCGTGAGAACGGCCATCTCGAAATCGAGTCCCGCAGGGACGGCTGAACTTAGCCCAGGACGTAGTCCTGGGTAGAGATTCGAGTGACGAAAAGTCCCGCAGGGACGACTGAATGTTACTCGGAGGGAATCCGAGGGACTTGCATCTCAAAATTATTCCGCGATTGAGAATTCCTGATCCGCTCTCCGCATCCAGGATCATGTCTTGATAACTTTTCAGTCGTCCCTGCGGGACTTTTCCATAGCGCGTTCCAACCCAGGACTATGTCCTGGGCTAAGTTCAGCCGTCCCTACGGGACTCTGTATCCGGCGTGTCCTTAACCACCTTTACGGACCCCGTGCGGCGAGCCCATCGTTGCACGCAAAACAATGCACGTAATATTGTCCGCGCCACCCCGCTGCTTGGCACACTCCACAAATTCCTTGCAGATCACCGGAAGCTCAATGCCGGCCAATGCAATCGAGGCTATTTCCGCCGGCGCCAAATAACGGGTAAGACCGTCCGAGGCCAGCAGCAGCATATCTTCCGCCTGCAGCGTGGCGCCGAAAAAGTCAGGCTGCACCGTATCAGCCATGCCGATGGCCCGGGTGATCACCGACCGCAGGCTGGAGTTCTCCGCCATCTCCTGTGTCAGCAGCCCGTTTTGCAACTGCTCCTCGACCAGGGAATGATCCTGAGTAATCTGGAAGCAGGCGCCGTCGCGTATCAAATAAGCGCGGCTGTCGCCCACATTGCCGATCACCGCACGAGCCCCGTCGACACAGGCGCATACCAGGGTGGTGCCCATATGGCTGAACTGTTCGTTGTTCGTGGAGAGATCGCGCACCGCGCGATTGGCCTCCTCGATGGAGTGCAGCAATCTGCTCTCGATGGGTGATTCCCGCTCCCGCGTTTGCGCTTCGAAGGATTCAATGAAGGTGCGCACCGCGGTATTGCTGGCCACCTCCCCGGCGAGAGCACCGCCCACGCCATCGCAGACGACGTAGAGATGGGGGTCAGTGTTATAGCCAAAACTATCCTCGTTATTTGTCCGCTTGCAGCCGGTGTCGGTTGCCGCCGCAAACGCCAGCGAGAGTGTGGCTAATTGAGTCATGGTGTGAAATGTACTGGCGGACCAAAATTAACAGGAAGCCGGCCCTTTTGCATGGGAAATCGACCCGGATAATGCAGACAGCCAGCGCACACGGACGTTGGCCTAGGGTATCTGAACCGTCGCCTCACCGGCATCGACGAAGGTAATCACGCCGGCCCAGATACACATCAGTTGCGAAACGTTATCGAGTGAGGGAAAGTTTCCCAGCAGCACCGTGGGTGCACCAGCGACCCAGGGCGCCGGCGTTGCCGGGATGCACGGCATCGGTGTGAGCACACCCAGGGCAGCCGCCGTGGCCGCGGCTACGGTCGGGTTGGCGATCGACGTGCACATCCCGAAAGGCATGATATTGACCATCGGAATGTGGTCCATGATGTTCGCGTCCGGCACCATGTTGGTCATCACCCTGTTGGTAGGCAATACCACCAGCGAACTCGGCGCCACGCCAAAGCTGCATTGCATCATCGCACCCATACAGACTTGTAGAGGCATGATTCGGCTCCTTCACAGGGGGCTTTGAAATGTACATCCGAGTTTACCCCGGAAGCGCCGCCGATAGAAGGCAGCCCGGCCGGGGAAGAGAGGTGGCAGTATCATCAGTCGATGACGTTTGAGGCCGGACAGGTCGTCGGGGAATACAAGATAGTGCGGGTGCTGGGCCGTGGCGGTCTGGGCGCGGTTTACGAAGCAATCCATCTGATCTCGCAACGCGCGGAAGCCATGAAAGTGATGTTGCCGGAGCAGACGGGCACTCCGGACATGAAGGAGCGTTTTCGGCGCGAGATCCAGCTACTCGCCAGCCTCAATCATCCCAACATCGCTGGCCTGCACAACGCCTTCTACTTTCAAGACCAGCTCATCATGATCATGGAACTGGTGGAAGGGGAAGACCTGCGCACCCGCAGCCGGAATGCGCGCATTCCGCTCCCCCAATTGATGAATTTCGCCCAGCAAGTGCTGGCCGCCCTCGACTATGCCCATGCCCGAGGCGTGGTGCACCGCGACATAAAGCCCGCAAACATCATGGTCTCCCCCGCCGGACTGGTGAAAGTGCTGGACTTCGGCATCGCCATCTCCGAGGGCTCTGTGGAGCTCACCAAGGCGGGCTCTTTGATCGGCTCCCCGTTGCACATGTCGCCGGAACAAATCCGCGGTGAAAAGGCCACTCAGCAGTCCGACATCTACTCCCTCGGCGTGACCCTGTACGAGCTCATCGCCGGCCGTCCGCCGCTGAGCGGCACCACCACCTATGAGCTGATGATGGCTCATCTCAACCGGACGCCCACCCCTCTCGCCGAGTTGCGGCCCGACATTCCGGCAAAGCTGTCGGACATCATCGCCAGGGCGCTGGAGAAGGAACCGGCAAAGCGCTTCGCGACCGCTGCGGAGTTTCTCGAAGCGCTCCGCTCTCAGAGCATGCCGGACCTTGCCGGGGCGACGACCATCCTCACCCCAACCCGCGCTTTACAGGAAGTGACCACCGGCAAGGTCAGCCAACCCGTCACCGGACCTCTTCCTCCACCGGTTGATCAGCTGGTGCGACACCTGGCATCCTTCATCGGGCCGATCGCCAAGGTTGTCGTGACGCGGCTCACCAAGCAGCACACCGATCTCGACCGCCTTTACCAGGAAGCGTCCAAGCAGATTGAGAAAGACTCGGACCGGAAGAAATTCCTGGCCACCCGTCCGCGCGCCTAACCCATCTTCATCCCCCATCTTCATCCATTCAGCAGATCGATCGCCTTCTTCAAGCTGGTGTGCATGCGGTGGAAAGATCGGGTTACCTGTGCGACCTCGTCATTGCCGCGGACAGGGAGCTGCTCCAGATCCATCTCTCCCTGGCTGATCCGATCCGCATAGTGCGAGATCTTGCCTAACCGCCGGATGACGATGAAATACAACCCGATATCGATCAAGAGAATAGCGGCCAGGAAAATCACGGATAGATTGATCAGCAGCCGAGTCAGTCCTTGCTGCGCCAACTTGATGGGGACTGAGGTGGGAATCGAAATCACCTGGGCGCCAATGACCTCGTCCAGGTTCCAGCCGAATCCGTTTTGGCTGCCGTAATGCTTGATGAGCGCCTTGGGAGCGGCGCCTGGCGTGCTATGACACTGAAGGCATCCGCTCTCCACCCGAATCGGGTGAGCCAGCGCAAGAGTGGGTCCGGTCGCTCCTTCCCGCAGCCGCACCAATTCGGTTTCCTTGGGGGAATTGCGGAAGAAGTTGATCATATCCGCCTCCCAATCGGTGGCGCGATCACGCAGGTTAGTCGGGTTCAGCGCGGCTTCCTTATAGGTGTAATCCGGATAAGTCTGCCGGATCTGATCAAAGGTAGTGGTCGATGCGAAGAAAGGAATTGCCTGCGGCAGGAAGGTTGTTGTGTGCTCTGTCGTTTTCTCGATGATGGGGGTGATGTAGTGTTCGGTGTAATTTCGAGTAGCCGACGCGCTGGCTGCCATCAAACCCGCTTGGCGAAGTACTTCAGCCTGCGCCTGCTCTTGTAAAAAGCTTCGCGCCTGGTAGGCAATCACGAAAAGCCCCAGACCAAATACCACAATCAATAGGAGGTTGAACTTTACCAGCAGCTTCAAATCGAATACTCCTTGGCCAACCTACGGCAGAAAACGACCCCAAAACGGCCATCATGTTTATAGCGCAGAACTGCGTTATCATCCACCTGCAAAACGTCGCCGGTAAAAGGAGAGGCCGTCCATGCATTCAACCCTTAAAAGAGTTCTTTTCCTGTGGATGGCTTCAGCCGCAATAGTTCCCGCCCTAGTGGCACAGATGGCGAGCGGCATTCCCGCGCATGGCAAGCTAGTCCGCCTGTTTAACGGCAAGGACTTTACCGGTTTCGACATACTGCTGCAATCGAAAGGGTTGAATCACGACACCGATAAGATCTTCCAGGTCGAGAAGGGAATCATCCACGTATCCGGAAACGACTTCGGTGGCATCGTGACCCAGAAGGAATACGAGAACTACTACTTGCGTGCCCAGTTCAAGTGGGGAGAAAAAACCTGGCAGGACCGAGTGGGCAAGGCCCGCGACTGCGGAATTCTCTACAACATCGACGGCCCTTTGCTTGCTCCGCCCAAAGGAGTCTGGCCTCGCTCCTTCGAGTTCCAGATCATTGAAGGTGGCACCGGTGACATCTGGCTGGTCAAGGGTGCCAGCCTCAAGGTGAAGGGGCAGCTCATTACCAGCGAAGCAGAAGAAGGTCCGCACGAGTATGTGAAGTCACGCCGCTTCGGTTCAGGGCCCTGGGAGAATGTAACCGGCTATCGTGATCCGGTAGCCGAGGTAGAAAAACCGCACGGAGAATGGAACCAGCTGGAATTGGTGGTCGACCATGATCACGTGAAATATTTTGTGAACGGCAAGCTGGTGAACGAGGCCACCGACCTTAGCGCGACCAAGGGAAAGATTCTCTTTCAAACCGAGGGTGCCGAGACCTTCTATCGCAATCTGGAACTTGCTCCGCTAAAGTAGGCGACGCAGGGGTGAGTACCACGTGCGGCAGCATTCTGTTCCAGTGCCGAGGCTCAAGGTCGCACCGCCCAGGCAAGCCCATCGGGTTCTGCGCCGACGTCGAGGTGACCCGTCACTTCCAGCGTTTTAAGATCTAGAATCGCGACGTAGTTATCGGGAGAACAGGCAATGAAGGCCCGGCTCGCCTCGGGGTCCATCAGAATGCCGGCCGCGCCATGGCCGATCTTTACCCGTTTGTGTTCTTTGCGCGACGCTGCATCGTAAATGACAAGATCGCCGTTGCCTAAGCTCGAAATCAGGACAAGCTTACCATCGGGAGTAAACTTCAGCCGGTTGGCGCTGAAGACCTTGGCGTCCAGCGTGGCGGTCACCTTCCTGGATGCAATGTCGATTACGGATAGCGTGCCGTCCTGTGCATTCGCTGTCCACAATTCGCGTCCATCCGGTGAGACGTCGAAACCCTCATCGCCCTTGCCTACCTCAATGACCGTCTCATTCCAGTCCGTGCGCGGCTCGGCGTCGGGCGGAGGAGGCATCGCACCCGCCTGCGGCTGCATTCCCGGTGGAGGTCTCATCGGTGGGAGCGTTACTTTCTCCAAAATGCTGACTGATCCGGAACTGATGTTTGTGGTGTAAATCTGCTTTTCGTCAGCAGTGACGTAGATCATGTGCGTCCGGTTCTGCCCGGTGCCCATGATCCAATCGACTTTCGCGGTGGCCGGATCATATCTGGCGACGGCTTTCGAACCTTCGGCGGTAAACCATAGCTTGCCCCCAACAAAGGCAACACCATGTGGACCATTCAGGGCTCCGGTATCGATGTCGGGCAGGGCCTTCTGTCCAACAAGGTCAATGACGGAAAACGCATGATACCGCCCGCCGCCATAGATGGACACATAGGCCGTTGTCCCATCGGAGGACGCGACGACTTCATGCGGGTCCGGCCCAATGGGAGCATGTGCGATGACCTTCAGTGCTACCGGATCCACGATAGCCAAGGTATGGTTTCGTTTCGAGAGCGCCAGCAGTGAGCGCTGCGGCGTTGACTGAGCACCTGCAAGCGCGGAACAAAAGAACACCCCGGATGCAATACCAGTAGTTAGCAATTGGATCGATCTCGATTGCATATCCTTGCTCCATTCCTCCCGTACTCGGGTCCAGCCGCTCGATTCACACTAAAACAGCCTCTCACCCTTCCTTCGATCCTGCAATTGCCGTCCAATTACGGTCTTCGGGATGTAACGCAAACGGTTGTCGAAGCGCAGGCAGAGCTATCATGCATAGGGATGAGCAAGAGAGATGTGACCTTCTACTAAAGGATGGGTGAAATGGGACAGAAGGAAAAAGATCAGAAAGCATCGGAAATCGCGAGTACCTGCTTTTCTCCGGACCGGAGAGAGTTTGTCAAACTGGCTGTCGGAGGTGCCCTGAGCGCCGCCGGAGTTTTCGCATCGCCGCGAACCGCATCAGCGACCGTGCATCCAAGTGCCCCGGGCATCAAGTTGTGCGCGCAGGCTCCAGCCAAACCTACGGACGATGATCTCCTTTTTCTCAATCAGATGGGCGCCGAGTACGTCAGCGTGGGTTCGACTCCTGACCTTAGGACTGCGGAAGGCTTTCTGCAAATCAAGAAGCGCTACGCGGATGCCGGCATCACCGTCTGGAACATCGGCAACACCAGCGTGCATAACATGCCTGAGGTCACGCTCAATCTCCCCGGCCGCGACGAGAAGATCGAGGAGTACAAACAATACATCCGCAACCTGGGCAAGGCGGGCATCTACTACACCACCTATGCCCACATGGGCAACGGCATCTGGAGTAGTGGCAGGGCCACCATTCGTGGAGCTTCCGCCAGGGAGTTCGATATGGCAAGCCCCAACAAGGTAGGCGCGTGGGACGGTAAGACCTTCCATGAGCCCCTCTCCCACGGCCGCGAGTTTTCGAAAGAGGAGATCTGGGAGAACTACACCTACTTCATCAAGCAGGTCGCGCCCGTTGCTGAAGAGAACAGTGTCCGCATTGGCATTCACCCTGACGATCCACCAGAACCGGTACTGGCTGGTGTCCCGCGCTGCATCTTCGCCAATTTCGAAGGCTACAAGCGGGCGATGGAAATCGCCAACAGTCCCAACGTCGGCATCTGCTTATGCTGTGGCTGTTGGAACGAAGGCGGTCCCGCGCTCATGCACAAAGACCCGGCGGAGATGATCCGCTACTTCGGTCCGGAAAAGATCTGGAAGATCCACTTCCGGAATGTGAGTGCGCCGCTGCCGCACTTCGTGGAAACCTTCATGGACAATGGCTATTACGATATGTCCAAGATCATGACCGCCCTGGTCGAGGTTAAGTTTGACGGCATCGTCATTCTTGACCACACGCCAACCGTCGTGGGTGGCCATTTTGCTGAACAAGCCTACGGCTTCGCCTATATGAAGGCACTGAAAAATCGAGCCCAGGCGGAAGCCAAAGCATAATGCCGGAGCTGGCATGAGAACCACAGGCAGAGTAAGCGAACGTCCCTCAAATCGAGGGGATAACCCGGAACTACCTCGCTACTTGCGTCCTTAGGGCTGTGGTCGGAAACTTACGACGGTGGGAGCGCGTCCATACCACAAGGCTGTTGTAGGCCGATTCCGGATACACCCGTGCAAATGAAGAAAACAAAGTACTTGCTGGTTCTCGTCACGCTCTGGGCGGGTGTCCTCCTCCCTCCGTCGGTGGTCCTTGCTCAAAGGCCGGCCGGCGGTCTGCAAGGCAGGGTATTGGATCCCAGCGGTGCGGTGATCCCCCAGGCACAGGTCACAGTCACTTCGGCCTCGGGAACGACTGCCACCGCAGTGTCCGATGGCACCGGCTCTTACCAGGTGCGAGGTCTGGCTCCCGGAGACTACACGGTGAATGCCGCCTCCGCGGGGTTCGCCCCCTTCTCCTCTACCGTGACGCTGGCAGCTGGCCAAACCAAAACACTGAATATCGCCTTACAGATCGAGATTGAGAAGCAACAGGTACAGGTGGAGGCGGAAGCGAATACTGTCGATACCAGTCCCGATTCCAACGCCAATGCCGTCGTGCTCAAAGGCAAGGATCTTGATGCGCTTTCTGATGATCCCGACGAACTGGAGAATCAACTGCAAGCTTTGGCGGGCCCGGCCGCCGGTCCAAATGGCGGTGAGATCTATATTGACGGCTTCACCGGCGGGCAGATGCCGCCCAAGTCTTCGATCCGGGAGATACGCGTCAATCAGAATCCCTTCTCCGCGGAGTTCGATCGTCTCGGTTATGGGCGCATAGAAATACTTACCAAGCCGGGCACGGACAAACTGCACGGCCAGATCGAAGCGCGCGGCAACGATTCCGCTTTTAACTCTCGCAATCCGATCCTGCAAGAGGCGGAGCCGCCTTACTACTCTTACAACCTGCAGGGCAGTGTAGGCGGCCCAATCAACAAAAATGCGTCCTATTTTGTCAGCTTCTTCGGCCGCAACACGCAAAACATAAGCGTAATCGATGCCATTGACCCGACCAGCGTCACCCCGACCAACCCGAACGGCACGTCCCTGAATGAAGCGTACCCCAACCCCAGCTCGCGCATCGATGTTAGCCCGCGACTCGACCTGCAGCTCGGGCAAGCCAATACTCTGACCCTTCGTTACGAGTTCTTCCGCGCCGTCACTACCAACGGTGGCGTCGGCCAGTTGGCTCTGCCCACCCAGGCCATCAACACCCAGAGCATGGAGAACACGCTTCAGGTAAGTGACAGCCTGGTGCTGAGCAAGAAAATCGTCGACGACATTCGTTTCCAATATCGCCGCTTTCGTTATCAGAACATTGCTCAGAACAACACGCCCACGGTCAGCGTGCAGGGCGCTTTTCTGGCCGGCGGTAACAACGGCGGTGTCGTGCGCGACAACCAGGATATCTTCGAGCTACAAAACTATTTCGCGGCCGCCGAAGCCAATCACTCCTTGAACTTCGGCGCGCGTCTGCGGGCTTATCGCGACGCGGACTACACCACAGGAGGTACGAACGGCGAGTATAACTTCGAGAACCTGGATACGTATCTGCAAAACCAACCGCGCAACTACCAGGTGACTGAGATTCATCAGTACACAGCCCGCGCGATCCTGTTCGACGCCGCACTTTTTTATCAGGACGATTGGAAAGTAAACCAGCGCTTTACCTTCAGCTACGGGCTGCGTTGGGAAACGCAAAACCGTATCAATGACAAGAGCGATTGGGCGCCTCGCGTATCATTCGCCTACGCGCTGGGCCACGGTGATGGTAAGCGGCCGCCGAAGACCGTTCTGCGTGCGGGGTATGGCTGGTTTTACCAACGCTTTACGGTGCCTAACAGCTTCGGCTCTAACGCCGGGACACCGTATGTGATCCAGGCGATTCACCAGAATGGAATCAATCAGACAGTTACCACCATCACCAATCCGACCTACCCCGTCAATCCGATCGCTGTAGCAAACTCCAACACAGCGCAGACTCTCTACACCATTGATCCACATTTTCATGCTGCTACGGATCTACAAGCGGCAGTGGGCGTCGATCGTCAGTTGGCCAAGAGGATCACTGCAAATGTAACTTACCTTTACGGGCGCGGCGTCCACCAATATTTGACCAACAACATTGGAGCTCCTGACTTTGCTACCGCGGATCTCGGCATCTATCCCGACGAGCAACCTCCTCCCTCCGAGGAGAACAATATGCAGTACCAGTCCGGCGGTGTGTACCGGCAAAATCAAATTATTGTCTCCGGCAGGGCGAATTATCCGCATTTTAGTTTCTTTACCTTCTATAGCTATAATGTCGCCAAAGCGGATACCAATGGCGTCACTTACACTCCGTCCGTAGCCCAGAACCCGAGCCTCGACTATGGACGATCGAGTTTCGATGTTCACGACCGCTTCGTCATCCTGGGAAACTTCGCCGCTCCCTATGGTTTCGCGTTGACCCCTTTTTTCGCCTATAACTCGGGCGCGCCCTACAACGTAACCGCCGGCAGCGATTTGACCAGTAACAACCAATTCAATGCTCGGCCCACCTTTGCGGCCAGTTGCGATGAGCAGCCTCCGCAAGCGCCGCCATCCACCAAAGTTATTTACCAAACGAAGTTTGGTTGCCTAGATACTTTCCCCTTCGGCACCAACGAAAAGATCATTCCCTACGGCATCGGTACCGGTCCTTCCAATGCCAGCTTGAACATGCGCGTGAGTAAAGTGATCGGGATCGGGCCCAAGGTCGAGAGCAGCCATGCTGCAAGAGCGGGAGGAGGAGGCGGCGGAGGAGGTCGTGGCGGTGGTGGCGGCATTGGTCCCGGCGGCCTGAGCGGCAGCCGTGGAGGCCCTGGGCGTCTGGATCAGACGACATCGCGCCGGTACAACCTGACTCTCACTGCTTACGCGACAAATCTGTTGAACCATCAGAACCTGGCCTCACCGAACGGCGTTCTCACGACGCCCTTCTTCGGCAAATCCCAGTCATTGGCCGGCGGCGGCTTCTTCGGCGCCTCGACCGCCGGCAACCGCAGCATCTTTCTCCAGGCGGTCTTCAACTTCTAGCGAAGCATTGGCCGCCTCACAGCGTAGGTGCAGGGAGAAGGATGGGCAAAGCCCTACTTCAGGTGGATCGTAATCCCCGAAGAAATCCGCAGCAGGTTCTGGTCGTTGCCGGCAAGGTTGGGCA
The DNA here is from genome assembly GCA_963830325.1 of uncultured Acidobacteriaceae bacterium. Lineage (GTDB taxonomy): Bacteria > Acidobacteriota > Terriglobia > Terriglobales > Acidobacteriaceae > PALSA-350. The sequence goes on from CAWHMV010000010.1 coordinate 555,102, forward strand.
GCCGGGTATATCCATAATCCGCCTGGATAGCGCGGAAGGAAAGGTGTCTCCTGTACTTCACATCGAGCCCAATCCCGACCAGTACGGCCACCGAACTGGCGCTCGGTTGAACGAAACCCGTAGATTGGTTCGGAAAGGCTCCGTCAAACCCATGGGCAAAACCCACCAACCCCTGCGCAAACGGCTTAATGCGGTGATAGGTATCCCATCCATCTGTCCGCTGGTGTCCCATCCTGAAATTAACACGCATGCCCCCGGTCACCATGAGCATGGAAAATGGTTCACCTGTGTTGTGGATGTTGCCGGCATGGGTCGCGGTTACATCGACCACCGTGGTGTATGCACGATAAGTGCGAAAGTTTCCTTCTGCGCTTACGCCATTCATGAAGAAGCAACCGCATTGGCCTGGTGGTGCGTTGACCTCGGTCGGACTATAGGCGAACGAGACCTCCGCGCGCGGCAAGGAGAAATCCCTTCCTCCCGGCGTCACCTGGCCGTGGAGGCTCGATGCGCTGAGCCCCAGCATCGTTCCCACAAACAGTAAGGTTAAAGATCTATACATACCTTCTCCCGCACCGCGCGGCGCACCCCGTTTAGTAGATTGCAAGGGGCACCGTGGTTGAGCGCTGTAGTGTTCCTTCGGTGGCGGTCACCGTGATGGTGTAGGGAACTTTTCGCTCTGCGAAAAGGCCCGCACCCGAGCACCCGCTCATCCCTGCGACCGCCGTCAGGCTCAGTACAGCCAGCAGCGCCACTCCCAGGAACGGGGGAAGTTTCCGCAACCGCCTTCGCACGCTGCGTACTCCGATAAGAGGGAGCAAAAGTCCCAGAGCAAGCGGCACGCGGTTGAAGGGCGACGCTGGTGGCGTGCTCAACGCAGTCTTCGCGGTCATCACCGTCATAGTGATGTTCGTTATTTTGCCGCCGGCCTGGAGGGTCGGTGGATTGAAGGTGGCGGTCGCTCCCGCGGGCAGTCCGCTGGCCACAAAGTTCACGTTGTACAGGAAAGTGGTTGCAACCTGCGGCTCAACCTGGATGGTATAGACCACGGTGGTGCCGGGCAGAATGTTGGTGTTGTTATTGCCCACTCGCAGGATGCGCAGCTCGTCGATCTGCACCGGTACTGTATTCGCAGTGCTGGCGAGGTAGTCGGGATCGCCGCTATAGCTTGCGATGATGATGTGATGCCCGGGGCCGATCGCAGTGGTGGTGAACACCGCTTGTCCGTTGGCGCCCATGGGCGCGGTGCCGAGGGTCGCGTTGACGCTCTGATCAAAGAAGGTGACGGTTCCAGTCGGGATCGCTGACGGCGGTTCCGGGGAGATCGCGGTCAACTGTGCTGTAAACGTAACCGGCATGGTCAACATCTGCTCTATGGGATTAGCCGTTAGCGTCAAGGTGGTAGGGACCGTCACTCCCTGCAGTGGCACCGTCGTCGAAGTGCTGCTGGCGAATTGACTGTTCCCCAGGTAAACCGCGTCCACATAATGGGTACCGGTGCCGGCGATGGTGACATTCGCCAGGTTAGCCGTTTCCGTTTGCGTGAATATGTTCAGCAGGATGGTGGTGGTGCCATCGGCCAATTCGGGAATTGCCAGGTCGGTCGTGCCATCTCCGTTAAAGTCCGCAGTCACGAGATCGTTAGGGGACTGGCCCAGCTGGATCGGCGCTCCCAGTGGCGCAAAGGTGCCGTTTCCATTGCCCAGCAGAATGCTCAGGGTCTGGGTCTCGAAATGTTCGATTTGACCATAGTTATCGACTGCCAGGTCGGTCTTTCCGTCCTGGTTGAAGTCTGCCGCAGCCAGGGCGAACGGGTCCACTCCCACTGTAATCGGCGATCCCGGTGCGTCGGTGAAGTTACCGTGTCCGTCGCCTAACAGGACGCGCACATTGCCTAACGTGCTGTTGAAAGGTGTAAAGTTCGAGACCGCCAGGTCGACTTTGCCGTCTCCGTTGAAATCCGCAGGGATGATCGGGCCAGGGTTGTAGTTGAAGTTAGGAATCGGTGATCCGCTGGCCTCTGTGAACGTGCCGTCTCCATTTCCCAGCAGGATGGTCACGGTGTTGCCGATTTCGTTGGAGTCCGCTATGTCGGCGGTGCCATTCCCGTCGAAGTCTGCGACTGCTAGGAAAAACGGGAACGATCCCACGGCGACCGGTGAGCCACCGGCTGCGCTGAAGGTCCCGTCTCCATTGCCCAGCAGAATACTGATCGTATTGTCCTTGGCATTAGCCACGGCCAGATCCTGAATGCCATCCCCGTTGAAATCTCCGATCTTCACCGCTTGGGGAAAGGAACCGACGGTGATCGGGGAGCCGTTGGCAGGCGAGAAGGTGCCATCCCCGTGGCCGAGCAGAACAATCACTGTATTGTCGTAGCCACTGGTGGCTACCAGGTCAGCATTGCCATCATGGTTAAAATCTCCCGCCGTGAGGGCGCAATTGGAAGCCTCGTAGAGGTTTACACAAGGCGTGGTGCCCACTTGAAAAATTTTGTTGCCCTGGGTAAATGTGCCGTCTCCCTTGCCCAGGAAGACCGCAATCGCATTTTCTACAGAGTTCATGACCGCCAGGTCAGGTATGCCATCGCCGTTGAAGTCTGCCGAGGCGCCTGCTGCTGGTTGGTTGCCGGTCACGAATGGAGAGCCTGTTGCCGGCGTGAAGTTCTCCGCATAGGTTGGCGCGCCCAGGGGAGCGTTTCCCAGAACGAAGTTGCCATTACTTGTGTCTTGAAATGACACAGTGCCTGCCATCACCGGCGGATGATTCGCGTAGCCCACGACCGTCGCCGTCAGATCGTATCCGCTAGGGTTACCGGTCGCGGCAATTGCAGTGGTGGTCTGATAGAGCCCGGTCACCGTCAAAGTCTGCGCGCTGGAACTGCTGGCCGTCGCTGCCGCCGTCCCGGTGAATACCGCAGTGTATTTATGGGTGCCGATGCCGGGAATGTATTTGAACTTTGCCGTGCCCGCACTCAACTGGGCGCTTCCTACGACAGCCGAATCCTCGCAGCGCAGTGCTGAAGCATCGCAAAACGTCACCGATCCGGTGGCTACCGGCGCACCCCCCGCCGCCACCGAAGCAGTCAAAGTCACAGCCGTTGGCGAAGCAACGGATGACGAAGAAAGAACCAGTGTCGTTGCAGATGGTACTGCGGCTGCCTGGGCAGCGTTGGGCAAGGTCACTGCCATCAGGGCGGACAGGAGCAGCTTCGTGTTTCGGCCGCGCCGGGGGCGCACACAGGCAGAAAGGTGGCGCAAATTCCACATACAAGAGTCCTCGGTTCGCACTTACATATACTTGTCAGCACTCACGGAACGGGAAATGCCAACGGGCGCGGATTCCGATCCAAAACAGTTGCTGACCCATAGTCCGAACTTCAGCTTTCGGAAGTTCTCTGCTACTGGCGAAACGAATCGTATACGAAACAGGACCCTGCATTGCATAACCAATTCGGCGCAGTTTGGGAAGACATCGGATTACACCCGGATAACATTACTCATGTGGTTCCCTCGGTACTGCGTCAGACCACCTGCACACGGATGCGCCCAGGCCGGAAACGGTCTACCCGGCATTTCGCCAAATATGCGTTAATCGTCAGGATCGCAGTGGGTTAGTGGTTTCGAGTGTGCACCTGGGCGTACTAAAACATCACAAACTGTATCGGCAGGGGACGCGTTAAACATCTGTTCCAACCCTAGTTACTAACCTGGGTCGAGGCAGTGCAACTTTCGTGTTTCGCCCTGCCGGAGGCGAGGAGAAGGGGCTTCATCCTCGCCGATAGAACCCGGCGTTGCTCCGGATCAAGCCTCAATCATGGTGACTTTTCCGCTGCCGACATCGTACAGTGCCGCGCGAATGGCCAGTTTCTTCTGTTTGACCAGATCCCCTAAAACTGGTGAAGTCTCACTTAACACCGACGCTTGCAGCCTGGCATTTTGCCGGCTGGCGGTGGTGAGGTCGCCCTTGGCACCGGCGATCGCCGGATGGATGTATTGATACAGAGTGCTGATTTGCCCCGGTACTGCCTTGCCCGCCATGGTCGCTTTGACTGCACCGCAATTGGTGTGACCGAGCGCCAGTATCGCTTTGACGCCCAATACCGCCGCGCCATACTCAAGACTGGCGATGGTATCCGGAGTGGCCACGTTGCCGGCCACCCGAACCACAAAGACATGACCAATACTCTGGTCGAACACTAATTCGACCGGCACCCGGGAATCGGCGCACGAAAGCACTGCCGCAAATGGTTCCTGGTGCTCTTCCGTATCCGCTTTTAGGATGTCCAGATCTTCCTGGAATGAAATCATTTTCTGGGCCACATAACGCTGATTTCCTTCGACCAGCAGGCTTAGGGCCCGTTCCGGTGTCTCCGGCCGCTGGATGACTTCGCGCTGCGCTTGGCCCAGCCCCCGAGCCCCAGTGGTAGTCAGGCCGGCCAGGCTAAATGCCGCCAGCTTAATAAATTCTCTGCGCCTGTGATCTCTTCCCCAAACCATTCCGTCCTCCTTGCGAAATCGGATCCGGCATAAGAGTAACCAGTTCTTTGCGCAAAGTCATCCGCGAACCTCTAGTGAAGAATGGGGCAGAGATGAGGTTGCCAAAGAAAATGCGCGTGAGAACGACTGCGCCGATCACAGCGGGAAGGTTGCAGAGTCTTTCGCGGCAGCATGGTCGATGATCGTTTCTTAATCTGGCCTCTTTGACAGGGGGAATTCAGGCAGAGGTGACAGCATCTTGGTCGAGCCGTTACTTAAGTAAGAGAAATGGTTCAGTGCTTCGTGCGATCAACGCGGTGGCTTTGGACGATGCTGGTCCAGCCTCGCCGTCTGTTCCTCCGTCATCTGCTTGCGGAGCCGGCATCCCGAATTTCTTGCGCTTGTAATTCAAAGTTGGCCTCATCGACACGTCTTCCAAGCTCCAGGGACTAACGTTCAACCACCGGCAAGAATATTCGCTGAGCGGTTGTGTGCTTCAGTGATCCATTCCGGTTACCAAGGATAGCGATGCCGCTGGAACGTTGTATTCTTCCACATCACGTTCGACCTAGAGTAACTTCAAGTAGCAATCGACTGCCCTGAACTTGAACAAAGCAGTCACTTGAGAACGGCGCGGAACCCAAGTGGTCAGGGGAAGGTCTGCAAAGCCTTTTATTGCTGGTTCGATTCCAGCTCGCGCCTCCACCCTCTTGACCTCCCCACCCGGCCTCCGTAGCCACCTGAAATCCAGTGCGATATTCTTTCCCAGCGGACGGCCAAGCCGCAGACGCTGGGGGAACGATCGTGGAGAAAAAGTTGTTGGTAGTGGGCAGCATCAACATCGACCTGGTGGCGTGCGCCAACCGCCTGCCAGACCCGGGAGAGACAATTCTCGGGAGCACATTCGATGTGTTCAACGGAGGCAAGGGCGCCAACCAGGCCGTGGCCATCGCGAAACTCGGTGCTCCAGTGGACATGATTGCGTCCCTCGGGACCGACCTTTTTACCGATAGGTTGCTGTCTGGCTTGAGAGCCGCTGGCGTCGATACCCACGCAGTTCAAATGGTGGCCGGTCCGTGCGGAGTGGCCCACATCTCGAGAGCAGATAATGGCGAGAACTCCATCATCGTGATCTCAGGAGCGAATCTTCTGCTCTCCCCCGCGTACATCGATGCCCATCGCGAGGCTGTGCAGCGGGCCAGCATGATTCTGGTGCAGCTGGAAACTCCGCTCGAGACCGTGATACGCCTGGCGGAACAAGCCTGGGAGGCGAAGACTCCGCTGATGCTGGACCCTGCTCCCGCCATGCCCCTGCCGGAAGTACTACTCAGTCGCACCACCTGGCTCACGCCCAACGAGACCGAGGCGCAGATCCTGCTGGGCCGGGTCAATATCGACCCTGCCGCTGCGGCGGAAGAATTGCTGGCCATGGGGGTGCGCAATGTTGCCCTCAAGCTGGGCTCCCAGGGGGTGTTCCTGGCTGGCCGGGATTGCTCTGCTCAGCGGGTTCCCGCCTTCATCGTGAACGCGGTCGACACCACCGCCGCCGGGGATTGCTTTAACGCCGCCTTCGCCGTCGCTCTCACTCGCGGAAAGCCACCAGCCGAAGCAGCGCGCTACGCCGCTGCGGCCGCGGCGATTTCGGTTACCCGTGCCGGCGCCCAGCCTTCGCTGCCTTCTTCTTCTGAAGTCGAAGCCTTCCTCGCCCAGGCGAGTTGAAACCTCGGACCCTGCCAAAATCCAACGCAAAGTGCAGGCTGGTAGGTAACGGGCGGTAGGTAGGGGCTTTTAGGGCGTGCGTGAGAACTCCATTTCCCAACTCAGTCCCGCAGGGACGGTTGAACTTAGCCCAGGACGCTAGTCCTGGGTTGGATTTCAAAGGACGACCAGTCCCGCAGGGACGGCTGAAGGTTGTCCAGGATTACGTCGCGGCCCATTTTCAGCCGTCCCTGCGGGACTTAATCATGTTTCATGATGTACCCAGGACTAGCGTCCTGGGCTAAGTTCAGCCGTCCCTGCGGGACTAAACCTGTAAATCCTGGTTCTTACACCCGCTCTTTAGCCCGTATATAAGCCCACTTGAACCATTCTGGCCTTTAGGTCCTGAGGTACGTTCTTCTTCATTACCTATGCGGCGCCCCGGGCATGAAGGGGAAGGCCAGCCTGGAACACCACCAGGTCGTCTGCTCGGGTCTCCAGAACAAATTCTGTACCACTCGGAACTAGAACGATCGACCCCCGTCCGAGCGATGTGTTTTGACCGGCGCTCGTCAGCCTTGCGGAGCCGTGCAACACCAGCAGCGCCTTCGGACCGTAGGTGGCCTCGCCCGCATATCGGCCATGCGCAGAAAGCGCGATGCGGTGCAACTCGAACTCTTCTGCCGGCGTGCGATAGACCCGTTCCTGCGTGCTCACCTGGTGCCCATCGAAAATCTCTGGAGTGCCGCCTTCGAAAGTAAGAATATTCAGTAGTTCCGGCACATCGACGTGCTTGGTGGTCAATCCTCCACGTAAAACATTGTCGGAGTTGGCCATCAACTCGACATTTACGCCCTCGAGATATGCATGCAGAACTCCGGCCGGCTGGAAGGTCCCTTGCCCGGGCTGCATGTGTATCAGGTTGAGCAGATACACGCTGAAAATCCCACGATCGCGGTGCCCACCGGGCAAGGGGAAGTTCTCCGCCGCCCGCACCGCCCAGTAATCCGCGCTGTCCTTATCGGAGATCGGCTTCGCCTGCAACCGGGAGAGCAGGGGATTGAGCAGCACGTCGACTTGCTCCTGGGGAATCGTCATCACCCTGCTGTAGAGCTCGCGGAGCAAACTACGTCGCGTCTCATGATCGTGGCCGGCTGCCGCCAGCCGCTGGGGAAAGTCCGGCATCAGCGCACCCAACTCCGGAGTATGGCCGAACGTTTCGGCAATCTGCTCCAGAGGCCGAAAGCCGTGCAGCATCCAGAATTCTGTCAACGCCACGCCGATTTCCGGCTTGTGGTTATCGTCTTTGTAGTTCCTGTGACTGGCATCGAGGCGGATGCCCTCGGCGTTCTCGCGCGCGAAGCCTGCGCGGGCCTGGGCCAGCGTAGGATGCGCCTGGATCGACAGCATCTTGTGTACGTCCAGGATCTTAAACAGGTAAGGCAGCCGGCGGCCGAAGTGCGCCTTCGCCGCCTGGCCAAGGATGGCCTCGGGGTCCTCGGCGATCAGCTTATCCAGAGGCTCCTGCCCCGCGGCAAGCTCAACCAAGGAGGGCGCTTTGGCATGGGCGCCGATCCACAATTCGGCAAACGGCTGGCGGGTTGCGTTCTCCACGCCCAAAAGATCAGGAATGAATTGATACCCGCCCCAATCGTAGTGTTGCACCACACCCTGCAACGTCAATACACCCGCTTCAGCCCTCAACAGCTTTCTCCATCCTGCGCAGAATACCTGCGGGTTCTTCGATACCCATGGCGGCGATTGCATCGGCACGGTCCTGGGTGTCGGCGACGGCGTAGATGCGCAACTCATCCGCATTTCCCGAAGGCCGTACGTGGGCCACATCCCCATTGGTGAACAGCACCCGCACGCCGTCGGTATAGTCCACACGATCGATGCCGGCAAAACCCATCGCGGGGGCAAAGAACTGCGCCAGATCCTTGCGTATCGCATCGCCCGAGGCGGGCGGAGAAAATCGAGCGACGATTTTCAATGCCGTGGCTCGCGGAAATTGCTTGAGCAGGGCAGCACGGCTGAACCGCTTGGGCAAACGGGCGAAAAGATCGACCAGCGAGAGCCCATTCTGTTCCGCCGCGAAAAGCACGCCCAGGATAGGTAAACCCGCGTCCCGGGTGGGAAGCGGTGCCAGCGTGGCTCCATTGCGCGTGATCGGCGAGCCGGTCAGGAAGCCGCCGTTGGCCTCCCATCCGCAAACCCGCTGCTTGCCTTTCGCCAGCGCAGCCTCCATGCCGGTGATCACGAAGGGTGAGCCGATGCGCGTCTTTGGTTCTACCACCGGCGCCAGTTTTCCCCGGTCGATGGCGTCGTTGCAGCTGATGGGAACCACCACCGCGTCCGCCTGCAGATACTCAGCCACCACCATGCCCAACAAGTCGCCGCCGAAGAAATGCACCCGTCCCGTTGCGGGATCGACTCCCAGGACCAGGGGACGATCGCTGTCGCCGTCCGTAGAGACAACCGCATGCAGTGGGCCGCCCTTTGCCGTGGCCTCATCCGCCAAGGCCTGAATCACGCCCAGCTGCGCGGCGTCGATATTTTCCGTGTCGATGGGAACGAACGTTTCGCTGCGTCCCCCTTTCACCACTTGCGCTCCCATCCGCTCCAGAATCTCCACCAGCAGATCGCGGCCCACTGCCGAGTGCTGGTAAACCAGCAAGCGCTTGCCGTTGAGCGAGGAGCCCGCAAAGAAATTGGTGAACCGTTCGATGTACTCGGCGCGGGCCGCGCCGTTCTCCACCGGCAGGGATTGATGACCGCCCTTCAGCATCCCGCGCTCATCGAACCGCGACTGATCCCAGGGCTGCTCGTAGAGCCGCTTGCGTACCTTCCTCACTTGCTCATTGATCGGCGCTTCCTGTTGTTTGAGCAGTTCACCCCGACTGCTGTTGGTCTTGTAACCGTTGCGCTCAAAGGGAATGTGGCTGCCGGTCACCATGATGCTGCCTTTATTACGCGATAGGGCAAAGCTGGCCAGCGCGGGAGTAGGAATGCGGCCCAGGTTCACCGCTTGCATGCCGGCATCACCGATGGCCGCGACAACGGCCTGTGCCAGCTCCCCCCGTCCCTGCTCCTGGCTGACCAACTCGCTCGAGCTGGGACGCAGGTCGTAGGCGAAATAGAATGGGTCGCCCCGTTTGATACCGCCCTCCGCGGGGGTCAATGACTGCAGGTACTCGAGCTCTGCCAGCGCGTTCAGGTAGACCTCGAGTTGCGTCAGGTCCACCACCTTGCCCCGCCGCCCGCTGGTTCCGAAGGCCAGCTCCTGGGGCTCGTAGTTCAGCCGTGATCGAAGCGAATCCAATTTTGTAGCCACATCCATGCCCGGTCCCTGCTCCCTTTATTCTGTCCTATCTTATCCGGTGCGTTTCCGTGCGAGGTATGCCCCGACCGTCGAATCAGACGTCTGCCGTCTTTGCTCTTGCCGGTAACGAGATCACCCCATAGACTCGCGCCATGCACACACATCTGCCGGTGCGCGTCATCGGCCTATTATTCCTCTGCTGCCTCCCATCGGCTGTAGCCCAGCAGCCTGCAGGGGCGCGCCAGGTATTCGACGGCGCCATGCTGCCGGGCGTAGAGGTAGTGACCTTCGAACACAGTGACACCCTCTTTCCCGTCAATCGGGTACCGCGTGGCGGAGCAGTCCGGGCCCTCCCGCGGGCGCCGGCGCCAATCAAGGACGTTCATTTCCATTCGCGTGGCGAGGAGTACGACCTGTTCGATTACCTCGCCGACAATCGCGTTGCCGGCCTGCTCGTGCTCAAGGATGGCAAGGTGGCCTTTGAGGACTACGAACTCGGCGCTGGACCAGACACGCGCTGGATCTCGTTTTCTATGGCTAAATCTGTGGCCTCAACCCTGGTGGGTGTGGCTCTCAAGCAGGGTCTGATCGGCAGCCTGGATGACCCTCTGACTCGCTACCTGCCGCAGCTCAAAGGGGGCGCCTACGAGGGCGTGAGCGTTCGCAACATTATGCAAATGGCTTCCGGAGTGAAATGGAATGAGACATACACTGATCCACATTCCGACCGCAGAAAACTGCTGGACAAACAACTGGAGCAAAAGCCTGGAGCCATCCTGGCATACATGAACACACTTTCCAGTGCCGGTGCTCCGGGCTCGATCTGGAATTACAGCACTGGGGAATCATTCCTGGTAGGGGCCTTGCTCGAAGCCGCGACCCACCAGCCGCTCGCGACGTATCTTTCACAGAACCTGTGGACACGTCTGGGAATGGAGCACGATGCGACCTGGTGGCTGGAATCCCCGGATGGTATGGGCCTGGCGGGCAGTGGCCTGGGTGCGACCTTACGCGATTACGGACGCTTCGGCTTGCTGGTGCAACAGGACGGCTTCATCGACGGCAAACAAATCGTACCCGCGGGATGGTTTCAGCAAGCGGGCAGTGCCCATCGCATCGGCGGAAAATCAGTCGACTACGGTTACCTATGGTGGCCCGTTCCTGCGGGAGACCCGATGCATCGCGGAGCGTTCCAGGCGATCGGTATCTTTGGCCAGCATCTCTACGTGAACCCACGCCAGAAGCTAGTCATCGTCGTGCTGAGCGCCCGCCCTAAACCAGACTCAGCCTTCAGCCCGATTGACGACCTACCCTTTTTCGCAGCCGTGGCAAGAGCCCTGCAATAGCTACCCCGCGCGCTCGATCAGGAACTGATGGGCGGCAATGCTGGCGGCTCCGCGAACCATGAAGTCTGTTTCTACCGAACGAAACTCAAGCCGCGTGGTCGAAAGCATATGCGGCATGATGTTGTTCTCGATTGCCTGCCGGGCACTGGTCATAAACACTCCGTTACCAAACCCAACCAGATCCGCGAACAGGACCAACTCAGGATTGTTGATCTGGATGGAGTTCGCCACCGCAATGCCCAGGGCGGATCCGGCGTGGCGCAGCAGCTCGATTGCCTTCACCTCTCCCTGTGCCGCGAGCCCCTCGAGCTCACTCATGTTCCGCACTTGCAGATCCAGCTCCCCGGCCCGTCGTAGCAGCGCAGAGCTCGAAGCAAACGCATCCACGCAGCCTTCTTTCCCGCATTCACACCGGGGACCCCCGGGAGCCACGACGCAATGGCCAATCTCGCCCGCGGCTCCGGTGTGCCCGCGATACAGCCGGCCCTGCATGTAGCTGCCGCCGCCGATTTTCTTGCCCAACATAATCACCATGAAGCTCTTGAGCTCCCGGGCCATGCCAAAAAGTTTCTGCCCCAGGGCCACGGCGTGGGCGTCGTTATCGATATAGGTAGGCATTTCGGTCACTCGCTCGACGATCTTGGCGATGGGCACATTGTGCCAGCCGAGCAGGTTCGAATGCAGGCAAATGCCCTGGGCGTGGTCGACATGCCCGGAGAGCGCGACCCCAATCCCCACTACCTTCTCCCGCGAAATGTTCGAAGCCCGCGTGAGATGAGGAATGCCGTGGGCGATCGCTTTCGCGACCTCCTCCGGGTCCATCACCACGCCGATCTCGTGCTCCGCCAGGACGTTTCCGTGACAATCGGTGAGCGCCATCAGGGGAGGATCTTCGGTCAGGCCTACGCCCACGAAATATCCATACCTGGCGTTCAAGGACAGCATGATGGAGGGCCGGCCCTTCCGCTGTTTGTCAATGACCGAGGGAGACTCCTCAACAAACTGATGTTGAATCAGGACCCGGCTCATCTCCGTCAGCGCCGAACGGCTGAGCCCGGTGGTAGTCGCCAGCTCCGAACGGGACATCGACCCGTTCTCCAGCAGTGCTTCGATAATATTCACGTACGAGGAGGTGGCTACCGCAACCGGACGACCCCCATTGCCTTCTGCTGAGCGCGAGGCCCCCTGAGGCTTGGCGTCACGCTTTCCGTTCTGTCGGGATGTACCCATGCAAGAAAACACTAGCATGTCTTGGAGGCTTAAACAGGTATGCCCGTAGTTACCGCTGCGCAGCCGGGGGCCTACCCCTTAACTGCTAGAATCCTCGCTACCCAACGTGCCCGGAGCGCCGCAATGCACACATTTGGCCCTGCTTGTCTGTTTTTTCTCCTGCCTTTGTTGGTCCAGGCCCAGGTGCCTGCGGTTCCGGTTGGGCCGCCTGCTCAATCCCACCAGGCTGATGGAAAGACCGCTGTCCCAGGGCAGCATGCGCTCGAAGCTTCCGATCTCGAGTCCTTTTTCGATGGCATTGTGCCCCTGCAACTCGAGCGCTCCGATATCGCCGGAGCGTCCGTGATGGTCATGCAGAACGGCCAGGTGCTGCTGCGCAAGGGCTATGGATACGCAGATCTGAAGAACAAGAAGCCGGTCGATCCGGCGACTACCATCTTCCGCCTGGCATCGATATCCAAGCTGTTTACCTGGGTTTCCGTGATGCAGTTGGTGGAGCAGGGAAAACTCGACCTCGATACGGACGTCAACCGCTATCTCGATTTTCAGATTCGGCCCGCATTTTCCCAACCCGTCACCTTGCGCAACCTGATGACACACACCGGCGGATTTGAAGAGGTGATCCGCGACATCATCGTGACCGATCCGAAGCAGGCCGTCACCCTGCGCGACTTCCTCATCCGCAACCAGCCGCAACGGATATTTCCTCCCGGCACTATTCCGGCATACTCCAATTACGGCGTGGGAATCGCCGGTTACATCGTGCAACGGGTGAGCGCGCAGCCGTTCGAGCAGTACGTCGAGCAACACATTTTCTCGCCGCTCAAAATGGAGCATTCCACCTTCTATCAGCCTCCTCCAACATTACTGCGGAGGTTACCGTCGGAGGGTTACCCCACTGATACGGAGAAGCCCCCCATTGGCTTTGAAATTTTCAACCCGGTGTCCGCGGGAGGAGTCTCTTCGACCGCCGAGGATATGGGCCGCTTCGGCCAGGCCCTTCTGAACGGCGGAGAACTCGACGGCAATCGCATACTGAAGCCAGAGACACTGCAGGCCATGTGGACTCCTCAGTTCCGGTCGAACGACCAGATGCCGCCTCTCTGTATGGGCTTTTATGAAATCTGGCGGAACGGTCTGCACTGGATAGGCCACGAAGGTGATCTGGTCGCGTTTCACAGCCTCTTCATGCTCGAACCTGCAAACAAACTGATGCTGTTCATCTCCTATAACTCCGCTGGCGGTGGCGACAGAACTCGCCCGGAAATCATCAATATGTTTACCGATCGTTATTTCCCTGGCCAGGCGAAGCAATCCTTTGTTTCTCTTCCGCGAAATGAATTGACCACTATCGAAGGTGTCTATCGATCGACCAGGAGAGAAGACAGCACCAGGCTGAAGCTTTTCTCGTTGTTCCAGCAAAGAGCGGCCAGGGTTGATAAGATGGGCGTCCTTCATTTGAGTAACGTCAAAGATCTGCGCGATCACCCAATCAAGTGGAAGCCGATCGGCAGAGACCTTTGGCAGGAGATGGGTGGTCAGCAGCGAGTCTTTGCCATACGCGACCAGACGAATCGGATTGTTCGTCTTGCTTATGATTTCCCTGGAGTGCAATCGCAGCGGGTGCCCTGGTCCGAACGCAAACGCCCCGTACTGACCGCGGCCGGTGCCGCCCTTCTCGTGCTGCTGGCAGTGATCCTCGCCCCTGTGGTGCGTCAAGCCAGGCGAATGTTCCTGGGCCACAGACCAATGCCCTCTCCACAACCGGGCACGCAGTGGTTGCCGGGAACCACACAAGTAGCGGCGCTGGTATGGGTCATCCTCTTTGCCGCGCTGGGCACCGGTTTGATCGCACTCGGCGGCGACGACGCCATGCCTCCGACATCAGCGTGGGATAAATACTTCGTCCTGATGAATTTCGTAACTGTCTTTGCGCTCGGCCTCAGTTTGTTTGTGATCTTCTCTGCCATGCGCACCTGGGGTCGGGTCAAATTGCGCCAGATCACCAGGGTGAAGTATGCCGTAGTGGCGATCGCCTGTGTGTACCTTTCCTGGTTCTCTCTTCACTGGCATCTCCTCGGCCCGGTAAGGTTCTGATTTCGCGAAACTTATTCTTGTCGTTCTAGTCTCGCCTCTCACCAGCACTAAAATCTTCATACGGTGCTTTCGATGCGGTCCTTGACAATGAACCAGTAAGACAAAGCGCCCAGGGTGGTGGCCAGGGCGCAAATCATCAACGCGATGTTGAAGGAATGAGTGTGATCGAGCAGCCACCCGGTGATCAGCGGTGCCAGTGAGGCGCAGACAAAGCTGCCGAAATTTTGGATCGCGCCGACGGAGGCCATCATGTGAGTAGGCGCCATGGCCTGGGCCAGTCCCCATCCTGCGTTGCCGGCAAAATAGATAAAGAAAATTGCCGTACTGACGCAGGCGACCGCTTCCGTGGCGGTGGCTACATAGGCCACGCCGAGCGTGCTGAGCGCGGAACAAAACATGCCCCCAACGATGAGAAGCTTGCACGCAACCACGGGAGTGTAACCGCGGCGGATCAACCGATTCAACGCGACTCCACTGACCACCGAGCCAACGGTGCCGAACATGTAAGGAATGATCGCGACCCAACCGGTCCTGGCGATCGTCAGATGCCGCGCCCCCTGGAGGTAGCCGGGCAGCCACGAAAGGTAAAGCCAGGTGGTGTAATTGACACCGCCGAAACCAAGCATCATGCCCCAAACTGTGCGCAAGCGAAACAGCCGCCGCCATTGGTAGAAAGACATTGCGATCCGTGGCTGTTCTGTTTCCAGGCCGAGAGACTCGGTCTCGGCTGATGTCAGGACCACACTCTCGCGGTCACGGTAGAGCGGATACCAGGCGAGCGAAAGCAGCAGGCTGAATATCCCTACACTCACGAACATCGACCGCCAGCCATATGCGAGCATAATCACGGTCAGTACGGGAGGGGCCAGGGTTACGCCCAGGGTATTCGAGGCTGTCAAAAGCCCTGTTGGCAGGCCGCGATCACCGGGCCCAAACCAGTCATTCATCACTTTCACGCCACACGGCATCATGGGGGCTTCCCCCGCGCCCAGGGTGATGCGGGTCGTCATAAATCCGCCAAAGCTGCTGACCAAGCCGGTGGCCATCTGCGCCAGGGACCAGACAAACATACCGACAGCCAGAATCGTGCGTGAGCCGAGGCGGTCGAGCATCAGCCCTATCGGAAGCTGGGCTACTCCGTACGCTAATGAAAATGCGGAGAGCAGCGCGCCGATCTGCGTGCCCGAGAGCCCCAGATCGGCACGGATGCTGGTATTCGCAATGGAGAAGGAAACGCGGTCGAGATAATTGACGATGCCGGCAACAAACAGGAAAGAAACAGCAAAAAACCGCATGCGGCGGACACGCGACGGCCTGGGGTGCACCACAACTTCAGAAGCCATGCCTGCTCGCAATCCCCCCAGCCGGTTATGATCGCAGACGGGGAGCCGGATGGTCTATCTCATCACCACGGCAACTTTGATCGCTACGGTTGCCGCCTTCTTTTTGTGGGCGCGGAGAGGCCTTTCCCCGTTTGGCTGGCCGCAGTGGGCGCTACGCGTGATTGCAGTACTACCTCTGCTGGCCTCAGGAGTGCTTCACTTCACCCGCACCGCGCTGATGGCGTCGATCATTCCGCCTTCCTTCCCTGACCGACCACAGTTGGTTTTGCTCACAGGAGTACTCGAGTTTGCCGGGGCCCTAGGTCTGCTCTTGCCCGCTTTCACCCGCGTGGCCTCAGCTTGTCTTGCGGTCTTCATGATCGCTATCTTCCCCGCAAACGTGTACGCTGCGGGTCAGACGGTTGGCGGCCTGCACATGCCCAGCGTGCCCGTTCGTTTGGTCATGCAGGTCGTATACATCCTGTTGTTGCTAATCGCGGGTTGGGGGATTCCAAGGCGCCCGCAGAAAACCGCAGATCCCTCCACTACGCTACCCCGGATTTCCTGTTGAGTTTGGTGGCGTTGGCGATCTTCATGCGGCTTTTCTTAACGAAAGCCGCACACGCGGCCATGTCCGGCGCTGCGTGGCAGGAAATCCGGGTACGCTCCGGGCGGGATGACAATTCTGTTGTGGACCCGACCGTGTTTCTCTCCATGAATGCGCTGTGATTTCCTGACAACAAACTTGTCGTCCCGACCGGAGCGTAGCGTAGTGGAGGGATCTGCGGTTCCGCGTCCTTTCAACGAATCACCCGGCATAACGTCCCTTAGTTACCCTTGGGCATGAACTGCATGGTGTAGGCAATCGTCGGGTCGAACGGCTTCTGGATCACCTTCAAATCCAGAAGCTGCTGGTACATGCTGGTCCACCGCGCTGGATCGAACCGCCCCAAATCAGCCCCGTTCGCAGCGTCGCCGGCAATGAAGTGCTGATCCCTCAAACCCTCATAGCTGAACTTCATTTGCGGTACGCTCATCGCGGGATTGAGCTTGGCGATGGCCGCATTAATGTCATCCGGATGTACCAGATAATCGCGCCACCCGCGAAGCGAAGCGCGCACAAACTTAGCCACGATCTCCGGATGCTGTTGCAAAAACGAGCGCGAGGTCATGAAGACGCGGTAAGGATTGTACCCCGCTTCATTGATGAGCATGGTGCGCACCGGCACTCCGGCCTGGCGAGCGAAGAACGGCTCGGACGTGACAAAGATCTGCTGAATATAACCAGCATCCTGGAGAAAGTTGGCGACGCTGTAAGTCGCCGGAATTTCCTGCACATTCTTAAGCTGGAATCGCTTAACTAAAAACTCAAACCAGGTGGATGCACCGAGCCGGACCGCGACCGCGTGGCCATCCAGATCCTTGAAATTGTGAACAGGTGAATCCTGGTGCACCATGATGGCCTGCGGGTCTCGTTGCATGGTGGCCGCCACCGCAACCAGCGGTACGCCGTTGCCGATGGCCTCCAGTACGTGATCCGACGACCCCATGGCGAACTGTGCAGCGCCTACTGAGACCTGTTGATCGCTGTTGACGTAGGGCCCTCCGGGAAGAATGGTTACGTCCAGGCCTTCGTCTTTGTAGTATCCACGGATCTGCGCATCATAAAAGCCACCGTGCTCCGGCTGCGGATACCAATCCGTTTGCAGCGTGACCGGAGTGAGCCCGCTCGGGGCTTGCTGCTTTCGGCAGCCGCCCAGCAGCAGGCAAATGCCCAGGAAACCAACGCTGAAGGTTCGCAGTTGCAGCATCATGATGGCAGCGTAGCATCTCCCGTTTTCAGGCTGGCTGCGAACGCCAGCAGACGGGCATCGTTGCCTCGCGCAGCCACCAACTGCACCCCGCCCCCGGGGGCAGCCAGCACAACAGCGGGCATACCCGCCAGGCTGATGGGCGTGGTGTAGCGCAGAATACTCAAGCGCGACGCCGAGTGGTCGACGCCTGCCGGCATTGCGCTTATCGGAGCGCACGGCAGCATAAGAAAGTCATACTGCTCGAGCAAACCATCCATGTGGGCGCGAAATGCGACATGCCGGTTGCGCAAATCTTCGATCGTCGCGGCGGAGAGGGAGGCACCCCACGCGAGCCGATCCGCGATGGTCTTTTCAAAATGCTCGAAATTACCCCGATGGACCGCGGCCGCCTCATGGGCCTGGATGCCGCCGAAAATTTCCCGCGTGTCCGCCCAGAAATCGGGAGCGAAGGCCTCGATCTGCACGCCATTACTGCGCAGAGTGTCCTGCCAGCCGTCGTACATCTCCCGCACCGCAGGCTCACAGTCGTCCAGAAAAGGCCCTGCGACCGCGGCAACGATTACGTCCTTCGGCGCTGCCGCCGGCTTCACCCCGAGCAACGCCGCAGCCAGCACAGGACCATCGCGCAGATCGCGAAAAAGCCATCCCAGGGTGTCGAACGAAGCAGCCAGGTGCCAGCCGCCCTCCCAGGCTTGCTCTCCGCCGAGTCCGAGAGTCGAGCGGTACCCAGCCAACCCGCAGAGCGCTGCCGGCACGCGGATAGAGCCACCGGTATCGGTGCCGATGGCGGCAACAGCTGAGCCCTCCTGCACACTGGCCGCACTCCCGCTCGACGATCCGCCCGTGAGTTGCAGCGGGTCGCGGGGCTGCAGGCAGTCGCCATACTCTTTGTTCTCTCCCGTGATGCCGTAGGCAAGTTGATGCAGATGGGTCTTGCCCATGATCACAGCGCCGGCCTGGCGCAGGCGCGCCGCCACCGTTGAATCGCCCTGTGCGATGCCAAGTTTCCCAGCATAGAAACGGGAGCCGCACGTCGTCGGAAAACCCGCGACATCGAAGCAGTCTTTAATCGCAACAGGGACGCCGAAAAGGGCTGGCCGCTGCTCTGGTTGTGGAAACCGGCCGCTCAGCGCCTCGGCTTCTGCCAAGGTGCGTTCCTGGTTCATGGCCAGATACACATTGTGGCCGGCATTGCTGTTGGCGCGGGCAAACGCTTCGCGGGCCGGCCCGGCCGGACCCACCGTAGACAGGGATTTCTTCAAAGCCGCCAAAGCAGACATATCGGTTCGTGTATACCACGCGCGCGAGCCCCGGCGAAAATGATTTAAACTGCCCCATGAACGTTGAAACGTCCCCTGCCGCTGAAGTCTCCGCGGCGGATGTAGTCCACCTCAAAGCGCTGGTCAAATTCACGGCGCTTAGCTTCAAGACTCCCCGGCCGGTGCCGTTCGGCGCGCTTATCGTCGACAGCCAAACTGGGCAGACGCTGCTGCGGGCACGGAATGCGGTGGCTCTGGAAAACGATCCCTCCGCTCATGCCGAGCTGCGCACCGTTCGCTTGGCCTCGAAAAAGCGTAAGAGCTATTCGCTCCAGGGATATACACTTTATTCCACCTGCGAACCTTGTCCCATGTGCATGGCCAACGCCCTCTGGGCGGGACTCGACCGCGTGGTTTACGGGGCAACCATCGAGGACGCGAACCGGCATTGCCGCCAGATCCAGATTCCGGCTGCCGAGGTTGCCCGGCGAAGCGATATGCACTGCACCGTAACCGGGCCCGTTTTGCGTGAGCTCTGCTACACCCTGTTTACCCACCCGCGGATGCAGGAGGCCTTCGCCACCTGGAGCACCCGCAAGGAATAAGTGGAAGGAGCACCCACACTGCATGCCAACGCCGCTTGAAGTGTCTCTGGCCTCGATCGTGGCCGATCCTGCGCGGGTGTCGACCGCTCCCCAGGTAGTGAACCGCCTCTCGCGCGACTTCTACTGGTACTCGCCGGTGTTGCGCCGGCAACTCGATGGGAAGTTCGCGGATGTGGTCGTGCACCCTCTGACGGTTCAGGAGATTCAGGATGTGCTGCGCTGCTGCTACGCCAACGACATTCCAGTGACGCCAAGAGGTGCGGGAACAGGGAACTACGGCCAGGCAGTACCCCTGCACGGCGGAGTGGTTCTCGACCTCTCGCGTATGGATCAGATTGAGTCAATCAGCCCGGATGGCGTCGCGGTCTGCCAGCCAGGCGTGCGGCTGGGGATTTTGGAAGGCGAGGCGCGCAAGGTTGGATGGGAACTTCGCTGCTATCCATCCACCGTGGTCAAGGCCTCGGTAGGAGGCTTTCTGGCGGGTGGTTCAGGAGGAGTCGGCTCGGTCACACATGGCGGCCTGCGGGACTTCGCCACCGTGCGTGCCATCGACGTGGTCACGATGGAAGATTCGCCTCGCCTCATCCATCACGAAGGTGAAGAAGTGCACGACATCCTGCATGCCTGGGGCACCAATGGCATCATCACCCGCATCTGGCTGGCATTGGCGCCGAGCGTGGAGTGGGGGCAATGTGCTATCGCCTTCGACACCTTCGACCAGGCCTTCGACTTCAGCGAGCGGATCGCTACGTCGGAAGAGTGGACCAAGCGGCTGATCACTCCGTTCGAGTGGCCCATCCCTTCCTTCTTTAGCCCAGTGAGCACCCTGGCGCCCAAGGGTAAAGCGCTCATCTTCTTCATGATCGCGGAAGAGCAGCGGGCCAGGCTCGAGACGGCCGCTCGCGCAGCCGGTGGCGAGGTGACTCTCTCCGCTCCGTACGTTGGTTTGCGCACCGTGCCCTTGCTTTCCGACTACACCTGGAACCACACCACGCTCTGGGCCATGAAGTACGACCCCGAGTACACCTACCTGCAATGCGCCTTCGACGCGGTCAAGGCTCGCAGCCAGTTTGCCTTGCTTAAGCAGCGCTTCGGCGACGAGTTTCTCTTCCACATCGAGTTCATCAAGAACGCGCAGGGTGTGGTGTTTCCGGGATCCATTCCTGTGGTGCGATTTAGTACGGAGAAGCGCTTGAACGAAATGATTGATTACTGTCGCGAGATTGGAGTAGGCGTCGCTAATCCTCACGTGAACAACGTGGAAGGCGGAGGCCGCTATCGCAGCGACAATGTGCAACTGATGGCCAAGCACCGGTACGACACCAAGGGCCTCCTAAATCCGGGCAAGATGGTCACGTTCGAACGGCACACCGCCGGAGCGCCCATCGCATGAAGAGCTGGATTCCGGACAATCGCAACTTTGCCTATCTCACCTGGAAGCAGGTCGACGCTCTTTTTCGGGACAAGACGCTGCTCATCCTGCCCACGGCAGCCATTGAGCAGCACGGCCCGCATCTCCCGCTGGCTACCGACACGCTGATTAACAGCATCCTCCTCGGCGCTGCGCTCAAGCATTTGCCGCCGGAAGTATCCGTCTACGCGCTCCCCGCCATCTGCTACGGCAAGAGCAACGAGCACATCGGATTTCCTGGAACGCTCTCCGTCTCTGCTTCCACCTTCATGGCCGTGGTGCGCGATGTGGGCGCCAGCATTGCCGCTTCAGGATTTAAGAAGCTCGTCCTCTACAACACTCATGGGGGCAACTCGTCGCTGGTGGATGTGATGGCGCGCGACCTGCGCGCGGAGTTCGGCCTGCGCGTCTTCTCCCTTTTCGGCTCCGGAGGCGCATCCTTCCCCGGGCTCGGCGAACAGGAGCGTACCTACGGCTTCCACGCCGGCGAAGTTGAAACCTCGTTCCTGCTCAGCGCCACTCCGGAGTTGGTGCACACCAATGAGTACACCGTGAACTACATCGCAGATGTAGCCAAGCCCGAGGTATTGCGCCCGGAAAACTCCCCCGCAAATTTCGCCTGGCTCACACGGGACATCGCTCCCAGCGGAGTCATGGGTGATCCCAACCCAGCCACCGCCGAGAAGGGCAAGCTTTGGATTGAAGAAGCAGCAAAGAAGGTCGCGGCTGCCCTGACCGCCATGGCGGCGTACGAGAACTGGCATAAGCCCTGATGGGACTACGTGAGAACAGGAAAAAGAAACCGCAGATCTCTCCGCTACGCCGTGTCGGAAAACATTTCCAGGAAGGGTCCGTAGAACTGCAGATCCCTCGGCTTCGCTCGGGATGACAAAGGGGAGGGTTGTGGTGCCATGGAAAGCGGTGGCGGGACTCAAGGAGTTTTTCATCATCTTCGGTCCGGGAAGCCACCTTCCATAGTCAGGTCGCCCTCTCCTTTGTCATCCCGAGCGAAGCCGAGGGATCTGCAGTTCCGCGGCCACATCCTGGAAACATGGAATTCTAACTTCAAACAGAATTGTCATCTCGACCGGAGCGCAGCGTAGTGGAGAGATCTGAGGTTTCGCGAGAGGACAGAACAAAACGGATGAGTCAGCCCTCATGACCACAATGATCGACTGCGGCTCCGGTATTTGTCTCGAACGCGACGTGCGCTGCACCATGTCTGACGGGGTGGGGCTGATCTCCGATCACTACTACCCGCCCGAGCCCGGCCCGCACCCGACCTTGTTGATGCGCCAGCCCTACGGCAGGGATATTGCCTCGACCGTGGTGTACGCGCACCCGGTGTGGTTTGCCGCTCGCGGCTACAACGTTGTCATCCAGGATGTGCGCGGCCGCGGCGATTCCGAAGGAGACTTCTATCCCTTTCGCAGCGAAGGCCGCGACGGAGCGGAGACCATCCGCTGGCTCCGCACTCGCAGCGAATCGAACGGCAGCATAGGCATGTATGGGTTTTCCTACCAGGGTTTGACCCAGTTGCTGGCGGCGGCTGAACAGCCCGAGGGCCTGGTGTGCATCGCGCCCGCGCAAACCGCGTGCGATCTTTATCGCGGCTGGTTCTATCGCCAGGGTGCGTTAAGGCTTGCGTCGAGCTTGGGTTGGGGTCTGCAGATGTTGAAAGCGGATGCGCGCCGCCGCAAACTCCAAGCCGCGAGCGATAGCCTGGAGAAAGCGTGGACCGACCTACGCAGCCAACCGCTCGTCACTCCTTACGGATTGCATCCGCAGCTCCAACATGAGGGACTGCCTTCCTATGTGCGCGACTGGTTCGAGCACAATACGCCGGGATCATACTGGTCAGCGATGGACGTTAGCGAATCGCTGGTGCGGATTACGATCCCCGCACTTCATCTCTCGGGGTGGTTCGATACTTACCTATCCGGCAGCGTAGCTGGCTTTCTCTCCATGGCGGCGCATGCCGAACACCAATATCTCGTCGCCGGTCCATGGATCCATATCCCCTGGGGAGAACTCGTCGGTGAGCAGAACCTTGGCCCCGAGGCGTTGCTCGATACAGACTCATTGTTGTTGCGGTGGTTCAACCACTGGCTTAAAGACACTGGCGAGTTTGCTCGGGAGCCGCGGATCCGTCACTTCGCGCTGGGCGCGAATCGCTGGTACGATGCGGACTTATTTCCGGAACGGAGCTACTCTCTGTATCTGCATAGCAAAGGACATGCCGACTCGCGCAAAGGAGACGGTGAGCTGTCGACCATGGTTCCCAACACGGACGAGCCACGGGACGTTTTCATTTACGATCCGGAGACTCCGGTGCTCGCTCCGGGCGGCTCGCCCGCGCTCAGCGGCCCGTTCAACCAGGCGCAATTGGAGTTGGGCAACAACCTCCTGGTGTACACCACGCCTCCCCTGGAAAACCCCATGCATATCCTGGGATCCGCGCGCCTCATCCTCTACGCGGCTACCTCGGCGGGCTACGCCGACTTCACCGGCAAACTGGTGAGACTGCGTTCTAATGGCCAAGCTGATTTTGTATGCATCGGCATTGCGCGTTCCTCGTACCTCTTTCGCGACTCCAGTTACACCGCGGACGCGATCCACTGCTGGCAAATCGAGCTGGAGCCAACTTCCTGTGTCTTCGCCGCCGGCGAGGCGATTCGTCTGGAAGTGGCCAGCAGCGCCTTCCCGCTGTATGACCGCAATCCATCCACTCCGGTGCAGCCCTGGCTAGCGGATTCGTGGAACTGGCAGCGGTCGACGCAAATGGTGGTGCACGACGCGGACCATCCTTCCCGGCTGGAACTACCATTGGCGGCAACCTCATGAGCGCTGACTTGCAGGTCCCCCAGGCGACCCTCACCGGCGTCACCAAGACTTACGGGAGCAATCCTCCTGTGCTGCAGAACATCGACCTCAGCATCGCCAAAGGGGAATTTGTTAGCCTCATCGGCCCTTCCGGATGCGGCAAGTCCACTTTGCTCAAGCTGATCTCCGGCCTTACCGGCGCGACCTCGGGCTCCATCCTGGTCGACGGCATGACCCCGCTTAACGCGAGAGAAACCATCTCCTACATCTTTCAGGACGCAACCCTGTTACCCTGGCGGACCGTCACCAGCAATGTAGGCCTGGGGCTGGAGCTGGAACATGTCAGCCGCGAGATCAGAAAACAAAAAGTGCAGTCGTTGCTTGAGTTGGTCGGGCTCACCCACGTAGCGCGATCCTATCCGCGGCAGCTCTCCGGCGGCATGAAGATGCGCGTCTCGGTCGCCCGCGCCCTCGCCACCAGGCCCCGCCTGTTGTTGATGGACGAGCCCTTCGGCGCACTCGACGAGATGACCCGCGATCGTCTCAACGAGGAATTACTTCGCCTGCGAGCGGAACAGAATTGGACTGCTATATTCGTAACCCACTCGGTGGCCGAAGCCGTCTTTCTCTCCACCCGCGTGATTGTGCTGGCGCCATCGCCCGGCCGCATCGCGCAAGAGATACCGATTGATCTTCCATTTCCCCGGACCGGCGAGACGCGGGAGAGTCCGCAGTTTGAATCTCTGGTGACCGAAGTCTCACGAGCTCTGCGCGGAGTGCATGCTGCATGAAGAAGTACGTCGTCACCCTGCTCAACGCGGCGGCTGTCTTCGCCAGTCTCCTGCTGCTGTGGCAGGCGCTCGATCTGATTCTGCATCTGCCTCCGTATATGCTGCCCCCGCCGCTGGCCGTCGGCAGGGCAGTGGTCGCCCGTTTTCCCTCGCTGATGACCTCGCTGGCGATCACGTCTGAGGAGGCCGCCGGCGGCCTGGCCGCCAGCATCGTGGTGGGGATGCTGATCGCCTTGATCTTCGCCCAATCCCGCTGGATACGGCGCATGCTCTATCCCTACACGATCCTGCTGCAGACGGTGCCGATCGTAGCCGTGGCTCCGCTCATCCTCATGTGGGTAGGGCCGGGCACCCTGTCGGTGACCTTGGTGGCCTTCATCATTTGCCTGGCGCCGATTATTGCCAACACTACCCAAGGGTTGATCAGCGTGGAGCCGAATCTCATCCATCTTTTCCTTATGCACAATGCGTCGGGGTTACAGATCCTCACCCGGCTCCGTCTTCCCCATGCCGTGCCTTCGCTCTTTGTCGGCATCCGCATTGCGGCCGGTATTTCGGTTATCGGCGCAATCACGGGCGAGCTTTTTGCCGGGTCCAGCAGGGTAGGTGAGGGTGGCCTGGGCTACTCTATCCTGTACGCCAGCGCCCAGCTGCAAACGGATTACCTCTTCGCCCTGGTGCTGGCCGCGACTGTGCTGGGTTTTGCGTTCTTTTTCCTGGTCATGTTTCTGGAGTGGTATTTCCTGCACAATTGGCATGAATCGGCGCGCACCATGACGGATGAATAGGAAATTGACGTGCGGTGAGCGCGGTAAGTAGGGTTCGACCTCCCGGATCACGCGAGGTGCTGTGCGCAAATTAGTGCGCGGTAAGCGCGGTAAGTCCGGGTCCTTGGATGAACTGTGCACGCGGACGGGGAATTCTGTGGCATCACGATGGTATTTATGGACACAGGGTATTGATGCGGATTTTGATAGTTTTGTCGCGGTAGGGATGCGGATTTTTATTCCAAAGTGATTACGGACGGGCTAAAGGCCGTCCCCTTCAGACGCAGCCTATTCAGCTGCCGAGGGTTAGTTTACGAGGAGACACGATGCTTCGTTTGCAATCGGAAACCGGCTGGTGGTTGGTCACCCACGTGGACCACGCGCATCTGGCGGGCGCCTTCGCCGAAAAGTGGGGCAACGAACGGTTCCTTGCTCCCGAGCCACGTGAGCGGGTGTTGCGAGGCGTTCACGCCCACGACGACGGCTGGGCCGCCCGCGATCAACAGCCGCAAATCACACGCCAGGGAAAACCCAGTGCCTTTTCCGTCGAGCTGGTAGGCAAGTACTCGGCCTTTGAAGAGATCGACCTGGCCGACTATCTCGCCGTACGCGATCGCGCGGTCCGCATGGTGGCCGAGCAGGATCCCTATGCCGCGCTGCTGGTCTCCATGCACACCTACAACCTGCTGACAGCCCGCGCGGATCGCACCACTATCCAACCGGAACAGCTCCCCCTGCTCGACGCCTTTCTAGCCAGGCAATTGGAATTCCAGCGAGACCTGCGAGCACGCATGGCCGCGGACAAGCGACTGGTGCCGGAAGAAATCGCGCCGCCCCGTATCGAGAATCACTTTCGCCTGCTGCAAGCCTGCGACAACCTCTCTCTGCTCAGCTGCGTCGACTACCAGCGACCGGGAGATCTGCTGCACGCGCTGCCCCTGTGCGAAGGCGGAGAAAGTCGAATCACGGTCGAGCGGATCGGCGAGCGTCACTTTCGCCTCACCCCTTACCCCTTTGCCGAGTCACCGCTGGTATTCCACCTGCCCGCGCGCCACGTGGAAGGCGAACACTTCCACCATGCCGAGGAATTACAAAAGAAGTTTGCCGCTGCCGCCCCGGAGCACCTGCCGGTCACGATCACACGCTAACCAGAGGGGAATAAATGAAGCGAACGAGGTACTTCTTGTTAGCCGCCCTGCTGCTTACGTCCGCTCTCGGGCTGGCCCAGCAAACCGCAGCCCGTCAACTGGTAGAGCGTCAAGCGCGAGCCTGGGAGAAGCAGGACTTTACTTTGGCCGCGTCCGACTGGCTGCCCACAGCCGCATTGATCTCTCCGGAGGGGAACACACCTGCGCCCCAAATGCCGGCGTCGATGAAGGACTACTTCAAAGACTTCAGCGATCTGCATGTCACCATAAAAAATGTCTTTGCCTCTCCTGACGGCAAAAAGTTAGCCATTGAGTGGGATTGGGCGATCACGCGAAAAAAAGACGGCAAGCGCGGTGTCTCGCACGACGCCATCATCGTCGATCTGCTGGGTGGCAAGATTGCCTCCTGGCGCGAATACTATGACCCGGCTGCTTCGGGCGAAGCGAACCCGTAGGGTGTGCCAGGGACTGCGTCTCGGAACCGGAGATGCTTCCAGGGAGCTCTGGTGAGTTGATCTCCCCGGAGGAGCAGCTTGTGGTCATTAGGTCTCCGGCAAATCGCGCACAGGCAGATTAGCACTGGCGCGCGGGGTAGATCGAAGGGTCAACCCTGGGCGGGTAAATCTCTCCGAAAAATTGCGGCGTGTGCCCAGCGCCGAGTGAACGCGGGTGTCCGCTTTCGGGCACCCGAGGTGTGAAATCCGGACACAGGCCCGTCGGTCAATCCATCTTTTCGGGTAAGAACCGTAGCTGCTTTGGACCGCTCATAGTTGCGGAGAAAGCCTATTCGATCTCGACCACTATCTTTCCCGGCGCCTTGCCCGATTCGACCGCACGGTGAGCCTCCAATGCGGTCTCCAGCCTGAAGCGCTCGGCGCTGAGAAGTGGCTTCAGTTTGCCTGCTTCGGCGAGAGCAGTTGCCTGGCGAAGAATGTCTCCATGGTGACGCCTGTTGTTACCCGACAACAGGGGAAGCAAGGTGAACACACCCGAGTACGTCGCGCCGCGGAACGAGAGCGGGGCAAGCTTGTGTGTTCCCCAGCCCAGGCAACTGACCACATGCCCGGTATAGACCTTCACTGCGATGAAGGAATCGTCAAGTGTGGTTCCGCCCACCGTGTCATACACGATGTCGAAACCTTCTGAACCCGTGTGTTCGTCCACGTAGCTTTCGACTTGCTGCTCTTGATAGTTGATCGCGGTGGCTCCGTAGCTTTCGACGATCGTCATTTTGCCCTTAGAAACGGTTGCAAATACCTTGGCTCCAAGGGCGAGGGCGATCTGAACGGCGACGTGTCCAACTCCGCCTGCGCCCGCGTGCACCAAAACTTTATTTCCTTCGTGAACATGAGCGCGATCGACCAGGCCTTCCCATGCGGTGATAACGGCGAGTGGCATCGCTGCGGCTTCGCGCATGGAAAGATTTTTGGGCTTCGGCGCCAGCAGGTCCACGTCCACCGCGATATGCGTAGCCAATGAACCCTGCAAACCTCCAACGCCGCCGCCCATGGCGTAGACCTCGTCGCCCTCGCGAAACTCGGTTACATCGTATCCGACCCCCTCGACCACTCCTGCGAGATCCAGTCCAAGAACAGCGGGGAACGCCACGCGTGCGTGGGCGGCGTTTCCCGTGCGAATCTTCGTGTCGAGCGGATTCACTCCACTGGCAAGCACACGAACCAGGACTTGATGAGCACCGAGAGTAGGGCTCGGCATCCGGGTCATGACGAATGGACCGTTCGCACGCTCTACAACGAGGGCCTGCATTTCTGTCGAACGGGTCGTAATACTCATACTTTCGCCCTAAGGATCTTACCTTTCTACTGCGCTTTCGGTGGCCGGAAGCGCAAAGAGACGTACCTCAGGGGCTGTTTAGCCCCTGCGTGAGAACTACCATCTCGATATCGAGTCCCGTAGGGACGGCTGAACTTAGCCCAGGACGCAGTCCTGGGTTGGCATGCGCGATGGAAAAGTCCCGCAGGGACGACTGAAAAGTTATCGAGACATGATCCTGGATGCGGAGAGCGAATCGGGAATTCTCAATCGCGGAATATTTTGAGATGCAAAGTGCCTAGGATGCCTGGGGGAAACGTCCGGTCGTCCCCGTTCGACAAGCTCAGGGCAGGCTCTACGGGACTTTTCGTCTCTCGAATCTCTACCCAGGACTACGTCCTGGGCTAAGGTCAGCCGTCCCTGCGGGACTCATCACGCACATACTAAAGCCCCCACGTGCCCCGGCGCTTATGGCACAGTCGAAAACAACATCTAAACCTTTTAGAACCATCATGGGCGAATCCGATGGTTTTCATCACCTTGGGTGAGCCGCGCAGGCTCATGGGGACACGGCTGAAGCCGTGCCCTTTCGTCCAGAGAAGCTCTTTCCGTAGCGTGTTCAGGGCAGCAGTTGCCTTCGCCTATTCTCGATTACGCCGTGGTGTTCCCCCGGAATGCTGATCGAGCGGGTCTTCGGGGCTCTCAGCGTTTTCTTCTTTCCCGAGCCTGGCCCCTCACCGGGCGGCGTGAGGTTCAGCCTATCGGGCCCGGAACCTTCAAGACGGTGGTCGTTCCGGGCAGGTAAGCGCCTCCAAGTTCTCCCCCTCGGGCAGCGAAGGTACGCGCGTTGGTGGATACGAAGAAGAGCCCGGTGCTTGCGTTTGCCGGAACTCCTTTGCTGAAGGTAAAGCTGTATGTGTTCGAGGCCGGGCCGTAGACGAAGTCGTCGGGTGCGGTCGTGGTGACTCCTTCCGAGCGAACGTCGGCGAGCGTCACCTTGATGTTGGCTGGTGGCGGTGACCAGAGAAAGGCCATGTGGGTCGGAGCGTTGAGCGGGGCGGCTCCGGTGAAGATACGGTAGTAGAAGTCGAGCAGTCCGGTCTTGCCGGACCGTACGACGCGAAACTGCATCTTCACAGCCACTGCGCCGGCGCGTTTTCCAAGCAGGCGAATTTCCTGCATAGAGTCGTGGAGGACCAACCCGGATAGTGGCTTACGTCCGCGGCTGCCAGCCTGCCACGCCAAGGCCTCCTCGGGTGAAGGCGACGGCCTCTCGGGAAATTTCATCTCATACGCGTCAATCGCGGCTTGAATCGCGAACACGTCGGTGAAGGTCAGAGACATCGCCACCTCCTTCTCGTATCGGTGAGCTTGGTATTCTGCATCGCCCTGGTGCAGTGATGAAGAGACAGATGCCCGAGTCAAGGGACTTGGGCGCAGGCCAGCCCCGGCGCATCTGAGCTACCCAGAACAGCTGGGAAAACAAGGCAGGAACTACTTCAGAACATGGCTTGTCGCCAAAAGCAGGAGGAACCTAGGGATTGGGCTGTCCTGCGAAAAGAAACTGAACGGCGAATTCCGCGTTCCAGCTCATCGCATTGAAAGCCGAGGGTTGGCATTGCGAATAGCCGCTTGTCTTCGAGCATACTGATTCTGCCGAAACTTACTACTACCCTTGAGTACCGTTGGGTACTGTCGGATGGAGATAACCTTAGTACCTATCAAATTTCACAGGCCCGTCATTTTCCCTGGACGCGGATTGAATCAACCGGAGGAGAGTGGGCGGCGTAAAAGGTCCATCACCGGCCAATCGAATGCCGAGCGGCGCGAGGGCGTCGGCAATGGCGCTCGCAAGGGAGCCGACCGCCCCGACCGTGCCGCCTTCTCCCGCGCCTTTCATCCCAAAGGGATTCAGCGGAGAAGGGCTGGCCATGCTTCCGCTAAGGATGTGTGGCATGTCTGCGGCGGTCGGCAAAAGGTAGTTGAGAAAGCCGGTGGTGAGGGGATACCCGGCGTCGTCATAACAAATTTCTTCAAAGAGCATGCCCCCCAGGCCCTGAGCAACACCCCCGTGAACCTGACCCTCAACGATCATGGGGTTGATGACCGTGCCGCAATCATGAAAAGCGGCATAGTGCGTAACGCGCAGCTCTCCTGTCTCCGGATTTATTTCGACTTCGGCCATGTGCACGCCGTTGGCGAACGCAATTCCTGGGACCTGGTGATTCACGGTCTCTTCAATGACCGACGTGAGGCCGGGCGAGAGCGGGTTCTCCGCCACTCGCCGTGCAATGGCGGCGAGCGATAGCAGCGCCTTCTTATTGCGAATCCGCGCGCCCCCCTCGCACCATTCGAGATCGTCTTCCTGGGTCCCAAGCATTTCGGCCGCGATGGTGAGCGCCTTTTCTTTCACCCGCCGCCCTGCCAATCGCGCGGCAGCACCCCCCACTGCACCACCGCGACTGGCAAATGTTCCCAGGCCGTCGGGGATGACGCTGGTGTCGCCATGCTTCACGCAAATGCAGTCAAGTGAGATCTCCAACTCATCAGCGACCAGTTGGGCGATGGCTGTCGCCGTCCCCTGGCCGTGCGGAGATGCACCCGTCAACACCGTCACACAGCCGGAAGGCTCGACCCTCACGTAGCCGGACTCGTAGGGCCCGATCGCGGTTTCTTCGACCAGGCACGCGACCCCCAGTCCGACGAGACGGCCCTCGGCGCGTGCCGCGGATTGCTTCGCCTGGCATTCCTTAAAGGCGAACAGGGCGCCGGCCCGGTTGAGCGCTTCAGGATAGTCGCCGCTATCGTAAACGACTTTTCCGGCGAGCACGATTTCTGTACCGCGGTCGGAAGGTAGTTCAGCAGGACCGAGCATATTTCGTTGCCGAAGCTCGATGCGGTCGATATCGAGGTCGCGGGCGATGCGATCCATGATCTGCTCCATGCAGAGCACGGCTTGCGGGTGACCTGCCCCGCGATAAACAGCTAACGGCGTTTTGTTGGTCAGCACGGATAGAGATTTGGCCCGGTAATTGGGGATGCGATAGGGTCCGCGGAACATGGCGGAAGAAATGGAAGCGGGGGTGGTGGACAACGTTGCCATCGCGGCTCCGTTGTTGGTGATGCTGTTCAACTCCAGCGCGGAGATGATGCCGCTACCATCGTAGGCCGCGCGGACGCGGTGGATCTGCTCCCGTGCCTGGGTGGTCGCGACAAAACTTTCGCCACGGGTTTCGATCCAACGCACGGGCTTGCCCAGGCGCAAGCAGGCGACGACGGCGAGAACCTCCTCAGGGTAGAACTCGCATTTCGCGCCGAAGCCTCCTCCGACATCCGGGGCTACGACCCTGATATCGGTGGGAGGCATACCCAGCACGCCAGAGAGAAACGCGCGCACGAGATGGGGGAACTGGGTGGAGGTGTACAGGGTGAACCTGGTGCCGCCGGGATCAGGGTCGGCGACAACGCCGCGAGTTTCCATGGGTGCAGGCGCGGCGCGGTGAATACGAAATTCTGCCTGGATCGTATGTTGTGCTTGCGCAAACGCCAGATCGACATCCCCAACTTCCTGACGACAAACATTTGCGACATTGGTTCCATGTTCCGGGTAAAGCAGGGTTGCATCCTGGGCTGCCTCTTCCGGATCCAGGAGCACGGGCAGATCCTCATACTCCACCTGGATGGTCTTGGCCGCAGATTGAGCCATCTCCGCATTGGTCGCCACGACGATGGCAATTGGCTCTCCGGCATAACGAACCCGATCCACGGCGAGCGCTCGCATCAGTGCTGGTTTGGAGTCGGGAAACAGGTCGATGGAGGGCAGAGGATGAACGGTGGCAGCAATCTCTGCGCCATCCAGGACCAGGAGGACGCCTTCTCGAGACTCGGCCGTTGAGCGATCTATTTCTCGGATGATGGCGTGAGGCCGGGAAGAGCGCACGATGGCCATGTGCAGCATATCGGGCAGCGCGATATCTGCCACGAATCGTCCCGCTCCGCGCAAGAGCCGGGGATCTTCGCGCCGGCGTACCGAAGATCCAACGAGCTTGGTAATCGCCATCTTCTAGTGCTCCGCTTTGGCTGATGGTCGGTTGATTCCCGCGAGCGTCTCCATAGCCTCGATGATGTTGAGGTATCCGGTACAGCGGCACAGATGTCCTTGCAGCATGGTCGCAATCTCGTTGCGGCTGGGATGAGGATTGGTCCGGAACAGGCTGACGGCGGACATCACCAGGCCTGGCGTACAAAACCCGCACTGCAGCGCGTGGTGCTGGTGAAGCGCGGCTTGCACGGGATGCAACTCCGTATCGCTGCCGACACTCTCGATGGTTTCGATGGAACAGCCCTGGGCCTGGACGGCAAGCATCAGGCACGAACGCACCGGTTCACTGTCGAGCAGGACCGTACAGCTTCCGCAAGGTCCTTCGCCGCAGCCGAGGTGTGTGCCCGTCAGACCGAGGTCGTCGCGCAGGAAGTCTGCCAGGCGTAGGGCGGGCGGCACCTTTGCGGAAATCGTCTGTCCGTTCACCGTCAGGTTCAGATCATGTGACGAAGATTGCATGCTGTGGCTCCTTGGTTTTATTTCATTTTTTCTGGACGAAGGTTACGGCCTAAAGCAGGCTGCGGAAAAACGCTCCGTTAGGAGCCTCCTTCCCATCTGGCTAAAGAGTCTGCGCGAGAACTCCATTTCCAAACTCAGTCCCGCAGGGACGGTTGAGCTTATCTCAGGACGTTAGTCCTGGGATGGATTCGAGAGGACGACCCAGTCCCGCAGGGACGGCTGAAAATGGGCTGCGGTGCAATCCTGGACAGCTTTCAGCCGTCCCTACGGGACTCAATCACGTTGCATGATGTACCCAGGACTGCGTCCTGGGCTAAGTTCAGCCGTCCCTGCGGGACTGATTTTGCAATCGGTTGGTTCTCGATTCATGTCAGGGCGGCGGAACAAGCATCGCGTACTGCGTTGCGCAACAAGACTGGCAGAACTGCAATGGCGTATTCGGCGTCCAACACTCCTTCGCCTTTTTGCGGGGGATGCGCACGCAATGCAGCAGCCGCGATGTCCGGCGCGTCCGCAATCCGCGCGCCAATCAGATCTGATTCAGCGAGCGGACAGCGCCTGGGCACATCGCCACATCCCCCGACAGCCAATGAGGCGCGCTCAAGGCGGCCTGCGGTATTAACGGTTATTACCGCAGCCGCATTCGCCAGTGCACGGGAGTTTTGTCTCAGCGCCACGTCCGAAATACCGGAACCCGTCCGGTCCGGAAAGGTCTTGAAATGTAGGTGCGTAACCATCTCGTCGTCGGCAACTGCGGTGCGATTGGGGGCAGAGAAAAAAGCTTGCGCCGGAAGCACTCGGTAGGCGCCTGAACGGGCAATGCGAAAGGCAGCGTCGATAGCGAGCGCGACGACCGGCAACTGGCTGGCTGGATCGGCCCAGGCTAAATTGCCGATCAGGGTTCCACGGTTACGGATGGAAGGCGTGGCAGTTTTTTCCGCAGCTTGCGGTAACAAAGGACAGTGCCTTCGTAGCGCCGGCGATTGGATGACGTCTGCAAGGCTCACCATAGCCCCGATGGTAAGTTCAGACCCATCCATCTCGATCCGCTTTAGATTGCCCAACCCGCCCAGGTCGACCAGAACCGTAGGCGAAGCTATGCCCGCCACCAGACGGGGGATCAGCGTTTGACCGCCCGCCAGGACCATCGCTCCGGCCTCCCCCATCAGGGCGAGCGCCTCCTCAAGGGTCGATGGCCGGGCATAACGATAACCATCAGCAAGGGTAGTCATCGTCCAACCTTGAGCAACAAAAAGCCAGATGGCTGACTGCGCCATCCGGCTCCTTATTGGTATGTTGCCGTCGTTCTAGAACGTAAGTTGCAGCGACATCTGTATCTGCCGTGGGGAGCCAATGGTATGGGTTACATAGCCAAGGCCGGCGGGACAGTTATAGAAGCTTTCGTTGGTCTGGTTTCCTTCGGAATCGCAACCGGTGGCGAGAGCGGTTTGTCCCGCCGACGGGAACTGGTCGAAGTACTGATTCTGAAAGACCTCATTGCCTGGAATGTCGAAGCTCGTGGTGTTAGTGAGGTTGTAAACGTCAAACGTATACTTGAGGTTGAAGCGTTCGGTCAGGTTGGTCATTTTCACCAACGAGATATCCGCGCGCTTTTGCGAACCCTGGCGGAAGATGTTGCGCTGTCCGGTGGTAAAGCCGCTCTCAACCGTATCGCCTGCGGGTACTGCGGCCGACAGAGGGCTGCCCGGCGTGACCAGAGGAACGGTAAAGCACTGCGGGTTGAGGGCGGGAAGATAATTCACGCCAAAGGCGCCGGAGTGCCCAGTCTCCGCCTTCTTGGGCGAACAAGCGGAGTAGTTGAGCGGCACGATGGGATTGGTGATGCCATCGTAGACACTGTAGTAGAGGCTACCAACGGCACCGCTAAAGTCGACGACACTGTAGGGTTGTCCGCTCTGGAGAACGGTCAGGCCCACCAGCGACCACCCGTCGGTGAAACGGCCAGCCAGCGTGGATTTGCCGTAGAAGTCCGGCAGCTTGTAGACGTAAGTGAAATTGAAGACATGGGTGCGGTCGAAGTCGGAGGAAGCGTAACCGTCACGGAGATCAAGCGGGTTGTTCCCGTTGTAGAAAAGACCGATCGCGCTCTGCTCGTCCAGGGCATGCGAATAGGTATAGGAGGCACCCACCTGTAGGCCGTGGCTCATGCGCTTTTCCACGTGAACCTGCAGGGCGTTGTAAGCACCGACGCCGGCCGCCTTGTAGGTAATCGACTCAGCCGCATAACCGACGTAAGGCACGCGGAGGTCGATATTGCCACCTTCAAAGTTCAGCAGCGCCGTGCTGCCATCTCCCAGGGTAATAAAACTGCCATCGGGATTGGTCGGCGTGTACCCATAAGAATAATTTTGCGAGTGAACGGCCGCTGACGGGGACGCAATGTTGGGCTGGTTGAAGGGAACCGGGACCACCTGGTGACGGCCTAGGTTGCCGACATAACCGAAGTCAAAGGCGAGATCGTTGCGGGGCTGCCACTGCACGTCGAGGGTGTAGTTGATCGAGTAGGGCAGCTTGTTCTTGCGATCGTAGACACCAAGAGAGATAGGTTGGGCTCCATTCGTGATGGCCGTCGCATTGGGTAGATAGGCAGCGAAGTCAGATGCCTTGGGGTTGGTCGGGGCTGCACTCTGCACGTTGGTGTAAGGGAACTCCAGCGAGCCGGCGGTGCCACCAGCGCAAGTGGGGATGTAGCCATCCTGGTAGGTTGCGGTGGGGCACGTCTGGGCCGTGACGAAGGGAACCTGCTGGACCACGCCGAACGGTCCGCCCGTGACCAGGCCGATGGCGTAGCCAGGTGAGAAGTAGCTGAAGAGTTCGCCGCGGTCGTAGTACATGCCCATGCCGGTGCGGACCACGACCTTGTTGTTGAACCGGGTGGGGCTCCACGCAGCACCAAGACGGGGAGCAAAACCCCACTGGCGGCCAGTAAGGGTGGTTTTGCTGATGCCGGCAGTTCCATTCTTGTTGTTGCCGGCAATGATGAATCCGCTCTGATCCGGCCCCAGGGTGCCTGCGCTCTCCCCTACGGGCAGAGGACCGGTGGGTGAGATGTATGAGTAAAGGGAGGGATCGAAGTTGTAAATGTTCCCGTTCTTCTCCGTCAGCCCACCATCCCAGTCGTACCTCAGGCCGCCGGTGATGGTCAGGTTGGGCTTGATTTGGAACTTATCCTGCAAGAAGAGTCCAAGCTGATTGGCCCGGTAGTAGCGGTTCGCGTTGCCTTGCAGGAACGTCGTGACGTTGTAGTCGTCGTTCGGGGTCACGAGTCCATTCAGGAACTGGCCGAAATCGTTGCTGGCAATGGTACCGGTGCCAGGG
This sequence comes from uncultured Acidobacteriaceae bacterium, assembly GCA_963830325.1. Lineage (GTDB taxonomy): Bacteria > Acidobacteriota > Terriglobia > Terriglobales > Acidobacteriaceae > PALSA-350. The sequence continues at coordinate 590,886 of CAWHMV010000010.1, forward strand.
CGGCGATCGCGGATGTTGAGCTGGGTGAAGCTATAGCTGCCACCGAACCCGATGCTGTGTTTTCCCTTTACCCAGATGGCGTTTCCTGAGGGCTGAAGGCGATTCTGAAAGACACCAGTCAAGGAACCCTGACCGCCGGCGCCCGGACCGATGTTCAGCGTGTCGCCAATGCCGGGTACCTTACTGTCGCCCAGGACGTGGATGACCGAAATGCCAGGGAAATAATTCGAGCCAAAAGTGTCGATGGACGGGTTCCCATATGCGCCACCCGGGATGCTCGAAGGCCCGAAGGCCTGATCGTTGGTGTTATAAAGCTTCTCCCGCAGGAAGCCCAGCGTTTCCTGGGTACTGAGGTTGGAGCCGATGAGGTAGGTGTTGTTGATGGAAAAGACCTGTGAGCCGGCATCCAGCCTTTGTTTGAAGCCGGGCACGTTGGAGTAAGCATACGGAGCGCCCGTGGGATCGTGCTGGTAGTAGTACTTCAACGCCAGGGTGTCTTTGCTGGTGGCGTTGTAGTCGAGGTTGGCGACCGCCTGGTCGCCAATGAAGGTGGCCGTCCCGGGAATGAAGGCGTTAAACGTATGCGACGGGTCGAGGGTGACATTCTGCGCGTTAGGGATGAGCCACTTGCCGGGTTCACCCTTCACCGATGGTGAGTTAAACAAGGCGAGCGCGATGGGATCGATGGCACCGGTGGGCGCATTGAAGCCGGAAGCACCGGCGATCGAGGCCAATGCCTGCGGGCTGCGGTCATCGCTCAATCCCACGGGAACATCCAGGAAAGAGTCGCCGATCTCAGCATCGCTGACGTGCAGGTGTTGGTAGGCGAGGAAGCCGAAGAGCTTGTCTTTGATGATGGGGCCACCGACGACTCCGCCGAGAGTGTAGCGATGCAGTTGGGGTACCTTATCATTCGCCGGCACGGCCTGGTCCTGGTTAAAGAAGAAGGGTGCGGCATTCAGCCAGTCAGTGGCGCGATGCAGGTAAAGGGATCCGTGGTAGTCATTCGTACCGGAGGTGGTGCTGAGGTCGATGTGGGCGCCGCTGGTTGCGCCTTGTTGCGCGTCATACATCGATGCGTTGACGCGGGCTTCCTGGATTGTTTCCGGGGCGGGAGAGGGAAGGGCATTGCCGATGGAGAGATAGACTGAGGCGCTGGACTGGATAACGCCGCCACCACCGGTGTTGCCGACGCCGGTGCTGGGTCCCACCCGGGCCGACGCCACCTGGCTGGTGCTTTTGCCGTTAAAGAGGTTGCTGCCGTCGACGCCGTTGAGCAGGAAGCTGTTGCTGGTGTCGCGTTCACCGTTGGCCCAGATGGGAGCGTTGCCCAAACCGGAATTCACGCCGGTGCCCCCGGGTAGTTCGGCATTGACACCGGGCGAGAGAATAGCCAGCCCAGTGAAGCTGCCTGTGGGCAGCGGAATCGATTCGATCTGCGCTCTATCGAGCACATACCCATTGGTCGTGTCGACGGCATTGAGCAGCGGGTTCACATCGACTTCCACCGTGTCCGCTACGGTGCCCACCTTCAGCTGCGCCTGCAGCGAGACAGTACGATCCGCCTGGATCAGGATGCCGGGATAGCGCTCGGATGAGAAACCGTCCTTGGTAAAACTGACAGTGTATTTGCCCAAGGGCAGGTCGTTCAGGTTGTAGACACCCTGCGCGTTGCTGCGCGTGCTGCGCTCCAGCTTGGTTTCTTCCGACGTGACCTTGACCTCGGTGTCGGGAACGGCGCTCCCGGAAGGGTCGACCACGGTCCCGGTGATGCCACCGAGGGTTTGTTGTGCAAGCATTGCCTGTGGCTGTAACAGGGCGACTGAAAACAGCACGGCTAACGACGAAAGAAATCTTCTGGAAAATAGATACATCTTGGATATGCCTCGCGTGAGAGAGAAGCTGTGACCGGACTCTATTTTTTCGTTATGCGACTACAGGGTCGGTGCAACCAGAAAAGGTCACGACGAGGTGACAGCCCAAACATCAACCGGGGAGCTGCGGTAGCGGTGTGATGTGAGGATAGAACAAATATGCTTATTGAGCCAAGCAAAATTGCGCTTAGAATCTGGCATATTATCTGCACCAGAAAAGATGCAGCGTTTCAAGACAACCCTCTCACGGCAAAAGAGACACGTGGGCGAAGACAATGCGCCATCCTTCGGAAAGGCGGGCCCATGTCTGACTCTGCCGCCCGCGGCTGAGTTTGCCCTCGACGTCGCGCTCGAAGGCCACGGTGATGCTGGCGAAATCCTTACCGAAGGTGACGATCTCGAGCCGCTTGAGGGTGCGCGCCAGGTTAGCGGGGGAACGCCCTTTACGAAAGGCCTCAATCTCGCTGATGCCATACAGGGTCTCGGTGGGGCCAAAGCGCGCCACGTACGGTGAGGACCAGAACATGCTCATCAGGGTTTCTACGTCGTTTGAGACCAAGGCTTCCTCATAGCGCGGATACAGTTCGCGCAACTCAGCGACGGTGGCGGGGTCGTTGATCTGCATGTCCGTCAAAACATTTTCCTGGTGGGCAACACGCATTTGGGCAGGGCCGCGCTTACCGTAATCATGGGTTCGTTGACCACTTGGCTGATGCGCAGCTTCATGGTGACGCTGCACAACAAGTACGCGTGGACGGGGGTTAAGGACCATCGGGCGACCAGGAGATCGATCATGCGCTCTGTTGCCCGGCGGGCTGCCTGCATTGCATCGGTGTCCGACTCGACTACGATCCAAGCATCAGCGGGCGCGTCCGGAGAACGTGATTCTGCTGATTCGATCAAGGGGCCGGAGAGCGATTGATGGCGGTGCACATGAAAGCGCAGAGAGACTTCCGCTGGGCACTCGATGCCGTTAATGCAGACTTCGCCATCACCCTGGGCGGCGTGCGCGTCTCCAGCGGAGAACAAGGCGCCGGGGTTTAGCACCGGCAGGTAGAGGGTGGCTCCGGTGCAGAGCTCGCGGACGTCCATGTTGCCGCCGAAGGGGCCTGGGGGGCGGGTTCGGAATTCGCCGTCTTCTGCTGGGGCGACGCCCATCACCCCGCAGAACGGCCGCAGCGGGACGATAGCCGACCCTAGCGAGCGGCTGATCTCGGGGTCGAGGGTCCAGTGAAAAAGATAAGGTTCACGGAAACGGTCTTTCAAAAAGCCGAGACCGGGGATCACACTGGTCCAACCCCATCCTAGATGTTCCACTTGCAGTACTTGGACCTCGAGCACGTCGCCCGGTTCGGCTCCGTCGATGCGGATGGGGCCGGTAAGGGCGTGGATCTTGTTTCGGTCGATGGCCAGAAAATCTTCGACGGTCGCGCCTGGTTTTACCTGGCCACCGCTGGCATCGAGGCAGCTCATGTGCACGGTATCTCCGGAGGAGATCGTCAGGCGTGGTTCGAGTGCGCGGTTCCAGCGGGAATGAGTGGGCTCAGCAGTTAACCGATGTTCGGCCATGGGGTTTGTTATACCGCTACGATCATTTGCAGCTCAACCAGGGCGTTGCGCGGCAGGGCGCTCACGCCCACGGCGGCGCGCGTGTGACGGCCTTGGTCTTCGAATACGGCTATCAACAAGTCGGAAGCGCCGTTGATGATTGCCGGGGAATCGGGAAAGCCGGCGATGGCGTTTACGTAGCCGTTTACGCTGATTACTTCGCGGACTTTGTCCAGGGAGCCGAGAGTGCGTTTGAGGATTGCTAGTTGGGTTAAGCCACAGGCGCGCGCCGCGGCGTAGCCCTCGGTGATGGTTCGATCGGCGCCGGCGGTGCCGGTGATGATTCCGTTGGGGTCGGTGGAGATGACTCCTGAGAGATAGACGAGGTTTCCGAGGGTTTTCGCGGAAAGGTAATTGCCTCCCGGGGAGGGTGGCTCCGGCAAGGTAAGGCCAAGTTCCAACAGGCGTTTCTCCGCACTCATGTGTTCGTAATCTATATCACTTGTGGGGTGGAGCAGGAGTGTAAGGAAGGTTTTGTTGCGGGGAAAGGGAACTGCAGATCCCTCCACGGCACGCCCCACGGCACGCCGGGGCAGGCGGGGCAGGCGGGACAGGTCGGCTCCCCCGGATTTCCTGTCGAGAGTTGCGGCTCCGGTCAACTGCATGTGGTTCTCTTTAGGGAGAACCACATAAGTGGTCGCCGGCGAGAGCGGTGAAGTAGGAAATCCGGGTACGCTCCTAACGACAAAGGGAGAGCGGACGATCGGTTTAGTGCCGCGCCTACGGCGCTCGGATCCTCTTCGGGATCGATTTCCCAGCCCTTCCGGGCTGGGCTGACGTTTGGCGGTCGGCCCTCCGGGCCTTGGATCTATGGCGATCTTTGCCGTGTCATTTCTTCCTCAACTTGCCGCAGGCAAGTCAGCTGCTCCCACGGCACGCCGGGGCAGGCGGGATGACAAAGGAGAGGGTGGGGTTTCCGGTTGAGATTGGTTGCGGGGATCCCAGGTCTCATTCGATTTCACCCTTCGATTCTTTTTGCTGGCGGGGAGGTGCAGGTTAGTATGAGCCAATGACACGAGTGGTTGCCGCTCTTATGGTTGCGGGCACGTTGTTGCTTGCCGCGCAAACGCGTAGTCCACTCTTGCACGCATCGCGGCAGGCGCCCACTGACCTCCAGGTCGGCGAGTCGCAATTTGTCTCCTACCAGGATTTGCTTCGCCTGCCCCAGGTGAACTTCACCACTTCTGATGACTCTAATTTTGCTACTCCCGCGCACGTGAGCGGCGTTCCTCTCGAGGAGCTGAAACGGTCGTTGGGTTCGGATGCGGATATGGTGGTGGCTATTTGCGCAGATGGATACCGCAGCAACTACCCAGCCGCATATCTCTCCGCACACCATCCCGTGCTGGTGCTGACCGTGAATGGCGAGCCGCAGGAGGGCTGGCCGAAGACACATGAAGGCAACATGGCGCTGGGACCTTACGTGATCGCCAACCCCAGCTTTACTCCATCGTTCAAAGTGCTCTCCCACAGCGATGAGGCGCAGATTCCTTTCCAGGTCGTCCGGTTAGACTTCCGTAACGAGCGCGAGGTGTTCGGCCCCATTGCTCCGCATGGCTCCTACGCGCCTGATTCTCCGGTCATGCAGGGATACAAGATCGCGCAACAGAATTGCTATCGTTGTCACAACATGGGCGCCGAAGGCGGCCACATGGCTTCGATACCCTGGCCGGTGGTCGGCGCCTTAGCCAAAGGCAATGCGGAGTTCTTCGCCAAGTACGTACGCAATCCGCAGGCGGTGAATCCCGCCAGCAGGATGGCGGCCAGCCCCGATTACGATGACCAAACGATTGCTGCTCTTCGGGCCTACTTTTCTACTTTTGCTGCTGGAGGACCGTAAATGACGATTCGTGTCTCGAAGGCGCTGCTGCTGTTTGCGCTTGGCTTCTATTACACGCTGGTGGTGTTTAACAATACCAACGACTACAACTCCAACCTGACGTTCGTGCGTCACGTTCTGTTGATGGATACGACGTACCCGGGAAACCATGGTATGTGGCGCGCCATCCATGCTCCTACAGTTCCTTTCATGTTTTTCGCGAGCATCGTTTGCTGGGAAATTGTGACCGGTGTTCTCTTGTGGTGGGCGGGTCTTCGCCTCATACGCAACTTGCATGCGAGCGCTGGGGCCTTCAACGCGGCCAAGAAGCTCGGAGTGATAGCGCTGACACTCAGCCTGCTGATGTGGCTCTCGGCCTTTCTCAGCGTTGGCAATGAGTGGTTCTTGATGTGGCAGTCGAAGGAGTGGAGCGGCGAGTCCGGCGCCGATCACATGTTCGCTATTGCGGGCATTATCTTGCTTTACCTTGTGATGCCTGATGTCGAAGGCCAGGCGTAGTTTCGTCTCTATACCTGTGACAACCTGGCCAATGTGGAGGCCAGCACCTTGGCCCCGGTTTCGATTTCCTGCGGCGCTGAATACTCGTCCGGCCGATGACTGACTCCACCGCGGCACGGGATGAAGACCATCCCCACCGGGGCAATGCGAGCCATGAATAACGAATCGTGATAGGCGCGGCTGACCATTTTTTTATAGGGCAGTCCGCTTTCCTCGGCGGCCTCGACCATCGCGTTGATGACGCGGGGCGAGCAGGTGGCTGGAGCATCGGCATTGATGGGGGTAACTCTCACCTGCAGCTTGCGCCTGGCCGCCACCTGGGCGCAGGCCTGCTCGATCTCGCGGAGCACGCGATTCCTGCGTTGCTCATCCGTATCGCGAATGTCCACGTCCATCTCCACGCGGCTGGGAATGCTGTTCACCGCACCCGGGTAAATCTGGCACTTGCCTACGGTGCCGCAGGTGTCGATCGACCCGGTGGCGCGCGCTCGTTCTTCGACCGCGAGCACGATCTCCGCGGCGGCACAAAAAGCGTCTTTGCGGTCGGGCATCAGCACGCCGCCCGCATGGCCTCCCTCGCCCTCGATCGAGATGCGCAACGCAGCGGGCGCGGCAATGCTGGTGACAATGCCCAACGGCAAGCCTTCCTTCTCCAGCAGCGGACCCTGCTCGATATGCAGCTCGACGAATGCGGCATAGTAGCCGTCTGGCAGGCGCACCTGATCGAGCGAACCCTGAAAGCCGGCTGCAGCGCGCAGTTGCGCCAGGGTGCTGCCTTCCCCATCTTTCAGGCGCGTGTCCGCGTCGCTGTTAAGGCCGCCGCTCAGCATCCGGCTACCCAGGCAGCCCAGGCCGAAGCGCGTCGGTTCTTCCGAGGTGAAGAGCAGGAGCTCGATCGATCGATGCGGCTGAAAGCCACTCTGTTGCAAAGCGCGAATGGCCTCCAGGCCGCCCAGCACGCCGACTGTGCCGTCAAATTTGCCGGAGTGAGGGATGGCGTCGATATGAGAGCCGGTGCCGATGGCGGCGAGCTGTGGCCGCGCGCCCACCCAGCGGGCGAACATGTTGCCTACGGCGTCTTCGCGCACGGCCAGGCCGGCATCGCTGCATTGTGCCTTGAGCCATACGCGTGACCTCTGATCCGCGTCGGCATAGACCAGGCGAGAAATGCCGGGGGGTGTGTCGTCGGAGAACGAGGCCAGGGTTTCGAGATCAGACACCAGCCGGTCACGATTGATTTGCATGCATTACCTTCCGGGAAGCGGGTGACGATTCCAGTCTTTGTAGATGAGATACTTGGCCGCGGTTTTGCCCAGGGCGCCGAACCACTGCGGACAGTAGGGCGCCATCCAGATAAAATCTCCCGCCTGGACCGGGTACCAGTGGTTTCCGAGACGATAGATGCCGCCGCCTTCGAGCATCAGCAGGCCGTGCTCCATCACGTGAATCTCGACCAGGGCGAGTGTGGCGCCGGGTTCATAACGCATGGTGTTTACGGCGTAGTCCAGGCCAGGCACGGTGGGCAACAACTGCTTTACCTGGAGCGCTTCGTCACCACTGAGTGGCTGTGAAGTGACCTCGTGTTCGTTGCCAAAGATCGCGGGCGTAGGGGCATCGTTCAGCAACGCAATCGCCGGCTTCTCGATCACGGCGACGCGGGCTTTGGCCGTCGACTTTACAGAGTGCTGTTGGTTGGCGGGCACGTGGGCGTATTCACCCGGGCCAAGCTTGCGCGTCTGGCCATCGAGAGCCACCGATATGCTGCCTTCCAGCACATAAAGAAAACGTTGCCCATGCGCCGGTCCTAATGAGCCCCCGGGTTCAAACTCGGCGGTGTATTGGGTGAAGGCGGCTCCGATGGCAGGCGCCGTGTGCACAATGACGGTTACAGAATCGAAGCCGGGGAGGGGCATGCCGATGAAGGTATCCGGCGTCTGCAAAAGGTGGGTGGTTTGGCGATCGCTGCGCGTGTGTCCGAGGTTATACACTCTGTTCCTTACTTACTACTTTAGTCATGAGGCGCAAGAAGGCACGTCCGGCGGCCAGCGCATTCTGCACATCCTGGGGACGAACCGACTCCTCAGGATGATGGCTGATGCCTCCGGGGCTGCGTAGAAAAATCATCGTACAGGGAACGCGCTCGGCCAGAATCATGGCGTCATGGCCGGCGCCGCTGAGCATGGAGAGTGGTTCGATCCCAGTGTCGCGAATTGCCTCCTCGGCCAGGGCACAAAAGGCCGGATCCATGGGGACGGCGGGCTGGTCCATGAGCATTCTACTGGCAACGGTGAGGCCGCGCCGCTTGGCGATCGAGTCCGCCTGCGCGAGTAGGGAATCTACAGAGCGGTGACGAATGGCGTCGTCTTCGTGGCGCACATCGAGGCTGGCGCGCAATTGGCCGGCTACTACGTTTCCGGCTCCGGGATGGGTTCGCAGATCGCCGACGGTCGCTACCAGGCCTGGGGTCTCAAGGGCCAGGCGCTCCACTGCGACCACCCACTCCGCCGCGCCCGCCACGGCATCGTTGCGCAGCCGCATCGGTGTAGTGCCGGCGTGGCGCGCGCGGCCGGTAAATGTCATCTCCGCGCGGGTTTGTCCAACGATGGCGTGGACTACGCCGAGGGATCGGTCTTCGCTCTCCAAGAGGATGCCCTGCTCGATGTGGAATTCCAGGAAGCCGGCGGTTTCATCGTGCACTTGGCAGTCTTTTATCTTGAGCGGATCCAGTCCGAAGGATGTCAGCGCCTGCGCAATCGAAATTCCGTCTCCATCCTCGGTCGCCAGAAAATCAGCATCCACGCGCCCAACCAAGGCGCGGCTGCCAATGAAAGGGAGGTGGAAACGCACGCCCTCTTCCTCAGAGAATGCGACCAACTCGATGGAGAAGGGGAGCGTTTCTCCTTCCAGGGACTCGACCAGGGCCAATCCCAGCATCACGCCCAACATCCCGTCAAAGGCTCCGCTGTTGGGGACTGTGTCCAGGTGCGAACCGATCATCAGGGTTGTATTCGAGGCGCCGGCATAGCGGCCGCGGAGATTGCCTGCCGCATCGATCTTTACCTGCATCCCTGCCGCTTCCATCCATTCCTGGACCGCATGCATGCAGTCGCGCATGGCGGGGGAGAGAAAGGTGCGTTTGATCTGGCCCGGCTCTTCGCTGAATTGCCCCAGGTGACGGCAGCGAGCGATGACTTTTTCAGCTTGCATTGCTGAGATTACCCATTAGATTTTCCTCGATAACTATAAAAGACCGCAGATCTCTCCACTACGCTACGCTCCGGTCGAAAAACATCTCCAGGAAGGGGCGTCAACACAGAGATCTCTCCACTGCGCTTCGCTTCGGTCGAGATGACAAAGGGGAGGGCGACGCTTCCATGGGAGAGTGGCCTTCGGTGCAGCAACCACATTCCACGGCAGCGCCTGCCATCCCTTTGTCATCCCGAGCGAAGCCGAGGGATCTGCAGTTCCGCGGACCTCTCCTGGAAATTTAGAATCTCGTCCCGCCAAAAATTTGTCATCTCGACCGGAGCGTACCCGGATTTCCTGCCAAGCAGCACTGGACACGCCCGCGTGTGCGCCTTTCTTTAAGGAAAGGCGCATGATGTTTGCCAACGCCACGAACTTCGACAGGAAATCCGGGGTAGCGCAGTGGAGAGATCTGCGGTTTCTTTTTTCAGTTCAAAACATAGGTTTCCATCAGCCTTCTCTTGATATGCGGGCCACGATGTTGCCGTAGGGCTCATCCGTGGGCACGAAGATTTCGTTGGGATTGGTCTGCCCGAAGCGGGACAGGTCCACCAGCAGGCAATGCTTGTTGGGCATGGCCAGCTCCACGTCCATTATTTCCGGGACCGCTTCGAGCGCCGCCTGGGCCATGGCATAAAGCGTGTGTTGCACCGATTTACTATCGTGCGCCGCAAAGGCCTCGATCAGGGCGTCACGCAGTTTGATTCGCAATGGATCAAAGGGCACTCCTGCGGATGTGTATTTCCATTGTGCGCGCATCGAGGTGCCGAAAAGACGGTCGGCGGTCTCGGGGAGCGTGGTCAACGAATCGCGCAGATAGCCCTCGAACCCGGAGTTAGCTGTCTTCAGCACCACCAGATTTTCTAGGGCCGACGTTACCGTGGGTTTGCCGCTCTGGGCACACGTAACAGCCGTGGTTTGTGATTCGCTCGAGCCGCGTACGAAGGTTGAAGGATGCGGCTTGCCCTGTACCACAGCATGCTCCCAGGAGGTGCTGGCGATGTTGATCGCCACGCGCTCGACCTGGGGATTGCGAGAAAGAAAGAATTCGCACAGCTCCAGGGCGAAGTCTTCGATACACTCGGCTTTGCTCTCGCGGGCACGTGAATAGACCGTGTTCTTCATGGTGTCGGTGGGCAATATGGCGCTGTTGTCGCCATCCGTGAAGCAGGTTTTAAAGTCGCCGGCGAGCAGCACTTCGACTTTCCATTCCCACACGGTATGCAGCGGACGGTCGCGCTTCACCTTCATCACGCGCACGCTCGATTTGCCGTACGAATTCTGTGCCAGAGCAATCACCGGCTAGCTCCCTCTGTAGGTGGTGTAACCATTTGGACTCAAGAGTAATGGAACATGCAAGTGGGTATCGCCGGGGCGCACAGTCACGATGATTTCGACCGTGAGGTACAGCCCTTTGACCATCTGCGCCGCGTGGTAGGTCCCGGTCTCGAAGCGCAGCCGGTATTGGCCGGGCTGCAGAACGGGATCTCCGTTTTGGGGCAGAAGGTTTGTGCACCGGCCGTCGGCGTCCGTCTGGCAGGTGCTCAGCAATTCCCATTGGCCGGAGGGGGCGGCATACTCCAGGTGCACGGCCATGCCGGCAGCGGGCCGGCCCAGCGCGGTGTCCAGTACATGGGTAGAGAGTCGGCTCACGCAGTCTCCGTTTGTGTCAGCCACTTGCGCAACCTGAGCTGCATGATCTGTTGCTGCTGCGCGACCGCTTCCAGCAACTCCTGGGCTGGGTCATTGGCCAGGCGGCGTTCGAGAATGCTCAACATCTCCGCAGGCTGTTTTCCGCTGGCGCAGACAATGAAGATCCGTCCGAAACGCTCTTCGTACTGGCGGTGACCCTCTCGCATTCGCAGCAGGATAGCATCGTCCGCCTGGCTCATCTGGCTCTGCTCGGATCTTGACCACGCGGCCGAGACAGCTGTCGTGTTCTTCTGCGCATGCTGGTCTCCGATGCGAGGATGGCTGCAGAAGGCTTCGAGCCAGTCCGCTTCGGGGAGATTCTGCCAGCAGTCGCCAGCGGCGGTAAAGAGAGTCTGGTCGTCCGGGAACGGCCGCCTGGCTGCGAGATGCGCGGCCCAGGCACGGGAGCCGCAGCAGGAGAGAATCTCGGTGGCTGCCTCTTCTGGCGGCAGCGCATTCCAACGCGCCAGGATCTGGTTCAAGCGAACAGGCCCTCGAGAAACTCCTGCAGCAGGTTGCCTGCGACGTGGAGCCGGTAAAGGGCGCTGGAACGGATGTCGTCAATGGGAGCGACCTCCGCTTCCATCGCCTGGCGAGCTTCGCTCATCAAGGCAGCGCTGTAGGGCTGGCCCACCAGCACTTGTTCAGTCCGGCGCAGCCGCACTGGGGTCACCGCCATGCTGCCGATGGCTAGGCGCATATCTTCGATTTTGTTGCCGGAGATTTTTCCCAGCGCAGCCAGGCAGAGCTTGGCGATGGCTTGCGCATTGCGGGTGCCGACCTTGCGTGAGTATCCGTGGTAGCCCGCGAAGCGCGATTGCAGGGCGATGGCGCTGATGATTTCATCGGCGGCCAGTTTGGTTTGCTTGTAGCCGGTGTGGAACTCGACATAGGGCGTGCGCCGCGTGCCACGCGCGGAAGTGAGCAGCAGTTCCGCCTCGTAGACCATCAACGCGGGCAGGGAATCGGCGGCAGGCGACGCGTTCACGATGTTGCCGCCGAGGGTTCCGCGGTTCTGGTTGGCAATGCTTCCGGTCCAGGAGGCGGCTTGCGCGAGCAAGGGAAATTCCCGCGCGACCACAGGATCGTTTCGCAGGTCGGTGTAGGTGCATCCGGCGCCGATGAGCACTTCCTGCGCGGTGCTCTCGATATGGCGCAACTCGGGCAGTCCCCAGAGGCTGACCAGCTTGCGCGCCGGTAGCCGACCCGCGCCGTATTGAACCATCAGCTCGGTGCCGCCCGCAATCGGCATCCACACGCCCGGCTCCTTCGCGAGCAGATCGAGCACCGCGGATAATTTGCCGGGCGCTACCAACTCGTACTCTGATGGACGAGATCTCATCTCGGGGTACCCGCCGCTTCTGCAACTGCGTCGAAGATGCGTGTGTAGCCGGTACAGCGGCACAGGTTTCCGCCCAGCCCTTCGCGAATTTGTTCCAGGGTCGGCTTGGGGTTGTGGTTCAGCAAGTGAACGGTGGCCATGACCATGCCCGGAGTGCAGATACCGCACTGCGCCCCCCCACATTTAAGAAATGCCTGCTGCACCGGGTGAAGACCGTTCTCGGTGGCCAGTCCTTCGATGGTGCACAGCGTAGCGCCCTCGGCCTGCAGCACCGGCACCAGGCAGCTGTTCACCAGCTCGCCGTTCATCAGGACGGAACAGGAACCGCATTCCCCCTCGCCGCATCCTTCCTTGGTGCCGGTGAGGCCAATCTTGGTGCGCAGAACGTCAATCAGGCGCTCCATGGGATAGACCGACACGGTGTGGGCCTTGCCATTCACGGTGAGGGAAACATCGCACTTGCTCATTGGCTCCCCTCGGCCGCCAAGGCAGTCTCGAGCGATTCCGCCGGGCGCTCGGGCTCCGCGGTCATGGCGCGGAAGATATCCTCCGGCAGCAGCGGAATGGAGTTGAACTCAATGCCGGTCGCCTGTACTACGGCGTTGATGATTGCCGGCGCAGGGCCGTCCATGGGGAGCTCACCGATTCCCTTGGCCCCATACGGACCGTATTGATAGGGCACCTCTTCGAAGTAGACGCGAATCGGGGGGATGTCTTCCGCGGTGGGCATGATGTAGTTGGTCATCTGGTTGTTGATCATCCGCCCATCTTGCCAAACTACCTTTTCATAAAGCGCATAGCCGATTCCCTGGGCGACACCCCCTTCGATCTGCCCGCCGGCGAGCACGGGATGGATGACCTTGCCGATCTCCTGCAAGGCAACAAAGTCGTCGATGGTGACGCTGTAGGTAGTGGTGTCGACCGTGACCTCCGCCATGTAGACTGCCCAGGCATACGCGCCGTAGGCCTCGCCGCTATAGAGCTCATCATTCCAGAAGATGTTGGGCGCCGCCTCGTAGTGGCTGAACGACTGCAGCTCGCCGAATTGCTTGCGGTACGCCTGGCACGCGGCGAGGAACTGCTCGCGGCCGTCGGAAGGCTCAAGCAGTCCGCTGTCGATCAAAGTCTGGCGCATCTTCAACGCGGCGGTCTGCACAATCTTGCCGATGATCATGGCCGTGCGCGAGGCCACGGTGGGGCCGCTGTTGGGGCTGATGCTGGTATCGACGGGCGCCATGCTGATGTCGTCGTACTCGAGCCCTAGTGTTTCTGCAGCAATTTGGCAAAGGATGGTGTTCGTTCCCTGGCCGAATTCTGTACTCGATACCAGCACACGGAGCCCGCCCGCAGCCATTGCTTCGAGGCCTACCAATGCGTTGAGATAGCGTTCGCCGGAGCCGGTAAAGCCGGCGCCGTGCAGAAAGGCTCCGATCCCGATGCCTTTCTTTTTCGTGCTGCTTTGGTTGTGGGCCGCGAACTGCTTTACCTTGGCGTGGTAGCCGGTGAGTTCGAGGGCGCGTTCGAGCATCTGGTCCATGACGATGGGCTCGTGAATCACCTGGTTGGTCGCGGTCGTCATCCCCTGGTGCAATAGATTGCGACGGCGGAATTCGTCAGGAGCCAGGCCGATCGTTTTTGCGATATGGTCCATATGCCGCTCCAGCGCGAACAAGCTCTGCGGAGCGCCGAAGCCCCGGAAGGCGCCGTGGGGCGGGGTGTTGGTGGCGTAGGCTTTCGCGTTCACACGAATGTTAGGCCAGTAGTAGGGGCCGCCGGCGTGGATGGTGCCGCGCGAAAGCACAGTCGACGATAAGGTTGCGTACGCTCCACCATCCGTGGCGAAGTCGATCTCGGCGGCGAGAAGTTTCCCGTCGGCGCTGATGGCCGTGCGATGACGGGTGCGCGAGGGATGCCGCTTGGTGGTGGCCGCCATGTCTTCCATGCGGTCGTAGATGATCTTTACCGGACGCCCGGACTTCATGGCCAGCAGTGAGGCATGCGCCGCGAGCATGGATGGATATTCTTCCTTGCCGCCGAACGCCCCGCCGGTCTCGGCCTGTATGACGCGAATGCTTTCACCAGGTAAGCCGGTGAGTGCCACCAATGCTTTGTGTACGTAGAAAGGACATTGCATCGAGCCCCAGATGGTGAGACCAGTGGTCCTGCCGGCCTGTGCGATGACTCCATTGGGTTCGATGTAGAGCTGTTCCTGGGCGCCAGTGCTGTATTCGCCTTCGACAATCCAGGCAGCGTCTTTCCAGGCTTGGTCTACATCTCCTTTTTCCATCTTGTAGCTTTTGAAGATGTTGTCTTTGCCCCAGATGATGTGCTCGCGGCGTTCGCTTTCTTCGATGCTGTGGATGGAGGGTGCGGGCTTATAGGTGATGTTGACGGAGGCTACCGCGGCTGCCAGGGCGTGCCGGTCGGGGTGCGCCAGGAGCAGGATCGGCTCTTCTGGATGATTCACCATGCCATCGGCAAGGCAGGGTTGGTCCTCCATGATGAGCGAGACGACATTGCGGCCGGGAATATCTTTGGCGGTAACGATGGTGAACTCGTGCCAGGGGATGCCTTCACCGAATCGGATCTGTTCGATCGCTCCGCGGGCAATGGTGCTGCGCACCGTGGCGCCGAAGATCATGCCCGGCAGGGAGAGATCGTCGATGTAGCGGGCCTGCCCGGTTAATTTGGCAGGGCCCTCCTTGCGGGGAACGGAGACACCCACGACCCGAGTTTGCAAAAGGGGAGCCCTCCTCTCAGCAACAGACTTTGATTCTAATTTGTTCTCTGCCGGTGGGTGATTCGGGGAACGAGCCCTGGTCATAAACCGCGGTGCCCCTTACGAAGGTGGCATGCACCTTGCCGTGCAAGGTTTCCCCGAGATACGGAGACACCAGGTGGCGATACTGCAGGTCCTCGGCGCGCAAGGTGAACTCGGCGTCGGGATCGAAGACCACCAGGTCCGCATCGTAACCCGCGGCGATGGCGCCTTTGCGGTCGTGGAGGCCGGCGAGTTTGGCGGGCTGCGCGGACATCCAGCGGGCCAGGTGCTCGAGGGGAAGATTGCGTTCGCGCATGTCCGTCCAGACTACGGAGACCGCGACGCTGAGGCTGGCGATGCCTCCCCAGGCCTGGCGGAAATCTCCTTGCTTCATCGATGGTGGGCACGGCGAGTGATCGGTGGCGATCAGGTCGATCACTCCATCGCGGAGCCCCTGCCACAGAGCCTCACGATTCGCTCGCGAACGGATGGGCGGCGCGCATTTGTAAAGGGTTCCGCCAGCGGGAATCTCTTCGGCGAAGAAGTGCAGGTAGTGAGGACAGGTTTCTACCGTGATGGGAAGTCCTTCGTTGCGGGCGTCGGCTAGTTCCTGCAGCGCCAGCGCGGTGGACAAATGAACGATGTGCAAGGGAAAGGAATGCTTGCGGCAAAGGTCGATCAGCAGGCGGATCGCTGCCAGTTCCGCTTCGTCCGGCCGGGAGCGCAGATAGGTTGTGTACTGCGTCCAGTCATCCGTGTGGTTGCCTGGGTAGAGATGCTCCGCCAACTCCGCGTGCACCAGCAGGGGCAAGCCGGTGCGGGCCAATGCGGGTAACGCCGCTTCGAGTTCGTGCTTCTCGATCATGGCGAAGCCTTCGATGCCGGGGTTAATGAGGAAGCACTTGAAGCCGGCGACGCCCGCTTCTGCCAGTGGTGCCAGGTGCCCGGCGTTCTGACCGGTCAATCCGCCCCACGGTGCCCAGTCGACACGGCATTGGCCGGCAGCCGCATGGCGCTTGGCTTCGAGCGCAGCCACGGTTGTGGTTTCGGGAAGGCAATTGAGGGGCATATCCACCAGCGTGGTATACCCGCCGGCGGCTGCGGCGCGGGTGGCGGTGGCGAAGCCTTCCCATTCCGTCCTGCCTGGTTCGTTGATGTGCACATGCGAATCCACCAGCCCGGGTAAGAGCACCAGGTCGCCGAATCGATGTAGCTGGGCTGCGCCCGGTATGTCTGCGATGCTGCGCACAGACTGGATACGCCCCTCTTCCACGACTACCGCGGCCGGCCGCACTCCATTAGGAGTGACTACCCGGCTGGAGACAAAAGCCTGTGTCATACTTCGGATATTCGGGCACCCCTGGGGAGAGTGCAAGCGAAAATGAACATGAACAGCGAGAATGATTTCATGCGCCTTGCCATCCGGCTGGCCACGGAGAACGTGCGCAGCGGGGTTGGCGGACCTTTTGGGGCAGTGGTGGTCAGGAATGGTGAGGTCGTTTCCACCGGAGTCAACCGGGTTACTGCCGACAATGACCCCACCGCACACGCGGAGGTGAATGCCATTCGCGAAGCGTGCAAGGCGATGGGGACGTTTCAGTTGCCGGGTTGCGTGCTTTATACCAGTTGCGAACCGTGTCCCATGTGCCTGGGTGCGATTTACTGGGTCCGGTTGGACAAAGTGGTCTACGGCAATACTTGTCATGATGCGGCCGAGGTGGGATTCGACGACCACTTTATCTATGAGGAACTTAGCGTGCCGCCCGGCCAACGCAAGTTATCCATGGAGCGGTTGCTGCCGGAGTTGGCGATCGAGAATTTTCGCGTGTGGCAGGAACATCAATCGAAGATCGCGTATTAACAAGGGAGAAACCTTAGGTATCTAATGAGGGCTGAAGACTGTGTGTGCGAACCAGGTTTACGAAGTCAGTCCCGCAGGGACGGCTGAACTTAGCCCAGGACGCTAGTCCTGGGTACATCATGCAACATGATTGAGTCCCGCAGGGACGGCTGAAAATTGTCCAAGGTTGGATCGCGGCCTATTTTCAGCCGTCCCTGCGGGACTGGGTCGTCCTTTCAAATCCAACCCAGGACTAGCGTCCTGGGCTAAGTTCAGCCGTCCCTGCGGGACTGAGTTTGGAAATGGAGTTCTCACACACGTTCTTCAGCCCCTGAGGTACGCCTTTCCCAACTTCCTAATCACCCTTTCCTGAGAGGGCTTGCACATTTTCACCTGGCCTTTGAGCGTAGTGGAGAGATCTGCGGTTTTCGCCCCCCTGCCCTGGTAGCTGCGCTTTTTCTGTTGGTTCCGGGGCGCTCTTCCGTCTATGCTCCCGTATGAGCACTCGACTGCTGGCCTTTTTCCTCCTGGTCTTATCTGTGGCCGGCGCTCGTGCGGCCGAGCCACCGCCAATCCCAGTGAAAGTCGTGGTGATCTCGCTGTTCGAGCCTGGAGCCGATCAGGGCGACACGCCGGGCGAGTACCAGTATTGGGTTGAACGCGAACACCTCGACCATCTCTATCCATTTCCCCAGGGCTTCCACAATCTGCGCATGAACGATCAGGGCGTCATGGGTGTGCTGGCCGGGGTCGGGACGGCCAGGGCTGCCGCATCCATCATGGCGCTTGGGCTCGATCCACGCTTTGACCTACGTAAGGCGTATTGGTTGATCGCCGGCATTGCCGGGGCTGACCCACAGGATGCTTCGTTGGGCTCCGCTGTCTGGGCTGAGTGGGTGGTGGACGGAGATCTTGCTTACGAGGTCGATGCCCGGGAGATTCCGCCGCAGTGGACCACGGGCTATGTTCCGCTGAATGAGACAGTGCCCTACGAAAAGCCGCGTAACGATGAAAACTTCACCATGTTTCACCTTAATCCTGGGTTGATGGAATGGGCTTATCAACAAACCAAGGCGGTTGCACTCGACGATTCGCCTGCTTTGCGGGAGGCGAGGACGCATTTCGACGGAGCGAATGCGCATCGTCCCCCGTTCGTTCTTAAAGGCGACACGCTGTCCGCCTCTACCTTCTGGCACGGCAAGCTGCTCGACCGATGGGCAAACGACTGGGTGAGCTATCACACCGACGGGAAAGGTAACTTTGTTACTTCCGCCATGGAGGACACTGGCGTTTTGCAATCGCTCACTTTTCTTCAACGCGCTGGACGCGTCGATCTTGACCGCGTCATGGTGCTGCGCACGGTAAGCAACTTCGATCAGCCGCCGGCTGGGTTGACCGCCGCCCAAAGCCTGGCCGCCAATGCAGGACACCGCTACAGTGCTTATTTGCCGGCTCTCGAAGCTGCATATCGGGTGGGTAATGTTGTCGTCTCAAATATTGTTACGAATTGGGATCGCTACCAGGATCACATACCGGGCTCTCAGCTAAAGGAGAAACCATGAGCACGACAGTGCCAGGGCACAGCACGGGAAGTTTGAGTTACCTGGAGCGAACATTTCACGTCCAGGAGCGCGGGTCTAGCTTGCGCACGGAAATCCTTGCCGGTGCGACTACGTTTCTTACCATGGCGTACATCGTATTTGTGAACCCGGGCATATTAAGCGAAGCGGGCATGCCGGTGCCCGCGGTCGCTGCAGCCACCTGTCTGTCGGCGGCCATCGGTTGCATCCTGATGGGGATCATTGCCAACTATCCCATCGCGCTGGCGCCGGGCATGGGCCTCAACGCTTACTTTGCCTTTACCGTCGTCAAGGGAATGGGCATTCCGTGGCAGACCGCGCTGGGTTGCGTATTCATCTCCGGCTGCGTGTTTTTGCTGTTGACGGCGGCTGGGATTCGCCAGCTGATCGTGAACGCGATTCCCCGAGAGTTATTTGCATCGGTGGCTGCGGGCGTGGGCCTCTTTGTTGCTTTCGTGGGTTTGCGGGATGCGGGCATCATTGTGCCTAACGCGGCGACCGTGGTGGGCATGGGTAATCTCCGCGCACCGCAGACTGCTCTGGCTTGCGTCGGCCTGCTTGCGATTGCGGTGCTGCAAGCGTGGCGGGTGCGTACCGCGATGTTGCTGGGCATCCTGGGGACAACCGCAGTGGGCTTCGCGTTGGGTATCGTCAAGTGGCATCCGGTGCACTATCGCCTGGCGGATTTGACCGCCACTGCGTTTCAACTCAACATCCGCGGGGCGCTCCATTTAGGAGGAAACTTCGGCTCCGGGGTCCTGGAAGTTGTGTTCGTGTTTCTGTTTGTGGACTTGTTCGATAACGTGGGCACGCTGGTGGCGGTTACCAAGAAGGCGGGACTGGTGAAACCGGATGGTGAGATTCCGCGCTTGAATCGCATTCTTTTTGCTGATGCTATAGCGACGCTGGCTGGTTCCATGGCGGGCACCAGTACTGTGGTGAGCTATATCGAGAGTGCGGCAGGTGTTGCGGTTGGCGGCCGGACTGGCGTGGCTTCGATTGTGACCGGGTTGCTGTTCTTGATGGCGTTGTTTGTGGCGCCGCTGGTGGCTACTATTCCGATTGCGGCGACTGCGCCGGCGTTAATCCTTGTAGGGGCGTTGATGATCTCTGCCGTGACTGAGATCGAGTGGGCAGACCCGATGGTGGCGGTGCCGGCGTTTCTTACCCTGATTACGATTCCGCTCACGTTTTCGATTGCCAATGGTTTGTCCTTTGGGATTACGTCGTTCGCGGTGTTGCGGTTGTTGCGTGGCCAGGTTACGAGGAAGGACTGGATGCTCTTCGTCCTTGCGGCCCTCTTCATCCTGCGCTTTATCTATATGGGTAAGTAATTTCCGCAACAAAGGTTGGGTTGTTGCAGAGAAAGAAAGCTAGTGGATGGTCTTCATCTTGCGGGACATGTAGTCCATCAGAAGGTATTCGCCCAGGGTGTCCGGAGTGGTGAAGTAGGCCTTGCCGCGGCACATCTTGGTCATCTTTTGCACGAACTGCACCAGCCCCAGATCCGACGCCAGCATGAAAGTATTGATCATGATGTTGGACCGTTTGCACCGGGCCACCTCTTCCAGCGTCTCACTGACCACCAGCGGATCAAGCCCGAAGGCGTTCTTATAAATGCGCCCGTCCGGCAGCGTCAGGGCAGAAGGCTTGCCGTCGGTGATCATCACAATCTGCTTCATGTCTTTACGCTGGCGCTCGAGAATCCGCTGCGCCACCCGTAAGCCCTCGCGGGTGTTGGTGTAATGAGGCCCAACCTTGACCCGGGCGATCTGGGAAATGGGCACTTCCTCGGCCGAATCGTGAAACAGCACTAGCGAGAGCGAGTCGCCAGGGTACTGCGTGCGAATCAGGTGAGAGAGCGCCATGGCCACCTTCTTGGCCGGCGTGAAGCGATCCTCACCGTAAAGAATCATGGAGTGAGAGCAATCCAGCATCACCACCGTGGCGCAGGAGCTTTGATACTCGCACTGGTGCACCTGCAGATCGGAGTACTCAAGATTTAGCGGCAGGGTGATGCCTTCGCGGGCAATGGCCGTGCTGAGCGTGGCGGTTGTGTCCAGATTCAACACATCGCCGAATTCATACGCCTTGGAGGCGCCGCTGGATTCAATGCCGGTGGCAAAGTGCCGGGTGTCATGGCGTCCAAAACTCGATTTGCCCAGCGAGCCAAGCAGATCTCTTAAGGTTTTGAAGCCCAGAAAGTCCAGGCTCTTGTCCGTCACTTCGAAGCGCACCTGCCCCTCAGCCATGCCGGCTTGACCGCCGGCCGATTGCTGGTTTGGATCCTGGCGTCCCTGAGTGGAGATGTAGTTCTCCTGTTCCATGCGCTCGATAATCTTGTCGAGCAACTGGTCGAGCTCGCCGTTGTCGGCCATCTCCTGCATCCGCTGCTGCATGTCGCCATCGAAAAGGTCTCCCGCTTCCAGGGCCTGGCGCAACGCCTCGCGCAGGTTATCCATGGTGTGCTCGCCGTCGAGCTCGGCGAACCGCGACCATGGATCCTGAAACCCGGAATCGAGCAAATACTCCGACAGAGCCTTGAGCAGGTCTTCCATGCTCATCTCTGAGGCTGGGTCGCCGGTGTATTTTGTGTAGCGGATTCGCTTCATTTAGTTAAATCCACGACGGCTTCGGCGCTGCTCCTGGAATTCGTCGTAATCCCGTTCCTCTGGGCGCTCCTGTTTGCGGGTTGCCTTTTCCTGGGCGGTGAATCCGCGCTCTTCGCTGCGGCTCAGCCGTTTGTGGGCGTACATGCCTTCGAGCAGGAATTCCGCCGCGGCGACCGCGATCTCGGGCGCGTCTGAGACTTTCACCGACACCGGTGACAACTGCGCGAACAGTCCTTGAATTTGCTTGAGCTCCTCAAGGATCGCCTGTGACGGCTGATCGTCATCGATGCGCACCGTGCCACCCAGGTTGAACCATTGCTCGATCTGCTGCGTATTGGTGCCGGAGAAATACTTGTCGAAGACTTTGCCGATGGCAGCACGAATCAGGTCGCGCACCACCACGTCGGCGCCGCGCATTTCTCCTTCGTACTCCAGTTCGAGTTTTCCCGTGATGCCCGGCATGGCGGCATACAGATCGCTCACCCGCGGCACCACCACCTTTTCCCCATGAAGCAGCGCTCGCCGTTCTGCATTCGAAACCACCAGCTCCAAGGTCGAGATCGGCAGGCGCTGGCTCACACCGCTGCGCTTGTCTACTTTCTTGTCTTCGCGCGCAGAGAAGGCCACCTGCTCGATCACCTCGCGCAAATACTGCGGGATGTTGATCTTGGTTGAGCCACGTTCGCTCCAGGCTTCCTGAGCAGTGATGGCCATGCCTTCTTCAATGGTCTCCGGATAGTGAGTGCGGATTTCGGACCCGATACGGTCTTTGAGCGGGGTGACGATCTTGCCGCGTGCGGTGTAGTCCTCGGGATTCGCGCTGAAGGCAAGAACGATATCCAGCTCCAGGCGCACTGGATATCCCTTAATCTGCACATCGCCTTCCTGCATGATGTTGAACAGAGCCACCTGGATCTTGCCGGCGAGATCAGGGAGCTCGTTGATGGCAAAAATTCCGCGGTTGGCGCGGGGTAGCAAACCATAGTGCATGGTCAACTCGTTCGACAAGTCCTGCCCCCCGCGCGCTGCTTTGATGGGATCAAGATCACCAACCAGATCGGCCACGGTTACGTCCGGAGTAGCCAGTTTCTCCACATAACGGTCCTGCCGGGGGAGATAGGCGATGGGCGTGGCTGGACCCTTTTCTGCGATCAGATCGCGACAGCGCTTGCACAGCGGATGGTAAGGATTGTCACGTATTTCGCACCCGGCCACATAGGGCATCTGCTCATCGAGCAGCTCGGTCAGGCCGCGCAGAATGCGGCTCTTGGCTTGGCCGCGCAGTCCAAGCAGGATGAAGTTCTGTTTAGAGAGCACCGCGTTGACTATCTGTGGCACTACCGTATCTTCATAGCCGACAATGCCGGGAAAGATTGTTTGCTTGGCCTTAAGACGGGCGATCAGGTTCTCCCGCAGCTCGTCTTTGACGCTGCGTTTTTTGAGGCGCGCTTCGTAGAACTCTTTGCTGCTTTGTAGCTCACCCAGAGTCTGCGGAAGAGGAGAAGACATAAGTTTGCTCCTTGGAGCGAATTTGCTGCGCTGAGAATGCTGCCGGGCCCCTATGGATCACCTTACACCATCGGCCCGCACGTGCTACATGATGTGTCCGTTGTGGCCGGCAGTGCTGCTGGCCTTAGCGCCCCGGCGGAGTTTGGGCAGCATGGCAGAGTACAGGGCAATCAACCGCTCTGTGCGTTCCGCATCCGATCGCATAGCCAATAACTCAATGCGGAAAGAAAGGTCGGTGGGCGACGCCCACGCCAGCCGAAAGGCAACCGGTTCATCCAAATCGAATGCCCGGTGGTTCTTTTCACCACCCGTCAGCTCCAGCACTTCAAAATGCAACGCGGTGCACTGCTCGCGCCTGGCTCGCGTGGCAGGCAGACCTTCGTCACCGAAGAAATCAACTTCCGCTTGCAAAAAGCTGCGGGAGTTGTCCAGGTTCTCGATTTCGAAACGATTCGCTCCCTGGCAAAGGATGTCCAGCCGTCCGTCGGGATATTGCTCGAGAATGCGCACGATCTCGGCGGTGCAGCCAACTACGGCCAGGCCTTCACGCTGGGCACAGACCACGCCGAAGCCAATCTTCTCCACCAGGCAAACACCCACCATCTCCTTGTAACGATCTTCGAAAATATGGAGCGGCAGCGCTGCTTCAGGAAACAGCACTACCTCCAGCGGAAACAGGGGTATCTTCATTCTGTTGTTATTATGCTCGACTTTGGGGCGCCGCGGCCCATTGTCAAGGTGCTGGTTTTGATGGCATCGGCAATCACTCCAGCTCCATCAGCAGCGCCTCCATCTCACTCAACGCGTGGTGATTGCCGGTCCGTTGCGCGCTGGCAATGCCTTGTTCGAGGCGCGCCTTTGCCTCATCCGTGCGGCCGGCTTTCACCAGCGTTTGCGCCGCCATGAAATAACCGGCGGTGTAGTCAGGATGAGTGGAAACTAGCCGGTCGAACTCCGCCAGGGCGGGGTCTGTCTGGCCCTGGTTGGCATGCTCCATGGCCAACCCATAGCGGGCAAAGGCATCTGCCGGGTTTTGCTCCAGGATTTGTGTAAGCATCGCAATTTTGTCCATAACGTTCCTTTACTTTAAGCCTTGGTGGCAGCGCTCGCATTTCTGTCCTTGATTTGCATTCACGAACGCAATTGTCGACACTGAATCCTATGGAATCAGTTGATCCTGTGCTTCCGCCCCGCAAGGTTGCGGACTCGCGGTCTGAGATGACGGAGCTGGTCCTGCCCAATGACGCCAATACGCTCGGCAATCTGCTGGGCGGCCGGCTCATGCACTACATCGACCTCGTGGGCGCCATAGCGGCGTACCGTCACGCCCGCGCGCATGTAGTCACTGCTTCCATGGATCACATCGACTTTATCGCGCCGGTGCATGTTGGGGATTTGCTGATTTTGAAATCCACTCTCAACCGCGCGTTCCGTACTTCCATGGAGGTGGGGGTCAAAGTGTGGGTGGAACATACCATTGACGGCACCTTACGCCATGTCGCATCGGCGTATCTTACCTTCGTTGCGGTCGATCCTCAGGGGCGCCGGGTGCGGGTTCCGCCACTGGAAACCGAAACGGAAGAAGACAAACGCCGCTACCATGACGCTGGACGGCGTCGCGAACAAAGTCAAAAGGAGCGCGAGCGCAAAGTGAACGCGCACGCCGGCTCATAAAGGGGATTGATATGGGACACATGCAAACGCCGCCAGGGCCGCAGACCCTGCCGGGTGTAGCGAACATCATCGCCGTGGGATCGGGTAAAGGCGGAGTCGGCAAGACCACACTCGCCGTCAACCTGGCCGCGGCCCTGGTCAAAATGGGTTTTCGCGTCGGTCTTATCGACGCTGATATCTATGGCCCAAACGTTCCGCTCATGATGGGCATCGGCCAGCAGCCGCGGGTACTCGAAAACAATCAGATCGAGCCATTGGTCTCCCATGGCGTCAAACTGATTTCGGTCGGTTTCATCTCCCCTGGCGACAAGCCATTGGTGATGCGCGGCCCCATGTTGCACCAGATCATCCGCCAGTTTCTGCAGCAGGTGCAGTGGGGCGAACTTGATTTCCTGCTGGTCGATCTTCCCCCAGGCACCGGAGACGTCGTCATCTCCCTGGTGCAGACGGTTCCGCTCACCGGCGCGGTCATCATATCCACGCCGTCCGACGTCTCACTCCAGGATGCGCGTAAGGCGTTGGAGATGTTCCATCAAGTCAACGTCGAAGTATTGGGCCTGGTGGAGAACATGAGCCAGTTCACCTGCCCGCACTGTCATGAGGTGATCGACATCTTTTCCCGGGGTGGCGCGGAGCGGCTGGCGAAGCAAGCCAACCTGGCATTCCTGGGATCAATCGACCTTGATCCGGAGATCCGCCACGGCGGTGACAACGGATTACCCATCGTGTTGGCGGGAGCAGGCAACCACCATGCCCAGCAATTCTTCGAGGTAGCACGTAAAGTTGTCGAGCGCGCGCTGGCGCAGTCGGCAAAGGATGAGAACATCTTCGAGATAAGCTGAGCCCACCCCTATCTTGACAGTGTCACACTCAAGCTTCTAGAATCGAGTGTGGAAAGTCTGCGCTGATTGAGTTTGAAACAGTGTGGAATGAGCGCCTTAGGGCAGGTGGACAATGTCTTCCGACCTTCGGATCAGCCCGCGCGACCGGCTGGTCCTCAACGCGATCATCGAACTTTATATCGCAACCGGGGAGCCTGTTGCCTCCCAAACCGTGGCTCGCCAACTCGACAATAAGGATGGGATGAGCGCAGCGACGATTCGCAACGTGATGGCATATCTCGGAGATGCAGGCCTGCTGGAGCAGCCCCACACCTCGGCTGGCCGCTGCCCCACGGCAAGTGCTTTTCGCCTCTATGTCGAGCAGCTCAACGGGAGTAGCCGGCTGGCGCCGATCACGCTCACCCAGGAACGCAGAGACCAGATAGAGGATAGTTTTGCCGGGGTAAGCAGCCGGCAACAATTTCTGGAACGCACCTCGCAAGTGCTGGCATTGATTTCAAGTGGTGTCGGCGTGGCGATGGCGGCGCAATCGGAGACGTACTGGTTGGATCACATTCATTTTTCGCGGATCTCCGCAGGCCGTGTGCTGGCGGTCGTGGTAACCAAATCCGGAGTGGTGCTGGATCGCGTATTGACTCTGGACCGCGATCTCTCCCTCACTGAGCTGGAAACCGCGGCGGCTTTTCTGAACCAGAACTTCCGCGGCTGGTCGATCGAGCGCATCCGTGCGGAGCTTGCTCACCGCATGGAGCAGGAACGCAGTGAATACGATCAGTTGATGCGTTCGATTGACGAACTCTGCCGCAAGGGTGCCCTGGAACAGGACACTGCGGTGCAGTCGATATTTATAGTGGGGGTTGCCAACCTGGTAGCCGGGCAAGGGGACGGAGAGCGTTTGCGCGGCTTGCTCAGTGCACTCGAAACCAAGCAACGGTTGATCGAGTTGCTGGATGCGTATGTAGATGCACGCCAGCAAGCAGTGCGCGTGGTGGTTGGCCTGGAGGAAACGATTCCGGAGATGCGAAATCTGGTTCTCATCGGAGCTCCGGCACGACTGGGCACGCAGAGCCTGGGGACGGTGGCGGTGATCGGTTCCACGCGCATCGCTTACCAGGAAACGATCAATGCTGTGTCTTTCATTGCGCAGCTTTCTGATCGCATACTACCAACGCAATAGAGCTTTCTTCTACAGGTGTAGAGCCTCGCGGTAGCGTTCGGCCAATCTGCATCGTTGTTGACGATTCAGCATCAGAGTTAAGCGAAAGGCTTTCACCCAATCACTATGTCACGTAAAGTCACTGAACCCAACGAAACGCAAAACGTCGATACGGCCGCCGAAGGCGTCGAGGGCGCTGCCGGAGTCGAAAGCCGGGAAGCCGGCGTCGCAGAGGCTACGGCCCTTCTGCAAAGCGAAGTCGATCGCCTGAAAAGCGAGCGCGATCAATCCGTAGAACGGTTGGCTCGCCTGCAGGCGGAGTTTGAGAATGCCCGCAAACGAGACGCCCGCGAACGGGCGGATTTCCGCGATTTCGCGGTCTCCGGCGCGGTCGAACAGTTTTTGCCCGTCCTGGATAATTTTCACCTGGCCCTGGGCTCGTCTGGCTCACTGGAGCAGTTACGCAGCGGGCTTGAACTTGTCGTAAAACAAATGGAAGAGGTGCTGCGCTCGCTCAATGTGCAGCCAGTGGAGACAGTGGGAGCACGCTTTGATCCCCGTGTCCACGAGGCGCTCGAGAGTGTCGATCGCACCGATCTTCCCGACCACCAGGTGCTGGATGAAGTGCGCCGCGGATACCGTATTCGCGACCGCCTGCTTCGTCCCGCACTGGTCCGTGTGGTAAACAATCCGCAACAGAAAGAAGCATGAGTCCAACATCCAAAGTGACCAAAGTCGAATACTACGAATTTCTCGGCGTCTCTCGCGACTGCAATGATCAGGAGCTAAAGACTGCCTACCGGCGCCTGGCGATGCAGTTTCATCCGGACCGCAACCCGGATAATCCGCAGGCGGAAGAGAAGTTCAAGCAGGCGAGCGAAGCGTACCAGGTACTGTCCGATCCGCAGAAGCGCGCTGCCTACGATCGTTACGGGCATGCGGGAGTCGGTGGTGCGGGTGGATCGGGCTTCGAGGGATTTGCCGCCGCTGACGTGGGAGATATCTTCGGAGACTTCTTCGGGGAGATGTTCAACATGGGCGGCAACCGTCGCAATGGACGGGTGCAACGCGGCCGCGACATTCGCTACGATCTCTCGCTCGAGTTCGAAGAAGCCGTTTTCGGCAAGCAGACAGAAATCCAGATCCGCCGCGCTGAGGTGTGCGCCGAGTGCCGGGGAACCGGGGCGCCGGCCGGTCGCGGACCGGAGACCTGCCAACAATGCGCTGGCCGTGGGCAGGTTCGTTACCAGCAAGGTTTTTTCTCGATTGCCCGCACTTGTCCGATTTGTAATGGGGCCGGACAGGTGATAACTCATCCATGTCTGCAGTGCAATGGTGCTGGGCTGACGGACCGCCGTCACTCGGTCAGTGTCAGCGTACCGGCTGGCGTGGAAGACGGAACCCGCATTCGCTACCAGGGTGAAGGGGACGCAGGCCGCGCCGGTGGGCCAAAGGGAGATCTTTATGTTGTTCTCTCAGTGAAGGCACACGAGTTCTTCGAACGCGATGGCAACGACCTTTATTGTGTCATTTTCGTTTCCTTCCCCCAGCTTGCGTTGGGTGACGAGATCCAGGTGCCGACACTCGAAGGCGACACTACGCTGCGGATTCACGAGGGCACGCAGTCAGGCAAGGAGTTCCGGCTCCGCGGCAAGGGTGTTCCTCATCTCAACGAACACGGCCGAGGAGATTTGGTCGTGCAGGTTGTGGTGCAGACGCCCAAGAAGCTGTCGAAGATGCAGCGTGATCTGCTTCGCCAACTCGGCGAGACCATGCATGTAGAGAACAAGCCCACCTCCCGTAGCCTGCTGGGCAAAATGAAGGACCTTTTCAGCTAATCGCTGCTGAGCTGTGCTATTCAAGCGATTTTTTCCCGAGTCACGCCTCTGATGCTTTGTATCAGGGCACGACTTCAGTCGGGCCAAAAAAATTCGGGCTTTAGCCCCTGGGCGTTTTTTCCGCTCAGAACTCTCCGGCCAAGTACTTCGGGCAGGAGACGCCCTCGCAGGGCTGAAGAGCATGTGTGTGACAACTCCATCTCCAAACTCAGTCCCGTAGGGACGGCTGAACTTAGCCCAGGACGCTAGTCCTGGGTTGGATTTGAAAGGACGATCCAGTCCCGCAGAGCCTGCCCTGAGCTTGTCGAACGGGGACGGCTGGAAATAGGCCGCCACTCAATCCTGGACAACCTTCAGCCGTCCCTACGGGACTGGGTTTGGAAATGGAGTTCACACCCACGCTCTGAAGCCCAATTCTCTTTTGATTCTTTACGGCCCGACTAAAAGTCATGGCCTGATACAAAACCAAAACACAGCCTGGACGGGTTCTCACACACTCTCTGTTGCGGGTTAGCTAAGCATGGCGGCGATCACCGCCATGGCGGTGATCCCAGCCGTCTCGGCGCGGAGGATGCGCGGACCTAAACTTACCGACTGCCAGCCCTCTGAGGTGAAGAGTGCTTCTTCCTCCGCAGTCCAGCCGCCTTCCGGTCCGACGGCGAAGTGCACCGCCGGTCTTTCCATGGTGGGTTGCTGCAACGCCGCCTGCATGGCGGCGTACAAAGTTTGTGAGCGCTCCTGCTCGGCCAGCAAAAGACTCAACCCTGGGTGGGCCGGCCTGATATTCACTGCCGACTTCAGCGAAATCACGTCTTCTACCACCGGCACGTCCGATCGACGTGATTGCTTCGCCGCCTCGCGGGCTAGCCGGCGCCAACGCTCCACGCGCGCCGGTGCAGCCTGGGCCAGATGCTTCTCACTGCGCCGCGCGGTCATGGGAATAAACCTCTCCGCTCCCAGCTCTGTCGCTTTTTCGATGATCCACTCCATGCGGTCGAACTTGAAGATAGAGAGCAAAACCGTTACCGGAAGTGCCGGGTCAGCTTCTACCTCGGAGAGCAATGTGAAGCGCACCGCATCTCCACTCACGCCGGAAATCACCGCACGCCACACGCGATCCCCCGCCACCATGTCACATTCCATGCCGGCCTGCGCGCGCAGCACCCGAATCAGGTGAGCAGCCTGCTCGCCCTTGAGGGAAGCGCTGCGGTCGTCCCAATCGTCGGCGATCCACCGTCTCCTTGTCATCGCTTTACCCTCTCATCTAAAGGTGGCATGGCCCAGTACCACTTTGGTAAGCGGTGGGGTCTCTCTTGCCTGAAAGCGGCCCCAACGCTCGCTCTCGCCTTTTCCGCTTTCCCCGTTTTTCCGGCTTCCCGGGAGTGAGACGTCACAAGCGGCCGGGGGCAAAATGGGGGAGAACCGGACAAAAAGATTTCAGTGAGTATGGATTTCATGGATGCGTTGCCGCGCGTGTGATCCTCAACTTCCACCCATGCCGAGAAGTTCTTGCTTGCGTGCGATGTGCGTGGGGACCGCATGAACACTGAGGATACAGCTTTCACCAAAAACACTTCGGGGGACGCTTTTGGCGTCCCCCGATTGTGTTGCCTGTTACGTTGCCTGCTTACTTCTTCTTTGCTGTTTTCTTTGCTGCCTTCTTCGCTGGCTTCTTTGCTACTGCTTTCTTGGTTGCCATTTTTTCTATTCTCCCTTTGTCGAGTCGACATCGAACCTGCAAGAGATACTTTGCAGTTAACGAATGTATAGAATCCTAAAAAAATAGTGTCAAGAAAAAAATAGCATTTTATGAGAATCAATTCGAGGATCGGAATCGCTATAGCCAACCATCGACTTTCCTGAGCACTCACTTTCCCGCGAGATGGACACCATAATGTCGCAACATCACGAGCGCGACACCGCTGATCGAATCGTGCCAGGCGTGGGCGATCATTCCAGTCCGTAGTCCTCGCCGCAGCAGCGCGAGCACACCAAACATGGCTCCATAGGCGGCGATGAGCAATACTCCAGCAACTCCTTCATAGGCGTGCGCAGCGCCAAACACCAGCGCGGAGAGCGCGACACCAACCCAAATCCTCCGCCCCATGCGCGCAAATTGCTGCTGCAGGTAACCGCGAAAGACCAATTCCTCGCAAACTCCGGCGGAGATGCTCAGTACCAGGAACAGCATCATCTCCAGCGGTGTGACCGGCGCGAGCTTCTGGGTGACGTCACCGATTTTCTGCGGATCTATGTGCGATCCCGAGATTTTCACCAGCGCGTTGCCGAGGAGCGCGAGCACCAGGAGCGCAACTGCCCAGTAACCGAGCGCGAAAGCAAAATCGGTCAACCAGGCCCGGGCACCCGTCCGCCGCTCGCCGAGCAATTGTCGCAACGGAACCTTGCGCATGTGCAGGCCCCACAGCACCAAGCCGGCCAGGAACCATTCATACGCGATGGTCAGACAGTAGTTCGCCACCAGGTGCAGGGGCTGGTCGCCAAAGTTGCGCAGTTGCCTTACGCCGGCCACAGAAAGCCCGATGATCACCACCAGCATCAGCATGGTGTGCCACCACGGCGACAGCAGGGCGCCTTGCTCGTCCGTTCCCCCGCGGGGAGACTGCGCCGGTTCTATCGTCGTCATGTTATTGTGTTCCGTTGTTTTGGCATCCAAGAATTGAGGCCGTCCGTTATGGAAGATGTAGTCATTGTCGCCGGAGTGCGCACGCCGGTTGGAAAGTTTCAGGGTGCGTTGTCGACTTTTTCTGCTGTGCAACTGGGTTCCCTGGTGGTGCGCGAAGCTCTCAAGCGCGCACGGCTCAATCCTGATCAGGTGGACGAATGCATCATGGGCAATGTCGTCTCCGCGGGGCTGGGACAGAATCCGGCACGCCAGGCCGCGATCTACGGCGGGCTTTCTGCCTCGGTCAGCGCCATGACTATCAACAAGGTCTGCGGCTCCGGGCTGAAGGCAGTAGGCCTGGCGGTGCAGGCGATCCAGACCGGCAACGGGGAGATCGTCATTGCCGGCGGCATGGAATCGATGACCAATACTCCCTACCTTCTTCCCCAGGGACGCAGCGGCTTCCGCCTGGGCAATGCGACGGTCGTCGATTCCATGATTCATGACGGTCTGTGGGAGATCTATAACGACTACCACATGGGCATCACCGGAGAGCATGTTGCCGAAAAGCACGGCATCACGCGCGAGGAGCAGGACCAATATGCGCTCAACTCGCATCGCAAGGCATCCGCGGCCTGGCGTGGGTGCTATCTGCGATCCCAGATCCTCCCCGTCGAAGTGCCGGCAAAGAAGAAGGGCGACGCGCCCACCATCTTCGACCATGACGAATCCGTGCGTGAAGACGCCTCCATCGAAGCGCTACGCGCGCTGAAGCCCGCTTTCAAGAAAGACGGAACGGTTACCGCCGGGAACGCGCCCGGGGTGAATGATGGCGCGGCGGCAGTGGTGGTGATGTCCGCGGCGAAAGCAGCATCGCTCGGGCTTACGCCCATGGTCCACATTCGCGCCCAGGCGACCAGCGGCATCGATCCCAAGTGGGTGATGCTCGCTCCCGTTTTGGGAATCCAGCGCGTGCTGGCGAAGGCGGGCTGGTCCAAGGACGATCCAGATCTCTTCGAGTTGAACGAGGCGTTTTCCGTGCAGGCCCTGGGCGTGATGAAGGAAGTGGGTCTCGATCCGGCAAAGGTGAACGTGAACGGTGGAGCGGTTGCCATCGGGCATCCCATCGGCGCCAGCGGTGCGCGTGTACTGGTTGCACTGATTTACGAGATGATGCGCCGTGACGTACATCGGGGAGTTGCGGCCCTGTGTCTTGGCGGCGGCAACTCTGTCGCCATGGCGGTGGAACGATAACCGCGATTATGAGCAGAGCTTAATGTCGTTGGTGGCGACGCCCCTGTATACTCGCGCCACCTCATGCTCTTCAAGGCGCTCAGTGCGGCAGTCTATGGCATCGATGCTCATATCATCGACGTGGAAGTCGACTACTCCGGCATCCGGACGAAGGATGACTGTTTCCATACGGTGGGGCTTCCGGATGCCGCGGTGCGGGAAAGCCGCGATCGGGTTCGCTCTGCCATCAAGAACTCGGGCTTCGATCTTCCCCCGACAGACATTACGATCAATCTGGCTCCCGCCGACCTGAAGAAGGAAGGATCGGGTTTTGATCTGCCCATGGCGATCGGGATTCTCGGAGCTTATGGTGCTCTGCACCTGAAGGACCTCGGGCAATTCCTGCTGGTGGGGGAACTGGGACTGGATGGGGCACTGCGGGGTGTTCCCGGCGTGCTGCCGATTGCGGTGGCGGCGCGTGCGCGTGGCATCGGCAATCTGATTGTTCCCGAGCGTAACGCCGCTGAGGCCGCGATGGTGGAAGGCTTAAATGTTTACCCTGTCCGGACTCTGATCCAGGTACGTGAATTGCTGAACGCAGCGGCGAACGGCGGCATCCATGCCCAGCCTCTTCATGTGGACTCGCGTCATCTTCTCAGTGAGCAGCGTAGTTTCGCGCTCGACTTCAAAGATGTTCGTGGGCAACAGACTGCCAAGCGCGCTTTGGAGGTGTCCGCTGCCGGTGGCCACAACATCCTGATGATCGGTCCGCCCGGATCGGGCAAGACCATGTTGGCCAAGCGGCTGCCGTCCATTCTTGCCCCGCTCCGCCTGGAAGAGGCGCTGGAGACGACCAAGATCCATTCCGTTGCCGGAGTGCTCGACGCGGATGCGGGTTTGGTCACGCAGCGCCCCTTTCGCTCGCCCCACCACTCCATCTCAGACGCGGGGCTCATCGGCGGCGGCAGTGTTCCCCGTCCGGGCGAAGTTTCGTTGGCACATAATGGCGTGTTGTTTTTGGATGAGCTTCCCGAGTTTCCCCGGAACGTGCTGGAGGTGATGCGCCAGCCGCTGGAGGATGGGACTGTTACCATCTCCCGAGCTGCAATGTCGCTCAGCTTTCCGGCGCGCTTCATGCTGGCGGCGGCGATGAATCCGTGTCCTTGTGGCTATTTCAACGACAAGTCCCACGAGTGTCTGTGTACTCCACCCATGATGCAGCGGTACATCTCGAAAATTTCGGGTCCCCTGCTGGATCGGATCGATATTCACATCGAAGTTCCTGCGGTGCAATATCGGGAGCTTCGGTCTGCGGCTGCGAGTGAAGGTTCTGCGGAGATTCGCGCACGGGTGTTGGCGGCAAGGGAGCGGCAACATAGTCGTTTTGCCGCGGATCGGATTTTTACCAACGCGCAGATGCACACGCGCCAGATTCGCACCTATTGCGAATTGTCACCGGAAGCGGAACGTTTGCTGGAACGGGCCATGCAACAGCAGGGCTTGAGCGCACGAGCGCACGACCGGATACTGAAGGTCGCTCGTACCATCGCTGACCTCGATGCTCAGCCCGGGATCACGGTGGGGCATATTGCGGAGGCGATTCAGTACCGCACGCTGGATCGTAGTTTCTGGAGTTGAGGTCGTTGAGAATTCCCCATCCGCTCCACGCGTAACGATTCTTACTTTTGCGACAATCGTCCTGTCCGCATAGCAGCAGCGGTGGGAGGGGCTTCGTCCCATAAGCGCTAACTTGTTTGGGATGTTTTTCTTCAAAACTTCCACAAAATCGTCATCCTGAGCGGAGCGCCTCACAGATTTATCGCGTGAACAGCGTTTGGTGGCGCGGAGTCGAAGGACCCCGGCGGTGCTTATCTTGTCCATGCCGTTCGGAGCTTTTCGACCACCCAAGCCCGAGAACAGGATTCTTCCTGCGGTACGCACTCGATGGTCACGGGTACATCTTTTCATGCACTGTAATCATCTTCCATCCCCAGGTCCGTGCAAGGTCTTTGAACTCGGGATTGATCGTGCGAATGAGCCAGCTTCTTTTCGCGCCGCCAGCCTTTGAGTTGTTTTTCCCGAGCGATGGCTGTGCGAATGTCCTCGTGGCCCTCAAAGTAGAGCAGGCGCTTGCAGCCATAGTCCGCAGTGAAACCTTCCAACGTGCCCTCCTTATGTTGCATGACGCGCAAATACAGGTTGCTGGTAACGCCAATGTAAAGCGTGCCTGTATGGCTGCCGAGAATGTCGATGTAGCCGCCAGACATAGCAAGATGCTAGCAGTCCTTGTTGTCGGCCCAGGGAAAGATCGTGGCGGGCCCGCCAGGTGCGGGCTTCAGTGGTTGAAAAGCTCCGAACGGCATGGGTAAGATAAGCACCCTCGGGGTCCTTCGACTCCGCGCCACCGAGCGCTGTGTCACACGACAAGTCTGTGAGGCGCTTCGCTCGGGATGACGTTTTTGTGGGAGTTTGAAGAAAAACATCCCAAACAAGTTAGCGCTTATGGGGCTTCGCCCCGTCTTATTCGGCCCATGGTCCCGGGTTTCCTGCACGGGGCGCCACCGACGGGTGCGTGTGCGGCTTTCATTAAGGAAAGCCGCATGAAGTTCGTCAACGCCAGGGAGCTCGACAGGAAATCCGGGTGTACGCTTGGGCGAACATGGGGCACCCGTCCAAGGAGAGGGACTTCGTTGTCGGTTCCAACTCTAACGCCGACCACCCACATGCTCTTAAGACGCCAGCAGCTACTGGCGAGTCAGCTCTTCGATGAGTTTTCGGTGTTTGGGGTAGGTGGCGAGGAGGTCCGATCGCTTTGCCATCTCGAAATCTGCGAAGTCGAAACCCGGCGCTACGGTGCAACCGACCAGGGCAAAGCCGGCAGGGTTCTTCAGCCGGGAGGCAAACCAACAACCTGCCTTCACCACCGCTTGAAAAACTTCGCCGGCCTCGAATACATCACCTAAATGCAGCTCGGAACAATTGCCTTCAGGATCGATCACGTAAACGACCAACGCGCTGCCGGCATAGAAGTGCCACAGCTCGTCCGACGCGATGCGATGGAATGCGGAAAAGTCTTTTTGAGCGAGCAGAAAGTAAATTGCGGTCGAGGCAGAACGGTTTCCGTGAAAAGCAGACGGTAAGGCATCCTGAACAATCGTCAGGACGGACTGATACGTAACCCGGTAATAGCCTCCCTCGGGATGAGGACTCAGACTCAGGCGATCGATCCAGTACTGCGCGTTCTTGTCCACCTAGTGGTCCGTGGCAGTTGCTTCTGCCTGTTGGCGCAACGCGTGCACCACCACCCGCAGCATCTCTTCTTCAGGAGCCCGTTTGCCAGTCCAGATTTCGAATTGCCGCGCGCCCTGTTGCACGAACATTTCTACCCCGGTCACGACGGCTATCCCTTTTTGACGAGCCATGCGCAGCAACGGTGTCTCCACTGGGTTGTAGACCAGGTCGAAGACCAGGCGTGCGTTGATCTCTTTCGGCTCCAGAATATGTTGCGGCTTCACTCCATGCATCCCGACAGCGGTGGCGTTCACGATCACGTCGAAAGTAGTCTTGGCCACCTGCTCCCGGCGAATGGTTTTTGCCTTAGCCTCGCGCGCCAGTTTCTGCGCAGTCTGTGGAGTACGATTCAGAATCAAAACTTCGGCGCCCTTATTGACCAACCCGAAGACCGCTGCCCGGGCGGCACCGCCGGCCCCAAGTACAAGGACCTTTGCACCGGCCAGCGAAAGCCGCTTTTCGAGTGGACGCACAATGCCCCCAACATCGGTATTGAAACCGTAGAGCTTTCCATCGTGCGCGCGAACGATCGTGTTGCATGCGCCTACCTGGGCAGACACGGGATCCATATTCTCCAGGTGCTTCAACACCTCCTGCTTCAGGGGCATGGTCACGCTCAAGCCCGAGAGAGGCACCTCGCGGACCACCGTAAGCAGGTCATTGAGTTTGTTGGTCTGCAATGCCAGGTAGACCGCGTTCACGGTTTCGCGGTGAAAGGCGGTGTTCATCATCAGCGGAGAGAGCGAGTGTTTGATGGGATTGCCAACCACACCATAAACCCGTGTGGCGGTATCAATCTGGCTGATGCGATACGTATCGGTCAGTGTGCGCGCATCAATCTGGCCGGGAGCGGTCTCTTCTCCCTGGGTGGCGGCGGCAAAGGTGAATACGCTACCAGCGCGAATACCCAGCACCCGGCTGATGATTCCCTGATCGCCCATACACAAGCCAACCATATTGGCCATATCCCCGCTGCGCTCGAGAAAATGCATCATGACCACGTTGTCGGCGAGCGACTTGGCCGTGCCCACAATTTTGATGAACTCCGGCTCGTACGGCCGGATACGCTCGAAGATGCCATCCAAATCTTTCGTGGTTTGAAAATCGTGCCAGGAGATGATGAGGGCCGCGCCGCGCGCGCGCAGCTTCTCCAGGTCAGGGGCCTTGACGGCCTCCGCCGTCTGCAACTCCAAATCCATCAGGTGAAACCCCGAGGCGGTGGCTTTCTGTAAGACCTCCAATTCGGCAGGAACCGTCCCTTTGAACCTTCCCCCATTAGCAGCGCGGCGGCAGGTGGCGATCGCGGTGACGACGCTATTCTCGGCAAGGAACTGCTTCAGCTTGGGTAGCGCGGCGAGCGGTTTCTCCAGGTAATCGAGGCGGAATTCCAAAAAAGGGCTGTCGCGCATCGCCTCGGTGGCACGATCGACCATTTCGTTGGCCGTCGAGCCAATGATCGCTATGCATACTTTGCCCATACGAGAGCGCAAGTATTGCTGCGACAAAGTTGGAGCGGCAGAATTCATGATGACAATCTGGGCATCTTACCGGCCATACTCGCACTATGCAAGAACCGTATTGGGCTGCCCTGGAATGCACTTCGGCAGCTGGGGTACCCTTGATAAGTGGTTAGGAGCAGATCCCCATTGAATGATTTAACGGCAGCGGAAGCAACAGCAGTGCATCCCTGGAACCAGGATGGAGCCGTAGACGCCGCAGGACTGGAAAAGTGGGTCCAGGGGCGGCTGGCACGGCAGAGCCAGCTCATCGACGCCCTCTTGGCCGTTCAAGGCGAGAGGTCGTTGGAAAACACCCTTCGTCTCTTTGACGATGCCGTGGCTACCCTGAGCGCAACCGGCTCCCTGGCTTCTCTGCTGGATAGCGTATATCCCGATAAAGCGGTGCGGGATAAAGCGCGCGAGCTGACCCAGGTTGTGGCCGAGGCGGCAACCGCCCTCTCGCTGAACCAGGAGGTCTATCGTGCGCTCGCAGCCATCGATATGAGTCTCGCCGACCCCGCCACTACCCACTACGTGAATCAGACCCTGCTGAATTACCGCCTGGCCGGCGTCGATAAAGACGATGCCACCCGCGCTCACCTGCGGGAACTTTCGGATAAGGCAACCGAGCTGTCGCTCACTTTTGCCAAGCATGTACAGGAGAATGTGAATCGGGTGGAAGTGCGGGATCCTGCCGAGCTCGAAGGGTTGCCGGAAGATTACATCCGCAACCATCCAGCCGATGAAAAGGGCGTCATTACCCTGACCACCGACTACCCCGACATGCAGCCGGTGATGACCTTTGCCACCAACGCGGATTTGCGCCTGCGCATGTTCCGCGCTTACAACACCCGCGCTTATCCGGCCAACCGGCAACTCTTGCTCGATCTGCTTGCGCTGCGACAGCAGGTGGCCTCGATCCTTGGCTTTGCGTCCTGGGCCGATCTGGCCACAGCCAACCAGATGATGGGCTCGGCGGCCAAAATGAAGAACTTTATCGGCGAGTTGGAGCAGGCTTCGCGCGCCGGCGCCGAGAAGGAATACGAGATGGTGCTGGCCTTTGCCCGCAGCCGGCAGCCCGACCTCACGGCACTCAAAAGCAGCGACCGCGGCTATTGGTATGAGCAATATCGCCGCCAGGCCTTCGACTTCGATTCGCAATCCGTCCGTCCTTACTTTCCTTATGCGGCAGTGGAGCAGGGCATCCTCGATACCGCAGCACGGCTCTTTCATGTCAGCTTCCAGCGCAACCAGGAGGCGGCCGTCTGGCACCCCCAGGTGAGCGCCTGGGACGTCTATGATCGGGACCGGCTGTGCGGCCGCTTCTATCTGGACATGCATCCCCGCGAAGGCAAAGATAAGTGGTTCAGCGCAGCTCCACTGATTCCAGGCATAGCCGGGCGCCAGTTGCCGGAGGTGGCGCTGATCTGCAATTTTCCTGGCGGCAAGGCGGAAGGTTCAAAGGATCCGGGCCTGATGCAATACAGCGATGTCGTCACCTTCTTCCACGAGTTCGGGCACCTGATGCACGCAATTCTGGGTGGCCAGCAAGCATGGGCGGGCGTCAGCGGCATCGCGACCGAAGGGGATTTTGTCGAAGTGCCGTCACAGATGCTGGAGGAGTTCTTTCATGACGCTCAGTTGTTGGCGTCGTTTGCCCGCCACTACCAGACGGGAGAGCCCATCCCGCCGACGCTGGTGGAACGGATGAATCGCGCGAGTGCTTTTGGAAGAGCCGACGGAGTGCGCACCCAGCTCTTCTACACCAGCTACGCGCTCGATGTGCACAACCTGCCTCCCGAGACGCTCGATCCGGATACTCTGCTCGAAGAAGGTTACAAGCGCATGATGCCGTATGAGTGGGTTGACGGCAATCGCATGTACGCCAGTTTCACCCACCTGATCGGCTACACGTCGAACTACTACACTTACATGTTCGACAAGGTCATTGCGCTCGATTTCTTCGGCCAGTTCGACCGATCGAATTTACTGGAGGGACCCACCGCGATGCGATACCGGCGGGCCATTCTCGAGCCCGGCGGGTCAAAGCCGGGCACCCAACTGATTGAAGACTTTCTCGGCCGTGAGCAAAGGATGGATGCCTTTGCCGAATGGGTCGGCGAGGAATTTGCCGGCTCTTCGGCAGGGGAGGGAAGCGATGGCATCAGCCATTCTGCGTAAGGCCTGGCAAGGCAAGTGGGCAGTGGTTACCGGCGCCAGCGCCGGCATCGGCGAGGCCATTGCGGTGGAGTTGGCGGAGTCCGGGGTGAACCTGGTGCTCACTGCCCGCCGCCGCGAGCGGCTCGATCTGCTGGCGGAGCGGTTGCGCAGCAAGTATTCCGTCCAAACCCAGGTGATTGTCGCCGACCTTTCTCTTGCCCAGGCGCCGCAACAGGTCTTCGATGCGACCGAGGGAGCCGGTATGCAGGTGGATGTCTTGATCAACAATGCCGGCTTCGGAGAGTATGGCGAGTTTCTTCGCTCGAAGATGGAGATGCAGCTGGACATGGTCCAGGTGAATTGCACGGCGGTGGTTCATCTCACCCGCCTGTTCCTTCCCGCCATGGCCGCGCGGCGCCAGGGTGCGGTCATGATCGTGGCGTCGACCGCCTCCTATCAGCCGGTTCCGTATCTGGCTACGTAC
Source organism: uncultured Acidobacteriaceae bacterium (assembly GCA_963830325.1). Taxonomy (GTDB): domain Bacteria; phylum Acidobacteriota; class Terriglobia; order Terriglobales; family Acidobacteriaceae; genus PALSA-350. The sequence goes on from CAWHMV010000010.1 coordinate 630,088, forward strand.
GGGGCCACGAAGGCCTTCGATCGCATGCTCGCTGAAGCATTGGCCGAAGAAATGAAGCGTCATGGAGTACGCGTGAGCGCCTTGTGCCCTGGCCCTACGGAATCGGAGTTCACCCAGGTTTCCGGAGTGCGGTCCGGTGACCGGCGAAAGCCACAATCAGCCGTACCCGTGGCGCGGCTGGGGCTGGAGGCTCTCGCGCGAGGCAAACACTCGGTCATTCCCTACCTGAGGGGCCGGGTGCAGGTGTTCGGCCAGCGTTTCCTCCCGCGCACGATGGTTACCTCTGCCGTCGAGCGTCTGCTGCGGCCGGCAACCCTCAAATAATTTTTTTTCAAAATGGCACAACTTTGCGACCGGAAATGGACTCCTAGTAGATAACAACAGAGGCTACTTCAATCTCTTCCTACCCTGGAACTTGTTTACCCCAACGAAGCCCTGCCCCGGCGGGCTCTCCTCTCGCAAATCCCTAACAGCCCTTCCCCATTAAGCCTCTTGAGCGGGCCCGCCGGAAGGCGGGCCTAATGCTTTTGCCTTCCAATTGCTCCGTGGTCCTCTCCAATTAGACATAGTTTCGTAAAATAGCCTGGATGGCGGTTTCGCAAACCACGCAACTGGACGTCGTCCGCGTACCCGGCTGGTCAGGACACAGCAAGCCAACCCTCGGCTGGCTCATCCATGGATTCAGTACTCGCGTGGGCGGAGGAACCACCGTCTACCGGCCCGGAAACTTCGATCTGAATCTCGGTTTTACCGATTCCGACGACCGCGAAACCGTGGCTGCCAATCGCGGACTTTTTGTCGCGGCGGCCAGTGAAGGTAAGGAGATCCTGGGCTTGGTTACGCTGCGGCAGATCCATTCGTCATTGATCCGGAGAGTCTCGGTGAAGGACATTCGGGAGAACGGAGCGCCTGCGGTGCTCAAGGGTGATGGACTGATGACCGACGAGCCCGGGGTGTTACTCGGCATTCAGACGGCAGACTGCATACCCGTTCTGGTAGCGGACCGGAAGCAGCGAGCAGTCGCGGCCTTTCATGCCGGGTGGCGCGGCACGTTGGCGCGCATCGTGGAAAACGGAGTAGGCCGCATGCGGCTGGAGTTCGGTTCCAGGCCAGAGGATCTTATTGCCTCCATCGGACCGGGAATCGGGCAGTGCTGCTATGCCGTCGGGGAAGAGGTGCAGCAGCAATTCGAGTCCCAGTTCGACTATGCCCCGGAACTCTTCCGCGAGGTGTACGACGCCGATCCCATTCGGCAGAAGTATCCCATGCTGTTTCTCACCGCCCGCGCGCCTGGCCACAGTGATATCGGTCCCAGCATGCACCTGGACCTGGCGGAGGCAAACAGGCGGCAATTGCTCGCGGCTGGACTCAGGAAAGGCGCAATTTTCCTCACCGGGCAGTGCACTGGGTGCCGCACGGATCGATTCTTCTCCCACCGCACAGAACGCGGATTTACCGGGCGGATGATGAGCGTGATTGGCGTCGCGCAAGCCTAAGCCGCGGAGTGTCCTTCTCCGGGCTCGGGTGCGTGGTCCTTGGGGTTGACCAAATCACGCAATTCCTTGCTGGGCTTAAAGTAGGGCACTCGCTTGGCGGGGACATCAACCTTGGCCCCCGTCTTCGGGTTTCTTCCCGTGCGGGGCTTGCGTTGCCGAATGCGAAAGCTGCCAAAACCGCGGATTTCGATCTTGTCACCGGAACGCAGTGCGTGAATCACGGAATCGAAAATGGTATCCACGATCATTTCCCCATCCCGGCGCGTCAGGTCGCCCAGCTGGGTTACTTCCTCAACGAGGTCTGCTTTGGTCATGGTTCCGGCCTTCTCCAAAGTATAAAGGTAACCCGTGTCAACTATAGTAGATGCAGCAATTTGATGGTACATCGGAAACAATCCCGGTTACGCCCTTCCCTGTGGATCGCAGTAACCCGATAACCAACACCCCCATTTTGGCGTCCAACGTAGGTTAGGTTTCCGTTGACTCGGTAGACGGCGAAGCCAATCGAACGTGAGCTACAGATGCACCAGATTGCAGCAGAGTAGCGTAGAATTTACCGAGTAGCAACGAAATGAGCTTGGAAATAACCCTTGCAACGCCCTTTGATCAGTATCGTTATACCGGCCTACAACGAAGGCGCCCGCATCGGCAAAGCTTTAGGTGAAGTTCTGCGCGTTGTCCGGGAGCGCGCATGGCATGCCGAGGTTCTGGTCGTCAACGACGGATCCACCGACTCCACCGCCGCCATCGCTCAGCAATTTGCCCAGTTCAATCCCGAGGTACGCCTGCTCAACAATCCGGAAAACCGGGGCAAAGGGTTCAGCGTGCGCCGCGGGGTGCTCAACGCGGTCGGAGAGATCGTGATGTTCACCGACGCCGACCTATCCGCGCCCATGGAGGAAGCCGAGCGGTTGTTTGACGCCCTGCACCAGGGCGCCGACATTGCCATTGGTTCCCGCTGGCTTGAGCGCAACCGCCAGACCCACAAACAACCGTTCTACCGCCAGTTTTTTGGGCGATGCTTTAACGCGATTACCCGCCTGATCATGGGCCTGCCTTTTGCCGACACGCAGTGCGGGTTCAAAGCTTTTCGTCGTCCGGTAGCCCAAACCATCTTCCAATTGCAACGCATCGAGCGATGGGGATTTGACCCCGAGCTGCTGTTTATTGCGCTGAAGCGTGGTTACAAAATTCAAGAGGTTCCGGTCACCTGGGGTCACGACGAGCGTTCGCGCCTGAGCTATCTCAAGGACGGAATCAAGATGCTCGAAGATATCGCCTACATTCGGTGGGAAGCATTCGCTGGTGCCTACGACCGTAACGTGGTTGAATTCACTCCGGAGTGGCCCGTGGTCAAAGGTTAGTCATGAGGCGAGCGTACCCGGAAGAATGGGCGCTTGCTCTGTTTCGAGCTTGCGTGACTTGAACGCCACTCGAATCTGCATATCGCTGGTCTGCTCCATCACCATCGTTTCTGAACACTGCCCACAAAGCCAAAAGTGCTGTAGACGACGGGCACGCCCCCCAGGCGCCGGGACGGGTACATTTGGATCCGGCAAGTCAAATACAAAGATTCGTCCTTCGCGAAGGTAATGCAGCGGTTTGCCACATTTGGGATTAGCACATTGATTGACCATGGTTACCTGCAACTTCCAATTACGTTTGAGAGAACAAATGCCCAAAGGGTTTTCTAGAACCTCCAACTGCCCTGCAACCGTGTGCGAGAATGAACAGTTCCCATGCCCATATTGCGCTCGTTATTAATTGCGCTCTCCCGGAATTCGCCGTTACGTCACTTCGCGGAAAGTTCCACACTCGGTGGCCGTATGTCGTCCCGCTTCGTGGCCGGGACCAGCGTGGAGGAGGTACTGAAGGCAGCCGCTTCCGTTAACTGCCAGGGAATCTCGACCTCGCTCGATAGCTTGGGGGAAAACGTTCACTCTCCCCAGGAAGCGCAGCAGGCGGCAGAAGTGTATCACCGCTTGCTCGACGCCATCCAGCAGCGCCAGTTAGACGCGAACGTAAGTGTGAAGCTTACCCAGATGGGCATGGATCTGGATCCGGAGCTGGCCTTTGCCATGGCAGCCAGCCTGGTGGAGCATGCGGTGACGGCCAACACCTTCGTCCGCATCGACATGGAGGGCTCGCACTACACCCAGGCCACCATCGACATGGTGTCTAAATTAAATGCTCTAAACGCGAACCGGGGCCACGTCGGTGTGGTGATCCAGGCTTATCTTTATCGCAGCAAAGCAGACATTGACCGCTTGCTGGCGGAGGGAATTCGCATACGTCTGTGCAAAGGCGCCTACCAGGAACCGGCCAGCCTGGCGTTCCCCGAGAAGGCGGATGTGGATAAGAATTTTGTACGGCTGATGCAGATGCTGCTGCCCAGCGGGGTCTACCACGGGATCGCCACCCACGATGAAAAGATGATTGAGGCCACCTGCCGGTTTGCCAAGGAGCGCGGCATCGCGCCGGACCAGTTCGAATTCCAAATGCTTTACGGGGTGCGGCGCGACCTGCAAAAGTCTTTGGTGGGCGATGGCTACCGGGTGCGCGTTTACATTCCTTTCGGGACCGAGTGGTATCCCTATTTCATGCGCCGGCTGGCAGAACGGCCGGCAAACCTGCTATTCATAGCCCGCAATTTTTTCCGCCAATGAGGAGTGGATGTGAAAACCAAGAACGCCCTGAAACAGGCTGAGCTGATTCTCAAGCTGTATGAAATTCGCCGGGAGACGGCTTTGCGCACAGCGCGCGATTATGTGGGCGGTGAGTTCATGCCCAAGTCAGTGGATGAGTTTGTGAGCCTGGTCAAGGACGGGGGTAAGCCGAGCGGTCACATCCTGCAGGTCTATGGATATTGGGACATGGTCGCAGCGTTTGTGGTCCACGGCGCGCTGGACGAAGCGCTGATCTTCGACACCTGCCAGGAGATGTACTTTCAGTTCGAAAAAATCCAGCCCTATCTTGCCGGCTTTCGCGAAAAGATGAACCTGCCGGAGTTTTTGAGGAGCATCGAGACGGTGGTCGCCGGTGCGCAGGAGAGGCGCACCCGTGCGGTGACCAAGGCCAAGACGAAACAAACCGCGAAGGTTCGGGCGGATGTTGAGGAGGCCGCAACCAGTGCCACCGAATCTTGAGTGGAGTAATGAACTCGGGTTCTGTCTGCACCAGGGGTTACATTACGGGACTTGATGGGCCTTCACTAGGAGGATCCCAGGTCTCAAACGCGAGACCTGGGGCACCCAGATTCTTTACATCCTTCGACTTTAGGTCCTTCGACTTCCGGATATTGTCTCAGTGACTGTTTTCGAGTGCCAGCACGGCAAACCCCGTCGCCGCATCGTTCATGAAATGCCCAATATCGGTAGAAGGGTCGCGCTTCTTATTCAGGGACCACGCAGACCACTTTCCATCATCCTGGCTCTGATTCTGCGCCAACCAACCCAGCCCGCGCTTGGCGGATGCCCGTCCCACGCCCGATTGTTCCAGCGCCAGGACCGTCAGGCCTGTGGCCAGCCCGTCGCTCTTCGTTTCCTCGGGTGTATCATCACGTCTCTTCCACGTGCCCAGATCATTGACACTCCAACCACCATCCGGTTGCTGCTTGGAAGCCAGGGTAGCCACCAGGGCGGAGCGCTCTTTCTCGTTCAACAACCCAGGCAGCCTGGCCGAAGCCCACAACACATAAACCTTGTTGAGCAGTGGCTGCTGATCGTACTCCCGGCGCAAAAACCCGCGCAGTAACCGCAGATTCTCCTGAATTTTGGGGTCGTGCTGATAATTGTCGGGCGCCCGGCCAACCGCGATCGCCGCCAGCACCGCGCCATTGTATAGCGACTCATTTGATTCCCACGGAGCCAAGTGGAAGTTTTGCCAGTTCCACGCGCCGGCTTGCTCGCCAGACTTGATTTGCAAGGCCCACATGTTGTCAAAGGCGCTGCGGGTAATGTCGGTCAGGTGGTTCTTCTGTTGGTCGTGCGACGACAGGATGACGGTGTTCAGCACCGATTCGGTAGCCCGCGAGTCTGTCGCCAGCGTAGGACCACTTTTGCTGTTGGGATAAAACGGCTGAACCTCATTCCACATGGTGACCCGCCGCAGCACGTTGTTGAGCATGATCTGCTCCTGCTTGGTGGGCGCCGTTTCGCCTAACGACCCGCGTAAGGTCGAACGGGAAAGCGCGTAGGGCAGAACGGTGTGGCACGAAACGCAAACCGTGGTGTGATCGCGCTTCGCCGCATCCCAGCTCTGCCACCATATCTCGCGGCTATCGAGGTAGTGAGCAGCCGCTTCCTGGTTCCAGGTCGACGTAACACCATCGCCCGATGCGCCATAGCAAGCTGTTGCCAGAGAGGGAGCGACGACGAGCAGGGCGAGCAAGCGGACGGTTTTCACGCGGGCACATCTCCTCTTAACGCGGATGTGGCAAAACAGAAGGAACTGGTGGCCCTGTGAGCGTAGCGTATCACAAGGGATTTCGCTGGGATTCGAGTCCTTCCATCAGCTCGGCAACCTGTTCCTTGCGCTCATCCCGCAGTTCCCGGAGGCCCTCGATCACGCCGAGCCGGTCCTCGACGGAACGGTTCTGGTTGAACTTCTGCTTGCCTTCCAGGCGAGTGATCTGGCATTCAAAACCGACAATTGCTTTGAGCTGCGAGTCGATGTAGGTAGCTGGAGCATCGGTGACCTGCCAGGGAGCAGGGAAGGCGGCCTCGTGCTTCCTCGTCAACTCGGTCACCACCGTCCTTAGCCGTTCCGCATCTTCAAAGAAGGTCACGCGCCCGTAGGCATGAATCGCGGCATAGTTCCAGGTTGGTACCACTCTGCCTGTCTCCTGCTTGGCGGGGTACCAGTTCGGAGACACATAGGTATCGAGTCCGAGAAAAATGATGAGCGCCTCGGCCTCGGGGTCGCTTTCCCGCCACTGCAAATTGGCGCGCGACACATGGCCGGTCAGGGTTCCGTACTCACCCCGGGTCTCATCGAGCATGAGCGGAAGATGCGTCGCCACCAACCCATGGGTGGTGTTGGTGACCAGCGTTGCCAGTTCGCTCTGCTTCATCGCCGCATGGAGCATGGGGAGGTCTGTTACCTCAAAGGCTTTGGGCGTATACATAGGGGCCTCCTCCGGCTCTTACCTGTCTTATACCATTTAGACTTCTTTGAGGAGGGCGCCATGTCTACCACATCGAATCGGCACGCGGGTACGAGCGGGGGAGGTGCCCAGGCGACGATCCCCGAGCCCTCCTACGCGGAGCGGGCGCGGACCCTGCTGCATCTGAGCCGTGTCGGGAGCCTTTCTACCCTTTCGCGCAAACGGCCCGGTTTTCCCTTCGGCTCTCTGATGCCGTATGCCCTGGATGGCGTAGGACGGCCGCTCTTCCTGATCAGCACCATGGCCATGCACACGCAGAACCTGCAGCAGGATCCGCGTGCCAGCCTGCTGGTGACCCAGCCGGAAGCGGAGGGCGATCCGCTAGGCGCGGCGCGTGTAACGGTCGTGGGCAATGCGGCTACGCTCGCCGCGCCGGAGGTAGCGGAGGCCCGCGGGCTCTACCTGGAACGTCATCCCAACAGTAAGTACTGGGTGGACTTCGACGACTTCTCTTTTTTCCGGATGGATGTGGCGGATGTCTATTACGTAGGCGGCTTCGGGGTGATGGGCTGGGTCGCTGCCCCGGAGTATGCCGATGCGCATGCCGATCCGTTGGCGGATGCGGCTGCCGGAATTCTGGAGCATATGAACGCCGATCATCAGGATGCACTCATCCTGCTGGCGAAAGTATTTGCCGGGACGACGGCTCAGGAGGCCGTGATGACTGCGGTCGATCGCCTCGGCTTTCACGTGCGTATGAAGACAGAAGAAGGCATGAAGGGTGCACGCATAGCATTCCTGGGTGAGGTGAGCACCCCAGGAGACACCAGGAAGATGCTGGTGGACATGGTGCAGCAGGCACGTCGCTCGTGAACACACTGTATCGCCCGGAACTCCTCTATTCCCAGGGTGCCTTTAAGGGTGGGCAGGCCTTTCTCGTCAGCCCGGAGGGGAATATTTTAACGGCCGATGCCGGCCCTTCTGCTGAGACTGTCTCCTTGCCGCGGAAAGCGGTGCTTCCCGGCTTTGTCAATACCCACTCTCATTCGTTTCAGCGACTGATCCGGGGCAAGTCTGAGTCCAGGGCGGTGAGTGGCCGCGATTTTTGGTCCTGGCGCGGCACCATGTACCACGCCGCCGCCCACCTTGAGCCGGAAGAGGTTTATGACGTAGCGCGCATGGCATTTCTCGAGATGCTGCTGAGCGGAACGACCACTGTGGGAGAGTTTCACTATTTGCACAACGCTCCCGGTGGCCGTCCGTATGACGACCCAAATCTGCTCAGCAAGCAGGTGATCGCAGCTGCCCAGTCGGTTGGCATACGCATCGTCTTATTGCGCTCGGCATATATGCGATCGGGATATGAGCTGCCTCTGGATCCGGGGCAAATTCGGTTCTTCGAATCTGCCGCGCAATTTATCGAGAACATGGAAGCGCTCGCCACCGCAACCAATGTGCCTGTTGGCGTGGCACCGCACAGCTTGCGGGCCGTGCCCCTGCGCGAACTCAAAGACATAGCCGCGTGGACCCGGGCGCGGAAGTTACCACTCCACATGCACGTCGCCGAGCAGATTGCGGAGAATGAGGCCTGCTTACGGGAATACGGGTTAACCCCGGTGGCCCTGCTCGGCAGTGAAGGCCTGCTGGGTCCGGACTTCACCGCGGTGCACGCGATTCATATCAGCGCGGAGGAGATTGGTCTGCTTGCCCGTTCCGGCGCGACGGTGTGCTCGTGTCCGACGACGGAGCGCAATCTTGGCGATGGCGTGATCGTCGCGGATCAGGTCATGCGCGAAGGGATCGGCATCGCGTTAGGCTCTGACAGTCAGGCGCAGATTGATCCGCTCGAGGATGCGCGCGAGCTCGAATATCATTTGCGGCTCGACCGCGAGCAACGCGCGATCCTCGATCAAATTGGAGGGAAGACGTTAGCATCGCGGCTATTTGATTGCGCCACAGTGAATGGAGCCCGTTCGCTCGGAGTCAATACCGGTGACTTGTCAGCAGGTTCTCTGGCCGACTTCTTCACCGTCGATTTGGACGACTTGTCAATTGCCGGCCATTCTGGTGTGGATTTGCTGCCTTTGGTGGTCTTCTCGCTCGACCGTACCGCCATACGTGATGTGGTGGTGAATGGCCGCTGGGTGGTGCGCGATGGGCGTCACCCATTGCAGGAGGAGATTGTCTCCCGCTACAAAGATCTTCACGGGAAACTTTGGGGTAGGGCGAAAGCGGGATGAAATACCTGCTATTCGGAAAGTAACTGCTTTATGTGCTGAAGAGCCTGCGTGAGAACCGGGAATTTGCACTCAGGCCCGAAGGGACGGCTGAACTTAGCCCAGGACGCCAGTCCTGGGTACATCATGAAAACATGATTTAGTCCCGGAGGGACGGCTGAAGATTATCCAGGATTGCGTCGCGGCACATTTTCAGCCGTCCCCGTTCGACAAGCTCAGGGCAGGCTCTGCGGGACTGGTCGTCCTTTCAAATCCAACCCAGGACTAGCGTCCCATAAGCGCTAACTTGTTTGGTAGACAATGGAAATCCGAGAAGACGCTGTTGTTTTTGCATCTCCAACTCACCACAAAAACGTCATCCTGAGCGGAGCGCCGCATAGATTTATCGCGTGACACAGCGCTCAGTGGCGCGGAGTCGAAGGACCCCGAGGGTGCTTATCTTACCCATGCCGTTCGGAGCTTTTCAACCACTGAAGCCCGCACCTGGCGGGCCCGCCACGATCTTCCCTGGGGCCGACAACAAGGACTGCTAGCATCCTGCTATGTCCGGCGGCTACATCAAAGACCTTGCACAGACCTGGGGATGGAGGATGAATACAGTGCATGAAAAGATGTACCCGTGACCATCAAGTGGGTACCGCAGCAAGATCCTGTTCTCGGGCTTCGGTGGTCGAAAAGGTCCGAACAGCGTGGGCAAGATAAGCACCCTCGGGGTCCTTCGACTCCGCGCCATCAAGCGCTGTGTCACGCGATGAATCCGTGAGGCGCTCCGCTCAGGATGACGGTCTTGTGGGAGTTTTGAAGAAAAACATCCCAAACAGGTTAGGGCTTATGGGACTGCGTCCTGGGCTAAGTTCAGCCGTCCCTACGGGACTGAGTTTGGAAATGCAGTTCTCGCATACTCTCTTTAGCCCCTGAGGTAGGCTTTCCGTTTCATTTGAAGCCGTGCCGTTCGTGCTAGGAACTCCTGTCGCCAATCTGCTCTTTCGATCTCCTCGATTGACGATGGGTTAAGCTGAACAAGGGAAGTATTTGTCTATGAAGAAGGACATCCATATCGTGACTATCGATGAAGCCAAGAAACAGCTCTCAAAGCGATGGATTGCCTCTTCTCCATAAAGACCCATTCGATCGAATCCTCATCGTGCAGGCGATGGTCGAAGGTATTACGCTGCTGACAGCGGACCCTTTGGTAGCACAATACTCTGGACCAATACGCCGGGTGTAGGCGGCAGAGCTCGCTAAAAGGTCGGGACGCTAGAGATATGTCGCCGGGAATCGCGCAACGCTGGCTGCACTGGATATTTCTTTTTCTTGCTCTCGCTCTCTGCCTGACGCGTTTCGCGTATCTTCGGGCAGATTTTCCCAACCACTCGCCCTGGATGATTGACCAGGCGAAGTTCACCGATGAGGGATGGTGGGCCAGCGCGGCGGTCAGGCATTTTCTGATAGGCCATTGGCAAGTTCCGGGTGACTACAATCCGGCCCCAGTGGTGCCGGTATGGCCCGCTTTGCTCACTCTCGTTTTCCAGGTCACTGGAGTCAGTGTCATCGCGGCGCGCGCAGTCACCGTGTCCTTCTCCATTGCAACCGTAGCCCTGGTCTACTTCTTAGTTCGTCGCTACGAGGTCTCACGAACACTGGCCGCGCTCGCAGCGCTGCTGTTGGCGGCAAGCTCCTTCGCGTTTGCCTTTAGCCGGCTGGCAGCGCTGGACACGATCATCGTCTTCGAGTGGACCCTGCTCATGTGGGCCGCTTCCTACGCCGGCCCTGGACGACTTTGGCCCTTGCTCGCACTGGGCATCGGTATCCCTGTCATGGTGCTCACCAAGACCACGGCGCTAGTCCTGCTGCCTGCAGTCATCTGGTTGCTCTGGAAGAAAAATCCGCGAGCTCTTTGGGCGGTGATCGCTTTGGCCGGAACAGTCATCGCCACGTACCTGTTCACCGTTTTAAGATCCAGATACGCCGATGACTTTCATTATTTCTTCGACATCAATGCGCTGGCAGATGTGGAAATAGGGCGCACTGGTTCTTTCCTGCTGCAGTTGTTCCAGCACGGCATGTGGATCGACCGCATTTTGTATCCGGCCGCGCTGGCCGTACTTTTGCTGTCTCTGGTCTGGTTGCGACAGCTATGGAGAAACCCGCTTTTTACCGCTTGCTGGATTGCTTTCCTGGGGAACGCCATCTACATTCTTCGCCGCCAGGATGACTACGCTCCGAGATACTTCCTGGTCATGCTGGTGCCTGTCATCATTACCCTGATCATCGCCTTGCAGGAGTGGAAGACCCGGAACCGTAACCTGGCCTCGTTATTGGCAGCTGCGCTCGGCGTCGCCTTGGTACTCGATACGGTACAGGTCTTTGGATTCCTGGCGCATCGCCAATATCAGTTCTACGGCGCGGCGAAATCCATCCAGGAAATCGTAGATGCCAACCCGACGGCGCATCGCTTGCTGCTCGGGTCGAGTGGTGACCAACTCGCCTTGATGGTTGGTATCCCTTCGATCAATGACGGATACAGTAAGCAGGACCTGGACAAGAAAGTCCTTGTCTACCGCCCCGGCTGGTATGTAGGCTGGAACGACCTCGACCAGGACATCCTCAATTCTCTCTCCGCGTACCGTCTCGTCGAGGTCGCGAATTTTCCTGTATTCGACCGCGAAGACCGGGACCGATTGAAGCTGTACCGTATGGTTCCACTGAAGGAGACACAGCAATGATGAAGCTTTTTCTCACGGCCCTGATCGCCCTGGCGATGGCCGCTCCTGCGACGGCGGCCGCCCCGCTCCATGTCATCTTCGACACCGACATGGGCAACGATGTGGACGACGCTCTAGCGCTCGCCATGCTGCATGCGCTTGGTTCCAGAGGAGAGGTGAAACTGCTCGCCGTTACCGTGAGCAAAGACAATCCCTGGGCCGCCGAATATGTCCGCATGGTGGACGAGTACTACGGCCGGGGAACCATCCCGGTGGGCATCGTGCACGACGGCAAGACGCCGAAAGATGGCTTGTACGTGAAGCAAATATGTGAACTCCATCACCGCCGCCCCGACAAGGCCGCGGTGGCCGACGCCGTGCAGTTGCTACGAAAGACTCTGGCCGGTGAACAGGATGGCGCCGTCACTCTGATCCAGGTGGGCTTTTCGACAAACCTTGCCCGGTTGATCGAGTCCAAGCCTGACCGGTACAGCGCCCTCAGCGGAATTGACCTGGTAAAGAAAAAAGTCCGCCTGCTCACTGTGATGGCGGGAAACTTTGCCCAAAGCAAACCTGAGTACAACGTCATGACCGATGTGCCGGCTGCCCAAAAACTCTTCGCCGGCTGGCCAACTGATATCTACTTCAGTGGCTTCGAGGTGGGATTAGCGATTTTGTATCCCGCTTCCAGCATCGAGCATGATTTTCCAGCAGGCAATCCTGTCGCCGAGGCGTACCGCGTTTACGCCAAAATGCCGTATGACCGGCCCACCTGGGACCTGACTACGGTGCTCTACGATCTGCGGCCCGATAGTGGCTACTTCGATGTCTCCCCACCAGGCAACGTAATCGTCGCTGCAAATGGCGCAACCACCTTCCAACCCAATCCCCAAGGGAAGCGGTATTTTCTCAAGGTCAATCCAGTGCAGGCGGCAAGGGTGCGGGAGGCTTGCGTATGGCTGGCTTCGCAGCCGAAGTAAGTCCTAGAAAAACCGGTCTAACTGAAAGAAAATCTTCCGATGATCCGTGCCATTGCCGGCGGCTCCGGCAATTTCGAAGGGCCCGATCGCTGTCTTGATGACGATGCCCACGACGCCATCCATGGGTATGCTCGGTTCGCTAGGCACAAAGAAGGTTTTTCCCACTTCGTAGGTCGTGATCAGGTTGATGCTGTCTCCCAGGAATGGGGGCAGCTTTGCCAGCCGGCGAATGTAACCGGTCTGGAACAGGTAATACTGATTGGTAAGCAACTCGTTCTCGCCGAAGGCGGAGAGCTGGAGTCCGCCGCCTAAGGAAAACGGTGGGATCCCGGTGCTCTCGTAGCCCAATGTCGACCCGCCCGACACAGCCAGATAAGCTGACGACTTCGAGTTGAGGGGAAAGAGAAAGTGAGTTCGAAGTTCTGCCAACGGAAAGGGTTTGTTCGTCCCGGTATTTGAGTCCCACCATTCTCCCCGGAAGGTCGCGGTCATGCCACGCATCGGCAGAACAGGATCGTCCGCCAGGTCGAGATTGTAGTGAAATCGGGTAACTCCGACGCGCCCCGATTGGGTGGGATAGATAACGGTATCTCCAATTACCGGCGAATATCTTTGATACGCAGCCTGATAGCCGAGACTGGCTTCGGCAACATTGCCGAACGTGTACCCGACATCAAGCGCGCCACCAAATTGGCGCTTCCTATATTGCGATTCGATGTGGTTGTCATAGTAGAAATAAAATTTGTTCGTGTTCAGTGCGACCTGCGGAGCGATGAACCACCGGGTGGCAGGAGTCAACGGATGATAGTACTCCGACGCCAACCGATAGATAGACCCTACGACGACATCGTTGCGCAATTCTGAGCCGAAGGTGCCGAAGTCGAGGAAGGTAATGCGTGCGCCTGCGCTGAACAGCACTTCGTTGTAGTTTGTGCCGTCGATGTTGATCAAGGGCCGCACGATCGGCGGTGAATACGATTTCTCTTCCACAGAGACCAGCAGGCCCGGTTTGCCATCCTTATCCGTCAAGCTGTAGCCTAGGGAGGCAAAACGTCCCGTCCCCGCGATCCTGGTGAACTGGTGCTCCAGATTGCCGTTATCGACCGGCTTGCCGACATCCGGGCTTAGTCTCTTCTCGATCTTGTTCGCCAGTGCCGGGGAGGTACCTGTTACCTCGATGAACTGAGGCACGGGTGTTTCCCGTGTGCGTCCCTCGCGTCGCTCCAGGTACTGCTTCCAGGCGCCATCGTCGACGGCAAGTTTACTCAGGATTGCACTTTTACTCTCCGCCGCCTCGTACCCCAGCCGAATCATCTCCGCCGCCTTGTCGTAGTCAAGCGCGGTGTACTTCTCCAGGGGGACGGTGATCAGAACATCCGCCATCTGCATGCTCTTAAGCTCGTTGGCCGCAATCATCACGCTCAACGACTGTCCCAGGACAGAAAAAGTGGAGAGCGGCTGTTGCGCATTGAACGAAGCTGTTCGCAGGTAGACGGCAACTGTGAGTTGGGCGCCCATGTTCTGCGCAACATCGACCGGCAGATTGTTGAGCAGGCCGCCGTCCGCGTAGAGGTTGTTGCCGTCGCGTACCGGAGTGAATATGCCGGGCAGCGACATGGTGGCGCGCAGAGCCAGGGAAAGCGAGCCATCGTGAAAGACATGCTGCTTGCCGGTGTTCAGTTCGGTTGCCACGCAGGCAAAGGGCGTTGGCAGGTCGTTGAAGCTTTTTATCTGGGAGTAGGGAAGTGCGACGTGGTCGAGAATAAAGCTTACCTGCTGCCCCGCGTTAAATCCTTCCGGGAGCTGGATGCCCTTGCGCAGGCCAAACTCGATACGCGTAGGAAATTGGACCTCATCCTCCATACGCCGATACGAAAGATCCCGGAACGGTAGCTGGCCGCTCAGAGCCTGGTCCCAATCCACGTTTTGGATCAACTCCTGGAGCTGAGCGGGCGAACGCCCGGTGGCGTAGATACCGCCAACCAGGCCGCCCATGCTCGTACCGGCGACCAGGTCGACTGGCACGTGGTGCTCATAAAGCCACTGCAAAACGCCGATGTGCGCCAGGCCAAGGGCACCGCCCCCTTCAAGCACCAGCCCGATCTTCTGCCGCGGCGGCGCGCCGGCCTCCTGCGCCGGAGGGTTCTGGGCTTGCTGGGGAACAGTCGCGAAAAGCAGGAGGAACAGCGCAGATGCCGCCAGGCGGCGTGCCGCCGCGCAGCGTTTTCTATGCCCGCAGGATGCTTGATTCATCGAAGGTCCATCATCGCCCACAACGGTCTGCGCGGGATAGTACCATCCTTGGAGCGAACTACTGGGAAAGCCAGCGGCTCCGGCTGCTCGCAGCCCCTCTGGTATTCTGAACGGACTCTGGAATATTCTTAGTCAAGGCGGCGCTTCATGTGCGGAATCATGGGCTACTTCCGCAAAGGCGCGGGCAATGACGAGCGCCTCGGCGCAACCATGCTGAGCATGCTCGAAGCCCTGGGACGCCGCGGCCCTGATTCAGCCGGAGTTGCTCTGATCGGTCCGATGTACCGGGCCAGCTACATCGTGCGCGTGCAGGCCGGCGACGAGCTGGCGATGAGCAAGCAGGCCATCCAGGTCAACCGGGAAGCGATCGAGGTGTTTGCGGGAGCGCTGGCCGGCGCCTCGGATGTCTCATCGAGCGGCGTCTACGTGCGTTTCCTGCTCGCGGGAGAAGTTAGCCTCCCGGACCTGACCAGGGCCATCGAGGGCCTTGGCGAGGGCATTGAGATACTCAGCATCGGTCATGCGATGGAGCTCTCTAAGGAGGTCGGGACGCCCCATCTGCTCGAGGGTAAGCATCACATTTCCGCATTTGCCGGCACCCACGGCATTGGGCACACCCGCCTTTGCACCGAGTCGATTGTGGATCTCAGCCACTCCCAGCCTTTCTGGGGGCGCGGGGCAGCCGATGTCGCCATCGTCCACAATGGACACATCACCAACTATCACCAGCTACGGCGCAAATACGAACAGCGCGGCGTGGAATTTGTTACAGAAAATGATTCCGAAGTGCTGGCGGTCTACCTGGCGGAGGCCCTGAACAGCGGCGCCACGCTACGCCAGGGCCTGGATGGAGTGTTGCGCGATATGGACGGCGCCTTTTGCTGTCTGGCCGTGACCGCGACGGAGATGGGCTTCGTCAAGGATCCCTACGCTTTCAAGCCGCTCGTGGTGGCCGAGACCGGCGATTTCGTCGCCGTCGCGACGGAGGAGATTGCGATCCGCTCGGCGATCCCGGGAAATTACAAAGTATCGGAAGCCCAGGTGGAGGAGGTGCGGGTTTGGTCGAGATAGCAGCGATGGCCATCGATGCCGCAACTCTTTCGACTCGTGAAATCAACGCGCTGATCCGCGCCAGGCTGAAGAGCGGGCCGGCGGAGATATGCGTGGAAAACCCGAATGCCCGGCACAACCTGGCGGTTGCCCTGCTGCAACCGGGGCGAGTGCGTTTTGCCGGCAGCGTTGGCTATTACTGCGGCGGCCTGATCGATGGCGCGGAGATCCACGTAGAGGGCAGTGCGGGTTGGGGTCTCGCCGAGTCGATGAGCCGTGGCCATGTGGTGGTTCACGGCGGCGCCGGCAACGGTGCAGCTGCGGCTATTCGTGGGGGCACGGTGGTGATTCACGGCGACGCGGCGGCCAGGCTCGGTGTCTCGATGAAAGGCGGCCTGGTGCTGGTTGGCGGCGACTGCGGTTACATGGCGGGATTTATGGGCCAGAAGGGAACCCTTATCGTTTGCGGCAACACCGGCCACGCATTTGCTGACTCGATGTACGCCACCACCTGCTACGTGGGCGGCACCATCGGCGCCCTGGGAACGGATGCTGTCGTCGAGCCCCTCTCGGCCGAAGAGGCGGAAATGCTGGATCGTCTTCTGGCGGAACACCTTCCGCCTGCTTTGCGCGCGCAAAAACCACCCGGGCGCGACTTTGTCAAAGTGGTGGCAGGTCGCAAATTATGGAACTTTGACAAGCACAATTGGAAAACCTGGCAGGACGCGCTTTGATAAACGATCCCTCTCCACGGCCGCTCCTCCAAACCAGCGGTACCTACACCGCTGAGGTGATGCAGGGCATCCATACCAAAGCGGAAACCGGCATTTACGAAATACGCGGCTATGGAACCCTGCGCCAACGGCGCTGGGCAACGTTCGACGATCTAACTTTCCTGCCCTGCGGGCTCACCCGTATTCCGCTCGAAGGGTATCGCGAGAAATGCTCCACCCGGACTGTTCTTGGCGGACGTTTCGCCAAGCGGCCCCTGGAATTGGAAATCCCCATCATGATTACCGGCATGAGCTGGGGAGCGCTGTCCTACAATGCCAAGGCCGCCTTGGCCAAGGCCGCCGCGAAGGTGGGCACGTCGAATACGACCGGCGACGGTGGCCTCTCCCCGGCAGAGCGGGAGTTCGCCAAGGATTATGTGTATGAGGTCCTTCCCTCGCGCTACGGCATCGACGTGCACGATCTGCGCGGGGCCAGCGCGATCGAATTGACCATCGGCCAGGGGGCGAAACCGGGCACCGGCGGACTTCTGCTAGGCTCGAAAATTTCCGAAACCATCGCTCGCCAGCGCGATCTGCCTGTAGGCGTTGACCAGCGCAGCCCGGCCAGGCATCCTGACATGCTCGGGCCCGACGACATGGTGATCAAGATCGAAGAGCTGCGCGAGGCGACCGACGGGCAGGTACCCATCTTCGTAAAACTGGGCGCGAGCCGAACCTTCGACGACGTGAAGCTGGCAGCCAAGGCTGGGGCCGACGTGGTGGTGGTGGACGGCATGGAGGGAGGCACCGGCGCATCGCCTGCCATCCTCCAGGAACACACCGGCATCCCCACGCTGGCGGCGGTATGCGAAGCGCGCGCCGCACTCGAGGATTGCGGCCTGTATGGCGAGGTACAGCTGATTATCGCCGGCGGAATCCGCGATGGTGTGGATGCCGCGAAAGCGATGGCCCTGGGTGCCGACGCAGTCTACATCGGCACCGCAGCCCTCATCAGCCTGAACTGCAACAAGCCTATTTATGTAGAGGACTATCGCGCCCTGGGCACGGAGCCGTACCATTGCCATCATTGCCACACCGGTCGTTGCCCGGTCGGGATTACCACCCAGGACCCGGAGCTGATGAAGCGGTTGGATATCGAGCAGGGAGCAGAGCGCGCGTTGAACCTGCTGCGCGCCATGACCCTGGAGATTCAGATGTTGGCGCGAGCCTGCGGCAAGTCAGACGTGCATCACCTGGAGCCGGAAGACATGGCCGCGTTAACCATCGAAGCGTCGATCATCTGCGGTGTTCCCCTGGCCGGCACGCGCAAGGTTTTTGGAAGATAAACCGCATGTCTTTCCTGCTCAAGTGCCCACACTGCGGCGAACGAAGCGTTTACGAATTTCGCTTTGGCGGGGAGATACGGAAAAGACCCGAGCCTGGCGCCGGTCATGATGCCTTTCTCCACTATGCGCTCTACAAGCGGAATGTCGCTGGAGACCAGTGGGAGTGGTGGTACCACCGCGGCGGCTGCGGTGAGTGGTTCAAGGCAAACCGCAATACGCTTACCAACGAGGTCCATCAAACGCTCCTGCCAACGGATGAGGCCCAGCCGGAATAATGGAGCAGATTCTTTTTACCTGGAATGGAAACGAAGTAGCCGCAAAGCCCGGGGATACCGTAGCGTCGGCTTTGTATCGTTCCGGGGTGCGCACCTTTACTTACAGCTATCAGCATGGCCGTCCTCGAGGCTTGCTCTGCCTCACCGGATCCTGCCCCAATTGCATGGTGAATGTGGATGGAGTCCCCAACGTGCGCAGCTGCACCCTGCCCGCGCGTAACGGCCTGTCCGTCTTATCGCAGAACCAGAATGTCTACCGTGGCTTCGATTCCCCTGCGGTAAAGCGGTTCCCGGTTGCTCCCCCGCTCTCAGAATCGCCACACCATTATGAGCACACCTACCTCCAATTCGATGTGGTGGTGGTTGGTGGCGGCTCTCGTGGTTTAGAGGCTGCCCTCGAGTCGGCGTCCCAAGGCATGCAGGTGGCTATCCTCGAAAAAGAGCGTGCTCTGAGCGGATCCGCAGCATTGGCGCAGAAAGTTCAGGGCCATCCTCAGATCACAACCTTTCTCGACTGTAGTTGCTTTGGTGTCTATGAAGGCAATTTGTTGGGCGCGGTGCAAATTGACTATGCGACGCCTAGCACAGAAACACTCTTGCATCTGCGCGCCGGCCGCATCGTGGTAGCTACGGGCGCCTACGAGACGCAGTATCTCTTTGCCAACAACGATCTGCCGGGTGTCATGCTCTCGACCGCGGTGCTGAGGCTCATCCATCGTCACGGGATCGTACCAGGCAAGCGGGCCGTGCTGATCGGAGACGCCGAACCGCGGGCCCAGTTCCAGGCTGAGTTGGAGTTTGCAGGGGTAGAAGTAGTGGGGAGCGTGCCCATCGAGTCCGTCGTCCGAGCCGCGGGGGCAGATCACGTCACCGAACTGGTAACCGATACCGTTACCTATGAAGCAGACCTGGTGGTGATGTGTGGGCCCCTGGTTCCAGACGTGGGGGTTATGGCCTCGGCCCGTGGGCAGGCGGTAACTCTGGTGGGTGCTGCAGCCGGAGAGGGCCTCAGCAGCAGTGATTATTCCCTCCCCATGTCAGCCCAGTCCGCGAACGCAATTGCCTGCCTGTGCCTGGATGTATCCGGCCAGGATGTTGTGGAGACCATCGCCGCCGGCATGGGCCACGTGGAATTGATCAAGCGCTTCACCAAGCTGGGCAAGAGTGCTTGCCAGGGCCGGATGTGCCAGACCGCCGCGATCCATCTCTGTTCACAGATCACCGGTCAAACCCTTGCGCAGGTGGGTACCACGGTCGCCCGGCCTCCCGCGCCTCCTGTAACCCTCGGCGCGCTTGCCGGCATGCGTCATCATCCAGTGCGCCGAACGCCGATGCACTATCAGCACGACCGCCTCGGCGCAGTCTGGATGGATATGGGCGAGTGGAAGAGGCCGCGCTTTTACGGTAAAGGCACGCAGGACGAGTGCGTGAAACAGGAGTACCGCGCGGTGCGCGAACGAGCGGGCATCATCGACGTCAGCACCCTGGGAAAGATTGAAGTCAAAGGGGCCGATGCCGGGCGCCTGCTGGACCTGGTGTTCACCCATGAATTTTCCATCCTGCCGATCGGCCGGGTACGCTACTGTGTGCTCTGCGATGAGATGGGAGCCATTGTCGATGATGGGACCGTTTCGCGCATGGACGAGCAGCGGTACTTCCTCACAACCACCACCGGCAATGCCGACTATGTGCATCAGTGGCTGGAATGGTGGACCGCCGCGGCGAGCTGGAAGGTTACCGTTACCAATCTCACGGCCGGCCTCGCCTCCATGAACCTGGCTGGTCCGCTGGCGCGCAGTGTGCTGCAGAAGTTAACCGATTGCGATCTCTCTTCCGCGGCCTTTCCTTACATGGACTGGCGGCATGCATCCGTGGCCGGAGTTTCGGCTACCATGATGCGCATCGGTTTCGTCGGTGAGATGGGCTGGGAAATCATGGTCTCCGCCGAGTTTGGAAGTCATCTTTGGGAACAAGTGTTGCTGGCGGGCGCCGCGGTAGACCTTCGCCCCTTCGGAGTGGAAGCACAACGCGTCCTTCGCCTGGAGAAGAAGCACATCATCGTCGGCGTCGATACAGATGCGCTCAGTAATCCCTACGAAGCGGGCATGGCCTGGGTAGCGAAGCTCAATAAGGCGGACTTCATTGGCAAAGTGGCTCTGACGCGTTTGAAGCAAACCCCTCTGGAGCGCATGTTGGTGGGTTTCGAACTGGACGGTACAACCATACCTCCCGACGGTTCCCCCGTATTGGTCGAGGACAAACCAGTTGGTTGGGCTACCAGCGTCCGCTATTCCTGGCAAAAGGAAAAAGTGATTGGCATGGCGTGGGTCTCCCCAGCGCAGGCAAAGGGTGGCAGCCGCATCACGCTACGCTCCGACGCAGTTGACTACCCAGCGCAAGTGGTCGAAGAAGTCTTCTATGACCCTGCCGGCGATCGGTTAAGGATGTGATGGAACGGCAATCGGCACTGCACCGCTGTCATCTCGAGGCTCACGCCCAGCTGGAGACTTTCTACGGTTGGCAGCTGCCTGCCTGGTATACGGAACCCCAGACCGAGCTCGAGAATGTGCGCGCGTCCGCTGGCATCTCTGACGCGAGTTATCTCACCAAGCTAGATGTTCGAGGCCCCCTTTCAGTGCCTCTCCCCGCCCGGTTGTGGCAGCTTACTCCGGCACGCACTCTCATAACGTCGCCCCTGCCCATCGATCTGGTCTCTTCTTCATCAGTCACCGACGTTACCTCGAACTACAGCGCGATTCTGCTGGCAGGTCCAAAGTCACGCGATGTGCTGCGTAAACTGACCACGCTCAACGTGAGCGAGGCCGCCATGCCCGAGTCCAGCGCCCGCCAGACACGCCTCGCTCATGTAAACGCCATCATCCTTCGCGCCGAAGGCTTTCTTATCTTGAATACTCGCGATGTTGCCCAGCACGTATGGGAGGCACTGCTACACGCGGGCGCTCGCCCTTTCGGCATGGTCACCCAACAACAGTGGATGGGGTCTAACCATGAAGACGCATAAGCCTGAGCCGGTCAGCTGGGGCAGGCATGCCCTCAAGCCCACCTACGATGTGGCCATCATCGGTGCGGGAGTGCACGGCCTGGCTGCGGCTTATTACCTGGGGAAAATCCATGGTATTCGCAAAGTCGCGCTGCTTGAGAAAGGCTACATCGGGTGCGGGAACAGCACCCGCAACACGGCTATTTTGCGATCAAACTATCGGACCTTTCCCGGCATCGCTTTCTATGACGCATCGCTTCGTTTGTACGAAGGCCTGGCGCAGGAACTGGATTGGGTTCTGGATTTCAACCAGAGCGGGCACTTCACTCTGGCCCATACCGACTCTTCCATTACCGGCCTGAGAATCCGTGCAGAGAACAATAAGCTGATGGGGGTCGACAGCCGCATGGTCGACCGCGATGAACTGCGCCGCATGGTGCCAGCGATGGATATGTCCGACCGGCCGCGCCTCCCCATCCTCGCCGCGCTCTACCACCCTCCCGGAGGAACCATTGGGCATGATGAAGTGGTGCAGGGTTACGGGCACGCCTGCGACGCCATGGGCATTGAGGTTCACCAGTTCACGACGGTAACCGGCCTCGAGGTTGCAGGCCATAAAGTAGAACGGATTCGAACCACGCAAGGCGACGTATCTGCGGGAGCGGTCCTGAATGCCACTGCCGGCTGGGCCACAACCATCTCCGATATGGCCGGTGTGCCCCTGCCCATCGTGAGCCAGCCACTCCAGGCGTGTGTCACGGAGTTGATCGAGCCCTTCCTGGACTATGTCATCGTTTCTTCGAACCTGCATGTGTACGTCAGCCAGACGGCCAAGGGTGAGCTGGTGATCGGCGCCGAGGTCGATCCTTACCAGACCTACTGCACGCGCTCAACCCTGCCTACGTTGGAGCAGATGGCGACGTACACGTTGGAGCTCTTCCCCCAACTCCACGGCTTGAAGATTCTTCGCCAGTGGGCTGGGGTCTGTGACATGACGCCGGACTATGCTCCTATCATGGGCGCAGCGGGCGAACTGGATAACTTCTTTATGGATGTGGGCTGGGGCACGTGGGGATTCAAGGCCGGGCCGATTGCAGGTAAGTGCCTGGCCGAAACCATTGCTACGGGCAAGCCTGCGCTCCTGATGGAACCATTCGCCCCCACCCGGTTCTCCACGGGCAAGTTGTTAGGCGAAAAAGCTGCGGCGTCGGTCTCGCAATAGAAAGCTATCCATGGAGGCACAACGTTGACCACAGATCTTAAGGCGCTTGTTCAGGAAAAAGGCATCGAGTATTTTTTGTGTTCCTTTGTCGAAATGAGCGGCATTCCCAAGGCCAAGCTAGTTCCCGCCACGGCATTGGACGACATGGTGACCGATGGCGCCGGGTTCGCCGGCTTTGCCGCGGGCGATGTCGGCCAGGGCCCTCATGATCCAGACCTGGTGGCTATTCCGGATATGAACGCCATGATCGTGCTGCCGTGGAGAAAGAACATCGCCTGGGTTCCGGGGATGCTCCAGGTTGAGAATCAACCGTCGAAGTACTGTCCACGCCGAATTCTCGCTCATCAACTGGAGATTGGACGCCAACGCGGTTACGAATTAATGGTAGGTGCCGAACCGGAGTTCATGCTGCTCAAGCGAAACCAGGATGGATCCTGCACCCCGTGGGATGCCATGGATAACGCATCCAAGCCTTGTTACGATATGCGCGCGCTCAACCGCAACCTGGACCTGTTGACCAAACTCCTTGGCTATATGCAGGAGTTAGGATGGGAGCCTTACGCAGCCGACCACGAGGATGCCAACTGCCAGTTTGAAATCAATTGGAAGTATGCCGATGCACTCACTACCTGCGATCGTCAGATCTTCTACAAATGGATGGTGAAAATCCTCGCCGAGGAACAGGGTCTCCTGGCCACCTTTATGCCCAAGCCCTTTGCCAACTTGACAGGCAACGGTTCGCACTGCCATCTAAGCCTGGCGGGACCCGCTACCAGGAAGAATCTCTTCCAAAGTGCAGACGACCCGCTAGGGCTTTCAACAGTCGGTCGATGGTTTATGGGCGGCATCCTGAAACACGCCGCAGCGCTCAGCGCAATCCTGGCTCCCACGGTGAATAGCTACAAGCGTCTCATCCGCGGAAGACCGCGTTCCGGTGCAACCTGGGTGCCCGTTTACATCACGTATGGCAGTGCAAACCGTACCCAGATGATCCGGGTCCCCGGCCCGGGCCGCATTGAAAATCGCATGGTGGATGCCGCTGCGAATCCCTATCTGGCCTGTGCCGCAATGTTGGCGGCTGGGCTGGACGGCATCGATAACCAGATCGATCCAGGTGTACCCAACCACGACAACCTCTATGAAGTGTCCGGGGAAGAATTGCACGCGCGCGGCATCGGCCATCTTCCCGCCACGCTGCAGGCAGCGATCGAAGCGCTCTCGCAGGATGACCTAGTGCGTAACTCGCTCGGTGCCGGCTACGCGGATTACTATATCCAGGTGAAGACGGAGGAATGGGAGAGCTACCACAACAGCGTCAGCCAGTGGGAGCTGGACCACTATCTGAACGTCTACTAGCAGGCAGTCGAAAAAGCCAACGTTTTTTGAGGGTACGACCTTTAGGCCAAACGTAAGAAACATAGAATCAGCGCAGCTTAACAGGCTGCCGAAAACTCCGCTTTGTATCAGGGCACGACTTTAGTCGGGCCGGATAAAGACTCGAATTGATGAGGGCTTTAGCCCCTGAGGTACGCTTCTCTACTGGTCTACTAAACCTTGAGCGAGCTTACCGGAGAAGCGACCGTCGGTTGCTCTTCCGGCTGAGCTTGCGGCGCCGGCCAGAAGTACCGCTCCTTCTTCACTGCTTCCACGTAAGCGGCACGCGCCTCCTGCACTGCCTGGCTTTCGGATACTTCTGCAATCGGCACATCCCACCAGCTGTTGTAGCCGCCCACTCGATCGTTGTAATCCGTCTCCACCACGACGACAGAGGTACGAGGCTGTTTCTTCGCATCCGCCAAAGCCCCAGCCAGCTGATCGTGGGTGCGCGCGGTCACGGTGTATGCACCGAGGCTCGCCGCATTCGCCGCGAAATCAGTGGCAATCACGGGCCCCGTAAGGCCTTCTTCGCGGTAACGATACTCGGTACCAAATCCTCCGCTGCCGCAGGCGCGGCTCAAACCACCGATACTCGAAAAGCCGTGATTATCGAAGAGCACGATATTGAGTTTGATTTTCTCCTGCAGGCTGGTGACGATTTCCTGGGCCATCATGAGGTACGAACCGTCCCCGATCAGTACATAGACTTCGCGGCTCGGATCCGCCATCTTGACTCCGAGACCGCCTGCGACCTCGTACCCCATGCAGGAATATCCATAGTCCATGTGATACCCCTTGGGATCGCGCGTCCGCCAGAGTTTGTGCAAGTCTCCAGGCAAACTGCCGGCGGCGTTCACGATAATGTCGGTTGGCCCCAGCGTGGCGTTCAGTACTCCGATCACTTCACCCTGGCTCAGCGGTGGCCCGTGGCGGCGAGCGAATATCCTCTCCACTTCCTCGTCCCACGCCTTGCGCAGGCGGGCAACCTCGCGCTGATAACTCTGCGGTACTTGCCACGATGACAGCTCGCTACCCAATTCTTCCAGGGTGACCAGGGCGTCTGCGGTGAGCGGGAGCGCCGCGTGCTTGAACGCGTCGAACTCAGCAACGTTGATGTTGACAAACCTGACCGCGGGATTTTGGAACGCGGTCTTGGAGGCGGACGTGAAATCGCCCAACCGGGTTCCGATGGCGATGACCAAATCCGCATCTCTGGCCAACAGGTTGGCAGCGGACGTGCCAGTGGCTCCCATGGCGCCGGCCAACTGCGGATGATCAGCGTGGAGCGCACCCTTGCCCGCGTGCGTTTCGGCCACGGGGATGCCGGTGCGCGTCGCGAACTTGGCTAACTCACTGGTTGCTTCCGCATAGATAACCCCGCCGCCGGCGATGATGAGCGGGCGTTGTGAGGACCGTATCCACTCCGCAGCCTGCTTCAGCAATCCACTATCGGCGCGGGACCGGGCGATGGTCCAAACCCGGCGTTCGAAGAACTCTTCGGGGTAGTCATAGGCCTCAGTCTGTACGTCCTGCGGCATAGCGATTGTCACCGCGCCGGTTTCCGCCGGCGACGTCAGCACGCGCATGGCTTCCGGCAGCGCAGTCAGAATCTGTTCCGGCCGCTGGATGCGGTCCCAGTAACGAGAGACGGGACGGAAGCAATCATTGACCGAGATATCCTGGCTCGTTGGCGACTCGAGTTGCTGCAACACCGGCGCCACGTTGCGTCGCGCGAAAATATCGCCGGGAAGCAGAAGCACCGGGATCCGGTTGACGGTGGCCAGAGCCGCGCCCGTGATCATGTTCGTTGCCCCGGGTCCGATCGAAGAGGTACAGACCAGGGTGCGCAGGCGATTACTCATTTTGGCAAAGCCCGTTGCGGCATGCACCATGCCCTGCTCGTTGCGAAACAGGTAGTAGGGAAAATCGGGGTTCTGTTGGAGCGCCTGCCCGATACCGGCAACGTTGCCGTGTCCGAAGATACCTACGCAACCGCCAAAGAATGCCTGTTCCTTCCCGTCGCGTCGCACAAATTGGGCTTTGAGAAACTGAATGGTGGCTTGCGCCATGGTCAGTCTGCGCATCATATCCATCCCTCGCTTTTGATCCCTACCATTCTACTGCACAATAACCGCTTAGCCAACGGTCATCGTGCGCCAAAGTGAGTCCCGGAGGGACGGCTGAACCTAGCCCAGGACGCAGTCCTGGGTCGAGATTCGAGTACGAAAAGTCCCGTAGGGACGACTGGAAATTACTCGGAGTCAATCCCAGGCACTTCCATCTCACCAAATTCCGTGATTGAGAATTTCCGATCCTCTCCCCGAACCAGGACCATGTCTCGATGACTTCTTCAGCCGTTCCCACCAGGCTCGATTTGGTGATGGCCGTTAACCGCGAAGTGCCTGATCCAAATCTGCGATAAGATCCTCCGCGCCTTCCAGGCCCACAGAGAGCCGCAGCAGCGACTCCGGTGA
This sequence comes from uncultured Acidobacteriaceae bacterium, assembly GCA_963830325.1. Lineage (GTDB taxonomy): Bacteria > Acidobacteriota > Terriglobia > Terriglobales > Acidobacteriaceae > PALSA-350. Next base: position 656,321 of record CAWHMV010000010.1, read on the forward strand.
CCGTGAGAAGACGCCTTCAATAGACGCGCGATGTTCGATCAGGCTATGAGTGCCGCCCAAACTCGTAGCACGCACAATCAGCTTTAGCCGCGAAGTCATAGCAAAGGCTTCTTCGCGCCCGCCACGTACTTCAAAGGAGAGCATCCCCCCGAAGTCGCGCATCTGCCGGGTGGCGATGGCGTGGCCGGGATCGTTCGGTAAGCCCGGATAATGAACCACCGCCACCGCAGGGTGGGTGGACAGGAATTCTGCGACCTTGCGTGCATTCTCGCAGTGCAGGCGCACGCGCGGCACCAACGTTTGCAGCCCACGCAGAATGATCCAGCAATCGAAAGGGGAAAGGACCGCGCCGCCGACCCTTTGAAACTCTTTAATTCGGTCGGTCAAATCCGACTTGCGCCCGAAAATCACGGCGCCTCCCAGCGCATCACTGTGCCCTGACAAATATTTGGTCAGTGCATGAACCACCAGATCCGCTCCCAACTCCAGCGGCCGCTGCAGCACAGGAGTGGCAAAGGTATTCTCACAGGCCAGGGGAATCTGGAGACTACGCGCCAACTCGGCAACTGGGCGTATTTCGACCACTTCAATAAGGGGGTTCGTAGGGGTTTCGAGCCATAGAAGCCTGGTCTGTGGGCGGCAAGCCTGGCGAAGTTCTTCGATGTTCCGCATGTCCACGAATGAATGCTCGAGTCCCCAGCGGGAGAAGAGCCCAGTGATGAGCTCCCGGACGCCAAAGTACAAATCCCGGTGAAGCACGACATGGTCGCCCGGTGACAGAGCCTGAAAGACCGCCAGGCTTGCCGCCATGCCTGTACTGAAGGCCACTGCCTCTACGCCGCCCTCCAGATCCGCGAGGCATTGCTCGAGCGATTTTCGATTAGGATTATCGATCCGGCTATAGAAGAAGTGCCGGGAGAACGCCCCATCCGGGTCGCGCTCGAAGGTGGTGGAGGTATACAGAGGCGTGGTGACGGCCCCCGTAGCCGGGTCCACCTGGCGCCCGGAGTGGATGCTTATGGTTTGAAGTTTCTGGTTAGGATCAGGCAACGCTGTCATAGCCTGAGTTTATTACGTGGAGCGCTTGCAGGCTGCCAAGACGAGGGACCGTGAGTTTTCGGGGGGCCAACGCCTTGGCGTTTTGTCTTTACAAACCAAACACCGAATCAAAAAAGCACGGCTTCAACTTATTCCGACTGGACACGCCGAAGGGTGCCCCAGGTCTCGCTTTTGAGACCTGGGATCCCCCTAGTAGGGCCAATCGAGTCATCTTGGTTGAAATACCAAACGCCCCCTGAATTCCGTATCTGACGCTTACCCTCGGCAGTAGCGATGCGGACACCCAGTCGGCCGGTGAACTTTGTCCGCTGCGTTCCTGCATCCAAATTAGATAGCAAGGAGGCTTGTTATGCCGGAAAAGGAAGTCATCGATCAGGCAAGGAAAGACTTGAAGGAAGGAAAATCACCCGCCACCGCAGCCGGAGAATTCGTTCACGAAGAAATAGAGCATGTAAGGGAAGGCGAGCACGGCGCCCGTTCTCCAGAGCAGGCGATCGCTATCGGACTAAGTAAAGCACGTCGCGCCGGCATCCCTCTCGCTCCTCCCAGTCCGGGCAAAACGAAAGAGTCGACGCGGGTAAGCGCGGGAAAAGACTATCGCAAAGGGCAATCCGGAACAACCAAGAAGGTCTCAACGAATCGGTCGCGCGCAACCGAGGCCGCTCTCAAGAAGGAGCCGCGCTCGACTGTCTCCCATAAGGCTCTATCAGCCCACGCCAAAAAAGCAGCTAAGGCGCGTTAGAGCGTGTGTGAGAACCAGGATTTGCGAATTTAGTCCCGCAGGGACGGTTGAGCTTAGCCCAGGACGCTAGTCCTGGGTTGGATTTGAAAGCACGACCAGTCCCGTAGGGACGGCCGAAAATAGGCCGCGAGGCAATCTTGGATAACTTTCAGCCGTCCCTACGGGACTCAATCACGTTGCATGAAGTACCCAGGACTAACGTCCTGGGCTAAGTTCAGACGTCCCTGCGGGACTAAATTCGAAAATCCGGGTTCTCACATACCCTCTTTAGCCCCTGAGGTACGTCTTTCCAATCGTCTGCGGCGAACCCAGCTGCGGAGAGAGATGACTTCGCCCTATATGTCTCGAAAAGCGGACCTCAGCGCCGCCAAGCGCCCAGGCCATTTACGGCACGGCTTCAGCCGTGCCCTTCGTTCGACAGTCTTGCGCAACCTCTAAATGCCTGTGAAGGCTTCATGTGCTAATTGGCCAACTGAAATATCTAATTTGGACAAGTCTGGTTGAACTTAGCCCAGGATGCCAGTCCTGGGTACATCTTGCAACCTGATTCTGTCCCGCAGGGACGGGTGAAGGAGGATTGCGCCGCGGCCTATTTTCAAATGGAGTTCTCACACACGCGCGTTAGCCCGGCTAAGTTGGCACCACCTCCATGGATGGAGCGATATAGCCATGTGCGGCAAGGTGCTCACCCATGCTCGAATACATCGCCGGATCTTGTGGCTGCCACGTAGCGAGGCCATCCACATATCGGTTGTACATACAAAAGGCAGCGGCGATCAAAACCGTGTCATGAATTTCAAGATCGGTCGCCCCTTGTTGGCGCGCACTCTCCACACTTTCCGCAGTCACATGTTTGCCACCCTTCTGGACCTGGCCGGCAATGACCAGCAGCGCCTTGAGTTTGTCGGAGATCGGCGATTGGAGGAAGTCACGCTTTACCTTGTCGACCAGCCCTGAATCTTTGCCCAGGTGAGCAGCGGCAGCGGCGCCGTGGCTGGTCTGGCAGAAATAGCAATCATTCTGGCTGGAGACGTAGGTCGCGATCAGCTCGCGTTCGCCGCCTGTCAGCGTGCTGGGTCCATGGAGGAGCACATGGGCCAACTCGCGCATCGGTTTCGCAGTTTCAGGGCGGAACGCAAACCCGCTGGTGATGCCGGGCAATCCTTCGGGCAGAGCAATGTGGGGCATACGGATCTCCTGTGTTAAACAGTCGCTGGTACGTATTCTTTGCTAACGCTGACGTACCCCTCGCGGGCAACCCGCTTGCCGCGCTCACGATACATTGCTTCATCCCGCGGCTGGGTTGTCCCCAGGCCATCCACATAGCGGTTGTACATGCAGAATGCGGCAGCAATGAGCACGGTATCGTGGATCTCAATGTCGGTAGCGCCGAGTGCCCGTGCCTTGGTCACAGCTTCACCGGTAACGTACTTACCGCCCTTCTGGACTTGCCCTGCGATGACCAGCAGTGCCTTCAACTTGGGCGTGATGTCCGCGTTCGCGAAGTCGTGTTTTACCTTCTTCACCAACGATTCATCATCATTCAGGCTGGCTGCGGCGATGGCGCCGTGGATGGTTTGACAGTAATAACAATCGTTCTCTGAGGAGACATACGTCGCAATCAGCTCGCGCTCACCGGGAGTGAGCGAGTTGGGAGCGTGCAGCAAAATTTCGACCAATTCATTGAGCGGTTTCGCCGTCTCCGGACGGAATGCCATTGCACCGCGGATTCCAGGAAGACCATCGGGTAGTTGAATGTAAGCCATGGCGGGAGAAGTCCTTTCAAGGAAACATCCTACCCGGCACATCCGTTCTCAGCATCCACCAAAGGGTGGATCCCGCACTCAGCGGGTGAGAGCGACCTGCGACCGGCGAGCACTCGCGAGCTGGGCATGGAGCAGGTCAAACACTGCTTGCATCCCGCTTCCTGTTTTGGCGGAAACCTCGAAAATCTGCATGCCGGGCCGAACGCTCTCTATATTACGGCGGGCAGCCGGCAGATCGAACTCCGCCGCCTCGGCGAGGTCCATCTTGGTGATGATGGCAACATCGGAGCTATTGAAAATGGTGGGATACTTCAGCGGCTTATCCTCGCCCTCGGTTGCCGACAGCAGAACGAATCGCAGCTCTTCTCCCAGGTCGTAGCTGGAGGGACAAACCAGGTTCCCCACATTTTCTATGAACAGGAAATCGATCCGGTCCAGCTGCCACGATTCAAGCGATTTCTCTACCATCTGTGCATCCAGGTGGCACACCGTTCCGGTGGTGATCTGTTTGACATTGGGGGTCGCTCGCCGTAACCGCTCCGCGTCATTTTCGGTGGCCAGGTCGCCGACCAGCGCGGCCACGCGAGAGTCGCGCGCGAGGCCAGCCAGCAGCTTCTCCAGGAACGCGGTCTTTCCCGAGCCAGGGCTCGAAACCAGTCCTACGACACAGGTCCCCTCTTTGCGAAACCGCTCACGCAGAGCGCGAGCGAGCAGATCGTTCTGCTTCAGGACCTTGGCCCTGACCTCCACCATGCGGGTGCTCATGCGACCACCTCCAACGATGCAACCTCAATCTCGCGGCCAGTGACGATCTTCTGCCCCGGCGTTCCACAATCCGGACAACTCAGCTGATAGACCGACGGAGGTATCCGGTCTTTCTGGCAGGCGCCGCAGTAAATGACGAGAGGAATCGTCTCGATCACCAGCCGCGTTCCTTCCAGGCACGACCCCTCGCAGGCCAGCTCCCAGGAGAACAGAAGCGCGTCTTTGTCGACCCCCGAGAACACCCCGAGCCGCAGGTGTACCGCCTCGACATCCAACCCGCCACGGTTCGCCGATTCCTCAGTGATCTGGTCGATCATGCTGATCGCGATCGAAAGCTCGTGCATGCTTTTGCCTACATCGATCGGATTCTGATATAGCGTTTCAGGTCCGGAGCCACCGAAACTGCCAAGCCGATCAGCACCAACCCGAGCGCGCCAAGAATTAGTTTTGCATTCATCATGTCACCTCTCCACTATCTGTAAAAGTACTGCATTCGCTTGCCTGCTTTCGCTGGCCTTGGAAGCGACCAGGTCCAAAATCATGTCCGAGGCCGCTTCGACGACACCTTCTATCGGCGATGATAGCCCCATTCGTCCTTCGAGTTCATCGCCGAAGTCGTGTGGTTCACAGCCTACGACCAGTATCTGCGCAGAAATCGTGCCCATGGAAGCAGCCAGGCTCAGCACCCGCACTGGATCCATACCGTGCGGATTGAGAGCGGCCGATGCCGGCCCGTTAAGCTCGGGCTCAATCACATAGAGTGTGCCCGCAGCTTCGCCGCGCGGCAGTGCATCCGCGATGATGACCAGGTCCCACGGATCGAGCAGTGCATACGCGAGGTCGAATCCGCGAATACCGTAATCCTTGACCGACACGCCCTCGGGAAGTTGCCGCTTGCTGAGCGACCGCGCTACTTCCACCCCAAAGCCATCGTCCCCGAGGAAGATGTTGCCTACGCAAGCGATCAGAACCTTCATACGGGCTCCAACTCCTCGGGAGCAAAGAAGAACCGGTGGCCAGGCTGGCGCATCATGCCGAACTCCCGTCCCGGGTCATCATCGAGCACGACTGCGAGTTGAATGTGGTCCTCAAAATCCTGCTCAATGGCTTCAATGATGGCGATCTTACCAGCCAGGGCCATGTCCATAATGTCGGCTTGTTTGGTCGGACATAACCGAACCCGGTCGCCGACCCGTCGTTCGACGCCGAAGATGCGCACGCTTTCCGGCGGTGCCTTCGCCTCTTCGAAAGGGTTCCATTCACCGATCATGTGCGTCACCTCGAATATCTCTCAGTTCACGGATGATCCCATGCGCTTTGAGCATCGCGTCATTCGTGAGCGCCTCGGTTCTTTCCAGAATTCTGCGTGCGCGTGGATCGCCGTTCTGCATCTCCTGCTTCTCCGCATCGGTCAGCGTGAGCACGCGCAGGGTAAGCATCTCATCCATCTCCGTGCCATCGAAAAAGTCGCCGGCACTTTCCGGGGCGATCTTGGGATAGTCATAGAGGATGATGGGCGAGCAAAACATCATGCTGCGCTCCGGCTCCTCACCCACCAGTACCGGGAAAACACCCTGATTGGAACAGGCCGCCACCGATGCGCGATAGGCCTCGGCGGGATCGAGAAGGGAAATGAATTCTCCTCCGGTGATACCCAGCAACAGGTGTGCGGAGACGAAAGATGCGGGCAACGCTTCGTCCCGCTTGGCGTCAACCCCGCTGGCTAGAGGGCTCGTATTCTGCACCTCGAGGCGAATCTTGCACGCCCCATCCTCAAGCTTCTGCGCCGCAATCGTCAGCGCAATCTGCAGTTCTGGAGTCGCCCGCACCGTGAGCGAGAGTGGCGAAGTAAGCAATTCACTGATGCGGAGGTCCGGGTGCTCTGAAGTGCGCTCCACGGCTTCATCCCATGCCAGGGAAGGGTCGGTGAGCGGCGGTACACTCTGCTCCTGCCGGACAAGCTGAAGAAAACGAAGTCTCACGTCGAGGCTGGCCGTTTCATCGGCCACCACGAGGCATTCTGCTATCAGACGGAAGGGCTCCTCGGGTCGCTGCGCCTGCGCATACACCCGCGGGTAGAGCGTGCCAAAATTCCACCGCTGCCGGTTCTTGATCGCAGTCGGCCGGTAGGGATAGAGGATGTACCCCTCGTAGAGAATCGCCGCCGCAATCTTTTCCGCGCCGTCGAAGTTCATGCCTTAACCTCACCCACACTTTCCGCCGCCAGCGCCCGGCTAATCGCCTGTTCCCAGGTGGGAATACCGTGCCGCACCTTGTATTCGTACAGCTGCTCGAATACATCGCGCCGCAGGCACAGCCATGAGGTATTGGGAAAATGCATCTCCATCATTTCCTTCCAAACAGAGATGGGCAGGCGGAAGTTGGCTTCGCGGTCCCACGGCACTTGTGCCACCTGGAGAGCCCCATCGGGACCCTGATAAAAAACAGTCCCGCTAAACATCACGCATATGGGGATATCGCCCGTGTCGAGCGCATGAAAATACTTCGTGGCTGCGACATTGAAGTCGAAAGTGCAGGGAAGCTCCAGGTCCACCAGCACATTGTCGGTAAAGCCGGGGATCGCCACCGCGGTATTCATCCACAGGAGCGGCCTCACGGTGCGGCTCCATCGCTCCGGGGTGCCAAAAAGATCGAGCAGCTTCTCCTGCTCCTGGGCAACATAACGTCTCTTGGCCGGCTCGATCTGCACCTGGCAACGCAGGGTCAGTGTGTGAATAGCTTCGTCCGCGGGCAGATTCGTGATCCGCAGTTTTAAAGCAATCAAGGGAGCCGCTGCATGGGGCACGGCTTCGGCCGCTTCGATTTGAAAATGAAGTTCAGGCATGGGCTGATTCTCTTACTTCTACGCTACGAGTCTTCAGGTCGGCAAAGAACTGGTGAATTTCCTTCCACACCTCAGCTCCGCCGGAGAGCCCGCGCCAGTGCATGCGGATCAGGCCTACCAGCCGGTAGCACTCATCGATGGGAACGATGTAGTACTGTGCCGGCGTGCCCACGCGGTTGACCAGAAAGGTCTCTACATCCGGCTCCATTTTCTGGATTGCCGGATGCTCGGCCGCGATCTCTGACCAGGATTCCAGCGTGAGCAGCGACTCGATGGCCCCAGCCGGGCTGGGATACATAGCCCTTACCTTGTCCGACGCGCTATCGCGATAGAAGAATGCAAGACTGATAGGAATCATGAGCGCTTCCCACTGCAGGTCAGCCATCTGGAAGTCCGGAAGCGACCGAATGCGGCGCGGTACTCGGAGGTAGTGCGCCCCAGCCTGGCCACAGAAGAGAACCGCGCACCCATCGCACGAGCACACAATCTGCCGCGTGTTCGGATCGAGCAGGTGCTGGTGAACAGGCCCCAACCCAGCGCTGCAAAGCTCGCACCGTTCCTCAGTCGGAGGCTTGCGGGCAATCCTGTTCAGAAACGGAAGCGGTCCTTGCGTCATGGGCAATCAAACTCCGCGGGATTCGTCTTTCGTTAAGGGAGAACCGCAGATCTCTCCACTACGCTACGCTCCGGTCGAGATGACAAGTTTGTTTGTACAAGAAGACTTGTCATCTCGACCGGAGCGTAGCGTAGTGGAGAGATCTGCGGTTCTCCCTGACTATGCGGGCGGCATATGAGGCATGCGCGAATCAATGGGCGCGCGGTCCTCAACATTAATCCCCGTTGCATCATCTTCCTTGCGATCGACCGGCTTGGCAAGAGGCTCGAGCCTCAGAGAGGGCCTGGTGCGTGTTGTGTCCATCGTGTCTCTCCTTGAAAATCTATTTGAGAACAACCAGGTTGGAAGGGGCAGCATGCTCTACCGCAGCATTCTCCGCAACAATTTCCAGGATATCGGGAGCCGCCTCGTAGAGAGCCTCTTCCACCGCGTTCTTTAAAGTGAGGGAAGACGACGGACAACTGCCACAGGTGCCGTGCAGCTTTAGCCGGACGATGCCGTCGCGCACGCTGACCAACTCGCAGTCACCGCCGTGGGACTTGAGATAGGGTCTGACGTTCTCAAGACCGCGCACCACCCTGGTCTCTATAGGGTCCGGATGCAGAGAATGCAGCAGAAACATGCCGGCCACGAGATTATCCTCGAGCGCCGCCGTGAGCACCTGCTCGCCCGAGGCAGTTTCCAGGCACTTGTCGATCAATCGCTGCAACGCGGCGCCGTGCAACTCAACTACAGACTGAACCAATTCCAGGGCGGCGGCCCGAACCTCCGGATCGCCCCCCTGGTCGAGCTTCGCTGCCAGCTTTTCTACATGTTCACTTTGCGCGCGGAACTCGCCGCGCCGCGGTGCGGCCATCGGTTGCTCAGCCTTGGCCGCCATTATTCGGGACCCGCCGCCCCGAACATGGGTGAGTGTTTTACCTCGATCACCTTGCCGTCCCCAACGTACATGTGTACTCCACAGGGCAGGCATGGATCGAAGCTGCGAACCGTGCGCATGATGTCGATACCCTTGAAATTCTCCGGCCCGTTGTCTTCAAAGATCGGTGTGTTCTGCACCGCATCTTCATAAGGCCCAGGGGTTCCGTAGATATCGCGCGGGTTGGCATTCCATGGCGTTGGCGGATACGGATGGTAGTTGGCGATCTTACCTTCGCGAATGACAACATGGTGGGACAGGACGCCACGCACCGCCTCGTGGAAACCGCAGCCGATCGCTTCTTCCGGCACCTTGAAGTCGCTCCAGGTAGAAGTCCGGCCCGCGTGCAACTCGCCCAGCGCCTTTTCTACAAAGTACAACGCCGTGGCCGCCGCGTATGCCTGGAAGTAAGTCCGAGCGCGGTCGCGCTCCAGCGTGTTGCTCCACTGCGGGATCTTCCATTCGAACTGGGTTTCCGGCAGCATCGCCGTTTTGGGCAAATTGATCTGGACGCTGTGTCCGGTAGCCTTCACGTACCCAATATCAACCAAGCCGGAAAGCGCCGTCGACCAGAGCCGAGCAATCGGTCCGCCGCCGGTGTCGAGAGCCAGATGGTCGCCAGTGCGCTGGTCATACCAGCGCGGAGACATCACCCACGTATAGTTGCCGCCAAAATCGCGCTTCTGCGGACGGGGAATGGTGGTCTGATTCCAGGGGTGATGCTTATCCACTGGATTGCCCAACGGATCGCGGGCGACGAAGGTCTCTGAACCCTGCCAGTCGTCGTAATAGGAACTGCCCAGCAGAATCCGGATGTTGAGGTTGATGTCAACCAGGCTATTGGTGACCAGCTTGCCGTCCACCACTACGCCGGGCGTCACGTACATCTTCCGGCCCCACTCCGCCATGTTCTTGTAGGTGTAATCGCAGCTGTCCGGATCGTTATACGATCCCCAACACGCCAGCAAGGTACGCCGCAGGCCGACCTTTTCGTACCCAGGCATCGCTTGATAAAAGAAGTCGAAGAGGTCGTCGTGCAGCGGCACGACCCTTTTCATGAACTCAACATACTTCATCAGGCGAACCAGGTAGTCGGTGAATAGCTGGATGGTCGCCACGGTGCCCACGCCACCCGGATAAAGCGTCGAAGGATGCACATGGCGTCCTTCCATCAGGCAGAACATCTCGCGCGTCATCCGGCTCATAGCCAGCGTCTCGCGGTAGAAGCTCCCGGTAAAGGGATTGAGTGCGGTCATAATCTCGGCAATGGTGCGGAAACCGTGCTTGTCTCCGTTCGGGCACGCAGTCGATTGCGCCTTCGCCCACACTCCGGGGTTGGTCTCTTTGACCATCTGTTCGCAAAAGTCCACACCCACCAGGTTGTCCTGGAAGATGTTGTGATCGAACATGTACTCAGCCGCTTCGCCCAGGTTGATGATCCACTCCGCCAGGGGAGGAGGTTTCACGCCAAACGCCATGTTCTGCGCATAGACTGCGCAGGTCGCGTGATTGTCGCCGCAGATGCCGCAGATGCGGCTGGTGATGAAGTGGGCGTCGCGCGGGTCTTTGCCCTTCATGAAAATGCTGTAACCGCGAAAGATGGAGGATGTGCTGTGGCACTCGGCGACTTCCCGGTTGGCGAAGTCGATCTTGGTGAAGATGCCAAGGCTGCCCACGATCCGCGTAATCGGATCCCAGTTCATCTCGACCAGGTTGCGCTTCTTCTTATCGACCTCTTGTATCGTCTCGGGAAAAGTCGCCATCGATGTGTCCTTTCGGTTCTGTTTATGCCCGGTCCCGGTTTGCTGGCCCCGTCGTTCCGTCTTAATGATCCGTTCCGTCTTAATAAGTAGTCGGACGATAGCCAGTGGTCAGTTGCCCCCCCGGATGACGCCACTTCGGTTCCTTGTTCACCGTAGTGTTGGTAATACCGCGCATGGTGCGGATGAAACGGCCATAGGTGCCAATGATGCTGCTGGAGAGCTTAGCCCCCGGCGGTTCGTCCATAAACGGCATGAACTTATCCGGGAACCCGGGCATGGTGCAACCGATGCAGATGCCACCCACATTCGGGCATCCACCGATGCCCCGCATCCAGCCGCGCTTGGTCACATTGCAGTCAACCACGGGTCCCCAGCAGCCCAGCTTTACCAGGCACTTCGAAGATCCGTAGTGGGTGGCGAAGTCGCCTTGCTCGTAGTACGAGCCGCGATCGCAACCTTCGTGCACCGTCTTGCCAAAAAGCCAGGTGGGTCGCAGCTGTTTGTCCAACGGAATCATCGGGGCCAGGCCAGCCACCTGGTACAGCAGGTACAGAACAGTTTCCATGAAGTTATCCGGCTGCACTGGGCAGCCCGGTACATTCACAATCGGCAGACCGGCCTTCGAGCGCCAGTCCCATCCGAGATAATCCGCCAGTCCCATGGCGCCGGTCGGGTTGCCGGCCATGGCATGAATTCCGCCGTAGGTGGCGCAAGTGCCTGCGCCGATGATGGCCAGCGCTTTGGGCGCCAGGCGATCAATCCACTCGCAGGTTGTGATCGGCTGCCCGGTATCAGGGTTGGTCCCCATCGCCGCCCAGTAGCCTTCTTCCTTGATCGTTTCGTTCGGAATAGAGCCTTCTACGACCAGCACAAAGGGATCCAGCAAGCCCTTCTCTGCCTCATAAAAAAACTTCATGAATTCGTCGCCGTTCTCGTAAGCCAGAACCGGGTTATGCAAATGAACCTTCGGCAATCCGGGGATCGCACCCAGCAGAACATCTTCAATGCTTGGTTGTTCCGCTGCGGTCACCGAGACACTGTCGCCGTCGCAGCTGAGACCGGCCGTGATCCAAAGGATGTGAACATCGGAGACGGCGGGAGCTTTGGTGATGCTGCTTACCTTTTCAGCCATGGAATTCTCCTCGAGCCTTAAGTCTTACGAAACGGCGCTGGGCATACGAAGTACTGGCGAAGCCCACAAGAATGGACGCACGAGACACACATACTATTCGGGTTCTCGGTCGGTGGATCGGGTTGGTAGAAGCCGGACAAGCCTGTCACCTGGAAAGCGACATTTCCACGCCACCACTTACCGTGAAACTGCCGACCGGTGAAAAGTACGCCAGGGATGGAACCCTGTCAAACTCGTCCATTCACGGCCTCAAGAGAACAATTCATCCCGTCACTCGCAACCAGAAAATAATCAGCAAATCCGAGGCAACTGTTCACCGAACATTACATCCAGTACGCGGGTTCCACCGATCAGGGTCTTCATCAACACCATGCCTGGATGATCGGCAACGACCTCTCCGATGATGACGGCGTCGCGCCCAAGCTCATGCTGCTGCATCCGATACAACACCGCCTGTGCCATCTCCGGTGCAACCACGGCGAGCAGTTTTCCCTCGTTGGCCACGTAGAGCGGGTCCAGTCCAAGCACTTCGCAAGCGCCCTTTACCGAGTCGCGGACGGGAATAGAATTCTCTCGCAGAACCATGCCCACGCCGGCGCGCTTTGCAATCTCGTTCAACGTGGTGGCTGCGCCGCCGCGGGTAGGGTCCCGCAAACAATGAATGAACTCAGCCCCTCCGCTCGGCGGCGTGCTCAGCATAGTGGCCACCAGGCCGTGCAGGGAAGCACAGTCGCTGGCGATCGCGCCTTCAAATTCAAGGCCTTCCCGCTGCGACATGATGGCCATGCCGTGGTCGCCAATATAGCCACTCAAAATGATCTGGTCGCCCGGCCGGGCTCGATCTGCGGAGATGTTGACGCCCTCTTCAATGACGCCGATGCCGGTAGTGGTAATAAATATCTGGTCACCCTTGCCGCGATTCACCACCTTGGTGTCGCCGGTCACAAACTGTACCCCGGCCTGTGCAGCCGCCGCACGCATGGATTCCACCACCCGCCGCAGATCGTCGACGGCCAGCCCTTCTTCGAGAATAAAAGCAGCCGAGAGATACAGCGGGCGAGCACCGCTCATGGCCAGATCGTTCACCGTGCCATGTACAGCCAGTCGTCCGATGTCGCCGCCAGGAAAAAAGATCGGGGTGACCACAAAGGAGTCGGTGGTAAACGCCAGGCGAGCCCCGCCGATGCTAAGCACAGCCTGGTCATCGAGCTTGTCTAATACTGGATTATGGAACGCGGGCAGGAAAATTTGCTCGATGAGATCGGCAGTCAGCTTGCCCCCACTGCCATGCCCGAGCACGATTTGCGCATGAGAAAAAATAGGCAGCGGGCAAGACCCAAAAACGGGAGACGCAGGTCTTTCGCCGCTCGGCCTCTCCTCTTCCTTCGTCGAAATCTCAGAGCTTGCCATGACCTAGGTGGTGACTCCATTTGGCGAAAGAGGTGCGGTTTGGGCGACGATCTGGTGCAGCGGTTCCGGCCTCAGATGCCGCCCGTAGGCGTAGTACGCAGCGCACGCGCCCTCCGCCGAAACCATGGTGGCTCCCAGCGGCCGCTGTGGGGTGCACAGAGTGCCGAACGCAGGGCAGTCATGCGGCTTCTTAATCCCCCGCAGTATCTCGCCGCTGATGCATATCTCCGGTTCAAGCGTGGCAATCTCCGCCACATCGAATAATTTCTCGGCATCATGCTGGGCAAACTCATCGCGCAGGTGATACCCGCTCATCGGGATATTCCCGATGCCTCGCCACTTGCGGTCACCTACCTCGAAGACGCGCTGGACCAACTTCTGCGCCGGAAGATTGCCGTCCCGGCCTAAAACCCGCGAGTACTGGTTTTCCACCACCGCCCGGCCTTGTTCCAATTGCTGCAGCGTCATCAGCGTGCCGTGCAGTATATCGATGGGTTCAAAGCCCGTGACCACGATGGGCACTTGATACCGGGCGCTGATGGGATCGTATTCGCGATATCCCATCACCGCGCATACGTGGCCTGGACCGAGAAAGCCCTGCACCCGGTTATCGGGCGATTGCAGGATGGCCTCCAGAGCGGGCGGGACCAGCACATGCGAAACCAGCAGCGATACGTTGGTTACCTGCTCCTCACGCGCTCGCCATGCCAGCATGGCGTTTGCCGGGGCTGTAGTTTCAAAGCCGATGGCAAAAAACACCACCTGCTTATCCGGATTGGCGCGTGCGATCTTCAGGCAGTCAAGTGGGGAATAGACAACCCGCACGTCGCCCCCCAGCGACTTGATGGTGAACAGATCGCCATCGGACCCGGGCACGCGCAACATATCGCCGAAGGAGCAGAAGATAACGTTGGGCTGCCGGGCGATGGCGTGGGCTTTGTCGATCATTTCCAGCGGGGTCACGCAAACCGGACAACCTGGCCCGTGCACCAGTTCCACGCCCTCAGGCAACAGATGATCGATTCCGTGCTTAACGATGGAGTGCGTTTGCCCTCCGCAAACCTCCATCAACACCCAGGGGCGGGTCTGAACGCGCCGCATCTCGCCCACAATCTTCTTTGCTACGTCACCGTCACGGTATTCATCAAGGTATTTCATTGCCGATAACCTCCCGGTTCCATTTCCTCCACCACAGGAGACTCAAGTTCGGTGAGCTGATCCAGCTCTCTCAGCGCCTGGTAGGTGCGCTCGGCTTCTGCCTCATCGATTCGGCTGATGGCAAAACCGACATGCACCAGGACGTACTCCCCGACCTGCGTCTCTGGAACGTATTCCAGGCAGGCCTCACGCACAATGCCGCCGAACTGGACCTTGGCCATGCGCATCCCGCGCTGGTCGAATGTCTCTACTACTTTGCCGGGTATGGCCAGGCACATATCAATCTCCTTCGCGGATTCGCCGGTTCGCGATCATGGCCTGCCCCAGGGAAAGACCGCCGTCGTTTGCAGGAACTTGGGCATGCAGGAAGACCCCAAAGCCGCGACGCCGCAACTCTACCACCGTTCGACCCAGAAGGTACAGGTTCTGGAAACTTCCGCCGCTGAGGCAAACCCGGTTCAGTCCGTCGGCCGCACCGATCCTGCCGCACATTTCGCCGATCGCTGCGCTTAAAGTGTTGTGAAAACTGGCCGAAATTTCTCCCGCCCGCCGGCCCCGGGAGAGATCTTTCGCGATGGCCGCAATCATCGGCCGGAAGTCGAGGATCATAGTTTCGCCCTCTGCAATTTCAAAGTCGTAGCGCTTTTCGACTCCACCATCGGCCATTGCTTCGAGCGCAATCGCTGCCTGGCCCTCGAAGGTCACCTCCGAAGCCACACCCAAAAGTGCAGCAACGGCATCGAAGAGCCGCCCACACGATGATGTTTCGACCGTCTGGATCCGCCGCGCGAGCATGGTGTCCACCAGGGCAACCTGCTTCTCGTCGATCCCCTGAAAACACTCGAGCTCACCGGGTATTTGTTGCCCGAAAACATCGCGCAGGTAGCTGAGCGCCATACGCCACGGTTGCCGCACCGCCGTGTCCCCTCCTGGTAAAAGAACGTTGCGTAAATGTGCCCGGCGCGTAAATCCGGCAAAATCTGCCAGCAGAAATTCGCCTCCCCAAACCCTGCCGTCGGTTCCAAAGCCAGTCCCATCCATGGCCACGCCAACAACTCGCCCGCGTAGATGGTTCTCCGCCATGCAACTCGCGATGTGTGCGTGGTGATGCTGCACCCCGATTTTATGTTCGATTCTCGAGGCCAATGCCATGCGTGTGCTCATATACCCGGGATGCAGATCGTAGACCGCCGCGCGCGGCACAACCCTGAAAACATGTTTGAGGTTGGCGAGTGTCTCCTCGAAGAACTGCATGGTCTCGTAGTTCTCCAGGTCACCGATATGCTGGCTGACAATCGCGTATCTGCCTTTGGTAAGACAGAAAGTGTTTTTCAGTTCCCCACCAAACGCCAGCACTTCCTCCAACTCGATTCCCAGGTCGATGGTCCCGGGTACAAACCCGCGAGATCGGCGCAGCACGCGTTCCCGTCCCTCGAAGCTGCGCACCACGGAGTCGTCGACTCGGGTGGCAATGTCGCGGTTGTGCAGCAGGAACCAGTCCGCGACCCCGCCCAGTTGCAGCATGGCCTCGTGATTGCTGATCACGATGGGCTCCTCGCTCAGGTTGCCGCTGGTCATGACCAGGGCCGACCACTCGGACTCTATCTGCGGCGAGTCGCTGAATAGCAGGTAATGCAATGGTGTGTAAGGCAACATCACACCGAGAGTGTTATCTCCCGGAGCAATGCCGGATGCGAGCGTACCTTCAGCCCGCCGGGGAAGGATGACGATCGGCCGCCGCGGAGATAGCAGGCTGGTTTCGTCTTCCGTCGCTACCTCGCACAGCCTCCTGGCTGCCGCGAGATCGCGCACCATCAGTGCGAACGGCTTATGCGGACGCCGTTTCCGTCTTCGCAACTCCGAGACCGCCGCTTCGTTGGTCGCGTCGCAGGCGAGCAGAAAACCGCCCAGCCCTTTCACCGCCAGGATCTTGCCCTCCGCCAACAGCCCGCGCGCCTCGCGAACGATCGCCAGCGAATCTTTATCCTGAAACCAACAGTCGCCCAAATATTGAACCGCGGCCGCCATCGACGCCGTTGCCACGCTCTTCACCAGCAACAACGACGGTCCGCAAACCGCGCAGGCATTCGGTTGGGCATGAAAGCGCCGGTCTAAAGGATCCTCATATTCCGCCTGGCAGTCAGCGCACATGGTAAAGGCCGACATCGTGGTCTTCGCCCGGTCATAGGGGATGTCGCGCAGGATGGTGTAGCGTGGTCCGCAATGCGTGCAATTGGTAAACGGATAGCCGTAGCGCCGGTTGGCCGGGTCCCCGAAATCGCTCCAACAAGCGTCGCAGGTGCCCGCATCGGGCGACACCAGCACAAATTCACCCGCCTCCTCCCGGCTGCCCAGAATAGAAAAGCCAGCGCTCCCCTCAACTGCCATTTCTGAGACCGTGATCTGGGTGATCTCCGCCAACTGCGGGGGATCTTCTTTCAGAGTCTGCAAAAACGCTTCGACCGCCGCTCCGTCACCTTCGATTTCGATGGTTACGCCGGAGGATGAGTTGAAGACAAAGCCGGTCAGGCCCAAAGAGTGGGCGAGATTGTAAACGAACGGACGAAACCCCACGCCTTGCACAATGCCTCGTACCTGGATGTGCTTGCGTTGATTAGGCATGAAAGGCTTTCTTATGGATATGTCAGTGGTTTGTTGCTAACGTCTCTAAGACAGATTCTTCATCCCGGTTCTGAAAGGAAAGACACATGATGCTGGGCATGACGTTATCGACCTTCACTCTCTTCCACGTGGTAATAAGCCTGGTGGGGATCGCTTCCGGACTCATCGTAGTCTACGGGCTGATGACCGGAAAGCGGCTCGACGCCTGGACCGCGATCTTTTTGATATTCACTGTGCTCACCAGCGTAACGGGATTCTTCTTCCCATTCACCCACCTGTTGCCGTCCCATGTGGTAGGTATTCTCTCCCTGGTGGTGTTGGCCGCTGCCATCTTCGCCCGCTATTCCCGGCGCCTGGAGGGTGCCTGGCGCCGGATCTATGTGATCTGTGCCATGGTCGCTCTTTATCTCAACTGCTTTGTACTTGTCGTGCAGATGTTCCTCAAAGTACCTCCTTTGCATGCACTGGCTCCCAAAGGGAACGAGCCGCCGTTCCTCATCGCTCAGCTCGCGCTCCTGGCTATTTTTGTCTGGCTCACCATCGTCGCGGCCAGACGGTTTCACTGTGGGCCCCTTGCTAAAGTGGTTGGATGACACCACCCAGAGGCCAGAGAGCAAAGATGCTGGCTGGCGAATTGTATTTGGCGACCGACCCTCAACTAGTAGCGTGGTGATCAAGGACGGCCCATGGTTAGGCGGCGGTGTCATCGTCTGCCCCGGCGTCACCATCGGTGAGAACACGGTCGTCGGCGCAGGCAGCGTCGTCACCCGCGAACTTCCACCCGAAGTGCTCGCCGTCGGCAATCCGTGCCGAGTACTGAGAAGCCTGGACGATAGCGAGCTTACGCGAGACGAAAACAAGCGGTGAAGAGGGTGTGCGCGAAAGGTGAATAGATCCTCTGCCTGAATGCGCAAGTTTCTTGGTAGTGACCGCTCTGATGCTTTGTATCAGGGCACGACTTTAGTCGGGCCGCAAAGGCCTAACAATAATCTGGGCTTTAGCCCCTGTGCTTTCTGCAGGTTAAATGAGTATATACTCATTAAATGGCCAGATCCAAGAGCGAAGATAAACGCAACGCAATCCTCTCCGCCGCCACCCAAGTGTTCGCGGAGCGAGGCTTGGGCGCTCCCACCTCGGCCATCTCGCAAGCGTCCGGCGTAGCCGAAGGCACTCTCTTCACCTACTTCCCGACCAAAGACGAACTGATCAACGCCCTCTACCGCGAGATCAAACTCGAACTGGCGGATGCCATGATGTCGAATTTCCCCCGCCGCGCCGGCATTCGCAATCGTTTTCAGCACGTCTGGGATCGGTACGTCATTTGGGGCGTAAACAACCTCGCGCAGCAGAAGGTTCTCCAGCAGATGACGGTCTGGGGGGGTCTTAGCGAAGAGTCAAGGCTCGCCGGAATCGCCCCCTTTCTCGAAATAGAGAAAACAGCGGAAGCAGCCGTTGCCCAACGCCTCTTCCTCGACCGCCCGCTCGACTTCATTCGCGCCACCATGAGCGCCCTGGCCGACACCACCATGGAGTTCATGCGTCATCATCCGGACCAGGCCGAGCAGTATCGCAAGGACGGATTCGACATGCTATGGTCCGCTGCGACCAGAAAGAAATAGTTTTTTCTGCATCTAAATGAGCATGTACTCACTCATATCATTGTCCGAAAGGAGCTTCACCATGAATCATTGGTCCCTAGCAGATATCCCACCACAACACGGCCGGCTAGTAGTCATTACCGGGGCTACCGGAGGACTTGGATACGAAACAGCGCTCGCGTTAGCCAATGCCGGGGCCGAAGTACGAGTGACCGGCAGAAACGCCGAGAAGGGGCGCATAGCCATCGAACGCATCAAGCGCGCCATGCCCTCCGCAAAGGTAAAATTCGAGTCGCTCGACTTGGCCAGCCTCGCTTCGATACGGGCATTTGCCGCCGCGACGATAGCGAACGGCCAACCCCTGGATCTATTGATCAACAACGCCGGCGTCATGGACCTGCCCACGCGACGATTGACCGAAGACGGATTCGAAATGCAGTTCGGGACCAATCACCTTAGCCACTTCGCTCTCACTGGGTTGCTACTGCCGTTGTTGCGCAATGCCCAGGCGCCACGAGTGGTAAACGTTAGCAGCCTGGCGCATCGCGGAGGCAAAATCGATTTCGACAACCTGCAAGGCGAGCGTAAATACAGGCCCTGGGCTGCTTACCAGCAGTCGAAGCTGGCCAATCTACTGTTCACCTTCGAGCTGCAGCGGCGCAGCGATGCCCATGGATGGGAATTGATGTCCAATGCTGCGCATCCGGGGTACGCGCGTACAGATCTCATTCCCAATGGACCCGGCGGCGGCGGGCTAAAAGGATTGGGCGCAAAAATCGTGGGATCGTTTATGAGCCACTCGGCGGTTGATGGAGCGGTGCCCACCCTCTTCGCAGCCACCTCCGCAGAGGCGGCGCCGTTAGGCTACTACGGCCCAAACGGCTTCTATGAATTGAAAGGCTCCGTAGCTACCGCCCGCATCTTTCCGCAGGCGAAGGATGAAGCTGTGGCGGGAAAACTATGGGAGGTCTCAGAGCGTCTTACCGGCGTGAAGTGGACGGCTGAATCTCGCGACGCTGTGACGTCTGTCGCCAAACGGGAAGTACAACTCTCATGAACGTTCTACTCTTTGGCGCCACCGGCATGGTAGGGCAGGGTGTATTGCGCGAATGCCTGTTGGACCCCGGTGTCACCCGCGTTCAGGTGATAGGCCGAACGCCCACCCGCGTCCATCACCCCAAACTGCGGGAGACCGTGCACAGTGATCTCTGGCACTACTCCGCCATCGAGGGCGATCTCTCCGGCTTCGATGCCTGCTTCTTCCTGCTGGGCGTGTCTTCTGCGGGGATGAAAGCAGAAGCCTACGAGCGCATCACCTACGGCATAACCATCGCAGCTGCCGAGACCCTATGCCGGCTCAACCCGAATATGAAATTCTTCTACGTCTCGGGCGCCGGCACCGACAGCACCGAGCGTGGCAGAAGCATGTGGGGGCGGGTCAAGGGGAAAACAGAGAATGCGCTCCTCCGCTTACCCTTCTCTGCCGCTTACATGTTTCGCCCGGGCCTCATTCAACCCTTGCACGGAGCGAGATCGAAGACCCCTGCCTACCGGGTCATCTACAGCGCAGCCAAACCCATCATGACCTTGCTTCGGCGCGCGTTTCCCAACCATGTTCTGACCACCGAGGAGATTGGGCTGGCGATGCTTGCGGTTGCCCGGTACGGCTATGCGAAACCCATTCTCGAGGCCAGGGACATTCGAGCAGTCCTCAATCAGCCCGCGGGCTAATGTTCCGCTATCCGGGACGCGGGACACCTTTTCGCACCTCCCCGCGCGGCAAACGTTGACAACCGTACCTTCGACCGAAAATCATGCTAACGGCGTGATTTTCCCCAGTGGAACATACCGCCAAGCGGGACCTGAGCCCGAACAGCGGAATACACCCGAGGGCCAATCGATGGAAGCTCCTATCACTGACCGCACTCTTTCAGAAAACGGGTCGCGATCCAGCGATCTATATCAGTTGCACAGCCTGGACAGGGCGGTAGCCGTACTGGAGATGCTTGGGGAAAGCGACACCGCCCTCAGTCTCGCGGAAGTGTGCCAGAAGCTGAGTCTGCACAAAAGCACAGCCCACCGTTCCCTCATGGTGCTGGAACGCAGCGCTCTGATCGAGCGTACCCCGGAGAATCGCTACCGTCTCGGTTTGAAGCTATATGAGCTCGGCAACCGGGCCGTGGAGCAGGTAGATCTGCGGACCAGGGTCCACCCCTATTTCCGCCGGCTCGCGGCGCACGTAGGCGAAACCGTGCACCTGAGCGTGCTGCAGAAAACTTCGATTGTGTACCTTGATAAGGTCGAGCCAAACCGCCGTGTATGTGTCAGCTCGAAAACCGGCACGTCCAATCCTGTCTACTGCACGTCCATGGGCAAAGCGATGCTCGCCTTTCAGCCTCCAGAGGTGATCGAGCAGATCGTTTCCAAGATTCGCTTCGTGCGCTACACCCACAAGACGCTCACGTCCAGAGATGCTTTGATGAAGGCTCTCGACCGGGTGCGTCGTCGGGGATACGCCATTGACGATCAGGAAATTGAGGTGGGCGTTCGCTGTGTAGGTGCGCCCATCTTCGATGAAAACCATCTGGCCATCGCCGCAGTGAGTGTCTCCGGGCCCACCTCACGGATTACGGCCCCCAACATGCCCGAGATTGCCGAACACCTCCTGCGCTGCTGCCGCGACATCTCCCTCTCCCTAGGCCTTCACGCCAAGAAGAGGCCGCGGGTACTCTCCGCCTTCGAGCGCCACTACCACAGCTGAAAGCGGTTTCTTTATCCGGGTGTCTGCGCTTTCTTCCCGCCACTACCGAAGGCCGGTGACCGCAGCCACATCCATGTCCGCGTAATCCTGATTCTCCCCACCCATGCCCCAACAGAAGCTATAAGCTCGAGTGCCCACGCCGGCATGAATCGACCACCCGGGAGAAATCACCGCCTGCCGTTCTTTCATGATGATATGGCGCGTCTCCTCCGGCGGCCCCATCAAGTGAAACGCCACTGCATCCTGAACCAGATTGAAATAAAGATAGACCTCGGAGCGCCGCATGTGGGTGTGTGGCGGTATCGTATTCCAAACGCTGCCCGCATGCAGATGAGTCACACCCATCACCAGCTGGCAGCTCTGAACGCCGCCCAGATAGATGTACTTGGACACCGTCCTCAGGTTGCACGTCTCGGCGCTGCCCAGCACCGTCGGGCTGGCGTCTTCTTTCCTCACTAACGCCACCGGGTAGGCGGTATGCGCAGGATAGCTGAGAAGATAAAAAATAGCCGGCGACGCGGGGTTCTTGGATTCGAAGCTGATCTCCGCGTTACCCCGCCCGATGTACAGGCAGTCCAGATTTTCAAGCGAGTGGCATTTGCCGTTCACCTGGATACAACCGCTCCCACCCACATTCAGTGCCCCCAACTCCCGTCGCTCGGTAAAGTATTGCGCGCGCAGAGCGGGGTCTGTTGGAAGAGAAAGCGGGCCCGCCGTGGGCGCGGCCATGCCGATCACCGTGCGGTCCAGGTCGACATAAACCAAATGGAGCGCCCCGGGCTCATACAACGAATCAATCAGGAAAGTTTCCCGAAGCTGCGCTGTAGTCATTTGCGGATAACGTACGGGGTCTGCCAAGAGATAGGTCTTCAAGTCGTTCTCCTTCACCAGGGTCAAATCATCCGCGAAGACCTACCGTCCTCTCCGGGTAAAAGCGGGCCGCTCACTTGCCGGCACCACGGTAAGACTGCGTAGCGAGTGACAGAGTCTTAGTGGACCTGCTTCACCAGCCAATTCACCAGTTCGACGGCTCCGCCAAGGTTGTCGTATTCCGGAGGAAGGTTTTGCCCATTCGTGTATTCGTTGTAGATCCACGGGTCAGCCACGGCAAAAACCGTGCCTTTGCCGTATTTCGCCGACGCCATCAGAATGTCACCTTTGTCCTCCAACAGCGAAGCAGCAGGACCCTTGATCGATATCGTGCAGGTGTCTTTCATGAACAACGTATGAGGATAGTGAAACAGCGGCCCACCCCCTGCCACAGGAATCCGCCCCGTGTCATGAGCCTTTCCAATCACATGGTGGCTGAGCACCGGGTTGAAGTGGATGCCAAACACATCGGCAAGCAGATCCAGATGTTCAATCTCCCCGTTAGCAGGATCGTTGGCCATCAAAACCAGCACGCCCCCCAACTTCACCCATGCAGCCACTTGCCGAGCATCCTCGGGCTGCAGGTAGTGAGGCTGCGGATTCTTCGACGGGATGTCAGGCGACACAATGATGTAGATCTGTGCCCCTTTCAGGTTGGCTTCAGTGGGCGCGCTGTAGAGCGTATCCGTCGCCACGCCAAATCCACGGAAGATCTGCCCAAAAAGGAAAAAGCCACTGTTGCTGACATCATCCCACTTGTAGTGGAAGTACTCCTGTTTTCCGGCCGCGTTGGTCCGCTGCTGACTGTTAAACCAGGCGTCCACCACCACGCGGGCGAAGGATTGGCTGAATGCGGGGGAACACATCAGCCAACCCAACACCATCACGCGCAGTGCGACCGAAATAACAGCTTGCACCGCGTTTGCTCCTAGAAGTCCATCTTGAGGCTGAGCTGCAGGATTCGCGGAGGATTCGCAGCAGTGATGGTTCCGAAGGTGCCCGCGCTAAGAGCCGTGCCCCCGTTGGTGACGCCGGTGCCGGCGCCGTTGATGGCGCCGCCCGGGTTGGCGTAATTGGTGTGGTTGAAGCAGTTGAAGCACTCGGCACGGGCTTCGAGCTGCAAAGCCTCATGCAACGGGATGAACTTGCTGAGAGCCGTGTCCACGTTGGTGTAGTGCGGCCCGTAGAACTCAAAAGGCCGGGTTTGGCCATACGTTCCAGCCGTGTTTGCGGCAAAGGATGCACGGTTCAGCCAGGTGGTGATTTTAGTGTTCTGAGCGCGGGGACTCCCGACCAGGGTAGGCCGGTCATTGCCTACGCCGGTCAGGGAGGCGTCGGTGCCGGTAGTGACCGTAAAGGGAACGCCGGTCGTCGCGGTGACGATGGGTGCAAGCTGCCAGCCGCTCAGCAGGAGCTGGCGTGTATAGGTTCCGCCTGCGGAGCTGCGGATGATGGCCGAAGTCACGAAGTTGTGACGCAGGTCAGAGCCGCAGTTGCTGTAATCGCGGGTGGGGTGAGCGGGATCCTGAAATTGGTCTCCGGCATTGTCTCCATTTTCTGGAGGACCGGAGAGGCAGTGCGAATAGGTGTAGTTGCTGAGCAGCGTGAAGTATTCGGAAAAGCGATGCTGCACCGTGACCAGGACGCCGTTAAAGTTCGATCCCATCCCGGTATAAGCCTCGGTGACCTGGGTGAAATAGGCCCCCTGCGTGGCATTGATGCCGGTCAGCACGCGCCGGGCATTGGTATTTCCGGTCGTGGAGCAGTTTGTTCCAGCCGCAGGCACCACCGAGAGCGTTCCGCAGGAGCCGGCGGCGCCCGTCGATTTGCCGGGGTAGTAAACCGCAGGGTTCTGCTCGTTACCGTAGGAGTTATGCAGTACTCGCGTGCCGAGATAGGTAGCGGTGAGTGCCCAGTCATTAAGAAACTGCTTTTGCACGCTCAGGTTCCAGTTCTGCGAGTAGGCCTGCTGCAGGTTTGGGGGCAGCACGAAGAAGGTCCCGGAAGTGGGAAAAAAGGCATTGGTCGCTGTTGGCGGAAACGGCTTCGGATATGGGTTGCCGCCAGGATAGCCCGCGTACGGAGTCGTCAGGTTGCCGGGGGGAGGCGTCAGAGTAACGGAGTCGCCCCACGGCGGCATCGATGCGTAGCGGGAGTTGTAGTAGAGCGGCGGCTCCTGGAAACCAAGACTGTAGGAAGCGCGAATACTTTCTTTTCCCTGGCCGCGCGGATCGAACACGATGCCGAAGCGTGGTTCAAGCCGGTTCCATTTGCCGTGGTAGTAGCCGTGCGGAACCCCTTCGTCGCCATAGAAGTACACTCCAGGGGGAGCTGTGGGATAGACGGTGGATTTTGTCCCGGCGGTATAGCCCGCCAGTGAGAACTGGGCGCCGCGGCCCGTGGTTTCAATGGCCGGCAGTCCGGTGGCCCAACGCAGACCCGCGTTCATCGTGAACCGCGGGCTGAACTGAATGCTGTCCTGGAAATATAGGGCACCATAGTTCTTGCGGAAGTCGACGCCGCTGTTGTTGCCCTGATAGAGCGATTGAATTCGCCCTAGCATGAAGTCGACCAGGCCGTCCTTGGTGTATTGTCCCGTGAAGTTGAACTGGCCGTTGGCGTTGTTCACGCCATCCGAAACCAGCATGTTGCGCAGGTAATTCCCGCCGAACGAAAAGTGATGCATACCCTTCGTCCAGAACATGTCTTCGAGCACGTTGTAACCGTTGGTGCTGTTCAGCAGGCCTTCGCACGTACCACAAGCCACGGTGAACGCGTTCGAGATGTTCATGTAAAGGTAGTTCTTGATGGGCGCGAAAACTTGGATGCCAAGCGTGTTGGGATTGATCACGTCAGGAGCGATGTTCCGGCTGATGATGTTTCTCGTCCACCCCAGGTGAAAAGAGCTTACCAGGCTCGAAGTGAGCGTGTAGGTGTGGCCCAGGGTGAAAGATTGAACCCGGTCATCGAGGACCTGATTCTGCGTATTCAACAAGTTGTTGTCGAAAATACCTAGCTGCTTGAAGTGCGTGAGGTAGTAGCGGCCGAAAACGGTCTGCTTCGTAGTCGCAGTCCAATCGATGCGGCCGATGTATTGATCTTCATTCTGCGGCAGCGGAAGGCCGTACACCAGTTTGCCGCAAGAGTTCGCCCCCGTCGTCGGGATGTACTTGAACAGCCCGAGCGCCGAAGCGTTGAACTGTGACGTCGGGATCTGGTTATTGGGGTACGCCAAGCCGGTTGACGGGTCGATCAACTGCTTCGCGACCCCGCCGCTTTGGCATCCGGCGCTGGCATATCCGCTGAAGTCACCGTTGAACATGGCCGCAGTGGGGACAAAACTGGTCAACGCGTTGGTTTGCTGCCGTGTGCGCGTGCCCTGATAGCCACCGAAGAAGAACAATTTGTCTTTGCGGATCGGTCCACCGAGAACTCCGCCGTACTGGTTGCGCTTGAGCGTGTCCTGCTTGGTGGAGAAGTGGTTCCGCGCATTCATGTCGCCGTTGCGGAAGAACTCGAAGAGTGTTCCGTGGAAGGAGTTGCCGCCTGCACGAGTCACGATGTTTACGACGGCGCCGGGGTGAATGCCGTACTGCGGCGACAAACCTGAAGTCTGCACACTGAATTCCTGAATGGCGTCAGGGAAGGGAAAGGGCAGATTGACGTTGGTGAACGCGTCGTTGTTGTCCGCGCCGTCCATAAGGTAGTTGATGTTGGTGGCCTGGGCCCCGGCAACAGACAGCGTTACGGCGCTGGGATAGTTTTTGCTCGAGGCCAGGTCGGTTGCAGGCGCATTGGCCGTTCCGGGCGTCAGCAGGATCAACTGTGTGGCTTGACGGCCATTCAACGGCAGATCGACCGTGCGCTGCCGGTCGACGACCTGAGTGATCGATTGATCTTCGGTCTGCACCATCGAGGCGGCCGCTTGCACCTGCACCGTCTGCGAGACGCCGCCGACTTGCAATTTCACGTCAACGCGCAGTTCGTTGCCTACCTGAATCACGATTCCAGATTGGTTGTAGGTGCTGAAGCCATTGGCCGTCACCTTGAGGGTGTAGGGTCCTACCGGCAAGCTGGGCAAGTTGTAACCACCGTCATCGCCGCTGGTCACGATGCGGTGGAGTCCGGATTCCGTCTGCACGGCTTCTAGGGTCGCCCCGGAGACCGCGGATCCTGTCTCGTCGGTCACCGTACCTTGAATTTGGCCACCACCGATGGCTTGTCCGTGAAGGAGTTGGTTACCCGGAAGGAGGAGCAGGAGTAGGAATAGGTACGCTAGTTTCCAGGTATTTTTTGTCTGCCTGGTAAACCCCGTACGCGAAAACGCGCTGATACAAAATG
This sequence comes from uncultured Acidobacteriaceae bacterium, assembly GCA_963830325.1. Taxonomy (GTDB): domain Bacteria; phylum Acidobacteriota; class Terriglobia; order Terriglobales; family Acidobacteriaceae; genus PALSA-350. Next base: position 682,688 of record CAWHMV010000010.1, read on the forward strand.
ACCGCATAAAGCCCCCAAAATAATCGACTGCTAGACCGGCCCAAGGTGTATCAAATCGCATATTCGTTGAGCAATGGAAATCTGGGCATTGGCGTCTTAAATGCATACCGGTGTTCCGCTCTCCGGGACGGCTATTGCATCGCCGGGAGTGCTAAAGTAGCGCCATGCCGACAGCCGAAGATCTAGCACGCATTGCACTGCAGGAACGCGAGCTCCAATTTGCCCAATTTGACGAAGAGACAGCCTGGAGACTGGGTGGACATGTGCGTGCCCTCGCCGTCGAGCGCAAGCTGAGCCTGGTGGTCGACGTACGGCGTTTTGGGCAGCCGCTGTTTTACAGTGCGCTCCCCGGCACGACCCCTGACAACGTGGAGTGGGTGCGCCGTAAAGGCAATGTGGTAGCGCGTTTTCATCGCAGTTCCTATGCCATCGGGCGGGAGATGGAGGAGAAGAAGTCCAACCTCTTCGACCGCTACGGACTGCCCATCGCGGACTACGCCAGCCATGGTGGGAGCTTCCCGCTACGCGTAGGGGGAGCCGGCGTCATTGGCTCCGTCACTGTCTCGGGACTGCCGGAGCGTGCCGATCATCAATTGGCCGTCGAAGCTCTTTGTGCAGAACTGAACCGTCCGTTCGACACCCTCCGCCTCGAATAACACTCATTCCCCGCCAACCTGGTGGACCCCGCCCGCGTCCAAGCAAGCACGGAGGGAAGGCATGGCAAAACTGAATGAAGCAGCTCGCGATCGAATACCCGCGACCAAGTACGCATTTCCCAAGCAGCGTAAGGAACCCCTGGAAAACGCCTCGCACGTCCGCAACGCCGCCGCGCGTTTCAATCAGGTGAAAGATGTTACCGAGGCAGAGCGTCGCGCAGCCTGGAAGCGAATCGAAGCCGCCGCGAAAAAGTACAAAGTGGAACTCAAGAGCTCCCAGTAAAAAAATTGTGCTGACTGCAGTAGCAGCCTTGGTGGAGTTCGTCGGTGGCACAGTGGTTGGAGCAAAGAACGAAGCCCTCTTCCCTGGGCGGGTGCGAAACCGCAGCTTCCACTCAAAGAGGCTTTGTATCAGCGAACGGCAGGGCTTTGGCGCGTGCCGCCAACGAAGGGCACGGCTTCAGCCGTGCCATAAATGGCCTAACCACAATCAGGGCTTTAGAGTCTGCGTGAGAACTTCATTTCCAAACTCAGTCCCGCAGGGACGGTTTGGGCCGCGACACAATCCTGGACAGCTTTCAGCCGTCCCTACGGGACTCAATCACGTTGCCTGGTGTACCCAGGACTAGCGTCCTGGGCTAAGCTCAGCCGTCCCTACGGGACTCAATCACGTTGCCTGGTGTACCCAGGACTAGCGTCCTGGGCTAAGCTCAGCCGTCCCTTACGGAACTCAATCACGTTGCCTGGTGTACCCCAGGACTAGCGTCCTGGGCTAAGCTCAGCCGTCCCTACGGGACTCAATCACGTTGCCTGACGTACCCAGGACTAGCGTCCTGGGCTAAGCTCAACCGTCCCTACGGGACTCAATCACGTTGCCTGGTGTACCCAGGACTAGCGTCCTGGGCTAAGCTCAGCCGTCCCTGCGGGACTAAATTCGTAAATCCCGGTTCTCACTCAGGCCCTTTAGCCCTGGGCTTTTCTTTGTGCACAGACAAGGCACTTAAGTGGTCGCCCGCCTTAACCACTTGCCGTCTGATCGGTATAGCCACTACCATCAACCTATGGCAAAAATCGCTGAGCCAATCGCCCCGGTCATCGCCGTGGACAGGAAAGCCTCTGAACCCCTCCATAAACAGGTCTACGACGGCTTTCGCACGGTAATCGTTCGGGGTAATCTGCGACCCGGGCAGCGAGTACCCTCTTCCCGCTCGCTTGCGGTGGAGCTGGGAATCTCCCGCATTCCGGTTCTCAATGCCTACGCACAGTTGTTAGCCGAAGGATATTTCGAGAGCCGCAAAGGTGCCGGCACGTTTGTTTCTGACTCTCTCCCCGAGAGTCTCACCGTCTGTAAAGAAAGAACCCCGCAATTCGCGCAGGCTGGGTCAGGACCGCGACCGGTAGCGCGCCGCGGGCTGCTTATATCAGCGGAACGGCCGCCCTGGGCGCTTGGCTGGGGTGCGTTTGGCGTGCATCAACCCGCGTTTGAATACTTTCCATTCCACATCTGGTCGAGCATCGTCATGCGCCACACCCGAAGTCCGCGCCTGAGCGCAATCCATAACATTGATGCTCTTGGGACTGAGACTTTTCGCGAGGCCATCTGTACCTACCTTCGCACCGCGCGGGCGGTTCACTGTGAGCCGCGCCAGGTAATGATCGTCGCGGGCTCGCAGCAGGCACTGGAGATATCGGCGCGGGTGTTGTTGGGAAAGGGAAGTTCCATCTGGATCGAAGATCCAGGGTACCGCCTGGCAAGAAACGTCTTCGCGGGAGCAGGTTGCAATCTAATCCCTGTCCCGGTCGATGAAGACGGCATGATCGTGTCTGCTGGAATCAAGCGATGCCCCAAGGCGCGAGCGGCCTACGTTACGCCCTCGCACCAATACCCACTCGGCGCCACCATGAGCGCCGGGCGCCGCATGCAACTACTGAACTGGGCGCAAAGTGCGGGATCGTGGATCATCGAAGATGACTATGACAGTGAGTACCGCTTCGAAAGCGCGCCTATCTCATCCTTGCAGGGACTCGATCGGAATGCTCGGGTCATTTATATCGGAACCTTCAGCAAGGTTCTTTTTCCCTCTTTGCGCATGGGTTATATCGTCATTCCGGAAGATCTGGTGGGCCATTTCACTGCGGTGCGCTCTGCCATGGACATTTTCCCGCCCTACCTCTACCAGGAAACCATCAACGACTTCATGCGCGAAGGACATTTCGCTCGCCACATCCGAAAGATGCGATTGCTTTATGGCGAACGAAGAACCGCGCTGGTCAAGAGCATCCGGGATCAACTCGGGCCCGAGCTGGAGATCCACGGCAGCCAGGCGGGCATGCATCTTGCCGTGACTCTTCCCAAAGGCCTGAGCGACCAGGAGATTGCAACCAGCGCTGCGGCCAAAGGTCTCTGGCTCTGGCCGCTCTCGCCTTCTTACTTGGGCAAGCATCCTCGCCAGGGTTTGATCCTGGGATTTGGCAATACCCCGGTAGAAGAGATGCCGCGCGCAGTCAGCCAACTCCGCGCACAACTCCCCTTAGGTTAATGCTTACCCTGGCCGGCGATCGCTCCCAGAACAATGGAACTGTCCTTTTGCGGATCCACTTTCCTCCACACCTCCGCGATCGTCCCTTTGGGCGAGATAAGAAAAGTATCCCGCTCGTCGAACGTCATATCCTTGAAGGTCATCAACGGAACACCGTAAGCCGTCGCCGCCTGCCGATCTGGATCCGCAAGCAGTTTAAAGGTCAGCCCATCCTGAGTGCAGAAGCTCTTATGGCTTTCTGCGGTATCCAGACTAACCCCGAGCACGACGGCATGATGCTCTTCAAACTTGGGCAGAGCGTTCTGGTATTCGTGGGCCTGGATGGTGCATCCGGTCGACTTGTCCTTGGGGTAGAAATAAAGCACCACCCATTTGCCCCGGTAATCGGAAAGACTGACAGGCGTCCCATCCTGAGAGGGAAGTGTGAACGCAGGAGCTTTCGCTCCTGGTTGCAAATCAACATCCGCTGCGTTTGCTGTGTTTCCGTACCAGGGAAAAAGCCCCAGCAGAGCGACCAAAACTTTAAAGCTGTTTCGCATATTTCCTCACTTAGGTTTTATCCAACAATGTCAAGTACCCTGATAATTCAACGAGCAAACACAGCGGCGGCACGTCGGGTTTTCGCTCACGCGAAGTGACTCCCTGAACAGCCGGGCCGCCTCACCATTGACAACCTCTTCCAAGGTTGATGAGCCAATGTTACCAACTGCACGATGGAAAAAGCACGGCCTAACCGATCCGTCGACTTCCACCACGGCTGAAACCCAGGGAGCATTGCAGGTAGGAGATTCGGGAGAAGCCTGCCCTAGATGCTCGCGGAACCGGCGGGGAATCCGTCGCAGCTTTGCTGCCCCTTCCGCGATGTATCCGCGACGGATATCGCCGCCATGCTCCGCAATCAGCTGCTCAATCTCGTCCTCAAGCCCGGCAACTTCCTTCTCCGTCAGCGCGATCTCGCTTTGTCTCTCTCCTGGCCAAACCAAAGCCCGGTTGAATGCCTCCGACGTAAGATCGGCGGCGAGCAGGGAGATGGAAGTAAACCCGATCGCTTTCGCCGCCTTTACCGTAGCGCGAAGATTGCGATGATTGGCTTTCTGCACCGTCATGCGGCAGGCAATCCCAAGATCCGGCTTTCGGCTAAGGATCGCGGCGACCCCCTGCGCAATCAAATCGAAAGCTCCGGAGATCCGCCGGATGCCGTCATGCACCTCTCGCGGCCCGTCGATCGATACGATGACGTCGTCGAACAGCGAGGAGACCTCATCGGCACGCTTGAGCAGCAGCAAGCCCGTAGTTAATAGGGTGAGGCGTATCTTCTCTTCGCGGAAAAACTGGCAAAGCGCGCGCAAATCCCCGTGCAGCAGCGGTTCTCCACCAGACAGCACGACTTGCCGGACGCCCAGGTTCCGCAGCGACTCCCGATGACGCTCCAGGTCGGCGACACGCACCTGTTCGTGTTTCTCCCGCTTCCAGATATCGCACATGATACAGCGGCAGTTGCAGTTGCTGTGGACGTTGAGCACCAGGATCGGCATCGACGCCAGTACGGAAGTGGCCTGGGGTGTCGCGAACTCTTCTTCATGCAGCAGGGGCACGGCGCACTCTCTTTCCACCGACACAGAAATCACTTCCGAGAACCTCTTCGGCATCGGCAATCAATTGGCCAATCGGAGCGCGTACCCATCTTGCCAGGCCATCGACTTCGAAAGGCTCTAACCCATTCGTGAACGCTGAGGGCAGGCGGCCAAACAGCGCTGGCCCTGCAAGTTGAACGCGGCCTGCGGTGATCACCAATTCAATCTGATCAACGGTCAACTGGGCTAGAGTTTCAGCCGGGCTGAGACCGCGGTCGCGAACCACCAGAATGTCTGCGACCGAACCGGGTCTCAGGCGGCCTTCTCCCCGCCGAAGACGAAGAATGTCGGCCGGCCGGTTGGTCACCATGGCATAGATCGAGTTGGCATGGAGGCCCATCTGTGTGTGCGCAAATCGGATCTCATCCAGCAGATCGCCGGCAGCGGTAAGCGGCGAGTCGCTGCCCAGCATCACCTTGTTCAGCGAATGGACCAACGAAAGCGAAGGGAATTGATGAAAAAGAAACTTGTTCGAAGTGGGACACAGAATAACAGCGGCAAGGCGCTGGTTGATCAGCGCCGCGGCTACCGGGGTGCAGGCAAGGCCGTGAACGAGTACCGTCCGCTCGTCCAGAACATGGACGCGGTCGAGCTCGAACACCTCTTTCAGGCTTTTTAAATCGACACCCTCCGCAGCGTGCAGAATGAAAGGAGCATCGCTGGGGCTTTTTGTGAATTTGCTGGCCAGTTCCGGCTCGAGCGCGAGTGAGTGAGCCCACCCAAAGTCCAAGACAATCCTCACCGGAAACCCAGGGTCCAATAACTCCGGGCTCATTGGGTTGTGATGGCAGACAGTCGTCACCCCGCAGAGCAGGTTGCGGATACCTCCCCACCGTAGACGCACAGACCGGGGTACCTTGCGATGCAGCTCAATCAGGGCGGCGTGGTTCTCATGGATATCAGCCGCCCATTCCGCGGCGTTTTGGTAAGGCCCGTTTCCTATGTTAGGAAACAGGCTGAACTCGAGATGATCGTGTGCGTTGATCAATCCCGGACACAAAACGAACCCCGACAGATCAAGCGCGCTTTCCGAAGAAAGGCCAGCCTTGCTATTCGCGGAAGGTCCGCTTTGGATGAGATGGATCGTGCCACCCACGACGGAAACAGAAGCCAATGACGCTGCATCAGGTCCCCGCGCTACACGGGCTCCATGCAGACGGAGCGATCCTGTGGTCCCCTTTGCGGCGATGCGCGCCCGCGGCGAACTGGTAGACTTTCGCAGCTGCAGCACGTAAATTGCGGGCAGAGCGGCGGCGGCTTGATACAAATCCGGCCGGCCGCATTGTTCGAAGATCTCTTGCTCTTCGACGCCAAAGCTTGGTTCCACCAGCGAAACAAGCCTGAACCCGCGCGCTTCAAAGGCTCCGGTAATCTGTTGCAGAGGCCATCCGCGGCCGTGAATCCGAGTACCCGAATCCTTCGCCGGAGACCATCTGACCCAGTTAAGGGAGGCTTCGGTATCAGGATGCATGTCGCTGAGAAATACACTTGCTCCTGGGCGCGCGACCCGATCAATCTCGCACGCAAAACTGTCGAGATCATCCAGGTAACTGACGACAAACGAACACAACACCAAATCAGCCGAAGCATCGCGAACCGGAAGCGCGGTGCAACTCCCCAACCGAAGATCACACTGGTTGTTCAGCTTGCTGCCGGCCACCTTCAGCATAGCCGATGAGGTGTCTACCCCCAGTAAGCTTCGTGGAGAAAGCTCGGCCAACTGCTCCAGCCACCTGCCCGTGCCGCAGCCTGCATCGAGGATATCCAGCCCGCGCACATCCACCAACATAGGCCCGAGCAGCCGCTGCTCCAGTGAAAGCAACGGGTTCGGCTGGGCGTCATACACGTCCGCCCAGCTATCAAAGACCTCTTGCGGCAGCGAAGCGAGCTGGCTCATAAGCTCTCTCGCTTCGGCTTACGCAGACTGATAAACTCGTTGGCCCACTGCAGTTCCAACGGGAAGCTGTAGACGCGGAACGTGTAACGCCACCAACTCAGGACCTTCAAAAGCACACGGCTCCATTGCGGCGCGCGAATGTCCTGCACCGTCGGCCAGCGCGAGGCGACGACGGTTTCAAAGTTATCGATAAGCTTCTTGGTCCTGGTCTTCAGCCACGGAGCATGAGTGTCAATGCGCAACGTGTAATCCATCCACTCCTTTTCGGCCCATCCTGCAGGGCTATCTGGAAAGGCGATCTGGCTGTCAACGTCGCCGTACATCTTCCCCGGCTGAGGCGTGGGGGTGTAGTGCTGCACAATAATCTCCGAGTCAGGATTGATCCGTTTGAGCTTGCGGATAAAGCTGACCGTCTCTTTGGTATCGCGCTCTGGATCTCCTGGGTTGCCGATGACAAACGAAAACTCGGGGATGATGCCGAACTGGCGCGTGCGGTGAGCCATGGTCACTGTCTCCTCGGTGGTGATGCCCTTTTGCATCTCTTTCAGCACCCAGTCAGACCCCGACTCCGCTCCGAAGAAGATCATGGCGCAGCCGGCCTTCCTGATGGCTTCCATCGTGGCGTCTGAATACCGGGACATAATGTCCACCCGCGCTTCGCACCACCAGCGAAGGTTAAGCGGCGCCAGTCGATCCGCCAGTTCGCGGGCATGATCTTCTCGCAGGAAGAAGTTCATATCGTAGAACTGGACCGAGTCAGCACCATAGCGGCCCACCAGGTAGTTAAGAATTTTGACCGTCCGCTCAGGAGATTCCATGCGTTCTGCTCTTCCATACGCGGCATGCACACCGCAGAAGCTGCAGTTGAAAGGGCAACCGATACTGGCGTGATGCACGGCCGTCCGCTTGCCGAAGAAGGAGGGCCGCAGGTACTTCTCCACCGGAAGGCGATGAAACGGAGACCAGGGAAATTCGTCGGGACCTTTCATCGGCCTTTCAGGGTTGGTGCGATGAAACCCGAACGCGTCCTTATAGCAGAGTCCAAGGATGGACTCCAGTGTCCGCTTTCCCCGCAACGCGTCGATAAGTTCGAGGAGAGTATCTTCGCCCTGCCCGCGAACCACATAGTCGACATATTTCGCATTGAGCGTGGTATCTGGATAGAGGGAAGGGAAGTACCCGCCCCAGACAATGCGCACATGGGGGCGCAGCCGGCGTATCTCGCGGCAGGTCTCCATGGCAGCCACCATCTGCGGCCCTGGCATACAGGAAACCCCCAGCAGCTCAACCTGGTGGAGGTTGATGGTGCTCAGGATAGCGGCGGTAGAATCCTCCTCCAGGTTGCCATCGATGATTCTGTATTCCTCGCGGCCTTCCAACACCGCCGCCAGCGCCATCACCGCAAGCGGAAGCCTGCAGTTCCGGGGCTTGGTGGCTCGAGGATGGAAAAGAATGATCATTTCACCACCTTGGCGGAGTAGATCCGAAACCGCGACGGTTTGCGCGCGCGGCGCAACCTCGCCACCAACGGCCGCATATGCCAACGCACGCCGTAGAAAGGACTGTGCGTATGCCATTGGATATGGAAGCGTTGCTCAAGCGCATCCAGGCGTTGGTCGGTCAGGAATTCGAGGCTGTTCAATTCATCCGATGGGAAACCATAACGCTGGATGAATAACCTGCGGCGCTCTTCCAGCATCCGCGCTCCGCTCCGTTCGTCGCTGTACCAGGGAGTGTCGGCGATAACCACTGTGCCTCCTCCGCGAACACAGCGAATCGCCTCCGCCAGCGTCTTTTCGTAATTCTCGGAATAATGAAACGAAGCGTTGAACATCACCACGTCAAATTGCGAATCGGCAAAAGGCAGGTTACCGAGCTCCGCCTGGAACCTGGGGAACAAAGACGGCAACCGCGGCTCGTAATGTTTTGCTGCGCCAAGGCCATCACGCTCGTTGATAAGTAGGTCCACCGCGACCGGTGTATGACCCTGGGTAGCAAACCGATAACTCATCCAACCGTTGCCGGCACCCAAATCCAAAATGCGCAGGCGGTAGTGCGCCAGGGGAGTGAAACGAGGCATGATCTTTCGCTCGATGTAGCGGAAAGTACGCGCGCGCAGTGACCATTGCGCACTCAGGCGGCCGGATAGATCGCGATAGGGAAGCGCGAGATAGTATTCATCATGGTTGCTACCCCGTCCTTCCGCTGCTCGAATGGACTCGTAATCCTGCACAAATTGCGAGTACCGGGCTGCCCTCTCCGGCAAAAGCGCTTTCCATATACCCTGCTCACAATCCATCCGTGAGTCGCAGGCGGAACACTCAATCGACGCGGCGTCCTGGGCCGGAAGGAAGCCGATCGAATCAAAGCATCGTGGGCAACGCAGCACAACCCCCGTACTGCGCACCTGGGACTGCTCTGTAAGCTGCGCGGTTAGCAGCATGGCTCCTCCACTGTTTCAAAGCGGATAAGTATGTGATCTCCAATCGTCCTGAACCAGGGCAAAGGGGCGATGACCCGGTCGATCGCACGCAGCAGGTTCAGCAGACGAGGATGCTTGCGCACGATCGGTTCCAGATACGAAGGCGGAACGGCAACGCCGATCCCGGTGCATGAACGCATGCGAAAGTACGGTGCAAAGGTCTTCTTGATCGCCCGCAAGGTCGGGTACTGGACTTTGACGGTGAACTCCCCCATCTTCACGCTTGCAAATCCTGAGGTTCTGCGGAATGCCTTGCGGAACTGGCCGTGGAGAACAAACCAGGCCATCTCCAAAATGCAGTAGCGAGTGGAAAGACAGATCAGCACAGGAGCGCGCTTGGCTACTAGGCCCGCCAGCTGGTGGGCAGTCAGGTGGAGGTCCGCAACACAGTTCAACCCGGAAAAATTGGAGAATACCCCGTCGAACAACTCTTCACGCCCCAGCTTCGAAAGCTGCTCTGTCGCCAGAACCCGGAACTCGATCGGCGCCTCCGGGTCTTCGCTCTGCATGCGCCGCCGAGCGGTATCGATCATGTGTGGTGAGGCATCGCAGGCGAGAACGGAAACATCATGTCCCGCCAGAAAGAGCGCATCTTCGCCGGTGCCGCAATTAAGTTCCAGAATGTGAGAGCCGGGTTCGAACGTATCGATCAGGGCGTCCCAGACGACTCCACGCTGTGCGCGGCCAATCATGGAGCGCGTAAAAAGGTCATCGTACTTCGCGGCCAGGCTGTCGAATGCGAATACGGTCTGGCTTTCCACCGCGACGCTCATGCGTCCACCTCCGCGACCGTCGAGAGCAGCCCTGCCCGCGCCTGTTCAATGCTCTGGCGAAGGCTGGCTGCGCTCTCGGAACTTGCCGCTGGGGTCCCGGCCATACGGGCGAGCTGCACTTCCTCTTTCAGCAGCCGGTCAGCGTAGCTGTAAAACCTCTGCGAGTGCCGGCCCTTGATCTTCAGCTCGCGATCGGAGCTGGTTGCCCACGGTTGCAGCTGCACCAGCCGGTTGGACATTGCTTTGTAGTAAGGCGTTCCCTTGATGGGGTAAGACACCGTGGTGAAGAAGATATCGGGCTGTGACGTGCTTACATGGCGGATCGTCGCTTCAATATCTTCCAGCTCTTCTCCCTCATAGCCCCACATCAGAAACATTCCGCTTTGAATGCCGCGTTCACGGCTCATGGCAACCGCCTGCTGCACTTGCTCGATCTTGACCCCACGATCCATTGAATCGAGAATGCGCTGCGATCCGCTTTCCGAACCAATCCAGATACGAAAGCAACCGAGCTCGGCAAGCAGATCAAGCATCTCCGGGTTCAACCGGTCCGCCCGCGAGATGCACTCGAACGGGATGCGCAAGTTGCGTGAACGCATCTCCGCCGCGTAATCCCGAAGCCATTTATGGTTAATGGTGAACACATCGTCCGATACCCAAACCATGTCCGGACTGTAGGTGTTCAACAGCCATTCCACCTCGTCCACTACCAGAAGTGGATTGCGCCGGCGATGAGTCTGCCCAAATACCTGGTGGCTGCACCAGCGGCACTTGTAGGGGCAGCCGCGCGCAGTGATGAAGTTGACAGATCCTTTACCGTGCGCATCGCGCCAGGTCTTCACGTAGCGGTGGATGTCGATCGCCTGTCGCGCCGGCCAGGGTTGGCTGTCGAGATCAGAGATCTGCGTCCGTTGCGGGGTTTCATGCATCTTCCCCTCGGCATCGAGGTAAGCGATGCCGGCAATGGAAGCCTGACCGTTCAAAGACCCACAGCGAAATGACTCCAGTAATTCCTCGACCGTGAGTTCGCCCTCCCCAAACACCACGAAGTCCGCTCCCGCCTGCAAGTACTCCAAAGCGTAGGCCCCTGGTTCGGGGCCGCCGACAATTGTCTTCCACCCCGCCTCGCGCGCCACCTTGAGCGTCTCGACCACGTTCTTGCGCGTCATGAGATTGGCGTAGATCCCCAGCACCGAAGGCTTCTCGCTGCGCAGATGCTGGAAGAGCGCTTCCCGGCTGGAGAAGGTAGTGTCGAATACATCGACATCAAACCCCTTCCGCCGCAGGTGCGAGCAAAGATACAAAATGCCCAAAGGGGCATAAGGCTTCATGATCTGCAGCTCTTTGGGGTCTTCGTAGAGAAAGTAACCGTGTGCGAGTAAAAGCTCAGCCATGTATCCCCTTTCTCATCGCGCCGGTTGAACGGCTTCAAGATGAACAAGCTGGTCCCGGCCGGAGGGTTCAAACTGCGTAAAGCTCGTAGCCTCGGAATTTCTGCTGGTTTGTTCGAGCACAAATACTCTATCCCAAAGGGAAACCCAGTCCTGGCCGCCGCTGGATAAACCATCGCCGTGCCACAAGTCCACTTCCGCGTGCAGGGCGTTGCGCAGAGCCAGGTAAAACTCGTCTTTGTATGCCGCCGTGAACATCAGGCATAAGTCGTCGCTGTCGGTCCAGTTGCTCTTGGCGCCGATCTGCTCCTGCACCCGCTCGAAGAATGGGGTCCCGGGTAACGGATATGAAAACGAGACACCAATGTCATCCGGTCGAGTATTGCGGACCAGTTCTACCGTTTTCTGGATGTCCTCCCACTGCTCTCCCGGGTAACCAAATTGCAGGAAATAGCAAGCGCGGATGCCTGCGTCGCCCAGCCTTTCTCGAGCAACCTTGATTTCGCCCACGCGCAAGCCCTTATCCATGGCGTCGAGCACTCGTTGCGATCCGGATTCAACTCCCATCCAAACTTCGGCACAGCCAGCCCGTTTGAGGCTCTCGACAGTTTCCGCGCTCATAAGATCGGCACGCGATTGGATCTTGAACGGCAAAGCACAGTCCCACAACTCAATCGCGTCCGCGAACTGTTTGACCCATCGCAGGTCGAGGGCAAAGATGTCGTCTCCGAACCAGATATGCTCCGCTCCGTGTACCTCTTTGAGCTCGCAAATTTCAGCAGCTACCAGCTCAGCCGGACGAAGTTGAAACTTGTTCCCGGAGATGGGCTTGGCACACCAGTTACAACGGTATGGGCATCCGCGGCTGGCGACCACATTCGTTGAGAAGTAGCCATGCGCCGATACCCAGGCTTTCCGGTAAGGTTCGAGGTCGATCAACTCGCGCGCCGGCCGGATAAGGCTCTTCCAATCAGGATTGCGTGGCGGCTTGGCGGAGCTCTGCACCAAATTCCCTTCGGCATTCAGGTGGATCACTCCCGCTATTTCCTTTGGCAGCGCACTCCCGGCAAGAATAGAAGCGCACAATTCCACCAGGCTTTGCTCCGCTTCCCCCACCAAAACGAAGTCGGCCCCATTCTGCAGATATTCTCTGGCATGGTCCGTCGCATCCGAACCATGCGCGATCACGATCGCTCCCGCCTCCCGTGCCGTCTGCGCCAATTGCCAAGCCACATCGCGCATACGGGTCAGGCACATCTTGGAAAGAAAATTGAAATCGTCCTCGTAAATAGCAAGAACCGCCGGCTTCTCCTGCCGCAGCATCTCGAGGAAACCCGTGACTGGGTCTTGCAGCATGGGATCGAAGACCGCAGCCGAGAATCCATGCTCCCTCAAAGCCGTGGCGGCGTACAGCGTGCCCAGCGGCGGGTACGGTTGCATCTTCCGAACCTGCTTAGGGTCGTAAGGGAGATGATAGGAATGTGCCAACAAGATATCCGCCACAAGTTACCTCAATGAGTCCATCTAACTAACACGCACTTGCGGGAAGTTTAGGAAGTTCCTGACCCGTGATAAGTGAACGCCGTTGAGCAAATCGCTCAGAAAGAGCTGCAAGCCAAAGCTCCCATGGAAAAGAACCCCGGTTCGAGTTCAAACGCCAACGGATCGGCGATCGAATAATGGATTGCACTGCTTGCCGCAAGCGCGAATGAGTTGACGTCTGCCGGCATATCTGACTGTTGAGCAGGAAATACTCCACCATCCGGTTAAGCCGCGCGAGTTCCTTGCCTTTCAGCCAGGGAAGCATATTCGCCCCCAACGGCATCTCCATCCACTCCACCAGCGAGTGCGGTTCGGGCACCCCAAGCTCCCGCAGTTGCGGCCAGATCGGAATTCCGGGATAAGGCGTGAAGATATTAGGCGAGAAGCTTACATTTGGAAACTGCCGCGCAATATCGCTCATGGTTTGAAAGGTGATGGTGCGATCCGCCTCGGTCTCACCGGGATAGGCAAAGATGAGATTGAACGTGACCCGAATACCGGCAAGGTTCGCCTTACGCGCCGTTTCATACATCTCGTTCACTCGTTGGTGGCGCTTGTTCATCATCTTCAGTACCGCTTCCGAAGTGGACTCGGTGCCGAATCCCATATGCGAAACGCCGCTCCTGCCCAGCAGAATCACGTCCTCCTCGCTCATGCGGCAGAGGAAGTCCGTGGATGCCTGAAACGTCCAGCGAAACTTGACTCCGGATGCGATGATGCCGCGAGCGATTTCAAGCGCGCGGGCTAGTTGGACAGGAAAGTTCGAGTCGAGCAAGGCCACTTCTTCAATGCGATACTTAGTCACCAAGTCGACCAGCTCAGAGACGACCCGTTCCGCTGAGAGGGCATTGAATCGCCGCTTGTAAAACACCATGTCCGTGCAGTAATTGCAGGCATAGGGGCAGCCGACGCTGGTGGCGTATCCAATCTTTCGGGCTCCGCTGAGTTTCTCGTAAGCGTCGAAGTCGGTAAGGTCGAACGCTGGAATGGGAAGCGCATCCAAAGGTTCCACGTGCCGATCCAGGTTATGCACGCGCCGGCCGCTGTTCTTCCACGAGACTCCCGGAATCATATCCAGCGGACGTTTTGCCAGCAGCGCCTCGGCCACTTCGACCAGGGTGACTTCGCCTTGTCCGCGAACGACGATATCGACGAAAGGCTCGCTCAAGGTTTCATCCGGCAGCAGCGTCGGATGCCAACCACCAAAGATAATCGGTAATCGTGGATGAGCGCCTTTCATCGCTGTGGCTATCTCTACCGCGCCGCGGATCATAGGGCCGGTCAGCACCGAGATCCCGAGGCAGAGCGCATCTACGCTCTCGCGCTCAATGTGCGCCCGGTAATCCGGATCGATGGCCGCATCGATCACCACCACGTCAAAGTTGGCTTGCCGCAAAGGAGAGGCGAGGGCGAGCAAGCAAAGCGGGGCACCCAGCGGCGGCCCATCGTAGGCCGGGTAAAAGAGAACGACCTTCCCCCGGTTTAGCACGTAGCCTCCACGGTGTTCGGTTCCAGCCGCTTGGCATCCACCGCAGGTTTCATCGCAGCCGTGTGCTCCTTCAGTTTCTTGTTCAGCCAAAGCTCGACCGGGAAGCGATAAGCGCCGTGGTCCAGCCGCCAGCGCGCAGGGAGCGAGATACACTTCTGCGCCAGCCGGGTGATGGGTTTGCGCGTGTCTGCCGAAATAGGAATCCGATCGAACGCAATGCGCAGATAGTCGCGCATGATCTGCAGCTCTTCGTGATCGCGGCCGTTCAACCAGGGAAGCTTGGTATACCGGGGAAAGAAGTCGACCCAACCTTCAAGCGAGTCAGGTGTCTGCACGCCCAGTTCCGCAATCTTGTCCATGATGGGAGCGCCGGGATAGGGGGTAAAGATGTTGGTCCAGAATTCAGCACCGGGTAATTTCCGGCATACGTCCATGACGAAGTTGATCGTTTCCCTTCGTTCTTTGGCGCCTTCACCAGGGAAGGCGAAGATAATGTTGAACGACGGCCGAATGCCCGCGGCCAGGCAGCGGGCCGCGCTTTCGTAGATGGTGGGAAAATCCTGAAAGTCCTTGTTCATGGCCTTCCAGACTTTGCGGGATCCCGACTCGGCGCCCTGGCATATCTGGTGCAGCCCGCTCTTGTGCAACAGCTTCAGATCTTCAAGCGAAAGTCGCGCGGTGAGATTGGTAGTCGCCTGTATGCTCCACTTGAACTGGGCCCCGGCGCGCACCAGCCCCTCCGAAATGGCGCGCGCCCGGTCCAGGTCGACGAGAAAGTTATCGTCGACGATCCACAGCATCTCCAAACCGTATCTACGGCTGAGATCAACGGTTTCTTCTACAAATTGCTCCGCAGGCAGTGCGTTCCACTTGCGTCCGTAGACGCCCGCGTTGGTGCAGTAAGCACAGTTGAACGGACAGGCCAGGCTCGAGGTGTACATGGCCCATCGCTTTCCGCACAGCCGTTCGTAAGCATCAAAATCCGCCAGGTGGTATGCCTTGGGAGGCATATCCACCAGCGGCCGCAGAGGCCGTTCCGGGGTAAAGATCAGCTTGTTGTCGCGTTTGAAACCGATACCGGCAACAAAGTCGGGTGCTGACCCCTTCTTAATGTGATTGACCAGTTCTAGAAGCGAATCCTCGCCTTGTCCGCGAACCACGTAGTCGATATACGACGCTTCGAGGGTTTGTTTTGGCAGGAGCGAAGGGTGCCATCCACCTAGGATGATGGGGAACTCCGGATTCCATTCCTTGATGGCGCGAGCAATTTCGACCGTTTCCCGGATCATGGGTCCGGTCACAAGAGAGATACCAAGGCAGAGTGCGTCTCGCACCTCTTCGAGAACGCGCTTCTTGTAATTGGGAGTGATGGTGGAATCGATGAGACAAATTTCGAATCCGGCACGCTCTAACGGCGTGGCGACCGCCAGAATACCCAAAGGCGCCGTCGCATCGGAGCTGGCGAACGACGGAAAGAAGAAAACAATTTTGCGGGACCTGGACAACGGATTCTCCTCGCTTAAGAAAAACGATAGATACTCTCCAGAACGCAGTTGTCACAGGAATGTCAGCAATTTGTCAGGTGTCTGCTGCAACCGCCGGAGGAGATCGGACGGGTGCCTCTGGACAGCAGGCGGGCAGCTGGTTGCCCTGTGCGGCGGAGGTGGGCCGGGGGTATGGGCGCCGACGGGTCGAGAAAGGTTGGAAAAATGTGCGCACTCAGCGCACTCAGCCGTCGCCCGTCGGCCCGAGGCAGCCGATGGGTGGCGCGGGGCGGCGCGGGCGCCGGGCCCGCGGAGGTGTGTGGGGAGCCTTTCTGGCCGGCAAACGCGGGTATTGCCGCTGGGCGCGGCGGTCGGGTGGGCCGTATATAGGATGGTCACGTGTCTTAGATCCAGATTGCGTACATTTCCACTCGCGGATAGCAAAAATACTTTTGGGGTTTTGGCGCCGGGAGCAGGGAGGCGGGCTGAGAGTGCGGGAAGGTGCTTTGAACGAGGGCATCAGGCGTGTCGTACAAAAAGCCGATTGATAAGGGCTTTAGGACCCGAGGTACGCTTTTCTATTGTCCCCCCTCGAGTCGCGAGGGGTGAGTCTCCGGCAACCATTGTCAGGCTATTCAACAAATCTCTGCGCTTCATCTTGCGATCCTATCTTGTTCTGCCATGTCGGACAGGCCGAGCTCAAAGGGTCCCATCATGAGACCTGTTCCCGGTTGCTGATGCGCGTTAGCCAACGCAGGTCCCTCCGCTCCGCTGCGCTACGGTCGGGATGACAAGGGGGGAGTAGGGGCTTTCATCAAGATCGGTCACACGGATGCGACTGTTCGGCGACCACTTTCAAAAGCAGGGACATTCATTTGCCTTCAGATTGGGATTTGGCAAGGTTGCCAAATAAGTCGTTTGTTTCATGAAGATGCTCAAGGTGCTCAAGTAATTAATTTGAGCATCTTGCCTGGTTGACCGGCGGGTACTCATCCTCCGGAGGGGGCAAAGTCCACGACCAGGCACCTGATTTTCCGTCTTTGGAGCTACGAACGCCGATATCGAATTTGGCGCGGCGCAGTGTGGCGAGGGCGACCCAGTCTTTCCTGATCCGGGCTCCCCGGAAATCATCGCTAACGTGCCGGCGGCGAGCCTGTGCTGCCAAAGCCATTCGACGATGTAAACCATATCTGTGCCGGTTACGGTTGCGTCTGCATCCGCGGGCATCGGTGATGGCGTGTGAGGCCAGAGTGGATCGTTACTCATGGCTTGCTGTGGGATCATCGCTTGCTCCAGACGGAAAGGCTCCGCGGCGCTCTCTGTGCAGAAATCGGGTGAGGACGGTTGCGTCCACGCGACCGGTTTGGCATAACAATCTTGTCTTATGACCTACAGTAATACGCTCGGGAGGCGCCGTCCATGAGCCTGGGGAATAATCATGTGGAAGTGCGGGTAGTAAACTCGTGATTACTCCCTACTGTTCAAGAATGACGAAGTAGTTAATCCCGATTTTTTGATCGGGCCGGAATGAATCTAACGCGCGATTGCCCCTGCGCTGACGGCACCTGGCCTGTCATCATGTACGCTGTCCGTTCAATTCAGCTTCAGCGATGTGACCTCTGACGAATATTCCTCTTCAAACCGAAGGTCTTCCGTCGAAGAAGCGCGAGATTCACTCAGCCACCGCATGGCGCCGGCGGCAATCGCCGCAATCAGAATGAGACCGGTGCAGCTGAGGACGTGACGCAGCATGCGGCTCTCGATTTCTGCTCCTTCGTTCAGCAAGCGAAAGATCAGCATCAGGCAGGCCCAGAAAACAAAATCAATTTGTGCCTTGCCCGGGAGATAGGAACAAGTAAACGGGATCTTCGGAAATGTGTATAGACAGAGCTCTACCAGCAGGATTCCCAGGCACAGCATCACAAGGAAATGCCCTAATGCCGGTGCCCAGGGATATGCAGCGACGAGGATCGCGGCCATCAGGAGCAACGGCGGCGCGAGACCTAATGCCAGCCATGACATCCGAACAGCTTTCTGGTAATCGCGAGCCGGCCGGATTTGCGTGATGCGGATGACCCAGTTCGCCGAAAGGGAAATTGGAAGCGAAGCGACCACGCGTAGTGAGAAGACGGTCAGGATCGTGGTCACAATCGTGACCAGCAGAAACGATATGCTAATGGTTGTGCCTGCAGACCGGAATCCCCCGAGATATGCATTCGCATAACCGACGGCGCAGCTAACTCCGAGGCCTAGATAGAAGCCGAGCATCATGCGGTGCTGGCGGCTTCGCAGCAAGGTTCGAAGGCTGAAGAAGGTAATGGCCTGCGTGAGGGAGTTTCCCCATTGTGGCGACCATGAGATCGAGCGCGCGGGGGTAAGGATGTCTGGCTGCTCGACGAGCCTTCGCATGATGCGGAAATAGGACAATAGCAGTGCCGCGCAGGCTCCGAATGTAGCCACAGCGATGCCGATCCAGCCTCTTTTTGCCAGGGGTGCGAGCGCGGGATGCGCCGATCCATTGAGTTGGTTAAAGATGGCCAGGAACCAGTAGGAGGGAAGAAACTCGAGCAGACGCTGATTTTGTGGCGAAGTGAGCGCCGCGGGCGATGGCTCGAGAAAATATACGCTCACCAAAAGGCTCATGACGGCGGCCTGCAAAAATGCCGATAGGCGGAGGAAAAGTTGCCGCGGCAACAGATTGGCCGCCAGCCCTTGAAGGGCAAGGATGGTGAAGACAGAAAATGCGCTGGCGAGAAGGATCGTGATCCAATACGCAGGCCATGCTCGCAACGCCCCGAGAAAACCGGCGCTGCTCGATCGAAAAAATAACGGCCAAAGAACGCCCACGAAGATGTTCAATGCGATCGCCGCCAGACCGGGTGCAGCCAGGAGTGCGGCAACCTTGGCCAAAAACAATGTGCTTATTCGCACCGGCAACGGTCCAAGTATCAAGATATCTCGCTTGTCCGGAAAGGCAGCATCCCAGTTGAGTAGGGCAACGAGCCCGGCCACAGTCATCGTGGTTTCGATCAAGAAATGTTCGTACATCCATGTAGCGGTCATTGGCATACCGCCACCGAAGACCAGGAAGACAAGTGCTGGAAGTATAAGGAAGAAGCTGACCGTGGTGAAGATGGTGACAAACTGTTGAATCAACCGGCTTGGGTCGGCGCCGGCCGAAAGGAGTTCAAGATCAACGACGCGAAGAAGGAAGACGCGATAGAGAGTGCGGAATTGTACCTTTGCCTGAGACCAGTCACTATGCACGAATCAAGTCCGCAATCTCTCGTGAAACAGCCTCCGAGTCTTGTTCGACGGCGAGTTGAGAGAATATTTCTTCGAGCGTAGGCACGGCCATCAAGACTCTTAGACGTTCAATCGAGTCATCGGCGACCACTTTGCCGCGATGCAGAATCACGACGTGAGAACAAACACGTTCCACTGTTTCAAGCTCATGCGAACTAAAGAGCACGATCTTACCCCGTGCCGCCAATTCTTTAATCAGACTGCGGAGGATGAGAGCGGAACCGACATCCAGACCAGAGAATGGTTCGTCCAGCAGAATCACGTCGGGGTTGTGCATTAAGGCGGCGGACAATAGAATTTTCTGCCGCATACCTTTGGAGTAGGACGATAAGGCTACGTCGCGGTCCCCGTGTATTCCGAAAAGACGCAGCAAACCGTGGATGCGCGTGTTTGCAGAAGTGCGGTCCATATTTCGCAGCTGCGCGACCATCACCAGGTATTCCAGGCCGCTCAGATGGGTATAGAGGTGAGGCTCTTCGGGAACATAGCCCATCCGCTGCCGATAGGCCATCAGGTTTTCCTTGATCCGTCTTCCTTCGAAGAGGATTTCCCCTGCATTGGGCTCGATCAATCCCGTGGCCATCTTCATGGTGGTTGATTTGCCGGATCCGTTTGCGCCCAGATAGCCGGTCACTTCGCCGGCGCGCGCGATAAAGCTCACCGAATCCACGGCAGGAATCCCGGAGTAACGTTTATGCAGATTGCGAACCTCAAGCATGACCATATTCGCGATTTCTCGTGTCCTCATCACTCTGCGCGCAGTGACAGCATCGGATCCAATCGCGCTCCGCGCCTCGCGGGCACCCAAACTGAGAAGAGCGCGACACCTATAAGCACGCTCGGAACGATGACAAATACGGCGGGATCCCAGCTCTTAACTCCGAATAACAGGCTATTGAGAAAGCGGCTGAGCGGTAATGAGACTGCCCAACCAATCAGAATTCCTATAAGCGCCAGACGCATTCCTTGCCAGATCACCATATTCCGAATACGAGCCTGATCCGCCCCCAGAGCTATTCTGACGCCGATTTCCTGAGAACGTTGCTGGACCGAATATGCCATGAGGCCGTACAGGCCAATCGCCGCTAAAATGAGTGCGAATGCCGCAAAGGCAGACAGGAGCTGTGCGTTAAAGTCCTGTCGAGCCGTTGTCGTCGATACGATCTCGCGCATGGTCAGGGTCTCTGAGGCCGGTAATCCCCCTGTTGCCTGCCGCAGCTGGTCTGCAATCGCAGGTATCAATTGGTGTGGATCCACATTCGTGCGGAACACCCAGTGGATGGAATCCATGCGATTCGTCAATGCCGTAATTGCATCCGGAGTCTGTGCCTGGGGAATGATCGCCATCGGTTGCGCCGGGCTTTCGAGGCCGTCCACTAGAACATCTCCCACGATGCCAACGATCTCGCGCGGTTTGTCTGCAAATATAGGGGGCATGCCCTTTCCCAGGACAATCCGCTGCCCGATGGGGTTTTGCTTAGGCCAGAATTGCCTGGCCATGGCCTGATTGATGAGGACAATGGGAGGAGCTGCTGCGTTATCGTCTGGGCGGAAGTCCCGGCCATGAAGTAGGGGAATTTGAAAAACGCTGAGAAACCCCGGTGAGACTGCTTCATATGCAACCAATCCGGTATTTGGATCGTTTCCTGCTGTCCGCCCGACAACGTCGAAAGGGAGCCGATGTGCTCCTTGTAAGGGCAACGATATGGTCGACGCAGAGGCGAGAACGCCGGGGAGCACATCGATCCGCTCGCGTGCATTGTTTATCAGTTGCGTCACTGGAGCAGTTCTCTGAAAGAGCGGGCCGGTTAACGCCATCTGCATGGTCAGGATGTTGCGAGGACTGAAGCCCGGATCGACAGAATACAGGGCCACAAGAGTTCGCACGAACAAAGCCGCTCCGATCGAAAGCATGACTGCTAGTGCGGCTTCGATGACAACCAGCACAGACCTTGCTCTTCTCTGCCTAATCCCAGGGCCGGCTGCACGACCGCTCTCCTTCAGGGCCGTGCTCAAATCGAGTCTTGATGCGCTGAGAGCCGGAGCCAGACCAAATATGACACCTGTAAGTAAGGACAAGCATAAGCCGAAAACAAAAACGCGCCAGTCAACGCGGACGGCCGAACCGTTAACTCCAATGCGCGGAATATCTCCCGAGCTGACCTTCAATAGAAGGTGCACTCCCAACTCACCCAGCGCAATACCCAGAACGCCTGCCGTCAGTGACAGCAGTAGACTCTCTGTGAGCAGCTGACGAACGATACGCGAGCCTGATGCTCCCAGCGAGGTGCGAATGGCGAATTCTCGCTCGCGCCCTGAGGCACGAATCAATTGCAGGTTCGCTACATTTGCGCACGCAATCAGGAGAACGAGACCAACTGCCCCCAGAAAGAGCAACAGAGGGAACCGCGCGTTGCCAATGATGGAGTCGCCAAGGGAGCGAACGAGGAAATATCTGTCCGGGGGAATCGCGCCCGGGTATCTCTCGCGAAAGCGATCCGCTGCTGCTTTTAGCTGGGCGTTCGCCTGGTCTAGCGTGACATCTGACTTCAGCCTTCCCACTACGCGGTAGAAAGGCGTCGGATCGGAGCTTGCGAGGTCGACCCGCAACGGAAGCCACAGGTCAATCAAGGAATCAGTGTGAAACTCCTCGGCAACTACGCCAATTACCGTGTAAGACTCGCCCCCTAAGGTAATGCTCCTCCCAATAATGTTTGGATCTCCGGCAAAACTATTCTTCCACAGGTAGTAGCCCAGGACGACGGTCTTACCACTGCCTGGATTTTCTTCCTGAGCAGTAAAGCCATGTCCCAGCAAGATGCGGGCGCCATACAAACGAAAATAGTCTGAGGTGACGTTGATTCCGTGCACGAGCTTTGGCTGTTCACCCGTCAAGTTCATTCCAATCCCGTCCGTGTTGGTTGCGGACACATCTTGAAACAAGTTGCTCTGCTGCTGCCAAAAATGAAATTCTGGGAATGAGGCGACCGGGAAAGTTCCTCCACGGGGTGATGACTCAAAGAAAAGTACGAGGCGGTCGGGCTTAGGGTAAGCGAGCGGCTTGAGAATGACCGTGTTAACAACGGAAAAAACGGCGGTCGTTGTGCCAATGCCCAGGGCGAGCGCAGCCAGTGCTGTTAGCGTGAATGCAGGCGCCCTTCGGAGCTGATAAAAACTCAGTTTGAGATCAGCCCAAAAAGTCTCCAGCGTCGGCCACTGCCAGACTTCGCGACTGCGTTCTTCGATCAGAGTTACATTGCCGAATTCGCGACGCGCACTGCTTTCCGCGTCTCTGCGCGACATACCGCCTTCCATCAGAGCATCGATCTTTTCCTCTAGATGCTCGCGGATGCAGGCGGAAAGTTCGTCGTAACGCGGCTGACGCGAAAATAACTGTTTGAACCGCCGCATAATGCCCCCTATGAACTCGCGATCGCTAGCACGCGGTTGATTCCGGCAAACATTCGCTCAAAGCTGGCAAGTTCCTGGGCAAGATGTTTGGCGCCGGCCTTTGTCAATTTGAAAATTCGCACCGGACGATTCCGAGCCGAAATGCCCATCTCGCCTTCCAGCCACCCCACTTTCAACATGCGCTGCAACGCTGGGTAGAGGGAACCTTCCTCGATCTGCAACAGCTCAGCCGAAACACCTTTTATATGCTGAGCGAGAGCGTAACCATGCATTGGTTTCTTGCTTAGCGTTTGCAAAATCATTAGTTCCAAAGCGCCTGGAAACAGGCCGCGGGGTTCCGGCTGCCGAATCATTTTCGAATAGTACACCTAAAATACTATATTGAACATAGTAAGCGATAAATCCGCCGTCGCTGTCCAGGGTGTAGTCAACGTTAGGTCGTTGAATCGGGCTCTTCACTTTTCAGGATGAAACGGCACAGGAAGTGAAAGTGCGATGACTGCTATAGGCGCGTTCTCGTCTTTCGCGAACCAGAGAGATGAATCCCATAAACCCGCTTCTGGTCACCTGGCCGATAGTCGGCAATCCGGACATAACCCCGACTTTCGAGTTCTGTCCGCCATCATGAGATCTATTCCCGGTTGCTGATGCGCGTTAGCCAACGCAGGTCCCTCCGCTCCGCTGCGCTACGGTCGGGATGACAAGGGGGGAGTAGGGGCTTTCATCAAGATCGGTCACACGGATGCGCCTGAGCCTGGGAAATAATCATGTGGAAGTGCGGGTAGTAAACTCGTGATTACTCCCTACTGTTCAAGAATGAGTTAATCCCGATCTTTTGGGCAACGATCTGTCCGAACGGCCGGTTTATCGGCCACTCGAACTATATCGGTAAAGAGAAGGGGACTATCGTTAGTAATCCTGACGCCCGGACGAAAGACCTCGCTCATCAGCTGATCAAGTAGTAATTTCCGGGTGGCCGGTTAACCGCCCGGCCACGATGGAGTGCCAAGTGAGAAGCCGACTCTGTGGGGACCAACCCGTGAATATCAGTGTTTCTGTGATGTGCGGAGCCAAGGTGTTGAACGAGAAATCTGTGTTCGTACGAACGCACAGGATGAATTCAAACGCGACGCATAACGACCTGGATTCGCGGGCGAAGAGCTGGGTTTCGCTCAGTAGTAATGGCGCTCATCGGCCCAGTTGAGGGGCGCGGAGGGGCGTCTGCCGCGAAGCAGGTAGATGTTGCCGTGCTCGAAAGGCATGGCGTAGGGCGTGTCGCGCACGCCGACGATGGTGACGGACTCGTATTTCTTCGAGACATCGTCCGGAGAGTCATCAATGACGGCGATAACAAGGTCGGGATCGCAGCCATGCACGCCCCAGAGCCAGTAGTTGTTGTGTGCGCTGAGGGCAGGTGGAAGGTGGAGCTGATCGCGGCGGTTGAAGAAGTCGATGGCGCCGGCCTCGCCGTAGTTGCCGCCGAAGATGCAGACGCGGCGCTGGTCTGCAGGTGAAAGGGAGTTAAAGGCGCGAGCGACGATTGCCACCTGTTGCTGCCAGCCGAAGCGGTCGGCGTAGAACTGCGGGAGCTCACCGCTGGCGGCGTTTTCGGTCTTGCTGCTCTTCAGGTGCAGCGCCGTGGTGTAACGGACCCAAGCGGCGGGGCGAAGTATGGGAGAGGACATCGGCAGGACGAGAAGGCCGGTGAGGATGAGCGCGCATTCAAAGATGGGGAAGGCGAAGACGCGGTTTGCGGCAACGAGGGGCTTTACAGGGACGCGGCGCTCCCAGGCGATGGCCCCGGCGGCGAAGAGCACTGGATAGATGGGGGCGAGATAGTAGTCCTTGGCGTGCAGAACGAACATGAGCATGTAGAAGATGAGGAAGGTCAAGCCGATCCAGCGGCCGTGGGGGATAGAGCGTGCGCGCAGAAGAGAGATGACGCCGGTGATCCAGAGCAGAGCGTTGGTGGGGTGCATCTGCAAGAGTTGGGCGAGGAAGAAGCCCATAGGGCCGAGGATGACGTTCTTGTTTCCGACCTTGCCGTTGTGGAAGAACTCGAGAGTGGGCCAGTGGTTGTGAATCTGCCAGAAACCGTAGGGCAGGGCGATGACGATGATTAATGCGATTCCGACTGCGGCCCAGCGAGTGAAGAGGATGCGGCGTTGCTGCGTTAGGAGCAGGCCGATGCCGGCGGCGATGAGAAAGAAGAGGATCGAGGGTTTGTTGAGCAGGCCGATGCCGGCGGAGAGGCTGAAGATGGTCCACCAGAATGGCTGCGGAGCGCCGTCGATGAGACGAATTAGCGCGAGCGCGCAGAGCATCCAGAAGACGGGCTCGAAGGAGTTCATGGAGAGAAAGCCGTCGAGGGCGATGTAGACAGGAACAACGAGGACGCCGAGCATCGCTAGCGCCTGTGCGGGGCGGAGGCCGCCGAGGGCCCAGGCGAGCAGGCCGGTGAGGAAAACGGTGGCGGCTCCGGCGAGTGCGGAGAGAATGCGGATGGCGAATAGAGAGTCGCCGAAGAGGAGCTCGCCGAGGCGTGCTTGCAGGGCGACGATGGGGCCGTGATCGACGAAGCCCCATGCGAGATGACGGCCGCAGGCGATGTAGTAGAACTCGTCGCGGAAGTAGCTGTAGCCGATGTGTTGGGTCCAGAGTGTCAGGGTGAACTGCAGGAGGAGCTTGATGGCGGCGAAGAGGAGGGCGAGCCGAAGGGCCGCACGCAGGGAAGGGTCAGATCGGCGGACGACGGTTGAGCTCATAAGGGTCAAAGAAAATGTACCAAACTTAACACGGCGGTTACCGCGCAAGGCGTCCGGCGGGCAGGATCAGTCCTGAAAAACGCCCCAGGGTGCAATAGACCTAAATGGGGTTCTGAAGCAGGTCATGGACGATTCCTCCGAAGAATGGTGTTAGGACAACTCGACATGCGTGGTTTCCGGTCCGTACAAGGCACCGAGCATCAAAAGAAAGCCCCCCACTGCGAAGATGACGATCGCAGTGTACTCGTAGGGCATACCCAATCCATTTAGACCCAACATGTAGAAAGACGAAAATGCCGGAATGATGGTGGCCGCGCTGAAACCAACGCCATAGCCGCAGGCTCTAATGCCCGTGGGAAAGCGTTCGTTGATGTACGAGGTGACGATCGCCCACACGGGCGAAGCACACAGATTGATCAAGGTTACCAGCAGCGTCAGTTGCAAGGCGCTGCGATAGCCAGTCCGGACGAGCACGTAATACAGGATGGGGCCTGCCGTGCAGCTCGCGAGTCCGATCAGAGCCAGGATCGGCCTGCGGCCGACTTTCTGGCCCAGCACGCCGAAGGGAACGAAGCAAAGAGCCAGCAGGCAATAGGCGACCAATTGCGCATTGGTGACCACAACGCTGTTGACGTTCTTAACCGTCAAAAGCAGGCCGGGAAGAATGGACGTGACCGCGTTCAGCGTGAACCAGGCCCCGCTCATGACCAGAAAGACTTGCAACAGGCAGCGGAAGTTGTCACCCCGGAACAGTTCTTTCAGCGGTGACTTGGTCTTATCGGCCTTAGCCCATACGCTCGATTCCTGAACCCTCGTGACGTAATAAAGGAAGACGCCGCCGGCAAACACGGCTCCCAGGAAAAAGGGAATACGCCATCCCCACTGTACATAGGGCGAATGCAGCGACCCTGCCGGCAGCACGCGTAACAAACCGGTGGTGATCAGGGACATCGCGGCCAAAGAAAGCGGAAACCCGGTATGGATGAACGCCGCCCATTTTCCCCGCTTCTCCTTGGGCGCATACTCCATGGCCAGGGGATTGGCACCGGTATACTCCCGTCCCAGGAAAATGCCATCGACGAAACGAAGGAGCACAAGGATCACAATGCTGCCCATGCCCCAGGTTTCATAGCCCGGCCGCAGTCCAATCAGCAGGGTCACGACGGCGAAGCCCCCCATGGAGATAATCGCGACCCGCCGCCTGCCGAGTTTGTCGGCGTAGTGTCCAAAGAGCGTTGCCCCCACCGGTCGACCGACCAGCGATAAGGCGAAAACGACATAGAACATCGTAGATTTTAGGGCCGGGCTCAGAGTTGCGGGTTGAAAGTAGGAAATCGCCGGTCCGAGGGCCACGACCGGCAGATACACGTCGAACATGTCCACGAAGAATCCGATAAACGCAGCGCGTAAGGCTCGCTGCCCCGCATCATGATTAGCAGCGTCGAATTGCAAGACCTGACCAAATGAAACTACCGGATCGGCCACATCGACCTGCCTGAGATATCGTCAAAATCTGAGAACCCAGGGTCGTGAGCCATCGGCTTGAGGATCCGAAGCGCGCGCCCTACCCCAGTACGCTGGAACTTCTTTCTTGGCTTCGAAAGCTGACCTATGGTACACCTGCGTCGCTTGTTCGCGAACTGTAAGGCGGGCCGGAAGTCCGTCCGTGGGAAGACTCACCAGATTCGTCCCGAGAAACGCCGCAGCATACCGCGATACGCCACTTCCGAATTGCTGGAGCCTGGCCGCTCTATTTGCGCCCGAAAATCAGGATCGGTATTGAAAAACGCGCTTCTCGCGAATGCCAGTACCCGTGAAAACCGCAACGATGATCTCAAGGATCTTGTATTCGCCTTTTGGTGCATAGGTCAGCGCGGTCGCCATGCACTCGTCGCCGTGGATATGGTTTAGCGCGAGTGTCAGGTTCAGAGAGATCAGCGAACAGTAATCAAGAATCGCAAAATTAGCAGTTGACATTGACCGGCAATCCACTACCATTCGGTTGTGGATAAACTGGATACAACATTTACGGCTCTGTCTGATCCAACCCGGCGGGCGATGATCGAGCGGCTCTCCCACGGGCCTGCCTCTGTGCATGGATTGACGGAACCGTTTGCTCTGTCGCAGCAGATGATTTCAAAACATATTGCCTACCTGGTGCGGGCACGGATTGTGATCAAGACAAAGCGTGGACGGGAGAGCGTATGCACGCTTAGGCCCGAGGCGATTAAGACAGTCAGCGACTGGGCGATCAGCTATCGCCGATTCTGGGAAGAGAGTTTCGACAAACTGGATGTAGTTGTAAATCAAATGAAGAAAGAGGAGATCAGACATGACGGAAAACACGGTTAGCGAAATTGAGCGGATGGTCGTTACAAGAGTTTTTGATGCCCCACGCGAGTTGGTTTGGAAGGCGTGGACAGACCCGAAGTACGTGATGCAGTGGTGGGGACCGAAGGGCTTCACTGCGCCCGTTTGCCGGATGGATTTTCGCGTTGGGGGAAAATCTCTCTACTGCATGAAGGCGCCGGATGGGCAGGAGTGCTGGAATGCGGTTGAGTACCACGAGATTGTTCTGCACGAGAAGATCGTTTCCTCCATGTACTTTTCGGACTCGGAGGGAAACAAGGTTGAGCCTGCGCAATTAGGAATAGAACATGAGGCCATAGACGGTGCGCACGACGTGACCATCTTTGAGGATCTCGGAAACGGCCAGACGAAACTCACCCACATTGGAAATGAACCCATGGAGAGCGCGAAAAATAGCGGTCAAATGGAGGGCTGGAACCAGATACTCGATAAAGTTGCTGCGGTGATTGCGGGGCTAGTGCAGGCGAAATAGGAAGTTGACGTTTTGACGATCGTCATGCGCGAGATACAGCTGCGGCTGGCGGCGAAGGCTTGGTTAGAACAGGCTTCTCGCCGCCTGGCCGAATCATGGCCGTTCCGGACAATCGGCCATTGCTCAACTGTTGCCTTCAGGCCAAAGCGCTCATCCAGCTTTAGTTCAGGACTTCCGAGTGGATTAGTAACGCCCTTCTCGTCACTTGGCCTAGGAGTCGGCAATCCGGACATAACCCCGACTTTCGAGTTCTGTCGTGTAGGCGGTCTGATCGACGGCGAAGTCCGCTATGCTCCTGAGCCGCTGGACCCGCCTCCGGATGGGAATGTTTTGCTCTGTTGTTCGACTCCGCTGTCCGCGACCGAACTTGATCTTTAAAGACCCAGGTCGCTCAACCCCGCGTGGTCGTCGGGGCGCCGTCCGCTTGGCCAGTGAAACTTGCGCTCCGCCTCCTTGATCGGCAGGTCATTGATGCTGGCGTGCCGCGCGTACATCAGACCTTCGGCGTCAAATTCCCAATTCTCGTTGCCGTAAGCACGAAACCAACTGCCTGAGTCATCGTGATATTCATAGGCAAACCGAACCGCGATACGATTGCCGGTGAATGCCCAAAGCTCCTTGATCAGCCGGTAGTCCAGTTCTCTGTGCCACTTGCGTGTAAGGAAGGCAATGATCTGCTCCCGGCCCTTGATAAACTCTGCGCGATTTCGCCAGCGTGAATCGACGGTGTAGGCAAGGGCGACCTTCTCCGGCTCGCGCGTGTTCCAACCGTCTTCTGCCAGGCGCACTTTCTGGACGGCGGTCTCCTCCGTGAATGGGGGTAGGGGAGGACGCGGGCTCATGAGGTGTGCTCCTTAGATGTCGCGTGGGCCGCTGCCAGTTCCTTGCGCAGCGATTCGTTCTCCTGCTCCAGCGCCTGTATCCGCTTCTCCACGTCTTTCATTCCGTCGCGCAGCTCTTCCACCGAATAGCGCGGCGTGATGTGCTGCGGGCAGTTCCAGTCGTAAGCCTCAACATGGATAACGAAAACCCGCTCAATCGGTGTTTTCTCTCCCCGCATGCGAACCTTGTCCAGCCAGCCCACTGCTTTTTCGCCCTCGAAGATCTCTACTCGCCCGAGTATCTTCAGCCGGGCCTGCCGCGGATAGTCGACCATGATGATGGCGACGCGATCATCGGTGAGCAAATTTCCAGTGCTGATGTACTGTTTGTTTCCGCGAAGATCGGCGAAAGCCAGTGTGCGGTCATCGATCACTTTCAAAAACCCTTTTGGCCCGCCGCGGTGCTGTACATAAGGCCAGCCGGTTGCTCCTGTCGTGGCCATGTAAAAGCTATCGCGCTGGGCCAGGAACTCGGTCTCGAATTCGGTCAGGCGATCTTGCGTTGCCCCAGAATTCTCCATGCGCTCATACTGCCGCCGGCTGCCATAGCGCTCCTGCAGCTTCTTGACCAGGGGGGTGAAGACCAGCGAACCAAAGCTCATAGGAGCCTTTCTGCCTTCGTTGCTAAGAGAGCGGAGCGATCGGCTTATCCCAGTCTACGTCGCCTTCGGATGTACTGCGACTGCCGACCAGCATGGTCGCACCCCGCAGCAGCGCTCCTGGATGGCGCGATTCGAGCCATTGCATATAGCCGAATCCCGCGATGAGCGAGACCACGAGAAAGTAAGGCGCAATGTTGTACGGCCACTCGGGCTCGGGGTACATGGTCACGAACAGCACCGGCAGCAGCGCCAGGGTTCCAATCCAGGGTGAAACCACGTGATGCCAGATGTTGAAATGGGCCGGGTGCTCGCGGCGGATGTAGGCCGTCAGCGCCAGGTTCGCCACACAATAGATGATGATCACCGCCAAGGTGGCAATGGTCTCCAACAGTCCGAAGATATAGACCGGCCGCAACAACAGCCCTACCAGCAACACCGCAGCGATGCCGACGATCTGCACCATGGCGATGGCGAACGTGGGTGTCTGGTGCACGGGATGGATGCGCCCGAAAGAGGAGGGAAGCGTGCCCGCCTGGCCCATGGTGTACATCACCCGGGAAGCCGAGTTGGTGGTCGCCAGGCCGACCCCAATGGCGCTGTTGATCAGCGCCAGGACCACAAACCACCACCCCATTCCCCACAGCTTATGGCCAAGTGCATAGTAAGGATTCGGATGCGCGGCGAAGGCCGCCATATCCCCAGTGCCCCAACCGATGGCGCTGGCATACGAAGTAAAAACGTAGAAGAGGCCCGTCACCACCAGCGAGAGAAGCACCGCCTGGCCCACGAACTTGCCTGCACGTCTGGATTCCTGGGCCAGCGGCGCCGATCCTTCAAACCCGCTGAGCGAGAGGATGGAGAAGACCATGCCCGCCAGGATGCCGCCAAGATGATGCGGCGCGGCCGAGGGATCGAGCGGGGCAATATAACTGGAACCGGGTCCCGGATGGATCAGGAAAGTGGTCGCGAGCGCCAGCATAATCAGCAGCTCGAGGCCACCCAAAAACAGAGTGATGCGCACGGACAGTTGGACGCCGTAGTGCGTGAACGTCCAGATCACGGCAAAGGCAAGCAACGCGATGAGCCACCACGGAATATTGACGCCGAACCCTGACCGCAGCGTATCCGAGAGCAGGTAGCCGAGAAAGCCGGTGGACCCGGCGCCCCCGAGCAGTTCATACACCAGGTAGCTCCACGTGGCCATAAAGCCGATGCGCGGGCCCAACCCACGCGTAGCGAAGGAATAGTAGCCGCCACTGGAGGGCATATACCGGGAAAACTGCGCCACCGTATTCCCAATAAAAAAGCAAACCGTGGTCGCCAGCAAAAACGAGAGCGGCATATCCGGTCCCGCCTTGAGAGCGATGATCGGATAGGTGAACACCATGTTGGTGGCGGGAGCAATGTGGGTAACACTCTGGAAAATCAGCTCCGGAAGCCCGAGCGAATTGCGCCGTAGCTGAGGATGGATCGACTCGGTCGTCACCCGGGGCAGATCTCCTTCCGATCAGGATGAACGACAGGCTCCTTAGAGGTACCACAGATACGCGCGAATCCCGAGTTCAAAGATTGCCCAGACCTGGGGATACGCTGCGGTCTCACGCTACGCCGGGGCAGGCGAGATGACAATTCTGTTTGAGCATCGTATTCCGCGTTTCCAGGAGAGGTCCGCGGAAACGCAGATCCCTCCCCTCCGCTACCCCCGATTTCCTGTTGAAATTAATGGCGTTGGCGAGCCTCATGCGGCTTTCCTTAATGAAAGCCGCACACGTGGTCGTGTCTTGCGCTGCGTGGCAGGAAATCCGGGTTCGCTCCGGTCGGGATGACAAAAAGGAAAGGGCACCGGTTCCATAAAGAGTAGTTACTGACCGAGGCGTCTTTAAAAGCTAATTTGGGCAAGTCTGTCAAAAAAACAGCGTCTTCTGAGCAGGCGCCGGCCCGATTGTTGCGGGATTTCGAGTATTTGGCTACAGTGCTCCTGACCATGGAATGCCTCATGTGGCTCAAAGGAGTTCGTTCATCGGATGCGTAAACCTCATCGCTTGTTGGGCGACGTAACGCTTTGCTCCATCCTCTTTCTCTGCTGCCTGGTGCTGCAGCAATCGCCACTCGCGCGCGCCCAGTCGGACCTGAGCGGCTATTGGGTGCTCCACATCCCCAACGGGGACGGCACTCTTCGCGATACCTATTTCGAACTCAAGGAGGACGGCGAGTCGATCACCGGCACACTCCTCGGGCGGGGACCCAACGGCACCCCTATTAGTGGAACCTTCAAGGACGGCAAGCTGCAATTTGCCATCGTGCCGCCGGCCGCCACCGCGACCCCATCCCGTCCCTTCCGGAAGATTTCGTATGAAGGCACATACCAGGACGGGAAACTCTCTTTGCAGACGCAAAACTTCCGCCGCGAGACTCTCCAGGGTGTCGCCGAGAGAACAACACGCGAAGCTACCCTGCCGCCGGCCAGGCTGCCCTTACCTGCGCTGCACGACCTGCCGGACAACGGCCTGGTGAGAACTCCGCCCATGGGTTGGAACAGCTGGAACAAATTCGCCGGAAAAGTCGACGATGCCGCGGTCCGCTCCATGGCCGATGCCATGGTGTCCACTGGCATGAGCAAGCTGGGATACATCTATATCAATATTGATGACACCTGGCAGGACAAACGGGACGCCGAGGGAAATATCGTCCCCAACCGGAAGTTTCCCGACATGAAGGCCCTCGCAGATTACGTGCATTCCAAAGGACTGAAGGTTGGTATCTATTCCTCACCGGGGCCCAAGACCTGCGCCTTATATGAAGGCAGTTTCGGCCATGAAGTGCAGGACGCCAAAACCTATGCTGCCTGGGGCATTGACTACCTGAAGTACGATCTGTGCAGCGCCAGAAATATCTACAACTCTACCCAGGACGATCTCCAGGGCCTCTATCAGAAGATGGGCGAAGCCCTACAAGAGACACACCGCCCTATCGTCTACAGCCTCTGCCAATACGGAGAAGCCGATGTGTGGAAGTGGGGTACCAGGACGGGAGGCAATCTGTGGCGCACTACAGGCGACATTCGCGACGAGTGGGAATCCATGGACCGCATCGGCTTCAGCCAACTGGAGATTGCTTCCTATACACGGCCTGGACACTGGAACGATCCGGATATGCTGGAGATAGGCAACGGCGGCATGAATGCGGACGAATACCGCACCCACATGAGCCTCTGGTCGCTGCTGGCTGCACCGCTGATAGCAGGCAACGATCTGCGTAGCATGAACGACGAAACCAAATCCATTCTGATGAACGCCGATGTTATCTCGA
The DNA here is from genome assembly GCA_963830325.1 of uncultured Acidobacteriaceae bacterium. GTDB lineage: Bacteria > Acidobacteriota > Terriglobia > Terriglobales > Acidobacteriaceae > PALSA-350. The sequence continues at coordinate 715,692 of CAWHMV010000010.1, forward strand.
TCGACCAGGACACCGCGGCCAAGCCAGTGCAGTTGCTGACCCAGCAGGAGAAGGTCGAAATCCTGGACCGGCCATTGCACGACGGGTCCGTGGCCGTTGGCCTGTTCAATCGCGGCGACACCTCCGCAAGCGGAACCTTTGCCTGGGACAGTTTGAAGCTGCCCGGAAAGAAGCTTAAGGTCATAGACTTGTGGAAGCATGAACCTGTAACGGCCTCTGCCGGAAGCTTCACCGCGACCATTCCGCCCCACGGCGTAGTGCTGCTCAAGGTCTCCACCGGTCACGCGAAGTGACCTCGCGCTTCAAGTACGGCTCTTGGTAGAGGTAACAACGAAAGGTCCGAAGCGGCTGACTCGATGGTTTAAAAGACGTACCCCAGGGGCTAAAGCCCTCATTAGCTTCAACCGGTACGGCACGGCTGAAGCCGTGCCCTTCGTGCAGGCTGATGTATGTTGTTGAACCAGGGGAGGGGTGTGGCGAGGATCGGGTTTATTCTCAGTGCGCTGTTGCTGGCAGCCGCTGCCATTCTAGCGTCGACCGGGCCGCCGCAAACCCCTCCGCATAATGAGTACGTCGACTCACGCGCCTGCGCGCAGTGCCATAGTCAGATCTATGAAAGCTACCGCCGGACCAGCATGGGCCGGTCCCTGTTCCGGCCCGCCCTTGCGAACACCGTAGAAGACTACATCAACAAGAACACCTTCGACCACGCCTTATCGGGTACGCACTACTCGATGACGATCCGTGACGGAGCGTATTACCAGCGACGGTGGCAAAGCGGCTTGGACGGGAGCGATACCAACGTCGAGGAAATGAAGATCGACTACGTAATCGGCTCGGGCGATCACGCACGTTCCTACCTCCATCGCACGGCGCTTGGAACCTTGATCGAGCTCCCCCTGGGCTGGTATTCCGAGCGCGGTGGATACTGGGCCATGAGCCCGGGCTTCGATTCCCGTCACCCCCAGACCCGGCGCCTGGTTTCCTACGAGTGCATGTTCTGCCATAACGGCTATCCGCAAAGCCCGACCGCAAACCAGGCGCGAAGTCCTGACCCGTTTTTTTCGGGCCAACTACCGGAAGGCATCGATTGCCAGCGATGTCACGGTCCTGGCGCGCGGCATATCCACACTGCCCAAACTCCTGGCGCGAAGCTGGCAGACATCAGCGCGAGCATCGTAAACCCCGCGCGCCTGAGCCCTAAATTGCAGATGGACACCTGCATGGAGTGCCATCTGGAACCGACCAGTGGGCGCCTTCCCGCACTGATTCGCCGATTCAATCGAGGGCCGTTTTCCTATATCCCCGGCCAGCCGCTGGAGGATTTCATCCTTTACTTCGATTACCCGCCGGGCCGTGGCTATGACGACAAATTTGAAATCGCGGGTGCAGCATACAGGCTGCGCAAGTCCCGTTGCTTTCTGGAGAGCAAAGGTGCGCTGACCTGCCTAACCTGCCACGACCCGCATCAGAGCCTACCCACCGGCAAGACAGCTGTAAGCTATTTTTCCGCGCGCTGTCGCACTTGCCACGAGCCTGCGTTGAGCTCCCTGGTCGCGTCCGGTAAGCATACGGATTCGCCGGATTGCATGTCGTGCCACATGCCCCAGCGGAGAACTGAAGATGTAGTGCACGCCGTCGTGACCGACCACTTCATCCAGCGGCTCCCTCCCAATCGCGACCTGCTGGCTGAGCTACCCGAACGTCATCTTAGCGAGGCTGACGAGTATCACGGTGAAGTTGTCCCCTACTATCCCTCGCCCCTGGCTCCTACAGGCGAGAACTTGTTGTACAAGGCGGTCGCACAGGTAGCCTTGCAGAACAACCTGAAGCAGGGCCTGGCGGACCTGAGCCGTGAAATGAGCCAGCGGCCGCCACGCGAGATGGAGTTCTACACCACTCTCGGCGACGCCTGGCGCAATAGCGGAAAACCTAAAGAGGCTGCAGCGGCATTCCAACATGCGGTCTTGCTCAGCCCAACCTCAGTCACTGCCTTGCAGGCACTGGCTGGAGCACTCAAGGCATTGGGAGATGTGACGCGGAGCGAGGAGACGCTGAAACGCGCGCTGCAGCTCGCGCCCCAGGACGCCAACGTCTGGTACCAATACGGCATGCTCGACGCCGGACTTGGCCGCACCGGGAACGCCATCGAGAAAGTCACAAAGGCAGTGTCACTCAATCCGGATTTGACTGAGGGCTATACGAGCCTGGCAGGAATGTTATTGGCCGCGGGGCAAGTAGACCTCGCCACCGCGGCCGCACAACGTGCCCTCGTCATCGACCCCTACGATGCGACCGCTTACAATCTGAGCGGCCGGATGCTGGCCTCCAGGGGTCAAAATTCTGAAGCGCTCTTCGATTTCGAGAAGGCAACACAGCTCCGCGGCAGTTATGGACCCTATCAATATGATTACGCGTTGATGTTGGTCCGGCTCAATCGTTACGATGACGCGCAGGCCGCGGTGGAAGCAGGCATAAAGGCCGACCCGAATTTCTCCGCAGCTCACGAGTTGCTGGGTAGCCTGCTGGCGCGAAGGTCGCAAATGGCCGACGCGACCCGCGAGTATCGGCGGGCGGTGGAACTGCAGCCGGATTTCAGCCGCGCTCAATTGGACCTGGGCCTGGTGTTGGCCGCTCAAGGAGATCTAACCGGCGCTGCTGATCACCTGCGTAGAGCAGCGGCCGCCCATGATCCGGCAATTGCCCAGCGGGCAGCCCAGGCTCTCGAGCGCATCGAGCAGCGTTAGAGTATCCCTCTTGCCGGATCTTCTACCTACCTACCCCTTGCAAATTCAGGGGCTTTTTCGCAAGGTACACCAAAGTTCATTAGGGAACTGGGAACGAAAAACCGCTTGACAGGGCTTATTTCGCAAGTATATCTACTTAGCGCGAAGTCAAAACTCTAACTAATGACGTTACTACCTTTTGAGAGAGTTCAGTGAGGAACTAATGGAGAATCGAGGTGACGCGGTGAGAACGAAAAATACAAAAATAGATCGCACATTCATCATGCAACCAAAGTACGAAAGCTGGTTAGGATCATTGGTCTGGGCATGTGCTTTCTTCATCTGCATACTGGTGTTTGTGTCTCTTCAAGCGAAGGCACAGACACTGTATGGTTCGGTAGTCGGCACGGTTACAGATAACACCGGCGCAGCCGTTCCGGACGCGAATGTGGTCATCACCAATACGCAGACTAACGATTCACGTACGGTCGCTTCGGATAACGGTGGCGTTTATACGATCTCCACCGTGCCGGCAGGCAATTACCAGGCGACTGTCACCAAGCAGGGTTTCCAGAGTTTCAAGACCACTGGCATCGACGTGTTGGCGAACAACGTAGTGCGCGTCGACGCCCAGCTTCAGGTCGGGGCTGTCTCTCAAACCGTTGAAGTGCAAAGCTCGGTTGCCGCCCAGCTGCAAACGGATACTGCGGACGTACATTCTGAGATCTCTTCGCATGCGCTCGAAACCGTCCCGCAGGCCACGAGAAGTTATCAGGGGATCCTCAACCAGGTTCCAGGTGTCGTTCCGCCGGGCGGCCAACTCTCCGGGGGGACCAACAACCCTTCAAAGTCGATGCAGTTCGCGGCCAACGGAACCGGTGTCCAGGGCCCCAATATCCGTATTGAAGGCGTCAGTGCAACCAATCCTTGGGTTCAGCAATACACCAGCTTTGTCCCTTCCAGCGAATCGATCCAAAGCATTAACGTAGTGACCAACACCCCGGACGCTGAGCAGGGACTGTCCGGCGGCCCTTCGGTAACCGTGCTGCTTAAAAGCGGGTCGAATGGCATACACGGGGCTTTCTACGAGTCGAACATCAACAACGCAACGGAATCGCGCACCTTCTTCCAGCTTCCTACCCAAAAGGCGCCGCATCTGGTCGACAACGACACCGGGGGCTGGGTAAGCGGTCCCATCATCCGGGACAAACTTTTCTACTTTGCCGGCTATGAAGGCGACTTCATTAACCAGGGATATACCGGAACCATTTCTGTGCCGACCGCACAGATGCTCTCGGGCGATTTATCAGGATCTACGACCCCCATCTACGACCCCGCTACAGGGAATCCAGACGGTACGGGCAGGAAGCCGTTTCCGGGCAACCAAATACCCCAGGACCGAATCAGCTCGGTCGCCAAGATCATGATTCCCTATGTTCCGGCGCCGAACCTTAGCGGAATTCAGAATAACTTCGCCGTGGTCCAGAAGACCACCTACAACCTACACAAGATCGATACCAAAATTGACTATCAGATAACCCCCAAGCTGAGGGTTTCAGGACGCTACGGGTATCAGCCTTATTTCAACCAACAGGCGCCGTTCTTTGGCCAGTTTCTTGGCGGCTCCAGCGGCGCCTGGCCTGCATTCAGTGCCAATGGCGCAGGAAACTATTTGCAGAACGGCGCCACGCTCGCTGTCTCGGGATCAGTAACTTACGTATTTAGTCCGACCCTGATCATCGACGGTACGTTTGGCGTTACGCAACCGCACCAGCTACTTTTCCCAACGATGACAAACGTCAAGGTGGGCCTGGACACACTGGGAATTCCCGGCACAAACATTGGCGCTCTTCCCTGGTCGGGTGGTATGCCGAACTTTGACATTGGCGGCTATCCTTCCTCTACTGGTACGACGTTCGGCTATTCCTACCCGCCGCTTGAATACAAAGACCCGGTTTTCGAGTACAACGCCAACGTAACCAAGATCGTGGGCTCGCATAACATTCGATTCGGCGAAGACATTGTTCGCCTGCACATGAATCATAAGGAAGTGCGCAACACCGTCTTTCAGTTCACCGGCGGCGTCACCAGCACTCCCGGCGGAGCCTCGCCGAATCCCTATAATGGCGTGGCAGATTACCTGCTAGGCCTGCCACAGACCACCAACGTCTGGTTCCAGCCCCAGCAGCCTTACATTACTCTTCGCGAGTACGACTTTTCTGTCTACGCACGCGATCAGTGGCAGGCAAGTCATAAACTGACCATTAACTACGGCCTTCGTTGGGAGTACTTTCCTGTGCCGACGACCGCCACCCGCGGCATTCAGTACGACAATCTATTTACCGACATCAACAACCCAACGATGGAACTTTGCGGAGTGGGCGGCAATCCCGGCGATTGCGGCATCACGGTTTCCAAAAAGCTCTTTGCTCCCAGCCTCGGTATTGCTTATCGCGTGGACGACAACACCGTCGTGCGCGCAGGCTATGCTCTGTCTCCTACCCAGGTGGAAATGGGCAACTCCGGAACCCAGGCTTACCCGGCCACGGTGGAAGGTGTCTATAACGGGACCAATTCCTATTTGCCTGCCAGCACCACGCTGGCGACCGGCTTTCCCACCATTCCCAACCCGGTGCCGGATAGTCATGGGAATGTTGCCATTCCCTTCGGAGCAGGCAACGTCAACACCGTGGCGAAGAACTTCATTCGCGGCTACATTCAATCCTGGAACTTGAATGTGCAGCGGAGTTTCGCTGGGTTCGTCGCGCAAGTCGGTTATGTTGGAACCCACGTGGTTCACCAGAATGGAACCGTCAACTTTAACTACGCCACACTGGGGGGCGGCACGGCAAGCCTGCCTTTGAATCGTTACGGGATCACCGGCGCAATTACTGCGTTTGAGCCCGCCAACTGGGATATATACAACTCGCTGCAGGCCACTCTAAGCAGGAGGCTCACCAATGGCCTCTCCATGCAAATCGCCTACACGTACTCCAAGGACATGCAGGGAGGCGCCACCGCAGCGCTGCCATCAGGTGGGGCTGGAATCGAAATTCCGCAAGACTATTACCGCAATACCTCAGTGACACCGGTGGATCGGACGAATAACTTTATCGTCAGCTCCTTGTATCAACTGCCCTTCGGCAAAAACAAGCAGTTCGTCAATAGCGGAATCGGCGCTGTGATTCTTGGTGGATGGAGTCTTAACGGCGTCTTCTACCATCTCTCAGGATTGCCGTTCTATGTCAGCGCCTCCAATTCCTCATGCAATTGCCCCAACGCGATCAGCACCCAGCTGGCTAACAAGGTCAAGCCGACCGTGGCCAAGGGCAGTGTTCCTCACACGGCTGGCGATAGTAACACATGGTTCGATCCGACGGCTTTCGCTCCAGTTAGTACGGCCGCGTTCGGGAACGGCAGCTTCAATTCTCTGCGCGGGCCCGGATCAACGGATTTTGATGCCAGTGTCTTCCGTGACTTTCAAATATGGGAGAGGCTGAGTATGCAATTCCGTGCTGAGGGCTTCAACGTCACCAACACACCGCATTTCGCTGTTCCCAACTCCAATATTTCAAGCGCTTCATTCTCGAACGGAAACATCACCGCGCTGAATAAATTCAGCCAGATCACAAACGTAACTCCGCTCGGTCGTCTGCTCGATGCACGATACTTCCGCTTCGGGGTGCGCTTCACCTTCTGAGCTGCGGCAAGTGAAAAACGCGGCCTCCGCAGGCTTAGCCCAACGGAGGCCGTTGTTGTTTTAACGACGAGGGGGTGCTCCATGAACCGTCGCAGTTTTCTCAAGGCCAGTGTACCGATGGCCACCAGCCCATTGTGGCTTCCACATCTGGGCTTAGCGGAGGGCTTCGCTCCCCAACTGCCCTTGCCGCCGGCTGGTGCCGACGGCTGGATCTCGTTGCTTAACGGCCGCGACCTCAGCGGCTGGTACACCATGCTGCAAAAGTCGGGCAAGGATGTTGCGCAGACCAGAAAAATAGTTGTGATGGAGCAGGAAATGCTTCATATTCTGGGGAACGAACTCACCGGCGAACCAGTGGAGCCAGGCTATATTGCGACGAACCAGGAGTTTGAAAACGTACATATTCGCGTGGAATACAAATGGGGAGTCAAGCGGTTTCCGCCTCGCTCCGAGAGCAAGCGTGACAATGGCATCCTGTACGGTTTGGTTGGCGAGGACAAGGTGTGGCCGCGCATGGTCGAATGCCAGATTGAAGAAGGGGATGTAGGCGATTACTTCCTGGTAGACGGCGTGCGGGGAATTCAGGCCAGGCATGACAACGGTTTGTTCGGGCAGGGGCTCACTCCCAACGGCTGGAGTGGCCCGGCGACGACCAGGCCGGGAGCAGCGCCACCTGAGCCCACAACCGGCCGAAAGATCAAAGACGGCAACTTTGAGAACCTCGACGAATGGAACGTGGTGGAAGTGATCTGGCAGGGCGACCGATCCGCGCACATTGTGAATGGGAGGACGGTGAATGTCGTCTCCACGCTGCAACAGCCCGATCCGCAAAGCCCAGGGAAGTTCATCCCCTTAACCCGCGGAAAAATCGCCATCGAAATAGAATTCGCGGAGATCTGGTTCCGCCGGATCGAAGTCAAGGCGCTCACTTAAGAAACCGCAGACGCTGTTTTGGTTTCTGGGTTTTGTTTTGCTAGGGCAGGGACGGCTGAACTAGCCCAGGACGTAGTCCTTGGTAGAGGTTCGAGAGACGAAAAGTCCCGTAGGGATGACTGAAGGTTACCCGAGCACAAGCCCAGGTACTTGCATCTCAAAATATTCCGCGATTGAGAATTCCCGATCCGCGCCGAATCCAGATCCAAGTTTCAGTAACTTTCCAGTCGTCCCTGCGGGACTTTTCCATGGCACACGCCAACCCAGGACTGCGTCCTGGGCTAAGGTCAGCCGTCCCTCCGGGACTCATTTTTGTGATGTCGTCGCACGCAGGCTCTTTAGCCCCTGTTTCGGCGGGTCCCGTACGAAATGCTTGCCTGGAGCCAATTCTGAGCAGTGCACAGGTGTCTTTTGCCTTTTGCCACGGCGAAAATCAGTAGGGAAAAAAGCACAGGGGCTGAAGCCCAGATTTTTGTTAGGCCTCAACGGCCCGACTAAAGTCGTGCCCTGATACAAAGCATCAGAGCGGTGACTCCCGGAAAACTCGCGTATTCCGCAGATTTAAATCTATCCGTCCGCCCCGAAGCTCCAGTCTGGAAACCTAGCCCAGGGAAAACTAATTTGGACAAGTCTGAAAACGTACGCTCCCTTTCAAACCACCAATCATTGAGAACCAAAAGGGTTCGCCTTCGTCCCACGCCACTCTTGGGAAAGCTTCTGCAGCACTTCAGTCGGCGGCGGTCCATCATGAACCACGATGCGGTACCGCAATATCATCGGCGCATTCGGTTCAATCGTCACCGTTCCAAAAGTAGTAATGCACGGATTCAACATCCATAATGTGTTATGCCACCGCGTCGGAGGGTTAAGCGGATGATCGAGGACAGCGAAGCCAACCGTTTTCCCGTCGCTCTTTAGCTGGATGGTGTAGTCGTACCAGGCCTCAGATGGCCAGTCTCCATCCGGATAAGAATAATGCGGACTGGGAAGATCGACTTTGCCCGATGCATTCGAATAATAAGACTCACCATACTTCTGGCCCTGCACGACGAACCCGCCAAATGCTGTTTGGCTAAGCACGTACGGCACCAGGGGCGCAAACCGATAGGTCAGATCAAGCACGTAAACACCATCGCGCTCGGTGGCGACGACTTCATCCGTCTCCTCGAGCAGCTTCTTATTGTCGATCAGCCAATCATTATGAATCTCCAACTGAGCATGCTCCGCATCGGCGCTCACCAGCTTTATGTCGCGGTTTTGGATGACCCGGCCTTCACGCGGAGCGTAAAGCCCCCAGGCCCAGAAGTCGCCTCGCTGCACGTTGAACGCCCGCGTTGCATGGTTCGGCGGAGCCTTGGAAAAGTCGACCGGGGTGCGAAACTCCGAATCTAAAAAACCAAAGAAAATGCCACGATGGTGCGGATGATCGTTGGGTGCGACATTCGTGACCGTTTCTCCCGATGGAGTGTTCACCGGATGGAAGTACGCGGCGCTCGGCGACGTAAGTCCGATATTCTCCGGCTTCTTGGTCACGTATTCAAAGACCACCTTGCCATCGGGGGCTTTCAATTGCATGCCGTTCTCTGTGGCAGTCAGAGTATATGCGGATGCGGCGTAGACCTGAAGGCAAAGTCCGTTCGCTAGAGCGGCAGCCGCTGCAAACGTAATCAATACTGACGCGATCGTGCTTTGAGATTTCAAAAGATTCCCTCCAACCGTTCTCACTTGGGTAAGGCAAAGGCGTACAGTGCACCCTGGCCGGCAACCGCTACATATTGCTGCCCATCCACGGAGTAGGTGATAGGGCCATTCGCAATAGTACCGCCTAATCCCACCTTCCATAGGCAGCGCCCATCTCGCGCGTCCAATGCGAAGAAGTTTCCGTCTCTTCCTCCCGAAAAGAGGAGGTCCGATGCGGTGGTGAGTACTCCGCTTTCGGTGTAGTCAGACATCTTGAACTCCCACTTTCTCTCGCCGGTTTGGGGATCGAGGGCCCGAACCGCGCCATATCCATCTTCTTCTCTGCGGTAGCCGGCTGGTATCCCACGGACCTTTGTGGATACCCGGTCGGCCGCGGATCTCGCTCCAAGCGCGGTGTAAGTTTTATCCTTGACCCACGGGCCCGGATCACCCTTGCTTGAATACTGAGAGTAATTCACCCAGGTGGAGATATAGAAGAGACCGGTCCGAGGACTATAAGAGGGAGAGTACCAATTGGTTCCTCCCTGTGTCCCCGGCTGTATGAAAGATTGGCCTATCGGCTTAGGTGACAATGTAGGGGAGGGTATGGGCCTGCCTTTGGCATCGAGCCCCTGGCTCCAATTCACCTTGACAAAGGGCTTACCCAGCAAAAACTGTCCGTTGGTTCGATCAAGAACGTAAAAGTATCCGTTCCGGTTCGCCCACAGCATGGCCTTGCGTGGTTGTCCCTGAAATTGGATATCTGCCAGGACCGGCACCTGTACCGAGTCGTAATCGAACTCGTCGTGCGGGGTGAACTGAAAGTACCATTTCAATTTGCCGGTATCCGCATCGAGCGCGAGCACCGAGTCGGAATAAAGGTTATCTCCGGGACGCGTGTCCCCACCCCAGCCAGGATTTGGATCGCCGGTCCCCCAATAAGTAAGGTTGGTCTCCGGATCATAAGATCCTGTAACCCAGATGGGGTCACCACCGTGCTTGTAGGAATCGCCACCCCAGGTGTTGGCTCCTGGATCGCTGGCTGAGTTCGGCGTTGTCCAGAAGCGCCACAGCTCATTGCCAGTCTTCACATCGTAGGCTGCCACCCAACAATTCGCGCCCCGCTCATTGTCAGCGGTGCCGAGCACTACCATATTCTTGATGATCAGTGGAGCGACGTTGTACTGCAGTCCATCGCGCCAATCGAACATCGTCTTGTTCCAGATGGCCCGGCCGCTCTTAGTGTCGATGGCAATCAAGTGTCCATCGTAGGTAGGCCAAAAGAGCGTGTTGCCCGAGATCGCGAGGCCTTTCACGACCATCAGGTAGGCGTTCGACTCTGGCGGAACCTCGTAGGTAAAGGTCCAGAATTTCCGACCAGTGACAGCATCCAGGGCGACCACCTCATCCCCCTGCACCATGTAGAGGATGCCATTCACCACCAGGGGAGTCGCTTCCATCTTGTCCCGGGAATCTGGACGATAGATCCATTTCAATTGCAGGCTTTTGACGTTGTCTCGGTTGATGTGCTCGAGCAGACTATAACGCTGACTGGAGTAGCCCCCTGAATAGGTGAGCCAATTCTGGGGCTCGCGGGTTGCTTGAAGGATGTTGCCGGATGTGACCTGACCCTGTAGGGTAGCGGCAAAGATCAGCAATGTCAGCAGCGTGGTATGTCTCATGGGTTGCCTATTGGGGCAGCCCAAAAATATAAAGGCTGTTACCTGCGCATACGCCTACATATTGATGACCATCGAGGGAGAAGGTCATGGGGCCACTCGCCACTGTTCCGCCCAAACCCACCTTCCATAGAAATTCTCCATTGCGCGCGTCCAGAGCGAAGAAGTTTCCTTCTCGTCCGCCAGCGAAGAGGACATCCGAAGCCGTCGTGAGCACACCGCTCTCCGTGTAGTCGTTCATCTTGAACTCCCACTTCTTTTCGCCGGTCTGCGGTTCGACAGCGATGATGGCTCCGTAGCCTTCCTCGTCCTTGCGGAAAGCCGCGGCATTTCCGTATCCGCCAGTGGCCAGGCCGCCGCCGCCATGCCGTGGCCGCTGCTGTTGCGCAGCGCCCGCCGGGTGGCCAACGCCGGTATACCGTTCTCCCTCAACCCACTTCGCCGGAGCCTTGGCCGAGATTTGGGAGCTGTTCTGCCACGAGGGAATGTAGAAGAGACCGGTACGCGGGCTGAAAGAAGGCGAGTACCAATTGGTTCCACCCTGAACACCGGGTTCGATGAATGTGCCCTCAAAACTCGATTTGAAGGTTGGGTCTTTGATAGGCCGCCCTTCCGGGGTGAAACCGATATTCCAATTCTGCTTTACGAAGGCTTTGCCCAACAAGAATTTCCCTGTCGTACGGTCAAGCACATAGAAAAACCCGTTCCGGTTAGCCCACAGCATGACCTTGCGAGGCTTGCCTTCCCAGTTGATGTCGGCAAGCACTGGAATCTCCACCGAGTCCCAATCGAATTCGTCAGCCGGCGTGAACTGGTAGTGCCATTTCATTTTGCCCGTATCTGCATCCAGAGCCAGAACAGAGTCCGCGTAGAGGTTGTCTCCAGGGGCGCGTGGGTCCCCATTCCATCCCGGATTCGGATTGCCCGTGCCCCAAAAGGTCAGATTGGTTTCCGGGTCGTAGGAGCCTGTGACCCAGATCGAGCCACCTCCGCGCTTCCATGAATCGCCCGGCCAGGTGTCATTGCCCGGCTCACCGGGGCCTGGAATCGCGGTGTAGCGCCAGAGTTCGTCACCGGTCTTGATGTCGTAAGCGCCGACCCAGCAATTGGCTCCCTCTTCATTGGTTGCGGGCCCCAGGATGACCTTGTCTTTCACTATCAGGGGAGCCACATTGAGTTGATAGCCCTTGTGCCAAATCGCGATGACCTTATCCCAGATCGGCTTTCCACTCTTGATGTCTACGGCAATCAGGTGTCCGTCGAGCGTCGCCCAAATAAGCCTGTCGCCCGAGATAGCCAGGCCCTTGTTCATGGGAAGAACAAAGACGCCTTTCGGATCTACCGTGTGATCGAGCGTCCAGTAGGTTCGCCCCGTGAGCGCGTCGACAGCGGAGATTTGGTTTGTGTCGCCCGTGTAGAGCACGCCATCCACCTCCAGGGGCGTGTTCTCGATCTTGTTCCTGGTGTCGAAGACGTGCACCCATTTCAATTGCAGGTCTTTGACATTGTCCCGGTTGATCTGCTTGAGCTCGCTATACCGCTTGCTCGCATAACCTCCCGAGTAAGTAAGCCAGTTTTGAGGTTCCTTGTCGGCGTGCAGCAAGCGGTCATACGTGACCTGGGCCTGTGCAGCGGAACCGGCGAACAAAAACAACAGGAACATTCCGATTTTCACAGCGAAAGGTTTCCCTTCAAGGTATTTGGCAGATGGGGTGGCTTCGCATGGCCTGTCTCATGGGTTGCCGATGCCTTTGAGGGAGCTGAGGTACTGGACCAGGCCGTTCATATCCTGGGCGCTCATTTTATCGGCGTAAGCAGGCATGGGGTTGGCTGTGATGATGGTGAACTCGCGCAGATTTGCTTTGAGAAAGGATCTCAACTCGCTGGACGAGTCGATAATCTGCACGCTGAATCCGTCCTGGTTGAGAATCCTCCCGGTGACGGTCTTTCCATCTTTGGTCACCAGGCGGATAGAGCGGTGTTGGGGAGCAACATCTTTATTGGGGGAAACCAGCGCAGCGCGAATTTGCTCGGCGGAGTAGCTTGCGCCGGCATCGCTCAAGTCAGGCCCGACGTACGAGCCAGTACCGGCCACGCGATGGCACGACAGGCACCCGTTAGCCTTGATCAGCCCCATGGCCTTGGTCACTTGCTCTTCACTGAGAGGGTTCTCCTTCGCAACCGCCGGCGCAGCAGCCGGCGTGGCGCTGGCAGCCGGAGGTGCACCTTGTCCGAAGTGAGTGGAAAGATAGCTGACCACGTTATCCAGGTCCTGCTGGCTCCCCTGCGCGCCCCGCGAGACCATGTCATTGACCACGCCGGTCCATTGCGCCTGCGTCATCCGCTGTGAGGTTGCGATATCAACGCTGTGACAATTACCGCATATGCGCTGGAACTCGGCTTTCCCTTGCCCTTGAGGCAGCGGTTGGGCATGGCCGGATACGGCAAAGCTCAAAACAAACATCGATCCCAGGCTGAAGATGCATTTAGAGCTATAGGTCATATCCATTGACTAATCGTCCGAGGTTAGAAATGCAGCTCACTCTAAGTCGCTAGTTCCCATATGAACTAACTGGCTACAACGCTTTTCATCCAGTATTTGTGCGCGCGATAAGTAGAAATACTCCCGCTAAGCCGCACATGTCAAGAGCTTTCTGGGCGAAATGGTTCCCTAATGAACTACTAAATGTCCGTGCGCGCCGCCATTAAACGTGAAGATGGTGCAGATACAGGTAGCTCTGGCGAAGTTGGTCGATCGAGTCGGTAGGCCACGCACTCGCCGGAACCCCTTGCAGAGTAGTTATGCCGTAAGCCGCAACTTCGGCGAAATAGTTTTGGATCGGGGTTTGTTTTGCTGCTTTGAATATCTTGATCCAATCGAGCGTACCCTGCCCAACCGGTACGCTGGTCTTGCCCGGCAGGTAATCCTTTGCATGCATGGAGAAATAGCGATTGTGATATTTATGCAGATAGGCAAGCGCGTCCCCGCCTGCAAACGTGAGGTTGCCGACATCGATTTGAAATTTCACCAGTGCCGGGTCAGTTCGATCCATCAAGACGTCGTATGGAATGACGCCGTCAATCGCTAGAAATTCCTGATTGTGATTGTGGTAACCCAACTGGAATCCGGCCTGTTTCACCTTTCCGCCGAGCTCATTCAATTGATCTGCCTGCCACTTCCAGTCATCGACGGTCTTCATCCGCCCGGAATCTGGCGCGCAGATAATGTTTTTCAAGCCTAACTCGTGCGAGAAGGCCATCTTCTCGTCGAAGCTCCCATGAAGTTCTGCGAAATAGTATTGGCAGTTCTCGCAGATCATACCAATGGAGTTCAACTTGTCGCGGATCTTCTTCGCGGAGAAGTCCGCGAGAGGGGAATGCTCGTATCCGTAGCCTTTGAAGGATACGAGATCCACGGATTGAAACCCTATATTGCGCAACTCGAGCCATCCCTGATCCCAATCCTTGATGAGCAGGAACCTGGCATCATAACCCTGAAAACCAATGGGCATTCCCAGAGGGTTCGCGCTTGCCGGAAATGTCGCCTGTGACGCAAGTGTGACTCCGGCGGCCGTCGCTCCGATGCGGCGAAGGAACTCCCTTCTGGTTACATTTTGCGATGGAGTACGGTTTCTCATCCTCATTTTTTACTTTTGGGCGAAGGCTGACCCCAGAAAATGTAGAGGCCGCGCTTGGTCGCAGCCACAATATCCACGATCCCATCCCCGTTCAAATCTGTGGCCAGCAGGTTGTCTCCCGCGCCGGAGCTATTGTGAATGAGTTCCGGGACTAACTTCGCCCCTCCGGGAGCGCTTGCATCGCGAACGGTTTTGTACCAGTAGAGATAGGGGGCACCGTAAACGTCCGGATCCAGGTAGTCATCTTTGTGCGAAAACTGCCGCTTGCCGACAATGAAATCCGGAATGCCGTCCCCATCGACATCGGCAACGGCCGATCCATGCAGCTCCGAGAACACAACGTTACCTGCATTCTGGGTGTTGTAATCGTCCATCACCATGTGCTGAACAAACGAAATATCGCCGTTGGCGGCGCGTTTCTGCTCAAACCAGGCGAGACCGAAACCATGCGCCTCGAGAGCCGTCACTACATCATTCAGGCCGTCTCCGTTCACGTCGTAGATGCCGATCGTGGATCCACCGGGGCCGATCCGTCCCCAGCGCCCAAAGGGCTCCGGATGGTACTTCCACAATTGCTGGCCGCCGGCGGAAGCCGGTTGTTCCCACCAGCCAAGCGCTCCAACTATATCCATATGGCCATCGCCGTTGATGTCTCCGACTCCAATGCCGTGAGCCGGCCAGGGGCCCTTCTCGGAAATGGTATGAACCACCCAAGGCTCAGTAGGGTTTGCCGGATCGGGTTTGGCATAGCGCATGTACCCGTCCGCGATATATACCAACTCCGGTTTTCCGTCGCCATCCACGTCGGTCAGCAGAGAATTTTCGCTTTGCATCGATGGAATCACCTTATATTGCTTCCATCGCCTGGATTCGTTTCCAGGATTTACGTAGAGAACAGCGCCGACGCCTAAGTCGGTAGCGACTACGTCAGCCCATCCATCCCCGGTAAAGTCATAGGCGTGCTGCACCCAGGTTGAGTATTCTGTGGAAGGATTGAAGGTCCGCGCGGGATAGATCTCCCTGAATTTAGTGAAGTCCGGACCGTAGTAGAGGTAGGCTCCGGAAACGATGTCGAGTTTGCCATCGTGATTGAAATCTGCATCCGTGGCTGTCCAGTTGTAGTAGAAAGGGCTTACGCGCTGCATGCGAAAGCGGTTGCCCACTTCTTCGAGCGGCTGTACTTTCATAGCCAGATCTTTGTAGGAAACGTCTTTGAACCGCACTTCGGCACCCTTACCGACATACAGCGCGATAGGTCCGTAGGCATCCAGATCGTCATCGTCGGTGGCGGCGCTTACTCCCCGCCCTGTGTCATTCAGATAGCCACGAATGATGTCCGCATCGAGCATAACCTCCAATTCATTCCACTCCCCTTCGCGCACGTGAGCATGAGGCATAGTAATCGGTAAGGTCACACCGGGAGGTGCTGGTTCCGAGGCATAGGGCCGCGTAGAGACGGAATTGGCAGTGGGGTCAGGCATCGGAGGAGCATAGCGAAACTGCCCGCCAGCATCCCTCAACTTCTGCCGAGACACTATGTTGCCGGTGGCATCGATGGTCAAATTATCCGCTTCCACGGTGCCGCCCTTCACGGAATAGTAAGTACCGTTCATTCCGTCGACGGTCTTCGCCATTCGCAGAAGTACGCCGGTATCGCAGGCACCCTTGCAGCGGAATGCAGCATAAAACCCGGCATCCTGGTACGAGCGATCGAGCACCAGCCAACCACTGCCGGCCGAACCGTTGCCCAGCAGTTCGCCGTTGTCCACACTCCAATTGGCCGCGCCCAGTTTGTGCCACCCATTGAGCGTAGAGCCATTGAATTTTTCGTCGGGGACAAACGCTGGACCCCTGAGTTGCTGACTGCCAGACTGCGCGAAGGCGGTGAGTCCCATGGACCAAAATGCTGTCATCAAGCACACTGCGAGTTTGTTGGGCGGACGGATCACCATTTCATCGACCTCATTCTTCCCGCTCGTCGCAGGATTATCAGCTGCCGGACCGGGAAATCCAGCGAGCCATCCCGCAGTTCCGTAATGAACACGCGTATCCAACCCTGAGAAAACTACAGTGGATGCACGGTTTAAATAGATATAGATCGCGATCAGGAAGTGTCAAGACATGTGAGGAGATGCAAGTTCCGTATGGAACTTAAGCTGAGGAGCGCTAAGGAAGGAATCCGCTATGACAGCAGACGGAGGGCGTTCTCTCTGTACAGCTTGCGCAGGACCTCGTCGGGCAAATAGAGACCGTGGATCTGCCAGCGGCCTTGGCGCGATGCATGCGACGGATAGTCAAAGTACTCATCGGCTGTTTCCAAAAACCGGAAATAGAGCCGATACATGGATTCTTCCGGCACCAGGTCGGAGCCAAACAGGATGCGATCCGGGAACTTGAGGAACATGGCGCGCGCGGAATAGGGCTGCCGTCCGAGCTCCGAGGCCCTTGCGCTGATGTCGAGCAGGACATTGGGATGGTTTTCCAGCAGCTGCGTGGCCCGGGACAGGTTCTCTCCACATTCTGCTACATGTGCCGCGACGAACGTAGTTTTCGGATGACGCGCAATCACCCGGTCGCGCTGATCAAGCAGCTCCTTCTTCGAGAATTGAGATCCGAGGAAGCTCCAGTCCGGATGGGCCGCCAACTCCTCGAAGCGCTCATTGCGGCCGTCCAAAGGCAGGAAAAATGCATCCGGATCAGCGATGTGGAACATGACCGGGATCCCCAACTCTGCCGCTTTATCGAAGATGGGTGCAAGGCGTTCATCGTCTACCCGCAGCAGGTTTCCCGTGCGATCGCGCACGCTCAGTCCTAGGTTTTTCCAGAACTTAATGCCCTTGGCTCCGTGCTCCACCAGCCGTTCCAGCCGATCAAAGGTCACTTCGACAAAGTCATCCTTTTCCACTCCAGACCAGTCCATCCAGCCGATGGTGGCAAAGCGTTCAGCGTCGACACTGCGGAACTTGTCCATCATCCTGATGGCTTCCTCGCCGGTCTTCATGGTGATGTTGACGATGCGTTCGATGCCGCAGGCATCCATGATGCGCAGGACTTCGACTGGGTCCAGGGCATCGAGGTGGTTGTGGTAGTCAATCACCGGGAACCGTGCGCGCTCCACGTGATGCTCGGCTGTCACCAGGGTGGATTGCGGCTGAAACTCGCTGAGAGGAAGGGTGACCTCAGCTTTCGCCGTGACCATGGCCATGAAGTTGTCGTTGATTTGCCCGCCGGATTGCGTCACTGCTTGTTCACCGTCCCAGGAAAAGAATGTAGCTGTAAAAAGCTTCGCACAAGATCCCTGTCTCGAAATGCCTCCGTGCCGCCCACGCGAAGGGTTGAAAGCGCGCCGGTGACATTTCCTGCGTAGGCACATTTGTCGGGAGGCCACCCCCGGAGCCAACCGAACAAGAATCCTGCATTGAAGCTATCTCCAGCGCCGATTGTGTCCACAGGCTTCACCGGAACCCCACCCACGGTAAATGTCTCTCCCGCCACACGCACGACCGAGCCACGCGATCCGCACTTTGCGGCTATGCAGGGAACGCGCTGCGCGAGTTCTGCGAGTGCCTCGTCCAAGGTGTTTTTCCGTGTCATGCGGCATGCTTCCCCTTCGTTGGGCAGCAGCAGGTCAACGTACTCAAGCAACTCGGGTAGTACTCCGCCCCATCGCCCACTGGGGTCATCGTTCGTATCGAGCGAAATGGTCAGGCCGGCTTCTTTCAATTCCTTAAATAGAGCCGGCAGGTCCGCCTCTAAGGCGTGCAGCAGAAACAAGGATGACAGATGAAAGTGTTTTGCGGATTTGAGATAGTCGGTATCCAGATCGGCCAGACGCATTGTCGCCATGGTTCCCGGATAGGTAAGGATATGCCGCGGGTTTCCATGGGGCAGAACCAGCGTGACGCCGGTAGTGCCGCCCTTGTCCACCCGCACCCGGCTTACGTCGGCGCCGCTTTCGCCCAGCCGCTCCAGGGCGACTTTGCCCAACGGATCTTCGCCAACCAGGGTGACGAAGCCGACATGCGCGCCCAGCACAGCGAGGTTGTGGGCCAGAATGGCTGATGAACTCCCTAACGTGACCTGGAAGTCTGTTCCGAGGAGTTCTCTTTCCACCGGCATCACTTCAGGCAAACCATACAAAATGAGGTCAAGATTGATTTCGCCTGCGATGGAAATGTCTAGAGTTCTCATAGGTGGGCTGAACACGTGTCCCCATTATCTCCGGGTTCTGCGAAATCTCGTGCTGCGTTCCTTAGGGTCAATGAGGATCAAGGAGGAAACCGCAGATCTCTCCACTCCGCTACCCCGGATTTCCTGTAGAAGTTGGTGGCGCTGGCGAACTTGATGCGGCTTTCCTTAATGAAAGCCGCACACGTGGCCTTGTCCAGTGCTGCGTGGCAGGAAATCCGGGTCCGCTCCGGTCCCACGGCACGCCGGGGCAGGCGAGATGACAATTCATTTCGAGGGCAGGTCCGTTTTTCCAGGAAAGGTCCGCGGAACCGCAGATCCCTCGGCTTCGCTCGGGATGACAAGGAAAGGGCAGTCGTTCCATATAGAGTGGTTTCTGGACCGAGGCGTTTTTCATCACCTTGGATCGGCCACAGGCCCATGAAAAACTCGGGTCGGGATACAAATTTGTTGAGCCGTTAACGGCCGTTTTTTCTGAATGGGCGCTCAGCCATTTCCCTGCAACAAATTTTTCATCTCGACCGGAGCGCACCCGGATTCCTGCCACGCAGCACTGGACAAGGCCGCATGATGTTTGCCAACGCCACCAAGTTCTACAGGAAATCCGGGGTAGCGGAGTGGAGAGATCTGCAGTTTCCTCCCGGTAATGGCACAACCACCTAACGCTCCGGTCGAGATGACAATTCATTTCGAGGGGCAGGTCCGTTTTTCCAGGAAAGGTCCGCGGAACCGCAGATCCCTCGGCTTCGCTCGGGATGACAAGGAAAGGGCAGTCGTTCCATAGAGAGTGGTTTCTGGACCGAGGCGTTTTTCATCACCTTGGATCGGCCACAGGCCCATGAAAAACTCGGGTCGGGATACAAATTTGTTGAGCCGTTAACGGCCGTTTTTTCTGAATGGGCGCTCAGCCATTTCCCTGCAACAAATTTGTCATCTCGACCGGAGCGCACCGGATTCCTGCCACGCAGCACTGGACAAGGCCGCATGATGTTTGCCAACGCCACCAAGTTCTACAGGAAATCCGGGGTAGCGGAGTGGAGAGATCTGCAGTTTCCTCCCGGTTAATGGCACAACCACCTAACGCTCCGGTCGAGATGACAATTCATTTCGAGGGGCAGGTCCGTTTTTCCAGGAAAGGTCCGCGGAACCGCAGATCCCTCGGCTTCGCTCGGGATGACAAGGAAAGGGCAGTCGTTCCATAGAGAGTGGTTTCTGGACCGAGGCGTTTTTCATCACCTTGGATCGGCCACAGGCCCATGAAAAACTCGGGTCGGGATACAAATTTGTTGAGCCGTTAACGGCCGTTTTTTCTGAATGGGCGCTCAGCCATTTCCCTGCAACAAATTTGTCATCTCGACCGGAGCGCACCCGGATTCCTGCCACGCAGCACTGGACAAGGCCGCATGATGTTTGCCAACGCCACCAAGTTCTACAGGAAATCCGGGGTAGCGGAGTGGAGAGATCTGCAGTTTCCTCCCGGTTAATGGCACAACCACCTAATAATGCAGCTTGGCGGCAAACTGAATCAATCGTGGTGACTGTGCGGCTGTCACGAAGCCAAAGCTCGGTGTACCGAAAACCGTTGCATTGTTCGAGTTCTGCGGTCCCGGAGCAGCGAACAGAAAATTGGGATGATTCAAAGCATTGAAGGCCTCAGCACGCAGTTCAAGCTGTAGCCTTTCCCGAATAGGAATGATCTTCTCCACCGCAAAATCGAAATTCTTGTTCCCCGGGCCCTGCAGACTGTTCATACTCACATCGCCGTACGATCCCAACGGAGGGTCCTGAAAAGCGCAGGTGTTGAAGAACGTTCCCGCAACGCAAGGCTTGCCGGTGGCCTTCTGGCCGGGAACAAAATCCGGTCTCTGCTGGCCGTCGGAGTTGGCAAAATTGGCATTGCCATCGGTAACCGTATACCAGGTTCCAGAGGATAAGATCAGCAACCCGGAGACCGTCCAGTGTCCAATCACATGATCCATGACCGCACCGCTCCCTCCGCCAAAACGCTGTCCCTGGCCAAAGGGAAGCTGATAAATAAAGCTGCTGACAAAGCGATTGCGCACATCAAAGTCCAGCGGCCCGTATTCGATATTCGGGTTGTAGGTGTAGCGGAACGCATCGTTGTTCTGAGATCCAAGGTTGGCGCTGCTGGAGTCTCCCAGGGACTTGCTGTAAGTGTAATTCGTGATCAGCGACAAGCCATGGGTCAGGCGATGTTGCAGTGACAACTGGAGGGCGTTGTAGTTCGCATTCCCGCCAGACTTTAGATAGTAGATCGATGCATCGACATACGAATACGGGCGGCGCGGAGCATATGCTGCCGATGGATCGGCCGAGGGCGCTGCCTGGTTCAGATTGAGAAAGATGTATTCCTTGTTTGCTTTCGATCCCACGTACGACGTCTCCAGCATGGTGTTTTGATCCAGCTGGTATTGGAACGTCAAGTGCCACTGCATCACATAAGGAGTTCGCAAGTTCCTATCCAACGAGAACAGTGACGGAGTGTTGGGCTCACTCAGCGCATCGGCAGGAAACCCCTGGGAGAGAACACTCAGGTTGGATAGCCCACAATTCCCAGCCGCCGAATTATAGGAGGGCAGGTTGCAGGGAACGCTATAAACCTGGCTGTCGAAGTAGGGCGGATTGAAACCCGGGCTCGGATTGCTGTACGGTCCAGCTTCATCGCCGTTAAAGAACACACCGAACGCGCTCTGCATGGTCAGCTTGTTAGAGATCTGGTAGGCAAAGCCGATGCGCGGCGAGAAGTTGGTGTAATCCGCAGGAATGAGCGCATTTGAAGCTGTGTGATTGACCGGCAAGTACGACAGAGAGTCGGGTAGCGTGACATGGCTACTGGCCGGAATGTCGAGGTTCCCGGTGATCGGGTTGAAGCTGGCTTGGCGGTTAAACCGCTCGTAAACAGGCGAGAAATACTCATAACGCAGGCCCAGGTTCAGGTTGAGCTTGGGCGTGATGCGCCAGTCGTTTTGCGCAAACAGAGAATAAGTGTGGCGGAAGTAGTCGATGTTATTCAGGTTGTTAATGTTTCCGCTATTGGGCTGACCGGTAAGCAGAGTCGCCAGGCCGCTGCCACCAGAACCTGGGTCACCGGCATTATCCGTGAACTGGGTGGTAAATCCCATCGCTCCACGAGGATTGGCCGGTTCATAGATCGTGTTCTCTTCCGGACGTATCTCGCCGCCGAACTTCCAGGTCTTGTTGCCGTTAATCAGCGTAAATGTATCCGACAAAGTGTAGGTATTCTGCAGCTCAATCGCAGGCAGGTAGGTGGGGCTTCCCAGGGTCGACGCGTCGTTAAACGTCAATTGCGGTAGGCCGCCATTGTTATCGCCCTGGGTGTAGGGAACTCCGGGAAAGCCGACCTCGGCGGATACGTTGGTGTTGTAGTTCTGCTGAAAACGGCTGGTGTTTACCCGGTTATAGCCCAGCCGGAATTCGTTCACCTTGGAGGTGGAGAACACGTGGGCCTCACTCACCGCGGCGCTATAGCCGTTCACCTGCTGAATGCCGTCGAAGAAGCCCCCGCCGTCGGCCAGTCCCGGAAAAGGGGAGGGAATGACCGATGGGCTTCGGCTTGCGCTAAAGCGGTAAAACGCGGAGTCCTTGGCGGAGAAAATCTGATCTACGCGCGCATCGCCCTGGTCAACGGTTTGCGATAGCACGGGGTTGGAGAGGTAGTTGTAACCGAGACCGTTTGCATTGGGAGCGGGAAATAAATTGATCAGCGTTTTTCCCAAAGAATCTATGCGAGAAGCAGGGATGACGTTGCTGGGAGAGCCATTGGCATAGCCGAACGGAACCCCGCAAAATCCGGAAGGATTAGCAGCTGACGTCTGCGTAAGCGTGGTATCGAACAGCTCTCCCTGGTAAGTCGGCTGACCATTGCAGTCCAGCGTGCCGGTGGGGGAAGTGAGGTCTAGTTGGCTCGAGAAGTCTCCGTTCTTCTGTGCCTCCGTCGGTACAAGCGCTGTGTTCGGTTGCGCCTGGCTGATGCGGAGGCCTTCGTAGTCGACAAAGAAGAACAACTTGTCCCGGATAATCCTGCCCCCAAGCGTGGCGCCAAACTGATTCTGGTGATAAGGCTGGCTCGCGGTGTTGAAATAGTTATTCGCGTCTAACTTCTGGTTGCGCAGAAATTCGTACAAGACTCCATGAAACTGATTGGACCCGCTCCGGGTAGTCGCGTTGACGATGGCGCCGGTGGCCCGGCCAAACTCGGCATCATAGTTGCCGGTTTCGATTTTGAATTCCTGCAGCGCGTCGGGCGGCGGCATAACCACGTAGTTCGCTTCGTTCAACAGGTCGGGAAGATTGGAGTTGTTGTCGATTCCGTCCAAGAGGAAATTATTATCCAGCGATCGTGAGCCGCTCGCGCTGAAGCCAAAACCGCCGGCGTCCCTGGCGCCCGGCTCGCTCACCGTTACGCCCACGGTCAATTGAGCCAATTGAACAGGGTTGCGGCCGTTTAATGGAATACCAACCATGGTTTGGCTGTCGACGACCTGCCCCAGCTCGGAGCTGTCTGTCTGGATTAACGGCGAAGTGCCGTGCACCTCGACATTCTCGGTCACCTCTCCCGGCTCCAGTGTCACATCCACGCGCTGCCGTTGTTGCACATCGAGCGTGAGAGGGCCCTCGATCGAAGACTTGAATCCCTTCGCGGTTATCTGGATGCGATAACTGCCGATACGCACCGGGCTGATAGCCCACTCTCCGCTGGAGTTGCTCTCCGCGCGGTAAGTCAGGCTGGTATCGACATTGATCGCGGTCACCGAAGCTTGCGCCACCACAGCCCCGCGCGCGTCGACTACGCGACCCTCGAGGGAAGCGGCGTCCTTCTGCGCCATCAGTGAAACCGGTAGGAACAGCGAGACGATGCCGAAGCAACAAAAAAGCGTCCTCTTGGTCATGTAGCTCTCCTGAACCCTTCCGTAGAAGGAAAATTGAATTGGTGGCGCTGGGGACCCGGGTATTTGTTTCGCTTACGAATATCGCCGTGTGCTTGCGAAAATAGCCGTTTGGTTAGGAGGCAAGTATTGATCGCGCTCGATTATGAAGTCAAGATCTTTTCATTTATAAGCGAGAGCAAGCAAACGAAACTCATGGCGGAACCCTATGGTTTCCCGGCAGGCTCGTTAGCATCTCCTGAAAACATCGCGTTATCAGGTAGTTCCGGGGCCATCACCGCCAGCCGGCATGGCGTTTGCCAAGGACCTTCGTTCCCTGTCAATCGATTCGCTTGGGTGTTTGCGTAGGCTTACGATATACTTCCGCAGCGACTCGGTTGGGGCGGTTCGGGGATCAAAGCGGACGGCAACCTTGAGAGGAACGGGAGCCTTTAGCAATGTCAGAATCGCTTTATATGGCCGCGGGAGTTGAGCACCAGGACGAGCCCCTGTATACCTTGCAGGAAATTCTTCAGCAGCCCGTTCTGTGGCCCACTACGGTGGCTCGGGTTCGAACTGCTTCTGAACAGCTGAATCTCACCCGCCGGCTATCCAGGGTGCGCGTCCTGTTGACGGGTGCCGGCAGTTCGGCCTATGCAGCCTCAAGCGTGGCCTCAGCGTGGCCCGGCGCAATGGGCGTTCCCACCACTGACCTGCTGGTCGATGCTGAGCGCTATATTACGGATGTAGGTGCGGTTATTTCCCTAGCCCGATCCGGCGACAGCCCGGAAAGCGCCGCGGTTGTCGATCGCGTGCGCACCCTGCATCCGGAAATTCTTCAGCTCGCCATCACCTGCAACCAGGACAGTCTGTTGGCGCAATCCGGACTGGATGGTCTCATTGTCCTCGATCCCCGCACCAACGATCGCAGCCTGGTGATGACGGGTAGCTTTTCGAATCTCGTGTTGGGGGGGCTCTCCCTGGCTCGGCCGGACATCGTGGCCCAGCACACTGATTCGGCGAGTGAGCGCGCGCGCACGCTCCTGTCCGCGATCGATGAGGGGTGCCAGCGCATCGCCGCGGGTATCCGTGACCGTATCGTTGTGCTGTGTTCCTCGCCGCTGCTGGGGTGGGGGAGGGAGGCCGGGCTCAAAATACTGGAGATGACCGCGGGCCGCTTTCCGGTGGTCACCGAAACCTATCTCGGTCTCCGCCACGGTCCCATGTCTTTCCTAAGGCCGGATACGTTGGTGCTCTGTTTGCTCTCCAGCGAACCCACGCGCCGGCTTTATGAGATCGACCTCGTTCAAGAGCTACGGTCCAAGAAGCTTGGTTACATCGTGGGGATCACCGGCCCGGGCGAGCATGTCAGTGGGTTTAACGACGTGCTCCCCGCGGTCCTTCCTGAAGCCCCCGACGATGTGCGCACGCCGTTCGAAATTCTGATTCCGCAGTTGCTCGGATATCACTTAAGCCTTCGCGTGGGGCTGAACCCCGACAATCCAAGCCCTGAGGGCGTAATCAGCCGCGTGGTCCAGGGGGTCAAGATCCACTCCGCCTTATCGAATGGGCCCGGCACCTCTTAGGGGCGATTCTGCCTTGCTGAGTGCGCGAGGTGCGGAGTAGCCTAAATGACCATGATCCGACTCCTATCTACCTGCTTCGTGGTCTGCGCGCTCGCGGTGACGGGCATGTGCTCTGCCCAATCGACGCCGCCGGTGCCTGCGCCTCACCATCATCACGACGACGGGCCCGCGCCGGGCGAAAAGCTGGGACAGGTGTCCTTCCCGACTTCGTGTGCGAGCCGCTCGCAGGCGTCCATGGAGCGGGGAGTGGCGCTGCTGCACTCCTTTGGCTACACCATCGCGCAGATGCAGTTCGAGGCGATTGCCAAGGACGATCCGGCGTGCGCCATGGCGCACTGGGGCATTGCCATGACGCAATTCCACGAGCTGTGGCAGAACCCGGACGAGACGCAATGGAAGCGGGGATTTGCCGAGATGGCCAAAGCGCGTGCACTGGCTGCGCCCCCGGCCAAGATCACTCCGCGCGAGCAGGCCTATATCGATGCGCTGAGCGCATTTTTCGATCCTGCGAAGACGTC
This sequence comes from uncultured Acidobacteriaceae bacterium, assembly GCA_963830325.1. Taxonomy (GTDB): domain Bacteria; phylum Acidobacteriota; class Terriglobia; order Terriglobales; family Acidobacteriaceae; genus PALSA-350. Next base: position 741,247 of record CAWHMV010000010.1, read on the forward strand.
GTTCGAACCACGCGCGGATGCCTATGAGGCCAAGATGAACGCGCTGCACGCTATGTTCCCGGATGACGTGGAGGGTGCGGCCTTTGACGCTCTGTCGATGCTTGCCTCGGTGCCACCGGGGGATACGTCGCTGACCCATGAGCACCAGGCGCTGGCAATCCTGGTGCCGCTGTTTGCATCGCATCCCGACCATCCAGGGTTGGCGCATTACATCATCCACACCTGCGACACCCCGGCGCTGGCTCCTGACGGGCTTGCCGCTGCACGGGAGTATGCGAAGATCGCACCCTCTTCTCCGCACGCGCTGCATATGCCAGGACATATCTTTGCCCGCCTGGGCATGTGGCAGGAAGACATCGATTCGAACCTGGCATCAGTGAAAGCGTCGGAGAAGGCACAGGCTGCCGGAGAGCCGGGCGCCGCCCACCAGATGCACGCGGACGAGTTCCTGATCTATGCCTATCTCCAGGTGGGCGAGGATGAGAAGGCGCGATTGCTGACTTCCAGAATGGCGGCGATCGGGCAGCAGATGGGAGCGATGCCGGGCATGGACGATATGAAGGACGCCGGCCCCTTTTTTGCCAACGAGTTGAACGCTGTCTATGCGGTGGAGATGCACGACTGGAAGGCCGCTGCTGCGCTGAAGCCGGCAGCCGGCTCTCCGCCTGACCAGAGCTTCGACACCTACTGGGGACAGGGCATTGCTGCCGGCCATCTGCACGATGCGAAGCTGGCTGCCGACGCGTTAGCCGGTCTCGACCGCGATGGAGACGCACTGAAGAAATCGCCGTACGCGGGATTTTTTGCCAACAGCTTCGGCATCAAGCGCGACGAGTTAGTTGCCTGGCAGGCTTTCGCAGAAGATCAGGCTGAAGCCGCGGTGACAGCGATGCGCAGGGCTGCGGATCAGCAGGACAAGCTGGGGCAGGATGAGGTGGATATTCCTGCGCGCGAGATGCTGGGCGACCTTCTGCTGCTGGAGCACAAGCCGGCAGAGGCGCTGGCAGAATACCGTGTGGCGCTCAAGTTGAGCCCCAACCGCCTGAATGGCTTGCTAAGCGCGGGAAATGCAGCCGAGCAGGCGGGGCTTCCGGAACAGGCCCGGGCGTTTTACGGCGCTGCGGTACGCCAGACCAGCTCCGGCGCGAATAGCGCACGGCCCGAGCTGGCACATGCGGTACAGGTAGCGGGCACTGCGGTTGCCGCAAAGACCGAGTAAAGCGATGAGCGGGTCCCGACAAAAATCCGGGCTTTAGATCGTCTTGCAGAGTCAACGGATTGCAAAATGAGTCCCGCAGAGCCTGCCCTGAGCTTGTCGAACGGGGACGACTGAACTTTCAGATCTGTCGAAATTTAGGTTTGAAAGATGCCTCGGTTCAGCAAACACTCTTTATGAACCGCTGCCCTTTCCTTGTCATCCCGACCCGGATTTCCTGCCACGCTGCGCTGGACACGGTTGCGTGTGCGCCTTTCTCGTAAGGAAAGGCGCATGAAGTTCGCCAACGCCACCAATCTCAACAGGAAATCCGGGGGAGCGAAGCCGAGGGATCTGCGGTTCCGCGGACCACTCCTGGAAGCCCGGAATGACAAAAGGGGAGGTTGGTGTTCCCACGATGATTCGGTGATGATTGGTGGAGGTTGGGGGCCGATAGGAGCGGGGCACACGAGTGGCGCACCGCAGATCCCTCGGCTTCGCTCGGGATGACAAAAAGGAGATGGTCGTTGCAAGGAAAGGGCGGTTGCTCGGCTTCGCTCAGAGCCTGTGACTTAATACCGATTAGTTTTAATCCCGCCAGGATCGAGCATGTTTCGTTATGGTCGGATTGCGAAGCGGCCATCAGGCCAAGGTGCGGTTCTACACTGTTCCGCTTGCCATAGGGTGCTCGATCCTTTCTGTTTTCGGTGCTCGATCTTCTGTTTTGCTCATTCAGCTCGGTTTTAGCTGAGAAGCGCCTTGCTGAAGTGGGTCAGGTTGTAAGCCAAGGCGCACCATAGCGCCACGCATTTGATTTTGTTGAGGCCACGTACGGTCAACGGCGCCAGCCCGCGATGAGTTCGTAATTCAGCGTTCGCTGTTTCGCTGGTGGCGGCCCTTTGTAGGTAGATTTTCTTGCCTTCTTCGCTTCCCATGCGTTGTTTCCATGCCTGGATCGCTTCCGAATCACTTGGCTTGGGTGTCAACTCCTGGCCCCGGTTCTGCGGGTTTCTGGCCGGTTTGGAAGGCACGAACAACTCCACCCCTTGCTGGTGGGCCTCGACTATGTCCTCCATGCACAAGTAGCCGCCGTCCACCAGGTGCTGTTTCACCTTGCCACTGGTTCGTTGTTCCACTTGCTGACGCATCGGCTCGCTCAACCCAGCCGAGTCGGAACCCTCGTTGCTGACTTCCACCCCCAAGATGGCGCGGCTTTCGGTGTCGGCAGCCAACTGCACGTTGGCCGCGGGGTTGAAACCACCGTTAGCCATCTTCATCCCCCGCATGGCCGCGTCCGTGGTGCTTACCCGCGGCTGCTTGGCTCGGATCTTGTCCCCACACTTGCCTTTCCCTGCCCTCTGCGCCGCCTCCGCCTGCTTCTTCTTCAGCTCCGGCAACTGCGCGATCGCCTGCTCCAACCGCTCTTGTCGCGACTCCGCCGCTCGCTTACGCGCCGCCTTCTGCCGCGTCGTTACCGCTGCCGATTGTGCCGGCGATTCCAGCTGCTCGCGCAACTCCGACACCTGCTGCTGGGCTTGCACAAACAGCTGCTGCAATCGTTCTTCCCGGCGAAAACTGCTGCTCCCGGCGCTCACCCGCACCCGCACTCCATCCTGACTGATGCGACTCACCCGTACTAACTTCTTGTCCACCAACGTCACTAGCACCTGCGTAAACAGGGCGTCTAAGGCACCCGCGTGATCGGTACGGAAGTCAGACAGCAGGCGATGATTGACACTGACCCCGCCACACAACCAGCGAAACGGCAGACTCTCTTCACAGCGACGTGACAGCTCCCGTGCCGAACCTATCCCGCGCACACACCCATACAGCCATAAACCCACCAGCAGATGAGGATCAGTCGCATTACGACCAGCTCGCCCTTCACGGGCTCGGATCGGCGCGCAAAAACCGCTCACGTCCAGCTTCTCCACTACCGCCATCACCGTACGTACTCGATGATCCGAGGACACCAAATCATCTATGCAATGCGGTAAAAGAGAAAGCTGAAGACGCTCTGCTTTACGAAGACGCACTGCACCCTTCTGCTCGACTTCCCCTGCCTCGTTATTGCCCATGTCTCTTCTTACAACTTCATCCCCCCAACCGCTCAATGTTTTCAGAAAATTGCACCAAAAAAGTCACAGGCTCTCGGGATGACAAAAAAGGAGATGGTCGTTGCAAGGAAAGGGCGGTTGCTGAACCGAGGCATCTTTCAAACCTAATTTGGACAGGTCTAAAAGTTCAGCCGTCCCCGTTCGACAAGCCTAGGGCAGGCTCTACGGGACTTGATTTCGAAATGGTCTCTGACCATTCCGTTCACCGCAGCCGCCTAGGCCAGGATCAGGTTGCAGCCGAACCCGCGGACCTTCTCCTGTATCTCGGTACGCAAACCCGTGTCGCTGACAATGGTGTCGATCTCCGAAAATGACGCAATCCGCACCATACTGCGCTTGGAAAACTTGCTCGCGTCGGCGACCAGAATAATCTCCCGCGCGATGCGCAACATGGCCCGGTTCACCATCGTTTCGTCCAGGTTCGCACCGCTCACGCCGAAATCTGGGTCGCAGCCCGCACCGCTGAGAAACACCTTATCCGCGGAGAACTGCTCGAACATCTCCTCCGCCGAACGACCCACGATGGAGGCGGAGTCCCCGCGAAGGGTGCCCCCGACAATGAAGGTCTGCACATCCCGCGCATCCAGCAGCTCAGCGGCGATGTTCACTCCGTTGGTGATGACCTGCAGGCCCTGCTTGTTCTTGATCTGGCGGGCAATCTCCAGCGTGGTCGTGCCCGAATCGAGGATGATGGTTTCCCCGTCATGGATGAGCGTCGCCGCCATGGCGCCGATCCGCCGCTTCTCCTCCGCGTGCGTCTTCAGCCGCTCGTAGACCGGCGATTCCCGCAGAATCTTTTCCGGAAGCACGGCTCCACCGTGGGAACGCATCACCAACCCGCGCTGGTGGAGCTCGTTCAGGTCGTTGCGGATGGTGACCGCCGAACTGCTGAAGCGGCTCGCCAATTCGTTGACCCGGGCACGGCCCTCGCTGCGCACAATCTGCAGGATCTGTGTCCGCCGCTCCTCGGCCATCATCCCGTCCAGGGGGCGGGGCGAGGCGGAGTCCTCCACACTCAGGCCAGGACCGGTCTCCTCGGTTACATCGATTGTGGGGCGGCTCTTCCGTATGCCCAATTGCACATTCCCCTTCGCTATCTTGCGGTTCGGCAACAGTCTAGTCCTTTGTGGCACCCTTCAAGCCAAAACCATTTCGAAGGGTAAAGGAGGCACAAGCGAAAGAATTAGTTGACAACTCGTAATTAAACGATACGATCATAGCTCATATCGACAGCGCCGTTGGTTGCGCCTCGCAAAATTCTTTCTCCGGCGCCAGCGCCACCGCAAAAGTCATGCAGCCGCCTGCCTGCATCGGCGTTAGGTGCTGAAATAAACGCGATCAGGCATAAACGCGGAGCTTACCATGCATGAGGTATTGCAGGCCGAGGAGAGAACACCCGCAGGCGTAGAAACGATTGCCACCACGACTGTCCGCCCGGCCGTTCCCACGGCTCGTAATCTGGCGGTGGATGCTTACCGCGGCCTGGTCATGCTGCTGATGATGGGCGAGGTGCTGCAGTTCGCCAAAGTTTCGGCGTACTACAACCACAGTATCTTCTGGAAAATACTTGCCTTCAACCAAACCCACACCCAGTGGTTCGGTTGTTCGCTGCACGATATGATCCAGCCCTCTTTCTCTTTCCTGGTCGGCGTGGCCCTCCCGTATTCGATCCGCAGCCGCCAACGGAAGCTCACTCCCTTTTCCAAAATGCTGTTCCACACTATTTGGCGATCGCTGCTCCTGATTGCCTTGGGCATCTTTCTCCGCTCCCTGTACAGCAGCCAGACCTACTTCACCTTTGAAGACACGCTCACGCAGATCGGATTGGGATACACCTTCCTCTTTCTATTGGCCTTTCGTCCAGTGCGCGATCAGTGGATTGCTTTCAGCGCCATCCTCTTTGGGTACTGGCTGGCCTGGGCGCTTTATCCTGCTCCGGGACCGGGCTTCAACTATGCTGCCGTCGGTGTTCCCAGCGATTGGCATCATCTTTATACCGGCTTCCGCGCGCACTGGAATAAGAACAGCAACCTTGGACAGGCCTTTGACGTATGGTTCCTGAACCTGTTTCCGCGCGAACACCCGTTCGTTGCCAATGAGGGCGGTTATCTCACGCTTAGTTTCATCCCTACGCTGGGCACCATGATCCTTGGCTTGTTCGCCGGACAATGGTTTCTCGCTTCCGCACCGAAGCAGCCCATTCGGCGGTTCCTCACTGCGGGCGTCATTCTCCTGGCATTGGGACTTTTGTTTCACCTTACCGGTATCTGTCCCATTGTGAAGCGCATCTGGACTCCCAGCTGGACTTTGTTCAGCGGCGGCATTTGCTTCCTCTTTTTAGCGGTGTTCAGCTGGCTTATCGACGTGAAGCAGTGGCGCGGCTGGGCCTTTCCGCTGGTGGTGGTGGGAACCAACTCCATTGCCGCATATATGATTGCCCACCTGTGGGAGAGTTTCCTGGCTCGTAATCTCATCACTAACCTGGGCGAAAAGACATTCTTCATCCTTGGTCCAGGACTGCAGCCTCTCCTTCTTGGGGCTACCATTCTGCTGCTCTACTGGGTATTTCTTTTCTGGATGTACCGCCGCAAGATCTTCCTGCGCACATGAGAGAGGACAAACCTGTGAAAGACGATTTAATCGAGCCCAGCCGGCGCCAGTTTCTGCAGCTTGGCGCGATGGCCACCGCCGCGTTCCAACTCGAACACAGCGCGCTCGCGGATGCAGTGCATCCTGGGAAAGCAAAGACAATGATCAACGTACCTTTCGCTGCGACCAAGGATCCGCGCATCGGATTCATCGGCGTGGGCGGAAGAGGCACCGGCCTGCTCGGTTGGTTCCTGGCGCAGAACGCGCAAGTGGTTGCGGTTTGCGATGTGGTGCCGGAGAAGGCGGAGCACGCCAGCCAACTAGTGGTGAAGGCCGGCCAGAAAGCACCAGAGCTGTACACCAAGGGTCCCCACGACTACGAATCGCTGACCAAGAGAAGCGATATCGATTTGGTGGTTATCGCCACCCCGTGGAACTGGCATACTCCCATGGCGCTCTCCTCCATGGAAAACGGCAAGCACGCCGCCGTGGAGGTACCGCTGGCCTACACCATGGAAGATTTGTGGAAGCTGGTGGACACTTCAGAAGCCACGCGCCGGCACTGCATCATGCTGGAGGAGTGTTGCTACGGCTATACCGAGACCCTGGTACTGAACATGGTGCGTCAAGGTGTGTTGGGCGAGGTCCTCTATGGAGAAGCCGCCTACCTGCACGATCTGCGCGAAGAGATGTTCTCGAACAAGGGTGAAGGTTTGTGGCGCCGCGCTTTTCATACGATGAGCGATGGCAACCTCTACCCGACTCATGGCCTGGGACCGGTAGCAAACTACATGAACATCAATCGCGGCGACCGCTTCGACTACATGGTTTCCATGGGCACCCCGGCTCGCGGCCTGGCTGCTTACCGGGAAGCGAACACTCCGCAGGGCGATCCCAAGTGGAAAGAGAAGTACATCAAGGGGGATCTGAATATATCCCTGATCAAGACCGCCTCCGGATTGACCATCACGCTCAAGCACGACACTTCGAATCCTCAACCCTACAGCCGGATTAACATGGTCGGCGGCACCAAGGGCGTCTTTGCTGACTACCCACCGCGGATCTACATCGACGGACAGTCGGGTGGCGAAGAGTGGGGAACCATTGACCAATACAAGAAGGAGTACGAGAGTCCTCTGTGGGCCAAGGAGGGCGCCATGGCCAGCCAATCCGGAGGCCACGGTGGCATGGACTACGTCATGATCTACCGCCTGTTGCAGTGCATGCGCGAAGGATTGGCACCCGATATGGACGTGTACGACGGCGCAGCCTGGTCGGTGCCCACTCCCTTGAGCAAGACTTCTCTGGCGCAAGGCAGCGCTCCGGTCAAGTTTCCCGACTTCACGCGTGGCTTGTGGAGCCAGCGGAAGGGCTGCTCGATCTGAAGATTGGCGGACCCTGTGAAGGCAGACCGTGCGAAAGACCGCCTTCGACCAGCCGCATCCTGTGGGGCACTTTTTCCTGCTGGGTCTTAACGGGTCCTCGCGCAATGGATATATGCGCCGCGCTGAGTTGAGCCATCGGAAGTCTGGCTGGGGAGCAAGAAACGTAGTCGACCCCGAGCTCTTCAAAGAAGGCGATGGATGCTGGATCACCGCCGTGTTCGCCGCAGATACCAATCTTGATATCCGGATTAGCTTCCCTGGCTTTCCGGACTGCCAATCGGATGAGCGAACCAACCCCATCGCGATCGATCGTGACGAATGGGTCGTGTTTAAGAATGCCAAGCTCCAAGTAGGTGTCCAGGTACTTGTGGGCATCGTCGCGTGAAAAGCCGAAGGTCAGTTGCGTCAGGTCATTGGTCCCAAATGACATGAAGTCCACTTCGCGCGCGATCTCGTCTGCGCAAGCAGCCGCACGGGGCACTTCAATCATCACTCCCACACGATAGGCAATTCGTCTGCCTTCCTGGCCGAAGACGCCTTCCTGAGCGAAGAGATCTGCGGCCGTGGCCTCGATAAGCTTTCTGAGAAAACGGACTTCTTCCACGCAAGCCACCAGCGGAACCATGATCTCGGGCAGAACTGCGATGCCCTCAGCCTTTACGCGAAGCGCCGCGCGCAGGATCGCTCTTACCTGCATGACAATGATCTCAGGATGCACGATTCCCAAACGGCAGCCGCGCAGCCCCATCATGGGGTTAGACTCGCTTAGCTGTTGCACCCGAAGCAAAAGCTCTTCCAGCCCGTGGATGTTCTCCGCATCAGTCCCCTGCAGCCGGGCTTGCGCCAACTCCTCCCTGGCCGCCACCTCGGTGGGAAGAAATTCATGGAGCGGGGGATCGATGAGCCGGATAGTGACCGGGAGACCTGGCATCGCGCGGAACAGCTCTTCGAAGTCTGCCTGCTGCGCGGGAAGAAGAGAGACCAGAGCGTCCTCTCTTGCTCCTGGCGTTGACGCGAGAATCATGGAGCGGATGTGAGCCAGCCGATCCTTGGCGAAGAACATATGTTCGGTGCGGCAGAGTCCGATGCCCGTTGCGCGGGCATGGCTTGCCCGTGCTGCATCCTGCGGCGTATCCGCGTTGGCCCACACTGCGGTGACACTGCACTCTCTTGCCCAGGAGAGCAATTTTGTTAGAAATGGATTGTCGACGGATTCGCTCGGACGCAGCTTTAATTGTCCCAGGAAAACCCGTCCTGTCGAGCCATCCAGCGAAAGCCAGTCTCCTTCTTTGAGGGTATACTCGCCTATTCTTAGCTCACCAGCAACCTCGTCTGTGACGATTCCTGCGGCGCCCGTAATGCAGCATTTACCCATGCCGCGGGCAACCACGGCAGCATGGCTGGTTGCCCCGCCGTGTGCGGTAAGAAAGCCAACAGCTGCATCCATGCCGTGGATATCATCGGCGTTCGTCTCCTGGCGCACGAGAATGATCGGGGATTGCTTATCCTTGCCCGCGAGCTCGACTGCATGATCGGCCGTCAAGGCCACCTGACCTACGGCCGAACCTGGAGAAGCCGGCAGGCCTTTGGCAATTGCCAGCAGCTCGGCGCTGCTAAGGTCCAACTGCGGCGACAACACTTCATCGAGATCGGAGGGAGTCACTCGCAAGAGTGCCTCTGTCCGTGAAATCAGACCCTCCTCCGCCATCTCGACCGCACAGCGAAGCTTCGCCAGCGGGCTTCGCTTGGCTGCCCTGGTCTGCAGCAGGAATAATTCTCCGTTTTGAACCGTGAATTCAAAATCCTGGACCTCCCGGTAATGAGCTTCGAGCCGGGATGTCACCGTGCGGAGCTTCCTGTAGACGTTGGGCATCGTTCGCTCCAACTCGGCGATCGGCATGGGCGTGCGGATACCGGCCACAATATCCTCGCCCTGGGCGTTTGCCAGGAATTCAGCAAACATCGTCTTCTCCCCCGTGGAAGGATTACGAGTAAAGCCGACACCGGTACCGCTGTTGACGCCATAATTTCCAAACACCATTGCCTGCACCGTAACTGCAGTGCCGCCATTCTCCGGGGTTTTGTGGATGCGGCGGTAATGCCGAGCTCGCTCGTTGTTCCAGGACTCGAATACGGCTACTACTGCTTGCCGCAATTGAGCGCGTGGATTCATGGGGAATGATTTGCCCGAACGGTGCTCGATAAGCCGTTGGAATGAAGCGACCTGTTGTTTCAGGCTCGCTTCCTGGCTACTCAGAGAGGCCATTTCGGACGCTTGATCAAACGCGTGCTTCGGGATTTGTAAAACCACAGAGCCGAACATCTGCAAGAGTCGCCGGTACGAATCGAGAGCAAACGTTACGTTCTGATGTTTGGCAGCCAGGCCGTCGATGTTGGCGTCGTTGATGCCCACATTGAGAATGGTGTCCATCATTCCAGGCATGGAGATGGAAGCGCCGGAACGGACGCTCAGCAGCAGAGGATCCTTCTCTCCTCCCAGGCGCTGTGCCTGTTCCAGCTCCAGCCACCCAAGAGCACTCTCCAGCTCTTCCTCCAATGACGGCGGTATCATGCCATGTTCGAGGTAGAATCTGCAGGCCCGGGTAGAAATAGTGAAGCCGGCAGGCACGGGAAGCCCCAGCCTTGTCATCTCTGCTAGAGAGGCGCCTTTACCTCCAAGCTCCTCACTCATGGACCCATCACCTTCGGCTTGCGCGTGGCCAAAACGATAAATGTAACGCGATCTCGCTCTGCTCATATCCATTCGCTCTTCTCCGCTCATCTGAAGTGGGTTGCTGTAGTGAGTAGAATATGTAACCGATCTGAGCACAAATATCAGAGTGCGAATTGGTCGATGGTCCGATCTGTCCTACCTGCGCGCAGAAAAAGACGTGGCCTGCTGCAGGAGGCACAAGCGTATATGTTTCGGAAAGATCAGCAGAGATGGGCGTAGGCGCGAAGGGCGAGAGGTGAGTCAAAATCATCGGTGCAGGAGCTAAGCAGGACCTCAGCCGCCACAGGGAACCTGGAAGCAGCAAACTCCGTCCCTCCAACGCGATTTTCTATCCCCGCTAAGGAGTCACGGATGAGGCATTCAATCACATATCGGCTGACCCGGTGGCCGCCGGTGAGCCGGGCAGAATGGCGAAGCCATTGCCAGAGCTGAGCCCGGCACAACTCCGCCGAAGCCATACTGTTCAAACCGCGGGCGCCCATTGCAGATCCATGACCCGCGAGCCAGCCCTCCAGGTAAACGAGGGCAGATTCTACGTTCTCCTTGAGTGCCGTCATGGTGATTCTTCCCAGGGAGGGCGAGATCAAGTCTCGTGCAGTGATATGACATTTCCCCGCGTGTGGCCCAGTTGCGCGCTGCCTGTTTTTTGTCTTCCCGAATGTCGAGAGTGCCACTGGAACAAGGTCTGGATCGGCGACACAAATTCCGTCGAATCCCAGCTCGATCTCATGCTGAATTTCGAGCGATACCCTCGCTTGTTCCCGTTCATCCTTAGTCCCCGTGCCCTGCGTCCGAAATTGCTGCAGACTGGAGCTGATTGCGCGGACCTTATGTCTCAGGCAGGTGTGAAGCAGCAATTCCCGGTAGGCCTGTAGAAATGGTTGATTCATGCTGATGTCGCTGCGCTGCGGCAGGAGAGACTCGCCGTGAGCGCGAAAGCTGCGCACAAAGCTGGCCAGGTAATTGACCGGCGAGCACTCCAAAGCTGTCACGTAGTCTCGAAGTTCAAACACGATCTCTTCCATTTCCGAAGCCGCAGAAATCGAATCGATTGCGACCATAACTCGGATGAATCCCTGCGGAATCTCCAGGTGCTGCTCTGCGAAGCGGAAAATGTCAGCCCACCAGCGCGCTTCCTGGCGGCTTTCCAGTTTGGCCAGCGAGAAGTGAGCCACCGTCGAGCGCGCCGGCAAGGTCCGCGCGATATGGAAGATATTTAAACCAAAGTCAAACAGTGACGCGGAAATCGGTGTCCCGTCCGCCGGGAAGTGTTTTTCCTCCAGGCTCAAGTTGCGCGGCCGGACTGAAACGACTGCAGGTTCCTGGCTGGAATCTTTACCGGCAGCAGCGGCCGCCCTGTCCAATGCCTTCTGCAAGCAGGCATGGCTTTCAAGGCAGTTGGGCCAGGTGGGGGAGAGGCAATCGTCGAAGTCCGCAATCAAAGTAATCGCACCTGAGCTTACGCCACGCGACAGTAGTTCGCTCGCCGGAGGGCAGGCAAGCATAACCTGCCCCAGCGCCTGATCTGAGAGCGACGGTTTCACCGCCCAGTCGCTTTCACCGGAGCGTTCCATTTTCGGAAGACTGTGAAGCGCCTGACCCAGGTCATATCTGCGTTGACGCCGGTTGCGTTCGACCAACAACTCCTGGCGGCAAGGGGCAAAGCGGGACCGCAACAAGTGAAGGAACTCGACTGCTTCTGAAGTCAGTAGCGCTGCTTCCTGGCCGGAATTGGCCGTTTCCGCGTCCACTCGCGCCATTGTGCAAGTCTCCTTGTAAAGGGGAAACGACTGATACACAACGATAAGGACGGTCGACTGTCCAGGCAATCGGTACGCGTCCGAAGCGGACGAGCATCCGATCAGACCCATGCGCCCGGTGCTTGAACATCGCAATTGGCCATTGAATCTGAGCCTTCTGCGTTGAACGTAGTAACTTACGGTTCATCGAGATTTAATGCCCAAAGCGGATAATAACGCTCGACCGTTTCGGATCACAGGCTTAGAATCTTGGCGGTATGATCCTCTCTGTCCATTTCCTGGAGCAACTGGATGAGGCGCTCCAGGAGCGTCGCATTGGTGATGGAATTCGTCTGCTGGAGCACGCCGGGGCCGGCTGGACCCATCCCGATATCGAGCGCGGCGGCGCCGCGATCGCCCTGCGGGCTGCCCAATGGCTGGATGTTGGCCATCGCGACAGGAAAAGCGTCGAAGCGTTGCTGGCTCGGTTCTCCTCCACCATGCGGGCCAGGATGCCGTTGCGCGATTATCTCGAACTTCGGCTTGCCGAAGCATTTTGGGCGCTGATGGGGGAGGACGCTGATACTGCGATCGAGTTGCTGGAGTTCGTCCTCAAGGCAGAGAGGGAACTGGCCGATGAGAACCTTATTATCCTCGCCCATTTTTGGAAGGGAAGAGCGCATCGTAAGAAGGGTGAATACGGTAAGGCGTTCGAGCACGTTGTCGAGGCGCGCCACCGGGCCGAAACCCTGCGGGCAGAAAAACTGGCGGCTGTGATTGAGGTACAGGAGGCGTGGCTCATCTTTCAAAAGGGCGACGCCAAAAAAGCTTTGGAGTTGTTGAGTCATTCGGAACAAATCCTCAAAGGCACGGACGACGCCATATCCCTGGGCAATATCGAGTCCGCGCGCGGACGCATCGTCCGCAGAACCGGTGAATACAGCGTCGCCCTCGAACATTATGAGCGTGCCATCGCCATTTATGCTCGCCGCGACGTCAACCATCGTAACCTGGCGCGAACCCTGGTCAATGCCGCTTACGTAAAGCGTTTGCTGGCACTTCATCTACGCAAACGTATAGAGTCCAAGGCCAATAGCGGAACCCCGCGAGTGCCGGCGAGAGAAGCAGAACGGCCCAACTATCAAGCCCGCTATGCATCGATCTGTCGCGATGCCCTGGCTCAACTTGATCGCGCGGGTGAGATCTACCGCCTCCATGAGCACCATGGGGGATCCGGGTCGGTCCTGGTAAATGCGGGCCAACTGCATCTTGATATGGGTGAGATCGACCGTGCTCTTGCTGAGGCGTTGAAGGCCTATACGCTGGGGCGCGAGAAGCATGATCAGATCCTGATGGCTCGATCGCGCATCCTCGAGGCTTTCGCCGAGAACGCGCGCGTGGAGGAACAACTCGGAGAGGACGGAGACACGGCTGTCTACGCAAATGCCGCTCAGCGCTATGCGGAAGAGGCCGTTGCGTTAGCCAAGCACACGCAAAACCGCCGCCTCCTGGCGGGCGCTTACATCGTGCGCGGAATGACGGCTGCGAACGACTTCTTTCAGGAGTGGGATGAGGCCAAGCAATGCGCGTCCAGGGCCGCCGCGCTGTTGCGTTCCGACGATCGCGATCATCTTTGGGAAGAGCTCATCACCTTGAAGTCACATATCCTGCGCGCCTCTGGTATTAACGAGACCCTTCGCGCCTGGTCGGAGGGAATGATCGGCGATAAGAGTTTTCAGCAAGTCGCCGAGGAATTTGCAGAAATCGTCATACCGAAGGTCTGGGCAAGAGAAGGAAAAAAGGTTTCCCGCGTCGCTGAGCGGTTGTCGATTTCGCCCAAGAAGGTCCGCCGTATCCTGCGCAACGCCGGGCTCATCGAGCAAGGCGAGTAATCAGCCCTAAAATGACCACGTCCGAAAACCGCTAGTGCGACCGCGCGACCATGGGAAAATGGATACATGGAACTCCCCGTCCGGGAAGTATGCTATCGCGCTCTGCAGAGTCGGGACGCACGTTTTGACGGGCTCATGTTCGTCGGAGTTTCGTCCACAGGAATCTATTGTCGCCCGATTTGTCCAGCCCGCACACCCAAGTTCGAGAATTGCACCTTTTTTGGCTCCGCCGCAGCTGCGCAGGATGCAGGCTTTCGCCCCTGCCTCCGTTGCCGCCCGGAAATCGCTCCGGACCTGGCATCATGGAGAGGCACTTCCAATACGGTTTCTCGCGCCCTGGCGCTCATCGCCGAAGGTGCTCTGGATGGTCCTGAGAATAGTGTTGAAAAGCTGGCAGCACGCCTGGGTTTAGGCGAGCGCCAGTTGCGCCGGCTGTTCTTACAACACCTTGGCGCCTCCCCCGTCTCGGTTGCACAAACACGGCGGGTGCTGTTCGCGAAGCAACTGATCCACGACACCCGGATGCCGATGACGGACGTCGCCGCAGCCGCCGGCTTCAGCAGCGTGAGGCGATTTAACGAGACCTTCCGACAGCTCTTCCACCGGCCGCCGCGGGCACTCCGCAGAAAAAGCACTTCCAGGGAGGAGGAGAAGGACATCGTCCTTCGCCTTCGTTATCGCGCTCCTTATGATTGGGAAAACATGCTCGCATTCCTGAGTGCGCGCGCGATTCCTGGTGTCGAAGTGGTGGAGGCTGGCCGCTACTTGCGAGCAGTGGAAGTAGAGGGTGCAGTCGGGAGTATTGCGGTCGCGCACCTGCCGAAACAACAGAGTCTTGAAGTCAGCATCCGATTTCCGGACGTGAAGTCGCTTCCTGCAATTGTCGCCCGCGTACGCCGCCTGTTCGACCTCGGAGCCGACATTGAGACCATCGATCAACATCTGTCTGCAGACCCGGTACTCGCCAGATTGGTCACACTCCGGCCCGGCCTGCGTGCTCCTGGCGGATGGGATGGATTTGAGATCGCCGTGCGTGCTGTCCTCGGTCAACAAATCACGGTCGTTGCGGCTCGCCGGTTGGCGGGTGAGCTGGTCAAACTGCACGGCCGTCCTGTTCCCCAGGCGTCGCGGATTCACCCCGCACTGTCGCATGTATTTCCTGCTGCCCAGCGATTGGCTTCAGCTCCCGCTATCGGGTTGGGTATGCCAGCGTCGCGGTTGGCCACGCTGAAGGCGGTCGCTGAGGCGGCGGTGGCGGATGCCAATCTCTTCCGTCCATTCGGCGGTGTCGATGAGACCGTCGCACGTCTCAAAGCTATCCGTGGCATTGGCGAATGGACCGCACAATACATCGCTCTTCGCGCCGTCCGCGAGATGGATGCATTTCCCGCGACCGATATAGGACTGTTGCGAGGCGCGGCTGCGATCGATGGAGCCGCGGTGAGTCCTGCGAATCTTTTGGGTCGTGCCGAGTCCTGGCGACCATGGCGCGCCTATGCAGCCCAACACCTTTGGGCAGCCGACGGCAACATACTCACAAACAACTCTGCTATGGCAGGTTGAATAAGGGAATCGGATTTTATGAGCTTGGCCTACAAGATGATTCATTCGCCCGTGGGAAACTTGAAGTTAGTCGCCAGCGATAAGGGGCTGGTCGCCATACTCTGGCAAAACGAGAAGCTTACTCGTGTCCGTCTGAACGAACTCGTGGAAGATACGGTGCACCCCATTCTCCTTGATACAGAGCGCGAGCTGGGCGAGTACTTTGCCGGGAAGCGAAAGACCTTTTCCGTACCTCTTGATATGCGGGGTACGTCCTTCCAGAAAAATGTATGGCAGGCCTTGCTGGCTATACCGTTCGGCGAAACGAGAAGCTACGGACAACTGGCGAAACAGTTGGGGAACCCTCAGGCCATGCGGGCTGTCGGTGCCGCGAATGGAAGAAACCCGATATCCATCATCGTGCCTTGCCATCGCGTGATTGGTTCATCCGGAAAACTTACGGGTTTCGCTGGTGGACTCGAAACTAAAGCGTACTTGCTGAATCTGGAGGAAAGCGGCGCCAGGCTCTTTGTTTGACGGTCGTCATCGCGTCAGCTTCCGCTATTTCGCTTCTCATCGCCCAACTCCTGTGTAATCCCTTGACTCGGAATTACCAGAAGGGTCGAGGTAGCGGACGCGAGTAACCGGCCCTCTTTGTCGAATAACTTCCCTTCGGAGAAGGCGACCCGGCGTCCAAAAGTTAAAACCCTCCCTTCCGCGCGGACTTTGCCAGTCTTTTCGTTGATCGCCTTGTGATACGCAATTTTAAGTTCGAGGGTGGTGTAACGATCACCGGCGGAGAGCTTGGAATGAACCGCGCAACCGCAGGCAGAGTCCAAGAGTGTCGCCGCATAACCGCCATGAACGGTTCCCAGCGGATTGTACGCATGTAGCCCGGGAACCCCCTCGAACGCCGCAAAGCCGTCCCCAACCTCCACCAATTGAAAGGCCAGGGAAACGGCCATGCCGGTTGGTTTCCCGGACGAAATAAAAGCGCGGAGCTGTTCAATGCCGTTCATAGCGAACTCCCTGAAAGGTGAGACCGTCTCCTGCTGGTCGTAGACTGATTTAATCATGTGGCGCCAGCTTGGTCTCGAGATGGTTATGTTTTGTATCAGGGCACGACTTTAGTTGGGCCGTTGATGGTTGGAAAAAGAATTGAGCTCTAGAGTCTGCGTGAGAACGACCGTCGCGGAGTCCCGCAGGGACGGCTGAACTTCAGACCTGTCCAAATTGGATTGTCTCGGCTCAGCAACTACTCTTTATGAACCGTTCCCTTTCCTTTGTCATCCCGAGCGAAGCCGAGGGATCTGCGGTTCCGCGGACCTTTCCTGGAAACGCGGAATACGATGCTCAAAGAGAATTCTCATCTCCAGCAATGAACTCTGCAGGCGGGAAATGACAAGTCTCTTTACAAAAACACCGATATTTTGGGCGAGCACGCCCGCACCCGACCCCAAGTCATTGGGAGCGGAGCAGGCAAGATGACAATGCTCTTGTGCATCGTATTCCGCGTTTCCAGGAAAGGTCCGCGGAACCGCAGATCCCTCGGCTCCCCGGATTTCCTGTCGAAAGTTGCGGCTTCGGCCAGCTGCATGTGGTTCTCTTTAGGGAGAACCACATAAGTGGTCGCCGGTGAGAGCGGTGAGGTAGGAAATTCGGCTTCGCTCGGGATGACAAAGGAAAGGGCAACGGTTCATAAAGAGTAGTTGCTGAACGAAGCATTTTTCAAAGTCTAATTTGCTGAACTTGGCCCAAGACGCCAGTCCCGGGTAGGGATTCGAGCGACGGCTGGAAGTTACCGGGAGGCAATCCCACGGCACTTCCATCTCGAATATTTCGCGATTGAGAATTCCGGATCCGTTCCCGAATCCAGGACCATGTCCCGATAACTTTTTCAGTCGTCCCTACGGGACTTTTCAATGGCAGATGCCAACCCAGGACTGCGTCCTGGGCTAAGTTCAGCCGTCCCTACGGGACTCGATTTCGCGACGGTCGTTCTCACGCACCCACTTCAGCCCTCATCCGCGCAACTCAGTGCGGCACGGCTGAAGCCGCGCCCTTCGTCCAGACTGTGGGGCACACGGGATTTGTTGCCGGGACACCGCAACAGTTACGAAGCATCGGCGGAAACGTCAACACGAGATCTCCCTGTAGGCGAACTCCGCCGGACAACCTTGCCATTGGCCTTTCCGTTGGGTTTCGACGAGCCGTTGCTGTGGCTCTGCGTTCCGGGCGTCATAGCCGCGTGACGCATAAGTTTCTGCTGCACTGCGGCCGGCGCGCCATCTTCGGCCATCCAACTCCTGTAGGAATGGGGAAATGTGTGCCAGCAAACTCCCACCAGGCCGAGTTTTCTGGCCACGGGTCTGAAGTAGTCTTGCTGGATGGGTCCGGGATGATAGCAGCGGCCAGTAATGTGCGACGGAAATACCAGCCCGGCACCAGAAGTCTTGTTCCGCCATTCCAGCAAGGTTTCCGCCAGGACGGGGTCCATGGGAAGCTGTCCATCGGATCCTTCAGCCTGAGTGATCCCGCTATTCACAGCACGCTCTTGCACAGACAACACGCCGGCGGCAAAATCCAACTGATCCCATCTGAGTGCCAGCACTTCGGAAACGCGCATTCCGGAACACATCGCTGCCACCACCATGGTCCTGTGCAGGTCAGAAAGTTGAGCGGCGAATGCCTGGTACTGCTTTATGGTAAGCACCAGCGGCTTGCGCGTCCCCTTGATGACGGTCTTGATCTTCAACAATTCGCTTTCGAGTTGCTCATTCCGGGCGATCAGGCTTTTGCTGTGATGCTCTGCCTGTGCAGCCTCAAGCTCCGCTTGTCTACTCTTGTTGATCCACTGATGGGCGAGTGTCGCAAGGCTGAAAAGGTTCACCATCAGAAGTCCGCGGTTTGCCGGAGCAATCCACGGGTTCAGCAGCAGGGCACGGTGGAAACCCCAGTATCCTGCGGCCGCGCTTAACAGAACAGCTACTGCGGCTGTGACCCATAGCAACCACTTGGAACGCCGGACCAGGCACAGGACCAGAGGGATCGTGAACAAGACCGATCCGGCCAGCTCCGCGGAGGTCAGGAGATCGAGCGCGGCTGTCAGCGCGGTGGTCCCAACGATCATGGCTACCAATAGTGTGCGATTCATTCGTCACCGCGACTGTAATGACTATGCGATCGTCGAGGCCGGGTAATCCTGAGAATGCCACGTTGCCATAGGGGCCGCCTCGACCGAACCGAATGAGCATGGCGATAAGGCGCGCTGAAATTCACTCAGAGGCCTCGTTATCCTTGTATCGGTCTGAAAATGAAGATCTTGAGTAGCGTTCCTGCCGCGAAACAGGTCAGTGGCTCCGGGGTCAGCTGGTTAATGCTTTCGCCTGCGACAGACGATAACGTATGCAGACGACATCCGAGCGGTTGCCGGCCCATGGTTGGTGACTTTCTCGTTGCGTGACGGCCTAGCTAATTCGAAGAAGCAGATTCGGGTTTCTGGCTACATGTTGAACAGGGAATCGATGACGAGGAGCAATGGCTATGTCTAGTCGCAAAAACGTACTGCCCGCAAAGCTGATCTCTGTGTGTGCTTTGCTTATCCTGGCCGTTCCGGCCGCTGTCTGCCAACTGACCTCCAACACCGCAAGCGTGGCTTTGAAGGCCACTTTGGGTGAATCGCTTACCGTGGCGGCCACCCCTTCCGCGGTGACCATTCCGCTGACTTCCGGGGGAACCGCAACTGGCACATCCCCTGTAGCAATTACGACCACCTGGGTGCTGAGTGCGACCCGCACGGCGGTCACTCTGGTCGGCTACTTCTCGAGCGCCACTGCGGCACTGACCGACGGAGCCGCCACGCCGAACAATATTCCCGCCTCCGAAGTGCTGGGTCAGATCACAACGGGAACACCGACATCGTTTACCGCATTTACCCAGACCGCGCCACTGGGCGCAGCTGGAGCCGGCCTGACTTTGTTTACCCAGGCGCTCTCACCAACCAACCGAACCGCAAACCGGACTGACAACCTGAACCTGGAAATCAATTTGGCAAGCCAACCCCAGCTCCCTGCCGGCACCTACACGGGCACACTGAATATACAAGCGCAAGCGCTCTAATTTCCGCGCAGGAAGTGCGCAACGATTGCATGCCGTGCAACTGAATCCAGCTCCAAGACCCGCACCGTTCAGCATCCCCACGCGTCGCGCTTCATTGGAATCAAGTGGGGATGAGGAGGGGAAGGTTTGCCGCTTCGAGGGTTGCGTCGCTTTGCATGGCTCCTGATGGGAAGTTGTGCCCTGGCCCAAACGCTGTGAGGTCGCGTTGAGAGCGGCATCCTCGCGCTCCAGGTTGAATTGCAGAATCTGGTTGCGGGTGAGCACCAACTCTCCCACCAGGTCCATGAGTTTATCCAGCAGTCCGACTCCGACCCGGATGTTTGCATCCACTGCGGCCGATGATCGCGTGACATCTTCTTCTCTCCTGTCCCCTCTCCTCCTGTCTCTCCTCCCTGCTTGTTCCTCGGCCTGTCCGATCTCGTGTATGTCAGAGGAAGTCTTTTCGACGACGGGCTCTGCCACCGATACGGGCGGTGTACCCGCGCCGTTCGGTTCGGACGCAGATTGTGTCTCCTCGCCGGCTGTCAATTGCGCCGCCAGACGCAGGCGTTCCGTCAGGTCCTCAAAGCGCTCCGCGCCTTCCTTCCCGCTGGTTTCAATCGCAGCCAGCACTTTTCGGGTTGCGTCCACCGCCTCCAGGATCAGAGACACCAGGGCGGGATTGAGCTCCCGCTGGCCGTCTCGCAACTGGCTTAAGAGGGTTTCGGCCTGGTGTGTGATGGCTTCCAGTACTGAAAATGCAAGAAATCCGCACGCTCCCTTGATGGTGTGAATGGTGCGAAAAATGCTTCCCAGTAGATCGGCATCCTGCGGATGTTTCTCGAGTTCGACTAGGTCCTGATCCAGCCGCGAGAGGTTTTCGTGGCTCTCGACCAGAAACTCATGAATCGTTTCCTGATCTTCCGCGCTTGTGTTTTCCATGGTTCCTTCTGACTCCGCGCGGCCGCATCGCTCTCAGCCACGCGGGCAGAAGGTAGGGCGACTTAGGGTCGATCTTCTAATTTGGTGACTGCCCTTCATCGGAGTTAAGCCACGTCGCCCTGGTTTGAGACGCACTTTCGCCTGCATAGGCGCAAAAAGCCGGTTCCACGAGTTGATTTCCTCGCGGAGCGGATACCCTCGGATATTTTCAATTTGTTCAGTAAACTCTGCCCGCAAATACGCGGAAATCAGATCGGCTCCGATCGATCCCGCACCTCTGCTGGCCCGGTAAGCTTGTCTGTTGCATCGGCATGCTAATAAGGGAGTTGAGCTGTGTTCAGTTTCGCGTCAGACGCCCCAGCCGGCTGCGGAAAACTCAATGTCGAGGGTAACGGAGGGTAGGTACGGGCTTCAGCCCATACATGAATCCAGCTTTCTTCGTCAATGGATGGAAAGCTGTATTTGCCCGTCATGATCCATCAGGAATCCTGATTAAGAATGCCCAGGTAGCGTTCGTAAAGAAAGAGGCGGTCTCTTCGCTTACCACTGGACTCCCGCAGAATCCCGCTTTCGGTCATGCGGGCCACTGCGGAGGAAGCGGTCGGAAAACTTACCTTCGTCTCGCGAGCGGCGTTCTTGATAGAGAAGAGGGGGTTGGCCTGAGCGTATCTGTAGACCAATAGGGCAGAAGCCGCTCCGCGTCCGAAGCGTTCGATCTTCTCTTTATCCGCACGGAAGAGTCTGTCGATGCTGCCGGCCATCCGTGTCGCCTGATTTGCGGTATCCCGTACTCCCTGCAAGAAGAAGTCAAGCCACTCCGTCCAGCCTTCGCTCCCTCGCGTCCCAGTGAGCCGGTCGTAGTACAAACGCCGATGCCTCTTGAAGAACAGGCTGAGGTAGAGGACCGGCTCGTGCAGCACATCCTCGGCACAGAGCATAAAGGTAATGAGCAGCCTGCCGACCCTGCCGTTGCCGTCAAGGAAAGGGTGGATTGATTCAAACTGTGCATGGGCGAGGCCGGCCCTTATCAGTAAGGGAAGAGATGGTGCTTCCTGATGGATGAACGTCTCCAGCTGTCCCATGCAGTCCAGCACGTATTCCGGGGGTGGGGGTAAATATGCCGCGTTACCGGGTCGGCTGCCCCCGATCCAGTTCTGGCTTTTTCTGAACTGTCCTGGCTGTGCGTGGCTTCCGCGTCCCTTCGACAGGAGGACTTCATGGATCTCCCGGATGAGGCGGAGGGAGAGAGGAAAGCCGTCACGCATCCGCTTGAGGCCGTGATGCAAGGCTGCCACGTAGTTCGAGACCTCTTGCACGTCACCCAGAGGGACGCCGGGTGTCTCCGCGTTCTCGTAGAGCAGCAGGTCTGAGAGCGAAGATTGTGTCCCCTCGATCTGGGAGGAGAGCACCGCTTCCTTTCGAATGTATGAGTAGAGAAAAAGCTTGAGGTCAGGGAGAGCGGAGGTCATGCCGTCCAGCCGACCCACAGCCTGGTTCGCTTCGGCGAGGATGGCTTGCAGTGAAGCAAGATTAAGAGCACGCGGACCGGGCGGCAGCGCAGGAGGGACAAACGCCCGGACCTTCTCGCCGGAGAGGGTGGAGGTCACATAGTGGCTCCGGCTGCGGGCCCTGTCGTTTTTGGGCATGCCTTGATTAGCTCATTTGCTATTAAAACATAGCGGGTATTTCTTTCATAGCGATGTCAGCTATTTAAGGGCTTGCCCTAGTTTGCTCCTGAAAGGGAGATCTCACCCCCGTTGGGTCACTTCGCATTGTTTAGCCCTTCAATCGGCCCAACCGTCAACGGAATGGCTGTCTACTGAGATGCCAGGTTGCCGCGAAGCAGTATCTATCGCCATTGAATAAAGTTGGCTGCCGCATGAAGCTCTACCACCAGGTTTCGGTCTGCACTCCGTATGTCAGTCCATTCGTTCGATTCAGGTACGGCGTCCCTCCTACAAAACCGCGAAATCCGTCCGACCAGTTCGCATAGGTGACGAAAACACGTAATACCGGCCGGCTGAAAAACTTGCGGCCTGCTCCGATCTGCGGCGCTAACGTAAATTTGCGTAGCCATCCATCGTACTGATTTGTGCCGCTCTCTGTGTGGTCGAAACCTGCTTCAAAAGCCAGCGAGATGTGCTTGGTGAAAAAGACAACCGGCCGCGCGCCAAACGAGGCCCACTGGTTCCAGCCGTCTTGTGGATTCCCATCTTTGGTCCGCTGGTAAAGAAAGATGGGCATAATTCCGAACCAGTCGTTCGGCTGCAGCACCAACTGCTCGGTGACCAGGAACTGCGCCGAGCGATTGATGAACGGACTTGGATCCGCGATCGTCACGCCGTTCCCAGGGTTGCTGAAATTGCTGGCAGCTCCCGTTCCATACTGGATCGAAAATGTGTGATAGCCGCCATGCCACTCGAGCCGCTGATGGCGCAGGCCGAACGCGTATCCATTTGTCGTGGGAACCACTGTGCCCGTCGACGTCGTGCCTCCCTTTGAGGTAGCGAAGTCAAACCATCCCGCCCACAGGCCTGCCGGTCCCTTCAAATCGTAGAGACGCACGTCGATATCGCTCTTCGCCAGGTTGCCGTTTTGCGTAACAATATCGGGCCGAGCTCCGTTCAAGAAAGCCACCGCCAGCTTGCCGATACCGACATTGAAATCTTCAACCCCACCGCCGTAACCGCTCAGGTCCAGAGAATAAAAGTCATCAATGTCGATGTGTTGCCGGCGGTAGTATCGTTCCCCCGCCCAAAACTCTGCATGCGGCTGCCATCCCAGAACGTTGCCGGCCTGTACGAAGGCTTCCCGCAGCCGGAACTGATCGTTTCCCACGCCATTCGGAAAGCTTGCGGAATTGGCAGAGTCCGTGGTGTTGGCCTCAATCATGATCTCTGTCTTCATCCAGGCCTCATTGGAACTCTGTTCTGGATTCACCCAGTTGTTGACAAAGATGAACTCCCCATAGGTTTCTGTTTCGTTGCCCAGGCGGTATTTCGCGTCGGCTCCCGGCGCCTCGAAAGCAACTTGTTGCCCGCCCGCGCTATTGAGCCCATAACCGGATCGAAAATAGCCGTGGAATTCAAATGTCCCCACTTGCTCCTTAAGTTTCGTGATCGTTTCATCTGCCTCCCGGAGCAGGTCATAGGTCGGCTCCGAAGGTAGATCACCTTGGAACTTCGCCCCCACTTGGTCGGAGTTGCGTAGCACAGCCTTAGCCGCACGTTCGGCGGCCAGATCTGCCGCTGAGACGGTAGCCTCTTTTGTCTTTTCAGCGATCTCCTTCTGGCTCTCTATCTGCTGTTCCAGGGTGGCCATGCGCAGCTGGAGCGCTTGCGTGGTCGCCTCGTACTCCTGCTTCAGCTCTTTTAATTGCTGCTCCAACGGGTCCGCCTGTTGAGCTGCGGCAGGCAAAATGCAGAAGAGGCTTAAGGCAATGCAGCCGAGGCATGACATCAGCGGCCGCTTCCGATTAGTATGCGAGACGAACGTCATCTGGCTGGCTCCCTGCTTGGCCCCGGTATTTCACTGCGCCAGAAAAACTGCGATCAATGACGGAGGGTCGTGGACCAAAAAATCCAAATTTAGATGCACGTTACGGCAAGACGGACGCTCGCAGGCCGTCTCTTTTCGCGTCCGGCTTCCCCCTTATGGGGGGCGACCTATTGCTGATGCAGGTCAGGCTTGAGATCTGCTGGCTGCTCACCGAATGAGATTACGGCTTACCGTAGCTCCAATCGCTGCGAGACCTGGTAAAAGCAGTGCAGAATTACAATGACCGGGACGATCGCCGATTTTCCCGCTACACTGGTTAGTACCCGTGGCACAAGCGTCCTCTTTTCGCTTTTCCAGGTCGAAAACCACTACCCTCTGTATCCTTGCGGTAGCCGCACTTTCGGTTTGGCCAATAAGTTCTCTCTTCCATAGGACCCCACACAATACTGTGGAATTCAGCCGGGACATCCGTCCCATCCTGAACCAGAATTGCGTTGCCTGCCACGGAGGGGTGCGCCAGAAAAACGGTGTTTCCTTCATATTCCGCGAGGACGCGCTGGGTACGGGTAAGTCAGGGCGCCGCACCATTGTGCCGGGCAACCCCGATGCCTCAGAGTTTATGGCGCGCCTGACTTCTACGGATCCCGAGGCGCGCATGCCTTACCACGCACCGCCGCTGCCGCCGCAGCAGATCGCCCTGCTCCGCCGTTGGATTAAGGAGGGAGCCAAGTGGGAAGATTACTGGGCGTTTGTACCCCCGGCGCAACAGCCATTACCTCAGGTGAAGCATCCCGATTGGGTGCGCCAACCCATGGACCGCTTTGTTCTGGCACGATTAGAAAAGGAAGGGCTCGAGCCTGCTCCCGAATCCGATAAGGCCACCCTCTTGCGGCGAGTGTCTTTCGACCTTACCGGCTTGCCGCCCACCCCGGAGGAGGAAGCTGCCTACCTGGCGGATTCTTCGCCGCTCGCCTACGAAAAACAGGTGGATCGTTTGCTGGCCTCGCCCCACTTTGGCGAGCGCTGGGCTTCCATGTGGCTGGATTTGGCGCGCTATGCGGATAGCAAAGGCTACGAGGCCGACTACGATCGTCCGGGCGTCTGGCCCTATCGTGACTGGGTGATCGATGCCTTCAATCGCAACTTACCCTACGACCAGTTCATGATCAAACAGCTGGCCGGCGATTTACTGCCCCATGCCACCTTCGAGGACCGGATCGCCACTTCCTTCCACCGTCAGACCCCCAACAACGACGAAGGCGGCACCGACGACGAGGAATTCCGCATGGTCGCGGTGATGGACCGCGTGGCCACAACATGGTCGGTACTGAACGGCCTCACCATGAATTGTGTGCAGTGCCACTCTCATCCCTACGATCCCATTCGCCACACCGACTATTACAAGTCCATGGCTTTCTTCAATACCCAGCGAGATGCGGACCTCATGGATGACTCCCCGACGCTGAGAGTTCCAAAGGAAAAAGCCCGCTACGCGGAAGCGGCACAGATACAGCAACAGATCGCCGGCCTGCTGCAGCCGATGGAGGCCTCAGACCGCAAGTTGGAAGCCAAGGCGCAATGGAAACCGTTGCTGATCCAAGCCGCCGCGGCCAACGAGGTCTTGGCCCTGGAACCGATGCTTCCGGAAATGGAGAGTGAGCTGGTCAAACTGCAAAGAGACCCAAAGCTCGCTCGGGACAAAAAAGAAGAGGAGTTGAAAACTCTCCGCAAATCCATCAGTGACACCAGGGTACGGCTTGCCCATGCCAAGGCTGCCGGCGGTCCCGCGCCCACGTTCACCCTCCACGATGGCGAGGCGCTGGCGAACGCTGATACCCCACCCCAATCTTTTTATAAGCTCACAGCGAACGCCAACCTCCCTCTTCTGACGGCAATCCGCATCGAGGTGCCGCCCCTCAACCCGGAAATGGCGCGGCACACGCCGGAGAACGGCTTCATCGTGGACAAGGTGCGGGCCTGGACAATTTCGCCGGAAGGCGAAAAGCGCACAATAGCCGTCCGCTATTTCGTTCAGGATTCGGAGAGGAATCTGCAAGCTGCATTGCTCCCTAATCCGGACCAAAAGGCCCCGGACCCAAAAGAAAAAGACCCGGACCCGAGCGCATTTGCCGCTCTTCCCAAGCTCTTCCGTACCCGCTGGATCGTCGCCGTTCTCGCCGAGCCGCTGCACTTGGCTGAGGGGAGCCGCATCCAGGTCGACCTGAAGCAGGAAAAGCTCATCGACTCCAAGCCCGCTCTCATCCAGCGCGTGCGGCTCGCTGCGAGCGGGGATGCCGTTTGGATGTCCTTGAGCCAGGACCCTGGCCGCGCCCAGAGTCTGGCCCGCCTGCACCAGCTCAATCAGGAGCTGGGCAAAATCCCTACGGTTGCGCTTCCCGTGATGGTGGAGGAGCAACCCTACGAGCGAAGGTCTACGCTCGAGTTTGAGCGCGGTAATTTTCTAACCAAGATCGGTCCGGACCTCGCGCCGGATGTACCTCGGATTTTCCCCAAGTTCCCCGAGGGAGCGCCGCGCAACCGGCTCACCCTGGCAAAGTGGTTCTTTTCCCCCGGGCAACCACTCACCGCGCGCGTCGCCGTCAACCGCTATTGGGAAGAGATCTTTGGAACCGGCATCGTCGAGACCCTGGAAAACTTTGGCAGCGTAGGCGAAGAGCCCAGCCACCGCGAACTTCTGGATTGGCTTGCTCTCCATTATCAGAACGACCTCCACTGGGACACCAAGGCGCTGCTGCGTGAACTGGTGACGAGTGCCACTTACCGCCAGAACGCGGCCACAACCCCGGCTCTTCAGGCGAAAGATCCTCGCAATCGCCTGCTGGCTCATGGTCCCCAGCTGCGGCTGAACGCAGAGATGGTACGCGATCAAGCCTTGTTGGCCAGCGGCCTGTTGAATATGACTATGGGAGGACCACCGGTCATGCCTCCCCAGCCTGCGGGGATTTGGAATTCCGTTTATAACGACTCCAAGTGGATTGACGCGACCGGACCTGACCGGTATCGCCGGGCCATCTATACCTTTGTTAAGCGCACCGCAGGCTACCCTAGTTCCCTCATCTTCGATGCTTCCGATCGCGATACCAGCCTTCCGCGGCGCATAGCGACCAACACTCCGTTACAGGCCTTGGTGACTCTGAACGATCCCGTGTATGAGGAAGCCGCCCGCGCGCTGGCGCGCCGAGTGATCAAAGACACCGCCGAAAAAACCGCCGGTACCTCGAGCCCCGGCGTTATTCTGGACACCCGGCTTAGTTACGAAGCCCGCCTGGTCTTATCACGCGATCCGACTGCCGCCGAGCTGGCAGTGCTGCGCAAGTTCTATCAGGATGCTCTTGCCATGCGCAATCGGCCGGCCGTGGTAAAAGCAAACCTGAATTTGTCTCAAACATTGTTAGGCAAGAGCGTTTCCGGGGGAGAACTGGACGCGCTTACGGCGGTGGGCAGCGTTCTCTTTAATCTTGATGCCGCGCTGGTGAGGTGATCGTCATGTCAGATTCCGCAAACGGTGCAACCAATCGTCCATCGCCTGTACCTGAGGGAATCTTGCGTCGGGAAGAGCGCTTCGCCCTTCTGCAAGCGCAAACCCGCCGTCACTTTCTGCGTAGTTTCACTGCGGGCGTGGGCTCCATGTTTCTGGGCACATTGGGTTCGCCCTTTGTCTCTCCGGTAGGAGCCGCCGAACGCGGTATCGATGGCAGTCCGCGGCTGGAGTTCACCCGCGATCCTTCTCATCCTCTCTCCATCCTGCCGCCGCAATTTGCCGGCCGCGCCAAGCGGATTATTTACCTGCATATGGCGGGCGCGCCCAGCCAATTGGAGCTTTTCGACTACAAGCCAGATCTGACCAAGCTCGACGGCCAACAGTGTCCTGCGTCGTTTTTGGCGGGCAAGCGGTTTGCGTTTATCAGCGGCGTACCCAAGTTGCTGGGCGCGCAATACCCATTCCATCAGACAGGGAAAAGTGGTCAATGGATATCGGACCGCCTGCCACACCTGGAAAAGCACATCGACGACCTTTGCCTGATCAAGTCGATGCGTACCGATCAATTCAACCACGCGCCGGCGCAGTTATTGGTCCAGACCGGCAATGCTCGCCTGGGTTATCCATCCATGGGTTCCTGGGTGGTCTATGGGTTGGGCACGGAGAACCAGAATCTCCCCGGCTTCATTGTGCTGGTCTCTGGCGGCAACCAGCCGGATGGCGGTAAACAACTTTGGGGTTCAGGCTTTTTGCCCAGCGTATATCAGGGCGTACAGTGCCGATCCCACGGCGAACCTGTGCTCTACCTGGAGAATCCTCCGGATGTGAGCCGGCCTTTGCGCCGCCGCATGCTCGATGCGGTGGATGAAATCAACCGCCAAACCTACGCGGAGTTCGGCAATCCCGAAACCGTGACCCGCATCGCGCAATACGAGATGGCGTTCCGCATGCAGATGGACGCTACCGACGCCATGGACATTCACAAGGAGTCCGCAGCCGTCCTGGCCGCTTACGGCGCGAATCCCGGGGAGTCCAGTTTCGCCAACAATTGTGTCGTAGCGCGACGCCTGGCTGAACGCGGTGTGCGTTTTATTCAGCTCTATCACTGGGGGTGGGACGACCACGGCACTTCCGCCAAAGATTCCCTGAACATCGGCTTTGCCGACCGCTGCCGCGAAACCGATCAGCCCATCGCGGCTCTGCTCACTGACCTGAAGGAACGCGGCATGCTCGAGGACACGCTGGTCGTGTGGGGCGGCGAATTCGGGCGCACCTCCATGCGGGAAAACCGCAACGGACAGGTGATGCAGTTTATCGGCAGGGACCACAATCCCGGCGCTTTCACTATTTGGATGGCCGGGGGCGGCATCAAGTCCGGCATGTGTTACGGCGAAACCGATGCCATGGGCTACGAGATCGCGAAGGACCCGGTGGAGGTGCGCGACTTGCATGCGACCATGCTTTACGCATTGGGTTTCGATCATCACAAGCTCAACTATTCCTTTCAGGGGTTGGAGCAGAAGCTCACGAGTGTGAAGCCGGCGCGCGTCGTGGCGGAGGTTTTAGCGTGATTCCGTTTACCGGCGCGTTCCGTTATCGAGGCCACATGGCTGCATGACAGGTCCGGTTCGCCAGGCGCCGTTGCGGCTGCGCC
Source organism: uncultured Acidobacteriaceae bacterium (assembly GCA_963830325.1). GTDB lineage: Bacteria > Acidobacteriota > Terriglobia > Terriglobales > Acidobacteriaceae > PALSA-350. Next base: position 770,134 of record CAWHMV010000010.1, read on the forward strand.
TTGGTCTTCTCGCGCTCGCGCTGATTCTGCTGCTCTCCGCGTTGCTCACCCTCTTTCCCCCGGATGGACTCGAGCGCGCCTCTTGGGCACAATTTATCGGCCGCTTTCATCTGCTGACCGTGCACTTTCCCATTGCCCTCGTCCTCATCGTGCCAGTATTGGAATGGGCCGGAAGAAATCCCCGCTTCTCCTACCTGCGCTCCTCCGTCGATTTCCTATGGCCGCTGGCTATGTTGAGCAGCCTGGCGGCAGCCACCCTGGGATGGTGCCTGGCACGGAGCGGCGGATACTCAGGACGGTTGGTTACCCAGCACATGTGGGGAGGAGTATCGGTTGCAGCCGCCTGCTGGCTCTGCTGGATGTTGCGAGGATACTTCCACGGTCCGCGGCTCGCTTACCCGTTAGCCTTGCTGGTCACGGTTGGGCTTGTGTCATGGACGGGATATCGCGGCGGCCAGCTATCGCAAGGTGAAAATCACCTGACCGAATACATGCCGGCCGCGCTGCGAAAATTGATTGGACTCTCGTCTGACCCCACAGCTCTACCCCGATCGAATCCTGCTTATTTCTACGGCGCGCATGTGGAGCCCATCTTCATTGCGCACTGCGACTCCTGCCACGGTCCGGATAAGCAAAAAAACCGCCTGCGGCTGGACACTTATGAAGCACTCATGCGGGGAGGGAAGCACGGCCCCCCAATCAAAGCAGGGAACACGAAAGCCAGCGAGCTTCTTCGCCGTGTTACGCTCTCGCCTTCCGACGATGATGCCATGCCTCCCCAGGGGAAGCGTCCGTTGGCCGCGAATGAAATCAAGCTGCTGGAACTATGGATCGCCGCCGGAGCTTCGTCCACCCTCCCTGCCAATGAGATCAAGGACGCGCCTGTGAACGAAGTCCCGGTGGTTGCTGAGGTGACCGTCCCGGAGATCGATCCAGCCGCGGTTACGCAATCGCGCGCTCCACTCGCGCAAGAGGTGAGCCAACTGAAACAACGCTTCCCGGGCCTTCTGGACTACGAGTCCCGAGGCTCGGCCTATCTGGCGTTGGACGCGTCTGCTTTGGGACCCAGGTTTGGAGACGATGATCTGGCTGCTCTAAAACCCCTCAGTGCTCAAATTGTGACCGCCGACTTTTCCCGCACTGCGATTACTGACCGCTCAGCTCCTTTGTTGGCCGCGATGAAACGCGCGCGTGTTTTGCGCTTAACCGAAACCAAAATCACGGATGCTACTGTTTCGACCTTGGGTGGCCTGGATCAACTGGAGTCTCTGGATCTCTATGGTACCGCTGTGACTCCGGCCTGCTTTAAGGTCGTGGAGAGCCTGCCGAAACTCCGGCATCTCTACGCCGGAGCAACAAAAATTCCAGCGGACACTTCCGTGTCGGATGGCTTGAAAGGCAAACTTGTGTTTTAAGCCGGTGGTCGGCCAAGCACAATACGTTAGGAACTATCCGAGCCGCTAGTTCATAACAAATGTGTACAACCTGTCGCCCGCGCCCACCACCAAGTACTGGTGTCCGTCGAGTTCGTAAGTAATGGCCCCATTCGATACAGGACTGCCAAGGTTTGCATGCCAAAGCGGCTCACCGGTCGTGGCATTTAGAGCCACCAGGTTGTTGCTGGGATCGCCGGCAAACACCAGGTTGCCCGCGGTGCTCAGTAGCCCGCCTTCCACTCCCGGCGTCTCCCATTTGTGGCTCCACTTGATCTTTCCCGTGCGGTAGTCCAGCGCCTCCAGCATCGATTCGTCCCATGTGCCCAGATCATGACCACCCCAGCCTTCAGGCCTGTTGCTGTCGTCAAAAATGTAGTAAATGGCAAACGAGCGGGTCGCGTTGACATAAAACAATCCAGTCGCTGGGCTGTATGTCGGCGGAGGCCAATTGACTCCGCCATTCGCATCTGGCGAAACAAGCGTCCCGGCAATCTGCGGCTCCTTCGCGGGATCTGGAATCGGTTCTCCCTTGGCATCCAGGCCTTTGGTCCAATTGGTCTTTATAAAGGGCGCGCTGACGTAATTCTTTCCCGTTTCGCGGTCCAGCACAAAAAACCAACCATTGCGGCTCGCCTGAGCCAACAGCTTGCGCTGTTTGCCGTCGATGTCGCCGTCAAACAGCACCGGAGTTTCCACTGCATCCCAGTCGTGCGTGTCGTGTGGAGAAGGCTGAAAATACCACGCCATTTTGCCACTATCCGCATTCAGCGCCACGATGGATTCCGTGAACAGATTCGCGCCCTCGCGCGTTTTGGCCGCCATCACCGGTTGCGGATTCCCAGTGCCCACATACAGCAAGTTCAAATCCGCATCGTAGGTCGGCGATATCCACGTCATGCCGCCGCCGTGCGCCATCGCCTCGGCATTCGGCCACGTTTCCGAACCTGGTTCCCCGGGCTTTGGCACCACCGACCAACGCCACTGCAGTGCGCCCGTCTCTGGATCGTGCGCCTCGAGAAAACCGGGCCGGTCCAGATCGTCCCCGCTCACTCCGGTAATGATGTGGTTCTTAACCACCAGCGGCGCTACTGAGGCGTAATACATCTGGTCCAGATCGCAAATCGGCTGACTCCAGCGAAATTTGCCATCGGCCAGATTCAGAGAAACCAGGTTGCAATCCGGCGTCTCAAAGTAGAGCGAGTTTCCGGAAATGGCGACCCCCCGGTTCCCGAGGTGAATGCCGCCTTTTGAGGTCCAGGTATACGCCCACAGTTCCCGCCCCGTCCGTGCGTCCAGGGCCCATACCTTATCCGGCGACGTGATATACATCAGCCCGTTTACCACCAGCGGCGTGCCCGCCAGGCGCCCCCCTGGAGCAGCGCTATTCCTCGGCAGCTGATACATCCACGCCAGGCTCAGCGCCTTCACATTCTGATCGTTGATCTTGGTCAGCGTACTAAAACGCCGGCCGGAGTAATCTCCGTTGTACGTCGGCCATCCATCCACCGGCGGACGCGACAACAGCGAAGGGTCTAGTCCGGGATTCGGGCTTGGCTCCGGACCAAGGCTCAAGGCCGACAAGGGCGCCAGTGCAAATAGAGCCAGGAAAATTGCGGCAGGAAACTTCATTGCACGGTCACCAGGTAGGCCACCACGTCATGTATGTCTTTGTCGGTGTATTGGTCGAGAAGCGCCACGTGCGCGGCGTAGGGATCATGCTTTTCCACTTTGACTCCGGGCCCGCGAACGAAGCTGTGGTACTGGCCCGACCCGTCGATCAGGGCCACATTGAAATCGTCCAGCTCTGTCGGTACGCCGGTTACGCTTTCGCCGGATGCAGTGGTCACTGTAACCGTCAGCGGTTTACGGGGGGTTGAAGGCCCGGTGCGGGCGGCTGCGCGGTTCTGCGGAAACACTACCTTCAACTGCAAACTGGGAGGATCATATTTGCTGCCAATGTGTGCCAGGTCCCCGGTGGTTGAATGGCAGTGGCTGCATCCTCCTGCCCCGTAGAAGAAGGTCTTGCCTGCCTGGGCGTCGCCCACCAGGATGTTCAGCACGTTGTTATACGGGCCGGTCCGCAAAGTGTCGCCGACCTGCTGGTGTAGAAAATGAGACAAGTCCACAATCTGGTCTTGCGTCAGCACGACCGGTTTTCCCGTTGGATGGCCCTGCGCGAGATAAGGTCCGATCGTGCTTCCGTACCGGTCATGAAGAACCACCACGGACCGCACCAGGTCGGCGCCGCGCTCGCCTCCGCGTGCCCGTGTTCCATGACAGGTGATGCAATGCGCGATGTACACCGTCTTACCGCGTGCCGCTGCATCTTCGTCGACGACCTGCTTATCGTCTGCGCCTACCTGATCGATCAGGCTCTCTTTGCGCGCCGGGGCCTTGGCAGTTGCGGATCCTCCACCGCCTTGCTTGCCGGGCGGCAAAGTTTTTGCCAGATATTCGACCACCTGGTCGAACTCTTCGTCTGAGATCTTCGCCCCCCGGCCGATCATATTCGACACCACGCCGCTCCACTGTTCCCGTGTCATGCCCCGTCCCAAAAACATCTGGACGGAATGACACGAGGAGCAGATGCGTTGCACCGTTTCGCGGTTAGGCCCGTCGGGTACCTGCGAAACCGGCGCCTGCCCCAAGGCAAACAAGGGAGCAAAGCCGGCCAACACCAGGGCACAAGTACGTGGGAATCTCATATAGCGACCATAGTTCATCGACCCCGGGTTTCGTGCCGGTCCTTAAGAGAGTGTGTGAGAACTCGATTTCCAAACTCAGTCCCGCAGGGACGGCTGAACTTAGCCCAGGACGCTAGTCCTGGGTTGGATTTGAAAGGACGACCAGTCCCGCAGGGACGGCTGAAAATTGGCCGCGACGCAATCATGGACACCCTTCAGCCGCCCCTGCGGGGCTCAAGCAAGTTTCATGAGGTACCCAGGACTAGCGTCCTGGGCTAAGTTCAGCCGTCCCTACGGGACTGAGTTTAAATCCAGTTCTCACACACCCGCTTAAGCCTTCTTAGGCATCTCCCCGGAGAGTATCAGCCCAAACCGCCGGCGCATCTCTTTCAGATAGGGTCCGTCTCCTGCATCCAACTCCAGGGTTGCCGTACCTTGGTAGCCAATGTCGCGAAGCGCCTCATACACTGCTGTCCAATCGATGTCGCCTTCGCCCAGGGATACCCAGGCCGCGATCGAGTTGTCTGTGCCCGGCTGGTGCTTGAACGAGAAGTCCTTGATATGTAGCTTGACGATGCGCTTCCCCAGGGTCCGAATCCAATCCTGTGGGTAGCCGTACAGCACTACATTGCCCACATCAAAATACGCGCGGATGTGCGGCGAATTGTACTCGTCGATGTAGCGGGCAAACTCCAGCGGGCTTAGCAGAAACTTGTTCCACACTTCCTCGAGCGCGAGCGTCACATTCAGCTCCTCTGCCAAGGGAATCAGCTTGCGAATCGCCACCTGCGACCGCTCCCAAGCCTCTTTGTATGTGGTCAGCGGATTCACCACGGCAGGCACCAGAAGCACCGTGGAAGCTCCCCACAAATGCGCGTTGCGAATCGAGACCCGCGCACCGTCCAGGCTCTTTTCCACCACCGCCGGATCGGCCGAAGAGAAAGGATAAGCCCAATGGTCCATGTTCATGACCGAATGGATCGGCAGCCCGACCTTCTCTGCCGCTGCCTTCATCTGTTCCGCGTCCCCCTGGTCGCGGGTGGTGGGGCACTCGATCCGTGCGAAACCGCAATCCTTGGCCAGTTGGAACCGCTCCAGGATTGATATCTCCGTCGGCAGCATGTTGTACTCAACTGCCATCTCGATGGGCAAGCGGGTTCCAGCCTCGGCGCGCACCGTAGACATCACAGTCACTGCGGCGGCGGTCTGCAAGAATCTTCGACGGTCCATAATGGTTCCTCAGATAGTCGCACCTGGAAACGGTGCAGGCAAACACTTTGTTTTCCGCTCCGTCCACCAGATACGGCAATCGATGGCTCAGCCGCGAAAGGCGCGAAGACATCACTGGCGAAGTTGTTCTCTGATAAACCGGAGGTCCAGTCGCTTGAACCGACGTATTTTACAAGTCCTGCGCAGCGACTTGGAATCAACGTGGATGAAAGCGGGGATCGAGGCGATCGCGCAAGCCATCCCCCAGCAGGTTCAAGCCCAGGGCTGTTACCGTGATCGCAGCCCCCGGATAGAACGTGAGATAGGTAGCCACCCCGAGAAAGTTGCGGCCCTGGGCCATCATGGCTCCCCACTCGGCCAGCGGAGGCTGAGCACCGAGACCGAGAAAGCTCAGCCCGGACGCCGTCAACACAACATCGCCTGCGGTCAGCGTGGCCTGGACCAAAATCGGAACCGCCGCATTTCTCAGAATGTGATGGTAGAGGATGCGCCACGGACCCGCTCCCAGGGCGCGGGCTGCCTCAATGTACTCCATCCGCTTCAGGGAGAGGGTCAAATTGCGCGCAAGCCTGGTATAGACCGGAATCGCAAAAATGGAGATGGCCACCAGGCTATCGAAAAGACCCGGCCCAAGAATGGCAACGATGAGGATCGCCAACACGATCCCGGGGAATGCGTAGAGCAGATCGATGAACCATAAGATCACTTGGTCGGTAAGACCACCCATGTAGCCGGAGACCATACCCAGCGGCACTCCGATGGCCAGAGCCATGCCGACACTGACGATAATTTCGAGCTGCGAAAGACGCGCTCCGTAGAGAACACGAGAGAACATATCGCGGCCATACTCATCGGTGCCAAATAGATGGGTAAAGCTTGGCGGGTGAAATGTAATCGAGAGGTTCTGTGCGTAAGGATCATACGGCGCAAGCAGGGGAGCCAGCAGCCCGGTCAGGAGCAGAACCAGCACGATGGATGCGCCCAGCACGAGGTTCCGGTATTGCAGCAGAGAGGGGATGTTGGCCCTCCATGCCTGATATCGGGAAAGACTCGAACGTAGGGCATATTCACTCAAAGCGAAGGCTCCGTTCAGTCAAGCGAATTCAATCAAAACGAATTCTCGGATCGATCATGCCAATAAACACATCCACAGCGAAGTTGACGGCAATCACCAGCGTGACCGTGAGCAGCGTAATACCCTGGATCGTCGCGTAATCGCGATAGCGAACGGCGTCGACCATCAGCCGGCCAAGACCCGGCCAATTAAATACTGTTTCGGTGATGACGGCGCCCCCCAGCAGGGAAGCGAAATTCATCCCAACGATGGTGACGATTGGGATCAGCGCATTCCTCAAAGCATGTTGTACGTAGACTCTGGTGGTGCTGAGCCCTTTGGCTCGGGCTGTCCGGATGTAGTCCTGGTGAATGATGTCGAGCATGCTTCCCCGGCACATTCTGGCGATCACGGCTCCCGGCAGCAGGGCTAAGGTAACCGCGGGCAGGATGTAGCTCTTCCAACTGTTCGCCCCCAGCAGAGGCACCCAGGCGAGTTTGACCGCGAACAGATTCATGGCCATCAGCGCCAACCAGAAGTTCGCAATCGAAGCCCCGGAGATCGCCGCGACCATGACCAGGTGATCGAGTTTGCGCCCGCTGTAGATCGCCGCCAGAATCCCTGCCGTGATGCCCACGCCCACTGCGAGCAAGTAACTCACTGTGGCGAGAGCCAGTGTGTAAGGAAAACGTTCGGCGATTTCCTCGGCCACCGGCTTGTGAGAACGGATAGAAATTCCCAAATCGCCGTGCAACGCATGGTGGAGGAATATCTCGTATTGCACAGCGAAAGGCTTATCCAGGCCAAGCCGGGTGCGCGCAGCATTCACTACCTTTTGGTCGGCCTGCATGCCCGCCATAAGTCGTGCGGGGTCTCCTGGGAGCAGCCGAACCGCCCAAAAGATGAGAAACGAAGCGACCAGCAGGATCAGGGGCAGAGCCAGAATCTTTCGTAGCCAGTAATTTCTCACGCGGGCAATTCCTCGGCAGATCTTGTATCAGGGCCCGACGTGTCGGAAAAACGCGAAGGGTGCCCCAGGTCTCGCTTTTGAGACCTGGGATCCCCGCAACCAATGCTCCATGGACACCCATGACGTAACCACAGGGTAGCAACGTCCACCCCGAGCTGGTGAAGAGAAACAGGCGGGCACTCGGTCGACAGCAACTCTAGAAACAACCGCAACAGAGTGGCGACTACCAGAAAACTCGTGCATTACCCGGATTTGATGTCATCCACAGGTCCTATGGACGCGCAGGCGCAGATGCGTCGAACTCGACGCGGCCACCCGGTAACAGGCGGACGGGAATGGGAACCGGCCCGAGATGTTCCGCGGCGATGTCCCGTGCGTAGTAGAGCAGTACATGCGGGGCATCGTCTGAGATCGTTTGTTGTGCCTCGCGATAAAGCGCTCTGCGCTTCTCTACATTGAGCTCAGCCGCCGCGCTTTCCAGCAAAACGTCGAGGTGCGGGTTGGCGTAGAAGCCCAGGTTGGCACCCGCCGGAGACCATTCGCTGCTGCGATAAAGCGGGTTCAACTGGTAGTCAGGATCGGTGTTGTCCGAGGCCCACGAAGCAAACACGCAATCAATACCCTGCTGCGCCTTCTGCGGGGGAGAGCCGAAAATCGCTTGCGAGAAAACCCCGTTCTCCATCTGATCGATTTTTAGATCCACATGGATCTTCGCCCACATCCCCTGTAAGGCTTCCACCAACTGAGCGTCGGCCTCCTGAACGGCAATCTTGAGCGCGAAACCATTGCCATAGCCCGCCTTTGCCAGCAGCGCCTTGGCTCGCTCCGGATCGTAGGGGTATCCGCGTGTCCGCGGATCGTAGGCGAAATCGGCAGGGGCCAAAGGCGAATTTGCCGGAGTCCCGAAGCCGCGTAATTGTGTCCTGACCAGGGCTTCGCGGTCGGTTGCATAATTCAAAGCCTGCCGAACCCGGATGTCGTCCAGCGGCTTGCTCTTGGTGTTGAGCGCCACCCAGAACACTCTGGCTTCTTCTCCCACGATGGTCTTGACCTTGCGATTGCGCGAAAGGGCTTCAGCAAAGATAGGCGGCAATGGGTTGACGATATCGGCTGCACCCGCCAGCACAGACATATTCATCAGAACCGGCTCACTGGTCCAGATCCACTTCAGTTGCTTAACTGTCGGAAGAGGTCCCCAGTATTGCTCGTTTCGCTCTTCCAGGACGTATTCGCCGGTCTTCCACTCCACGAACCTGTAAGGCCCGGTACCTACGGCCTGGCGCGCGAGCTTGCCCTGTTTCTCCGCCGGCGAGCTGACAATCGGAGTCACGGCCAGCACCCTGGGAAAGGAGGCATAAGAGCTAGCGAGCGTGAACACTACTGTGTTTGGCCCGTTTGCGGTTACCCGCTTGACGATAGCGCGCACTCTGCTGGCTGCTGCCAGGCCGCGATCAGGATCAAGCAGCCGGTTGAACGAATCCACGACCGCTTGCGCATCGAATGGGGTGCCGTCGTGAAAGCGTACGCCTTTGCGTAACTCGATTGTCCATTTGGTTCCCGAGGAGTCTACGCTCCACTTCGTGGCCAGGCTGGGCACAACATTGAGGTCCTGATCGAACCGCACCAGGCCTTCGTACATTGGATCCAGAACGTCCGTCGTCAAGCTTGCCGTGTGGTCAGCCGGATCCATGGTGAGCGGCGCTTCCAGCTGCATGATCGTGATGCGGCTTTCCGGGGGAGGAGCAGGCCCGCATCCCACCACGCCACACAGCAGAATCGCGCTGGTGACAGCCACGCACCACCCGCCGGCTGAAGACGAACATTCCACAAGGTTGGGCAAAGGTTGCAAGCTTCTTTCGGCGCGTGATGCGTTGTCGTCTAGCACATGAAGCCTTCACTGACCGTCGAACGAAGGGCACGGGGTTCAGCCGTGCTGTAAATGGCCTATTTTCAGCCGTCCCTACGGGACTGGTCGTCCTTTCAAATCCAACCCAGGACTAGCGTCCTGGGCTAAGTTCAGCCGCCCCTACGGGACTAAACTCGTGAAATCGGGTTCTCACACGCCCTCTAAAGCCCGTACCTACCTTTCCCGTCCTCGGAAATGACTTTTTCGCGGCCTATGAAGCCGTGCCCTTTGTTTAGCGTGATTGCCTCAGGACACAAGTACCTCAGGGGCTAAAGCCCAACGTATTCTCAATCCTTTACGGCCCGACTAAAGTCGTGCCCTGATACAAGGTACGGACCGGGCAAATAGGTAACAGAAGGTACCGGGCAAGTGGGTAACACTTTTCGTTCACAGCGCTGTGGCGGTTTGATCGAGCCGTACCTCAGGAGCTAAAGAAGCCGTGCCCTTCGTTTAGGGCGATTGCCTCAGGACACAAGTACCTCAGGGGCTAAAGCACAACGTATTCTCAATCTTTTGCGGCCCGACTAAAGTCGTGCCCTGATACAAAGCACAAGCCCGGTGACTTCGAGAGAACGGGCTCTTATCCTTGGATGAGAACGGAATTCTCACACACCCTCTTTCGAAGCCGCTGAGGTACGCCTTTCGAGACATATAGGGCGAAGTCATCGCTATCCGCGGCTGCGTTCTTTAATTTGGACAGCTCTGTCCTACACTTGCATCGGTTTCAGGACCACCGCCCGTCCGGATTCCGCGGATTCACGTGCGGCGGTTACCACCCGCATCACATGGAGCACTTCCTCCCGCGTGACTAGAAAAGGCGCCCCGCTGGCCAGCGATTCCTGGAAATGCCGCAGCTGCGCAACATAAGGATCTTCGTTCGAAAGATCGGCAAACGGCACCGGGCCGCCGGGAACGATTTGCAACCTATCACCCGAGCCGGCTATGTCGATGGTGGTCCGCAGTCCGGCCGGCGAAGCGACCCACCCGCCTTCAATCTTGCTGATGGCGCCTCCAGCGTGTTCCAGGGTGATGTAGCCATACTGCGATTGCCCTTCGCCTTCGCGTCTGGCAGTCACGGTTGTCACCTCGCCGGCGAGCCACATGGCATAGTCAATATCATGAATCATCAGATCGCAGAGCACCCCGCCGGAGAGACGATCGTCCAGAAACCAGGAGTCCTTCGGAGGAGGAGGTGAAACCACACGCTTGAGCGTGATCTCTTTCACCTGCCCCAGTTCGCCCTTGCGTACCTTTTCCCAAACTGCCCGATACACCGGGAAGAAGCGCACCACCATGGCGAGAAAGATGCGTACCTTCGCCGCATCACAATCGCGGAAGATCGCTTCTCCCTCGTTGTAGCCCAGTGCAAGGGGCTTCTCGCAGACGATGTGGCGCCCTGCCTGGGCCGCCTGCTTGAGCGTCGCCGGATGGAGAAAGGTCGGCAGGCAATTGTCCGCAATCTCTACCTTGCTTAACAATTCGTCGACTGAGTCGTAGACCGGACAGCCATAAGCTGCGGCGGCCGCACGGCCGCGGTCCAAATCGCGGGCGTACACACCGGCGATCTCAGCGCCCAGTTTGCGCCACGAATCAAGATGCTGCTTACCCATCGCGCCGGCGCCCAGAATGCCGACTCGCAACCCAGCCTTAGTTGAGGGATTCATGCGCGCTGCCTCCACCGTGGTCCGGACCGTCAATGGGTCGGTTACGGTTCTTAGATATTCATGATCCTGAGCGGTCCCTCCCATCGCTACGTGAGGATTGCGATGGGTCATTCGGCTAGGTTCCGTCTTATGGGCGGCAAAGTGCAACTCCCAGAGCCCGGTTTCTCGACACACCTGCCCGATATTGGCAGCACGCAGGGAACCGCAAGGCATAACGATAATGCGTCCGTTGGCCAACTGGCTAAACCGTTTGAGATTCTCCAGGCCCTCCATTGCCGTGGCCCGTTGTCCGCTGGTCAGCAGCCGGTCCACGCCCAGGCTGATCAACACTTCGAGCGCCTGGGCTGGGTCCCGCACCATATCGAAAGCACGATGAAAAGTGAAGCTCATCGGTCTCGCCAGCCGCAGCAACTCTGCCGTCCGCTCTTCATCCACTTCGCCCGAGGCCGTAAGGCATCCGCTCACTATCCCTGGGACGCCGAGTTCCTTCAGTGCAATCACGTCCTCGCGCATGCTGGCGAACTCCACTTCGGAATAGAGGAAATCGCCACCTCGCGGACGCACGATGACGAAGACCGGAACCCGTGCCCGCCGCAGACCTTCGAGCACGACTCCCATGCTCGGCGTAATCCCGCCCTCAAGCACACTCGCGCAGAGCTCGACCCGATCGGCGCCGTTGTCCTGTGCCACCAGCAAGCCATCCACTCCTTCTATCGAAACCTCCAGGATGGGACGCTTCATCATGTCTCCCGCGGCGATCGGGCGGAGACTATGGTGGAAGGCTGCCAGCTGAACGAGCGGTCGAAAGGAAACGTCGGCGGCCGAAGCTGGTTTTTAGGGAGCTTGTCCAAATCCTGAAGAATCGATCCGTCGGAGAGAGCCATCAAGTTGGGATTGGCAAGCGGGGCAAGCTCCGGCGACAAATACCCCGATTTAACCACCAGGAGTTTAAACCCGGGAATGTGCAGTTGCAGGCGAGTGAAGTCGCTGATGTTATGAAAGGGACGGCGAACTGCCGTGAGCACAACCGTCACTTCCTTTATCTTCACCACCGCCTGACGCTGTCGCGGATCGTTGGTAGGCAATAGGAACAGTACCTCCGCCTCCACCTCAACCGGGCGGCTCCCCGCGGGATCGAGCGACGCGCCGATGCGCAACGTAAGCCTGCTGCCTGGCGCGTGCTGGTAGCAACTCTCCGTGGCGGGGAGATCTGCGATTCCGGCAACCAGAGCATTCGCAAAATTCCGGCTCAACAGACCTTCCAGCACTTCGGCTCTGTCTCCTACTCCTCCGCCGGTGGGATTATCTCCGGAATCGGCCAGAATCACGGGCTGGGTCGCGCTCGCTTGTGACTGGTCCAGAAGTTCCGCAATGCTGCCCACGGGAACCCCAAACTGAAAGTCCTCACGAGCATCCCAGTAACCCTGGGCCAGTTGCACCGCTTGCTTCTCCAGTACCGGCCGGTCGGTTCCGGTCAGCACAACGCTTGCCGTGGCACGAGGCTCATCCGCCCACACGTAGCCCACCAGCAGGGAAGCGTCCAATACTCCGAGGGTTGCGTTTCTCAGCGGCAGTTGTGCGTAGAGATCTTTCGCGGGTTGGTCCTCGGTGCTGGTTCTCTCGCCAGGAAGGAGCACAGGGACCGGGGCCCAGACCAGGGTGGGCCGAATCCGCCGGGTCGCGCAGTCCAACAACATCGCGCACGCCCGCTGCATAGTCTCCTGGACATCGATATGCGGCGCAGTCCGGTAGGCCGAGAGCATATCTATGTTGTCGATAATGCGGCGGCTCAGGTTTCCGTGCAGATCGTAGCTCGCGCTTATCAGGCATTCCGCGCCCACCACCTCGCGCGCGGCTGAAATCCAGTCGCCCTCCGCGTCCTGCATGCCCTCAACATACATCGCGCCGTGCATCGGCAGGTAGAGTCCGTCGAGCGGAAGCAGTTCCTTCAATGAGTGTATAAACTCGGCCTTGAACGCGTCATAGGTGGCCCGCTCCACCGGACCCCCGGGAACCGCGCTGGCATAAAACGTGGGCTGGAAGGGATGAGGGTAAGTGCCGAGAAAGGCAAAGTGTGAAGCGGAGGATAATTTCTCACCGGAAAGTACAGTGAAGTCCTCAGTGAGGGTCCGGATCCGGCTATAGGTGCTGCATTCGATATGGATGCCCCCAAAGGCAAACCGCATTCGCTCTCCCGATCTCTACCCTTTTCCGGGTCCCCTCAATCTTTGCATGACTTCTCGGGCAAAGATGACTATACTTCAGAAACTGAATTATACCGGTTCGTTATTGGCGTTTAACCCTGCGTTCGGGGTCTGTTTAGGCGAAGCGCGTCGCGGGCAAGTGATTCGCCGTGTGCCCAACCTGAGTTCTCTTCAATCTCTCTTTCTTGCTCCTGAGCGGAAGAGCGAAGGGATGAGTATTGCTGTGTGGTGCCCAGGCTGCGATGGGATCACTTAACCCGAGCGGTCGGTGACGCAAATCGAACTTGCAGTGTCTGATATCGAACATTGGGAAACGCGCTTGTATAACCGGTTCGTTTGCGCCCTGGAGTGCCGGTTTTACTGGAAAGCATTGGTTCCAAGGAGACGTATGAGGGCCACGATCGGCGTGGACATCGGTGCGACCAAGATTGCATGCGGTGTATTGAAAGAGGAGCAGTTTCTCAGTAAAACGACGATTCCGACGCCCCAAGACGGTTGGCGTGGTGTCCTGGATTCGATCGTGAACACGATCAAGATTCTGGAGAAATCGCACCCCGGCGTGACCGAGGTTGGGGTCGGGGTGCCCGGAATGCACGATCGCGCGCGCACCGAGGTGCTCTTCGCTGCGAACATTCTCGGCTTTACCAACGTCCCCATTGTCGACTATCTGGGCGAGCGTTTGGCTTGCCCGGTCGCCCTCGAGAATGACGCCAACGCGGCCGGTCTTGCCGAGGCCGTTCTCGGTGCCGCCCGGTATGCCTCCTCGACCATGTTCATCACCATTTCCACTGGCATTGGCGGATGCATCATTACCGATGGAAAGGTATGGCGCGGCTTTCATGGCATCGCGGGTGAGATTGGTCACGTCACCCGGGTCCCCGATGGGCCCATCCCTCCCAGTGGCGTTGCCGGGGCGCTGGAGGCAGTCGCCAGCGGGACCGCCATCGAGCGCGATGCCACTTTCCTTTTTCGCAAGCCAACTTCCACCGCGGAGGTCTTCCGTTTGGCTCAGGACGGTGATCGAAGAGCCGAGCAAATCGTGCATACCGCCATGCGCTATCTGGGGATGGCGATTGCCGATGTGCAGAAGTTGCTCGATCCTGAGATCTTCGTCATTGGGGGCGGGGTCGCCTCCGTAGGCGAATACTTCTACGGCCACGTGCAGAACTACGCCCGCGAGTTTGCCCGGGGATTTTCCGATGTCACCATCGTGCCCGCGCACTTCGGAGTGGATGCCGGCGTGATCGGGGCAGCGATTGCCGCCAGGCAGATGACGGCGAAGCGGCATACCGAATCTCTGGTTTAAAGCGGATTTTCACCCGCGCAACCTGTCTTTTACGGGAACAACGTGACCTCGCTAATAGCTTGTCCGATCGATCAGGAACTGGTGTGCGGCGACACTACTCGCGCTACGAGCGAGGAAATCCTTGTCTACCGAATGCAACTCAAGACGAGTCTTGGCGATCAGGTGGGGCAGAATGTTGTTCTCGATTGCCTGCCGCGTGCTGGTGGTGAAGAACCCATTGCCAAAACCCACCACGTCAACAATAAGAACCAGTTCCGGGTTGTTCATCTGGATGGAGTTGGCTACGACTACGCCCAGCATGGTGCCCGCATGCCGAAGCAATTCGATGGCACGCGTGTCTCCCTTGGCCGCAATTGATTCAAGCTGCCCCACAGTCTCTGTCTTAAGCCCCGCTTCGGCTGCTTTTTGCAGTAAGGCAGAACTGGTGGCGAACATATCCAGGCACCCCTGTTTGCCGCAGCCGCACCGTGCGCCTCCAGGGACGACGGTATAGTGTCCGATCTCTCCCGCCGCTCCCGTGTGCCCGCGGTGAAGCCGTCCATGGATGTAGTGGCCTTCGCCGATCTTTTTGCCCAACATGACGATGCTGAAGTTTTTAGATTCGCGGGCATGGCCGAAAAGCTTCTGCCCGGTAGCCACGGCATGAGCGTCGTTGTCGACGTACGTGGGAAGTTTTGTGACTCGCTCGATAATTTCTGCGATCGGAACATCGCGCCAGCCGAGCGCGTTCGACTGCAGACATATCCCGCGGGCATGATCGACATAGCCGGAAAGAGCAACGCCGATGCCAAGCACCTTTTGCCGCGAGATTTTTCGGACCCGAATAAGCTCATTGATCCCAGCTTCGATCGCGGATGCGACTGCCCGGGGTTGCTCGGCATCCCGCATTCGATGTTGGGCCAGGGAATTTCCGTGAAAGTCAGTCAAAACCATCATCGGCGGGTCCTCGGTAAGGCCCGCGCCGATGAAATACCCATGCTCTGCATTCAGCGAGAGCAGAATAGACGGGCGGCCGGTCTGTTGATTGTCATAGGAGCCGGAGGACTCGAGAATCAAGCCATGCTCAATCAGGCCCCGGCTCAGGACCGTCAGAGCAGAGCGGCTGAGTCCGAGGGAACTGGCCAGATCGGAGCGAGACATCGATCCATTTTCGAGCAACGCTTCGATGATTGAGGTTCGCGACGACGAAATGCCTGGGCCCGCTGGCCGATGTCCGTTCTCTTCCGTCGCCCGATCCCAGGAGCGGCTTTTTCCTTGCCGCCTGAAAGCCGGTTTCAGTCTCGGCATGTCAGAAACACCATAGCGGTTCCCACAAGAGATGTCGTTGGTGAAGATGCTTCCAAGGCGCTTTTCTCCAAAGAATCCAGTTCGTCCGAGCCAGGAAGGGGCACAGTCATCGTGAAGCCGCTCCAGCATTCAAGCCTTCTTGCTTGACTGCACAATAATACGATGGCGAATTGATACCCCAGCCCTCCCGGGCTGGGCTGACGTTTGGCGGTCGGCCCTCCGAGCCTTGCTGACGCGGTAGAGCGAGAGTAAATTCTCAGCCGTCTCGGCGATTCGGGGATGGTTCAAATCCCACCCAGGACTCCGTCCCGCTGAACACTGACGGCCACAGCGCCTGGTACTTTTACGATCAGCAGCGGAGTATGGCCGTCGGTATGCTAATCTCCGCCGTCCCTCCGGGATTGAGTTCTCACACACACTCGAAAGCCCCTGGGCTTCTTCGGCCCAGAGCCCCAGACCATTCCCTCAAGGCCGTGTGGTTTTCGTGTCGGGAAGTGCGAACGCAACGTAAGCGCCTGGAATCTGAGCTTGAGACGCCGGATGCCCCGCAACACTATGCGTGTAGGTCGTAGCTTGGGCCGCCGCGCAGAACACAACATACTCGCGCCCTTGCACCTCGTAGATCGCCGGCATCCCCTCGAGCGCGGCATCCACCTCCGCTTCCCAGAGCACCTTGCCGGTGTCGGAGTCAATCGCACGCACCTTGCGGTCGCGCGTCCCGGTAAAGATCAAACCTCCTGCAGTGACCACCGGGCTTACCTTGGGAAACTGTGAGCCGGTAGCAGTGAACCCCTTGGCGGCCAGTTCGGGAACAACGCCCAGGGGAATCTGCCAACGAATGGTTCCTGTGTTTAGGTCATACGCGGTCAAAGTAGTCCAGGGGGGTGCAATGACTGGTAACCCACTGCTCGCGAACATGAACCCAAAGCTGCTCCTGTAGTGCGCACTGATCGGATCCACCGGTGCCGCTGCGGTGTCAGTCTTAACTGAAGCAGACGCCGGCGCAAGTTCCGGATGCTTGAGATACGCTAACAGGGAACTGATATCTGCGGCCGATAACCCGGAAAACGATGGCATCGGCCCTTGCCCATGCTGCACGATACTCTCAATGTGATCGTCAGATAACTTCGCCCCAACATCCACCAGGGAAGGAATCGCCGGTGGGTTCCCCTCCCGATTCGTACCGTGGCACAGGCTGCAGTTCGCGCCAAAGATCGACCTCCCGTGCTCTTCCGGGGAGCCGCCGGGTGCGGCATTACTTGCTAACTCGAGCTTGAGCATGGCGGGCAGATCTTTAGAGACCACGTATAAGTTGCCATTGGATGGATTCACGGCGGTTCCACCCCAGTTAGCCCCGCCGTTGTTTCCCGGCATCTCAACCGTGTTGCCCAAGCCGGGCGGGGTGAATAGACCCTCGTTGTGCGCGGTCCGCATCTCGCTCACCAATTGATCGCGCTCTGCAGGCTCTAGAAATGGACTCAAATCCTTCACCGTAAAGGACTGGCGCGCAAACGGGGGAGGCTTTGAAGGAAAGGGCTGGGTCGGCCACGTTTCCTCTCCCGGCATGTCCGACTTGAGAACGGGGCGCTCCTCGATCGGCCACAGCGGCTCGCCCGTCTCGCGGTTGAAGACCCACAGAAATCCAACCTTGCCCGCCTGTGCCACCACATCGACCTTCTTGCCATTGTGCAGAACTGCTGTAAGCATGGGAGTCGAGTCGTTGTCGTAGTCCCATATGTCATGGTGAACCATCTGGTAATACCAGATCAGCTTGCCCGTCCGCGCATTCAGCGCCAGCAGGCAATCACCATACAAGTTCTTTCCTGGTCGATTGGCGCCGTAGAAATTGTACTTGGGGCTCGCCGTCGGGATGTAGACGATGCCGCGCTTTTCGTCCAGAGCCACGCCGCTCCAATCGTTGGCGCCTCCAATCGACTTCCACGCGTCTTTCGGCCAGGTATCGTAACCAGGTTCTCCCGCGTGAGGAACCGTATGAAAGCTCCACGCCAGGCGGCCCGTGCGCACATCATAGGCGCGTATATCGCCCGGACCAGAGTTATATTCCTCATTCGTGGCGGAGCCTAGAATAACTAAGTCCTCAAAGATACGGCCCGGATTGTACGACTGGACCAACGTCAGGCTTTTGGGGTCACGTCCGAGTCCGGCCCGCAGGTCTACTATGCCATTGGTGCCGAACTGACGGATTGACTTCCCCGTGCGGGCATCCAGTTCCTGGAGTTCGTTGCGAACTGCAAAAATCAGCCGCCGATCCGATCCATCGGCATTCTCCCAATAGTCAATCCCGCGATTGGTGATGAGCGTGGTGTTCGGATCCGTAGGGTGCGTCCAGATTTCCTTACCTGTCGCGGCATCCAACGCCACGATCGCGTTGTTCTTTGCCAGCACATACATCGTTCCGTCAATGACCAGCGGGTTGAACGCATACTTCCGGTCATCTCCTGTCCGGTAAGTCCACGCTATCTGCAGCTTCTTCACATTGGAACGATCGATCTGGCGCAACGCAGAATACTGCGAGCCGTCTGGCGAACCTCCGTAGCTGCGCCATGTAGTGTGGGTCTCCGCGGCGCCGGCTTTCCCGGCCTGGGCTGAGGCGCACGGAGACAGAGACAGAGCGATTGAGATGCACCCCAATAGCCTCAGGGCCCACCCCTTCAGCGAAAGCCGGATATCTCGCCGCTCGGAACTCAATGCCGCCATGGTCAGTCCTGCAAAGTCTTGAGGTAGGTAACGCTCTCTTTCAGGCTATCAAGTATCGGCACAGATGATTGGTCGTAGTCCAAAAAAGCGTGATGGATGCCTTGGTTGCCGGCTTGTCTCAGAAGCGCAGGCAACGCAACAGTTCCTTTGCCCAACTCAGTCGAGTGATCGGAGCCTGCATCGGTCGTATAGCTGGTGGGAAAGCCGGGCAAGCGATCCTTGAGATGAAGCAGCTTCACGCGATCCTTGTGCTGCCGGAGGAAGGCTGCCGGGTCCAGCCCCGCCTGTGCGATCCAATAGATATCGACCTCGAGCGCAACCAGAGCAGGGTCAGTGTGCTTCATGAGTTCTGCGAATCCGGAACTCCCTTGTTGCGGAAGCAGCTCGTGATTGTGAAAGAGCAATGCGAACGTCATGCCATGGATGCCCGCTTTGCGGCCCGCGTCATTGAGTCGATCCGCGACGAGTCTGTACTCTTCAAGCGTTTGCGGCCTTGGCCGCAGCATGGCGACCACGTACTTGAGACCCAGGTCCCGTGCATAGTCGAGCTTGGCTTCGAGATCAGGCAACGAGAAATGCCCCGCGGGTGCGCTAAGGCCGGCATCCTCGACCATTTGGCGGAGCGTCGCAGCGGGATGATGATAGACAATCGCATGCAGCTCTACCTCGGTGAAGCCTATCTGCCGAAGATCATGCAGAAGCTGCGCCAGATCCCGTTCCGCTTGCTCGCGCACCCCCGCAATCTGGACGCCGTAAAACAGCGCCGGAGCGTGTGCATCCTTGGCGGGAAGACGCTGTGTGCAGCCTGCGGCGGCTGCTAATGCGGTGAGGCGAAGGTAATCTCGGCGGGTGGTCACGGTCGATTGTGCGATACAGAAGCGCGCAGATTCCTGCTCTCGTGGCTCCTTATGCTGCGGATTGCCAAGCGTCAAGAGACAAGAAGCACGTCGGAAATCCCAGCTCTTTTACGCGGGAGATGCTCGCATACGTAGAGAATAAACCAGCCAGGCCGCTCAATCAGGACTTGACAAATACGCATGCAAAGGCCCGTGGGAATTGATTCAGTGAGTGGAGATTATGGCAACCCCGGTTGCCTGTCAAGGGAGAATCTGCAATTTCAGGCAACGCCACGGCAGGGGAAGGAATCGGAGACGGATTGGGTTCCGCCACTCTAATAAGTAGTGAATTCGCCGGCGTCGCACGTCGCTTCTTGGCAGCTCACAGCAACTGCTCGAGGTTGGCCGGTGTGTAAGAATTGGTGTACGCCACAGCCAGCGTTCGTAGACAAGGTCCGATGCGAGCTAAGTTTGAGTTGATAGCTGCTTCCGTGGGAATGTTGATGAGCCTCGTCTTGCTGGGCGTGGCCCAGCAGCCTGCGGCAGAAGTGCCCGCACAGCGGCCTCCTGGAGGGTTCGTCCCCGGAGCCGTAAGGCCGCCGATTGATCCGGCAGTCGTGGCGCGTGGTAAGACACTTTACGGAATCAACTGCCAGGGTTGCCATGGGCAGGATTTGCGGGGTGGGGACCTGGGCGGTCCCAATCTGTTGCGCTCTCAGGTGGCATTAAGCGACCAGGATGGCGAACTGATCGTGCCCATTATTCAAGGCGCGCGCCAGTCCATGGGCATGCCCCGGATAGAACTGAGCATCGACGATTCGAAAACCGTCGCAGCGTATGTCCGCAGCGTGATTGCGACCATCGGCGTCGCGGGAGTTCCCCCGGAAGCCCAGAAGCCTCTCAGCATCGTGACCGGCAATGCGGCCGAGGGCGAGGCCTACTTCAACCTGAAGTGTAAGAACTGTCACTCTCCGCAGGGTGACCTGCAGGGCATCGCCTCCAGAGTCAATAATCCGAAAGCACTCCAGAACCTGTGGCTCGCCGGTACCGTGCGCGGCGCGGCCAACAAAGCAGCAGTTGCCACCGTCACGGTCACTCTTGCTTCCGGCGCAGTTGTAGAGGGTCAGTTGATTCACCTCGACGACTTCCTTGTTGCCTTGAAGCTGCCCGACGGAACCTCACGCTCGTTCCGGCGAAACGGTGATCTGCCCAAGGTCCTTGTTCGCGATCCGCTGCAGGCACATAAGGATCTGCTCCCGGTCTATACCGATAAGGATATCCATGACGTGACGGCATATCTGGTGACCCTGAAATGATCCCGAAGAAAATTCTCCTGCACCTTCCCTTTCTGCTTTCCGCGGTCGCGGCCCTCGGGCAGGGCGCAGGAGTAACGCCTCAAGACTTGCTCCGGCCGCTCAAAGACTCCTGGCCCACTTACAACGGAGACTACACCGGCAAGCGTTACAGCCTGCTGACTCAGGTCAATCGTTCTAATGTTAAAAATCTAACTCTGGGGTGGATGACGCAATTGACTCAGGGCGCAGAGAATCCTGCTTCAGCATCTGCGGAGCCGCAAGAAAGTGGCGATCAAAAATCACCCGTGATCGTCGGCGGCGAAGGTCCGGGAAATATCATCATTCGCGGCGGTTCCATCAAGGGGTCGGCGCTGGAGGTAGACGGAGTTTTGTACGTCACCATGCCGGATAATGGCTGGGCCATCGATGCCCGCGATGGACATGAGCTCTGGCATTACTACTGGAAGACCAAGGGCGGAACTCATATCGGCAATCGCGGTTTCGGGATGTGGCATAACTACCTCTACATGGAAACGCCCGACGATTACCTCGTCTCCCTGGACGCTAAGACGGGCAAAGAGCGTTGGCATAAGACCATTGCCGATGTAGATCAGGGCTACTTTGCCACTCCAGCTCCGATTGTTATCGGCAACCACGTCCTCGTGGGAGTAGGCAATGACATCGACTCACCAGGCTTTCTGCAATCCTTCGACCCCGAAACCGGCGACCTGCAGTGGAAGCACTATACCGTTCCCATGCAGAAGGGTGACCCCGGTCTTGACACCTGGGCCAGTCTCGACGCGGCTCGGCATGGTGGCGCGCAAACCTGGATGGCCGGAGCCTACGATCCTCAGACCAACCTCTATATCTTTGGCACCGGCAACCCCACTCCCGCCTTTACTACCGGTACCCGCGGCGACCAGGACAATCTCTTTACCTGCTCAATGGTCGCCATCAACGTAGACACCGGTAAGATGGCCTGGTACTACCAGACCTCACCTCACGACATGCACGACTATGATTCCGCGCAGGTCCCGGTGCTGTTCGATGGCATGTTCCAGGGCAAAATGCGAAAGATGGTGCTCACCGCAGCGCGAAACGGCTATTACTTCACCCTCGATCGCGTCACTGGGGAACACCTGGTGAGCAGTAAGTATGGCTTGCTGACCAACTGGGCCAATCGCTTCAGTGCGAACGGCGAACCGATGCGCGATCCATCTAAAGACGCCACTGTCCCCGGCTCCCTGGTTTCGCCCGACTCCGGTGGCACCGTCAATTGGGAGCCGCCCGCCTTCTCCCCGTCTACCGGACTTCTGTATGTCGCTGAAAAAAACACCTATTCGATCTTCTATCTCACCGACACCGATCCTCGCGGCTCGATGGGACTTGGCGGGAGAGAAGAGACCCACATAGGCTCCGGAGGAAACTATCTGACAGCGATCGACTACAAGACGGGCAAAGCGAAATGGAGACATCGCTATGAAGGAGCGCACGGCGGCGGTGGCGGCGGTGTACTGGCAACTGCGGGTGGCCTCGTCTTTGCTGGAGACGGCTCCGGCAGCCTGGTTGCCCATGACGCAGGCACCGGAGTTCCTCTGTGGAACACGCGCATCGGCGAGGTTACCAATGCGCTCCAGACTTACATGTTAGATGGTCATCAGTATGTTATCTGCGCAACCGGTGATATGCTCTGGTCGTTCCTGCTTTACTAGACCTCACATACCGCGAAAGTGTTCTTCAATCTCTTCCAGCGTCTTACCCTTAGTCTCCGGAAGGAAGAACGCCGTGGTCAGGAGAAAAATGACCGTGAAACCAGTAAAGAGAAAGAACATGGTCGAGTATCCGTACTTTCCCACCACGGGGAGAAAGATGGCCGCCAGCGTAGTCGAAACCAGCTGGTTGATCACCAGGGCGATACTCATTCCATTCGACCGTATCCTGGTCGGCATCAACTCTGAGAGCGCCAGCCAGACACACACTCCCGGGCCCAATGCATAAAACGCGATGAATCCGTACAGGCCCACCGCCACCAGCCAGCCATGGGTTGCGCTCGGTACGGGAGCAAGGTAAGCATGTTCGATCCGCAGCGGCGCCGTTCGTGCCACATCCAGGCTCACAAAGGGATTGCGAAAGAATGCCTCGACTCCGTTCGAGGGGACGCAATTCCCGCGGTTAATCTGGATGGGCGCCGCGCCCGTATCGTCGGACCGCACGGTGCTCGTGGTGGCCGTAAACCCCCCGTACGAATAGATCACTGACAGAGACACTTGGCCATCGCTGGTGAGGTGGTTGCTTGCAATCAGTCGCCGAGCCTCGGCTTGGTCGAACTCGAGCGACAGACCTTGACCCGGCGTCACCATCTGCTGCAACGTCTCGCCTACGTCATGTCTCTGTCCCTCCGTCCGCAGAAAGAGCGCAGCGACAAGCAGCAGCGAGACAATGATTCCGGAAGTGCCCAACACGAACAGGAATTTGCGTCCCTTGCGATCGACCAGTGTCAGGCCGACCACCGTCATCAGAAAATTCACGACCGTGAACACCACGTAACCCCAGTGTGCGTGCACGTCGGAAAGCCCGCTCTGCAGCAGGATATCGGTGTTGTATCCGATGATCGAGTTAACCCCGGTGGCCGTGCTGCAAAAGAGGATGACGCACGCCAGAAGAAACGGAATGACATATTGCCGGTTTAGCAGCGACTGGTTCGATCCGGCCGCCGTGGCGGCGCGAAGATCGCCCGAGAGCGCTAGCTGATCCATTTCCCGAAGCTCAATCTGTGCCTGCTCTTCGTTATGCGAGCGCAGCAAGGCTGCATGCGCCAGGTTCCTCTTCCCGCGTCGGTACAGCCAGCGCGGAGATTCCGCGACAAAAAGGCTGCTCACTGCAAAAACAACCCCGGCCGGCATGCACATCCAGAAAATACGCCGCCACGCCTGGCTCTTCACCGCAAATACAACCTCCGCTGAGGAGACTCGCGCAACCTCCGCCACCCGGTAACTGTAATAGATGCCAATCACCGCGGCGAACACAATGCCCAGAGTCAACAGCCACTGAAAAACACCCGTGCCCTTTCCGCGAGTGCTCGCCGGAAGGCACTCCGCCAGGTAAAGTGGAACCACCACGCCGACGAATCCGCCGCTGATCCCCTGCAGCAGCCGTCCCATAAACAGCGCCCCGTAGCTCTGTGAAAGAGCAATCACCGGGATGCTCAGCACAAAAACCGTGCCCCCGATGACCATCATCGGTTTGCGTCCGATAAGGTCGGATAGCATTCCGGCAAATAGCGTTGAGAACATGCTTCCCAGAAGCACGGCGGCAACGATGATCGAAAGCTGGGCCCCCGTCAGCTTCGATGTCGCCTCGAGATACGGCAGCGCTCCGCCAATGATGCCGACGTCAATACCGTAAAGCAGTCCGCTCAGTCCCGCGACGAGCAAGAGAAACCGATTGTAGACCTGCTTCGTTGCAGGATTAGAGGAATCAGCCATTTGCGCTCTCAGGAGTGAATGGAAGCATCATGTTAATAGCGAGGGATCAGGCTCATGGGACCAATAGTCATGGCACAGCGCGTCTTCCCCGTCTCCCCCAGGGTTTGCCCGATGGCCCTCGAGCGAACTATTCAGAAGAAAGGGCGATGACTGGATCCACCCTTGTGGCGCGCTTGGCCGGAATGTATCCCGCCGTCAATGCAACCATGAACAACAACAAGGTTGCCAGTGCGAACGTTCGGCCGTCTGTCCAGGCGACTCCGAAAAGCAAGCTGGAGGCAGCATGCGAAAGCGCCAGCGCGCCGGCCAGTCCGAGCAGTAGTCCGGCTCCCGCTAATATCGAAAGCTGACCCAGAATCATCCCCATGATGTCCACGGGACGAGCCCCGAGAGCCATACGGATACCAATCTCGGCTGTGCGTTCGGACACGGAATATGAGATCAGTCCGTAGATGCCGATCGCCGCAAGAATCAGGGCAATCGCTGAAAACGAGCTGAGCAGCCAGGTCTGGAAGCGGCGGCGGTTACCCAACGCTTCGAACTCCGATTCGACGGTCGTAACTTCGAACCGGGGAATCTCTGAGCTCACCGAAGAATCGCTGCTCGGATGCTGCTTGCCAGGGGAAGCCGGTTGTCCACTACGCGAATCACCAAATCCATCGAAGCAGTCCACGGAACCTGAGTCTGCGGCAAAAAGAATTGCGGATAGACCCGGCTCTCTGGACCATCAGGAAGCGTATCCCCCACCACGCCAACCACGGTTCGCCACATCGAAGGCGTTTCCCCCGGCACTCCATAACGGAACCGCCGGCCAATCGGGTTTTCACCCGGCCACATTCGTTTGGCCATGGACTGGTTGATCATGGCGACGGGCTGCGCATGGGGGCCATCTGTGAAAGCAAAGAACCGGCCGCGCAGCAGCGGTACAGCAGCGGTTTCGAAATATCCCCCACTAACGACATGCGAGCCGCTCGCCTCCGAGTCGTCTCCGGTCGAAAGGTGAGTATGACCTTCCACATCGATAATGTTATCGGGGACGTAATCGCTGAACAAAGCATCGATGGTGCCCGCGCTTTGGACGCCCGGTATCACACGGATACGCGCCAAAGCCTGGTCATACAACGCTGCCGGTTCGCCGCCCTGACCTGTGGGGGCATCAAGGTGCAGAAACAGCAACCCCTTCGGTTGATAGCCGAGGTCGACGTCCTGGGCCTGCAGAAAGCTGCGGAGCATCAACCCTGCGCCCGTCACCAGCACCATTGCGAGAGCCAATTGAAGCGCCATCAGGACAGCGCCGAGACGACGGCGAGCAAGGCTGCCCGTCATGGTGCGGCCGCCGGCCTTTAACGCGCCGTGAGGGTCACGGCGCGCGTTAAGCCATGCCGGTCCCAGCCCGAAGAGCACTCCCGTGATAGCGGATAGAAGCGCGCAAAACGCCAGAACCTCGGGGTTCAGGCGAAGGTCCGCGAAACCGCGGATGTCTCTCGGCCCGAAGGCGCGCACAACGGGAATAGCCGCAGCGGCAAGACCCACGCCAGGCAACGCGGCAAGAAGGGAGAGAAGCAGGCTCTCGATCAATTGCAGGCGGATAAGACATGTGCGGCTGGCGCCTAGGGCCACGCGGACGGCATTCTCTTTCTCCCGCAAGCTCTGACGCGCCAGCATCAGGCTCGCAACATTCGTGCATGCAATGAAGAGAACAAAAATGACAGCGCCAAACAACATCCAGAGCGAGGCGCGTATGCGCGGTTCGATAAGTTCCTCAGTCAAAGGCACAACGTTGACGGACTTGCCGGCCTCGAACTGAGGATACTGCTGGTTCAGCCGGGCGCTAATGGACGCCATTTCCTGCGCTGCTTGTTGTGGCGTAACTCCAGCTTGCAGACGAGCCACCGCGTTGAATGCATCGGCTTGCCGGGCAGTGAGAAACGCCGGCCACTGGGAAATGAATGTCAATGGAATCCAAACTCTGGTGTCCACTGTCGGAAAACTGAAATCAGCGGGCATCACGCCCACAACAATCGCGCGCTTGTGGTCGATCTCGAGTGGCTTCCCGATCACATCGCCGGCGCCGCCGAAATGCGTTTGCCAAAATGCGTAACTGACGACGGCGACCGGTGCGCGGCGTTCCTCTTCCAGCGCAGTCCAGCTCCGGCCTAGCTGCGGAGCGACGCCAAGCACGGAGAAAAAACTCGGACGAGACGCGCCCCACCTTGATCCGTTCCACTTGCCCGGTATCGATTCGGGCGGCATCGATCCGAAGGATCGCTGCAATTTGTCTGAAACTGTGCGACTCGCGCCGCCAGTCCTGAATATCAGGATAAGAAGTCCAGTTCTTTTGAATGTCCTTCTTCGGCACTCCGGACCAGAGCATGACGATACCCGCCGGGTCACGATAGGGCAGCGGGCGCAGGATAACCTTCTCGATCACGCTGAACATTGCCGTATTGGCGCCGATGCCTACCGGCATGGTAAGCACAGCAAGAAGCGTGAACCCAGGGCTGCGGAATAGTCTGCGGATCACTTGATTCGCTTCTCGCAGCAGGTCGCTCATCCAGTCAAACCCCATCTTGTCTCAAATCATGATATCGCTGATGCTCAGCCAGGACACTCTAAAGTCCGTGCTAAGATGGGCTATTTTCTCAGCAGTACTGAGTTGTTTGAGTGATCGAAAAATCCCCAAAAGGATAGGGCGGAATCTTGGTGAACAGGCGGAGATTCATCGAAGGGTCCTTGGTGCTGACTGCAGGCGTGGTGTTGTTCGATCAGGCAGGCACCGCGGAAGCTGCTCCATCACCTCAAGACATTTTGTTTTCGCGCATGACGTGGATGAACGAACCCGCTTCTTCAAAGATTGCCGGAGAGCAGATCGTGGTTCGGAGCCGTCCGAAGACGGATTTCTGGCAAAAGACATTCGATGGCTACGTCGCCGATAACGGGCACTTCTATTACCTTTCTGCGCCGGGAGACTTTACCTTCACAGCCTCCATCAATGGCAGGTATGCAACGCTATACGATCAGGCGGGGCTAATGGTCAGGCTGGACAGCGAAAACTGGATGAGATGCGGTACCGAGTTCATCGATGGAAAGCGATTTGCGAGCGTAGTTTTCACGCGCAACTATTCCGACGGGTCGACGATGCCGGATGTTTCTGAAACAGAACCTGTCTGGTGGCGGGCTATTCGCATGAGAGACTCAATTGAGACGCTCTGTTCGCCGAACGGCGTTCAATTCACTTCTGTTCGTAAGGGATATTTTCCGCCGAGTCGACCGGTAGAGGTGGGAATTATGTGCGCTGCTCCGAGCGGTCCGGGATTTGAAGCTACCTTCAAGGATTTGAAACTGCAAACCACCGCGACTTAGATTGTCGATTTCATCTACCGGCAGCTGGTCTGGTGGAGGCGGCGACGCTCGCCGGAACGTGAATGTTCTGGACAACACTTCTCTCAGCGTTGAACAAACTACAAGTGCGTTGGTGGCCTGGGCGAACGAGCGGTTGATCGGTCGCACAAAACAGGCGAACTAACATTGGGCGGTTCGCGTTTTGATCCGTGTCGGTACCGACAAGTCCGCCGCCGTACCGAGGCGAAGATTAACGTCGATCCTTGTTTGTGTGGGATTCGTAGTACCGCGTCATGCTAACGGCCAGAGCATTGAGACGATAAAAGAACACGATGCCAACAACTATTAGGGCGACTGTCAAATCTTTAGAAGATGCGGCCATGTGACACCTCTCATACGATTCTACGAGAATGACTGTATGGATGCGCGAAGGGTTCCCGCAACGTGATCTTCGACCAAGTGCCCGTAATGCTGTTCGGTCACCCGGATGGACTTGTGCCCGAGCAACTTCGCCACATAGGACAACTGCACACCCCGCATCACCAGATGCGCCCCACAGTCTTCCGCAGCGTGTGGAACCCGCACCGCTTGATCCCGGCACGGGACCTGAAACTTCCGAAAACGATGAAAGAGCTTGGCGGGAGGCAGCGACGGTGCTGCAACCGCTGATTGTTTGGACGCCCCGTGTAAAGAGCCTTAACCCTCCCGAATTACGGAGAATAGCAAATCCTGACTCGGCGTGCGGGCAATGATCCTATAGCTGCCCTAGAAGGTTCGAGGAGATGTCTGGCCGGCCGGTAAGTTGGGGCTGACGCCCGTTGCCGGGTTGCTAAACCCGAATCAAACGCTTTGCCCGACTCGTCCGGCACCATCCCGGTCTGTGCACGGGAGGGCCCAGCCCTAGCGGCCCCGGGTCCATTTTAGCGGCTGGGTCTGCGGTGGGTCCGACAGACTGCCTGAAAAGTCGGGTTTTCAGTAAGTTCCTCGGGGAAGGCCGGTCGCCCTCGAAAGGCGTGGATCGATGCCTCGCGATCTCAGTTTTCCCAAAGTGCCAGTCCCGTCTGGCCACCGATTCAAAGGCCGCAAGGTTGATCTCAGCATTCCACTTCTTCAGACATTGGCATCAGTCTCGCTGTCTCGGGTCGCCCAGCGGCCACGGAGCCAGCAGCACGCTAGCAGATTCCCAGCAACCTGGACAACGACCGTCGTGCCTCCTGGAGTGGGCGGCACAGAGCAGGTTTGGGCAGGCGTCACGTCCGCACTTGGCAAGTTCCTCTGTAGACCAGCAAGTCGAACATCTCGGCTGCATTCCGAATGCCTCTGCGAGTAGGATGCAGGTTCGGCAGAGTCATTTCTGATCAATCCGGCTCACTCCCGCCAATGGCAGACCAGTCGCGGGCCGCATTCCTCTCAGCCGGTTCTACCAGTTCAAGGTACATTCCCGGTACCCAGACGGTGCTGGCCGCATTCATCAGCCTTGCTGAACTTGATATTCCAGGGAGTCTTCGTTGCACTGACAGACAGTTTGGATTGTGTCGGTCCCTATGAATCGGACATGGTCATCCATTCCGAACTTCGCTTCGGCAATTCCCCATCCTCGTCAAACGATGCTAGCCGAGATTTTCTGCACGCTAAAACGCCAAAATGCGTCAGCGGGACTTTCCCAGATCAAGACAAACTCTTCGCATCTCCGATGCTCGCTGTGCGCGATAAGAGCTGAATTTCGGTCGACGCGAACAAAGCCAGCTGCAACCCGACAGCGCCTCACTGCCGCCCAGAGACAGGACAGTCTCAGTTGATGGGAAATGCTGGCGTTGGTGTCGTCCGGGCTTCCCTTCAGCACCCCAGTGTCGTAAGTCAGCCTCACGATCGAGCATTTGCTTCGGGGTACTTCCGTCCCGTCCCCTTATCTCTCCCTTATCTTTTCCGTCCTGCATTCCCGCGTGCGCATATATCGGGAGGACATTCAGCGGCGCATCGGCAATCACCACATTGCTTCCGAAACGAGGTGATCGTCCCCGGGTTACCCCCGCATCTTAGCCTCCGCTCCGCGGCAGAGAACGGCAAATCGCTGCATTCGACGGTAAGTCGAGGAACGCGCTAATTTGTACACTTTTCCCGCTTGACGGATCCACCAATGTGTCCGACTATCTCCGCGCGTCCCTATCCAGCGCCGCCTAGGAAGGATCCGCCGGGTGAAGGAGGAACCTTCGTGATACGGTGGGCGACATTTTTACACTATATCCGGAGAGAGGAGATTCCATGACGCGCTCGGAGATCATTCTTACTCTCTCGGCCACTGTCCTCTTCTGCGGGTGTGGAGGAGCACCAGCACCAGAAGGTTCGGCTCCGGTACCTTCCTCAGCACCCCAAACCCCCACCCCGATCACATTCGGCAATTGGCAATTCACCACGGCGTCCACTGTCCCCGGAAAGCCTCCGCTTACGTTTGCGGGCAGTATCGGCCAGGCCGGCGCTACGGTCAGCGGCGCGCTGCATGTCGACGGTTCAAATTGTTTCGACCAATTAACCACCATGGGCTTGACGAGTACGATGACTGGGAATAGGACATCTCTGACCTCCGCTGCTATAGACGGACAAGTCGTCACTTTCACCGGGATTTTCTCCGGCTACACCTTCAACGGGACATACAGAATCAACGGTGGATGTGACGCGGGCGACCAGGGGACGCTCACCGGTATCAACGTTTGGAATATCGGTAACAACTTGAGCGGAACCTTCACCAATTCCGCGCAAAAGACGTTCAACGTAGTGGGCAAAATCGCTCAGAGCGGTAGCGCAAGCTCGGATGGCAGCTTTCCAATCACCGGAACTGCCACTTTCGACACGCCCTGCTTCAGCGCCGGAACCATCCAGCCAGGAACATTTCCCTCCGGCAGTTTCATGCTCGGTATGTCTGTGGCCCTGGAAGTTGAGACCAGCAAGGGCATCCTCACTTTTCTCGGAACCCTGAACCAGAGTGGATCTGGTGAGGTGAGCGGGAACTACACAGTCTCCAGTGGCGGCTGTGACGAGAGCGGCACCGCAGTCCTGCAGGTCGCGGGTGCATGGGATTATTGAAGCGAGCCCCCGCCACTTTTTGGTGAGTCGAGAAGAGAATAGGGATCCTGGGGTTGGCTCTGTCCAGGACGGCGTCAAAGGCGAAGCCGGTTGCGCCGGGAACGCGGTTCAGGGCTTCGGGACGCGGGGCTTGGCTTTGGTATAGGCGGCGGTTTCGGGGTTGAGACCAACCGCTTCTGCGGCGCGACGGTCGATCATTCCTGCAGCGACGATCAAGTTGAGACCACTTGCTCGATAACGCTTGTTTCTGCGACTAACACCACAAGTCTTGCCCCGATTCCTTGGAATTTGCTGTGAGTGTCGGATGTTGTGCTGAGGGCCTAGTCTCTAGAGGGCTTCTCGATGTGATCAATTAGGATGAACTCGCTGGTTCCGTCGGTTGGCTCAAGGTTTAGCCCAAGTGTTTTCATCGCCATCTTTACGTCGTTAAAGGGAACAGGCGGGGGCGCGGGCGCCGTAGGATCACTTGATCCAGGCAGTGACCGAGGAAGGGTCAGAAGCTCGTGGTCCTCCGGAGGCAGCTTCAAAGTAATGTTAAACCTGCCCGTAATCCCGGTTTCGTCCACGACGTGCCGGTCCAGAAAAACGGATAAAGGAACGCAAAGATCTGCCAGTGTCGCAGCCTTCATGTCGATTTCGTCACCCCATGATCGACCCGTTCCGCAGTCCGCTTTCGACGGTGGCTTGTCAAAGTCCCTGGGAGTGCAACTCCCTTGGAACGGCTCAAGTTTAAGGCCGCCCTCGGCCACCGTCAGCGCATAGACCGGGACCTTCCTAATATCATGGTGGACCTTTAGCTTAAACCGGTCTTCGAGGAGAGCTTGAAGCAGGGGTCCATTCATCATTGCCTGGCTTTCAGTCCCGTTCGCTTTTGCGTGAATCTCATAGAGATCAGACCTGGCCCAGGGGGGGCCGCCGGCGACCGTAACAGACGACCCCAGATTTACATGGCCATTTGAGAGACCATAGGCTTGCTGGATCAGACGCTCAGTAGTTGTGCATTGCGACTCGAACGTCCCCTGGAACTCGGCGCGACCCATGTCGCGGGAAACCTGCAATTCCGGGTTAACTCTGTGGAAGAAATCGCACGATTTGATGGATGCCGTTTCGAATCTGGGAGCTGCTGGCCGCGCTTGAGCCGAAATGCCGGGCGAGCCCATGATGCCGACCGCGATGGGACTCGCTACAGCCGCTATCGCTGCCGTTGCCAGGGCGAGTTTTTTCGCAAAGTTGAGGTCGGCAGCAATGCGTCCGGTTAGGATAGCGTGGATTCTCTTCTTTAGATTTGCCCCTGTCACTCCGGATACCAAAGACAACGGCGATTCCACGTAGCTCTTGCAAACAGTGAGAATTCCTTCGGCGTAATCGAGCGGCTCACTACCGAGGCTCAGCACGGCTTCGTCGCAGGCCCGCTCGCGCTCTTCAACTAGCCGCGCGCCGATCCACCACGCCAGCGGATGAAACCAAAAGACTGTCTCCACGATCATGTGGACCGCGGAAGTTAGATTGTCACGTCGTCGGGCATGGCACAGTTCGTGGGCGAGCACCGCCTTCAATTGAGGCGGCTGCAGACGCTCCGCGATGCCGGCGGGTAGGAGGAGGATCGGGTGGAACAGCCCCACTACTCCGGGTTCAAGCAGGCCGGGCGAAGAGCGAACCTGCATTGTTCCCAAAACATCGATCGGTCTGCTGGAACGCACCGCCGCCCGAATACGCTGCCAGCCTCGAAGACGCAACACTGTAAGCGAGGCGAATCCACATGCCCACAAGCCGAAGATGGCGATAGCGGTCCAATCGTGAACGGCTCGCGTGGAGGGTGCCTGCGGCAGCGTTTCTGGAAATGGCTGGGTCAATTGCACCACTGCAAGCCTGACGGCTGGCGCCGGCGCGATGCTGTGGCTGCCCGAGGCCCACTCCAGCCGATGGCCGAAGGTCATTAATAACGAGAACGGGAGGAGGAATTTCAACGACGCGCTTAGCCACAACCAATAGCGGACCTGAGCCCGGTTTCGGTGGAAAGCCAGAGTGATCAGCCCCACCAGAATCGCGAAGACCGTCGATTGCCAGATGTGATTGGCTAGCTCAGCGATCATTTCGCCCGTCCTTTCTGCTTTTGTTCTAACTCAATCTTTTTGAGGGTTTTCTCCAACTCACGAACGTCGTCCAGGCTAAGCTTTCCCGCTTCGGCTAACTGCGCCATCATGGGTTGCGCTTGCCCTCCAAAGAAGCTCAGAATCTCATCGAGTAGGCGGTGCCGGGTCACGTCCCGCGCGAGGATCGGCTCAAAGATATGGGCATTGCTGATTTTACGGACACGACGTACTACGTTCTTTCCTTCCAGCCGGTACACGGTCGTTTGGATGGTTGTGTAAGCGGGCCGGGGTTCCGGAAAGAACTCCTGGATCTCGCGAATGGATGCTTTCCCATTTGCCCAGAGAGCCTCCAGAATTTGAAGTTCGAGTTTGCTTAACTTCGGTTGGCGCATGTCGCTCTACTACTCCCGATTCGAATCTACTATACTATAGTAGATGTAGTTGGAGATTTCATGATTACTAGAATTCTTGCCGATTGTCTGTGTTGTTGTTTGGGGTCCGCCAGGTACTGGCTTCGGGTGGATAACGGACAACCCGGAAGTAATCCACTTGGACGTAAAACGACTATACAGCCAGGTGATTTGGTCTAAGTAGATTTAAGAGCGTCCACGAACTGAGCGCGGAGCAACGTGTGTGTGGCTCGCATAGCGCTCACAAATCTTCACTTCCGTCCTACTAAGTCTCTCGAAAACAATTCCAGGGCCCGGGGAATATCCGTGGCTGGAATTGGCTTGCCGAACAGGTAACCCTGCGCGTGAGCGCATCCATCGGAACGGACCGCATCAAATTCTTCCTCGGTCTCAATTCCCTCGGCCAAAACAGACATGCCGATGCCTTCACCCAGCACCACGATCGAACGGACAATGGCGCGTTTTTTCGCAGCGATACCGATGAGGGAACGATCTATCTTGATGGTGTCAAAGGGTAGCTTAGCCAATTGCACCAGGGAGGAGTAGCCAGTTCCGAAATCGTCCATAGCGAGTCGTACTCCTTCGGCGTGTAACTCATCCAGGGTCGATAAGACAGATCGCGAGTCCGTGAGCAACAACCCCTCCGTGATCTCAATCTCTAGCCTGTTCGGCGGAAGATGAGCAAGTGTCAGAGCACGCTTTACAGAGTCCAGAAACAAACCGTTCTTGCACTGGAGCGGCGACGCATTCACGGCAACCACGAGATTCGACGGCCAGCTCGCCGCCTGCTTGCACGCAGTGCGCAGCACCCACTCCCCAATTTTGACGATCATGCCCGTCTCTTCTGCGAGCGGAATGAAGTTCCCCGGGGAAATCAAGCCAAGCTTCGGATGTCGCCATCGGAGTAGCGCCTCGAATCCAATCAGCGCTCTCGTCCGAATGTCGATTTGTGGCTGATAGTGAACCTCGAACTGATGAAGCAGAAGCGCCTTACGAAGATCGCTCACCAGGGCATGGCGCATCGCGATCTGCTCTTCCATGGCTGCATCAAAAAAGTACACCGTACCCGGTCCAGCTGCCTTGGCGGCGCGAAGTGCAGTGCTGGCGTGTTGCAGCAGGATCTCAGATTCCGTGTTGCTCCGCGGGGCCTGGGCGACACCAATACTTGCGCTGCTATTCAGAACCACACCGTCGATGAAATAGGGGCGTTGCAGCAGATTCGTGAGACGCTCCGCGACCAATCCAGTTTCTTCCGCCGACCGGCTCGGCCGAAGCAAAACGACGAACTCGTCTCCGTGGAAACGTAGAACCGCATCCTGTTCGCGCAAGGCAGATCGCAGCCGCTCAGATCCCACTTCAAGGAGTTCGTCCCCAAAGGTATGGCCATAGAGCTCGTTTATGGTCTTGAAACGATCCATACCAATCACTAGCACGGCGAAGGCTGGGCTTGGTTGCTCTGCGTAAATCGATGCGACCTGCGCCGCAAAGCTTTTCCGGCTTTCAAGGTTGGTCAAGGGATAGCTTGTGCTAACCATCATGCGTCGCTCCAAACTTTACAGGCTTTTGTCCCTGCCCCAATATCCGCGGCTATCTGCGATAAGCGGCCGTACCCCCCTGTGTTCAGCGCAAGTTCGCCAAGAGATAAAAAGTCCATCTTTGCGGTACCAGGCCCATTCGAGATCCTTGACTAGAAACATCGGCAGTCTCCTTAGCAAGCTTCAATCGGTCGATGAACCGGTGAGATGTTTCTCCAGAAGGGCGGCCTCTCTTGGTCATTCCGATGGATGTCTACCGTTCTCTCCTCGATGTGCCGATGAAGCGGGCACAGGACCACGGACGCGTGTGGTCCGAATACTGCGTCGTATAAAGCCCACATCCTGGGAGAATTGGTAAATGGGAAAGCAATATGGCAACAGCGCAGCCTCTACCCCTGAGCCCCCCGCGATCGACCGTCATTGCCCTGGAAGGGCGAAACCAAGGAGTCCTCGTCTTTGACCGCTCCCACCGGGTGGTGCATGCAAGCAGCACTCTGCCCGCATTGCTGCAGCTTCCATCCGAGGCATCTTTGCTCGGACAATCGGTCGAAGAAATCCTTCGCCTCGCATTCGGAGAGAAGCAGGCCACCGCATCCGCAATTACCCAGTGGCTTGAACGACGGGCAGCCCAGTCGCAGGAAGTCATCGAGATCCCCCTGGTGCTATCCACTGCGGCTGACGCGCGAATCATCCATGCAACGCTGTGCCCGATCAGCGAGCAGTTGCGAATAGCCACCTTCGATGACATGTCTCCGGTGGAGGTCCACAGTAATGCTCCGGCCCTAGCTTATCGAGATCCGTTGACCGGTATCGGCAATCGTTCTCTGATGGAGCGGAGGGTCGACGAAGCTCTGCTCGGCATCGGGTCCGGCGAGGTCGAGAGTGTGGCCCTACTCTTCCTTGACCTTGATCGGTTCAAAGTGATCAACGATACGTTGGGCCACGCCACTGGCGACGAGCTTCTACGCCTCGTTTGCGAGCGGCTACAGAGTGCGCTGCGGGTCTCCGATACGCTGGCGAGAATGGGGGGCGATGAGTTTGCCATCCTGCTGACGCCTCCGTCCAATCAAAACTTCGCTTCCGCTCTTGCCACCCGGATCATCGATCTTATCCAGCGGACCTACCTGATTGACGGCCAAATCATGAATGTCGGCGCAAGCGTAGGCATCGCCGTCGCGCCCCGTGACGGTCTGACGCGCGGCGATCTACTCAAGAGCGCGGATCTTGCTCTTTATTACTCCAAAGCTGCGGGTCGAGGTGTCTTCCATTTCTTTGAGCCAGCCATGGCCGAAAAAGCACGACATCGGCAGACACTGGAGTTCGACCTCAGAAAAGCACTCGTGTTGCGACAATTTGAGCTGCGTTATCAGGCGCAAATGAATGCTGAAAACGGTTCTATCCTTGGCCTTATCGCATTGCTGCGCTGGCATCATCCGCAACGCGGCCTGTTGCTACCGGTCGAATTCATGCCCCTTGCTGAAGAGATAGGTATGGCATTCCCAATCGGCGAGTGGGTTCTGAGGCGTGCTTGTCGAGACGCCACTCGCTGGCCCGGCTCCATGACCGTAGCGGTCAGTGTCTCGCCTCTTCAGTTCGAGTCCGACAAGTTCGCCGCTTCCGTGGAGTGTGCTTTGCTTGCCGTTGAACTACCCGGAAACAGGTTGGAAATTGGGGTCACGGAAGAGATCCTCCTCAAAAACAGTTCTAATGTTTTGCGAACGCTCACTACGCTCAAAACGCTGGGCGTGAAAGTTGTAATGGATAGCTTTGGTACCGGGCTGGTATCCCTGAGCCAGCTGGTCAACTTTCCATTCGACAAGATCAACATCGATCAATCCCTCCTGGCGGACACCCAGAGTGATGTTAAAAGCCGTGCGATCGTTCGTGCCATCGCGGCCTTGGGTGACAGCCTCGGAATCGCAACGCTGGCCGGAGGCGTGGAGACATCCGAGCAGTTGACCCGTGTCCGTTCCGAAGCAGGCAGCTCAGTGCAGGGTTTCTTTTACTCCAGAGCAGTTCCTGCAGATGAACTGGCAGCCCTCTTTGTACCCGTCTTTCAACCTGTGTCACCGAAAGAGTCAGATCGGAGCAATCCTTGAACAGTGACGTATACAAAATCCTCTACTGCAGTAAGAACCTGATTGAAGGCGAAACTGCAAAACGAGACGCAGAGATAAACCAAATTCTCCAGACATCGCGGCGAAACAATAAAGCGCAGAACGTGACCGGCGCTTTACTCTTCGATTCCGGCTATTTCGCGCAGGCACTCGAAGGACCGAGGCTCGCGATCGAGCAGATCTTCGAAAGGATACAACGCGATCCGCGACATGGGGATGTCACGGTGCTCAGTAGTCAAACCGGTGGTCATAGAGATTTCCCTGAATGGTCGATGGCTCATGTTGCCCCTCCAGGTGCGGCCACCTCCGCCGGCATGGCTGCTGTTGCCCTCGATACAGCTTTGATGCATCCCTCAGCTTCAGCCGACGAAGTACTCGGTCTGCTGCGATCGCTGGTGATTCAGGAAGACTGATGTCATGGCGACGGCGTTCAATTCACTTCTGCTCGTATGGGATATTTTCCGCCGAGTCGACCGGTAGAGGTGGGAATTATGTGCGCTGCTCCGAGCGGTCTGGGATTTGAAGCTACCTTCAAGGATTTGAAACTGGAAACCACCTCGACTTAGATTGTCGATATCATCTACCGGCAGCTGGTCTGGTGGAGGCGGCGGGAGTCGAACCCGCGGAGGGAATTGATAACACACAAGTTGCTGATTTCAAGATCGGCGAAAAGGGCGAGAAAGGCCAGAAAGGCAAATCGACTGTACAAACGTTGTACAAAATCGAGCTTCCTCCGTGGTCGGCTGTGTCGGCTTAACCTGCGTGATCCGATTCTAAAGGTACGCATCTCATGCCACGATTGACAGGCGATCGACCCTACGAGGATACTTTGTTCAGAGCGGGTGTTGGAGTCCACTCTTAACCGCCCCTTTCCGGAGGGGAAGATGACTCCTACGAGACTGGAACTCGGAGGAGCCTCGTGCCTGCTCAGACTGCGAAATCTGAAACCTTTCCCCTCCGTGGTCGCAGTGGATTAAGCCATTTGGCTCCCAATCATATTTCATTAATGGGGCCGAGGTTCTCGACTGATCTCAAGTCCCCGCAATCGAGTTCCTACGCAGCGGTCTGCGCGGAAGGATGAGTCCGCAAGCCATTTCGACCGGGTCCGCCGCGGCGCCGGGTTCGACACAGAGCTCCGCGCCCTTTTGTAGCATCCTATTCGACCACTCGGAGATGAGCGTCGACGACCGGGAAGTGCCTGAAATATTCGGCGACCTGAACCTTAACCAGATCGTTGACTCTATCACTGCCGGCCGAGACGAATACAACCTGAAGCCTTTCTTCTATGCGCCATTGAGCGATGTTGAAGTCGTTCGTTACCGCTACGATATCCTGCGGGATCTTGAGGACCAGGCAGTTGCGGGCCATGTTCGTTCGTTTGCCGACGAAATGAGGGAGATGCGACGGCACCTGTTGCAAGCGGGCAAGGCGTATTACAAATACCAGAAGCAGAGCTGGTTTCTCGACGCCGTTGAGACTTATTGCAACGCCGCCATGCAGCTAAGCAATGCACTGATGCACGCAAATGTCGGGTCGCGCGGTTTTCGCGCTCTTCGAGGATATCTGGCAATGGTAGTCGAGTCCGACGACTTTCGGGCGCTGATAGCCGAAACACAAAAGCGAAAAGCCGATTTAGCGGGAATCCGATATTCACTTCACATCATAGGCAAGCGCATCACTGTCTGCAAGTACGCTGGCGAACTCGACTACGGTGCAGACGTATTACAGACCTTCGAGAAGTTTAGCCAGGGGACAGCGAAAGAGTACCGCTTTCGGTACAATCCCCTTCCCGACATGAATCACGTGGAAGCGGCCGTCCTCGATCTGGTCGCTCAGCTGTTTTCCGATGTCTTCTCCTTCCTGGAGGAGTACTGCGATCGCTTTAAGAACTACTTGAACGGCACGATCGCCAGATTCGATCGTGAAGTGCAGTTTTACATCGCTTGTCTTGAGTACGTGCATCGGTTCAGGTTGGCCGGACTCCCCTTCTGCTATCCGGAGGTCACCAATCAATCCAAGGAGATTTACGGAAATGGCGTGTTTGATCTCGCCCTGGCAAACAAGCTCATGGGTGAACGGTCATGCGTGGTGCCGAATGACTTTTATTTGAGGGACCCTGAGCGCATTCTCGTGGTCTCAGGACCAAACCAGGGCGGCAAAACGACGTTCGCGCGCACCTTCGGCCAGCTCCATTACCTGGCCAGCATCGGCTGTCCCGTGGCCGGCACGGATGCGCGCCTGTTTATTTTCGACAAGCTTTTTACCCATTTTGAGAAAGAGGAAGACATCCACACCCTGAGCGGCAAGCTTGAGGACGAGCTGCGTAGGATTTACCAGATCCTCAAGAGCGCGACAGCGAACAGCATCCTCATTATGAACGAAAGCTTCCTGTCAACAACGCTGCACGATGCGCTGTTTCTCAGCAAGCTGATTATGCGACGCGTCGTCGAGTTAGAATTGCTCTGCCTGTCCGTCACCTTCCTCGATGAGCTGGCATCGTTCGACCAAAGCACAGTTAGCATGGTGAGCGGCGTGGACCCCAGGGATCCGGCATTGCGAACCTTCAAAATTGTTCGACGGCCGGCAGATGGGCTTGCCTACGCGATCGCAATGGCACAGAAATACCGGCTCACGCATGATGCTATCGAGGCTCGCATCGCTGGGGAAAAGGGGCACATGACGTCATGAAGGCTTTTCTCATGTATCGCGATCGGGATTTTGCACTGGTCGAAGGCCAGATAAAAAATAGCGCGGACCTAACTCAAGATCTTGAGTTGAATACCCTTTTTCTTGCCATGGCACAGGGCGACGAGTTCTTAAGAGATGTGGCGGGAAAGGCTGTACTGGGGACTCTTTACGAGCCGGAGGCCATCCTTTATCGGCAGGAGATCCTTATTGATTGCCAGGAACAGCCTGAGATTGTCAGAGAATTCTACGCTATTTCTGTCGAAGCGATCGAGCGTGAGAAGAAGGTTTGGGGTTGGAGTTCTGATAAATACCCGGAGAGCACGTTACATCGGTCGGTCGATGTGCTCAAGATCCTCGTGGACTCGCTCAAGCGGCTACGGCATGCTGTGGATGAGCGTGGCCCACGATTTCGCTCGGAAGGCTTCACGCGGCTGTTCGCTATGCTCGCCGCCGAGCTTAATGACGAGTACCTGCGCACGGTAAAAAACCATCTGGAGCAGCTTACATTTCGTGGCGGCACGCTGATGAGTGCTGAATTCGGCGAGGGCAATAAAGGCGTCAACTATATTCTTCGCAAGCCGCTGTACAAGGCGCAGAGCTGGATGGACCGGGTTCAGGACTGGATGGCGCAGTGGACTTCCAGAGACAGCGCCAGATACTACTACGAAATCCAAGAACGTGACGAGACGGGGTTCCGGGCTTTGTCGGACCTCAGGAACCAGGGCATCAGCCGTGTAGCGACGGCACTCGCCCAGTCGACCGACCACATTTCGGACTTCTTTCGCATGTTGCGATTGGAACTTGGGTTTTACATAGGATGCTTAAACTTACGTGACCAACTGGCCCGGAAGCGCGAGCCACTTTGCTTTCCTGAGCCCCTGCCGGCAAATCCGCCAATGCTCACGACTCAAGGCCTATACGATCTCTGCCTAAGCTTGAACACGAAGGACCGGGTCGTCGGCAACGATGTGGCCGCTGACCACACAACGCTGGTGATGATCACGGGCGCCAATCGCGGAGGCAAGTCCACCTTCCTGCGCAGTATCGGCCTGGCGCAGCTGATGATGCAGTGCGGCATGTTCGTGCCGGCGGAATCCTTCCGCGCAAATGTCTGCGACGGTGTCTTTACGCACTTCAAGCGTGAAGAGGACGCGAGCATGAGAAGCGGGAAACTTGACGAGGAACTCAAGAGAATGAGTGGAATCGTCGATCAATTGCGCCCATACAGTATGGTTCTCTGCAACGAATCGTTCGCTTCGACAAACGAACGAGAGGGATCAGAGATTGCCAGACAGATTGTGCGTGCCCTCACGGAAAGGGAGGTGAAGGTTTTTTACGTCACTCACATGTTTGACTTGGCAGCAGGATTTTATCGCTTGAAGATGGATGCCGCTCTGTTCCTTCGGGCGGAAAGACTGGGCGATGGCCGGCGGACGTTTAAACTGGTCACGGCCGAACCGCTGCCTACAAGCTATGGCGAGGACTTGTATCGCCTTATTTTCGGATCTGATGTGGCCGCTTCAGGCCGCCACACGAGCTATCACTTGTAAAACAACGCTAACCCCAGGATGAGCACCAGAAGCATTCCGATTAGCCCGTTATAGAAACTCAGATAGCCGGACTGCAAGATGCTTACTTTGTCCGCTGCGGCCCGCACCAGACGAGCCAACGGCGTAAACAGGTACGGACCGAAGATGGGAGCGACTTCCTGATTGAAGATGAGGCGTGTCACAAAGTATGGTCCGTGGTCATACTCGCGCTCCAAATTGTGAGTAGGGCCGTAGATGAAGCCATAGAAGGTTCGTAGAGCATTGGAGAACGCCAGCGAGGTCGTAGCGATGCGCCGCGCATCCTCACGTCTTCCGCCAGACCACACCGGTACACGGCGCACGGGGAATGCGCGCCGGCTAAACAGAAACAATGCCATGGGAAGCAAGGCCAGAAGCGGGGCCGCGATGACCAGTTTCGTCGGCGAGATGAAAGCGAACTTTCCGCTCAACGGCACCAGGAGCCAACCATCCTTCATTGCCGTTGCGGCATTGATCCCAAAAAGAAGCTGGGTTGCTTCGCCAAGCACCTGTACCCACCATGGCATACCCACTGCCAAACTCAGGACAAACATGCCCAGGATGAAGACGCTGCAGCAGCGGCCGAAAGAGAGGTGGGTCGGGTTGGTATGTCCGTCTCCGAGCATGCCGATGCCGAAGAGTTTAGCGAACGTGGCCAAGGCTACGGCCACGACCAGTGCCAAGCCCGCTGCAGCCAGCGCGATGGTCAATTTCGCGGCGACCACATTCACCTGCATTCCCTGAAAGAGAGTCTGGAAGACATACCATTCGCTCACAAACCCCGACTGCGGAGGCAATGCCGCAAGACTCATCGCGGCAAAGAGCGCGCCCACACCAAACAGGATCGGACTGTTGCGCAGTAGCCCCGTTTGGCGGATGAGATAGCTGTCGTTGACTGAGTACACGCCGTCGGCAGTGAGGAAAAGCGTGCCCTTCGCCAGACTGTGGGCCGCCAAGTGCAATAAACAAACGATCCACGCCAACGCCGCAGGCCCCGGCAATCCGCTGACGACAAACAATAAAGAGACACCGAGCACCGCCACGGCCACACCGGCATTCTCAGCCGAGGAGAGACTTAGCATCCGGCGCCAATCTTCCTCCTGAAACGCATTGAGGATCGACAGGATCGCGCTCAGAACTCCAGCGATAATCATGATGATCGCGACGCTCATCGTCCACACGCCGGCATGGGGCAACCACTGCAATACCGCTCGCGCCAATGAGTAGAATGCGGCATTGAGAACGATCCCGGAGAAGATGACTCCGGTGGCGCCGCTGCCCGAACCATAAGCCGCGGGGAACCATTCGTAAAACGGCAGCACGCCCAACTTGGCGCCGAACCCGAACAGCAGGAGTAGGCCGATCACCAGCGTGCTTATGTTCAATGAGGCTTGTGGGTTCGTAAGACCTGCAAATGCGTACGATCCGGCGTGGCTTCCGAGCAACAGAAGCGCTAGCAGAACTGAGACGGCCCCCACTTCAAGCAGAGCCAGCATGAAGAGCATGGGGCCGCCGGGAGATCGAGAGACTCCTTCGCCCAGGATCATGACAGCGCCCCCTAAGCTCATGACTTCCCACGCAACCAGGAAGGACATGGCATCCTGCAAGCCGAAGACTCCGAGCGTGCCTAACAGAGTAAGCGAGAGCCCCGCCAGCCAGTATCTCCTCGCCGGCTTGGCAGAGGCCGTGGTGCTTAGGCCGGCGGCGAAGAGCGCCGTAAGAAGTCCGAAGAACAGCAGCCACGAACCGCCAGCGTCCAGGTGAAACTGCACTGGGGTATCGCTGAGGCGGAAGCCGAGTGAGAATACAGGCATTGCATAATGGAAATTGATCAGGCAACCGGCGATGCCCGCAGCACACCCGAGCACAATCCCAATACGCGCCACCCTCCCACTTGATCCAAGCAAAGCGGCTGCGAACGAGATACCCCAGAGAAGCGCCATCGCCAACAGCAGGTCACTTTGCATAATGACCTCCCTGAACGAGTTGCCTGGAGCGGTTGAGCAGCAGGAGGAGTGCCTGGATCATGGCTGCCGGATTGGGGGGACAACCAGGAACGTAAATATCCACGGGGAGGATGCCGTCGATGCCGTGGCCGCAACTGTATCCGCCGCCAGTGGCTCCGCCTGAAACAGCGCATGTGCCCATGGCCATCACCCATCGCGGTTCCGGCATGGAGTTGTAGGTTTCGAGCAGGGCCTCGCGCATGGCATACGTAACCGCTCCAGTGACGAGCAACAGATCGGCAAATCTGGGCGATGGAGTAAAGAAGATTCCCAGGCGATGAAGGTTGTAATAAGGATTGTTCAGCGCCTGTAGTTCCGACTCGCATCCGTTGCAGGAACCGGCATCCACATGACGGATATGGAGGCTGCGCCCGAAGCATCGCTGGATATCCTTTTTGAGCTCCTGAGCTGGTTGCGAAGCCAGCGCTTCGACCCACACCAGATCTTCGCGTCGTTGTACGCCAAAGGCCCAGTCTTTCGATTTGATCAGAGCATCTGCAGGACAGGATTCGGTACAGAGCTGACACGCAATGCATTTTCCGTAGTCGAGGGTAAGCCTCTCGCCCGACT
This sequence comes from uncultured Acidobacteriaceae bacterium, assembly GCA_963830325.1. Lineage (GTDB taxonomy): Bacteria > Acidobacteriota > Terriglobia > Terriglobales > Acidobacteriaceae > PALSA-350. The sequence continues at coordinate 813,619 of CAWHMV010000010.1, forward strand.
GTCCGGTCTCAATCGCAATCGCTCCGGGAAGACAAACCTCGGCGCAGGCACGGCAATTCTCCTGACACCGATCCGGCTGGAAACGGGGCAGGCCAAGCACTCCCGGCTGGACGTCGGCATTTCCGCCCTCAGGCCATGGATTGGTGGCGATTCCCTGGCGGATACCATATAGAGTCCAGATCGGCATAGTGTTTTCTCCTACTAGCGGTCGCAACCAGCCATGGTCAGTCCAAAGCTTGCCTCGTTAATCGCATAATCCATCATGTTGGTGTCGTGGACGGTAAAGGGAAAGACACGCCAGTTGGAGAATGAGGCGGATTTCACTTTCACCCGTGCCAGTCTCCCTACGGGATCAAAATGCACGCAGTAGTAGATCGACCCGCGTGCACCTTCACACCATCCCAGGCCTTCGCCACCTGGCGACAAAGGAACCTCCGTGTCAACCGGCCCTTCCGGAGCCCTTTCCAGTGCGGTCAAGAGGAGGTCGATGCTGTTGTGGATCTCTTCCATGCGTACCTGCACGCGGGCATGAGCGTCACCTTCTGTGCGAACTGGAATCTTCATGGGTAGTTGGCTATAGGCAGCATAAGGATGGTCGCAACGCAAATCGCGCTCGATGCCGGAAGCTCTTTTAATCGGCCCGGTCGCCCCCTGGTCGAAGGCAGTCTTCTGGGGAAGTTGGCCGGTCGTAATCAGCCGGTCGAGATGACTATTTGTTACTTCAAGAGCTTGCATGTAGGTAGCGATGGTGGGTTCGAGAGCGCGCAGTTTGGCGGGAAGGGCCTGTAGATTGAGATCACGCCGTAGACCACCCGGCTTGAGCACTCCGCGCAGAAACCGGCTGCCGGTAAAGATGCCATTCAACTGCTTGCATTCCTCAGCCAACAGCTTACCTTGCGCCTCACCCACTTTGAGCGTAGTGGTATGACAGAGATGGCCAAGATAATGAAGGTGGTTGTAGAGACGTTCCATCTCCGCGAGAATGGTGCGCAAGTATCGAGCGCGTTGCGGAATCTCACATTGGCTCGCTGCTTCGATTGCCTGGCAAAAGGCAAGCGCATGGGCGATGCTGTCTACTCCGGAGATGCGTTCGGCGATCAGGACACCCAGGAGCGGAGACAGCCCTTCGAATCGTTTTTCCATGCCGCGGTGCTTGAAGAAAAGCCGGGGAAGACAATGGAGAATCGCTTCCCCAATGTAATAGAAGACAATCTGTGCCGACTCGAGCACGTCGCCGCGTACCGGGCCAAAGGGGAGTAGCTGAACATCGCTGCCTTCGATGGGCGGCAGCTCCCACGGTTCCGGGTCAAACGGAATGATCGTATCCTTTGGATATCTGGGATCGAGGGGCGGAAACGAGGGGTGAGCGCCTTCATGCAACACCAGACGGCGCGGCTCCGGATGCCCTGCAAACGAGATGCCGCAGAGATCCGTCATCTCCCGTTCATACCAGCCCAGTAGGGGAATGCGCGTCGCCATCGACTCCAATGGCTGCGACTGGCTCTCAAGGCGGCATCGCAGCAAAGCGAAGGGTTCTTGAGCGCGCTTGTTTGCCAGGTAAAGTACTTCCGCAGGTTCGCCCGGTTCAGGAAACCAGGCATAGGCCATCTGAAGACGCGCGCCCGCTTCCATTAGCTCTTCGCATGCTTTCGGCACTGCACCCGGCCGAAGCGTCTGTTCTGTTGCAGGCCTCATTGGCTGCCTCCCAACACGTCATACGAGATTCTGGTGAAGATGTTCCACAACGCATGCGGCCACCACAGGCCAAGGATAAGTAAGGGGAGAAAGGCGAGCCACATGGGGAGAGTTCTCCAGACCAGCCCCGAAGCCCTCGAGAGTTGCTCTTCCGGCGCGTCGTCAAAGTACATGGCACGAAAGTGCGCAAGAAAGCCGATAAAAACGATGACCAGGAACACTACAAACAAGACAGCAGCCCACCGGTAACGACCGCCGATCCCAGCGCGCAAAATGGTGAACTCGCTCAGAAACAGCGCAAATGGCGGTGCTCCCGCAATTCCCAGTGCGCCTAACAACCACAGCGTCCCACTCACGGGAAACGTCTTCAGCACGTGCCGGATACCGGAGATCTCCTTGGTTCCGTAGACGCGCATCGCGTTGCCTGCGCCGAAAAACATGAGCGACTTATTCAGGGAATGGTTCAACATGTGGTAAAGCGCGCCGGCAACGCCCAGGACACCGCCGAATCCAAGACCGAGGGCTTGTACGCCAATGTGTTCCACGCTCGAATAGGCCATCAAGCGCTTGATGCCTGTTTGCCGAACGATGAAGAGCGCCGCGATGACAAAGGAAAAGATTCCAAAGCCGACGACTGCGGAATGGGCAAATTGATTGATCGACGTTCCGCGCACAACCGCCAGAAAACGCGCGATCCCCAACATGGAGGTATTCAAGAGTGCCCCGGAGAGCATGGCAGAAACCGGAGCGGGTGATTCGCTATGTGCATCGGGCAGCCAGGTATGCATAGGCGCTAGTCCTGCCTTGGTCCCGTAGCCGACAAGAACAAGCAAAAACGACACCAGCAGGAGGGGCGGATAAACGGAAGGCGCGGATCGATGCAGCGCCGCCCAGGTCATCGCATAGCTTGGCCCCAGGACAAACGTGCCCCCCCAGTAGAAGAGCACCGTGCCCAGGAGAGCGAGGCTGATACCACCCGAAACAACAACGATGTACTTCCAGGCTGCTTCTGTACTTTCGGCTTCCCGTTCGAATCCCACCAGGAATGTGCTGATGAGGGTTGTCAGCTCGATCGCAATCCAGAAGACGCCAACATTGTTGACAACGCACGCCGCAAGCATGGTGAAGGCAAAGCCGGAAAACAACCCGTACAATAACGGCAATCGGCTTTCTTCATCGAGAAGACGCATGTACCCAACGGCATAGATCGACGAGAGCGTGTAGACGATGGAGATGCAGAGGATGACCCATGCTCCCAACAGGTCTACCTGGACATAGCTGTGCGCAAGCACGATAGGGCCGTTTACAACACTCAGCAGAATGGGAATACTTGCCGCCAGATCGATGATCGCGGCAATGACTGTTGCATATTCCGAGAGCCTTGGCGACCGAATGGTAAACGACAACACCGCGGCTGTCACTGGAGCGGCAAACAGGATGATGAGCAAGTCCTTGGTCATGAACCCTCAGCCAACGAGCCTATTAAGTTGACGGCTACTGGTTGTGCCAGCATGGACCACCAAAAAGCGAACCAGCATTCCGAAACACGCGACAACGATGAGCAGATCGAAGAGGATCACGATTTCAATCAGCAGGGGCATGCCTGGAACCAGAATCTGTGATCCGAGAAAGATGCCATTTTCCAGGACCAACAAGCCGAGGATCTGGCTAACTGCCTCGTCGCGTACAGCCAGCATGAGGAAGCCGAGAAACTTCATCGAAAGCATGATGGTGAGCGCGAGCACCACAACATGCGCCGATAACAAAGACTGCCAGTTCATATGGTTAGCGATCACGAATGCAAACATCACCAGGAAAGCCCCGATAACAAGGCTGGAACTCGGCTGAAGTACCGCATGCAATTCGCGCTTCACGTTCAGCCGCGCGATAATTCGCATCAGCAGATATGGCAGCACCAGGCCTCGAAAAAGAGCGGTGAGAACTGCGATCACGTAGAGTTCCGGATAGCCGGCGAAATAGCCTACCGACGCGGAGAGCGCGGCGATGAGCCATGACTGCGCGGCAAACGCGTAGACATAGTTCCGCAACCAATGCGATCCCAGCATCACAAATGTGAGCAAAAGGCTAAGGACCGCCAGGGAGCTGAAGATCGAAGCCTGCAACGAATTGACGTGTGCCAGGAACATCTAAAACTTTCCTCAGAGCAACTGGCTGGAGACAATGGCAAGTACAGCAAATAAGAATCCCGCGGCCAGAGGTTCCTGGTATCGATAAAACCGCAGACGGGACTGCACTGTTTCGACGACGATGACAGCGAGCGCCACAAAAAGGAATTTCAATAGCAGCGCAATGACAGAGCCGAACTGGCCAAGCGCTGTGCCCAGCTGCGACATTCCCCAAGGGAGCAGAAATACATTGCAGAAGATCGTGTATAGGATGAACTGCTTCATCATGGATGCCCATTTGAGCAAAGCCAGTAATGGGCCCGAGTATTCGAGAATCCGCGCTTCATCGATCATGTAGATTTCGAGATGTGTGCTGGAATGGATGGGCAGGCGGTCCGTCTCCACCAGAAGCAAGGCGAAAAAAGCCAGGATGAGGAATAAGTGTGCCGGACTCCAGTAGGCGGATGCACTGCCCAACAAGAGGTGGTTTACCACAAACGGCAGCATCGCTTTAGCCAGCAGACTAATACCAACCAGCACCAGAATCAGGGTGGGCTCAGCGAGTATGGCCAACATCACGGCTCTGCTTGAGCCAATGCCCCCATATACATTTCCGCTATCCAATCCGGCGAGGATGATGGCAAATGACCCCAGCGTCAGAATCATGCCGCCGCCTAACATGTCTCCCATGTCGGACTGCGGCAACGGGCGGTCGGTTAACACCGGAATCAAGATGGGAACAATCATCATCGCGGTGAAAGCCACGATGGGCGCAGTGAGATAGATCCAGGAGGCGGACTCCGGCATCACGCATTGCTTGTGAAACAGCTTCCAGAGGTCGCGGTACGGCTGAAAGATGCTTGGTCCACGGCTTCGCTGAACGCGTTCTTCTGCTTTCAGAATGAAGCCCTGCAGCAGCGGCGCCAGCAGCAAGACGCATAAGACCTGGAGGATCTGAAGGAGAACATCTGCAAGGATCACGGCAGTCTCCTGCCATGATGTGGGAAATAAGAGGGATCCCGGACGGGACGCACACAGATATGGGTTGCCGGGGTAACCGGTTCCAGGCTTTCTTTCATCACAAGACTCCTCCTGTTGTAGGAGTCATCAGCCTGGAAGGCGGTTAAAGGTGGACTTCATCACCGAAGCGAATTGTATGACTTTGAATGTTGAAGCCGGAACCATTGACTTGTCAAGGCCAGAGCGGCATCTGATCCGTTTCGTTTCCAGGGAAAGCCTTGATGGGGGCCCCTTCCCAGCCCTAAATAGACGGCGAAAGCGAATCCGGGGGTCTATCGGCATTTTTCTACCGGCAGTTGACAAAGCTGGATCTCGCATCATACAAAGAGTGTGTTGCGGTGAAGGAGTTCGCCCTTAACTGCCGCCCAGCCAAACGAATCGCACTCCGGATGGGCGGATGATGACTCCTGACAGGGAATCCTGTCGCGGAGTCATGTCCACGCCAGGATTCCCAAACAGACTCAAGTGAAGTGACGAGCGCATGGAGTGCCTTTGTGCGCCCCGAGGGTGCGCTTAACACCACAGGCGGCCTCATGGCCGGGAGAGCCTAAGAAATGTCAGAAATCCAAAAGCTCGAAGCAATGGAAATCCTGGATTCCCGTGGTAACCCGACTCTGGCGGTTACCGCAACTCTATCGAGCGGAGTCAGCGCGACCGCCAAGATTCCCTCCGGCGCATCCACCGGCACGCGCGAAGCAATCGAGTTGCGCGATGGCGACAAGAGGCGGTACCAAGGAAAGGGAGTCCTCAAGGCTTGCGCATATGTCGAGGGGGAGATTCAGAAGGGCGTTGTTGGAATGAACGCCGAAAATCAAGCTGAGCTAGACGGAAAGCTTTGCCATCTGGATGGAACGCCGAACAAGGCACGTTTGGGCGCCAACGCAATTCTTGGGGTTTCCTTATCCGTTGCCTGTGCTGCGGCCAAAGACCGCGGCTTACCGTTATACGCGTACCTGAGTGGAGGCAATTCCTTCCTTTTACCGACCCCCATGCTGAACGTGCTGAATGGCGGCCGGCACGCGGACAACAGCGTCGATTTTCAGGAGTTCATGATTGCTCCCGTCGAGGCCCCAACGTTCCGCGACGGACTGCGCGCTGCCGTAGAGACCTTTCACTCCTTAAAGGCCGTGCTGCAGAAGGCCGGATACAGCACATCTGTGGGCGACGAAGGCGGTTTCGCCCCTGAGCTTCACTCCAACGAAGAGGCCCTCGACCTCATCTTGCAGGCGATTCTGAACTCTGGATATAAGCCAGGTAAAGATATTGCCGTCATGCTCGACCCGGCCGCGAGCGAATTCTGGGAAACGGGGGCGTACGTCTTCCGCAAATCCGATCAAAGACGTCTTGGATCCGACGAGATGATCGCACTGTGGAAAGACTGGCTACTCCGCTATCCGGAAATCTGGTCGCTCGAAGACGGAATGGCCGAAGAGGACCGGGAAGGTTGGCAGAAACTGACACAACAATTGGGGAATACAGTCCAGCTGGTAGGAGACGACAACTTCGTTACCAACCCCGAGATCTTCCGCCAGGGCATCGACGATGGAATCGCCAACGCAATTCTGATCAAGCTCAATCAGATCGGAACTCTTACGGAGACCCTTGCATGCATTGAACTCGCAAGACAGAACGGTTATGGGGCCGTCATCTCGCACCGGTCGGGCGAAACCGATGACACGACCATCGCGGATCTCGCGGTTGCCACTGGTGTCGGGCAGATCAAGACCGGGTCGGCAAGCCGGGGGGAGAGGGTGGCCAAATACAACCGTCTGCTTGCCATCGAACGTGAGCTTGGAAACAAAGCACTTTATGCAGGAAACACTGTTTATGAGCGATGGGGAAGGTCTAGTGGGGCGAACGCTTCCGGAGGGGAAAAAAGGCAAGAAGCGGCAAAGGCATGAATCACAACTTTACGGTGTTGGAGTTCACCGGAATCGCTCGCACGAGCAAATGACTCCTCAAAGTTGTTCATCACTTGGAGGAGTCATGTCAGAACCAAATTCAGAGATTACGATGGAGCGGCATCCAGGACAGCTCAACGAGCACCAACAATCCAGGCTGAGAGTTACCTGTCAGTATATCGACAAGCTGCTCAGTGATATGGAGGATATCCTCCACGCTGCAAGTTCATCCTCGCCATTTCCCCGCTACTTGGTGGATCTTAATCCTGCGCAGATCCGGCTCATTGAGGATCACATCAGGCGGCTGCGGTCGCAGTTGATCCACTCGCTCAAGTGGCAGCAAATGAAACCTTCACCGCCAGAGATTCCTGCTACCCGAGCGGTCCTCACCAATCTCACCTTCGTCGATATCGCCATCGAGGAACTCAAACCGCATTACATGCGTGGGTTCGGCCCTGTCCCGGACGACGCCGTCAGTGAGCTCAATGGAGTCGCCCATGAGCTTCGGTCGCTGGTCACCGGGATGGAACGGTACCTCAAGCAGGAGTTGGATCGAGATCTGGATAAGCGGCTGCGGCAACTGGAGCGGACCGGATTTGATGTAGTCTTACTCCGCCTTCTCGAACAGGTCGCGACACGAAATGGGCTGGTCGAATTTCGCCTGCGTATCGATGCTCTTGCCTCCCGTCTGGAAGAAGATACTTTTGAGGTTGCACTCTTTGGCCGCGTGAGTTCAGGGAAATCCTCGCTCCTCAACGCCCTTCTAGGAACCGACATCTTGCCCGTCGGAGTAAATCCGATTACCGCTGTGCCGACGAAATTGCGCTACGGCAAGACCCTCAAAGCTGCAGTTGCCTATGGAGATGGCCGCTCTGCACAAGTCTCGGTCGAAGAATTGGCGAGACTGGTCACCGAGCAAGGAAATCCGGGAAATCTTAAGAACATAGTGCGCGCCGTCATGGAGGTTCCCTCTCCGCGATTGAAAGATGGCATCCTGCTCGTCGACACTCCTGGACTTGGTTCCCTTGCGAAGCGCGGTGCGGCAGAAACCCTGGCTTACCTTCCATCCTGCGACCTTGCTCTCCTATTGATCGATGCCGGCGCCACTCTCAACGAAGAAGATATCGGCACGTTGCGGCTTCTATACGAGGCCGGGATTCCAGCATTGGTTCTATTGAGCAAATCTGACTTGCTGGCGAATGGCGATCTCCACCGCACGATTTCTTATATAGAAGCGCAACTTAAGCATGAGCTTGGCATTGCCGCCACAGTGCACGCAGTGAGCGCATTGAGCAAATACCAGGTCCTGCTTGATCAATTCTTTGAACGGGAGTTGCTCCCTCGCTTCGAGAAGGCTCGATTCCTCAGGGAGGCTTCCATAACGAGAAAGATAGGGGCGATGCGAGATGCCATCATGGCTGCTCTTGATAGCAACCTGCACCGCGAGAAAAGAGGCGCGCCACCGGCCCCAGCGATTGTTTCAGACATCGAATCGGTCCTGCGCGTGGTGACCGGGGAGGTTGGAGAACAACATACGGTTCTTGACCATGCATTCCGTACCTTCGGCGAGACACCAGACGCTGTCCTTGAAACGGTTACGGATAAAGCAACATCGCTTATGCGGAGTACCTCACAACACCAGGTGTCACCTTTGCAATTCTCCGAATGGATTCACGAGGTTGTCAACGATTCCATCCAACCGGCGATGGGGACTTTACGCAACGTGGGTAAGGACGCCATCGAGCGGCTACAACAAATTGCAAAAGAGCTGGGGCGCGGTGATGCCCCGTCACAGAATGACTTTGAAGCGATTCTGCGTGAGATGCCGCGCTTTGAAATGGCGACATTGCCAAAACCTTTCGATGCTGGGCCCTGGAGATTCTGGGGTCATAAAATACTGCGTTCCCGGACCAAAGCCGGTCTGCGGCAAAGTATCGGTTTCGAGCTCAAAGAGGATCTGCACCTCTATGGGATGGCATTGTCCCAATGGAGCGACCAGATTGTGCGGAAGCTGGAACTTCTGATAAATTCATACGCCGACGCCTATCGCATGCAGATCCATCGCTTTCGTGGAACGTCAGATTCGGCAGTGAATCCGGGCCAGCTCCAGATGGATTTAGAGCTCTTGCGGAACTGGCGCCCGGCGAACAACGCCACTCTTACGGAACACTCGTCCGTGAACAAGGAGAGATAGGATTTGCAGAAATATTTGTGGATTGCCATCGGGGGTTCGCTTGGATCTTTGGCTAGATAGTGGGTTGGTACAACGATTGCAGGCCGTATGGGAACCAAATTCCCTTACGGCACATTCGTGATCAACATAACGGCCTGTGTAATCATCGGCTTCTCTCTGGCTTTTCTAGGACGCCGCACAGGGTTGAATCCAGCGTGGAGGTTCCTGATCCCCGTGGGTTTTGTGGGTGCATATAGTACGTTCTCCACTTTTGAGTGGGAGACTTTCTCGACCTTGCAGACAGGCAGCCTTTCGATTGCCGGCCTGTATGTTGTGTTAAGTGTTGTTGCCGGTCTTGTCGCTGTCTGGTGCGGAGTTCTGATTGCGGGAGTCATGCCATGAGAGCAAATAAGATCATGAATTACACATCCATCCTCCAAGTGCTGGGGGAATCCGGATGTCCATTTTGTCGTTTCCTGAAGGACTTTCAGGCTGCAGCCCTGCAGTCGCCGGGGAAAACGCCTATTCATCATCTCTGTAACTTTCATACCTGGGGCCTGGCAGCCATGCAGCGCGCCCCCTTTGCAGCAGAACTCTTCCTGACTCTACTCGAGGAAGACCCGAGGGCTTCCCCGAATCTTCCTTGCGATATCTGTTTGTTGCTGTGGAAGGAAGAAGATCTTCGCATTCGGGAGTTTGTCACCTGCCTGAACCATAAACTCGTCGCCCAATGGCTGCGGTCCCAGGCCACTCTTTGCCTGATTCACGGCACGAAGCTGAAACAGGGCGCGCCTCCCGTCCTTGCCTCAACCATCCACACCGTCATGGAGAGATACCGTAAACAGCTCGCAGAGGATCTTGAAAAGCTCCGTGACGAATACCGGTCGGATACAGCCAATTGGGGCTTGCTCGGACATGCGGCGGAGTTTCTCGCATCACAGCGCGGTCTTCACACCTAAAGGAAAACCCATGTTAAACGCTGGCAAGGCTGTCAAGGTCTCCATCTACCTAAGCGAGGGCTCGACCCACCACGGCATGTCGAGGTATTTAAGCATCCTGGACTTTCTCTTCTTTCGCGGAGTCTCCGGGGCAACAGTGTTGAAGGGTGTCGCCGGATTCGGAGCCGACCATCACCTCCACACTTCTTCCCTGGTCGACATCTCGGACCATCTCCCGCTGAAAATCGAGTTCATCGAGACCCGGGAAAAGGTTGACGAGTTGCTTGGAAAGCTGGAAGAAATGGCAGGCTCGGGAATGATCGAGATTCAGGAGACAACGATTGCCAAGCCCGCGCAGGTCTCAAAACCAAAGAAAGCTGCACCGCCGGCGCATGTCAGGATTGAAGGCAAGGCAAAGATGATGCGTATCTACATCGGCGAGAGCGATCAGTGGAAAGATAAACCGCTCTACGAGGGACTCGTCCGCGCCATGCGGAGTCATGATCTGGCAGGTGTTACCGTGTATCGGGGCATCCTGGGTTACGGAGACCACCGCAGGGTTCACAAAGACAAACCGCTTCGTCTTTCGCATGACAGCTCGATGATGCTCTCCGTCGTAGATACCGAGGAAAAGTTGCAAAGCTTTTTACCAATCGTCGATGAAATGGTATCCGAGGGGCTTGTTGTTCTTTCCGATGTAGACATCGTTAAATATGCCCATCGCGCCGTCGAGTTGAAGGAAGACCAGGGGTGAGCCATGAAAGAGCAATTCCAAGCCAGAATGTTGCGCATCCACTTTACCGAGGCTGATAAGTGGGAGGGCGAGGCGCTCTATAAGGCCATCGTGGCCAAATGCATCGATCTGGGAATCTCGGGCGCAACCGTCTACCGTGGCCTCGAAGGTTTTGGAGCGAGCGCCCGCATCTACCATGCTCGGAGCCTCTCCATCTCAAAAAATGCTCCCATCATGGTAACGGTGATTGACAAGGAGGAACAGATTAGCAAACTAATTCCGCACCTCGACCGAATGATTGCGGGCGGTCTGATCGCCAGCTCGACCGTTGAAGTGATTCGTTATTCACGATCGACGAGAGAGTCCCCAGCGGCCGGCTAAAAGCAGATAAGAGCCGTCGTATGACTGCCACTGAGCAAAATACGCCACACTCCGCCGAGCAGCGCCATTCGATTGCGGGGGCGTTGCGCGCCCTGCTGGGAATCTCAGACTCCGGAAGAAGAAACGATGGCCTGCACGAGAAGCTCCTCTCCCTGGAACGAAAACTTGCTTCTAATCAACTTCATCTTGCCGTGTTGGGCCAGATGAAGCGAGGGAAGAGCTCTTTTATCAACGCACTGATGGGAGCCGAGATCTTACCAACCGGGGTTCTCCCCGTGACCGCCGTCATCACGGAAATCAAATATGGCTTGGCTCCGGAGGCCATTATCCTTTACTCCACAGGGGCCCGGGAGCAGGTCGATCTCGGAACCTTGGCCGACTACATTACAGAATCCGGTAACCCAGGCAACAAGAAGCAGGTCGCGTCTGTCGAGCTGGCTTACCCTTCGCCCTTCCTTGAGAGTGGAATCATTATTATCGATACCCCAGGCATCGGCTCGACGCATGCCCACAACACTCGCACAACCGAGGGCTATCTCGAACAAGTGGATGCCGGGATTGTCGTGCTTTCTGTAGACCCGCCGATTACCGAGGTCGAGTCCCACTTCATTCGAAATGTCAAAGAAGAGGTTCCCAAGCTTTTCTTCGTCCTGAACAAGGTTGACACCGTCTCTGCAGACGAGGTATCGCACATCTCGCGTTTTCTCGAGGAAGAGTTGAGCCGGCTTCAGATCGAGTCCCCGGAGATCTTCCGGCTTTCGGCTCGCAGAGCGATGGAAGGCCTGGGCAAGCCTCCCGCCACAGCGGCATCGAGCGGAATAGAGATCTTCGAAGAGCGTTTAAGAACCTTTCTCCTGGAGGAGAAGGACCGGGTCCTGGTCCGTTCTATTGCCTTAGATGCTCTCCATATCGCTCGTACTCTCAAGTTTGCCGCAACGATTGGGGTGCGAGCGCAATCCATGAGCCTTGATGAGTTGCGCGTCAAAGGGCGTGCGATCGACCAATTATTGGAGCAAACGGAATCCGAAATGCATGAGCTGCGGGTGATGCTGCGCCAGCATTCAGCCGATATCCTCGCCCGCGTGGAGCGCGATCTGACCGCGCACGTGCAAGAGTCAGTTCCGGTCGTGCGACAACATCTAAGACTGTTTCAATCGCAGCATCCTAAGGAAACCGGCCGCGCCTTTGGCGTCCTTCTCGAAAGTTTTCTCATGCAAGAAATAGAGACTGTGTTCCGAAGCTGGCGAATCCGGGAGGATGAAGCAGTTCAGTCACTCCTTGACGTCCTCTCGGCTCGTTTCGTGAATCGGGCCATTGCGATCCTGGACCGTCTTCAACAAGCCGCCGGAATCCTTTTTGAGATACCGGTAGAGCCGGTGATCATTCACTGTCCGCTTCGCGTGGAAAGCCATCTCTATTACAGGGTTGAGCGCGTCTTTCATTCGCTCGATTCGTTCTTTCTGGCACTGCCTCGCTTCCTCTTGCGCCCGATTATTCTCGGCAAAATGCAGCAGCGAATTTGGCAATTCCTGGATCTGAATGCAGGCCGCATCCGCTACGACTATATCGAACGCCTTCAGTCAAGCATGACTCAGTTTGAAAAAGACCTTAGTGCCGGCGTCACGATGCTTACAGAGAGTCTACGGTCTGCTCTTCGTAAGCCACGAGACGGCACGCAACCAGAAACTGCAACTCTTGATGTTCTCGATTGTGTCTTGAAAGATTGCTCGCAGATAGTTGAATGAAAGCTCGCCACGAACTGAGACTGGAGGGTTGGCCCCGGGAATTGACAATCCGCCGGTTTCGAGAACGGCTGCCAACTCCTCGATATCTTGCTTAGATAGCGGCATTCGTCGAATCTGCCGAATCGTTTTTTGCAATGGGTAGTCGTACTCTTTGAGCGAAATCTCACCGTCTTCCCAGGTCGCGTAGCAGGCGAGCGCGCGGCCTGTCTTGGGCTGGCCCAGGCTGCCCGGATTCACAATCGTGCAGCCGCCGACCTGGCGAATAAAAGGTGTGTGGGTATGGCCAACGAGCAGGATGTCTGCGTTAACCCAGTGGACCTCTCTCTCCCAGAGTTGGGATGCGTACGGACGATAACCGAACAATGGGTCTGTAGGAGCCGCATGGACCAGGTAGAACCTCTTTGCCCCGATCACAGCCTCTTTCTGAACTGACAGATTTCTCAAGAACTCGAAATCGCCTTTCGTACACACCGACCGCGTGTATTGCATGGTCTCGGATGCGAGGTGTTTGTAGGCGGGGGAGCATTGCGGATCGACATCGAACCCCACTGCCTGGTCATGGTTTCCGCGGACCACAGCTGTGGCATGATGCCTGATCCACTGAATCACCTGATGCGGTCTCGGGCCGTAGTCCACAAGATCTCCCAGGCACCAGAGGTGATCAAAGCTCTTCTCTGGAAAGGCTTCGAGAGCGGCGAGATTCCCGTGAATATCCGAAATGATGGCTATCTTCATGAGGCTCGCTTTCCACACGCAAATGAATGTGAAGGTGGAGCAGTGTGGGCGTGAACACAGCAGCATTTATGCAACATTGTCCCCTCGCTTGTCCACGTCAAGCCGCCCAAGGTGCCCTAATATTCGCCAGGTGGCTGACAACCAATTTACTTGCTCTCCACGTGCAAGCAGATCCGCCAGAACCTGGTTGGCCTGGGATTGGGCCAGCGCTGTGTGCTCATCAAGCAAATGAACGACTTCATCCTCCTGCAGCCAATTGAGTTTGTGGGCAACCCGGAAAAGGGCGCTGACAATGCCTGGGAACTCCTCTTGAGGAGCCACGTGAAAGCCCACTGTCGCGGCGCCTATGACCACTGTGGGGTCCTCGTCTTCCAGTAATCGAGCCACATCCTGCCAGTCTCCGCGGGAAAGCCCGAGTTTGCGAAATAGTTCCGCTGTGGCGCGTCGGCGTCGCGAGGCAGCAGCACCAACGAGATTTGCTGTAGTTTCGCCTCGAAGGGAAAGGATGGCGTAGTGCCGGGACTCTTCGGGAGTCTTAGAAAGGGCGGCAAATGCGGCGTTCCGGCAAAGATCGCCTTCCAGTGTTTCGAACAGCACGGGGATAGCTTCAGAATGGCAGAATTCGCCGAGAGATTCGATGAGCCCAGGCGTCGCCCGCCGCGTTGCCGCCTTCAAAAGGGTGTAGAAAACCTCGTCCTCTCTCTAGCGCAGTAATTCGCGGGCTACCGCGCTGCGAACCGCATCCTCAGCAAATAAGACCACCGGATCCGCTGGAAGATCGACTTTCGCGAAATACGATAGTAACGTTCCGCGTGCCCGCAAGCCTCCCAAAGCCCGAGCGGCCCGACAGCGTGGCACTGCGATTGTTCTGGCCTTACCGTGAAGCAGGAATTCCTCCAAGGGTAAGATCGACCGCTCCCCGGCGGCGATGAGCACATCCACAGCCAGGTCGCCGTCCGTTAAGGATTCCAATGCTCGAACCAGGCGTGCAATCTGTGAACTAGAGAGTGCCTGGGATGGGAAGCTGCGCATAGCTCTCTTCCTGGGGTAGGACAGTATGTTCATCCATGATCATCATGGACAACCAGCACAGAGACCGGGCAATGACGGACCAGGCTCTCTGAAGTAGAACTTTCCAGCCAATGCCTCACTCGCGCAATATCTCGACGTCCTACGACAACCAAATCTACGGAATCCTGTTCCACTCTTTGTACGATCACCTCGTCAGGTTTTCCTTCAAAGATCTCCGTGATCACTTCGATTCCAGATTGCGCGCTAGCCTGGATCTTCCGGTGTAGCCTTTCTTTCAATCTCTCGCGGGCCTGCGTAACCGTCTCCAATCCATAACCTTCCGCCTGAGACTCGGGGCTTGGCGGTCCCACTACCCCTAACACAATCAATTTGGCCCTCAGACTTTCTGCCAGCGAGATTGCGACTTCAACCGCTCGCTCAGCCTCAGGAGTAGCATCATCCCCGACCAAAATTGTCTTGAAAGCACTATGAATCATGTTTCCCATTGAACCCTCGATCTACGGCCTGAGAATTGTTTGTTGGAGGCCAAAGCCGCACCATCCTACAGATCAAGATGACGACTCCACTGAACTTGCTTGTGCTGATCAGACAGGATGGCGAGAATCACGAACTCCCTTCTCAATGCCAGGAGTCATTAGTCTTCCGTTTCAGAAGACAGTTTTGGCGGATTCCATCGCCTGCCGCCTATTTTGGAGGCATTGCCAATTTAGCACAACATGGCTTGCATGCGGTTGGGGACTGGCTTGCAGCCGGGCCGTTCTCCCATGTACGATCAAACAAGGCGAAGGAATCCGCCTCCAACCGCCCTCCGAAACGGACGGCTGATGACTCCTACGATGCGTAGGAGTTTTTTTTACTGCTCCCCGCGTAGACATCAGCACAAGGCGGCAATAATGACCAGCTACCTCGATCTTCCCATCGGCGACGGCACTCCCGAACTGATCACTGCCGTGATTGAAATCCCTCAGGCTGCGCACAACCGCTATCGGGAGAAGAACGCTGCGGCTTAGAGCTCCGAGGCCAATCTGCAATGGAACGATCCAATACGGGGGTCGAACTCAACGACACGTACGTAAAGGCTGTCGAGCGTACGGCTGAGCTTGCACGCCTGATATCCCGGGCACACGAGAGAAAACACCTGCTGGTTTTCGGACCCGAAGGCGTCGGAAAGACGCGCCTTCTACAAGAATTCGCGCGAATCGAGCCTCTTGCGCTCTACGTACCGCAATCGAAGTCTCCCCACGATCTGCTGCTTTCGCTGGTCGAATGCCTGCGCACGAAATTGGGTGACCGCAGCCTTCCCTCCCACACCTCAACCATGAGTACCTCCGGTTTGAAGGCAACCGTCGACAGGTCTTTGAATGGGAAGCCCTTCCTACTCGTCGTAGATCACTTGCAAGGGCCGTCTCGTGTGGTGGCAAGGATCCTAAAGGATCTCGGATATTACGGTCGCACTCCCATCTTCCTCGCCGCGCGTTCGCCCCACATGGAAGATATAGGGGCTTTGCAAGCCCTTTGCTACGACAAAAAAGAGCGGCTGGAGATGATGAACTGGCCATCGGATGTGGCGCTTGAATTTGCGCGCCGCAACGCGCAGCGCGTGGGCCTTTGCGCCAGCAACTTGGAAGCTGCACTGCAATCGATGGTGCAATTAAGCGGCGGGAACCCAGGCAGCATCCTAGGAATGCTGCATATGGCCAGCCGAGCCCAGTATCGAGTCGACGACCAAATCAAGTTTCACGTTCTCTACCTGGACTACCGAATGGGGCGCCGATAGGCCAGAGATGATTCGAGGATTGAGCCCATGGACCTAACTGCATACGAGGAGAGCAAATTTGAACTCGCAGGGATTCTTCGAACAGCATCTGCACTCCTCCCCAACGAAGAAACCGAAGGCCATCGTCGAATCCGCGAGTTGCAAGCACGTCTGGCCGAGGATCGTTTCAATCTGGTCGTCGCGGGAAGGTTCAGCCGAGGTAAGAGTTCGTTGATGAATGCAGTTCTGGGCCACGACTGGTTGCCCACCGGGCTGGTGCCGTTAACCTCTGTCATCACGACGGTTACCTATGGCAGCAAGCCGGAGGTCGTACTCGAATATCAGGACCGCGGCTTTCGTTCGAAGATACAACTGCAGGCGCTTGCCGATCACATCACCCAGGCGGGAAATCCCGGTAATATCAAGAAGATTAAGATCGCAGAGGTCCATCTCCCCGCAGAGATTCTTCGCCGTGGCTTTTTCTTCGTGGACACTCCTGGCCTGGGTTCCCCAATTGCTGAGAATACCCATACGACTGAGAGCTTCCTGCCGGAAGCTGACGCCTTCCTACTCGTCACCGGCTACGAAAGTCCTCTTTCCGAAGATGAAGCGCGCTTTTTGCGGAGCATATCGAGTTCTTCCCGCCGTATTTTCATCGTGCTGAATAAGCAAGACACGGTTGATTCTGCACAACGAAGCCAGGCTCTCGCATACATGGAGGATCAACTCCACAGTCTCTTCGAGCAAGATCTGCCATTGATTTTCTCTGTTTCTGCTCGTGATGGGCTCGCAGCTAAGAAGCAGCAGAATTCGCTGCTGCTTGACGCCAGCGGGCTTTCGCGTCTGGAGGACGCGCTCGTCCAATTTCTACTGACGCAAAAGAGCAGCGAATTCATGCTGCAGATGTGCAATAGAGTCGCAGACCTGCTCATCGATCTCGGATCGTCTGCAGGATTGTCACAGTTGCTCCACCAGGTCAATGCGTTGAAAATCAAGCTATCTAAAGGCAAGCCCGACGCGTATCGGTACACCGTCGTCGGAACGGCCAACGCAGCGGCGACGACTGCTTCGCAGCGATTTCGACCGTGCGAGATCTGCGAACACATCCAAAAGCAGTCTTTCCACTTTCTCAGCCATTATCAGTACGAACTCTCAACCAATCCCAAGACGCAGCGCGAACATGCGGAACACGGAGGATTCTGCAGCCTACATACCTGGCAATACGAATCGATCGCCTCCCCCCAGGGAACCTGTTCCGGATATCCGGCGTTGCTTAACCGTTTAGCGACCTCGCTAGCCAACGCCGCGACTTCTGAAATCAACCCCGAAGTTGCCCGAGAGAAAATTGAGGCTTTACTCGCGACGGCTGTCAGTTGCCCTCTTTGCCGCGTCCGCACAAAGTCGGAAGCCGAGGCAATCGCTGCCTTGACTCACCAACTCACAGGAGATACAGAGCAACGGCTGAGTTCGCTCTCCGCGGTCTGTCTCATTCATCTTCGCCTCCTGATTGTTGGCATTTCTGAACCCGACGTTATCAAACAGCTTTTGGAACGTGAGGCTGTGCTTCTGCACCGAATCGCAGAAGACATGCAGCGGTATTCCCTGAAACATGACGCACTACGACGACACCTGGCTAGCGAGGAAGAACGTGACGCCGCTCTCAAGGCTCTCCTTTCACTCGTAGGTCATCGCAGCGTCAGCTCTCCTTGGCGTGTCGAATACATCCTCTAAGAAATGCGATTCATCGGACAGTGGACGAATTGGCATGTTGTCATCGCCGCCGCGGAGCACTTCTCGCACCCCCGCATCACACAGGATCTTGAATCCTGCCTGCGCGACGACGCGGGCGGGGAACCCGCCCACGTCCGGAAAGTAAGTCCCATGAAATGAGAGGCTGGCCAAGAAATGGAAGGGAATTGTACCGCAGTTCGATCGTGTAATTATTGGTTATAAAAGGCTTATTGGTGGAGGCGGCGGGAGTCGAACCCGCGTCCGAAATCCATGTCAGCAAAGAGACTCCATGCGTAGTCGATTCCGAAGGTTTCGCACTACGCGCTCAGAATCGACAAGATGCGCGTAACACTAGTCCGATGATCTCGTCCCTGCGGCTCGGACCGCGTCCCAGGAACCAGCCTGCTGTGCGACGTTCTTCCCCAACCCACAGGCGAAGCCACGGAGAACGGCTACTTATTTAATTAAGCAGCAAGTGCTAGGTTGTTGTTAGCAATTATTGTTTTTGCAAGCGATTACGGGTGCTTACACCCCGGCATGCCTCTCGGCCTAATCGATCCCGTCGAAACCGTGACGCCCCCATTCTTCTCTTTCAGGCAGGCCTGGAAGCCACGCCCTACTGCCATTATAAGCGTCTTCTAAAGGCCAATTGCATTCAGGTCGATGCTCTCAAAGTCCCTGCGCATGACGCCCTCACGAATCTCCTTCACCGTCTTGCCTTTCAGCGTCATCTGGTAGGCGTAGTACCCCTCTTTGGCGCAGGTCGAGCACTCAGCTCCATGCAACCCCTCAAAGCAACTGTGCAGACTGGTGTGCCCCAGGTTCCGGTCGCACCGGCAATAGCAGGGCAATTGGTAGAGCACGTTGGGAACCTTGGCCGCATCCACATAGACCGCTTTTTGCCAGGGATACTGGAACATTGGTCCGGCCAGCTGGCTGCCAGACAAGAGCGCGGGCAACTTGGCTCCGTGAGCCGGCGCCGTTGCATGGTACGCAGGAACATCCCCGTCCGTGACCCACTGCGCGTAAGCCGCCACCGTCAACATCCCGATTGCCAGGCACACCAAAATTCGCCGCATTTCGCTCCCTAAAACTTAAGTGTAGCGCGGCGGAAAGGGAACTTCCACGATTCGGCGATAGGATTGCAAAGCATTCAGGTAGGGCTTTAGCGGGAACAGAGCGCGGAGAGCAAAAAAAGGCGGCACGAACGGTAATTTGTCCGTGCCGGGAGGCCAGTGACGCAACTTGTACTAAAAACCGCGCCGTGAGAGCGACTTCCTCAACCACGACTGAACTCATACTAGCAGTGCTTGCTGAAAACTTCTAGCTGAAAATACTAAATTTCGTAAAAAAATGCAGTTTCAAACTTTTTAAATACCGATTCCTGTATCTTTTGGGCCCCAATTTCGCCCTTCACCACCATAGACGCGCTTTCGAAAAATAAGTTTCTCCAGGTTTCAACTTCGTTATTTTTGCTCTCAGGTCACCGTGCCCTTTCGTAAATTGACTCCATTTAGCACCGAACCGATCCCCATCGACCAGGCACCGGGATGGGCTCCGCCCGCCTCGGAACACAGGAATTTCTGGCGTACCGGCCTCTTGCTCGCCACCTCGGCTGCTCTCGGCGGAATCGCCGTCGCGATCTGGAATCGCAGGACCCTGGCGCAAATACGCCAACAACCGCAGCAGTTAGAAGATGAGACCAACTGAATCCGGCCGAAAAGTTCCCCCCAACCCGCAGTCCGTCTAGCTACGAAAGCGAGTCAATCGCCAGCGCCATCTTCATATCCCGTTCGGTTAGGCCGCCTTTGTCGTGCGAGACCAGCCCTAGCCGCACCTTGTTGTACCGGATATCGATATCCGGGTGGTGCCCGGCCTTCTCCGCCTTCTCCGCGACCTGGTTAACGAAAGCCATCGCTCCAACAAAATCCGGGAACTCAAAGTGGCGGACGATCTCCTTGCCCTCAAGCTTCCACTGGGGAAGCGAGCGCAACTTTTCCTGCACCATTTCCGGGCTCAATACGCTCATCGCTACTCCTTCCAACTAAACTAACTAAACGGATTGCGCAGCTTCGGCCCCTTGGGCTCCGCTTGCAGGGGGGTCAACTTCTTCGACTGTTGAGTAATCTCCGCCCGCAGATCTTCCCACAACTGGTCGGGCAAGCTGAGATAAACCTCAACCACCTTGGGATCGAACTGCGTCCCCGCGCAGCGCTTGATCTCCATGCGCGCCGCACCAAAGCTGGTCGCTTTACGGTAAGGCCGGTCCGAGGTGATTGCGTCCAGCGTGTCGGCTACGGCGAAAATCCTCGCCCCCAGCGGAATCTGCTCTCCCCTCAGCCCGCGCGGATAGCCGCTGCCGTCGTAGTGTTCCTGGTGGCTGTACACAATCTCCGCCGCTTCCTGCAAAAAGGGGATCTTCCGCAGCATCTGGTAGCCCCGCGCACAGTGCTCCCGCATCACTTTTTGCTCATCCACCTGCAACTTGCTGGGTTTGAGCAGGATCGCATCAGGAATCGCCATCTTCCCGATATCGTGCAGGAAGGCGCCTCGCGCCACGATGGGTATCTGCTGCGGAGGAACACCCGCACCCCGGGCCAGTGCAATGGTAAACGCGGTCACCCGCTTGGAGTGGCCTTCCGTCTCCGCGTCCTTTAGATCCAGCGCGTCCCCCAGCGCTTCCAGCGTGATGTCGTAGGATCGCTCCAGGTCCAGAATCGCCTGGTTGAGCATCCCCGTTCGCGCGCTCACCATCTGCTCCAGATCTTGCCGGTACATCGCGTTCTGTTGCACCAGGCGGCGATAGTCAATCGCTCGCCGCACCGTCGCCAGCAGCTGATCCTTTTCGATCGGCTTCAGCAAATAGTCGTAAACCCCTAGCCGCACCGCAGAAAGCGCTGCCTTTACATCGTGGGTCAGCAACACCAAAGGAGTATCCGGTTGCATCCGGCGCATCCGCCATATCAGGCCATTGCCATCCGAACCGGCCGTGGTCAGGTCAGACAGCACCAGGTCATACGGGGCGTCGTGCTCGATGTGCGCGATCGCTTCATCACGACCGCTTGACAGCACCGTCGAATACTCCGGCCTTTCAAGCATGCCGTCAATTTCTACTCGACAATGCTTCTGGTCATCAACCACCAGCACGCGTGCTTGGCTGCGTAGGGTTTCCATACCTGTCGGGGATCCGGTCCTGCCGGAAGGTTCCCTTTCTCTTTTCACCGATACCACTTGTCTTACACCTGGAATGCGGTCTAGTGCCGGTCAGCGGCAAAATGCACGCTGACAGCTACGCTGGTCGGGCGAGGGGCGCACCGCTACACGTCTTCTCTCTCGCAGAGTTTGAGTCGCTACTGCTGCTTCACTTTGCGTCTAAACGCAAGCGAATCTCGCGATCCTTATCAAGTCACAGTGATTGTGAAACAGCTTCTTGCTCAGTCTATCTTCAACCGCCAGCCGAGGTGTAGTTTCTTCGTCGCCGGGCCAAGTCATGGAGCAAACTGTTATACTCGCTGGCAGGTCTCCTCTCAATTTGGCACATGATCAGGGCAGCAAGGGCTACCGGATGTAGAGTGGTTTCAATTCTTAGGCTGGCGGGGTAGCTTTGTTCAACTTCGAGCGTGAGTTTTCCGCGGAATCAAATCTCGTCGTCTCCCAGGCTGCCAAGCAGTCCGCCGAGCAGCAGCAGCAAGATGTGTACGAAAGCCACCGTCACCGAACCTTCTCCCTTGCCTTCTATATGACTGGAAATGAGGTAGAAGCGGAAGAGATTCTCACCATTACTTTCGTGCGCGCCTTTCAACAAAAGGAACGGCCCGACGCATTCGCAGTCGATTCTGCACTCATGCAGGAGCTGAGCGAGCGCTTTCCTATCCGCAACGAAGAATCTCCAGCCGTGCTCGTTCCCGGGGCCGGACTCAACCACCGCAACGTTCGCCGTCCAGACCTTGAGGTAGCAGTGCGCAACCTCCCGGCCAACGAGCGTCTGCTTTTCCTGCTTCGCGACGTAGAAGGCTATTCGGCGGCGATGATCAGCCGCCTGCTCGATATCCCCGAATCCCAGGTCGTGCGCTCCTGCTTTTCCGCTCGCATCCGCCTGCACCAGGTGCTTGCCGAACAGGCCCGTACTGAAGCCGCCTGATTTACCCGCCCTGCTTCTTATTACGCCGCGCCGCGCTCCAACCTTCCTTGATCGTCTGCCGCGCCCGCCCCAAGGCCAGGGCATCTTCCGGCACATCTTCCGTTATGCATGATCCCGCCGCGATATAGGCGCCATTCCCCAGCGTCAGTGGTGCCACCAGGGTAGAGTTGCTACCCACAAAAACGTGATCGCCGATCACCGTCTTGCGTTTACTCACTCCGTCATAGTTGCCGGTAATCGCCCCCGCGCCGACATTCACCCCCTCTCCAATTTCCGCATCGCCCAGGTAGGCAAGATGGTTTGCCTTGGAGCCTTTGCCCAGGCGAATCTTCTTGGTCTCAACAAAATTGCCGACATGCGCGCCTTCCCCAATCTCACTTTCCGGCCGCAAATGGGTATAGGGCCCCAGCAATACTCCATCATCCAACCGGGACTGGCTCACGATACAGCCGTGGCGAACCAGCACCCGGTTGCCCAACGTAGTGTCCTCCAGCACCGAGTACGACCGGATCCGGCATTCCTTCCCCACCCTAGTCGCGCCCAGCAGCTGCACAAAAGGCTCGATAATGGTGTCCGCTCCCACCATCACCCCGGCATCGATCACCGTGGTCTCCGGGCGAAAGATGGTCACTCCTTCTGCCATCAGCCGTCGAGCGGTGGATAGCCGAAGCATGCCGTCGATAGCCATCATTTCTTCTATAGTGTTAGCCCCCAATACCTCATCCGGATCTTCAGCTTTTAGGGCAACCACCTTTTCACCGGCTTTTCCCAGAATCGCCGCCATGTCGGTCAGGTAGAGCTCGCCGTGTGCGTTGTTCGTCCCCAGGCTGTCGATGTGGGCAAACAGCGGCTTGGTGGCGAAGGCGTAAATTCCGGAGTTGATCTCCGGCGCCTTAGCCGCCTCCGGAGTTAAAGCCTTTTGTTCGACGATCTCTCGTATCTCATCGGAATCAGGCGATTTGCGGACTACGCGGCCATATCCGTGCAGGTCTTCCGGGATCGCCGTCAGCACCGTCATCGCCGCCCGCCGTTCAAGATGGAAGTCGCGGACTTTGCGAATCGTCTCCGGCCGGATCAGTGGCACATCCCCATACAGCACAATCACATCCTCATATCCCTCCGTAGCCTGCCGCGCCGTCTGCATGGCGTGGCCCGTGCCCCTTTGCTCCGTTTGCTCAATGAACTGCACTCCCAGCGCGGAGACAGAATCTCGCACCAGCCCAGCCTCGTGGCCCACGATCACATAAACGTCTTCCGGCGGAACAATCTGCCGCGCAGCATCCACCACGTGACGGATAAGAGGCTTCCCACCCACCTCGTGCAATACCTTCGGACGCCTGCTCTTGAGTCGCGTACCCTTACCCGCAGCCATGATCACAATGGCGAATTGCATTGTATTTCTCCTTTAAATACTTGCATTTGAATCAAGCAACCTAAGATAAGAGGTGAAGCCTCAGCGGCCGCTCCGGCACGCAACGAACCTTCGGTCATTCGCCAAGCATATAGGTTTTCCGCAGGGACCAAAGTCGTATGTCGTTTGCAATGTCGATACCAGAGAATCCACGTTTTACCCCATATTCACGCGCACCATTTTTCCCGGAACAAGAGAGAAGCGTAACGTTACAAGTAGGAGAAATCAGACATGAGCTCAGCTCCTGCGCCCGCAGTCGAACACGCCGCCTCCTCGCCGGCCCGCCCTGCACATGCGCGCCCGGGCATGATTCAGCACGCCGCGGTATTGGGGGCAGGAACCATGGGCGTGCGCATCGCCGCCCATTTGGCCAACGCCGGTATCCCCGTAGTGCTGCTCGACTTGGCCGGAGATACAGGCAAGGGCATCGCCTCGGCCGCGCTCGATGCTCTCAGCCGCGCCAAGCCGGCCGCCTTCTACGACCCGGCCAACGTCCGCCTCATCCAGCCCGGAACCTTCGAGCATGACTTGGGCCTTCTTTCCAAATGCGATTGGGTTCTGGAAGCAGTCACCGAGAATCTGGCGATCAAGCAGGAACTTCTCGCCAAAATCACCTCCTTCCTCAAGCCGGGAGTCATCCTCACCACCAATACCAGCGGCCTGCCGGTCGCGAGCATTGCCGCGCAACTGCCCTCCGAACTCCGCCGTTCCTGGTTCGGCACCCACTTTTTCAATCCTCCGCGCTACATGCGCTTGCTCGAGCTCATCCCCACGCCTGAGACTGATCCGGCAGCCTTGGCCGCCATAGCCGATTTTGCCGATCGTCGCCTGGGCAAGACGGTCGTCAATGCGCGCGACACGCCCAATTTCATAGCCAACCGTATTGGCGTCTACGTCATGACCCAGGCCCTGCAGCTGATGCAGGAACAAGGTCTCACCATAGAAGAGGTCGACGCGCTCACCGGCAGTGCACTCGGTTGGCCCCGCACCGGCAGCTTCCGCCTGGCGGACATGGTGGGCATCGACATCCTGGCCCACGTGGTCGCGAATTTTTCCCAGTCCCGCGCCGGCGAGGCACTCGAGCTGCCCCCTTTCGTCAAGACCATGCTCGATCGCCGTTGGCTTGGCGACAAGACCGGCCAGGGCTTTTACAAGAAGGAGAAAGACGCAGACGGCAACGAGGTCCGCCTCGCTCTCGACTGGCAAATCGTCGCCTACCGTCCCGCTACCCGCCCCAAATTCCCCTCGCTGGAACTTGCCAAGAACGCCGAATCGCTTCCCGAGCGCCTGCGCATGCTCTGGGCCGGCGATATCCGCAAAGACAAGGCAGCCAAATTCCAGCACGAGCTGCTCAGCCGCCTCTTTGCCTACTCTGCCAACTGCCTGCCCGAGATCGCCGACGATCCCGCCAGCATCGACCGCGCTATGCGCACCGGCTTCAACTGGGAACTGGGACCCTTTGAAATGTGGGACGCAGTCGGCGTAGACACCACCCTCGCCCCCAACGCACCATCCGCTTGGTACCGCGACGGGGGCAAACAGGTCTTCGATCTCACCCGAAGCGAATACGTGCCCGTGGTTCAGCCGCCGGGTATCTCCGCCATAGCGGACTTTCGCAAATCGAACGGCATCGTCAAAACCAATCCCGGAGCGTCGCTGATTGACCTTGGCGACGGCATCGCGGCCATCGAGCTGCATTCGAAAAAAGATGCGGTCGGCGAAGACATCACCCGCCTGGTGACCCAGGTCCTCAATCCCGGCAGCGATGCTGTTCGCGGCTTCGAGGGCTTCATCATCACCGGCGACGGCGCCAACTTTTCCGTCGGTGCCAATCTCTTCCAGGTGCTCCTCCTCATTCAGGAAGGGGAGTGGGAAGACCTCGACTTTGCCGTGCGCGCTTTCCAGCGCATGACGGCCGCCATCCGCTTCTGTCCCCGTCCGGTAGTCGTGGCGCCCTACGGCCTCTGTCTCGGTGGAGGAGCGGAGATCGCGCTGCACGCTGCCACCCGTCAACCCCATGCCGAGCTGTATATGGGCTTGGTGGAAACCGGGGTCGGCGTCGTCCCTGCGGGCGGTGGCACCAAGGAAATGGTTTTGCGCGCCGTCGACTCCGCCGTAGGCGTTCTCTCCGCAGCCGGCAAAGATGCCACGGCGCGCCTCTCTGGTTCGACCGAATACTTCGACGCCCTCAAGCGCAACTTCGAGGTGATCGCGTTGGCCAAAGTCTCGACCTCGGCCGCGGATGCCCGTCTGCTTGGCTATCTCAGCGCCTCCGACCGCATCACAGCCCATCGCGATCGAGTGGTGCACGATGCCAAACAAGCTGCCATCACCTTGGCCGGTGCCGGCTATTCCGCGCCTATCGCTCGCGAAGTCCCAGCCGCCGGCGAAAGCGCACTGGCCACTTTGAAATTAGGCGTCCATCTGATGCGTCAGGCTGACTACATCAGCGACCACGACCAGAAAGTAGCCAACCACGTCGCCAACATTCTGTGCGGCGGCGCCATACCCGCCGGCACCGTCGTAGGCGAACAATATTTCCTGGATCTTGAACGCCAGGCATTTCTGTCCCTTTGCGGAGAGCGCAAGACCCAGGAACGCATCGCCTTCACCCTGAAGACCGGTAAACCGCTAAGGAACTAAGCAGTCTATGGAAGCCAAATGAGAGACGCCGTCATCGCCACCAGTATCCGAACCGCCGTAGGCAAGTCCGGCCGGGGAACCCTCGCCACCACCCGCCCCGACGACCTCGCCGCCACCGCGATCGAAGGCGCCTTGGCCCGGCTGCCCCAACTCGACCGCAACGAGATTGAGGACGTAATCCTCGGCTGTGCCATGCCTGAAGCGGAACAGGGAATGAACGTCGCCCGCATCGCCGCCTTGCGCGCCGGCCTTCCTGTCAGCTCCTCCGCGATGACCGTCAACCGCTTCTGCGCCTCCGGTCTCCAATCCATCGCCATGGCCGCGGACCGCATCCGAGGCGGTGGCGCCGAGGTCATCATCGCCGGTGGAACCGAATCCATGAGCATGGTGCCCATGGGAGGCAACAAGGTCAGCGCCAATCCCTGGCTTATCGATCACTACGCCGACTCCTACTTATCCATGGGGCTGACTGCGGAACGGGTAGCCCAACACTACGGCATAACCCGCGAACGAGCCGATGCCTTCGCCCTGGCCAGCCATCAGAAAGCACTTGCCGCCATCGAGGCCGGTCGTTTTACCAACGAAATCGTATCCGTCACCGTAACCAATGCCACCAACGGCGGAGGCAAGATCAAGCTAGCCACCAAGCCCTTCACCACCGACGAAGGCCCACGCGCAGACACTTCCATGGAAGCATTAGCCGCCCTGAAACCCGCCTTTCACGCAAAGGGAACCGTCACGGCAGGGAACTCATCGCAAACTTCAGACGGTGCAGCAGCCACGGTCGTGATGTCTTCAGAGCGCGCCGCCGCTCTGGGCATAAAGCCTTTGGCCCGGTTCGTTGCCTTTGCCACCGCCGGTTGCTTGCCCGAAGAAATGGGAATGGGTCCGGTCTATGCCGTACCCAAAGCCCTCAAACTCGCCGGCCTGACCCTTGATCAAATCGATCTGATCGAGCTCAACGAAGCTTTTGCCGCCCAGTCGCTGGCCGTGATCCAGCAGCTCGGCCTCGATCCAGCCAAGGTGAACATTAACGGAGGAGCCATCGCCCTCGGCCATCCGTTAGGCTGCACCGGAGCCAAGCTCACCGCCACGCTTCTGCATTCCATGCAAACCCGCGGCGCCAGGTACGGCCTGGTAACCATGTGTGTTGGCGGAGGCATGGGCGCCGCGGGTATCTTCGAATCACTCAACTAGCAGACCAAGGAGAAACAGTGGCCACAGCAACGGAAATTCTGCACCGCACGATTCCCGGTGGCAGCTTCCTCATCGAGGAGCGCTCCCCTGAAGACGTCATGACCCCCGAAGACTTCAGCGAAGAGCAGCGTCAAATCGCACGCACCACTACTGAATTTGTCCGCAACGAAGTCCTTCCCGCCGCCGAAAAGATTGAGGCCAAGCAATTCGACGTGACCCGCGCCCTTTTGAAAAAAGCCGGAGACCTCGGCCTCATGGCGGTTGATATTCCCGAGGCCTATGGCGGCCTGGCCATGGACAAGGTCACCTCTGCGATTGTCGCCGACCATCTCTCGGAACTAGCCAGCTTCACCGTAGCCTTCAGCGCCCATGTCGGCATCGGAACCTTGCCCATCGTCTGGTATGGCACCGACGCGCAAAAGCAGAAATTTCTGCCTCACATGGCAACCGGAGAATTGATCGGCGCCTACGCTCTTTCGGAAGCCACCTCCGGCTCAGACGCAATGAACATCCGCACCCGCGCAGTGCTCTCCGCCGATGGCATGCATTACCTTCTGAACGGCGAGAAAATGTGGATCAGCAACGCCGGCTTTGCCGACCTCTTCACTGTCTTCGCCAAAGTCGACGGAGATAAATTCACCGCCTTCCTGATAGAGAAGGGAACTCCCGGGCTATCGATCGGCTCGGAAGAACACAAGCTAGGCATTCGCGGCTCCTCCACCTGTCCCCTGGTGCTCTCCGACTGCAAAGTGCCGGCAGAAAACCTTCTCGGCGAAGTCGGCAAAGGCCACCACATTGCCTTCAACATTCTCAACATCGGCCGCTTCAAACTCGGCGCTGCCTGCGTAGGTGGCGCCCGCACCACGCTTAGCCACGCCCTCGGCTACGCCAAGCAGCGCCAGGCTTTCGGCAAGCCCATCGCCTCCTTCGGTCTCATCCAGCAAAAACTCGCCGACGCAGCCGCCCGTCTTTTCGCCGTTGAGAGCATGGCTTATCGCACCGTAGGCATGATTGACGACGCGTTGGGTGCTCTGCAGGGAGAAGCCGTGGAGAATTCGCGTGAGATCCAGAAGAACATCGAGGAGTACGCCGTCGAGTGTTCCATCCTGAAGGTCTGGGGTTCAGAAATGCTTGAGGTGGTCGTCGACCACGCCGTCCAGATCTATGGCGGTTACGGATACGTAGAAGAGTACCCGGTAGAGCGAGCCTATCGCGATTCCCGCATCAATCCCATCTTTGAAGGCACCAACGAAATCAACCGCCTGATCATTACCGGCTGGTTGATGAAGCGCGCCCTGGCCGGCAAGCTCCCGCTCCTGGCATCCATCAAAAAGCTGATGGACGAAGTCTTAGAGCCGCCCTCTTTCGAAGAGGACGCCGATCACACGAACGATCCGCTCTACGCTGAATCGCAGCTGTTGGCGAGCACGAAAAAACTAGCTCTCTTCACCGCCGGCGCAGCCTCGCAGAAGTACATGAACGCGCTAGCCGACCAGCAGGAAGTAATGGCCGACCTGGCAGACATCATCATCCAGGTCTACGCCTTGGAGTCGGCCTTGCTCCGAGCCCGCAAGCTGCGCACCCGAAGCATGCCCTTCGCAGCCACCGCCGAAGCCATGGTCAAGCTCTACGCCGCCAAAGCCATGGAAGTCGTCGAGCTGGCCTCTCGGCGCATCGTCGCCGCCGTCGCCGAAGGCGACACCCTGCGCGTCCAACTAGCCATCATCCGCCGTCTCTCCCGCCACATCCCCGAGGACGTCTACACCATCCAGCGCAACATAGCCAACCACCTAGTCGACTACGGAGTCTGGACCTAAGAACGGAGGTCATCTAATCCCAACGGAAATCGACCAATCTCGATGGCAACCGCCGCTCTATCCATTGTCATCGCGATCGAAGGGAACCGCAGCTCTCCCTTTGTCATCCCGACCGGAGCGAAGCGTAGCGGAGGGATCTGCAGTTTTTTCGGTTTCAACAGACCTACCGGAAACAGGACGGGTGCCCCACGTTCGCCAAAGCGTACGTGGGACGAAAACGACGGGGCGAAGCCCCACCAATGCTTT
This sequence comes from uncultured Acidobacteriaceae bacterium, assembly GCA_963830325.1. Lineage (GTDB taxonomy): Bacteria > Acidobacteriota > Terriglobia > Terriglobales > Acidobacteriaceae > PALSA-350. Next base: position 843,040 of record CAWHMV010000010.1, read on the forward strand.
CATTTTAGGAGTGCAACAGAACCCCGTGTGGGCCCCACATCCCGCTTGTCCTTCGCGGAGATGTGGGACACCACCGCGCCAACCCCTCTAACTCTTAAACCCCACCAACCGCCAGATCCAAACCCCAACTACTGCCGCTGTTGCAACTGCCCATCCCCGCTATACCCCTCCCGCGACCCGCCAACCGTCTTCGACGTAGTCACGCTAATCGGCGACTGCAAATGAAAACTAACCAGCGTCTCCGTAGGAATCTGCACCTGCTGTCCCCGCGTAACCCCATTCACCCCGGCACCGACGCCGCCCCCGGTAACCGCCCCGATAGCAGCACCTTTCCCGCCGCCCAAAAGTCCCCCGAGGATAGCCCCAACCGCAGCCCCGCCCCCGGTCTTGACCGCTGTATTCTTCCCCCGCCCGTTTCCTTGTTTGGTAAACGCATCCGTCACCACATCCACCGGATGGTCCACCGTATCAATCCGTGTCAGCTCAATCGATAACTCCGAGCTCCCGGAAAAGTGAGTCGCATCCTTAGCCGTAATCACCCGCCCCACCACCGAGGCGCCTGACTTTGCCACCACCATCCCATCCACAATCAAATCGCCGGCCAACGACCCACGGAACACAGTATTCGACTGTGTCGTCGCGCTATCCAGCGTATCGGTCATACGAATCGGAATCACTGTCCCCGAAGGCAAAGTCACCGTCTTGGCCACCGGGGGAGGAGGCGGAGGCGGCGCCGCTGGCACAACTTGCGCCGGCTCCTGTAAAGGAGCGGCTGCCGGGGGAGGGGGCGGGGGCGGAGGAGGCGCGTTCTCCGCCACCACCTGCTTGTGCCGCCGCTCTGGCTTAGGCGGCGGGACCGGCTTAGCCGCGCGGACAGGAGCCACCACCAGGTTATTGACCACCGTTCTCACCCCATCCACCGAAGCGCTATCCGCTGCAGCCAGGGCACGGGAAGCATCGTTGTCTACCTTGCCGTTCAAAGTAGCCACAGCATTGGCTACGGTCACCTGAATGTTCTGCCCCGCCAACGCCGACTCACCCGTAATCTTGGCCTGGATATCAGCGCCAATCTGCTGATCGTCTCGTACCGGAGCCGGAGCCGGCTGCGCGGCTTGTGTCGCTGCTGGCGCGGGCTGCTCTGCACTTGGGGACGGGTTGCTCTTACATCCCGACCCAAGGACCAGAAAGCCGGTCAAAACTGCCAACGGGATACTGCGTCGCGTTACAAAATCAGTCCTCATGGGGGAAATCCTCAGTTCTCCGCTTTTGATTCGCCTGCTGTCCATTTGGACGAAGAGAAACCTCAACTAGCTGGCACGCCGCAGCCGAATAATGCATCCCACTCATTGTATTGGGTGGCTTGGTGAAGGTTTCTTCGCACGGTATCCGGGTGCTAAACTCGCCGGGACGCCCGAAGCAGTATGATGGAACACTAGCTCAGCTAGATAAGGGGAAGATCCATGTCAGACGAAAATCAGGACAACGGCAACGGCGGAAGTGGTTTCGGTTGGTTTCTGGTAGGGCTCGGAATTGGCGCGGCGATCGGCGTTCTTTATGCTCCCCAGGCGGGAACAGATACACGCGAGACGTTAGCCGAGAGTGCGCGTGAACGCGCCGAGTACCTGAAGCAGAAGTCGAGAGAAGCAGCTGCACAGGTCAACACCTACGTAGACGCCGGCAAGGACCAATTTGGCGAATATGTAGAGCGGGGTAAGCAAGCAGTGGCCACGGGTCGTTCTCAGGTAGAGGATTACGTCGATCGTGGTCGCAAGGTAGTTGCCAAGCATGCCAGCAAGGTTTCAGCAGCAGTAGATGCAGGCAAGAGCGCGTATACGGCAACGACCGCGCCGATAGACGAGCGAATCTAGCACCGGATGGACAAATCTTCACAGACTCTGCTGGTCGTCTTTATTGCTGTGGCTGCCATCAGCATCCTGATGCAGGCCGGCTTTTCGGTGGCCACATTTTTTGCTGCCCGCAAAGCGCAGAAAAAAATTATGAGCTTGGCAGATGATGTCCGTCTGCACGCCCTGCCGGTCATCATGTCCTCGCGCGAATTGATTCAGGACGTTACCCCCAAACTGAAACTCATCACCGAAAACCTCACCGCTACCACCGCCACCCTCCGCTCCAAGGCGGAGCAGGTGGGCGGATTGGTAGGCAACGTAACCGAGCGGGCGCAAGTCCAGGCTACGCGCGTGGACGGTATGGTAAAGGGAACCCTCGACCAGCTCACCCATGCCGTCCAAGCGCTCGAACACGGGGTCGCGATGCCCGTCCGCCACGTAAACGGCATCCTCAACGGTCTGCGTGCGGGCATGGACGTAATGAGAAAAAAAACCCCCACCAACCACCTGGATCCTGAAGACGATCTCTTCGTCTAGGAACCATCTCTACAGGTCAGAAGAACTGAACCAGCAGGTCATCGCAAATTTCAACAAAGGGCACGGCTTCAGCCGTGCCCTTTCCATTTGGCTGACGAGGGCTTTAGAGTCTGCGTGAGAACCCCATTTCCAAACTCAGTCCCGCAGGGACGGTTGAGCTTAGCCCAGGACGTTAGTCCTGGGTTAGATTCGAAAGGACGACCCAGTCCCGCAGGGACGGCTGAAAATAGGCCGCGACGCAATCCTGGACAGCTTTCAGCCGTCCCTACGGGACTCAATCACGTTGCATGATGTACCCAGGACTAGCGTCCTGGGCTAAGCTCAACCGTCCCTGCGGGACTAAATTCGTAAATCCCGGTTCTCACGCTGGCTCTGAAGCCCCCCAAGGTTACGCTTTTCCTAAACAATCCACCCGCCGCCGATAACCTCATCCCCGCCATAAAAAACCGCCGCCTGTCCCGGCGTCACAGCGCGCACCGGCTCATCAAACTGAGCCTCGACTTCATCCTCGCCACTTTGCCGCAGCGTAGCCCAAGCCGGTTCGTGACGATGACGAATCTTGACCTGGGCCCGCATCTCTCCCTGCAATCCCGCGATCGAAATCCAATTCAGCCTCTGTGCCCGAAGCGAATCCCGCATCAACTCCTGCTCCGCTCCGACCATTACCTGCTTGCGATCATGATCGATCGAGATCACATACAGCGGAGTGGGAGACGCAACACCCAACCCCTTGCGCTGTCCAACCGTAAAATTATGAACGCCCTCATGCTTGCCCCGTAACTGTCCGCCGACCGAAACCAACTCCCCGGCGGTATCCGGCACAGTCTCGCCCTGCTCCTCCAGATAAGCATCAATAAATCGCTTATAGTCGCCGCCGGGAATAAAGCAAATCTCCTGCGAATCAGGCTTATTGGCCAGCGCCAATCCATACTGGTGAGCCAGCTCCCGAACTTCGGGCTTGGTAAACCCGCCCAGAGGGAAGAGCGTTCGCGAAAGCTGTTCCTGGGTTAACCCAAAGAGAAAATACGTCTGATCCTTGCTCGCATCCGCGGGCCGCTTCAGAATCCACCGCCCTCGCCCGGGATCGTATTCATTGCGAGCGTAATGTCCAGTAGCAATCTGATCCGCCCCGATCTGCCTGGCCGTCAACAGCAACTGGTCGAACTTCAGATGGTTATTGCACAAGCTGCACGGAATGGGCGTACGTCCGGCGAGATACTCGTTCACGAACGGCCGGATGACATCCCGCTCAAACCGCTCCTGGTGGTTCACCACGTAGTACGGAATCGCCAGCGTCTCTGCCACCAGCCGCGCGTCGTAGACATCATCGATCGAGCAGCACCGTCCCTGCACCTGCTCGGGCATCCCATCGTGATCCGCCAGCCGTCGCTGGTTCCAGAGCTGCATCGTAAGCCCGACCAGCTCATGTCCTTCCGCCTTGAGCATAGCCGCAACCGTAGATGAGTCGACCCCACCCGACATAGCCACTGCGATCGTCATTGGGTCACCGCCGAAAGCTCCCGCAACCTCGCCACCTGCGTCGAGACCAACCCAATCGCCCGATCGATCTCTTCTGCCGTCGTCTGCCGGTGCAAGCTAAAGCGCAAGCTCGCACGTGCCCGCTCTACCGGGAGGCCCATTGCCTGCAGCACGTGCGAAGGCTCGCTCGCCCCGGAGGAACACGCTGCCCCGCTCGAAACAGCCAGACCCTTCAGGTCAAGCCCGATCACCAGCGCTTCGCCATCGAGCGACTCGAACCACAAATTCGAAGTATTCGGCACCCGAGCCGCCTGGCCACCATTCACGCCGCTGGCAAACGCCAGCAGGCCCCTCTCCAAACCATCCCGCAGATCGCGCATCCGCTCTACCGCACCGCTGCGCAATCCTTCCATCGCGCACTCCGCCGCCTTGCCCAGGCCCACGATCCCGGCTACATTCTCCGTGCCCGCGCGCCGCTGCCGTTCATGGGCGCCCCCGGCGAAGAGTGGTTCCAGCCGAGTACGGCGGCGCACGAACAGTGCTCCCGTCCCCTGCGGTCCGTGCATTTTATGCCCGGAAATACTCAGCAGATCACACCCGATCACCTCGACGTCGATAGCCACCTTACCGGCCGCCTGCACTGCATCCACATGAAATCGAACCCCGGCCTCGCGGGTGATCTGCCCGATCTCCTCCACCGGCTGCAAAACCCCGGTCTCATTGTTAGCCATCATCACGCTGACCAACCGAGTATTAGGCCGTAGAGCCCTGCGAACATCCTGAGCAGACACGACCCCTTGCCCATCAACCGGCAGGAATGTAACCTCCACCCCCCGCTCACGCAATCGTTCAACAGCGTGCAGCACCGCATGATGCTCGACCGAGCTGCTGATGACATGGTCCCCAGCCCTAGCCGAACCAAAAACCGCAAGATTATCGCTTTCCGTGCCCCCGCTGGTGAACACAACTTCGGAGGACCGGCATGATAGCAACCGAGCCACGCTGCCCCGAGCCTGTTCGACGGCGGAACGCGCCTGCTGCCCCTCCTGGTGAATGGAGGAAGCGTTCCCAAACTGCCCCACCAAAAACGGCCGCATAGCCTCCAGCACCTCCGGCATCAGAGGAGTCGTAGCATTCGCATCCAGGTAAATTCGCTGCACCCCCCTATTCTACGGGAACGAGCCTTAACCCTGTCCCACCCACCGAACCCAAAGTCCATCCTTCCACTCAACCTCTGACAAACCACAACTCCCCCCTTTTGTCATCCCGAGGAGCCGACTTGCCTGTGTCAAGTTAAGGGAGGAATGAACATGGGAAAACGGTGTTTGCAATCCAGGCCCAGAGGGCCCGCACCAAAAATCAGCCCAGTCCGGAAGAGTCTGAGTGAGAACCAGGTTTACGAGTTTAGTCCCGTAGGGACGGCTGAACTTAGCCCAGGACGCTAGTCCTGGGTACATCGTGCAACATGATTGAGTCCCGCAGGGACGGCTGAAGGTTGTCCATGATTGCGTCGCGGCCTATTTTCAGCCGTCCCTGCGGGACTGGGTCGTCCTTCCAAATCCAACCCAGGACTAGCGTCCTGGGCTAAGTTCAGCCGTCCCTGCGGGACTGAGTTTGGAAATGGGGTTCACACACACCCTCGGAAGGGCTGGGTCCATAGGCAGGCGGTCGAGCGCCGGAGGTGCGGCACCACACTCTTCGTTTGTTCATTAGGAGCGAAGCCGAGGGATCTGCAGTTTCACTTCACCACCAACAACGCTTGAGGATTTTCAATACCTTCCACCGAACCCCGCGTGCGAAAATGAAGGGGCGAAGCCGCAACCAAAGCTCTTCCCCCAAGCTCGAAGCGACCATTAACAAAAATCTGCTAGGCTTTCTCCTGCTAAACGCACTAAGGAAGGTCAACCGTGAAACTCAAGTCCTGTCTCACTGCTTTCGCCACATTAGCCGTAACCACCCTACTCATCGCGCCTGCCTTTGCGGCGCCCGCCTCCCCGGCGGAAGTCTTTGGAAAGCTCTTCAGCGGTCAGGCCGAGGAAGTAGTCGCAGCCGCCGAGGCCATGCCGGCTGACAAATACGATTTCGCGCCCACCAGCGGCGAATTTAAGGGAGTACGAACCTTTGCCGGGCAAGTCGCGCACATTGCCGAAGCGCAGTATTTCTTTTTCAGTGGATTCGGTATAAAGCCAGCCGTTGACCCCGAAGCGATTGGTAAATTGACCAACAAGGACGATCTCGTCAAGGCGCTGAAAGATTCCTATGCGTTCGCCGAACAGGCAATGAAAACCATCACCCCGGAAAATGCATTCGAGAAAATCGCCAAGGTCGACGGTACGGACACACGCGCCAGCATTGCAGCCTTTGGTCTGGCTCATACCAACGACCACTACGGGCAAATGGTCGTCTACCTAAGGATGAGCGGAATCATCCCGCCGGCCAGCCGCAAGTAGAGAAGCAAGCCGGGAAAGCTCTAAAGCAATTGACCAGAAATCAACCTAAATGAATAAACCGCTGGGTGCCCCAGGTCTCGCCTTTGAGACCTGGGATCCTTCAAACAAATCAATCGGAAAACCGCGAGAACCGTTACCGCTTTTCCACCGCCGTATACTTCACCGGATACTCCGGCCCAATATACTCAGCTCGAGGTCGGATCAACCGATTGTCATCCAGCTGTTCAATCACATGCGCCGCCCACCCTGAAATCCTGCTCACCGCAAAAATCGGGGTAAACAAATCCAGGTCAATCCCCAGCATGGTATAAGTCGAAGCCGAATAAAAATCCACATTCGCGTTCAACTTCTTTTCCGCCAGGATGTACTTTTCAATCGCCCGCGACATCTTAAACCACTTAGCATTCCCTGACGACTCACCAAGCTCCTCAGACATCTTGCGCAGGTGGGTAGCCCGTGGATCCTCGGTATGGTAGACCCGATGCCCGAACCCGGAAATCTTCTTCTTCTGCGCTAGCAATCCGGCCACATACTCCACCGGATCCATCCCTTCCTTATCAATCGCGAACAGCATCCGCATCACCGCCTCGTTGGCGCCCCCATGCAGCGGGCCCTTCAGCGCCCCGATAGCCCCGGTAATCGCGGAATGAATATCCGACAAGGTAGCAGCGATCACCCGGGCGGCAAATGTGGACGCATTCAGCTCATGATCAGCATGCAAAATCAGCGCGACATCGAACGTTTTCGTAGCCGTCGCTGAAGGCTTTTCCCCGTTTAGCATCCACAAAAAGTTAGCCGCGTGGCTCAGAGAAGGATCAGGCTCCACCACCGGCTTGCCCTTGCGCAGCCGGTCATAGGCAGCCACCAGCATGGCGATCTGCGAGGTCAGCCGGAAACTCTTGCGAACGTTGGCATCGTGCTCGTTGTCGCTTTCGTCCGCATCATAAAAACTCAGCGCCGAAACCGCGGTACGAAGCACTTCCATCGGGGTCGCGCTCTGGGGAAACGAGCGCAGCAGATCGATGACCTTGGGGTCCAGCCGGCGAGCCTCGGCCAGCCGTTTGCTAAAGTCTTCCAACTCCGCCCGGCGGGGAAGCCGCCCAAACCACAACAAATAACTGCATTCCTCGAACGTCGACTTCTCCGCCAGTTCGTGGATATCAATCCCACGGTAAGCCAGCACCCCGGCATCGCCATCAATCCAGCAGATCCCCGAGTTGGCCGCAACGACTCCGGCAAGTCCCTTGCCCACCACAGCAGTAGACATAACTGAACGCTCCTCTTCTTTTTCTAAGATGCTCCCGCGTTGCCCGCTCCCTGCTCACCGCAAGGGACATCGGCTGGTGGTGACCAATAGTTCAGAAATACAGTCTTTTGCAGTCCGGCCGGTTCTGTGCCCACCGCTGTCTAGTTTTATAGCGCAGCGCTCTGAATCTTGTCACTTAGACGGGCGTCCGGGAGCGAAAGCCTCCAGCCCGACTGCAGGCGGACTGCCCTGCAGCAGTTGGCGCACAATCAGCCCAGTGGCCGGAGCCAATAGGATTCCATTACGAAAGTGTCCCGTCGCCACCCAACAATGCGGGCGCCCGGCGCTACCGATCACCGGCAGCCCGTCGCTGGTACCCGGTCGAAGCCCGGTCCAGCTTTCCACCACCGGGGCCGAAGCGATCGGGGGCCAAAGCTCCGCTGCCTGGGCTTGCAGCCGCTGAATCGTCAAAGGATCTACCCATCGGTCAAACCCCACCCGCTCGACGGTCGCTCCGACCACGATTTTCCCGCCCCCGCGAGGCACCAGGTACACCTCCGGAGAACGCAAGACATAAGCCAGATCGAGCGGACACTGCATCTGCACGATAAAGATCTGTCCCTTCCACGGCTCTACGCCGGCGGCCGGTTGCCGTTGCAGGTCCGGATGCTGAATTCCCGCCGCCCATGCCCCGGAACAATTCACGAAAGCCCCTGCACTCACCGTCCCCCTCGAAGTCGTGATCTCGACCGAATCTGCGTGGCTCCGCGCCGCAAGCACTTCCGTGCCTTCTTGCAGAACCACCCCTGCCGCAGTGACTGCCAGGGGAAGAGCCGCGCAAAGATCCCGCGGATCCAGGCTCACTTCCTCCACCCAATGAAAGGATCGGCCCTCCGTAGCCAACCCTGGTATCCGCCTCTGGGCCTCCTGCGCGCTCATGGCAACGCTGGTCCCGTCTTCCTCGTCAGTGCTAATGGCGGCCTGGGTGCGCAGGCGAACAGAACGCCCCGAAAGTGCCTTCCACGGTGCTAAGGTATTCCGGATAGAGACGGATGCTCAGGTCGGCGAGCTTTGCCAGTTCCGGGGAGTGGGCAGGGTCATGGGGTGACAGCATACCCGCCGCCGCCCAGGAGGCTTCGGACATGGCACGGCCCTTCTCCAGCACCCGGACGCGGAAGCCGTGACGCGCCAGTTCCAGCGCAGTGGAGAGGCCAATAATACCCCCTCCGGCGACGATGACTTCCGCAGTCTCCACTCGTCCATTGTAGGATGATGGAAATACTCAGCATTCTCAGTTGAAAAGAGGCAGATCGCATGAGCGACGATAGCGTAGACATGGTTGAACGTACCCACTCCGGTGTCTTTATAGCCCTCCTTGGTTTTGCAGTGATGGCGTCCGCCGGCGCGTTGATCTGGGCTTACACCCTGGAAAACCGCCTGGAAAAATCGCAGACCGCGCTCTTAAACGCACAACAGCAAAATGACAAGCTTGCTGAGAGCCTCAACGAGACCAACGCCAAGCTGCGCGTGACCTCAGAGACACTGGGTCAGAGCGTGGGGCTCACCCAGCGCCAACTGGAAGCCCGTGCCAGTGAATTCCTCAAGCGGCAGCAGGCCGAGACCAGCCGCCTGGAGAAGGAACAAGCAGCCGCCCAGGCCGAAGCGCAGAAACAGATCGGTGCGGTTTCGAGTGACGTCTCCTCCGTCAAGACGGACGTAGGTGGGGTAAAGACAGACGTCGCCGCGACCAAGACTGAGTTGGCGAATACCGAAAGCCAACTGAAGCGGGTGACCGGCGACCTGGGAGTGACTAGCGGACTGGTCGCGACCAACGGCAAGGAACTCGAGGTCCTCAAGCACAAGGGTGATCGAAACTATTACGATTTAAACCTGACCAAGGGAGCCAAGCCCACGCCCATCTCCGGAATCACCGTGTCCTTGAAGAAGGCCGACACCAAGCGTTCCAAGTACACCCTGCTGGTGGAATCCGACGACAAGAAGATCGAGAAGAAGGACAAAAACCTGGACGAGCCGGTTCAGTTCTACACCGGCAAAGACAAGCTTCTGTATGAGCTTGTCATCAACACCATCAACAAGAACCAGGTAATCGGCTATCTGGCAACCCCCAAAAACGCCCCAACCCCCATGACCCCCTAGCCCAATGGCAAAGGGCGAAACGGAAGGGTGCCCCAGGTCTCGCCTTTGAGACCTGGGATCCTTCAAAGCAATTCCCGCTGGAAACTCCACTCTCCCCTTGTCATCCCGAGGAGCCGACTCGTCTGCGGCAAGTTAAGGGAGGAATGAACATGGGAGAGCGGTGTTTGCAATCCAGGCCCAGAGGGCCGGCACCAAAAATCAGCCCAGTCCGGAAGAGTCTGAGTGAGAACCAGGATTTACGAGTTTAGTCCCGTAGGGACGGCTGAACTTCGCCCAGGACGCTAGTCCTGGGTACATCGTGCAACATGATTGAGTCCCGCAGGGACGGCTGAAGGTTGTCCATGATTGCGTCGCGGCCTATTTTCAGCCGTCCCTGCGGGACTGGGTCGTCCTTCCAAATCCAACCCAGGACTAGCGTCCTGGGCTAAGTTCAGCCGTCCCTGCGGGACTGAGTTTGGAAATGGGGTTCACACACACCCTCGGAAGGGCTGGGTCCATAGGCAGGCGGTCGAGCGCTGGAGGTGCGACACGACACTCTTCGTTTGTTCATTAGGAGCGTACCCGGATTTCCTGCTTCACCGCTCTCACCAGCGACCACTTATGTGGTTCTCCTTAAAGAGAACCACATGCAGTTGACCGAAGCCGCAACTCTTGACAGGAAATCCGGGGAAGCCGAGGGATCTGCAGTTTCCCCACAGGGTGGCAACGAAGCCAAACCTCAAACAAATTGTCATACGGAGCGAAGCGGAGTAGGAGGGACCTACTTCCGAGGAAGCACAATCTCTAAATTCTTCTGGTGCATAAACGACACCACGACCTTAGCCGTCTGCAGCGAATCCCACTGTTCCTTAGTAATCGGAAAATTAAAAATAGCCAACCCCTGAACCGATTGCCCAGGAGTCAACGTAGTATCGCGAGGAATCGAGGCCGCCCGCAGGTAATTCAACGACGGGTAAGCCTGAAACACCCGATCCATATCCTTATCGCTCGCGGTCACATTCACCTGTTCGGAGCCATCCGGCAGCTTGATAGCGGCCGAAATATCCTGCATGAACAGCGGTATATCGGTCTGATTCCTGATCTTGACCTTGGCCAGTATCAGCAGCTGATCGTAATACTCGGCGGTACCCGTCATCCCGGTATCGCCGCCACCGCCGTTGTTGATGAGGGTGTGCACCGGGTAGAGGTTCATCGTCAAGATGTCTCCACCGGCGACCGGCGCTCTCTGTCCAATCCAAACATACAGACCGATGGCAATGCTAACGGCAACGGCGGCAATAACGATATTCTTGAGCGCGCTGCGGAACGGGTGTGGTGGATCGACCTGCGCCAGGTGCGGCCCGGGGCCTAAAACTTCCGATGTTTCAGCAGACTCGGTCACTTCGCTCACTGTGCAGAAATTCTAGCCCATCGCGGCAAGCCGCATAAGTTACTAAAGAGGCCCACTTCGCTTGACGGCAGCCTCGCGAGTATGTTCTGAAGCCCGTGGAATACCGCCCGTCTGACAATTTGTGCAACTTCTTCTACACTTAGACGACCCAAATGCGCATACTGATCACCGGAAAAAACGGACAAGTCGGGACCGAACTCTCCCGCTTGTACCACTCCCGCGGCGACGTGGTCCTCACGGGCCGGGAGGAATGCGATCTCTCCAACGAGCAGTCGATCCGGGACACGGTCGAGCGCGTGAAACCCACGGTCATCATCAATGCCGGCGCCTACACGGCCGTTGACCAGGCAGAAAAAGAACCCGACCTGTGCTTTGCCATCAACGCCCACGCACCCCAAGTCCTGGCCCAGGAGGCCGCCCGCCTCGGCGCCCTGCTCATCCACTACTCCACCGACTACGTCTTCAACGGGGAAAAAGCAGTACCCTACCTCGAAACCGATCCCATCAGCCCGGTAAACGTATATGGAGAGTCAAAGGCGGCCGGGGAGGCCGCGATCGCCGAGGCGGCGACCCGTTACCTGGTGCTCCGGACCAGTTGGGTGTATGGTGCGCACGGGAAAAACTTTCTCCGCACCATGCTCCGGCTCGGCGCCGAACGTCCTGAGTTGCGCGTCGTCGACGACCAACTGGGCGCTCCCACCTCCGCTGCAGCGATCGCCTCTGCGACCGCTCGGCTGGTCGAACAATCCCTGTCCGGCGCCCAGGGAATCTATCACATGACCGCCGCCGGCTCGACTTCCTGGTGTGGTTTCGCCCGTGCCATTTTCCATGCAGGCGTGCTCAGTACCCAGCCGCGCGTGCAACCGATCGCGTCCTCGGACTATCCAACACCAGCCAGGCGGCCCGCGAATTCCGTACTTTCGAATGACAAGTTCGCGCACGCTTTCGGTTTCCGGCTGCCCACCTGGCAGCAACAACTCAACGAAGTACTCGCCGGAATGCAAGTCGAAACCGTGATGAGGACGAATTGATGAATTTTGCAGCGACCAAAATCCCCGATGTGCTACTTCTCGAACCAAGGGTCTTCGAGGACAGCCGGGGTTCCTTTTTCGAAAGCTACAATGAGCGGGTTCTGGCGGAAATGGGCATCCCAGGCCCCTTCGTTCAGGACAACCAATCCTTCTCCTACAAGGGCGTAGTACGTGGTCTCCACTACCAGATCAAGCAGTCCCAGGGAAAGCTCATCCGCTGTCTCAGCGGAGAGATCTACGACGTCGCCGTCGATCTCCGCCGCAATTCGCCCACCTTTTGCAACTGGGTGGCAGAAACCCTAAGTGCCGCCAACCATAAAATGCTCTGGATTCCTCCCGGATTCGCTCACGGCTTCATGGTGCTGTCGGACGGAGCAGAAGTCCTCTACAAAGCCACCGACTTCTGGGCCCCCCAGCACGAGCGAACCATCCTCTGGAACGACCCCTCGCTGCAAATAGCCTGGCCCCAAAAAGACCAAGCTATCCTCTCCGTTAAAGATCTAGCCGGCTCGACCCTGGACCACGCCGCCGTTTACGAAGAATGGGCTGCGGCGAAGCAGCACATCGCCCACGCCGCAGCCAGATAACACCCCGTCGGGCACCCCCAAAATCCAAAGGGAACAGGACGGGTGCCCCACCTTTAGAATCGTCCAGTCCCGAAGAGCCTGCCCTGAGCTTGTCGAACGGGGACGTCTGAACTTAGCCCAGGACGCAGTCCTGGGTACCCGCGCGCAACCTGACGAGTCCCGAAGAGCCTGCCCTGAGCTTGTCGAACGGGGACGGCTGAATTTTACCCAGGACGCAGTCCTGGGCCCCCTAAAACAACTCATTCAACGCCCGCGCCGACCTCTTCATCTCATACCGGCCCCGAAAACAATCAACCCCATTGCGAATCATGCGCAACCGCTCCTCCGGCCCCATAGCCAGAAACGCCGCCATCCCCTCATAAGTCCCTTCGGCGGTATCAGCCTTCACAATCCCGGCCTTATCCTGCGCAATCTCCGGCCAGATATTCACTTTGTCCGAGATAATCACCGGAACCCCGCAAGCCAACGCCTCCACCACCGCGATCCCAAAATTCTCCTGGTGCGACGGAAGCACAAAAGCCTCCGCAGCGCGCAACGCACCCCATTTCACCTCGCCCTCCAACATCCCCGTCCAATGAATACGCTCGGAAATCCCCAATCGCAGCGCCTGCACCTCCAGCACAGCTTGTAACCCCTCCTCATCCGGGCCGGCCATCACCAAATCCATATCCGCATCCCCCGCCACCCGCCCAAACGCCTCCAGGAGCAAATCGCATCCCTTCTTCCGATGAATACGCGACAAAAACAGAAAAAACCTCCGCCCCCGCAAACCCGGAAACCGCGCCAAAAACGCCTCTCGCTGCGCATCCGGTTCACCGCCAGGTTCCGAGGTACCCAGCGAAACCACGGCAGGCCTCCATCCCCCTGGCCAAAATGTCTTCGCCGCTGCATCACGCTCAATCGCTGTAGTGAAGCAAACTGCCCGCGCATCGCGCAGCATCCGGCGCTCTCGCGCCAGCCAATAAACCTGTTTCTTGAGGTGCTTCAACGGAAAGGCGCGCTTGAAATACGGGTCCAGCATCCCGTGGGGAAAAACAACATAGGGAAGCCGCCCACGCACCATGCGGTAGCTGCCGTAGCCATGGTATTGCCACAAACCATGGATCACCACTCCATCGAATCGCGCAAGATTTTCCGCCAGCCAGGGCTGCAGTCTGGGTGTCCAGCGATAGCCCCCCTGCGGAGGCCCCAATGCGTGTACCGGAAAACTCTGTCCCTGAACATAGTCCGCGCCCGGATCATCCAGGCATACCACTTCCACCGCGCCCACACAGCACTGCGCAAGTTTGCGAATCGCCTCGGTCGTTCCTCCCGCCTCTGGTGCAAAAGAAGCCACTACGTGCAGCAGCCGCGGTTCGTGTCCACCCATAGTCTCTGTCAAGATACCAGTCGTGGTACCCCCTGCAACCGCTGGAACCCCTCTGGCTTAAAATGGTCCCGAGGAACATTCCTTCTTGAAAAGAGCTTTGATCACCGGCATCACCGGTCAGGATGGCGCCTATCTCGCAGAGTTTCTTCTGAAGAAGGGCTATGAAGTCCACGGCATCAAGCGCCGCACTTCCTTACTGAACACCAACCGCATCGACCACCTCTACGAGGATCCGCACCAGGAAAAGCGCCGTCTGGTGCTTCACTACGGCGATATGACGGATTCCAGCAGCCTGGTCCACGTGGTCGAGAAGGTGCAACCCGACGAAATCTACAACCTGGCTGCGCAGAGCCACGTGCAGGTGTCGTTTGAGGAGCCCGAATACACCGCCAACTCCGACGCTCTGGGCACTCTGCGCCTGCTCGAGGCCATTCGCATCCTGTCGCTCGCCGGCAAGTCGCGCTTTTACCAGGCCTCCACCTCCGAAATGTACGGCCTGGTGCAGCAGATCCCCCAGTCGGAAAAAACCCCGTTCTATCCCCGCTCTCCCTATGGAGTCGCCAAGCTCTACGCCTACTGGATTACCGTCAATTACCGCGAGTCCTACGGTCTCTACGCTTGCAACGGCATCATGTTCAATCACGAATCGCCCGTGCGCGGCGAAACCTTCGTCACCCGCAAAGTAACCCGCGCCCTGGCGCGCATCAAACTCGGCCTGCAGCAGAAGCTCTATCTCGGCAACCTGGATTCCAAACGCGACTGGGGGCATGCCCGCGACTACGTGGAAATGCAGTGGCTGATGCTGCAACAGAAGTCCGCTACCGACTATGTGATTGCTACCGGTGTGCAATACAGCGTGCGCGATTTTGTCACCATGGCTGCGGCATGTCTTGACATCCACCTCGAATGGAAGGGAACTGGCATCGAAGAGCAGGCCTATGACCAGCATGGAAAAGGCATCGTTGCCGTCGACCCCCGTTACTTCCGCCCCGCCGAGGTGGAAACCCTCTTGGGCGATGCCAGCAAGGCACGCAAGGAATTAGGCTGGTCTCCCAAGACGGACTTTCGTACCCTGGTCGAAGAAATGGCCACCGAAGACCTGAAGGCCGCCGAGCGCGACGCCTTGGTCACCCAGCACGGCTACGCCGCGTACAATTTTCACGAATCCTAATCGGAGCCACCGCCGTGCAAAAAGATAGTCTCATCTACGTAGCTGGTCACCGCGGTCTGGTAGGCTCGGCCATCTGCCGCAAGCTGAAGCAGCAAGGCTTTGATCGCCTCCTGCTGCGATCGCACGCAGAGCTGGATCTCACCGACGCGGTCGCTGTGCGCACCTTCTTCGAACGCGAACGCCCCGACCACGTAATACTGGCCGCAGCCAAAGTAGGCGGCATTCTAGCCAATGATCTTTATCCCGCAGACTTCATCCGCGAAAACCTGATCATTCAGACCAATGTCATCGACGCCTGTTATCGTGCAAACGTCGACCGCCTCCTCTTTCTAGGCTCTTCCTGCATCTACCCCAAGCTGTGCCCGCAACCGATCAAGGAAGAGTACCTGCTCACCGGTCCACTAGAGCCCACCAATCGTCCCTACGCCCTGGCCAAGATCGCCGGCATCGAGATGTGCTGGTCCTACAACCGCCAATACAAGACCCGCTATCTGGCCGCGATGCCCGCGAACCTTTACGGACCCGGTGACAACTTCGATCCCCAAAACTCCCACGTGCTACCCGCCCTGATCCGAAAAGTAGCCGAGGCCAAGGCCCTGGGCCATAAACAAATACCCGTCTGGGGAACCGGCAAACCCCGTCGCGAACTGCTCTTCAGTGAGGACCTGGCCGAAGCCTGCATCTTTCTCATGAATCTGGATGAAGCAACCTATTCCGCCCAACTGGACGGTGTGCCCCTGATCAACATAGGCACGGGAACCGACGTGACCATACGCGAACTAGCAGAGCAAGTCTGCGCCGCCCTCGGCTTCGAAGGCGAACTGGTCTTCGACACCACAAAGCCCGACGGAACCCCACAAAAGCTCCTGGACGTAACCCGCATGGCTACTCTGGGCTGGAAGCCCAGGACGAAGCTGGTAGAAGGCATCAAGCAAACCTACGAAGCCGCCCGTCCCCAACTGGAAGCCCTAACGACGCGTTAGCACTTCACGGATAACTTTGTCCTAACCGAGAAGCTGAACTAACAGGACGGGTGCCCACGTTCGCCTAACTTGCCCCGGCGTGCCGTGGGGCGTACGTGGGCCGAAAAAGATAGGGCGAAGCCCTTCCATTGCTCTTCTCCCTAAGAGCACCTGACAAAACCTCCATCCCGGCAGTTCTAGTTCCGTTCACTGCAACTTCGCGTACTCCGCCTTGGCTTGCTTCAGGATGGGGATGTCGGGGTCGGCGTCTTTCCACAGGGCGAGGAAATCTTTGTAGGCGGCGAGCGCCCGGACGCGGGCGGCATCGGCATCCGCTCCCTGCCCCTGTCCTTGAAAATTCCTCGCCTGCAAGGCGTTGGCGCGAGCCACGCCCAGATGCGCTAGCGCTCCCGTCCAGCAGTTCCAGACGATGCCGCCGTGATCGATGATTTTCTGAAACTCGGCGGCTGCTGCGCTGCCCTGTCCGGCAGCCAAGTATGCCTCACCGCGAACATACGTCGGATAGAGGCAGGACATATTGGTAACGAACGCGATTTGCCCCAATTCGATGGCCGAGGCAGCTTGCAGGACAGTCAGGGCGGCAGCCGGGTTCTTTCTATCCAGCGCCAATTGTGCCTGAATCGGCGGCAGCCACAGCGCCTGCATCTGCGTGTCTAACGGGAAGCGTTTCCCTAAATCTTGGGCTAGCGACTCGGCTCGTGCCGTATCGCCCGCCACGGCAAACGCGAGCGCGGCCTCGACCTCGACGCCCTGACTCGTGGGAACAAGCTTCAAAGCCTCCGCCGCCGGCTGCCGCGCTTCGGCCGGATTGCCGTAAACGGCTTCCCGCTGAGCAGCAATCGCCTGCAAGATTGCCCCATTTTCTTTGCTGTCCGTCCGGATGGCGGAATCCAACGCCCGCTTGGTCAGTTCCCGCGCCTTGCTCAGATGACCAGCATGAGCCTCGGTGTCGGATGCCAGCCCTAGTCCAAAGTTCTCTTCGGGCTTGCCCGCATACCACTGTTGCTGTTCCGCCATCGCAGCAGAGTCTGAGCCGAGAAAGGCAAGAGCGTAGAGAGCGTTGTGGAGTACGAAATCATCCAGTTTTCGCGCCTGGACCTCGTGGATGATCTGCCGCGTTTCGTCAAAGCGCTGCAAGGCAAGAGTGACGTTCGCGAGATTTTCGTAAACGGCTGCCCGATCAGGTGCAAGGGGCAGACTTTGCTTCAGGGCCTCCGTGGCTTTCTCATACTGCCCCTGCGCGGCGTACACGTTGCCCAAATTGCCATACGATCGGTATTCCCGCGGGTAACTCTCAATCATCTCCTGATACGTCTGCGCCGCTTTATCCAGTTCCCCGGTTACATTCTCGTAGTAGTTGGCGGTGATCTCCAGCTTTTCTCGCTCGCTGGCATGTTCCCGCAACTGGAATGCTTTGGCGTAGTACTCGCTGGCCCGCCCTACCTCGCCGAGACTCTCGTAGTCGCCGCCCACTGCCGAGTAGCCCATGGCAAAATTCGGATCAAGCTCGATGGCTCGTTGCTGATAAGGCAGGGCTGCGGCGAAGCCTTTCTCGTTACGGGCCTTTCTGGCAAGGCTGTATGCTTTCAGAGCTTCCAGCGATGACGTGGTGGCCTGATCGAGCGGAACATCAAACTTCTGCACCGTAGCCAGCGATTCGCCCAACTCACCGCGCAGCTTCGAAGCCGCCTCGCCCAGCGCGTCCAGCACCTTCTCCTTGGACGCCGCCGTCACCTGCTCCTCGGCCAGCGGGTCTCCGCTCTGACAGTTCACCGCCTTCAGTCCCAGCACGTATTGGCTGCCCAGACTGGCAATCGATCCGGCAAGGTAAGCCTTGCTGCCCGCCCGCTGGCAAAGCTCCCGCGCAACGTCGGGTGTGAGCTTGGTATCGCGAGGGCGCGTCATCAGTTTCAACGTTGCAGCGACCTTGTTATCGGAAAGCACATTCAGAAACGGCGACTGGTTCAGAGACACGCTGAGCGCGGTCTTGAGCGTGTCGTCGAACACCGCATCGCCCGTGCTGTTGGCGAAATCGGCGAGCACGATGGTGTCCTTGTCAGTGAGCGGCTTGGGTCGGTGGGAACGATAGTAAAGACCGGTGGCGAGCAGGGCAGCGCACAAGGTTGCGGCGGCGATGTAGCCGAGCTTCGCTCGGCCTGAACGGCCGCGGGCGGCCGATCCCACATCATCCGTGGTGGACTCGCGAATTGCAGGGACTGACGAAGTTTGTGTGGGGACAGCCGTCGAGGGCAGCTCAATTGCCTCTCCGGCGCTTGCAGTTGCTACGGCGCCGGAACTTGCAGCTCTGGCTCGTCCCGTCTCGGTATCCCGCTTTAGACGCTGCAAATCCGTTCGCATTTCCGCCGCGCTTTGGTACCGCAGATTGCGGTCCTTCTCCAGTGCCTTGTTGATGATGTCTTCCAGCTTGTGCGGAATATCGCGATTGAACCGAATCGCAGGCGGCGGATCGGAATTCAATATGGCATTGAAGATCAGCGCAGTGGTTTCGCCGGCGAAGGGCAGCGCTCCCGTTGCCATTTCGTACAGAACTGTACCGAACGAAAACAGGTCGGTGCGGGCATCCAGCTCCTTGCCCCTGGCCTGTTCAGGCGACATGTAAGCGACCGTGCCGAGCGTAGAACCGGGACTGGTGAGATGATCCGCGTCCACCGAACCCGCTGTGTTGAGCGAAGCAATGTTGCTCGAAGAAGTGCTTGCCAGCCCGACCTTCGCCAATCCAAAGTCGAGAATCTTGGCGTGACCGCGCTTAGTCACGAAGACATTCGCAGGCTTGATGTCGCGGTGGATAATGCCTTCAGCATGCGCGGCATCGAGGGCATCGGCAAGTTCGATGGCCAGCGAGAGAATCAATTCGGTTTCCAGCGGACGCCCAGCGATGCGATGTTTCAGCGTCATGCCGTCCAAAAACTCCATGGCGATGAAGTGCTGATCCTCGCGCTCGTCAATCTCGAAGACCATGCAGATATTGGGGTGGTTCAGCGCAGACGCCGCTTGTGCCTCAAGGTGGAAACGGGCAAGAGCTTGCGCATCCTTGGCGACTTCATCGGGCAGGAATTTCAGAGCGACGAAGCGATGCAGCTTCACATCCTCGGCTTTGTAGACAACACCCATCCCCCCGCCGCCGAGTTTTTCGACGATCCGGTAGTGAGAGATGGTCTGGTCGATCATGGAGGCGTTCCATGGTAAAACGGACGCGGAGACGGGTCAATGCATTGCGGGCAAAACTGAGTTTCAACCCCGCTGCCCAATCGACTCGAAGGAAGCGCCAGCAGATCAGAGCGCACCCCAACGGTTAGAGGCCCTAAGAAAAAAACAAAGCCACCTGCTCCGCCTTGGGCGGCGGAGTCAAAGCGCTCACCACCACCAGGCAAAGCAGCGCCGCGATCAAAGCCGGAAAAATCGCATCCCGTTGTGCCAGCATCGGAGGCAGATGTCTCTTGACCGCCTCAAAATCCCAGAAAAAAGTAACCAGAGTCCCCGCAGCAATAGCGCTCACCGCACCCTGGGCGTTCGCACGCCGGCTATAAAACGCAGCCAGGATCACCGGCGTAAGCGCGGCAGAGTAGATAGTGTACGCATAAAGCGTCTTAGCCAGCACAGAGCTGGTGTTAAGAGCCTGGTAAAGCGCCCATATCCCAAGCATCACCACCACCAGCCGGGAAACAATCAGCACTCTCTTATTTGAAGCCTCAGGCGCAATGTAGCGGCTAAACACATCGTTGACCAAATTCGTCGAAGGAGAAAACAAGTAATTATTGGCAGTAGAAATAATCTTGGCAAACACCGCCCCCATCAGCAGTGCCCCCAACCAGGCCGGCAATCCATGCAACGCCGTATAAGCAATAATCTCTCGCGGCCGCTGCTGCACCTCGCCCGAAGGAAACAGCACCGAACCGAACACCGCCAATGCAACAATGACAGTTTCGAGAATCACCGTCCCGATAATCCATCCCACCACCGCATTGCGCGCGTCCTTTTCCGACTTGGCAGAGAAGAACTTCTGATACATCGATTGATTACCCATCATCAGCAGCATGGTGGGCAGAAAAAGCTCAAATGCCTGTGCCAGGTTAAAGTCCCCCAGGACCTGAAAATGTGTAGCCGGCAAAGCATGGGTGACGCCGCCCCATCCTCCCGCCGCGTGCAGCACGAAAGGTAAAGCCAAAAGCAACGTAACCGTCGCCAGCGACCCAATCACCACATCCATATACGCGACCGAAGCCATCCCGGCGATCGCCGTAAACACGATCACGAAAGCAGCAATGATGTACTTGCCCAGGTCCGCGGTGATGAGATCGGGAAAGATCAGGTGAAGAATATCGCCACCGCCGATCAGCTGATAGCTGGTGATCGCCGTATATGCAAACAGAATGGCGATGACCCCCAGCACCCGAGCCGTCTGGTTATATCGGGCTTCCAATAAGTCCGGGATCGTGAACTGGGCGAATTTCCGAGCCCGTGGGGCAATGAAATAGATGAGCAACAATCCGGCCCATCCGCCGCCTCCCTGCCACAGCGCAGCGAAGCCATGCTTGTAGGCATTCTCCGCGCCCCCCAGCAGCGACCCTGAACCGATCCACGACGACAGCAGCGTAAACACCAACACAAAAGTCGGCAGGGAACGCCCGGCGACCAGATAATCGGCCTTGGTTTTCGTCTTCTTCAGGCGGGAAAGAGAAACCGTGAGCAAGCTGACGACGATAACGCCGAGCACCCCGGCATACAAAGCATGGCTGGACATGAACTATAGGTGTACACCGAACCGCAGCTGTTCTAAACCGTAAAGTGTTCCCGCAGCCTACGCTGCACCTCGGCGCCGCTACAACCCGCAATGCGAACGATCTTGTTGCGCGATCGCTCGCCGGCAACAACCTGGACAGCGGAGCGCGGCACCGAAAGAACCTCGGAGAAGAACTCAACCACCGCAGCGTTGGCCCGCCCATCCAGCGGCGGTGCTGAAACCGAGACCTTCAAAGCGTCGCCCACCGTACCACTAATCGCAGTCCGCGCAGCCCGCGGCTGAACCCGAATCGAAAACGTAGCCCCCAAAGGGTGGTCACTAATACGAATCAAACGCGAAAGCCCATCGTCCCATTGATTCAGAGTGAGTAACGGAAGGGTGCCCCAGCCTGCCCCGGCGTGCCGTGGGGTCTCGCTTTTGAGACCTGGGATCCACCTAGTAAAGGCCAATTCAATCCCTTTTCATGTCCCCCGGTAAAAACCACTATTGTTCTCTCCCCAGGTAAAAATCACTGACGATAATTCCGAGCCCCAAACAAAGCAGTCCCGATCCGCACCTGCGTCGCACCCTCATCAATAGCAACCGGAAAATCATGCGACATCCCCATCGACAACTCCGCAAACGAAAGCCGCGGATGAGCCGCCGCCAACCGATCCCGCAGAACCCGAAGGCTCTTAAAGTAAGGCCGCACCGCCGACAAATCCTCCAAAAACGGAGGCACCATCATGAGCCCACGAAGCTCCAACCCCGGCAAATCGGGTAACCGCTCCAGCACCCCCGCAAGCACAGCCGACTCCGGATCAAGCCCCGCCTTCGTCGCTTCCGGACTAAGCTTAATCTCGATCAACACTCCCAACCGCCGCCCCAACCGAGTCGCGGCCTGATCCAGCCGCTCCGCCAGCGAAACCGAATCCAGCGTATCCACCGAAGCAAACAACTCAGCCGCACGAGCAGCCTTGTTCGATTGCAAATGGCCGATCAGATGAAACTCAGCCCCAGCCTGCCCCGCGCGTCCCGGCTCGCCGTGGAGCTTGTCGTGGGGCAGAGACAGCAGACCGCTCTTCTCCTGAAACTCCTGCACCCGGTTCTCCCCAAACAGCCGGACGCCCAACCCCTCAGCCGCGACAATCGCCGCAGCCGGATGCATCTTGGAAACCGCCATCAAGGCCACTTCACCCCGTGGCCGCCCAGCCTGCCTGCAGGCCGCAGCAATCTGCGCCTCGATGCGATCCAAATTCTCCTTGAGGACCGCCGTCACCGCATCCTGCTCAATGGCCGTGTTCTTCAAGATATTTCTCCACCTCGAGCGCCGCCATGCACCCCGACCCTGCCGCCGTGATCGCCTGACGGTACCGCCGGTCCTGGACATCGCCGCACGCGAAGACTCCAGGCACCCGCGTAAACACCTGGTCGGTGGTCTTGATGTACCCATCAGCGTCAAGATCGACCAGCCCCTTAAACATCCCCGCATTGGGAATATGCCCAATCCCCAGGAACATGGCGCTCACCGGCAGGGTCGACTCATCCTGGGTCACCGTATTCCGTAAGCGCAAACCGGTCACTTCCTTCTTCTCCATGCCAAGCACTTCTTCCACCGCCGTGTTGGTGAGGAACTTGATCTTGTCGTGAGCCATAGCGCGATCCAGCATGATGCGCGAAGACCGAAACTGCTCCCGTCGATGGATCACCGAGACCTTGGTAGCAAACCGGGTGAGGAACAGAGCCTCCTCCATAGCCGAATCGCCGCCGCCAACCACCGCAATCTCCTTGCCGGAAAAGAAAAACCCATCGCAAGTGGCGCACGAGCTAACCCCGTGCCCAATCAGCGCCTGCTCGCTCGGCAGCCCCAGCCACCGCGCGGAAGCCCCGCTGGCAATGATCAGCGTCCGCGTATGCACCGCTTCCTTCCCCAAAAACAGCGTCAGAGGGCGCTTCGAGAAATCAACCGAATGCAGGTGGCCCATCTGGATATCCGCACCAAAGCGGGTAGCCTGCAGCTTCATCTTCTCAATCAGATCGGGGCCCTGGATCCCCTCCGGCCAACCCGGAAAGTTCTCCACCAGGGTGGTAATGGAAAGCTGCCCGCCCGGCTCATGGCCTTCCAGGACCAGCGGTTTAAGGTTGGCGCGGGCGGCATAGATGGCGGCCGTGAGACCAGCGCAGCCAGTGCCCAGAATGACAGTATCGCGAATGTCTTGAGCCATAGAATTAGGACTGTTTGATTCTACGCGGTGCCAAACGATGCAAGCGACTCTCCCGACGTAAGATGACGGCATGGCAAATCTGACTTTGATCTACGGCATGAGATTGCTTCCGTCCGAGGAGGCGATCGAAGTGGGCGACGCCTTGGTGACGCTCAAGAACGGCAAACAAGCGCACGTCACCATGCACGTGCTGGAGGGAAGCAGGGAAGAGATCGAAAACCAGTTGCGCCAGAGCATCGAAGCCTTCTTCGACTTCTACCCCGAGATCTGACCACGTAACTTTTCGCCTACGGTCTGTATCTCATAGAGAGAGCATCTCAATTACCGGCGCCCCACAAACGCCTCAAGGAGAATGTCTGCATGGCCGAAACCCCCGTAACCTCGCCCACGGTCAAGAATGTGCGCAAACGCCCCCGCGTCGTGGTCGTCGGTGGCGGTTTCGCTGGCTTGAATGCGGGCATGGCGCTAGCCGATATGGCTGTCGACGTGACCCTGATCGATCGCCGCAACCACCACACTTTCCAGCCCTTGCTCTACCAGGTAGCGCTGGCCGTGCTCTCCCCGGCAGACATCGCCCAGCCCATCCGCTCCATCTTCTCGAAAAACAAAAATATCGAAGTATTGATGGACGAGGTCGTCGGCATCGAGCCTGGCAATCACCGCGTGCTCCTGCACAGCGGCGCCGTCCTCGAGTACGACTACCTCATCCTGGGCACCGGCTCGACCCATTCTTACTTCGGCAAGGATGACTGGGCACAATTCGCGCCAGGCCTCAAGACCATCGAGAACGCAACCGAAATCCGCCGCCGCGTCCTGCTCGCCTTTGAACTGGCCGAACGGGAAATGGTAGAGACCGGCGCCCACCCCGAACTGAACTTTGTCATCATCGGCGGAGGACCCACCGGCGTCGAGCTCGCCGGCGCCATCAGCGACATCTCAAAGCTCTACATGCGCCACGACTTCCGCCACATCGATCCCGCCAAAGCGCGCGTGATCCTGATCGAAGGCTCGCCCCGCATCCTGGCCGCTTACCCCGAAGACCTGTCGAAAAAAGCCGTCGAACAACTGGCGCAACTCGGAGTTGAAGTCCACACCGGGCAAAGCGTAATGGATGTAAAACCCGGCTACGTCGTAGTCGGTGGAAAGCGCCTGGATGCCGTAGTGACCCTATGGGCCGCCGGCGTCCAAGCCTCGCCTCTGGGCAAAATGCTGGGCACGCCGACTGACAAGCGCGGCTGCGCGATCGTCGATCTCTACCTGAATCCGCCGAATCATCCCGACATCTTCGTCTGCGGAGATTTGGCCCACGTAGAAGAAAACGGCCGCCAAGTTCCTGGAGTCGCGCAACCGGCGATGCAGATGGGCAAGCACGCCGCCCAAATGATTGCCCAGGACATGGCAGGCAAGCCGCGAACCACCTTCCACTATTTCGACAAGGGAGACATGGCCACCATCGGCCGCCACGCAGCCGTAGCCAACGTGCGTTGGCCCCTCAAAGCCCATTGGTCGGGTATGCTGGCCTGGCTCTCCTGGGTAACCGTCCACCTCTTCTTCCTGGTGGGCTTTAGGAATCGCCTGGCCGTCTTCTTCTCCTGGGCCTGGACCTACCTGACCTTCAACCGCGGAGCCCGCCTCATCACCGGCAGTCCCTTGCTGCCAGGCTGGGGCGAACAAGCCGGCATCCGTCCTCAGGTAATGCGCCCCCCCATGGACACCACCTCACCCCTACTGGGCGTAGTGCAAACCCCCGCACCCGAGAAGGCAGAAAGGGCGAAAGCCGCCGTCAAATAGCCCCACGAAGTGCGAAGGAGAAACCCGAGGTCTCTCCTTTGCGCTGCTCTCTCCTTTGTCATCCCGAGCGTACCGGGATTTCCTACTTCACAGCTCTCACGGGCGCGCCACCTATGTGGTTCTCCCTAAAGAGAATCACATGCAGTCGACCGAAGCCGCGACTCTCGACAGGAAATCCGGGGGAGCCGAGGGATCTGCAGTGCGCCCGTATCCCTCTACAGAACTCAACTGGAAACCTAAACCGGAACCGGCTGATTAGTATTGACATTGACATGGGTAAGCCAACCATACCGATCCGGCCGCAACCCATGAGCAATCCCCAAATACTCCTCCGCGAGCTGCTTAGTGATCGGCCCCACCTTGCCATCGCCAATCTGGATCCGATCCACTGACCGAATCGACTGCACCTCAGCCGCGGTCCCGGTAAAGAACGCCTCATCTGCGATATATAGCAACTCCCGAGGCATAGCCTGTTCCACCACCGGAATCCCCATATGCCGAGCCATCGTCAGCACGGCATCCCGTGTAATCCCCGACAGCACCGAATTCGCCAGAGGAGTGGTATACAAAACCCCATTCCGCACCACAAACAAATTCTCTCCTGATCCTTCCGACAAATTGCCGAAAACATCAAGCGCAATCCCCTCTGCAAACCCATTGCTATCCGCCTCCATGCGGATCAGCTGGGAATTCAGATAATTCCCCCCAGCCTTAGCCAACGCGGGCATCGTATTAGGAGCCATCCGGCTCCAAGACGAAATGCAAACATCCGCGCCCTCATCGCCCGGCACGTACTTGCCCCACGAATAATTAGCAATGAACACTTCGATAGGAGTGCCCTTAGGACTCACCCCCATCTCCCCATACCCGCGCAGCGCAATCGGGCGAATGTAGCAAGGAGAGACACCATTGCTCTCCACCAGGCTAACCACCGCGCTCGACAGTTGTTCCAGCGAATACGGCAGCGGCATGCGATAAATCTTGGCTGAATCCAGCAGTCGCTGCATATGCTCGGGAAGCCGAAAAATAGCCGCTCCCTGTGGTTGTGCGTAGCAGCGAATTCCCTCAAAAACCGACGAGCCATAGTGCACCACATGGCTCATCACATGGATCTGGGCCTTCTCCCACGGAATGAGATTTCCGTTGTGCCAGATCTTGGCGGTTTGCTGGATAGGCATCGACAACTGCTCCCTTCAATTGAAGTAACGATTATAACTGCGCCACACGCCCCTCTGGTTTAAGTTCAGTGGATGTACGGTCCAGCAAGCATAGCGATCAACACCCTGCATTCGAACTACGTGCGCTTCTCCGTCCTGGCCGTCAGCTCCATCTTCTTTCTGGTCGATCCCTTCGCCGCCATCCCCGCCTTCCTTGCCATCACTGAAGGTGCCGACAGAAAACGCCAACAGCGCATGGCGCGTCGCGGAGCCCTCACCTGCCTCATCGTCCTGATGACCTTCGCCTTGGCCGGCAAGCTGATCTTCCGCATGTTCGGCATCACCCTCCCGGCCTTTGAAATCGCCGGAGGAGTCATCCTCCTCCTCATCGGCATAGACATGATCGAAGCCCGCCGTTCCCCCACCCAGGAATCCAGCGACGAAACCGCCGAAGCCGCGTCCAAAGATGACGCCGGCATCGTGCCCTTAGGCATCCCGATGTTGGCCGGCCCCGGAGCCATCTCCAGCGTGATGATCCTGGTAGGCCAAGCTCTAAAGCCCTGGGAACTGGGAGTAGTGCTGGGAGCCATCACCCTAACCGCCGGCCTAAGCTACATGATCCTGAGCGGAGCCAACCGCGTAAGAGGCTTCATGGGAGAGACCGGAATCCGCATCCTGGTGCGCATCATGGGCCTTCTCCTGGTAGCCCTCGCAGTGCAATTCTTCATCAACGGCCTAACCGACCTGGGCCTGATAGCCAAAGCCGAGTAGGCACGCCATCGTTCCACCCCCGGTCACCC
>CAWHMV010000010.1:872500-904417 GCA_963830325.1 uncultured Acidobacteriaceae bacterium
AGCCAACCGCAAGGGGGCAGCCGCCCAAGGTGTAATTCATGATTGGGGTGAAGTCGTAACAAGGTAGCCGTAGGAGAACCTGCGGCTGGATCACCTCCTTTCTAAGAGAGAACGTCATGGCACTCATTCGCTTCCGCGATAGCGGACCTAAGGCCGACTGCCTGGGTTGCTCCTAACGGTGCAATCTGGATCAGAAGCCAGTAGGCGCGCATGAGATGTTGCCATGTACCTTCCAAGTTCTCGTCCCTGACTTGAACTTGGAAAATCGGTCAGACCACCTCTTTCTTTTTCCTATTCCATGACGGTCAGGAGCGGCGTAGCTGCTCTGCATGTTCACCTGGTCCTCGAAACTTTTCGAGTTATGAGACTCTGGCACAACCAGCGGGCCTGTAGCTCAGTTGGTTAGAGCGCACCCCTGATAAGGGTGAGGTCGGTAGTTCGAATCTACCCAGGCCCACCACTACCGTTAAGGGGCTGTAGCTCAGCTGGGAGAGCACCTGCTTTGCAAGCAGGGGGTCACCGGTTCGATCCCGGTCAGCTCCACCAAGTTTTTCTTCGGTTAGTACTGGCCGTCCTGGCCATTACAAATATCTCCTTTGACAAATTTTGCAAAAATTTGTCATCCCGACCGAAGCGAAGCGTAGCGGAGGGACCTGCGGTTTCTCTCGGCAGCCTCTACTCTCCATCACTCGACTGCTTAAAGTTGAAAGCCCTTATAGGCTTTGACCTTTGAGCAGCGCCGAAAGGCAAAGCTGTTCGACCCACCCCAGGGTGGGCACCGGATTAATCTCCGGTGCAACTGGATGTTTGACAACGAAATCGATTGGGTAAAAAAATTACAAGGCTGAGCAGGACTTCTTCCTGAGCAAGCGCGAAGAGCAGTATCGCAAGTTCGTGTCGGGAATAAGTCGTGTTTAGTTGAGTGTCTTTAGGATAATTAAGCGTGTTGTTTACCCCTCGCAAGAGGAGTAAAGACATGCAGGCGGCAATACAAAAGAGACTAATTCGAATTAGCTCTCAGCAAAGTATCGCAGATGCAAATCTGACTGCTGCGCGAGAGTTAATTCTATGGTCAAGCTACTAAGGGCGCACGGTGGATGCCTTGGCAGAATCAGGCGATGAAGGACGTGGCAAGCTGCGATAAGCTTCGGGAAGCCGCACACAGGCGTTGATCCGGAGATTTCCGAATGGGGAAACCCACTACGGCAAAACCGTAGTACATCCCGCTGAATACATAGGCGGGCATGAGCGAACTCAGGGAAGTGAACCATCTCAGTACCTGAAGGAAAAGAAAGAAACCTCGATTCCGAGAGTAGTGGCGAGCGAAATCGGAATAGCCCAAACCCGTGGCATTTCGGTGTCTCGGGGGTTGTAGGGTCCGCAACAGTAGAGTTACCAATCTGGTGGTTAGTCGAATCCTCTGGAAAGTGGATCCATAGAGCGTGACAGGCGCGTAGACGAAAATCATCCAGACTCGAAGCGGATACCTGAGTAAGGCGGGGCACGTGAAACCCTGCTTGAATCTACGGGGACCATCCCGTAAGGCTAAATACTCGATTCTGACCGATAGTGAACCAGTACCGTGAGGGAAAGGTGAAAAGAACCCCTGCGAGGGGAGTACAAAGTACCTGAAACCGTGTGCCTACAAGCAGTGGGAGGACTATGCCCGCAAGGGAATGTCTGACCGCGTGCCTATTGCATAATGAGCCGGCTAGTTATTCTTGTCAGCAAGGTTAAGCGTAAGCGAGCCGTAGCGAAAGCGAGTCTGAATAGGGCGATCCAGTTGGCAGGAATAGACGCGAAGCGGGATGATCTACCCTTGGCCAGGTTGAAGGTGGGGTAACACCCACTGGAGGACCGAACCGGTGTTTGTTGAAAAAAGCTCGGATGAGCTGAGGGTAGGGGTGAAAGGCTAATCAAATTCCGTGATAGCTCGTTCTCTCCGAAATAGCTTTAGGGCTAGCCTCGGATGATTTGCATTGGTGGTAGAGAACTGGATGGACTAGGGGGCTTTCCGGCTTACTGAATCCAATCAAACTTCGAATGCCAATGACAACCAGTCCGGGAGTCAGACGATGGGGGCTAAGCTTCATCGTCGAGAGGGAAACAGCCCAGACCGCCTGCTAAGGTCCCCAAGTTACAGTTAAGTGGGAAAGGAAGTCGGAACGCTCAGACAGCCAGGAGGTTGGCTTAGAAGCAGCCATCCTTTAAAGAAAGCGTAATAGCTCACTGGTCAAGCGGTCCGGTGCCGACAATATAACGGGGCTAAAACTGTACACCGAAGCAGCGGATGCACACTCTTTGAGTGTGCGTGGTAGGAGAGCATTCTCAACCGCAGCGAAGTCAGACTGAGAAGACTGATGGAGCGTTGAGAAGAGACCCTGCCGGCATAAGTAGCGATAATGGGTGTGAGAACCACCCACGCCGAAAGTCTAAGGTTTCCTGAGGAAGGTTAATCCGCTCAGGGTTAGGCGGTCCCTAAGGTGAGGCCGAAAGGCGTAGCTGATGGACATCCGGTTAATATTCCGGACCTCCCAATATCTCGTTTGACGACGGGGAGACGCAGAAGGATAAGCAGGGCCTCCTATGGCTATGGGGCTTGATGCGCGTAAGCTGGTTCACCCAGGCAAATCCAGGTGAGCTTAACAGTGAGGCGCAAAACAGTAGGGCGTATGCCCGAAAGCTGCCGATTTCACGCTGCCAAGAAAATCCTCTAAGGAGAGAGATTGGGAACCGTACCACAAACCGACACAGGTAGACGAGGAGAATATCCAAAGGCGCTCGAGTGAAGGCTTCTTAAGGAACTCGGCAAATTAGCTCCGTAACTTCGGGAGAAGGAGCGCCCCGGTAGAGTGCAAGCTCGAGGGGGCCGCAGTGAAACGCGTACGGCGACTGTTTAACAAAAACACAGGTCTCTGCTAAGTCGAAAACGACGTATAGGGGCTGACGCCTGCCCGGTGCCGGAAGGTTAAAAGGAGAGGTTAGCCGCAAGGCGAAGCTTTGAATTGAAGCCCCGGTGAACGGCGGCCGTAACTATAACGGTCCTAAGGTAGCGAAATTCCTTGTCGGGTAAGTTCCGACCTGCACGAATGGCGTAACGATCGTACGACTGTCTTAAGGAGTTGCTCGGCGAACTTGTAGTACCGGTGAAGATGCCGGTTACCCGCAGCTAGACGGAAAGACCCCGTGCACCTTTACTACACTTTTACTATGAATTATGGCTCTTGCTGCGCAGGATAGGTGGGAGGCTTTGATACCAGGTTCTCGGACTTGGTGGAGCCAACGGTGAGATACCACCCTGCGAGTGCTGTGATTCTAACCTCCTCCCGTAATCCGGGAGAGGGACATAGTAAGACGGGTAGTTTGACTGGGGCGGTCGCCTCCTAAATTGTAACGGAGGCGCGCGAAGCTACACTCAGGCTGTTTGGAAATCAGCCGTCGAGTGCAAAGGCATAAGTGTGGTTAACTGTAAGACCTACAAGTCGAGCAGATGCGAAAGCAGGCCTTAGTGATCCGGTGGTTCTGTA
Source organism: uncultured Acidobacteriaceae bacterium (assembly GCA_963830325.1). GTDB lineage: Bacteria > Acidobacteriota > Terriglobia > Terriglobales > Acidobacteriaceae > PALSA-350. Next base: position 876,028 of record CAWHMV010000010.1, read on the forward strand.
TGGAAGGGCCATCGCTCAACGGATAAAAGGTACGCCGGGGATAACAGGCTGATCGGAGCCAAGAGTTCATATCGACGCTCCGGTTTGGCACCTCGATGTCGGCTCATCGCATCCTGGAGCTGTAGAAGGTTCCAAGGGTTGGGCTGTTCGCCCATTAAAGCGGTACGTGAGCTGGGTTCAGAACGTCGCGAGACAGTTCGGTCCCTATCTGCTGTGGGCGTAGGAGATTTGCGGGGGGCTGTCCTTAGTACGAGAGGACCGGGATGGACGAACCTCTTGTGTTCCAGTTGTCCTGCCAAGGGCACGGCTGGGTAGCGAAGTTCGGTTGTGATAACCGCTGAATGCATATAAGCGGGAAGCACGCCCCAAGATGAGATCTCCCAACCCAAAAGGGTCAAGAAGGGTCCAGGAAGACCACCTGGTTGATAGGCTGGAGGTTGAAGTGCAGTAATGCATGTAGCTTACCAGTACTAATCGCCCGTTCGGCTTGTCCATAGAATTAACTCTGCGCAGTATCAGAGAGACATTCAACAAGCCTTGTAAGATCTAAATGATCTACAAATGATCTAGCCCAATCGGTTTCGTTGTGAAAAATCAGGTTGCATGGCGCCAGCTTGCCGCTCGAGAACCTCAGGAAAACTAGCCTGAACTCGTCGCGACTGCGGGGGAGACCCTCCGCCAAGCGCCCCAAAAGCTCAAAGGTGTGTTTTTACAGCTCGGTTAAGGTTGTCGGAGCACACGCGAAGAAGAATAAGTCTTCGCAGCACACCTAGATTTGCCGGTGACCATACCGCGAGGGTCACACCCGTTCCCATCCCGAACACGGAAGTTAAGCCTCGCTGGGCCGATGGTACTGCACGCGTAAGTGTGTGGGAGCGTAGGTGATTGCCGGCATTAACTAAAAGCCCGCCAGGGGAAACCCCGGCGGGCTTTTCTATTTCTTACCAACCGTAATCTTCATCCCTCGTTGGTGACACGGTGACACCAGCAACCCCGAACTTGCCTGCCAGCAACTCTTACCCTGTGGTTACGTCATGGGTGTCCATGAGGCATTGGTTCCGGGGATCCCAGGTCTCAAAAGCGAGACCTGTGGCACCCTTCGCGTTTTTCCTGTGGGTTTGGTTGGGGGGAAGATTATGTACGGGCTGAAGCCCGTACCCTTCACTGACCGTCACGCGGTTGTTTCTACGGATCATCCTGAACTCATCGTGTCGGAAAACGCGAAGGGATCCCACGTCCTGTTTTTGAGACCTGGGATCTCCAACAAACCGACAAATTACCCGGACAGGCCCTAACCGACGTATGCGCACACCCCAACCCGGGGAGAGTTGGTGACCGGCAGGCGCATCTCCGTTTCGCAGGAATGCGTTTCGGCGCACGCAGCACACAGCCATCCCACCTCCTCACATGCGCATTGGGCACAGATCTCCGTGGCCGGCTCGCTCGCGCAAGATTGACAGAGAATCACCGGTGGCTCGTTTCTGGCCAGCAACTGTGCCGCATCTCTGGGCGTACCGTCTGCACGCAAGCCAGCCACCTTCAACTTCAGCTCCGTGGTCGAGCCGTAGTCATACTCGTAGGATAGGTTCATCCCCACACCGACCACCTGTTTCAATGGCCGCTTCATGCTCAAGTCTCCGTCCATGGGGTCGGACGCATAACGTTCGCCGGCGATCTCAAAGCTGCTTAAGTGGCCGCAGCATTCGAGCCAGGTTTCGCGAAGAAAAGCGTCGAGTTTGGCCAACGTGGCGTCTACCGGCACAGCCACATGCATCCAGTAAGCCTTGGCACGACGCCCTTCAATCACTAGGTGAAAGCTCGGACCAGGAGGCAAGCGTGCGGTTTCCGGTTGGCTGCATAGAGATAAATGGCGCATCACGGCCGCGCGATCCACGCTCTGATCGCAAAATTGACATCTCCCAGCGGACGCCGGTTTGCTCATGACAAAACCAGTATAGAGCTACCTATGGCAAGCAGGAACCAAGTGCAATGCCGCCCCCACCAAACTCATAGGGAAACCGCGAAGGGTGGCCCAGGTCTCGCCTTTGAGACCTGGGATCCCTGCAACCAATGCTTCATGGACACCCTTGACGTAACCACAGGGCAGCGTATTCCATTGAAAGCCGTGCCCTTCGTCTAGAGCTTTTCTTTAACCTGAAAAAGTACCTCAGGGGCTAAAGCCCTCATTGGCTCCCCCCGGTACGGCACGACTTAAAGTCGTACCCTGATACAGAGCATCAGAGCGGTGGCTATCGGAAACGCGCGCATTTCCGCAGATTTGGGTCTATCGATATTTTCGAGAACAGTTCTCACGCGGGCTCTTCAGCCCGTACATGAACCCACCAAATCACCCGGCCTTTAGGCCCTGAGGTCCTGAGGTTCGCTTTTCCGCGCAAGTTTCCCTGCACTCTATCCGTGAAGCAGGCTCCCACCGTCTAACCACCAGTGCTCTATTTTCGAGAAACTGTGAGTAGAGCAAACGGGACGCAGGCTCACACCCTCGCGCTCCTCCTCCTAACCCTGCTAACACTAACCCCACCGGCCCAAGCCCAACCCGTCGACGGGGCAGCCCTGGTCCGCCGAGCCATCCAAAACCGCGAGGAGGCCGCCAAGACCCACCGCCCCCTCCGCTATCTTCTCCGCAAAACCGACGACCATCGCGACACCACCAAAAACATCATCGAAACCGCCCAAGGCGACGTCGCCCGCCTCATCGCCATCAACAACCAGCCGCTGACCCCCGAAGCCAACCAGGCCGAGCTGGACCGGCTCAACACCTTGGCCAACCACCCCGAGATCCAGGAGCATCGTCACCAGCGGGAGCAGAAAGATGCCGCCCGAGTGAACCGCCTGATGCGTCTCCTGCCGGACGCCTTCCTGTATCGCGATCAAGGCACGACTCCGTGCCCGGCAGGAGGCGGAACCTGCCATCATCTGACCTTCTCCCCCCACCCAAGCTTCGAGCCCCCCGATGTGGAAGCCAACATCTTCCGCGGCCTGGCCGGCGAACTCTGGATCGATCAAGCCCAGGAACGCCTGACCCGCCTCGACGCCCACGTCATCGCCACTGTAGATTTCGGCTGGGGCATCCTGGGCAAGCTGGACAAAGGGGGAACCATCCAGCTCGAACAATCCGACATAGGCAACCACGACTGGGAACTCACCACCCTGAAGCTAAACCTGAAAGGCAAAGCCCTGATGCTCAAATCGCTGGACATTCAGCTCACGGAGCAAGCCAGCCACTTCTCCCAAGTCCCGGAGGGCACGGACTACCACAAAGCAATCCAGCTCCTCGAGAACTCCGGCGCGCCCGTCGCCCCTTGATAAAGGGGGAGTTGAGGATGGAAATCCAATCTCCCCCGATGTCATAAGCGGCGAAAACCATGAGCCGCATCAAAAAGCAAAACCAGAGTCAGGTAGATCGAACCTCGCGCCCGCCCCACCCCCCTTTGTCATACCGAGCGAAACCTCCTACGCACTCTTGAACGGGCTCAAGGCCTCGACTCGAAACATCTCGAAATCGCGAACATTGCCTGTCACGACCACCAATCCGCGAACCCGCGCTGTCGCCGCAATCATCGCGTCCTCAAGCAGGTGACCCGATTTCCCCGCCATCAGCCGTCCACATTCCCGAAACATGCTGGCGTCCATGGGGATTACCTCATAGGCCGCGGCAAGCTGGTCGATCCAGGCGTCAATCGCCGCAGCCTTGGTTGGATCTTGTTTCCGCGTAAGCGCGGACACGAGGCTTGGATTTGGTGTAGGCGGCGGAATCGGGGTGGAGACCGACGGTTTCCGCGGCACGACGGTCGGTCATGGTTCCAGAGAGGACCAGGCGGGCAAAGGCTATTTCCTGGTCAGTGGGGTCGCAAACGTTGTTCTTAGGCATCGATGGCTCCGTTTTTTTTGGTGAGTTGGGAAGTTGAGAGTCGGCAGAGGTTTCCAGTGCGCGGGGACAGAGGGGGCGCAATAAAAAATCCCGCCGCGGCGGGATGGTGGATTTGCTGATTTGTGACGAGAATCAGATGGGACACCGGACAGCGTCAACACTGTCCTTCGCTCGCGTGTAGGCCGGAATGGCCGGCAACTGCCCGGCTCGGAGCGGCTACGCGAGGAACCGCTTCCTGCCGAAATCGTTTACAAAGTTTAGTTTAGCAGGGTTTGAGACCCTCGACAGTCGTGGTGGCGGCATGGGCGCGGGGTCGATGGGAACCGCAACCCACGTCCCGTGGTGAGGCTCTGCTTCACCACACCGCTCTCGGGTAGTTCTTCTTTATTTCCTCATCGGCGGATACCAGAGGCGCGAGGCCATTGGCTTTAGCCTGGGCCACGATCATGCGGTCGAAGGGATCGCGAGTCCATTTCTCGTCGAGCGCTGCACTGGCTACAGAGAGAAACGGAAGATCGCACACACGAACTCCTATCTCGTGCTCGACTTTCAACTGCACATCGCGCGCGGGCAGCTTAATTCTGTGCAATTCGTAGAGATACTCCAGCTCGATCAAAACCATAGGAGACATCAGCAGAGTACCCTGCTCCAGCGCACTCTTCGCTCTCCGGCTGATTCGTTGCAGTGTCCCCTGGGCCAGCCATACGACCACGTTAGTATCCAGGTAAACGGTCACAAGTCAGACCAGTCCCGCTCCCAGGCACGCACCATTTCTTCCTGCAGCGACCGATCGCTCGCTTTTGTGGAAGCGGAATCGTTTGCCGGATTGATGACTGCGAGAGGCGTGATGCGGCTTAGCCGACTGCCAGGCTTCATTTCAGGAACGACTTTAAACCGGCGCCCCTTGTGCATCACCCACACCTCCTCACCGTCCATAGCCTGATTGACCAGGTCGAAAATATTGCGCCGGAACTGCGTAATGGAGACTTCCATGGGCACATTATAGCGCTTATGTACATTCAGGATGTACATAAGCGTACATCATTGATCCCGAAGTGTCGGCGCATCCCATCGGATACAAATGAATCTTCGTCTCTCGCTAGTGGACGCTACGACGGCGTGCTCGCTCCGCCCGATAGCGCCAGAGCCGCTATCGACACCATCCTGGCTACGTGGCGTCTGCCTCACACGACCGGTCCAGGGACCGCCCCGCCAATATCGACCCGGAGCATCAATAATAGCATCGAAATGATGCTATTATATGCATATGCGTACAACCATTGCGCTCGATGACGAGCTGGTGAAACAGGCGGAGTATTACACCGGAATCACGGAGAAGGCAGCTCTCGTAAGAGAAGCACTCACGCGTCTTGTCCGCAACGAAGCTGCCCGGCGGCTAGCGTCTCTCGGAGGAAGCGATCCGGCGGCCGAAGCCGCGCCGCGGCGCAGGACAAAAGATTGATCCTGGTCGATACTTCGGTCTGGATCGACCATCTGAGAAGTGCAGACGCGAAATTGCAGTCACTGTTACAGAATGACCAGGTCATGACACATCCATACATCCGCCTGGAGTTGGCTCTGGGTTCTATGGCCAGCCGGGAAAAGGTGCTGGCTGACCTCGCCCTCCTGCCCACGGCTCCGGTCGTGGCAACGGAGGAACTGTTTGGCTTGATCGACCACAAGAAGCTGCACAGAAGAGGAATCGGCGTCACCGATCTTCAGCTCATATGCTGTGCCATCTTCGATAAGTCGGTTTTGATCTGGACCAGAGATCGGCGACTGAGCGAAATTTCAGACGAGCTTGGGATACACGCGGATTTCCTTTAGAGGTCATTCCGTCGCAGGTGCTGCTTTGGAGGCTCTGCAGTGCCGTCGACCCAAACAAATGTCTCCGAAACGAGCTGCTCAACGACGGGCGCGGCTGAAGCCGTGCCAAAATGTAGGAACGGCTTTGCCCGCTGGGAAATCTCGATGTCGAGGGAACGAAAGGTAGTTACGGGGCTGGTAGGTACGGGCTTATCGCCTCAATTCTCGAGCGATCCGCACTTGCACGGCTAGCTGAGGCACCACTTTTGGATATACTGCTATCAATGTAGATCCAAGGAGTTCACCATGCAGGTATCAAAATGGGGAAATAGCCTCGCCGTCCGGTTGCCCGCGGCCGTAGTCGATGCTTTGGAGCTAAAGGAAGGCGACCAGATCGAAGTGAGGATAGCCGGCCCTCGGGAGTTCGAGATTGCCCGTGATCGTAGCCGGGAAGAAGCGATCGAGCGATTGCGCAAACTCAGGCGACCACTCCCCGCTGGTTTCCGGTTCGACCGGACTGCCGCCAATGAGCGGTAGGGCGTTCTTCGACACCACCATCTTGATCTATTCCATCTCCTCAGGAGAACCTCCACGGCACGCCCCACGGCACGCCCCACGGCAGGCCGGGGCAGGCGGGACAGGTCGAGCTGCAGTGGCAGAAAAGCTTTTGGCGGAAGGAGGTTGGATCAGTGTGCAGGTGCTGAACGAGTTTGTCGCGGTCGCCCGGCGCAAACTGAATATGTCCTGGGAGCAGACCAGGGAAGCATTGTTGGCGATCCGTGCCCTGTGTGAATCGCCAACAACGCTGTCGATCGAAACCCACGAGGCAGCGCTCGAGATCGCTGCCCGCTATGGTTATTCCATCTATGATGCGTTGATTCTCGCTGCAGCTCTGGAAGCGGACTGCGACACCTTGTACAGCGAAGATATGCAGAACGATCAAGTCATTGGTTCACTGACGATTCGCAATCCCTTCTTGATCGCTTGAAAGACGCTTTATCCCGTTCCCGCGAAAAACCGCCATTTTCCATTTGGTTGCGGTGCCTGAGGAAGCGCTCCACGTAATCCCGCGCAGCCTGTTTAGCCCCTGACGGAGCATCCTGCGCGCGATGCTTGGCGGCAACCATTCGACTCGAAACCTCCGACATAGGCAACCACGACTGGCAACTAGCCCCCCGATTCTCAAATCACCGAACATCCAGATGTATCACATTTTAGTAAGACGAATTCTACGGAGAGGTGTGAAATGAGAGCGCATTCTATCGTCAGCTCCAAGGGGCAGATTGTGATTCCCGCCAATCTCAGAAAGCGCTACGGGTTAAAAGAAGGCACGACCATAGTATTTCAGGAAGATCGTGGCCGCCTGGTGCTTGAACCCAGCAATCACGCGGCGATCTACGCCCTGCAGGGAAGTCTTGCGGATTTTCCCCTCGAAGAGGATCTGGCCGAGGAAAGAAAAGCGGAGCAGAAGCGAGAGGACAGACGGTGAAAGAATACGTTCTGGACGCAAACGCGGTGCTCCGCTACTTCGGTGTCAGCGAAGGGCAGGGAACCAACAAGGTTCGTGCACTCTTCGAACAGGCAGAGCGTGGACAGGCACGCCTATCGATGTCTGTGATCGATCTGGGCGAAGTCCTGTACGTTCTGCTTAAGCATGTGGGCGAGTTGCGTGCCCGGCATTTTCCGCGCTCGCAGTAAGAGAGAGGCGGTAGCTAGCCACGCGGCAGCTTGCCGCTCTTGATAAGGTCCGCTTTCACTTTTTCAAACGGAATGCGTTTTTCGTGACGGCGCGACTGCGAAACCAAGACATCCTCGATGTCTTCCCACAGTGCTCCATGTTTTTTCAAGTCGATTTGAACGGCAACCTTGCGGCCCTTCTCATCGGTAACGAACTGAATTCCGGTCATGGTGTTATTGTCCCTCAATTGCGGTTTCGGCGCACTCTACACCCGCTTTTCCGGGACTGCAAACCATATCTCTCGACCAAAATAGACCAGGTCTCCAGAAGCTCAAACCTACCAAAAACACACTGTATGCTCGCCGAATAGCGGACTGAGGGCGACGCACGTAATCCAATGATAAACGGCAGGGGAAAGATACGGCGACAGGATCCCTGTTCACCGAGACCAACGCGCACCACACTCGACGTGCCTTGAGCCTCCGAATCAGGCCGACAGCTGCGGATCACGGCAACATAGCCTCCGCATGCCAGCGCCAATCACGGGAATCAACAATGAGGCTCACCTAAAAAGCGAACACTGGAGATTCAGGACAGGAGATTCAGGACATCCATGAATCTCCCTGAATCTCCAGTGCCGGTGACGGGAGCGCGATTTGTAAAATTCGATAAAATTCGATGCTTTTTGGGCATTTTGGGAACGACGATGGGTGCGTAGGTTGCGCGAAACTCAACGGCGGCGAGCCCAGGGGTTCTTTCTTATGAAGAATGGGGCTCTGGTGTCTGGAGCAGAATAATCGGCCATCGGGACACGAGGGACCGATGAGGCCGTTTGGGAGGGGCTCAAGCGGCCGGCAGAATCGGTGGATCGAGTAAGGTCAACCGTTGGGTTGGAAAGCGGCGGCGGGGCATCGGCCGAGCAGGGAGGGGATTGGGGCTCGGGAGCTGCTTCCTGCCGGGCTGGGACCGGCGGGGAAACGGCGTTTTCCTGCTGCTGCCTAAGCCAGGCGGCGGGATAGATGTCCGCGGTGACGGGCGCAGGGGTGGGTTTGTTCGGCGCGGAGGCAGCGCGACGACCAGGGATGAGGCCTTCGATGGCTGCGATCAGGGAGAGGGCCTTGACTTGGCCGGACATGCTGCCGCGGGTCATTTCGGGGTCGAGGTTGGCGATTTCCCAGAGGCGGGCGAGGACCCGGTCGCGGCTCTGGTTGAGCCGGTTCTGTTGGTCGGCATCCTGGTCGACAAGCTGCTGGCGAACGGCAGCGCTAAGCTCAAGCAGGTAGGCGCGGACACGAGGCTTGGATTTGGTGTACGCAGCGGTGTCGGGGTTGAGACCGGCGGCCTCCGCCGCACGACGGTCGGTCATGGTTCCAGAGTGGACCAGGCGAGCAAAGGTAATTTCCTGGTCAGTGATGGGGTCGGTGACTTTATTTTTGGGCACGTGTGGGCTCCGTTGATGGATAAGTTGAGGGGTTGCGCGCAGGGAAAGATCTCCCCCTGCGCAGGCAGGGCAATAAAAAATCCCGCCGCGGCGGGATGCTGGATCAGCTCATTTGAGAGATGGTTGGGGTGAGGCACCGGACAAGAAGAACACTGTCCTTCGCTCGCGCTTAGGCCGAAAGTTCCGGCAACTGCCCGGCTCGGAGCGGTTAGGCGAGAAGCCGCTTCCTGCCGAAATCATTGATAGAAGTAGGATACCGGGTTCCGGGCTGCCCGGCAATGGGGGAAAAGCTTGGGGGCGCCACTCCGCTCTCCCCGTCGGGTCGTCCCCCGTCGGGTCCCGTCGTTCCCCGCCCCCGTCGTTCCCACTTGCGTGGTGTCATGGGTGATACCATACTATGGTGAGAATCGTGCTCGATACGGCATCGTTTGTGACGGCTGTCCGGTCGAGCGATGGGGCTGCAGGAGAAGTGGTGCGGATGATATTTCGTGAAGAACTCGTGCCGCTGATGGACCTCAAACTCGGCTTGGAATATCGGGATGTCGCTCTTCGTTCGGAGCACGTTAAAGCGTCGGCGTTGAGCAAGCGCGAGATTTTGGAGTTGATCGAAGCAATGGAAGCCTTCGCTGAACCGGTGGAAGTCGTGACGAAGATCCGTCCCTTGTCGCCCGATCCGAGCGACGAGATGATTCTGGATCTTGCGATCAACGGACGGGCAGAGGGGCTGGTTACGAGCAACACGAAGCATTTTGCGGGTGCAGCAAAGAGGTTTGGAATTCCGGTGCTTTCCCCGGTGGAACTGTTAGAAAAAATGAGGGAGGGGAACCAAGATGGCGACTGAAGCGCGCAAGACCGCGATCCCGAAGTTTCCGCTGCGGCTGATGCCGTCGGTGCGGCGAACCGCAGAGGTGTTTTCAGAGAAGGAGGGCGTCTCCTTGAATCAGTTCATCAATGTGGCGGTCGCTGAAAAGCTGGCTCATTTGGAGCACGAGGAATGGGCGCGAAAGCGAAAACAGCCGACGAAAGAACTCGCGGCTAGGGCATTGGACCTGCTCGATAAAGCTCGCAACAAGCCCGTGGCACCGGGAGACGAATTGCCGAAGGGCTACCGGGCTAAGCGACGGTAACTGTCGCGCTGTGCTGCAATTGCGGGGTTTACACGATCAGGGCGATTCCCGACTTGAAGTTTTGGTGTTTTGTGGTCAGACCACAAAACTCCCGCAGCACACAAGCTGTCACCGTATTACCCTGGCTACCAGGCAAAACATCTGCGCCGACCCCGATCAGGTAGGATATTCCTACCTGAGGTTTCCGCAGATGGCGAGTCAACAGACTTTGCTCGAATACCTGACCACCACCAAGATCGGCGAAAAGGGTCAGGTCACCGTGCCCAAACAGTTTCGCGAAGACCTCGGGCTCGGCACCGGCGCTCCGCTCGTTGTCCTTCGCCTAGGAGACGGTCTCATCCTCATGCCGCAACAGGAGCGCTTCGAGCGCCTTTGCTCCGAGATCAGCTCGGCCCTTAGTGCGAATGGAATTCCGCCGAAGGCTGTCCTGGCTACGTTGCCTAAAGCGCGGGAGCGCATCTTTGAACGCCGCTATGGTCCCGGGGCAAGGGAAGAGACCGCCTCGCAGCGGCGCGGCAGCCGATCTCGCGCTAAGTGAGCAAACCTGTCAAACTCCGTCTATTTCTGTACTCGAACGTGCTACTCGGCGGAATAGTTGCCGAATGGGGACTCGATAAAGCTGTTCTGTCTCTGTGCGCCGCTAAGATCGCCCGTCTCGTCCTGGCTCAGGCGGTCCGTGATGAAATCGAAGAGAACCTTCTCATCCATGCGCAGCGATTGCCGGCGCCGGAGGCGGACAAACTCATTGAGAACTACCGCCGGGTGATCGACTTGACAAGACCGGAGATCGTTCCCTATCCGAGTTCGACTTCGGTGCGGAACGCGCGGAATATGATCCGTCATGAAGCGGATGTTCCGGTGCTTCTTTCCGCAATCGCGGCAGAACCGGACTGGCTGCTGAGCCACAATACAAAACATTTCACGCCGGCTGTTGCCGAGCGGACGGGGCTCAGAATAGCCACTCCCATGCAGTTCTTCCGCACTCTTTCCACCCTGCTGCGTTGATCAAACGTAAGTGGCCAGTGCCGTCCGGAAATCCCGGAAACCTTCCGTCTGGTCCCCTCAGACCCGGATACAAGACAATCGGATCTTGATTTCGACTTATGACGAAATCCCAAAGCGAGGGGTTTTGTCCCAACTGCTGAATGACTGGTGAACTTCCTGTCCGGTCCCCCGGGTTTGCTGACTTTCTCCGGAGCGCTACGCTGCGAGAGGAACCAGACCAGACTTCACGATCATCTTGTCATGCGTCAGAAGGCGAATGCCCTCAACAATCGCGGTTGCTCCGATGATTCGGGCCTGCGGATCGTTTGGGTAGGATTTTGGGAACTGAACAGAACGAACCGCGATCTCCGGGGTGATGGGGAAAACCTGTACGTAGGAAGCACATTTTTTGACAAAGGAATCGATGCTCACATCTATATCGATCCGCTTGTTCACAGCCAGCCATGCAATTTCCCAAAGGCTGATTGCAGAAAGAGCGAGCGGCCCGGATTTGCGGGCCGCCAGGATTGCCTTCTTTGCTTTTGGTGAAAGGTTTTCAGGAGCGATCAGAAGCCAAACGAGAATATGAGTATCAAGAAGGATCACTCCACTCCCCAATCGCTCGCCGGGACCGTGTTTTCAATATCGCCTTTGATCCTGGCGATGCCTGCCAAGGCTCCGAAGATCTCATCCTCGCTTTGGTTTGCAGGAACCAGTTTCACCACGGGTTTGCCATGCTTGGTAATTACCACGGGGCGACCGCTTTGCGATACCTGATCCATCACAGCGAGGCATTGAGCTTTGAACTGCGCGGCGGCCATTTTTTGCATGACGATGCCCCTATCGATATGACCAGAATAGTGTGACCTGTTCCTGGCGTCAAGCCTGTCGATTTGCGGCTGCGTACACGTGGAACGATGGGGACGGACTGGGTCCCGTCAGGTCCCTGTCCGGGGTCAGGTCGTCCTTGACCATAAAGCTCTGACCCAGAGCAATCGTGAGTATTGTCGGATTCGCGGTTGCTTGACGTAATATACTTGGGGTTACTCAGGAACAGGGCAATGGTCACGTCCACTCATGACGTGCGGGGCGAGCTGCAGAGACCGCCAGACGCAGGACAATAGGAGAAAGGCGACGGCGATGACTATTGAGATTCAAAGACCGGAACTCGAAGCCCTCATTCACGAGCGGATGAAAAGTGGCGCGTTTCAAAACGTCGAGGATGTCCTCATGCAAGCCTTGAAGGCGTCGCCGGCTCCGGATGAGAAGGGTGCTGGACGATCGGATGAGGAGGCGTCGGCGACGGGGGCCGCACTGGTCGAGGCGATGCAGGCTTCGCCGTTCAAAGAGATCGGGCTGGAACCTGGACGCGAGCGTATGCATGTGCGTGACGCTGGGTTCTGATGGCGTGGTTGCTCGATACGAATATCCTCTCGGAACTGCGGCGGCCGAAGGCTGAACAAAAGGTTGTGGCGTTCGTTGCCGGTTGTCCGCTTGATCAGCTTTACATCAGCGCTGTAACCCTCGCCGAGATTCGCTTCGGCATTGAGTTGGTCGGTGCGCCCAATCGCCGCGCGGACCTCAATGACTGGCTGGCGAATAAAGTCCGGCCCATGTTTGGCGAGCGGGTTCTCCAGATTACCGAAGACATTATGCTCAAGTGGCGGCTTCTGGTTGAGGAAGGCCGGAAGGCGGGGCATACGTTCTCACAGCCGGATCTGATCATTGCTGCGACAGCCATTCATCGCGGCCTTACCCTCGTGACGCGTGACCGAAGTGACTACGACATGGCGCGAGTGCCAGTCATTAATCCCTGGGATGCGGTGTGAGCCGAATGTCCATCTCACGTGGTCTGGATGGGGGAAGCCGGTTGGAAAGAGTATCCGCTGCTTTGCGCCGGATTTTCTTTAGGGGTTACTTCCCGTCTGTCCCCGGCAGGTCCTTAGGGGCTGCTCCGTCTGTCCCGCGTCAGGTCTTGGAGCTTATTCCTCGAAGACTACGTGTTTGCGAAGCCAAGGCAAGAGTCTGTCGAAGGTAAATTGATTCTTTTCGTAGAGTGCGAGGACAAAATGCTGCACCGCGCTGGAGCCCGCGGTGAGCTGCGCGCCGTTGATGGCAAGAAACGTGTAGGTAACGGCAAAGGCGGTGCGCTTGTTGCCGTCGAGGAACGGGTGGTTCTGTGACATGCTCTCCCAGAGTGCTGCGGCTTCCTCGACGAGATCGGCGTAGTAGCCAGTCTGCGGCCGGAAGAGGGCAGATTCCAGCAGGCCGGGATCGCGAACCCCGTGGGTACCGCCGTAACGCTCGATCTGGTCGAGGTGGATAGCTAGGACTTCGGCCAGGGTGAGGTAGTCCGTCACTCCGCAAGCTTTTTGTACAGGGGCGCGTACTTGTCGTGGCTGCGAAGGTACGCACTCATGACGTGCGTGCGAAGATTGCCGTTCTTTCGCTTCTCGAGGAGGTCGGCCAACGCCTCGTCCACGAGGGCTTGCAATTGCCGACCTTCCTTTTCAGCAAGGCGACGCAGGGCAGCGAGGATGTCGGAATTTACCTGAGTTGCGAATTTCTCGCGTGTAGACGGCATGCCAAGCTTCCTAGATGAATCTAGTTTTATCATGATTTGTCATGAAACGCCATCAGGTCGGCCTGCATACGTTTGAAAACATCGAGCCATTGGTAGAAGACATTAAGAATGCGGCACAACAACATTCACGCTAAGGCCAAAGTTCCTGCTGGACATTCTGTGTCCCGCCGACCCAAAAATATCTTCCGTAGGTCGGCGGAATCAAATCCGCTGCTTTTGCACGGGATTTTCTTTAGGGGTTACTCCGTCTGTCCCGCGTCGGTCCGTCTGTCCCGCGTCGGTCGTCCCGCGTCGGTCGTCCCGCGTCGGTCCACGGATGATGAACTCGAAGATCTCTTCGAGAAATTGGCTCAAATGCCAGTTCTGGACGCGCGGTCCCCGGACGAGATTATCGGTTATGGACCGGATGGATTGCCGCACTAGTGGTCATCGACACGTCCGCTATCGTGGCCGCCATAGCTAACGAGCCGGACGGCGACGTCTACCGCACAGCAATCAAGGCTCTCCGGTTCGGCTGATGTCCGCTGTATCCCTGCTGGAGACGCGAATCGTTCTGTTCTCACGGTTTGGCTCAAACGCGATTACAACATTTGACGAACTGATTACACGTGCTGGGATTGTTGTGGAGCCGTTTGACGAGTCGCTAGCTGGTGCCGCATTCGATGCCTTCCGCAAATATGGCAAGGGACAAAGCAATCCAGCCCCGCTCAATATTGTTGATTGTGTGGTCTACGCGCTGGCGCGCTCACGCAATCTTCCGCTGCTGTTCAAGGGCAGAGACTTCTCGCATACCGATATCCGATCGGCTGTTCCGTTTGCCGTGTAACCACCGCGGATGCATGCATGGTGGGGCAAAAAGCGTTGGAGAAAAGACCCAAAGTATGTTGCTACTAAGGGTACGTCCCGTCTGGCCACGAATTTCTCGAATTTCCGAATTTCTGGCCACGAATTTCGCAAGGATGGGGGTTAGTTAGTCTTTCCCCAAAAGGTCCCCCACAAAAGGTCCCTGACGAAATGAGCACTCTATTTTTACCGGCCATGGTTAGGAGTGGTTTCAACCGTGGAAAATGCGTGACGAGTCCCAAAGCGAAGACTGAATCACCGCAACCTGAACGCGGTTTTGTTTTGGGGGTTATTTCGTTTGTTCGTCTGTTCCGCATCACCCTGGAATTCTTGTCACCGAATTCTGCGGAAACCGCCTAAGGTTTAGGCTCCGTCTGGCCCTGGGTTTTCGATTCGACTCTCGTCCCGCACCTGTTGAAACTGTCCTGGCAGTTTGATCGTACTGTCGGTTGTACTCGCACAGTTCCAACTTGCCTCGGCTCCCCAGATTAGGATTTCCGATGTATCGTGTCACGCCGCAATTCAGCGGCTTCTCGTGCTTATCCAAATGGAGAAACTCCTTTGGACTCAGTCTCTCAAAATTGGCCCGCGTGGCCAGGATAGTTAGATGATGCGTGATCGCCATGACGCGCTTCCCGGCAAACTCTCGAGTCATCGTAGTAATCCACGAAAGGTTCCGTTGTCGAACGTCGGGAATGTTCTCCCCATTGAGGAAGCGATAGTCATAGTCCCCGAGCAGTTTGTACAGTTCAGCTTGTTCCGGATGCATCAGGAAATAGATATGTGAGTCATTGTAAAGAAGACCGAGCCCATGATCTTTTTCGCGGATTCGCTCCTCCCGATAGACTGTCGCATTTCGCAGGCCGGGCCACTCTTCCTGCAGGATACGCAAAGTTTGCTCGGTGCGAAGATAGGGAGAGACGAAAATGACATGGGGAGAGTTAACTCCCGATTCCCACATCTCTCTTCCAGTCGTTCTGGCTTGCGCTTCCCCCATCGCCGTGATTGGGGTATCGCGGTCGCTGCAACCGAGCGCGTGCTTCTTGTGAAGCACGACCGCCATGGGCTGGATTTCAGGGTTCGAAGGATCATTCTCGAGCAACGTTCGAAATCGACGATAATCCGGATCGGCATCCTTTTGCTTTTTCAAGTTGTTGTACGCCGACTCCGCGTGGCGAATTAACAGCAGTTCTGCAGGCCATTTCATGAATTCCTTCCCCCGTTAGGATATCTCGCTGCCGTAGGCGCCAGCCAGTTGTTGGCCGGCGATCAGCGCTATTGCGCCATACGAAGCTCTACCCAGTAGTGGATCGAGAGATCGAGATGAACTACGGAAGGCAGGCGGAGCAGATGCATCGCTACCGTTTGGCGGAAATGACCACTGGAAACGCTGTACCTGCTGAGTGCAGGGCCGAGTCAGGGGCGCGGGGGGAACGCATTCGCACTTGTCCTTAAAACCCATTGCCCCTGCCGTGTCTGCGTCGCGTCGACCAGGCCGACATTCTGGATTGGATTCTCTTGGTCGAAGAGCCAGAAATGTTCCATCTTTTGCTTGTTGTCCCAGTGTGGGAACAGCAGGGACATTCTGACGGCCTGCATGAACTGCCCATGGCTGAATGCAAGAGCCAGGGCACCAGGATTAAGCTTCTCCAGCTGGGCGAGAGTAGTCGCCACCCGCACAAGCAAGGTGGAAAAGCTTTCGGCCCCGGGGCCATCGCAGTAGTCCGGCTCGGCAGCCTTCCAGTACGCCTCGATGTGAGGGAGACGTTGGTTGCGGGAGGTTCCGTTCCAGCGGCTCGGCTTCAAATACGTGAACTCCTGCATCGGCAAGACTTCAACTGGCACGTCAGGGAAACGTCGAATCGTCGGCTCCGCTGTCAAATGGGTACGGAGATAAGGCGACAGAGCGATGAGCTCGGGCCGGTGTGTCCAGGTTTCAGCCAGGGCGACTGCCTGTGCGTGACCACGTTCGGTCAAGGAGATTTGAGAGAGGTCGCTGGCTGGTATGTCCACGTTCCCTGTGCTCTCGCCGTGACGGATAAAGATCGCTCGCACAGCTCCAATTATCTATCCTCTCTCTCTGTCCTGCTGGCGCCTTCCATCGTGAATACCTGGTTCCGGATTCCTCTTCGACTACAGGGCCGCTAGACAACCTGTTTATACAGGCGCTCGGCATCATGTTCGTCACAGCTTTCTGTCCCTATCCACGAGCCATCACTACTATGACAAATACTCGTTAAGAAAGCCTGGTCGGATAATTAAAATGGCTTTAGATCCACGGTGCGCCATCTAGGTGACGCTGGTGCTGCTGATCGGCCCGGCGCTGCTGATGGGCAAACAAATTTTGTCTGTCCCCCGTCGTCTCTAATATCTTCGTCACGCAGGTCGGGAAAGGTGCAGGGCACAGATAGGAAATCGCCCGCGGGCATTTGGCGCGGGGGATAATTCGGTGACGTGGATACCTATTTCCCGGTTTGCACCCGCACCCAACAGACGTTCCGACTTTTGGCTTAAGGCTTCAAGCCGCCCGGAGCGTGGCGCATACCTCGAAGAACCAGGCGGGTATGGGATACTCCAGATCCCAGTAGACGCTCATCGGTCGGCTGCCCGAATGCGAAACATATTGCAAAGGCCCGAGGAATACGAACGAGTCGTTCTTCTTCGGCCGCACGAAAAGCAGAAACCTAGCACCGTTCTGACCCTGGCGCGAATATCGCTGGCCAGTTGGGGAACTGTCGCTTGTCGTGCTTTGGGATTGCCAATGAAAACGGGTCGGACTCAGCGCAAAGTCCTCGTACCGTGTTGAAGGGGAAAAAGTCTTACCCGACTTGTCTAACGTCACAAACAAGACCTCGGTACGCAGTGCTTCATGCCAGAACCGGCCCGCCTGCGTGGGAAAGGTTCCTACCAGCTGCGGCAGACCCAAGGCGACCAAAACCTCCTCTCGCTGGTATTGCCGGTGAAGAAAGAGCGGGCAGTCCTCCATGGCAGCTCGTTCGTCTGTATGCAACTTCACACGATCGAGCAGTGCCGCGCAGAGTTCTTGGAACTCAGCCCTAGCCACTCCATTCTGCTGAAGTCTCGTCCAACCAACCTCCCAGCCAGCACCGGGCTGTCGCGCCTCGCCCTGGAGCATCCGAAACGAAAGCATCTGGATCATCCGCCTGTCCAACTCTGGCAACGTCTCGACGCCAGCTCCTCCTTCACCGAGCAGCTCCTGGTAAAACCGCAGCCGTCGAATCGAATCCAAGTGCAGCAAGAGTGGAAAACGCTTTATTAGCAGAACGTCGCCTTCCGCCGGTGGTTCGGGCAGAAACTGTCCCTCGTGGAGAAGCGCGTACCATCCGCCGATTGAAGGCTTGTACACGTCTACCAAGTCATACCGCGTTTCGGCAAGATACTCGATCAGGGTAGGAGGCCGTCCGAGTTGGCCAGCCAGGGCTCTCAGTTCCGCGACCATCCTGGCAAGACTCACCTGCAGCTGCGCTTTCAAATTCTCTAACACGGCTTTCCGCGACTCTTTATCCAGACGGAAATAACAGTTCCCTGGAAGCCGAGTGATGCCGGTCTCGATTTGCCCGATCACCTGCTGACGGGTTCCCCCGAACAAGGCGAGAAACCGTTGATCAAACCGAAACTCTCGTCTCTGGTTCCCAATAAAATCCAGCACCAGGCAAGTGGTCTTGCCCGTGTCCAGCCGAAGCCCGCGGCCCAACTGTTGCAGAAAGACAGTCGAACTTTCCGTCGGTCTGAGAAAGAGAACACAGTCCACTTCGGAGATGTCCACCCCCTCATTAAAGAGATCGACGGTGAATAGAATGTTCACTTCTCTGTTGCGTAACCGGCTGGCCGCCTGAGCTCTATCGCTGGCGTGCGATTCACTCGTAATGGCTAAAGCTGGGATACCCGCTTTATTGAATGCTTCAGCCATGAACTGTGCATGGGCGATGCTCACGCAAAAGCCGAGTGCCCGCGCCAGTCGCCAGTCCCCATAGAACTCGTAAAACTGGCTGAGGATCAGGTTCGCCCGTCGCGTATCACCGAGGTAATGTTTCTCAAGCTCGCCGACAGCGTACGAGGCCCGGCTCCATGAAAGTCCAGACAAATCCGTACCATCGTGGACGCCGTAGTAGTCGAACGGGACCAGGTACTGCCGTTCAATCGCGTGCCACAGCCGCATCTCGTCTGCGATGCGATTGTCAAACCACGGTAGTATGCTCGCGCCGTCCATGCGCTCCGGGGTAGCGGTGAGCCCCAACAGAATGCGCGGCTGCAGGGCAGAGAGGACCTCACGATAACTATCCGCCGCTACATGGTGTGCTTCGTCGAGCACCACGTAGTCCCAATACTCAGCACCCTGCGAAGCCAACAGACCGCGACTACGAAAGCTCTGGATGGTCGCAAAAAGGTGATCATAACTGTTCGGCTCTTCTCCGCCGCCTAATAGATCTCCAAATGATTCATCGCGCAGAACATGACGGAATCGATCGCAGGCCTGGCTCAGTAACTCTTCTCGATGAGCTAAGAAGAGCAGCCGGGGCCGAGGTCCGGAGAACGGTTGGCGGGCGTAGTCGAACGCAGCTACCAAAGTCTTGCCCGTGCCGGTCGGCGCGACGACCAGGTTCCGGAAATAACCCCTGATCTTCCGCTCTGCATCCAGTTGATCGAGAGTTGCCTGCTGGTAGGGGTGCGGCCGCAGATCGAAGAATACGGGCGGTCCAGAGTCCCGTTGTCCCGGCGCCCGCCGCGCATACTCCAGAGACTCTTTCACACGGCGGCAAAACTCTTCGTCCTCAGGCCGAAACTGCTCAAACTCTTCATCGCACCAGAGGGAGTCGAAGGCACCCCGAAAGCGATCAACAATGTGAGGGGCTTCCACCTCGCTCAATTTGACGGTCCACTCGATACCATCCTCGAGAGCGGGCCCCGACAAGTTAGCGGAGCCCACGTACACGCTACTAAAGCCGTTATCTCGCTGAAAAAGCCAAGCCTTGGCATGCAGCCGTCGTCGCCGTCCATCGAGCGAAATGCGGATGTCGACATTGGGTAGTAGTGCGAGTTCCTGAATTGCCCGGAAATCCGTAGCCCCGATATATGTCGTTGTCAGCAGTCGAATTGGAACGCCACGATCGGCGAGGATATGAAAGGCACTCTTGAGACGCTGCCACCCGCGCCACTGTACGAAGCTGACCACCATCAACACGCGGTCGGCAGTTGCCATCTCCTGTGCAAGCTCAAAACCCAGACGTGGCTCGTCCAGCGAGTTCATCATCAGGCTGGTAACACTGAGTGGCGTGGTTGGCCGCACCGGTCCGACAGCGCCTCTATAGATTGCGCGGAGGACTTGGCCGGCCTGATCAACAGAGTCCAGTTCGATCGAATCGTCCTGGGAATGGATGAAGTCTAAAAGAACGTTTGCCAACTCGCTCTGTCGCTGCTTACGGTCTTCTGCGGGTAAAGCTCGAAGTGTGGTCTTGATGTGGCGAATAAGGTGACGAGCGAGGTAGTCGGGGTAGTCGTTTTCTTCAAGATCTTCAACCGACGATTTCAGTCCGTGCGTAGCCTGCAGGTCGAGGAACTCACGAACCCGCCGAGTGACCAACTGATCGTAAAGGCCCTCTCTAAATCCGCCCATTCGGAAAGGAAACCCCAGTAGCGGAATCATCTCATAGATATGTCGGCGCCAACCTTCTCAATCACACTTGCTGTCGGCCTCCGGAAGGCACGACCGCCCAGGATTCTCATGCCGAGAATTGAACTTAAGGGAGAAAGTATGTCCTCCTACCCCGTCCTAGCTGACTGTAAAATGTCTGACGATAGATAATGCGCATATTTATAGGGGTAACGGACAAAGACTGGTTCAGCTTTCAGTCTTCCCGGGCGACCGTGGACGAGGTCAATTTCTGGCGTCCTTCGCCTAGTGCCACGTTCAGAGCTCTTGATCCCGGCGAATTATTTCTCTTCAAGCTGCACGCCCCCCTCAACTTCATCGTTGGTGGTGGCTTTTTCACTAAGTTCCAACAGCTTCCGGTGAGCATTGCATGGGAAGCCTTCGGAGCCGGAAATGGCGTTTCGTCCCTTTTCGAGTTCGGACAGCGCATTCGTCGCTATCGCCACGTCTCGATTCACCCTGACGATAACCCGACCATCGGCTGCATAATGGTAGCGGAGCCGTTTTTCTGGCCAGAGAATTTATGGATATCATCCCCTCTGGATTTTAAGGCGCCGACCGTGCAAGGGAAGGGGTACGACGCCGAGGTGGGAACAGGGCGCGAACTCTGGAACGAAGTGGAGCAAAGACTTAAGCTTCCTCTCACCGGGCAGCTATCCGACAAGATAGCGACAACGGCGGCGATAGAATCCCACGGCTTTGGTAAGCCGCAAATTCTGCTTCCCAGGTTAGGCCAGGGCTCCTTCCGAATCGTCGTAACCGATGCATACGAACGTCGCTGTGCGCTTACTGGTGAACGCACCCTGCCTGTCCTAGACGCCGTCCATATCAAACCCTATTCTGTGCACCATCGTCACGAGGTGTCGAACGGGATGCTCATGAGGAGCGACCTGCACCGACTATTTGACGAGGGCTATATTACTATCGACCCTGTGGACCGGAAGATCCTGGTAAGCAGCCGCATACGCGAGGAGTTCAAGAACGGAAAGGAGTACTACAAGCTGCACGGCGCGCCTGTTCGCGACCCATCGCAGGCCATCTATCGACCCAATGCGGAGAATCTCGAGTATCACGCGTGCTCTATCTTCCGATGAATCCAGCAACAGGCGCCCCCCACCTCACCGTTCCAGCAACGACTCAACAAACCCCAACAACAAGTCCGCCGGATCCTGATAAACCTCCACACACCCCGCCGCCAGCCAATCCTCCCGTTTCCAACCCCCTCACGTAACCGCGGTGACCCGAATCCCCAGCTTGCCCGCGGACGAGATACGGCGACATGGAGAGATAAGGGGACACGATGTGTGCTGTAGAAGCACGGAAGGAGTAGAAGGTGAAATGAAATCCGTGTTGTAAAGCTGCATAGAAGATGAGGGCGGGCCCCTCGGGATCGGCTTTCAGGAGCAGGTCTCAAACCAGCCCGAGCTGCTGCGGTAAAGAGCCGTGGTGGTGAGCGTCGGGTGAAAAGTCCCGGGCAAGACCCGGGGCAGGTGAGTGTCGGAAAGACGAGTGGAAGCAAACCCTTCGAAGCCGCGTCGTTAACTTATCAGGAGCTGTCGAAACCAGGGGTGATCGTGTCTCCTGGGACAAGTCCGCCAGAAGCCTGATGACCGGGCGGGCGGCAGCCGGCGTATAGAGGGCGTGAGTCCGACACAGGCTTTTATGCGGAACTGCAGGAACCAGGCCATCGATGCTAAGGGAGAAGCACAAGGGCAGAAAACCACGAGGCGAGAGTACCGATGCGATGGTTTGGGGCGGACCGATCTGTAGTGTGCGCTGAGCAGCGCATTGTTCAGGAGGGTTGAAGTCCCTCCGGCGCTCAGATGAGGGGCGCTGTATCCAAAAGCGGGGTTAACGTCTCGCTGGCTGGAGAAGAGAGAAGGTATGGAGAAGCCTACACGGGCACGAAGGCGAAAGCTGGAGACAGCCAAGGTGAACCTGAAGCCACTCTTTGCAGCACTCCGGAGGACAGGGTGTCCATCGTGAGGTGGAATCCGAAGGGTATGCGGAGAAGTATCGGGCCGTAATCGACGGGGGCCACCCCGATGATGAACCGGTCGGCCAAAGGTGGGGCAAGGTCGAGCCCGCACTATGGGGGCGAAGGCGTTCTCATTCACCCACCGCACCAAGGTGTTTGCGGACGGCACGATACGGAAGAACGATGCGTGACCTCAGGAGGACTGGCAGCGTCTCTGGGTGGCACCGGAGTAAGCAGACCTATAAGCGAGAGCGAAATGGCGAGCGAAGCGCTGTCAGTAGTCGGACGGCTGAAAAGTACCAGAAGCATGGTGAAAGCCATGTGTCCGGGTAACCGGCGACGGAAGTGGGTCGGGGAAGGCAGCCGGCGAAGGCGGTTGGGAAGAGAGAGGACGGCAGTGAGTAAGGACGGAAAGGTGGATCAGTTCCTTGAGTGAAATACCCGTACATTTCCGACCGAGGAGACTGTCTGACTGGATCAACCCGACGGGTGCAAAGAAGGTCCATTCATTAATCGACAAGGTATACAAGCGGAAGAACCTGGAGATGGCCTGGGAAAAGGTGCAGGCTAACCGGGGCAGTGGGGGAGTCGATGGACAGACGCTGGAGGAGTTCTCAGCGCAGCTGGATCAGCAACTGGATCGGTTGCACAGGGAGCTTCAGGAAGATGTCTATCAACCCCGCCCGGTGCGGCAGGTGCAAATCCCGAAAGTGGGCAAGCCAGGAGAGTATCGCAAGTTAGGAATACCGACGGTCAACGCAGACTGCACCGGACCGCAGTTCGGATTTGGGGTGGACTGAGATCCGCCATCCGTTTCATCCACTTCGAGGGCAGCGTTTTGAAGTACTGAAGAAGCGCCGTGTAGCCGGCGTCGATACGTTGATTCTTCGCGAGCACGAGTGCGGTAGTTTCAGCATAGCGCGCGAGTGGACGGACTGGGCCGATCCTCTCTACGACGTCACATCGAGCCGGTTCGATGTGACGTCTCTCTTCGAATTGGTAACTCTTCTAGAACATATTGCGCAGGGGGAGGAAAAAAGTTGACAAGCCCGTCTTTTGTTAGCCTACGATCAGACCAGTTGTTTACGTGGTCCGATGAATATACGGAAAGAATCCGCTGCCGTGCTGCGAAAACGCCGCGGCGCTCTCGTGCGTCAACTGCCCCCACTAAAATCAATTCTGCGCGGCTCGCTCATCGAGCGATACAAGCGATGTGGCAAGCCAGGGTGCAAATGCGTCGATGGGCCGGGACATGGGCCCAAGTATTATCTGTCGGTAAGCTATCCGGGCCAGCGGCCACAAATGGATTATGTGCCGCAAGATGCTTATGGCGAAACGGTCGAGTTTCTGACCAACTATCACCGAAGCCGCGAGATTCTGGAAGCAATCTGCGAGATCAACCGCGAATTGTTGCGCCGTCGCGAGGCGATCTAAAGAGGTGCTATGACCGAGCCGCCCGCTGCCGTTCACGCCCTGATCGATGTGGAATCGGGCGGCGTGCTTCTGGCCAATATGCTGGCAGGCTGGCTCGACGCCAACGGTGAAAGTTCGTTTTCTATGGAGGCGGCCGATGAATACCACGATCAACGAGCAGCACCTGAGCAAGACTGCGTATGTGTATGTGCGTCAGTCGACGCTGGCGCAGGTACGGCACCATCAGGAGAGCACGGAGCGTCAGTATGCTCTGCGGGCGAAAGCACTGGACATGGGCTGGAGCGAGCCGTCTGTTCAGATTCTGGACCGGGATCTGGGCAAGTCAGGAGCACAGATAACGGGTCGGGAGGATTTCAAGACTCTGGTAGCGGAAGTCTCGATGGGCCAGGTGGGTGCAGTTTTTGCGCTGGAGGTTTCGCGACTGGCGCGTTCGAATTTGGACTGGCATCGATTGCTGGAGCTGTGTGCACTGACCGATACGCTGGTGATCGACGAAGATGGTTGCTACAATCCGGCCGATTTCAACGATGGCCTTCTGCTGGGCTTAAAGGGGACTATGGCGCAGGCCGAACTTCATTTGTTGCGCGGGCGCCTCCTTGGTGGCAAGCTCAATAAAGCAAGGAAAGGCGAACTGCGTTTCCCGCTTCCGGTCGGGCTCTGCTATGACGAAGAGGGCCGGATTGTTCTGGACCCTGATGAGGAAGTGCAGGGGGCCGTAGCTATGGTATTTCGTCTCTTTCGCGAGACAGGCACAGCCTTCGCCGTGGTGCAGCAGTTTGCAAAAGCCGCGTTACGCTTTCCCAAGCGATCCTACGGTGGGGTATGGAATGGCAAGCTGATATGGGGTTACCTGACGCACAGCCGCGTGCTGAACATACTCAAGAATCCATCCTATGCAGGAATGTATGTTTTTGGTCGTTATCAGTATCGCCGCCAGATCAAGCCCTCGGGCGAGGTGCTTAAACAGGTGCACCCGGTCTCCATGGCGGAGTGGCGCGTCAGTCTGCAAGAACACCATGAAGGGTACATCGACTGGGACGAGTACTTGAAGAACCAGGAGCGCCTGGAGAAGAACCGCACCAATGGCGGCGAGATGATGCTAAGCGGCCCAGCACGTGAAGGACTGGCCTTACTCCAGGGACTACTGGTGTGCGGCCAGTGTGGACGAGCGCTCACCGTACGATATACCGGCAACGGCGGTCTCTATCCCTGCTATCAGTGCAACTCTCTGCACCGCGACGGTCTGGCCAGCAAAGGCTGCATGAGCTTCCGTTGTGATCTGCTTGATGCCGCTATCGCTAAGGAAGTTCTCAAGGCTATGCAGCCGGCAGAGCTCGAACTGGCTCTGGCAGCTCTCGAGAAGTTGGAAGCGCGCGACCATACCATCGGACGCCAGTGGCAAATGCGGCTCGAGCGCGCCGAGTATGAGGCCGCGCTTGCCGAAAGACGCTATCAAGAGGTCGACCCTTCGCAACGACTGGTGGCCGCCACACTGGAACGGCGCTGGAACACCGCGTTGCTTCACTGCGAAGAACTCAAACAGCAGGCCGCCGAGTTTCAGTGCCGGCATGCGCGAGTTGCAACCCCTGAGCAAAAAGCAAAAGTCCTCGCTCTGGCCAAAGATCTTCCGCAGTTATGGCACGCTCCATCTACACGAGCTAAAGACCGCAAGAGGATGTTGCGGCTGCTCATCAAGGACATTACCGTCGAAAAGCCTGCTCCCAAGCAGCTTCTGGTCCACATCCGCTGGCAGGGAAATACCTGTACGGACCTCATCCTTACGCTTCCGCCCAACATAGCGGATCGCCTGCGCTATCCCGCCGCGGTCGTCGAGCGCGTCCGAGACATGGCTCACCACTTGCAAGATACAGAGATCGCTGCGCAACTCCATGAGCAAGGCCAACGCAGCATCACAGGAAAGCCGTACACGGCATCGATAATCCAGTGGATCCGCTTCCGCTACCGGATTCCACCGCCTACGCTCAAAAAACCTGATGAGCTGACAGTCCATCAGGTGGCGAAACATTTTGGAGTTAGCGACCATGTGGTCTATTACTGGATCCAGCATGCGCTTGTGCAGGCACGTAAGCTTGGCTCAGGCTCCCCATACTGGATCACGCTCAATAAAATAGACGAGCAAAAGCTTCAAGAGCGCGTGCGTACTTCAAGCCGAATCCATGCCGGATCCTCAACGCAATTAGAGGAGGGTGCATTATGAAACGATCGTCCCCACGATCTATGACCGTGTGTGCCAACAGGCGCTGCTCAATCGGTTGGAGCCTATCTTCGAGCTGATTTTCGATGAAGCCAACTTCGGATATCGGCGAGGGCGATCAACACAGGACGCCATGCGCAAGGTGTGGAAAGAAATACAGAGCGGACGAGAGTGGATCGTAGATGCGGACTTGAAGGATTTTTTCGGGTCTGTTGCACACGAGAAGCTGTTAACGCTGGTTGCCCAACGAATAGCCGATGGTCGAGTGTTGCGTCTGATAGAGGCGATGCTGAAGGCCGGAAGTTATGGCAAAGGGCGACTCTATCCCACCGAGCGAGGGACCCCGCAGGGCGGGGTGGTTTCACCCGTTCTAAGTAACGTACTCCTGACGCCGTTTGATCGGGAAATGCGTCGCAAGGGGTATCAGGTAACGAGGTACGCGGATGACTGGGTTGTCACCTGTCAGTCCGCGGCAGAGGCGCGCGCGGCAATAGTTGCAGCGCGTCAGATACTGGAGCAGTTGGGCGTAGACCTGCATCCGCAAAAGACGCGGGTGGTGCACGTTCGACAAGGGTTCGAGTTTCTTGGCTATAAGATCAAGCGAGGCAAGCGGCGACTCAGGCTGCTGCCCCACAAGATCCAAAGCGGGGTACGGGAAGGGGATTTATATGCGTACCCAAAGGGAAAATCGATCCGTCGCTTTATGGATCAGGTGCGTGAGCGGACCAAGCGGCGTATTCCTCTGACGACCTCGGAACTGATCGCGAATCTCAACCCTGTAATAAGGGGCTGGGGCAACTACTACAAACGCGCCCACGTCCGAACGCTTTTCAACAGACTCAACGGCTGGATACTGCATCGCATCCGGTCGCACCGTTGTAAGCGCTGGCGTAACAGGGGTTGGAGACAACTCCCTGAGAGCAAGCTGTACGGTGAGTATGGGCTGGTAAACCTGGTTCAGTTAATACCTTCGATTGCGTCCCGGAAGAGTGAGTCTTCGTGAAAGCCGTGTGCGGGAAAACTGCATGCACGGTTTGAGCGGCGGACGGTGGCCAGCATCTGGGAAACCCGATGCGCCACCTCCGACCCGACAGCGAAGAAGGCCCTGTAATGGGGTTGGAGCGAAGGGATCGGGTTAGACAATCATAGGTTCGACACAACTGGAGACAGGATGACGTTGAGCGATATGAGCGACCCACCGTTCACGTTGAACGGTTGGTTTGTCTGATGGGAGCCGTGTGAGGCGAGAGTCTCACGCACGGTTCTGCGAGGGGCTGGGGTGAAATTCCCCGGCCTACTCACCCCCTATTCACCGAGGCGAACCGGACCAGACTCGACTTGTCTCCGGGGCTGAGGCGGCTGGGCATCACCGTCGAATCAGCGGCGTCTCAGTGAAATTGGGGCTCCACGGTGCGCATTTGCTTCCCGAACGGCGCCGCAACCGAGGTCGCCGACGCGCCCATGGGAATAGCCGTCAGCCAGACCCGAACCCGCCGTCCGCGGTTTGGTAGCTCAGCTTGGTGGAAAAGTCGGCCACGTTTTGCGAGGGATTCCCACGTTCCCTGCGAGCAGGGATAGACCAAACAGCACACGACATCAGCGGTGCCCACGAGGTTGGCGTAAGCGAGCACTTGGAGGATGTCCTCTCGATGCCGTTCGTGCAATTCTATGTTTTGCTCGTGCCATGTCCCGTGCTGTAGCTCTTCCCAGTGCCGTTTGTACTTCGCATCGACGATGAACGACCTGCCCTCCAACTCCAAGATCATGTCGGGGACGAGCGAGCGCTGCGACCCGAGGTAGGGTGGGTCCCAGGCGAGGGGAGACACCGTCTCCCGCCGGCGCCCGACCTTCCGTGTGCCACCCATCTGGCGAGCAACGCTGCGCATCACCGTTTCGACCCAAGCTTCGAAGAATTGTTCCATCGGCATCGTCCACGGTATGCCTTCAAGATCGCTAAGCCCGGCGAGCCCTCGTTCTTCCACCGTCCAGTCCATTGCCTCCAGGCCCTCGACGAAGCTGTCGGTACGCATCGGCCGTCGTAGCCACATCTGGGTGTCCGACTTTTGTGGCCGGCGGCTGGGAACGGCGTCGACCTTCCGAAAGAGTGACTCCGCCGGGGCTATGAGCCGGTGGATAAATCCCCCTTGCTCGTGCTGCGTTTCGAGGGATCGCCGCTGTTTTTCTATGGCGAATCGAATGGCTCCCTTCAAATATCGGTCGTCACGCAGGTCGGGAAAGGTGCAGGGCACAGATAGAAAATCGCCCCGCGGCATTTGGCGTGTGGAGTACTGCGTCCAGTCAATGTTTCCTTTGGGGGCCGATCGCGCTTCGGTCGTTAGCTCAAAGCGCCGTTCCAAGCGATCTAGCAAAGCCTTAAGAGGCTGCGGAAAAATGCGGGACCGGGCAAGAGAGACGTACCCATTCGACAAGCTCCCACGGCAAGCCGGGGCAGGCAGGGCAGGCTCTCAGGGGCTAAAGAGTCTGCGTGAGAACTCCCCATTGTGTCGTCCCTTCGGGACTCGATTTGCGTGAAATCCTACCCGGCACTCCCGTGCCGGGCTACAGATTGTCCCGTCCCTTCGGGACTGATGCTTCGGGTGACCCGCGGTTCTTTTCTACCCCCTCAAAATCCATACACTTCCGGGAAAAAGTACCTCAGGGGCTAAAAGCCCGGCGTATTCTCAATCATTTACGGCCCGACTAAAGTCGTGCCCTGATACAAAACTGAGTTTTTCCGCAG
>CAWHMV010000011.1:0-219583 GCA_963830325.1 uncultured Acidobacteriaceae bacterium
GCGTCCGAAGTTCCCCTCTAGCGCCAAGCCGGGTTTAGGCCGGAGGCTTGTGTCATGGACCAGGCAGAGGGAGTGGTGGCGGAGCGCCGTGTTCGCAGATGGCGTTCAGTTGCCGAGAAGCGTCGGATCGTTGAGCTGACGTTGGTGCCGGGCGCGAGCGTGGCGCTGGTGGCTAGACTTCATGGGGTGAACGCGAACCAGGTATTCAAGTGGCGGCGCGAGTTTGAACGGGGCGAGTTGTCGGAGCCTGTTTCAGCATGTGCGTCTTTGCTTCCGGTAGTGTTATCTGGCGGAGATAAGCCGCAGACGAGCTCTGGATGCATTCACATCGAGCTTCAGGGCCGTGCGCTGATCAGTATCGAGAGTGGCGCTGATCCAGCCTTGCTACGTACGATCCTGGAGAGCCTGCGCAAGTGATCGAACTTCGTACTGGAACGAAGATATGGCTTGTAGCCGGGGTGACAGATATGCGCCGTGGCTTTGATGGTTTGAGTGCGCAGGTGCAGACGGTTCTGGAGCAGCAGCCATTCTCCGGTCACGTGTTTGTTTTCCGCGGGCGTAGAGGAGACATTGTTAAACTTCTTTGGTTCGATGGAGACGGCCTATGTCTGTTCGCCAAGCGTCTGGAGAAGGGCCGCTTTATCTGGCCACAAGCTTCCCAAGGATCCGTTTCTCTGACTGGTGCGCAGCTTTCGATGCTGCTGGAAGGCATCGATTGGCGTAGTCCGAAGAGAACCTGGACGCCTGAGCTTGCGGTGTGAGTAACAAGAGAGATTCTCCAGTATTCATGCGGGTTTTGTGAGATAGACCACGCCCCCGTTCATGCCATACTGCAGTCGTGATTTCTGCTCCATTACCGAATCTCGATACGCTCGATACCGAAGCATTGAAGAAGATGGTGGTCGCCCAGCACAACCGGCTGCTCGAACAGCAGCAACTGGCTAGCCACCAGATTGAACAGGCTGGCCGGCAGATTGAACATCTGAAGCTGGTCATCGACAAGTACAAGCGAATGATCTTCGGCACCAAGAGCGAGAAGCTGAAGGGTGAGCTGGAACAGCTTGAGTTTCAGCTGGAAGAACTGGAGACAGAGCAGGCAGCAAGGCAAGAGCAAGAACCACATTCTTCGCGAGCGACGAATAAGTCCCGGCCGCGTGCTCCGCGCAAGCCATTGCCCGAGGATCTTCCGCGCGAAGTCATCACCCATCCTCCTGCGAGCACTTGTTGTCCGGACTGCGGGGGTGCCCTGCGTCAGTTTGGCCAAGATGTATCCGAGCAGCTGGAACGCATTCCGGCCAGCTACAAGGTAATTCAACATGTGCGGCCTAAGTTTGCTTGCGGGGCCTGTGAACAGGTGGTCCAAGCGCCTGCTCCGGCGCGGCCGATCGATCAGGGCTTGCCGGCCCCAGTCTGCTGGCGCATGTGCTGGTGTCGAAGTTCGCAGATCACTTGCCTCTGTATCGGCAGTCCGAGATGTACGCTCGGGAAGGAATCGACCTTAGCCGCTCTACCTTGGCCGGATGGGTCGGCGCTGCCAGTGAATTACTCGCGCCGTTAGTAGACCAGATCAGAAGCCATGTCATGGCAGGGGCGAAGATTCACGCCGATGACACCCCCGTTCCGGTGCTCGCTCCCGGCAACGGCAAGACCAAGACGGCCAGGCTGTGGACCTATGTGCGTGATGATCGGCCAGCCGGCGCTCAGACGGTACCAGCGGTTTGGTTCTGCTATTCCAAAGATCGTAAGGGCGAACATCCGCGCCAGCATCTGAAGGATTTCAGAGGCGCACTGCAGGCCGATGCCTACTCAGGTTTCCATCATCTCTATGGCGACGGCGCCATTTATGAGGTCGCGTGCTGGGCTCACGCCAGGCGTAAGTTTTATGACGTTCATCTGGCTCACGCTTCGCCCACGACCACCGAGGCGATGCTGCGCATCGGAGCACTGTACGGAATCGAGGAGGAGATTCGCGGCAAGCCGGCCGAGCATCGATGCTCAGTACGCCAGGCGCGCGCCCGGCCACTACTGGACAGTCTCAGACACTGGATGGAGAAGGCGCTGCGCTCCCTGTCCGCAAAGAGTGAGACCGCAGCCGCTATCCGCTATGCGCTTTCCCACTGGCGTGCTTTGACCCGCTACGTCGATGATGGGCAGTTGGAGATAGACAACAGCGCAGCGGAACGCTCCTTGCGCGCTGTCGTGCTGGGGCGTAAGAACTATCTCTTTATGGGGTCTGATTCCGGCGGACAACGGGCCGCGGCTCTGTACAGCCTGATCGGCACCGCTAAACTTAATGGACTTGACCCGGCGCTCTATCTCCGCACTGTGCTGGCTAAGCTCCCCGAGCACCCCATCAATCAGATCCAGCAGTTGCTGCCCTGGAATCTAGCTCCCTCACTTCAGAACGATCCTTCCAAAGCCGCCTAAAATACACGCAACAAGTGTCCACTAAAAATAAGTGGACACTTAAAACACACTATCCCCACCTGCTCAAGTGGGGAATTTCGTACGAATAATACGACATCGAAAGCGTTGTATTGTTCGAGGTAATCACGGAGGGATGGGTCGACAGGCCCGGGAGTGGGAGCGGCTGGTACAGCGTTCTTTGGCTCCCGGGCCGTTTGTTTGTCAGGGAAAGACCGGGTCTGCGATGGTGGACTACTCGCGCGCGGCGCTGACGAGCATGAATAACTCGGGGGTTACGCTGCAGACGCCGGGTGAGGAGGCCTTCCAGGTGGCGCCATCCGCATAGGTTAGCGAGTCGAGATCCACATACGCTACGGAAGTAAAGCGATTGAGCGAAAGGTCGCTGGAAGCGTGATCGTTTCCTTTCACCTTGAGGACTATGTTGACCGTCTTTCTAAGATCCGGGGTATCCGTTGCGCTCGCCAGGGGAATGGCTCTCCACTTATCACTGAAGCCGTGGACGGTGATTTGCGCGCTCACGATTTCTTTGGGTGACGGGTTGGTCACGATGAGCTGAATCCTCTGTTCCTGAACCGCTGGGTTTGGAGGCGCGAATGGGCCGTAGTTCGTATCCCGCTTTAGAATGGAAGGCCCATGGTTCACCTTCAGCCCAACCGGGCAATCGGCGCCCGGGCGTGCGCAGAAACGAGAAGCTTAACGGCGTGGGGTTTGCACTGCGATGCAAAACAGTGTCTTGCCCGATAGCGCTGGTGGTCGCGAGAACGATGGCGAGCGGCAGGATGGAAATCGGTTTCATATTTGCCCTCAGGTCGTACATAACGATGTAACCACGGTACTCTCCTTGATTTTCGCCTACAAGGGTCGAGACGGAAAGCGCCGGAAGAGGCAGCGTATGCCCGAATTTGGGTCTCCTTCGCCAACCCTTCCTGCAACTCTGAGGCTTCCCCGGTCAAGTCTTCTTCACCTTCCCGCGGTCGAGGGTGGTTACTTTAGATTAGTGGCGGTGGCGATCCGAGACTGCTGCGCTGCCCCTGCTAACTCCCATGGCATCTGTTGTTTCCCGATCACACATAAAGTCGTGGGAATTCCGGATGGCCTTTCCGTCCTTCTTGATAGTCCGAAAGTGATACTGCCAGGACGGTGGTCGTTGGTTAGGATAGGGCCAATCGAAGCCATGTTGCCCGGAGATTTCCGGGCACCGCTCGATGAAGTTCAACCTACGGGAATGAGGTGTACTACTATGCGTTTTCTTCCGACATGTGCCCTGCTGTTGTCTCTCTCTGCCATACCGGGTTTTTGCCAGAGCAACAGTTCGTCCAACACCAGCACGATGCTGCCCGCGAACGCGAATGATGCGTCCGTGGACTATGCGGCCCTGCGTTCACGCCTGGCTGACCAGAACAAGGTCCTGACCGATCAGGTCAACACCCAGCGCACGATCGTCAAGAAGAACCAGGAACTGCTGAAAGAAGCGCAGAAGCTGGACGCCTCCAACAAGAAGCTGATGGAGGAGAAGAAAAAGCTGGAAACAGAGAATGTGGATCTGGAAAAGCAGCGGATGGCTTTGAAGGCTTCGCAGAGCCCAACGCAAACGGCTCAGAACTCAAACTAAGCGCAGTCGACGTAGCAAGACAACGCACTTCAACGAGCTTCCCTGGTTGCGGGAAGCTCGGAAAGATGTCAGTAAAGACGCCCCCCGACCTCAGACCTGGCCTACGCACACCATTGGGACTGACGACGGCATAAGCCGCGGCAGTCCCAGTATTATTTGTGACTGTTTCTGGCCTTGCTTCGAAAGGCCTGGCGCGGGACTGTTCGACGGTGAGATTGCATTGGTATGCTTCTGCTGGACTCATGATCCAGGTGGATGGCCAATGAATCGACGATCGTTACCCAAGCTTGGCTGAGTCCCGCAGGGACGGCTGGAAATAGGCCGCGACGAAATCCTGGAAAATCTTCAGCCGTCCCGGATTTTTCGCGGTCACAGGCAAAGGGAGACCTCGGGCACCTCTCGGTTGTTGCCGATGCATAGTTGACGGTTTAGGATTGCCGCGATATGGTGAGGCGCGCATCCCCGAGCGCGCATGATCCCCCTAAAAGCAGGAGAGGTGAGTATACATTCCTCGTTCCTTCTGCCTGCAGCCTAAAATGGGGAATATATGGCGGATATCAACAGCACCGATCTTGTCCAGCAATTTGCGAGCGATAACTATTCGGGTATTTGTCCAGAGGCATGGGCCGCGATGGAAGCTGCCAACCGCGGCCACGTTTCCGGCTATGGTGATGATCCGTGGACCGCGGCAGCAGCCGATGCTTTCCGGGAATTGTTTGAGACCGATTGCGAGGTATTCTTTGCCTTCAACGGCACCGCTGCAAACTCGCTCGCTCTCGCCTCGCTTTGCCAGTCCTACCATTCGGTGATTTGCTGTCAATCAGCTCACGTAGAGACCGACGAATGCGGTGCGCCGGAGTTCTTTTCCAACGGTTCCAAGCTAGTTGTCGCCGAAAGTGACGACGGGAAATTGACGCCCGAGGCTGTTCACCAGATCGCCACCAATCGGACGGACATTCATTTTCCCAAGCCTCGCGCGGTGACTATCAGTCAATCCACCGAAACGGGCCGCGTTTACACCGTTGAGGAGCTGCACGCCCTGTCATCGGTCTGCGAAGAACATGGGCTGCGGTTCCATATGGATGGAGCGCGTTTCGCCAATGCCTGCGCCAGCATTGGGTGCGCACCGGCCGACCTGACTTGGAAGAGCGGCGTCGATGTGCTTTGCTTCGGCGGCACCAAGAACGGGATGGCGGTTGGAGAAGCCATACTGTTTTTCAATCAGAAATTGGCTGAGGATTTTGACTACCGGTGCAAACAGGCGGGGCAACTTGCATCCAAGATGCGTTTTCTGGCTGCTCCCTGGGTGGGCATGCTGGAGAGCGGCGCCTGGCTGCGCAACGCCATTCATGCCAATGAGAGCGCTCGGTATTTGGCTGAGGGATTGTCGGGTATCCCGGGCGTAGATCTTGTTTCGCAACCGGAAGCGAATGCGGTATTCGCCAACTCTTCGGATGAGATTCTCGAGGCTATGCGCCAACGGGGATGGAAGTTCTATACCTTCATTGGGGGCGCGGCGCGGTTTATGTGTTCGTGGGATACGGACCGAAAACGGATTGATGAGTTCTGCCGCGATATGCGTGTCTGTGCGGAGATGACGCTACCTACCAGATCTCGAGGTTGAGACCTTTGGCGGCTTTGTACGAGGCAAATCCCCGTCCATTCCTCAAATAATCCACAAAGACCGATGTGTCTAGAATGACAGGCCTACTCAACCTAGCCCTCGAAGGACAACTTCCCTGCATTCTTCTTCATGAGGTTCTTGAAGCGTTTAAGTGCAACAATTTCCCTGAGTGCGATGTGAACGGCTTCAGTTCGCGATTTCACACCGAAGATCCTGGCCGCCTCGTCGGCAAGGCGAGTATCGAGTCGAAGTCATTTTGACAGCCATTGTGGTCGACCCTCTGCCATGTCCATGATTTCACTTTTGTACTTACGGGGCAATAGCGTCTGCGTGAGAACAAGAAAACAGACCGCAGATCTCTCCACTCCGCTACGCTCCGGTCGAGATGACAAGGTTGTTAAGAAGTTGGAGGCGATTCTCCATGGAAAAACGGCCGTTGCATAGCCACAACCTTGTCATCTCGACCGGAGCGTAGCGGAGTGGAGAGATCTGCGGTCTGTTTTCTTGTTCTCATGCAGACGCTATTGCCCGTGGTGTTTGATAAGTTTTGAAAAGCAAAACTTTATTGATGCAGTGCTTGCTGTAAGACCTCGGCTAGATGCATCGCTTGTCTTCCGGTCGCTTGCCGTATCTGCTCGCGGCAACTGAACCCGTCTGAGACGACGAGGGTGTCCGGCTCCGCTGCCCTCACCGCCGGCAGGAGCACTCGTTCGCCGATTGCCTGGGATACCGCGTACTTATCTTTGGCAAAGCCGAAGGGGCCTGCCATTCCGCAACACCCGGCGTCGAGGTTCGTGGGGTCCGCACCCATTCTGCGAAGCAAGGCCTCCTCGTCGGTCATCTTCATGATGGCTTTGTGGTGACAGTGTCCGTGGAGGAGCAGCTTTTGCGACAACTGCGGCGGCTGATAACCGGGAGCGTGATTTTGCAGGAATTCGCTGAGCAGGAACGTCTGTTGCTGGAGGCGGCGGGCGCGCTGATCTTGGGGAAACAGGTTGCGCAATTCGTCGCGAAAGACGGAAGCGCAGCTGGGTTCCAGAACAACGATGGGCAGGCCTGCGTCAATCTCTTGCGCGAGCGTCTGCAGGATCCGCCGCAAATATTGCCTGGCCTTATCCAGCAAGCCAAAGTCATAAAGCGGACGGCCGCAGCAAAGATGTTCTTGCGGGACCATGACGTTGAATCCCGCGTGCGTAAGTACTTCCAGGGCAGCCTGGCTGGTTTCCGGCTTGTAGTAGTTGTTGAAGGTATCCGGCCATAAAATCACACCGCCTCCGGATGCAAGCACCCGGTGTTTGCGCGCCCATCGTTGAAAACTGCGTGGGGCGAGACGCGGCATCTGGCGCTGGGGAGCGAGATCCAACGCTTTTTGTATCAGCTGCTTTGGAGCAGTGCTCATGAAGTTGGCGAGGCGCGGCGCGTGCGATCCAAGTTGTGCCCACCGGTCGATCATGCCGAACGCGTAGGCATGCAGCGGGCGGCGTTTGTCTTCGTAATAATGGGATAGGAATTCCGCCTTGTAGGTGGCGAGGTCGACGTTCGCCGGGCACTCTGACTTGCAGGCCTTGCAAGCGAGACACAGGTCGAGTGCCTGTTTCACTTGTTCGTTTTTCCAACTACCGTCGATCACCTCGCCCTGCAGAACTTCGAACAGCATGTGCGCCCGTCCGCGCGTACTGTGCTCTTCTTCCAGCGTAACCATATAGCTCGGACACATGGAGCCGCTGTCAAGCTTGCGGCAGGCGCCCACTCCAATGCAACGTGCGGCCGCGTTGGCGAAGGAGCCGCCATCTTCAATGAATTTGAAATGGGTTTCGGGCTGCAGCGGTTTGTAGTCCGCCCCGAGGCGAAGATTCTCCGTCGGCAGGTACGCGTCCACAACTTTGTGGGGATTCAGCTTGTTCTGCGGATCCCAGACCGCCTTGAATTGGCGGAAGGCATTCATCAGTTCGGGCCCGAACATTCTCGGGAGCAAGGCCCCGCGCGATTGCCCGTCACCATGTTCGCCGGAGAGCGAGCCGCCATAGCTAACCACCAGGTCTGCTGCTCTTTCCACAAACTCGCCGTATTTACGAATGCCGACTTCGCTCTCAAAGTCGAAGCTCACGCGCATGTGGATGCATCCGTGCCCGAAGTGACCGTAGAAAGCGCCTTGATAACCGTATTGGTCCATCAGCGCGCGGATATCGCGCAGATAGCGGCCCAGTTTTTCCGGCGCAACGGCCGCGTCATCCCATCCTTCCCATTGCGGCGCCGCTCCCGGCGCAAAAGCTGCCGCCCTCGGCCCGGACTCGCGCAGCTGCCAGACATGTCGCGCTTCGGCCGGCGTGTAGAGGCGAGTGTTGGGTGCATCCGGCACTTGCTTTAACCGCTCCATGAGTTGCTGCGCGGAAGCTCGCGCAGCATCCGGATCATCCGCGCCGAATTCCACCAGTACGATGCCCCTGCCCTGGGGAAGCAGCTCGAGTTTGGGAGCTCCCTTGGCGCGTAACCCATCCACGATGCTTCCCTCAAACCCTTCAAAGCCAATCGGCTGAAAGCTGAGAATTTCGGGAACGTGGTCCGCGGCGACGAAGGCATCGCGATATCCGATGCCGACCAGCGCGCGGTGCTGCGGGCTGGGGATGAGCTTTACTTTGGCTTCGAGCACGGTGACGCAGGTGCCCTCAGTGCCGACCAGCGCACGAGCTACGTTGAATTGCTCGGGCAGCAGGTCATCGAGGTTGTAACCGGAGACACGCCGGGGAATTTTCGGAAACCGGGCTCG
This sequence comes from uncultured Acidobacteriaceae bacterium, assembly GCA_963830325.1. Taxonomy (GTDB): domain Bacteria; phylum Acidobacteriota; class Terriglobia; order Terriglobales; family Acidobacteriaceae; genus PALSA-350. Next base: position 8,431 of record CAWHMV010000011.1, read on the forward strand.
TATGAGATCTGCATATCGGTCGCCGATGCCGAGGAGCGCCTGGTAAATCTCTGCCTCGCGCCCTCCGTGGCGAAGAATGCGCTCGACGTCGTCGCGCGTGGTCGCACCGACGGTCATCTGCGTTCCGTCGTAGAGCAGGATACGCAGCTCCTCAACGTTGTCGACTGTTTTGCCACCCAGCAAAGAGTGGGTGCCGCAGGAGTTGTTGCCGATCATGCCGCCAATGGTGCAGCGATTGTGAGTGGAAGGGTCGGGCGCGAAGGTCAGCTTATGGACTTCAGCCTGATTGCGGAGGGTATCGAGAACAACGCCGGGCTGCACCCGGGCGAATCTTTGCTCCGGGTTGAGCTCGAGGATCCGGTTCGTGTACTTGGTGAAATCGAACACCACAGCGACATTGCAGCATTGGCCGGCCAAGCTGGTGCCTGCTCCGCGCGCCAGGACGGGGGCGCCGTATTTGCGGCACGCCGCCATGGCAGCAACCACATCGTCTGCGTCGCGGGGGACCACCAATCCGATGGGAATCTGGCGGTAGTTTGAGCCGTCAGTGGAATACATGGCTCGGCTGCCGCCATCGAAGCGGACCTCACCCTTAATGTTTTGCTTTAACTCTTCTTCAAGATCAGCGGCTTGGGGGAAGACATCGACTGGTTTGGCATGGGAACTCAGCGGAAGCGGCGTGAGTGTATCCATGCTAGTGGCCGACGGGGGCGAGGGATTCGAGCGCGGCGGTGACTCCACCGGGTTGGTGAGGCACGCCTGCTAGCCTGAGGCCCATCTCGACTCCGCTGAGGGTTCCGGCGAGCATGAGGTCGTTGAAGCTGCCAAGGTGCCCGATGCGAAATACTTTGCCGGCGAGTTTGGAGAGGCCGGCTCCGAGAGACATGTCGAAGTTTTCGAGGATGATGCTCCGCAACCGATCCGCATCATGCCCTTCCGGCATGAACACAGCGGTGAGGGCGCTCGAGTACTCGCGCGGATCCTCACAGACGATTTCCAAACCCCAGGCTCGGACTGCGGCGCGCGTGGCCTCCCCATGGCGCTGGTGACGGCGAAACACATTGGGCAGCCCTTCCTCGTGGAGCATCTTCAGAGCCTCCTGCAAGCCATAGAGCAGCGTGGTCGCAGGGGTGTAGGGGAAGAAGCCGTTTTTGTTGAAGGTCAGCATCTCCTGCCAGTCCCAGTAGGAACGGGGCAATTTAGCGCTCTTGTTGGCGGCCAGTGCTTTGTCGGAGATGGCATTGAAACTCAAGCCCGGCGGCAGCATCAAGCCTTTCTGCGACCCCGCGACGGTCACGTCCACGCCCCACTCATCGTGACGATAGTCGATGGAACCCAGGGACGAAATAGTATCGACCATCAGCAGCGAGGGATGGTTCGATCGATTCATCTGCTGGCGGATATCTGCGATGGACGTGGTGACTCCAGTGGAAGTCTCGTTATGAACGACCATCACGGCTTTGTAGGTGTGGTTGTGATCGGCGTCCAGCCGGGAGGCTAGTTCTGCCACCGAGGCTCCCCGGCGCCAGTTGCCCGGCACATAGTCCACCACGATGCCGAAGCGCGCCACGAGTTGACGCCAAAGCTGGGAGAAGTGCCCGGTCTCAAACATCAGAACCCGGTCCCCCGCGGAGAGAGTGTTGACGATCGCGGCTTCCCAGGCGCCGGTGCCGGAGGAAGGATAGATGAACACCGGGCCAGTGGTTTGAAAAACCGGGCGCAGATTTTCCAGTACTTCCGAGCCTAGCCGCGAAAACTCCTGGCTGCGGTGATCGATGACGGCGCGATGCATCGCACGCAGGACTCGATCAGGGACGTTGGTGGGCCCGGGGATTTGCAGGAAGTGGCGACCGGAGTGTATCAAGATGACCGGATTCTAATTGATTGCGAGCAGCGTTCGCGACCATCTATAGTGGAGGCCCGTGTCTTCGACCATGCAGCGCAGGGACTTCCTTAAGATCAGCGGCGCGATCACAGCCCTGAGTCTTACCCATCGGGTGCTTGCCGGCCCAAATCAGCGGATTTCTATCATCCTCGAGGGCAGAGATCCATGCGCATCGAGCGACCCTGTCGGTTGGGCTGCCGGCCGGCTGCGAAATGCTTTGCTGGCGAAGGGTTCTATTTGCGAGATTGTTTCGTCTGCGGATCAAGCCGCGGGTTCTGCCTTTTCCGTTTTAGTGGCTGGTCCAACCTCAGATGTCGGCGCGAAATTTCCGCAGGCAGGTGACCCCCTTAGCAATCCTGAGAGCCTCCGGCTTACTCCCGGGCGTCTGCTGGGTGCTCCGGCGATCTGGGTTTCTGCGGCCGGCCCCCGGGGATTCGTGTATGGTCTGCTGGAGTTGACGGAACGGGTCCAATTCAATGCCGATCTTGCCACCGGATTGCATTTGGCGGCAGCGATGGAAGACCACCCTGCGAACCAGGTCCGAAGTGTTTCGCGATTATTCTCGAGCGAGATCGAAGACAAGCCGTGGTACTACGATAAGGACTTTTGGCGAGGCTACCTGGATGTGCTCGCCGCCAGCAGGTTTAATCGCTTTAACTTTACGTTTGGCTTAGGCTACGACTTTCCTCGTGGAGTTACGGGCGATTACTTCCACTTCCCTTACCCGTACCTGGTCGAAGTGCCTGGCTACGATGTGCGGGTGGTCCGGCTGGCCAATGAGGCGGGAGAGCAAAACCTGGCGCCGCTTAGCGCAGAAGAACGGGAAAAGAATCTAGCGGCGTTGCGTTTTATTGCCGCCGAAACCAAGGCGCGGGGCCTGGAGTTTCAGTTGGGGATCTGGACCCACGCCTACGAATGGACTGACAGCCCGCACGCGCATCATCGAATCGAAGGCCTGACCGCAGAAACACACGCCGCGTACTCCCGTGATGCGCTGGGCATGATTCTGAAGGCTTGCCCGGAGATCCAGGGGCTCACCCTGCGAGTGCACGGGGAGAGTGGGATCCCCGAGGGCAGCTACCCATTCTGGAAGACGTTGTTCGAAGCGATTTCCGGGTGCGGCCGCAAAATCGAAATTGATATGCATGCCAAGGGAGTGAACCAGACCATGATCGACATGGCCACGGCTACAGGCATGCCGGTCAAGCTGGGAGCCAAGTACTCCGCGGAGCACCAGAGTCTGGGATACAACCAGGCGGATATTCGTCAGCTGGAGATACCACAGGCTGACCGCATGGAGAGCGGCGTTTTCAACGTCAGCAATGGGGAGCGCCGTTTTACCCGTTACGGCTATGCCGACTTTTTGCAGCAGGGCCGGCATTACGATTTGCTGTTTCGTTTGTGGCCGGGAACGCAGCGCCACCTGCTCTCCGGTGATCCGGAAATGGCTGCGGCTTATGGCCGGACCTCCAGCTTCTGCGGCGCGGTCGGGCTCGATATCATGGAGCCGCTCACGTTCAAGGGACGCGAGGGGTCCGGGCTGCCGGGTGGACGTTGCGCTTATGCCGACGCGTCGCTTAATCCGAAAGGTGGCGATTGGGAAAAGTTTGAATACTTCTATCGGGTTTGGGGGCGCTGCCTCTATAACCCGGACGCCGATCCGGAAAGCTGGCGCCGCTACCTGAAGAGCAACTTCGGCGCTGGGGCGAGCCCGGTGGAGACTGCTTTGGCGAACGCCAGCCGCGTTCTGCCGCTGGTCACTTCGGCGCACCTGCCTTCGGCTTCGAACCATGCGTTTTGGGCTGAGATTTATGACAATATGCCGATCGTTCTGGGGAGTGAGGCTTCGCCATATAGCGACACTCCAACACCGAAGTGTTTCGGAACGGTAAGCCCGCTGGATCCGCAGCTGTTTTCTACTATTGTGGAGCACGTGGGGGACTTGGTGGAGGTTCGCGCCAATCCGAAGTATTCGCCGATTGAAGTTGCCCAGTGGCTCGAGGATTACACGGCGGCGTCCAGCCAGGCCCTGGCGAGCGCGCGACTGCAGGCTACGTCTCATACTTCTCCGGAGTTCCGACGGATCGAAGAGGACGTGCTTATCCAGAATGGTCTCGGACGCTTCTTTGCGGCCAAGCTTAGGAGCGGGGTGTTGTTCGAAATCTATACGAAGACTGGGAATGCCGAGGCCGGCAAGCTTGCGCTGGCGAAATACCGGGAAGCGCGCAGTGCCTGGGCTAGCATGGCGGATCGGGCGAATAAGGTCTACCAACCAGACGTTACCTATGGGAACATCCCTATGCGCCGCGGGAATTGGAGCGCGCGCGTGGCCGGCATCGATGCGGATGTTGCCGCAATGGAGAAGGGGGTGCAAGCTCCGCCGGCAGGATCCACGCAAAACGTGGCATCGGCCATAAGAGCGGGGACGGGCAAACCGAATCGCCCGTCGGTGCATTGCGTGCATACGCAGCCTGCGAGTTTCCATCCCGGGCAGCCGCTCTCGCTTTCTTTGTTGGCCTCCGGGCACAGTGAGGCCGTTCATCTCTACTACCGTCATGTGAACCAGGGGGAGCGATGGGTGTCGATGGAAATGCAACGCAGCAGCAATGGATACGCCGCTGCCATTCCAGGGGATTACACAAACTCTCTCTACCCGTTGCAGTACTACTTTGTACTCCGGCGTGGATCAGAGGCGGCTTGGTTTTTTCCGGCGTTTAACGCTAGCCTTTCGAACCAGCCTTACTACGCGATTGCTGAGAGGAGTTAGACGGATTGCTGGGTATCGGCAGCGCAGGCTGCGGCAAGGATCTCTCCACGAAGGTTCACGGCTTCAGCTTCAGCCGTGCCCTTCGGCACCCAAGTTGATGAGGGCTTTAGAGTCTGCGTGAGAACGATCATCACGAAATAGAGTCCCGCAGGGACGGCTGAACTTAGCCCAGGACGCAGTCCTGGGTTAGCATGCACCTTTGAAAAGTCCCGCAGGGACGACTGAAAGAGTCAATTCGAGACATGGTCCTAAATTCGCGCAGCGTAAGTTCCAGTCGTCCCTCCGGGACTTTTCGTCTCTCGATCTCTACCCAGGACTGGCGTCCTGGGCTAAGTTCAGCCGTCCCCGTTCGACAAGCTCAGGGCAGGCTCTGCGGGACTCATTCTGCGATCGCTAGGTTCTCACGGGGACCCCACCCAGGAGCTGTCGCACGTCGGAGATTTCGGGTTGAGACTATCGGCGATGTTAAGGCGTCTGTTGAGGGATACTTTGGAGTGCATACATATGAAGTCGGTTAATGCCCTGCTCTTGCTTTCCTTCGTGATCGGGAGTGCGGTCTGCTTGTCAGCACAACAATCTGCTCCGGCACCCCGGATATGGAATCAAAATCCCACCGGTATGCATGTCTATCTGCAGGCAGGGCTTAAGACGCATCAAGTGGGCCAGCATGACTATCCGCAGTTTCTCGCGGATTGGAGCAAGATCCTCACCGAACATGGAGCCATCGTCGACGGCTCTCTGCATCAGCCGAGCGCTGCTGAGCTTGAGAACACGGATGTCCTGGTGATCTACAAAGGCGACGATGGCTACATGAGCGATAGCGCGCGCCAGGCACTCGAAGCCTTCGTGAAACGTGGCGGCGGTATCGTCAGCCTCCACGATTCTCTGTGCGGTCCGGATCCCGCTTACTTCGCAACCCTGGTGGGGGGTGCGAAAAAGCACGGCGAAGTGAATTACACGCTGGGTGCGGACATTCCCTATACCATCGTGGACAAAGCAAACCCCATCATGCAGGGGATGTCGGACATCACGATCTTCGACGAAGCGTTCTACACCATGACGTGGGCGAAAGATCCGGCGATTCATGTGCTCGCCACCGCGGTGATCCCGGGAACTCCGAGCGCGGGAAAGCACAAGGGCGAAGTGGTGCCGCAGATCTGGACTTACGAACACACGCTACCCGGCGGCCAGCCCGCACGGGCATTCGTCTGGATGCAAGGACATACCTATGCCAACTTCGCCAACCCGCAGATCCAAACCATGCTGCTGCGGGGGATTGCATGGGCCGGGAAGAAGCCGGTGGATGAGCTTGTCGACTACAAGGCTCCGGTCCGAAAGGCGACGACCCCCTACTAGCATGCAACGATTGACCCGCCCGTTCTGCCTCCTCCTCGCCGGCCTGCTTGCGGGCGCCCCCGCGCGCGCTCAGACCAGCCACTGGCCGACTCAGGACGGCAACTACGTCATCAAGAATTTTCACTTCGGGAGCGGCGAATCGATCCCGGAGCTGAAACTCCACTACCTCACGCTGGGTAAGCCTCATCGCGATGCAGCCGGCCATACGGATAACGTGATCCTGCTGCTCCACGGCACGGGTGGGGACGCTACGTCCCTGCTCAACCCGGTCTTTTCTGATGTGCTGTTTGGGCCGGGACAGCCGCTCGATATCACCAAGTTCTACATCATTCTTCCCGATGACATCGGCCATGGCGAATCGAGCAAGCCTTCCGATGGTCTGCGGATGAAGTTCCCTCAGTACGCCTACGACGACATGGTCGCCTCCCAGCACACCATGCTGGTGGACGGTCTCCACGTTGATCATCTGCGCCTGATTCTCGGCACGTCCATGGGATGTATGCAGTCGTTTGTGTGGGGCGAGACATATCCCAATTTCTCTGACGCCCTCGCTCCGTTCGCGTGCCTGCCTGTGGAGCTTGCTGGGCGCAACCGTATGTGGCGGTACATGGCCATGCAGATGGTCCGCAACGATCCTGCATGGAAGAACGGCGACTATACTACGGAGCCGGTCGAGGGCCTGCGGGGAGCGAATGATCTTATTCTCATCGCGGGGTCCGCGCCGCTACTGATGCAGAAACGCTTTCCGACCCGCGCTTTGGCTGAGGATTATGTCAATCGCACACTGGACTCCATGATTGCGCACACCGACGCCAATAATTTTCTTTACTACGTAAATGCGTCGCGGAATTACAACCCGGAGCCGAAGCTCGGCACCATCACGACTCCCGTGCTGTGGATCAACTCCGCCGACGATTTCGTCAACCCGCCCGAACTCGGGATCGCGCAGAAGCTGGTTACGCGCATGCCTCACGCGAAGTTCATCCTTATTCCAATTTCGGGGGAGACCCACGGGCACGGCACCCACACACAGGCGGCCATTTGGAAGGATTACCTCATAGCGTTCCTTGCAGAGACGGAACGGAAGTAGCGCCTAGTTCAGCCTAAAGGCGAACAGCGTGTCGCCTCCGCCGGCGACGAGATATTGTTTTCCATCCAGCAAGTAAGTCTCGGGGCCATTTTCCAGGGAACGCCCCATCGGGAAATGCCATAGTATGTCACCGTTGCTGGCCTTGAAGGCGATCAGGTTCCCGTTGTAGTCACCGCTAAACAGAAGGTCACCTGCGGTGGTCAGGATTCCCGGGCCGCCCTGGCCTCCTCCTGCCGCGGCATCGGCGGTGGTGTAGGCATGGCTCCACTTCACGTCTCCGGTCCGGTGATCGATGGCTTCGAGCACATGTTGTGACCAGAGGCCGCGGATCGATCCTCCATATCCTTCTGGATGTTCGCTGGTATCCGTGAGATAGGTCAGGCTATAACCGATATTCGCATTGACATAAAACAAACCCGTCTGCGGACTATAGCTGGGCGGCATCCAGTTTGTGCCACCGCCGCCGTTAATCGTCAGCAGGTTACCGTCCACCGTAGGCTGCCTTTCCCGGTCGGGTATGGGTTGTCCCTTGGCATCGATACCCTTTGACCAATTCAGCGGAACAAACGGCTTGGAGACGACATGCGCTCCGTTGGTGCGATCGAGCACGAAGAAATAACCGTTGCGCGCGGCCTGCGCCAGCAGCTTGCGCGGCTTGCCATCAATCTCCGCGTCGAACAAAACTGGTGTTTCGGTGTTGTCCCAGTCGTGTGTATCGTGAGGCGATCCCTGGAAATACCACACCAATTTGCCGGTGTCCGGATTGAGAGCGACGATCGAACAGGTCCACAGATCGGCGCCTTTTCTTCCCTGCCCCGCCATCACCGGGTTCGCGTTGCCGGTGCCCCAGTACAGCAGGTTAAGCTCCGGGTCATACGTCCCGGGCAGCCACGTCATACCACCGCCGTGACTCATCGAGGCCTCATCGGGCCAAGTCTCGGATCCAGGTTCTCCCTTAGCCGGTTCGCTATTCCATCGCCACTGCAGTTCCCCGGTCGCAGGATCGCGCGCTTCCAGAAAGCCGGGAACGTCGATTGCGTCGCCGCCCACGCCGACAATTACGTGGTTGCCAACCACCATAGGCGCGCCGGTGGTGAAGTATTGCATTTTCTCGTCGGCTACTTTCTTTCTCCAGCGCTCTTTGCCGTTCTTTGCATCCAGAGAGATAAACCAGCCATCGGGCGCAAGGAAGTACAGCCAGCTGCCGTACATGCCTAATCCACGATTCCCTACCAGGTGTCCGCCCTTGTCTACCCAGTCGTAGTGCCACAACTCCAGGCCGGTGCGCGCATCCAACGCATACACGTGATCCGGAATGGTGAAATAAAGAACTCCGTTGACCATCAAAGGCGTGGACTTGATTTCGGGCTCGCCTACTCCGCGCATGTCCCCGGAGATCCGCACCCGGAACATCCACGCCAACGATAAGCCATGGACATTCGAAGCCTGGATCTGGGTGAGAGGGCTGAACCGGCGGCCGGAATAATCTCCGTTGTAAGTTGGCCAGGTGTCGGTTGGTTCCTTTTGTAGCAGCTTATGAGGATCGAGTGTTTGCGCGAAAGATACAGAGGGTAGCAGAGCCAGCAGGAGACAAAAGACTGATTTCACTTCAGGGTCACCAGGTAGGCCGTGAGGTCGTGCATCTGCTGATTGGTATACTTATCCAACATCTGGCGATGGAAGAGCAGTTTGTCTTCTACCTGCACCGTGACGCCCTTCTCTAAAGGAATGGACCGATAACTGTTCTGCGCGTCGTAAAGCGAAACATAGAAATCGTCGAGATGCTTCAAGGTTCCGTTTACCTGGGTGCCATCCGGTAAGGTCACGGTTACCCTGGTGACCGATTTCTGCTGCCTGGCTCCCGGATATAAAAAGGTTTGTTGCAGATCAGGTGGCACCATTTTGGAGGCGATATGCGCCAGGTCGCCGGTCACCGAGTGGCAGGTATTGCATTTACCGGTGCCGTTGAAATAAATCTCCCCGGCCTTGGCGTCGCCCGTCACGACATTCAGAGTTTTGTAGGTTCCGCGGTTGGCGGCGAGTTCCACCTGCAAATGGAGGTATTCTGCGATGTCGCGCAATTGGTCGCTGGTTAGGGAGGGGAAAGCCGGCATCCCTTTGGTTGGCCGGCCGTCGTGTACTGTCTGTCCGATGAGCTCGCCCTGGTTGTCGTCCAACACCACCGCAGAGCGCAGCAGGTCGGGAGCGCTGCCGCCGCGCGCATCCGCTCCGTGGCAGAAGCCGCACGTGGGCCCAAAAATCTTGGCGCCGGCAGCGGCCATTTTGGCGTCGGGCATCCGGCCTAAGCCGAGAAATTCTCGCGTACGGATCGCTCTCGAGTCTTCCTGTTCCTGCGGTTCCTGCACCGGGGATGATGCCGCTGCTGTCAACACAAAGAGCAAGATCACTGCGACCAAAGTGAACTGGCTCACGAGAAAGAGTTTCATCATTGGTTAGACTTCGGTCCCACAGCGGACAGGATATATCGAGATGTCACGGCTGGCGAATGTACGCTTCAGCGGCGGGCCACCAGCTTCCTCAAAGTCTTGACCCCCCAGCAGCATATTTTAGCTCTGAGCTCCAGACCACGCAGGCATGGTCTTAGCGAGCTGCAAAACTATGCAGCTCTACCAGGTACTCGGTGGCGGTTGGTAATGTAAGATGTTCACTTACAATCACTAGAAAGAGGAGAGTCATGATCAAAACTTTAGCCATGGTGAGTGCGTTCGCTTTATCCACCTCGTTGACCCTTGCGGCACAGGATGTCGTTCATGCGGTGGACGGAACGGTTAAGAAAGTTGACGCGGGGACAAAAACGGTAGTTGTCGACTCCAAAGACGGCACCGAACACACCTTCCACTACGCCAGCGACGTCACTGTCGATGGGGCAAAAGATACGGAAAAGGGAACCGTAGACGCAGCCCACGGAGTGGAGGAAGGCAGCAAAGTCGCGGTGCACTACACGGTGTCGGGCGGCAAGGAAACGGCACATGAGATCGACAAGATCGGTGACGGTGGGTTGAAGGCGACGGACGGCACGGTTTCCCACATAGACCGGGGAGCGAAGACCATTGCCGTTAAGACCGCAGATGGCAGCGAACAGACTTTCCACATGACCGATCGCGCTGCGAAAGACACGGGCAAGGGCATTGCCGAGGGCGCAGATAAGTCGGCCAAGGTTACGGTTTATTACACGGAAAAGGGCGGCGTGAAGACGGCTCATTTCGTTAAGTCCATATTCTGAAACCCGGTGGGCCCGGATTTCCTGCCTCGCCGCACTGGAAACGGCCGCGTATGCGGCTTTCTGTAAGGAAAGCCGCATGAAGTTCGCCAATGCCACCAATATCAACAGGAAATCCGGGGAGGAGGGTGTGATGCGAGCGCTCATTCTGTTTTTTCTGGCCGTGAGCGTGGCCTTCGCCCAGGAAACACGGCGGACGGCCACCCTCCCTTCGTCGAATCCGGCTGACGATTCCAAGCCGAACAACCCGCAGGTTCCCGACGTTTATGCCGTCAGCGGCCACTTCGATCGCGTGGTCGTTCTGCGATTCAAGTACAAGACGGACTTGCTGGCCGGCATGCAGAAGATGGTGAAGCAGGAGAACATTCGCAACGGGGTGATTCTCTCGGCCGTGGGATCGGTGCGCGGCTACCAGGTTCACCAGGTGAGCAACCGGACACTTCCCTCTCAGGACACGTTCGTGAAGAATCCCACCGAGCCGGCTGACCTGGTGAGCATGAATGGCTACGTTATCGAGGGCAAGCTTCACCCCCATTTGACCCTGGCCACCCCAGACAAGGTGATCGCCGGCCATCTGGAACCCGGCACCGAGGTCTTCACCTTCGCGATCGTAACCATCGGGGTGATGGATGACGTCGATTTCCGGCATCTTGACGACAAGAATTACCGGTAGACGGGTAAACCGACAGATTTGAGAAACTGCCGGTTGCTTGACATCCCGTTTGCGCAGCTTATAGAACGGTTGCGCGGTATCGAGGGTCACTTTGGACGGGTTTGATCTGAAGGGTCGAGTGGCCGTTGTCACCGGGGGAGCTAGCGGGATCGGCAAAGCCATCGCCAAGCGCTTAGCCGATAATGGGGCACAAGTCTGGGTTCTGGATCTCGACGCGGTGGCCGCCGAGACAACTGCCAACGAGATCGCGGGCGCCGGCGGACGGGGCTGGGCTCTTGCTTCCGATGTTGCCGACCCGGAGAGTGTCAGCCGGGTTTTCGCAACCATCACTGCCAAGGGTCCGCTCGACATCCTCGTCAACAGTGCGGGCATTGCACATATCGGTACGATTACCACCACTAGCATGCAGGACTTCGACCGGATCTTCAGGGTCAATGTGCAGGGCACGTTTCTTTGTATGCAGGCTGCGATCGCCACCATGGTGAAGCAATCCGCGGGCGTGATCGTGAATTTGTCTTCGTTGGTTGCCCTCATGGGCATCCCCGACCGGTTCGCCTACTCCATGAGCAAAGGCGCGGTGCGGGCGATGACGCTTTCGGTGGCAAAGGATTTTCTGGACAAGAACATTCGCTGCAACTGCATCTCGCCGGCGCGCGTACATACTCCCTTTGTGGATGGATTCGTAAAGCGAAACTATCCCGGCAGAGAGACGGAGATGATGGACGTCCTGTCGAAGACACAGCCCGTCGGCAGGATGGCGAGGCCCGATGAGATAGCAGGACTGGCTGTCTATCTATGCTCGGATATGGCCAGCTTTCTCACCGGAGCGGACATTCCCTTCGATGGGGGCGTTCTGAATTTGCGGGGAAATTAGGAGAACAGATGACTCGACGGCCGGTTAGATTTGCTCTGCTTGCAGTGTTCGTCTTCGTTTGGGCGAGTGTGCCACAACTTCTACGCGCCGAAGCTAACAAGATGACGCCTGAGAGCTCTTACCTGGTTTATGTGGGCACCTACACCGCCACCAACAGCAAAGGGATCTATAACTACCGGTTCGACCCAAAGACCGGCAAGCTTACGCCGATCGGAGTGGCAGCCGAGATGGCGAATCCTTCCTTCATGGTGACCGACCCGCAGCATCGCTTTCTGTACGCGGTGACAGAGATGGGCCAGGAACCCGGAGCAGACAGTTATAAGAAAAATGGCTCGATCAGCAGCTTCTCAATCGATCGTAAGACCGGCGCCCTCACTTTTCTCAACAAGGTCGACGCTGGGGGAGGCGGGTCGTGCCACCTGGTAGTTGATAAGACCGGCAATATGCTGTTCGTGGCCAACTACGGAAGTGGGAATGTGGCCTCGTTCGCGATCAAACCGGACGGAAGCATCGGCGAGCGGACGGGCTTTGATCAGCATACTGGCTCAAGCGTAGACCCAGCCCGCCAGAAGGGGCCTCACGCGCATGCGGTCGTGCTCTCGCCGGATAATCGGTTTCTCTTCGTGCCCGATCTAGGTACCGACCAGATCAAGATCTATCGGGTGGATGCGGCCAAAGGTACGTTCACTGCCAACGATCCTGAGTACGCTACGGTGAAAGCAGGCCTGGGACCGCGGCATTTTACCTTTGGACGAGGGGCTAAATTTGCGTACGCGGTATGCGAAATGGGTTCGAGCGTCGCTGTCTTTTCCTACAACCCGGTGAATGGATCGCTGACACCGGTTCAAACTATTTCTAACCTGCCAGACGGTTTCACCGGCATAGACAACTCGGCAGAAATAGAGATGGATCGGTCCGGCCGATTTTTGTATGCCTCCAATCGCGGCAATGACAGCATTACGGTTTTTGCTGTCGATCCGGCCAAGGGCACGCTGACCAAGGTTCAGGTTGTGCCAACGCAAGGGAATATCCCCAGGAATTTTGCCCTCGACCCAACGGGCAAGTACCTGATAGCGGCCAACCAGAAATCAAATAACCTGGTCGTTTTTTCGGTCGATCCGAAGGATGGCAAATTGAAGGCGGCAGGCCAGATGTTGGATATCCCGTCGCCTGTCGACATCTTATTTGTTCCAGCCGAATAGCACTGGAGGTTCCATGAAGTTCTCGAGACGATCTTTAGTGCAGAATGCCGGTATTGTGGCCGGCGCCGGATTGCTGGGACTTGGCACAGGCGCGACCGGGCAATCGCCAGCGCGTGGCAACGGTAAGCCACGAGCCCTCGCGCTCATCGGCGACCGCTACCACAATGCCGATTACATTCGAGTGAGCCTGGATAAGGTCTTCCACGACCTCGACATCCCTATCGACTACACCATCCAGTACGATCAGATCTCCGCCGAGTTGCTGAAAAACTATCAGCTGCTCCTGATTCTGCGCGACGGCATGATCTGGCCCAACGGCTACCTGGGACCAGATGCATATACGGCGTATGAAGCGGATCTGGAGACGCCAAAGACCTTTCCCGACCCCAAGCCTGTGCGTTGGATAAAAGAGGAGCAAGGCACAGCGATTAAAGACTTCGTGAACGCAGGAAACAGCTTTTACGCGCTCCACAACTGCAGCGACATTTCCAATAGCTCGAAGGACTACCGTGAGGTGATGGGCGGCTGTTATAACGGTCATCCGCCGCTGCGCCCCTTTCAGGTGCACGCTACCGCGAACAGTCACCCCATTACGCAGGGCATGAGCCCGTTCATTGTCAACGATGAGCAGCACTACGTGATCTATGACAAGGACCCCAAATACGCCATCCTGGAAGCAGAGAATCTCGACGGCCTGAACTTCGATAATCGGGGTACCAAGTCTGTCTCCGGCTGGGCCTACGACTTCGGCAAGGGCCGGGTGGTGTTCACAGCGGTTGGCCACACGATCCATGCCATGTGGAATCCTCAGTACATAGAAATCCAAAAGAGATCGATACGCTGGCTGTTCAGGGAGCTTTAAACGCAAGCGATCCATTTCCAAACTCAGTCCCGCAGAGCCTACCCTGAGCTTGTCGAACGGGGACGGCTGAACTTCCGACTTGTCCAAATTAGATTTTTCAGTTGGCCAATTTTGGATAGCACATCAAGCCTTCACTGACCCTTGAGAGGTTGGGAAGACTTTCGAACGAAGGGCACGGCTTCAGCCGTGTCCCCATGAGCCTGCGGCTCACCCAAGGTGATGAAAACCATCGGATTCGCCCATGATGGTTCTAAAAGGTTTAGATGTCGTTTTCGACTGTGCCGTAAAGGCATGCTTGCTTGACGGCTTCAGCAGCTGAGGTACGCTTTTCAAGACTTGTAGGGCGAAGCCAACTCCGCGTCTGAGTTCGCGACCGACGATCGGATGGACGTACCTCAGGGGCTAATGAGTGTGCTTGAGAACTCTATTTCCAAGCTGAGTCCCGCAGGGACGGCTGAACTTAGCCCAGGACGTTAGTCCTGGGTACATCGTGAAACATGATTAAGTCCCGCAGGGACGGCTGAAGATTGTCCAGGATTTCGTCGCGGCCTATTTCCAGCCGTCCCTGCGGGGACTGGTCGTGCTTGCAAATCCAACCCAGGACTAGCGTCCTGGGCTAAGTTCAGCCGTCCCTGCGGGACTCAGCTTGGAAATAGAGTTCTCACACACGCTCCAAAGCCCGTGCCCTTCGTTCATCACGGCAATCCGAGAACACGCTGCCGTTTAGACGGCGGCTGATCAACCAAAGCAACCTGATTTTGTTCGGCCAAAAGTAAGTGCCGTCCAAATCAGTCGATCGAAAAGCCAATTTGCACAAGACAGCCTGCACATCCTCCGAATTCCATTCCCCTCCCTGGCATAACCGCGCTAAATTTAAGGTCTTCCCCTTTAAACCCGGGCCTCGCACCACCTGGAGAAGGGCTATGCAAGGACCTCGCACAACCTTTATCTACCTGGCTGCGGTTTTCGGCCTGCTGGTGATTCCGCGGGCTTTGCAGCGCTTCCGTCTGCCTGCACCGCTCACTTGTTTTGCCTTTGGCATCATCGTGGCCGGCTTTTTCACGCCGCTCATTCATGACAGCGTCATCTCCTATCTTTCGACCCTTGGCATTGCGGCGCTTTTTCTTTTCGCCGGCCTCGAAGTCGATTTGGCCGAACTGCGCCGTCAGATCCCTTCGCTGGCGGCCAACTTCGCCGTGCGTGGCCTGGTGCTGGTGGCTTGTGCGCGCATTGCGGCCATCTACCTGCACCTTGGCTGGCAGGTCGACTGTCTGATCGCCCTTGCGCTGCTCACTCCGTCTACAGGTTTCATTCTTGATATGCTGCCCCATTCCGGCCTGGACCATACGGAACAGTCAGAGGTCGCGCTCCATGCGGTGGCCGGCGAAGTGACGGCCGTCTTCCTGTTCATGGTGATCTCGCAGGCAGGATCCATCAAGACGTTGCTTATTTCCGGCAGCGCAATCGTTTTGTTGATCGCGCTCATGCCGCTGCTGTTTCTCGCTCTTGGACGCTGGGTCGTGCCCTACGCTCCGGGCTCGGAGTTCTCACTGCTACTGATGGTGGGGCTGATTTGCGCGGTCATTACCGAGACCCTGGGGGTCTATTACCTGGTGGGCGCATTTGTTGCCGGACTGGTCGCCCGCTCTCTCAGCAGGCGCATGACGACCCTGGCCTCGGCGGAGAATCTGGATGCAGTCCGATTGTTTGCCTCTTTCTTTATTCCCTTCTACTTCTTCCACAACGGTCTTGGCGTCCCCAGTGCCGCGCTGGCTTCTGCGTCTTTGCTGTATGGATTGGTGCTTTCCGCATGCCTTATCCCTGTCCGCCTGGCCGTGGTATGGCTACAGTCGCGGTTTATGCAGCACCGGGGACACCGTGGAAGCATCCGCGTGGCCATCGCCCTCAGCCCCACGCTGATTTTCACCCTGGTGATCGCCGAAATACTGCGCGAGAATTTTTCCGTCAGCCCTCCGCTCTATGGCGGACTTCTGGTGTATGCGGCCACCACCAGCATCCTGCCATCGCTCACCCTTCCCGCGTTTGCCGAAACCACGGTGGACCCGATCGCCATCGAAGCGTAAGGGTGATCATCGGGTCACCCATTGACGCACCGGTCATCTATTGACGCACTGCACCGGGGGCGCTATCGTTGAGCAATCTGGTGTTCGGGAAGGCGGTGCGAATCCGCCACTACCCCGTAACTGTAAGCGCCGAGAACTTGAACCAATTTGCTGGAGCCACTGGGATTTACCGTCCTGGGAAGGCTGTTCAAGATCGACGAAGCGTAAGTCAGGAGACCGGCCGGATGCCCACCAGGGCCGTTTTCAGCTTCGATGGGAGAGCTGGAAAGCAACCTCGCTGACGTAGTTCGCTGGTCAGTACGGACGCTGCCTATTTATTGGATCCCGCTTCGTGCCAGGTTGTGTCCTGCGCCAGAGGCGATGAATGCAGTCAAACCATCGCAGTACCGTAACTCTCCTGTTAGGCGGAGTGCGTAGCGGCAAGAGCCACTACGCGCAGCAGCTTGGCGAGCGTGCCCGCCGGGTTGTATTCGTGGCCACGGCGCAAGCGGCTGACGACGAGATGCGACGGAAAGTTGAACGCCATCGCAGCAGCCGGCCGCAGCACTGGCAGACGGTCGAAGTACCTCTTGCCTTGGCCGAGGCGATCGCCCAGTACGGTCCCGAGTGCGACCTGATGATTATCGATTGCCTGACGTTCTTCGCCGCTAACCTGCTCGATGCCAAGGCCGATGAGCAAATTTCCATCGATGGCCTCTGTTCCGCGCTCCAGGCGCCCGCTTGTTCTGTGGTGCTGGTGTCGAATGAGGTCGGCAGTGGAGTGGTGCCGGAGTATCCTTCCGGGCGGCGCTTCCGCGATCTGTTGGGTGAGATGAACCAGAGCGTTGCCCGGGTGGCGTCGAACGTACTCCTGCTGGTTGCGGGTCTTCCTTTGGTCCTTAAAGGTGAGGTTACTCAATGACCGGCGTGCTCGTTGGCGGCACGGCCAGCGGGGTGGGTAAAACCACCGTGACCCTGGCCATCATCGCCTGCCTGCGCCGGCGCGGCTACGTGGTCCAGCCCTGCAAAGGGGGACCCGACTTTCTCGATACCACCCATCACAGCCGGATCGCGGGACGAACAGCACGCAATCTCGACACCTGGATGCTCAGCCCGGAATCCAACCGCGAAGTGCTTTCCCGAGCGGCGGTGGGTGCGGACGCGGTTGTCGTGGAAGGGATGATGGGCCTTTTCGACGGAAAGGATGGGGTTACGGAAGCCGGGAGCAGCGCCGAGATTGCGAAAATGCTAGGGCTGCCGGTCCTGCTCGTCCTGGACTGTGCCAAAAGCGCGCGCAGCATGGCGGCGACCGTGCTTGGCTTTGAGTGTTTCGATCCGGATTTACCGCTGGCCGGGCTCATCCTTAACCGGGTGGCCGGCCTTCATCATTACCGGCTGCTCGAATCCGCGATTCAGGCCCGCTGCAAAACGCCCATTTTGGGATGGCTTCCGCGTGAGCCTGACATAGCGATTCCCGAGCGCCACCTCGGATTGCACGCAGCCGGCGAGCGAGAGATCTCGCTTGATACCCTGGCCAACCTGGCTGAAACACACTTTAAGGTTGACGCCATTCTTAAGCTCGAGTTTCCCGTGGAAACGGCTGTCAGCCGCGCTACGGTAACGGAGGAATCGCCGCACGTACGCATCGGGGTGGCGCGAGACAACGCCTTCTCTTTTTATTACGAGGACAACCTGGATTTGCTGCGCGAACAGGGAGCGGACATTATCCCCTTCAGCCCTACCGCGGACCGGGCCCTGCCCGCAGATCTGGATGCTTTGTACTTTGGCGGGGGATATCCCGAACTTTACGCCCGAGAGCTCAGCGCAAATACGCCGATGCTCGACCAGATCCGGGCCTTCGCCCGATCGGGAGGACACATCTACGCCGAATGCGGTGGCCTGCTCTATCTCTCGCAACAATTGAGCACGACAGATGGAACCGTCTACCCCATGCTGGGGATCTTGCCCCTCGAGATGGAGATGACGAGTAAGCTGGTCGATTTTGGCTACGTCACCGTCACTTTTACACAGGACTGTCTACTCGGGCCCCGGGGCACCACCATTCGCGGTCATAGCTTCCACTATTCCCGTATTTGCTCTGACTGCGAAGTAGCGACCAGCTATCAAGTGGGCTTTTCCCTTTCAGGAAAGCAACAGCGGGAAGGCTTCACTCACGGCAATGTGCTGGCCAGCTATGTACACCTCCACTTTGGGGCCAACCCTGTCGTCGCACGCCACTTCGTGGGGGCAATTCGGCAAAGAGAGACGGCGACGGCATGAGAAGGACCCTGCTGGTTCTTACCGCACTGATCGCCGCGTGCCTGGCCACGGCGCAGGCGAGCCGGGTGGTAACCGACGAAACCGGACGCACGGTCACGGTACCCGACCACCCGCATCGAGTGATTTGCCTGGTGCCGAGTGTCACCGACACTGTTTTCGCACTTGGATCCGGGGACGATGTGGTTGCGGTGAGTGACTACACGACTTATCCGCCAGCCGCCCTGAAGAAACCGAGTATCGGCAGCCTGGTAAAGCCCTCGATCGAGACCATCCTTTCCTTCCATCCTGACCTGGTGGTGGGGACCAGCATTCCCGGTTCGACAGAAACCGCGAGCCAATTGAAGAGCGTCGGTGTGCCTGTCTATCTTGTCGATCCTCAGGGTCTCCCGGGTATCCTGCGCTCGGTGAAGAGCGTGGGCGAAGCCCTCAATCGCGTTCCGCAAGCGGCTGCTCTCGACTTGAGCCTTAGTCGGCGCATCGCCGCCGTGAAGGCGCGCACGGCAGGAAAGCCGGCGCCGCGGGTTCTGGTTCCCATCTGGTATGACCCGATCATTACCGTCGGCAAGCACGCATTCATCAGCGAGATCATTGAAGCCGCGGGAGCCAGGTCAGTAACCGATGACCTGACCCCGGATTGGCCGCAGATCAGCCTGGAGGCAGTCATCGCCCGGGCACCCGAGGCTCTGTTGCTTATCCGCGGGGGCAAGGTCTCTATCGATACGTTGCAAAAGCGGCCCGGCTGGAGCAGCCTGCCCGCGATTCAGAAAGGCAAGGTCTATTACGTCGACAGCGGCATTCAGGAACCAAGCCCAGTCGCCATCGACGCATTGGAGGAGTTAGCCAGGGAGTTTCATCCTTAGGACGGGAGTGCCCGTTCTTCCACCAATCACCACGGCAAGGAATCGAGAAGGCGGTGCGAATCCGCCACTACCCCGTAACTGTAAGCGCAGAGAACCCGGCGAGGAAGTTATCAAAGCCACTGGGACGAGTCCTGGGAAGGCAGCCGAGGTTTGTTGACGCGTAAGTCAGGAGAACGGCCTTGCTTAACCAACCCGAGGGGGAACGCAATGTTCGACCTATCTATCTTCCGCAGGACTCTTGGCAGTCCGCTGCTTCTTCTATCGCTCTTACTCGCGCCCCTGGTCGAGCCCTTCGTTGCGCCTAAGACAGCCCTTGGCGCCGAGGGTGGCAGTTTGCACGGAACCGTTACCGACCCGCTGGGCGCAGTGATTGTCTCAGCAACCGTCGAATTGCTGGATGGCGCATCCGTCGCGCAGGGAACGAAAACCGATGCCGCCGGCGACTATAGCTTCCAGGTGCAGAAATCCGCCCGTTACCAGGTTCGAGCGGTCGCGCCCACGTTTCAGTCCACGACCAGTAACGCAGTTTTCGTGGCCGCCTCGGGTAAGGCCCAGGTAGATATCACCCTGGCTACCCAAACGTTGACCGAACAGGTTACGGTAACCGCCACGGGAACACCTACGCCCGAGGCACAGGTTGGGGTGGCGGTCAGCGTGCTGACTGCGGATCAGTATCGATACGCGACAGAGGTGCAGGATCCGCTACGCCTGATCCCCGGAGCGCAAGTCACCCAGACCGGGCAGGTAGGGGGCACCACCGGTTTGTCGATTCGCGGAGGCAACATCAACGCCAATAAGGTATTAATCGACGGCGTGCCGGCCGACGATATCGGCGGTGCGGTTGAGTTCGCCAATATCGATGCCGTTGGTATTGACAAGGTTGAAGTATTGAGGGAGCCGAACAGCGCCCTCTATGGCTCCGATGCGCTGGCGGGCGTGGTGAGCCTGACGACGGCTCGGGGCAGCACCTTGCTTCCCTTGCTGACCTATTCCGGCGATGGCGGAAACTTCAATAGCTTTCGCCAGGTAGGCACACTGAGCGGAACGTTTCGCCACTTTGATTATTACTCGGCCTATGCCCGCACCGATACCCGCAACAACCTGCCCAACGATTCCTTTCACAACGGGACCTATGCGGGCAACTTTGGCTGGACACCGAATACCGCCAACGATCTGCGGTTCACGGTGCGCCACCTTGCGGTCGCTGCCGATCAGCCAAACGCCATCCTGCTTTATGGCATTCCTGATGCGGCGAGCGTAAAAGAGCAAGACACCTACTTGAGTGCCGCGTGGAACAATCAAACCACGGAGAAATGGCACAACCAGATACGCTACGGCGGCTTGCGCTTGAACTATAACTACACTGACTTCGCCGCGACCGGAATCTATGATCCGGACGAAGACGTCTACCTGGGTGCTCCCGTCAACATACAGGGTGCGAACGGTTACCGCGTCAGCGGGCAAGCCATCTTCCAATATGGGACCAGCTACGGCTCAACCTACCCCAACAACTACCTGGCGCCGAGTAAGCGAGATTTCGTGTACGCCCAATCCGATTACCGGGTGAATGCACATATCGTTGCCTTGGGCGCGTTCAAGTATGAAGATGAGCGGGGCTCAACCGTTTCTTCAGGCGGGCCGCCCACGGCGATCGAGCGCGGCAATTACAGCTACACCGTGCAGCTTGCGGGGGACATAAAAAACCGCCTCTATTACACCATCGGGAGTGGACTTGAGGATAACGGGCTCTTTGGCTTTGCGGCCACGCCGCGCGCTTCCCTTGCCTACTATCTGTTCCGTCCCACCAATAGCGGCTTGTTCAGCGGAACCAAGCTGAACTTCAGCTTTGGCAAGGGCATCAAAGAGCCGAGCATCTATTACCAGAGCATATCTCTCTTTGACATTCTGGACGCACTGCCGAACGGCAGCGACTTGATCAAGCAGTATGGCGTCTCTCCGATTGGTCCGGAAACTTCCCGCACTTACGATGGAGGTGTCGACCAGCAGTTTTGGAACGGCCGTGCACGGGCAACGCTGACTTATTTTCACAACGAATTTACCAACGGGGTAGAATTCGTACCCCAGTCGGCCTTGCTTGCACTCGGGCTGCCGGCAGCCAGCAACCCAGCAGTCGAGTTTGGAGCAGCTGTCAACTCCCAGGCCTTTCGCGCCCAGGGGGCGGAGGCCGCCTTGGAATACAAGATCGGCAGCCATCTGTTTGCGCGCGGCGGGTACACCTATCTGGACGCGGTGGTGCAGCGCTCTTTCTCCAGTGAATCGCTGCCCAGTTACAACCCGAGTTTCCCTACCATCCCCATTGGCGCTTTCTCGCCGTTGATAGGCGCAAGGCCGTTCCGCCGTGCCCCCCACTCTGGCTATTTCGGACTTAGCTACAACCGGTCCAAATGGTATGGCTCCTTCACTGGGACCCTGGTCGGGCGCCGCGACGACAGCGACTTTCTGACTGATTCCAACTTTGGCAATAGCCTGTTGCTGCCGAATAGGAACCTTGACGGCGCCTACCAACGCCTTGAGCTCGGCGGCGGCTACCAGGTCACCCGATCGCTGACGGCCTACACTGATATGCAGAACCTGTTGAGCGAGCACTACAGTGAAGCGTTCGGTTTCCCGGCGCTTCCCTTTACCGTTCGGGCTGGTATAAAGGTCAGCTTCGGAGGCGAATCTTGGCGATTGAAATAGCCACGGTATCCAGTACACCGCTCGAGGTGAGCCGGCATGAAAGGGTCAGGCTCAGTCCCCTGGCTCTCATCGTGCTTCTGACGGTTGCGCTCGGCGTGACGACCCTGGTCTCGCTCGCGACCGGGGCCGTGTCTATTTCGCCCCGGACCATCTTTGCCGCCATGCTGGGCTATCAGCCCCTGACTGAAATGCAGCGGCTAATCCTGTTTCATCTGCGCCTGCCGCGGGTGCTGGCTTCGGGGTTGGTGGGCTCGGGGCTGGCGCTATCCGGCCTTCTGTTTCAAGGGCTCTTTCGCAACCCGATCGCCGATCCGTACGTCATTGGATCTTCGGGAGGAGCGATCTTCGGCGCTTGCATCGGGATCTCCTTCTTCTCCCAGTGGTCGGTTTTCGGCTTCAGCGCCACCGCGCTGCTCGCCTTCGCTGGTTCAGCAGCTACCATGGCGCTGGTGTACTCCCTGGCCCGAACGGCAGGTAGAACCAACGTAGTGACTCTTCTGCTGGCCGGCTTTGCCATCAGTATCATGTTCACGAATTCAAGCTATTTCTTTGAGCTCTTCGACAAAACGGGCACCGGTAATCGCGTTCTGGCCTCGTGGCTGCACGGTGTCATCGGCATACCGTCCTGGACGGAATTAGGTGTAAGTGCCGCTCTGCTTGCCTTTGCGACCGTGGCGGCACTTCCCCTGATGCGGACACTGAACACCCTGGTTCTGGGAGACGAATACGCGCATCAGCTGGGGATAAGGGTCGAGTCCGCACGCGTATTTATCATCTTGATTGGGTCCCTGATGACCGCCGTGTCGGTCTCGCTCGGCGGCATGATCGCGTTCGCCGGCTTGATCGTGCCTCACGTCGCGCGCCTGTTGCTAGGGCCCGATCATGTCCGCCTGCTGCCGGTGGCTGCCCTTGCCGGGGCCATTTTCCTCATGCTTGCCGATACCCTCGCGCGGACCATTTTTGCTCCCTCAGAGGTTCCGGTGGGCGTCCTGATCGCCTTTGTTGGTGGCCCTTTTTTCCTTTACCTGCTGCGCAAGATGAAACGGAGCTATACCGTATGAGCTGCCTGTTACGCATGGAAGGCGTGCATTTCGACTACCAGGGACAGAAGGTCCTTCGCCAGGCGACCTTCGATCTCGAAGAGGGTAGCTGCAGCGCGCTGATCGGGCTCAATGGCTCCGGTAAAACGACACTGTTGCGTATTGCCTCTGGGGTTTTGCGGCCTGCGGCCGGGGCTGTTCGCCTGCTCGGGCGGCCATTGGAGGCTATCCCTCTGAAAGAGGTGGCGCGCACGGTTGCGCTGGTGCCGCAACAGCTGGAGTTGCCGTTTGATTTCACGGTGCAGCAAGTGGTGGAGCAAGGCCGTACTCCATACATCGGCATGCTACGCGGACCCGGGCGCAGCGACCGCTTGGCCGTTGATCGAGCCCTCGACCTCGCGGATGTGTCCAGCTTGCGCCATCGCGTCTTTAACGAGCTCAGCGGAGGCGAGAAGCAGCGGGTGAAGATAGCCCTGGGGCTGGCGCAGCAACCGCGCCTGCTGCTGCTCGATGAGCCCACCCAAAACCTGGATATAGGCAGACAAGTGGAACTGATCGACCTGCTGCACTTTCTCCGTGCCGAGGGCATCACCATCCTGGCTTCTATCCACGATTTGCACCTGGTGGATAAGAATTTTTCGACTGTACTGTTGCTCAGCCCGGGACAGCCCTTAGCCATTGGCACCCCGGAGCAGATGCTGAAACCATCCATCCTGGAACGCGCCTTTCAGTGCCCGCCGGACCGTCATCCTCTACTGATCGAGCGCGCTGAGCTTTACCGGAGAGAAGCGCGATGACCACTGAGGTACAACCAAACATTGAGGAAGTGATCGGGGCCATCGTCGCCCCACCGGAAACATATCTGGCCCAGGCCAGAACCCGACTCGACTCCCTTACCAAACCGCTGGGGAGCCTTGGACGCTTGGAAGACATGGCGGCGCAGTGGTTCGCCATTCGCCAGGGAAATATCACCGGTCCGGTCAGCAAGTCGGTCTACGTGTTCGCAGCAGATCACGGCATCACCGCGGAAGGGGTGAGCGCTTATCCCGCGAAGGTGACGCAGCAAATGGTGCTCAACTTTCTTTCCGGAGGAGCCGCCATCAATGTGCTGGCGCGGCTCAACCAGGTGGAAGTGAACGTAGTGGATGTTGGTGTAGACGCAGACCTGTTCGGCTACGCAGGTTTGCTGGACGGCAAAGTACGCCGGGGCAGCAGGAATATGTTGCGGGAACCGGCGATGAGTCCAGAAGAAGTCGCCGCGGCGCTCGCGGTTGGTCTCACCATGGCAGAGACCGCCCACGCTAAGGGAAACAACCTGGTCGCGGTGGGCGAGATGGGTATTGGCAACACCACCGCGGCCAGCGTGATGACTGCCGCACTGACTGGGATGCCGGCCACCTTGGTAACCGGCAAAGGGGCGGGCCTGGATAGCGAGGGGTACGCGCGCAAATGCCGTACGGTGGACGCGGTAGTGAAGCATCACTTTGCCCAGCCCGCCGGTCCGCGCAAGATCCTACGCTGCGCGGGTGGTCTTGAGATTGCGGCCATGACGGGCATGATTCTTGGGGCGGCACGGCGCCAGATGGCCATCGTCATGGATGGATTTATATCCACTGCGGCGGCTGCGATTGCGTGCGGGCTCGCCCCGGCGGTGCGGCCTTACTTGTTTGCCGGCCATCAATCGCAGGAGCCTGGCCACCGGATACTGCTGGCCCATCTGGACATTGAGCCCATTCTCGATTTGCATATGCGCCTGGGCGAAGGCAGCGGCGCGGTTCTGGCCATGCCGGTTCTGGAAGCGGCGATGCGCCTCTATCAGGAGATGGCTACCTTCGCCTCGGCCGGCATCAGCGGAGCCACTGCATGAGCTTGCGCGCTCCGCCCTTCGCGGTAGACATTGCGGTGGCCTTTCAATTTCTGACGCGGCTCCCGGTGCCCCCGGTGACCTTCGCGCCCGATGGCCTGGCCCGCTCGGTCAAGTTCTTCCCTCTCGTTGGCCTGGTGATTGGATCGGGTGCGGCACTGCTGGAGAAAGTACTGGCGCCTCATCTTGGACGCCCAGCCTGCGCCCTCGTTGTTTTGCTTTACCTGGTACTCATCACCGGTTGCCTGCACGAAGATGGCCTCACGGATGTGGCCGATAGTTTAGGCGGCTGGAATCCCGAACAGCGACTGGCCATTTTGCGTGACAGCCGCATCGGCACCTACGGCGCAGCGGCCCTGGTGCTCTCGTTGCTTAGCCGCGCAGTGCTGCTTGCCGGGCTGCCGCTTGAGCACTTCACCGCCTACCTGATTTCCGCCCATGTGCTTTGCCGTTGGTCGACCCTGCCCCTCAGCTATTATCTGCCGCCCGCGCGCGATAGCGAGGGCCAGGGCGCGCGCATCGCGAGCCTGACCTCTGTTTCATCTCTGATCGTAGGGTCGGTCTTCACCATCGTCACAGTGATGGTGGCTCTTCGTAGGGCGGCCATTGCTCCGGTGCTGTCGGCGATTGCGATTCCCTTGCTGAGCGGCTTCCTTTACATGCGAAAGTTTGGCGGTGTAACCGGCGACTGCTTTGGCGCCACGAATCAGCTTACCGAGATCGCCGTATACCTTTGCGGAGTGTGGACGCCATGAGCCGGGTGCTATTTATTCGTCATGCTGAGACGGCGATGGCAGGGCGGTTTTGCGGTCACTCCGACCCTGATCTGAATGCGCAAGGGCAAGCGCAGCTCGCCGGGCTAGCTCAAGCGCTATCCACGGAGACGATCGGAGGAGTCTATAGCAGCGACCTCCGACGTGCGCAAAGCACGGCGCACGCGATTGCCGCCGGCAGGAAAGTTCCAGTGACCCTTCGTCCTGCATTGCGCGAGATTTATTTTGGCGAGTGGGATGGCCTGAGTTGGCGACAAATTGAACAGATGGATCCTGAGTACGCCCGGAGGTGGGTGGATGGCTATCCTCACATCACCGCGCCCGCGGGGGAGACCTTCCGGAATTTTGAAGCACGAGTCCTTGAGGAAGTGAATGATCTTATCCGACGCGATGCCGAGTCGATCGCGGTGGTGACCCATGCGGGAGTCCTGCGTGCGATCTTGAGGCACCTGCACGGGTGTTCGGAGGAAGAAGCCTGGCAACAAACGCAACCGTATTGTTGCGTCGTGCCCTATGAAGCAAAAGGAGAAAACCAATGAGTATTGCAACCAAGCATGGAGATGGCGGACAGACCGGGCTTGCCGGCGGCATTCGCATTTCAAAGGCAGACCTGCGCGTCGAGGCTTACGGCTCGGTAGACGAGCTAAACACCGTGCTCGGGTTCGCCCGCAGCATCTGTAAGAACGAGGAGATTGCCGGATGGACGGAGCAGATTCAGAAGACGCTGTTCCGCCTCGGTTCGGCAATGGCGACCCCTCCGGAAAGCCGCAAGCCGCAGGTCTATATAACCGCGGAAGACGTCGAGTTGTTGACTCAGTTGGTGTATCAGATAGAAGCCACAGAGGGGATCCTCGCCGATTGGTCATTGCCCGGGGCGCATACCGAGTCGGCGGCTTACGAGATTGCAAGGACGGTTTGCCGGCGCGCGGAGCGAGCTGCGGTGCGCCTGGTGGAGAGCGGGCAGGCGGTTCAGCCGGAAGTATTGGCTTATCTCAACCGGCTTTCTGATTTGATTTGGCTGTTTGGTAGATTGATCGAGTTGAATGCCGGTATTGATGCGCGTCTCCGCGATGGAAGTAAGGCTGGTCCGAAATGGTCGAGAGCGTGGTAGTGGAAGTTGGAGCCCAGAACAAAGCCTTCTTCCCTGGACGGGTGCCCCATTTTCGCCTGACTAAGCGTACTAACTTGTCTGGCAGACAATAGAAATCCGAGAAGATGCTGTTTTTTGCATCTCCAACTCACCACAAAAACGTCATCCTGAGAGCCTGTGACTTTTTTGGTGCAATTTTCTGAAAACATTGAGCGGTTTGGGGGATGAAGTTGTAAGAAGAGACATGGGCAATAACGAGGCAGGGGAAGTCGAGCAGAAGGGTGCAGTGCGTCTTCGTAAAGCAGAGCGTCTTCAGCTTTCTCTTTTACCGCATTGCATAGATGATTTGGTGTCCTCGGATCATCGAGTACGTACGGTGATGGCGGTAGTGGAGAAGCTGGACGTGAGCGGTTTTTGCGCGCCGATCCGAGCCCGTGAAGGGCGAGCTGGTCGTAATGCGACTGATCCTCATCTGCTGGTGGGTTTATGGCTGTATGGGTGTGTGCGCGGGATAGGTTCGGCACGGGAGCTGGCACGTCGCTGTGAAGAGAGTCTGCCGTTTCGCTGGTTGTGTGGCGGGGTCAGTGTCAATCATCGCCTGCTGTCTGACTTCCGTACCGATCACGCGGATGCCTTAGACGCCGTGTTTACGCAGGTGCTAGTGACGTTGGTGGACAAGAAGTTAGTACGGGTGAGTCGCATCAGTCAGGATGGAGTGCGGGTGCGGGTGAGCGCCGGGAGCAGCAGTTTTCGCCGGGAAGAACGATTGCAGCAGCTGTTTGTGCAAGCCCAGCAGCAGGTGTCGGAGTTGCGCGAGCAGCTGGAATCGCCGGCACAATCGGCAGCGGTAACGACGCGGCAGAAGGCGGCGCGTAAGCGAGCGGCGGAGTCGCGACAAGAGCGGTTGGAGCAGGCGATCGCGCAGTTGCCGGAGCTGAAGAAGAAGCAGGCGGAGGCGGCGCAGAGGGCAGGGAAAGGCAAGTGTGGGGACAAGATCCGAGCCAAGCAGCCGCGGGTAAGCACCACGGACGCGGCCATGCGGGGGATGAAGATGGCTAACGGTGGTTTCAACCCCGCGGCCAACGTGCAGTTGGCTGCCGACACCGAAAGCCGCGCCATCTTGGGGGTGGAAGTCAGCAACGAGGGTTCCGACTCGGCTGGGTTGAGCGAGCCGATGCGTCAGCAAGTGGAACAACGAACCAGTGGCAAGGTGAAACAGCACCTGGTGGACGGCGGCTACTTGTGCATGGAGGACATAGTCGAGGCCCACCAGCAAGGGGTGGAGTTGTTCGTGCCTTCCAAACCGGCCAGAAACCCGCAGAACCGGGGCCAGGAGTTGACACCCAAGCCAAGTGATTCGGAAGCGATCCAGGCATGGAAACAACGCATGGGAAGCGAAGAAGGCAAGAAAATCTACCTACAAAGGGCCGCCACCAGCGAAACAGCGAACGCTGAATTACGAACTCATCGCGGGCTGGCGCCGTTGACCGTACGTGGCCTCAACAAAATCAAATGCGTGGCGCTATGGTGCGCCTTGGCTTACAACCTGACCCACTTCAGCAAGGCGCTTCTCAGCTAAAACCGAGCTGAATGAGCAAAACAGAAGATCGAGCACCGAAAACAGAAAGGATCGAGCACCCTATGGCAAGCGGAACAGTGTAGAACCGCACCTTGGCCTGATGGCCGCTTCGCAATCCGACCATAACGAAACATGCTCGATCCTGGCGGGCTTAAAACTAATCGGTATTAAGTCACAGGCTCTGAGCGGAGCGCCTCACGGATTTATTGCGTGACACAGCACTTGGAGGGCGCGGAGTCGAAGGACCCCGAGGGTGCTTATCTTACCGATGACGTTCGGAGCTTTTCAACCACTGAAGCCTGCACCTGGCGGACCCGCCACGGTCTTTCCCCGGGGCCGAGAACAAGAACTGAAAGATCGTCGTTGGGAAACTCAATCCGCCGGAACTTCATGAGCCGAGCACGCGCCATCATGGTCCTGGGAACTAGCTCGCACGTCGGCAAATCGCTCTTGACAACAGCGCTCTGCCGCATCTTCGCCCAACACGGCCACACCGTTGCTCCATTCAAATCCCAGAACATGTCGCTGAACTCCGCCGCGACCATTGAGGGGCTGGAGATCGGCCGCGCCCAGGCCTTACAGGCCGAAGCAGCCGGCATCGCACCATCGGTTCACATGAATCCGATTCTCATCAAACCTTCCGGCGATTGTTCCTCGCAGGTGATGGTCCGGGGCAGGATCTGGGGACAAATCTCCGCCGCCGACTACCACCAGCGGCGAGTGGAAGAGCTGATGCCAGTAGTCCGCGAAAGCTATCAAACACTAGCCTCAAACTTTCAAGTCATCATCCTCGAAGGAGCCGGCTCTCCGGCCGAGATCAACCTGAAGCAGCATGACATCGTCAACATGCGCATGGCCGCCCTCGCCGATGCACAATGCCTCTTAGTAGGCGACATCGATCGCGGAGGAGTCTTCGCTTCCCTGCTCGGCACCGTCGAGCTGCTGGAGTCGGAGGAACGCGACCGCATTCGCGGGTTTTGCATCAACAAATTCCGAGGCGACCTGAGTCTGCTCGAACCAGGACTCCGCATGATGGAACAGCGCCTGCGCAAACCGTGCCTCGGCGTAGTTCCGTACCTGCCCGCTCTCGCGCTGGAAGAAGAAGATAGCGTCGGCCTGCCACCGGTAGCACGTTCCGGCTGGGGACCAAAGCAGAACACACTCGATCGTCCGCTGCGTATCGCAGTCATCGCGCTGCCATCCTTTTCCAACTTCACTGACTTCGACTCTCTGCGCGCGGAACCATCGGTCGATTTACTCTTCTGCCGTTCGGCCGAGTTCCTGGCAAATGCCGATCTCGTGATCCTGCCCGGCAGCAAACAAACCATGAGCGATCTGGAATGGATGCTCGCGCAAGGCTTCGATCGCGCAGTCCATCTGCATGCGAGGACGGGCCTGGTGGTGGGTATCTGCGGCGGTATGCAAATGCTAGGCGATGAACTGGTTGATCCCGCCGGTATCGAACGGCAAGGCCGAATGCCAGGCCTCGGGCTGCTACCCATCCGCACGGAAATGCAGGCTGACAAGGTGACACGCCTCTGTTCCGGGTTCATCCATAGTCATTCTCTGTTCGGCCTACCGGTGCGGGAAGACCTGGTTGCAGGATACGAAATCCACATTGGAAAGACTCTTTACCAGGAACAAGCCGAACCCTTCGCCACCCTGACAGATAACGAACCGGACGGATGTATCAGCACCGATCGTCGCGTGCTTGGCACCTATCTGCACGGCATCTTCGACCATGATGGCTTTCGTCATCAATTCCTGACATCTGCCCGCAATTTTTACAAGCTGGCTCCTCCATCGGCGTTCAATCCTTGGACGAAGCAACGGGAAGAATCTCTAAACCGGCTTGCTCGCCAGGTGAGCACATCGCTGGACATGCATCGCATCTTCGACTGGGTGGGGCTCAAGTACGCATGAGCAATGCCAGGACAATCGCTGCTGCTTATTTCCTTGATTGGATCGCCGGAGATCCCGAGTGGCTCCCGCACCCTGTGCGCCTGATGGGCCGCTGCACACAGCTTGCAGAACCCTTGCTGCGATGGCCTGGACAAACTGCACTGCAGGAGGCGATCGCCGGGGCAGCCCTCACCGCTAGCATGGTCGGCGGGTCATACCTCGCTACCGCAAAAGCCCTTGCGTGGGCGCAACGGATCGGTTGCGGCACGGGGGCGGAGATCTTGCTGGCATGGACCTGCCTTGCGTCCCGCAACCTGATCGATGAAAGTCTGGCGGTCATCCGTGCCCTCGAACAGCCGGCACTAGCGCGTCAGCGGCTGGCAAGAATTGTCGGCCGCGATACCCAGGCATTAAGCGACACAGAGGTTCACCGGGCGCTCATCGAAACTCTTGCCGAGAGTGCTTGCGATGGAATTGTCGCGCCTTTGCTGTACATGGCAATCGGCGGTGTTCCCTTGGCGATGGCGTACAAGGCGGTCAACACCCTCGATTCCATGATCGGCCACGCCGATCAACGCTATTTCTATTTTGGCAAAGCGACCGCGCGGCTGGATGATGTGGCCAACTACTTCCCCTCACGGATCACGGCGTTCGCCATTATGTTGGCGGCCGGGATGGAACGAGAAACCAGCTCCGGATCATCCTTGCATACCTGGTATCGTGACCGCGGAAAACACAAGAGTCCTAATGCCGGCCAACCTGAAAGCGCAATGGCAGGCGCCCTGCGGGTTCGCCTGGGCGGCGAGAATACTTACCACGGTGAGCGCATCGCGGCGCCGTTACTCGGAGTAGAGTTCGAGCCGCCCAGAATTCATCACGCAAAGCAGGCTCTCCGATTGGTCACCGCCGTCTCTCTGCTCGGTGCCGCGGTCGCGGTCCTGATCCGCTTCAAAGCTCCATGACCCACCACAACCCTTGCCCTCGCGACCAGGCCACAGCCAGACTTACCGCGCTTACCGCGCTTACCGCGCACTATATTGCGGCAACCGGATCGAAGCCTTCACTGACCTTTAGAGGTTGCGGAAGACTGTCGAACGAAGGGCACGGGTTCAGCCGTGCCGTAAATGGCTTGCGCGCTTGACGGCTTTAGCCGCTGAGGTACGCTTTTCGAGACATATAGGGCGAAGTCATCCCTCTCCGCATCTGCGTTCGCCGCAGACGATTGGAAAGACGTACCTAAGGGGCTAAAGTGTCTGCGTGAGAACGGGCCATCATGAAAATGAGTCCCGCAGGGACGGCTTAACTTAGCCCAGGACGTAGTCCTGGGTAGAAATTCGACGGGGGAAGAGTCCCGTAGGGACGACTGGAAGTTACTTATTCCGCGATTGAGAAGTCCCGACCCGATAGCTCTTTCAGTCTTCCCTACGGGACTTTTCAAGGGCGCATGCTAACCCAGGACTGCGTCCTGGGCTAAGTCCAGTTCCAAAAATCAGCCAATCTACCGGAAATGTGACGAGCGGTTGCAACACAGGGACGAGTGACCCATTTTTTGAATATCCGCGGCCCAATTGCGCGACGTGTGCGCCCCTGCTGACTCTAAGTATGCGCGAGCATAGAGCAAATCAAATGTGAGGTGAGGTTATGCCTTTACAGGGCTTGCTCAGGTTACGCATTCGCTGGATATCCTTGCTCATCATGCTCTCCTTGCTCGGTGCGCTGAGCACTGAAGTGAAAGCGGACACCACCGGCATGGCTGAACTCGAGACAAAGGCTGCGCGAGGATATGTCAAGCAGCAGCTGGAACTCGCAGCCGATTACTTCGCCGGAAGAGGAGTGCCAAAAGACCTTACTCAATCCGCCTACTGGTATCGGAAGGCAGCGGATCAGGGAAACCCGGCAGCCCAAGTCTATCTTGGCTACATGTACACGGTCGGCATGGGTGTGCCGCAAGACAAGGCCGAGGCAGTCCGATGGTACAGGCGAGCCGCGTCTGCCGGAAACGCAGAAGCCGAAGTCAACCTGGCCGCACTGTATATCCGTGGAGACGGGGTCAAGCAGGATATTCAGGAAGCGTTACGATTGCTGAAATCAGCAGCAGACAAACGGGATGGCCGGGCTGACGCCTACCTGGGCCTCGCAAGCTACATGGGCTTGGGTGTTGCCGTTGACCACGCGGCGGCGGAAACCTGGTTCAAAATGGGGGCTAAGCAGCACGATCCGGAAGCAGAGTTTTTACTGGCGTCATTTGATGCCAATGAACCCGGCCACGTGCCTGATCTTGTGAATGAAGCAAAGCTGCTGCGGCTTTCTGCCGCGGCAGGGTACGTACCTGCTATGCATGGTGCCGGGCTCTTACTGGTGAACCATCCTGACCTAGCGCAACCGCCGGAGGAAGCAACGAACCTGTTGCTGTCAGCGGCGTACGCTGGTTATTGGCAGTCCTCCGCGACCCTGGGTATGCTGTCACGGGATGGGCGGCGCATGCCAAAGGATCAAACAGTTGCTTATCGTTGGTTTTGCATCGCGGTCTTGCAAGGGGGCAGCCCAGCGGAGACTTATTTACGTCCGGGCCTTCGGCGCCTGGCGGCGAGTTTGCCCGATGCAGCTGCCGTTGAACAGGAGGCAGCGGCGTGGCGGCAAATCCATCCAAATCGCGACCTGTTTGTCTACGCCAACGAAATGAACCCGAAGTATTTCCCCATCCAGGAGGTGTATGCTACGCCGCATACTCCGAAAGTGGAGGTTGGCGATCAAACTGAACAACCCAACTAAGCAAGAGACCGACCCAACCCGTCCGTTTTTCATGCGCCCAGTGGTCTTCCTTTCGGGCTGGGTGGCGCTTGGGATTTTGTTCGGATTCCAGGAGCACGCGGAGATGTCCCTGGACGCCTGGAAGGTTCCGTTTTGGATTCCCTTCGCTGCCTGGACGGTGGAGTTTCTGTTGTGGGGTCTGACCTTCCTGGGTATGTGGCACTTCCTGCGCGCGAGCATACAGGCTGCCTCGACCCGGCAAATGCTCCTGCAGTATTTGCCCTTGAGCGTCCTGGTCGGCATCGTCGAGGAAGTACTCTACATCACTATCTTCCGCTACCAGCATCCGGGCATGCACTATACCTTTCTAAAGCGGCTCGGGCACAATCTGTCTTCCGCATTGGTGACGGACGTGGTCATTTTCTGGATGGGGTTTATTGTTTTTCGCAGCGTTGGCTACTACCAGCGATATCGCGAGCGAGAACAGATGGCCTCACAGCTACAGGCGCAGCTGGTGCAAGCGCGTCTGCAAGCGTTGCAGATGCAGCTCAACCCCCATTTCCTTTTCAACACCTTGAACAGCGTTTCCAGCCTGATGCGCTCCGACCCTGATTGCGCTGACGAAATGCTGGAACGACTGAGCAGCCTGTTGCGTATCACCTTGGCAAAGGGCCAGGCTCAACGCATTCCCCTGCAAGAGGAAATGGAGGTCGTTCAACTCTACGTCTCGATCCAGCAGCTGCGTTTCGGCGATCGAGTAAGCCACAGCATTGAGGTCGCGCCTGAGGCTTGGGACGCCCTCGTGCCGTCGATGATTCTTCAGCCCATTGTTGAAAACGCCTATGTTCACGGAATCGCGCGATCTCTCGGAGAAGGAACGATCACCATCAAGGCTTCCGTCGAAGGAGATAAACTGTGCATATCGATTCGCAATGCAGGTTGTGTTCCAGGGTCGTTCGGCGACGCCCTGAAACGGCAGGGCGTCGGCATCGCGAACGTAAAGGCCCGATTGGAGCTGCATTACGGGAGCAGGCAAAGCTTCTCTATTCGGGAAGTTGTTCCCGGCGATGTAACGGCCCTTTGTGTGCTTCCCCTGGAGATCGATAACCGTCCAAGCAGTGACCATGCGGAGCCCTTGTATGCCGCTTCAAGTAGTGATCGCGGATGATGAAGTTCTTGCCCGGCAAAAGCTACTACAACTCCTGCGCGACGAACCAGACATTGAAGTGGTGGGTGAAGGAGCCAACGCCGCGGAAACGATCGACCTGGTTCAGCTCACACAGCCCGATGTGCTGCTCCTCGATATCCGGATGCCCGGCATGGACGGCTTCGACGTCATCTCGGCTCTGAGTTGTTCCAGTCCCTCGGACCTTCCAGGTATTATCTTCACCACTGCACACGACCAATATGCACTGAAAGCCTTTGAGGTGCATGCAGTGGATTACTTATTGAAGCCTTTCACTCGTGAACGGTTGAGGATTGCGCTGCAGCACGCCCGCGAACAGCGGGAGAGAAAACACGCCAACGGGACAGCTCGATCTCCGGAAAAGAAGGAATACAATAACCGGCTGGTCTTTCGCTCCAAAGGGCGCATTCTATTTCTACCTATTGCGGATATTCGCTGGATTGGCGCGGAAGAAAATTATGTGCGGATCTGCACCGGCAAGGAGAGTCATATGCTCCGCAATACCATGGCTAATTTCGAGACTAAGTTGGACCCCGACGTTTTCCTGCGCATTCATCGTTCCGCGATCGTGAATCTTCAACATGTAAAGGAATTTCGTACCGATGGAAACGATGGGGAGTGCTTTGTCACCATGTCAGACGGCCACAAATTGCCCGTGAGCCGAGGGTACCGTTCGCGTATTACCAGCCTCATCGCCCGCTAAACCCCGCGAGTGTTCAGTTCCGGACAAAAAATCTCGGTTGTGGACAACATCCAGGAGACATCTTCGCCTTAGCTATTGATTTTCGGCAATTTGCGAGTGGCCAATGGCATGCAAAGAGAAAGCTCAAGATGCTGAATGACCTAAAGTTCGCGTTGCGGCAACTGCGAAAGTCGCCTGGATTCACACTCACCGCCGTGCTCACACTGGCGCTGGGAATCGGGGCAAACACGGCGATCTTCTCGTTAGTGGACTCCATCATGCTCCGCCCATTGCCCTTTCCGCAGCAGGACAGGCTGGCACGGATCGAATACAGCGCCGGAGAGGTCAGCTTCTTTCCCAAGGGCTGGATCCAGGCTTTGGGGGAGCATTCCGATTCCTTCACCGCGATCAGCGGCTTTGGGGCTGATGCGGAATCGAATGTGGCGGGAACCGATTCGTCGGATCGGGTATTTGGCGCCGACGTGATGGCCAACGCTTTCGACACGCTGGGGATTCATCCTGCACTAGGCAGCTTCTTTACCCGTGATGAAGGAGTAGCGGGGCGGGATTTAGTTGTCGTGCTTAGCTATGGTTATTGGCAACAGCGCTTTGGGCAGGATCCGAATGTGATCGGGCAGACCGTCCGCATTGACGGCATCTCGCGGCGGATTATCGGCGTCATGCCGGCGGGAGTGCGGTTCCCCTACGGCGACACCCAGTTTGTCATTCCAGTTGCCTTCAAGGGCGGCGATCCGATCGATCCCTGGCGCACTTTCGACCTACGCATATTCGGACGGCTGAAGGACGGGGTCTCGCCGGCCCAGGCCCAGGCCGAACTGCACCGGCTACACGCGGCCCTCTTGCCGCTTTTTCCCTGGCGAATGCCGGATACCTGGGCATCGGATCTAACGGTGGTGCCACTGCTCGAGTCGGAGGTGGGAGCAACGCGGCCGCGCCTGCTGCTGCTCTTCGGCGCAGTGGCGTTGATCCTGCTGATTGCCTGCGCGAATGTGGCGAACCTGATGCTGGCTCGCGCTGCGGGCCGCGAGCGTGAGATGGCGCTTCGTGGGGCACTCGGTGCTTCTTCGAGTCGATTGATACAGCAGTTGTTATCAGAGAGTGTGCTGGTGGGCGCACTGGCCGGGATCGCGGGCTCGCTGGCGGCGGCTGCGAGTCTGCAGGGTCTGGTGCGGCTGTTGCCGGCGGATACTCCGCGGCTGAATGAGATATCTCTGCACTGGCCCGTATTCCTCTTTGCCGCAGCCGCCTCGTTGCTGACCGGATTTCTCTTTGGACTCATCCCGGCACTGAAGATGGCATCGCCCAACCTGCAGGGCGCGCTGCGCTCGAGCGGCCGCGGGGTGGCGGGCAAAGCCTCACAGTTCCGCGTCTCGATGGCGCTGGTGATGGGGCAGATTGGGTTGTCGGTGGTGGTCATTACCGCCGCTGGTCTTTTACTTCATAGCCTGTACAGCCTGTCGAAGGTGGATCCGGGTTTTCGCACCGAGCGAGTCGTCACCGCGGAGGTCGCGCTGGACGCCACGGCATGCCGCGAAAAAGGGCGATGCCATGGGTTCTTTGACACATTGCTGAACGGCGCGCAAGGAGTCGCGGGCATGGAATCGGTCGCGCTTACCGACTCACTGCCACTGAGCGGGCGAGATAACAATTATGTCTACGACGCAGAGGGTCACCCCAGGGATGCGCGGCAGGGCGCGTTACTTGCCACCGGCCGTACGGTGTCTCCGGAGTATTTCGCCACCTTAGGGATGAGGCTGATGCGGGGGCGCCTGCTGACAAGTCAGGACGAGTCCGTATCAAGCCACGCGGTGGTCATCAATGAAAGCATGGCGGCCCGGCTGTGGCCCCACCAGGATCCGCTGGGCAGACACCTTATCGATGTGGTGGATGAGCCTACACCGGCCGTGTGGAACCAAGGCGCGGCTTCCGTGGTGGTGGGAGTTGTCAGCAACACTCACGGTGGCAGCCTTGCCGGCGGATTCGGTGACGAGGTCTATCTGCCCATGACCGCGACGCGTGAACAACCGGTGATGTATGCCCTGCTGCGTACGCGCGCCAGTGCTTCCGAAGCGGCAGCAGGCTTGCGCAGCGTGGTGAAGCAAGTGGATCCGCTGGTGCCGGTGACGCGTGTTCGCAGCCTGAACGAGGTGGTGGCCGCTTCTGTGTCAGCTCCGCGGTCGCTGGCGATTTTGCTCCTGTCCTTCGGGGCACTGGCTCTGTTGATCGGTGGAGTAGGCGTTTACAGCCTGATCGCGTATGTCGTGAGCTGGCGGACGCGGGAAATAGGCATTCGTTTGGCCCTGGGCGCGATGCGTTGGCAGATTGTGGGTGCGATTGTGAAGCAGAGCCTGCTCCTTGCCGTGGGAGGCTCTGTCGCTGGATTGGTAGTGGCCGCTCTGTTGATGCAGTTCTTGCGCAGCTTTCTGTTCGGGGTTAGCGTGCTCGATCCGGTGACTTTCATTACGGTACCCGGGGTGATGCTCCTGCTGGCTCTCTTCGCCGCCTGGGTTCCGGCACGAAGGGCAGCCAGCGTTGATCCGATGGAGACACTCAGAAGAGAATAACGGCGGTTACGTGCGTGCGTGAGAGGGGAAGAAGAAACCGCAGATCTCTCCACTCCGCTGCGCTCCGGTCGAGATGACAAATTTGTTGCAAAGGGGCTTTGTTCCTCTCCTGGAAAGATACCGGTTGAAATTCGTAACAAATTTTTCATCTCGACCGGAGGAGTCATGGGCCTGCGGCCCACCCAAGGTGATGAAAAACGCCTTCTGTCCGAGGCCGCTCTCCCATGGAAGCGCCGCCCTCACCTTTGTCATCTCGACCGAAGCGTACCCGGATTTCCTGCCACGCGGCACCGGACAAGACCGCGTGTGCGCCTTTCTTTAAGGAAAGGCGCATGATGTTTGCCAACGCCACCAACTTCTACAGGAAATCCGGGGCAGCGCAGTGGAGAGATCTCTGTGTTGACGCCACATCCTGGAAATGTTTTTCGATAGAGCGCAGCGGAACGGAGTGGAGATGGAGAGATCTGCGGTTCTTCTTTTCGGGGCGTCCAGGCTATGAACTTGCAGTCATTTTGCGGATGGTGTTGGTGGTGCTCATGCCGTTTACCGTGGGCACAATTTCTACCCGGCCGCCCCAGGTGGTTATATCGTCTGCTCCCACAATGGTGGAGGTGGTATAGTCTCCGCCCTTGACCAGCACGTCCGGGCGCAGAGATCGGATCAGTTCCAGCGGTGTCTCCTGGTCGAAGATGATCACCGCGTCGGTCGATCCTAGCGCAGCCAGAACGCGTGCTCGTTCCTTTTCTCCGACGAGGGGCCGAGTTGGCCCCTTCAGTTGCTTTACCGAAGCGTCACTGTTCACGCCGATGACAACTTTATCTCCGAACTCGCGACATTGTTCAAGCAGCGTGATGTGGCCGACATGCAGGATGTCAAAACAACCATTGGTAAACACGATCCGCTCGCCATTCGCCCGCCATTCGGCCAAACGGACCAGCAAATGGTCGAGGTCGAGAATCTTGTCCGGACCCTTCATCTGGGTAGACGCAGTGAACTCGGCCACTAGCTCGTTGCGGGAGATGGGCGCCGTTCCCGTCTTGGCCACCACGATCCCCGCGGCAATATTTGCCAGGGTGACTGCAGTCTCCGGGTCAAGACCGGCGGCCAGCGACGCGGCCAGGGTGGCGATAACCGTATCGCCGGCCCCGGTGACGTCAAACACTTCGCGCGCACGGGTGGGGGAATGAAACACGGCATCTGGATAAAGAACGCGAATGCCCTTCTCGCTCATGGTGACGGTCAGGTAGTCGATGCCCAGCTGTCCGACCAGCTTTTGGGCCGCGGCAAGCAATTCGGTCAGATTACGGCTGGCGATACGAGTGACCAGCGCCAGTTCCGGAACATTGGGGCAAATGGTCGTAGCGCCGGCATATTTGCTGAAATCCAGCCCCTTGGGATCGACCAATACGGGGGTTCGCTGCTTACGCGCCAGGGTGATGACCGCCTGGCAAAGCTCGGCGCTCAAGGCCCCCTTGGCGTAATCGGAGAGGATGACCGCGTCGGCACTGCGCACCAGCCCCAGCGAGCGCTCGAGCAACGCCTCGTGATCGGCCGCTGGATGCGGGTCAGCGCTCTCGACATCCAGCCGGAGCAACTGCTGATTGCGGGAAACAATCCGGGTTTTCGAAATTGTGGAGTGGCCGGAGAGGACCATCCCGGAGAAGTCCACGCCGGCTGTGGAGAGAAGTGCGCTCAGTTCGCGCATTTCCCCGTCGTCGCCCCAGAAACCTGCCTGCTCGACCTTGACCCCCAGGCCTACCAGGTTCATGGCCACGTTGGCCGCGCCCCCGGGGGCGCTGGTAGTCCGTACCGAGCGGAGTACCGGCACCGGCGCCTCGGGCGAAATGCGGTCGACTTCCCCCCAGATGGAGCGGTCCAACATCACGTCGCCAATCACCAGCACGCGAAGAGCGGCAAATCCGCTTTCAATCAGGGAGAGAAGGCGGGACTGTTCTTTCACCAGCATCCCTTCATCATCGCAAATAAGGAGCCGGTCCTGCGACTGGCCTATACTACGAGGAACCTGGGATGGAAGCATTGATCCCACAGCAACGGCGTATGGCAAGCAAGTTTCCACAACTCAGAGACGTCAGGGCAAAGGTGATGCGGATATTGCGACCCGCCACCAAATGGGGCCGCGTCACTGTCTGGCTGGGGATTTTATCCCTGCTACTCTGGACCGCCACGATATTCGGTTCCAAGCTGGGCGGGTGGGCCGCATTTACCACCATGGTCTTCGCGTTCTGCGCTATGGTCGTGGGCTTCCGCTGGGGTTATCGCCCTCTGATGTGGCGGCTGCGGAATCGATTGATTGTCACCTACCTGTTCATCGGCGTCATGCCGATTCTGCTGCTCGTGCTCATGGGCGGCTTGGCGGGCTGGGCATTCGCCGGGCAGTTCTCCACCTATGTCGCCATCTCCGACTTGACTTCGGAGTTGCTGCATCTGCAAGCAGCCAATGACGCCCTGGGGGCACAGCTATTTCCATTGGAGAATTCCGGCAAACTCACCGAACAGATCACGGGTGAGTTGACCCGGGCATCGGATGAGCGGTTCCCTCGGCGAACCATCACTGTATGGGCAGGCAATAAGGGCTTCGTACTTTCCACAGGAGGGGCGTTGCTGGCAACGCGTCCGGCAAAATTGCCCGGATTTATCAGCGGAGACTTCACCGGGTTCGTCGTCGATCGGGACGAACTGCATCTGCGCGCAGTCAAGCTTCAGCACGTGAGTGATCGCGTGCTCTCCGTGACATCCGATATTCCCATTACGCCGGAACTGCTTCAACCTACCGCCGCCCGCTTGGGGGCAATCACCCTTCTTGCTATACCGGACTCCGGACCTT
The DNA here is from genome assembly GCA_963830325.1 of uncultured Acidobacteriaceae bacterium. Taxonomy (GTDB): domain Bacteria; phylum Acidobacteriota; class Terriglobia; order Terriglobales; family Acidobacteriaceae; genus PALSA-350. The sequence continues at coordinate 48,581 of CAWHMV010000011.1, forward strand.
CGCACAACCAGGTGGATGCCGGGCTGGTGCCTCCCCGCTCCCGGTGGTTCGACCTGGTGCTGCATGCCGGTACCTTCTTCGACGTAGTGGACTGGCAGACGGGAAAGAAGCAAGAAGGTGGCATCGGGGTAGTCACGCGCCCGTCCATGTTGTACGCGACCTTGTTTGCCACTATGGGAGACAGGTTCCTGATCGCTCGGGACATCCTGTTCGCGATTGCTATCTTTTTCGGGCTCATCGAGGTGGTCGCTCTCTACATCGGTGTTCGCCTCTCGCGCAGCATGACCGCTTCGGTAGCGGAACTCTATCGTGCGACGGAACACGTGAACCTTGGCGATCTGAGCCATCGCATACAGCTTCGCGGCCGCGATCAGATGGCGGCGCTGGGACAGTCATTCAACTCCATGACCGGCTCTCTGGCCAAGCTGATTGAAGAACAGAAAGAAAAGCAAAGGCTGGAGAACGAACTCAGCATCGCCTATGAGGTGCAGGAATTATTGTTCCCTCGACAGCTCACCGACCTGCCGTCGCTCCAGGTCCACGGAGTCTGCGTTCCGGCGCGTACAGTCAGCGGCGACTATTACGACTTTATTCCCCTGGGCAGCGACCGGCTGGTCCTCGCGGTGGGAGATATCAGTGGAAAAGGAATTTCGGCTGCCCTCTTGATGGCCACGGTGCACGCCTTCGTTCGCGCCTATTCGATCGAACCAGAGATGGCTTTGATGCCAGCCTCGTTAGCTTATGGATCGCAGGAAGATCCGCGCATGTACTACCGCGGAGACGGGAGCACGGAATCGCAGGTGGCCCCGGCGATGCTGATGACCACGTTGAACTATCAGCTTTATCGCAGCACTCCGGCGGCAAAGTACGCGACCATGTTTCTCGGTTGTTATGACGTCAAGGCGCGCGTGCTGACGTATTGCAACGCCGGCCACTTGCCCCCCATCATCCTGCGGGCCACCGGCGAGGTCTTCCGCCTGGCGACCAACGGGACCGTGGTTGGTCTCTTTGACGGTGTAACCTACGATGAGTCGACGCTGGTGATGCAGACCGGCGATATCTTTGTCGCGTACAGTGACGGTGTCACCGAACCGGAAAACGAGTTTGGCGAGTTCGGCGAAGAACGGCTGGTGGAATTGATCCTGGAGCATCGCAACAAGCCTCTGGCCCGGATTACGGAAATTGTAGCCGGCGCCGTGGCAGACTGGATTGGTAACGTGGAACAACCGGACGATGTCACTATCGTTCTTGCCCGCTGCACTGGTCCTTCTGCGTAGCGGCCCCTGTTACCATTCCGCTATGAACTATCGCGCACTCGGTCGTACAGGTTGGAAGGTTTCAGAGATCAGTTTTGGGGCATGGGCCATTGGCGGGGCCTGGGGCCAGGTAACCGATGAGGAATCGCTTGGAGCGCTCAACCAGGCGATTGATTCGGGCATCAACTTTCTCGATACCGCGGATGTCTATGGCAATGGCCGCAGTCATCGCCTGATCGGGAAGCTGAAGAAGGCCCGCAAAGAAGACATCATCGTAGCCACCAAGGTGGGCCGGCGTTTGCCCAAGCAGACGGTTGAGGGCTACAGCCGCGCTAACCTTACCTCCTGGGTAGAGTACAACCTGCTCGACCTGAACGTAGAGGTCCTCGACCTGGTGCAGCTCCATTGCCCGCCGACCGATGCCTATTATCATCCGGAGATCTTCGGTGTGCTCGACGACCTGGTGCAGGCGGGCAAGATCCGTTTCTATGGGGTAAGCGTGGAGCGCGTGGAAGAAGCTCTTAAGGCCATGGAGTACCCCAACCTGCAGTCTGTGCAAATCATTTTCAATTGCTTCCGTCAGCGCCCAGCGGAACTCTTCTTTGCCCAGGCCAAGCTGAAGCAGGTCGGCATCCTCGCACGTATTCCCCTGGCCAGCGGGCTGCTTACGGGTAAGTTTCGCGCCGATACCAAGTTCGACGCCGATGATCATCGCAACTTCAACCGCCAAGGCCAGCGCTTCGATATGGGCGAGACCTTCTCCGGGGTCGATTACGACGTGGCGCTGGCGGCGGTGGAAGAGATTCGCGCCCTCGTACCGGCCGACGTCAGCATGAGCCAGTTTGCTTTGCGTTGGATTCTCATGTTCGATGCGGTCAGTTGCGCGATTCCCGGCGGCAAGCGCCCCACCCAGGTAGCGGACAACGCGCGGGCGTCCGATCTTCCCCCGCTCACCCCGGAGGTAATGGCAAGCATCCGAAAAATCTACGACACAAAGATCCGGCCGCTCGTGCACCAACGCTGGTGAGCGGTTTGTTGCCCTTCTACCGAAGCCGCTTTTGATCGCGGATGGCGCTTAAACGCTCGGCTCGACGAGTACCTTTCTGGAAAGCAACCCTATACGAGCATCTCTTTCTGGAAGAGCAACGCTAGACGAAGGGCACGGGTTTACCCGTGCCGTAAAAAGCCCCGCCCAATGAGGGCTTTAGCCCCTGAGGTACATTTCATTTCCCCCAGACCATACCTTTTCCCGCAGCCTGTTTAGCTCCTGAAGCACCCTTTCGCAAGGACACCACAGAAGATTGCTTGATCTTCTCCTTTTATTCTCCTATAGTACTGCATATGCGCGCTCTGCCCTTCCCCAAGTCTTGCGTGGTTTGCTGCAAGAAGTGCGGCCACGACGTGTTAGCCGGAACAGACAGCTTCCCTGCCAGCTCGATATTTGTGGTGTGCTCCCTGTGTGGGGAGAAGCGAAAGTATCTGCCCTCGGAGGTGATCCACGGCAGACCGCATTTCGCGGTTCGCAGAAGGAGAGCCCGTCACGTTGCTGCGGATGGGCGGCGGGGGCCCGTCGCGGCACACCTGGGCCCACTCCGCAGTGAGCGGATGGCCGCCGTACGGGGCCGTTAATTATTTCGGCAGAGGCGCCAGTTTGATAGTCCTGCCCTCGCGCGAAGACTGCCGGGCTGCATCTAGTATCTGCATCACCACCACGTTGGTCTCGAGTGACGTCAGGTCACCGTTTGGCTTCAGAGTCCCTTTCAACACTGCCGCCAGGTAGTGGAGTGAGCCGTCGTTGGGCGGCATCGGCGGCGGAGCGACGGTCTCCGTCTCCTGTTGCTGACCTTTGGTCCGCAGACGCAGCTTGTCTGGCCCGACAGTGATGGCGTATCCGGTGGCGCCATACACTTCCATGTCCTTGCGGCCAAACGGCCAGTTCCAGGAGCCCATCAGCACTGCCTGTGCTTTGGGATAACGCAGGATAATGGTCGATTCATCCGCCACTCGTGGATAAATCTGGGGCTTGTCTGTCTGCGTGACAGCAGTGACGCTCATAGGCGATTCGCCATGCATGAGCCAGGTGACCAGGTCAGCGCCATAGCAGCCGAAATCATAGAGCGCTCCATCGCCGTTCTGTTCCGGATCCTCGAGCCACTTCAGAAATTCCGGCGGCACTCCTATCTCTTTGGGTCCCTCGTGACCATCGTGGACCACGATCCTGCGCAGATCGCCCAAGCCTCCTTTAGCCACCTCGTCGTACGCCCCGCGGTTGCTGGCATACCAGGTGGTCTCGTAATTCACCAGCACCTGGATGTGGTGTTCCCGGGCCGCCCGGCGAATCGCCAAGGCATCTTCTAGCGACATGGTCAAAGGCTTTTCCACCATGACGCTGAGCCCGTGCTGAGCCGCTGCTTCGATCACCTGCCGGTGCTTGCCGATCGAAGTGTAGACCAGCAGCGCCTGGGGATGGCGGGCCGCGATCATCGCATCCAGTTGCGGGAAGAACATGCTGGGATCGAGATGAAATTCTTGCGCGTAACGGTGAGAAAGCGCCTGGTCATCATCCACAATGCCCACCAGTTGCACTTCATGCTGGGTTGGGAACTGCTTGAGGAACCCGGCAACATGCCCGTGCTCGAGGCCCACGATGGCGACTCGTAGTGGTGCCTCCTGGGCAAAGACACAGCTTGTGCCGACGGAAATGGAAAGCAGGAGAGACAGTACAGAAAGGGCAAACCGCATGGTTCCTCCAAAACTCTATGTCTGCGCGGGCGCCTTGCCGGAGCGGCGTACCCAGACGCCATCTCGCTTTTCGAGATAAATCCACTCGGACTGCGAACACAGGTTCCCGCACCAGTCGAGGATATAGACCAGCGCAGAAGTTTGCGCAGTATTGAAATAAACCTCGCTAAAAAAGGTAATACCCACGTAGGAGCCGTACGTCGTCTGCAATTCAGAGGTGGAGTCGACCGAGCGCGATGCTTTGAACTGCGCGACATCGCTGGGAGTCATTAGCACGTAGGGCTGGGAGAGTTCAAGACGGTGCGTCAAAACAAGGCGTTCTTTTTTGCGCTGGTTGTAGTCGTTCACCGCTCCCCTAAAGCCGCGTGGATTGTCATCCGGTGGCTGGAGAGTCGCATCCGGCGCCAGTTTGGGATCCATGTCGTCTTCATTCACGGTTGTTCCGCTGATGGCCCAAGCCTGGCTTGGACCGGAACCCATGTCCTCAAAGAGTTGGCCGGGCATAAGCATGGCATAAATCAGGTAGGAATCCGGCAGGCGATCGGGCGCAATGGCTCCGGCCGCCGGCTTGGTTTGGGCAGAGGCGAGGGCCGTTGACCAGACTATTGCCAGGCAAAGCAAGACCAGGTTATTGACGTGCAATCGCAATATGCGCCGGATCTGCATGCAACCTCCCGCCAATCGGGTTCTTGACTATCATGACAGACGCGGATACCGCCTCAGTTGACGCGCAGATGGCGCGGAAAATGAGAGATCCATGGTGGATGCGTCGCACGATAGGACGATCAAGCTCTTGAGTGCATAGGCCACACCCGTTCCACTGTTTTGCTGAGCATCCAGCTCTTGTCATCTGCATTGAGAAATTTCATGTCGTCGCGCACGACCGTCAACCTCTGCGCGTAGCTGGCTCGATCTTTGGCAATAGGCCAGTCTGTTGCCCACATGAGCCGCTGTGGTCCGAATGTGTCGTACAAGCGCTTCACCAGCCGTTGTGAATCGAGCCAGGGATAGTCTTCCCTGGACAACGACCAGGTGTGCGAGATCTTCACAAACACTTTGGGATACCGCACCAGTTCCACCAGGGCATCCAGTTTCTCCGGTTGATCTACCGGGCAGTCTGCCATGTGGTCGATCACGATCGTCAAATCGGGGTACTTCTCGATTAGTTTCTGGATGTCTGGAACCCGGCTGATCGGCACCAGTAGCGTCATGGGAACCTTGAGCTGGTCGCAGCGCTTCCATAGAGGAGGCATCAGTGGGCCCTGGATCCAGTCCCCGGTCGCATCACCGGCCGGGCTCAGACGCACCCCGTGAAAGCCCTGTTGCTCAGTAAGCTGTGCCAGATGGTCAGGCGCAGCGGGATCCAGGGGATCTACGCGGCACACACCTTGAAAGAATTGCGGGTATTGCTTCAGCACAGCCGCGAGATAGCTATTGTCGTAACGGTAATGGATGACCTGGATGATGACGGTCTTCGCTACCCCGTTGGCTTTCATGAGTTCCAGCAGCATCTCCGGAGTGGCGTCGTAATCCGGAACCTTGGCGCCGGGCGCGAAGGGAAAGCGAGCATCGTGCTTCCATACATGCACATGGGGGTCGAATATGCGATAGCTTGATAGAGCCGCCGCCGCTGCCATTTTCAGCATCTTCCGCCGGGTGACTTCATACATAAATCGGTTCCAGCGTTTTTACGATGTAGGCGCCACATCGGTCATAGCTGGTGCGAGGGCCGTTTCTCGTGATGTCGAGATCTGCACAGAGCCAGCTCTTGAAGTGGATGCTGCGCAGCACCCGATGACACGCTGGGAAGTCGATCTCGCCATCGCCAAGATCATAGGTGTTGGTGATGTACTTCGCGGTCAGTCCGGCGCGCTTCGCATCTTTGTAATCTGCCATCATCAGCCGGTGTTTGTACTTCTCCATGATGACTGCTGGATCTCCGCCACCCAGGTATACATGCGCGGTGTCGGGGGAGAAGTAGAACAGCTTGGGATCGGTGAGCGCCATGCAGCGGTCGATCTCCTCAGGCGTCTGCACCATCTGCCCAAGGTGATTGTGCAGGCCGGCCTTGAAGCCCATCTCGCCGGCGGCTTCTCCCAGTTGATTATAGAAACGGCACATGATGGCGAATGCGTCTGCGGGTTTGTTCCCGGCACGTGAAGGTGAGAAGACCACCAGCCGTTCGGCGCCAAAACGCTTGAGAAAGGTCATAGCGATCTTGGAATTGCTCAGAATCTCGGCATGCCTGGCTGGATCGTCCGCTGGGCCATTGAACGAGATCGTGATCACCTGGAGGCCGCGGCGGGAGAGTTCCCGTTCCATTTGATCCTGCGTGATGCCGTACTTGGTGAGAATTTGTGGATACTGCGTCAAACGAAGCCCGATGAAGCCGGTGTCGTGCATGACGTCAAGAATGTCGGTAAACCGGGTACCAGGATATGAGTTCCATAGGTTCGACCCCAGCGCCCATTTGACATTTTTGTTGGCCGGTAACGTTTGGGCTGCCTGGGCCAGAAATCCCGCCAGCCCGAGTACAGCTTCTCTCCTCGTCATCACAGATCGACGTCCCCCCTTGCCGCCAAAGAGTGAACCATCGTAGCTGATCTGCTTCCTTGTGGTTCTCCTTAAAGAGAACCACATGCAGTAAATCGAAGCCGCAACTCTCGACAGGAAATCTGGGGGCGCCGTGGAGGGACCTGCGGTGCGCCGACCCCCCTCGCCGATCTCAGGGGAATCCACCCTCCCTCCGTCAGCCACTGTCCGTGGAAGCGCCACCCTCCCCCTTGTCATCCCGACCGGACGTAGCGAAGCGGGGGGACCTGCGGTGCGCCGACCCCCCCTCGCCGATCTCAGGGAAATCTACCCTCCCTCCGTCAGCCACTTTTCATGGAAGCGCCACCCTCCCCCTTGTCATCCCGACCGGACGTAGCGAAGCGGGGGGACCTGCGGTGCGCCGACCCCCCCTCGCCGATCTCAGGGGAATCCACCCTCCCTCCGTCAGCCACTGTCCGTGGAAGCGCCACCCTCCCCCTTGTCATCCCGACCGGACGTAGCGAAGCGGGGGCACCTGCGGTGCGCCGACCCCCCTCGCCGATCTCAGGGAAATCTACCCTCCCTCCGTCAGCCACTTTTCATGGAAGCGCCCTTGTCATCCCGACCGGATTTCCTATCACGCAGAACTCGCAACATCCACGTATGCGCCCTCCGTGAAGAAAGGCGCATGACGTTCGCCAGAGCCAACAAGTTCGATAGGAAATCCGGGGGAGAGTAGCGGAGGGACATGCGGTTTGCTTTTGGTCCTCACGCAGACTCGCTGCCATTTGGAGGGCGGTCGCTCAACAAAGCAACCTAACTTTGTTAGGCCGAACTCTAGTAAAGCAATCAATGAGTCACATCGTCAAAAAGCCAGTTGTTCAGCTAAGTTCGACATCTCAGACCGAAAGTAACCTCCGAACGATAACCGGCGGCTCAAACCATCGTCGAATATACGGGGACACGAGACCTATTCACCTGACCTTGCTCGATCGGGAAGGGCGATCAGTTCAATTTGCTGTTATACGTATCATGTCACCGGATTAACTCCGGGATCCACCGGATTAAACTCCGGGATCTTATAGTGCCCTCGAAGGCCAGGTCCGAGGGGATTAAAAACTTGGAAGAAAGCGGAAGTTAATCCGGCGACGGCACAAGTATGGGAGAAAATTCGGCTGAGCCCTGAGCTAGTGAACTGGGATGATAGGGAGCGCGTCCCCGTGACTCCGCAAAACGGTAACTCTCGGTCTACACTCAACCTAGATGAACGTCGATGGTCATTTCTTGACCCGGCTTTAGATTGACGGCTTCTTGAATCTGTTCTTCGGATGCGCGTAACGCATAACGCAGTTCGGACGTAGAAACCTTGAGGTCCCGAATTTGCCAACGCGGGATTGAGTCATCTAGCCGCTTTATCTGCACTCGATCTAGCATTGTCTTGTTCTCCCTGACTGATCCAATAGTACGCGCCTTTCCCATCTGGCCAACTTTGGCATAGCCGGTCAATGCCGGTCAGAAAAGCGGAGACTTGGCGTGCGGGGAAGATGGTACGAAACAGTCGGGCTCGGTCCGGAAGAAGAAGCTAGATGTGCTCAACTCTGGAAGACAGCGGTTGCCGTCGGCACCACATTTGAAACAGAGCTGCGGTTTCACGCCGGCTCAGAAGATGGGGAACGATGGAGCCTGGTGCGCTCGATTCCTTTCCTCAGAGTCGATGACACGCGGGCTGGATGGGTGGGAACCTGTACCGACCTGACCGATCGTCGGGACCGTGAAGCGGCCCTCCGCATGGCGGAAAAGCTGGCGCTGACAGGCCGCATGACGAGCGTCATCGCACATGAGATCAATAACCCATTGGAAGCAATCACCAACCTTTTATATTTAATGGGTCAGGAAGTGCGGGGGAATGCCTCAGCACTCAATTACATCGAAATGGCGCAGTACGAGATCGAAAGAATCTCAGGAATTACCAAACAAACACTTCGATGGTCGAAGGATAGTATCCAGCAAGCCGAATTCGGGACAGCAGGCGAGTTATTTGACGATGTTGTCCGTCTGTTTGCTGCGAAACTTCGCAATCGTCAGATCACCGTAACCATCGGGGGTGGAGAGAGTCTCCGTTTCTACGGCGTGATCGGACAGATCCGCCAGGTGATGGCTAATCTAGTATCCAATGCGCTCGATGCCGGGTCAGCAGGGGCCGCGTGTGGCTCGATGCCACGACCGGCGAGAGCGGGTTAGAAATTGTGGTGCGCGACGAGGGCCAAGGAATGAGCGAAGAGACACAACGACAGCTCTTCCGTCCCTTCTTCAGTACGAAAGGCGACTTGGGTAATGGGCCTGGCCTTTACATCTCAAATGAAATCGTGGAGCGGCACGGCGGACGCCTGGCGGTCGAAAGCACGTTGGGAATTGGAACAACAATGCGGCTCACCTTGCCTGACATCGCTGCTGAAAAACTGCCTTCCGACTCTCACGTCGTTTGAGTTTCATTCAAGAAAAAAGGGTGCGATTCGCATCGCACCCGCAGTGGAAGATTCTTAATGGAAGATTTGTGCACTAGCAGGCTTGCGCCGCAGGAGACTTGCCTACACTTCGACGGTAGCGTCCTTCGCCGCTTTAGGGTTGACTTTTTCGTGAAGTGCGGCCTGCTTTTTTCCCACCCCATTTGTGTACTCGCCCACCGGCGTGGAATCAATTGGAGAGGTTGTTTCTGTGCCAGGTTGCGGATCGTACGGAGTTACATCCAAACCCTCGCCTCCCTTAATCTCGGACTCTACGGTAGCCAACCCGTTTGAATGGTTCCACGGTCCTACGAAGTCCTTTTCCCCATTCTGGCTTTCGCCAGTGGAAGCGTTGAAGTATTGGTCGACGAGATGCGGCGTCGGTTCGATAATGCCGACGGAAAATTGCGGCTTCTCCATACTCTCCAGGGCGGCCGTAAATGCCCTCATATGGGTTATTTCGCGTGTCATCAGAAATTGCAGCGCCTGCTTCGAACCTTGGTCTTTTGTAAAGCTGATGAGACGCTCGTAGACGACCTTCGCCCGTGCCTCGGCCGCGATGTTGCTCCGCAGGTCCACAGCCAAATCCCCGGTCACTTTCAAGTAGGTCGCCGTCCAGGCATTCCCCATGGAATCAAAGAGCGCGACACCGCCGCCTCCAGCAATCGCGACCAGCGGATCTGCTTCAGCTGCTTCGCGGCTGCTTTTCATCGGCTTCAAGTGCATCCGGATGAGAGCTCCCACTACTTCCAGGTGACTGAGCTCTTCCGTTCCGATATCCATCAAAAGATCCTTGCGGGCGGCATCTTCGCAGTTCATACCCTGGATCGAATATTGCATGGCGGCAGCAAGCTCTCCGTTTGCTCCACCAAATTGTTCCAATAACATTTTGCCGAACGTTGGATCAGCTTCACCAACATCGACGGTATACATTAGCTTTTTCACGTGATGATACATAGGTCTGCCTCCTGCAGGGTTGTCGTGCATTGGCTCTCGGCGAACTGCCCATAGCGTTCAGTCGCGCGGGTGCGGCAGCCGCTTGTTTTAGTGCTTGAGAGCCGGCGCAGCCTTTTTCTCATCTTCTTTGCTTTTCTTGTCGGAGTACTTATCTTTCCCCGTCTTGGGTTCTTTGTCCTGCTCGGGTTCGCTGGCAGCCGCTTTCAGAATCGGCTGGGCTGCGGCCGTGATTTTGTCTGCTGCAGCGACCTCTTCATTGAGATTTTGCGTCAGCAGTCCTGCCACTTCCCCCATGCCCAATATCTTTGCCATCGCGATTGTCGCCGTATATCCAGCGATTTCATAGTGCTCAGTTCTCAACGCCGCACCCACGATGCCGGAGTCAAAGGATGCGCCTTCCTCGTCTTTCTCGAGTGCCTCCGCACCTTCCTCAATAACGCCTTCCATACCATTGCAATGTTCCCCAGTGGGCTTTTCACCCAGGAGATCGAACACCCGCTTTAGGCGCTCTACCTGACCCTTGGTCTCCTCAAGATGCGCGCTAAAAAGCCCCTTGAGATGATTGTCCTTGGCTCCCTTTGCCAGCTTGGGTAGCGCAACGACCAATTGATTTTCCGCACTGTACATATCACGTAATTCGTCGAGCAACACTTCGCTTAATGCCATAAGGCCTCATTTCTAATGGATAAGAAAACGCTTCTTGGAATCGAAACGATGATGAACATCGCTTCGAGCTTCATCACAATGTTCGCTACGTTTTCTTATGATGCCAATTGTCACCCTGGCGCAAAATGACGCTTCAGTGTGGAACGCCCGACGGCGTCTTCAGCAAGGTCAGGCTCAAACCGAACGGGCGCTCATGCGAATCAGCCACGCTTGGCTGCGCGAACAAATGACGTGCTCTTTTGCGTGGTCAGCAGAGACTGATTTCACCAAACCTGCATCACAGGTAGCCAGTTCGTAACTCTCCTAGCAATCAAGGGCGACATGCACGAGAAGATGGCAAAGCGCGGCCAGCCACTGCAGCGCGAGAGCGGACGATGAGTCTTTTGAGCTGGAGATGTGGCGTAGCCACTGGACAGCTACGGTTGGCGGGAATACCTCGGGACGGGGGAAATGGAACCAAGGCTCGCCGTCATTCGTCAACGCACGCACACAAAAGATTTGTGGTCAGAGAGCGCCGGGCTAAACCGGCACATTGTAGGGGATGAGAGAGCCCTACGGAAAAGGAGAAGCGACTCCATTCTGGCCTCGAGTCTTGCCTGTGATCTCGCGAGGGGTCATAGCGAAGCGTAGACAGAGGTACTGGCGGGCGGGCCATTGAGCTGCGAAAACAAACGATCCGAGTGCCGACCCTTTTCTGACAGCGGGAAGGCAACACTAGCGAACCGCGCTACTTCGCGAGCGGCCGCTGGGCTCGGCGTAGTCGAAGACCCCCAGCACGTCAGGAAGCAATGTGCACGAGAACCGGGAGACCTCCAGAACGTCTGCGCGAGCAGACCGGTCCGGAAAGGTGAAATATCCATGATCCGGGCATGTACGTTTTGGAGGAGTCGGACTGCGCCATATTACCTATGAAGCTACCGAACAAAGAGGCGAAGGCTTTCGCGGAGGCGGCGGAGGGAAGGGCGCGGACCAAGGAGAACGACGTCCAGCACCACACGTATCCGACACAGAGCGGGATACGCGTGTCCCAGGGGTTGGGCGGCGTGCGCCGAAGGGCGCAGGCAAGGAAGCAGGAGCAGTTCACTGCCTTACTGCACCATCTGACTGTTGATCTACTACGGGAAAGCTACTACGCCTTAAAGCGGAACGCGGCCCCGGGAGTAGACGGGGTAAGTTGGCAGGAGTATGAGCACGCCCTGGAGGAGCGCTTAACCAGCCTCCATCAGCGAGTGCACCGGGGAACGTACCGGGCGCAACCTTCGCGAAGAGTGTACATACCGAAAGCCGACGGACGGCAACGTCCGCTGGGTATCGCGGCGCTGGAGGATAAGATCGTCCAGCAAGCGGTGGTCCGCATCCTCAACCAGATTTACGAGGTAGACTTTCGGGGCTTTTCGTATGGTTTTCGTCCGGGCCGTAGCCCACATCAGGCGCTGGACGCGCTGCATGTGGGCATCAGCCGGAAGCGTGTGAACTGGATACTCGATGCGGATATTCGGGGCTTCTTCGACAACATGAGCCACGAATGGACCATGAAGTTTATGGCGCATCGAATCGCTGACAACCGCATACTCCGGCTGATCCAGAAATGGTTGAAAGCGGGAGTATCGGAAGACGGCGAATGGTCGGAGACGACAGCAGGCACTCCACAAGGAGCGGTGATTTCGCCGCTGCTGGCTAACGTGTATCTGCACTATGTCTTCGATCTGTGGATCGAGGCGTGGCGCCAGAAAGTAGCGAGCGGAGAGGTCGTTGTGGTCCGCTATGCTGACGATCTGGTGGTTGGTTTCCAGCACCGTAAAGATGCGGAGCGGTTCCTGGCAGAGTTCAGGGAACGGTTAGCGTCTTTCGCGCTGGAGCTCCATTCGGACAAGACGCGACTGATTGAGTTCGGTCGCTTCGCCCAGGTTACCCGGCAGCGGCGTGGTGAAGGCAAAGCCGCCACCTTCACGTTTCTGGGGTTCACGCACTACTGTGCGACGAACTCCAAAGGCTATTTCGTCGTGGGGCGCACAACCCAACCCAAGCGGATGCAAGCGGCACTGCGCAAGATCAAAGCGGTGCTGCGTGAGCGGATGCATGAGCGGGTCAGCGTCGTAGGACAGTGGCTGAAACGTGTGGTCGAAGGCTATTACCGTTATCATGCTGTCCCGGGTAACACGGTGACGTTGGGCCGTTTCCGCGATCGGCTGTGCAATCTGTGGCGCTCCATGCTTGGACGTCGCAGCCAGCGCAGCCGGCCGAGTTGGAAACGCATCCGCCCAACCTTCGAACGATGGATCCCTCGTCCTCGTGTCCTGCATCCTTATCCTGACGTGCGCTTCGACGCCACCCATCCAAGGTAGGAGCCGTGTGCGGTAGTTCCGCTCGCACGGATCTGTACGGGGGGCAGCTAGCGATAGCTGTCCCTACCGTGACCGGGGACTGGAACTTTGCTCGAAGTGGTGAACCGGCCACCACTTTCTGAAGTTTTGGCGCTCCGCATCGCCGGCACAACATGAACGCATTTTCACCTTTGCAGAACCTGCAGTATGCCGAAATGATTCCTGATTAGCAGCCGAGACTTCCGTCGATCAGTCACATGAAGGCCATTGTGCCCGGCGGGCAACAGAACCACCCAAAATAGAAAAGGGACCGCTTTCGCAGTCCCTTTTCCAAGAAGATAGGAGTGATTCGCAAGTTCCAACCACTCGGTTGACACAATCGAGCTGTGCCACTATTAACAATAAGTACAAGCGCGCTTGTTGTCAATAGATCCGCTGTGGCATGCAAGAAATTTCCAGTGACAAGCCTTCTAGGCCTTCGTTGCTCTAGATACGGGCATTTCAGCCTTTCGATGCGTGAGGAGGCAATTTTCCCATCCCGTCGTAGGATTTTGCGCGTAAATTATTTACTTTCAAACAAGTGTGCGCCAGTTTTCCGCACGTCTCGACGCAGCATATCCAGGGATGTCTTCACGTTGATACTGTCGGAGATCGCGGCGGTCAGGTGGTCGACGGGCGTCCAATATCCTCACGGCATGGGAAGAGAGGAGAACCGTGAAGGAAGATCGAAATAGGTACCGGCGGGGTGGGAGGCGTGGATCTGCGAGGGTACAGATGGTCGTGTCGCCGCAGATGGCGGCATTCAGAGAGGACCAAACGCGGCTGAATGCTTTTCTATGGACAACCGAGATTTCTTACGGCCACATTCTGGCGCGAACAGACGCGGACTTTCCGGACAGGAACGCTCCGGCTCGCAAGTCATTGAAACACGCAACATCGAATGCTTGGTTCCCAAACAATCAGGGCGAGTTTAAGTTTCTCCGCACAACCGGGGAATTTCTCAAGCAGACGGAGGAGAACACAACACGGCTTTATCGACTGGTGCTGCTGAGTTACTATTCCGGTTTCGAAGACTATCTGAATTGTCGGGTTAAGGGTCACCGCGAAGGCGCCAACTGGGGGCCATTTTTGATTTCGCTCTCTTCTCCAAGGCTCAGGAGCGCGCCAGCGGCTACAGCGCCGCTGCCGCTGCATAGCGTTCTCTGCGCGGACTTCATCCGACTAGTCAGAAACCAGATGGTTCACCAGCCAAATTTACTGCTACCGGTGAGAGTTGACGACCAGGGGGTCAAAGACTGGGCCAAGGATCTGTTGGAAAAGGGCGAGGATCGGTTGAGAAAGGGGAAGGGCTGGCCAGTAAACAAGGCAAATATCGATCGGGCCATTAAATCAGTGGTGGGACACGTCGCGAAAAGCCTGGAGAGAGCCAGTCACGGAAGAAAGAAACTTCCGCCGGAGCTGTTTTATTTGCTTTTCAGCTTTACCGAACTCGATCGGCTCGCTTGTCAGATTGAAGAAGCACTTTTGTTGAAAAACGAACCGGCTGGAAGTTGGGTCTGGCGACCGATGAACAAGATTCGACGACCAGACTTGGTCATTCCTGCAAATTAGCAAGGTGTTCGTCAAAAGACGCGCCTGGGCGGCCAAGATTTGTGCGTCAGACGGGACTGGTACTCTTAGGAAACATTATTAGAGAAGTACCGGTTCCGTCTGACGCATAAATCCCGTCTGACGCATAAATCCAGGGGATGTGGGGGCAAGCGTCAAACGAATCGTCCCCACACGCCGAAATGAATAGTTGACGCTGATCAGCCTGTTAACCAACTGGTAATTGACAGGTAGCCGGTAATACGCCCCGAACTCCGCCAAGGTGCTTGATCACGTTCAACAAGCCGATCCCGGTATCAATCGGTCGATGAGTTGGTTGGATTCACTTTGGCAAACACTTTGCCAGCTGCTGCGTAGACTTTGTCGAGATCTGCCGTCTTGACGTACCGCTGCAACATCGTAACGTGCGGCGCGTGTGAGCCGTTCAACGTAAAGCCCTTGGGATAATTCTTCAGAAGCCGGGCATTGGCAGCTTTGGCGTGCTGGATCGTCGTTGCATCCGGCTCAAGCAGGAGGTCGATGGCCGTAATGTTGTTTTGTCCAGCGGCAGCTGTTGCCTGCTGTGCTTCGTCGTAAGGCTCTGGTGCAAGTAATTTCGGTGGGCAGAACTTTGTGTATGAATTTAACGGGACTAATGTTCCCAGTCGGATGAAACCCTTGCTCCATGAGTGCATTGGTCTGTTTGCATGAGATGAGTGCGTCTTGACTCCATACTAAGATATCTATATAAAGATATCTATATAAAGACATCTATATATGGCCAAGACCGATGCCCTGCAAGGTTCACTCGATTTGCTCGTACTCAAGATATTG
This sequence comes from uncultured Acidobacteriaceae bacterium, assembly GCA_963830325.1. GTDB lineage: Bacteria > Acidobacteriota > Terriglobia > Terriglobales > Acidobacteriaceae > PALSA-350. The sequence goes on from CAWHMV010000011.1 coordinate 63,983, forward strand.
TCGCGGCGACCGCGACTTCATGGATACGCCATCATGGCTGCAATCGCCAATACATCCGGCGAAGTCCTGCGCGCAGAGGAGGGCTCGCTCTACCCCGCGCTCTATCGAATGGAGGAAGCGGGCTGGATTCGCGCGGAGTGGATTAAGAAGGATACTGGCCGCCGGGCTCGCGTCTACGAACTGACCGCCGCAGGCAAAAAGCAACTGGGCGCGGAAGAATCCCGCTGGCAGTCCGTTAGCCTGGCCATCAATCGGGTTCTCCGGGAGGCATAACATGTCTTTGTGGTCGCGCATCTTGAATGCCGTGCACGGCGAGCGCTTGAATCGCGAGATCGAGGAAGAGTTGCAGTCGCACATTGAAGAAGCCATTGCCTCGGGACGCGGCCCCGACGAAGCACGCCGCACCTTCGGTTCGATACTGCGCCAGCGCGAGGCGAGCCACAGCATTCGTGCTGCCGGATGGCTTGAGTCGCTTCTCACCGATGTAAGATTCGGCTGGCGGCAGCTCTGCCGCAACAAGGTCACGTCCGTGGCCGCGGTGCTTTCCCTCGCTCTCGGCATCGGCTCCTGTGTCGCCGCCTTCCGTCTTATCGACGCCCTCCTCTGGCGTCCGCTGCCCATCTCCCATTCCAGCAACCTCTACGTCCTCTCTCGCCAGATGATCGGCTTATACGGCAAGCCTGCCGAGGACGATCACTGGGCCACGCCGGACTTCAACCGCATGCGCGATGCCGTCAAGGACCAGGCCGACCTCATCGCCATCAGCGACGCCGACCGCACAGACATCACCTGGTCGACCGACGACGACATGGAGAAGGCCCACGTCGTGTATGCCTCCGGCAACATGTTCCCGCTCTTCGGCCTTGAGCCCGCGCTCGGCCGCCTGCTCGCCCCCGCCGATGACCGCGCCCCCGGTGTCGCCCCCTATGCGGTCCTCTCCTGGGACTACTGGAATCACCGCTTCGGCCGCGATCCCCACGTCCTCGGCCGCTCGCTCCACCTCGACGACCAGACCTTCGAAATCATCGGCGTCGGCCCTCGCGATTTTACTGGAACCGAAAAAGGAACTGTCACTGACATCTTTCTGCCTCTTCGCATGAACAGCTTGGCCACCCAGGACAGCGTTACCTGGCACCGCACCTTCCTGATGTTGAAAGCCGGCGTAAACTCGGCCACCGCCCTTGAGCCGCTCCGCCAGCATCTCTCCGCCGTCAGCCGCGCCTTCGAGGCCGACTGCTCCACGTGCTTCCGCGGCATGACCCAGGCGTCCATCGACCGCTTTCTCAATCAGACGCTTGTCTTCAATCCCGCTGGCGCCGGCATCTCCGATCTCCAGAAAGACTATCGCCGATCACTCGGCATCCTCGGTCTCCTGGCCGCTCTCGTCCTGCTTATCGCCTGCGTCAACGTCGCCAACATGATGACCGCACAGGCCGCCGCCCGCGCCCACGAGATGGCCCTCAGAATCTCGATCGGCGCCGGCCGTCGGCGCCTCGTCCAGCTCATCGTGTCCCAGAGCACGCTGCTCGCCCTCTTGTCCTCGGTCCTTGGCGCATTCTTTGCGGCGTGGTCGGCGCCCTTTGTGCTCAGCCGCATCAATCCGCCCGACAACCCTGCGCGCCTCGCCCTTCCCGCCGACTGGCGTGTGCTTCTCTTCGGCTTCGGGCTCATTCTCCTCATCGTTTTATTGCTTGGTTTGCTTCCTGCTTTCCGGGCCTCTGCCGTCCGGCCTGTCGCCGCCCTCAAAGGTGGGGAAGATCCACACTCGCCACACCGTCTCATGCGCGGAGCCATCGCTCTTCAGGTCGCTTTCTGTTTCCTCGTCCTCTTTCTGTCTTCGCTCTTCGTCGCATCCTTCCAGCGCCTGCAGAACCGCCCTCTCGGTTTCTCCACCGACCGTCTGCTCCTGCTTGAAACCGTTGCCGGCAAAGGCCAACTCCCCTTCGTCTGGAATCAAACTGCCGAGGCGCTTCGTGCCGTCCCCGGCGTCGACTCGGTCGCCATCTCGAGCTGGCCCCTCCTCGGGCGCATCGCCATAAACAGCGACATCTCCATCAACGGCGGGCCTCCCAGTCCCACTAGCGCCTTTTTCTTTAACGTTTCCCCGGGGTGGCTCTCGGCGATGAAGATCCCCCTCGTTTCCGGCCGCGACTTTCGCCCTCAAGACACCTCGCCGGGAGCCGCCATCGTCAACGAAACCTTCGTCAAGACCTTCTTCCCTGGCCAGGACCCGATCGGCCGCTCCTTTGAACGCGGTGCCAATCAACCCCTCAACAAGATCGTCGCCGTCATCCCCGACGTCCCTTACCGCGAGCTGCGTGAGCCCAGCCGCGCCGTCTTCTACGTCCCCTTCGTCGCAATCAACGACAAATCCGCTCCCACGCTCGTCGACTTCGCCACCTTCGCCATTCACACCGACGCCCAGAACCCGCTCGCCCTCGCCGGCTCCCTCCGCCAGCTCATCGCGCAGCGCCACGACGGCCTTCGCGTCTCGAACATCACCACGCAGCTCGATCTGGTCCGCGACCAGACTATTCGCGAGCGCCTGATTGCCATGCTTGCCACCTTCTTTGCCGCCGTCGCGCTGCTCCTCGCCGGCATCGGACTCTACGCTGTCCTCAACTATTCCGTCCTTCAGCGCCGCCGCGAGATCGGGATCCGCATGGCGATTGGCTCGCCTGGTGCTGGCATCGTCCGCATTGTGACTCTCGATGTCTTCCTGATGATCGCGCTCGGAGGCTGCATGGGCGTCGCGCTCGGCCTCGGCGCGGCGCGCTCTGTCGCGTTGCTTTTCTACCAGGTCAAAGCAACCGACGCGGATATGATCGCTTTGCCGACGTGTGCCATTCTGTTCACCGCGCTCGTTGCCACACTCCCTGCCGTGCTTCGCGCGCTGCGCACAGACCCCACCGAGATACTGCGCGCGGAGTGAGGGGGAAGATAAGGGAACGGGAAGCTGTGAAAATTTCGATACGGGCGAGGAATCAACGGTCTATCCAGCTGTCATCGGGTCTTGCCCAACAACACGGCGCCAGCGGTAGTCGGAGCTTGTCGACGGAATGCAGGCAAGACTATGCGCGTTTTCAAGCGTGAGGGACTTCAGATCGCCCGTGGGCTCTAGCCAGGCAGCTGCTACGCTGCTACCGCTGCGGCATTGAGTTTGCGGCGTATGCTGAACCACCGGATGATGTTGTAACTGAGGCAAGCCCAAGTAGCTTCCATGGATGTCTTTTCTTGTCCCCGGCATCGAAATTGCCGAAGTCCACATCGCTCTTTGATCCAGGCGTGCGGGAACTCAGCGATCTGCGATCGTTGGCGGTAGATTGTTTTTGCCTCTTCGGTCTCCATCTTGGCTTTGAAAGCGGTCGTCGCAGCAGGATCATCGCTGCGAGTGAGGGAGCGCACCCATGTGGGTCCCTTCTTCTTGGGACCGCACTGATCCCGCAGTGGACAGCAACGGCATGCTGCTTTGGGTGCTCTGTATACCTGCGTGCGCACACCGTGCTCGCTGTTCTTCACCACATGGAGAGTGAGTCGTTTGCCGGCGGGACAGAGGTAGACATCGTGCTGAGCGTCGTAAGGAAACGCACTACTGATAAACGCTCCACTGCGGCCGTGGGCGTCAAGTTCAGTCGGTTTCCAGCTATCTTGCCATGAACCATAGAAATCGACCTTAGAGGACTCAGCGGCCTGCACGGAGGCATGATTGGTATAGTCACCATCGGCCACTATCTGCTTCGGTAAAGACTCCACAGTCTCCTGGCAGCGATTCAGAGCCGGTTCCAATTGGCGATAATCGATGGCGTCGGTAGTCGCTTCCACATTCACAATCAATCCATGGGTCGTGTCGGTAACCAACTGTACGTTGTAGCTGGGAACGGTGCCCCCCTCACCGTTTCTCATCACATGAGCCTCGGGGTCGGTGGTAGAGGCTCTGGCTACGTATTGATCGCGATCGTGTTTCTTGCTCTCCTGCAGGCGCTCCACTTCACGAAACGCCGCCTCCAGGCGACTGACCCGTTGCCGCGCAGCGCGGCGCTTGGCAGCGGATTGACGTTTGGCTGTTTTCTCTTCCTCGGCGGCCTGTTCATTCATCTTCTGCACTTGCTCTCGCGCCAAAGCCAAATGAGCTTCGATCTTTTCCTTTCGTCGAAACGTGTTGCCGCTGGCATTGGCCTTGATCTTGGTGCCATCCAAGGTGACCCTTTGCATGGTAATCAGCCCCTCGGCGCTCAGCATGCCCACCACTTGTACAAACAGGTTCTCTAACGCCTCCTTGTGATCAGACCGGAACCCCGATAGAGTTCGATGACTGATTGGCTGCAATCCGCAAAGCCAAGCGAATCCAGGCTCAAATGCACATTGGCGTGCAATTTCACGTGCGGAGCTAATTCCTTGGCTGTAGGCGTATAGCCATAGGCTGATCAACAACTGCGGTGCTGTGTGGTCGCGGCCAGCGCGCCCTTCCAGGGCCGCGATCTTGGCATGATACAAACTCAGATTCATGCGCCCTACCAGGTGCCAGATCGAGCGAGCACTGTGGTCCTCGTCGATCAGCCGCTCGACGTCAACGGTATGCAAAAGCAGTTGAGAACGGTCTATCGAAGCCAGGCGCGGTAGAGGTGGATCTGGCAAGGTGCTCATGATTCCACTGTATCGATCAACAGCATACGTAACAATACCTGTATGCGTACATTTGCCAATTTCTTCACACCTTCCCGACGGAACTACCCCCAACGAAATCGGCCGTCGGTGAAGTTTGTAGATAGACATCTGCTTCTCGCCAGTCTGCCCCGCTCTGTCTCAGGTCGCTAGCGTACGATTTTTGACGTTTGGTGTAGTGATCCCGGTTAGCAAAGATTCATCTTGATTAGCGTACCAACCAGTCGGTATAGTACGCACATACCCACTGGTTGGTACCAAAAATGCCGATAGCCGAAGCGAGACACGAATCGAAAACCAAACTCCTGCAGGCTGCGATCCGGGTGATCCGCGTTAAGGGATTTACGGCCACGCGGGTTGAGGACGTCTGCGAGGCGGCTGGTCTGACCAAAGGAAGCTTCTTCCACCACTTTGACAGCAAGGACGAACTGGCGCTGGCCGCGGCCGACTATTGGATTGAGGGCACGGAGGCGCGGTTTGGCTCCGCATCCTACCACGAGCTAGCCGACCCGCTGGAGCGGTTGCTGGCCTATGTGGACTTGCGTAAGGCGCTCCTGACGGGAGAGTTGCCCGACTTTACCTGCCTGGCGGGCACGATGGTGCAGGAGGTCTACGACACGCATCCGGCGATCCGCGAGGCATGCAACCGGAGCATCAGCGGGCACGCGGCAACACTGCTGGCCGACATTGAAGAGGCGATGCGGCAGCACGGCATGCGCCCCGAATGGACCGCCGAAAGTCTCGCTCTCTACACCCAGGCCACCCTCCAGGGCGCATTCATCCTGGCCAAGGCCCGGGGTGGTGCTGCGATTGCGGCGCAGTGCATCGATCATCTGCGGCGATACATCGAGCTGCTGTTCCAACCATCGCCGTGTTCCGCGCCGCCCGGGCCATCGGGAATTTCGGCAACAGTCCCAAAACGGCGCCGACGGGCGAAATGATTCAGCGTTGCCGATTCGATAGCGTGGCCCCAGAAGCCACTAACCCAAGAGCTGGAAAAGGCGGATGGACATGACAAGGATCGGAGTATCACGGCGGAAGGCGCTCGAATTGGGAGCTTGCGCACTAACTGGAGCGGCGGGGCTCCTGGTAACGGCACGGGCGTGCGCAGGTACGGAGGCGAGCCCGACATACGAAGAAATTGTCCGGAGGTGGTATAAGGCATGGGAGAAAAAGGACCAGGGTCAATTTGAGGCCCTGATGGCCGACAACTTTACCTTCACGAGCGCGGCCGGCGACGACCACATCAGTAAGAGCGCTTTCAAAACGCAATGCTGGGATACCCAGGTTAACTTTATCGATCGATTTGATCTGGAGCGCGTGTTCGGAAGTGGCAACGAGGCGTTTGTGAAGTATCTTTGCCACACAAAGAACGGTAAATCATTCCGAAATGTAGAGTATTTCCGGCTCAGCGACGGGAAAGTGGAGACCCTTGAGTGCTACTTTGGGGGGAAATCCACCTTTCCGTCAGCAGTAAGCAAAGGCTGACGTGAGCCCGTCGACCAGCGTCTTCGGAGCGGCCCTGGGCGCCTGCTCGGATCCACGCATTCTTCAGCTCAAGGCGAAGTTCAAGTTCCAGCCTGAACGTCACTAACCACAGCGGAGGCCGCAGTGTGGGTTCAGCATAACAAGGCGAATAACAGCGGAGTTAAAGAAGTGGCGAAAGACTTGTCAGGAATTGCACCCGTCATCCCTATCGACCGCCTCGATACGCTTCCGCTGGACCGCCAGATCTGCGAAGGGTTCCGTACCGCAATTCTGCGTGGCAATTTGCAGCCCGGACAACAAGTACCTTCCAGCAGGCACCTGGCGGAAGATCTGGAAGTATCCCGTTTTCCGGTCCTTGGCGCCTATGCACGGTTGCTTTCCGAGGGTTACTTCGAAAGTCGAGTCGGATCGGGAACCTTCGTTTCGGCATCATTGCCGGGTCAACTCCCACACGGTAGAAGATCACGCTCAACCACGGGAGGATCTCGCTGTCTTTCCCGGCGTTCCTCGTTATTACCGCGATGCGAAACTGTTCCGTGGCGACATGGCTGGGGACCCTTTGGAGTCCACCAGCCGGCGCTCGATCAGTTTCCTTTCGGAGCGTGGTCGAAGCTGCTGGCAGAACACGGTCGAAGACCACGTTTGCGCGCCATTCATCACAACGACCCGATGGGGCTTGATCGCTTCCGAGACGCAATCTGCTCTTACCTCCGCACCGCGAGGGCTGTCGAATGCGACCCGTCGCAAATCATGATCGTATCGGGATCGCAACAGGCTCTGGAAATCACGGCGAGGGTGCTGCTGGATCCTGGCGACCCGGTGTGGATCGAAGAGCCGGGCTACCAGCTTGCACAGTCGGTTCTGCTCGGGGCAGGCTGCCGAATTGTCCCGGTCCCGGTAGACGACGAAGGCATAAATGTGTCGGCAGGGGTTAATCTGCTGCCGAAAGCGCGTGCCGCGTTTGTTACGCCGTCGCACCAATATCCCCTCGGCGTTACCATGAGCGCTTCTCGCCGACTGCGTCTGCTGGATTGGGCTCGGGATAATGGAGCATGGGTTGTGGAAGACGACTATGACGGCGCATACCGTTACGACACTACATCGGTTTCCTCCCTTCAGGGGATCGATTCGGACGCACGCGTGATTTACATTGGGACATTCAGCAGGGTTATCTTTCCGTCCGTAAGAGTGAGTTATATTGTTATCCCGCCCGATCTCATTGAAAGATTTATGGCAGTACGATTCTCGTTAGGTATCTTCCCCTCCTACTTATTCCAGGAAGTGCTCACAGATTTCATCCGTGCCGGTCGATTTGCCCGGCATATTCGCCGCATGCGGGCACTCTATAAGGAACGCCGGACTGCTCTGGTGGAGAGCGTGCAGAACACTTGCCGGGATATGCTGGAGATCCACGGCGCGGGCGCCGGAATGCACCTAACGGTGACCCTCCCATCAGGATTTAACGACGCAGAAATCGCGAGTCAGGCAGCAAAGTACGGCTTATGCCTATGGCCACTGTCGCCCTGTTATATGAATAAGCCGCGCCATGGGTTCGTGCTTGGGTTTGCAGCCACTCCGGCAGACCAGATGGCGGGTGCGGTGCACCAGCTATGGAGGCTTCTGAAGAAACAACCCGGTCAATCAGGACTAGTGGACTGTAACAGTTGATTCGGGAGTAGAACCAAATCTGCGAAAAGCGCGACTCTCATGCTTTGTATCAGGGCCCGACTTTAGTCGGGCCGCACAAGCGCCCGGTTTAAAACCACCGGTACAATGGCCGATGGAGAAGCGGGGATCTCTTCAACATAGCGCTGGATTGGGTGCCGTAACCGAGACCATGCTGACGATACCTGCAGATGCGTCGCCGAGTGAAGCCTTGTTGACTATCGTGCGGAGCAACGCCTCACTGGTTCGTTCAAACACGCTTGTCGTGGGCAATTGCTTTTTCGATGAGCGGTAAATCTCTAGTGCCGTATCGCCAGCGCTCCGCACACGGGAACGTGTGTGCGCCGGGGTGTTGCTGCGGAGCGGTGTGGATACGGCACTAGAGATTTGGCATTCGTTGAGAGAACTGGTCTCATGGCCCGAGGTCTGACTGGCTCAATGCCCTTGTGAGTCGAATGAGTCCCTGCCGTATCGCAAGCTCGTCAAATCCGCCAAAGCCGAGGAGCAACGCATTCGGATCAGGACGTCTCAGGGTGCATCGATCGACGGCAAGAACCTCAACACCCTGGGCCGCCGCCAGCTTTTCCGCCTGTCGTGAAGTCATTCCATTCTTGAGGTACCCGATCGTGTAGAGGCCTGCCCTGACGTTAGAGATCTCAAGCAACCCACCCAGATGTTGCTTGGCTCCTTCCATGAGTGTTGCGAGGCGCTCCGCATACAGATTCCGCATCCTCCGCAGATGACGCGCCAAATGCCCATCGACGATGAAGTCGCACAGCACCGCCTGGTCAAAGGATGAATTCCGGAAATCGGTTCGGTAACGGAAACCCAGGAAGAAATCTATTAACGGAGCAGGCAATACCACGTAGCCCACGCGTAAGGCTGGGAATAGCGTCTTGCTGAACGATCCGATGAAGATAACGCTTGAGTGATTGTCGAGACTTTGCAGGGCAGGCACAGGCGGTCCCTCAAACCTGTACTCGCTGTCATAGTCGTCTTCAATAACAAAAGCGCCGGCGCGTGAGGCCCAGCTAAGAAGGGCCATCCGCCGCTCCAGCGACATCGTTACCCCAAGCGGGAATTGGTGAGCCGGCGTTACGTAGACTCCCTTCGCATCCGGACAGATCTTGATTCCGGCGGAAACAGACAGCCCTTCATCATTCACTGATACAGCAATAATCCTGGCTCCGACATTGTCGAACGCGATTCTGGCTCCGAAATATCCGGGATCTTCCATCCATATCGGATCGCTCTTTTTCAAGAGCAGCCGTGCCAACAGGTCGAGCGCCTGTTGTATTCCGGAAACGAGGACGATTTGTTCCGCAGTGCATCGCACCCCACGGGACGTGCGCAAATACTCGGCGATTGCATCGCGCAATGGCCGATACCCGCGCCGATCAGCCTCTTTCTTTAACCACGACCTGAAATTACGTGCTCGGTCTGCGGCAATACGTCCCCAAACCTCGGACGGGAATTCGTTGATGGCTGGAACTCCGATCCGAAAGGGGCGGATCCCGTCAACAAAAGCCAGGTCGACCCAGGGTTGCGGCCGTTTATATGTCGAAATGACGCGACGAATGTATGCTGGTGTCGTGGTTGCCTGGCGAGCCGGACGAGGCGCCTCTACACGATTGACCCACGTACCGAATCCGACACGGGAGGTGATATACCCCTCGGCTTGTAAACGCTCCAGAACGCTGACGACTGTACCCCGGGAGAGTTCATACTGGCTGGCAAAATCTCTGGATGCTGGCAGTCTTGCGCCCGGCGCGAGCCGACCTTCCAGAATGGCAGAGCGCAGTTCCCCATACAACCAATTGGTCAGGGTCTGATGGCGCGACCGGCTTTTGAGAGTGAGCTCGAACGAGCTAACGGCTTTGGGCATCTCAAATGGTCCAATAGATTTTACGAAAATGGCTCTGTTCGATGTACCACTGCGGCCATACTATCAGTTCTGAAGTCGAGAACGCATGTATCGTCATTGGGTTCTGGCTTCTCGCTAAGCGACTCATGGGAGATCCACAGATGAAAGTTGGAGTTTGGTTCTATGGCTTGGGCACTGCTCTCACCGGCATTCTGGATATCGCCTGGGGTGCATTCGATGCCTCTCATCAGCCCATCAAATCTCTGGGCAAGAATCTTCCTGGTCAACACATACTGGCCTACGTCGCGGGCGTCTGGCTGGTCGCTGCGGGTCTTGCAATTTTGTGGCGGCGCAGCGCAAGGTTTGGCGCCGCGGCATCCGCCATCGCCTACTTGATTTTTGCGGCATTTTGGCTACCTCGGTACTATGCCGGAATTCATGCGTTTGGCTGGCGAATCAGCGTCTTAGTAGGCATCAATTTCGGGCTCGCTCAACAGTTAATGCTGGTCGCTCCGGCAGCAATCGTTTACGCCTCCACCGCCTCACCGGATTCCCTGTTGCAAAAGAGAGCAGCTATCGCCGCACGTTGGATGCTCGGATTGCCTCCTGTCATCTTCGGCTTATTTCACCTCACCAGCATTCGCGTCTTCGCGAGCATCGTCCCCCACTGGATGTCGTTTGGATATTTTTGGGCGGTGCTGACCGGAATCGCCTTCTTCCTGGCAGGAAGTGCAATTTGCTTAGGAATTATGGATGTCCCGGCCGCCAGGCTTCTTGCGTTGATGCTGTTGCTGTTTGAAGGTTTTGTAGAAATACCACCTATTTTTATCCGACCGCACAATCAGGCAACATGGGGTGCCGCCGTGTACAATCTGGCTGCGATAGGGGCATGCTTGATATTCGCCGAGTTTCTCGCAAGCCGCGCAGATCGAAGACGAATCGGTCCCGCGGAGAATGTCACCCTGTCACGCCCCGATCCCGTGGTTGCGTGATTAGTAACGCGTGGTCATCGACGAACATTAGCGTTGCCTCCGTCTCGGTTGATGACTTCAGACCAATGCACTCATCCAGTCCTGTTTTCGGAAAGCGGGACAGACCGGAAATGAGTCTACTGCTTGCGAGGTATTTGCTCGTGCTTACTCCTGTCGCAGCAATGCCAGCAGATCGGCTCCTAATGCACGTTGGGCCGGAATCCAGGTGGCGAGCAGCCCCAGAAGCAGCATAGCCATGACAACGCCAGCCAGTACCAGTGGATCTCGCGGGGTTGCCTGGTAGACAATCGAAGACAGCACCCTGGTCGCCGCAATACCCAGAAACAGACCCACGGTAGAACCGAAAGCCAGCATACGCCAAGCTCTTCCCAGTGCAGAGCGCAAAACTTCTTCACGCTGCGCACCCAGTGCGATGCGTATTCCCAGTTCCCGCATTCGTTTGCTCACCGAGTAGGAGGCCATGCCGAAGATTCCCGTGATCGCCAGCATTGCACCCAACCCTCCCAGCACGCCCAGGGATATCGAGGCAACGCGCGAGGCGAATAAAGCGCTGTCCATCTCTTTGTCCCACGTCCTGATCGAGAATGGCAGCCCCGGGTCCACATTTCGCAGGCTTCGCTGGATAGCGGCCATGAGTCCCTGCGGATCGCGGTTCGAGCGCACGATCAGCCAGGTTGAACTCGAGGGCGATTGCAGAATCGGCAGGAACGCCGCCGGCTGTTGCTCTTCAGTCAGCATTCTGTATCGTCCGTTCTCCACCATGCCCACCACTTGTATGCGGGTTCCATCGATTGCCTTATAGAATCTGTCTACCGCTCGCGCCTCCGAGCCAAAGACTCTGCGTGCAAACTCGCGGTTGACGACGGCCACGCGGGGCGCCTGCTTATCATCATGCAGGGTGAAGGTTCTCCCCGCCAGCAAGGCCGTGCCGGCCGCGCGAAAGTATCCCGCAGATACATTTTGCGTATAGGTGTTTGCAACCGCATTCGAGGGGCGAAAATCGGTCGTACCCTCTTGAAAGACAGCCACGTTGCTGAAATTCTGCCCGCCGAGCGGGAGCATGTCCGAAGCTGCCGCGGCCGTTACCCCTGGAATCCCGTCCATGGCTTCGATCAGCTTCTTCTGCATGACAGGGACCTGGCCGCCGCTGTACCCGGCCATGTCCACATCGGTCTCTACCAGCATGGCGTTTTGGGTGACAAAGCCGAAGTTACTGTGCAGCGAACGCAGCAAGCCCCGTACCGCCACCAGCGACGACGTCACCAACACAGCACACACCGCTATCTGCAAAACAACCAACAGGTCGCGGAGGTTGAACTGCCGTCCGACCACGTCGACAGACCCGGCCTTGACGGTCTGCCAGGGATCAGTCCGCAGCACCTGCCGTAGCGGCACAATCCCAAAAAGTAGTCCGCTCAGCAGCGCCAGCAGCACGGCAAAGGCAAACACCTTCGTGTCGGGGTTGACCGGCACGTTCGCAGGGAAGCTGGATATGGGCTGCCACACGCTCAGCCACCGAAGCAATACAACCGCCCCCAACAATCCTGCGGCGCCTCCTATCAGTGAAACCAGCATCGCCTCTGTCAGCAACTGGCGCAGAATGCGTTTGCGGCTCGATCCTAAGGCAAGCCGAAGGGCAATTTCCCGGGACCGGTCCGCGGCTCGTGCAGCCGCGAGATTGCCCAGGTTTGCGCATGCCGCCAGCAGGATCAGTGCAGCCAGCAGCATCATCCCGGAGAGGAACGCCCGCACCGGGCGACCAAGGAAGTCCCCCATCAGCCCTGGGCGCGCCAGCGAAAACGAGATCTTGTCATCGTCTTTCGGGTAGTTCTTGGCCAGGTATGCGGCGACCGAACTGAGATCCGCTTCGGCCTGCATTCTGGTTGCTCCAGGTTTGAGACGCCCCACCACGGATAAACCTCTTACCCCGCGTGCATCGAGATCGTTTCCGCCCCCCACTTGCTCCTGGTTCACAAGCGGCACCCAGAAGTCCGGCGTGAAGAACAGTTCAGTGCCGCGGAACTTTGGCGGGGCCACGCCCAGAACTGTAAAGGGATGCTCATTGACTTCGACCCTTCGCCCGACAACGCCACGATCCCCCTGGAAGTGGCTGCTCCAATACGCATAGCTGAGAACAAGATAGGGGCTGCTGTTCGCTCCGTGCTCGTCCGATGCATGGAAGAACCGGCCGACATAAGGTCGAATCCCCAACATGTCGAAGTAGTTTCCGCTCGCTTCATACAACCACGCCGTAGAGGCCTTGCCGCCAGTGTTCAGACCTGCGCGCGAGAAAGTGTAGGCGATGACCCCATCAAAGCTGTGGTTCCGATCGCGCAGATCCAGATAATCGGGATACGACTGCATTGGAGACGGATCGTTTTGGCCGCGCTGGATGGTATATAACCTCTGTGATTCGGGTACATTCAGCGGACGCAGAATGAGTCCGTTGAGCACACTAAAGACGACTGCATTGGCACTGATTCCCAGCGCCAGCGTAATGACGGCGGTCGCCGTGAAACCGGGGGATTTGCGCAGCATGCGGAGGCCGAAGTGTACGTCCTGCAGGAGAGATTCGAGAAACTGTCCGCCGCGCGCTTCGTGGGTCTCTTCCCTGTACCGCTCATAACCGCCGAACTCCACGCGTGCGCGGCGTTCGGCCTCTGCTCGAGAAAGGCCGGAGCGTTCGAGGTCGTCGGCACAATGCTCGATGTGCGAGCTCAATTCTTCCTCCATCTCGGCATTGATCCGGGACCGTCGGAAAAGTGTGGAAGCAAACGAGCAAAGAGAGGCGAAGAGGCTCATATCTCCTCCGGTTGTGCGGCGACCGCAGAGGGTATGACTTTCAGGACAAACAGAGTGCCGGGGAGAAGCTGCGCGTGGCCGGTCAAGATGCCCCCTAAGATGATTAGGAGGCTAATCAATTCTCTCCTAATCTGTCAAGGAGAGAGCGCGTCCAAATTGGGGCACCCGTCCGATTCCCTTCGGCCTTTGCTTCGATACGGACCCTTGCAGTCAAGGGTCGTGGATTCCCACATCCAACGATTTCCTTCGAGATGCGGTCCTCGCCCAGGTGCTGGCCCTGGTCTTTGGTGTGCAGGGAGCCTGGCATGTACTGCGTACATTCGATGTTCTGTTCCTCCGGACCAACCATCGTGAACAGCAGGTTCCCTGCACCGGCACCCTTCACTGGGGTGGGAGTGAGGCTGCGCCCCAGGTAGGCGTGATTCAGCGCCTCAAGGTCGGTGGCCTCGAAGCAGACGTGCATGAAGCCGATGGATTGCGAAGGGTCCTGTTGAGGATATATCTCAATAAACTGATGGTCATTTGCCTTGAGGAATGACTCCGTGGTCTTTCCATTTTTGCTGGTAACGAAGGCCCGCTCAAAGCCCAGCTTCTGATAGAAGATTCTGGAGCGAGTGAGATCGGAGACGCGGAAGGCGACATGCGCGATCCCAGCGAGGTTCGCGGGCTGTATCTGCTCCCGCACCCTCCGGTGTCTTCTGTTCCTGTAGAAATGTGCGAACTAAGCGAACTATGAGAACTAAGTCGCCAGGATGCGATGGAGCCTCTCTCCGTAAAGGGCGCAATGGGTGCGGGTGGGTCTCTTTTTGCAAGAGACGCAGGGATTGGGTCGCCCTATCGCGTCCGGGTGCAGCCCGTTCAACCATTTTTAAAATTCGATATTTTTAGGTCCTTTTGAGGTTTGGCGACCCAGCGGAAGGGGGTGGTGCCAAGTAAGTCCTTTGTTTCACGAAGATGATCAAGATGATCAAATTAATTAATTGATCATCTTGCCCGGGTGGTGGCAAAGGCGCGTATGCGCGGTCGTTCTACGGGGACGGTCCTAGGGGATGGTTTGCCAAATTCTAAGCGTGCTAGAAGCGCTAGAAGCGCGATAAGTCATGAGGGATGGAAAGAGAAGCGTGCCCAGGCCGGTGGCTCCAGGGGGATGGATGTCCGGACTGAAGCTCGCTGCGGCCAAGAAGCCCGAACCTACCCAGCTTCGGAGTTCTCATATGCAGGCTTTAGCTCCGCTGGGGTGTGCTGTTTCCCAAGTTGTCAAAACTGCTCAATCAAGGGGACGCACTGAGCGCACCCTGCTTTTCGCGGGCGCCCTCGCGGGGCGCTCCACGGCCAGCCCCACGGCACGCCGGGGCAGGCGGAATGCCGCGGACAGGCTTGACCCGTCACTTCTGATGTCACATAACTGTTTGCTACACCCGGCTCATCACGCCGACAAGCGCTGATGAGTTGCCGGTGGTTGGCGGCCGTTGCACGGGTGGAGCGCACCGATGCAAGGTCAAGCAGGGCTGTCGTGGAGACCGCGCTGACGTGTGGATTCCTACTTCCAAAGTAGTACGGTTTGGGGGCCGTGTCCAGAGCGAGAAAAAATAATTCTGGTAACCATGGCGCGCTCTGTTACCTCATCATCGCGCAAGGAAGTGATCGCCGATGTGGCCGGCTTATTCTCACTCAATCTTCGTGGACGGAACGCGGGCATCGTGCCGGTGGATGGATGCCTGGGGCACGCGACATTAATATCGATTGTTGGTAATGCTCAATATTTTGGCACAGGCGAAGTTCCTCCGTGAGGCTCAGTGGGCGAACGAGGTTCCGTTGTAGGTGCAGACACGAACGGCTTGGTTCCGTGTGGGAAACCCGGGACCGGACGGCACGATACCGCTACTGACACGTAACGGATTGGGGTGACACGTCCCGTCTGTCGACCTTTTTCTGTCGACCTTTTTCGTCGACCTTTTTTGACCCAGCGATCGCCTACTGGGCATCCTGGCGCGACTTTTTATAGAGCCGAAATTCCCCACACCAAATTTTTCAATTTCTTCACATCTTCCAGGTCACCGGGTTTTACTTCACCGGGTTTTACTGGTCAGCAATTTCCAGCACCGCTTTTTCGAGCCACGCGGCTTCACCTTTTTCGGGCGTTACTGCAGATATATATATTCGAAAGAATAATGGTGCCGGAAAACATCGTAGATACGATAATTTGCCTAGGCTACACCGGAATGCGCGTAGCTCGGAGTCCACCCCGGCCAACCCGAGGTAAGGGGAAATTACTTTTGAAGCACGTCCTGTCTGCTTTTTTTTCTGCCTTTTCCGGTGTGTTGCGCATTGTTCCCCAGCCTATTTTTCGAATTCGAAGCACCGCCGTGCTAGCCATTCTTGTTGCCGCTGCCGCGTCCCTGGCTGCTCATGCGCAGACCGGTGAGTGGGCCTGGATGGGCGGCAGCAGCGTCCTTACACAAAATGACAACGGCGAAAAAGGCCAGCCAGGAGTGTACGGCACTCAGGGTCAACCGTCCGCTGCCAATATCCCTGGCGGACGACTGGGCGCGGTCGCTTGGACAGATAAGGATGGTCATTTCTGGCTTTTCGGAGGAGCCGGGCTTGATTCCGCCGAGACCTTCGGCTTTCTCAACGATCTCTGGGAATTCGACCCTTCGAGCAAAGAGTGGACATGGGTTTCGGGAAGCGATACGATCGCCGCCTTCAATGGCGGCCAGCCTGGAATATACGGCCAGCAGGGTACACCCGCAACCACAAATACCCCAGGAGGGCGCTCGGGAGCGCTGGGCTCGACGGACGCGAATGGAAATCTTTGGCTTTTCGGCGGAGCAGGCTTCGACGCTGCGGGTACAAACGGAAATCTGAATGACCTGTGGGAGTTCAGTCCTTCTACCAGGGAATGGACTTGGGTGGGGGGCAGCAGCAATCTGGGCGTCAACGGCACGGTTGCCGGGGTATACGGAACGCTGGGCTCGCTGACCGCGGGCAGCTTTCCGGGGAGCCGGAACAATGGGGCTGCGTGGACCAGCAAAGACGGTAGCCTCTGGCTTTTTGGAGGTTACGGAGGCAGCACTCCCGGCCAGTTCGGACCCCTCAACGATTTGTGGAGGTACGTTCCATCGACAAACCAGTGGGCCTGGATGGGAGGCAGCAGCACTACCCTCCAGCCAGGAGTCTACGGACAACTGAGCGCTCCAGCCCCCGGGAATGTACCCGGAGCCCGGGAGGGCGCAGGCGCATGGGTGGATAACGACGGCAATTTCTGGCTCTTCGGAGGCACCGGTTTCGCACTGGTCGGCTCGGCCGATGCCGAGGGCGATCTGAATGATCTGTGGAAGTTCGATCCCACGACCACTGAATGGGCCTGGATGAGCGGGAGCAACACCTTACCCAACAGTTGCCCAGCAGGTGGTATCTGCAACTGGCCTGGAGTGTACGGCACGCTGGGCACTGCGGCTGCCGGAAATACGCCGGGCAGCCGCGCGTCCACGGTTACCTGGACAAATCAGGACGGCACGCTCTGGCTCTTTGGAGGAAACGGCTCTGACGCCAACAACGTGCCCGGCTTTCTGAATGATTTCTGGAAGTTCGATCCTGCTGCGAGTGAATGGACCTGGATGGGCGGCAGCAGCATGGTGGGGGCCGGCGGCGCGACTGCCGGGGTATACGGCACGCTGGGCAGCGCAGCTGCGGGTAACCTTCCCGGAAGCAGGACCGAAGGGGTCGCATGGACTGATATCTACGGCAATTTCTGGCTCTTCGGAGGCTCCGGTTCCGATGCTCAGGGAGTGATCGGCTACCTGAACGATCTATGGGAGACCACGCCGGTGAAGGTGACGGCGACTCCCACCCTCAGCCCGGCATCCGGCACCTACACGACGGCGCAGACAGTGACGATCAGCGATTCGACAACCAACGCGGTGATCTACTACACCACCGACGGCTCTGTCCCCACTCCTTCCTCCACGAAATACATTGGGCCGATCACCGTTTCCTCGACGGAAACCATTCATGCCATCGCAACCGCTGCCAACTATGTCAGCAGTGCTGTCGCCTCCGCGATGTATACCATCCAGCTGACTGCCGCTGCGCCGGCCTTTTCTCCCGCTGCTGGAACGTATACGACGGCGCAGACGGTGACGATTAGCGATGCCACGCCGGGAGCATTGATCTACTACACCATCGACGGCACAAACCCCACCACTTCGTCCGCCAAATATGCTGGGCCGATCACTGTTTCCTCGACGGAAACCATCCATGCCATCGCAACCGCCGCCAACTATGTCAGCAGTGCTGTGGCCTCCGCGATGTATGCCATCCAGCTGAGTGCCGCTATGCCGGCCTTTTCTCCCGCTGCTGGAACGTATACGACGGCGCAGACGGTGACGATTAGCGATGCCACGCCGGGAGCGTTGATCTACTACACCATCGACGGCACAAACCCCACCACGTCGTCCGCCAGATATACTGGGCCGATCACCGTTTCCTCGACGCAAACCATCGATGCCATCGCTGCAGCCAGTAGCTACAGCAACAGCGCTGTGGCCTCGGCAACGTATACCATTCAGCCACCACCCACTTTTGCCTTTGCCGGCTCGCCCACCTCGCTGACTGTCGCCTCCGGCAGCCAGGGCACGGTGACGCTCACGGTAACTCCGCAAAACGGCTTTGACTCCACCGTCAGCTTTGCCTGCTCCGGCTTGCAGCCGAGCGTCAGCTGCACATTCAGTCCAGCAACGGTTACACCCTCCGGGACCGGAGCAGTCACAACGCAACTCACCCTTTCGGCCAGCACAGAAAAGGGCTCGCTACGATGGAACTCGCGCCCGCTTTTCCCGGCGGCATCGCTATCACTGGCCGTCGGCTTTCTCTGGCTGGGAAAGCGGCGCAGGGTGTGGATGGTGCTGCTGCTGGCAATGACGTTTGCCGGAGCGGGGATGCTTACGGCCTGCGGCGGCGGATCACCCTCTCAGCCATCGGCCCCGAATGTCCCGGCGACATCGACCGTTACGGTGAACGCCACGTCGGGATCGATCCAGCAGTCCGCCACAGTAACACTTACGGTTAACTAGAGCAGAACCCAGAAATTACCGACGGAATCGAACGCTGGAGAAGGAAATCTGGCCGCATACAATGGACATCCAAAACGGCGTGGCCAGACAGAGAGTTTCGTGGAGAGTCCGTAACACTCACTATCTGCAAGCTCGGAGAACCTATTCTGCCGGTCAAGGGGCATCTCCGTTCCCGTTTGATTTTTACCTATCATGGGTGTCCACGAAGCTCCCCACGAAACTCTAGTCAAGGGGATTGGTATGCTGTCCCCCTATCTCCCCAAATTTGCTTCGCGTCAGCTCCTAGCTGGCCAACCGCGCTGAAACGGGTCGCATGCTTTCCAAGGGCGAGGTGACCCGTCCAGCCATCCTCACGGCGTGTGGACAGAGCGAAAGTACCGCTCTCCATGGCGGGTGTCAAGCCAGAACCACTATATCTGGTGGTTTATATGCATATCCCTGTTCCAGGGATGGTGCAAATTGCAGCTAACCCAGCGTGGAGACCATCATTTCGCCCCCAGACCCTTCCTCACTTCCTCCGCTAGCTTCTCCAGGTAATGCTCATTGATCTCCAGCTTCTTGGCCAAGCCCTTGACCAGCGCCTTCGATGGCGGTGCCTTACCGTTGCACTCCCGCATCAATTGGAATGTCCATTTTCGCCGATCGGCGAGGTCAGCGAACGTGACCATCTGGCGGGTGCAAGCGGCACCGATGGTGGTCGAAAAAGCATATTGCTTCGACGGAGGCATCGTCGGAGTATAGCGGAACCCTCGTTCTCATTTCCGCCACTCTGGCCGGTTCTTCCACGCCTGCTCAGCCTTTGCGATACCGTGCAGGAAATACTCCTGCGTCTTGTTGCTCCCCATGTCCATGGCCTCGTCGAAACCGCCATCGGGTCGTGGGGTCAAGTAAAGGTACTCGATGAAATTCTCGTAACGAGTCGTGAAGTCAATCTGATACAGGCTGGGCCTGTCGCGGGACGAATGCGTCGACATGATACCTATTCCCCTCAGTTTTGGTTCGTGTCAAGTTTGCGCTCGTGGCGCAAAAGCCGTCGGAATCCGGCTGATCTCCCTGCGACCTTCGCCAGGTGGCAAATTCATTGTATTGAGAACAGGAAAAGCGTTACGATTCGCGGGCGGGGTACAAATTGGATTGATTGTTCCGCTTCGCAGGGCTCCAGGTATCAAAATTCTTGACGGGGGGGTCCTATGCGTGCACTGCAGATTCGCGCTTCTGTCCTCATCGCTGTAGTGGCTCTCTTGCATGAAACAGGAAATGCTCACGAGGTTGCGATGGCGCGCTGAAAGATGCGGACTCGCTCACCAGAAATTGGAGCTTTCAATGGAGTCTTTCCAACTCAATCTTTCTGCGGTTTATGTCGACCCGCATGCGACCTCGATCTTCTCGCCGTTCTCAACGCCCGGCAGGGAGATAGACGGGCTGTCGCATTTTGTCCTGGCCATCACGGGAGGGATTTTTCTTGTAATGAGCATCTTGCTCGTCCATGTAATAACGCGATATCGAGCGCGCCCCGGTGAGAACTCAGAACCACCGCAGGTATTCGGGAGCTTGCAGATTGAACTGTCATGGACGGTCATTCCGATTCTGATCATCGTGGTTCTGTTTCTCAGCACGGCGCGGGTTCTATTTTCCATTCAAGACGCTCCGAAACCGGCCACCGCGCTCGATGTCGTCGTCACCGGTCATCAGTTCTGGTGGGAGTTTCAGTACCCTCAGTATGGGGTCGTAACCGCGAACGAATTACACCTGCCGTTGAGCACTCCAGCCGCGCCCAGGCCGGCGTTCATGAAGCTGACGTCTAATGATGTCATTCATAGCTTCTGGGTACCCGAGTTGAATGGCAAGACGGATCTTGTGCCTAACAAAGTGAACGAAATGTGGATCGATCCGCAAAAGCCGGGCCTTTATGTGGGGCAATGTGCACAGTTCTGCGGCGCGGAGCACGCAAAGATGCTGCTTCGGGTCTATGTCGACACACAGGAGCAATTCCAGAAGTGGATCGCCGGCCAGCAGAAAACTCAGCCGGAACTCAACACGAACGATGTCGGCCACGCAGATCAAGGAAACACGAACGGCGGTGTCATGACAGTCGCCGGCTCACCATCAGGCGCGAAAGACATCAACGCAGATACCGGCAAAAATCAGCCGGACGCGAAACTTGGACAAGCCGATTTTGAGCGCGAGGCGTGCTTCGCTTGCCACACGGTATCGGGCACAACTGCGTTTGGCCGCGTCGGTCCTAATCTTACGCACCTCATGAGCCGCGAGACTTTGGCTGCAGGAATAATCGCAAACAATGCGCAAAACCTGAAGGCGTGGATAGCGGACCCTGACACATTCAAACCCGGTTCATTAATGCCGGCCTTGCATCTTAGCGACCGGGAGAATGCAGAGATCACAGCGTACCTTTTAACCCTCAAGTAGGCGAGTGAGAAGCAACCATGGGCGGAGAGAGCATACCAATTGGACGTAACTTCGACGGGAGCCTGGATAGCACGCGGGCGCGCCCCACCTATCTCGAAGTCCTTTACCGCTGGATCTTCACTGTCGATCACAAGAAGCTGGGCATTCTCTACATCTCTTACGGCCTTCTGTTCCTGCTGGTCGCCGGCGTTGAAGCGCTGATGATTCGTATTCAGCTCTTCTTTCCGCACAATACATTTGTTTCGCTATTTGTTTACAACCGGCTGTTTACCATGCACGGCACGACGATGGTTTTTTTTGTCGGCATGCCCCTGATCTTCGGGTTCGCCAACTATCTTGTTCCGCTGATGATCGGAGCGCGCGACATGGCGTTCCCGCGCCTGAACGCCTTCAGCTTCTGGATTAGCGCTCTCGCGGGTCCGTTGCTCTATTACAGCTTCCTGGCTGGAACCGGTCCGGCAGGGACCGGATCCGCGCCCGATGTGGGTTGGTTCGCATACGCCCCACTGACCGAACGCGCCTTCTCGCCCGGTCACACAATGGACTATTGGACAGTATCTTTGCTCCTGAGCGGCGTAGGCAGCATCGGCACGGCAATCAACATCCTCGCTACGGTGTTCTGCATGCGATGCAAAGGAATGACCCTTTCGAGGATTCCATTGCTGCCCTGGCTCTACGCTACCGTCTCATTCCTCGTTCTTGTAGCAGTCAGCCCACTCACCGCATGCCAGATCATGCTGATGATCGACCGTTACCTGGGCGGACATTTCTTCGATACCCGGGCAGGAGGTTCGGCGATCCTCTGGGCACACTTCTTCTGGATCTTCGGACACCCGGAGGTTTACGTACTTGTTCTGCCCGCCTTCGCCGCTGCCAACGAAATCATTCCAGTCTTCTCGCGCAAAGCCATCTTCGGCTATCCGGCCATGGTGGCGGCATCGGTTGCCATTGGTTTCATTAGTCTTGGCGTCTGGGCCCACCACATGTTCACCCTCGGCATGACGTCGTACGGCAATGCCTTCTTCACGCTTTCCACTATGCTGGTCGCGATTCCCACCGGCATCAAGACATTCAACTGGCTGGCCACCATGTGGGGCGGAAGGATCCGGTTCGAAGTACCGATGCTATTCTCGATAGCTTTTCTCTTCCAATTTGTGATTGCGGGCCTTACGGGAGTCATGCTTTCCGTTTCTGTATGGGACTGGCAGCTACACAATTCCTATTTTGTCGTCGCTCATTTTCATTACGTGTTGGTGGGCGCCATCGTGTTCATGATCTTTGCAGCGCTCTATTATTGGTACCCCAAGATGACCGGACGCATGCTCGACGATCGACTGGGCAAATGGCATTTCTGGTTGATGGTTATCGGCTTTCACTTAACCTTTGACGTAATGCATTTTCCCGGCCTGCTTGGCATGCCGCGACAGATCTATACCTACGAGCCGGATCGGGGATGGACCTTGATGAATCAGATCATTTCGGTGGGTGGATTTATTCAAGCCATAGCCGTACTGATCTTTGTCTATAACCTCGTGCATTCTTACTTCCGCGGGAAAGAAGCAGGTCGGGACCCGTGGGATGCGTGGACCCTGGAGTGGCTCACGTCCTCGCCTCCGCCTGCTTACAATTTCGCGATTGACCCGGAAGTTTCCAGCCGCCGGCCGTTATGGGACCTGAAACATCCTGAAGATTCCGATTCCGCATTCGAGTAATTCGCCAAGAGGAGAACATGGCTACCATTCCCCTGGAGCACAGCAATCATCAGGTCCCGTGGACCCTGCCCTCGCGCGGCACGGTCGCCATGGCAGGCCTCATTACTGCGGAGTCCTCCATCTTCACAATCTTTGTCGTCGCGTATCTCTATTACCTTGGTCGCGACGTGCAGGGGCCCACGCCCAGAGAAGTGCTTGACGTCCCCATTTTCTATACCGTGTGCCTGCTCTCATCGAGCTTTTTCATCTGGCTCGCCGAGCGCGCCATCGATCATGGCAAGATGGCGGCCTTCCGGCTCTGGTGGTCGATCACCATTTTGCTGGGCATAACCTTCCTTTACGGCACAGCGACAGAGTGGCACAAGCTCATTGTGCGCGATCAGCTGACGATCAGTACCAATTTGTTTGGAACGACGTACTACTCACTGGTGGGTCTGCATGCTTCGCATGTCGTGATCGGCCTCATCATGATGCTCCTCACACTTGCGCTCGCGTTCGCCGGCGCGGTGGGCCCGCGGCATGCATATCGCGTCAGGACCCTGGCCCTCTACTGGCATTTCGTTGACGCTGTCTGGGTCGTCGTCTTCACCGTTGTTTACGTGGTGGGCAGATGAACGAAGCACACAATAGAAAAACCGCTGAGTCGCAAAACGGCGACAAACAACTGGGCACGGTCCGTTTGCCTGCCCCCACGCCATGGCCTTTTCTCATGGCGCTTGGGTTGACGCTGGTCGGCACTTCGCTGGTCACCACTATTTGGCTCATCTGGCTCGGCGCTCTTCTTTTCGTAATCTCTGCGCTGGGATGGTTCCGCAATGTGGTGCCGCACGAGGCACATGAAGATGTTCCGGTGGCTAAAGAGTTGTTCTCGTTTGTGCCCGTGTATGAAAACGTCGCGCGTATCGAAGTGGGCGAGACACACCGCGCGCAGCTGCCGCTCGAAACGTTTCCTATATCCAGCGGCATTAAAGGCGGCATCGCGGGCGGCCTGGCCATGGTCATTCCGGCAGAGATCTACGGCATCGTCCGCCACCACAGCATTTGGTACGTGGTAAATTTGCTCGGTGGCGCAGGCGTGGGGGCGTGGACCAATCCCACCATGGAGCAGATGAGCCATTTCCGTCTGAGCGCGTTCATCACCGCCAATATCATCCAGGGCGCGACCACTCTCCTTGTCGGCATTCTTTACGGCGCACTGCTTCCTATTTGGCCTCGAAGACCGATCCTGCTCGGCGGCATCGTTGC
Organism: uncultured Acidobacteriaceae bacterium; assembly: GCA_963830325.1. Taxonomy (GTDB): domain Bacteria; phylum Acidobacteriota; class Terriglobia; order Terriglobales; family Acidobacteriaceae; genus PALSA-350. Next base: position 87,915 of record CAWHMV010000011.1, read on the forward strand.
CCCAATTGCATGGACCGGCTTGCTGCACAGCATTCTCGGGCTTATGAATCCGTACTTCGCAGAACACATTGACTGGTGGTCGTTCGCGGCTTCGCAGGTGCTCTTCGGAGTTGTAGCTGGATTCGTCGTTGCGAAATCCGGCCGCCTCAAGCGCCTGCAACAGGTTCCGCTTGCGGTGCGGCTCGGCGTAGAGACTCCCGGTTTGTCGTCGGAGCACGGTGGAGAAGATCACAAACGATAAAAGATCGTAGTCAAGGCCAACCCACCTTTGAACCTCAGCGTGGTTCTGTTTTCCCAAAGTGCCGGCTCCGCCTGTCCACGAAACTTCCACGATACGGGAACCGTGATGTCCGCAGTGCGCTGCGGCGCTGGACCACCTCCATGCGTGCGCCTCGCTCGCCAAGCCGGCGCGCACTGGGTTTAACTCCGTATAGCGCAACGCTTCCCACAGATGCACCCGATCCAAGGGGGAAGAGTAATAGCGACCCTGCCAGGCATGGCCGCTGGACTGATGAACCGCGTTCCAATAGATAGCATACCGCCCATGTGCATGCCTCAGGGCCAATGCCAAACCTTCCCTATTGTGAGGAGTGACGACCAGATGCACGTGATTCGACATCAGGCAATAACCGATCAACCCGACTCCATGGAGTTCGATGTTCCGGCGTAAAAGATTGAGATACGCCATGCGATCGGCATCGCAATCCAGGATAAATCTCCGCGCATTGCCACGCTGTGTTACGTGGTGCGGAACATCTACGGCGATGACTCGAGCCAAACGCGCCACAATGAGAACCCTAGCTGCACACCGCATAGCCTGCGTGGAACGCCGCACACGAAGTTTCGCGGAGACGTCCATTTTTTTTAATTCCAGTTTGCCTTGATCCGGCTTAACTCTCGTCGAAATCTGGATTAGCTAAAGTTAATATTGTGCATCTTCACAGCAGCCATGGTGGCGGCCCTTGGCGACCGCGAGGATCCGGCTACACGAGGCGAGAAAAAGAAGATGATTGCCGCCCACGCGGAGCTCAAAAAGTCTTCAGACACAGGTTCATGGGGTACGTCCTGTCCGTCACCGGCTTTCCAGAAATGTTCGGTAGCGAGTCAACACCAGGCGACGGGTTTGCTGTCATTTTTAGGCTACTCAGTGAGTGGGTTTGTTTTTATGGATCATCTAGCGAGCTCTATCAATACAACTTTGCCCACAGGCACCCATAAATCCTCTAGAAGTGGTGGTCCGGTAACGCGCACACAAAAGGAAAACCCGAGACAGGATGTTAGTTCCTCGGAGTTCGATAGTGTAGAAATCCATCCTTTGTATTCTTCCGTTTCGGAGTACTCCCTAGGCTCAGAGTACGAACAGGTTGTCTCATAGTGAGATAGGTCTAGCGAAAATTGCGTGTCCTCACCCACAGACCTTAATAGGACGCCACCATCGGTTGTTTCGACGACTGAGAAACGTCCTATTACATCCCCGGGCTGCTCAGAGGTTGCGACCAGTAGTAAAGCGGATGACTCTGCCCACCGTTTAATAATCAGGCGTGCCTCTTCAAGCGTAATCGTTGTCATTCCCACTTCCTTCTTGTTCAGAACCTTGAGGAGACCAACCTTGAAGGGACACCCATGATAGGTAAAAGCCAACGGGAAATGGAGATTCCCCTTGACACTTACCTATCATGGATGCCCCTTCAATATTTTAGGTCTGGCTGTCCGCGAAACTACCCATGAGCAGACAGAAAAGAGGGACAGCCTGGCCTGCTTGATTTGTTTGCGTTGAGAATAGAGGAAAATCGCGCAGATCAGGCCGTCCCCCATTCCCCCCCCATTCCCTCCCAGTTCAGACCGCGTGAGTGAGAATACTAACCCGTAGACCTTCGCGCCCGGCGTGGGAACGAGCGCTGCTCGTTGGCCGATGCGGAGGGCGAAGCCGTTGATGGCGGCGATCTCACCGCCTTCCGGTTCAAGACCCTTCCCACGCTCGCCGAGGCGTTGGCAGCCAAACGGCTACCACTACATACACCCACCCAAGATGCGGTCGATCTGCCGAAGATGGTTCAAGTCGTGTGCCGCTTCCAAGCGGACGAACTCCTCGACCGTTTGCCGTCCGCGTACCTCGTGGACCCCATAGCACTCCACCCACCGTGCGCGCGGGACCGACTCCAACAGTCGCAGGTTGCTCTCGCGCAGCGCCCGAAACACCCCTGCCGAAAGGCTCGCATCTTGCTGCGCGTAACCCAAGCGCTCCGCCCATACGGCCTGATCCCACCACGTTAAGGCCACGCCCGGATTCGCCAGCATGTTTCGCAATCGCCACCCCATCGCCAGCTCCGCGTCCGCCAAGTGCGCTACGATCTCGGCGATTGACCACTTTTCAGGTGCAGGACGCCGGATCAACTCCTCGGCCACGACATCGCGCAGACGCCGATCGAGCTGCGATGGGGTGGCTTGTTGGACACCGATGGGCTCCTCATCGCCAAGATAGCTTAGGACTCGAGTTCGGTATGCTTCGAAGGTCTCTACCATTGGTCCTCCCGGTAGACTGCGTATGCGGCCGAACATCTCGTGGAGTAGACCGAGCCATCCTGGTTCGCAATCATACGGGTGTGATGACGTAACACAAACACCGCGACCTCACTGCGCTCCGCTACAACGCCGCTGTTTCAAAATGTTACCGTCTATGAACGACCCGTAGAAAAGGGTCGCCACCCTTGGTCAAAATGGGTCGACATGATACCCAATGCAAGACCAACTTACCACGAGCCAAATCCGAGGGGAATAGGTATCGTGTCGAGGCATTACCGACAAGGAGAGTGCTTCCAGATCGTTGCTCGCGACAACGACGCGCTCGCGCTGCTCGATTGGAAATTTGGTGATGACCACGAAACTTCAACGGACGATGATCGAGAAGGCTCAATTCTCTCGTTCTCTCTATCTAGTCCCTGGCAGAAAATCACGCAGTTCCGGCGGCCCCCCTTTTTCCCCGAATCACTACCTGTTGTTTTCCAAAAGGAAGTGTGACATGATGATTCCTGTGGGAAACCCAAAGAGCGACTCTAGGACTGAAAAAACGGATGTTCTGCAGGGAACGCTGGCGCTGATGGCCCTCAAGACGCTCGATGTGCTCGGTCCGCTGCACGGCTATGGAATCGCCAGGCGCATCGAGCAGATCAGCGGAGATATATTGGCCGTGAACCAGGGTACCCTCTATCCCGTGCTGCTGAAGCTGGAGCAGGAGGGCGCGATTTCGTCTGATTGGGGCGCCTCGGAGAACAACCGCCGGGCGCGTTTCTATCGCCTGACACGGTCGGGACGAAAGCTGCTCGAGACCGAGACCCGGGACTGGGAGCAAACGGCGGCGATCATCGCACGATTCTTCGAGGTGAAGGCGGAGGATTTGACATGAGATTCCTGAGAAGGTTTCTGGCGCGGCTCAAGAACTTTGCCACCGGGCGGCGAGACGATCAACGGCTGCGGGAAGAGATGGAGGAGCATCTGGCGCGGCAGACGGAGGAGAATCTGCGCGCGGGGATGAATGTGGAAGAGGCACGGCGGCAGGCCGTGCTGAAGTTCGGGGGGGTGGGGACAGTGAGAGAGGATTACCACGCGGAGCAGAGCCTGCCGTTCTTTGAAAACCTGATTCAGGATCTGCGCTACGCGCTGCGCATGTTTGCCAAATCGCCGGGCTTCTCCGCGATTGCGATTCTGACGATGGCGCTGGGCATCGGAGCGACGACGGCGATTTTCAGCCTGGTCGACGCCACGCTGCTGCATCCGCTGCCCTATCCGCACCCGGAGGAACTGGTACGCATCGAGGACGATCTGCCTGGTGCGGGCGCTACGGACGCGGGCATCTCGATTCCGGAGTGGAAGGATCTGCAGCGTTCGGGAATTTTTCAGTATGTTGTGCTGCAGATTTTCGGGTCGGCGAACCTGACGGGTGTATCGCAGCCATCGCGGATGCAGTATGAGGGGGTGTCGCCGGGGTATTTTGCGATGCTGGGGGTGAAACCGGAGCTGGGGCACACGTTCGATCCTCAGGATCAAAGGCCGGGGTTCACGCTGGATGTGGTGATCAGTGACGGGTTGTGGAAGCGGGCTTTCGGGAGCGATCCGCACATTGTGGGAAGAAGTTTGCGGGGGGACAACGATTTGTATCGAGTGATCGGGGTGATGCCGCCGGGTTTTCGCGACCCGGGGCGAACCGTGGGCGAGAGGAATACGGAACAGTGGGCGGCGTTGGGTTTTGAGGAGGATCCGGCTCAGGCCCCGAACCGCAGTTTGCGGTTGCCCCTGGAAACGGTCGGGCGCCTGAAGCCGGGGCTGACGGTTGCAGCGGCGCAGAGCCAGCTGGACGCGTTGGTTGCTTCGTTGCGGAAGCAATTTCCGGGCGATTATCCGGCCGACAGCAAGTGGACGGTGCGGTTGGTGCCTTTGAAGGAAAACGTGGTGGGCAACGTTCGGCAGTCGCTGATCCTGCTGTTGGGCGCAGTGGCGCTGGTGCTACTGATCGGCTGCGTGAATGTAGCGAATCTGCTGCTGGCGCGGGCCAGCGCGCGATCACGGGAGATGGCGGTGCGCCAGGCGCTGGGAGCGGCACGCAAACGGCTGGTGCGGCAATTGCTGACGGAGAGCCTGCTGCTTTCGCTGCTGGGCGGAGTGGCGGGGTTGGTGATTCTGTTCTGCATGAAGGGATTCTTGCTGCGGCTGATTCCGGAGAGCCTGCCTCGGCTGAACGACCTGTCGATCAACTGGACCGTGATGCTGTTCGCGCTGGCGGCTTCGATCGCAGCCGGGGTAATTTTCGGGCTGGCGCCCGCGAGGCAGGCAGGGCGGTTGAATCTGGCAAGTACGCTGAGGGTGGAAGGGCGTGGGTCGAAGGGTTCCACGGAGCAGACGCGCACGCGGCGCGTGCTGGTGGTGACGGAGTTTGCGCTGTCGCTGGTGCTGATGGTGGCCGCGGGCCTGCTGCTGCGCAGTTTTTGGGATTTGTACAAGGCGCCGCTGGGATTCAATCCGCAGCATGTGATGTCGGTTCAGTCGTGGCTGCCGAGCCCCAACGATCCGAAGACGGACATTTACGGAACGGCTGCTCAGGAGGCAGTGTTTGCGCGTGAATTGCTGCGGCGCAGCCGATTGCTGCCGGGAGTGCGGGAGGCGGCGCTGGGATCGGAGCCGTCGATTCCGCTGCACCACGACGGCAACCGGAGCGCGCTGATCGTGGAAGGACGCCAGACACAGAGCAAGCAGCCGCCTTTGGTGGAGCGGTCGGAGGTTACGCCGGAATATTTTCATTTGCTGGAGATTCCGGTGCTGCGGGGCCGTCTGTTCAACGACGGCGACGACGAGCATGCGCCGCTGGTCGCCGTGATCAACCAGGCGATGGCGCGGACTTACTGGCGGGGCGAGGATCCGCTTGGGAAGCGGCTGAGGCTTGGCCGTGGGAGGGCTGGGGTTGGCCTCCCTCCGAGCAAGACCTGGATCACGATCGTCGGGGTGATCGCGGATGCTCGAACCGAGTCGCTGGCGAACGCGAGCGTTCCGCAAATCTATCTGAGCCTGTACCAGGAGACGCCCAAGGAGCTGGCCATCTTTCTGCGTGGAGGCCTGAATGCGAGCGCGATCCCGGAAGAGGTGCGGGCGATGGTGCAGTCGGTGGACCCGGAATTGCCTGTTTACGGTGCGCAGACGCTCGATGACGCAGTGTCTACATCTTTAGCAGAGCGGCGATTCTCGATGGAGATGGTGGCTTGCTTTGCAGCGACGGCGTTGCTGCTGGCGGCGCTGGGAATTTATGGGGTGATTTCCTATATCGTGAGCGAGCGCACGCAGGAGATCGGCATTCGCCTGGCGCTGGGGGCGCGGCGGGGGACGATCCTGCAGATGGTTCTGCGTCAGGGGCTGGGACTGGCGATGGCGGGCGCCGCGCTGGGACTGGTGGGATCAGTGATCGTGTCGCACCTGATGGCAGGTTTGCTCTATGGCGTAATGCCCACCGATCCTCTTACATTTGTTGGCGTCACCCTGGTGCTCACAGGTGTGGCGTTTGCGGCCTGTTATATCCCCGCGCGGCGGGCAATGCGTGTCGACCCGATGATCGCACTGAGATACGAGTAGTTTTTCGAAGTCCTCGATGTGGCTCGCGAGCCAGTTCGAATCGTGTCGGCGCTATCGTGTAAGGCTTCACTGTCCGCGAGCCCCGAACCGAGTCCCGTTGGGATCATGCCTGTCGATTAGCAATGACATTTTTACTTCCATCTGCGACGGTCTTAACAACTCATTACTAATTCTTTCCCAGAAGCCACCGGCCACCAAGATAGCCAACTGCGGTGCTTCCATCCTTGGTGAAAGAGTGCGGGGGAGGCCACAAAACAACCGGGCTCTGAATTGGCCAAACGCTCATAAGCACATATTCCCAGTCGCCGGGCTTAGGCTCTGTCTCAATCCCGCTTTTACTCCTTTGGGTGACGATCTGGGAGACGAAATGTTCATTGAATAGGGTAGTTGCCCTGATTTCGTCATAACCGTTCTGGCTTGCCCTTTTGATTTCCGTTGCTCCGATATTGCGCCGATCGGCGATATCGATACGGCCAATCCATATTTTGGTTATCGCGGGGATGAGACGGTCAGTTCTGAACCTGCGTGTCTCTTCGTTTGTATAGAAACGCTGGACTGCGCCACGGCCCTTCGTCGATTCCTGAATGAGCGCCATCTTCGTTACCCAGACTGATAGGAGCCTTTGTTGATCCTCGCTCAGTTGGACATGCTTTCCATCGAACATCGGCGAAAGAACCGGAATAGCCTCGGATTCAAGATCGGCCATCCATCCGTTGTTGCACGTCCCGCAGACCACCCTCGTTGTGAACTGGTCTCCCCTATAGATGATCCCAGGCTTTTTCCATAACTCCAGCTTGGAGAATCTCATCTTTTTACGTTTTAGAATCCACTGAGGGAAAACGTGCTCTTTGCTCCCGGCAGGTCGTTCGCAGAAAAGGCACTCTGGCATGGGACGGATTGTATCAATCCCTCCGGCCGGTACGCGCAAGATATGCCAGTGAAGCGAAGCGGAACGTGAACCCCTATTCAAACGTCCCGTGATCAACCGGATCACATTGGACGTACCGAAACCTATGGGAGTGCTGCTGGTTTCTCTCGACCTCGAACGAAGATACGGAAGTTACCGGGACCCCCACAGAATTGCTGCAATAGGTATGCTGTCCCTTTATCTTCCCGATACCTATTCCCATTACAAACGAGAATCGCGGGTAATAGGTATGCTGTCGCCGAAACTCGTAGCGAAACTCGTAGAAGGGGTATCATGCCCTCGGCGGTACATCAAGGGACTGCCGCTAGGCGCATACTCTAAGCCATGTTTAGACCAATTGTTCAGCAAAGTGACCCCGCCATCAAAGCCAATCGAGAATCGGCTTGTACTCAGGTTCTGTCTCACTTTGACCTGGGTTCGGCTGAAGATTTGTTGTGCTTTCTGGACGAATTCGATTTCGAACCCCTCAAGACAGGAGCCTCGAAAGCTAATCGAGGCGGGTTTGTATGGGATTTCGGTAGAGCCCTTCAGTCCGGTGATCCGCCTATTCCGCCCGCTGTCAAGCAGCTTAATGACGAGAATCTCCAGAAAAAGAAGATTTACACCAGCCTCATTTACATGCACGGAAGTACATGTGAACCCAGAGAAAGTCTCATCATCACTCTCGCGCACGAACTTCAACACTATATCCAATATTCGCAAGACAAAAAGTTCCATACGGCAGATCAATTACTACAAGCAGTGCGCGGGTATATACCTGACGTTCCATCAGAGTCTGATGCGTTCTCGAGGTCAAAACGTGTAGCAACCTGTGTGTGCGGAAAAGACCGCATTGATCAGTACGCTCTACAGAAACGGATGACCGCATGTGAAGATGAGGAACGCAATAGATGGGATTATTTCTTATCGGTATCTCTTGACGAAGGTCCTACTTTCGCAGAGAAGACTCGACTTCAATGCCAAGAATACCGATCCCTCGTTGAAGCACAGATCGCCAACTATTCACCGGAGCGCAGGAACTATTGTCAGGACATACTTTCATTCGTTCTAGCCTGAAATTCGACGAAGGGTGACCAGAGCCCAATTCAGGGCAACCTGCATGAGAATCTCATTCGAAGTAAACGTTAAGGCAGTGCTGGTAGTGACGGTGGTTGCCGGTCTGTCCGTTGGTTCGTTCTATGCTGGCATGCGCCATCAGGAACACAAGGACATGCGCCCAGAGGGGACAGCCACTACGACCACTGATGCTGACCCTTTCGCTGCTATCGCTAAACCTATCAAGGCAGGCGATACACTGATCATCCCGAACAGTGAAGCCATCGACAATGAGATGTCATGGTGTAAGGCACATCCCAGCACAAAATGGACCTTTCCTTCTGCAACTGTGGAACAGGTAAGAAACCTACCTGCGGGTAGCGCAGTCATGCCAGTATCGGGTGGCTGTGATGCGGCAGGCCAAGTCTGGGTCATAAGCGATCACAAGTAGTCGATATTCGGGGTGCCGCACCTGAGTTCTGCTATGCTTCCATCGGACACCGGCAGACACAATAAAATGAGCGACACCCAATCGAAGCTGACCGACGATAAAAAAGGTGCCCTTGCTGACCTACTCGCAGAGATGCTGAGCATGCAAATGCGGGCGACAACTCACTTTGCCCCGGTTCAACCAGAAGAAGTTACACGGATCGAAATCGTGGAGGGCAAAATCAATCGAAAAGCCATCGGCTACATTTACGGTTTCATCGACGCCGCGCTCCGTACCTACGGTGAGAATATGGCTAACGTTCCCGTTGGCGTTCCCGTAGTATTTCACGTTCTGCGTAAGCTCTTCCCTGGCCACGAACAAGCCTACACAGAATTTCTAGTAAATCACATCAATGACGAAGCTATGGTGGTGCTCGGCGTGATGGCAGGAGGTCAGCAGTATCTCGACTTCGTAGCCAAGCCAGGTGCGAAGGGTGCGCCAATGGGATTCGCCCGATCCATCATTGACGATGCGGAATTCTGAGTACACATGACGCGGTACCCCGAAGCCCTGGTGGTGGCAACGTGGGAGTTTAGGAGTTGATCTTTTATGGCAGGACGTGCGGAAGAGCTATACAACGAGCTTCAGAACGCTGCGGCGATCCTTGCCTTGATCGGAACGTCGGAGGATTCTCACTTCGACTGCAAGGAATGGCCCGCAAGAGACGATGATGCTCAGAAGATGCTGGCGAAGGCAGCATGCGGATTGACGAATGCGGAAGGCGGGGTCTTGGTCATCGGTATGAAGGCTGAGCCGAAACCGAAGGATGAACCGGACGTAGTCACTGGGGCTGCTCCGATGGCAAACACGAGTCTGGTCAAATCCAGAGTGCTGGGTCTCATCAGTAATTTGGTCGAACCGGGAATTGTCGGCATACAGGCTGAGGAGATTAACGAGTCCCCGGGCTCAAAGGCGGGGTTCGTCGTTGTCCATGTACCCAAATCAGACGGACCACCGAGACGCTCGCGAAAGGACTGGAAGTTTTACCAGCGGATCGGGTCCGCAACGCTGCCGATGGATTATTGGCAAATCGAGGACATGTTCGGTGTTCGCCCACATCCGAAACTCGCCTTGTTTCTGGAGCCGCGAGAAATCACTGCGGTTGATTACGCCGAGCGGACTCCACTCAGACGGTTCGTCATTGGAATCGAGAATACTGGACGGGGCATCGCCAGATTTCCCGGCGTTCGTTTCGACCGTGCGCAAGGTCTGAGGGTTGACGATCTTGGAATCGACGGGAACGGGGTTTTCGGACTGCCCAGACGCGCTTCTGAGCCTAAATGGTTTGTGTTTCGCGGCGGTATCGATGATGTAATTTATCCAGGCGAAACAAGGCTAATCGGGAAACTCATGCAGCCGAGCGTAGATAAGGGTACGGAAGGAATTTCGGTGACCACGCCCGGCGTTGTACTCGATAGACGGATATTGAACACGCGGTGGTTTTTTCCGGCGATGACCTTTCAGTGCGAGATTTCATGCGAGGGAATGGCAACGATAACGGCGGCACAGAGTGTAGCGGAGGACGATCTCATTACGAACGCCCCGCGCAACTGAATCCGCTCAGTAGCTCGGGTAAAACTTGCTGCCGTTGTACGTTAGAGCTGAGAGTTTCAGGGACGAACCAACGAACCAACCACCATCGGAAAAGCCGCGCACCTGCAAAGGCTGGACGAGCGAGCTCGACCAAGCACAATGATCGACTAAGCACCAAAGGAAAATGCCCCCTGGTTCTCGCTCCGGGGGAAAAGGGGACAGCCTGGGAGTGTGTCGGGAATAAGAATTTGTAATCGTATAAGTTACCTATTATCAATAGCTTACCTAAAACCATAGTTTTTGTAAGTTATTGATTCTAAACGGTGAAAAATCTATCTCCGACACACTCCTGGACTGCGCGATTTCCCGTCAGGACTAGAACAGAGAGAACAAGAGAACTGAGCCTTCTCGATCATCGTCCGTTGAGAACGTCTCAAATCCTAGGCCACTCTGCGTGAAGTGGCGGGGAACCTCAGACCTTGCGCATCGCCCCTTCGTGCATTTCTGGGCTACAAACTCACAACGAATCAAAAATCGCGCAGTTCAGGAGTGTGTCGGAGATAACGTTTCTTAAGCCCTTTCAGGGGACGGAGAGCGCCGGGATAAACCGGCACATTGTAGGGGATGAAAGAGCCCTACGGAAAAGGAGAAGCGACTCCATTCTGGCCTCGAGTCTTGCCTGTGGTTCCGCGAGGGATCATAGCGAAGCGTAGACAGAGGGCTGGCGGGCGGGATCATTGAGCTCCGAAAACATGCAACCGAGTGCCGACCCCTTTCTGTCGGTGGGAAGGCAACATCGGCGGCCGCGTTCGATCGCGAGTGGCCGCTGGGCTCGGCGTAGTCGAAGAGTCCAGGCACGTCAGCACACAGTGTGCACGAGAACCGGGAGACCTCCAGAGCGTCTGCGCGAGCAGACCGGTCCGGGAAGGTGAAAGACCCGTCATCCGGACATGTACGTTTTGGAGGAGTCGGACTGCGCCATAGTGTGCGCTGAGCAGCGCATTGTTCAGGAGGGTTGAAGTCCCTCCGGCGCTCAGATGAGGGGCGCTGTATCCAAAAGCGGGGTTAACGTCTCGCTGGCCGGAGAAGAGAGAAGGTATGGAGAAGCCTACACGGGCACGAAGGCGAAAGCTGGAGACAGCCAAGGTGAACCTGAAGCCACTCTTTGCAGCACTCCGGAGGACAGGGTGTCCATCGTGAGGTGGAATCCGAAGGGTATGCGGAGAAGTATCGGGCCGTAATCGACGGGGGCCACCCCGATGATGAACCGGTCGGCCAAAGGTGGGGCAAGGTCGAGCCCGCACTATGGGGGCGAAGGCGTTCTCATTCACCCACCGCACCAAGGTGTTTGCGGACGGCACGATACGGAAGAACGATGCGTGACCTCAGGAGGACTGGCAGCGTCTCTGGGTGGCACCGGAGTAAGCAGACCTATAAGCGAGAGCGAAATGGCGAGCGAAGCGCTGTCAGTAGTCGGACGGCTGAAAAGTACCAGAAGCATGGTGAAAGCCATGTGTCCGGGTAACCGGCGACGGAAGTGGGTCGGGGAAGGCAGCCGGCGAAGGCGGTTGGGAAGAGAGAGGACGGCAGTGAGTAAGGACGGAAAGGTGGATCAGTTCCTTGAGTGAAATACCCGTACATTTCCGACCGAGGAGACTGTCTGACTGGATCAACCCGACGGGTGCAAAGAAGGTCCATTCATTAATCGACAAGGTATACAAGCGGAAGAACCTGGAGATGGCCTGGGAAAAGGTGCAGGCTAACCGGGGCAGTGGGGGAGTCGATGGACAGACGCTGGAGGAGTTCTCAGCGCAGCTGGATCAGCAACTGGATCGGTTGCACAGGGAGCTTCAGGAAGATGTCTATCAACCCCGCCCGGTGCGGCAGGTGCAAATCCCGAAAGTGGGCAAGCCAGGAGAGTATCGCAAGTTAGGAATACCCACGATCTATGACCGTGTGTGCCAACAGGCGCTGCTCAATCGGTTGGAGCCTATCTTCGAGCTGATTTTCGATGAAGCCAACTTCGGATATCGGCGAGGGCGATCAACACAGGACGCCATGCGCAAGGTGTGGAAAGAAATACAGAGCGGACGAGAGTGGATCGTAGATGCGGACTTGAAGGATTTTTTCGGGTCTGTTGCACACGAGAAGCTGTTAACGCTGGTTGCCCAACGAATAGCCGATGGTCGAGTGTTGCGTCTGATAGAGGCGATGCTGAAGGCCGGAAGTTATGGCAAAGGGCGACTCTATCCCACCGAGCGAGGGACCCCGCAGGGCGGGGTGGTTTCACCCGTTCTAAGTAACGTACTCCTGACGCCGTTTGATCGGGAAATGCGTCGCAAGGGGTATCAGGTAACGAGGTACGCGGATGACTGGGTTGTCACCTGTCAGTCCGCGGCAGAGGCGCGCGCGGCAATAGTTGCAGCGCGTCAGATACTGGAGCAGTTGGGCGTAGACCTGCATCCGCAAAAGACGCGGGTGGTGCACGTTCGACAAGGGTTCGAGTTTCTTGGCTATAAGATCAAGCGAGGCAAGCGGCGACTCAGGCTGCTGCCCCACAAGATCCAAAGCGGGGTACGGGAAGGGGATTTATATGCGTACCCAAAGGGAAAATCGATCCGTCGCTTTATGGATCAGGTGCGTGAGCGGACCAAGCGGCGTATTCCTCTGACGACCTCGGAACTGATCGCGAATCTCAACCCTGTAATAAGGGGCTGGGGCAACTACTACAAACGCGCCCACGTCCGAACGCTTTTCAACAGACTCAACGGCTGGATACTGCATCGCATCCGGTCGCACCGTTGTAAGCGCTGGCGTAACAGGGGTTGGAGACAACTCCCTGAGAGCAAGCTGTACGGTGAGTATGGGCTGGTAAACCTGGTTCAGTTAATACCTTCGATTGCGTCCCGGAAGAGTGAGTCTTCGTGAAAGCCGTGTGCGGGAAAACTGCATGCACGGTTTGAGCGGCGGACGGTGGCCAGCATCTGGGAAACCCGATGCGCCACCTCCGACCCGACACCGATGAAGCTGACGAACAGAGAAGGTAAGACTTCCGCGGAGCCAGCGGAGGGAAGGGCGCAGACCAAGGAGAACGACGCCCAGCCTCACACGCATCCGACACAGGGCGGAGTACGTGTGTCCCAGGGGTTAGGCGGCGTGCGCCAGAAGGCGCGGTCAAGTAAGCAGGGGCGGTTCACCGCTTTGCTGCACCATCTCACGATCGACTTACTGCCGGGAGAGCTACTTCGCCTTACAGCGCAGCGCAGCGCCCGGAGTAGACGGAGTGAGTTGGCAGCAGTATGAGCAAGGTCTGGAGGATCGGCTCGCCGAACTCCATGACCGAGTTCACCGTGGAGCGTATCGGGCCCAGGCCTCGCGAAGAGTGTACATACCGAAGGCCGATGGCCGGCAACGGCCGTTGGGCATCGCGTCGCTGGAGGACAAGATTGTCCAGCAGGCGGTGGTCACCATTCTCAACCAGATATACGAGATGGACTTTCGGGGCTTTTCGTATGGGTTTCGTCCGGGACGCAGTCCTCATCAGGCACTTGATGCGCTGAACGTGGGCATCGAACGGAAGCGAGTGAACTGGATACTCGATGCGGACATTCGTGGATTCTTCGATAACTTAAGCCACGAATGGATGATGAAGTTCGTCGAGCATCGCGTGGCCGACACACGCATTCTTCGGCTAATACGTAAGTGGCTGAAGGCTGGTGTGACGGAAGAAGGTAAGTGGTCAGAGACGACGGCAGGCACGCCGCAGGGGGCGGTGATCTCACCGCTTTTGGCAAACGTGTATCTGCACTATGTGTTCGACCTTTGGGTTGAGGCATGGCGCCGGAAGGCGGCGAACGGAGAGATGGTGGTTGTCCGCTACGCTGACGATCTGGTGGTCGGCTTTGAGCGGCGCGAAGACGCTGAGCGGTTCCTGAGTGAGTTTCAGAAACGGCTGGCGAATTTTGCGTTGGAACTCCATCCGGAGAAGACGCGATTGATCGAGTTCGGTCGGTTCGCGCAGGTCAATCGGCAACAGCGTGGGGAAGGCAAGCCGGAGACGTTCACGTTTCTTGGGTTCACGCACTACTGTGCGACGACCTCCAATGGCCACTTCGTTACTCGGCGTAGGACTGTGCCCAAGCGGATGCGCGCGACGCTTCATTCCATTAAAGCGAAGCTACGTCAGCGGATGCATGAGCCGGTCAACGCGGTGGGCGCGTGGCTGAAACGTGTGGTCAGTGGCTATTACCGATACCATGCGGTTCCAGAAAACCAGCGGGCGTTATGGCGGTTCCGTGATCGGTTGTGCGATCTGTGGCGGTCGATGCTTGGTCGCCGCAGTCAGCGCAGCCGACCGAGTTGGGTCCGCATTCGTCCGACCTTCGAACGATGGATACCCCGTCCTCGCATCCTGCATCCTTTTCCCAGCGCACGTTTTGACGCCACTCATCCGAGGTAGGAGCCGTGTGCGGTAGTGCCGCTCGCACGGATCTGTACGGGGGGCAGCTAGCGATAGCTGTCCCTACCGTGACCGGAATTTCCCCTAATGATAGCGAGGCCCTGACCGTCGTTGAAAATTGCAAAGCGCTTGCGAAGCATTCAGAGATAGAACCCCCTTTCTCGGGTCAGCGCACGTGTGCGCGCCCACTCATTAGGAAAAATTCCGCCCGTCCCCGAAAAGGGCCTGGAAACGCGTGAAATGCGTCACTCGGTCCGCAGCGCCTGTACTGGATTCACCGAAGCCGCGCGCCGTGCGGGAAGAATGCTTGCCACAAGGGCGCACACTGCGAGCATGACGATCGATCCACCAAGAACGACGGGATCCCAGCCCTTCACCTGATAGAGGTGGGCCGCGATCAGATGAGCGCAACCGATCGAGGCCGGGATGCCAATCAGCAGCCCGATCACGATCTGCAGGAACGCGCCGCGCAGCACCAGCCGGGTTATGCTTGACCGGTTCGCGCCCAGCGCCATGCGCACGCCGATTTCGCTGGTCCGCCGCTCCACGCCGTAGGCCGTTACGCCGTAAAGACCCACCGCCGCCAGGATCAACGCCAGTACCCCGAATAATCCCGCCATCTGCGCCACGACTCGCTGTTGATCGAAGCGGGCGTCCACCTGATCGGCCAAGGGCTGTATGCTGAGCAGCGTGATGTTGGGATCCACATCGCTCAGCGTCTTACGGATCTGCGGCTCCAATTGCTCCAGGCTGCCATGGATCTCGAGCACCGCGTCGCCAGCCATGTGAGTGAGATCATCTACCCACTGCATCATGGGATCCGGGTAATGGACCCGCTGCGCCAGCGGCACAAAGAAGAGCGGGCGCGGCCCGTCTGTGTCTGTGTTTGCAGGATCTGTATACTTCGCCTTCGCCACCACTCCGACAATTTTGTACGTGCTGCCGTACTGCGGCAGGTCCAACCCGAAGAACTGCCCTACAGGATCTTCACCGGGCTTGAAGAACCGCTTCACAAACGTTTCGTCCACGACCGCTACTTTCTGCGCCGAGGCCGTGTCATCCTCGCTCAAGGATCGTCCACGAAGAATGCGCTGTCCCAGTGTTTCGAGATAACCCGCGCTGACATGATCCCATGACGACCCTACAGGCTCGTTCATGTTCGGCATCCCGTGGCCCTGGCGGATCACGATTTCGCCCCAGTTGCCATTCAGCGGCGTGAACAGCGCCAGCGCCGCGCGTTGAACGCCTGGAATCGCCTGCAGCCGGTACTGGAGCTCGCGATATTCCGCATCCAGTTTGGGTTGCGGATACGAGGCAAACGGCGCGTTGATGCTCAGGGTCACGCGATGATCCAACACGTAGCCGAAGTCTTGATGCTGCAGATTGATCAAGCTTCGCGTCAGCAGGCCGGCGCCCACCAGCAGCACTACCGACAACGTGGCCTGCACGATGACCAGCGACTTCTGCGACCAGGATGCATGATCCTTTGTGCTGCGATTGGCTCCGCGGAGCGCCTCGGCCGGATCGGCGCGAGTCGCCAGCCATGCCGGGGCCATGCCAAACAGTGCACCGGTCAGCAGAGACAGAAGAAAGGCAAACCCGAGCACCGGCAACGACGGCGTGGCGGAGATGGGCACATAGTGCGCGTGGCGGAAAGCGATGGCCACGATCATCTTTACACCCGCAAAGGCTACGGTAAGCCCGGCCAAGCCGCCCAGCACCGCCAGCAACAGGCTCTCGGTGAGCGCCTGCCGCATCAGCCGCGTACGCGATGCTCCCAGCGCGAGCCGCACCGAGGTTTGTGACCGCCGCGCCGCGCCCCGAGCCAGCAGCAGGTTGGCTATGTTGGCGCACGCAATGAGTAGGACCAGCAGGCACACGGTCAGCAGGATGTGAAGACTGTCGGCGTAATCGCTCTTCATCTCGCCCACGCCAATGGCCGCGGACACGATGCCGATCTGTTGCTTGCTCAGCGTCGCTTTCAGGTCGCCTAACCACTCCGAAGGCATGCCGCTGTCAGTGACCAGCCAATTGCGGAGCAGCGCCGTTAACCGCGGCGCAACCGGCGCCAGCGCGGCGCCAGGCTTCGCCCGGCCGATCACGCGCAGCCACGCGGAAGAGCTCCGGCGCAGCAGGGCATTGCCGGCAACCAGCACGGGCTCCTGGTGCAGCGGTACCCACAAGTCGGGCGGATCGCTGCGCAGCGTCTCGCCAAAAAATCCCCGCGGTCCGATACCTACGATCGTGATCGGACGCCCATCCATAATGAACACCGAGCCCACCACGCCGGGGTCCGATCCGTACTGCTGCTGCCAGGTGCGATAGCTCATCACCGCCGCCGGAGCTGCGCCGTCTTGGTCGTCGGAGGGCACAAGCGTTCGCCCTGCCGACGCGCCGACGCCGAGGGTAGAGAAGTAATTCCCGCTGACATACTCGCCACGCAGCGGTTTGGCGAGGCGATCCGCCTCAGCGCGGCGCACGCTCAGCACCATGCCGCCCGCCTGAAATGCGGTCAGCTGTTCGAACTCCGGGGTGTTCTTTTCGATTTGCTGATAGAAGGCATAAGAGAACATGCCCCAATGGTCCTGCGGGCCGCCCTCGATGCAGCAGTCGTCACCCGTGCCGATGCGATAGAGGCTGCCCGGATCGTTCACAGGCAAGGTCTGCAGCATGACCGTATTGATGAGCGAAAAAATCGCTGTGGTTGCGCCAATGCCAATGGCCAGCGTCAGTAAAGCAGTCAGCGTAAATACAGGCGACAGCCGCAACTGGCGCAGGGCGTAAATAAGGTCCTGACGAACGGTTTGGATGTTGTGCCTCTCTTCCCAGAGCTCGAAGACTTGCTTCCCTCTTTTTAGTTACGCTCCGTCGACGGCGATAGTTCCCGCCAGCTGGTGAGATGCGGGACAGAGAGATGCCGTTGGAGGCCTCTTAGGGACCCAGCGGGTGCAGCCAACCGCCAAGACTGGGGCCTACAACGTCTGGCGATTCGCGGTCAGGGATTTGTTGTCAGACCGGAAATGACCCTAATCGGCCCCACCCTATGTTCTTCTTTGACCTGAGGAGGGACGGGACGTTTACTAACTCAATATGATCGTGGGAGCAAAGGTAACGATCCGGATGTCAAGGCCCCATCCTACCGGCGGCTAACCGAAACCAACCCTTGCCAACCAGCCTTGCTCATCCGAAGCCGCTGCCCACCCTTGAGCACCACCGACCCCTCACTCTGTCCCTCGCGGAAAATCTCACTCACCTGGTCAACATTCACAATGACCGAACGATGTATCCGCACGAACTTCCCAGGGTCCAAAGTCTCCGACAGTTGCTTAATCGTCTCCCGCAACATAAAAGACTTCCCACCGACATGCAGGCAAGCATAATAATCCGCCGCCTCGATCCAATCGATCTCATGGACATTGACGAAGCAATCCCGCGATCCGTTATGAACCAGCAACCGCCGGGGAAACTCCTGCCGCGGCGTCAGCTTCTGGAGCACCGACTTCATTTGCTCCTGGGTCATCAACGCCGCCTGCGAAGCAATCCTCTCCTTCACCCGAACCAGCGTCGCTCGCAGTCGCTCCGGCTCGACAGGCTTGGTCAAATAATCCAACGCGTCGACCTCAAAAGCCTGCACCGCATACTCATTGTGCGCGGTGACAAATACCGTAACCGGCATCTGCGCCGGTCCGACCTGGTCAATCACATCGAATCCATCTTTTCCCGGCATTTGTATATCAAGAAACAGCACATCGAACCGGCTCTCTTTCAACGCCGCAATGACCTCTCGTCCGTTGCGGCATTCGCCGGCCACCTCTACCTCTTGCTCCGCAGACAACAAAAAGCGCAGCCGCTCGCGCGCCAACGGCTCGTCATCCGCAATCAGAGCTCTCAATCTCATGCGCCCCGTTCGTACGGGATAGTGATCGCGACCTCAAACCCACCAGTACTGAGTGGATGCGCCCACATTTTGTAACCGTCCTGGTAAAAATGGGCGAGTCGCTCCCGTGTATTGCTAAGCCCGATGCCATGCCCGCGCTGTTGCGTGTAAACCAGCCCCGGCCCAGTATCCCGCACGCGCACGTGCAACTCATCCCCATCGCGAATCGCCGAGGCCTCCACCAACCCCTCGCTCTCGCAATGGGCAATCCCATGCCGGATCGCATTCTCCACAATCGGTTGCAGCAGAAAGCAAGGGACCAGACCATCCACCGCAGCCGGGTCTACATTGATCTCGATGCGCAGCCGGTCCGCAAAACGCACCTGTTCGATCGCAAGATAGTTCCCGACTAACTCCAACTCCTGCGACAAAGGAACTTTTTCCGGGGTCCTACTGGCCAACGTACTCTTCAGGATGGAATTGAGATGGCTGAGCATCTCAGACGCCGCCTTTTGCCTGCCCAACTCGACCAGCGTAGTGATCGCGTTCAAGGTATTGAAGAGGAAATGCGGCTCCAGTTGCATCTGCAAAGCTTGCAGATGCGCAGCCGAGAGTTGCCTCTGCAGCGAGAGCGACTGCATAGCCTCGCGTTGCGCGCGGATCTGTGACTGGATTACTCCCGTGATCCCAAAAAGGAAACCATAGAGCAACAATTCCGTGCCCAGCCGATTGATATTGAGCAAGCTCGTCCAAACACTCAGCGCACTACCCGTCCCACGCCATGCGGCATCGGTAAATCCCAGGCTGCCCAGGAGCAGCAGATGCACGACGGCAAGCGCAAGCCCCACCAACACGTGAATGGAGATCGACTGAAGGGAAAGGCTCGGCACACAATTGATCTTCTGTCCCACCCTCCACAAGCTGCTGGCAATCAAAGCCCACCATCCCCAAAGCACCGCCCCATACAACAAAGATGGAAGATGCGTGATCGAATGACATTCGCTCGCGGTCGCCAGAGCAAGAACGCCCGCGAGTGAAAAGATAACTACGTGCGCGTTGAAGTTTTTGGTCATCCGTTCACCTGAACCCGCTGGCATTTATCGTACATGCGCTGCATTGCCGCCGCTCCAAATCAGCCAGCGCGCTGCCGGCCTCTTTGGCCATGCGCGACCCTTCGTGCTTCGCTCCCGATAGAGATTTCTGTGCCCGCATCGGCGTCGCGAGAAGCAAGACCACGAGAACCACCACCGGAACTCTCATGCTCTCGAGCATCCGCGCTTCCCTGCTCGCGTTCCACGTCCCTGCAGGGAACGCTGCGGTATTTGCAGGGAGCACTACGCAATTTTTTGAGCACCGCCTGCTCTCGTTTGCCCTATAGTGATCTGTGTGAATCGAAGACATTTCGCCGGCCTCGCCGCCGCCACCGTTCTCACCCACTCGCTTAAACCAGCCTCGGCCTTTACCGCGACCACACCCACGCCGCTCAAGCCCTTTACCCTCGGCTGGGTCATCAGCCCGTTCGGCGCCCCCGAAGAGCATTTCCGAACGGTGCGCCAACTGGGCTTCTCCACCTGCTTCCTGTCTCTGGATAAGTACATCGGCAGCTTCACGCCCGCCCTCGCCGCACAATATCGCGATCTGCTGGCGAAGTATCAGCTCACCGCGACCACCGTCGAAGTCGTAGGCCCCGGCCCGCTAGAGTGGAACTTCACCCAAGGCCCCTCCACCATCGGCCTGCTGCCACCAAAGACCCGAGCCGCCCGTATCGACGCCCTGCGCCAGGTTTCCGATTTCGCCAAACAAGTCGGCATCAACCAGGTGCAAACTCATTGCGGATTTATTCCCGAAGACCCCGCCGACCCCGGCTACCCACAAGTTGTCGAAGCCATCCGCACCGTCGCCAAACACTGCCAGGGCAATGGCCAGGACTTCCTCATGGAGACCGGCCAGGAAACCCCAATCACCATGCTGCGCGCCCTCCGCGACGTGAACATGCCCAACCTGGCCGTCGGACTCGACACCGCCAACCTCGTTCTCTATGGCAAGGCCAATCCAGTCGAGGCGGTCGACATCCTCGGCCCCCACGTCCGCAACATCCACGCCAAAGACGGCCTCTGGCCCACCGACCCTGACAAACTCGGCGAAGAAGTTCTCATGGGAAAAGGAGTCGTCGACTTCCATAAGGTTTTCACCAAACTCCATCAACTCGGCTACAAAGGACCCGTGGCCATCGAGCGCGAGACCTCCGGCGCGCAACAGGTTGCCGACGTCCGTCAGGAAAAACTCTTCCTCGAACACGTACTCCGCGAAG
Organism: uncultured Acidobacteriaceae bacterium; assembly: GCA_963830325.1. Classification (GTDB taxonomy): domain Bacteria; phylum Acidobacteriota; class Terriglobia; order Terriglobales; family Acidobacteriaceae; genus PALSA-350. Next base: position 108,662 of record CAWHMV010000011.1, read on the forward strand.
TGACCGCATGAACCGAAGAGAATTCATACAAACAGGAACCGCCTGTGGCCTGCTCCTCCTCAAGCCCAGCACCGCCTTCAGCTATCAAGCCAACTCCGCCGTGCGTCTCGGACTGCTCGGCTGCGGCAATCGCGGCACCACCGTCGCCACATCGTTCTCCAAAAGCACCACCGCACAAGTAGTTGCGCTTGCCGACATCTTTCCCGACAAGCTAGCCCTGGGCCGCGATCACTTCAACCAACTCAACGCCACTCTTAAACGGGCGTCCATTGATGAGAAGCTGCTCTTCCACGGCCCGCAAGCCTTCGAGCAGCTCGCCGCATCGCAGGCCATCGACCTGATCCAGATCTCGACGCCACCCTTCTTCCACGTGCACCATCTGGAGACCGCAGTCGCCTCGGGCAAGCACGTTTACTGCGAGAAACCCGTAGGCGTCGATGTTGTACAAGCCAAGCAAGCCCTCGAGATCGCCAAGCGCGTCAAGCCCACGCAAAGCGTCGACGTCGGCTTCCAGTGCCGCAGCGCGCCGCCCATCGCCGCCGTCGCAGAAAAAATCAAAGCCAATGCGCTGGGCAAAATCGGATCCGTAGCCGGCTACTACAACGCGCCCGCATCGGAAGAAAAAGTCCACCCCGGCGCTTCGCCCGATGAGTACCGCCTGCGCAACTGGCTCTGGTATCGCGCCCTCTCCGGAGACATCCTGGTAGAGCAGAACATCCACATCATCGACCTCTGCAACTGGATGCTCGACGCCCACCCCCTGAAAGCCACCGCTACAGGAGGCCGCAACATCCTCACCCACGCCGGCGACTGCTGGGACAACTACCAGGTGGACTTCACCTACCCAGGAGAAGTCCACTTCGCCTTCGCCTCCACCCAATTTGGCGACCCGGGCTTCAATGCCGGGCTGAGCCTCTACGGTGCAAACGGATCAGCCACAGTTCCCTATTCCGGCGCTGTCGCCATCACCGGAGCCCAACCCTGGGCCTGGTCGGATGCGCAAAGTCCCACCGCTCCAGCAAAATTTGCCGCCAACGGAGCCTTCGCCGACAACCTGGCCTTTGCCGATCGCGACAAAGAACGCACCTTCATCGCCAGCATCACCACCGGCCAATGCCATAACCAGATAACCGCCGGAGTAGAAACCGCTCTCAGCTGCATGCTAGGCCGCATGGCCGGCTACGAAAAACGCGAAGTAACCTGGGACGAGCTACTAGCCAACACAGACACCTACAGTCTGGGCATGGACCTGAACCAATTCGCCTAAGAAGTTTTCCGACGTACACGTTCTGGGAATTGTACCGGCCTTTCCTAGGAGGATCCCAGGTCTCAAACGCGAGACCCCACGGCTAGCCGGGGCAGGCTGGGGCACCCTTCGCGTGCTCAGGACAAATCTTCTTACTCCCACCCACGAATCGCCGCCACCATCTCCTCCCGAACCTGATCCCGCAAACTCACCGGCTCCAAAACCTGAACCCGAGCCCCCAATCCCAAAACAACAAACCGCGCTTCCTGATCGTTTTCAAATGACACATGAAGCACCGACCACTTCTCCGGAAGCTCCCGCCGCACCTCCGGAGCCGCAGAAACCTTGCACCACCGTCTAAGCGAAACCGCCGCATCGGGAGCCACCGCCAACGTCGTGGGAAACTGCCCCCGCTTCTGCTGCAACTGCGCCGTAGCACTCTTCCAATGAGCAGCCAGGTCAAAGTGCGCCGGCCGCTCAAACGTCACCGCCAGCACCACCGCATTCTGCATCCGCGAAAGCCGATACGTCCGCATCCCCGCCGGAGCCCGCGCCACCAAATACCAAACCGCCTGCTTGCAAACAATCCCAAACGGATCCACCGTCCGCACCCCGCTCTCCCCATCCGCCCGTCGAATAGAGAAAGGTAAGTTTGCAATCCCGGGCAATCGCGTCCTGAACAATCGGTAACAATCCCAGATCGTCGGATGACAGGTACCACCCCACTGGATCAATATGCAGCCGCGCCCGAATCGACGCTGCCTGCGTCTTCATCTTCTCCGGCATCGCCGCCAGCAGCTTGCCAAACGCCCGCTCGGAAGCCGCGGCCAAACTGGGATGCCCCAGCGCGCTAGGCTGTGACATCAGCAACGCCTGCAACTCCGCCTCATCCAACCCCGGCACCTTGGTGCGCCAGCCCTTGGCCAATTCCCATCCGCCCTGCGCGCCGCGAAGCGCAACGATAGGAACCCCCGCCTCGCTCAGCGCCTCCATATCGCGATGCGCTGTGCGTTGAGACACCTCCAGCCGCTCCGCCAGTTCCCGGGTAGAGAGGCGCCCATGCGCTTGCAGCAACATCAATGTGGAAAGCAACCGTCCAGATTTCACACTTTTAAATTAATTCTCAATATATGCCATGCTCTGTCATATATGCCGCATTAACTTCAAATCAAGAGGAAGGGAGAACAAAAATGGGGCTGAGAGAATTTTTCCTATGGCAGTTAGAGCACGAGGTCGGCACCTCGCGCAAAGTCATCGAGCGTGTCCCCGAAGGGCAAAACACCTGGAAGCCGCACGACCGCTCCATGGAGCTGGGCTACTTAGCCGCCCTGGTAGCCTCCATGCCCGGCTGGATAGAGTTCATGGTCAACCGTAAGGAGCTCGATCTCTCCGACCCCGCCAACGAGGTCATGCGCACCAAGGCGGTAAAAACCCGAGCCGAGTTATGCCATATGCTCGCCGAGGGGTTAGCCAAATCCCGCAAAGCCCTGGAAGACACCACAGAGGATCACCTGACCAAGATGTGGCGTTTCCGCATGGACGGAAAGGTAATCAGCGAAGGTCCCCGTTACGCCATGATCGCCGACGGAGCCATCACCCACCTGGCCCACCACCGAGGCCAGCTGACCGTCTATCTCCGTCTTCTGGAGACGAACGTGCCGGCCATCTACGGACCCTCCGCCGATGAAGCCTACTAACCCACTGTCCCCAATGTGAACACGATGGGTGCCCCAGGTCTCGCTTTTGAGACCTGGGATCCTCCTAGTAGAGGTCATCAAGTCCCCTGTAATAACCCCAGGTGAGAACAAACCCCTGCCCAAACCTCCTATCCAATCGGTATATTGTGTGCGTCCGGGAACGTTAACGAAATCCCGCACCAAAGCACCGGGGAGAAGCAAACCATGGGCAAAACCGCACATCTACGTTGGGCACTCATCCCACTCTCCGTAGCCCTAACCGTTGTAGCCCTCCACAAAACCCACCCGGTGCAAGCCGACCAAGCCCCACCCCCAACGCAAAAGACCCTAAAGCTAGGCGAAGCCCGACCTGGCACCCTTTACGCCATGACCTTGTCCGTCAAAGACCCCTCAAAGCTCCAGGGAGCTGACGCCGTACTCGCCACCGTCAAAGACGCCCAGGGCGTCATCGACTCCAAATGGCTGCACACCGCCGACCTCGACTTCTACCTGACCCTCCGTCCAAGAGCTGCCGGACCCGTAACCGTAACCCTCTCCTCCGCCAACCAGACCCCGGAGATCACGACATCCTTAAAGAAGATCCTCCAGGCCCCGACCCTACCCACAGAAACCCCGGGAGTCATCGCCGCCGCTCCCAACGGAACCTGGCAAACCGCCCAACCCTTCGAATTCGGGCAAACCATCTACGGCGCCGACGACGAGCGCCCCTATGCCCCTTCCCGCAACGAAGACGGCTACGCCGCCATGCTCAAAGGCTTCCAATGGTTCAAGTTCACCTTTAAGGAACCGAAGCCCCGCCTGGTCTACTTCACCCTCAACGTCACCGACCGGGACGTCCCGCTGGACGTCGACATATTCCAACCCGGCAAAGACGACGTCGTCCCCTACAACAATGGAGAATTCGTCTACCAGGTAGAAGCCACCCAGAACTACCCCGGCCTCTACAAATTCCGCACCAGAATCCTCGAGCCCAACCACGACTACTACATCCGGATAGCCGGAAACCACCCCGCCTACCAACTCCACACCTCCAACTTCCCCGTCCCCCCATATGCTGATCCGCATGAAGCCGTCCGCGCCGGCATGGACTTCCTGGTCAACATGGGAGACTCCTGGCTTTCCAACACCCCGCGCCGGGGAGCCATAGCCCTCCGCACCACCATGCAGCATTCCGAAACCCAACTCTGCATCGCCTGCCACCCGGCCCAATTCACCGTGCGCGGCTATATGACCGCGGTCCACAACGGATACGCCCCAACCCAGCGCCCGCAGCTGGAATTCTTAGCCGACCGCCTCTACAACAACGCCCGTCCTTTATATGGAGAACCCAACACCAACTGGGTCCGCGTCATCTACACCGCCCGCACCGTGTCCAGCCGCATTCCCCTCCTCGTCGACCAGTACGAGCAAAACATAACCCACGACAAGCCAAGACCAAAGTTCTCTATCCCCTACGCCAACTACCTAAAGATCCACTACAAGAACCTGAAAGAAATGCCCGGAGACGAAGCCGACGGCTGCGAGCCCGACGTAAGCCCCTTCGAAATCGCCACCCAAAGCTGGCAAACCTTCGACATGCTCTACAAGCAAACCAAAGACCAACAGTGGATATCTGAGAGAGACCACGTAGAACATCTGGCCCTGGCCTACGAACCGAAAAACATGATCGACCTCAACTGGAAGATCATGCTCCTAGCCACCATAGACAAAACCAAATACCAAACCCAACTCGACCAACTCATCACCCAACTCTACGGATACGAAACCCCGCAAGGAGGCTGGCCCTACCCCTTCGACAAAAAAGCCAAGACCGCGGACTTCATCTCCTACAACGCCGTCTTAGCCGTAGCCATGGCCGGCCGCCGCCCTGAAACCGATGAGCACTTAGCAATAGCCGTAAAAGCTATGATGGCCGCGCAAAGGCAAGAAGGCAGTTGGGAAGGAGACCCCGTCTACCAGGGCTTTAACACCCCCTTCCGCGCCACCCAATTTGCGGTGATGGCCCTCTCCACTCTCTATCCGGGAACCACCGAAGCCAAGAATTGGGACGCCGCCTACCCCGCCCCGCCCACCAAGCTGGCGAAAAATAATCTGCCCCTGCTGTTGTCACAATTAGACCAATACTGGGACCCGGCCCCCGAGCCCGTCCTAAAGCAAATCCGCGAAGTCCTCTTGAAAAGCGATCAGCCACTGGCCCGAGAAGCCGCCGCCCGCGCCATAGGACACATGGCCGACCCCGGCTCGCTACCCGCCCTCATGCAAGCCCTGGGTGACCAGACCAAGATGGTGCAATCCAGCGCAGCCTACGCCGTCCGCATGATCCTCTCCCGCCGGCAAGACTCTGCGCCCGAAGGACGCAAACTCCTCATCGCCGCCTTAGCCTCGCCCAACCCGCGCGAACGCTGGGGAGCCGCCCGCGTCTTCAACCAGCATTTCCGGGACCTGACCGGAGATCCGGCGCTGCTAGCCGCCCTGGAAAAAGACATCAACGACCCTGTCCCCTTCGTCCGCTTTGAAGCCGCGAGCGGCTTATGGCGCTGGTACTACTGGCAAATCGACCAGCCCGACATGCGCCGCACCACGCTCGAAACCCTGGCCACCCGCATGAACGTAGAGACCGACGCCATGGTTCGCCGAGGCCTTCAGGAGAGCATCTACGACCTGCTTGACGAGAACACCGGCTACCTGACCGCATGGGTCCGGGCCAGCGCCGAAGACGAAGACAAGAAACGTATCGGTGACGGCTACGAATCCGTAGTCCACGACCAGGCCCAGGTCCTGGCCAAGGTCCTGCGCGAGGGCACGCCCTTAGGCCGCGAAGGCATCCTCAACGCCCTTTGGGACTTCCACATCCGCCACTACGCACTGCCCCCGCTCAAAGAAAACACAGTCTCCATAGGCCTCCCCGCAGTCCTGACGAAGTACGTAAGCGGAGTCCCCGACCTCCACCGCCCCGGCTACGAGTACCCGCCTTATCGCGAAGCCGTCGACTTCAAGTACGACGTCCACAACGGCTTCTTCCAAACAAGAATCGGCAACGACAGCGACCTCATTCATTTCTTCAAGTCGAGCGGCCCGGAGCTCGAGGAAGCCCTCCTCGCCTGCTTAAAAGACGCGAATGACACCATGAAGATCGAAGTCCTGAAGGCCGGCAGCACCTTGAGCGGAGCCGCGGACGAGCGCTTCACCCTGGCCGCGTTAACTCTTTCGCAAGACCCAAACCCCGAAGTACGCCAAACCGTCCGCTACGTCTACGAAGACGGTCAAAGAGGAGCGCTCAACCTGGACCCGCCGCCGGTTGTTTCCGGAAACCAACCAGCCGCGCAGCTAACCAAACCCGCTCTCCCCGTGACCGCGGCACCCTCCTTTTTGTCATCCCGAGCGCAGCCGAGGGATCTGCAGTTTCGCTTGATCAGCAACAACACAGCAGGATCACCGCTACCAGCAGAATTGTCATCCCGACCGGAGCGAAGCGGAGCGGAGGGACCTGCGGTACCCGTAACCCCACCCCCAAACCCCCAACTAGTCACCAAAATCGTAGAGATCCTCAACCACGGAAACCCCGACAGCCAAGCCGTAGTCCTCCCCATGTTAGCCGCGCTACCCAGCGACTCCCCCTGGGCCAACCAACCCGAAGTCCTAACCGCCCTCCGAGCTCTGTTAGAGCAACAACCCCGCCCCGCCAACTACGCGGCGGTCTTGAACGCGGCCTCCTCCTTCAAAACCCTGATGCGTGAAACCAATCTGCAACAGCAAGTGTTATCTGGCTTGAACGACCCCAACCCAGACGTCCAGAGAGCCGCGATAAGAGTCTCCCTGGAGCACTTCCTCCTCGACCCGCAAACTACCACCCTTGTAAACACCTCCTTCGCCCATCTGGACCCCTCCGCCACCAGCATCCTCTTGGAAGAAGTAGGAGACCCAAAGTTCATGAACCGTCACGCGGGAGTCTCGGGAGGAGCCATCTCGCAGGATCAGGCATACTTCCTGAACAAGAACCTGGTAGCCATCAAGCGACCCGCGGACCTGCTCGACAACCCCCTGGTCCTGACCACGGTACTGAACAGCCTGCACAACCCAGACAACAACGTGCGAGCGGCGGGTCTGGACACGCTAAGAAAGGTGAAAGGAATAGAGCAGCGGCCGGAGTTCCGCGCCGCGATGGAGCAGCTGCAGAACGACAACAATCCAAGACTGAAGCTGATCGCCGCCAGCGTCTTGCAAGGCAAGAAGCTCAGCGAAGCGTTGAAGGACGTGCAGCCCGGCTCGGTGCTCGACTTCAACTACTTCGTGGCGAAGATAGAGCCCATTCTGGCGACCCAAGGCGCGGACGGCAAAGCCTGCGTCTTCTGCCATGCCAGCCATGTCATCTTCAAGCTGCGCCCACCCAACGATCAAGGCGTCTTCTCCGACCAGGACAGCGAAGACAACTATAAGTACGCCATGCACGTAGTAGACATCAACGACCCAACCAAGAGCCTGATGCTCATCAAGCCAACCAGGCCCACCGACAGCGCGGGGAATGTCGGCGATTACCTCGCCACGCACAACGGCGGGCAACGGTGGCACGGGAATGAACAAAGCTGGCAATACCACACGATCTTGGAGTGGATCCGCGGCGGGCGGTTGGAGACTGCGGCGGTGGCGAAATAGGAGAGATCCAGAGGAGCTTCCGCCCCAGAGCTGCGACCGAGACAAAATAGTCGCCGCCTACCTCGGTCTTCGAAGCCGCCCTTTCACGGCGATAACACGGGTTCAAATCCCGTCAGGGACGCCAACAGGTCATTTTCGTTCTTGATTGATTCCAACATACTGAAAAGAGAAGCGTTGGAGTGGTTCAAAATCCCGGACTCTTTTGAGTAGTGCAAACCACCTTCGAACAGAAGATTTGAACCCTCTGCCGATTTTCTGGCGAGGCCATCTGCCAAGTACCGGCAATGTCCAAGAGGGCTAGCTCGGCAAACCGAATGAACGCTTCCATGGTTGGTCCATCGGCCGTAGAAGCTCGTATCTGGTCCGCGGCGAGGTTTTCTACCTATACATTTTCTTGTAACTTTCCGTGTCTTGGTGGATACCTTCTATGCACAGCCATGGCAGCGACTCTCCGAGCTTTTCGCGCGGGTGCCAGGAGCTCTGCGGGGGAACGATATGTCCACTGCTGCAATGCCTCAAACTCTGCCCACGAAAACTGCGCCGGTCGCACCGTGGTTCCACACGATCCTGCTCGCCTGTATCTTCCTGGGCCTTACCGTCGCCGGTGGGATCTTTCAACGGCAGACACGCGCACATACGGAGATTGCCGGCTCATCTCATATCGTGCTCTATCTGTCATTGATCGCAATGGAGTATGGCCTGTTCCGGTACGTAAACGCAGGGCTTGCCCGTCGCGGGGTGACGATGAAGAGTCTGATCGGCGGTTCGTGGAACAGCCTCAGGGATGTTCTGCGTGACGCAGGCCTGGCACTCGGATTATGGGCGATCTGGTTGGCGTGGATAAGCTATGGAGCCAGGTTTTCGGCATAAGCCACGCTGTTTCGATCCTGACTTTCTTGCCTCGAAGACCGCTAGAGGTTGCACTTTGGATCGCAGTTTCCATTAGCGCGGGGATCTCGGAGGAGATCGCCTTCCGTGGTTACTTCCAGCGTCAGTTTGGAGCCTTAACCGGCAGCAAGTCGGCGGCTGTGTGTATGCAGGCTGTACTGTTTGGCATGGGTCATGGCTATCAGGGAAAGCAGGCCATGGCGAAGATCGCGGTTTTTGGCGCAATGGTGGGAGGCTTGGCGATATGGCGGCAAAGCCTGCGCCCCGGGATACTAACTCATGCCCTGGCAGACATCCTCTCGGGGATTTTTGGGATTTAGCGGACCGAGCCTGTACATGATGAACAGCCAATGAATATCGAGACCTGTACGAGAGCTATTCGCGAGATGTCTTTCGCTTTGCGCTCTTCTTGTCGGGCAACTGGGAAGACGCGGAAGACATCACCGCCGAGACATTTGTGCGCGCCTGGGTCGCAGATGGTTCCATTCGCTTAGCCACCGTCAAAGGATATTTATTCGCGATTGCGCGCAACCTGTTTCTGCAGGAATTGCGGAAGAAGGCCCGCCATACTCAACTCGACGAAGAAATCGCAGACACGCGAAGAAGCCAAGACCACTATGTTGAGAAACGGGAAGAATATGAAGCTGTGTTGAGACGAATGCGGAAGTTGCCAGAGGTGGACCGGGCGGCGCTGCTGATGCGCGCCTTCGGACAGATACCCTACGAAGAGATCGCGCAGGTTCTGGCCATCTCAATCGCGTCGGCAAAGGTAAAAGTTCATCGAGCGCGGACTGTGCTCTCCGCTGCGAAGGAGAAAGAGTTATGAAGATTACTCGAGAGGTGATTGTCGATCTGCTACCCGTGTATGTCTCGGGAGAGGCAAGCCCCGCGACACGCACTCTTGTTGAGGAGTACCTCAGCCAATATCCGGAACTCATGGAAGAGGTCCTCCGGCTCAAGCGCGAAGATCATCTCGATTTCCCGGAGCTAACTGTGCCGCCGGAACTCGCGATGCGCTCCCTGCGCAGAACAAAAAGGCTACTCGCCTGGCAACGATGGCTGTTCGGTCCGGGACTGTTTTTCACTCTCTTTTCCTTGAGCTTCGAGATGAACATTTCAGGAGGACGAATTCGGGAGTTTCACTTTCTGTTTCGCGACTCGCCTCTCTTTGCCGGCTTTTTGGCGATTGGTATCTGTTGTTGGATCGCTTACTTTGTCGTCCGCCGCCGGCTTTCGTCTGGTCTCACGGGCCGGTTCTGAAAGGGAGGAGATTCGTAGGCCCTGAAATTCGATAGCCGACTCAAGCCTTCGGTTCTCGGAAACTATGCTCCCGAGTGACAGGCTATCGGAACATTGAAGGGACGGGGCGAGAAGCGCTCCCCTGCCCAGCCCTTAATTCGGGGTCAATCCACTCTCTCCGATCCAGCTCGTTTACTACTCTTACCCCCGCTAGAGAAATACCTAATATAACCGCGAGATTGCGAGATTCATCGCTCAACGGGCCTACTCTGGAGTGGAGGTATGCCAATGAGCGATGTCAACTGGATCCAGTGTGTGATGCTAAAGCTTGAAAACAACTCCCTCAAGACCGAACTAGGTGTTTTCAAGTTCCTAACCGAGTGGGCTTTTTATTTTATTGCACGTGCGGATTCAGACGCCTGCCGCTCACCGTCCCACTGAGTCTTCCAGTAGCGGCATAGAATGAGTATCTCACTCCAGAAAAACGCTTTTTCTTGTCGGTCACGATCACCGCATTCCCCTGCCTCACCGATCGCGGCGACCATCATCCAGCGCGTTCCTCGGCCGACCCGAGCCTGCGCTTCGCACACGCCCGATTACCACACCCCACGAAGCGGCACCAGGAGCGGAGTGCCGAACGCATCGTAGCTTACGTACAACGTAGCCGTGGGAGCCACCACGCCGGGCTTGTTAAAATAAACAACAATCACCTTGCAACTCGCACCCGCCGCCAGAGACGATGGGCACAGGCTGAACGCAGCAAAATCACTCAGGTCACTACCGGGTGTCGTTATCCTGACCCCTGCCATAAGCACGGTAGCGTTGCTGCTATTGGTCAGAGTCACCTCGCGAACCGTCGCCAAGCCCGCAGGAAAGTTCAAAAAATCCACCACGGCAGGGGACGGAGTGAGCGAAGGTGGTTGCTGCACCAGGGTGATGACATTGCCGGTAGCTGAGGAGTACGTTGCCGTCGCCGCAGCGATGTCCAGTCGCCCGTCCTGGTTGAAGTCGCCCACCACCACTGACACGGTGAACCCACCCCCGCCCGGCGGAATAAGCGTGTTGAACGTCCCGTCGCCCTTGCCCAGCAGGAGGCTAATACCGCCCTGACCGGAAAGGGCCAGATCGAGATTGCCGTCTCCGTTAATGTCCCCTACCGACATGAACCCTCCGCCGACAGGGGAAGTCGATTTTGTGGTGAAGGTCCCATCGCCATTGCCCAAGTAGATCGTGGTGGTCAGCGAGCTGCACGCTGCCGAAGCGCCGCATCCGCTGACCGCGAGGTCCAGCTTGCCGTCGTTGTTAAAATCTCCCACGCCCATAGAAGTAAAATCGCCCTGCGCGAGGTATACGTATCCCACGCCAAAAATGTTTTTTGGGCTGAAGCCCCCGGTGCCATCCCCCAGCAGGATGGTGGCGGTCCCTGCGAAATCGGCGCCGCCTTCGCCCGTCAAGGTAAGTACGGCAATGTCCAGCTTGCCATCACCATCAAAATCACCCATTTTCAGTAGCTGCGTCTCGTCAGATGTAGTGCCCACTGTCGTCGTCTGGGACGCGGTAAACGTCCCATCGCCATTGCCCAACAGGGTGTGAACGTGGTTGGGAAAGTCGGTGACCACCAAATCAAGCTTGCCATCCCCATTCACATCTCCCACCACCACGTTGTACAGAAACTCGCCGATCGTCACCGAAGGGGCACCGGTGAAGGTGCCATCCCCATTGCCCAGGAAGATCGAAATAGTGCTGTCGGCAGGAACAACGATATCCAGCTTCCCGTCTCCGTTAAAGTCTCCTGTCGCTATCGAATAGGCATCAGTACTCACCTTCAGCGAAGGCGACGGCGTGAACGTCCCATTGCCGTTGCCCAGCAGAATGGAGACCGTGCCAAAACTGCAAACGGCCAGGTCGAGCTTGCCATCACCGTTAAAATCTCCGGTCACTGACGAAAAGTCATACCCCCCGGCCACTCCCTTAAGAACGATCGGACTGAATTCCGGAATAGGAGACGGTATCGTAACCGAGAAAAACTGCGCATTCGAAACACCGTCGTCGGGAGGGAGATCCGCATTGCGCACCGTGATCTGCGCCGTGGCCTGCGTCTTAAGCAGCGAAGCCGGAACTCTGGCCGTCAATTCCGTTCCGGTTACAAATGTAGTCGCCAGGGGAGTAGTGGTGGTGCCCACCTGCCAGTAAACAACCGCGCTCGAGACAAAGCCCGTGCCGCGTACCGTAAGAGTGAAGGCTAAGTCGTCGAGGTGTGCCGATACAGGCAAGAGTGCATCGATGGATGGTGTTGGATTTTGTGCCCAGACGCTCGGCACCGTCATGCCAAACACTGAGAAAAACATCGTTCCTAACAAGATCAAAAGCTTTTCAAACTTATCGTGGCGCATACATACCCCCTAAACGCCCTGGAACCGCGAACCACACAAGAGAAAACCGTCAAGATAGTGAGGAAAGTCAGGAGAGCGTTACAAGGGAAACCGGGTACAAGCTAAGCGTGGCAATGCGCCCCACGCTGGGAGGGTTGAGCAGTAACTCTTCTCGACCAAACGGCCGAGCACCGCCTGAGTACCTGCGGCCAGAAACATCCGCATCTCTACCGCGACAAAACTACCCAAATCCGCACCTATGCGGTGTGTCCACCAATAACGTTCTGCTGAACTCCCCCGAACGGCCTCCGGTCAATACTATTTCCGGTCTGTCTTGTTTGGACATAATGCCCTCGCCCGCACCAGGATGTTCTCCAAGCCTCTAACTACGCCTTCTCCGCAGCCTTCGATTGTTATGAGAAGCCCCAGACCCACCCCACACCACGACAGCCGTCACCAGGTGTATCCAGAACCACACGTTGTACCCCTGGTGCCCATGAATAAAGATCAGAACCAGCACCCTGGGAAGAAAAGCCCACAACACAGCCGCCCACGGCTGAGGGACAAAAAACCACCACATGTGGATCCATCCGATAAACAGCGAAAGCCGCGGCAGAAACAAGCTCAAAACAAGAAACCAGATAGGAATCCCGTGCGTCAGCGTCAATATGGGCATTGGCATGTTTCGGCTCCCGCCCAGAGTGTATTTTCGCCACCATAGGGCGGCAACTGACTCTCGGCTTCCACCGCAACAGCATACCCGTCCCCGGCCGTCCGGCCAATGGTAATCAAGATACGGCTAACAATCTGCTCCGTTCCGTTGGATTTTGTGCCCAGGCACTCGGCGCCATCATGCCAAGCACCGAGAAAAACAGCGTTCCTAATACAATCAAAACCTGTTCACACTTATCCTGGCGCATACATACCTCCTGAACGCCCTGGAAACCCGACCCTACAAGAGAGAACCGTCAACATAGTGAGGAAAGTCACGAAGGCGTTACAAGGGGGAGCATTTCAGACCGCGACGAAACTACCCAAATCCCCCTCCATGCAGCGAAACGTTTGTCGAACTCGGTTCACCATACGGGCAATAGGAGAGTGGCTGGGTTATCATTCCCCGTGGCGGCCAAGCCATCAGCTCAGTGGGGAACGTTCGACCCAAATACGTGGACTGCCGATCACGGCGAAGAAGTTGGCAATTACATCGACAATCTGGCTCTGCCACCGTCGTTTCCCTGGCTCGCGAAGTACGATCAGATCGTTGCTCGAGTAGCCAACCTATAGTTCCCGCTTCTCACGGCGCACCTGGCCCTCTTGAGGATAGATACGGTGGCTAAATTGGCGGAGGAGAACTACTCGATGGCGGAAAACGACTACCTGCAGAAGTTGCTGGAAAAGGTCCACGTCAAGTATGTCAACAAGCCATTGCCCGCCGATTTGCGCACCCGCTTTCCCGATATCAAGGGTCCACTGGGCAAGGACTTGACCTATGCCCAGCTTGACAAATATCCCGGTCTGCAGGAGGCTCTCGCCTTCATCGTGCGTTATACACCGAGCAAATGGCTGCTGGAGCAGGAGGCTCCACAAATTCGGAAGCGGCGTATCTTGCACGAGTGGAGGCCGGACACTCCAGAGTTTCAGCGCCAGGACGCGGTTCCCGGTTCTTCACAGGATGACGCAGGAGACATCTACCGTTGGGCCCGCGACAGCGAGGTCTCAGGGTTATGTTTCTCCGGCGGCGGCATTCGAAGCGCAACCTTTAACCTCGGTATCCTGCAGGGCCTGGCCTCGAAGAAATCGCTCCATCAATTCGACTACCTCTCAAGCGTGTCAGGGGGCGGTTATATTCACTCCTGGTTGGCTGCGTGGCTGAAGCGCAGGACGTTGGAGGAGCGCGACCAAAATCAGCCAACAAAAGCGGACCAGAACTACTTGCTCGCCGCATGGGACCATGTGACATGCCGCCTGACACCCTTACCCGGGCGCAACGGCTCAGAGAAATATCAAACCGTCTGGCCCCGCCAGATTCAGTGGCTGCGCCGCTACAGCAATTACCTCACTCCTCAGGTCGGCTTGTTCACTAGCGATACCTGGTCCGCGGTCGCGATGTGGATACGCAACTCCGCGCTCAACCAGACGCTTCTGATCACAATGTTTCTATGCCTCCTCTGCTTCCCTCACCTGCTGGCGCCGAGCGTCCGCCTTGGACCGAACCTGTCTGCGGCCCACGCTACGGGCAGCGGCGCTGTCGGCCTTGGGGCTGGAGTCGTGCCCAAAGCGTTGCAACCTGGTTTGGTCAACAAGACGAAACCTGCGCCAACAGGAACCTCTCCGGACCGTTATTTCCGCAATCTATTTCTAGAATACTGGCACGGGCGTTGGAATCTTGCCGGGATCGTAAGCTTCTTTTACAAAGTAGCCAGTGCCGGCAAAACTATCATTGCGGCGCTGTTCTGTTTTGCTACGGGCATCGCGCTCATCATCTCCCTGCTTCGCTGGGAGTACGATCTGGCCCTAAAGCCCTTACCAAGCGCAGACCCCAAATCTGAATTCATGCTCAAGCTTCGCCGCCATCAGGAATTAATTGCCATTTTGATGCTGTGCCTATTACTCATCTTTGCCATCCTGTGGACACTGATCACACTGCAACATCTGGAGGGTCCTGCCTATCCAGTTGCGATTTTTCTCCTGTTCCTCTGCCTGGTATGCGCAGAGACCTTTGCCGGGGGTGCCCTGGCCCAGATGATGACCAGGCGCACGCAGACACTTCAGTGGCGTGGTAAGCATCCAAAACATGGCGAGAGGCTGGCCCGTGCAATCAAGAGAGCGCGACTGATCGCAATGGCAATTCCGGCCGCCGCAACAGGCGCCGTAGCGGGCGTAGCCATTGCCGCATTTCTGCAATCATGGAGGATGGATTGTGCCGCCAATTGGCTCGGTCTCACCACCCCGTGGTCGTTGCGGCTGGTGCTGGGCACAATTCTGTTTTTCTGGCTGGGGCCGTTCACCATGGTCCTGGCCTCAGGCTTTGTCGGGAAAGACTTTCCCGACTGGCTGAGTGAGTGGCTGGGTCGCATCCGTGCATACTCGTTGATGATGGGCATCGTCTGGGTCTTTCTCTGCGGCTCTTCCCTGCTGATGCCCGCCTTATTTCTTCACCTTTCTGAATCTTGGGGACGCTGGATCAAATGGCCCGCAGTGCTGACCTGGGTTGCAATCACGGCCGGCAGCGTGTTGGGCAGTAAAAGTAGCAAGACGAGCGGCAGTGCGAATGGGCCCACCAGTGGTCGAGTTCTGGAGGGTGTCGTGCTGATCGGCCCCTATGTCTATATCGCCGGGCTGGTCTTCGTCCTTTCGCTGGTGCTCGAGAAGCTTCATGGGCCTCTGGCCGACAATCTCTTTCACCATTCCGATCTACTTTTTTGGGTATCGGCCATTGCTGCGTTCCTCTTCGTGACAGGATGGCTTGGCCGTCGGCTCGACATTAATGAGTTTTCTATGCACACCTTTTATCGCAACCGTCTGACGCGTTGCTACCTGGGTGCGTCGAATTTGACTCGCAGTCCCAGTCCGGTGACGGGCTTCGATCAGCGCGACACTGCGGATCTGCAGATCGCGCAACTGGCCTTCGACAAAGAGTATCCCGGTCCCATACCCATCTTCTGCTGCGCCATGAATATCACGCTCGGAGAGGACCTGGCCTGGCAGCAGCGCAAAGCCGCCTCCTTTGCCTTCACTCCCTATTACAGCGGATATACAGTGGGCTGGACCGAAGCACACAAAGACCTGCGCTTCAACGGCTTTGTGCCCACTGAGTTTCTCTATGAAGGAGATCCCACCGGCACAAAGGAGGTGGGCGGCCCCAATCTAGCCACGGCGATGGCCGCTTCAGGCGCTGCGGTCAGCCCTAACTGGGGTTACCATACAAATCCGGCAACTGCGTTCCTGATGACGATGTTTGATGTGCGGCTGGGACTGTGGATACCTAACCCTCGTCACTCTCCACTGGCCGGCCAGAGACTAGGAGTGAAGCCGGATACTCCTCCCAAGCCCGCTTCACCGATATTCGCACCCGCGCGGCTTACCAGCGAATTGCTCGGGAGTGTCAACGATACCTCGAGGTACGTGTACCTGACCGACGGCGGTCACTTCGACAATATGGGTTTGTATGAGCTGGTGCGCAGGCGCTGTTACAAAATTGTCATCTGCGACGCCGAAGAGGATGGCGATTACTCCTATGAGGGCATCGGGGACGCCATCCGTAAGTGCCGCATCGATTTTGGCGCTGAAATCGAGCTCGACCTATCCCCAACCCGTCCCAACGCCAAGAGCGGTCTGAGTGCCGCACACATTATTCGGGGAACGATCCGCTACCCTGAGACACCTTCTGACCAAAAGGGCGCAGTCTGGTATATCAAGGCGTCGCTCACCGGCAAACCTCCCGCCGCGGGTGAGGAAGGGAGCGCCGAGTTGCCCGACACTCCTGGCGATCTGCAGAATTACAAACTGCAGCACCCGCATTTCCCCCACGACTCCACCGCCGAGCAATGGTTTACCGAGTCCCAGTTTGAAAGCTATCGACGACTGGGCCAAAGCATTGTCGACGGGCTTTGAACACCTGCGCTCCCGTGGTTCCCCACCGACTCGATTTCTCTCCCGCCTAACTGCTCAATCGCCCGGGAGTCGATCGAGAATCCACGAAATTGATAACGCCCTCCAACGCAGGGCGGCTGGCCAGGAAATGATCCCATAGGCGCCGAGTGCCGCAGCGAGGCTAATCTGCACTTCGAGGCCTCCCTTGCCAACGAGCCATAAGATGAGACGTGACGCCTGCCAGATGGGGCGGTCCAATTGCCGGAAGGGCGACGACCCGGGCCCTGGCTGTGCAGGCTAGGCTGAAGTGAAGTCCGGGAGTTGGAGTGCGAGCCCTCTTGACCTGCTTTCGCCCGGAATCGTCACGCGAGTACGGCAGGCGTTGTACGCAGGCATTCTTTGCCGGCGTCAGGCATTGTACAGTGCCGCAGAGCATTCAATCCACAAGGGTTATCTGGTATCGAGCTTGACGAGGTCGCCCTGTATTGCGAGCGATTACGACGAGCGATTCTGGCGCCGCCATGGCCCCTCGGGCTCTGCACGAATCCGACGCTGGTCCAGAATTCGGTTTTGAGGCATCTATCATTCGGTTTCACTGTCTGGAGGCACCTGGTCACTCAGCCCTCTAGCTAATTGGCGCTCACGAACCGTATCGATCACCTTCAGGAGGTGAAGATGAATCAATTCCTTTCACCAGATCCCGCACGCCTCGGCCGTCCGGACGTGCCGCCCTGTTTAGATGCTGTCGACGAAAAGCTTGCTGGAGGCACTCCGGATGAGCTTAAGAGGGACCTTACCGAGATACTTAGCGAGGATCTTGTGCGGCATCGGATCAGCGACCTGGTGCGCTACGCATCGGATGCCAGCCCCTACCGGTATATCCCGAACGTCGTCGTACAACCAAAGATCATCGACCACGTAACTGCGATTTTCCGATATTGCATTCGCAAAGGTCGCCACGCGACCTTCCGGGCCGGGGGAACCAGTTTGAACGGCCAATCGCAGGGCGACGACATCCTGATCGACGTGAGGCAGCACTGGAGCGGCCGGAAAGTCGAGGACAACGGGGCGCGGATTCGTTGCAATGTCGGCACCACACTTGGACGCATTAATGAAGTGTTGAAACCTGCGGGGATGTGAGTCTTTAGCCATCCAAACAGCCTGCGAGTGCTACCTAACAACGCCGTAATCCACCCGATGCCGGCATTGTCGTTCGAAGCCGTCGCGCTTGCTGACATTACTTTATTCCATGCCGGCTACCAGCACTACCCGCAAAGCCGGGCATCCTCTTGCGCCACTTGGGGAACGCCGGTTGCTTCCTCAAGGATAGGCCGCGAAATACCCAACCTTCTCATCTTGGCAAGCAGCGTCGTTCGTTTCAGTCCCAGTTTCGCCGCTGCGCCGCGCGGTCCACCGACAATCCAGCCGGCCTGCTCAAGTGTTTCCAAAATCAAAGCGCTATCCGAGTCAGCAAAGGTCATCGATGACTGGAAAGTTCGGGTGCGATGCAGACTGGGGATCAGGAGCCCTGTTTGCTTCTTTTGAAGTGGGTTTGGGAGCACGCCGTCCCGCGAAAGAATAACCGCGCGTTCCACTAAGTTCTGCAGTTCTCGAATGTTGCCAGGCCACGAATGCCACTGGAAGGCTGCCATGGTTTCTGGAGGAATGCTATAGACCTGCTTCCCCATGCGTCGGGTAAACATCTTCACGAAGTACGTGACCAAAGCAGGAATGTCTTCCCGGCGCTCTCGGAGCGCCGGCAGCAAGATCGGGAAGACGTTCAGCCGATAATACAGGTCACTGCGAAATTGCCCGCGAGCTATCATTTTCGCGAGATTCCGATTCGTTGCCGCGACGAGCCGGACATCCACTTTGTGCGTGCGACCGCTCCCTAAGCGTTCGAATTCCTGCTCTTGCAAGACACGCAGCAACTTCGGCTGCAGGGCAGGAGGGATGTCACCGACTTCGTCCAGGAACAGCGTACCCTTATCGGCCGTTTCGACGCGCCCCATCTTCTGCGCAATTGCACCGGTGAAGGCACCCTTCTCGTGACCAAACAATTCATTTTCCAGCAGATCCAGCGGAATCGCCGCACAATTTAGCTTTATAAATGGGCGCCCGAAGCGCCGGCTGGCGTTGTGAATGGCATGTGCGATGAGTTCCTTTCCCGTGCCGGTTTCCCCCTCGATGAGGACAGTCGAATCAGTGGAAGCCACCTGTTCTACTTGTTCGAGAACAGATTCGAGGGCCGCGCTCTTGCCAATGATCCGCTCGAATCTTCGATCGGGTGGGTCTCCCTCAGGGCACCTGACGGTTGCATACTCTGGCACTAGAAATCTCCTGTCTTTCGATCGGATTGTTTAGCCCTGCCGTTCACAAATCAAGTGCTGCTCTGACCGTTTTGAGCAATAGTTGATAATCCAACGGTTTCGCCAGGAACTCGACTGCGCCCTCTCTCATCGCTCGAATCCGTATTCTGGCGCCCCCATTGCTTGCGATAAAGATGATCGGAATATTGCATTGCTCCTCCTTGAGCCTGGCCTGCAGTTCCAAACCCGACATCCCCGGCATCTGGATCTCAGCTATCAGGCACCCGGCTTCACAGTGCAAGTCGTATTCGAGAAATTCTTCCGCCGATCCAAAGCACCGCGCCACGAGCCCAGTCGACTCAATTAGGTCCCCTAGCGAGGCTTGCATCGATTCATCGTCATCGATGATGGCAATCAACCAGGACGTCTGGCCCCTGGCTTGATCCGTCGCGCCCATATTGCCTGATTACAGTAGCCGCAAGCGGCGTGTAAATGGAACAGCGGTGATTTTGCGGTGAAATAGGAGTGAAACCACGTATGTCATTGATTCTTAGGGATGCTAACCGCAACTGGGGCTGATCTCCAGCTTTTGCTTCGACAATTCCGGGGCCAATGGTACAGTTTCTTACTCTGGGTCAAGTACGGTTCCCATGCACACCCTTTCCTCAGGACGCGTTCTTTTCGGAACCTTTGAGCTCGACCTCCGCACGGGCGAACTACGATCAACTGAGGCGCCCGATCCTAACAATAAGGTTCTCCTCAGAGAACAGGTGTTTCAGGTCTTGCGGTTGCTCCTTGAACGTGAGGGCAAGATTGTTACCCGCGAGGAAATCAAGGGAAGGTTGTGGCCGAACGATACAGTTGTGGATTTCGACCGCAGCATCAATGCAACGATCAAGGCCCTGCGCCGTGCCCTGGGTGATTCAGCGGACAACCCTCGGTACATCGAGACGTTGGGAAGGCGTGGCTATCGATTGATGGTCCTGACCGAGTACATGGAGTCAGCGCCGCGAATCGCACCCGGAGAGGTCACCGCGCCGGCTCCCCTTCCACCAATCCCGCTCCCTGGGAAGAAGGTTGCGCACTACCGCGTACTCGATTTCATCGGGGGCGGCGGCATGGGAATGGTTTTCAAAGCAGAGGATCTCAGACTGGGCCGGCTCGTGGCGCTGAAGTTTTTGCCGGAGGAGTTCGCCGGCGATGCGCTAGCCCTCCAGCGATTTGAGCGCGAAGCCCAAACCGCCTCGGCACTGAACCATCCCAATATCTGCACTATTTACGAAATTGAAGAGCATGAGGGACAGCCTTTCATTGCCATGGAGCTTCTTGAAGGAGGCAACCTGCGTGATCGCCTGTCGGCCTCGGAGCAACAGCTGTTACCGCTCGCTGAACTCTTAGAAATTTCGGGCCAAATTTGCGACGGCCTGCAGGCCGCGCATGAAAAAGGAATCATTCACCGCGACATCAAGCCAGCCAATATCTTCCTGTGCAAGTCTGGCACCGTAAAAATACTGGACTTCGGCTTGGCGAAGTTGGCGGGAAGCGATGTGGCCATGGAGGGAGCGGAAGCCGCGAGCGCTACTGTACCCGAAACTTCCTCGACCGAAAGCCTGAAGAAGGCGCTTACCCGCACAGGAACTACCGCCGGGACAGCAGGATACATGTCGCCCGAGCAGGTACGGCATGAGGAACTCGATACCCGTAGTGACCTGTTCTCTTTCGGATTAGTGGTTTATGAGATGGCCTGCGGGCAGCGGGCATTTTCAGGGCAAACGCTCGTAGAGCTTCACCAGGCCATCCTGCATCAACCCTCCGCTCCGGCGAGAGCCCACAATCCGGGCCTGCCACGCAGCCTCGATCTCGTGCTGGCAAAGGCGCTCGAGAAGGATCGCGATCGACGTTACCAATCAGCAACCGCAATGAAGGATGATCTGGAGCGGATTGAGCGGGAGGTCCATCCAGCAAGACGGTGGACGCGGCGGGCGTCGGCGGCGGGGGTACTGCTTGCGGTTGGCGCGCTCAGTGTCTGGCGTTACGAAGTTTACCGCCATCGCATCACTCTCGCTCCTACCGACACGATCGTGCTCGCTGACGTCGACAACCGAACGAACGACCCGGTTTTCGACGACGCTCTGAATAATGCATTGCGCAATGAAATGGAGCAGACGCCATACATAAACGTGCTGGGATTAGATAAAACGCACGCCACCATGGGGCAACTGAAACTTGCGTCAACCACCAGGATCACCCCGCAGATCGCACGCCAGATTTGTAGTACGACCAATAGCAAGATGGTGATCTCTGATTCAATCGCCGATGCCGGTAACCGATATCGCGTGGAGATGAGGGCACTCGACTGCGGATCGGGAGCAACCTTGGCCGAGGAAGGTACCGACATTAGCGCTCGTAATCAGGTAGTCCACGAGGTGGGAGCAACGGCCGTGCGCCTCCGGAGGAAGCTCGGGGAGCCGGCCGAATCGCTGGCTCGGTTCGATCAGCCGCTTGAAAAAGCAACCAGCGCCTCCTTGGAAGCACTCCAGGCGGGCGTTGAGGGAAACAAGCTCTACCTGACTGGCAACGCTGAAGGAGCGCTCAAACTCAATCAGCAGGCGATCGAACTGGATCCAGACTTTGCCTTAGCGTATTGGCGGATGGGCGCGGCCTACCTTGTCCTTGGTAATACTGAGTTGTCGGCGGCTTCATACACGCGTGCGTACAAACTCCGTGACCGATTGACCGAGAAGGACCGGTTGAATAACGAAATCGACTATTATGGCCGGGTAACCGGCGACTGGGAGAAGGAATATTCTTCCGTGCTTCATTTTTTAAGAATATTTCCTCGGGATGTCCTCGGTCATGCGAACCTCCGGGCTGCATTTGTGTATCTTGGCCAGCCCGGCCGCGCCGCTGACGAAGCGGCTGAGACCGCACGGTTGCGGCCAAGCGCATATTATTTCGGTAGCGCGATACAGTCCATCAGGTTCGCAAGCAGATTCAGTGAGGCAAAGGCGTGGCTCGCCAATGCGGACGCCCTTAAATTCGACAATTCACTCATCCGGCGGGAGAGACTCATTGTGGCATTCGCTACAGGCGACCGGGACAACGTCGAGAAGATCCTCAAGCAGGAGGAGCGAGGCAGCTACCGGCAAGACTTCCTCTATGAACATGCCCTGATCGAGATTCAGCAGGGTCGCTTTCACTCCGCCGAACGTTTGCGCCTGGAAGCTTTGGGGCCAACCTCTAAGGTTGACAGTGTTCCCCCGTGGGTATTCTTCTCGGCCCTGGAGAATGCTGAAGTAGGAATGGACATGCAAGCTCGACGTTTTGAAAGCAAGGCAGCGGCAAGCCCGCTGGATCGCACTGGCAAAATCGTCATGGCGCTCGCGCTCGCCAGATCCGGACGAACACAGCAAGCCGGTAGACTCGCAGACCAGATCAGCGCGGAATGGCCAGAGGACACGCTCGTGCAGCATTACTTCATTCCCACCATCCGGGCCGCGATCAAACTGCGGCAACACGACCCGGCAGCAGCCATCGACCTGCTCCGCGACACTGCCAAGTACGATCTGGCGTTTACAGGATCGGTCGATTCTCTTTACCCCGCCTACATCCGAGGACTCGCATTCCTCGGGCTTGGCGATGGCCAATCGGCCGCGGTTCAGTTCCAAAAGCTGATCGACAATCCTGGTTTTAGCGTGAGAAATGTCATCGGACCCCTGTCCCGTCTCCAACTCGGCCGCGCGCAGAAGATGATGAGCGACAACGCATCTGCCCGTAACTCTTACGAGGAATTCCTCAACATTTGGAAAGACGCCGACGCCGATCTTCCCATATACCGGCAGGCCAAAGCCGAGTATGCCCAGCTGCAAAAGCAAAGGTAGTGAGACGCGATGACTACGGCACCTCGGTCCCAAAGTGAAATGAAGGTTTGGCATACACGCGATGACTCAGAGTGGTCGTCCACCATGCGCGGTGTTTGAATGAACGTGTTTTCGTGATGTCAGCCATGAGCCGCAGCCAAATTCGCGGGCCCATCAGACAGCCCAAAAGCGAATAACGCCGGGATCGGGTCGAGATTTCCTTCGTTTTAGCGAGCTGGGATTGATCAGCAAAGCAGATTGACCTTCGCCAGATCGATAAGTTCGTCACCGCGCCCGTTGAGCCACCACCTCCCCGCCAGATCCATCCTTCGTTGACGAGCGCTACGATCCTGCTTATGCAATTGCCGTGCCATCAATTGGCAGCCGCTTCGATGGAAATCGAAATCGGTTTTACCTGGCATCGGCCGAGGCACACCGGAAAGCACTTTTGCCTCCATCTCGTGAAGCCGACGCAAAGGGACTGGTGTCAAGCGTCACTGTGTGACACGACTTATGACATGACACTTCTTAACACTTGACTCATGGCGATCTGGGGCTTCATACGCACGCGTCTCGGGAGGGTTGCCGGTTCCAAGCGGACCGTTCTATTGTGGCCCTCCTCGTGCAGATGTAACGTTCGCGAGCGTGAGTGCGGCCAGACGGTGCGGGGGGCATATTCACTACATTCCTGAATCCCAGGTTGGAAAGGCGATAGATATGTTTAACCAGTACGAGGCGCAATTTGCTGATATTTCGGAAAGCCAAAAGATGAACTCGCTGCTGTCGTCGTTAAACAAGGCCACTGCCATCGAACACGGCCCGACGTCGTTACAAGTCTCTGTAGTGGCCGCAGGTGGGAATTTCAAGTCGAACAGCTCGGAAATGAGCGAGCCAGCGCTCGTTTCAATGGCAAAGTTCGGAGACAGCGATGCTTTCGTCGTGCTGAGCAGACTCCACTCCAACAGGATCTTGCTGACGATCTATAACATCACCAGGAATTGGCATGATGCTGAAGACGCGCTCCAGGATGCGATGCTGAGAGCTTTCTCTCATCTGAAAGAATTCCAGGAAAAATCCAGTTTTTCCACTTGGCTAACACGGATCGCGATCAACTCGGCGTTGATGATCTTACGTAAGAAGCGTGGTCGCTCCGAAATTTCATTCGACGGTAACGACGATTCTGGCGACAACAACCAGCGCTGGGAGGTAGAGTCTCCTGCAGAGAGCCCTGAGAGCCGATTAGCGCGGAAAGAAAGGGAAGAGTTGCTGAGAGATGCAATTGTCCGATTGCCGCAGGTATTAAGGGAAGTCGTCGAGCTTCGGCAAACAGAGTATTCCACTAGGGAGATCGCTCAAGCTCTCGGCATCACCGTTCCTGCAGTCAAGTCAAGGCTCTCGCGCGCCAGATTGACCCTACAAGCAGCGCTGTCCTCGACGCGATGCTGTTCATCGACGGATGCGGCAAATGCTGGGAGCACGTGACCGAAGCGTGGCGTGGAATCGCCGGATCGCGGGGCGTGGAGCATGATCCGAGCAAATAAATCAAGTGACGTCTCGGCTCTTTCAGAATCCTCCCAGAACACGGATGGTTGGGAGAGGCATCATGAGACTTCTTCTCACTTCCGCCGGCATCAGCAACACGAGCATCCACGATGCGCTGCTTGACCTACAGGGTAAACCGATTGCCGAGGCGAGCACCCTTTTCGTCTCCACAGCGATCTACGCCTTTGTACGCGGGCATTCTTTGCCGGCGTCAGGCACTCTATAGTGCCGCTGCAGAGCGTTCAATCCACAAGGGTTATCTGGTATCGAGCTTTACCAAGAGAACGTCACCCTGTATTGCGAGCGATTACGACGAGCGATTCTGGGTCCGCCATGGCTCCTCGGGCCTTGCACGAATCCGACGCCGGTCCAGAATTCGGTTTGAGGCATCTATCATTCGGTTTCACTTTCTGGAGGCACCCGGTCACTCAGCCCCTCTAGCTAATTAGCACTCACGAACCGTATCGATCATCAGGAGGTAAACATGAATCAATTCCTTTCACCAGATCCCACATGCCTCGGCCGTCCGGACGTGCCGCCCTGTTTAGATGCTGTCGACGAAAAGCTTGCTGGAGGCACTCCGGATGAGCTTAAGACGGACCTTACCGAGATACTTAGCGAGGATCTTGTGCGGCATCGGATCAGCGACCTGGTGCGCTACGCATCGGATGCCAGCCCCTACCGGTATATCCCAAACGTCGTCGTACAACCAAAGATCATCGACCACGTAGCTGCGATTTTCCGATATTGCATTCGCAAAGGTCGCCACGCGACCTTCCGGGCCGGGGGAACCAGTTTGAACGGCCAATCGCAGGGCGACGACATCCTGATCGACGTGAGGCAGCACTGGAGCGGCTGGAAAGTCGAGGACAACGGGGCGCGGATTCGTTGCAATGTCGGCACCACACTTGGACGCATTAATGAAGTGTTGAAACCTTACGCCCGCCGCATGGGACCGGATCCCGCGAGCATGAACGCAGCAACCATCGGTGGTGTACTGGCCGTTAACGCGGGCGGCATGCGTTGCCGGCCAGCGATCGATTCGTACCATTCGATCGTCGCCATGAAAATTGTTCTTACGACAGGCACGATTATCGATACGGAAGATCCGCAAGCTGAGGATCTGTTTGCTGCTTCGGAGCCGGAAATGGCGGCAGGATTACTGAAGATCCGTCAGGAGATCCTCGCCGACAAAGAAATTGCTGATCGAATTATCCGGAAATACAGCATCCGTAACACCAATGGATATGCGATGCATGCCTTTCTGGACGGTGCGACGCCAGTAGAGATCCTGCAGCGCCTGATGATTGGGTCAGAGGGCACACTCGGTTTTGTGTCCGAGGCCGTCTACAAGACTTATCACTTGCCGGCAAAAACGACAGTCGCATGGCTGCCATTCGACACCATCGATGCGGCGGTGGAGCAGGTGGGAAAACTCGTGGAACTGGGAGCACAGGCCGTCGAACTGCTGGTCGCTCCAGCCCTCACCGCCGCCTCGAAACTGTGGAAAGGGACGCCACAATACTGGAAAAATCTAGACCCGAGCAACGCGGCTCTACTGGTTGAATTCGGCGTTGACAGCGACCAGGAACTTGAGGCGGTCGTGAGCAGCGTTGGCGAAGTTTTACACGACGTGAAGATGCTGCAGCCGCTGGAATTCACGCACGAGACCGAAGCCATTGAGCTTGCATGGCACGTTCGCGATGGACTCCTCGGCATCGTCGGTGAAATGCGCCCGCAAGGCACAAACCTCATTATCGAGGACGTTTGTTTCCCACCCGCACAACTTGCGAAGGCTACTCATGATCTGCTCGATCTTCTGGCCAAACACGGATATCAACCGGGGGCCGCGGGGCATGCCGCCTACGGAAATTTGCATTTCGTGATGATTGAACAAATGAGCGAGGACGCGAGCCGCCAGCGGTACGACGGCTTTATGCGTGACCTGGTTGAAATGGTGCTGGATAAGTATGACGGCTCTTTGAAGGCGGAGCATGGAACAGGAATCAACATGGCTCCGTTTGTCCGGCGCGAATGGGGCGACAAGCTCACGGATCTGATGTGGCGCGTAAAACACCTCCTTGATCCGCACGGGATCCTGGCCCCGAATGTTCTGCTGAGCGAAGATCCACTGATTCACCTGAAGAATCTCAAGACCACTCCGGCGATCGAAGACATTCATTCTGCCTCTCACTGCATCGAGTGCGGATTCTGTGAACCTGTGTGCCCAAGCCGAAATGTGACCGTCACCCCCAGACAACGCATCGTTCTGCGTCGTGAGATGTCACGACAGCCCGAATGGTCGAAGGTGCTGACCCAGCTGCAACACGAGTACGAATACGACGGCATCGAGACCTGCGCCGTCGATGGTACATGCGCCGATGTATGCCCGATCGGAATCAATACAGGCGCTCTGATCAAACACTTCAGGAAGATGCAGCACTCCGGGCATGCCGAAGAAGTTGCTCTCGATGTGGCCAGGAAGTGGGCCGAGGTAGAAAAACTGGCCCGAGTTGGTGTCAAGGCGGCCGACGTCGTTCAAGAACTAACCAGCCCACATCTGCTTGAGGCCATGACGGACGTGGCTCGCAGCATCGTCAGCAAGGATCTGGTTCCCGGAGTCGCGGGCCCCATGCCGCACGCCGCTCCTGCCGAGCTTCCCGAAACAAGACGCGAGGGTGCAGCGGCGGTATATTTTCCCGCGTGCATCAATCGCATCTTCGGCAGAGACAACACTAAGTCCGCATCTACGGCTCTTCCTGATGCGTTTGCGGAGCTCTCTGCACGCGCGGGCAAGCCTCTCTGGATTCCCGATGACGTAAGGGGTCTTTGCTGCACGACGCCGTGGAGTTCCAAGGGCTACAAGCGGGGGCAGACATGGATGTCTGAACAGATGAGCGACGCGCTGTGGCGCTGGAGTGATGGAGGAAAGCTGCCGGTGGTGGTGGACGCGGCTTCCTGCACGCTTGGTCTCAAAGACGACATCTTAGAGCATCTCGATGACGAGCGTAAAGATCGACTCAACCGTATCACCATTATCGATTCGATCGCGTGGTGCAAGGATCTTCTACCCTCATTGAGGATTCAAAAAAAGATTCCCAAAATCCTCGTCCATCCTACCTGTTCGATGACACACCTCGGCCTCAGTGATACGCTCTTGGTAATCGCCGGCGCGCTGGCCGACAGCGCCGAAATCCCTGTGGGAACGACTTGTTGCGGAACTGCTGGCGACCGCGGCCTGCTGCATCCCGAGCTGGTTCACTCTGCCACGCGTGACACACTCACACAAATCCAGACGTCTCGGAACGACACCTGGTTTGTTTCTGCAAATCGGACCTGCGAGTTAGGCATGCGTCAAGCGACAGGCAGAGTGTATGAGTCATTCATCTACGCGCTTGAGGAAGCCACGCGCGTGCCCGAGTAACGCAACAACCGGATCGAAGCGGAGTCAGGGTCGATTCCCAGACCGACGAACAAATGAGTGATTTAGCCTGACTGAAGGATTCGTGGAGGTCGATGACAGGCGTATTTGTCTCCTGAAGCTTCTCGGCGTGTTTCGACGCACGCAGTGATGAGTCTTGAGCAACAGGAATTGACGTGGTTAACTGCTTCCAGCGTGCCGCGTAATCTCGGACATGACCGATCGATATACGCCATCCGAGTGCAAGTTTTCGACAGCCCTGCGCAGCGCTGCGTCTACGACCGGGTCCTTGGAATACCGGTCAGCGGCATCCAGTAACACCCGACTCATATCTCCATCTGAAGAAATGCGGGTTGCCGACTGAATCGCTGCGATCGCCATCGCGGACGAGGTCCCGGGCTTGTCGAGCAAAGCCATCAGAACGTGGCTGTGATCGCCATCCGAACTGATGGTGTCCGCAGCGGCAAAGAAATCGTCGCGGACCGGCTCAACATTCGTCCCAGCGAGCTCCACAAGGACGCGAGCTTTATCTCCGTCAGACGAAATCCGCTGCGCTGACTTCGCAATTCCGCCGAGTGTAGTTGCACCAATGCCTTCCCGGTGGACGAGTGCCACAAGCACCTGCTGGTGGTCGCCATCGCTCGAAATTGAATTAGCCGCATCGAAGAACGCCTTGCGGACGAGCTCGTCATCGCCATACCGGGAAACCGCCTCTTTGAGCACACGGGCCTTGTCACCGTCGGAGGAAATCTTTTCGGCCGACCGCAGCGCCCGAGCTAGTATGTCGCGATCGTCGCCATGTACTGCCAGTATCGTCGAGAGAACGCGCGCGTGGTCCCCATCCGACGAAATCGACTTCACCGCTTCGAAATACGCCATATCAAGACCGTCATTTGCACGATAGGAGTCTGCCATCTCGATCAGCACTTCGGCCTTGTCGCCGTCGGACGAAATATGCTTTGCTGCCCTCGCCACGCTAACAAGTGTGTCAGCGCTTCCCCCGTCCTTCTTAAGGATGTCGGAAAGCACCCTACGTTTGTCGCCGTCCGAACTAATGCTCTTGGCTGCCTCGAAAAGATACGGGCGCAGTTCGCCAGTGAAATACTTTCCGTCCACGGTAACGAGCACCTGCGCCTTGTCGCCGTCCGACGAGATCCCTCGGATCAGTCTTGCGGCGTCCATCAGCTGCTCCGTGTTTAGCGTCGCTTGCGAAAAAAGCTGCTCCAGATAAATGCGCTTCGATCCATCGCTGTGAATCAATCCAATCTCAGTAATTACGGCCTGCGGACCGCCTTGCCGGAGTATTCGCATGACACGGGGTCCCGCTCCAATCGCACTATCTCGAATCATCTGCGGCAGCAAGTGCCCCAGCCATGCCCGCCCCTCGGGGTCCAGCGGTTTCGCGGACCAACCCACCAAGTACGTTTTCGTGAGGTTCCCTGCCGAATCTGCCTTCACGTCATACGCGCGCCCGGAGAGCCATGTCCCTTCCTCCACCCGAAAATAGCCGCCAGGAGAAAGTGACTTGACGTCACGATCGTCATCGGTGAATTCGATGGCGCCGTCAACCTTCACGCTGAGTGACGTCCATCCGTTGTGGGTCGTCATCTCCATGTGAGTCTCGCCGCTCTGTTGCGCGCCCACGAGGGCAATCGGTGCGAGCGGCGCTTTAGGAGCTAGTGGCGCGCTCGGCGCCAGGGGGGCGGGTGGTGCCAGCGGTGAGGTGGGTGACTGCGCTGGTGCCGTCGGAGTAAGCGCCGCGACCCGCGTCAGCGGTGCCGGTAACGCCAATGGTGCACCAGGAACTGGTGCTGCAATTGGCTCTCGGGGTGCTTGCAGTGAGTGCGGCGGGCTTAGTGGGATCAGCTCCTGTTGGCTATTTTCGTATGCCGGATTCTGGGCGAAGACGATCATTTGCGGTGCCCGCGCGCCCACATAGATCAATGTCGCTACTGCGGCAATCGCCGCCCCCAGCGGACCGAGGGCAAGCTTCGGAGCCGCGTTCCGAGTTCTGTCCAGCATGTGATGGACGTCGGCTGAAAAGTTGCGAACGGTTTCCTGTCGCGCCTACAGCCAGAACGCCCGCGTCCTCCCATTGCGAAAGTTCTGCCACTTTTGTGAGTGAGGCCGCATACGGCTTTGCCGTTCCCGTTGTCGTGACAACCCAGTCATCGCATGCCATCTCACGCTCGATCGACATCCGGTGCCCGATCCAGTAAACCGCCGGATGGATCGGTAGTATTGCTTCAATCAATTTCTGTGCGAGGTTGGTCCAATCATCCCGGCGCCGCAGGTGGGCTAGTTCGTGCAGCACGACGTGTTCGAGTTCCGAATCCGAGAGAGTGTCGAGAAATGCTCGAGGGATAAGGATCGTCGGCTTGAGAAATCCGAGCGACATTGGCGCTGCTACGTGGCTCGAAACGAGCAATTGCGTTTGCCGGTGGACACCGTTGATTCCGCTCAGACTTCTCAACCGCAGCTGCCACTCTGTTGAAACCGGCATGGCGTCTGCTTTCAATTCCCGCAACTCCCGGTAGCCAGATCCGAGGCGCACCAGCATCACTAAAGACAGGAACGCCCAAATGATCTCGAGCGCGCCCAGAATCCTTACAGAGCGAATTCGAATCAGAGGGTGCTCAACGGCCGCCATCACAGCCGATGCACTTCGGGACGCAGCATTCCGCGCTTGTACGGATTCAGACGCCTGCTCAGAAACCGACTCGGGTTTTGATTTCGGAATTAATACACGATGTGACTCGGGGTTTGCCGCCGTATTCTGTAAGTTAAATTTGGGCTCCTGAATCTTAACGGGTGCAGGAGTCGTAGTTGTGGGCTTGTTCGTCGCTGCAATCGCAGGCGAACTCGTTTGTGCGCTTGGAATGAACACTCTGGAGGTGAGCGGTCCGAGGGACAACGCTACGACAGCGAGTAAGGTTACCCACAGAACCGTAAAGCGAGTTGTCGGGTTCAATCGCGGAAGCAGTTTCAGAAGGAGCCACATCGCCACCGCCAGGAACATCCCCTGCCAGATTCCGTTGAGAAGAGTTGTCATCGCAAAGTTGACGTGCGTCATTTCTGCTCTCCTTACTCGCTCTCCGCGATCATCTTTTTGATTCGTCGCAATTCTGCCCGGCCGATCGTTTCTTCTTTCAGCAGATTCACGACCAGCAGTTCGCGCGAGCCGCCAAAGAAGCGGTTCACTAGATAACCGAGTGCCTTGCGGCTGGCTTCTTCCTGAACGATTACGGGTTCATAGACGAAGGCCCGCCCCTTCTTCGTGTGCCGCAGGTAGCCCTTGGCTTCGAGAATACGCAGGGTTGTCAGCACGGTGCTGTACGCAAGCGGCGGATCGGTCGGTAATGACGCCACTACATCGCCCACGGTTGCCTGTCCCTTCTTCCAAAGCACTTTCATGAGCGGCAACTCTCCTTCTGTCAGGTTTGGTGACTTTTTCCTTGCCAACACTTCCTCCCCGCCTCAACAATTAAGAAATTAATAATTCGAGGGATTTATACGGCGAGCAGCATCGCTTGTCAACTATCAAATTAATAGTTTGGCAGTTCGAGTCAGGTGTAAGCCGGCTAGGGTACCGAGATCTTATGACCGGTCGGGCCTGGAACATTGGCGTCGCAATCGGCGTTTTTCGGTACTAATCCTCGGAGCAAAGCTCACCAGAGCTCAAAGAGCGCCCTGCCCAGTAACCCTGGCCAGGAACTGGCACCATCAAATGGAACCACCACCCCAGCACGTGCGTACAACCGATACAAGCCCCGGAAACGGGAGCAAAATACACGACGATGCGTGCACGACAATGGGTAATGTGGGGGAAGCATGAACGCCGATATACGACTCGCTTTACGACAGTTGCGAAAAGCGCCTGGATTCGCCTTAACCGCCGTGCTCACACTGGCACTCGCCATTGGCGCCAATGCAATCGTGTTCAGCGTACTGAATGCGTTGATCCTGCGACCGCTCAACGTGCCGCATCCCGAAACGCTGTTCATGCTGGAACGCGCCTACTTGTCAGATACAACCCCTTCGGAGTCGTATCCGGATTACCGCGACCTGCGTGACAGGAACCGCAGCTTCGACTCGCTGGTGCTCTACAACATCATGGGCGGCGTTGGGCTCGATACCGGCCACGGGAATCCCTCCGTAGTCTGGCCCTACACCGTAAGCGGCAATTACTTCGATGCCCTGGGCGTTCAGCCCTATCTTGGCCGATTTATCCATGCTTCCGAAGAACATGGGCCGAACAGCGTGCCCGAGATCGTTCTGAGCTATGCGCTCTGGCACAGCCATTTTCATGGTGACCCTGCTGCAGTGGGGCGGACTGTGCAGATCAACAAGCATCCCTTCACCATCATCGGCGTTGCCCGGCCGGACTTCCGCGGGACTGAACTTTTTTTCGCGCCCGATCTGTGGGCTCCCATCGTCAATTCGTCGCAAATCACTGATTTTTTTTCGCTCGAGGAGCGTAGCAACCATAACGCCTGGGCGATAGGACACCTCAAGCCCGGAGTCACCCCTGCCGCAGCTGCTTCGGACTTGAACACCATTGCAAATTCACTGGCGAAAACCTATCCCAAATCCGATGATGGCCTGAAATTCTCCTTGTCCCGCCCGGGACTCGCCGGAAATACCCTGGGTCGACCCACGCGCGCTTTTATGTTCGGACTCATGCTCCTCGCAGGTCTTATCCTGCTTGCCGCGTGCGCCAATCTTGGTAGCCTGTTCGCCGCGCGGGCGGCGGATCGCGCGCGCGAAATCGCAGTCCGCATGGCTCTCGGATCGCGCCGCCAGCTCATCGTTCGCCAGCTCCTCACTGAAGGCGTTTTGGTTTCTGTGGCTGGAGGTATTTGTGGCACGGCGGGAGCTGTGGTCATTCTGCGTGCCCTCAGCACATGGCGGCCGATCCCGAATATCCCCATCAATATTCCGGTCAATCCGGACGTGAACACCTACGCTCTGGCCTTCCTGCTGGCTGTCTTCAGTGGGCTGTTCTTCGGCCTGGTCCCTGTCCGCCAGATTCTCCGCTCCGACCCCTGGCAGATCATTCGCTCCGGGAGCACAAGCGTCGGCAGCACACGCCGCTTTACACTGCGCGACCTTCTGCTGGGTTTGCAAATCGCCATTTGCTCTGTTTTAGTCACCGCTTCGCTTGTCGCCGTGCGGGGCCTGGCTCGTTCGCTACAAAACAACTACGGTATTCAGCCTAAGAACGTGATGCTGGTAAAGACCGATCTGAAGATGGCTGGATATGATGCCGACAAGCGCGTACCCATGCAGAAGCGCATGCTCGATGCTGCCGCAGCGATCCCGGGTGTCACGGCCGTGGGATATGCTGATCGGATTCCGCTCAGTATCGGCGGAGGGGATTCCGACGTATTCACTGACACCACCGCCGATTTCCGTCCTACCAACGCTGCAGCCGATGCGCAGAATTTCCAGGTCTCGCCCGACTATTTCCGTGCTGCTGGAACGGCACTTCTGGCTGGCCGTTCCTTCACCATGCACGATGAAGACAAGGCTCCTGTCGTGGCCGTCGTGAATCGCGAATTTGCGCGCAAGGTTTTCGGGTCCGCGGATAAGGCAATAGGTAGCCATTTCAGGTTCTGGGGCGGCGGCAACCGGGCGGAAGTTATCGGCGTGGTGGAAGACGGTAAATACCAGACCCTTACCGAAGACCCCAAGCCCGCCATGTTCTTTTCCTTCCTCCAGCACCCTTCCAGCCAGACTTGGCTCATTGTTCGATCGGAACGTGACCCGCAAGCGATCGCCGCAGCATTACAACGCTCGATGCGCAACCTGGATCCAGCGCTGCCACTCGAAATCAGAACCTGGAGCAGCGAGTTGGATTCCGCCCTCTTCGCCGCTCGCGTAGCCACCGTTTCTCTCGGCGTGCTTGGCTTGCTGGGCGCGATGCTGGCCATCACCGGCATCTTCGGCATGGCCGCCTATACCGTCAGCAAACGCCTCCGTGAACTCGGTATCCGCATAGCCCTTGGAGCCGATCAACGCAAGGTGCTCGGCGCAGCGCTCGGACGTACTTTCCGGCTGCTCGCCATTGGATCGATCGCGGGCATGATTCTCGGTGTACTGGCAATCCGTGTCCTTTCGTCGATCGTGTATCAGGCCACGCCCAAAGATCCGGTCATCCTCGGCGGTGTCATTCTTACTATGCTCTGCGTAGGGGTCGTCGCTGCCCTGGTCCCCGCTCGACGTGCCCTCGCGGTCGATCCGATGATCCTGCTCCGCGATGAATGAAATGAATTGAAGCAAACAACTCATGCACAAATCGACACGAGGATAAGTCCTGCGTGGATTACTTCCAGATTGCCCGTGATACGACAACAGGCCCATGCGTTATCATCGGTCAACAGCACACGACAAGCGGGACAACCCCCATCGATGGCAACATGTGTCCTTATCGCTACGACCGGCTCTCTGGGCTATCTTCCAGCACGATAGAAACTGAATGAGGATGAGCACATGACCCGCCGCGCACTCCTGACCTCTGCTTCGGCCTTCATCGCTGCGGGAATGATTCCAGGTACATTCTCAGCGAACACGAGCGATCTCGATTTTGCCTCGGCGCTTGACGTTGCTGCCAGGATCAAGGCGAAGCAAGTTTCTTCTACCGAACTGACGCATCGCATGCTCGCCCGCATTGATAGCTACAACCCGAAACTAAACGCCTTCACTTACCAGATGAGAGATCAAGCGCTGGCGGAAGCACGCCGTGCCGATGCCGCCTTGTCGAGAGGCGATCAGGTTGGACCCTTCCACGGAGTGCCGATATGCGTCAAGGAGTCGTTCGGCGTGAAAGGCGAGCCCGACACCTGGGGGATCGTAGCCCTCAAGGATTCGAAGGCGCCCGCAAACTCCACCGCGGTCGAGCGCTTGCTCGATAGCGGGGCCGTCCTGCTCGGTGGAACCAATGTTCCGCTTGACTTGATGGACTGGCAATCATTCAACGACATTTACGGCACGACCAATAACCCGTGGGATCTGACCCGCACGCCCGGGGGGTCTTCCGGCGGGAGCGCCGCCGCCCTCGCCGCTGGCCTGTCGTATCTGAGCATTGGTAGTGACATCGCCGGTTCTTTGCGCGTCCCGGCAAGCTTCTGCGGAGTCTTCGCTCACAAACCGACTCTCGATCTCGTTAGCTTAAACGGCCAAGTCCCGGGAGGCGTCCCTGGCTTGCCTGGGTTCTCGACCGGGCTTGCGGTGGCGGGCCCGATGGCACGTAGCGCGCGTGATCTGATGACGGCGCTTAGGGTGCTGGGCGGCCCCGTTGGATACGAGCGAAAGGCCTGGTCCTGGACATTGCCGCCGCCCCGGAAGGGTGCTTTAAAGGAGTTTCGGGTTGGGTACGTGCTAGACAGCCCGATGGCAAGCCCGACTTCCGAAGTGCCGCCGCTGCTGGACAAAATGCTCAGCGCGCTCGAGCGCGCAGGAGTACAACTGCGGCCCGGCTGGCCGCCGGGCTACGACCTGCGCGAAGCCTACAACAACTATATTTTTCTTCTCGCTGCTTTCAACTTCAGCACCGAGGGCAAGCAGGCGGAGGAGATGGACCGCAAAACGTACCAGCAGGATCCACAAAATCCCTTTGCCGCCGGCTCGCTCAGTTCGTACGCTGACTGGCAGCAGCAACGCTTCCGGCAGCTATCCTTCCGCGCCATGTGGCAAGAATACTTTGAACAGGTTGACGTTTTCTTGATGCCGATCTGCTTTACCGTTGCCTTCCAACATGACCACAAGGGAGATCTGTTGACGCGGACTATCCATACTCCTGATGGAATTAGCCCCTATATGCAACTCATGCCGTGGGTAGTAACTGCGACATTGACCGGCTGCCCGGCGACGGCTGCGCCGATCGGCCAAAGTTCGTCCGGCCTGCCGGTTGGAATCCAGATCATGGGGCCATTCTGGGAAGATGCGACGTCTATTGAGTTTGCGGCTCTTCTGAGCGACCAGATCGGTGGTTTCACAGCGCCCCCAGGGTACGGCGCCTGAGCCCTTCGCCCGTCTCGTGAGACCATGTGCGCTGCAGCAACGCGGCCAGTCTCGGATGCGGAGTGAGTTGCCCTGTTCCCGTCAGCCGACGATCGTGGCTGGCCGATCGACGAACACTGGCCCTAAGACTTCTGGGGACCGACGCTCGGCATTATTCGGTTGCGATAGGTTGCCAAAGCTCGACGCGGTTTCCTTCCGGGTCGGTGATCCAGCCGAACCTTCCGAAGTCATAGCTTTCGCGTTTTGGGTCGACCGTGACCCCTTCGCCTGTCAAACGGTCCAGCACTCCATCCAGATCGTCCACTTGGAGGTTGATCATTGCTTTCTGTGCCGGAGGGAAGTATGCATTGTCTTGCTTGAAAACGGCGAAGACGATTTGGGCGTGTTGCGTCGGGACAGGAAACGCGAATGATCCGTCGGACTTCACCAGACCGAGATGCCGCTCGTACCATTGATAAAGGGCCTTTGGATCATCCGCTCGCAAAAATATTCCGCCAAAACCAGTGATTGAAGCCATGCAGTCTCCTATAAGAAATATTTGTCCAGGGCTTACGCCTTGTACGGTTACAAGGCTTCGGCACGCGCCGCGCTTGGCATGCCGTCTTCGGGCTTGCGACGCAGGACGCCCGCGGTGACCAGGGCCATCACCATACCGACGGGCAAGGGTTCCAGTAGAGTGACGGCCGCGCTGTAAAGCGGGTTCGAGTACATTGCTTCGAACTTGCGGGCCTCCGCGATCTTTGCCTCAAGGGCGGTGCCCTGAAGGCCGGAATTCTGTGCCCGTTTTACTAGGCCGGCGGTGTACTCGTGCGCGAAGTTCTTTTCCACCGTGGCCATCAGGACTTCCCACATAGCCACGTAGCAGGCGCAGGAGATCAGCATCATCAGCGCACCGACGGCGAGTGCGCGGCCAAAGGTAATGGAGCCGCCGCATTCGGTGTCGCGGTAATGCTTGACGCCGACAAAGACGATCAGGAAGCTGAGCACCATGATGGTGTAGCTGAACGCCATGGCCCAGCGCGCGTTCGTGCGATGCTCGAATGGCACTGTGACTGCCACCAGGATGGCCAGAGCGAGACCGCTCAGCAAACCATACTTCCAGACATCCTTCTTCATCGTCACTCTCCAGTGTACGGGGCGCTTCAAAGCGCCGCGGATGTCCTCACCCTGCACGATCGGCCGGTCGCCGCGCGTCATCCTTTCGGATGATTTTAGAGGAAATCGCAGAATTCATGCGAAAGGAGGATGCGTTTATGGGAGCAGGCCCAGTTCCCTGCTGCGTTGGACAGCCTCGGTGCGGCGGCGGGCGCCGAGCTTGTCAAAAGCGCGGCTGCAGTGGGTCTTCACTGTACTCTCGCTCACGAATAGGGTTTCGCCGATCTCGCGGTTGCTGAGGCCGCGGGCCACGAACTCGAGGATCTCCAACTCGCGGCGGGTGATGCCGAGGCGCTCGCGGGCGGTGTCGGCGGCGGTGAAATTCGGTGTGGGGGCGGCGGGGACAGCGATTTCGACGATGCGCTCGCGCGGGGCGAGGAGCCGGGTGCCGAACCAGATCCCGGCACCGGCAAAGAGGATGGCGATCAGGACGCCATAGATCGCGACCGAGTGCTCGAGGACAATGAAGTGGAACTCCGTCCACTGGAGCAGAGTGATGAGGACGCCGCCCACCAGCCCAAAGATCAGCACCTGCTTGCGCATCCCGCTTTGTCCCATGGAAGTTGCTGTCCATGGTATCGCGTGGCATTCCCTCAGGGCTAGGCAGCGTCTGACGAATCGTCCCCAACCCTACTCACAGCGCGTGGGCTCTCTCGGGTGGGCCGCCTGCTTCCATTGAGCATCGAAGCTGTCAAACCAATTCCTTACAGCCTGGTAGCAACCCAGCAACCGCGGAGCCCCCGGCTGCGGTTCCGCGTCCTGCGCCACTTCTCCCCGTTCTCGCGGTGTCAGTGACCATGACAACGGATCCTTTGCCGAGACGACATACCATCGAGAATCGGGTCGTGTCGCATCGTCGAAAATGATCTGGTGCAGTTCGAGCGTATTCTCGTGCGCCTGCAGCAGAAGGTCCAGACCGTTCCGGTCTCGCCCAGTCACGCTTCCGTGGCCAGCCAGCCAAAAGCCCTCCGGAGGAAAGCCCAGTTGCTGCAACAGCCCGGCGTGCTCATACGACTTCGGTTTGATCACGCCATGCGGTGCAAGGGCCTGCGGCGGTTTCGCAATCTTCTGTAAATCGGAATCCTGATCGTTACGGATTTCGATCAACAGGATACGGAGACGGCGATTCCCTTTAAGCTTATCTATGACGTTTTTCTGCTCTGCATCTCCGGCCCCAGCCGTCGGCGCATCGAGCGCATAACGAATGAACTCAATGGCTGAGGAAGTTCCATCGTCGTCGTAATATCCGCCATCCACAAAATGCACACTGTTCATTGCGTACTTGCCAGGGATCCGCGCAGCGGACGAAACATAAGGGAAGGTCGCAGAGAGCTGAGCCGCGGAGGCCAGTGGAAGGTCGGGATGCTCCTGCCCGGGCAGCAGGTCGAGAAATGACTCTGCCGGTGGCCCTTCGATGGAGCCCACGAAATAGCCCGGCAGACGATAGTTGGCAAGCAGAAAACGTTCCCCGGCCTCAACCGTGGTCGTGTTCATCGTAAACGCAGGAAATTGGCCGCCCGCGTGTAGTCCTTCCAGCGTCAGGCGCGGCGTGGTGCTGGTCGCATCAGGAAAGAGACGATCTCGCCAGGAAGCCCGAGCAGGGAAAGCGCGTAGATCCAAAGCAAGCGGAACATTCGTGTTCGCAGTCTCATAACAATACCGGTCGTCGCTGTTGCGTTCGAATGCCTTCCGCAGCGCCCAGGTCCGGTCCTTGCTGATCGGGGTGCTGTCGAGATCTCCGTCTCCGGAGGATGGTGGCGTGAACCACGGCAATAGCGGAACGATCGCGCGGCTGAAGTCGTAATAGATCAGTCCCCAACTGACTGCTTCCAGGCTGGAGCATTGAGCGCCTACGATCATGTGGTCCAGATCCGGTGCGGCGGGATTCTTGTGAATCGCCTCCAGATAGTACGACAAACCCACGCTGCCGCCGGAAACCGTGCTCATCAGCGCAATGTGACTGGTCAGAGACGGCCATTCTTCCCTGGGGAGCCGGAGATATACCTGCCGCAGCACGCGCGCCATCCATGCCGAAGCATGTAAGCCGCCGCCGGTTGCCGTCACGATGATCAAAGGATGCGAATCTTCCGCGTCGGACGCTTCTGGCAAATGCGCGTTGATGATCTGGGCCGGCGTGGGCAGTCTATCTGGGCCGGCCGGATGATTCACGGTCGAGATATAGTGCTCTTCAAACCCGCCGAAGTCGTATACATGAAGAACGCGCGGCAGCACCGCGAGCACTAAAACGAACGTCAGCACGGGGACCCGAAAGCGATCCAGAAAAAACGCCAGGCCGCTTAATACCAAACCCATAAAAACGGCCAGCACTATAACGGAAGCCAGGGTGGGAAAACGGTCGGGCGAAGAAAACAGCACTAGAATGATGATCGAGGCGCCGAAAAGAATCGCGCACGTGCTCAGAACCGCTTGCCACCATAAGAGCAGTTTTCGATTCTGGCATGTGGCGCTCCAGATTACATAGAGGATCCAGGCCAAAGACCACGGGATCGCCAATAGCACCAGCAAGTTCCACCGGTTGAACCGTGGGGCGGTCCACGCATACATCACCCCCAGGAGCTCAACGAACGCTATAAATGCCAGAATGGAAAAAGCTTGTGCTTCGTAAACGCGACCCTGCTGATCGAAATAGCCTGTCCCTGGTAGTCCGAGGCCACGCACCAATTTAGGGACGCTCTCAAATACGTTCAGGTCCATCCTGGTCTTGATGTCTTCGAGCGTTGGATGGTCGTCATCGATCGCAGTACCCGGGCGCCTCAGTCCATACCATGCACGTGGCAACAGGATCGTTCGCGCCGTGTTCTTACCTAAGACCGCAAGTTCGCCGGGTATTGTGCCGTCCGGGCGCCGATAGGCAAGATAGTACCAGGCATTCAGCACATACCAGACTGCCGCCGCAATCAGCGTACCCATCGCCAATCCACGCAGAATTTGCCCCACGGAGACATCCTCGAATGTCCCGCAACCAATCAGATAAAGAAAAGTAAGAAACGATGGAACCATTGCGACCATAACAGCCCAGCCTTCGCCACGGGCGTCGGGGTTGGCCAACAACCAGGTCAGCCATCGTGGCGGCTGGTTGATGGCTTCGTTGGCAGCCGCGCAATCAGCATCGTGCTGGTCAAGCAAATCGTCCACGCACTCCGGACATCCTGCGTTGAATCGTTCCACGCCATTGATCGCCGTGGTCCTTGCGGTGATCAGCGCCACGAATCCGCTGGCGATTACAAAGAAAGCTACGCACAAGTAGCCGCTGGCGAATTCCGGAACAAAGATTCCCCGCGACAGTGTCGTCGTGCTCAAAGTCACTCGCCCGCTATCCAGTGCCGCGAAAAACACAGGGAAAAGCCAGAGCAGAAGGCTGAAGCGCATGAAATACAGATATTGCAATGTCCGGGACAATTGGCTGGGTGGCTGTGAGGGCATCGTCGTGCGCTCCTGGTCAGTATCAGTTGGACTTCAACTTATATACATCAACCCCGCCGTTGTAGTTCGGCACATAGATTTGGCCGCCGTCGATCAACGGCGGATCGAATTTATTGAATAGAAAGGGGAGCCCGAACTGCTGCGAATCCCATAACACTTTGATGAATCCATCTGCCGCCAGATGCACAGGATCGTAGACCAGCAGCCGCCCCTGGCACACGTTCTTGTTTGCGTCACAGTAAGGAATGGTACAGGCGAGGATCGCCGAGTTCGCATCGCCGCCATTGCTCGATCCAGCGCAAAAGCCGCCCGTCATCCCGCCCGTCGGCGTGTTGCGAACATCTACGCTGGCAAATTCGTGTCCGTTCGCAACGAACGTCAGGGCTCCTGTAGAACTCACCTTCCATTTGTGCAGTTGGTTGTTCTCTCCCCACGCGAACAGTGTCCAGGAGTTCAGAACCGGATCGAAGAACTGAACGGGCGTCATGTGCAGGTGCGCGGTGTCGCCCCAGGGGAAAAAGTCCAGTTGGCTTGGATCGTTCGGGCATGGATCGTTCGGCCCCGGATCGACCGTCAACCACACTGGCGGTGCGGCCAGCTTGGCACAGTTCGTCTTGGGAAGCTTCAGGTCAGCCGGCGTGGTTGCACCCATATTCGCAGTCTTCACCGGGTACGCGATACCGTCCTTGCCGGTGGCCACACAAACCCCGATCGAAAAAATACAGGCCGGCGCCGCCGAGCCCCAATCCTCATCGGCCCAGGCTCCAGTAGCAATGTCCGGAACCAGGCGCACCGTCATTTTGCCGTCCGGCCCGACCTCCCCTACCACCTTGGCGTTCTTCATCGACACTGACATGTTGCCTCCGACGGGCGCGCTCATCGCCTCCGACGGGGCGCTCACCCCCGCCAGCTTCGTAGCCGCTGGCTTCTTGCCGCCGCTTCGCGCGAGGTCCATCCATGGCGTCCAATGATCCACCACTTGCAGTTTGCCCGGTGCACCACTCGCTGGCGGCGTGTACTTGAACTTCAAGAACGATTCGCCCCACTGAGTCGAACCATCGAAATCCCCATTGCCGGTAATCACGTAGAGGTTGCCAGCCGCATCTGCCGATGCGCCCTGTCCGGCCATCCAGATGCCCGCTCCCTCGCCGGCGGTGGTGGCCACAATGGCGGAGACGGTGTTGCTTGCCACATCGAACGCAAAGCAGTATCCGTCCGCTCCCTTGCTGGTCTCCGCGAAAGTGCCGGAGCAGCCAAAGACAGTCTTTACCCCGTTCACATTGGTCTCCACCAGGGAGGACCGCTGCTTCCGCGGAAACAGGTTGAAGTCCTGCCCCTCGCTGCTTCCGGTCAGCATCACCGGCGGTACCACCATCGAGCCGTCGCTCACCTTGAGCACGAACATGAAGTACCGAGCCAGCGTGGGGTCGGCGCTGGGAGCCGCGGCCGGCAGCGGTTTGCCGTCCGCGTTTGGCAGCACCCAACAGACCTGGTACAGATTTCCTAACTCGGCATCGACCACGCCCGTCGAAATACAGCCCCAGAACTGGTTGATCCCCCACATATCGATTTTCTTGCTTCCCGTTACCGGGGTTCCCAGGGGCACCGTCCAGATTTCGGTGCCGTCATGCGCATTCACTCCGCGCACTACATTGGCCATCGAGGGCAGCACCATTACGTCGCGTACCCCCATCGAGGTCGTTACATTCGGCACAATAAGCGGCTGTGCTTCCATGCCGCGCGCGTCTCCCTCCAGCGGGATAGTGGGGGAACGCACAATGCCCGAACTGGTTACGTTCGCCTGGGTGAGCGTTGTTTCGTGAGAGTTCCATCCGCTGCGGGCATTGTCCGCCGAGCGAGTGAGCCAGGGGCTCATCGTCTGCGCGCTCAGATGCAATGACGCAAGACAGATCGCGACATAGGCCAGTCCATGGATAGGGGTGCGTACGTGAATGCCCTTCATGCTCTTGTCCTCCTTCGGAAACGGCGATTAACCCAGTGAATGATTGCCCTCGTCACTTGCAGCCGGAGCTCTCGACCTTTTTCAAAAGGCGGAATCCGGTACACCTATCGGGTCCCTCGGAACAAGCGTGGACACCGAGATATGAGGCCAGTTCAGATTGGCGAAGACAAGCAGCGACAGCGAAGGTCCCGCTGCTCCAGGCGGCGGAAACTCGAACACAAGATAGTGCCGGCCTATGGAGAAACGTTACAGACATTGAAGGGGTACGGAGATTCACGAGAACATAGCCACAAATTCGGGGCCTAACCGTTTGCCACGTGATTGTTGCTGTCCATTTGATTGCGCCAGGTGGACGCC
Organism: uncultured Acidobacteriaceae bacterium; assembly: GCA_963830325.1. Classification (GTDB taxonomy): domain Bacteria; phylum Acidobacteriota; class Terriglobia; order Terriglobales; family Acidobacteriaceae; genus PALSA-350. The sequence goes on from CAWHMV010000011.1 coordinate 151,423, forward strand.
TTAAGCGGCACCACCTGCAGCCGGCACTGCTGCAGTAATCTTGAACTGGGGACCATAGATACCTGGCCCGTCCGTCCGCGGTATTTTCTTACTCAACAAATCCGTAGCCGTTGATGTCAAATCCGGCATGATCCGAATTGCGTTGCTCAAGGCTGCCTTGCCTCCCGCCGACCAGGCCGCCTCAAGGTTCTGCAGCATCTGCGTAAACGTGCGATCAAACGCGATCACTTCCGGTGGTGGCGCTTTGTATCCGCCTTTGGGCACCGGCGTCATCTGGTAAACCCCGTCAGCCGGGATGCTGATGACATCGCCGCTCCAGTCGCCCGTCTGTGTTGCGGGGTCAAATTTGTATTTCCTCAGAAAATATAGCTCACCGAAGGCATAGAAATGCGACAGAACATTCGGCGCGGAGAAGGGGTTCTTCTTTCCCCCCTCACCCTGTTGCTGGATCAGTTGCATGGCAGAAGTCGCTGCTGCAAGCCCGTCGATTATCGTAAGTCCCAGCGGCCCGGCCAGCTGATGCGTTCGGTCGTACGGAAGCTTGCCGGTATTCTCCTGAAATGCCCCAATCACCGCGTCGTAGAACTGCCCAATGGTGGGAAACGTCTCGACCTCCGCGAGAAGCTGGGGTCTCGGGACCGGGTCTTCCGGATACTCGATCTGCGTCGCCATCCACGCAAACGCGTGGAAATCAGTAAAGCCCAACTGAACCTGAAAATGAGGATCGCAAGGAACCAGCTCTCCATCACAAGCTGGCACAACTCCGCCGGGCAGAGGGCCTGGGTATTGAATCCGTCCGTAACCTGCCAGCACCTCAGGGTCCTTCCCGGTGGAACTGAGCAAGTTGCAAGCTAAACCAAAGTGCAGCATCTCCTGAAAGAAAATGTTATTGATCTGCGTTGCAGGATAGGAACTACTATCCATCAAAGACCAGTAGCCACTGAGGTACGGCGGCAATGTCGAGAGCTCTAATTCGATGGCCGCCTGAAGAGCGCTCTGCAACCATGGCACATCACGCGTCACCGACCGCATCAAGTTCACGATTTGCAGGTTCATAGCGACGCCAAACCTCCCCTGTCAAGGTAAAGGCTTGCTTTGCGGTCTCCTTCTTCCGATAGATCGTTTACCCGCCTGAACCCAAAGAGCTCGCAATAAGCTACGCGGGCACGCCATGACATCAGCAACCTCGTGCGGCATCCAGATGAGCCTAGGTTTTATATCTAGCCCCGATAACTGAAGACCAAGGCAAGAGCCTGCTTACCACATCACTGACAACAGTCACGAACACGGTTAACTAATTCCGCAGGGTGACGAGAGTCTCGGCCATGTGCCGCAAGCGTGTCAAGCAATATTTACTCTTCTCAGGATTATTCTAGGCAGTAATCCGGTCGTATATCAAAGAGTAAATGTACTCAGGTTTCGTAAGGAACCAGGAATCAGTAGAACTGCAATAGAAGTTGTGGAAGGGAAAACGCCATCGACGCGCCTCTCGCACTTGCCTCCCACCGCAAGTTAAGGATGGAATTGTGAAGCAAAGTTAATGGCGTTGCGGTGACGACCGTCCGCGACAAAGGAGTGACTGAAGGCGAGGTGTTCAAACGAGTTTCGGAAAATGGGACTGGACAGGATGAAGGAGTGACAATCGACGTAGTCTGGTATGCCGTGAAGCGATCCGCCAAACGAATCGGTATTGACCATCTGGCACCCCACGATCTTCGTCGCACTTGCGCCCGCCTCTGCCATGAGGCGGGCGGCCAACTCGACCAGATTCAGCTTCTTCCTGGTCACGCGTCGGTGCAAACGACCGAACGGAACATCAGATGCCGGCAGAACCTTAGAGAAGCTGTCAATGATCGATTTCGAATCTCACCATCGAACAACGCTGCATACGAAGTCTAGGGGTGCCGCGTGATAATCCGGTTTATCAAGCGTATCGTCTCGCTGTATCTCGGCTGTTCTCGATGGCAGCGGCCAGCCTCAGCTGGTCGCCTTCCGTAAAGTCCGAATCCCAATCTTTACCGGCTTTTTACTTGCCAGCCGATAGCTTTTTCACAGAGATTTAGAAGCCGGCTCCCCGAGAATCAACGTGTGAGGTGCGAACGTGGCCACAATTCAACTGACAGATACTTCGTCTGCCTCCGTCAATGCGACTGTCCTCGACGGCTCCGTCCTCGGAAAGACTCCCGCATCAGTCATTCACTTTCTGCGCTCGGATCTTATCGGCGCACTAGGCCAGAACCTCGACCAGGTTCAGATCAACTCACTGGCGATCGGCTTTGACTACGAGCCGTCGTTTCCGCTGTCCGGCGGCACTGCCACGTTTACGGCGGGGGGCGGTCCGACCGGAGAACTCGATCTCTATAAACCGGCGGCCGGCGGAACCTCGAGCCCGCTCTTCCCGACCGACCAGTTCGGCACCGATATCGAGATGGGGAGCAATTACTATCTGGCGCTCTCCTTTCAGCTGGGCGTTACAGCCGAAGCCAGCGTTACGGCCGGGGCATTCACTCTTATACCGTCCAGCTCCGCTACTGGCAGCGCCAAGCTGTATCTGCCCTTCGGCCAGGGCGCCAATGGCGCCTACCCGACCCTGAAAAATGCGCTCGAAACGTTGCTCGGATCGTTTGACCTTCCGTCGTCCGCTGGCGACCTCAACAACCTGCCCACGGGGGCCGTATTAGCTTACGATGCCCAGGGATCGGTCGGATTTCAGGCGCAGCTCAACTTCCTGACGGCGGTGAATCCGACGGCAACGCCAGGAGTGAGCACGAGCTTTGGGCCGATCAGTATCACCGCAGGACCGACCGTGGCGATCGGCGGCGGCTTTACGCTCAGCGGTGAAATTGAAACACGAATCTGGAAAAAGTCAGCGACCGTTGTGCAGATCGGCTACTACAAGAAGCAGGGATCTAGCTTTACCGTCTCCTTTGACGCCAGCGTTGGAGCCGATGTGACCGTCGGAGGATACGACATTATCGCCAAGATCTACGGCCTGCTGGGCGATTCGGGAAAACTGGATTCCGCCTGGCTCAGCGCTCATGTGCCGAGTTCAGTCGCGGATGACGTGCAAACGGCCTATGAGTCGGCGGTCGAAACAAAGCTCTCCATTGCCATCGACGAAGAGTGCGATACATCGGTTACCGACCAAGCGGCGTTTTCATGGAACTTCGATTTCCCCGCTCTGGATGCGGCAGGCCAGAGCGCGCTGGCAGATGTGTTCAAGGGCGATCTTACCGTCCTGATAAGCAGCGGAGATTTGCCCACAGGCATCACGAAGGCGGGAAGTGTATTCGACCGGACGAGCGAGACGAAACATACCTTCTCGTTCAACTTTCTCGGGCTCTTCGATCACGCTTCGGTTCAGGATGCGACGCTCGACTTGTCGGCCAAAGTTTCCGATGACGGGCGACTCATCCTCACTGACACGGCGCACCTCACGCGTCTGGCGGCAACGGCCACCCCGTTCGTCAAGAGCGATCAGCTGCGCAATGTTTTTGCGGAGGATTGTGTCGCGACCATCGGGTACTCGGTTTCCTTCGGAAGCTTTGTTACCACGCTGAAGGTCGGCTACAGCTACTTCTCCTACAAGAGCAAGGCGCACCAGGCCGATCTGCAGCTGTTCGTGGATACCGCCACTCAGCTGGGAGAGGCCAACGCCACGAGCGACTGGGCAGGGACGATGCAGTCCAATTCCGTCAGCCAGGCTGCCTCTCTGTTTGCGTCGCTGAACTACGATGGAATCACGGGCAGAAATCTGTTCCTCGATCAGGGAGCAAATCCGCGGACCGTCGCCGATTATCAGGAGGTTGGCCGTAATGCTTTGCTGAATACGCCGGGCCTGGGATTGAGCCCGCAGTTTGTCGCAAGCTTGAACGATGCGGCGATGTGGCAGCATCTCCTCAATGCAGGCACATCCCAAAACTTCAATCAAATCCTCGGAGTCGATCTGGCCAATCCGCCGCAGTGGGCGGAGATTTCGTTTACATGGACGCTGCACGTGGTCTTCTGGGCGTCTGCGATGCACTCGACCGCCCAAGCGCTCCAGGGCGTGCTCCAGTATCTGACGCAGAACCCAGGTATCTATCCACTGCACGATGCGGGATTCCTGAGCCGACGCAAGACTTTTGCAGCCCAGCTCCAGACCGCAATCCAAAAGGCTCCTTTGTTCGACGACGCGCTGGGACTGATGACTATCTTCGATGCGGCGACGCCCGTGAGCAAGACAGTGAGCATCACTTACGCGGGCATGGCAAAGACTTATGCATAGACAAATACAGTGAGTGCTTAGGATGGGCAACGCCAAGGTGCAAAAGAGTAAGTTGACCAGTTGACCGACAAACAGTGATAGATTTTAGCGGAAACTTTACTTAGCCGTTGTAGTTCGAGAAGTGTGTGACATGGCGCGATGTTGGCGATAACGTCCTTTATCATTCACTATCTGCCTTGGCAAGCGCGGAGGTAACTTTCTGGTTCACTTGCCGGAGGAAACGACTCGTCGCTCGAGCGGACGGGTGTGGCGAAAGGTGCCGGATGACATTCTTAGCTACTTGGGCGTCGGCTTACATTTGAGCGCACGACGTCTTCCGCCACCACTGCTTCGGCCTTGTTTCGTGGCGCTTTCTAGCGACTTCGTCGAAGGCACATTCATCCCTTTCCCCGAATCAACTGCATGAAGGCTTCAATCTTCTTCGTAATTTGAGTGCGGTCGGGGCCGAGATTCTGCTCTAGGCAAATTCCGCAAAAGAACGTGATGATTAGATCAGCCAGGGATTCATTGTCGTCGGTCCCTCCACGTGCTGCGGCTAGATTGTCGATCAGGAGCTGATGCGCTTTCGTCATATTCGCAATCATGATCTGGCGGGCTTTGGGGGGAAGATCGGCAAACTCGCGCATGGAGTTCACCGAAAAGCACCCCTTCTGTCCCCAACTCCCGTAACAGACCTGCAGAAAGCCCTCGACGTTGTTCCAACCCAAAGGCTGCTTCGTTAGGGTTCCGCGTGCCGTCAGCATGTGAAAATATTGGCGTATGCTCGCGACAAATAGGTCCTCTTTGTCTTTGAACTCTGCATATAAGCCGGATTTGCGCACCCCCGTGGCCTGCTCAAGGTCCTGAACACTCGTCTCGGCAAGGCCATGCTTCCAGAAGACGGGAATCGTTTTGTTGAGGACATCTTCTCTGGTGAACAGTTTTCGTCGTCCCATTGCAACATTATCGGTCAATTCGACTGAGAGGCTTGCAAATAAAGGACCGAATGGTCCATTATTACAAAGAGAGAGAGAGATTGTCCCGGAGGACCCATGGCGCCCAGCCGTAAACAACAGGTCATCGATCTCCTGAAGTCGCTTGAGACCAAAGATCCGGTTCCGCTCGCATATGTCAATCCCAATAAGTATATCCAGCACAACTTGCAGGTGGGACCCGGTCCGGCAGGTGTCGCCGCCCTCATCAAGAACATGCCGCCCGATGCGTCCGTCAATACGATCCGCGTCTTTGAAGATGGGGACTATGTCTTCGCTCACACTCAGTACAACTTCTTCGGACCACGCATCGGATTTGACATCTTCCGCTACGAAAATTCCCTGATTGTCGAGCATTGGGATAATTTGCAGGAGACCGCGACCGTACCTAGCCCCAGCGGGCACACGATGATCGACGGTCCCACGATCGCCTCCGATCTGGACAAGACCGATGCAAATAAGGCGCTCATGCAGCGCTATATGAAGGACCTTCTCGCAGGCCGTCGGGAGACCTTCCCGAGGTACTTCAACGGAACCCAATACATTCAGCACAACCCCTGGGTGGCCGATACAATCCCGGGGCTGATCGCGGGCTTACAGGCTCTTGCCGCCAAAGGTCAGGCGGTCGTATACAAAAGCGTGCACAAGATACTTGGCGAGGGTAACTTCGTCCTCGTCGTAGCCGAGGCTACGTTTGGTGGCGTACCCACTGGCATTTATGACCTCTTCCGCATTGAAAAGGGTAGGATCGCCGAGCACTGGGATACGCTCGAAGCGATTCCACCTCGCGATCAATGGAAAAATAGCAACGGTAAGTTCTAGTGCGGTGCGAGGCAGAACATATGCTTCAAGGCATGTTTGGAAAAAGATTGGCGGAGCATTTTTCTCTGCTGGAGTCTTCCTCACTTGTGCTTGGTCCCAAGGGAAACTCTCAGGTTGCGTTGACACGTATGCGAATGCCGAACGGCTTTCCTGGACCCACTCCACACATTCCACCAGAAAAGGCTTTTTCGATATCCGTGCACCTGCGCCGTCCTGACAGCATTAAGGGCTGGGGAACGTGGCTTGACGGACGCTTTCATCGTGTCACCGAATGGGATGCCGGCGGGATTCAGATATTCGATATGGAGTCGGAGCCGGTCGCACTGCGAACTTCAGGTTTCGACTCGGTTCACGTCTATATAGCCCGGTCAGTTATCAATCGATTCAGTGACGAGAACGAGCAAAAGCGCATTCGCAACTTGCATTGCACCCCGGGAACCAAGGATGACGTGATTCTTCATTGGGCCCGGATGATGTTGCCGTTCTCTGATCGTCCGCTTCAGCTTCCACGCTTGGTTATCGACGAAATGATCATGATGTTCTGCGCTCATGTGAGCCGCACATACCAGGGCCGGAGCCAGCCGCCGGAGGTTGTTACCGGGGGGTTGACGATCTGGCAACGGGATCGAGCGATCGAGGTGTTGAACGAACATCTGGATGGTGATCTGGCGCTTGCCGATCTTGCAAAAGAATGTGCGCTATCGGCGGGTCGTTTCATGCGCGCATTCAAAAGGTCGTTTGGTGTTCCCGTCCGGCGCTACTTGCTCTATAAGCGAGTTGAAGCCGCAAAATCTCTCTTGTTGCACTCGAACGACTCTTTACTAACAGTCGCGTTGGAAGTCGGATTCACTGACCAGCCAGCTTTCAATCGAAGCTTCCGTGAGATTGTTGGAACTTCGCCAGGACGGTGGCGAAGAGCAAACGCACCGATGCCGAAGGCGTTCAACCTCCCCGCGCCTGAAGAGAAGTAAAGGTCGTCACTCGCGTTTCCCACCCACTACAGCATTTTCACTTCTGGTGCTTACAGAGCGACCGCACCCAACGCGGCTTTTCCTCAAAACCGGGGTCCCCGGCAAGCTCGCTTGCTGGGGTGGAAGAAAAGCCGCACCTCGCTGCCCTGTCCTGTGCATAGTGGAAGTGAAAATGCTCTAAAGCCCGACAGAAACGCCAAACTGCGGCACTTTCAATCAAGACAAGGATTGAAACTTCCAAAACAATGGGAGAGGCGTAGTTGGTCACAAAGGCGTCCTCTGACCCAGCTCTGTCTCGCGACATAGAGCCAGGATCGCGAGCAACGGCGACTTTTCAACCTGCCGCTTGTCCGCAATTCTTGTGAACGACGACACATGAGTTCTTCCAGATCGATAGGAGACGAAAATGGGAAAAACATATAAGGCGGTCGAGATAACCAAACCCGGGACCTTTCGCCTCGTCGAGAAGCCTGTCGTCGGGCCGGGTGAGGAACAAGTACGTATCCGGGTAGAGGCTTGCGGTGTATGTCACTCAGACGCGGGCACCGTTGAGGGACAACTGCCCGGCGTCGTGTATCCGCGTGTGCCGGGCCATGAAGTAATTGGCCGCATCGAGGAGGTTGGCCGGCGTGTTACGACCTGGAAGGTCGGCCAGCGTGTAGGAGTCGGGTTCTTTGGAGGTGAAGACGGAACCTGCGAGACCTGTCGCCGCGGCGACACGGCATATTGCCAGAGCCCCATTATCACTGGCGTGACGAGTGATGGTGGCTATGCGGAAATGATGATCGCAGAGGCACGCGCACTGGCTCTCATACCTGAAGAGCTCAAATCAGAAGATGCGGCCCCGTTGGTCTGCGCCGGCATCACCACATTCAATGCGCTCCGCAACACCGGACGTGCTGGCGATACCGTTGCTATCCAGGGTATCGGCGGTCTGGGGCATCTCGGCGTGCAATACGCCAAAAAGATGGGCTTCCGCACCGTTGCGATCGGCTTCGGTCCAGACAAAGAACATCTCGCGCCCAAGCTGGGAGCGCACATTTACATCGACGCCAAGGCCGAGGATGCGGGAGCAGCACTGCAGAAGCTGGGAGGTGCCGACGTCATCTTGGCGACCGCCCCCAGCGGAGCCGCAATCGCCGGCCTGCTTCCTGGCCTCTCCGTTCGCGGCAGGCTCGTTGTGGTTGGCGTCTCAGGCGATCCAATTCCGGTCAACGGAGTTCCGCTGATTTTTGGTGGCCGCTCTGTCATCGGAAGCCTGACAGGAAGGGCGATCGAGACCCAGGACACTCTTGATTTCAGCGTACTCACTGACGTTCGGCCCATGATCGAAACTCTTCCGTTGGAAAGGGCCGAAGAAGCGTATCGGCGCATGATGTCTGGTGACGCGCGATTCCGCATGGTCCTCACGATGGCCTAAAGGGCTCGCAACGCTGCTGCAAAGCGGCTTCGACAACCGATGTGCGAAGGAAACTCTGATGAATCAGTTCCAGGAAATCTTCGATAAGCAGAAAGCATATTTCGATTCGGATGCGACTAAGTCTTACGAGTGGCGCATAGACCAACTGACACGCCTTGAGAACTTGTGCAATGAGAACGCCGGGGTTCTTGAGGCTGCGATGAGCAGCGACTTCAAGACGGCCAGCCAGGAGAAAGTCTTCGAGATTATGGCCCCTGTAGGAACCGTCGCCTTCGCGAAGCAAGATTTGAAGGAGTGGATGAAGCCCGTAGATGTGGTTGTGCCCAAGGCCCTTCGGGAGAGCGGGCATACTGCTAAAGTCTATCGGGAACCTTACGGCGTCACCTTGGTCATCGGGCCATTCAATGGACCACTGACGCTGCTCTTCGACCCCGCTGTCCAGGTTATTGCGGCTGGCAATCCATGCATCCTCAAACTCTCCGAGGGTTTGCCCGCCACCGGTAAGGTCTTGCTCGATCTCATTCCAAAATATTTCGATCCTCGGGCCGTCACTGCCGTCACCGGCAGCAAAGACGAGGTGACGCAGCTTCTCAAGCTGCCCTTCGACTTCATCTTCTTCACCGGCAGCGTCAAGGTTGGCAAGATCGTCATGGAGGCGGCCGCAAAGAATCTGACTCCCGTTCTTCTCGAACTAGGCGGGCAGAATCCGGCTTTCGTTGACGCGACCGCAAATATTCCGGATGCAGCCAAGAAGATCGTCTGGGGTGCGACGGCTTGGGGCGGCCAATGGTGCACCTCGCCCGGCTACGCCTACGTGCACGAATCAATTGCAGAGGAGTTCGTTGCAGACTGCAAGAGAGCTATGGTTGAGCTGTACGGGACCGACCCTAAGAGCAGGCCCGACGACTATTCCCGCATTATCAGCCCAAAGGCCACCGAACGCTTGGCGGGCCTCATCGATCAAAAAAAAGTCGTCATAGGCGGAGCCTCCGACCCGGAGGCACGCTATCTCGATCCCACGGTCATCTATCCAGTGACTTGGGACGATCCGATCATGGAGGACGAGATCTTTGGGCCGCTTCTTCCAATCCTCACCTACAAGGACATGGATGCGGCCATTCGCGAGGTGAAGAAGCATCCGAAGCCTCTTTCCGGCTTCCTCTTCAGCCGAGATCAGCAGGCGATCGATCACTTCCTCGCAAGCTTGTCCTTCGGCGGCGGCGCGATCAATCAGGTAAACATTCACCTGTTTATCGAAACCATGCCCTTTGGCGGGGTCGGATATTCCGGTATCGGTCACTACTACGGCAAGGCCGGGTTTGACGCTCTCACGCACGCGAAATCGGTTCTGATTTCGCCGCCCGACGTAGCCATTGAGCACTTGTTCCCGCCGTATACGGAGGAGAAGGTCAAAGCGCTCAGCCAGTGGTTTGAATACTAGGGCACAAGACCCCCGACAAAAGCGACCCCAAAGGAGCATAGAGATGAAAGGGAACGCGCGAGAGAGGTAGGGAATGGTTTTAGCAGGAATCAAGGTACCCGACACAGTTCTGGTTCGCGATGCGATTGATTTGTCACGGAGCGCGTCAGAGCCATTTCTCTTCAACCATGCGATGCGCTCCTGGCTATTCGGCGTATTGCTTTCAGAAGGCGCTGAACGTGCTCCGGATGCCGAGTTGTTGGCAGTAGCCACGATTCTGCATGATCTGGGCTTGACTGACCGCTATACGGCGGAAAATCGTTTCGAGGTGGATGGCGCCAATGCGGCGCGCTCGTTTCTGAAGGGGCGAGGCATCTCGTCGCAGCAGATGCAAGTTGTTTGGGATGCCATCGCGCTTCATACCACACGATCTATCGCTCTTCACAAAGAGCCCGAAGTCGCTATGACCCATTCGGGAATAACGGTGGATGTTCTGGGGGCAGGCCTTGATCGAATTCCGCAGGACAAACAAGGCGCGATCCTGGCCGAATTTCCGCGCCTGGCACTAAAAAACGGACTCAAAGATTGCCTTTGCAACATCGTTCGGCGGAAGCCGGCGACCACCTTTGACAACATCGTTCGGGATTTCGGCGTTCGATATGTCGAGGGGTACACATCCCCCAACTTTGCCGATGTCGTCGCGAATGCACCATTTTCCGAATAGACGACCTCCCGATCATCGAATTGCGCACGCGTGTCAGCGCGGCTAAAGAAGGAGACAACATGAACTACCAAATTCAAGGACTTTCCATCCATGCGGAGGTGCACGGGACTGCGGAGCCGGCTCTCGTATTTCTCCATTACTGGGGTGGAACTTCACGCATCTGGTGCAAGGTTACCGCCGAACTTGAGAGACAGTTCAAGACAGTGGCCTATGACGCGCGTGGCTGGGGAAGTCCGACAAGACCTTAGCTGGCTACAAACTGGCAGAGTATCCATGTGCGCCGGATTCATCGGACCACAGAAATTCACGCCTGAACCCTCGGCTATCCCCTCTTCCTACTGCGCGCCATTGAATGATAACGGTCCTTTATCATTCTGGAACGCGTTCACCTGACAATAGGTGGCCCGACTTTGCATTCGTTTGAGAATGCGCTACGCGAGTCATACCGGTTCGACTGTCCGCAGGAGAGGCCGGCCCCGTGGCTAGTTCAGTGATCTATCTGTTTCACAAATTCGTGAGGATCGGGGAATCCTTTCTTCTACGCATTGCCATTCGCAGTTCGTCCGCAAGCGACCGATCCTCGTGGTCGAGCGCCCACTCTTCCAGGTCTTCGCGCAACGCGATCGCCTGGTTCAAGGGAAGCTTTAGCGCCAGGGAAAGATAGGCGGAAAAGAATCGCAGGTCACCGTAATGCGCCGTCAACCGGTCGTCTCGCATTAGGGCATCCACCAAGAAATAATCGCGGATCTTGTCGTGGCGAAATGTAAAGCGGCCATCGCGCTCGAGAACCATTCTTTCCTTGGCCATTCGCTGAGCTCACGGCTAAAGTCCTCGGAGTCGAGATATCCAGATATCCCGTTCCCGCAAGAAGAATTCCGTAGACATAGTCGGCAAATTGGCCAAGCGGAAATTCGAATCGCTCCCTCGCCCGGAACATCGCCGCCATCATCTGGTATTGCTGCTCCGGAAGCGTCAGCAGATTCGGCGTCAAGCCACCCTTTAACATATCGCCGATCACGGTGAGGTCGAACGGGTTCGACAGCACCAGCCTGCTGGCTTCCAGGTCCCGGGCGTTCTGCTGGGTCAGGGCGCCGTTTAAAAACTCGTGCACCTGCCCGCGCTGAATCTCCTGCGCCACGAGGAAATCCTCGGTCTGCGAGCGCTCAAGCGGCTGCAGCCGCAACACCCGGATCGATCCCGGCCATCTTTGGACCGGTTGTGTCCCCACCACAACGGCCCGCGCTCCTCGCTCTGCGAAGGAAGGTCAGGACTTCGTCTCTTGCTTACAGAGCCGCCTTGTTCAGGCCGTCGATCGGAATGTAGGCTGCTGTCGGCTGTACGTCACGATTCCGCCGGTATACACATTTGCTCTCCTATTGGGAGGACCGAATACCCAACCATTACGCCTTTTACAGCCCAGGATTAGCGTTCACATGGGCGGCGTGACCGATCACTTCCGACAAGCCGGCCCTCAGGAACCGGCAGGACATAAATACAACGAGGGGCTATGGTCTGGGACACTCGTGCCGAGAAAGCGGCGTCTTGCTGAATAATCGGGAATGTGCCTGACGCACGACACAAGTTAGTATGGCGCGTAGTCCAAGAATGGCGTGTAGTCCAGGATTAGATAACTCTCGTGGAGGAGCCGCACATGCAAGTAACTCTTTTCTGGCGCCGGAAGTGGGGTGGGTTTCCCCTGCTGGCACTGTTTGCGCTGGCGCTTTACGCACAGAATCCGGAACAGACGATCCGCGGAGGGAATGGGGTCACGCTGCCTCCACCTCCGCCAACCCCGGCGCACCCGGTCAAGGATGAATATCAAGGAATGGAGGTCGAGGATCCCTACCGCTGGCTCGAGGATGCGAAGGGTCCGGAGACGCGGGCCTGGATCGACGAGCAGAACAAGTACACGCAGCAATACCTCGACCAGCTGAAAAATCGCTCAGAAATCATTCATCAGCTGACCGAGCTGGAGCGTGTTGAGGAGTACTCATCTCCCGCGCTGCGCGGCGACAGATACTTCTTCGAGAAGCGCTTAGCCAGCGAGAGCCAGGCGTCGATCTACGTGCGCGAGGGCTGGAAGGGCACGGACAGCCGCCTGATTGACGCGACCAAGCTGAGCGCCGACCAGAATACTTCCGTGATTATTGACGATATTGCCAGGAACGGCAGCCTGCTGGTCTACGGCGTGCGCCAGGGCGGAGCCGACGAGCAATCCGTGCATGTAATCAATGTGCGGGAGCGTAAGGAACTACCGGATGTGTTGCCATCCGCCCGCTACTTCGGCGTGAGTCTGGGCCCGGAAGATAAAGGAATCTACTACTCCGTTTTCACGCACCAAGGCACCAATGTTTATTTTCACCGCTTCGGCGCCGCCGTCCAGAGTGACAGCAAGATTTTTGGAGGGGAATATCATGGCGAGAAACTGGGCGAGATTGATACAGTCGAAGCCTGGGTGAGCGATAACGACCGCTATTTGCTGCTCGACATCGGCCACGGTGTTCCGCCCACACGGGACGACATCCTGGTAAAGGACCTGCGCCGGCCCGGGAGCGATTTTGTTCCACTGGTGTACGGCATCGAGGCACAGACGCGGGCCCTGAATATCGGTGACCGCTTCCTTCTGGAAACGAATTACCAGGCGGCCAATAAACGCATTGTGGAGGCTGCGCCCGGCGGCAAGCCCGAGGAATGGAAAACGGTTATCCCCGAGGGCAAGGATGTCATCGACGGATCGAGCATTGTGGGCGGCAAGCTTTTCGTCACCCGCTTGCACGACGTCAAGACCGAGACGACTATCTACACCCTGGACGGCACGGCAACGGGCAGGATCGACTATCCTGGGATCGGATCGAGCTCGGGAGTGCATGGGCTCCCCAGCCAGAACGAAGGCTTTTACAGCTTCGAATCCTCCATCCAGCCGCCAACTATTTTTCGCTACGACGCCAGGAGCGGAAAATCGGAAGTCTTCGCCATGCCCAAGGTCCCCTTCGATTCCTCGCAGTATGAAGTAACTCAGGTCTTCTACACCTCGAAGGACGGCACGCGGGTCCCGATGTTCATCGCCGGCAAGAAAGCCCTGGAGCGCAACGGTCAGGCACAGCTTCTGATGACCGGCTATGGCGGCTTCGATGTCCCGATGCTGCCCGAATGGAACCCAGAATACGCCTGGTGGATGGGGCAAGGCGGGTTCTTCGCGCTCCCCAACCTGCGCGGAGGAGATGAGTATGGCGAGCCGTGGCACAAGGCGGCGATGTTCGAGCACAAGCAAAACGTCTTCGACGACTTCTTCGCGGCTGCCGAGTACCTCATCGCCAACCACTACACAGTACCTGAACGCTTCGCCCTTCGTGGGCGCTCGAACGGCGGCCTGCTGATGGGTGCGGCCATCACGCAGCGGCCCGATCTGTTTGGCGCCATCTGGTGCGGGTATCCCCTCCTCGATATGCTGCGCTATCAGAAGTTTGAGTCAGGCCGGCTTTGGATCACTGAGTACGGAAGTGCGGAGAACGCAAAGGACCTCTCCTACCTCGGCAAATACTCTCCGTACCAGAACGTGAAGCCGGGCGAGAAGTATCCCGCGATCATGTTCTTCACCGGAGACAGCGATACCCGCGTCGATCCTCTGCACGCACGCAAGATGACCGCCCGCATGCAGGCCGCCGGTGGCGGAAACCGTCCCATCCTGTTGCACTACTCCCTCAAGGGCGGGCACAGCGCAGGGGTGTCGCTGACACAGCTGGTGACGGACCAGGCCGACGAACTGGCCTTCCTGTGGAACGAGACCAGGGGGAAGTAGGCCGGCCCGTCGGGCACCACAAATGCCGGCTCCTGATTCCTCTCTTGGAAACCCAGGGATAGGAAGTTGTGAAGGAATCGTCGACGCGCGATATTGGTTCCGAGTTACGGTGGATTGTCGGCCACTCGCAGGTTTGTCTGCGACCGGTAATCCGACGTCGCCGTCGTACTTCCTTGAAGTCGGGGCTTTCGGAAATTTCACTCGCGAAGTTCCCGTGAAACGGGATTTTGAGTAACCTGCGCTCCTGCTGGATGCAGACGGCCACGCTTGGCGGTAGAGCATCGGGGATTTCGTAATCTAACTCAGAGCAGGTCGATTCGCCGGAGGAGCTCTTGAAAACGATGGTCGGAGCGATAGCGATCAAAGATCGGATCGACGGCGAGGTATTCCAGCCAGACAGCGCGATCGCGATACGCGGCTTGCAGCCATTTGAATGTGTCTTCATCGCTGTTCAACGCTGCGTAGATCTGAGCCAACCCATAGGGCGAAACGTAACGCTTGCTCGAGATTGTCTCCAGTTCGTGTGCGATTTGGAGCGCTTCACGCCTCCGCCCTGCCGCTGCAAGGGCAACCGCGACCTGGGCCGTGTAAAGTGGGCTACCCCCTGACAGACTCGCAGCCAGCTTCAGCTCACTCACGCCCTCGCTGCGCAAGCCTGCCTGAACGTAGCCCTCGCCCAGCAGAAGGTGTGCAGCTGCGAAGTTCGAGTCCAGCTCAACAGATTTTCGACCTTGTTCGATGGCACGGGAATAGTCACGTGCCTGATAGTATCGCAGTGCCACCCAGGTGCTGATCATGAGATTAAGTGGATCGAGTTGCAGTGCACGGTTGGCTTCGGCAAGCGCCTCGTGATGGCGGCTCTTAATGGAAAGATAGTCTCCGTACCAGTGGTGCGCATTTGCATATTGGGGATCCAACTCCAGAGCACGCCTGAACTCGGCCTCGGCTCCGGCCCAATTCCAACTATGGCTGTAAACAAGGCCCAGGGAGGCGTGGGCCTCAGCCGATTGTGGATCGATCTCCACCGCCTTGCGAGCGGCCGCGTAAGCTTTCGGAAGCGCGTCGGCCGGGGATTTGAACCCGTGCCACGTAAGTCCGCTGTTGCAGTCGGCCAGCCCGGAATATGCCGCGGCGTAGGTTGGATCGCTGTCAATGGCCTGCTGAAAATAATGCTCCGCCTTTTGCATGCCGTCGACTGTTCGCTTGTTCCAGTGGTAGCGACCTTTCAAATAAGCCTCGTATGCTTCAGGCCTTATTTGCCGCGGATTTGCTAAACGTGTTTTCTGTTCTTCCGTGAGAGCGATGTGTATTTGGCTCGCGATGCTTTGCACGACGGAATCCTGCACGGCCAGCACATCTTTGAGTTCGCGGTCGTAACTCTCGGTCCAGAGATCTGTCTGATTTTGAGCCTCGACCAGTTGGACGGTGATGCGTACACGGTCCGACGAGCGGCGAACGGCGCCCTGGAGAAGATAATCCGCGTTCAGTTCTTTACCGATCTCTTTCGCGGCCAGATTGGTGCCTTTGTACTTTGCAACCGAACTGCGGGCTACCACGGTGAGTCGATCCGGATTCAGCTTTCCGGTCTGGGCGATCATTTCTTCAGTCAGACCGTCACTGAAGAACTCCTGGTCGGGATCGCGACTCAAGTTTTCGAATGGCAGAACAGCAAGGACTATCTTGCCCTGGGAATGTGTGGGCGGGTTCGATGCTCGTCGCCAGCCCCAAACTGCCAGGAATGACAAAAGGCACGCGACTGAGAGCAAAGAGGCTGCTCCAACGAAAAGCCACCTGTAGGACTTGCGATTCGCCTGTCCGGTTCCGGCATCCGTCGTCTTTTCCGCCGTGCGATCCTGATCTGGCTCGACTATACGCAGTCTTCGGGCCTGTAACCAGCTATCGAGTTCCGACACGAAATCCCGGTCGCTGGTGGGAACACCCGCTGCCTCTGGTTCGGAAGCTGCGCTTGGTTCTTTGGGAGTAATCACCAGCGCGACGAAGCGATACCCCTGCCCGGTCACGGTCTGTACGAACCGTGGGGTCTCGGCGTCATCCTTCAGGACCTGGCGAAGCTTGCGGATCGCACCCCGGATACTGTTGTCGGTATCCAGGAAGACACCCTGGCCCCAAACCCTGGAAACGATTTGATCCCGGGTAACAATCTCGTCCCGGTGTTCAAGCAGCAGGAGAAGGATCTCGAACGGGATACGCTCAAGCTTCAGCACATGACTGCCACGGCGGAGCCTCCGAGGACGCAGGTCAACCTCGTAGCCCTCGCCGAACCGGATTGGTTGCTCCACTGCAGCTGGCTGGGAAACCATGGCACACCCCCATGGAAGCTGAGTGATTCTACACCACATCGGTAGAGGCTGACGCAAGTGCAATCCCCGCTTTTCTTTAGAGCGACACAAAGCATAACGCCGCGACACACTCTCCGATATGGACAACAGCCTCCGTTGCCGCAAGTATGGCGATCACCACTGACCGAAAGCCAGTGAAGAATCAGGAGGAAGCACAATGAAAAAGATACATGGCGACACAAAGCACCGGGTTCTCGGGCTATGCATGTTGATCGCGACTCTGTTCGGGTCTGCCGTCGCGAAAGCCGATGTCGTATTGGACTGGAACGTGATCGCGGTGAACACGGCGGTCACGAACGGCCAGAACCCATACGCCCAGGCACGATACGCGGCAATCGTACAACTCGCTGTATTCGAATCCGTGAACGCCATCACGGGCGAGTATCATCCCTATCTCGGCACGATCGTGGCACCGCCAGGCGCATGCCCCGAGGCTGCAGCCATCCAGGCTGCCTATCACGTGCTTAACACCTATTTTCCAATGAGCGCTTCGACCCTCGCCGCCGAGCGCGCCAAGTCCCTCGCGTCTATACCGGACGGTCAAGCCAAGACCGACGGCATTGCCACGGGTGATGCCGCAGCTTTGGCCATGATCGCTCTGCGCGCAAACGACGGATCGTCGCCTGCGCAATTCAAGATACCCGGGCCGCCGGTTCCAGGAGACTGGCGGGCCACATCGAGCTGTCCAATTGTGAATGGAATTGCGGTCGGAACCGGGTTTCATTGGCAGAACGTAACTCCGTTCGGCATCTCCAGGGCTCGTGATTTTCTCCTCGATCCGCCACCAGCACTCGCAAGCCGCGCATACGCGAAAACCTACAACGAGGTGATGACGGTGGGAAGCATCGACAGTATGGCGCGACCACAAGATCGCGCTAATGTCGCGCTCTTCTATGCGGCGTCCTCGCCAACTCAGGTCTTCAATCAGGTCGTTCAGCAGATTGCACAGGAGCGGTGGCATTCGCTGTCAGAAAATGCTCGGGCTCTGGCCGTAATGAACATGGCGATGAATGACAGCTTGGTCGCGGCGTTCTTCAACAAGTATCACTACAATTTTTGGCGGCCTGAAACAGCGATCCATGCCGGCGACACAGACGGTAATCCGAAGACCGATCCTGATCCCAGCTTTGTCCCCTTTGTCACGACTCCATGTTTCCCGAGTTATCCCTCCAACCACGGCAGCGCAGCCAATAGCGCAGCCGTGGTTCTGAGACGTATATACGGCGAAGGTGGGCATTTCATGACGTTGTCGAATCCCACCGTGCCCGACATCGTGTTGCAATACACGACGTTCGACCAGATTACCGACGACATCTCCGACGCGCGCGTTTACGGTGGGATACACTTTCGAACCGATCAGGACGCAGGCGAGCGCCTGGGAAAGGCGATAGGCAACGCCGTGTACAAGAACAACTTACGTCGCATGCACGATGACGACTGAGGGCTCAGTTCGAGAGCGATTCGCCATTCGTGTCCTGCGGTCCGCTGATTGTGCACTGCGGTCCACGGATGGCGAGCTCGTGAGGGGTCTCTCGCCCGAGGTTCGCCCGACCACCGATCTACAGCTTCTGGATTCTGAGCGGATGACGGGCATGCGCCCCCGGCAGCGTCGTCTTCCATGCACCTCAACTGGACCTCAGGTTTGGAGGAATTCTCATGGAGAACAAAGCTTTCCAGGAAGACGATTCCCCTTGCCGCTTTCCCATTGCTGGCCACGGCCTGTTTCTCAGGGCAAAGGGTCGGGATAATCTCCGCCGAACGAGTCGAGCGGAGGAACACCGGCTGCTCTTGCGGGGGCGTGATGGCGTGACATACTGCGCTCTTCTTTCGGTCGTCATTCTGCTTTCATTTGCCGCGGTTCCAGTATCTGCAGAATCCCCGCACACGGTGACGGTGTCTATGCGTCCCTCCAAAGGTGCCCGCACGGTCGTGGCGGTGATGCTGAACGGGGCTGGACCATACGACTTGATGGTGGACACGGGAGCCACCGTCACCGTGCTGGACTCAGCCCTGTTCCACGAGCTCGGACTGCGGGTTGAGGGCTCAGCGCGCGTAGCCAGCTCAGCGGGTGTGACCAACCAGATCCGCTCTGTAGTTAAAGAGATCGCATTGGATTGCCTCTCCACCCACAATATCGCAGTGGTGAGCATGAAATCCCCAGTGGCTGGATCTGACTATCGCGCGGTGCGGGGCATACTCGGGGAAAACTTTCTCCGGCATTTTGATATCTTGTTCGACAATCAGCATCGGAGGATGACTTTGGATGCCGTTGCAGACCTGGCTGATTCCCTAGCCGGCGAGCACCTGCCGATCACCTTTCCGCCTCTACCCCGGGACGACGAGAATAGATATCGACCTATGATATCGGTGAGGGTGGAGGACTCTGGCCAGGCGAGCGTGTTACTCGATAGCGCTGCGACCGAGCTTATCCTCCTGCGGCGGGGAAATCGGTGGAAGGGTTTCGGGGACACGAGGGTGACCACGGTAAACGGATGGTTGACATGCGAATCCACGGAGGGGAGGGTGTTTTTGGGCAAAGAGACGGTGAGCGATCTCCCCATGGTGAGTTGCCAAGGTGCCTCGGTAAAAACGTACGAGAGCGAAGGACTTCTTCCGACGGCCATCTTCAAGCGGATCTTTATCAGCCATGCGGGGTCCTACGCCATCATCAATCCCGCAAAACGTTCAAGCGCTCGGGCGGAGCTTGCCATTGTCACGCCATGGTCCCAATGACATCGCCAGACGTTTCGCGGTCAGCCGGGCGGCTTAGCAGGTTCAGGAAAGGCGTGCGACATGATGTTTCCAAATCCGACGTCAATGTCCCTCACCGCAGTGAAGCCGAAATCGACTTCATCGCTAGTGATCCCGGCCTCTCCTTATTCCACCGCCATGCAACTGCACATGGACTTCGGGTTCAAATGCCTGGTCGATTACATCTAGAACCACTCTCACGGCGCCTGGCACGCTACGGGAATCCTACTTATGCTGACTAAACGATTTTTCTTCCTCTGGTTTCTGATGCTGCCGTTTTGGCACCAACAAGCGGCCCACGCAGCCGTCGGGGGGAACGTCTCGGGAACTGTTACCGACCTCAAAGGCGCAGTGATTCCGGGGGTCAGAGTGTCGGCGATCAACCTCGACACGGGAGTCCAGCTGGCGGTCGCAACCAATAGTGTGGGGGTCTACTCCATTTCTAACCTGGTCGTTGGTCATTATGATGTTGCGATCACGGCGCCGGGCTTCCGACCATATCGCCGTGCGGGAGTGGTGGTAAATGTCGACGATCTGGTGTTGGTGGATGCCGTTCTGGAGATAGGAACACTGTCCGAGTCGGTCACTGTGAACGAATCGGCAGTGCACGTTGAAACACTCAACACGCAGTTAGGAGAGGTCATCAAAGACGCCAATATCCGCGCCATGCCGCTTAATGGGCGCAGTTACACCGACCTCCTTGCACTGCAGCCCGGCGTAGTGCCGGCCACAACGATTACGTCTCTCACTGTTCAGGGGCTAGGGCAAAGCGTATTTTCTCCCTCGGGCGATTTGAACCCGGGAGTACTTTCCATCAATGGTCAGAGAGAGTCCGCGAATGGATTTTTAGTCAACGGCGCCGATGCGGAAGAGACCGGCAGCCTGGCTGCGGCGATCATACCGAACCTCGATTCAATCGCAGAATTTCGAATTCTCTCTGACAACTTCGACGCGGAATCTGGGAGGTATACAGGAGGCCAGATTAACGTCATTACGAAATCGGGAACCGATCAGTTTCACGGAGATATATTCGATTTCCTTCGCAATACCGACCTCGACGCGCGGAACTATTTCTCTCCCACTCGCGGTGAATTCATTCAAAACCAGTTCGGCGGAACCATCGGCGGTCCAATTCGGCGGCAAAAACTGTTCTTCTTTTCTGATTATCAGGGGACCCGGCAGATTCAGGGAGTGGACAGCGGCCTAGTCCCAGTGCCGACTGCCCAGGACCGCACAGGCAACTTGCAAGACCAAGCGTCTTCGCTGACCAATACGGTGACGACGGCGTACTTTGCCGACAGGTTGTCTAATCAGCTCGGATACCCAGTTTCGATCAATGAGCCTTACTACTTCGCCGGTTGCGCAACTACCTCGCAGTGCGTTCTGCCTTCCGGAACCATTCCGCAAAGCGCATGGTCATCTCCGGCCACGAATTTATTGAAATATATCCCGGCACCGAACGCAGGCTCCAATGTATTTTCTACATCAGCCTTCAATCAGGTCCTTCGTGACGACAAGATTGGGGAGCGGGTTGACGCCAACACACATTGGGGCGCGCTCTTTTTTTATTATTCTTTCGACGACTACTCTCTTGATAATCCTTACCCGACCGCCCAGGGGGGAGCCAACGTCCCCGGGTTCAATGGCTTCAATACAGGGCGCGCACAGCTTTTCGACATAGGTGACACGAAGACATTCGGCGCAAATACCGTCAACGAATTTCACATGAGTTACACGCGCGATGCGAACGATTTAGGAAAGCCCTCAGGCGGGCTAGGCGTCAGCCTCGCCTCGCAAGGCTTTGTAACGGGAGCCGGGACATTGGGAATTGTCCCCGGCGCTCCTGAGGGAGTTGAAAACGTCGTGTTCAATGGCGGTAGCCTGGCTATCGGGACCGTTCCGGCTCAATTTGACCAGGTTAATAACGATTTCAGCATCATTGAGAACTTTTCCAAGGTGCTGAGAGCGCACATGGTAAAAGGCGGGGTGCAGTTGGAATACGATCAAATCAACACGCATCCGTACGCATTTCTTAATGGAAGCTTCAACTTCAATGGTACCGAAACTGGCTCCGCCTATGCGGATTTTCTGCTGGGCGTGTCCAGCTTATATACCCAGAACCAACTTAGACCATTCTATGGTCGCAATAGATATGTTGGCCTTTATGTCGAAGATAGTTGGCGCGCAACCCCTAACCTGACTCTGAACTACGGACTACGATGGGATCGGATGGAGCCCTGGTACGAGAAATACAACAACAACATTACCTTTATCCCTGGCGAACAGTCGGTTGTCTTCCCCACAGCGCCTGTTGGGATCGTTTATCCCGGCGATACCGGAGTTTCGCGCACGGCCGCCCCTGCCGGAAACAAGGACTTCGCTCCCCGCATCGGTCTGGCCTATTCGCCCCAGGTGGGAGGGGATTCTATCCTGGGCAAGATCCTGGGGGAGGCGGGGCAAACAAGCATTCGTGCCGGCTTCGGGATCTTTTATGCGGCGATCGCGGGGGAAAGTCTTGGGCTGATTAGCGACAATCCGCCCTATGGATATACATTCCAGAACGCTTCCAATCCTCTTTTTGTTACCCCATTTGTCGATGGCGACACTGGCAACGTGGAGGGCCAACGTTTCCCCGCGCAACTCGCACCTGGCAATGCATCGCGAAGCCATCCAGATCCAAACATCGATTTTTCGCAGTTCGAGCCCATTGGTGCGACTCCCGGCTATAAAGTGACGAATACGATTCCTTATACCGAAGAGTACATGCTGTCGTTGCAACGGCAGATTAGGAAAAGCACCCTGGCAAGCATAAGTTACGTGGGAAATCGCGGTCTGCATCTTCTTGTGCTCGAGTCAGCGAACCCCGGCGATCCCGCGCTGTGCCTGAGCCTGCCCGGATGTGGTCCGAACGGCGAGAACAATGTGTATACAACTGCCGCCGGACAGGTGGTTAACGGGACACGAGGGCCTTTAGGTCCCAGTTTCGGCAGCGTGAGCTATCAAACGACTATTGGGACTTCCGCTTACAATGCGTTCGAAGCCAGCGTTCAACATGAAAGCCAGCGACTGCGGGTACTGGTCAGCTATACCTACAGCAAGTCTCTTGACTTAGCATCCAATTTCGGGGAGCAGGTGTATCCGTCCGATCCGAGGCTCTTGAGAGGGCTTTCCTCCTTCGACATGAAGCACAATTTCACGGCCAGCTACAGTTATGAAATTCCTTTCGAAGGTCTTTTTCGCGCGCACAATCGTTGGACGGCAGATTGGTCGATCTCCGGAATCACAAGATTCACCACGGGTTTCCCCGTGACGCTCATGAATCCCAACGATACATCTCTCATTGGGACCTTCGGTAACGGCATCAATAACTTAACAGTCGACGCACTTAACTACACCCCCGGTCCGCTGGCTGTGAATCACAACCCGCGCAAAGGGCAGCTCTATTTCAATGCTGATCTCTTCAGTTTGCCGCCCGACGACCCGACGATGGGCAACACGATCACGAACACCATTGGTAACAGCGGGCGTCGCTTTTTCTCCGGGCCGGGGATTAACAATTGTGATATGACAGCCCAGAAGATCGTGAGTCTTACAGAAGCAAAATCCCTGGACTTACGTGTGGATGCTTTCAATGTATTCAATCACGCTCAGTTTTACGGTCCTCAGTCCGTAGATGGCAATATCAATGACCCGACGTTTGGTTATGTTGTCTCCGCTGCGTCCCCGCGAATTCTTCAACTCGCTCTCAAGTTAACGTTTTGATCCATCATCCCCGGCAAGCAGCGCTGGCCCTAGCGAACTCGGTGTTATGCAGTTCCCAGAAAGAGAAGGTAAAGAGGGTCGGATAGCGGGTGCGCTCGAGCGGTTGTGGTTGCTCTGAAATAGTAGGAGAGGCTGACGAGCAGCACAACCGTGGATGTCTGTCGCCACCCTAGCAGGTTCAGGAAAGGCGTGCGACATGAGGTTTCCAAATCCGACACGTCTCTTGTCGCCGAACTCCCGCAGTCAGGTGGGAGAAACCGGCTCAGGACGAAGACACGATCCAATAGTAGTGCGATTGACGGAGCAGGTAGCGAATGACGAACGCAATCAATGCGAAATCCAATCCAATGGACATAACTGCGCAGCGAGATCCGAACAATATTTATCATGGATGGCTGTGGCGGAGCTGGCCGGCCTGGCACCATATATCAACTGGCCGGAATTCTTCGAACGTACGGGGACGCCTCCAGTAAGCGAGCTGAACGTTCGAGTTTCGAATTAATGGCGTGGTCCAGAACATGCCGGAATTCGGCCGGGTATTTGGATGCAAGACAGGTCAGCCCATGATGCCGGCCAATGCTTGCCGCGTTTGGTGAGGGTCCCGGATCTAGCAGTTTACGTTAGGCGAAAAGAGCCTGACGATCATGGCGCTGCTGAAGTGGTGATTCTCAATGAGTGCTAAGCCCTGAAGTCGTCACTGCAAAACGCGCAAGACCAGGTACTATGATCCATGGATTGAGGAGAGAGGGATTATGCTGCGCTTTGTTTTCGCATGGTCCTTGGCCTTCTTGGTAATCACACCAACCCGGGTAGAATGTGCACCGCAGCATGATCATGCGTCGGACCAGCCGGACCGGATGGGAACAGTCCACTTCGACACGTCATGCAGCTCTGAGGTGCGCGACGAATTCGATCTGGCGGTGGCGACTTTACATTCCTTTGGCTACCGGAAGTCAGCGCAGTTATTTGCTGACGTCTTGAGCACAGATCCCAGTTGCAGCATGGCAGAGTGGGGCATTGCGATGAGCCACTACCGCCAATTGTGGGATCCGCCGACTAAGGACGATCTAAGGATCGGCCTGGAAGCCGCTCAAGAAGGTTTGTCGATGGGATCGAAGACTCAAAGGGAACGCGACTATTTGGGCGCTATTCAGGGTTTCTATCAGAATGCTGGCTCAGAAAGTCACAGCATCCGCGCCAAACGGTATGAGACTGCGATGGAGTCGCTGCACAGCCGGTATCCGCAGGACAGCGAAGCTGCCATCTTTTATGCCCTGTCTTTGATCGCGAATGCTCCGCTCGATGACAAGACTTACGCGAATCAGAGGAAGGCGACCCAAATTCTCGAACCGATCATCCTGCAGCAGCCGCGACATCCGGGTGTCGCGCACTACATCATCCACGCCGACGATAAGCCGGAGCTGGCTCAGCTGGCTTTGGATGCGGCGAAGCACTATTCCCAGATTGCCCCTGACTCGCCTCACGCCCTGCATATGCCTTCTCACATTTTTACAAGGCTCGGTTTATGGGACGACTCCATTGCCTCAAACCTCGCCTCGGCCGCCAGCGCGCGCAAACAGAAGCTGGCTGGCGACGAGTTACATGCTCTGGATTACCTGGTCTATGCGTATCTCCAAACCGGGCGCATAACGGAAGCTCGCAAACTGACCCAACAACTTCCGGTTGTCGAACCGGGCGATGCGGCCCGCTATGCCGGGCGATATGCGACAGCTGCGATACCAGCCCGGTATTGGATCGAGCGTCAGCAGTGGGACGCTGCCGCGGCCCTTCCCTTGCCTCCACAAACCTCCCCAGGGGACGCATATGCGTCGACTCAGGCGACTCTTTATTTCGCCCGCGCGCTTGGCGCATCGAGGCTCGGGGACATTAAGGCGGCGCAGGCAGCAATGCAACCGCTGCTTTTTTTGCGCGACGCACTCGCGCAGAGCGGCGACGGTAATGCGGATCAGGTGAATGTTCAATCGAAGATTGTGAGCGCCTGGATCAAGTGGGCAGATGGTGATCACGATGCGGCCGTGCAAGAGATGAGAACCGCCGCAGCGATGGAAGACGCAACCGAAAAATCGCCTGTCAGTCCAGGCTCCATCGCTCCCGCGCCGGAGATGCTGGGCGATATGTTGCTTTTGGCAAAGCAGCCGAAGCTCGCGTTGGCGGCCTATGAATCGGCCCTGAAATCCACCCCTGGACGCCTCAGAGCGGAATACGGCGCCGCTGTTTCCGCCCAGGAGGCAGGACTGCGGGCCGCCGCGGAGCGGCATTACCGCAGGCTGCTCACGAACTGCAGCCACGCCGATTCAGATCTTCCGGAACTCACGCACGCAAATCACTTTTTCGGCCAAGACAAGATGCGTTTCGATTCGGTCCCCACGAAACTCCGCTCGCAAACACGGAACGTCACTTACATTCGCTCGACACCTTCCGCTCTCCAACAGGCTGAAGACCGCGCTCGCGATTTAGAGTGGCAAACCGACAGCATGTCAGTTAAATCGCCAAATCACTCACAATGCCAAGAATCGGGGCGTCACTGGCGGTTGGTCGGCGATACTGAAGTAACCGAATCACTTTCGGCTGTCCGCTCAGGCGTTGCCCGGTTCACCGGCAGCTTGGCATGGACTCCTCAATAAGTGGAATGTCGCCTTGTTGCGAGCTACCAGCATCAGTATCAATGGAGGCCGTCTACCGGCAATGAGGTGGCGCGAATATCACGAAGCTACAAAGCATAGCGTTGAATCTCTGAGGCGCGCGCGGCGGGTTCTCGACTGGGCGAACATGCCCGATCCGTTTCGACATTACGAGGGCGTGCCCGTGCTCGATCTGCCGGCAGATCCGCCCGCCCCTGAAATGCCCGCTATCGACGTCCTTCAAGGTGCTTTTGGCACCACGCCTGCGGACGACGGACCACCTTTTCTCTCGCAATTACTCTTCTATTCCGCTGCGATTAGCGCGTCCAAGCTTGTCCCGTCCACCGGAGATAGGTATGCGCTAAGAGTGAATCCGTCCTCCGGGAATCTGCACCCGACGGAGTTCCACTTCCTGACACGGGGCCTGAAAGGGTGGCCAGATGGAATGTATCACTACGATCCGTCCAGACACATGGCGGAGCAGCGCGGACACGGTGGTTTCGGAACCAGGGCAGTTGACGGCTCCGCGCCAGTTGTATTTGTTTTGACCAGTATCGTGTGGCGCGAATCGTGGAAGTACGGTGAACGGGCCTATCGGTACTGCTTGCACGACATAGGACACGCCTGGCAGGCACTCGCGCTCTCCGCCCGGGCTATCGGATGCGATAGTTTCGCGGCAGGGCATTTCCCCGACGATGAAGTGGTCCAGTTGTGCCGCCCGAGCATGGATGAATGGCCGATGCTGATTGTCAGTCTGCACGGCAAGTCCATTCCAGTGCGTGAAGCGGCCACGAGCAAAACCGTCTGGCTCGGCGGCCGGCCAAACCAGCTTTCGAAGGAGGCGATTGCTCACCCACTGATTGACAGTCTTCACCTTGCCACGAAACGAAGTAGCCGTCGGAGCAGTGGCACCTCCACCGATGAGGCGGCTCCAACCGGCTCTGGTGAGATCAAGCTGCCTTCTCCGGCGTCATCGACTCGCGGCTTTGGCGAGGTGGCCCGGATGCGACGCTCGGCGCTCGATTTTCTGGGTGGAAAGCCATCGATGTCATTGGCGCAGCTCTCGGCCATCCTCGCCGCCACAGCCAAGCCATTGTCGGCTGACTTTGCCGCCACGCGTTTCATTCATCTGTATTTGTATGCTCACCGCGTTGATGGGTTACAACCCGGTGTCTACAGGTTCTGGCCGGAATGTGCCGAGTTGGAGCAGGTGCAGGTTGGCGACCAGCGCGTAGCGGCCGCTGGTCTGAGCCTGGGGCAGGACCTGGCCGGTAACTCCTGCGTGACCTTTTCGATGATCGGCGATCTCGATCGTGCCGCTCGTAGCCATGGCGACCGCGGTTATCGCTATGTGCATTTTGAGGCAGGTGCTATCGGCCATCGCCTTTATCTCGCCGCTGAAGCATTAGGACTGGGCGCGACCGGCATCGGCGCCTTCTACGATGATGAGGTGAACCGTCACCTCAACCTTGTACTCAGCCGAGGACAGGTCGTATACCATTTTGCGATCGGTCATCCGGTTCCCGATCCGCGCGTCTCGGCATTTAATGAGCCGCAGGAAATCACATGGTAGGCATACTCGTGCACGGCGACAATCATTTCATCGTGCGCGGCCGATTGCCGGATCGAGACGTTGCACGAGCACTGATTCGACACTGGTCCATCATTCAGATTGGAGCTACAACACCTCCTTCGCTTGAGAAATGGCGCATCAGCACGAAAGAGTTCCGAGAAGACCTGTCTCTCCCTGCACGCTCAAACCGCTTTTTCAGCGTCCTCTTAATCCGCACACCGCGTTGGTGGCGGATCGGCTCAATGCATTTTCACCTGGAGAAGGTCCTGGGGATTTGAAGGAGAACTCAATCGACCGAATGCCGCCCATCCACTTGTCCGGGGTTTGACGCGAGAACCTGGTCAGAGGTAATGAAACGCTTAGCCCATTGATCTACACGATAGATCGCGTTCCCACTGGTATTCTGATCAGAATAGTCGCGAGAGTGCGAACAGATGCAGCTTTGCGGAACTGCTGCCGGGCTTTCCGACGCAGTTCTTTACAGAGAGGGGAGAAGGGCGCCTTGAGAGCGCTTTGATCCCCACCCCTCCACAAAGGTTGACCTCACAGCATTTCTCGACGAGGCCATCCACGCCGGGATAGATCTCGTTCAGATGATCTCTTCGAGCTCTCACGGTCCGATATTGCGGTTCGATTTGGTGCAACTAGGCGAGAGCTGGATTTGCAGACTGTCCCGACGCTAGTGCCGGACAACGCCGTTAATCGGAACAGTTCCGAAGTGATTGCTCGCTTTTGAGCCCGGGGCAAACGTCAGCGTGATATTTGAGAACGGCACCTCATTTGAACCGGTGATGCAGACCATGAGCTGGGACTTTTCGCCGTCGGGTGCAAACGGCGCGTTGCCCCCATTCCCGGTAGTGCTCGCCATCCCGACAACGACAAAACCGGTTGTCGTGGCGGCAACGGCGAAGTGGGCGGTAGGACAGTTCTCTGCCACGTAGTTAGGATCAGAGATCACGCGTGCGTTCGTCATGGTGAAGTGATGCGTATGTTGGTCACGCAGGGTCGTGTCGGTCGTTTTGTTGGCGATCATCCAAAGGTCGGAATGCTCCATGTTCAGTGCCGCACGAAAATCGACGGCATCGAAATTAGGGTAGATCTCGAGCGACCACGTTCCGCGAATCTCGTACCCTCCCATCGCGAAGGGGTTGTAGTCGTTGATCGTTCCCTTGAGTGTGGTGGAGCGCGGACCCTCAGCAACCAACACACTGGTCAGCGCGAGGACCATGACCGCAATTTGCGTAGACAGCAGGAAAGCCTTATTCTTCACACGAAACCTCCATCCTCTTGATTTCGGACAGCGCATACTGCCCACAGCCTTAGCTCTTCAACGGTTGAAGTCTTTTGCGTGGGGCGAGGACGCTGCCAAACTGGTGTCGATCATGGCTCATGCACGCGGACTTGAGCCATGGGCGAAGGCTTACCAGCTTCTTATCAATTCCTGTTCTGCTAAGTTGCAGAAACCACGATACATCTGCCAGCTTTGAAGGTTTTGTGGAATAATTATCCGATTTTAGGGGGGAAGACATGCCGGAGATTGGAGGAGTTATCAAATTCGATCAGTTTGAGGTCGACCTTCGCGCCGGCGAGCTTCGCAGGAATAACCGGCCAGTCAGACTGCAGAACCAGGTCTTTAGGCTTCTGACGAAGTTCCTCGAAGATCGTGGCGAGGTGTTAACTCGAGAGCAGTTACGAATGCACATTTGGCCGTCTGATGTGTTCATCGATTTCGATAATGGACTGAGCGCTGCTGTCCGTAAACTGCGAGTCGTGCTGGGCAGACCTCCGGGGGCCAAAGGCAACAATAGCTACATCGAAACCGTGCCGCGGGTTGGATACCGATTTATCTCGCTCGAGAATGGAACGGACACCAACACCAGGCGCATCATTTCCGTAGCGATTCTGCCTTTCACGAGCAATTCAGATAGCTCGGACCTCGACTATCTGTGTGAAGGCATGACCGAAGCCCTGATTGACGCTGTCTGTCAGATTCGCGGGATCGCGAAAGTAATCGCTCGTAATTCGGCCTACCGATTCAAAGCGCGTGACCCGCAGGAAGCAGGGCGCGAACTCGGTGTACAGGCAGTAGTGATTGGAAGTGTGCACCCCGCTGGCGACCATGTGCTGGTGAGAGCTGAGCTGATCAGCACAACTCAGGGTTTGCGCCTTTGGGGAGCCAGCTATAAGCCACTCATCCAGGAGCTTTCACTGCTTCCATCGACAATCGCATTGGCTTTGCGGGATCGCCTGGGATCGAAGCAGCGCACTGGGGTGCCGCGCGGCGTATCTCATCGGTCGACTGAAAATTCCGAAGCCTATCGTCTTTACTTGCGGGGAAGATACTTCTGGGCCAAGCGCCCGGGAGCGGGTTATGTAGAAAAAGCAATTGAGCTGTTCGATGAGGCGGTTGCACTCGATCCAGCCTTCGCTCTGGCCCACGTTGGGCTCGCCGACTGCTACAACACATTAGGCGCATGGGAAGCCGGCGTTCTGGAGCCGGCGATCGCATTGGAACGGGGCAAGGCCGCCGCCAGTCGGGCACTCCAGCTGGATTCCAATCTTGCGGAAGCACACACCTCCCGTGGCTATTGTCATTTCCACTATGAGTGGGACTGGGGCTGCGCCGAGGCCGCGTTTAAGCGAGCCATTGATCTGAATCCCAATTACTCCCACGCTCACCACTGGTACTCTCACCTGCTGGTCGCCCAGGGAAGGATGAAAGAGTCGCTGGAACACA
The DNA here is from genome assembly GCA_963830325.1 of uncultured Acidobacteriaceae bacterium. GTDB lineage: Bacteria > Acidobacteriota > Terriglobia > Terriglobales > Acidobacteriaceae > PALSA-350. The sequence goes on from CAWHMV010000011.1 coordinate 181,642, forward strand.
GCCTGCGCATTATCGAACTCGATCCTTTCGACCTGCTTATCAATTCGCACCTCGCATGGCACTACCACATGGGGGGACATTACGAGGAGGAACTCGAAGAATCGAACAAGCTCCTCGAAATGGAACCGAACTTTCATAAAGCTCATTACTTCAAGGGTCTCGCTCTCGGACAGCTTGGAAGTATCCGCGACGCCGTAAAGGCACTAGAAAAGTCATATCAGCTCTCGGGAAGCACATTCATGCTGTCTGCGCTCGGACATGCATGCGCAGTTGCCGGTGATAGGGACAAAGCAGTTCACATACTCGGCACATTAAAGGATTTATCGAAGAGCCGCTACGTAGCGGCGTATGAACTTGGTACGATCCACGTGGGACTGCATGAATACGAGCATGCGCTTGATTGTCTGGAAAGAGCGTATATAGAGCGGTCCGGTTGGATACCGTATCTCCCTGTCGATCCAACATTCGCGCCTTTGCGAAGTGAACCTCGGTTCCAAAGAGTATTGCGGAGTATTTCAAGTTCTTGAGGTAATTCTTGGGTAACGCCGAGATTGAGCGGTGATCGGAAACCCAATCCGCAAGTAACCGGCTCGACTGCCTCCCCAGCTCGCTTTGCGCAGGTCTCCAACAGCAGAACAGGCGTGGAGGCTCACCAACGGAGCGAACAGGTCGAAGGTCGACCCGCAGTGTGACATGTGATCCGTGACCGATCTTTCACAGCCGCAACTTCTGACAGCGGCTGTACTCAGTTGGCGCAGAATCGCCGATGCGCTCATTGAGCGGTGTAGGCGTTTGGGTTTTCGAGTTCCTGGCGGATCACCGCCTAACCGGAAATTACCACTTGATCAACAGTTGAGCGAGGTCTTCGTCCGGGCCTCAGGATTACTACCGATAAGTCGCCAAGTGTCTACGAACGAACTTCTCTACCAAGACGAAAGACTGGCACCTCGGGCAATAGCCTACAGAACCTGCTGCGAGCAGTCTCTCCACTCCAAGTAGTGAATGATAAAGGACGTTCGCATCAGCAACCCTAGCTACCCTTTCTGCCGGGCGATGAAATTCGGGGCCGACACCTCTGAGTGGTGCTGGGCCGTTGCGTTGACCGACGAAGCAATCACCCTCCCGCGAATAAAGCCATTAAGTATCTGATAACTACTCAAGAGGGGCAAATCAGCCCATGAAACGCTGGTAGTCTCGAAAGACGACGGAAGTCGGCTGGCTCACTCTGCTTCCGAGACCTAAGTTTCTCCTGGGGAAAAATCTCCTCTCTTACGTGAAATAAACTAACTGTCGAAAGCAGGGCGCCTGCTGCCCTATATACGCTCGGGAAAATTGGAAATAATCCCATCGGCGCCGAGTGCCGCAGCTAACCTGATCTGCTCTTCGGTATCGGCCGTGTAAAGGAAAACGACCAGGCCGTCCCCGTGCAGAGCCTCGCAAAACTCACCGGTCGTGGAATCTAACGCAATCCCGGCATGGGTAACCCTCGCTTCGCGCGCGAATGCCGTCTTGCTCACGGGGACGCCCTCCATCAAGGCCATCGTCATGACCTGCGCATCCAGTTCCCGGATACCGAGCACATCTCGATGAAGAAACGAGGAGAAAATCACCGGGCCGCGATAGCCGAAATCCGAGACCTGGCGATAGACCTCAGGCCCGATCCCCGGCGTAATGCTTTCCAGGATCAGCCCTACCCGGCCGTTCGCCGCCTCAAGCATCTGCTGCAGCAAAGGGATTCGCTGTCCTCCACCGGCATCGAGCCTGGATAGCTCGTCCCATCGCAGCTCCGCCAGTCTTCCCGTTCCATTGGTAGTCCGGTTGACGAACTTGTCGTGCATCAGAACCAGGCGCCCGTCGAGCGTACGCTGGATATCTACCTCGACGTAGTCCGCACCCAGAGCAATGCCCTTCTCCACCGATGCCAAGGTGTTCTCAGGCGCGTGCCCGGCAGCGCCGCGATGCCCGATCTTGAGAATGCGGCGCAACGAGCTCAAAGCTTCTTCCAGAATAGCTGAAAATCTTTGCGGAACGTATCCCGCTCCGCAGCCCAGGCAGCGGCCACTGCGGGAACCGCCTTCCATCTCTGAAAGAGGAATCTCCACCCGGCAATCCGCGGGTCGTGGAACCATTCTTTGCGGTCGAGCTGAAGATCGAAATACAGGTCTTCCATAAGCTGGATAACGCACATGCCAAAGTAGAATTCGTTGGTTGCCCGGCGGCCGTCATCGGTCGCCACTGCAGGAGTACCGCCTGGAAATAGCTCCGCTCCCAGAGGATGCAGCTTGTCATTTTGCCGGATGCGCTCGAACAAATCCGCGAGTGTCGAGGTGTGCTTGGACGCGGCGTCCTTCAGGTTCGGGTTGAGAGGATACCAATAATCTACCAGCGCCGGGAAAAGCTGGGTGACGTCAGGATGGAGAGGATCCCACTCCAGCCATCCTGTGGCCGGGCTGAGAGCGCTATTCGTCGCGTGGTAGCCAAGGGCTCGATAACTCTCAAACTGTGATTCGCCGAACCATTGGTCAGCCGTAGTCTCGTGGGGAAAATGCGGCTGCGCCGCATGATACTGCAACACGTCTTCTGGTTCATCTCCCGTCAGCGAGGCCTTGATATAAAGCAGCGTGCCCTTGCTTCCATCCAGATACTCGATCTTGCCCACCGCGCAGGGACTCTCGCTATACTTAGCATCTGCCTGCGGTTTGATGCGTACCGGATTGATTTCAATCCGTGCGCCAAAATCGACCCGGCACTTGCGGATGGCCGAGCCGAGCCCTTCGAATTTGTAGTCCTCGTCCTGCTCGGCATCGCATAACAAGATAAAGCTGCAGCGCCGCCGCACCAGCTCATAGAGTCCCATGTTATCGAAGTGGCCGCCGTCGGAGAGATTGACAAATCTGGTTTGGTCGTCGGTGGAACCTGTCAATTCGCTCACCAGTGCCGCCAGTCCAAAGCGCGGGCTCGACAGCTTTGACGTCGCATCCCGCCTGGGGTTGCCCAGCCACCAGCCCAACCGGACATCGAAAATAGTCATCAGAAAAGAAACCGCGGGAGATGTGTTGTAGCCCTGATTGGGATTCGCTGCCGCACCCGAAATGGCCATGGCCGTGCCCAAAAGCGGGCCATCCTTCTGCGTATAATTCCCCGTCGTCCGGTACCCATGGGGCTTGAGTGTCTCCCGCAAGCCGCAGTTCGGCCCGTCGTTTCGCCGCCGCCCGGCAGTCGAGCCGGTCGCGTTGGCCCAGCCCTGCACATCGAATCCGCAAAAACACGGGGTGAAGATGAACGACGTGCCCTTTCTTTCCTGCCAGGCCAGCTCCTTTCCCACGGAGAGATTCAGGGTTGCGTTCACGATGGGATAGGGGCCGAGATAAGGTGTGCCTCCGCCGGGCACGTTGGCCCGCAGCTCAGCCAGAGAGAAATCATCCCTGCTGTCGAATCCGGTAAATGGATTAGGACGGCGAGCTTCACTCGACGCCCCGAGATAACAACGCACCAGCCGGTTCTTATAGAAGTGATGCATGGAAAACTCGTTGATGTCTACCCGCCAGGCCAGCACCGCCCCTGCGGCGGCCAACACCACGATTAGCCATCCGGTCGGGTCTAAATACCCGCTGCGCGGCCATGGCTCTAAGATCATCCAATGCTGGCAAATTAAGGTGTCGAGGTTATAGGGGTGAATCTTACCTTGCGCCAGAACCAGCTGCTCCCCGGTTGCAATCAGGAGAATCAACCCCACCATAAATACCGGAGGTCCGATCCTCGCCAGCACTTGTACCCAGGAGAAGGTTGGGTTACCGTCCTTATCCCTACCTGTTGCCTTACTGTTGCCCGCAACCAGCCCGCCGATGGTCGTGACCACCCAGCCCAGCGTCAGACCCGATATCCATACCTTGTATCCCTTGACCGACCAGGCGGTCAGCTTGAGGATCAGCAGCGGCCCATAGATCGCCGCGCTCATCAGCAAAATCCAATAAGTAGCGTAGACACTACAAACCGCGCGAAAGCGGCTTAACCACTCTCTCCCTGGATCGGGAAAGTCGACTCCCATCAAACCCACCTGCAACGTTGTCGGTATCACCAGAACCGCGAGCAGCAGGATGGGCCCCCACACCTCTGCATGCCAGGCTCCCGCCGGAGAGGCCTGCAACCACTGCATCACGATGAGGTAGAGACGAAGCAGGCCCATGCTGGCGCCGGCAGTGAGTACAGTGACCAGGGCAAGAACCGGCCACCACCATCCACTGCCCGACTGCCTGTGGCGGAATCTTTGCACGAATCCACCCAGCCACGAAAGCAGACAAGATAGGAAGGCAGCACAGACGAACGCGGCGAACGAGACGTGTCCTGTCTTAGTTTCCAGCTGGGATAGGTGTCTCCATATCCACAGCGAGCCAAGGTAGACCGCCAGAAGTATTTCAAAAACCACCAGAACCTGAACCCAGAGGGCCTCGTACAACCAGTGCGGTACCCGCGAATTCACCCATCGGGACACCTTGCCGGGATTGCTCACGGTTCCAGCTAGCGCGTTGCGCATGTTTAACGACATAAACAGCACTGCGAGCAACAGCCCGAAAGCGGCCGCCCACCCCATCCAGTTGTCGTGCGGTATCTTGATCATTACGGGAAAGATCAGTAGTCTGGGAACCAAAAGCGCCGCGCCCAATACCGCAAGAATCGTGGCCTGATTGAGCACCAGGTTGCGGGTATAAACGGCTGCCAAAGTCCAGGTGTCGAAGCTGAAGCTGCCCAGCCTCGGAGTCAGATAATTGCTGAACTCCCGCAGGAAGCGGATCGGCTTCTGCCCATCGGCGCGCGGATCGGGGCATTGCGGAGACAGCAGATCCTTCAGTTTCGGCAGAAGATCATCAAACGGTAGATAGTTATTCTTCCTGATCCAGGCCGCCAGAAACGCACCGATGTAGCCGCCGCCGGAAACGGTCGAAAGATAATCAACCTTGCCCAGTAGACCGAAGTCGGAGAATTTCTGCAGCACACCGAGGTTAAAAGTTGCGCTGCGGATGCCTCCTCCGGAAAATGCAACTCCAAACAACTTCTTGTGGGCTGCCAGATCGGATGCGTCCATTGCGGTCGCTGCCAGCTGCGGCTCTTGCTGTTCGCCTGCTAGCTGGCTTAGCTGCCGCTTGCTTTCAATCTGCTGCAACTCTTCGCGCAGTACCAGGGCAAAGGGCCGCGGCCAATCCATTACCCCCCACAGGCCGCGGCTCAGGTTCGGGTCGCGGGCAAAAAGTCCGGCCAGCTGCGATTCCAGGGCCTTCCAGTCAGCGTCATTGGGTTCCTGTTGCGCGGAGCCCTGCAATACCTCGCGCACCGGCCGCAGCTGCAAACGGGGTCTCAACCTGGACAGCAGCTTTTTGCGTGAGTCTTTGAACCACAGCCAGCAGTCTATGGGCAAGGCTCTCCACATACTCACGGCAAACTCTGCCAGCCGCTCCGCCTCCGTACTGCGATATTCGATGGCTCGTGCTACCTCTTCGCGAAACTGATAGTACTGGCTCAGCGCGGCAATAAACACCGCATCCTGTTGCCCCGCCTGGAATCTCTCCCGGTTCAGCACATACTGCTGCAGCACGGCGCGGGCTTCGTTTTCTCGCGCACCGTGATTGCGTATTTCGCTGCTTGCGGCGGCCGCAATTTCTTTCAGATGGCGTTGGCCAGGATACGCGTTCACCGCCCGTGCAAATGCGTTTCGCACCGGTGTGTTGTTCCTAAACAGATCCTGCAATCGTCGCAGATCCGGTTGCCTTTTCCAGGCCTCCCAATCGAGTTCGCCTGCGAAGACACCCGGTGGCGGCTGTTGCTCCCTCGGCCCTCGCGCCGCGTCCACCGCCAACAGCGTCAACTCTGAGCTGTCGTTCGGCGGATGGTTCCACAGGAGCGCGTTGGCCAAATCCCTCGCCAGGGCCGGATCCGCCAGCGTCGCCTGTTCGAGGGCCGCGGCTTGTGTATCCGCATCGGCATTCCAGAAGCGTTGGCCCCACGCCTCAACCACTTCCTGCAACGCCGGCAGGTTCCGCCGTTCGATCGCTTTGCTTGCAATATCCTTCGCGAGAAGCATGGCTGCACCTCCATCAATGGGGCAGGATCATCATTTACCAATCGGCGTATCTTCGCATCTTTCCCTTCTCTGCAACCCTCATGAATGCGCCGTATCATGGCTGCAGACGTCGTAGACCGCTCGGGCGTCAGGATGTTTTGTCTGGGTGAAGGGGCACTCGAAGGGCTTCCCGCCAATCTCGAAATACGGACAGAGGTTTGCCGCAGTGGCCTCATCTCGATCCTCAACGCCGGCGCGCGTCACACTGCTGCCTATCGTTTGCAGCTTGTTCTTCACATCGCGGTCTTCAGAAAATCGCAGCAAACTCCGGTAACAGCCATCTCCGATGGAGGTCTGTACCCGCTTTCTCCGCAACCCGAGAGACTTACAGAATGCGAAGGTCGGGTTGATGTGGGCCGCATCTGTCGGGGTTATTCCGACCACCGTCCCGGCCACGAAACCGTTTAAAACGTCACGCTGTTGATCGCTGATCCCACACAAATCCTTGCTGCTGATTTCTTCGAGCATGGCTACCGCTTTTCCTGCTGATTTGGTAAACGTATCTGTTTTGCTTTGATAGGAAAGCGTCTTCGCACGGGCCTTGATAGCAAACATCGTGTCTAATTGCACATTCGCATCAGGCGCTGGTTCTTCGTTGAGTCCCGCAGAGATGATCAGGTTCGGCCCAGCCGCTCGCTTTGCCAGCTTTTCCTGTAGGTCACCACTGGTGAAAGGTACTCCGTGTTGCACCGCGCCAAGAACTTCCAATGCCGGGAAGAAGGGCAAATTGTCGAACATGCCGCCATCAGCAAAGTAGCGGTCGGTTCTCCCCGCGCCCGGCATCAGATCGGCCTCCATGCGCGGTGCGAACACCGCAGGAAAGGCGCTGGAGCATAGACTACCCTGGGTTGCATTCCAGCTCGGTACGCTGGTCAGAAAATCACGGCCGAGGAGCAGGGACGTACTTCCGTTCAGGAATGAAGTAGTCCCGAAGAAAGCCACCTTCCTACCGGAAGGTGTATCCCCCTGGTATGGTTGCACTGTATTTAGCTCATCGCCCGACGTGCTGAAGGCCAGGAGTGTCCGCGCCTGCTTTTCCAGAAGGGAAACGCCCATAACGCATTTCTGGATATCGAAACTCGGCAGAGTCTCTCGCCGCACCTCGCGCAAAAACCTCACCACCGCATCACTGAAGTGCCCAGCTACAAACTGCGATGTGATTGTCGCCGTGTTCCGGTGCGGAATCGTAAACAGGTACGACAGCGCATCCGTCAGTACCGGAGGTGCTCCCGTAGCCGCATATCCCGCGTCCGCTTTCGACCCCTGCCGAACCTTCCGTGCCAGCTCAGAAGGCGATAAGCGAACTTCGCGCGCCCGAATCCCCAGCTGCTTCGCTGCGCTCTTCAAGGTGAATGTGAGCGACACTTTTTCATCCACGCGCACAAACAGTGCCGCCAGATCCGAAAGAGCCTGCAAAGCATTGGCTTGGCTACCCGCTGTCATCCGGCAAAGTGCCCCGCCCATCAGCGTCCCTACAGAAGCGCCAATGACCAGGTCGGGATACAGTTTCGTTTGATGCATTGCAGCAAGCACGCCAATATGGAACGCTCCGCGGAACACTCCGCCGCTACCCAGAAACACCACCTTCGGCTTCTCTTCCGCAAGCTGCGGAAACAGAGCCGTCAACTCCTTAGCGTCTGGAGCTTTGTCCCGGCCGTAGGTTTTCAAAACACCTTGCTGCACGTCGTTGGGGTTCTGCTCCGGGCGATACTGTAATACGCCGGTGCAACGATCACACACGGCCTTCAGTCCCCCACACTTGCCGATCGCGCCGGCGCGGCGCGGCGCGATGCTGCGCAACAAATCCCCGCAAGGAAGATCGGGCTTGCCGCTTCTTAGCGCGAGGATCTCCTCACGATAAAGCGTTTCGAGCGTTGCACGGCAGCCATCGGCGACCGTGCGGCGCAGCTTTTCGTGATCCGGAGACAGCTCATTACCAAGATCGATTTCTTCCCGCGGCGCAATTTCGTCCGCAAAAATCACCATGGTTCTCTTTTTCACGGGATTAGGCAGTTGCCGCCGGTGCCATTCTAACCGCGATAGATTGTTGGTCTGGCGAACCTCCTGCCGCGTATCGCGGCGTTTTGCCAGTTGAAGTGCCTTCTGCGCAGACTCGACGATGTCCGGGGACTCTATTCCGGCAACATCCTGCACCGAACCGTCATATCCGGTCGGAACGCTGTAAACAACGTGGAGCGAGCGCGAGACACCGTCCTCCCGCTGCAGAAGACTTGTCAGGCCTGGGTCGCCAAGGTGTTTACACCAGTCAAAGAATGCCGGGAGAGGGTTCGTCCGTACCGTGGCGCCATCAAGTACCTGGAAGGCCTTGGGCTCCGTTGCCGTCTTGGAAGCAACCCACTTCCTTTCCACGCACTGGGGCGGAAGCACTCCAGGAACCACAACCGCCGCAGACAGCGCTTCTACAATCGGCATCTCTTCCGTCAAAACTATCTGGTCCGTCTCCTCCAACGCTGCACACACAAACAATGCCTTAACGGCGTCGGGGGAAGGTCCATGAAGAACAAAGTCAGGCGCATCTTTAACAAACAGGTCATAAATTGCTCGCTTGATCTCATAAGGATGCAATAGTCCCCTGGCAATATCGAGGTTGCCGGAGATAAGTGAAAGAAACCTCCCTCCCAGCCAGGAACGCTTATGACCATTCCTGTCCGTCTTCGGCAGTAGGAAAGACGCGGCCTTTTTTAACGCCAACACTCCGGCTGCACCTATTACGATTGCCACGGCGGAACAAACGACTATCCAATGAAGCCGCAAGCTCAAGTGATAACGATTTAAATACCAGTGGAGGAGCCAGGTGGCGAGACCTGTCAGCGTCACCAGGAGCACCGAAACCAGGATAGTGAGGCTGTAAATCGCCCAGCCAAACAGCGGCCTGATCCCGCTGCGCTTCGGCTTAGCAAGAAAGGCACTCTCCACTACCCATTGCGGGCGGCGAAAGAGATGAAAGACCACGCCCAGCAAGCCAATCCATAAGTTCCAGTAGAAAGATATCCCGGAGAGGAGGGTTACGCCGTAACCTTCCGTGCGCCGCACATACATCACCATGAGCGTGGCAATGGTGCTGACCCGCACAGGGAGGTTCGCCAACCATACTCCAAGCTTGATCAGTAAGTAGAAGTGCCTGCGGGCGTTTTCCGATTCCTCGCATAGGCATGGCGGCACCGAGGGATCTTTTGCGGGCGGCGTCTCAGCAAAAAAATCCACCGGATCCGGCAATGCTTTCCACAGGGGGCCCACTGGATTCTCGGTGATCGCCTGATAGTAACGTTGGTACCAGCGCCACCGCTTCACCTCCAGATCGTCTTTGTCCTTATGCTCCAACTCCTCGTAGACGCGGCGCATCGCAGCCGCGGCAACTGTTCCCATCGAAATTCCTGTTGCCACCAGGGGCTGCTGCCGGTCCGCTGCCAGCCAAGCATGCACCACACCCGCCGAGAAGGGGGCACCCTGTGGTCCAGACGTGAATGCAACAGCGTCATGACCGCCGGTTCGCAACGATTTGGGTGGCGCGTGAGTGTCGTCAGTTTCCACAAAACTCCAACCGATAGCCTGGGTGATAGAACTCGCACAGAACGCCGCGGGCGAGACGCAACCCTTCCACAGAAACCCTATCGCTCTCCCAATCCGCAGCGGCCACCTCAATAAATCCACCCTTTCTCAAACTCTCAGGTGAAGCGACAATGGCATGCAATACCTCCTAATTCGCAGCGATCAAGGGTACATGACGTGTTGAAGCAAAAGAGACGTGACGGGAAAATGCACCCGGGGAATAAAGTGACACAGAAACAAAGTCAATTAGATTTGCGGAAGCGAGGAAAATACTTCACGCTGCGACCTCCAGCGCTGACACTTCGATGTCATGACCGCGAATCACCTGCGCCGCCCCTCCACAATGGGGACACTTGAGTCGCAAAATGGACTCTGGGTTGCTTTCCCGCTCGCAATCAGGGCAGCGAATGGTGACGGGCACAATTTGAATCACCAGCCGCGAACCATCCAGGATGGTTCCCTCACAAGCCGCCTGGTAGCAAAACCGCAGTGCCTCCTTGTCAACACCCGAGAGCAAGCCCAAGGAAAGATGCACCGCTTCGATTGCTAATCCGCCCCGGCTCTCCACCTCGCCGGTGACCTCCTCCACCATGCTGATGGCGATAGACAATTCGTGCATCGATTCCCTTCCTTAAATCCCTTCGCTTCGTCTCACGGACGAACCAGTCCGGCATCTTCCAGGATCACATCGGTCGCTTTCTCGGCGATCATGTAAACGGCCGACACAATGAAGTAGCCGGGGATCTTGGGAAAGACGGAGGCGTCCACCACCCGAAGGCCTTGCGTGCCGCGGACGCGGAAGCGGCTGTCCAGCACCGCCATAGGATCGCCGTCCGCGCCGATCTTGTTGGTGCACGATGCGTGATGTCCCCATGCCTGATCGCGGATGAAGCCTCGAACCGCTTCATCGCCGTCCACGCCAGGTCCCGGGGCAACTTCGTCCTTGATCAGGCCCAGCACCCGAAGACGATTGTTGATCGACCGGGCAAAGTTAACCCCATCCACCACTGCAGTGAGGTCCGGATCGTCCTTGCGTTGACCGTCGCCGAAGTACTGGAAATTGATATCCGGAGTGTCCCAAGGGTTCGCCGAGGTGAGCCTCACGCGTCCGGTGTTTGTGGTGCGCGCCTTCAAGATTGCCCAGGTGAACTGGTTGTGATGGTACTCGGTCAGCTTGGAGTAGCCGGGTACGTAACCGCGAAAGTATCCTGGCAACCCGAAGATATACAGATCCGGGTCGGGAAGGTCCCGATTCGATCGCTTGATGACGCCGATGAGCGCGCCGTTGGAGGCGTAGACGCCGGTCCCGGAAGCGGTCCACTCTGCGAGGAAGGCATCAGGGTCCACACCATCGGCGGGAAGGGCAAACGTTCCGTCGTGGAGCAACGCGAAGTCGCGGACGAATTCCGATACCACACCCACCTCGTAGCGATCCTGCAGGTTTTCACCGACTCCGGGCGAATCGACAATCACCGGGATGCCAAAGCGTTCCAGCTCCGCCCGCGGGCCAATGCCGGAGAGCATGAGCAACTGCGGACTATTGAAAGCACCGGCTGACAGAATGACCTCGCGGCCCGCCCTGACCTGGGTTCGTGGCGCAGTGGATGCGCCGGCCTGCGCATTGGGGTCAGCCTGGTAGACGTGGGCCCGGCTCATGTACTCGACTCCGATCGCTCGCGTGCCCTCAAAAAGAATGCGCGTTACGAAGCAATGCTTCTGGATCGTGAGATTGCCGGGGTGATCCTTCTGCACCTGGAGAAGATATTCGCGTGGTCCCGATCGCTTTCCTTTTTCCACTGCGAGCGGCGTGAATGCCAGCCCATCGGGACTGTCCGCCGCATTGCCGGCATCGTTGGGATCGAAGCGGCTGGTGAGCCGCAGCAGCGGACTGCCGATGTGATCGATGAGCGCGGCCTTCACGCAATCCAGCAGCAGAGTAACCAGCTCCGGATCGTTAAGCACCAGCAGCGGATCGGCCTCGCTCGTGGGGAGCCAGCCGGCAAAGCCGTGGCCGGAGGGATTTCGTTTCCAATTGGGGTCTCCGTGCAGAAGCTTGGCCAGAGTGGAGATCGCAGTTTGAAACTCGCCATCCACTGAGGCAGGGTTGGGCACGTAGCGGCATCTTTCGAGGCGAGTGAAATAACCCCGCATCCGCTCAGGTCGCCAACTGTCATCGCCCGTGATGTTCGCGATGTAATTCCAGTCGCTGTCTTGCGGGATGACGGTGATCATCGCGTTATGGGCCGTGCATCCGCCCAGTGTTCCGGCTCGCGGATACCAGATGGTGTCCTTGCCATCGCGAGGCACCTTCTTCGGATCCTTCGCTTGCTGGGCGTCATCGGTGTAGTGGCGAACGTAATAGTTCCACGAACAGTCAGCGTACTCCGTTGAGAGGCCATGAAAGATTGGCACCTCATACATCAGTCTCCCCGTCTCACCTTCTGAGCAGGGATCACCGCCGGCTTCGAGCAGCAGAACCTTGCAACCGCTCTTGGCAAGGTTTGCCGCGAGGGGGCCGCCGCCCGCGCCAGACCCTATCACGACATAGTCATAATCAGCACTCATAACGTCCCTTCACGGTTACGACTTAAAAGGTCTTGATGAACTCGATCAAGGCACGTTTGTCGTTGTCGCTTAATCCGGGTTCCTCGGCAAACGCACTGGTTCCAAAGTAGTGACCGCGATTCACAACGTAATCGGGGCATTTGCTCAGGTCCATCAACGGCCCTACCAGGTTGGCGAGTACTTTCTTGGCATCGTCATCGCTGGCATCCTTAGGGAGTGATGCCAGATCATGTTTTATCTTGAGCAGAAGTTCGAAGACCCGCCGGTCATGATCGAGATGGTCAGGAAAATCGGCGTCCTCGCTGCGGATCATGAGGTTTGCGATCAGGTTGACCGGCGTATCCGCCGGGATTGGCCCGATCTCGATCCCACCATCGTTGTCGAATGCCCAGGGAAATAACCGCTCGAACCAGCCATTCAAAGGCCTCAACTCATCCGGAATGTACCCCGGCGCAACCTCGAGGTACGACCGCATGGTTGTTCGATCGATCGTTCCTGGAACCTTGTCGCCCAGGACCTTATCTTTATCCCGCTTCTCCGGCCACAACATCTTTTCGATCGAATCTTGAAAGGAATCCATGCGCGACTCGACCGACGGGCTGGAGTTGAACTTGCCGACGGAATTGTTAAGCAGAAAAGGAGCCGTCGACCATACGCTGATCAGCGACGCAGGCCTGGTATATCCCCTGCCGCCCCCTGGCATCTGGTATGGCTGCGGAGCGCCGGTCATCGGGTTGTAAACGGTAATCGTCCCTACCGAGGGAAGATCCTTGTACGTTTGCGAGGAGAAGTTATCCCAGATATTGTCCTTGATCGCATTGGTTGCCAACGGGCTGCAGGCATTGGTCTGCAGAAGCGTAACCGGGACCCTATCTTCAATGGCGAGGAAATTGTTATCGAGGAAGTCGGGCCGGTTGACGATCGCCCTCATCTTTGCCTTGAAGTCCTCAGTCTTGGTCCATTGCCAGTACTTGTTCCAGCAGCTCAGGTAATCCTTGCCCGAGCAGCCATCCGGGTCGAGCCCTTCCACCTTCTCCGGCAACTTGCTCGAGTGACAGCGCGCGCAGCGCTCTGCAAAGACGACCTTGCCCCGCGCGAGCGTGGCAGTATCTTTGCTGAGATACGCCTCTCCGCCCGGCGCGTCCTTGAGTTTGTGGGGCGCCGTGGATTTGAGGAAAAACAACGCCATGTCGGGAGTCTGGGCTTCCGTCGCCTGCCAATAAGAAGAGTTCTTCTCGGCGACGGAGATCTCGATAGGCGAGAACTTCTTGCCCCCGATCAGCGGGTTGAAATGCAGAAGCCACTCTTCGCTGAAGAGGCCAATGTTCAGATAAACGCGGTTCAGCGCCCCGAGCGCGCCTACAGAATCGGAGCCGTCCTTCAACACCCGCGGCGAGAATACTGTGTCCGGCGGCTTATAGAACGTCGCCAACGGAGATGAGGCGGGAACGTAATCGTTGAACTGCTTGTTGTTCAGTCCGCCGCCCGCCAGCGTTTCCTTGCCGAAACGATGAGCCTGCTCCAGGCGTGCACCCAGGTTATAGACCGCGTTCATGGTTCGAGGATTGTTGATGCTATCGCTGGATACCAGCGAAGTGTCGAGCGTGCCCGGCCGCGAGGTATGGAACATCTGGGTCACGTAACTCTTAGGGTCCGACTGCCATGAAAAGATACGATCGACCCAGAAATACTGCGCGCCGACATTGGAGGCCAGGTTTTCCCACTTAGGATTTTCCGGGTCCTCTGGAGGCTTCACAGGGCTGGGACCCACATGACAGAAGCCGCAGGACATACCCACCCGGTACGGCCGCACCAGGTCTTTTGAGTTGTAGTACTTCGCATCCGTGTAGTACTTGTTTGCGTCCCACTTCTTATAAGCCGCCTCATCAAAATCGGGATTGGGGAACAGCCGCAAGCCGACGATCCCGGTAGCGTATCCATAATAGGAGCCCACGGGAAAGACCTTTCCATCAGCGAATGTCTGCCCCCGCGCCCCCACCTTCACCCCTGGGTATTTCGCCTCGTTTTCAAACGGGTCGGGTGGGCAGTTTGTCGACCGCTTGTCCAGCCACAAGTTGAATCTCTCTGGGTCCGGGCCGGTTGCTTTCTCGAAACAGGGCTCGTTGACGAGACCGAGATAGTTCCACCGATTGTCGCGGCTGAACTTCAGGCTGGGATGTGAGGAAAGCGTTTTGAGAAAGTCGAGCGCACCCACACTCTTGGTCGACAGGATGTCCCAAAGGCGGTCGTCTCCGCCGGTCCACACAATCCAGGTGTTTCGTCCTTTGATCTCGTCCGCAGTAAGCGGGAGAGCGCCGTCCATGTCGTGGAAGTAGTCTTCATCTGCCCCAGGGAAAGAGCTGGCGGCCCGGTTCACGCTATGAGGCTCATCGGGAACCGTACCAGGCGCGGGTTGTTTTGCGGAACACCCGATGAACACCTGTGCGAGTGCGCATCCTGCGAGTAACAAGCCTGCTTGCTTACGTATCATCTTCAGTCTCGGCAGGTCTCTGCCAGTGTTCAATGGCCGGCTACCGCTGCGGAGACAAGCTTTTGCAGGCGCAGGATTGGTGGCCATCGAAAGACGCATGAATCTCCCGCTCTCCTTCGTGTCGCCAGCGGCCGCGTAGATGCATGCTGCCTGGAGATACAAACGAGCGGACACAGCTCCCGACGACAGTGCCCTCGCCATCCACTCGAGTGCCGAATCTACATCTCCGTTGCGATAACTCGCCCACGCAAGATCTCCCTGAGTCATATAGTTGCTCCGCATGTCTTCATCCTTTCGCGCCCATTCCAATGCCAGGTTGGCTTGGCCCTCCAGCTCGTTGTACAACTCAACCAGGCAATGAAAATAGTGGACGCCACCGCGGGAAACCGACTCCAGATAGTGGCCCAGTGCCCTGGTCTTCCACTCATGTGCCAAGCGGGCATCTCCCGACAAAGAGTAGAGTTCGCCCAACGCCTGTTCCCATTCCGGTTTCGGCATCATCGCGTAGAGTCGTGTGTACGTGCTGATCGCCTCACCAAATCGACCCTGCGCACCCATCAGCTCCGCGATGCTTTGCTCTACCAGCCAGTAACCCGAGTAAGCCGCGTTAGCGCGTTGATAGCTGGCGAGCGCCCTGTCGTGCCGGCCGCGTTGGAAGTACATCCGTCCGCGCTGCACCTCGAGCCATGCGTACGCGCGCATCTGCTTCGCGGTTAACTCGTCCTGGGCCTCGGTATAAATTCGGTCCGCCGCGTCGATATCGCCCAGCACACAATGAAGGTGTGCCAGCCGGGCAAGCCCGTCCCATGTCAAATCTTCGCCCAGCGCGGTTTCCACCTCAGCCCGCGATGCGGCGTACCGGCCCTGTTGCAGATCAACATCCGATTGCACCAGCTGCCCCGCGGCCGAGGTCGGCAAAGATTCGTCCATCCCCAGGTATATCTGAGCATCTGAAAACCGGTGCAGTTGTATCGCAATGTAGGCCTTCAGCAGCCACAGATCGGCGTGCCTCGACGACCAACCGATCGCGGCGTCGATCGCCAGGTCGAGCTGGGCAAGCCGCGCAATGTCTCCGGTCAGCGAGATATGCTGAAACCGAAGATAGAGCAGCCGGGCCGTGCGCTCGCTTCCCCAGGCAATATCCGCTGGCTTGCCATCGACGATTTCCTCAATCCGCCGTTCGATGCTCTGTAACTCGGTCTGATAATCCGTCATTGTCCGCTCCCGGGTTTCGTCCACGAACAGCTACCAAGGCGGCGCCAGATAAGGAAATTCAGCGAGAAACTGCTTGTCATTCTTGAGCGGATTCGGTGGCGTCTTCGGCTCAATCGGAACCGCATCCCACAATGCCTGGTCATTCATAATGTCCACGTGGTACTTCACGCCGCGGAAACTTGCGGACATGTCGAGAAACAGGGAGAGAAAGCGCGTGGCTACCTGGTCTTCCGGGCGTCGCCCGAAGGGCCACGTGCCTGTCGTGTCCATGTCGATCGAACAAACGTTCGGGATGAAAATCTCAACCGGCCGGCGTAGCGGTATATCGAGCTTCTTCGGGTTCCAGGAGTCGTCGGGCATATTCAACTCCTGAAACAGCAGTTTCTGCACCCGGGGGAAAGCCTCCGCAACCAGATCGTAGGTCTTGTAGACAGACACCGGTGAATGATCGTGGTCGAAGGCGGTCGCAATGCCCAGGGCGCTGATAGACGGTCCGAAGCCCCAGCCCAGGTGGCCCAGTCTCTTCACAAAATGAGGAGCCAGCCAGAAGTTGTTCGCTCCCATCTGCCGGTTGTTCTCGCGCTGGCTCAACGCCGCATCCGCGAATGCCTGCCCATCCGTATCGACCAGCTTGTACGCCTTCAACTCGTCATCGAGCAGCGACTGTTCCACGAATGCCCATGGGTGCTCGATCCAGAACGGATGGTCGGAGATAGTATCGATCTTGTTGGCCGCCTTACGAACCCAGCTCTCGCCCCATGTATTGACGATGCGGTGTTCGCCGGGTGTGCCGGTAATGTAAATGAGCGGCAACTCCAGGATAATGGCGTTGATATTCTTTCCCGCCTGCGCGTCCTTTCCCGAATAAACAAATCGAAAGTTGCCCTTTTCGTCCTTCTTGAAGCGGTTCCCCGGCCATGTCAGCGGTCCAGCCGGAAGGTCCTTCTTCACTCCATGACCCCAGTCCGGAAGCGCCGGATCATAATTAAAGAGGCTGTTGCCCTCCAACTCCAGCAATGTCTTCGGAATTTGCAACTCGCGCGCCTCCGTCATGGTATGCGGCACGTGGTAAAACTGCGGCGCGTAGTTAATCGACCGGAAGAATCCGGGCAGGTCGTTAAAAAACGCATCGTCCCGGCCGCCCACGTAGATACGGATCTTCTGTCCATTGGGGGCACTGAGCTCCGCGCTTTGGTTGGTTGCCAGTACCTCAGAAAAACTTCCCCCGGGAAAGTTGATGAACCGGACATGCGCTTTTTGATCCTGAGACACCGACACCCGAACTTCGAACGGACGAAGTATGCTCTCGTACTTCCCTTTCACTCCCTCGACATATTTCAGCAGCCCTTCGAGGCTCCGGGATTCGTTAGCCGGCCTCATCACACGATGGTCTGGCGCGATCCGAATCCGGTACAGCATATCCGGGTCGAGTTCGCCCGCCTTGGGAACCGAGGCAAATGTCAGCGCAATCACAACCTTCTCGCCCCCCGACCGATCGGCAGAAGGAAATCCATATATGTCGTACAAGTCTGCCGCGCTGACGTCGACATCGGAAAAGATACTGTTCACCGCGTTCGGATCATTGTGATCTGCCATGGTTTTTCCTCAAGACCGGCATTGATTGGCGCGCTTGTCGATCGTTGTTGCGCGTGCGCCTAAGGCTCCATAGATCTTCTCTGTGCTCACCAGCCAAGGCGACACGATGAATAGTGAATCTACGCAGAAAGCGTTTCAAAAATAGTGATCGAAGCAGTGGTCCCTCAACTGGAAAGGGTGGGCACAAACCGTCGTCGGACGCTAAATGCTGCCAACCTCGCGGCTGACTACCTATAAAACAATCAAGGTAGCAAAGACCTGCACTCTTGCTATTTTGAGTGCCGCGAGTCTCAACCCTGTCGCTCAAATGTGTCAAGAAGTATTTTGATCGGTAGTCGGCTTAGGTAATAGTGCGGTGGACCCGCCCCCCGCTGTCCCCGCAACCCAGCCGGCTGCGTCGGTAACAACGCGAAGGATGCCCCAAGTCTCACCGTTGAGACCTGGGATCCCTGCAACCTGTCCCGGCACGCCGTGGACCGATCCCCAAGGAAAACCCCAACTCTCCCCTTTGTCATCCCACCTGCCCCGGAGTGCCGTGGGAGCGCAGCCGACCTGTCCCGGCCTGCCGTGGAGGGATCTGCAGTGATAAGTTGGCTGCACCCAAGGTCTCAAAATCGAGACCTGGGCCACCCATCGTCTCTGCCCGGTTCATTCCATTGTTTACCTGCCGAACGCAAGTCGGCTCCTCGTGTTGTCTCCACGGTTAATGGCTGTCGCTAAGATACCTTCGCTCGCCTCATGGAGCAGGAGTTGCCGCATTGGCGGGGAGTGGTCCGTAAATGACGAGAGCAGGTTGGTCACCGTTTGGGGTTTTTATATGGGCTCCGGTGGAAGACATCGTTTCCTCCTGGAAGGTCGCGACATATACCTTGCCGTTGGCTACGACAGGCGGACAATACTTAGCGAACTGCCCCAGGCTGTCGTCGGTTCGCCCTGTGGCTTCGCTATCCCAAATTTCCCCTGTTGAGACATCAGAGGCATTAAAGGCGCGTAAAATGCCGCGTACTACCTGGTGGTTGGCGTTGTCGGCCAAAGGCATAAGAGCCCAAAGAATCCCGGTTCCGTCTTTCGTCCCGTCGGCAGAGACCTCGAGGAATCCGCCTGGCATCAAAATCGCCGCTTTCCGCGTGGGAGGGTATTGTGGAGGGGCCGGGAAACCAGGATAGGGTGCGACTTCCTTGCTTATTTTGAAAGGTCCTTCGGGATCGAATCGCCAGCCTGCGGTGGTTGCGTCGGGGACTAGCTTGAGCTGTTTGAGGTTATCTTCCTCTCCCATGAGGTAGATAAACATCTCGCCATTTCTGGGCCAGATGACCGGGCGCGCCATGGATGTTGTAACCAAGACGTTGGTCAAATATTGGAGGGTGGGTAATCAGGAATGACTGGACCGGGCCGGCAGTCTTTCCCAGGTTGTTTTGATCGATCAGGTACAGGATGCCCTCTTTCCCACCAGCAACCGCTAAATGGCTGTTGGGAATGAGAGCGACTCCGCCTGAGCCGAGATCATAATCATCATTTTTAAGTGTAAGCTGGTCATTCGGCGGGTTATTCGGCGTAAACCAATCGAGCAGGCGCAATTGGCCTCCATCGAGTTTTAACTTGAGCACGCTGTCGGAGAAGTCTGTGGTGCCGTTCCAGGTGCCGTTCCCGGTGGCGACATAGACGTTCCCGGACGCATCGATCGCGGGACCTTCGCCAGACATCCAGATGCCGCCCAAACCTTCCACGTATTGGTTGTTCTCGTTATGAGCTCCTGTGCCGTTTGGAGTGACACAGAAGACGGCGACTCTTTTCGGAGCTTTGGGATTGGAGACATCGTAAGCAAAGACCCATCCATGATATGGACCGGTGTCGCAATGCCCTCCAAACGCGATATAGAGCGTGTTGCCATTGAGGGCCAGGGCCGGGCGATTGAATTGATAGAGGGGGCTGAAGACGATCTTGGCGTTTGCCCCGGAGCCGGTCGATCCGATTCCCTGCCCGCTGACCTGGCCTTGTATGGAAATTTTTCCCAGCTGGCTACCGGTGGCCAGATCAAGACTGTATAAGTTGTAGACGTAATTGCCGCCGTTGTTGGACTTAGCAGTCACGAAGACGACTCCGCTGGGGGTCGGCTGATTGCTGGTGAGCATAACCGCCGGCGTACTGGTGATCCCGATTTGCAGGGTTGTGTCGGAGCAGCCGCCAAACCCTATATCCTTGTACAGCTGACTGTAACTAATCGCCGGCGCGAGGTTGGTTTGCCACAACTGTGCGTTGGAGTTTTGGGTAACATTGTCGGCGTCGAATGCATAAACGCTGTTGTTCTCAGTCGCGACGATGGCCACGCTCTTGGCCTTTCCGTCAGGCCCTTTGACGGAAACGATCAGCGGCTGGGCATAGATGTCACCGTCTACCAGGCGAAACGCTAGTTTCCCAAAGTTGGCATTGTTGACGTTGGCGACAGTAAGAACGGTTTCCTGGAGATTTGCACCGATACGAGTGTTGTCGTTGTGGTGAGTTAGGACGCTGACCTGCCCAGGCGCCGGTATGGCGCCAAGAGTGACCAGGATGCTGATGACTGTGGTTAGGCTTCGCATGGATCGACCTCCGCTGATGTGGGCCGTGACCGTGGGGTTGGGATACCTGACGTAAATTGCCGCTGGCGCGTCACTTTGCATAGACGGCGGCGAGCGCGATGGTTTGTGGCTGAGAGCTTACCACAGAATTTGTGGAGCGCCGGTAGATTGCAACGGGATAAAGGTCAGAGGTTGCCGGAAAGTCCTGGCGATCAAAATTCCCGAGGAGCAGCCAGGAAGTCGACATTGGCGTGATTCGCCGGACCCGGCGGAGCGCCAAGCGCACTCGACCCGAAGCTTTTTGTCACGAACGCTCTTACAGATGGAACGGAACCGAACGTCAAGTGTCGTAGAAGTCTGGACGACATCGATAGTTCCTTATAAGTTTTTGGCTGCCAATTACGTATACATCCGAGCGCCGTTCTTGGCTAGAGGGAAGGCGAAGGTAAATTTGAAATTAACAAGGCGTGAGCTTGCAACAGTCTGCATCTGGTGCTACAGTTTGCGCACATTCTTAATGCAGCCGGCAGGCATCGGATTTTTCCCATCATCATGCGCTTGCATCCGGAAAACCTCCGGTACCGCTGCAGCATACACAGCCTGCGAACTTGTCCCCGCATTGTGAGGTTAGATAGCAGGTTGGACCTTTCGTATTAACTCCGTTCAACGGATAAGTGCCTAATGCACGCAGGAGACAGACATGACAAACCAAACCCACTCAGTTCTGGACGGCAGCACGCGCCCAGCAGATAAGGACGCCACCCGCGTCGGCAATGTAGACCCCAATGAAGTAATCACCATAACCGTGGGACTTGCCGGCCCTAAACTCCCCGGACCGGACGAGTTAGTCGGGAAGACCATGAGCCCGGCGGAGTTCGCGCAGAAATACAGCGCCAGCCAGGCCGATGCGGACAAGGTCACACGGTCGCTTGAGGCCTACGGGCTCAAGGTGGACAAGGTCTCGTTGGCCACGCGGAGCATGAAAGTAACTGGACCGATCAAAGCGGTCGAAGCTGCCTTTAAGCCAGGAATGGCGATGATGCGCTCAAAACAGGACGGCGAATACCGGGGGCGCGAGGGAGGACTGCACATTCCATCGGAGCTGGAAGGTATTGTGACCGGCGTTTTCGGTATCGACCAGCGGCGCATGGCACACCGTCGAGCGGTGAGAGCCGCCGCGCCGGCCCAGGAAGCGCTGGAGACTCCGCTAGGGCCAGCCGACATCGAGGCGCGCTACAACTTCCCCCTGGGCAATGCGGCCGGACAAAATATCATCATCGCCGAGTTTGGCGGCGGATATTTCGTCCAGGATGTTACCGACTATTGCGCCCGCTTCCAACGACCTTTGCCCAACATCACACCGGTCGCTGTCGATGCTCCCGCATTGACTCTCGATCAGGTACTGGCCTTACCCCCGGACCAACAACAGACCGCCCTCGATGATAGCGGTGAAGTCATGTTGGACGTCGAAATTATTGCCGGCTTGTGTGCCGGTGCAAACATCTCGGTGTTGTTCTCATCTTTCGACGAAGGTGGATGGATCGATCTGCTGAACGCGGCGATCATGGCTCAACCGGTGGTGATCTCATGCAGCTGGGGAGACAACGAAGACGATACCAACTGGTCCGGCGGCGCCATCGCAGCCATCGACGAGCGGCTGAATGCGGCTCGTTTGCTGGGCATCACAATCTGTGTTTCGTCGGGTGATGACGGCTCCGGGGATGAAGAGAATGACGGACGTGCTCACGTTGACTTTCCAAGTTCCAGCCCCAACACGCTGGCGGTTGGCGGCACGATGCTCACCACACGCGCAGGCGGTGCGGAAGAGGTCGGCTGGCGTGAGGCTCCGGGGTTCCGGCGGCCAAACCTGCCGGGCGGCGCGACCGGAGGAGGCGTGAGTACTATGTTTCCGCGCCCCGCATGGCAGACGGTCAAGGTGGCATCGCTCAACCCGGGATCAATCGACGGGCGAGTGGTGCCAGACATCTCGGCCATTGCGGGCGCTCCGTTTTACACCACCATCGTTCAGGGCAATAATGACACGGTGGGCGGCACAAGTGCTTCCGCGCCTGTGTTGGCGTCGATGCTGGCTCGCATCAATGCGCTCCTTCCGGCCAACAAGCAGCAAAGGTTCCTCACCCCGTTGCTTTACGCCGTTGGTCCCAACGGGAAAACTGTGGGCGAGACATCGACCAGAGATATCACCGTTGGAAACAATAGCTCCTATCCAGAACCTGCGAAGGGATACAGCGCAGGGGCTGGCTTCGACGCTGTCTCGGGCTGGGGAGTTCCGGATGGAGCCCTGCTCCTGCAGGCACTAACTACCGCATAAGGTGCCGCGGTGGGTAGGAACCTATCCCGCGCGCTCCCTTATATCTCGCTCAAGCGAGATGTGGCAATCTACCGGAACACGGCGATTCCCACATCTCGCGGAAAGCGCAAGATGCGGGGCCGGCCCTCTCACGGGAGTGCAGGTCAAATGGGGTTCCAACTTCTTATGCTGTTGCAGCCTGGAGTAACTGTAAACGGCATTGGAGAGCCTGCGCTATCAATCCGGCTACCTTTGCATACTCACCGTCATCTTTTCCGGCGGGGTTGGGTATGTCCATTCCGGGATGCAAGCGGAGTACCTTTGTCCCGCTGCCGGGAAAGACCTCAACTACTTGATCACGTTGTGCTGTGGTCATGCACAGGACCAGGTCGGCTTTTTCCAGAGTGTCCTGAGTGAGCTGCGATGAGAAGTGGGGTGTGGGTTTCACGCCGAATTCCCGAAGAGCATTTTGGGCCGGCAGCGCCATCCCCTCTCGACTTGTTATTGCGATTCCTCGACTTACCACCGTGATATCTCCCGAACGCATCTGCTGGGCAGCGAGCAACGCACTACAGAGTTGCGCAGCCATGGGGGAACGGCTGGTATTGCTGCCGCAGACAAAGACGATGAGGCGTGTCCGCAAGGTTTCCGCCGCGTCTGCCCTGGGGCCAGCGGCCCATTTCCACAACCACATCAGCATGATTCCAATAGCGAGCACTCCCATGAGGCCAGCCAGGGCTTTCGCAGATGCCCCGTTAAACTGGTGAGGGCCGTTGAAGGTAACGTAGATTGCCGCCGATAACACCGCGGCCGCAGGCAGAGTCACAATCCATGCGCCGGCAATAGCCGCGACATTCTTCCAGCGAAGCGACGCCCGATGAGAAGACAGTCCAACACCAAAGATTGCGCCCGAGACTACATGGGAGCTTGCTGCCGGATAACTGAGCAAGGAGGCGGAGATAAGGACCGTCGAGGTGACGATGTTGGCGACAACGCTGTCGTTGCACGACATCGTTGTTACGCCGAACGCGAGGTTCTCAGTGACTCCGCGACCGGCGACGAAAGCTCCGCCCAGCATGGCGAGAGCGACGATCGCCATCGCAACGCCAACCAGTGGAACCGGAGATGGACTGACCGAAAGTGTAAGTGGGATGGCCATAGCCCAGATTTTGGCAGAGTCATTCACTCCTCTGCTGAACGCGGTAAGGCCGGCGGAAACCCAATGAGCGCGGTTTAGATAAGGCAACCCTCGGTCCTGAATCCTGAGGCTAAGCCTGCACAACAAAACTGACGCCGCTATTGCGATCAACGGGCTTGAAAGGAGGGGAAGAACAAACCCGCGAGAAAGATTGATCCGCGCACAAGCCTGCCATCCGCCGTAGATCCAGGTCACTCCAACCAAGCTTCCCAGCAGGGCATGGGTGGTTGCCACGGGAATTCTTTTAAACGTTGCCGCTGCGACCCATAGGAAGGAAGCGAAGAGGATGGGCGCAACGGCTGAGGCCCTGAACCCGCCATCACTTCCCAGGGCTCCCGCGAATCTTCGCGCGACCCCAGCCCCCAGGCAGCCGCTGAGCAGCGAACCAGCAAAGGTCCAGGCGATCGTCCACCACAGCGCGTGACGGTAACTCGTCACACGACCGCCAACCAGTGTGGCAGCCGCTCTGGAAGCATCGTTCGCTCCGTTTGCGGCCGCCAGACAGCCCAGGCACAAGAAGAAAACCAGCGTGGTCATAGCTAAGAGATCCCTTCACCGGAACGAGAGGGAGCAAGGGATGAACCGTGGGCAACGTTGGTGATTACCTGGCAACGCATAATGGCGGGCAACGGTGGCATGGGAATGAACAAAGCTGGCAATATCGCACGATCTTGGAGTGGATCCGAGGTGGAAGATTGGAAACCGCATCAGTGGCAAAATAGAGAGTGCCTCTCGAGTTTTAAGCTGAGGATTCCGCACCTCACTGTCCCCAGGACGGGTGCGGGCCGAGCCCAAAGATGCCATCACAGGATCTATTACAGCAACCATTTTCAAAAGCAGTGACATTCATTTGCCTTCAGATTGGGATTTGGCAACGTTGCCAAATAAGTCGTTTGTTTCATGAAGATGCTCAAGGTGCTCAAGTAATTAATTTGAGCACCTTGCCTCGTTGACCGGCGGGTACTAATCCTCCGGATAGGGCAAGTCCGCCGCCAGGCACCTCCGTGCGAACGGTTCGGCATAAGAATCTTGTCTTATGGCCAACAGTAATACGCTCGGGAGCCGCCGTCCATAATCGTGGGAGATAATCATGTGGAAGAGCGGGTAGTAAACTCGTGATTACTCCCTACTGTTCAAGAATAACCAAGTAGTTATCCCCGATTCATCTCTACGATTGTGCTGACGAGTTGGGGGTCTGGGGGTGGGGTTGCGGATACCGCAGGTCCCTCCGCTACGGCTGTCGTTAGCGGAGACCCTTCAGTGTTGCTGCTGATCAAGCGAAACTGCAGATCCCTCCACGGCGCGCCGGGACGGGTCGGCTTCGCTCCCACGGCGGGCCCCACGGCTAGCCGGGGCTGGGGCGGGGCAGGCGGGATGACAAAAAGGAGGCGCGGTTTGTCGAAGGAACCGCTGGTTCCTTTCCTTCGCTTTGCTGCCAATGCAGGCGATCATGTCGCCGAATCCCCCCTAAGACTTCGCCCGCGAACTCCTTCAGCCAACCGGAGGTCATTGTCGATAGTCCGGTAACTACAGACGGGCAGTGCCCAGCCGGCGAGACGAAGGCTCGCCTCATTGCCAGACCTCAACTCAGATAGAGAACCTGCCGGGCAAGCCGGTCCAGCAAACCCTCCGTCTGCTCTAAAACTCCGGTATGTACCGGAGATGGTTGCAGGATCGTGCTTCGCGGAGCAATCAACCACTGAAACCGTTCACTCTGAGAGAGACGAGCGATCGGGCCGCCCGAAGGATCCCCGGCGCAAATCAGCGGAACCGCTTCCAGATGCTGCCGTACAAGCTCCACATCCGCCGCAGGCCAAAGCGCGCGTAATCGGGCCTCGTCGAGGTGTATACGCGCATCCAGATAACGCCGTTCGCGGCAGAAGACGACCACGCCGGCATTGATAAACTCCTGCCGCTCGACCCGCGGCACAACGCGGAGAATGGCGTAGTCAAACGACGCGGTTTCTGGCACGGGCGGCCTCCTCTTCAAAGATCGTAGACGAGGCGAGGCGCCGGGTCAGGTGGTCCAGGTACGCGGCTCGTTTCTCCACCGGGGGAATCCCATCACGTTCGCCGCTCAGCCAGTCCTCGGGAACCTGCTCCAGGATGCTCGCAAAAACACCGCGGCTCAGCCGCTCATGGGCAACAGCGGAAGCGCGGCCAAGATCGTCCGCCCAGGGAAGAAGAATATGCTGCGCAACTTCGGCGAACGGCGAGATAGCTTTCCCGGCGATGCTGGGCCAATCATGATGGAAGAACAACGCGGCGCCGTGGTCGATAAAGTAGAGCTGCCGATGCCAATTGAGCAGGTTCGCGTTGCGCGGAGTACGATCCACATTCTGGACGAAAGCATCGAACCAGACCCCAAGCGAGGCAATCTCCGAGGAAGCAGTATCTTTCGCGGCAGGGTCGAACATAGTCGACCCTGGAAGGTAATCCAGCCCAATATTGAGGCCGTGAGACGCCTTGAGAAGGCTACGGATTTCGTAGTCGGGCTCATTGCGGCCGAGGGCAGCATCGATGTGGATAAAGACAATCTCGGGTATGCGCAGTCCCAGCGCCCGGCCGATTTCGCCGGCGACGAGTTCCGCGACCAGTGCAAGGGGTCCCTGGCCGGCGCCCCGAAATTTTACGACGTAAAGCCCGAAGTCCTCGGCCTCGGCGATCGCGGGGAGAGAGCCTCCCTCGCGGAGGGCGAGGACATAGCGGGTTGCGTTGACGGTCCTGAGCACTATCCATTTAGTCTAGCCGGTGCCGAAATGCTGCCACCCCGTCCGCCGTCGGGGCAACCTATCCCGGCAACAGAAGAGCGGGTGGGCGGCACGCGAAGCGGAACTCCATCGGCTGTCGTCGCAGCTTTACGGGCCTGCGATGGGACGTTTTGGACATACACCCGCCTTTTACTCAACCGCGGCACCTTTCTCCGCCCGGAAACCGAGCCTTTGGTCAACACCTCCTTCGCCCATCTGGACCCCTCAGCCACCAGCATCCTCTTGGAAGAAGTAGGAGACCCAAAATTCATGAACCGTCACGCGGGAGTTTCGGGAGGAGCCATCTCGCAGGATCAGGCCTACTTCCTGAACAAGAGCCTGGTAGCCATCAACCCCGCCCCGCCTGGCCGTGGGGCGCCCCGCGGACCTGCTTGACAACCCCCTGGTCCTGACCACGGTACTGAACAGCCTGCACAACCCAGACAACAACGTGCGAGCGGCGGGTCTGGACACGCTAAGAAAGGTGAAAGGGGTAGAGCAGCGGCCGGAGTTCCGCGCCGCCATGGAGCAGCTGCAGAACGACAACAACCCAAGACTGAAGCTGATCGCCGCCGGCGTCCTGCAAGGCAAGAAGCTCAGCGAACCTGTCCCGGCGTGCCGTGGAGCGTTGAAGGACGTGCAGCCCGGCTCGGTGCTCGACTTCAATTACTTTGTAGCCAAGATCGAGCCCATTCTGGCGACCCAAGGCGCGGACGGCAAAGCCTGCGTCTTCTGCCATGCCAGCCATGTCATCTTCAAGCTGCGCCCACCCAACGATCAAGGCGTCTTCTCCGACCAGGACAGCGAAGACAACTATAAGTACGCCATGCACGTAGTAGACATCAACGACCCAACCAAGAGCCTGATGCTGATCAAGCCCACCAGACCCACGGACAGCGCGGGGAACGTTGGCGACTATCTCGCCACGCACAACGGCGGGCAACGGTGGCGCGGGAATGAACAAAGCTGGCAATACCGCACGATATTGGAGTGGATACGAGGTGGGCGGTTGGAGACGGCGGCGGTGGCAAAATAGTCGATTGATGGTTCGGGTGGGTATTCCGATGAGCGACCCATGGCACGTAACGGAACGCGATACTGAAGCCTCTCCCGAGAGGTGTTTGACCGGTTGATACACCGAGTCCCATTCCACGGCGTGACGCCGGTGCCCTCGCTCCCACCCAAAAAGTGGGCCGATTTTCAAGCGCCCTCGATGCTTGCCCCAAAAGTTCAGAACTGAATGGCCCTGACCGGCTAACCGGGCCTTCAGAACAGAGTCGGGGAATGGATTGCGCTAGTCAGCGTCGCTCTCTAGAAATTGTATACTTCACGCATTCATGGAGCATGAAGTGGGCTCCAAACCCGCCCTCTCACTCCCGGTGAGACAGCCGCGTCCCCCTGGGTCCAAGCAGTTGAGCCATCCAAAGCCCTTTTGTTCCCAGCGGACGTCCTCATTATTTCCGGAGCACACTTGAACAACAAAGTAAACAGGCAAGCATGCTTGCCTGCGCGTTTACCGTCTACGCCAAAAATCACTCGCGCAATAGATCCCCCGCATATGATACTGATTTGCGCTTCGTTTACCTTTGATAGATTTTCAAACATTTTGCTTTTAAGCATCTTGATCGCAAGCGTTCGAGCAAATACCAAGGTCGACAGATGATGAAACTCAAAGACTTTTCGCCAAAGGATTTTCTAAAGCAGCGTCGACCAGAGAAGTTTTCCGATTCCCTTCCCATTGAGGAGCCCATCCTCGATCGTTCGATCCTTGAGTATCACCTGGATACGCTCACCAGCCGGGGGCAGGAGAACCAATTCGAAGAATTTGCCCGCGCATTGGCCGAGAAAGAAATTTGCCCGAACCTCGTTCCGCAGACCGGACCAACGGGCGGCGGTGACAGCAAGGTAGACACAGAAACCTACCCAGTAGCGGATGGACTCGCCCTTGGATGGTATACGGGAATTGGCCGAACAGCAGCCTCGGAAAGGTGGGGATTTGCATTCAGTGCAAAAAAGCAGTTTAGAGCGAAGCTCCGTAAAGACGTCAATAGCATTGTAGGGACTGGTCGCGGTTATAAGGAGATCTACTTCATTAGCAACCAATTCATCAAGAGTAAAGATCGATCCTCTCTTGAAGACGAGTTGTCGAGCAAATACAACCTCGGTGTTCACGTTCTAGGGCGCACGTGGATCCTGGATAAAGTATTTAGAAATCATCATGAGCTCCTTGCCATTGAGATGCTTCAACTAACTGTCAAGCGTGAGCCACGAAGTGTGACGGGACCTGCTGATGCTCAACGTGAAAGGAGGCTACAAGAGATCGAGGACCGTATAAGGACAGCTCTTAGTCGGGAACAATATACATTTCAGCTGGCAGACGACAGTCTTGCCGCAGCTGATTTATCTCGCCGCCTCGAGAGGCCGCGAATTGAGACAGACGGCAGATTTGAGCGAGCCGACCAACTCGTCAAGAAGTGTGGTACAAAGCATCAATATCTCAGAGTCGCATACGAGCGGGCTTGGACCGCATTTTGGTGGCATGAGGACTATAACTCGTTTTCCGGTCTATACAGCGTCGCTCAGGAGCGGTCAAGAGGCAGCGGTAACGTCTATGAATTCGAGCTGTTGGGCAATCTATGGCTCATTTTAGACAGTCTTGTCGCACGCGGGGCGTTGGATAAGCAAATATCTCTCCATCAAGAACGAACTGAAATCCTAAGATCTGAGCTGGAGAGGTTGGCTTCCGACGAGAACCGTCCAAGTTCTGCGATGCAATCAAGGACAATCTTGCTTGTAATGGAGCTGCAGCAACGGCTCGAAGCTTCGGAGGACGTGGAACAAGCGCTTCTCCAATTGAAGGATGTTATACATGCCTGCGAGGGCTTGGTTGGATATCCGTTTGAGACAACCGCACAAATATTGACGGAGATGGGGATCCTACTTGTAGACAGTCCTGCCTACGGGGAACTCTTCAGTGCGCTCGTAGAAGCAACTTCGATTCGCCGCGGGGAGCTACACGCGGCACGTATGCTCTACAAACGTGGCAGAATGCTGCTGCTCGCAGATCGGCCATACGCCGCCATACGCAGTCTTGGCCTCTCTCTACGACGCCTATACAAGCACGAGAGCCGGAAGGATGCAGTGCACGCCCTTTACATATGCGGCTGCGCCTATGAACGGGCCGGTCTGTTATGGGCTGCGCGAGGATCGTTGCTGAATGCTGCCTCTTTAGCTTCACAGGACTTTGCGACCTACGGTGAGGTTACTACCGTTCAGACTAGGTGCTACCAGCGGCTCAAGTGGATAGAGCTTCAATTGGGCCGACTCCCACATGCTTTGAGCTGCTTTGAGCTCGATCAAGCGACAAAAGCGGTTCTCACGAGCAAGGGTATCGATGTGAAGGATCTCGAGGTAAATGCCGACCAATTTGACTTTGCCATGGCCATGCTTCTTTTGAAGACCGACTTCTGGGAACTAAGGCAACTTAAGAAGCTGCCGGACGTTCTTGCCGCTCTGGGACTCCAATGTTCATCCTTAGCGCTGCTGTACGCGCTAGGGAATCAAGACAGCGGGACGCCCGCATACGATGAGGACCTCATAGCCGCTTTCAGACATTGGCGTACGCGGCAGTCGTACAATGACTTGCCCGATCATCCGCTCGGCTATGAGGGGTCCACGACTAACTTGAACTCTGATGTCCTAGGGTGCCATCTTACTGTAACGGCACAAAATAGACACCCTTGTATCGAACTTGCCGAGACGATCGTTGCTGCCCTAGAAAGTGTCCTCGCAACCTGCCTAATGACCACCGTGATAGCGCACGAACCATCTATAACTATCGCGGTTCAATCTTCCGATTTTGCGAATGACCCCTTTGAATTCAAACTGAAGAGCGTAGGCGGACGCCCGCATTTGGACGTTCTCTGCAAACCATTCAATCCTCATGTTCTTTCTAAAGAAAAACAAGTGGAGATTAGGTTTACACTTATCACTTTGCTTGTGACCTTAATCATTAGAATTCTCATCATTGAGGGAGATCCCTTGGAGTTTTGCCGCGGCCTGTTCGGCGGAGAACTTGCAATAGAGAGGGCGGTTATTTTTACTGGAACGTTCGTTACCCTGGGTAATGTATTGGGAACCAATCCAAAAACGCGGATTTCAGACTGGTACACAATGGAAACGCATGAATACTCTTTATCTCGTTCAGAGCCATGGGATCAAGGAATCGAGTTAATCAAAGAAACTGACGACAGAAAACCAACATTTGCCTCCCAGGACGAAGAGGTTCCTCCTGAGCTGAGAGATCAGGAAAAAGTGAAGCATGGCCAGATAAAAACATTTTCTCTTATCCGCGAAGAGCTTTGGCAGGCGGCAAAATGGACCGCAACCGCTTTTGTGGGGGCACTAGATAATTCGGAGCCTCCAACGCTCGCTCTGGTTTTTGAAAATGCCGAACCAGCTCATCAAATCTTTGCCCAATGGGGGCGTGAGATCGGACTTAAAGACGAAACGGACCGAATCCGCGTAAGTATAGTGCGTGGTGTCATGGCAGATGCTCCGTTGGCGTATACAGTTGTCATTGGTTCCAATCTGGAATCGGAGCTGCGCGAGTCCAATATCAGCTACTTCGCCTCTATCTCGAGAATGAACACGATGAACTCTCTATCTTCGGAAGGTCTCGACCGATTTATTGCAGGCTATCAAATCAATGGGAGCTACTTCCTGGCGGCAGCACTGGCTGCTCCGAACATACGCGACACCCGGCTTCTGCCAGATTCGCAGCTGCTGAAGCGCGAAATCAACATTAGGCAAGCGTGGGAAATCGGTAGACACGACCCTGATGCCATAGCGATCTCCGAAACTGACACACCTGTGATTCCGGAACAGGTTAAAGATGCTCCAATCATAAAGCTATTGGAATGGAAGATACAAAGAGGCAGGCCTAACCTAGGGTGATACAAACCCGGTGACAAACGAAACGTGCCCGAATTTCTGCCCCTCGCTCAAACCCTGCACCTCGGGGACGGACCTTCACCATGTCGTAACTGGTCGAATTTCGGAAATGCCGATGGGGTGACGAAACGTAACCCAACAAGAAGAGCCGGGACGAAACGGGAGCTGGCAATATCGGACGATATTGGAAAGATTTCGTGGACAGGTTTCGTGGGTTTCGTGGACGGACCTGGCACTTTGGGAATCAGAAGGTCGCTAAGGCTCGAATGTCAAATTTGCCCTGACTAGGATCGCTCACGATCTTCTCTCGGGACCCTCGCTCTTGTCCTTTTGTGGGGCTGACCGCCGGAGGGAGGCTATCCCACGAATTTATCAACTATGCATGTCACGCGTCCGTAGCTGCTGACAGCCTGTAAATGAGTAAATGAGTATCGGTTTAGTAATTGCTAGTGGCCTGTCGCAGTGATGTCGTTACTGCGGATGCGCCGCGAGGTGTCGGAGTATTTCCAGTGGATCGGCCTTGCGTTTGCTGAATAGGCGTTGATGTAGCGGCGCAACTTCCGCGCCAAGTCGGGAACAGAGGTGAAGACGCCGCGAGCGATGACGTCCCGTTCGATTTTGGCAAACCAGATTTCGACCTGGTTGAGCCAAGAGGAGTAAGTGGGCGTGAAGTGAAAGCGTACCCGGGGATTTTGGTCGAGGAACTCGCGGACCGACTGTGTTTTATGAGCTGAGAGGTTGTCGAGGATGATGTGAATCTCCTGTCCAGGCGGGCATGAGGAAATGACTTCGCGAAGGAAACCGATGAAGTCGTCACTGGTGTGTCGGGCTGTGGTTTTGCCGGTCACCTTGCCTGACTTCACATTCAGTGCGGCGTAAAGGGAGAGCGTGCCGTGGCGGTAATACTCAAAACCGTGGCGCTCAGCGCGACCCGGAGAGAGCGGCAAGACGGGGTCCAGACGATCCAGCGCTTGAATGGCCGTTTTTTCATCGACGCAAAACACCGCCGCATGGTGTGGAGGACGCAGATAGAGCCCGATGATGTCGGACGCCTTGGCTTCAAACTCAGGATCGTCGCTTGCCATATATCGTTCCAGACGGTGCGGTTTCAAGCCCGCCTCCTTCCAGACGCGATGTACGGCGTCTTTACTGACGCCAAGGGCGACGGCTAACTTACGACAACTCCAATGTGTGGAACCGTCGCTGGGCTTCTTGCGAGTGGCTGCCAGGATCCTGGCTCGCATCGCCGGTGTCAGCACGCTCGCGCTCTGCCCGGGGTGGAAGGTGTCCAGACCGTCGACTCCGTGTTGAAGAAACCGCTGCTTCCAGCGAACGATCGTCGGCGAGGTCGTCTGCAACCGCTGTTTGATGACGCTGAAGGCGGTACCCTCTGCAAGAAGAAGAATCAGTCGGGCACGAAACACGTATCCCGCTGGCAAGGAGCGGGATTGAGCGATGGTTCGAAGTTCGAAACGCTGATCGTCGGTTAGCACGGGTCCGCTGACATGAGCCATACTAGCTTAGAAGCAGAAAGACCAGTAACGGTTACTCTGCGACAGGCCACTAGTAGGAGGCTGATGAGCCAGAGCGATCACTTCTTGCTAGGGACCTTTGCCTTCATGACGGCTGGGGCGGCGTGTAGTCTGCCAGCACCTAACCCTTTGTCGGATATGGGAGAGGCGGTCTCCAACAGGATTTTGCTCAATTCCTGACCGGTCAAACTTGGGTTTGTGGAAACAACCAGGGCAGCTATTCTAGCCGCCTTTGCACAAGTTGCTGAGGTCCCCGTTAATCTCTGAATCCTTCGTAAGCGTCCGAAGTTCCCCTCTAGCGCCAAGCCGGGTTTAGGCCGGAGGCTTGTGTCATGGACCAGGCAGAGGGAGTGGTGGCGGAGCGCCGTGTTCGCAGATGGCGTTCAGTTGCCGAGAAGCGTCGGATCGTTGAGCTGACGTTGGTGCCGGGCGCGAGCGTGGCGCTGGTGGCTAGAGCTCATGGGGTGAACGCGAACCAGGTATTCAAGTGGCGGCGCGAGTTTGAACGGGGCGAGTTGTCGGAGCCTGTTTCAGCATGTGCGTCTTTGCTTCCGGTAGTGTTATCTGGCGGAGATAAGCCGCAGACGAGCTGGATGCATTCACATCGAGCTTCAGGGCCGTGCGCTGATCAGTATCGAGAGTGGCGCTGATCCAGCCTTGCTACGTACGATCCTGGAGAGCCTGCGCAAGTGATCGAACTTCGTACTGGAACGAAGATATGGCTTGTAGCCGGGGTGACAGATATGCGCCGTGGCTTTGATGGTTTGAGTGCGCAGGTGCAGACGGTTCTGGAGCAGCAGCCATTCTCCGGTCACGTGTTTGTTTTCCGCGGGCGTAGAGGAGACATTGTTAAACTTCTTTGGTTCGATGGAGACGGCCTATGTCTGTTCGCCAAGCGTCTGGAGAAGGGCCGCTTTATCTGGCCACAAGCTTCCCAAGGATCCGTTTCTCTGACTCGTGCGCAGCTTTCGATGCTGCTGGAAGGCATCGATTGGCGTAGTCCGAAGAGAACCTGGACGCCTGAGCTTGCGGTGTGAGTAACAAGAGAGATTCTCCAGTATTCATGCGGGTTTTGTGAGATAGACCACGCCCCCGTTCATGCCATACTGCAGTCGTGATTTCTGCTCCATTACCGAATCTCGATACGCTCGATACCGAAGCATTGAAGAAGATGGTGGTCGCCCAGCACAACCGGCTGCTCGAACAGCAGCAACTGGCTAGCCACCAGATTGAACAGGCTGGCCGGCAGATTGAACATCTGAAGCTGGTCATCGACAAGTACAAGCGAATGATCTTCGGCACCAAGAGCGAGAAGCTGAAGGGTGAGCTGGAACAGCTTGAGTTTCAGCTGGAAGAACTGGAGACAGAGCAGGCAGCAAGGCAAGAGCAAGAACCACATTCTTCGCGAGCGACGAATAAGTCCCGGCCGCGTGCTCCGCGCAAGCCATTGCCCGAGGATCTTCCGCGCGAAGTCATCACCCATCCTCCTGCGAGCACTTGTTGTCCGGACTGCGGGGGTGCCCTGCGTCAGTTTGGCCAAGATGTATCCGAGCAGCTGGAACGCATTCCGGCCAGCTACAAGGTAATTCAACATGTGCGGCCTAAGTTTGCTTGCGGGGCCTGTGAACAGGTGGTCCAAGCGCCTGCTCCGGCGCGGCCGATCGATCAGGGCTTGCCAGGCCCCAGTCTGCTGGCGCATGTGCTGGTGTCGAAGTTCGCAGATCACTTGCCTCTGTATCGGCAGTCCGAGATGTACGCTCGGGAAGGAATCGACCTTAGCCGCTCTACCTTGGCCGGATGGGTCGGCGCTGCCAGTGAATTACTCGCGCCGTTAGTAGACCAGATCAGAAGCCATGTCATGGCAGGGGCGAAGATTCACGCCGATGACACCCCCGTTCCGGTGCTCGCTCCCGGCAACGGCAAGACCAAGACGGCCAGGCTGTGGACCTATGTGCGTGATGATCGGCCAGCCGGCGCTCAGACGGTACCAGCGGTTTGGTTCTGCTATTCCAAAGATCGTAAGGGCGAACATCCGCGCCAGCATCTGAAGGATTTCAGAGGCGCACTGCAGGCCGATGCCTACTCAGGTTTCCATCATCTCTATGGCGACGGCGCCATTTATGAGGTCGCGTGCTGGGCTCACGCCAGGCGTAAGTTTTATGACGTTCATCTGGCTCACGCTTCGCCCACGACCACCGAGGCGATGCTGCGCATCGGAGCACTGTACGGAATCGAGGAGGAGATTCGCGGCAAGCCGGCCGAGCATCGATGCTCAGTACGCAGGCGCGCGCCCGGCACTACTGGACAGTCTCAGACACTGGATGGAGAAGGCGCTGCGCTCCTGTCCGCAAAGAGTGAGACCGCAGCCGCTATCCGCTATGCGCTTTCCCACTGGCGTGCTTTGACCCGCTACGTCGATGATGGGCAGTTGGAGATAGACAACAGCGCAGCGGAACGCTCCTTGCGCGCTGTCGTGCTGGGGCGTAAGAACTATCTCTTTATGGGGGCTGATTCCGGCGGACAACGGGCCGCGGCTCTGTACAGCCTGATCGGCACCGCTAAACTTAATGGACTTGACCCGGCGCTCTATCTGTAAGCGTACGAAATTCCCCACTTGAGCAGGTAGGGATAGTGTGTTTTAAGTGTCCACTTATTTTTAGTGGACACTTGTGCGTGTATTTTAGGCGGCTTTCGAAGGATCGTTCTGAAGTGAGGGGGCTAGATTCCAGGGCAGCAACTGCTGGATCTGATTGATGGGGTGCTCGGGGAGCTTAGCCAACACAGTACGGAGATAGAGCGCCGGATCAAGTCCTTGAGTTTAGCGGTGCCGATAGGCAGTACAGAGCCGCGGCCCGTTGTCCGCCGGAATCAGACCCCATAAAGAGATAGTTCTTCCGCCCCAGCACGACGGCGCGCAAGGAGCGTTCCGCTGCGCTGTTATCTATCTCCAGCTGCCCATCATCGACGTAGCGGGTCAAAGCAGCCAGTGGGAAAGCGCATAGCGAGGCGGGCCGTCTCGCTCTCTGCGGACAGGGATCGCAGCGCCTTCTCCATCCAGTGTCTGAGACTGTCCAGTAGTGGCCGGGCGCGCGCTTGGCGTACTGAGCATCGATGCTCGGCCGGCTTGAGATCCTCCTCGATTCCGTACAGTGCTCCGATACGCAGCATCGCCTCGGTGGTCGTGGGCGAAGCGTGAGCCAGATGGACGTCATAGAACTTACGCCTGGCGTGAGCCCGACAGGCGACCTCATAGATGGCGCCTTCGCCATAGAGATGATGGAAACCTGAGTAGGCATCGGCCTGCAGTGCGCCTCTGAAATCCTTCAGATGCTGCCGCGGATGTTCGCCCTTACGATCCTTGGAAAAGCGAACCAAACCGCAGGGGCGGTCTGGGAGCCGGCAGGCCGATCGTCCCGCACATAGGTCCACAGCCTGGCCGTCTTGGTCTTGCCGTTGCCGGGAGCCAGCACCGGAACGGGGGTATCATCGGCGTGAATCTTCGCCCCTGCCATGACATGGCTTCTGATCTGATCTACTAACGGCGCGAGTAATTCACTGGCCGCACCGACCCATCCGGCCAAAGTGGAACGGCTAAGGTCGATTCCTTCCCGAGCTACATCTCAGACTGCAATACAGAGGCAAGTGATCTGCGAACTTCGACACCAGCACATGCGCCAGCAGACTAGGGCCTGGCAAACCCTGATCGATCGGCCGCGCCGGAGCAGGCGCTTGGACCACCTGTTCACAAGCCCCGCAAGCAAACTTCGGCCGCACATGTTCAATGACCTTGTAGCTCGC
Organism: uncultured Acidobacteriaceae bacterium; assembly: GCA_963830325.1. Taxonomy (GTDB): domain Bacteria; phylum Acidobacteriota; class Terriglobia; order Terriglobales; family Acidobacteriaceae; genus PALSA-350. The sequence continues at coordinate 218,294 of CAWHMV010000011.1, forward strand.
CGGAATGCGCTCCAGCTGCTCGGATACATCTGGGCCAAACTGACGCAGGGCACCACCGCAGTCCGGACAGCAAGTGCTCGCAGGAGGATGGGTGATGACTTCGCGCGGAAGATCCTCGGGCAATGGCTTGCGCGGCGCACGCGGCCGGACTTATTCGTAGTTCGAGAAGAATGTGGTTCTTGTACTTGCCTTGCTGCCCCTCGGTCTCCAGTTCTTCCAGCTGAAACTCAAGCTGTTCCAGCTCACCCTTCAGCTTCTCGCTTTTCGTACCGAAGATCATTCGCTTGTACTTGTCGATGACCAGTTCAAATGTTCGATCTGCCGGCCGGCCTGTTCCATCTGCTGGCTCGCCAGTTGCTGCTGTTCGAGCAGCCGGTTGTGCTGCGCGACCACCATCTTCTTCAATGCTTCGGTATCGAGCGTATCGAGATTCGGTAATGGAGCAGAAATCACGACTGCAGTATGGCATAAACAGGGGCGTGGTCTATCTCACAAAACCCGCATGAATACTGGAGAATCTCTCTTGTTACTCACACCGCAAGCTCAGGCGTCCAGGTTCTCTTCGGGCTGCGCCAGTCGATGCCTTCCAGCAGCATCGAGAGCTGCGCACGGGTCAGCGAAACAGTTCCTTCGGAAGCTTGTGGCCAGATAAAGCGGCCCTTCTCCAGACGCTTGGCGAACAGACATAGGCCGTCTCCATCGAACCAAAGAAGTTTAACAATGTCACCTCTACGCCCGCGGAAAACAAACACGTGACCGGAGAATGGCTGCTGCTCCAGAACCGTCTGCACCTGCGCACTCAAACCATCAAAGCCACGGCGCATATCGGTCACCCCGGCTGCAAGCCATATCTTCGTTCCAGTACAGAGTTGGATCACTGCGCAGGCTCTCCAGAATCGTGCGTAGCAAGGCTGGATCAGCGCCACTCTCGATGCGATCAGCGCACGGCCCTGAAGCTCGATGTAAATGCACCCAGAGCTCGTCTCCGGATTATCTCCGCCAGCTAACACTACCGGAAGCAAAGAAGCAGATGCTGAAACCGGTTCCGACAACTCGCCCCGTTCAAACTCGCGCCGCCACTTGAATACCTGGTTCGCGTTCACCCCATGAGCACTAGCCACCAGCGCCACGCTCGCGCCCGGCACCAACGTCAGCTCAACGATCCGACGCTTCTCGGCAACTGAACGCCATCTGCGAACCCGGCATCCCGCCACCAATCCCTCTGCCTGGTCCATGACACAAGCCTCCAGCCTAAACCCGGCTTGGCGCTAGAGGGGAACTTCGGACGCT
>CAWHMV010000012.1:0-32682 GCA_963830325.1 uncultured Acidobacteriaceae bacterium
TTATAAAGGAATCGCTTAACTGGCTCGACAGATATCTGGGATCTGCGAGATAGGACAGGGAGTTTCGGGGCATCCTCGATAGGTGCAGTCAAGGGAAGACCGGGGGTTTTCCCTTGATGCGACGGAGGTTCAGAGGTCCCTGTTTTCTTCCTGAGTGCGCCGGCGTCAGGCTGCCTGTGCGCCAGCGTTCTAATCGTCGCGAAGGGCGACAACTGAATCTGTGGATGAGCCCGGCGTTTCCTCAAGGCAATGCGTACCACGCGCCGCGTCCGCTGCCGTGGAGCGCAAGATGGCCTTCTGCGACCAACTGGCGGAAGTGTTGCTTCAATGTGTTTCTGCTCGTCCCGGTGAGTCGTACGATGTCGCTGATGGTGACTCTTCCGTGTTCTCGGGTGTGCTCGATGATGCGCACTGACAGTTGCGGCAACGCCGCGAGGACGATCTTCTCCCGTTCGATTTTCTTAGCCAGGCGCTTCATTTGTTGTTGCAACGCGCGAAGGAAAAACATCACCCATGGCTGCCAGTTCGGTGCATCTGTCCTCACCGTCACCTGGGTCTGGCGCAGGGCGAGATAATAGCCTTCTGTGCTCTGTTCGATCACGCTTTCAAGTGAGCTGTACGGCACGTAGGAATAGCCTGCGCGGAGCAACAGAAGAGTTGTCAGGATTCGGCTCAATCGACCATTGCCGTCCTGAAATGGATGGATTTCTAGCAGCACGACTGTGAAGATTGCGGTGACCAGAAGAGGATGCAATTGTCGCGATGAGTATGCGTCTGAGGTCCAGGCAATGAGTTCTGACATCCGTTGCGGAGGGTGTAAATCATTTTGTGTAAACGATCTTCGCTGATAGAAGGGGATCGTATGAAGAAGTCGAAGGATTTGATTGACGAGTTGCTGGCGGGGTGCAAGACGCCGGCCGACATAGCTGGTGAGAACGGGTTGTTGAAGCAGTTGACCAAGGCGATCATCGAGCGGGCGATGCAGGCGGAACTGACGACGCATTTGGGTTATGAGAAGCATTCCGTCGATGGTCACAATACGGGGAACAGCCGAAACGGGACGAGCGGCAAGCGTCTGAAGGGCGACTTTGGCACGCTTGAGATCGCGGTGCCGCGGGACCGGGAAGCGAGCTTCGAGCCGCAACTGGTGGCGAAGGGGGAGACGCGCTGGCATGGGTTCGACGACAAGATTCTGTCCTTGTATGCGCGCGGCATGACGACCCGCGAGATTCAGGGCCACCTGGAAGAAATGTACCAGGTGGAGGTGTCGCCAACGTTGATCTCCAACGTGACCGAGGCGGTGCTCGAGGAGGTCAAGGCGTGGCAGTCGCGCCCGCTCGACGCGGTCTATCCGATCGTCTATCTCGACGCGCTGGTGGTGAAGATGCGGACCGAGGGGCGGGTGGAAAATCGCGCCGTGCATGTGGCCATCGGCATCGGCATGGATGGGAACAAAGAGGTGCTGGGGCTGTGGACGACAGCCAACGAGGGCGCCAAGTTCTGGTTGCAGGTGCTGACGGAGCTGAACAACCGCGGCTTGAAAGATATCTTCATCGCCTGTGTGGACGGGCTCAAGGGCTTCCCGCAAGCGGTCGAGACGGTATATCCGAAGACCACGGTGCAACTGTGCATCGTGCACATGACGCGGGCCAGCCTGAACTATGTGAGTTGGAAAGAACGCAAAGAGGTGGCGATGGATTTGAAGGCCATCTACCGGGCGGCCACAGGCGAGGAGGCCGAGCGGCAACTGGCGGCCTTCGAGGCCAAATGGAACCGCAAATACTCTTCGATCGGGGCCCTGTGGCGGCGCAACTGGCAGGGCGTCGTACCCTTCTTCCAGTTCTCGCCCGAGATCCGCAAAATCGTCTATACCACCAACGCCATCGAGAGCCTGAACATGAGCCTGCGCAAAGCCATCAAGATCCGCGGCCCGTTCCCGTCTGAGGACGCGGCCCTTAAAGTGATGTACCTGGCGTTGAGAAATCTGGCCGGGAAATGGCACTCTGTCCAGAACTGGAGGGAGGCCCTCAACTGCTTCGCAATGCTCTGGGAAGACCGCTTTCCGGCGACCACTTAGGCTATGCAAATGTGCAAAGCAAAGAACGCTTCCCACATTCGCACAGCCTCCACGGCGGCTGCGGAATGCCCCAATGCCAAAACAACAAACCGACGTTTACACAAAATATTTGACACTACCCCGTTGCGGAGTGTCAAAAGGAGACGCTGTTTCGAAAACAATTCCGACCTGTTTTCCGGCCTCGTCGAACGCGGCAACGTTGTTCGGTTGGGTCTTGTAGTTGCCGCGATGATGCGCGTCTTTTTCGCTGTATTGGAGCAAATCGCGATGCAGTTGCTTGACGTGGTTTTCGGTGAGCGTGATCTCTCCCCACGACTGGAAGAGTAGCTCCATCGTTTCGGCGTAACCGGCGACTTCCTGCTCGTCTCGCGTTGCAAAAGATTTGATCTCCACATTGGAGAGCAGCCGCTCTACTTCACGGTCGGAGAGTTTGCTGCCTTCAATGCGAGTTGATGAACCGATGCTTTCGATAGTGGCGACGCGCCGCAACGCGGAGAGCCGCTCTGGAGCCAGGATGCCTAAAGCCTGCCATGCCCCCTTAAACTCATCAAGTCCGGCGATGAGATTCAGGATTTCGGGGGTGATTTGGAGAGTACCCGTGCGGATCATTACACCCAATGATACACCCAATTACGCCCATTTCTGACACCCGAGACCGCACCCGATCACGCCCAATCTAAAGGGCTAAGATACGATCCGCTCTGGATGGTCGGTCCGTGCATATCTCCGAAGCTCGGAGACGGGAACGAGAACCCGGCCGCCGATGCGCCGCGTTGGTAGACGCCGCGTCGCGATCAGGTAGTCCAGTGCCCTCTGGCTAATGGAGAGCATCTGTGCTGCCTCCTCTCGGCTCGCCAGAATTTTGCTTTCCACCGCTACGGTTATTCTCGCAGGCGGTTTCTTGTTCTCGCCGTTTGCTGATCTCATGTCCAATGCTCCCACTAATCAGTCCGCCTCCACGTCGTTACCACACGCGACGGCCTTGAGAATTTGCTTGCACCTGCGATCAGCTACAGCTTTGACCAGTTTTGAATGCGTGTCCAATACCTTTTACCTATTGCGCTATTCCTAGAGGGGCATCATAGTGCCATTGAAAGCGGCCATTTGGCGATGTCGCATGCGTTTAAAGTATGGCTGGATCTAACCGGACGCGGCATCAGGCGAGCATTCAGGATTCGTCCCTCCTGACGATCCGAAGGTCAACCGGGTGGTCACCGCTCGCCCGAATCAAGGATCGTAATCGCCCCTCCGGATCTCCCACGAGCCGCTTCCCATCGGGGGAGATCGCCAATCAACTAAGCAGCCGCAAGATGGGTCGCTCTGACGCTTACGGGCTCCAAGAGCCAGCGTCTTCCCGGGGATCATCCGTCTCCGGGTGAGGCGCCTTATTGCATAAAATTCGATAAAATTTGGCTTTTTATCGACTTCAACGGCGTCGGCCAAAGGGGCCTTTTCTTAAGGAAAAGGGCTGCCTCAATGAGCTGTTGGGGTCCAGAAGCGCATGGAAGCCACTGTCCGTCGAGAGGGGAACACGGTTCAACGCTGGCGGGATGAGGGGACCGGCAAGGCTGGGCTGGTTGCGGTCATAGTCCAGGTCAGGGAGCGGAGGGGGCGCGTCGTTCGCCGGCTTGGGGGCCGGATTGGGAGCAGGCTCCAGGTCGGGGACCTGGGGCGCGGCGGGTTGGGCTTCGGCGGCAGCAACGTGATCCGTTGGCTCCTCACCCACAGGTTGGTGCTCCTGTTCGCGGCGCCACTTAGAGCTGTAGATATCTGGTTCGACGGGTGGGGCCGCGGGTTGCGTGGCGGAGGGGGAGAGGCGGCGGTCCGGAATCAGGCCTTCGATGGCTACGATCATCGTAAGAGCCTTGATCTGGCCGGCGATGCTGCCTCTGGTCACTTCGTGGCTGAGAGTGGCCAGTTCCCAGAGTCGAGCCAGGATCTGGTCGCGACCAAGGTTCAGCTTGCGCAGCCCTTCGGCTTCCTGGTCCACCAGCTTTTCCCTGACGGCGGCGCGGTGCTCGATCATGTAGGCGCGGACGCGGGGCTTGGATTTGGTGTAGGCGGCGGTGTCGGGATTGAGACCGGCGGCTTCCGCGGCGCGGCGGTCAGTCATGGTTCCGGAAAGGATCAGGTGAACAAAGGTCATTTCCTGACCGGTGATGGGATCTCTGACAGTCTTTTTGGGCATAGGTAGTCTCATTCCTTCGGTTGGTTGGAGATTGTGGGGTCTTGGCTTCCCTCTAATGGCAACAGGGGGTTGCGAGGCGCGTAGGCCAGTGATGGAGTTATGGCTGTTGTGGTGATTTTGTGACAGGGATAGGGTGTGGCACCGGACAGCGGTGAGGCTATCCTTCGCTCGCGCTAGAGGCCGAAACTACCGGCAACTGCCGGCCAGGGCGCGGCCGCGTGAGGGGCCGTCGCCTGCCGATATCGTCTACTCTAAGAGATAGAGCCTTTCCATGTTTACAGCAAGTGGCGAGATGCGTTTTCGGCACGGAAGTACAAGCCCCAAAGGTCACTTGGGTTCGATTATGCGCGTTGGCAGCGGATGAAATGGATGGCAAACCGGAACCTTCCCCACATGTTTGGAATTTCGTGGGTGCATGCGGAGCGCGGCGCGGGGCGTTATGGAGCATTTCCTTTTGGGCGTTAGTCCGTCTGTTCACCGTGGTGCCCCTATCAAAAAGTCATGAGGTAAACTTCCCGTCCCGTTCCCGGGTTACGTCGGTACATATCAACCATCCCACATGTTCACGATGCTCGAAAGGACATCGACGATGATGGCAAGAGCTGCGACAGGGGAGTTTTGGAGTCTGGCGGCAGTTGAACTGCTGACGGGCGACAATTAGAACTCCCGGGCGACGACAAACAAAATTCCCGATCCAACGACAATTAGGCCAAGCGTACTCCAGTTCATCGGAGCGGAGGCGGATTGGTCACGGACAAGCAGGTTCGGAGGTTGTTTGCGTTGATAAAGACAGAGCAAAACCAGGAGATTGCGGCGTCCAAGGCAGGGATGGACGCCAAGACGGCGCGAAAGTATCGCCGCCATGGCGGGTTGCCCAGCGAGTTGCCGACGGCGGTACGCGGTCGGACACGGCCCGATCCGTTCATCGATGTTTGGGATGATGTGCAGAAGTTGCTTGAGGACAACGCCGGGCTTGAGGCCAAGACAGTCTTCGAGTTCTTGCAGCGACAGAATCCCGGTCGCTTTCAGGACGGGCAGGTGCGCACGTTGCAGCGGCGGGTGAAGGTGTGGCGTGCCACCGAGGGTCCGGCCCGGGAGGTTTTCTTTGCGCAACAGCATCCTCCAGGTCGGCTGGCAGCGTCGGACTTCACGCACATGGAAGAGTTGGGCGTGACCATCCAGGGGCAGAGTTTTCCGCACCTGATCTATCACTTTGTGCTGACGTACTCGAACTGGGAGGCGGCAACGGTGTGCTTTTCAGAGAGCTTCGAGAGCCTGAGCGAAGGGTTGCAGAACGCGCTGTGGACGCTGGGTAAAGTACCGCATCGCCATCGCACCGACCGGCTTTCGACGGCGGTCAACAACATGAGCGATCCGACCGAGTTCACGGATCGCTACAAGGGTCTGATGCGTTGCTATGGACTGGAGAGCGAGAAGACGCAGGCCGGGCATGGCAACGAGAACGGCGATGTGGAGCAGCGGCACCATCGCTTCAAGCGAGCTGTGGGGCAGGAGTTGATGCTGCGCGGCAGCGTGGATTTCGCCAGCGTGGACGAGTACCGGCGTTTCCTGGCGGCGATGTTGGAGCGGTTGAACGCCGGGCGCAGGCAGCGGCTTGGCGAAGAGATGGCGGTGATGGGGGAGTTGCCGGAGCGGCGCATGGAATCGGCCAGGCGCGATCGGGTCAAGGTGGACTCGGGCAGCCTGATCTATGTGGACCGCAACGCATACTCGGTGCCGAGCCGGTTGATCGGCGAGCAGGTGGAGGCAAGGTTGTTCATGGACCATGTGGAGGTCTGGTACGGGCAGAAGAAGGTCGCCGAGATGCCACGCTTACGCGGGCGGCAAAAGCATCGCGTGGATTACCGGCACATCATCGACTGGCTGGTGCGCAAGCCGGGTGCCTTCGAGCACTACCGGTACCGCGACGAGTTGTTCCCCACCAGCCGGTTCCGCATGACCTTCGACCTTCTTGAGGAGCAGCTTGGCCGGTATCAGGGTAGCAAGCAATACCTGCAGATCCTGGAGTTGGCCGCCAAGGACAGTGAGGTCAGAGTCGATGCGGCGCTGCTTGTCCTGTTGGGCCAAGGCGATGCGCCGATCAGCGCTGCGGGGATCGAGGCCATGCTGGTCGCCGAGCAGAACACAAGCGTCCGCGATGTCGAGGTGGCGGTTGTGGATCTGAGAATCTTCGATCAGTTGTTCAGTGCGCAGGAGGTGCTGCAATGAGCGCGGCCCCTCAGATCAGAACGGCGTTGACGGAGAACCTGAAGGCACTGCATCTACCTGCGATGCGCGATTGCTTCGAGCAGGCCGCGCAACAGGCGGAGAAAGAAACACTGAGTTATGAGCAATACCTTCTTGGGTTATCGGAGCGAGAGTGCGAGTCGCGGCGGTGTAATCGCATCGCGGCACTGTTACGCGAGTCGGCGTTGCCGCGAGAGAAGACGTTGGCGAACTTCGACTTGAAGCGATTACCCGTCAAAGCTGGACGACAACTGAAGGCGCTTGTGGACGGCAGCTTCCTCGATCGGCGGGAGAACTTGCTGCTGTTCGGCAATCCTGGCGCGGGTAAGAGCCACTTGTTGTGCGCCCTGGCCCATGAACTGATCGCACAAGGACGCCGGATGAAGTACACCAGTTGCGCCATGCTGGTGCAGGATCTGCTGGTGGCCAAGCGCGACCTACGGCTGAGCAAAGAAATCAAGAAGCTGTCCCGCCATGACGGCCTGATCATCGACGAGATGGGCTATGTCCAACAAAGCCGCGAGGAGATGGAGGTGCTGTTCACCCTGCTGTCGGAGCGATACGAGCGCGGCAGCGTACTACTGACCAGCAATCTCCCCTTCTCGAAATGGGAGGGGATCTTCAAAGACCCGATGACCACGGCGGCAGCCATCGACCGGCTGGTGCACCACTCGGTCATCGTGGAGCTGAACATCCCCAGCTACCGAATGGAAGAGGCCAAGAAGAATCGCGAACCGGTGCAGGAAAGCAACGCGGCCAACTGAGCGCGGGGAAGCGGGCCGTGGAAATGACGGAAATCGATGTTGCCGATTTCCACATTACCACCGCCACGACGACGACGGGGACAAGCAAAAAGAGAACAAGTTTCAACAACTATCGGGAATTGTGGTTGTCGTTGAGCGGAAAGATTAGTTGACGCCAGACAAACTGCTTTCGCTGCTTGTATTGGAAGCGAGAAGCAAGTCATTGAGCTAGCGCGCGAGTGCGTTGGTGTTGCGTGGCTGCCACACGTGGAGCAGGAGCGTAGAATAACCGCTTGACAGCGAAGCCACACACACATTCGTTACAACCGCAATGGTGGGGCATTCCACGCGACTCCTTCCTCACGGCACTATTCGTCATGAGCTGCATTCTTTTTGGCGAAGGCTTTGTCTTGCTGCATGAGCGTTGCTGGATCAACAAGTCCAGTGGAATGCTCTGGAGTCTGGCATGTCTCGGTGCTGGCTCGCTCCTCGGTCTCATCTTCGGTATTCCCCGAGCTGCCAGCGAACCACATCCCAGATCAGAGGGCTCTATCGAACCGACTGATAGCGGCAGCTACCATCTCAGGGCCAATACCAACATGGAGCAGATCTCCGACTGGCTTACCAAGGTGCTGGTCGGAGCAGGGTTGGTTGAGATCAAGAGTCTGCCGCATTACCTCCACAGGGCAGCCCAGTACGTCGCTGGCGGACTTGGAGAGCCGCCGGACGCCGCAATGTCGTTTGCTGCAGCGTTAATTGTTTATTTCTGTGTGGAGGGCTTCCTCGGTGGGTATCTCGCTACTCGTATGTTCTTTCAGAATGCTTTCCAACGCTCTGACGAGACCTTGGTTGAGTAGGCCTGTATTGCACAAAGGACCTTTTCGAAACTGCCGCAGAATTTGGAATGGTTCTAAATCTATCGCGCCGCCTTCCCGCGCCCCGAAAACAGAAAACCCCGGTTCATGACGCGGGAAAATGGTCGATATTCAGAGGCAAGCATGATCGTCAATACCCTGACCGTTTGTTTTGGATCGCTCGGATATTCGCTGCCTTCGGTCAAGGTCGTGTTGTATTAGTCGATCTTCCAGAAGATGCGTTGACGGGCAATCGCGTATCGATGACCTGATGGCGCGGGTTCACTACGGAACGGATTGGAAAATCCTCGAAACTCCGAAAAATGTCCAATAACGGCTGAAAGGTCTGGAGGAAGACTCACTGTTACGAGGTAAGATAACAGCCTGAAAGAACTGAAGTATGAGTGCGGACACGCCACCAAATCGGATAGATTTAAACGCCTATCTTTTTGACGAAGAAAAACGGTTTGTAGTCGGCGACTTCCGAGAATACCTTGTTCGCAAGCGCTTCAACTTTATCGCTACCCTTAATAGCTTTGCCGACATCAGCGATCTGTATTTTGCTGTAGACGAGAACTGGATAGAGACAATTCGCGGCTTACAGACGGTTACGAAAGGCGAGTGGATTGCCCCTACACAGTTGACCATCTTTTGCTTTCGCGAATTGCGGATCGCCGCAGAGTTGCTCTTTTCCTGCTGCACCACGCCCGGATATACACATCTGAGAACCGCGATGGAGGCGTTCACGCATGCCCAAAAGATTCTGCGCGAACCCGCCACCGGGAAGGTCTGGTTTTCGCGCGATGAAGACCTCGCCGAATACAACAAGCACTTCAAGGGAAACATAAAGGCCAATCTCTTTCCTGAAAATGCAGGGTTTGCACACCTTCATGAGATTTGGAAAATGCTTTGTGACGCCGGGCCGCATTCCAACGTAACCTCGCTCGGCATTTCCTCTTCCACGGCGGATTCAAGCACACACCGCTCTTGGACGCTCGACTTCTTTGAAACCGACCCCAAGGAACTCAGCGGAAATCTGCTGCTACTGATCATGTGTTCGCTGGACATGTTCAAGCACACATATAACATGTTCCATGATCGTCTGACCCTTCATCCGCAACTGCTTCCACGATTAAAGGCCCACTTGATAAGTTTTTCTCAATTACAACGAAGTACGTACCACGCGAGAGCCAGACACCCTAGCCCGCATTTCTCACCATCACAGATTCTGCGACACGATTGAGAGTGGGGAGAGCCTGTTGCAGTGCTTTTGCGTGATAGGGTTGGCCGGTCGGTGTAATTTCTAGCGTGTGGCGGGCTGCTTGGGGGTTAGCAGGGTGTCATTTTGCATGGCTCCGCCAGGCCGGAGCCATGGGCCGAAGTGGAAGTGTCGTTAGCCGCTGGGAGCGGGTTTCAGCAACGCAGGGCGTGGAAGGCTTGTGCGAAGAGGTGTTTCCAGGGATAGGTCGAGTTGAGCTGAAGCATAATGCGGCGCACGCTGATGCGCACGATGGCACCGATCTTGAACAGCTTGAGACGGATGGTATCGACCTGAGCCTGGGCCCACTCCGTGCCTTGGAGGCCCAGCCGGCGGAGCGCCTCCATCAGCGTGTAAGCCAGCGCGGAGAAGTAGAGGCGCAACTGATTGCCCTTCATCTCGTCGGTTGAGAGCCGATCGGCGAACAGGCACATCTGTTCCTTAATGCGGTTCTCCATTTCGCCACGGGCGCAGTAGAACTTCTCGTAAAGTGCCTGGTCGGGCCACTGGTCCGGAGTCAGCGAAGTGACCACGAAGCGCGGATTTTCGCCCTTGTCGAGATACTCGGCTTTGGCCACCACGCGGCGGGCGCACGACCAGCTATGGCGCGTGGTATAGGCGAAGCCGGTAAAGACGCGCGCCGCCTTGGCTGTGCCCTGATGAAGGGCACGAGCTTGCTGCATCTGGGCGCCGATGATCTTCTGCAGCCGCTGGTTGCGCGCCAAGCCAAACAGGTAATCCACCTTGTTGGCCTCGCACCAGCTCATCAACTCTTCGCGGCAGAAGCCGGAGTCGGCGCGCAACACGATCCGGGTCTGCGGCCATCGCTGCCGCAGTTGGGCAACGATGCGGCTCACTTCCTCCACCGCTCCGGCGGCAGCGTCTTGGTTGGCCGCCCGCAGACGCGCGCACAGCAACTGGTCGCCGGCGAAGATATACAGCGGCAGATAGCAGTAGCTGCCGTAGTAGCCGTGGAAGAAACGCTCCGGCTGATGGCCGTATAGCGGGATGTCGGTGGCGTCCAGGTCCAGCACGATCTGTTCCGGCGCACTGCGATGGGACTCCAGATACAGCTCCCCCAACAAACGGTCCAGAGACTCCGCCGAGTAGCCGATCTTGTGATAGCGACCGGTGCGGCCAACCAGTTCCAGTCGGTTCAGCGTGCTCTTGCCGGCCAACGGCTTATCCAGCTCACTCTTACCGCTGAGCAACGCCAGCAGAGGATCGGAGCGCAACTGCTCATGATCGCAAAGGTCCTCGTACCCCAACGCCAGACCGAAGATGCGCTGCGCCAGCATCTGAGCTAACTGGTGCTTGACCAGCAACGGCGATCGGCCATCGACAAAGCAGCACCCCAGCCGCCCCAGCAGGTTGATCTTCCGGTCCACCTCGCGCAACAGCAGCGCACCGCCGTCGCTGGAAACTTGACCGGCGGTAAACCCTGCCTCCACGCGGCGCGAAAAATGACCTGTAAATGCAAACGTTTCTTGGTTACACTCTGTCATCAGAAAGGCCGCCTCCGCACGGCAAACACTACGTCTCGACAACGCAGTTATGCCATGAAAAGACGGCCTTTCCAAGCAACTTTCTAAATCCCCTCGCCCAGATCTGTATCTTGATTGTGAGAAATCCGGGCTAGTCCCGGAGCCGTAGCACTGGCCGGTTCCAACGGAATTCTGTGAATGGTCTCTGATTCATCGGAGGTCATAGGACACTGCGCAGCGGTACGAGCGCGATATTTGGATGGCGTGTTACCGTGAAGCCCGTCGTCGACGTGTCGCCTTTTTGGGTTTCGCTGTCAGGTGATAAGCATAGAAAAGGAACCTCATCACTGAATCAATGATGTTGTACCGAAGGAACAGCGGGTCTTTTTCGTAACTGGCCATCAGTTCGGCCTCGTCGTAAGTCCTGATACCGCTGAGGTACTTAATCAGTCGCGATTTGTCCGCCCGCGACTTGATGAGTTTTGGAAGGCTGAGATCCGCAAACTCGATGTTGTGGGCGTAAGCGTTTCGGACCAGTCGCGTGATTTCAACGAAACCGAGTTCTTCTGAAGGCAGGCCCGCAGCATCCAGAAGCTTCAGGAGCGAAGTGCGCCCATTCATAGAAAGCGAGTCGATGAAATCGTCCAGGGCTTCATTTCGAAACGTTCGCTTCAGGAGCTGGATTTGAAGGCCGTGCCGGATGATATGCTTGGCCGCGCTTTCGAGGAGCGCGTCGACTTTGAGGATGAATGCCCAGTCGCTATCCGTTTTGATGATCTTTGGGATCAGGTCCTTGTGCAGGCCCACCCGTTTACAGAATTTCCGCGACTCCTTGAGCAGGATGCCGAAACGGTCATAGCTGTTCTCGGGCGGGTCAGGGGAAGGTGGTTGCGTCCCAAAGACGACAGAAGCCTTATAGGATTGCTGCTTTTTCTTTTTCGGTGCTGGCATGCGCGTTGATTGTATCGGGTAGGTCTTTCAGTTCTGCCCTCGGGATTTGGGCACATTTTGGGCACAAAACAAAATGCGGCTCGCAAGCCGCACATTTTAAAACTTGTTACTTGGTGCCGGGAGGGGGGGTCGAACCCCCACGAGGTTGCCCTCGGCGGATTTTGAGTCCGCTGCGTCTGCCAGTTCCGCCATCCCGGCGATGGGACGTGCAGCTAGTTTAACCCGAACGCCGAGTAGCCGCACCTCCGAGGGCTACAGTTTCAATTGTGCCCGCGAGCGAATCGCTTTATACGGACACTTGCGTGCGAACTCGGTGAAATTCACCTCAATCCCTAATCCTGGCGCGTCCGGCAAGAGAACGTGGCCGTCTTTTTGGGTTGGATAGGTGCCATCGGTCATCTCGCGGAACAGGTCGTTATCCGCGCCTTCACATTCGTGGATCACGAAATTGCGGCAGACCGACATGGTGGACATGGAGGCCATGTGGGCGATCGGCCCGCTGCACTGGTGCGGCGCTACTTCTACCCCGTAGGCTTCCGCCATGTTCGCGATCTTGCGTAGCTCGGTCACTCCCCCGGCATGCATGACATCGGGCTGGATGATCGCGGCGCCCTTTACATCGAGCAATTGCTTGAACTCGAAGCGCGAGAACAGACCTTCGCCGGTGGCAATGGGGACCGGGCTTCTCGCCGCCACCTCCCCAAGCCCGGCCGGGTTTTCGCGGAGTGTCGGCTCCTCCATGAAGAGTGGATGATACGGCGCGATCGCATTGGCAAATTGAATGGCCGAGCGCACGGTAAAGGTCTCCGCGCATTCGAGCGCTATGTCTACCTGGGTGCCAAACACCTGGCGAATTGCAGCCAGCTCTGCGACGTCCTTGTCTATGCGCTCGAGTTCGGTCGCGGCCAAGGGCAGGGTGTACTTAACCGCGGTCCAGCCCTGCTCACGAGTGCGCGCGGCGAGTTCCGTCACGGTGGCGATGTCGCGCTTCCCTGCAGGGATGGACGCATCCCAGTGGGTGAAATAGACGCGGAGATTGTTCTGGATCGGGCCGCCCAGCAGGGAGTAGAGCGGAACTCCCAACCGCTTGGCTTCGATATCCCAAAGCGCCATGTCGATGGCGGAGAGGCCGGTCATCAGCGCCGGTCCGTTGCGCCAGCGCGTGGCTATGTAGTAAACGCGATCCCAGTGCGCCTCGGGACCTGCGGGATCGAGACCCACATATTCGGGCTCAAGCCAGTGGAGCACGGATTCGGCTATGTCGGTGCGGCTTTCGAGGGTCGCTTCGCCGAGTCCGGTGATGCCCGCATCGGTGTGGACCTCGACGAACATCAGGTCGCGCCAACGAACAGACACCTTATGGATGTCGAAGCCGGTGATTTTGACTTTTCCCAGCGGGGCCGCTCCCCGAAATGCCGAGGCCAGAGGAACGGCGGCCAGACACTTGATGAGGGATCTCCTGTTCACAGTGCGGAATCATATCCCACGCCGAAGGCGGCGCGAAAAAGGATCGCCGGTCTGTAACGGATCGGATGAGGGGGGAATGCCACCGAAGGGGTTAGCCAGCCTTGCTCAGGTGTTTCAGAGTGACCTTCACCACCGCCAGAACAGCCTGATCGGCTCCTGTGAGCACATCGCCCTCCGACAATGCGCTATAGGAATCGCGCAGCCGCTGCAACACTTCCGTCTCATTCGGAAGCATGGTGAACAGCGTGACATTATGTTGCACCTTGTTTGGGTCAACCATGGTTGCTTCTCCTGCACCAAGCAAATAGAGAACGACGAACGGAACAGCGAGCCCGCTTCACGATATTCCCAGTGGTAAGAATTGATGTGGGAGCCCGTGGAAAAACGCCGTCGAACCGGAAGCATACGGGGTCTCGTCTTTGCAGTCAGCGTGCATCGTTTGAGCGCGGACACGCCAGTACTCCGTTGTTGATTACCCCAAGGGCGGGATTGCTCCCTGCTGATCTTGACGGCATCGCGGAATGGGAAGTCGTGGGAACCCGGGCGAAACTTCTGCCGACGAATCTCGTGTTTCCGAGGCGTTAAATAATATCCCGACGGCGAACGCGAAGAGAAAAGGGTTATCTTTGAGGTTGCCTGAAACCAGCCTGAATTGCGCATGTGGAGGACTCGTGATGGGACACAAATACGCCAGCATTCTTGAAACCGTCGGCAACACCCCCGTAGTCAGGATCAATAAGCTCGGACCGCCTGGGATCAACCTGTTTGTGAAAGTCGAGGCCTTCAACCCACTCGGATCGGTCAAGGACCGTCTTGCCTTGGGCGTGATTGAGGATGCAGAGAAGACCGGAAAGCTCAAGCCGGGCCAGACGGTGGTTGAGGCAACCAGCGGTAATACGGGGATCGGGCTGGCCATGGTGTGTGCGGCAAAAGGGTATCCGCTGGTGGTCACCATGGCGGAAACGTTCAGCGTGGAACGGCGGAGGTTGATGCGGTTTCTGGGGGCCAAGGTGGTGATCACGCCTGCGGCGGGCCGGGGAACCGGCATGGTCGCTAAAGCCGTCGAACTGGCAGAAGCGCATGGTTGGTTTCTGACCCGCCAGTTCGAAAATGAAGCCAATGCCGATATGCACTCGCGCACGACGGCACAGGAAATATTGCGCGATTTCGAAGGGGAGCGGCTGGACTACTGGGTGACCGGGTTTGGCACCGGGGGCACGCTCAAAGGCGTATCGCGAGTGCTGGCCAAAGAGCGGCCGGAGACAAAGATCGTCGTCTGCGAGCCGGATGACGCGCCCATGATCGCCAGCGGGATAGCGCAGGAACGCAAACCAGACGGCTCCCCAGTGGCCAGCCACCCGGCGTGGAAGCCACATCCCCAGCAGGGCTGGAGCCCGGACTTCATCCCCAAGCTTGCCGGGGACGCGGTGGACATGAAGGTTATCAGCCAGCTTCTGCGCATCCCTAACGCCGATGCCATGCGCTGGAGCAAAGAGCTTGCCCGCAAGGAAGGGATTTTTGTGGGGATTAGTTCAGGCGCAACGTTTGCAGGCGCGTTGCGGGTTTGTGCGGAGGCCGCACAAGGGGCGACGGTTCTGTGTATGTTGCCGGACACGGGTGAGCGTTATCTGAGTACTCCGCTGTTCGCTGATGTTCCGGTCGATATGACGCCGGAAGAGGTGGAGATTGCGCACTCCACTCCAAGCCTATGGTTACAGCCTGCAGAGGTGAAATGAGCAAAGAAAAGACGATGAGCCGATTCGAGCTCGAGGAAGAGGGCGAGACGGCTTACCTTGAATTTGAGCTGGATAAGGCTGGGTGGATCACGCTGTGGCATACCGAGGTGCCGCAAGCGCTTCGCGGGCGCGGTCTGGCTGGTGTGCTGGCGCAGACGGCCCTGGAATACGCTCGCGACAACAAGCTTAAGGTGGATGTGGTTTGTCCTATGGTGGCGAATTATTTGTCGAAGAATCCTGTGTTTCAGGATTTGGTGGGGAAATGACTTCGGTTAGGGTTCAGAAGCAAATTAGGGAAAGCCGCATGAGCTTCGCCAACGCCAGCAAGCTCGACAGGAAATCCGGAGTACGCTTAGGCGAACATGGGGCCACCCGTCCCCGACCTGGGCCGGGGTTGCCGAGGTTCGCTTTTGCGGAGCTTAGGGGATTACCAGGTATTGTTCGAATTTTCCGTCGGGCATCTGGTAGGTGGTCACTTTCAGGTCGCGGTCGGGAAAGGTGACGGTGAAAACGCGGAACATCATGCCTCCGCGGGCTTCCTGGGTGGTTTGTTTGAAGGCGAGCGGGGGGCCCAACGGCTTCAAACTAGAGCCAAAATCTTCCAGCGTCTGTTGGCTGAAATAGGAGTTGCAGTATTTGGTGAATAGGGTGCGGTCGATTTGGCCGTCGGCGAGCCCGTTGAAGATGGCGAGCGCTTGCGCTTCATCCTTGTTGGGAGCGGGTGCTGGAAGGCCCAGGACGGTGGGCGTAATCCTGCGGGCGATCAGGCTCGCGGCGTGAGTCGCCATCTCGTTGGTGAGGACGATGATGGCCGCGTGGTCGTCGGGAAAAACGATGTTTTCGGAAACAAAGCCGGAGACTTCGCCTGAGTGCTCAATGATGTTGTGACCATCGCGCTTTCCTATATCCACTCCCAGGCCGTAACTGGTGGCGGCCCCATCCTTGAGCGGGACAGGGGTCAGCATTTGCTGGTAAGACGCCGGGGCAAGGAGCGAACGATTCATCATGCTGATGTCCCATAGGGCCAGATCGTGGGGCGGCATGGCTAGCTCGCCGGCAGCGAACATCCAGCCAGCGCCTTCCAGCGGGGCAGCGCGTTGGGGTCCGAGGGCGTGCCGCTCGTAGCCGGTGGGGTCAGTCGCGGGCAACTTGCTGGCATCCGTGTCATAGACGTTGTCCATGCCCAGCGGAAGGAAGATACGTTTCTTCAAAAGATCGATCAGGGGCATGCCGCTGACCTTCTCCACGATGCGGCCCGCGATTACGTAGTTGGTGTTGGAATACTGCCATTGCGTGCCGGGGTCGAAGTCCAGCGGCTTTTTACCCCAGACATCCAGGATGTGCTGCGCGGTGGTGGGCACCATCATGGAGGTCATCACGTAGTCTTCGGGCCAGTAATCCTGGTATCCGGACGTGTGCGAAAGGAGCATGCGGATAGTGACCTCCTTGGCCCGGGCCAGGTCGGGGAGGTAGTTGGAGACGGGATCGTCCAGAGTGAGCTTATGTTCCTGGGCCAGGAGGAGGACCGCGGCCGCGGTGAATTGCTTGCTGATGGAGCCGATGGGGTACTGCATTTGTGGAGTGGCTTCCATGGGCGGCGTGAGCCGGGCAAGACCGTAGGCCTGGAGATAGGCGATGCGGCCATCCTTGACGATGGCAATCGAAGCGCTGGGCACCTTGGTGGAGGACAAAACCTGGTTGACGGCGGCGTCGATGTTTGCTTTCGCGTCTTCCGGGAGGGTTGACTCGGCCCGGAGCACTGGGACGATGGTGAGCGACACCAAGGCGAGAAAGAGTAGGGATTTCGACATGCTGGCTCTAATTGTAAGAGGAGTCCGGCGGTGCGCGGTTTTCGTCATTTAGGGAAATGCGGCTAAACTACTCCAGCGCATTGGAGGATCCATGATGCTTACCCGGAGAGAGTTCACCCGCCTGGCGGTCGCCGGGGCTGCTTCGCAAGTGGTTTCGCCGCTGTTGGCACAGGGGGGCGATCGCAAGATTGGCTATTGCATCATCGGCCTGGGCCGTATTTCCATGGATCACTTTATGCCCGGAGTGCTGGCCAGCAAGAACTCGAAGATTACTGGACTGGTGAGCGGCCACCGGGATAAGGCGGTGGCGCAAGCGGCTAAGTATGGAGTTTCGGAGAGCTCCATTTATAGCTACGAGAACATGGATCAGATCAAGAACAATCCGGCTATCGACGCCGTGTACGTGGCGCTACCGAACAGCATGCATGCGGAGTACACCATCCGCTCGGCACGCGCGGGAAAGCATGTGCTGTGCGAGAAGCCTATGGCTACTTCGGTTGCGGATTCGATGGCGATGATCAAGGCGTGCAAGGAGGCGAACAAGAAATTGATGATCGCTTACCGGTGCCACTATGAGCCTACGAATTTGCGGGCAATGCAGCTTATCCGGGAGGGGAAGCTGGGAAAGATTCAGGCGATCGAGAGTGCTAATGGTTTCAGGGAGAGGGCTGGTGAGTGGCGGCTGGACCGCAAGCTGGCCGGTGGCGGGCCTTTGATGGATATGGGGGTCTACTCGCTGAATGCTTGCCGGTATCTTACGGGCGAGGAGCCGGTCGAACTTAAGGGGTATTCGTCGGTGATCGATCATGATGGGCGGTTCGATACGGTGGAAGAGAATGTTTCGTGGACGATGAAGTTTCCTTCCGGGGTGGTGGCTAGTTGCAACACCACTTATGGCGCGTCGATGAATGGGTTTTACCGGGTGCATGGGTCGTTGGGGTTCTTGTATGCGGAGCCGGCGTTTCCGTACCAGGGGCTTCACCTGACGGCTCAGTTTGCCGACCCGGCCGGGGGCAAGCCGATTGTGCTCGATGAGCCTAACCCCAGTAAGGACCCTTCGCAGTTTACCGCCGAAGCGGAGTACTTTTCCGATTGCATTGTCAAGGATCAGACACCGAAGACGGCCGGCGAAGAGGGTTTGCTGGACATGCAGTACATGTCGAAGATCTACGAGTCTTGCGGATTGCCTTCGCTGTAACTCGGGACGTTTTTGTTGATCGCCAATTAAAGCTGATCTAGTATTGAGCCTCCCCCTGCAGACGACCCCAGGCGACGATCCCGGTACTATACCTTACCTCTGGGGATGAGGACCTAATGGTCACGGGCAGCGCTAGTCCCAGTACCGCAACAGTAGGGCCGCCTGGGCCCCTGGATGACGCCGGTTACAACTTTTTGCCACCACGGCTAAGAGCTCAGCTCGTCGTTCTTCCCAGCTTGATGCGCAATCCGCCGGATTACTTTGCGCAGACCGCGGGGAGATATGGAGGGGTGGTTACGCTGAGCCCCAACCGCGCATATCTGGTTACGGATCTGGACGGGATCAAGCGCGTTCTGCAAGACAACCATACAAACTACATCAAAGGCCCCTGGTACCAGGTGCTGCGACCCTTGATGGGGGATGGATTATTCTCCATCGACGGCGATTATTGGAAGCGGCAGCGACGGCTGATCCAGCCGGCGTTTCAGCGGAAGCATCACCCCAAAATGGCCGGCATTATGGTCGATTCCACGTCTCGAATGCTGCAGCGCTGGGAGGGGCATGCATCCCGAGCCGAAGCTCTGGATGGGCGCGCTGAGGTCATTCTGCTCACGCTCGAAATCCTCTTACGCAACATGTTCAGTGGGGATTTGATCGGCTCGGAGCAGGTCATACGAGATGCCATTCTCGATTGCTCCCGTCACATGGACCTGATTGGCGCGGTGAAGTTAGTCAAACTCCTGACGTGGTTTCGCTTTGCCAAGAGGCGTCGCTTTGAGCGCGGCGTCCGTACCTTGGATCAGTTCGTTCTTCGCGTTGTCGAAGGGCGTAGGCGAAATCAGGTTGACAACGGTGACCTGGTGTCGCTGCTTCTCTGGGCCCGCGATGAGCAGACTGGGGAGTCAATGAGCGATGGCCAGATCCGCGACGAACTGAAGACCATGCTGCAGGCGGGGAACGACACCGTCGCCGATGTTATTTGCTGGACGTGGTATCTCCTCGCCAAGCACCCCGAGGCACGGGAACGGGTGGAACTGGAAGTCGATGCGGCACTAAAAGGCCGACCGCCTGGCTTGGAAGATTTGCCCGCTCTTGAGTACACCCGCCGCGTAATCATGGAGGCGATGCGGCTTTACCCGCCGGGCTGGGTTTTCGGCCGGAGCGCGGTGAAGGACGATGTAATTGGCGGATACCGAATTCCTGCCGAGGCACTCGTCATCATCAGTCCTTACGTGACGCACCGGCTACCGAGCTTATGGGAAGATCCGGAGAAGTTCGATCCCGATCGCTTCCTGGCGGAGAGGTCGCAAGGACGGCCGCGTTTTGCCTACTTCCCTTTCAGTGCGGGACCGCGCCAGTGTATCGGGGCCGATATCGCGATGATGGAGGCGCAAATGATCGTCGCCATGGCGGCGCAGCGGTACCGGCTTTCGGTGCCGGCAGACTTTTCTCCCGGGCTCAAGGCCCGCATCAGCCTGACCGCGGATTGTCCCATCGCGCTTACGCCCGTCGCTCGCCAACCTCACCTGGTAAGCCAGGTTCCAACCGAGACTGTTTAAACCATGTGCGGAATTGCAGGCGAGTTTATCTTCGATCCGAAGGGACGGGTCGACGAGTCGAGTATCGTGCCCATGGTTTCGGCGATCCGCCATCGCGGGCCCGATCAATGGGGGTACTATCTCGGCTGCTCGGGATCGGTTCTGCTGATCAATACGCGCCTATCCATCGTGGATCTCTCGAATGGCCGTCAGCCGCTCTCGAACGAGGATGGCTCGGTCTGGGTAGTCCTGAATGGCGAACTCTACGGATTCCAAGACATCGCCAAGGATCTGGAGTCGAGGGGCCATCGTTTTCGCACCCGCAGCGACACCGAGATTATTGTTCACCTGTACGAGGAGTACGGTGAAGATTTCGTGTCTCACCTGCGTGGCGAATTCGCTATCGCCCTTTTGGACCAGAGGAATGAGATCTTGTATCTCGTCCGTGACCGTTTCGGCATCAAGCCTTTGTTCTATTCCCGGCTGAACGATTCGCTGGTGTTCGGCTCAGAAATCAAGGCTATCCTGGGGCACGGGAAGGCTCGAGCGCGACTGGATCACATCAGCCTTTTTTATATGCTGCACGGGTTACTGCTGCCCGAAACGACTTGTTTTGAAAACATTCGGACGGTCGAGCCGGGATGCATGTTGTGCATCTCGCGCTCTGCGGTAACCCGGCGCCGTTATTGGGATCTACCCCTGGGCGGCGAGGTGGTACCTGGCAACGAAGAAGAGGCAATAGAAGAGTTCCGGCGACTATTCTACGAAGCCGTGCGTTTGCGGTTGCATGGCGACGTAGAAGTCGGGGCCTATGTTTCAGGGGGTCTGGATTCGACTTCGGTCGCAGCGACGGCGGCCGAAGAGAGTGGGCGGCCGGTCAAAGCCTTTACGGTGGAGTTTGACAACAAAAAGCTAAACGAGGGACAAGCAGCGGCCGAATTCGCGCAAGCCAGAGGTTTCGAACACCACACGATCCGGATCGGCCCAGGAGACCTGGTGCCTCACTTCGAGCGGTCTTTGTGGCACAGCGAAATCGCGGTGAGCAACAGCCACGGAGCCGCCAAGATGATTCTGTCAGAGCTGGCTCGGCGCCATGTCAAGGTTGTGCTTACCGGCGAGGGTGCCGACGAAGCGATGGCGGGCTATAACGTTTTTCAGCACATTGCCCTGCTTGAGGAAGTTCGTACCCATCCTCGAGATCGGGAGCGGCGTGCGGCGCTCGAGGCCCTGCTCGCCAAAGAACAGTCAGGAATCGCGCTCCTCAACACCGGGATATTACCGATGCGAGTGTTGCCGGAGTACGATCGCATCGTTAGCCTGTTTGGCGCCTATCCCTACGCCATGGCTCGCGCGCTGCGAACCGCAAAGAGACTTCCATTCGTCATGTCCGGCGATTTTCGCCGGGAGGTCGCAGGGATCGATCCCATCGCCGAAATGGCCGAGCGGATCGGCCGTGGCCGCATGAAGTCGCTCTCGCCGGTCGCCGCGCACCAATACTATCTTTTCAAGGCCGACCTGCCGTCCTACAACCTCAACTGTCTTGGCGACCGGGTCGAAATGGCACACTCCATCGAGGGCCGAGTGCCATTTCTCGACCACAAACTGGTTGAGTTTGCCTTCTCGCTGCCACTGTCGCTGAAGCTGCGGAACGGCGCCGGCAAGTACGTTCTACGCCGCGCCATTGCGGAGAGGCTGCCCTCCGCGTTGCAGGTGAAGAAACGACCGTTCGTAGCACCGTCGAGTGAGACGCTGGGACTGGAAAAAGGCTCTGAATTTTCCGCGCGATATTTAGACAGCCGCGCCATCCGCAACACCGGCTTGTTCAACCCGCAGGTGGTAGGGGGTCTGCGCCGCAGTCTGGCCTATCTTCCGCGCGGCTCGCGGGTCTTGAGCCTGACGGAGACCATGCTGACCGGGGTGTCCTCCATCCAGGCTATCAACGAGATGTTTTGCGAGCGCTTCGAGGACTCGGCGGCGCGATTCAGTCTTACCCGAGCCGATTCCACTTTGGCGCACGGGCGAATCTGATGGTTTCCCGGGGAAGGATGAGATTTTTCGGTTTTGATCGACTAATATAAGCCGATTCACTAATATCTCTCTGTCAACCGATCCAATGCTGCAACGTTGGGAGCGCCCTCTGCTAAGGCGTGAGCCGTTGCATGCGTGAGGGTGGAGGATGAGATGACGAGAACGATCAGCACCGAAACTCCTCCGTCGGTGACATCCACTTCAGAAACAGACGCGGGCGACGGCAACGCGCCGCGGCGCCGCACACCGCTCCCCGTTATCGCCAAGGCCGGTATTGTGGCGGCGATTGTATTGGCTGGTTACCTTATCTGGAGTAACTTTGTTGCTCCGCCAAAGATCCCTCGCAGCATGGTGGCGCTGAGCGGGCGTATCGAGGGAGACGATTCGGCGGTGGCGCCCAAGACTACGGGACGCATCCTGGAAATCCGTTTCCGGGAGGGAGACTCAGTCAAGGCCGGAGAAACGATCGCGGTGCTCGACGACGAGCAGGTTTTCGCCCGGGCAGATCAGGCTCGTGCCGCAGTGACAGTGGCCGAGGCACGCTTGAGATCTTCACGCGACCAGATCGCAGTGCTCGAGGCGCAACTGCAAGAGAACGACTTGCAGACGGAGCAATCGAAACTGGATGCGAGTGGCCGGGTGCGCCAGGGGGAGGCCGACGTTGCGGCTGCGGAATCGGACCTGGCGAACCAGGAGGCTGCGTTCCAGATTGCCGACTTTGACCGGACCGCTTACAACAAGCTACGCAAGACGGACGCCGTGTCAGAACGGCAGGCCAGGCAAGCCAACGCCACGGCGGAGCAGCAAGCAGCAGCGGTGGCCGCGGCAAAGCGCAGGTTGGAGTCGGCGCGGGGCGTGCTGACCATGGCCCAGGCGACGCTTTCTAATCCCGGGATTCGGGGTTTCCAGGCATCTACGGTGCGCAAGCAACTGGTACAGCAACGATCAGAGATTGCCTATGCCCAGGCGATGGCGGACCAGACGCGCTACCAGCTTGCCGAAGCACAGGCAACGCGCAGCGATCTAACGGTCAAGGCGCCCTTCGACGGCACGGTGATGACGCGGGCGGCGGAGCCAGGGGAGGTGGTGCAAGCGGGAACGGCGATTGTGACCCTGCTGGATCTGAGCAAGGTGTATCTAAGGGGTTTTATCCCCGAAGGGCAGATCGGCAAAGTCAAGGTCGGCCAGCAGGCACGTATCTACCTGGACTCGGACGCGGCAAAAGCCCTCGACGCGTACGTGGAACGCATCGATCCGCAGGCCACATTTACTCCGGAAAATACCTACTTTCGCGACGACCGGGTAAAGCAAGTGGTGGGGGTAAAGCTGCGACTCAAGAACGGCATCGGGTTCGCCAAGCCTGGGATGCCGGCGGATGGAGAGATCCTGGTTGAAGGCAGCACCTGGCCGCCCGGCCGGTTCCACCGATGAGACGCGAGTGGTGACCTCAGCGCCTCCGGTAACCTTCGAGCCCGCAATTGGCCTGGGGTCCGTCGCGATCCGGATCCACGACCTGGTAAAGCGATACGACACAGTGGAGGCGGTGCGCGGTATCTGCCTGGACGTGCGCGAAGGCGAAATCTTTGGCATGATCGGACCGGATGGTGCGGGCAAGACCTCGACCTTCCAAATCGCCGCCGGGGTGATGGAATCGACGTCCGGCGGGGTTGAGATTTTCGGAGCCCCGGCGCGCGAGGCTCGTGCGCAAACGGGGTACCTCACCCAGAATTTCAGCCTGTATCCGGATCTTACGGTCGAGGAGAACATTCGCTATATCGGAGATTTGCGACGCGTGCCGCGGGAGGATATCGCGTCGCGGGGGCACCGGTACCTGCAGATGTTCGACATGGATCGGTTTGCCTCACGCCTGGCGGGAAAGCTGAGCGGCGGGATGAAGCAGAAGCTTGCACTGGCATGCGCGCTGGTGCCGGAACCGCGCGTGCTGCTGCTGGATGAGCCGACCACCGGGGTGGACCCAGTCTCACGGCGTGAGTTCTGGGACGCGCTGGCACACCTGGCCGCCGACGGGTTGACCATTTTATTGGCGACGCCGTATCTGGACGAGGCGGAACGATGCCACCGGGTCGCGCTCATGCATCAAGGTGAAATTCACGACCTCGGAACTCCGCAGGAACTGCGCGAGAAACTGGGCGCTCGGCGAATGGAGCTGCGGGTGTCGAATCTTGCGGTGGCGGAAGAGATTCTTTCGCCGTTGGCAGAAAGCGACGGGGAAATTCTCGATGTGCAGCGGTTTGGCGACCGACTGGATCTGCTGGTGCCGCATCCGGATCTGGCGCGAGCGATCGCTGAACGTAGTCTGCATAGTGAGGGCCTGGAGATTCAGGAAATCCTGTTGGAAGAGCCGACGCTGGAGAACACGTTCGTGGCGCGGCTGCGGGCGCTGGGGCAGCAGGTACACGACGAGTCTTTCCCGGCACGCCATAGCCATACGGACCATATGGGCGAGGTAGCCATTGGAGCCTCGCAACTCAGCAAACAATTCGGTACCTTCACTGCTGTGCGGCAGTTAAGCCTCGAAGTTCACTACGGCGAGATCTATGGACTGCTGGGCGCGAATGGCGCGGGCAAGACCACGACGATCAAGATGCTTTGCGGCCTGGTCGAACCGAGCGGCGGAGGGGTTCAACTCGCTGGATGGACGAAGCATCTACGGTCGGGCGAAGTACGCCAGCGCATTGGATACATGTCGCAGAAATTCTCGCTCTATAACGACCTCTCGCTTGAAGAAAACCTGGAATTCTTTGCCGGGGTGTACGGTGTGCCACGCGAGGAACGCGAGGAGAAGAAGCGGTGGGTGCTCGAGTTTTCCGGTCTGCAGGGTCGCGAACAGCAGCTCACGGGCAGCCTGCCACAGGGCTGGAAGCAGCGGGTGGCCTTCGGCGCAGCGATCATGCATGAACCGAGTGTGCTGTTCCTCGACGAACCGACGTCGGGCGTGGACCCGCTGGCGCGCCGATCTTTCTGGAAGATGATCAACCGGTTGGCGGATGCGGGCACAGCGATTCTGGTGACCACCCATTATCTTGAGGAGGCCGAGCAATGCAACCGGCTGGGGATGATGGTGGCCGGCGAACTGGTGGCCGAAGGTACACCAACCGCGATCAGAGAAGCGCAGCCGGGACAGCTGATGGAATTTATCACCGATCAGCCGCAACGAGCGCTCGACCTTTTGAAGAGTGACCAGGAGCGTTGGGCAGTCTCTTTGTTTGGAAACCGGTTGCATATCGTGTTCAACGAAGACAGGGCTGCGGGTGAGAGGTTCTATCGCGACAAGCTGGCGGCGGCAGGGATACGGGTCCTCTCCGCTAAACCGGGGCGGTTCTCGCTCGAAGATGTGTTCATCAGCGTGGTGGAAAAGGCCCGATTGAAGGGCAAGATGGGTTCGGAGGACTGACGCCGTGCGACGGATTTTCGCCCAGGCCCGGAAAGAGCTGATCCAGATCGTGCGCGATAAGCGGGCGCTCGCGCTGGCGCTGATTCTGCCACTGACCCAGCTTATTCTGATGGGATCGTCCATTTCACTGGACGTAAAAGATTTGCCCCTGGCGGTGCAGGACTTCGACAATTCGCCGGCATCGCGGCAGCTGATTGAGGCGTTCCGCGAATCGATTACCTTCACAATCATCCCCTCTGCCGTGGACCAGCGTCCGGAAGAGTCGTTCCTAAGCAACCAAGCGCGTGCGGTTCTGATTATCCCAAAAAGGTTTGGCAGGGACGTGGCGCGCGGCGCGAACACTCCGATACAAGTTCTGGTGGACGCCTCCGATGCCAACACTGCGCGGTTGATCGACGGTTACGCATCGCAGATCACCAACGCGTTCAACACAGCAAACGGAGGGGCGGCGAAGCCGATGCCGGTGCAGGCCGCGATTCGCTTCTGGTACAACCCGGGCCTTTCCTCGATGAAATTTTACGGGCCAGGAGTCTTCGTGCTGGCGCTGTCGCTGTTTCCTCCTATGCTGGCCACGCTGGCCATGGCGCGCGAAGGAGAGCAGTTAACCATTCTGCAGGTCTATGTCTCCAGTATCTCGGCGCATGAATTTTTGCTGGGAAAGATCATCGCTTTTATGGTGGTGGCCGTGGTGGACAGCGTTCTTCTACTGGCGCTGCTGTTCACTTATTTTGGACTTGGGATCGCCGGCGACCCAACGCCGTTTCTGGCGGCGACGGTGTTGTACGCGTTTTGCGTAGCGGCCTTCGGAACCATGATCGGCGCTCTCATTCCGAATCAGGCGGCGGCCATGCAGGCAGTTGCGCTCGGCGGGTTCCTGCTGGTGTTCATGCTGGCCGGTCTTATTTTTCCCATTCAGAATATTCCGATCCAGATTCGCTGGATTTCGAACTTCGTCTGGGGCCGCTATTACATCGACATCGTGCGCGACTTTCTGCTGCAGGGGGGTGGCTGGCCGGCAGTGTGGTGGAAGGTGATCATCATCGGTATTTTGGGTTTTGTTTTTTACATCCTGGCGTGGCGCAAACTCCGCCGCATGCAGCTGGCGGCGTAATGATGAAAGCAAGCTTCCAGGTTTTTTCGAGCCGCCGGTTTGGTGCGCTGCTGCGCAAGGAGTTCGCGCAGATCCGGCGCGACCGGCGGCTCGCGATGTCGTTGATACTGCCGCCGATTTTGCAACTGCTGCTGTTCAGCGTAGTGCTGAACGCCACGGTGTCGGATCTGAAGCTGGGTGTGATTGACGAGAGCCGGACCGCGCAGAGCCGCGACCTGGCGTCCACGCTCACGGAGAGCCGCAGCTTTCGCCTGGCCGGTTACTACAATTCGGTGGACAAATTGGGCGATGCCATCAGCCGGGGAGATATTGACGCGGGGGTCGTGATCCCGCGGGATTTTGCCCGCGATTTGGAGCGCGGAAGGCCGGTCACGGTGCAGCTCCTGTTAAACGCCATGAATGCGAACACGGCAACGATCGCTCGATCCTATGCCCAGGGGGTGATCCTGACCTGGAACCAGGGGCTTTCGGGGAACGGATTGCACGCGCGGTTTTCTCAGGTCGACGCGTCCCCGGTGAGCCGGCGAGGGCAGGTCATAGTGACGCGGACGTTTCTTTTCAATCCAGGCCTGGTCAATAGTTGGTTTGTGGTCACAGGGGTTCTCGGGTTGCTGCTGATCCTGAATGGGTCCATTGTCGCCTCCGCGGCCATGGTGAAGGAGCGGGAAGCGGGCACGATCGAACAACTCGTTATGTCGCCGGCGGAAACATCGGAGATCATCCTGGCCAAAATTGCTCCGCTGTTTTTGCTGCTGATGCTTATGGTGGTGTTCGCCGCCGGCTTCATGAAGCTGGTCTTCGACGTTCCGTTTCACGGCAACTTCCTGGTCGTGTTCTGCGGGGCTTCGCTGTGCATTCTGTCCGGCATCTCGCTGGGGACAGTGATTGCGACGTTTTCGAAGTCGGCACAGCAGGCACAGCTCACCAGCTTTTTTGTCAATCCCCTGCTCACCACGGCTTCGGGCGCGGTCACGCCAGCGGAAGCGGTTCCGCATTGGCTGCAGCCGCTGGTGTGGATCAACCCGATTCGCCATTTCAGCGTGATTGCCCGCTCCAACATGATCAAGGGCACGGGCTTCGGCGGGTTGTGGGAGGACTTTCTGATCCTGGGGGTGTTTACGCTGATCCTGGTGGTGCTCAGCGTTTGGCGGTTCCGCAAAATGCTCAGCTGAGCTGCGATGAGACCGGGTGCCGAAAGAGTTTCGCAGGGACGGTGAAGTTAGCCCTCAGGACGCAGGTCCCATAAACGGTCGCTTGTTTTGGATGTTTTAGCCGCCGGCCATTGCAAGGTACCTCAACGCGGCGACTTACGATGCGGGATACGAGGTGCTTTTAACCCGTTGCTGAATACTCCGTGACTCGAAGGGTTGCGACCGGAGGGGGTGGGATCATTTATAAAATTCGATAAAATTTGGCCCTTTTTGCCTATTTTCGACTTCAGCGGCTGTGCGCGAATTCGCTTAGTTTGGCGGAATAGGGCAGTTTCACGGAGCTTATTGCGTCCAGAGCGACATCAAAGAAGCTGGTGGTTGGAGCGGGAACCCGGTTCCGCGGTTGCAGGATGACGAAGGGGTTAAGTTGGCCGGCATCGTGGGCGAGGGGAGGCTCGGGGATGCGGGGGGCGGCGGGCTCGGTCGGGGCTGATGCAGGGGGATCGGCCGGCTGCTCGGCCGCGGCAGGCTGGTCCTTGGGTCGCCAGCCGGAGTCGTCGATTTGCGCATTGCGGGACGTGGCGACGGGTTGCGTCGCTGATGGGGAGAGGCGGCGATCCGGGATGAAGCCTTGGATGGCTACGATCATGGAGATGGCCTTGATCTGACCGGCAATGCTGCCCCTCGTCGCTTCGGAGCTGAGAGCGGCCAGCTCCCAGAGCCGCGTGAGGATCCGGTCGCGACCAAGGTTCAGATCGCGCAACCTGTCCACGGCGCACCGGGACAGGTCCGCTTCCTCGTCTACCAGCTTTCCCCTGACGGCGGCACGGTGCTCGATCATGTAGGCGCGAACGCGGGGTTTGGATTTGATATAGGCGGCGGTGTCGGGATTGAGGCCGACGGCTTCCGCAGCGCGGCGGTCGTTCATGGTTCCGGACATGATCAGCAGAGCAAAGGCCATTTCCTGATCGGTGATGGGATCGGTGACTGTGTTTTTGGGCATAGGGAATCCTCGTTCTCGGTTGGGTTCAATCGAGCTTCTATTCGGGCGTGATGGTGATTTTGAGACAGGGACAGGGTGTATTACCGGACAGCCGGGAAAGCTATCCTTCGCTCACGCGGAAGGCCGATACTACCGGCGACCGCCGGCTAAGCGCGGTTGCGTGAGAAGCCGCTGCCTGCCGATTTCGTCTGCTTTGACGAATACCATTTCTTGGGAATCGATGCCATGGGCAGGACGCATTTTTGTCGGGCACCGTGGTACCCGGTCAGGGGTTACTCGGGTTTGAGTCACGAGGGGAGGGATCAGCGGTAGGCTAGTGGCGACGGTCGCCTGTCCGAGACGGTTTTACGGCCACGTGGACGGGATCTATAAAACGCTGGCCGACTTTCGGGTATTGATTTCTCCGGACGGCGTGAGCCAATTTCGAGTTGTTAAACAACTACTAACTTCCGGATTGGCGGTTACCCGCCCAGAATCCGAAATCGGTCGATCTGAGCGCTAAGCTGTTTACATCAATCGAGCTAATCGTTTAGCCTGAACCGTTTTCCATGTCGCGTAACAAGGCCACCCGTGACGGTATTAACAGGCAATCCACAACGCGCAATCATTCTTGCCTTTGCCACCCTCCAAGCATTCGCACAAGCTGGAACGCAGCGAACAGTTCCGAAACCAAGTCATCCGACACAGATACATGATTCGATGGAGAGTCTAATCAAGACATTCGCCGGGTCGTGGGAAATTCATCTGAGTTCAGACGGTTCCGAGCATGGAGCGAATGGGAGCAACGGCGATGGGGAGGAAATGTGGCGTGCTGGCCCAGGCTCCAATTCGTTGATTGAGGAATACCACTCGACGGGAGCTGAAGGAGAGATTGCCGGACTTGGAATTTTTTGGCGCGAGGAGAGCGAGAAAGGGTTTAAGGTGTTCTGGTGCGACAACACCGCCCCTGTTGCATGCCGCACCCTGCACAATAAGGCTGATTGGAAGGAAGGCCGACTCGTCCTATCAGATGAGCGATACGAGGATGGCAAGAAGCACCTGTTCCAAGAACTCTTTGCCTTCGATACCCCCGACTCCTTTACACAGACTCTGGCGGAAGGGGAGGCCGGTGGCAGCCTCAGACCATTTCTCACAATTCGGGCGACCAGAAAGAAGCCTTGATGGAAATGGCCTTTGCTGCACAAATTCTTCCTGAGTTCCGGGCGTATGGTCGCCAATCCGGAAATTACTGGTTGATAAACATCAAGATGCCTGCGGACTGTTTCGTTCCGCGATTAGTAACGGAAAACGCCCTTCTCGTCATTTGGCCGTATAGTCAAAGGCGTTGACAGACGGGATGTTCACCGTTCTTTTTTCGACTACGCCCCTATCGACAAGCAGAAATTATTCAGTGAACATCCCGTCTGTCAACGCCTTTTTGTCACCGTCTTGTCGTCGTCCGACTGACGGTTTACAGTCGAGAGCAACTTGCCTGAAAAGTGATTGAGGGCTGGGCTTGAAGGAGGCCGCAACCGAGCCGCACCGTCCTGAGGCGTAGTCTCGGCGCTAAAGGAAAAGCGGTGTTTGAGGGCAAATTCAGCGACGAGTAATGCTAGCCGTATTTAGCCTTGAACAGTTGGGTCCGCCCCGATCACTCCCTTATTAGACCTTAAGCCGGAGCGTTCATCATCCTTAGCCATCAGTTTTGCCTGAATAGAGCTTATTGACGAACGATTCCCACGCAAACCCAGCAAGCACCGCATCACGAATACGCAAGAACGACTGTCCGGTGAAAAAGAGAAGAGCACCAGCCACAAAAGCCGCAGCTAATCCTATCGTTAGGTACCTGTTCCCCCCGTAATGAGCCCATGCGTTTATCAGCCGTTGTCCGACATTGGGCCGTCGGGCACCTTCCAGCCGACTCGCCTTGGCACTCCTCAGAGTCCTTATCGCGACCGGTAGAACGAGACTAATGAGGATTCCAGAAAAACCCATAACCAAGCCATCAAGAACGGAATCTCCTTAATCGGCTGCATCGCCCCTCCTCGCACTATTGTAAGTACTGTGTTAGCCCTTTTTGGTCGAGAGCCTTCAAGATGGCTCTTATAGGGACACCTTCATTTACCCGATAAATACCTCTCCAAGCTTTGATCGCTGAATTTCAATAGTCCTTGACGCGGATATGGTTGGCCACTGTGGTGCAGTGCGACAACGTTCCAGTGCTGATCACGCACCGAGGATCCGGTCGAACCCATCTGCGTATCTGCGACATAGTGGACCCGCGAAGGCGTCATATGATCTGCCCGAGGACAACTGATGCGACCCCGCTGGCCGTGTGGGTTCGACACCCTCGATGCCCGGGTCGGGCAAACCGGTCTCCTTTAGATTTAGATAAGGAGGGACCACAGTTCCTCCGCCAGCCCCGGCGCCAGCAACAGGGCCACTCTCCGGAGGGCTTCCATCTCGGATCTGGCGAAGCGAAGCGAAGCGGAACCTGCCGCCCGCCGGCGAGGTCTCCTGGTTAACCCGACCGCCCGGGTGCCCCATCCTGACCCGCGGGAGGACCGGGTCGGGCAGCTAGTCGAGCGCGTACTGGACGGTCTGACCTCGGAGCAGACTCACGCCTTACGACGAACAAAGGTTGCATTTACGACCCCACCCATGTGGGGCATCCTTACGTCACTGGATGCTGTCATACCACCAATATGTATTATTCGCCGTTCCGGGAAAGCAACTCGCGCGACCTCCGGCTATGCAAAAGCATCAAAACGGTGGCATTACATGGGTGATGGTGTACATCTCTGATACATGTAAACCGTTGGTTACAAAGCTTCTAAGGAATATTTGGTAGTATTGCGAGATGAGAAAGAGAACTACCGCCGACCTGGACAAGCTACTAAACGACGTCGGTCCTACCGGCGTGGTTCGGGTGGCTGTTGAGTTGCAGCCGGTAAAAGCCGATAAGGTCGCTGGCCTTTCGCGCAGAGATCAGATCAATAACGCGAAGAAGGTTATGTCGGTCGATTTTGACGCTGTGAAGCAAAACATACAGCAGTTGGGTGGGGAGGTATTGGGTTACGTCTGGCTGAATCAAACGATTCTAGCGAACGTACCAGCTGGTCAAGTGTCAAAGCTCGCTTCCCTGGACAAGGTCAACCTCGTCGATTTACCCACACGCTTCGTCTTGAGTCAGTTTGAACTTACGTGATTGTCGCTCCGGGAAAGAGCCGCCCGGCCCCCTGTGCTATCAAGTCGGCTCCTGGGATTAGCTGACAGAGGGCAAGCAGTCTTTGACGAAGGTCGTCCGGTCGGAGTCCCGGCTGCGCTTCCAACAAACGAGCTGCGGTTCCGCTAACACACGCGGCCGCAAAGCTCGTGCCAACTAGACCACCCACCATTGGGTCCAATTTGGAGTAGATGGTGTGCCTGAATGAATGCATTGGGACGGATTTTGTACCTCCCGGAGCCACAAGATGCGGTCTGGAGGTGCCATCGCCGATGCGACCTCGACCGCTGTAGTCAGGAATACTATTGCCCGAGACATCACACGCACCCACCGCGATAATGCCACGTGCTTCCGCTGGAGTGGTCAGGACTTGTCTATTTCCTGCGCTCTTCACGATCGTCATCCCTAGGTCCCATGCCTCATCGCAGGCCCGAACTAGGCGCGGGATCTTCCTGGTGGTTAGATTGATGACTGGATTCGCTCCCCAGGAGCAATTTGCGATATCCGCTCCATTTTCCAACGCGTCTCGTAGGGCAAAGGCTCCCAGGATGTCAAAGGCCTCTCCGCTTGTACTGCCAATGTCCTCTCCGCTTGTACGGACGATTTTGTAATTGTGAATGACAGATTCAGGAGCACTACCGTAAAACTGGGAGGTGCGGCCGCCAAGAATACCCGCAACAGCGGTAGCATGCCAGTGCGGCCGACCCCATGGCTCTTTCGTGTAGTTCTCCTTAGCCTCGACCCGTCCGCTTAGTCCAGAATGGGCCATGTTCACCTCTCCGTCGATCAGCGCAATAATCACGTTCTTTCCTGTGTATTCACACACAGTTTTAGAGCGAGGTCGGAATAGTCTCGACCCGGGAGGATCATCTGTTTCCTCGATCCGAAGGCGCCTGGGCAAGTCGATGACGTTTAGAGATTGGTCTTGAGCCATCTCAGCTATCTCAGCCACTTTGGATACAACCAAGATTGTCTGATTCAGCCAGCACGTTTGAAATTGCTTATCAAGTCGTTGGAGCTCCTGTTGCACGGTTCTGGTTCTTGCGGCGAACGCTTCTCGTAGCTTGGAATCATCTCAAGCCTCAGAGTCTTATCGGGTACACCTCTGTATTCCGACCGCTCGCCACAGGACGCCCTTCTATTTGCTGTGCTTCCTGTTGCCGATTCTTGCCATGGTTGTTCAATCTCTCGGACATGGATTGCCTTCATTTCCAGAA
>CAWHMV010000013.1:0-150482 GCA_963830325.1 uncultured Acidobacteriaceae bacterium
GCACAGCCGGATAGCGACGGAAAAAGATGTCATTTCCGGGACTACCGCTCAATATGAAGGGAAGCCTCTTTCCTTACAAATCTCTCCCAGGGGCATCGCCGACGGCTACCAGTTTGTCTTGCGTCAGCGCAAGATTTCTTACCCAAATAAAGCGCTGAACACGTACCTGCAGAGCGCGGTTTATGGCGGCGAAAGCTTGCCCAATTTGTTCCGCGTACCGCTGTTGTTTGGCCTGGCGACGCTGCTTCTGCAGCTCCCATTCGCGATCGGCCACGATATCACGCGCCGCAAGCAAATGAAGTACGGCCGGCGGCTTCGCGGCCCGGAGCGGCTAACCCCGAAACAATTCAACCAGAGGCTGCGCGGAGAAGGGATCGGCATCAAGACTGACTACATGAAAGACCTGCTGCGGATCCCGGCAAAAACCGAGGCTCAGCATATCCAAGTGATCGGAGATACTGGCGCGGGTAAAACAACGATCATCCTACAGATGCTGCGCCAGATTCGTGGCCGCGGCGATTCAGCAATCGTCTACGACCCGGCGCTAGAGTTCACGCCGCGATTTTATGACGCCGCGCGGGGCGACGTAATCCTCAATCCGCTAGACAAGCGATGCCCATACTGGGGCCCGTCAGAAGAGCTAAGAAGGAGCTCCGAAGCAGACCCGCTTGCCGTCTCGCTCTTTCAACAACCGCAGGACCGAAAAGGCGAGTTCTTTGTAGAGATTCCGCAACAAATATTCGCGTATTTGCTGCGCTTTGGCCCGACGCCTCAGGAGCTTATTCGGTGGATGAGTGACCCTGCCGAGATTGACCGAAGAGTCGCAGGAACCGAGGTCGCGAACTATATTGATCGCGCCGCGGGCCCGCAGAGAGTCGGTGTCCTCGCCTCACTTAGCAAGGTTGCGAAGAGCCTTCGGCTCCTGCCGGAGAAAGGCGCGGGAAACGGAGAATGGTCGGCTACCGACTGGGCGGAAACCAGAAAAGGATGGATCTTTATTACCTCTCTACCGCCAGAGCGGACGGCGCTGCAGCCACTGCAAAGCGTATGGATCGACATGCTTGTCATGCGGCTATTGAACGAGCCCAGGGCGGACCAAAAGCGGGTTTGGTTTGTGCTTGACGAACTCGCGAGCCTGCAACGGCTACCGCAGCTGGTGACAGCGCTCACCGAGAACCGCAAGAGCAATAACCCGATCATCCTCGGATTCCAGGGAAAGGCACAGCTGGAGGTCATCTATGGCCACCTGGCAGAGGTGATGCTCTCCCAACCAAGCACCAGTATTTACCTCAAAACGAAGGAGCCCAAAGCCGGCGAATGGGTGAGTAACGGCATCGGCAAAGTAGAGATTGAACGTATGAAGGAGACCCGCTTCGATGGCTCCCGCTCGGGCAGGAATTTCTCGCTCGATCGCCAAATAGAGCCCGTAGTGATGGAGTCCGAAATCTCGGGACTTCCAGACCTGCACGCCTTCATGAAGCACGAAAATTACGTGACGGGATTCTCCTTTCCGTACCTGGATGTCGTCGCCGACCAAGTCGCCTTCGATCCCAGGCATCTGGAAAATGACAAGCTGATCTTTGACCCGAAAAACCTAATGGGCGCTGGCCAGATCGCCGGCTCTCCGCGGCGCACGCCAAAGCCACCGCACACCCCGCCCCACTCGCCGTTTGCGGACATGAGCAAGCCACTTGAGCCGGCAGAGCCGCCACAGGATCCTCTCGGCACAGCACCGCCGCGCACCGGCCGCGCAAAGCCGCCAACGGTTCACACCGGGGGATAACAACTCATGCTGACCATCTCCAAGCCGTTAAATGCTGGCAAGGCGCAGACCTACCACGCTAAAGAGTTCACGGCTCCCGAGCAGAATTACTGGAAACAGGGAGCGGCCATTCAAGGGGAGTGGCATGGAAGATTAGCCAACACCTATGGCCTGGCTGGCCCCGTGGGTGTCCGGGAGTTCGCACGCCTCACAGAGGGACAAGATCCCCACACCGGAGAGCAATTGGTGCGCCACCGGGCCCTACAGCAATACCATACTGCGTCCGGGGAGACAGTGGCGCCGGTCGAACATCGGGCTGGATGGGATGCGACTTTCTCAGCTCCCAAATCGGTGTCCTTGACTGCGCTGGTCGGCGGAGATGATCGCGTAAGGCAAGCCCATCGCCACGCGGTCGATGTCGCCCTCAACGAGCTCGAACGCTATACCCAGGCGCGGATCGGCGGCAACCGTCCCGCCGAGACCACTGGCCGCTTCATTGCAGCTAAATTCGAGCATGACACTGCTCGCCCCGTCGACGGCTACGCGGCTCCCCAGCTGCACACGCATACCGTCATTTTCAACATCACCCAACGCGAAGACGGAAGCAGTCGAGCACTCCAACCACGGGCGCTGTTCGAGTCACAACAGTTCGCCACAGCCATCTACCAGGCACAGCTGACCCATCAACTTCGGAACCTGGGCTACGAGATCGAAGCCGGTCGAAGCGGCGCACCAGAGATAAAAGGATACTCGCGAGAATATCTGGACGCATCGAGCCCGCGGCGGCAACAGATTGAGGAGGCACTCGCACGCAGCGGCCGAAGCGGCGCGGAGGCCTCAGAGATCGCCGCCCACACCACCCGCGACAAAAAAAAGATACGTATTGCGGCGGAAGTGCTGGCAGCCCATCGACAGATTGCGGCCGAGTATGGCAACCAGGTCGAAAGGGTCGTGAGCGAAGCCCGAGAGCGATCGTTGCACATATCACTTGGCCAGCTCGAGCGACGACCGGAGACAGCACAGCAGAGAGCCCAGGAGTCGCTGAGCTATGCGCGCGATCGCAACTTTGAGCGGGAAGCAGTTGCAGACGAAAGACTGCTCTTCCGTGACGCCCTAAGACGAGGCATGGGCTCGATTACTTATGACCAGGTCCGCACAAACTTCGATTTGCGAGTGAGCTCCGGAGAGTTCCAGTCCGTTCCCGCTCAAAAGCACGACACCGGGCGCCGCTTCACAACCGAAGAAGCAATGCGGGCAGAGCACGACGTGCTAAGTCGGATGCGGCAAGGCCAAGACGCAAGCTCCGGAGTCATGTCCAGAGAACAAGTTTTAATTCACGCGGACACCCGGCCGCATCTCAACCCAGCCCAGAGGGCAGCAACTGAACAAGTGCTTCAGTCGAGAGACCAGATTCAAGGCCTGCAGGGGCTAGCAGGAACCGGCAAAACCACGACCCTGGAGAGTATCCGCCACGCCGCGGAGCAAAACGGCTATGCCGTTCAGGGATTTGCACCGACTTCACGCGCGGCGCGGCAGCTTCGCGAGGCCGGCATCCCGGCCGACACCCTGCAAGCCTTTCTCGCCCGGGGCGGACAGCAACAAGCCGTCGGCGATCCATCGAGCAAGCACTTCTACATGGTCGACGAGTCGAGTCTCGCGAGCACCAAGCAGATGCGCGAGTTTCTTTTCAGGATCTCTCCCCAAGATAAAGTCCTGCTTGTCGGGGACACTCGGCAGCACCAGGGCGTAGACGCCGGCAAACCATTCGAAGAGCTGCAGCTCGCCGGCATGCGCACCGCACAGCTCGATCAAATCGTGCGCCAAAAAGACCCTCAGCTGCTGGCGGTCGTCGAACACTTCTCCAGGAACGAGACGGCCGCCGGCGTTGCGCTGCTTCAGCAGCAAGGCCGCATTGTAGAAATTGCGGATCCGCAACAGCGCATCGCAGCGATTGCCAAACAATATACGGCTAACCCAGACAAGACCATGGTCGTTTCGCCCGACAACGCCTCAAGACTTGAGATCAATCAAGCGGTACGAAAAGAACTACAGGCAATTGGCATCGTGGAGAAGGGAAGCAACTCGTTTGGTGTGCTAACTCCGCGCTCTGACCTCACAGGAACGGACCGCACCTGGGCAGCCAGCTATCAGCCGGGAGATGTGCTCCAGTACCACCGTGGGAGCAAAGAGCTCAGCATCGAACGCCAGAGCTATGCGCAAGTCGTCGCTGCAAACCCGAAAGAAAATCTCCTCACAGTACAGAAACCAGACGGAGAGCAGTTAACCTATAACCCTTCCAGATTGCGAGGCGTGAGCGCCTATCGCGAGATTGAGCTGGAGTTTTCCGTCGGCGACCGACTACAGTTCACAGCACCGAACCGCGAGCTCGCCTTGGCGAATCGTGATATGGGTGTAATTGAACGGATCGCTCCCAGCGGCGAGTTTTCCGTCCGCCTTCTAGAGAGCGAAAAAACAGTTGCCTTTGACCCGAAGCAAATGCGCCATTTCGACCACGGTTATGCCATGACCAGCCACAGCGCCCAGGGCCTCACCACCGAGCGCGTCCTGCTCAACATCGACAGCAACATTCATCCGGACCTTATCAACTCCCGCCTGGCTTATGTTTCAGTCTCTCGCGCGGAACATGACGCTCAGGTATACACAAACGATGCAAGCCGACTCAGCGAGCAGCTCAGCCGCGACGTTACCAAGACCTCTGCCCTACAAGCGCACGCCGAACCACAAATCCTTGCCAAGGAGTCGCCAATGAGCACTAATCAGGACCTGCCCGCCTCAATATATGCAGGCAACATTCCCAACGAGGTTATCCAACAGGACATCCGAACCATAAAGCAGGGAATCGCTGAACATACTCCGCCAGCGGAGATCGCCCATAACATTGTCGACCAGCACTGGCAGGCGAAGGGCAAACCGCTTGCAGCTGCGACCCACGTCTACGCCGCTAATCTATATCAATCTGTTGCCAAGCACCCAGAGTACTCGCTCGAGCAGCATGTCGCATCAATGCAGCCAATGGCAGCCGATCGAGAGCGATGGGAGCCTCTTATACGGGCAGTGCCTATTGAGATCGCCGACTCGTTCCAATGGACAGGAACGAACGGCACAGTGCAGAGCTATCAGCACGAGTCCACGCTCAAATACGTTCACGTCGACGGCCCCAGCGGCCAGTTTTTCGACCGCGACAAAAATCCAGTACACCGCGATGCTGCTCTCGAGCATGCACTGCCACCAGATGCGCTCCTCATAGCCACCGAAGGACGCGGCCGAGAGCAAAGCAAGACTGACCAGGCTCAGAGCCAGAGCTACTCACTTTAGTGTGACCGACTACGTTTTCGTTACCATCCGAAAATTTCGGACTCTTCAAATTTCTTGGCTCGGAAGCCATTTACCGCCATTTAGGCCTCCAATGATAGTCAATGATGGTTATGCTAAGGTGTCCATGCGCCA
This sequence comes from uncultured Acidobacteriaceae bacterium, assembly GCA_963830325.1. Lineage (GTDB taxonomy): Bacteria > Acidobacteriota > Terriglobia > Terriglobales > Acidobacteriaceae > PALSA-350. The sequence continues at coordinate 5,231 of CAWHMV010000013.1, forward strand.
GATTATAGATGAAGGTCATACTAGTGTAGTGCGTCACTAATAACATCTTTTATGTGATGTGGGTCATCTTATGATGAGGAGACCCAATCATGCGTGTAGCTGATCCTATCGTTCTGAACCCGGCGAGTCGGCGTCAACTGGAGCTTCAAGCGCGTGGGCGCACTGTACCCGTGCGGGTAGCGTTGCGTAGCCGCATAGTGCTGCTGGCTGCGGAGGGTAAACAGCACAAGCAGATCAGCGAAGAATTGAGGATCAGCCCGCGGATGGCGGCGTTGTGGCGAGGTAGATTTTTGCTGGGGGGTGTCGAGGGGTTGCTGAAGGACGCGCCCCGGCCGGGTCGCACGCCGTCGATTCCAGCAGCGATGGTCGACCGAGTGATCAAGAAGACCACGCGGACCACTCCAGCCAACGCGACTCATTGGTCCACGCGTACCATGGCACGTGAAGTGGGTATCAGCGAGGCCAGCGTGCGGCGTATCTGGCGCGCGCATGGACTCAAGCCGCATCTGATCAAGAGCTTCAAGGTAAGTCGTGATCCGGAGTTTGCCGACAAGTTGGAAGCAATCGTCGGTCTGTATCTGAATCCACCGGAACATGCGCTGGTTTTGTGCGTCGATGAGAAGAGCCAGATTCAAGCTCTGGACCGAACCCAGCCTGGGCTGCCACTGAAGAAAGGACGCGGCCAGACGATGACGCATGACTACAAACGTAATGGCACGGCGACCTTGTTTGCCGCCCTGGACACCCTCAACGGCGAGGTCTTTGGCCTCTGCCAAGAGAGACACCGGCATCAGGAGTGGCTGAAGTTTCTCCGCCTGATCGATCAGACCATCCCCCAGGAAAAACATATCTACTTGATCTGCGATAACTACGCCACGCATAAACACGAGAAGGTCGTCCGCTGGTTGAACCGTCACAAGCGCTTCCATGTCCATTTCACCCCGACCTCGGCCAGTTGGCTCAATATGGTCGAACGTTTCTTCCGCGACCTGACAGAGAACCAGCTGCGCCGCGGCATCTTCAAAAACCTCGAACAACTCATCATGGCCATCGGCAACTACATCGACCAACACAACCAGAATCCAAAACCGTTCATCTGGACCGCGAAAGCTTCCGACATACTCGAAAAAGTCACTCGCGCTCAAGCCTCGCTCGATAAACGCCTATCTGTATGACGCACTACACTAGTGCAAGCGGCGCCGGAAAGACTTGGATCACAAAGTATTCATTCATGGAGCCCGCGACCAGCGCTGGACGATTTGGTCGATCCATGAACTATCAATGCCTCACCGGCTGTACATCGGGTTGGATGTGCAAACAGACAAGTGGTGAGATCGGCAGAAGATATTCGACGTTGGCACTATGAAAACCCATGCCGTATGAGAAATGACCATTCGCCAATCTCTCCCACGTAATAACTGGCGCATCCGAGATAATGAATGGTTGGTCGCACAGTCCTGAGACAGTTCCAATCCCCAATAAAGAGCTTGCCATCGATGTTCAAGATCGCCCCCTCGATCATCCTGACATAACTCTTCTTCGCCTTAATCTCTGGAGAACACTCATCGGCGCACGCCCGCGCCGTCGCTATCACTTGTCACCGGGCCACCTTGAATACGACCACTCAAGTGCAAATCGATACTCCAATTCGCGGCCACAGTCTGCACCTGAGATTCATTCTCCAGAAAGAGTTTCAGAGCGTGTTCAGACACCTTCTGCATGTGTGTGGATGCCTTACGTCTTGGCCTCCGAGCGATTGAACAGAAGAGTTACGTAGGACGTGAGCCGCCTGCGTCGCAGATCCGTTGGTACAAAGCCTGATCACTTATCTCAACCAGGAAGCTGTATGACCAGCTCCTCAAACTTCCTATTCAGACGCGTTTCTAGTTCAGCCTCTTTGCAGCGTCTTCAGGGTCTACAAAGTGACGTCAATGCTTGTTGCACTCCGCGGTCGCGCCTTCCAGTACGGACGTCGACCCCTCTCGTACCTTCACAAGCACTGGTAGCCTGTGAGGGTTATCATAAGCGCATTATTCTGACAGTTTCCGTGGGACCGTGTGGGACCGCATACCCTTCGTTATCTGACTTCAAGGATAAGCCCCGAAATATCCATCATTCCGATTGACCGCCAGTGTACGTCGCGCTATCTACGTAAGCATCCTTATCTGGCACTCAGTCCTGCGAGCACTGGCAAGTCTTCGGTCTTCTAAAGATGTCCCCAGTCTGTTCTGTAAATCATGTTTCCGGGCCGCCTTTGCGCTAAGTTACGCGAGAAGGGTTTCTTCCCTGTTTCCAGCCGGCGATGGAGCTGCCGTCTTCCGGCACCCTCCTCTGCGAGCCGTTCCTTCCCGCAACGCCCTCCCCCCGAAAGCAAATGCAGTCATTCATGCGCTCCGCGAAAAGCCAAGGGAACCAAGCCTGCTGAGGGACTCCGTCCCTGGCGCGCGACAAGAGGCACCCCAATCTTCCGCGCTGCGCTTGTGCAGACCGGCCTGCGGCCGCCCTCCACTTCGTTCCGGGTGGGAACCCCGCCTCTTGCACTTGCCGCCCCTGCTGGCGTGGGCCAGGGCCAAGGCGTGTTTGTAAGCAAACACAGCACGGCCATTCAAAACTGGAGGAAACCACCCATGAGCAGCACCGCCGCCACGAACGAAACAAGCAACGTCACTTCCCTTCGCACCGCACAGAAGCCGCAGACCAGCAAAGAAGTCATCGCCGCCAACGTCAAGCTACTCATCGAGCAGCTTGAGGCAGGACACAGCGAAGGACTCACTGCCTACCTCACCGCAATGGGCAAATTCCATAACTATTCCTTCTTATGTTAAGCACAACATAAGAAGCTTTATGTCATCTGTCGGACTATGTTGAGCGGATGCCTCTGGACAGGCGGAAGGCTCGTGGTTACTGCCGATGCGCATTGCGGCGCTTAACATAGTGCGGTCAGACTTCTTCCTACCGGCAACTGGCCGGAAGGAGAAGTTCTCATGCCAGATCGAAGCGCTGTCGTTATCTCGCTTTCGGATTGTGTGGCGCAGTATGACGCCCACCTGCTCAAGATCCGTGGCTTATCGAAGTCCACGCGCAACCTTCATCGCCATGTGGTTCACATGCTGTTGTGCTCCAGCTTTCCGACAGGCGATATTGCCTGGAGCAAGTTTTGTTTTGGCGATGTCGTGCAGTTTGTCACCACTGAGTTTCAACGGCTGACTAGCCGCGCGACGCAACGTGTGTGGCTGATGGTGCTCCGCAGCTTTCTACGCTATCTGGCGGCTCACGAACATATCCCAGGCGGTTGGGATGCTGCTCTGCCTTCGATTGCCAACCGGCAGCATGTGCAACTTCCACGCGGACTAACGCAGCAGCAGGTAGACGCACTTTGGACCGTGAGTGAGGGATCGAAGCCGCGCGACCTGCGCAATCGGGCGCTGTTCCTGCTCTTTCTGCGCCTGGGATTGCGCACGGAAGAGGTGGCCAGCCTTGTCCCTGGTGATATCGACTGGAGCGCCGGCAACCTGAAGGTGCGTAGTGCCAAGACTGCTCGGGTTCGCACACTGCCTCTTGCTCAGGATGTCGGTGAAGCTCTGGTGGCTTATTTACGCAGCCTGCATCGGCGGCCAGTACGTCTCTTCGATCCCACGCGCAAGCCACCGGTACCGGAACAGCGCTATGAGGTCTATGTCAGGAACTGCATCTACTATCTCTTCCAGCGCGCCGGCATCCGGGATCGCGGGCCTCATTCCTTGCGCCATACGCTGGCGACAGAGATGATCGGCAAGGGAGCCACCTTCAAGGCTGTCTCCGATGTCCTCGGCCACAAGTCGATCACGACCACATTGATTTACGCCAAGCTCGACCTGGAGGCGTTGAAGCAGGTGGCGCTTCCATGGCCCGGAGGTGCACGATGAACTTTGCCGCACTGTCCGCCTTCGCAGAAGAGTTTATCGCGCTCCGGCAAGCCGTAGCCAGACGCGATCCACACCAGAACGGTCAGGATCGCCGTGGCTTGAAGCACAGGGAAAAGCTGCTGCGAAGTTTCATCGCCTACTGGCACGAAAAGGGTGACCCGTGGCCGATTCGCTCTTCGATTCTCCTCGACTGGGTTGCGGTCGGATCAGGCCGCCAGCATCCGTACCGAGATCAGCGGCGCTTTTATGTTGCCCGCACTTTTCTCCTGCAAGTGCGCGTCTTTGAACCGGCAACGGAGATCCCGGACAACATCTTCAAGCCACTCTACCGCAGGCGGGCTCCGCACCTGTTCTCCGATCAAGACATCGTCCGCCTCATCGATGCCATTGCACAGGTGCGTCCGTGCGGGGACATGCGCCCGCTCACTTTCTCCACGTTGCTGGGGTTGCTGGCAAGCACCGGCCTGCGCATCGGAGAGGCGATCAACCTGACGATTGAAGATGCAAGGCTCGATGCGACCCCACCCCATTTGCTCATACACGAGAGCAAGTTCGGCAAGTCGCGCTATGTCGTTCTGCATCCATCGACAGCAGAGCATCTGCGCATCTATCTGAGCGCGAGGACGGAGATTCTTCGCGGCAGGCAGGTGCAACCATTCTTCATCAACCGCAAGGGAGGGCGGCTCTACTATACCTCCCAGCGATTGGCATTTGTCAGGCTGCTCCGTCTCGCCGGCATCGAGGCCATACCCGGTCAACGCGGACCATCGCTGCATTCCTTCCGTCACACGTTTGCTGTCAACAGGCTCACCCTCTGGCATCGTGAGAGACGAGAGGTGCAACAACTCCTGCCCCATCTCGCTGTTTATCTCGGCCATCTCGGTCCGGAGAACACCTACTGGTATGTGAGCAGCACACCCGAGTTGCTCCTCGAAGCCTCCGCGCGTTTTGAACGCCGGCACACGGACGAAGAGGTGAGTCGATGACACCTCCCACTCTTGTCGGTCCACTGTTGCAGTTCTTCTTTACCGATTACCTCATCGCGCAACGCCGCGTCAGCCCGCAGACGATCGCCAGCTACCGCGATACCTTCCGCCTACTGCTCCAGTTCGTCGATCACGAGACTGGCATCGGTCCCACCGCTCTACCCGTGGCCAGCCTGGACGCCGGGATCATTCTCCGCTTTCTCGATGGCCTCGAAAAGAACCGTGGCAACAGCGTCGTCTCGCGCAACCTGCGCCTGACCGCCATCCGCTCCTTCTACCGTATGGTGGCGTTCCGCGATCCAGCCAGCGCCGGCGTCGCCACGCATGTACTCGCTATCCCGCTCAAGCGCGCTGACACCCAGGTGCGACCGTACCTGACGAGGGATGAGATGGAGGCCATTCTCGCATCCATCGACCGGACCCAGTGGCGCGGCAGGCGAGACTATGCGCTGCTGCTGACTCTCTACAACACAGGAGCCCGTGTCTCCGAGATAGCTGCCTTCAGCGCAACCAAGTCTCTATCGCCTCGAAAAGCTATGTCCAGTTGCACGGAAAAGGCCGGAAGGACCGCATGGTCCCGCTATGGCCACGCACCGCGCGGATATTGAAGGAGTGGTTCCGCGAACTCGGCCACCAGCAACAGAACGTCGCGTTCCCCAGCATTCGCGGCGAACCGCTGACGCGCTTCGCGATACATCTGCTGCTTCGCAAGACGGTAGAACAAGCGCAGACTTCGTGCCCCAGCCTGAAAACCAAACGTATATCGCCTCACGTGCTCAGGCACAGCACCGCCATGGCCCTGCTCCAATCCGGCGTCGACATCGCCGTCATCGCCCTGTGGCTCGGACACGAGAGCATCGAGACAACGAACGAATACCTCCACGCCAACTTGGCCATCAAGGAGAAGGCCCTCGCCACATTACAACCCGTCGGCAAAAAGTTCCGCAGATTCAAAGCCGACGACACACTGCTCGATTTTCTTGCCAACCTCTGACCCGGACTATGTCAACCGCAGGGCGCGAAAACCAGCGCCCTGCAAGCCTTTCCATCTCACACTCAACATAGTCCGACAGTGAACATAATCCTTCGGGAACATCCTCGAAATCGCACGACAAATGCCGTCCGCATCGAGAGTAGCCGGGATGCACGCGTGGAATCACCTTGGACGCAGAGTAAAGAAGGGACAGAGGGGCATCCGTATTCTGGCCCCTTTACTGGACACCAAACGCAAGAACGAATCAGAAGCCGAGAGAGAGATCACCAAACAGAATCAGCCCGTGCTGGTAGGATTCCGCGCCGTGTACGTGTTCGACGTGAGCCAGACCGAAGGCGCAGAGCTGCCCGACCTGAAAGAACGCGTCAAGGGAAACGTTGGCGAATACCGCGAAAGGCTGATCAAGTTCATCCTTGCCCAAGGGATCGAGCTTGAATTCAAAGAGAGCATCGCCCCTGCTTTAGGCGTGAGCTACGGAGGCAAGATCGCTATCCTTCCCGGCCAGTCCGCAGCGGAAGAATTTTCAACTTTCGTCCATGAGGCGAGCCACGAATTGTTACACAAGTGCTCTCGCCGCACTGCCACCACCAAGACGGTACGCGAGACGGAAGCCGAGGCAATCGCCTTCGTTGTCTCGCAAACCATCGGACTAGACAAAGGAAATGCCGCCGCCGATTACATCCATCTCTACCACGGAAACGCGGCGCTTCTGGCCGAGAGCTTAGAAGTCATTCAACGTACATCCGCCCTGATTCTTTCTGCAATCGAGACCCCGGCAGTCATGCAGGAACAGACCGAAGAGAAGCCAGCCGAGCAGCCCATCACCACGCAGGACGCCACCGATGCAGCAATCGCGGAGGTGGCATAGCTCAGAACTTACGTGCCTAAACCCTTTCCCGAGCGGAGCGGACACGGGGCATCGTGTTCGCCCCATGCCCCCAGACCTATCAACCCCGCCCAAGGAGGGCAATCTCCCTCGCGAAGGCGAGTTCGACTTTCTTGCAGAGGCCGAAACTGCCTTTGCACCCACAACCGAAGAACGCAGTCAGCAAAAAGCGCAAGGTGAAGACTCCGATGCCGATCAAAGCGGCTTCCAAACCCGCACCGAAGAAGACCGCAGCGAAGAAGAAAGCTACAAGCTAACCAGCAGCGGGAGCCAGACAAGCGGCTCCCGCTCTTTTCCTAAAGGAGGAGGCGATGTTTCAGTTCAACGACAAACTCAAGGTTTCCGAGCGGGTGAAGGCTAAATGCGATCGGCACCCGCGTTATAACTCCGAACGCGAGGCGCGAGGAGGCATCAAGGGTGGATGCTCGACTTGCTCCTCTCTTCGATTTGCATCAGGCGAGGCTATCGCTCGACGCCGCTTACCGGGAGTTTCGAGAATAGCATTACCGTGGACGCGGCTTCGTCAGCCCCTCGCCAAGTTACGCTCTGAAAGGGGAGAGCCTCTGAGCCGAAGGGTTGCGCTTGCAGGCGATTGACTCTGCATCCGGCCACGCAAGGCGGACGGCAGGGCCCGTTCCCTCCCCTGCACCCCTCCCATGCTGAAATAAATTAGAAGTGTGACGTCGATGGATAAGACCGAATCCACAGTTCGCAATATGCTCACGGCTATTGAGGCGCCGCTCTACGATATCGGTGTCCTGAGTGATCGCGGGATGCTTCCCGGACTCGACGGCATTCCCGCCGCCGCGGTACTCGACCGGCTTTCGCTGCTCAAGTACCGCAACGTTCGCGGCGCGCATATCTACATCCGGCCATCGGGCGAACATCGCTTTACCGTCCTCGACGACCTCAACGAGGTTTCTCTAGAGAAATTGTCGGCGGATGGTTTCAAGCCGTGTGCGGTGGTTGAGACCAGCGCTGGCAACTTTCAGGCCTGGCTCAAGCACTCGATGGTTTTTCCAAAGCTAATCGGAACATTCGTCGCGCAGACGTTGGCAGGTCGCTACGATGCCGATCCAAGCGCGGCGGACTGGAGGCGGTTCGGGCGACTCCCCGGCTTCACCAACTGCAAACCCAAGTATCGCAAGGCGGATGGTTTCTTCCCTTTCGTTCGGCTCCGCAGCCACACCGGGCAGCAATACTCCGTTGCCGAGGCATTCCAGCGGGAGATCACGAAGCTCTACGAGGCACGAGAGCAGCAGCAAGAAGCACGACGGCTACAGAGTTCTCTTTCTCCCCATAGGGGACAAAACCTATCTCTTGAGCGATTCCGAACCTCAACCAAGTACCAGGACAGGCCTGCCGCCGCTGACATCGCTTTCTGTGTCGCCGCTTATGCAAATGGCATGACCGAGAACCGTATCGAACGCGCCCTTGAAGACGACTATCTATCCCGCGATCCCAGCACTTCAAAGAGGGCTGCCTACATCCGAAGAACTATGGAGAAGGCCAGGAGATGGGCCGAGCGATAAGCATCGGTGCTTCAATTCCCGTTGCCGTTCTTCCTTTTGTATTGTGATTGACTCTTCGAGTTGCTGAGCTGGCTTTTGGTACTCGCACCATGAGGGAAAACTGTTGAAGAGGGCGGCTCCTTCCGGTTTGCCGTTCTATCTGCGTTCAGCGTGCCGCGCTCAAAGCACCCCCGCCCTTCGGACGCACGCTCTCCTTTCCAAAATCCGCTACGCGCCTCTGCGAGGTGCGGACTCCTGCCCCATAGCGAGTCTGGGTCCCCTTCCGCAGATTCTGTCCAGTCGCCTTGGGAGTGGGTCGCGACGGCACACCCTTCGGGCAAGCATGTACCGCATCCAGCGGACAAACCAAAAGAATTGGAGCCAAACACCATGTTCAACAGGGTCATCCTCATCGGCCGCCTCGGACAGAACGCAGAAGCCAAAACCGCTCAGAACAGCCGCCAGTACGTCGTCCTCAACATCGCAACCCAGGAAAGCTGGAAGAACGACAAAGGTAACTCCGAAAACCGGACCGAATGGCATCGCGTCTATGCCTGGAGGAATCTCTCGGAGTTCGCCAAAACGCTCCAGAAGGGGCAGCTCATTACGCTTGAAGGCACTTTGCGGTATCGCGAGGTCGAAGACGAGGTTGAGGGCACTACGTTCAAACACCGCATAGCCGAAGTCCATGCCACCAGCATGAAGTGGCTCTCCAAGATCGAGACCCCTGGTGATCCAGCAGACGGAGCCGGTGACGAGTAATCGCCGGGTTCCAGGTGGATGAGACAGAGAAAGTTTCATCCACCATTTTGTTGTCAAGATAGAGGCCGGCTATGAGATCGAGTAGACTCAGATCGTCTCGCTGTCAGCGAGGGCTGTATTGCCCCGTTGGATCAACCGAGGATCGTTCCTTGCGACATGGGCGTTTTCGTTACCGATCCGCTCGGATACCGCAAACTGTTCAGCAAATCGTCAAATCGCCGCCTAGCGGTTCACGCCGCTGTGTTCTGCCATCTGTGCCAAACTTCCGATGAGGGGGTTTTGTCGCAACATCGCCTCACCAAGCCTGTGGCGTTCCAGCTGCGCGAGCTAAACCGCTGGCTCGGCTGTTCTAAAAAGCTTACAGAGGGGCACTATACGGCCGCGTTCTTGATGAGCTCATTGCAAGCCGGGAGCGTAGCAGAGTGGCTGGCTCAATTCGCAGCGATGGAGTAGGAGGTGCTCCGGCCTCCCGCCGCGTCCTTCCTCAAGACGCCCTTTTGCACCAGATCCTCGATATCTCGGAGGGCCGTGTCCTGCGAGCACTTGGCGAGCTTTGCCCATTTCGATGACGTCAGCTTGCCTTCAAAGCCGTTGAGAAGCTGGTTGACGATCCGACGTTGCCGATCGTTGAAGCCTGTTCCCGACAATTTGTCCCAAAAACGGGCCTTTTTGAGAACCGCCGCCAGCGTGATCTCAGCACTCTCGATGGAGCGGCCGAGACAATCCAGAAACCATCCGAGCCAGTCTGTAATATCAAGATTGCCTTTCTGGGTTGCTTCGAGGATCGCATAGTAGGCTTTACGCTCGTGCCGGATCTGCGCTGACATACTGTAGAAGCGTTGCGCGCTTTGCTCCGAACGCGCCAGCACCATATCCGCGATGGCCCTCGCAATACGTCCGTTTCCGTCGTCGAACGGATGGATGGTCACAAACCACAAATGCGCGATCCCGGCTTTCAGAACGAGATCACTCGAATCCGCCTTGTTGAACCAGTCGAGAAAGCCCTTCATCTCGACCCTGAGCCGTCGGGCGACCGGCGCTTCATAGTGAACGCGTTGCTTCCCGATCGCGCCAGATATGACCTGCATCGGTCCAGTCTTGTCATCACGCCAGGCGCCAACCTTGATTTTAGACATGCCGCTGCGTCCGGTCGGAAACAACGCTGCGTGCCAGGCGAATAGCCTTTCCGAAGTCAGCAGCTTTCCATAGTGTTGTGTGGCATCGAGCATCATTTCAACAACACCCTCAACATGCCGGTCGGCCGTCGTCAAACCACCGATGTCGATTCCGAGGCGCCGCGCAATCGAGGAGCGTACCTGCTCGCGGTCGAGGTGCTCGCCCTCGATCTCGCTTGACTTCAACACATCTTCCGTCAACGTTTGCAGAACCGCTTCGGTTTGGAGTTGGAAGCCGAGCGCCTTCATTTGACCGACGAGGAGTCCCTGTCGGTACCGCACATCGGCGAGGGGTTCGGACAAGCGTTGCTGTTCCCAGCGAAACCGGGGCCAGTCCTTGAGGTCGTGGATATAGGATTCTATTCGCCGCATCATGTGCATCGAACCTAGTCCTTATTCACCGCAAATGGCAAGCACAAACGACGCGTATCATGCGGTGAATATAGTGCCTGATCTCCGCATTCCGGCCCGTTCATATTCCACCCCATCGCTTTTCACCTACCGTCAATCCCTCGATTTCAAAGGAAATCGGATGCACCGTGGCGTGCGGCCAAGCCCCGCGCCGTCACCTGCCCGACTAGGTCCACGAACGAAAGTGTCAGTTTTGACTTGAATTCTGTTTTTAAGAGTCCATTTTTTTGATTCGCAGAGCTTCTCCCCGCCACGGGGAGGATGCGACTTGCGGCGGAAGCTCAGCGCACGGATAAGTTGATCCTTCATCCCTTCACCAGTTACATGCCCTTGGGTCGAACGTGCGTGGAACACCGGACCGTCAGCAGGAAGCGGTTGATTTTTATGTCGGCTTTTTGGAACCGACCGTACATCCGGAGTCATGGGGAGAATGCGCCCAGCTGCTTTGGGATCCCGTCGGCGATCCGGATCAGTCCCGTGCCAGCATCCCCCATAAAGATGTGAGGGCCGAGTTCATGGGATCGTTAAGAATGCAACCAAGGCTCCTCAGCGTGTTTCAGGACGCAGAAAAGGGCCATCCGTTACACCTGGATCCGAAAAGGACGCGTTTTGAATTTCGCTGTCACCCCAGGAGGTCGCGGGTTCGAACCCTTTGGTTGAGGGAAGGGAACGAATATAGGCACTAATTTGGTGTCCGCTTTGGTGTCCGTTTGCTTTGGATTTTGGTGCAATCGAGTGCAACCTGCTGCAATTTAACATACTCTAAGTTATTGAAAATAAAAGAAAGTGCAATTCCGTGCGACACCCTGCAATCGGCAAAAACAGATCCTAAGTCTGGTGCGTCTGCCAATTTCGCCACTTTCGCATCTCGCAGGTCACGACATTGATGATAATTGACGGCCCCTCGATTTACACGAGGACTGCCTGGGCCTGGTCTGGAACCCGGGCAAATACGTACGGGCCTTCCGGCACCAGCGCTACGCGGGCTCCGGGCGGCAGACCATCGAGAACAGCGGCAACTGCCGCCTTCGGGCTCCGAAAAGCACGGGAGGCCAGATTCCCGAGCTTTTCGTTGGCGATGCCGGGCATGTAAAAGAAGAGCTCATACTTCTGTCCAGCAAGGGCCAACTTCTCCAGTTGCCATTGATCGATCTCGACATCCGCGCTGCCAATCTCATCCAGGAAGCTGTCGTAGCTGGTGAATCGCTCTACCTTCCCGGCAAACTCAGGAGAGCCCACACCCTCGGCGCATTCGCCCAGGATCAGGATCCTTCCTCCAGGCTTCACGATGTGTTGGGCGGCGGTGAGCCCCTTGATGGTCTGGTAAAACGTCAGGTCCAGGGGATGGCCGGCGGCGCTGGTGATGACGGCGTCCGCCAATCCGGTGAGCCGCTCCAGCGAAGTGGTGCGCAGAAACTGGACCCCGGCAGCATGCGCCTCGACCGGATCGCCGGCAAAGATGCCCGAGACTTCGCGGCTCTGGGTCAGGGTTACGTCGAGAATGAAGTCGTGCCCCGCCATGCGGGCGATTTCCAGCAGCTGCGCATGCAGCGGGTTGTTGGCAATTGATCCTTCAATGGCGAGCGGCTCCCGCATGAACTTGGGGGAGTGAATGACCTTGATGGTTTCCTGCGCCGCCAAGCCTGGAGCCACCAGCTTGCGGCCCCCGGAAAACCCAAGCATCAGGTGCTGCTCGATAAAACCGAGGGTGATGTGCAGTTCGGCCGCCATGAAGCATTCGTCAATGTAGACCGGGATACCGCGCTGTGTTTCTCCCAGCCAGCGATGTTGGGAAAGCGCTCGCGCATCATGATTCACGATGCGGTACCTGGCCGCGATCTCTTCGCCCAATATGGCTTTGATCTCATCTGGGGTGGCTTCGCGGTGCAGCCCGGTGGCGATGAGGATCGTGATGCCCTCGACCGGGATGCCTGCATCGTGCAGGCGCCGGAGCAGAGGAGGGAGGGTCAGCCAGTTCGGGGCGGGCCGGGTGATGTCGCAAACCGAGATGGCTGCAGTCTTCTTGCCGGCCGCCAGGGCGGATAACGGCTTGCTGCCGATGGGGTGGTCAAGGGCCCGGTCGAGCGCCGCGGTTACATCGGGCAAAGCAGATGCGGAGCGGCTCTCAATCAATTCGTAATTGGGGCCGGTAGGTAATGTAACGTCCAAACCGTTCTGACCGAATGCAAAGTGTACCTGCATGATTTATTACTCTACCGGGTCGAAGGCCCGGTTGAGAATCCCGGGTGAGAGAGGGCACACGGTCAGAAAGTGCGCGAAAGGAGCAAAGCCCGAAAAAAGTGTGCGCCATAAGCGCCTTAAGCCCCCCTCGGACCTCGTCCGGGCGCCGTTTTGGCAATTGATATATCAGTAACCTGCCGCTTTTCCAAACGTATGACGCTTGTCCTGACCACCCTCGATCATCCCGGTTTTTGGGTCGATGGCTATGCATTCCCCGTCACTCCAGTAATGATCCCCGGGGTCGCCACCCTTGATGGTGTAACCCATACCCCGGAGGGCGCTCAGGGTCGCAGGCGGAAAGCCTGGCTCCACGTAAACAACATCAGGGAGGTATTGCTGGTGAAAACGCGGGGCATCCACCGCCCGTTGAATATTCAAACCTCCATCTGAAGCGCTCAGAAAAATGTTGGCAACCGTGGTGATGATGCGGGGTCCACCAGGAGAGCCGATGACAAAACGGACTTTGTGGTTCTCAAGCACGATGATCGGCGTCATGCTGGACAAGGGACGCTTCATGGGAGCAATGGCATTGGCCGAACCCTGAATCAGCCCAAACATATTCGGCGCGCCGATCTTCGAGGTGAAGTCGTCCATTTCGTCATTGAGCAGGAATCCCAACCCTTCCGCAGTGGCTCCCGAACCAAAGGAATTGTTCAGGGTATAGGTAACCGACACTGCATCCCCCGCGTCGTCCACGACGGAATAGTGAGTAGTCTGCTTCGATTCCGCTGGGATGTAGCCCGGGGGACGGGTAAGGGAACTCGATGGCGTCGCGGCTGTCATGCTGATGCTCTTACGCCATGCCGCAGCGTAGCTCTTGTCCATAAGCTGTGCGGTCGGCATGGACTGAAAATCAGGATCGCCCAGAAACGAAGTGCGGTCGTTGAAAGCCCGCCGGAAGGCCTCAATGATCAGGTGCATGGATTGAGGCGTACGATCACCGAGCGAAGCCAGATCAAATCCTTCCAGGATGTTGAGCATTTCCAGCAACGCAATGCCGCCAGATGAGGGCGGGGGCGGGGCTACGATTTCGTACTGGCGATAGGTACCGGTGAGCGGCGTGCGATCTTTTACCTGGTAAATCTCCAGATCTTTTTTGGTAACCAGGCCGCCGTGCTTCTGGATCGCCTGCGCGAGTGCGCTCGCCAGGGCGCCATGGTAAAAGCTACGCGGATCTTTCTCGATCCGGGTCAGCGTCCGCGCCAACTCCGGCTGACGGAAGGTCTCTCCCGCTTGATAGAAATTTCCATTCCGTTGAAAGATGCGTCGCGAATCCGGAAACCGGGTCAGCACAGGATTATGAAGGATGGCTGCTTCCTCCGCGCTGAGCACATAGCCTTGCTCGGCAAAGTGAATGGCCGGCGCCATGACCTGCTGCAACGAGAGCTTGCCGAATTTTCGCTGCGCTTCGATCAACCCAGCGACGGTGCCCGGCACCCCGACAGCCAGATAGCCAATAGTCGATGCTTCGGGAATGATCTTGCCACTGCTGTCGAGATACATGTTAGCGGTGGCACCCAAGGGCGCCTCTTCGCGGAAGTCGAGGAAGTGTGACTCACCACTGGCCATGCGCAGCATCATGAAGCCGCCACCGCCGAGATTGCCTGCGTAGGGATAGACGACCGCCAGGGCAAAGCCCACGGCAACTGCGGCGTCCACGGCGTTGCCCCCCGCCTGCAGGATCTTTAGTCCGGCATCACTGGCGTCGTGGTGAATGCTGACCACCATGGCATGTTGCGCCTGCACCGGCGCGACATCGGGTAGCGCGCCGGACTGGCCAAGGAGCAGTGTTGGAAAGAGAAGGAAGAGGAGGGGAAGCGCGGGCTTGGCCAAATTTCTTCTCCGGTCGGGAATCGGTATTTTGGTTATACACGTTGCGGAATGGGGGAGCGGGGAGATTACTGGCTCACCTGGGGACATAACAAGGGATGAAATTAACCTCTGCCAGGAGGATCCCAGGTCTCAAACGCGAGACCCCACGGCAAGCTCCACGGCGAGCCGGGACAGCCGGGGCAGGCTGGGGCACCCGGTCTTGTGAAGACGGTGTTGCGGACGACTCAGAGATTTCCGAAGATCAGGTCGCGGGCGGATTTGATTTCCTGGGGCAGGACGGTGTGCGGACGACCTGGGTAATGTTGGGTCTTTACTGCCGCGCCCATGGCGGTGAATTGCTTCGCGGACTCCAGCACGCGGGTCCAGGGCACGTGCGGATCGGGATCTCCCGAACTAAACAGTGCGGGCATTCCCCCCAGATCGCCTTTGTGATGCAGGTCTGCGTCCGGCGGTCCGATTAACCCGCCGGTGAAGGCGATCAGCGCACCATACCGCGCGGGGTTTCTGGCCACGAACTCGCTCGACAGGCAGGCGCCCTGGGAGAAGCCGCACACAAATATGCGATCGCGCGATAAACCGGCAGCCACGGCTTGTTGCACGATCGTCCCCACCTTGGCCAGCGCGGAAGAAAGCCAGGGCTCGTTCTTCTCAATCGGCGCCATGAACGAATAGGGATACCAGGCGTTTCCCGCCGCCTGCGGGGCGAGATAGGCGAAGCGCTCGTCGTACATCCCGGTTGCCAGACCAAGTATGTCTTCCGCCGAGGCTCCGCGGCCATGCAAAAGAATAACGGCGGCGGTTGCCTGGGTGAGCTCTGCTCCGACGGTCAGTACCGGCTGATCGCGATGGGGATCACTCACCAGGGAGGTCTCCAATCTATTTGTGAGTATGCAGTGTAATGGGCGGCAACATGCGTTCAACCCGAGAGCGCTGGTGTTCCAGCCAGGGAGGGAGCTTAAGCCCCTCACCCAGAGATTCGATGGGCTCGTCGAGGGCAAAGCCTGGCGGATCGGTAGCCAGCTCGAACAACACACCACCCGGCTCACGAAAGTAAATCGAGTGAAAGTAGGTGCGGTCGAGTACCGGTGTCACATCCAAAGAACTCGCCACCAGTACTGCACGCCACTCAAGCTGCGCGGCATCGTCGGCTGCACGAAAGGCAATATGGTGAACGCTGCCGGCGCCCATGCGGCCGTAGGTGAGCTGGGGTTGAACCAGCACGTCGATGTGATTGCCCAGCGCGCTGCCTTCCGCGGCAAACCGAAATCGGGTACCCTGCTCACCGATTTTGTGGAAGCCCATGGTGCCGAGCACGGCTACCGTCTTCTCGTAGCCGCCCTCACAAAGGGTTACGCCGAAGAAGCCACGAATTGCGTTTTCGGTTGGGACGTCGCTGGTGCGTGGGGCTTTTGCCTCGCCCGCGTCCGCGTGGCCCACGATCTCGAGCCGCATGCCATCGGGATCAGCAAAGGTGAGTACTTCCTCCTGAAACCGTTCGCCCGTGCGCTCAACGGGGACGCCGGCGCCCAGCAAACGATTCTCCCAAAACTCGAGCGATCGGTGGGGAACACTGAACGCCGTGGCGGAGGTTTCTCCTACGCCCAGGCTGCCGCGGGTGGCATGGGGCCAAGGAAAGAAAGTGAGGATGGTTCCCGGCGAGCCGGCATCATCGCCAAAGTAGAAGTGGTAGGTTCCGGGATCGTCAAAGTTGATGGTGCGCTTGACGAAACGAAGCCCCAGCACCTCGGTATAGAAGTCAAGATTGCGCTGCGGGTCGGAAGCAATCGCTGTTACGTGATGCAGGCCAACGATGGGTTTTGGCATGACTCAGTGTAAGTCAGGCTGCGGGCAGCGAAAAGGGCACCCGGTGTGAGTGCCCTTTTTGCGTTGCAGCTGGTTTGCGCTTTACGGCAAGTAGTAGCGGAAGGAGGTCCAGAACATGTTGTCGGTGGCCTTGGGCGCGATCCCGACACCTGACCAGATGTTGCGCTGGAAGTAGGCATACTGGAGCCCCTGGCGGAGACGTCCCGCTGGTCCACTGTAGATGTTGTACCAGTAGCCCGCGGTGAATTCCTGCACGTCCTTGGTGTCGGCGGTGCAATTGGTGGATGGCGACGCCGGCGTGAAGCCGGTAACGGTGGTGCCCGGAACAGGTTCGGTATTGCAACCGGTTTGGACGTTGAGGTAGGAGCCATACCCGACTGCCTTGGTTGGGCTGGTCAGAAAGTAACGGCGGCCCACGTAGTCCCCACCATAGTTAGCGTAGACATCGAGCCGAGGGGTCACATGGAAGTCCAGGGTACCGATGGCGTCGAAGTTGTGGATCAGAGCCAGCTGGGCATCCGGGCGAAGGGTCAGGTCAGCGATGGTGCTGCTGCCGTAACGCCCCGTGCCATCACCCCAAAGGCCTTTCAAGCCAACGTCCAGGTGCTTGTGGAAGGTCGGCACGCGAAGACTTCCGCCGATACCTCCACCCGTGGTGGTGTCGTTATACGCACCGACAGACGAGGGAGGGGTGGCGCCGGCGTTGGGATAGATGCGTGCCCGGAAAAAGCGGGCGATGCCAAAGAGTTCATAGTGGCCCCAGCTGGGCGACTCGTAAACAATTTTGGCGAGCATGTCTGGAGCCACGTTGGAGGTGTAGTTAGCTACGTTGGCGCCCGCGGACGTACCGGCCGAGTTGTACAGACCGCCGGCGTTGCCGGCCTGACCGAGGACGAGATTCGTAGGCAGATTATGCCCCACCGGAGCGAGAGCCTGCGGATTTTCGGCGGCGACTGCGATCGACATGTTCTGGCCAAAATCCTTGCTCACGCGGAAGCCATACTGCCGTTCCCAGACGAAGCCGGCAACGTACTGCGAATCGATGGACTGGGGAAGGATTTCGGACTTGTTTTGCGTCAGTTTGTTGGTTTCTGTCGCCAACGACCACATCTGGCCGCCGGTGAAGGTCAGACTGCCCCAGTGCGCCTGCGCCCAAAGTTGCCGCTGCCGCATGGTATAGCTGTTGCTCTCGTTATTGTTCGAGGTTACGCCGGCGCTCAACCAATCAGCCTCGTAGTATCCGGCCACTCCGAGGTCGGGACTTGCCTTTCCACTCGCTAGCAAGGCGATGCGTGACTGGCGGCCTGATCCATAAAACTCTGAGTAATGGCCTGCGTCCGAGGCGTTCAGCGGAATTCCGGTGAATTGGGTGTTGATATCGCCACCGGTAGCGCGTTGCCGCCACACCGTTTCTGCCGCCAGGAAGCTGCCGGTTGGGGAGAGCGTAACGCCCTTGTAGTGAATGGATTCGGGGAAATTAATCTGCTTTTCTACTTTTGCCTGCTCTTCCTGAACGGTGGAGGCCAACGAAACATTGTTGGTCTTCAGGTCCGTGACAGCACCCTGCAGATTGCTGACCGCCTGGGTGTTCTCAGTCAGGGTTGACGACTGCTGTGCAGCTTGTTGCTGAGCCTGGGTGGCCGTTGCTTGGGCGGCAGCAGCAGCCTGCTGCGCCTGTTGCAATTGCTGATCGCGATCGCTCAGCTGTTGCTTCAACTGCTGAATCTGGGTTTGCATGTCTTCCCGCAGCGATTGGATTTGGCTCTCGACCGAAGGCTTTTTGGGCACTGGAGCCTTGCGGGCGGTCGTGCGCTTATGGCTTGTTGTACTCGTGGTACCAGACGCGGTCGTCTGTGCCATCCCGGCGGACAGTGCCGAGACAAGCGCCAGTGTTGCCAGCGTCGTCAGTTGGTTCTTCATTTAGCCTCTCTTTGCCGTTTAATCGCGATTACGATGAGTGCAGGGAAGTATTGGCAAAACTGAAGCGGAGGTCTTCCCGCGACCGGGAAGATAATGCCGCACGAAGACCGTTTTGCTCCTGTGAGGTTCGCAGTTGCCCATGAACATCTGAAGAATTTGCCGTGAAAAACAGAAGAAAGAGCCGTCTTCCTTCTTTGGAAGACGGGGAACAAGGCCTTTGTTTTGAGTGTGTCGCGCTCTTGGCGGGGAGGGTTGAGAGGGCGGCCTGCCCAAAAAGAGGCAGAGCCAGGCCTGGGTTGCCTATGGCAGACTGGAAGACCCCGCATGCGCCGAACCGGGTCGTTGAAGTGAGCGTACGGCTTTTACAGGTTGGGGAAAAGTCTCTGTACGAAGGGCACGGCTTCCTGCGGGACTGGTCGTCCTTTCAAATCCAACCCAGGACTGGCGTCCTGGGCTAAGGTCAGCCGTCCCTGTGGGACTCATTTTGCAATCGTTGGGTTCTCACAGCCTCTTTAGCGCCTACCTACCTTTCCCTGTCCTCGGAAATGACGTTTCCGCAGCGTGTGCCGCTTCAATCGAACCGGACGGTGACTTCGCCGAATTGGAGGAAGCGAGCCAGGGCTACGGAACCGCTGTCAGCCATAATCTTCCCCGTCCAGCTTCCGGTGGTGATCCATTGCCCGGCCAGCAAGCCTCCCGTGCGGCTCTGGGCCTCGTTGGCCAGCCATAGGACCAGACGCAGCAAATCGCCTCCAGCAGCATTCTTGCCGTTGGCCACGCGCACAAAGCCATCCACATTCATTTGCGCGCTCTCATTGGCGAAGTCAAAGTCTTCCCAGCCCTCTACGGGGGAGCCGGAAATGAACCCGCCATTTGACTGCAGATCCGCGATCGCCGTCAGCCGATCCACAGCGTCCGGGTCAAGCAGGCCAGATTCGAGCAATTCGATCGCCGGGTGACAGCTGGCGATGGCATCGACCAGTTCGGCCCGCGAGTACGGAGTCGCGCGTGGCGGCAGATCCTTGCCCATCAGGAAGGCAATCTCCGCTTCGACGCCGCGCAACCTGCGGTATTCCCTAGCAATCCGCTCCCCGCTTGTCGTGAAGCCGTCCACGGGCATAGGGGCATAAAAGGGTGTGCCGTCCGGGCTCATCGCGCCCACCTTCCACCCGCCAGCCTTCCCGATGGCCTTGAGCATCAGATCCTGCACGTAATAGGCCTCTTCCAGCGTCCTGGGGGCAATCCCTGGCGGCAAGTCGTCGATTGGCTTTACGGTACGCCTTGCTTCCAGCAGCATCTCCGCTGCCTGGTGCAGGCGGTCACGGTCGACTCCGCTCAAAGTTGTGTCCTGCGTGCGATCCATGGGTCTCCTTGAAGCGTTCTCATGATGAGATGTAGTATTCGCGTGGGTTCGCCACGCCTTTCATTGTATTAAGAGGATTACGCGCACCCGCGTAACCTGTAGCCGGGGACAAGCGTCATACTGCCGGGGAATTATGTTAATTAAAAAAACAAAGGAAATTCCATACTCAGAAATCACTCCCAAAAGTGCCTATCTCAATCGCCGGACCTTTATGGCCGGCGCAGCCGCCCTTGGGGTGGCGGGATTGCTCGACCCGCGTCAAAGCATGGCGGATGCGACCAAACTGCAGACGGTCAAGAGCCCGCTTTCTACCAGTGGGTTGACACTCACTTCCTACAAAGACATCACCTCCTACAACAATTTCTACGAGTTTGGGGTGGAGAAGGACAATCCAGCGCAGAATGCGGGCAAGATGAGGACTCGCCCCTGGAAGGTCACCGTCGATGGGCTGGTGAAGCAGAAGAAGACCGTCAGCATAGAAGAGCTGCTGAGCTTTAAGCCGATCGAGGAACGGGTTTATCGCCATCGGTGCGTGGAAGCCTGGAGCATGGTGATCCCCTGGGCCGGATATTCGCTTTCAGAGTTGATCAACTGGGCCGAGCCTCTGCCCAAGGCCAAGTATGTGCAGTTTCTTACGCTCGAGGATGCGAGCGTGATGCCGGGGCTGAGGGAGATCAATTTGAACTGGCCCTACTCAGAGGGGCTGCGGATGGATGAGGCCATGCACCCGCTTACGCTGCTCACCTTTGGACTGTACGGGGAAGTGTTGCCCAACCAGGATGGCGCTCCGGTGCGCGTCGTCATCCCCTGGAAGTATGGTTTCAAGTCGGCAAAATCGATCGTAAAGATACACTTCACGGCGGACCAGCCGTCCACTGCGTGGAATGATATGGCGCCCCGCGAATATGGCTTCTATTCCAACGTAAATCCGAACGTCGACCATCCCCGATGGAGCCAGAAGAGTGAACGCCGCATCGGCGCGCCTATCTTCAGTCAGCGCCAACCTACGCTTATGTTCAACGGTTACGGAGACCAGGTTGCCAGCCTCTACAACGGCATGGATTTGAAGAAGAACTTCTAACGTTCCATGGGGCAGCAAAGGTCCTTCGCATGAATAAGCGCACTATCGTTGCCCTCAAAGTCGCGGTCTGGCTTGTCTGCCTGGCTCCGCTCGCGTTACTGGTGTACCGCGGATTCACGAACGATCTTGGACCGGATCCCACGGCAACTGTCACTCACGCGACTGGCTTCGCTACGCTTCGGCTGCTGGTTATCTCGCTCGCTGTCACTCCGCTGCGCAGACTCTCTCCGCGACTCGCCTGGCTGGTACGGTTTCGCCGGTTGCTGGGGTTGTTTGCTTTCTTTTACGGCTGCCTGCACCTGCTCACGTATCTGTGGCTTTATTCCGGCTTTAATGTTGCAGCGATGATCGATGACATTGGCAAGCGGCGCTACATCATGGCGGGCATGACTGCGTGGCTGCTGTTGTTTCCTCTTGCCGCTACCTCCACGAACTGGTCGATCCGGAAATTAGGGGGCAAACGCTGGCAGGCCCTGCATCGCCTCGCGTATGTCTCCGCGATCTCCGGGGTCATTCATTATTGGTGGATCGTCAAGAGCGGGGTTCGTACGCCGATTACCATCACGCTGGTGTTGGCTGTACTTCTGCTGGCTCGCGTCGCCTGGTCGGTCCGTCAGAGGGTCATCAGGCAAGCGGGCGTCGTCACGGCAAGCTAGATTATTCTTCGATCCCCGCGAACATGTCTGTTTCCATGGGAGACGTGGGAAGGCCCCGCGTTGCGGCCAGCAGGTATTTTTCCTCGTCCCCGGTCTCGGCGAAGGCGAGCTTGACCCTGGCGAACATCCCGGCCTGGGTTTTGTGTTGCATGAAGGCCTCTAATTTTTTCGCTTTCATATCACTCGATGCGAGGACAAGCGAGGCTGGCATGAGTGTGATTTTTCGTGCCTCGTCCGGGTCTGGGTTTGCCAGGAAGGGGGCCGCAGCGTAGTAGAGTTTTTGCGCGCGGAAGGGAAGCAGCCCAGCTGCCAGTTGTTCTGGAGCAAAGTTGGTGCGGCCTGCCCAATGAAAGGCCGCGGTCGAGAAAAACGAGACCATAGTGTGGTCCGGGTGCAGGTTTACGTTGCCGTCTCCTCCGAAAGTCAGCACGACATGAGGGCGAAAGCGGCGGATGCGTTCGACCAGAACGGTTGTGACTGCGGCAAAGTCCTGGCGCAGGAGGCCGCCATCGGGGTAAGCGAGAACCTCGCCGCCGGCGACGCCCAGTACGCGCAAGGCCGCGGCGAATTCCTGGCGCCGGAGTTGGGCTAGTTCGTCGTCATTGCGCGCGTTGCCGCGGTGCGATCCGGCGCGCCCTTCGGTCAGGCAGACCACGCTGGTTTCCACGCCCCGCTGGTGGGCCATCATCAACGCACCGCCAAAAGCGCCGCACTCGTCGTCGGGGTGGGCGGTGAAACACATCAGCCGTAGTGGCAAGTTGGTCCTCCTGCTTGGACAGTGTAGATGGAAGGGGGTAAAGGTTTTTCAGCCGTCCCTTCGGGACTGAATCGGGTGTTTTTCGTCTCGACAAAACCAGCTTGGGCTAAAAGCGCAGGGGCTGAAGAGCGTGTGTGTGAGCTCCATTTCCAAGCTCAGGGCAGGCTCTGCGGGACTAAATTCGCAAATTCTGGTTTTCACACACGCTCTGAGGAGTTTTCGGCCCACGTACGCTGAGGCGAACGAGGGGCACCCGTCCGATTTCCTTTGGACGCTGTTACGACACAGACTCCTACGGGACTGGCCTTGGGTGGCGGAATTGTGGTTAGTCCCAGGGCAGGCAGTTTTCGGCGACCGGGCGAAAGCTGCGGCGATGCAGTGGGGTCGGCCCATGCGCCAGAAGCGCCTGCTTGTGCTCTGGCGTGCTGTAGCCCTTGTGAGATGCGAGACCGTACACCGGGTAGTCGCGGTCGAGTTGGCGCATACGGTCATCGCGGTAGACCTTGGCAATCACCGAAGCAGCCGCGATGGAGACACTCAGCGAGTCGCCATAGATGATGCTGGTCTGGGCGCAGGCAAGGTCCAGGCGCAGGGCATCGACCAGCAGATGATCGGGGACCGGGGCCAGGCGGCAGACCGCAGCGGTCATGGCCACACGCGTGGCCTGGTAGATATTGATGCGATCGATGGTTTCGGAATCGACTTCCTCAATTGCAATCGCTAACGCTTTGCGCTCGATGATGCACGCCAGACGCTCACGTTCTTCGCGGATGAGTTGCTTGGAGTCACGCAGTCCTGGAATGCGGCAGCCCTCGGGGAGAATTACCGCGGCAGCTACGACTGGGCCAAATAGGGCGCCACGGCCGACTTCATCGACGCCGGCAACCACCTTCGCTCCACTTGCGCGCGCGGCGCGCTCGTAGCGGTTTCCGCAGACCAGTGACTTGAGCATGCGCATCTTGCGCGCTGCCGGGGAAAGTTCTCGCTCCAGCGCTTCAGGATCTACGAGCACTGTCTCAGTGGGGCCTGGTGCAGGTAAGGGTTGAGCGGTACGGTACTTCCTGAGCGAAGTTTTTGCCGGGATGAGTTGTTCTATAGCCACTCTTGGATCTCTAAAAATCGAGTGTAGATCATCCTGAGAAGTGGGCGGAGGGTTACGCCCGCGTTTCCCACAACTCCCGATAAAAAAATCCAAAGAGGAATCGACAAAGCAACGCCCCGGAAGCGAGGCCACCGGGGCGTGTTTGTGACGGTTATAAAAGTCTACTTGCGTTCCACTTCTTTCAGGCGAGCCGCCTTGCCCCGCAGGCCGCGGAGGTAAAACAGCTTGGAGCGGCGGACCCGTGCGGACCGCACCTTCTCCACCTTGTCGACCACCTTGGAGTTGAAGGGGAAGATGCGCTCGACGCCCTGGCCGAAGCTCATCTTACGCACCGTGAAGCTGCCTTGGGCTCCATTCTTGAGCGCAATCACAATGCCTTCGAATGCCTGCAGGCGTTCTTTATCGCCTTCTTTGATCTTGACTTGCACCCGTACCGTATCGCCGGGCACGAACTCGGGCAGGTCGGTGCGCCGAAGCTTGTCGGCAAGACGCTGCATAACTGGATGAATAGACATAGTTGCTTCCTGATCGCGATGAAAAAGCGCGGTTACGTCGAAGTTCTTAGTTTACACGGAATCTTTGCTTTGCGCGCCCTCAGTGCGCTGTTCAAGAGTGCGCAGATAGCTGCGATCCTCCGCGCTTAAGGCTGCGCCCTCAAGCAGATCCGGCCGGTTGCGCAGCGTTTTCTTGAGTGCTTGCTCCCGCCGCCAGCGGCGAATCTGCTCATGGTTACCGCTGCTCAATACTTCGGGCACGGACAGTCCGCGAAATTCCGCCGGACGAGTGTAGTGAGGATAGTCCAGGAGTCCACCGGCGCCATGGGTCGAGCTCACGCCTTCGCCCAGCTTATTTTCGAGCAGTCCGTCGGCCAAGCCGAAGCTTTCGTATTCCGAAGAAGCCTGGTTGCCCAGCACTCCGGGGAGGAGGCGCATGGTGGTGTCGAGCACGACTGCCGCCGCTAGTTCTCCCCCGGAGAGCACATAATCTCCTATCGAAAGCTCCTGGTCTGCGATCAGTTCGCTGACCCGCTCGTCGACCCCTTCATATCGCCCGCACAGAAGCACCACCCGGTCATTCTGGGCCAGCTCTCGCGCCATGGCTTGGGAATATCTCTTTCCTTGCGCAGAAAGCAGGATGACCGTTTGTCCCTTGGCCGTTCTATCCGGTTTGTGTGCAAGCCCCAAGTGCTCGACTGCTTCGGCCAGGGGTTCGGCTTTCAGCACCATGCCCTCGCCGCCGCCAAAAGGGCGGTCATCGACGGTGCGATGCCGGTCATGCGTGAATTCCCGCAGGTCGTGCACGCCAACCTCAAGCAAGCCGCCCTGGATCGCGCGCTTGACCACGCCATGTTCGAAGATGCCCGCGAACAGGCCGGGAAAGATGGTGACGATGTCGAAGCGCATAGCGGTTATTCTGCTTTGTCCTGGGAAGGAGCTTGCACGGCCAGCAGACCCTCCGGTAGATCCATCTCCAGCCGTTTGCCTTCGATGTCCATTTTCCTCAGGTAGGCGCGGACAAAAGGGATCAGCAGTTCATCACCGGCCAAAGTGCGTATGACCAGCATGGCCGGGCCGGGTCCTTCCGGTTCCACATCGGTGATCTCGCCTGCGTCGGTGAAGCCGCCGCGGCTCACATCGATCACTCGGACCCCCAGCAGGTCGCTTACATAGACAGCATCGCCGCTAAGCGGCATGCGCTCTTCGCGGGGAATGACCAGATCGAAACCGCGCAGGTTTTCCGCCTCGGCCATCGAGTCCACCTGGGCAAATTTCAGCACCACGCGTCCCTTATGGAGCCAATGGGAGACCACCTTCACTTCTCGCATGGCATCGGCAGGGCCCTTGGCCGGAGGACGAAGAAACAGCCGCTTGCGCTGGGCGAAGTGTTCGGGAAAGTCGGTAAAGATGTCCGCCAGCACCTCACCGTGACGGCCTTGCGGGCGCACGATGTGGGCGAGCAACACCCAGGTTTCAGGGGAGAACGTCATGGGTTGGCGAGGATCAACTGCGGCCCGCGGGGCAAGCTAAGAGCTGGCCGGCCTTGCGGCCTCATCCTCTTCGAGGATGTCCAGCGTGTACCGATGGTGCAACTTCATGCTCACCGCGCTAAGAATGGTGCGCATGGAGCGCGCAGTGCGGCCCTGCTTGCCGATGACTTTGCCGACATCCGCGGAAGCGACACGCAGGCGGAGTACGGTGTTTTCGTCCCTGGCTACAGCCTGCACTTCCACTGCTTGTGGGTCGTCAACCAGGGCCTTGGCGATTTCTGTCACTAGTTGCTGCATGCTGTCATGACTCGTGTCTTGCATCATCGGAACGGCCTCAAAAGAACCACCCAGTGCAGGATTGTCTCAGCAATCTGCTGCCAGCCTGAAGTACTTCGGAAACAGGCTAGGGCTGGGTGTCTTCATGACCGAGCATTAAACCGCTTTTGCAGTGGTTGTGTCCAGAGCCGTTTTAGGCAGCGGTAGGCGC
Source organism: uncultured Acidobacteriaceae bacterium (assembly GCA_963830325.1). GTDB lineage: Bacteria > Acidobacteriota > Terriglobia > Terriglobales > Acidobacteriaceae > PALSA-350. The sequence goes on from CAWHMV010000013.1 coordinate 31,112, forward strand.
CGGGTGGTAAGCAGCCAGCAGCTTGGCCACGCGTTCGGAGAGCTGCGCCCCGTTACTGGTCCAGTGATCGATGCGCTCACGCTTCAAATCGACAGTGGCGGGGCTGGTGCGTGGGTTATAGGTGCCCACGACCTCGATCGACCTGCCGTTGCGGGCTCGGTCCTTTTCAATCACGACTACGCGGTAATACGGCTGCTTCCTTGCACCGAAGCGAGCCAGACGAATCATCAACACAGGCGTAAATCCTTTCAGATACTTTTCCCTAATGGAATTAAATCCAGGTGGGTTTGGGACAGCGGCAAACGGGCGAAACTACCGCTTTGGGCGCATGCTTCCCAACAACTAAGTATCGCTGGATGGCGCTTATTGCGCAAGTTTCGAGGTAGCGTAGAGCCCGGATGATTGTTTAAGCGACAGCATCCAGATAGCTGGGGAAGAGAGGGGTCGAATATTCCTGGATAAAGGCCGTGAGGCGGACCAGCATGGCGCTGTAGGTTGCCACTGCACGATGGGCATTCACCGCTGCTCCAACGGAGGACGCGGAGAACACATATTGCCCCAGAGCCAGTAGCACACAAACCCGGATTTGAAAAGCGTCGCTGCGCAGCCCTTCGAGCATCTCGACATCGACGTTTTGGCCATGCTCAGCAGCATAGTCCGCCAACTGAACCAGAACCGGGGAATTTTTATACATGGCCCAAAGGCCTTTGCAGCCCTGAATGCGCTCCCACACATCTTTAGGGGTCACCTGAACTTCGCTCTTGTAAAGAAAGCGCTCGGTGATCTCTTCGATACCCCAGTCATTGCCACGCAATTGACTGATGATCCCGTTCCAGCTTTTGTCACGACGCTTCGTCTGCTGCCGGCGCCAGAACGCAGCGTAGGCAATCAGCAGAGCAGTAAGTATTACCTGGAGCAATGGCAAGATCATGTGCTTATTTCACCTGCATCCGAACCAGCGCCGTACGCGCGAGCTTTGCCCGCCCAGCAAGTGTAACCAAAAACTGTTCCATTTGTGGACTGAATTCGCGCCGTCGTACCTCTTTAGTTGTAAATGCCCAGACTAAAAATCCCAGTTCGAGTGTAAAAGCTACCGCCCGAATGTCCTCGAGATTCTGTGAGGAGCCGGTATAACGCTGTACCAGACTCACGACCAGATCCACGGCGCTATAGAAGGAGAGGGCCGTGGCGATCTGCAGCACCTTATTTTTCCAACCAATACCCAATAATTGGGCGAAACCGGCGGTTGCCGCGAAAATGAGCATACGCAATAAACCAACCGTGAGGTCGAGCGGACCTCGGAAGTCCTCCACTCTCCTACCTGTCCGGTCCAGGTGCCAGGCGAGCAGAACGCCACACAGCAAGGCCAGAGTGACCACGAGAATAAACACTCGAATGCTTCCTCTAGGCAACGACATGTGGACCGGGCGGAGAACATTCCAGGCGATTTCCAGAAGCACGCCAAATTCAATCAGGTATTGTAGCGGCAATAATCCGAACGCCAGGTACCGCGCCATATGGGGGGAAGCAATCATAAGCGCGCCAATGCCGAGGTCGTAAAGCAAACCAAAGCCGATGTAGAAGGTGAAGACAGGGAAAATTTTGTATTGACGGCGCGCAATGAGAACGACTAGCAGAGCAATCTCAGCTATCAAGCCCAAGAGAGTGAACATCGGCCAGAACGCTTTGAGACTCATATTGCACCTTGCAGGATGCAGAATATCTCCAAAACGTCAGCTTCGCCAAGGCCGCTTCCGTGGCATAACGGAAATATGTTCCGACTTGCGCACCGTCTCAACGCTGTTCGCGGAGAGGAAAGCCGAACGGCTGAGCCTGAGAAAGCTTTTGTCTGGTCCCAATCAGAATATCCACCTAAGGATGATGGGGGTGGCATGAGCGGAGGTAGACAGGGCAAGGAGGCCGGCGGCGGTCAAAGCGCGGATAAGAGTCAGTTTCACGGTAAGTCTCCTGGAGCGCGGGTCGCGCATCATGCAGATGTTACTGTTGGGGATGCCCGACCGCTACAACTTTCGTGTGATTACTACTTAGTATATAAGTAAGGGCACAAGTAACGGCGAGCCGCACAGCCGGGAGGTCTCTTTCGTTCAGCCCGGCTGTGCGTTTCTGAGAATTCCCTAGGAAGGGGGGAAACCGAAGGAACCACTGGGCGTAACTTTAGTACTATGGGACGAAGAAGGTGGCCTTTTTAGGGGATTCCCGTCCTTGCAGGATCTGATTATCATCAGGGACATGGATATCTCGACCGCAGTCGCAACCGAACGTCCTCTCGAACTTCGCGCTGCGGTTCGCTTTCCCCTTTGTGTTCCGATTACTATTTGCACTGAAGCGGGGGATCTTCCGGCAGTTACGGAAAATATTTCCGCCAATGGCGTCCTGTTTGAGCTTGCCACTTCTTTAGTGGTAGGCAGTATAGTCAGCTTCACTATCAAGATGCCGGCCGAGGCTATGGGCACACCCACCGATGTTGTATTGCACTGCACCGGCCGCGTGGTACGCTGCACACCAGATGTAAAAAAAGAAGTAAAGACGACACACGTCGCAGCAGTAATTGATAAGTATCACTTTAGTCACTGAAGCTATTTTGGTCTCTGAACCTATGGTATCTGCCAAGCCTGAATTTTCCGATGCCGGTCCTGTCGACGGTGCATTTGAACCCGACGAGGGTGCAGACAACGCTGCGATTCGGATTGTCCTTGCCGACTCGCAGGCGATCTACCGGGTAGGTATCCGGAAGATCTTTGCCCTCGAAGACGATATCCGCGTGATTGCCCAAGTTGATACTCTGGCCGGCCTTCATAGCGCGATCCAACGCTTTCCAACCGACATGATTCTGCTCGAGGGCAATTTGATCGCGGGCACGGTCGATGCGATTCCTGAGCTGGTGCGCCGCGCGCCACAGCTCAAGATCATCGTCCAGTCTGCCCAGAATGATGAGAACAACACCGTCGAACTCTATCGCCGCGGTGTTCGAGGCATCATTCCGCGGTCGATCTCGCCCGACTTGCTGGTCAAGTGCGTGCGCAAGATCGCTGCAGGGGAGACCTGGATCGACAACCAGTCGATCAATTGGGTCATCGAGGCTTATCGTTCGCAGGCAACTGCACTCACCAGCCCTCGAACCCAGCCGCGCCTTTCGCCTAAAGAGCTGGCCATCATCACCTGCATTACGCAGGGCAAGCGCAATAAGGAAATTGCTTATCAGCTCGGTACTACCGAGCAGGTGATCAAGAACTATTTGCGCAAGGTGTATGACAAGCTTGGCGTTTCCGATCGCCTCGAGCTTGCGCTTTATTGCCTGCACCATCAGCTGCACAAAAAGGCAGCCGGCACGGTGCCCGCGACCAACGCCCCTGCTAGTGAGGCGCTCGTGGTCAATAACGGGAAATAGGTCTCACGGTATTAAAGCCCAGGGTTCCTCCATCTCGCTGGTTGCTTGCGAGATGCGGGAACCCTGTGGCTTTTAACAAGCCTTTAATCTTCAGGATTGGGCTCTAGCGTCGGACGCCGAACAGCATCCATAGAATCAGGCTGGCCAGCACAACGAAGAAGAGCAGCAGAAATCCGCCCAGCGCCAATGCCACCGTGGGCTGCTGTTCCGGCTTCGGCTTGGTAATGCCAAAGGCTCCGACAAAGCTTTCAACCAGGAAGTTCAACAATCTCATAAACTCACCGGTTAAAGTATCGCTCCCCACGGGTGTGGTAGGCTCAAAAATCGCCGAAATGGCAGGGGCAACCGCGGTGAGTGATCGAGAAGAAGTGCCAGACCCAGCCCGTGAAGCTCTCGATGAGCCTCGTCTTGATGCCGAAGAGCTGGAGCGGGAAATAGGCGATTCGGAAGAGTGGGATGAAGCTTCTGAGGATGAGGGCAGCGAGGAGCTTTGACGGGGTAGAGCGAAGAGGACGGCTCTTCTGCAGGCTCGAAACAGTTCGGCGCTCAGATCGGAAAAGACGTACCTCAGGGGCTAAAGGGGGTGCGTGAGAACCCATCGGTTGCAAAATGAGTCCCGCAGAGCCTGCCCTGAGCTTGTCGAACGGGGACGGCTGAACTTAGCCCAGGACGCAGTCCTGGGTAGAGATTCGAGAGACGAAAAGTCCCGTAGGGACGACTGAAAGTTTCCCGGAGGCAAGCCCAGGTACTTCCATCTCGAAATATTCCGTGCTTGAGAATTCCCGATCCGCGCCCCGAATAAATCAGTTACAGTTACAAATTGATTAGGCCTGCGGCGTTTCCCAGGCGCCTGATTTTGCGGAACGGAAAACGGCTTCGATCACCGCCATGTTCTTGATCGCGTCGGTCAGCGGAACGGGCACTGGGGTACCTTCGCGCACGGCTTTGGAAAAGACGTCGCCTTGAATCGTGTATTGGTCGCAGGTAGGGAAGGTTTCTACCGTAATACCGCCACCAAACAGGTCCCGCCCGTCGTCGATAAGAATTTTGCAGGGGCGGTCATTGGGCGCATTGAAGGGGATTTCAATCTCTATGCGGCCTTTGGTGCCCAACAATTGCATCCGCTGATAAGGGACGAGCTGCGTGCTGCAGGTAAACGTAGCGTGTCCGGAGGGGAACTCGAGGAGGGCTGAAGTCAGGCGGTCGGTTTGGAAAGTGGGGTCTTTCTCCAGCAGGCTCGATACCCGCAACGGCTCTTCGCCGAAGAGAAAGCGCGAGGTGTTGATGGGGTAGCAGCCGATGTCCATGAGCGCGCCGCCACCACATTCGGCAATGTTGCGGATGTTCTTCGGATCCGTATTGAAATAGCTGAAGAAACCCTGAATGGAACGCAAAGGGCCGATGCGGCCGGAGGCAACCAGTTCGCGCGCGCGCAGCCACTGGGGATGAGTGCGGACCATGAAGGCTTCGCCTATGAGGACGCCGGTGCGCTCCTGCACTGCCAGCAGGCTCCTGGCTTCGGCTACGGTCATGCTGATTGGCTTCTCGCACAAGACGTGCTTTCCCGCCTCGGCAGCCTTGATGGACCAGGGGACATGAAGCTGGTTGGGCAGGGGATTGTAGATGGCTTCGATCTGAGGATCGGCAAGCAGCTCTTCATACGAGCCGTAGGCCTTGGCGATGCCCAGCGCGCGGGCCGCTTCCTCGGCTTGGTGGAGGTCGCGCGAGGCAATCGCGCTCAACTCGACCCAATCACCCTTTTGCATGGCCGGCAATACTTTCTTCATGCCGATCCCAGCGGTGCTCAGTACTCCCCAACGGACTTTGTTTGGCATACCCGGAAAGTCTACCTGAGTTTGCGGCCGGGCCAGACGGGGTCGCGCTTTTCCAGAAAAGCACTGAGTCCCTCGTGGAAGTCGGCGCTGTTGCGGATTTTCTCATTCCATCGCATGGCCCGCGCAAGGTCGCGATCGAGGCGCTCCTTGGCAAATGAGCACAGCAGTTTCTTGACCGCGCTCATGGACTCCGGACTGTTCCTGAGCAGGAGCGCCGCCAGTTCGCGCACCCGGGAGATCAGTTGCCCCTCGGCCACCAACTCGGTTACGAGGCCCTGGGCCAGGGCCTCTTCGGCGTTGAGGATACTGCCCGAAAGAAGCAGGCTCTTGGCCTTCTTTTCTCCAACCATTTCCAGCAGAAATACAGAGACGATGGCGGGGATAAAGCCGATTCTTACCTCTGTGTAACCAAACCTGGCCTGTGGCGCGGCGAGGGTAAAGTCACAGAGCGTCGCTAATCCGGTTCCACCGGCTATGGCTGGACCATTGACCGCGGCGATCGTCGGTTTATTGAGCTCGTACAGCCGGCGCATCATCCACATAGTTGCTTCGGCGTCCGCCCGCTGATCCTCCGGGCGCTGATTGGTAAGTGACCTGAGATTTTCCAGATCCATGCCCGAACAGAAAGCAGTTCCGGCGCCGGTTAACGCCACCACTCCACAAGCACAGGTCGATGCCTCGCCAAACGCGTGCGTAAGCTCAGCGATCATTTGCGGATTCAAGGCATTCCTGCGCTCGGGCCGGTTCAGGGTAATGGTGTGGATGCTGTCAGCTTCCTTGATTTCCAGCGTTGCGTAATGGATGGCCACGGTTCTCGAATGCTCCTCAGTGCTGTTATAGCTGGTGGCCCTAGGTGCACGGGCAAAATGCTCTAACCCTTTCGGGCCACGCCGAATCGTTCGGCGATGGAGCGGGCCATGGCCAGCAACTCATCCAGCGGTTGCAAGCGGGGCAAGTTCGCACCAAGCTGGTTGAGTTCTGTGATGGCTGCCTCAGTGGCCACATTGCCCACCAGCGCGTCCTGGGCAAAGGGACAGCCGCCGTGCCCACCTAGCGCCATGTCGAGGCGCCGGCAGCCTGCCTGGTACGCTGCTGCGACCTTTGTCGCGGCCCGGTTTGGGTTGGCGTGCAAGTGAGCCCCCAGCTCTATTCCGGAGACTGCGGCGAGGACGGCGGCCAGCAGCGATCGGATCTGCTCCGGATCGGCCATGCCGACGGTATCGGCCAGCGAGATCTCGGTCAGCCCCAGTTCTTTTAGAGAATGACAGGCAGTGATCACGTCGTCCTGGCTCCAGGGGTCGCCATAGGGATTGCCGAAAGCCATGGAGAGATAAGCCACTACACCCAGGCCGGCTCTGACTGCCTGGGCGCATATTTTCTCCAACGTCTGCAGTGCCTGGAGCGGTGTCTGTCTCTGGTTGCGCGCCAGGAAGGTGGCGGAGAGGGAATAAGGAAACCCCAAAGTGCGGACGACGCCGGTGGCGATAGCCCGCTCTGTGCCTTGCTGGTTGACCACGATGCCGATAATCTCCACGTCGCTTGCCGGGCCAAGCAGAGTCAATACACGTTCCGAATCGGCCATTTGCGGCACTGCCGTGGGAGAGACGAAAGAGACTGCGTCTATGTGCCGAAAACCTGCGCGGGCAAGAGCACGCAGGTAATCGGCTTTGACTTCAGCCGGAATGTGCTGCGGCATCGCCTGCCAGGCATCCCGCGGGCACTCGATGATCTTGACCTCTCCGGTGGCCACAGCAGCCTTCCTCCGTGCGCCTAGGGGCGTGCCAGTAGCCACAGTACGCCGAAGCACAGTAGATGGATGGCAGCGACCTGTGTGAGGGCAACCCACAGCGGCTTCCACTTCATCACCAGCGTGGTGTAGAGGCCGTAGAGGGCCCATTGCGCATACAACATTATCTGCGACCAGTTGTTGCTGGTCGATTCGGAGAGGCCGAGCTGGGGCTGCTTGAGCAGCAACGCGTAGGGGTAAAGGAACTGCAACCGGAGCAGACCGTCTGCGCCCATCAGGGGCAGGATCTCCGCCATTTTTACCGCTGCGAAGGTGACTGCGATTCCGACGAGTAGCGGCCACCAGGCCACCCAGCCCGCTTTTTTTCTTTTCCTCTTGCTGGTTGTGGATCTTTTAGGACGCGCCAGGGTCTGCGAGCTCATGATCCGAGCATACCGCCCGGTGTCGTGAAAGGCGTTGCAATCCTGCCGGGTGGAGGGGTGGCGCACCTTTCTGATCACATTGGGGGTTTGGGGTAAGAGCGCAGGGGGTAAAGCGGGTGTGTGATTTATGAGTTAAGTCCCCCAGAGCCTGCCCTGAGCTTGTCGAACGGGGACGGCTGGAACTAGGCTGCGGAAAAACCCGCCTCTCTGAAGGGTACGGCCTTTAGGCCGTACATAACTGCTGTGTAATGAATTCGGCTTTAGCCTCTGAGGGCTGCTCAGGCCCGGAGAGTACGACGTTGAACAGGTGTGAAGTGTCTGCGTGAGAACCGACCATCCTGAAAGTGAGTCCCGTAGGGACGGCTGAACTTAGCCCAGGACGCAGTCCTGGGTTAGCATGCGCCCTTGAAAAGTCCCGAAGGGACGACTGAAAAAGTTGTCGTTCCAGTCGTCCCTACGGGACTTTTCGTCCTTCGAATTTCTAACCCAGGACTGCGTCCTGGGCTAAGTTCAGCCGTCCCTGCGGGACTCGTCTTGCAATCGGTCCTCACGCACACACTCAAGCCTCATCGCTTCAGCCGTGCCCTTCCTACAGCGTTTTCCGCGGCTTTACGTATGCAGCATGCCTAGCCATGAATGAACGAGATGTTAGCGGGGGACGAGAAAGCTATCGGGGATGGGGGCTTCGTCAGATTCCTGGCGCTTGTTCAAGCCACCGTAGCGGCGCTCGCGGCGCTGGTAGTCGGCGATGGCTTCGAGGAGATGGATGCCGCGAAAGTCCGGCCAGAAGCGGTCGGTGACGTAAATTTCGGAGTAAGCCATTTGCCACAGCAGGAAATTGGAGACGCGAAATTCGCCACTGGTGCGCACGACCAGGTCGGGGTCAGGCATATGGGCGGTGTAGAGGTGGCGGCTGATGTCTTCTTCGCTGATCTTCTCGAGCGAAAGATTTTTGGCAGCTGCTTCCCGTGCCAGCGCTTTCATCGCATCCACGATCTCCGAGCGCGCGCCATAGTTGAGCGCGAGCGTGAGCACGGTGCCGTTGTTGCGCGCAGTGGCCTCGGCGGCCCACTGCATCTTCTCCTGCACTTCGGAGGGCAGCTCATGGGTGCGGCCGATGTACGCGATGCGCACATTGTTGTCGTTCATGCGTTCGACGTTATCGACCAGGTAGGAGCGCAGCAGACGCATGAGGAAGTTGACCTCGGTCTTGGGCCGGCGCAGATTATTTTCGAGCGAGAAGGCGTAGAGCGTAAGCCAGGGCAGGTTGATGCGCGAGGCGGTCTCGACCACATATTGAACCGACTCGGCGCCTTGCTGATGGCCGAGAAAGCGCCTGAGGCTGCGCTTGCCTGCCCAGCGTCCATTTCCATCCATGATGATGGCAACGTGCTGTGGCAGGCGAGCCGGATCCAGTTGGCGGTAGACACCCTGCTCTTCGGGGGATAGTTCGGCTATGCGGCTCGGTGGCAGGAATCGCAAAAGGATTGCCTTTCCTTACGACCGTAGCACATGGTCCCCTCCCCCCGCAAAACCGCTCAGCGACAACTGTAGCGGGGGGGTCGTACCAATGACTTCGGGCGTGGAAGAGCCCGCAGCTCAGGCGCTTCTGCGGCGGCCCATGGCCAGGTCGCGCACCTGGTTCAGGAACATGGAGCGCTGCAGCGAATCCATCTGTGAGATATACGGAGCGAGTTCGGCCAGAAACGGATCGCCGAGAATCGACGCAGTCTCTTCATGCTTGCGGCTGCGCGCATCACGAAGCAGGTTGCAAATGTCGATCTCCAGCGCCGCCGCCAAGCGAGCGAGCGAGGACAGCGTTGGCATCGCCTTGCCGTTCTCGATTTTGGAAATATAGGTACGTGGTACTTGCATTCGGCCGGCAAGCTGACGTTGACTCAGATTGCGGCCCTTGCGAAGATCACGCACCGCACGCGCCACCTGAAGGCCGTTATCTTCAGCCACGGCTTCTTCCGGCTCTCCGGCGAATTGCGGAACGAGCCGTTCCGGTTCTTCGACTTCAAGCGGTTTGTGGCAGCGCCTACATAGAGAATTCGCGGTGCGAAACTGAACCAGAGTGCAGCGTTCACACCGTAGAACCTCACGCGCCTCGACGGTTGCTAGGGTAGTAGCCATAATTTTTATGACGGAGCGCCAGAGCAGGGCGGTCCTAGTAAGAAGCGCCGTTTTTAGATCACTTGCACACCCTCGTGCCAAGTACCCGTTTAACGACGGTTCCTACCTGATTCATGATTACAGTGATGCAGGGTATTCTCAATGTCAAGTTAAAAAGTAGGGCCAAAGCGGAAAACGTGGTACGAATTTCGGAAGAAAGCCTAAGAAACACGGAGCACGACGGTTGTCTGTGCAAAAAGATACAAAATGACCGGAACAAAATACACGCGAACCGAAGCCTGGACTCTCCTCAACCAGTACACGCAGTCGGCTGGTTTGATCAAACACGCACTTGCTGTTGAGGCCTGCATGAGCGCTCATGGCGAGCAGCAAGCGACCGCGCACGGACTGAGTGGAGACGCCGCCGACAGCGTGCGCGAAACGTATTGCATCACTGGTCTGCTGCACGATTTTGACTACGAAAAATATCCAAGTGCGGAGGAGCATCCCTTCATCGGAAACAAAATTCTCGCGGAGCAGGGATGGCCGGAGGAGATTCGGGAAGCCATCATGGGTCATGCACAGTACTCCGGTGTAACGAGAAAAACGCATCTCGCTAAAGCCCTCTTTGCGTGCGACGAGCTGGCCGGTTTTCTGACCGCAGTATCGCTGGTGAAACCGACCAAATCGATCTTCGATGTAGATGCCGCGAGTGTGCGTAAGAAGATGAAAGATAAGGCATTTGCGCGCGGTGTGCACCGCGGAGACATCATCCAGGGGGCGGAGGAACTGGGGCTCGAACTCGACGCCCATATTGCTTTCTGCATCGCCGCTATGCGCAGCTCCGCCGGGGTGTTGGGCCTGGAAGGCGTAGCCGCTTCTTCCCCCCAGATGTAAGCCTGATTCTGTTCTTTCGGAATGCGCGAGTCCGCTGGACGCAGCGACCTCGACGGTCCACGGGAATCGGCCGAAAATGTAACTATAGGTGTTTCGTTATCGAGGCGGCGTAGCTTTCCTTCAGCCGCGATGCTCGAGATTTTTTCCGACGGTTTGTATCGCATTTGGCGAAACGTTCAACTTCAGGCATTCGTTTTCTGGGAAGAGAATTTATCGTTTGGTGGGCGCAGCCGGAGCCTTTTGAAAGCGCGATCCTTGTGTTCGCAGGCGCCTCACTCTTAGTTCTTTTTTACCTGTGTTGTTGTGCTGAGGGCAAAGATACGCGTTAACACCTTCGTGTTATTGGCGTGTGTGATTCACTGGGCGCCGCGATACTGCTCCGAGCGGAGAGGGTCGGCGTTTTCCGGCGCCGTGGGGTCGATGGCAAAGTCGAAGACCTCGCCGTCAGCAAAGCCGGGGCTAGAGGGCAAGGGCACAAGCGCATATTCGCCCGCCGCGAGCGCTTGCTTGGGAGACAGCCGATACCAGTCCGTCGTTCCCACACGTTGCTGCTGGATGCTGATGATGTCCGGATACTGCCCGTCCGCATGCTTTGCTTGTTGCTTGAGCTGCGCCATGGTGTCTTTCGTTACCTCGCGCCGTTCCCCCTCGACGTTGAGGTGCACCACAACCAGATCGGAGCGGCCGTTGTCGCTGCCGGAGACCCCGCGTAAAAAGAACTGCGGAGCTAAATCGTGTACCCGGACCGCGGCCGCTTCCCCCTTGAATTCAATCGTGCGCCTCATTTTGAGAGAGAACCCGGAATCATCCGCTGTCGTGTCCGGGGGTCTCAGTCGCACCAGTTCGCGCACGCCCTTCCAGGTATCGAGCGCCCACACATGTCCGTAGGTCGGGAGCTGGAGGCCTTCCGCCACGCTGATGTCATCGGACGAGACGCTCTCCCGCGGTGTCACCTGAGCGGGGCGCAGGAGCGGTGCGCTACAAACGAGGATCAGAGCCAGGGGGAGGGTGCGATGAGATTGCATGTTTCGTGTTTTCTCGGGCGATGACCGCGAAACTATCCTAGTGTGCAATCGCGGAGAACCCAAGGAAAACCGCCTGCAACCTGAAAGGGGCGGGGCAATGGACGAATCCAGCGCTGCAGGGGAAGACGCAAGAGGAGCGAGGCAGGTGCGAGGGATGTGCGGGGGAGAAAACTTAGAAGGTGTAAAGCACGTAGCCGGCAAGCAGTGCAAAAACTGTCATCACCAGGATGGCTTCCAGTTTTTCGTAGTTCGAGCCAGCACCACTAAAGTGGTAGCGTGATGGCTTTTTGGGATCGAACTGGATGGCCAACCGCTCGCCGACAGTGTAAGGCGCAATGTGCGGCGTGCCGTGATGACAGAATTCCCCGTGGTGTATCTGACGGTCACCCGTTTGATAGGTGAACTTGATCTGATAATGGCCCGCAATACCCCCTAGATGGTCGTGGAGCCGCACCCATTCACAAGAATCGACAGTGCCGTCCGTGGTGGGCCAGGTCCGTGAAGGAGTCAACTTCCATAGAAAGTTCGACATAACGTTCTCTTTCGATAGGAACATCTTTTAGCCATAGGGGTTGGCCGGAAGATAATCTGGCTGCAGTATGTCACGTTCGGGGGATGTTGAACAGGAGGAAATTGTGCCATAGGTCACCAAATTGATCAGATTTCGGACTTCGCGATTTGCTGGTTGTCCAAGCAGCGCGGCGGCTGAGATGCTATGCTGGCGAGTTTCTTATGGCCGGCTTAAACCCAGACCAATCCGTTATCCCGTCCGCGGCTGAGCCGCAGTTTTCCAACGTGCTCGTTTCCACCTTGGACCCGCTTACCGGGAAGAGCCGCGCCAACTCAACCGGGATGGAAGCGCTCCTGCTGGCTTTAAGGCAGCAGGAGGACGGTATCCACCAGGGCGGAGGGGCAAAAGCGACCGAGGCGCAGCACGGGAAAAAGCGGTTGACGGCCAGAGAACGGCTGGGATTGCTCCTGGATCCCGGGGAGGAGTTCCTGGAACTGGGTCTGTTTGCCGCCTTCGGCATGTATGAGGAGTGGGGTGGCGCGCCGGCGGCGGGGGTAGTGACCGGCCTGGGTTCGGTTGCGGGCCGATTGGTCATGGTGATTGCCAATGATGCCACCGTCAAAGCCGGCGCCTTCTTCCCGATGACGGCAAAGAAGGTTTTGCGAGCCCAGGCGATAGCCATGGAAAATCGGATTCCGACCATCTATCTGGTTGACTCCGCAGGGGTGTTCTTGCCCTTACAAGAGGATGTGTTTCCCGACCAGGACGATTTTGGGCGGATTTTCCGCAACAACGCGGTCATGAGCGCCAAGGGGATCCCACAGATTACGGCGATCATGGGCATGTGCGTGGCCGGGGGTGCGTATCTGCCGGTGATGACCGACCACGTGCTGATGACGGAGGGTAGCGGGCTTTTTCTGGCTGGACCGGCACTGGTGCAGGCGGCAATCGGGCAGAAGTACTCGGCGGAAGAGCTCGGGGGAGCCACCATGCATGCCGAGATCTCGGGCACGGTGGATTTCAAGGAGCCGAATGACCATCTTTGCCTGGCCCGGCTTCGCTCCCTGGTGTCGAGGCTCGGTCATGGGCCGGTGGCGCCGTTTGATCGCGCGGCCTACGACCCGGGCCGGGATGCCCCCAGGTTTGCTGCCCAGGAACTCTATGCCTTGCTGGATCCGGATCCGGCCAAAGGCGCGGGTAACAGCTACGACATGCATGAAGTGATCGCGCGGTTGGTGGATCGGTCGCAATTTGACGAGTACAAGCCGGACTACGGCAAGACGGTTCTTTGCGGGTATGGCCGGATCGGCGGTTTAGCGGTCGGGATCGTCGCCAACCAGAAGACCCATCAGACGCATACCAGCAAGACCGGGGAAAAGAGGGTGGAATTTGGGGGCGTGATCTATGCGGAGAGCGCGGAGAAGGCTGCGCGCTTCATCATGGACTGCAATCAGAACCTGATTCCGCTTATTTTCCTGCATGATGTCAACGGATTTATGGTCGGCCGCGATGCGGAGTGGAGCGGGATTATCCGGGCAGGTGCACAGATGGTCTCGGCGGTTGCCAACTCCACGGTGCCCAAGATCACGGTGATCATCGGTGGTTCCTTCGGTGCCGGCCATTACGCGATGTGCGGCAAGGCCTATGATCCGCGATTTCTGTTTGCCTGGCCTACTGCTCGTTATGCGGTGATGAGCGGAGCGTCGGCGGCCAGCACCCTGGTGGAGATAAAAATTCGCCAGTTGGAGCGTGGCGGCAAGCAGTTGAGCGAAGAGGAAAAGAGTCAGGTCTTCGAATCGATCAAGGCGAGTTATGACGAGCAGACGGACTGCCGTTATGCCGCCGCCCGCCTGTGGGTGGACGCGATCATCGATCCGGCCAAGACCCGCGAGGTGTTGATTACGGCGCTGAAAGCGGTGGCGCTTAATCCTGAGGTGGCGAAGTTCAATCCGGGCGTGATTCAGACCTAGTGGTTTTAAGATGCCCTTTTAGGAGAAGAAACCGCAGATCTCTCCACTACGCTACCCCGGATTTCCTATAGAAGTTGGTGGCGTTGGCAAACATCATGCGCCTTTCCTTAAAGAAAGGCGCACACGCGGCCTTGTCCAGTGCTGCGTGGCAGGAAATCCGGGTACGCTCCGGTCGAGATGACAATTTTGTGGCAGGGTGAGATTCCGCGTTTCCAAGAGACGTCCGAGGAGCAGCCGACTCGCTGAAAGCGAGTCGGGAGAGAAACGACAAAGCTTGTACCCTCTGCAACATCGAAGGGTGAAATCGAAGGGTGCCCCAGGTCTCGCTTTTGAGACCTGGGATCCCTCAAACCAATTCCCATTGGAAACACCCACCCTCCTCTTTGTCATTAGGAGCGTACCCGAATTTCCTACTTCACCGCCCTCGCCGGCGCCACTTATGTGGTTCTCCCTAAAGAGAACCACATGCAGTTGACGAAGCCGCACTCTTGACAGGAAATCCGGGGAGCCGACCTGTCCCGGCGTGCCGTGGAGGAATCTGCAGTTCCGCGGACCTTTCGTGGAAACGCGGAATCTCACCCTGCCACAAAATTGTCATCTCGACCGGAGCGTAGCGCAGTGGAGAGATCTGCGGTTTCTTCTCCCGGGCGCGAGGATCTGCTCCGGCTGGAGACCCCGTGTATCCTGCTTTAAATCATGAAAAGGGTCATTACCGCAGCCGTCCTCGTCCCTTTCGTTCTGCTGCTCTTACTCAAGGGATCCTTTGTAGTGCTTGTGGCCGCAACGGCATTGGTGGCTGAACTTGCTGCCTGGGAATACCTCGCCATCGCCAATTGCCATGGATCCCGGCGCACTTTGGTTCTGATCGCCATCGCGGTACTCTTCGCCGCAACCTTCTTCAGCCCGGCCCTCATCTTGCCGGCACTGGGCCTTTGCAGTCTTGTCCTGGTGCTGGTTTGCAGCTTTGGTTCGCCGCTCGAACGGGTTCTATCCGATTCCGCTTTTTCGATCTTCCCGCTTTTGTATATCGGTCTAACCCTGGCCACGGTGCCGCTGCTTTGGGTTCAAACGGACGGCCCCTCGCTGCTGATCTTTTTGTTTTGCATTGTGTGGACCGGTGATGTTGCGGCCCTCTACGTCGGCCGCAGCTTTGGGCGCCACAAGCTGGCGCCGCAAATCAGCCCGAACAAGAGTTGGGAGGGAAGCGCTGCCTCGGTTGCCGGAAGCTTGCTCATTGCCGCCCTGCTGGTCGGCTGGGCTCGCTGGTTGGAGAGCAGGTCGGCTCTTCATTTCCCGGGGCCCCTGATTCGGTGGCTGGGATTGGCAGTCCTGTTGAATGTCTTTGCCCAGGTTGGCGATCTGGTCGAGTCCGCGATCAAGCGTGGGGCCGGAGTCAAGGATTCGGGCGCCATGCTTCCTGGTCATGGGGGTATCCTCGACCGCATCGATGCCCTGCTGCTGGCCGCGCCGGCGCTGTGGTACGCTCAATGGATTCAACAGTATTTAGAGCGGGCTAGCTTGCGTTGAAGCACATTTGCATCCTCGGTTCTACCGGTTCCATCGGGACCAGCACCCTTTCCATCATTGAGCGGTACCCGGAGCGATTCGCGGTTGCTTCGTTGGCCGCCGGGCGAAATGTGGATCTGGCTTTCGCCCAATGCCAGCGATGGCGGCCCCTGCTGGTCTCCATGGCCACCGAACAGTTGGCGGGCGAATTAGCGGCGCGGCTTAAAGCTGCGAGCGTCACGGCCGTCGAGGTGGTGTATGGCAGCGCGGGGACGGTGCGGGCCGCCACGCTATCCCAGGTGGATTTTGTGGTCTCGGCGATCGTCGGCCTCGCGGGCCTGGAAGCTACGTATGCCGCGGTGGCGGCGGGGAAGCCGGTGGGACTCGCCAACAAGGAGGCCATGGTTGCCGCCGGAGAGATCCTCACCCGGCTGGCACGCTGCGACAACGTGCCCTTGCTCCCCATCGATTCCGAGCACAACGCGATTCACCAATGCATGCGGGGAGGGGCCGCACAAGAAGTTCGCCGCATCTGGCTGACGGCTTCCGGTGGTCCCTTCCGGCAGCTCCCATCGGACCAATTCCAGCATGTCACGGTGGAGCAAGCGCTGCGCCATCCTACCTGGGTCATGGGGCGGCGGGTCACCATCGATTCGGCCACCCTGCTCAATAAGGGTCTGGAGATTATCGAAGCCTGTCGTTTGTTTGACTTGCCTCCTTCGGCGGTCCGGGTCACCGTACATCCTCAATCCGCCGTACATTCGTTGGTGGAATTCGTCGACGGGAGCATTCTGGCACAGCTTTCCGTGACCGATATGCGATTGCCCATTCTGTATGCGATGAGCTTTCCTGAGCGGGTTCCCAGTGAACTGACCTTTGACATGGCGGCTCTAGGGCAGTTGAGCTTCGAACCGCCTGATTTTGCGAGGTTTCCGTGTCTTCGCCTGGCGTACGAGGCGGCAGAAGCGGGGGGAGCCGCGTGCATCGCATTGAATGCGGCGGACGAAATAGCTGTAGGGGCATTCCTCGAAGGCACCATTCCGTTTACCGGCATCCCGCGTACAATTGAGGCAGTTCTCGAAGTCACTCCGTCGACCCATCCTGAGACGATCCAGGAAGTGCTGCAGCTGGACGAAGAAGCACGGCGGGTGGCTCAGAGCGTGGTATCAGGTTTTTCACCGGTTCTCCGTTGAACCCAATTCGCTGCGGACGCTTTCGGCCAGCAACACGCCTTGCTCACCGCAGACGGTTCATTCCAGTCAATATCCTGGATAGTTCGGTGCTCCGCAGACTGGATCCGGCAGAGAGGCAAATGAGCGAATTTCTATGTCCTTTTTCTTAACCAGCACAGTGTCCATGCTTGTTGTGCTCGGCATCATGGTACTGGTGCACGAGTTTGGTCATTTCGCCGTCGCGAAGTTATGCGGCGTGCGCGTCGAAGTCTTCTCGATAGGCTTCGGCAAACGTCTTTTCGGCTTTCGCCGGGGTGACACGGACTACCGGCTGAGCCTGCTGCCTTTAGGCGGCTACGTCAAGATGTCGGGGGAATCGCCAGGCGAAGCATCGACCGGCGATCCGGCGGAGTTCAACGCGCATCCCCGCTGGCAGCGTATTCTCATCGGCCTGGCTGGTCCGGTGTCGAACTTTCTGCTTGCCCTGCTGCTCATGACCGGCTTTTACATGATGCACAACGAGGTGGAAGCTTTCCGTTCGCAGACAGCCAACATCGATTTCGTGTCTGATCACACAGCCGCCGCTGCTGCTGGACTAAAGGCGGGCGATCTGATCACCCGCTTCGACAGTGTCACCAACCCGACGTGGGAGCAGGTGTCGATCCGCTCCGCGATGAACGTCGGGCAAAGGATTCCAGTGGATGTGAAGCGTGATGGGCAGATCGTCAGCATGCAGATGACGATTCCGCAACCGCGTGGGGGCGACGACTTCGACTTCGACACGGTTGGATTTGTACCCCGGATGCAGGAAGACCCGATCCGTGTTCGCCAGATCGAGGCCGGGATGCCGGCAGCCAAGGCAGGCCTGAAGGCCGGCGATCAGATTCTTTCCGTTGATGGTCTGACGCTTCACTCCGTCGATGCCATGCTCGCCTTTCTGCAGCAGGGGAACGGCCGGCCGATTCAGATGACCGTGCTGCGCGAAGGCAAGCCCTTCCAGATTGAATTGCAGCCCATCATGGCGGACGAACCCAATGGGCACAGACTCTACCGAATTGGCTTTGCTCCCAACCTGCCGCCTTTCAAGATCCAGCAGCTTCCGCTGCCTGCGGCCTTGAAACAGTCGGTTCGTTTCAATTTGCGTTATTCCGGTTTGATTCTTGAAGTGCTTCAGCGCATGGTGACGCGGCGATTTGCGGTGCAGGATCTGAGCGGGCCGATTGGGATTGCCCGGGAGACCGGCTTGGCCGTACAGCAGCCTGGCTGGCAGCCGCTTATCGGCTTGATGTCAATCATCAGTCTCAATTTGGGGATCTTTAATCTTCTGCCCATTCCGATTTTGGATGGCGGGGTGATTGTTCTGTTGCTGATTGAAGGCGTGATGCGGCGCGATTTGAACCAGGAGTTCAAGGAGAGGATCTACCAGGCAGCGTTCGTTGTGCTGCTGATCTTCGCGGCGTTCGTCATGTTTAACGATATTTCGAAGCTGCAGATGTTTAGCAAGCTCAAGCCGTAGGCGGGGATTGTCAGCCGACCGGGGCAAGTCCCGCAGGGACGGCTGAACTTAGCCCAGGACGCAGTCCTGGGGTTGGGAATGGTAGATGGGTTCAGTCCCGTCAGGGACGGCTGGAAGTTGCCCAAGCCAGTCCTTGTATCAACCTGTCAATCTTCAGCCGTCCCTTCGGGACTGTTTCAATTGATCATGGCGTACCCAGGACTAGCGTCCTGGGCTAAGTTCAGCCATCCCTTCGGGACTCGTCCAGGCGATTCCCAAAACGGC
Organism: uncultured Acidobacteriaceae bacterium; assembly: GCA_963830325.1. Taxonomy (GTDB): domain Bacteria; phylum Acidobacteriota; class Terriglobia; order Terriglobales; family Acidobacteriaceae; genus PALSA-350. Next base: position 49,501 of record CAWHMV010000013.1, read on the forward strand.
GTCCGCTACACTGAACTTCATCCATGTCAGTGTCCCAGACCCGAATTCGCGTTCGCTATGCCGAAACCGACCAGATGGGCGTGGTTTACTACGCCAACTTCTTTATCTGGTTTGAGCTTGGACGGGTTGAGCTTCTGCGCCAGCTCGGCTTCCAATACAAACAAATGGAAATCGACGACGATTGCCACATCCCGGTCGTCGAAGCCAACTGCCGCTACAAGTCTCCAGCACGCTACGACGATGACTTGCTGCTTGAAACCAGGGTGCTGGCTTTGCGCCGGTCGGTGATCAAGTTTGGTTATCGGCTGCTGCGCCCGGAAAACGAGACCTCCAAGCTGCTGGCGGAAGGGGAGACAACCCACGTCACCGTCAACCGCATGTTGCGCAAGGTGCCGCTGCCTAAAAAATATGTGGCCGTTCTAGAGCAGTTCCTTGTCTAGCCGCGCCCGCTCCCTGTCGTTGCTTCTTCCCGCCGTTTGCTTGTGTTTTGCGGTTGTGCTGGGTTTGCCAGGGGCCGCGTATGTGCCCGACGCCGGGTACTATCGACTGCTCGCTCTGGGCCAGCGAGCCGCGGTGCCTGCACCTTTTTCGGCGCGCATTCTGGGGCCGGCGATCGCCGGGTGGTCGGGCCACTCCACTGGCTTGGGCGTGGACACCGGGTTTCTGTTGCTGGGTATCGTCTGCCTGGTCGCGCTGCTCGCTCTGATCGCAGGACTGCTGTGGTCATGGCGGGCGCCCACGGCGATCTTTGCTGCTATTTTTCTCATGCCGTTCTGGGTGGATATCTTCCACGATTACTATCTTCCCGATCTGCTGCATGCAGCCATCCTCGCAGCTATTCTGTTATGCCTCTGGTTCGGATACACGACAGCGGCTTTGCTCCTGCTCTTTCCCGCATACCTGGCGCGCGAGTCCACGCTCCTGGTGGGCCTTTGCCTGATTTTTGCCTGTTGGCGACGTGTGCGGCTCCATCATGCAGTGATCGGGGTGCTGGCGATTGTCTGCGCCGGCCTGGTCAGCCGGCATTACGGACAGGGAGGTCCCGCCAGCGTTCATGGCTTGGGTGGCGGGGTCTATATTCTTGGCAAACTTTTCTGGAGTTTTTTTAAGAATGTGCTCGGGCTTCCCCTGTGGAGCAATACGCTGCCCGAGTGCAGCCCCATCTGGGAAAAAGCGCTTCCTGGGGGACATCATCTCGGCGCGATTCGGGAAGTTGGATTGTGCCAACCATCCCTGTGGGGACCGGCGCGGCTTCTCATCGCCTGGTTTGGCATCTTTGGGATTGGGCCCTCGCTCGCGTTCGCTCTGTGGCGGAAGATGATTTCGCCCGCCCCCGCCCCCGATAAGCGCCTTCCGGGGCAACTCATCGTTTTCCGCTTCTGCCTGCTCTATGGAGTGATCAGCATCCTGATGACTCCTCTTCTGGGCGCCAGTGCTGACCGCCTGGTCGAGTACGGGTGGCCGTTCTACTTTGTCGTCCTGCCCTGGTTTGTCGCTTCGAACTACGACCTAGGCGGTATCCGTACCTCCGCCATGCTGCTACTCCACCTGCTTAGCTGCTGGCTGGCGTGGTTTGGCTTCCGGCAGCAGATCCCCAGCTATCTGTTCACCGGGTTGATGGTGTTGGCCTTAAATGGCGTTAGTTACGGCCTTTTAAAGCGTTTTGGGACCAGTCTGGTCAAGGCATAGCCCCCGGTAATTTACTTTTTTATCCACAGTGTGGATAACCTGTGGATCGGAGCCTTCTCAGATCCACGATTGTGCTCTTTTGGCGGTCTTCCTGGCGTTTATGTAATTGTTGTTGTGTCTTAACTGATGGGTTGCTGCGTTAGTGCTTTTCGCGGTGAGTTAATTCACACACTCATGACGACAAATAAATACGGCCTAGCTAAAATACTGATTGGTGGCGGATTTCAGAACATGTTTTCGATCCCTTAGCCGCAGGATGGCGAAGAGAGCCATGAGCGCGAAATAGCCTCCACATGTGTCGAAGCCTACATCTGTAATCGTGCTGGTTCGCTGAGGGACGAATTTCTGGTGAATCTCATCCGCTGCTCCCAGCAGCATGGTCAAAACCAGCGCCCAGCCGGCCGCACGATTCTTTAATGCCCAGCCGTTGGACGAATGAGGGCGCCGCAGCAGCCACCAGTACGAAGTGCCAAAAAAGGCCAGACAGACTAATCCGTAGCCCACCAAGTGGCCGCCCTTACGCAGAACTTCGACGAACTCCCAAAAGCGCTGATAGGGTAGCGAGGGGAAATGGCTGAACCAGAACGGCTTTACCAGGTCGGCGGTTTTCCCGATGGAGAATCGTTGCGTTCCCTCAATGAGAACCATCAAGATAACCAGGATTGAGGGGAGGAAGAGGGCTAACTTCCGGCGGGATCCGGGTGCTGCCATCCGTTCAGTATATGGGAAGGCCGCGCGGCTTCACGCGGTTGCGAATGAAGGCGACGGTACTTTCGAGACTCGTGCCGGGACCGAAAACCTCTGCCACTCCTTGCTCTTTCAGGGCAGCAATGTCATGGGCGGGAATGGTGCCGCCCAACACCACCAGAATGTCGGTAGCGTTGCGCTCCTTGAGCAAGGTCAGGACGCGGGGGACAATCACGTTATGCGCACCGGAGAGGATGCTCAGGCCGATGCAATCGACATCCTCCTGCAGGGCGGCATTGACGATCATTTCCGGGGTTTGCCGGAGACCGGTATAGATCACTTCCATGCCCGCATCGCGCAGGGCGCGGGCGATGACCTTAGCTCCCCGGTCATGACCATCGAGGCCTGGCTTGGCAACCAGCACGCGGATGGGGGCGGTGGCTGGAGTATCCGGCATGGTTACTTGTCGCGGGCGACAACGAAGTCCGGCATCCAGAGCAGTGCCCGTTTGTAGTCGGATTCAGGCAGTTCCGCAAGGGCCGCTCGGGCGACTTCGGCGTATTGAAAGGCGGAGTTGAGGGCGTATTGCACCGAACCATGCCGATCGAGGATCTGCAGTACTTCCTGGTGGCTGGTTCGCTCGAAGCTGAGATCTTCGAGCACTCTGCGGATTGCCTCGTGCTCATGGGGGGTTCCGTGCTCCAGCGCATGCACGATGGCCAGGGTGGCCTTGCCCTCACGCAAATCGCTGGCGACGGGCTTACCCAACACCCGCTCGGCGGCGGTCAGGTCCAGCACGTCGTCCACAATCTGGAAGGCGATTCCCAGGTTGCGGCCGTACTCCCCCATCTGCTCTTCCGTCTCTTCGGACGCCCCGGCCAAAACCGCACCCAGACGCATGGAGACGTCGAACAGGCAAGCCGTCTTGCGGTAGATCAGGTCGTAGTATTCGGCTTCGCCCACCGTCTGGCCCAGTTTTTCCATCTGGACGAATTCGCCCTCGACCATTTGCTGGGTCAGGCCGATCAAGAGGTCGAGGACTTTGAAGTTGCGCTCCTCGAGGGCGATGTGGAAGGCCTGCATATAAAGCCAATCGCCGGCCAGCACGCATTTTGAGTTGCCCCAGGTGGTATTGGCGGAAGGTCTGCCCCGGCGGGTGTCGGCCCCGTCGATGATGTCGTCATGTACCAGGGTTGCGGTGTGCACCATTTCGACCACGGCGCCCAGACGGACCATGCCGTGGCCCTGGTAGCCCAGCGATTTTGCCGCCAGCAATAGCAGGGAAGGGCGGATGCGCTTGCCCCCGCCTTCGCGCAGGTGATCGGCGATGTCGGTGATAGCCCCAACATTGGAGACGGCGTCGCGCACCAGCTCTTTTTCGATGGCGCTCAAGTCGTCGCGTAGCAGGTCGAAGACTTCTTTTGCCGTCGCTATCGCTTGTGTGCTCACTCACTCTCCAGGTGATGGGGAAACCGCTCAGTTCGACCGGTAATTGGTGAACTGCATGTCAATGCCGAAGTCGTGGCCCTTAAGCAGTGCAATTGTCTCCTGTAGGGTATCGCGATCCTTGCCTGTTATACGGACCGTATCACCCTGAATGGATGCCTGCACCTTTTTCTTGGACTCCTTTATCAGCTTAACGATCTCTTTGGCCTTCTCGCCGGGTATCCCTTGCTGCAGAGTGATCTTCTGGCGCACGCTGGAGCCCGAGGCGGGTTCGATTTTGCCGTATTCGAGCGACTTCAACGAAACCCCGCGCTTGACGAACTTTTGCTGCAGGATCTCGGTGACCGCCTTGAGCTTGTACTGGTCTGAGGAAGCCAGCTCGATGGCCTCGTCCCCCTCCAGCAGTTTGATCTCGGAGTGCGAGTCTTTCAGGTCGAAGCGGGTGCGCACTTCCTTGATGGCCTGGTCCATTGCATTGCGTACTTCCTGCACATCGACTTTGCTGGTTACGTCGAACGAATTGTCTGCTGCCATGCTGCCTCCTCGATTATGAGCGCAAACGCTGTTGCCTGGCCTGAAGTTACGAGTCCGCGTCCGGCGCTACACCAAAAAAACGGAAGAAGTTGTTGGCAGTGCTGGAAGCGACCAGCTCTGCCGGGACTCCGCACACCTCCCCAAGCTTGTCCGCCACCCGGCCCACCCATGCCGGCTCGTTTCGCTTGCCGCGATGGGGCAGCGGGGCAAGAAAGGGGGCATCGGTCTCGATCAGCATCCGGTCCAGGGGCACCTTGGCTGCCACCTGGCGGATGCTTTCCGCCTTGGGGAAGGTGACGTTGCCGGCAAATGAGATCAGAAATCCCCCATCCAAGGCTCGCCGGGCATGCTCCCATTCGCCGGTAAAACAGTGCAGGATGCCGCCCAGATTGGTCCCCATCCAGTTGTTTTCAATCATCGCCAGAGTGTCATCCCACGCGTTGGTGCTGCCGTCGGAGGGCCGGCAATGAATGATGATTGGCCGCCGCCGTGCCGCCGCTATTTCCATTTGCTGCGCGAAAGCCTGCTTCTGTTGCTCGCGCGGCGAGTGGTCATAATAATAATCGAGACCGATCTCACCCACGGCCAGCACATCCGGGCTGTCGAGCAAACCGTCCAGTTTCTGGAGCGCTGCCTGGTCCGCGAGCTGGGCCTCATGGGGATGGATGCCGGCGGTGGCCAGAATCCGTGGAATGCAGCGGGGTATCCCCGGTTTGCTGGCGTAGCGCTTGCTCAGTTCCAGGGCCTGCTGCATGGTCTCCGGTCCATCTCCGATGCCAATGGACAGAACCGTACGCACCCCCTGCTGCCAGGCCCGCTGCAGCAGCTCATCCCGGTCGGCGTCATATCGGGGACTGTCAAGATGTGCGTGTGAGTCGACCAGTACCAAATCCTTCAACCGTTTATTTAAGCCGGGCGCCTATTTCGACATCTTCCAGAAAGCCGGCCAGGACGGGTTTGCCCTTTTCCCCTACCGAAGCCGCTACGATCATTCCATTGGACTCCAGGCCGCGCAACTTTCGAGGTTGCAGATTGGCGACGATGACCACCTTGCGTCCGATGAGTTTTTCCGGCTCATAGGCCTCGGCGATGCCGGCGACAATCTGGCGCACTTCATCCCCCAGGTTGACTTCCAAGCGCAAAAGCCGATCGGCACCCTTGACGCGCTCAGCTACCTGCACCTGCCCGACGCGTAGCTCAACTTTGGCAAAATCGTCGATGGTGATGGTGGGCTTGGCTGGCGGCTGCGGCTCGAGAGTGGTTCCCAGAGACGCTGCGGTGGTCAATGCTGCCGGTCCCTTGGCGATGATGGCCTCGGTTGCCTTGGAGGTTGCCACAGCCGCGGATTGGTCCGCAGGGGTGGGTTGCGGCGCCGGGGTTGGGGCAGCCGGCGTGGTGGTCATGACCGCGGCTTCTGAAACAGGGGCCGCTTCTGCTTCCACGCTCTTGCCGGTGTTGTTGTTCTCCAGATCGTGCATGCGTTTGACTGTGTCCTTTTCTGCGCGAGGGAAGATGGGGCCGGTTGGCCCGAGTTTGGTTCCTGACGCCAATTGACCCCAGTGCACGTTTTTCAGATCTGCGTGGCTGATGTTGCCCAGACCCAGCTGGGCCCAGATCCTCGCCGTGGCGTCGGGGAGAACGGGATAGGCGAGAGCGGTGATGATACGGAGCGCTTCGGCGCAGGTATAGAGAATGGATGCTCTGCGGACCGCTCCGTCTTCTGCCGCCCCCAGCTTCCAGGGAGCTTTTTCGGTGATGTAACCGTCGACCACCGCGACCAGGCCCCATAGGGCTTCGAGCGCGAGGGAAAAATCCAGGGCTTCGAAGTGCCTGGCAAACTCGTGGGCTGCTGTCTCGGCGGCCGCCATGACCCTTGGGTCGGAGTCTCCGTGCGGCACCACCCCCTCGAAGTACTGGTTGATCATGGCCAGGATACGGCTGGTCAAGTTGCCATAGCCGTTGGCCAGATCCGCGTTGTAGCGCTGCACCAGGGCGTCAAAGGAAAAGCTGCCATCGTGACCGAAGACTACTTCGCGCATGAGGAAGTAGCGCAGCGCGTCAGCTCCCAGGATTTCGATAATGGTTTCTGCGCGCACCACATTGCCGCGCGACTTGGACATTTTGCTCTGCTCGAAGAGCAGCCATCCGTTCGCGGCGACGCTCTTGGGCAGCGGCAGCCCGGCGGCCATCAGGAAAGCGGGCCAGTAGACACAGTGAAAGCGGATGATCTCCTTGCCTACCAGTTGCAGGTCGGCTGGCCAATAGCGGGCGAAGCGTTGCTGATCCTCAGGGGCGTCGCTGCCATAGCCGAGAGCGGTAATGTAGTTGGCCAACGCATCCATCCACACATAAATCACATGCTTCGGATCGCCGGGCACCGGAATGCCCCAATCGAAACTGGTGCGGCTTACAGACACGTCCTTCAATCCATTGCGCACGAAGGAAAGCACCTCGTTGCGGCGGGCTTCGGGACGGAGGAACTCCGGATGTTGTTCGTACAGTTCCAGCAGCTTGCGTTCGAACGCGGATAGCTTGAAGAAGTAGTTTTCTTCGCTTACCGTTTCCGTAATCCGTCCGCAGTCCGGGCAGGGTGAGCCTGGGGGCGCATCGACATAAAGCTCGTCAGAGACGCAGTACTGGCCGGTGTAGCTTCCCTTGTAAATGAAGCCGCGCTCCTGCAGTACCCGAAAGAGCTTTTGCACCCCCTTGCGGTGGCGCTCCTCGGTGGTCCGTATGTAATCGTCGTAGCTAAGCCCCATGCGATCCCACAGGCTGCGGAACTGGCCGGAAACCACGGTGGCAAACTCTTGCGGCGACTGTCCCGCCTGGCGGGCAGAGCGTTCGATCTTTTGTCCGTGCTCGTCGGTTCCGGTCAAAAACCAGGTATCAAAGCCCAGGGTTCGTTTGCGGCGCGCGATGGCATCGGCCACCACTGTGGTGTAGGCGTGACCGATGTGGGGCCGCGCATTCACGTAGTAGATCGGAGTGGTGATGTAAAAGCTGGAAGTATCGGACATGGGGAAGGCGGTGGTGTTGTGCACCAGGACTGTGCACCTCTCTCAATCTTAACAGGACGAGGGTTCTGCTAGAATCGGCAAGAAAATCAGGGGTTTTGCGTGTACCGCAAACAGCAGAGACTTCTTCGCGAGCGGCTCCGCTCGGTGCTTCAGGCCAAATACCAGGTAGAGCTTCCACAAATCGCCATCGAGCAGCCGCCCGATCTGGAGATGGGGGAGTATGCGCTGCCAGTGGCCTTCGAGTTGGCGCGGCGGCTTAAACGCTCGCCGCGTGCGATTGCCGGGGAACTGGTCGCGGACTTGTTGCCGTTGGAGGGCTTCACTTCGTTTACCGTGGCCGGTGCGGGTTATATCAACGGCAAGCTTGATCGCCAGGCGGCCGTGCAGCAGATCGTCCGCGATGATACCCGGGAAGAGCAGAGCCATCTCCATTCGCTGGTCGAGCACACCAGCATCAATCCCAACAAGGCTGCGCACATCGGTCATCTGCGCAACGCCATCCTCGGAGACACGTTTGTCCGGTTGCTGCGTGCTGCCGGACAGCGTGTCGATGTACAAAACTACATTGACAACACTGGGGTACAGGTGGCCGATGTGGTCGTCGGTTTGACTCACCTGGAAGGCTACGATCTAGCCGGCGTCACGCAGTTGCTGGTCGACCTCAAGGCAAGAGGGGAACGTATCGACTACTTCTGCTGGGACCTGTATGCGCGGGTTTCGCAGTGGTACGGCGCGTCGGAAGCGGAGGCTAAGGAGCGAAAGCAAATTCGTCTCGATATCCTGCATGCCATCGAGGCTGGGGGCAATGAGATTGCGCAGATTGCCGACCTGGTTTCGACCGCGGTGTTGCGCCGGCATCTGGAGACCATGCTGCGGCTGGGCATCGAGTATGATTTTCTCCCTCGCGAGAGCGAGATCCTCCATCTCAAGTTTTGGGATCTCGCCTTCGAACAGTTGAAGGCGAAGGGCGTGCTGTATCTGGAGACAGAGGGCAAGAACAAGGGCTGCTGGGTCATGCGCCGCGCCTCGACTGCGGTGCCCACGGAAGGCGGGGCGGATGAAGACGCCAAGGTGATTGTCCGTTCCAACGGAACGGTCACGTATGTGGGGAAGGACATTGCCTATCACCTGTGGAAGTTTGGGTTGCTTGGCCGCGACTTTGGTTATGCGCGGTTTTTTGCCTACAACGATCATATGTGTTGGATCTCGACTGAATCGGGTGAGCTGGATCATCCCGATTTTGGAGGCGCGCAGGCTATCTACAACGTCATCGACAGCCGCCAGGCGGACCCGCAGGCAAACGTGATTGAAGCTCTGCGTGGTCTCGGATATACCGAAGCCGCGGAGCATTATGTCCACTTTTCTTATGAGATGGTTGCGCTGACGCCTCGATGCGCGATCGAGCTGGGCTACCAGATTTCGCAAGAGGACCGGGCGCGCCCTTACATTGAGGTTTCCGGACGCAAGGGTTTTGGGGTGAAGGCTGATGCGCTGCTGGACAAGCTGACCGATGCGGCGAAAGAAGAGGTCGACAGTAGGCATCCGCAGAGAGAGCAGGAGGAGAGGCAGGACATTGCTCACCAGATTGCGGTTGGGGCCTTGCGCTACTTCATGCTCAAGTTCGCGCGCAATACTGTGATTGCATTTGATTTCAAGGAGGCGCTCAGCTTCGAAGGCGAGACGGGACCTTACGTGCAGTATGCGATTGTTCGTGCTCGCAATATTTTTCGTAAGGCGGGTACGACACCAGAGGCTGCGCTGGTTGATGTGAAGGTTGGGGATTACCTGGAGGGCGAGGGTGCAGCTGGTCTCTGGGAGTTGTGGATTATGGCGTCGAGGCTGAGCTTGCTGCTCGAGCAATGCATTGCCGCCGCGGAGCCTGCTTATTTGGCACGGCATGCTTTCCAGTTGGCGCAGTTATTCAATAATTTTTATCACCGCCATCACATCCTCACGGAAGAGGATCCGAGGCGTCGGCAGTTTTTGCTGGCGACCGCGGCGGTTGCCGAGCGGGCATTGGTGCGGTCGTTGGAGTGGCTGGGGATTAGTGTTCCGGAAGTGATGTAACGGGTTGGGCGCTGGATAGCTTTCCGGAGATGATTCCGGCCACCATTGGTACAAGTTAGATTTCTTTAGTTGGTCAACTTGGCAGCACATGAAGCCTTCCAAACTCAGTCCCGCAGGGACGGCTGACCTTAGCCCAGGACGCTAGTCCTGGGTAAATCATGAAACAAGATTCAGTCCCGCAGGGACGGCTGAAGGTTTCTCAGGACTACGTCGCGGCCCATTTCCAGCCGTCCCTGCGGGACTCGCCGCCCTTTCAAATCGAACCCAGGACTAGCGTCCTGGGCTAAGTTCAGCCGTCCCTGCGGGACTGAGCTTGGTAGAGACTCGTGAGTTGCCGTCCGGATTGAAGAGGTCGCGGCTTTTTCTCCTTACTGAATCGGGCTGCCATTGACGGTTAGTTGGCTTAACGCCTTCACGTCGAGTTGCTTGACTGAGTCGGGCAGAGGGGCGTAGTTCAGGCCGCTCGCGGCCTGCTGGCCATCAGTCACCACGTAGTTGAGAAATTGCTTCAGCGCGGTCCGCTTCTGCACGTCCTTGCCGTCTTTGGGGATGATCAGGAAGGTCAGGGTGGAAATGGGATAGGCATCTGGCGCCGTAGCCGGCGGATTGGCGATCGGAATACGCGCGTCCTGCGCCAATTGATCCTTGAACGCATCGATGGCTGCGGTTGTTCCCGAAGTGCTGGGTAAGACATACTTGCCGGCCTGATTCTTGATCGCTGCCACTGCCAGCTTGTTCTGGGTTGCATACGTCAGCTCGACGTAGCTGATGGCGCCAGCAGACTGCTTCACCTGGCCGGTAACGCCCTCACTGCCCTTGGCGCCAAGCCCCGTCGGCCACTTAACCGCCGTGCCTTTGCTCACGGTCTGCGCCCACTCCGGACTCACCGCAGCAAGATACGTCGTGAACGCAGCTGTGGTACCGCTGCTTTCGGCGCGGTGGACCACAATGATTTTGGTGTTAGGCAATTTCTGGCCGGGGTTGTCCTTCTTCACCGACGGGTCTTGCCAACTCGTTATTTTGCCTAAGAAAATTCCCGCCAGTGTGTCCGACGATAGCTGCAGCGGATTCTGCAGGCCATCGAGGTTGTAGGTAACACATACCGGCCCGGCCGATTCCGGAAATTGGACCACCGGAGCCATCTGCGCCATATCGCTGTCAGATAAGGGCGCGTCCGAGGCGCCGAAGTCAATAGTGCCGGACTTCACTTGTTGGATGCCACCACCACTCCCAATGGATTGATAGTTGATCCGCACATTCGTATGAGACTCAGAGAAATTTTGAATCCAACGGCCCATCACCGGATAGACAAAGGTGCTGCCGGCTCCATTGAGCGCAACGATGTTCGATGATGAGGAGTTGCAGGAAGTCAACAAGCCGACCGATGACAGAATCGTAATGGCGCAAACAGCGGTTCTACAGGTCTTTTCGCAGAGCATAGGGCCATCCTTGCACAGGTCTTGTCGAGTAGGATGCCACGAGATGCCGTGACCGGGGCATTGTTCATCTACATTTCACAAACGGACGTTGGGCAACGAGAGAGGACGAACGGGCCTCTCACTGAGTAAGGGGTTAATCATGAATACAAAACTGCAGGGGAAGAAAATCGCAATCGTGGCAACCGACGGCTTTGAGCAAGTGGAGCTGACAGAACCCAAGAAGGCTTTGGAAGCAGCGGGAGCTACCGTCCATGTGATTTCTCCCAAACCAGGGCAAATCAAAGGCTGGAACCATACTGACTGGGGCGAAAATACCAAGGTGGATAAGACACTGGACGACGCCAAGCCCGCTGACTACGACGGGCTGGTCTTACCGGGCGGTCAAATCAATCCAGATAAACTGCGTATTGAACCTAAGGCGGTTGCTTTTGTCACCGAATTCTTCAACTCAGGCAAACCAATCGGCGCCATCTGCCACGGTCCCTGGCTTCTGGTTGAAGCGGGAGTCTTGAAGAAGAGAACGCTAACTTCGTGGCCTTCGGTGCGCACTGATATTCGCAACGCAGGCGGCCACTGGGTGGATGAAGAGGTGGTCACCGATCAGAACCTCACCACCAGCCGCAAGCCAGACGATCTACCCGCGTTCAATGAAAGGCTGATCCGGGAGTTCAGCCAGGCGAAGCCTGCCCAGCCGAAGCACGATGCGGAAAAGCAACCAGCAAGGGCAGCATCCTGACAAAACAAAGTCAGCGTGAGAACCGACTGGCATTAAATTGAGTCCCGTAGGGACGGCTGAACTTAGCCCAGGACGCAGTCCTGGGTTAGGATACGCCCTGGAAAAGTCCCGTAGGGACGACTGAAAAAGTTATCGGATCGGGAAGTCTCAATTGCGGAATATTCTTAAATGGAAGTGCTCTGGGGATCGCCTCCCGGTAACTTCCAGTCGTCCCTACGGGACTTTTCGTCTCTCGAATTTCTATCCAGGACTGCGTCCTGGGCTAAGTTCAGCCGTCCCTGCGGGGCTCATTTTGCAATCGGTTCGCACCCACACGCTAAAGCTCGTACCTACCTTTCACGCCGCGCCCTTCTCAGGCGTCAGGAAAGAGCTCCATCGGACACATTCATGGTGTCCGATGGAGCTTACTTTGCGTACCTGCGGACCCACTCGGTGATGGTGCGCACCGCAATTCCAGAGGGACCTTTGGCGATCCAGGGTTTCTGTTCCTCGGTCCAGGCCACGCCCGCGATATCCAGATGGATCCAGGGTGTGTCTTCCACAAATTCCTTGAGGAACATGGCTGCGGTGATGGCTCCGCCCCAGCGGCTGCCACCAGTGTTCATGATGTCGGCAATGCTGGATTTGATCATCTCTTTGTAATCATCCTCGACCGGTAAACGCCAGAAGCGCTCACCAGAGGTTTCGAGCGCCGCAGTGAAATGCTGATAGGTTTCCTCGTCATTGGAGAAAACGCCCGCATTCACCATGCCCAGTGCAACGACACAGGCGCCGGTGAGCGTGGCCGCGTCGATCAGGTGAGTTGCGCCGAGCTGCCGGGCGTAGGCGAGCCCGTCTGCCAGGACCAAACGCCCTTCCGCATCGGTGTTGATGATCTCTATGCTCTTGCCGGACATCGCGATCTGGACGTCGCCCGGCTTCATGGCGGAGCCCGAGGGCATGTTCTCCGCGGCACAAACCACGCCAATCACCCGCACCGCCGGCTTCAACTGGGCGATGGCCTGCATGGCGCCGATCATTGCCGCGCCGCCGGCCATGTCGTATTTCATCTTCTCCATGCCGTCCGCGGGCTTGATGGAGATGCCACCGGTGTCGAAGGTAATGCCTTTTCCTACCAGGCCCAGAACCGGAGTGGCTGGGGCATTTTTGGGCTCGTAGGTCATCACGATCAGGGCGGGCGGCTCTTCCGACCCCTTGGTGACCCCCCAGAACGCTCCCATCTTTAACTCTTTTAGCTTGTCCGCCCCATAAACCTCACATTGCAGCCCGAATTGGCGGCACATCTCCGCGGCCCTTTGCCCCAACACGGTGGGAGTCAACACGTTGCTGGGCTCATTTACCAGGGAGCGGGTAAAGTTCTGCGCTTCGCCCAGGATGGCTCCCTCTCGCAGGCCAGACTCGATATCAGCCTGTTTAGCCCCGCTGCTCGCAAGGACACTCAGTTGCTCGATGCTCTGGTCTTTGCGGTCGGAACGATAGGTATCCGGATCGAAATCACCGATATAGGCACCCTCGACCAGTGCACGCGCGGCAGCAAGGGGATCGAGCCCCTCGGGAACTGCTATACAAAGTTCGCGCAGCTTGCGCGGTTTGGCGAACCGGACAGCTGCACCTGCTGCCTTGCGCACTTCACTGGTGGTGAGCTTGCCCAGCCCCACCAGCAGGATCCGCTCCGCTTTGAAGCCGCCAGGAGCATGGAGCAGCAATGTTTCGCAGCTTCCGGCAGCAAATTCGCCACTCCTCAGGATGGCCGCGGTCGCCTTGGTTAAGGCGCTACCCCCAGTCAACAGCTTGACGACCGGCTGGGTCTGCTTTTTCTCCTTGGTGTCTTTCTCCTTCATATCGAGTGCGAAGATGACCAACAGCCCACTCGTGACCCGGTCGGGCTTAGCCGATATAAATTTTGTCTGCATGGATGGCGTGTTTCCCTGAAATCCGATAAGTCTTGTTTATCGTTCTGTTTATGGCTACTTGCGCTGGCCACGGACCATGGCCGCGCGGGCCTCGCGGTCGTCTTCACGGCGCCGCTCAGTCTCGCGCTTGTCCCAGTCCTGCTTGCCTTTAGCCACGGCCAGTTCGCATTTCACCCGTCCATGGCGGAAATAAAGCCTGGTAGGAATGAGCGTTAAACCCTTTAGCTGCGTCTTCCCCATTAGTTTTTGTAGTTCCTGGCGGTGTAGTAACAGTTTGCGGGTGCGCAACGAGTCGTGGTTAGAAGAGTTTCCATGGGAGTAGGGGCCGATATGCGCGTTCAGCAAATACGCTTCGCCGTCTTTCACGATGCCATAAGCATCCTTGAGATTGGCCTTGCCCTCACGGATAGACTTCACCTCGGTGCCTCTGAGCGCAATACCGGCTTCGAATTTGTCGAGCAGAAAGTAGTTATGCCCGGCTGCGCGGTTGACGGCAGCATCCCGTTCGCCAGCAGCAATAGGCTCTCTGGGCTTGGCTTTCTGAGGGGCTGGATTCGTGGGTTGAGTGTGTTGCCGGGGCATACGTTTGGTTACGAATCTTCATGCTAGCACGCGACTTGGGAGCACAGGACCGGGTGTGCCGGATGGTATACTCAGGCGACATTAGCAGAGAGAAAAGCTGTTCTGGGCGTTGGTTGACACGTCGATTTCTCCCCAGCGGTTTGGCAATTGGTGGAAGCCGGAGCGAGAACCTTTTTGTGGTTTTCCCTCAAAGACCGCTCCTCGCGGTTTTTAACGGCCCACATGATTGCAAAATCCCTGTGAACATGCGTCTTGGCTATCTGGAGTGCGATGAAACGCCATCAAAATAATTGGGCTCTGTCCGCTGGGTTTACCCTGTTCCTCTTCCTGAGCATTTGCTGCCTTGCGGCGTCCGGCCCCAAGGCAAAAAAACTGTATGAGCTCGGCCAGGCAGCGGAAGCCAAAGACGATCCCATCACCGCGTACGAAAACTACTACCAGGCCTTCCAGAAGGAACCCAAGAATCTTCGCTATAAGACGGCTTATGAGCGCTTACGATTCCTGGCTGGGTCGACCCACATAGAAAAAGGGGAGAAGCTTCTCGCCCAGGGCGATACAACCGCTGCGCTGACCGAGTTCCTGCGCGCGCTCGAAATCGATCCCAGCAACGATTTGGCCCACCAGGATATCCAGAAAGCCAGGGACAAGCTGGCTGCTTCTCCCCAGGCTAATCAGGAAACGTCGATCCCGGAGAATAAGTCCGAAGAGCTCAGTGAGGTGGGCAGCCCGATCCAGCTCAAGCCCATCTCCAACGAACCGCTCACCCTGCATATGAGCGAAGACAGCAAGGTGGTGTACACGACCATTGGCAAGGCGGCGGGAATCAATGTTTTATTCGATCCTGAGTACACCTCCAAACGGATCCAGGTGGATATCGCGAACGTGTCTCTATTGGACGCCTTGCGCATCGTGGCCACAGTTTCGGGCACCTTTTGGCACCCGGTTACAGCCAACACCATCTTCGTTGCCCAGAACACGCGTGCCAAGCGCCAGGAGCTCGAAGAGGAAGCGGTGCAGACGTTTTACCTGGCGAACACGGCACAGCAAAACGATTTGAACGATATTCAGACTGCGTTGCGCAACCTGCTGGTGAACGCCAAGCTCTATGGTGTTCCGAGCCAGAGCGCCATTGTTATGCGCGCCACGCCGGACGAACTGTTGCTGGCGCAAAAGCTCATCAATGACCTGGATAAGTCGCGCCCGGAGGTAGTGGTCGACGTAGCCCTGCTGGAAGTGAATAGGGATAAGACGCGCACCATCGGTATTCAACTCCCGGGAAGCTTTGGCATCCAGTTGCAGCCACCCAATGCCACCAGTACCACCAGCACTACGAGCACGACGAGTACTACCAGCACTACGAGTACGACGAGCACTACCAGCACCAGCTCGACCAATCTGACGCTGAACAACCTTGCCCATCTGAACGCCACTAATTTTGCCGTGACCATCGGCCAGGCAACGGCCAACTTCCTGCTTTCGGATTCGGATACCAAGGTTTTGCAGAATCCCAGTATTCGGGCAACGGACGGGCAGAAGGCCGACCTTAAGATTGGCGAACGTATCCCGGTGGCTACCGGGTCTTATCAGACGGGGGCGGCGACCGCGGTTGTCAGCTCGCTGGTAAACACGCAGTTCACCTACCTGGATGTTGGTGTGGAGATCGAGATTACGCCTATCGTTCATTACGACCGGGATGTAACCCTCAAGATCAAGATTGTCTCGTCCCAGGAGAACGGCTCGACCAATATCGGCGGCATTACGGAGCCGATTATCAGCCAACGCACAGCCGATCAGGTGGTCCGGCTGAAGGAAGGCGAAGTCAATATTCTAGGCGGATTCCTGCAAAAGCAGGATCTCATCTCGATCGGCGGAACGCCCTATTTGGGCGAGTTACCGATCTTGAAATATCTCTTTAGCTCCACCCAACATCAGCAGTCGGACGACGAAATTATCTTCATGCTGACCCCGCATGTGGTCCGCGCCACCGACATCAGCCCATTGAATCTGCAGGAAATTGACACAGGAACGGGCACAAATGTCGAGTTACGGCGCATTTCGTCACCGGCAGGCTCACAAGCAGGGGGAGCGGGTAGTCTGCCGCCGGGCTTGCAACCCCATGCGTCGGTACCACCTGCGGGTGGAGCGGAAGGGACCCCCGGCTCTGCGGGTGCAGGCTCCGCGAATCCGGGCTCTGCGAACCCGAGCTCGGGGTTGGCACGGCCCAACATCACTGCGGTTCCAACATCCAACACCATGGCGCTGCAGATCGCTCCGCCGCAGACAGTGCCCAAGGTCGGCGGTACGTTCCAGGTGGCGGTCAAGCTAAGCGGGGGGCAGGACGTATTCTCCGTGCCCATGCAGTTGCGTTACGACAACAGCAAGCTGGCGCTGATCAATGTCGACACGGGCGATTTTCTTGGCCACGATGGCCAGGCCATTGCGCTGGTTCATCGCGATGACGGGGTTGGCAATGTCGTGATCTCAGCTTCGCGTCCACCCGGAGTTGCCGGCGTCAACGGGGCGGGAACCGTTTGCGTTTTGACTTTCCAGGCCAATGCAGCGGGTGACGCGGCCATGCAGATTATCCGCGCGTCGGCCAAGAACAGCGCGCAACAATCCGTAAACATCGCCGGCTCACAAACCGCGATCCACATTCAATAGGGCCCTTGTATGCAGTACACCTTACGTCCACGCAATGCAGCGGCATCCCGGCAATCGGGGCTGACGCTGGTCGAGTTGATCGTGACGGTCGCGATCCTGGCCATCCTGGCATCGGCCGTCGTTCCGCTGGCGCGCTTTCGTGCGAAGCGAGAGAAGGAAAGGGAACTGCGCTACGACCTGTGGCAGATGCGCGATGCCATCGACCGGTACAAAGACGCGGCGGACCGGCACGCTTTCATGCCCAAGGCGGACAGCCAGGGATATCCTCCTGATCTCGATCGGTTGGTCAAGGGTGAAGATGCCCAGGGCAAGAAGCTCAAATTTTTGCGTCGCATCCCGGTCGATCCTATGACAGGCAAAGCCGAATGGACGATGCGCTCCATGCAGGACGAACCGAACAGCGATTCGTGGGGCGGCCAGAATCTGTTTGACGTTGCTTCCAAGTCGCAAGCCACTGCGCTCGATGGTACGAAGTATGCCGACTGGTAGGCCCTTGAGAAGATCCGGCGTCCGCTCTCAAAAATTCGCGCGTGGCTTCACTTTGGTGGAGTTGATGGTGGTGATGCTCATCATCGCCATCCTGGCGGCGATCGCGATCCCAGCTTACGTGGCGTCCATTCGCGCTGCGAGGGAAGCAGTGCTCAGGGAAGATCTGCACGTGATGCGCGATGGCATTGATTCGTATACGAATGACAAGAATAAGGCGCCGCAGAGTCTGGATGACCTGGTTACTGGTGGGTATCTCAAGAAGATTCCTGTCGACCCGGTCACGCACAGTGACTCTACGTGGGTGCCGACTATGGACGACACACTGCAGAATGTCGACCAGACCGACCCAGGTATGACGGATGTGCACAGTGGATCAGACCAGGCCGGAAGCGACGGCCAGCCGTATTCGACCTGGTAGGGCGATCTAAAAGAACCGCAGATCTCTCCACCACGCTACCCCGGATTTCCTGTTGATCTTGGTGGCGTTGGCGGACTTCATGCGGCTTACACGGTGTCGTTTCCGGTGCAGCGTGGCAGGAAATCCGGGTACGGTCCGGTCGAGATGACAATTCCGTTGTGTGGCGAGATCCCGTATTTCCAGGAGAAACTACAACAGCTCCCTTGCCACAGAATTGTCATCTCGACCGAAGCGAAGCGCAGTGGAGAGATCTCTGTGTTGACGTCCCTTCGTGGAAATGTTTTTCGACAGAACGAGCGTAGTGGCTAGGTGTTTTCTTCGGCCCGAGCCAGAATCTGTGTCCACAGCTCTTTTATTCCAAGGCCGGTCTTAGAGGAACACAGCAGTATCTCGCTGAGCTCCAGGCCTTCCCTTAGCCGAGTCAGAGCCTTGGTTCGCTCGTTACCGGAAAGCCTGTCTGCCTTCGTCCCTACAACCAGAAACCTGCGGCCCATTCCTTTAAGCGAGGCGATCAATTGCTGATCGCTGGCCTGCACCTGAATATTGCTATCCACCAGGCAAATGCAGAGCACCAGGTTAGGCCGCTCTTCGAGATAGGGATTGATGAATTTAGGCCACTCCGCGGAGATGGACCGGGAGATCTTGGCGTACCCATAGCCCGGTAGATCAGCAAAGAGCAGCCGGGGCAGCCGGGCCGTGGCTGAATCCGATAGAGCAAAAAAGTTGATCGACCGGGTGCGGCCGGGGGAGGCCGAAACCTTCGCGGCTTTTTCGCCCAGCAGGCCGTTAATCAGGCTGGATTTGCCAACATTGGAGCGGCCCAGGAAAGCAAATTCCGGGGCCGTCGCGGTAGGGAATTGGTCCGGCGACATCGCCGAAAGCAGGAACTTCGTGACCAGGTGCACGGACTACTGCGCGCGCGGCTGATCGGCGGCAACCGGTGGCTTCACCGCAGCCAGCGCCTCGGGAGTTTCCTCGCGCAATTCCGGCAAAGGGCCCTCAAGCGCAATCTTCAGCACCTCGTCCATTTGATCGACGAAATGCAGCTTCATCACGCTGCGCAGGTTCTCCGGGAGATCTGCCAGATCCTTTTCATTGGCTCGGGGCAGAATGGCTTCAAAGATACCGGCACGATGGGCAGCCAGCAGCTTCTCCTTCAATCCTCCGATGGGAAGAACCTTACCCCGCAGTGTGATTTCGCCCGTCATCGCAATATCGCGCCGCACCCGCACCTTGGCCAAGGCACTGGCGAGGGCTGTGGCGATGGTGATGCCGGCGGACGGGCCGTCCTTGGGGATGGCGCCCTCTGGAACGTGCACGTGAATGTCCAGATTGCGGTAGAAGTCTCTGGGCAATCCCAGGTGCTGCGCCCGGCTGCGGATATAGGAAAGTGCGGCCTGCGCTGACTCCTGCATCACGTCGCCCAGTTGACCGGTCAGGGTTAACTTGCCCTTGCCGTCCAGAACCTGTACTTCGGTTGAGAGGATGCTGCCACCGACCTCGGTCCAGGCAAGCCCGGTAACCAAACCCACTTCGCTGGTCTCGTGCAACTGAGAATCGCGGAACTTGGCTACTCCCAGAAATTCGTTCACGTTGGTGTCAGCGATGTCTTCTTTGTGCTTGGCTCCGTTGCGGACGACCCGGCGCGCCACCTTGCGGCATACATTGCCGATTTCGCGCTCCAGGTTGCGGACGCCTGCTTCGCGGGTATAACCGCGAATGATGTCCACCAGGGCCGCGTCGCTGAAGACTGCGTTTTTATCGCTAAGCCCAGTGGCCTCGCGTTGCTTCTTGACCAGATACTGCTTGGCAATTTCGAGCTTTTCGGCCTCCGTGTAGCCGTGCAGGCGCAGGATCTCCATGCGATCCTGGAGCGGCGCCGGGATGGTGTGCAGCACATTGGCAGTGGCCACGAAGAGCACCTGCGACAGGTCATATTCCACGTCGAGGTAGTGGTCCTGGAAGCTCGTGTTCTGCTCCGGGTCGAGTACCTCGAGCAGCGCCGATGCGGGGTCTCCGCGCAGGTCGGAAGCCATCTTGTCCACTTCGTCCAGCATGAAGACCGGGTTCTTGGTTCCCGCCTTCTTCATGGACTGAATAATCTGTCCCGGGAGTGCACCGATATAGGTCCGGCGATGGCCACGAATTTCCGCCTCGTCGCGTACTCCGCCAAGGGACATGCGCACGAACTTACGGCCGGTGGCCTTGGCAATGGACATTCCCAGCGAGGTCTTGCCTACGCCTGGAGGTCCGACAAAGCACAGGATCGATCCCTTGGGGTTTTTCACCAGCTGACGGACGGCCAGAAACTCGAGAATGCGCTCCTTGATTTTCTCCAGGCCGTAGTGATCCGCGTTCAACACTTTCTCGGCATGATCGATGCTGCGCGTTTCCTTGCTTCTCTTCTTCCACGGCACGGCCAGAAGCCAGTCCAGATAGTTTCTGGATACAGTCGACTCGGCCGACATGGGCGGCATCGCTTCCAGCTTCTTCAGTTCCTGGATTGATTTATCGAAGACGTCTTTGGGCATACCAGCACCCTCGATCTTCTTGCGCAGCTCATCAAACTCACTCTTCTCACCGCGGCCCAGTTCCTTCTGGATGGCCTTGATCTTCTCGTTGAGGTAGTACTCTTTCTGCGCGCGCTCCATCTGCCGTTTCACCCGGCTTTGTACGCTGCGATCCATGTTCAGCTTCTCGATTTCGATGTCCAGTACGTCGGCGACGCGGGATAGACGCTCACTGGGATCGAAGATATCGAGCAGCTCCTGCTTCTCCTCGATGGAGAGCTGCAGGTTGGCGGCGATGGTGTCGGAAAGCTTGGCCGGCTCGTCCATGCGGACGGCGGCGATCATGGTTTCGTAGTTCAGGGATTGCTGCAGCTTGACGTATTGCTCAAACAGGGAAGTGACGCGTTGCATCACTGTCTCAATTTGCGGATTCACTTCGAGCTGCCGGTTGGCGACGCGCACGGTGGCCACAAAAAAGCCATCGGAGTCGTTCATTTCCACAGCCTTGGCCCGTTCTAATCCCTCCACCAGGACCTTAATATTGCCGTCCGGCATCTTGACGCTCTGGACGATGTTGCCGATGGTTCCCACTGAATAAATGTCTTCCGGGCGCGGCTCATCGATGCCTGCATCGTGCTGCGTCGCCAGAAAGATCTTGCGGTCCCCGGTAAGCGCTTCTTCGAGCGCTCGCACGCTGGACTCACGCCCCACAACAAAGGGCGTCATCATGTAAGGAAAGATCACCATGTCCCGAATGGGCATCATGGGGAGCTTGCGAAGATCGCCTTTGTCCCGGGTTTCTTTTGCTTGTGTCACGCGATTTCCTTTCACTTATCTCCCTTATACAGAGGAAACGGAAGTTGCGCCAATGCCCCGGACGTGAGGGGCTTCAACCAATCAACAAGCTGGCTGACGCCTCACGAAACGTCGACAAGACTATAGACTAGAGAAAACTGTCTCGATCGAAGGGTACGGGCTTCAGCCCGTACATACCGGCAGCAAATGCCAGAAGGGCTTTAGAGGGTGTGTGAGAACCTCCATTTCCGAACTAGTCCCGTAGAGCCTGTCCCTCCGGGCTAAATTCGAACAGGGAGGCCAGGCATTTAACGGACGCAGTCCTGGAAACGACATCTAAACCTTTTAGAACCACAGGGCGAATCCGATGGTTTTCATCACCTTGGGTGAGCCGCAGGCTCATGGGGACACGGCTGAACAGGCTTCGGAAAAAATCGCCTCTGCGAAGGGTACGGCCTCTAGGCCGTACATAACTCCTGCGTAATGAATTCGGCTTTAGCCGCTGAGGGCTGCTTTCTTCTCCAAACCGGCATTTTTCCGCAGCCTGCTCAGCCGTGCCCTTCGTACAAAGGCGGGTTCTAGCCGGCTTTTTCCAGCAAAGTCACAGAAAGGTCACGTTTCTGTACCATTTCAGCCGTGATGTCGAGTTCCTTGATCTTTTTGTTGCTGGGGAGGTGGTACATCAGGTCGAGCATCAACTCTTCCAGGATCATGCGCAGGCCGCGCGCCCCCACCTTGCGCGCCAGGGCTTCGCGAGCCACGGCTCGGGAGGCGTCCTCAGAAAACACGAGGCGTACACCCTCATATTCGAAGAGTCGCTGGTACTGCTTGAGGATGGCATTTCTGGGCTTGGTGAGAATCTCCACCAGGGCATCTTCATCCAGCTCATCGAGAATGCCGATTACGGGCAAGCGCCCGACAAACTCGGGGATGAGGCCGAATTTAATCAGGTCTTGAGGTTGGGCCTGGCGGAGCAGCTCGGTATCGCGTTGCGCCGGAAGAACGCCGGCTTCCTGCGCATCCTTATCAGACAGGGCCTTGAAGCCTAGCGCCTTCTTGCCCACACGGCGCCCGACGATACGTTCCAGACCGACGAAAGCGCCACCGCAGATGAACAATATGTTGGTCGTATCGACCGGGGTGAACTCCTGGTGCGGATGCTTGCGTCCGCCCTGGGGCGGTACGTTGGCTACTGTCCCTTCGAGGATCTTCAGCAGTGCTTGCTGGACACCCTCGCCGGAGACATCCCGGGTAATGGATGGGTTTTCGTCCTTGCGGCCGATCTTGTCGATTTCGTCAATATAGATAATGCCGGTCTGCGCCCTGGCGACGTCGCCATCGGCTGCCTGAAGCAGCTTGAGGATGATATTTTCAACGTCTTCGCCGACATACCCGGCTTCCGTCAACGTGGTTGCATCGACGATGGCAAAGGGTACATCCAGCATCTTGGCCAGGGTGTGGGCCAGCAGGGTTTTGCCACTTCCAGTCGGCCCTACGAGAAGGATGTTGGACTTGGAAAGCTCAACATCGTTGCCCCGCGTCCGGTTCATCTGGATGCGTTTGTAGTGGTTGTAGACGGCGACGGCTAACTTCTTCTTCGTTTGTTCCTGACCGATGACGTACTCGTCGAGGAAGCCCTTGACCTCTTGCGGTTTGGGCAAGTGGGCCGGGGCCGCCCCGGGCTGGGTCTCGCCCCGGTCGTCTTCGAGGATGGAGTTGCAAACCGCAACACATTCATCACAGATGTATGCCCGCGGGTAATCGCTCGGTGAGGAGATCAATTTTGCAACAGCGTCCTGTGATTTATGACAGAACGAACAACGGAGCGTATCGTCTGTTCCCCTCGGCGTTTTCATACTGCAACTCCTTTGGCCTGACGGCCTATCACGTACGTGGCCGGTCTATGATTTCGTCAATAATGCCGTACTCTTTGGCTTGCTGCGCGTTCATGATGAAGTCTCTCTCCACATCTCGCTCAATGCGTTCCAGCGGTTGCGCGGTGTGCTTGGACATCAGCTTGTTGGTGATCTCGCGAATACGCAAAATTTCGCGAGCGTGAATATCAATATCGGTCGCCTGACCCGAAAGGCCACCCATGGAGGGCTGGTGAATCAGGATGCGCGAGTTGGGCAGGGCAAAGCGCTTACCTTTGTTACCGCTCATCAACAGGAAGGCCGCCATGCTCGCCGCCTGCCCGATGCAGTAGGTGACCACATCATTGCGGATGAACTGCATGGTGTCATAAATAGCAAGACCCGCGGTGATCGAGCCGCCCGGTGAATTGATGTAAAGCTGAAGGTCTTTCTCCGGGTCTTCGCCGGAGAGAAACAACATTTGGGCGATTACCAGGTTTGCGATCTGATCGTCGATCGGTGTACCCAGAAAGATAATATTGTCGCGAAGCAGACGAGAATAAATGTCGTAGGCGCGCTCGCCTCGACTCGTCTGCTCGACCACCATAGGTACAAGTGCCATGCTCTCCCTTGCTTCTACTTCCTGTGGGCTGCGTGCGCCACACCCTTTAAGTTGGCCGTTTGCGTTGCATCAGGACGCTAATCTTTCAAACAGCAATGCGCCCGTCTTCTCCCTACGTAAGCGTTCCCGGATTCTAGCGAGGCTACCGTCCTCAGTCAAACGCGTGCGCAGCGCGTCTACCGGCTCGCGCATTTGCAAAGAGATACCTTGCAGTTCATTTTCGACCTCTTCTTCCGGCACGCTGATGTTCTCTGCATCGGCAATGCGGTCGAGCAGCATAGAACCCTTCACGTCAGCCGTAGCCGAGGACCGTTGTGCCGCGCGGAGGCGATCGAAGTCAAGATTACGCATGTCTTCGGTGCGCATGCCTTGCGCAGCCAAGGCCCGGAGTCCGCGATCCAGACGAGCGTCTATTTGTTGTTGCACCAGCGATTCGGGAACAGGAAATTCGTAGCGCGCAACCAGGGCGTCGAGCAGCCGGTTTGTGGTCTCCGCTTGCACGCGCCGCTGCTTATCCCGGGCCAGATGATCTCGCAGTTGCTGCTTGAAATCCTCCAGGCTCTCGTAGTGTCCGAGCTCCTTGGCGAAGTCGTCATTCAGCTCCGGCTCGATCTTTTTCTTGATGCCTTTGACTTCAAGATCGTAGGCCACCCTCTTGCCAGCTAGTTGCCGCTCACTGAAATCCGGAGGATAGCTCACCTCGAACTTTAACTGTTGACCGACAGCGGCACCGCGCAGCGCGGCGTTAAAAGTGTCCAGTGTATTTGGGCCGCCGATTTCGACCATCACATCCTGCCCCGAAATCGGTTGCTGGGGCGCGGTTTCGGCTTCGCCTTCTGCTGGCTGCACATCACCGGTAAAGCTGATCTGGGCGAAGTCACCATTGGCAAGCGGCCGCTCTTCAGTAACCGGTTCCATGGTGGATCGGGAGTCACGGATGCGCGCGAGCTCAGCGTCAGCCTCGGCATCGATGAGCTCGGCGGAAGGCTTCTCCACCTTCACGTCCTGGTAGCCATCGATCGAGAAGTCGGGAAGCACTTCGAAGGCGGCTTTAAAGTGCAACGGCTTGCCTTCTTCGAGATCGATTTTGGTTATCTGGGGTTGGGATATCGGCTTGAGCTGCTGCTTAGCAATGGCGGTGCGAAAGTGTTCGGGCAGAACCGCTTCCATCACATCCTGGCGAATCTGCTCGGCGAAGCGGCCGCGGATAAGCGACTCCGGAACCTTGCCTGCGCGGAAGCCCGGGATGCGCGCCATCTTTTTGTATCGCTTGGTAACTGCTTGATAATTACGGGTGATTTCGTCTGCGGGAACTTCGATTTCAACTTCTCGAGTGCATTCCGGGTTCAGAGTTGCCGCGCCATGAGAGTGCCCCTCATGTTCGTGTGCGGCAGATTCCTCGGTGGCGGTAGACACCCCGCCCGATTGCGGTGTGGTTTCAATCATTTCTGTTGAGCTCAACGTATGCCTTCCAGGTTCGCTCGCTTCCTGCGCGGCTGCAATGGCTAAATCGATGCAAGCGCGGAGGAGCCTGTAAACAGCCTGCTTTCATCGTATGAGGCTTTGCCGGGAGGGTCAAACCCGCAGCGCAAGGAATGCGAAGCCGCTATTAACTACAATACACCCTTTACGGTTACCTCAGGCGACCCTGGCCGAGCTTGAAGCAGCCTAGAGTTCCTCCTGCCGCGGCGTGCGTACGTGCGCAACAAACCGCGGATCGGCAGCCTGATAGTGCTTGTAGTTGCGTCGTCCGTCGCTGAGGGAGAGGTTGCCATTGACGGTGCGGCGGATTACATCGGCGTCGCGATCATCCTGCCCATCGTCCTGCCACCAGCAAACCTGGCATAGCTCGAGGGCTTCAGGCACAGTCAATGTTCTGTACCCGCAACAGAGGCAGCGGGCAGCACGCGCTGTTCTCATCCTTCCAGTATGCGCTGGATAGTCGCCGGACAGGTAGTTGCTGCGTTTTCGCGCCCCTTACTACGGTAACCCTCGACCGGTTTTATTGGCCCGGCACAAACAGTCCCAGCCGAACCTTCCAGGTAACTGATTGTCCGGGGCGCAGCGTCACCATGCCCGTATCCATGCCCTTCCACTGCTTTCCGAATGGGTCCACGTAGTTGAACTGATCTTCGATAGCGACAAACGAAGCGGGTTTTGGTGAATAGACCTGGATGGTCCTGATTTCGGGAGAGAGCGCAGAGACTGTCAACCCGTAATGAGCATCGGGGTCGATCAGCTTCACTTCGGCTGCGCCGTTGGTCCGTTGCAGGTGAGAGAAATTGTCGTCGAGGAAATGATCGTCGAGCGCCACACCGTCGGGCGCGTTGTAGTCGTAGTCCGTGCCTTTGACCGGCTTGAGCTGTCCGGTCGGGAATGCGTCACCGTAGTTGTTCACCGGGGCCATCATGGAGGCGGGGATGTGCAGTCGCGTCTGTGCGCGCTGGCCGCTGGGTATCTGGAAGTAGGGGTGCCAGCCTATGGACATCGGTTCGGGTTCTTTACCCACGTTCTTCGCCGTGATGGTGGCGTCAACCGCATCGCCGGTCAGCGCGATGTTCAGCGTCAGGTCGGTATCTGAGAGCCAGTGGCCGCCGAAATTTCCGGCGTGGATGAAGCCCGTCACCGTCTGTCCGTCCGCAGTGGTTTGCGTCTGCAGGTCTTCCACCTTGGACTGGGTAATCAATCCGTGTATTGCCACCACGGGGCCACCAGGGTTCTTGCTGGGGAAATTTGCCGGGAGAGTCAGGGTGTGGCCGCGCCATTCGGTGATGACCGACTTGCCGTCCGAAGAGCGTTCGCCAATGATGCGATTGGGATAGGGAATCAGAAAGGCTCCCCCGAAGCCGAAGGATCCGTTGCCCAGCTGATCTTTGCCGGTGCCGGTTAGTTGATTTGCGGCTTCCTGGACGGAGGGTGAATGGAGTAGCGGTATCTCCCCTTTACCGGGGATGGCGGCCGTGACCTGCAGCATATTCATGCCGCGCCCGGGTAGCAGGGTCACGGAAAGGAATTCCGGTTTGCTGCCGCCGGTGCCGGCTTTGCGCGTGAGGGTCATGACGTCCTCGCCCCCTATTTGCACGGTCGCTGGTGCCGTGGTCGCCGGCTGCTGTGCCTTTTCGGGCGTAGCCGGCTGTTGCTGACAACCCGCGGCGAACAGAGCGAATCCTGCCAGAGTTCCACTTAACCCCTTGGTCCTGTTGCGCATAGACACCCTCAAGAGCCTCTCGTTGGCGGTTTCCCACCGGCTGGTTCCCGGCGCGAAAAAGCAAAAATCATCTTACGCCGTCTTTCCCGTGAGCCTTACAATCGGGTATGAGCTCCATCCCCCGACCAACCCCAGGTTCGCCTGTTGGATCGCCTGCTGGAAGCCCTGGTGTGGCTGCGGCGAACCCTGGTTCGCTTCCAGGCAGCCCTAGTCCGCTTATCCTTTTCAACCAGGATCTTATCCGTTGTCAACGCTGCACCCGGTTGCGGAAGTATTGCGAAGAGATTGCCACCAGTAAGCGCCGAGCCTATCGGGATTGGGTTTACTGGGCCAAGCCGGTTCCGTCTTTTGGCGATGAGAAGGCCCGCCTGCTCGTTCTGGGGCTGGCTCCGGGAGCGCACGGGTCCAATCGCACCGGCCGGCCATTCACGGGTGACGGCTCCGGCGACTTCCTTTACCCCGTTCTCCACGAGGCTGGATTCGCCTCGCAACCTTTCTCCGTTTCTCGTGGCGACGGCCTAAAGCTACAGGATTGCTGGATTAGTGCCGTTGTTCGCTGTGCTCCACCCGATAACACGCCCAAGCGCTCCGAGCTGGCGAATTGCTCAACCCACCTCGACGAGGAGATCAGGCTGCTGAGCAATTTGCGGGTGGTGGTCTGCCTTGGGCGCATCGCGTTTGACAGCTATTTGGAGCACCTGGCGCGTACGGGACAGTCTGAGCGCAAACCGCGCTTCAAGTTTTCGCACGGCGCCGAATACGCGCTTCCCGGAGGCCGGATCTTGATTTCCAGCTTCCATCCTTCGCTGCAGAACACAAATACCGGAAAGCTCACTCGCAAGATGTTTTTAGACGTCTTCGAACGGGCGCGGGTTCTGGTTGGTACAGCGGAGACTGCGCACACGCTTCGCCGATGATGGCTCTGTCTGATGGGGTGGTGATCTTGCTCGTGATCACGCTGATCGCCGTGTTTCCGGCGTGGCCCTACAGCCGGAAGTGGGGTTATTTGCCCAGCGCCGGGGTCAGCGTGGTTTTGCTGATCCTGTTGATTCTGCTGGTGGCGAGGACGGTTTGACGGTGAGGGCTAAAACGGAAAAGAGCGCGAGTCTGCAGGAGAGCGGCCTGTCACGAAATCGAGTCCCGCAGGGACGGCTGAACTTAGCCCAGGACGCCAGTCCTGGGTACATCATGCAACATGATTGAGTCCCGCAGGGACGGCTGAAGGTTGTCCAGGATTGCGTCGCGGTCTATTCTCAGCCGTCCCTGCGGGACTGAGTTTGGAATGGGGTTCACACACAATCTTCAGGAACCTGAGGATTTTGGAAGGTCGTGGAGCGGGAGACGGGGATCGAACCCGCAACCAACGGCTTGGGAAGCCGCTACTCTACCATTGAGCTACTCCCGCCCGCTGCCACCCGATTATTCTAACCCCAAGCCTGTATGATTTCGGGGGATGCCCTCCCTCAGCCGCCGCGCAATGCTTTTCATCCTCTGTGCGCTCGCGGCGGGAACTGCTCTCCGTTTGTGGTTCATCCACGCTTTTCCGCAGATCCAGGGTGACTCGCTCCTTTACGCCGACATCGCCAGGAATTGGCTAACCCACGGCATTTATGGCCGGTCGCTCATTCACCCGGGCGGGGCGCCAACCATTACCCCCACCCTGGTTCGCTTGCCCGGATACCCTGGTTTCCTCGCCCTGTGCTTTGCGGTTTTTGGAAAGCAGAATTATCTCGCGGTTCTCTACCTGCAAGTTGTGATCGATCTGGCGACATGCCTGCTGATCGCGGACTTCGTTCGCCGCATCTGCGGGCACAGAGCCGCAATGGCAGCGCTCTGGCTGGCGGCGCTCTGTCCCTTCACGGCCAACTACGTGGCCATGCCCCTCACCGAGACGCCTTCCATCTTTTGCGTGGCCCTTGGCCTCTGTGCCTTTGCCGTTGTAATCGAGCGCCCGCGCTTGAGTTGGATGCTGGCCCTCGCATTTGCCTGGAGCTATGCCGCGCTGTTGCGTCCCGACGGCGCCCTGCTGGCGGTTGTCTTCTTTCCCGCACTCATCTTCTATGGCCGAAGCTCGCTTGGCTACGCACGGTCGCTGCGCGTCGCGTTGTTTTGCGGGTTGGTGGCCGTGCTGCCATTCGGGATATGGACCGTGCGTAACTGGCACACGTTCCATGTCTTTCAACCGCTGGCTCCGCGTTCCGCCACCGACCCCGGCGAACCCAAAGCCCTCGGTTTCCAGCGTTGGACCAAAACCTGGATGGCCGACTTTGCCTCCACCTACGAAATCTATTGGAATGTGCCCGGCGACGACATCGACATCCACACGTTGCCCACGCGAGCCCTGGATGGGGACAAGGGGAAAACAGTGGATCTCATCGCGGAGTACAACGCGGGCGATGTACTCACGCCGCAGATTGATGACCAGTTTGCCGCGCTTGCCGCGGAGCGTATCCGCGCTCATCCGGTCCGCTACTATGTGACCCTGCCCCTGCTGCGCCTGGCGGATATGTGGCTGCGGCCGCGGGTGGAGATGCTCAATATAGAACTGCGCTGGTGGCAATACAGCCAGCACCGTGCGGAGACCCGCATCGCCTACGCCTACGGCGCACTGAACCTGTTTTACTTGTTGGCCGCCGTGGTTGGAGTGTTCTACTGGCCCAGGTTTGTCACCGCGCTGGTGGCCTATATCGTAGTCCGCAGCTTGCTGCTTTCCACGCTGGAGGGGCCCGAGCCTCGCTATACACTGGAGTGTTTCCCCATGGTCATTGCTTTTGCGGCGGCCGCGCTCGCAAGCTTAAGGGGCCGCCAGTTCTTACATCCAGCGCGGCCCGCGGGGTGGCTCGATGTCGCTTGACGGCGCTCCGAGAACAGAGTCGAATTGCCCCTGCCATGGTGATGCCATGATGAAGTTCTGGGCCTTTGTGCTTCTATTGAGCTTTGCTGGTCCGGCGACTGCTCAGCAATCTGACGGCCGCAGTGCGGCTGAGCTCCATCCGCTCCAGGAATTCCCGACCGACCAACCCGGTCAACTCCGCATTCGGCAGGACGCTATGGCCGCCAGGCCCTTTACCGTCACCGGGCCTCGTGGGGCCCTTCTGGGGCAGCAAGATGGGTCGTTCGAAGCCTGGGTTTTTCCCTGGAAAATTCTGAGCCATATGCGCATAACGGCGGAGATGAAGGACTACACCGTGCCCATCGATGTGAATGAGCAAGTGGCCTCTATCGACGTTCAGCCGGGGCACACGACCATCACTTTTTCGCACGCCAATTTCACTATCCGCGAGATTCTTTTTGCGCCACAGAGCGCGCCCGATGGCGCCGGCGCCCTGGCCTACTATCAGATCCTGGCGGTGCGGCCGATGACGCTCACCTTCAGCTTTACCCCCGAGATGCTGCGCATGTGGCCGGCTCTCTCCGACGACCGTCCATCGCCGGAGTGGGTGAAGGAGGGGCAATCGGGCTTTTATATCCTGCACTTGAATCTTCCCGGTCATGCTGCGGCGCTGGCGATGCCGACGGCTCAGTACGGGATTTTGGCGCCTTATCAGGAGCGCCCCAAAAACTATCCGCTGCAGTTTGTGATTCATTTCGATCCTGCCACGGATCGCGACAAGTTATATCCACTACTGATGACCACTGCGGAAACCGCGGCGACGGCCGCCACATCCGCATTAGCCGAACGGCTGCAGACGCTCGATCGCGACTTTCACGAGCTCTACAGCGATACGCAAAACCACTTTCAAAAATTCTCCAGCGAACACTTGAGCATTGAAACGCCGGATGAAAGGCTCAACCAGGCGTTTGCCTGGGCAGAAGTGGCGATCGACCAACTTCGCGTGCAGTCAACTCCTTCGCATGACGAGACCGCCTTGGTCGCGGGCTTTTATACCTCAGGCGATTCGGCGAGGCCGGGGTTCGGCTGGTACTTCGGCCGTGATGCACTGTGGACGCTCTACGCCGTGAACAGCTATGGCGATTACCAGCTGACGAAGGATGAGCTGAATTTTCTGATCAAGCGGCAAAGCCCGGAAGGCAAGATGATCCATGAGTGGGCGCAGACCGCTGACTTAGTAGATTGGAAGAGTCTGCCCTACGCCTATGCCTCGGCCGACGCCAATCCGTTGTTCCTGATGGCCAGCGAAGACTACCTCAAGATTAGTGGAGATACGCAGTTTATCCAGACCAACTGGGATGCGATCCAAAAGACCTGGACATTTGAAACCTCCCATGATTCCGACGGAGATGGAATCTACGAGAACACCGAAGGTTCGGGATGGGTGGAATCCTGGCCGCCTGGCATGCCTCACCAGGAAATCTACCTGGCCGTGCTCGATCAGCAGGCAAGCACGGCGATGGCGGGCTTGGCGCGGGCGACGGGGCATACCGAGATCGCGCAGCAGGCAGCGAACCGGGCCGCTCGGATCGGCGCAGCTATCGAGAAGGAATATCTGCTGCAGGGCGGCGGGTTTTATGCTTTCAGCCGCAATGCCGACGGCAGCACAGACCCCAGCCCAACCATTTTTCCCGCAGCTGCTTCGTGGGATGGCAGCTACAAGCTGCAGCATCCCCAGCCAATGTTGGACCGTTGGGCTGCACAGGAATTTTCGACAGATTGGGGCACGCGCGACCTGAGCCCGACGGTACCTTTTTTCGATCCGATCAGTTATCACCAGGGCACGGTGTGGCCGCTCTACACCGGTTGGGTTGCGGTTTCGGAGTATCGTAACGGCCGTAGTCTCTCCGGGTACGCCCACTTGATGCAAAATGCCGACTTGACCTGGGCACAGGATCCAGGCGCAGTGACAGAATTGCTTTCCGGCCAGTTCTTTGCGCCCCTGGGTCGCAGTACCTCTCATCAGCTTTGGTCGTCGGCTATGGTGATCTCGCCGGTGATCCGCGGGCTGTTCGGCCTGGAGTGGGATGCGGCCGGGAAGAAACTCACGGTCACACCGAGTCTTCCGGCAGAGTGGGATAAGGCAAAGCTGCATCACGTTCCTTTCGGCGGTGGCGATCTCGATCTGGAGATGACCCGCGACGGAGGGATGTTGGTGGTGCGTGCCAGCGGTTCCTCCGCCCAGGCGGTGGTTCTCGCATCATCGATCCCCGGTGCAAAGTGGGCCGCCAACGTGTTGCGCATTCCGTTGCCGGCTGTGGAGGCGGGCCTCTCTCACGGGCTTCCTGAAGCTGGCTCGACGACGCAGCAGATGAAAGTGATCGACCAGCAATATTCCGGCAACTCGCTGACCTTGAGGTTGTCCGCCTTGGGCGGCAGTCAGCAGACCATCATGCTTCGTGTCAACGACATGCGCGTAAAACCTCGGGTAGAGGGGGCGCAAATACAACAGACGGGAAGTTCATCTCTGCGCCTGGTGCAGGTTGAGTTCGGTGCCGGTGAAGGTTATGTAGAGAAAACGATAAGGTTCATCTGGTGATGCTTTTACGATTGCCACGGAGCCTGGGTCGGATACCACTGCGACAAACCGCTGAGATTTTCGGGGCCAACGGGCAATTAAAATCACCGGGTTCACCCCAGACCTGTCCTAGTTAGATTTATCGGCTGCCCCTACAAGCTCAGGGAAGAGACTGTCGAACGAGGGGCACGGCTTCAGTCGTACCGTAAACGGTTTGCGCGCTTGACGGCTTTACAGGCGGTGGAAAAACTCGGTTTCAGGTTTATGCCGGGGATTTATCCCCGGCATAAACCTTGTCATCTTTGTGGCCCTTAGGCCGAACAATTCTGCGGGATTCTGTGTACGGGCTGAAGAGCGTGTTGTGAGAACCGGGGGTTTACAAATTCAGTCCCGCAGGGACGGCTGAAAGGTTGTCCAGGATTGCGTCGCGGTCTATTTTCAGCCGTCCCTGCGGGACTGGGTCGTCCTTTCAAATCCAACCCTGGACTAGCGTCCTGGGCCAAGCTCAGCCGTCCCTGCGGGACTGAGTTTGGAAGATGGAGTTCTCTCACACATGCTCTGAAGCTCGCACATGCGATCTCCGTGCCACGGCTTTTCAGCCGTGCTGTAGCACGTTGTTCCGCTATTTGGACAGCCCTGGGTCCACCCTGCTTCGTCTCTTGTTGCTATATGCTTTCGAGGGGCGGTAGATGACATCGTACCTCCGGGGAGCATTGTTCGTTTATGCGCAGGGTGGTCAAGGCAATCGGCTCTTTTATCGTGCTGCTGGTAGTTGTGGGTGTCCATGCACAGTCTCGGGTCATCGATCAGTCTTGGCAGTTTTCTCCCGATCCCAAGGCACAGTTCACCGCGGTCACGGTCGACGGGCGAGCGAACTGGCGTTCGGCGCGGGCGAGCCTCTCCTGGAATGCGCAATTTGACGATCTTCGCGACTACGCCGGGGTAGGCTGGTATCGAGTCAAGGTTGTCTTGCCGCAGCCTATGCCATCCACTCGGCAACTCATTCATTTTGGAGCAGTCGATTACCTTTCCGAGGTCTGGGTCAACGGCAAACGGCTGGGTGACCACGAGGGCGGGTACACGCCGTTCACGTTCGATTTAACCGGGAAAGTCCATGCGGGGACCAACGAAATCCTGGTCAAGGTCTTTGATCCCCCGATGCCGCCTCCTGTCCCTACCCCGTTACGGAACTCCGGCCCACCCAAAGAGGTGTTAAGGCCCCCTCCGCCAAAGAATAATGCCCTGCCTCCCTTGGAAAAGAGGTTGGACTACAACGAGATTCCGCACGGTAAGCAGAACTGGTATGTGCAGACCAGCGGGTTGTGGCA
Source organism: uncultured Acidobacteriaceae bacterium (assembly GCA_963830325.1). Taxonomy (GTDB): domain Bacteria; phylum Acidobacteriota; class Terriglobia; order Terriglobales; family Acidobacteriaceae; genus PALSA-350. Next base: position 82,906 of record CAWHMV010000013.1, read on the forward strand.
GCCGGTTACGCTCGAAACCGTACCCATGCGATACGTGGAATGGGTGCACGTCACCCCTCACAACAGCGGCGACGTGACCGTGGAAGCCAAGCTGGGGGGCAGCACAAACTCGGAGCCTCTTCAGGCGACCCTCTTCGATCCTTATGGTGGGACCGCCGCGCAACTGGAACTCGCCGTGGACGGAACAACCGCGCGAGGCCAGGCGCTCGTAGCCCATCCCCTGCTGTGGGACGGTGACCACCCCAACCTCTATTCGCTGGAGCTGAAAAACCAGTCAAAGCCGACTGGGCAAGTCGTGCACGCGCGCTTTGGATTTCGCGAGCTCACCACCGCCGATGGACGCCTCTTCCTGAACGGTAAGCCTTTTTATATGCGCGCCGCTCTCGACCAGGACTTCTACCCCGAGGGCATCTACACCCCGCCTTCCGCGGAGTTCATCCGCAAGGAGATGCTCCTGTCGAAGGCCATGGGATTGAACCTGCTGCGCTGCCATATCAAGGTGCCCGATCCGCGCTACCTGGAAGCAGCCGACGAGACCGGCATGCTGGTGTGGTACGAGATCCCGGTGTGGAATGATGCATACCATTGGACACCGGAGGCGGCCCAACGAGGAGTGGATACTTTCCACGCAGAAGTGGAGCGAGACTGGAACCATCCATCGATCGTCATCCAGAGCATCATGAACGAACAGTGGGGGATGGACGTAGCCCAGGCAGACCAACGCGCATGGCTGCTCAAGAGCTTCCGGGATTTCAAGCAGCTTACCGCTCCACTGGGACGCCTGATTACCGACGACAGCGCCTGCTGTAAAGGCTTCCATCTGCAATCGGATTTCGCCGACTGGCACATCTACTATTCCATTCCTGATCACGCGGCGCATTGGGCGGAGTGGGTGCAGGAGTATGCCGGCCGCCCCAAATGGCTCTTCAGCTCCTATGGCGACGCAACCACCACCGGCCATGAGCCGCTCCTGGTATCCGAGTTCGGCAACTGGGGTCTACCACAGTTGCCGCCTCCCGACCAGCTGCCGTGGTGGTTCCCCCGCGACTTCAACGGACGCGAACTTACGCGTGCTGCTGGAGTCTTCGACCGTCTGCATCGATATGGCTTCGACCGCATCTATTCCAGTTACAGTTCTCTGGCTGAGGCTACAGAGAAACACGAGTACCTGGCGTTGAAATACGAGATCGAGCAGATGCGCCAGCGGGACACCATCCAGGGCTACGTGATCACCGAGCTCACCGACGCGAATTGGGAGGCGAATGGATTGATGAGCATGTGGCGCCAGCCCAAGGCGTTTGCCGATGACTTGGGCAAGCTGCAACAGGATGATCTCGTCATGGCCAACTTCGCCACGCACAACTACACCGCCGGGTTCCCAATGGAACTTCCCCTTGTGGTGTCGCACTACTCCACCGCGTCATTGGCAGGAGCAACTGTCCTGTGGCAGACTTCGGACGGACAGTCGGGTGTTCTGCCGCTGTCCAAAATACCGGAGTCGAGTGCGGTGGCTACAGAAGGTACTCTGCAGTTCAAAGCTCCGTCGGTAGACACCCCGACACCCGAGTTTCTGCGCCTGCAGCTGGTGAGCCCTACCGGAATGACGCTGGCACAGAATAGTTACCGCTTTGCTGTCTATCCTCGAAAGCCGGCGGCCCCCGAGGTGACAGTCGTCGTCCACGATCCCCTCAACCAGTTGCAGGCTTTGCGCGCAGCGCTGGTGGCCAATGGCCTCAAGGTGATAGACCCGGGCGCAGGCAGCGAGAAGGCGGTATGGCTCTCCTCCATGCTCGACAACGACACCAACGCGAGGCTCGATCAGGGTGGGACGGTTTTGCTTCTCGCCGCGAACGCGGGCGCCATGCCAATCGGAAAGCCTCTGCGCATAGTGCCCCGCGCAGGATCGGATCTGTCGGGAGATTGGGTCAGTAACTTCAACTGGGTGCTATCCTCAAGTCCCCTATGGAAGCCCCTCTCCCCGGTGATCGATGATTCGATCCTGGGTTGGGAGGCGGCCTCGGTCATGCCCGACTTCGTCATCGACGGAGTTCGGGAAGACGATTCCCAACACGTTCAGGCTGGCGTTTTCTACGGCTGGCTCAACTCCAACCGTGCCTATCTTGCGGAACTACCCGAGGGCCCGGGCCGTATGTTAGTAACCACCTTCCGTTTTGAAGGTTACGGCCAGGATCCCTTTGCAACCATGTTGTTGGATCAAATGCTCAGCACAGCGGCAGCGAAACCGTAGACTGATAAGGTTAGGCGTCAGAAGAAATTTGAATTGCACAGGAAGCAAATGGGGCCTAGCGGCTGAGGGCCTGCTATTGAGGGTGCGGCACAACCGAGCGATCGAAGAAAATCAATAATGGCCTCCTCAGACGATGTAGCAGCACATTATTCCGTAGTGGGTGAACCTGCTGTGCGATGCGCGGCGCCGGGCCGCGTGAACCTGATCGGCGAGCACACCGACTATAGCGGCGGCTTTGTCATGCCTGCCGCCATCGATTTTCAAACCGTCGCAGAAATTCGCCCGCGCAACGATGGACGAATTTCGCTCTACTCGCAAAACATGGGCGAAGAGATTTCGTATCCAGCGGAGCCGTTGCCCTCCACCGCCCGCAAGCACTGGAGCGACTACCCCGTCGGGGTTGCGTGGAGCCTGGCGCAAGAAGGCGTGCACGCAGGCGCATTTGCACTCACACTCGAGGGTAATGTTCCGCTGGGCGCGGGCCTAAGTTCTTCGGCCTCGATCGAAGTGGCGACGGCATTGGCGTTGCTGGAGCTGGCGGGTACCTCGCTGCCTCTCCCCACGATTGCACTCGCCTGCCAGCGGGCGGAGAACGTATTCGTGGGCGCGCGCAGCGGCATCATGGACCAGTTCATCGCTTGTGCCGGGAAGCAAGACCATGCCCTGATGCTGGATTGCCGCTCACTCGAATATCGGCAGCTACCCATTCCCGCTCATGTGCGGTTGATCATCTGCAATTCCATGGTCAAACATGAGCACGCGGGCGGCCAATACAACGTGCGCCGCGAAGAAGTGGAAGAGGGTACGCGCATCCTCCACGCCCGCTGGCCTTCGATTAAGGCCCTGCGCGACGCGACGGAAGCACAACTGAACGAATGCAGGCAGCAAATGCCGCCAAACGTCTTTCGTCGCTGCCGCCACATCATCACCGAGAACAAGAGAGTCGAACTAGCCGCCTCCGCTCTCGAGCGCGCTGACCTCTCGGCTTTCGGAATTCTGATGGCAGAAGCGCATCGCAGCTTCCGGGACGACTTCGAAGCCAGCTGCAGCGAGTTGGATACCCTGGTCGAAATTGCCACCGAGCTCCCCGGTTGTTATGGAGCGCGCATGACGGGCGGGGGATTCGGTGGCTGCACCGTGAACCTGGTCGAGGAAAGCAAAGCGGATCAATTTCGCCAGCAGATCCATGCGCGGTATCGCGCAACCACAGGGATCGACGCTGACATTTATCTCTGCCGGGCTTCGGCCGGGGCAAGACGAATTTCTTGAGCCCCTGTTAAAAGTGTTTTAAAAAAGAGCACCTCTGAACGCTCGGCGGTGGCGTATCCTGGCCGCCTTTCGCGAAACCGCATTTCCCTGCGAAGCATCTAACTCAACAGAACACAGCACTTGGCGAGACAAGAGATGGACAGCATTATCCATCTCGATTCCTCTGTGGAAAAATAGACAGTACCTACGTACAACTTTGGTGCAATGGTACCCCGTGAAAGTAACCTAACGAGAGTATGCTTACCGGAGTAACCCCGAGAGGTCCTACATGATATCCCAATGTATGAATCCGGACTGTCGCAAAGAGCTCCGCTATCTTCGTAGTGGCAGAGTCATCCGCACTACGCGTCGCGTCGGTGCTCAGGTTCAGGTTGAACATTTCTGGCTGTGTGGTGAGTGCCACCTTGACTACGACTTCCTTTTCGCCAACGACGGTCGCGTCTCACTGACCCACCGCCATAAATACGTTGCCGTCGCTAGTGCCAGCGCCAAACCTGAGTTTGATCTCTTGCTGGTGTCGTAGCCGCTGACGCGCAGACCCGCCTGCGTGTCAGTGTGCGAAGGCTACGTAACCGCAATTCCACTCCCGCTTTTCCTCAATCTGCACCCGTTCTGCACATCGGCCCGCTCCGCGGGATCAGCTCAGCAGACTAAACTAAAGCTATCCCATGGCTGAATTTACCCACCTGCACCTGCATACCGACTACTCCCTCCTCGATGGCGCCTGCGATGTCGAAAAGCTGGTAGCCCACGTCGACAGCATCGGACAGAAGGCCGTGGCCATTACCGACCACGGCAACATCTACGGCGCCGTGCATTTTTTTGAAGCTGCCAAGGCAAAAGGGGTCAAGCCCATCCTGGGATGTGAGCTCTATATCTGTCCCCAGGAGGACCATCGCGCCCCCCCGGAAAAAGATAAGTACCACCATTTATTGGTCTTAGCGGAAAACGAAGAGGGGTACCGCAATCTGGTGCGGATTACCTCCGAGGCCTCGTTGCATGGCTTTTACCGCAAACCACGCGTCAGCAAGAACTACTTGGCCAAACATGCCGAGGGCCTGATTGGATTTTCCGGCTGCCTGGCCGGAGAGGTTTGCGGGAACCTGATGGCGGGAAAATACGAGGACGCCAAGGCCACCGCGGGCCGGTATCAGGAAATTTTCGGCCGCGGCAACTTCTTTCTGGAGATTCAGGACCAGGGGTTGGAACTGGAAAAGAAGATCCATGCCGATCTGTTCCGGTTGGAAAAAGAGCTGGATATTCCGCTCGTCGCCACCAACGACAGCCACTATCTGTGTGAAGACGATCATCACGCGCACGAGGTGTTGCTCTGTGTGCAGACCGCGGACTCCATTCACAATCCCAAGCGCTTCAAGTTCGATACCGATCAGTTCTATGTGAAGAGCGCGGCGGAGATGGAAAAGCTTTTCTCCCATGCTCCCGAAGTGGTCAGCCGCACCATGCAGTTCGCCGAGCGTTGTTCGTTCAAGCTCAACAAGGTTACGAATCCCTTTCCGGAATTTGCCGTTCCGCCCGGGCACACCATCGACAGCTATTTCGCTGAGGTCTGCCGGCAGGGCTTTCGCAAACGGCTCGACACTGCCATTCGTCACCTGGGTGACCGGGGCTTGCGCCGCCAGCCGATTGAGGATTATGAGGCCCGGTTGGAGCGGGAGATCGACTGCATCAAGCAGATGAAGTTCTCCGGCTACTTCCTGATCGTCTGGGACTTCATCAAGTACGCGCGCGAGGTCAATATTCCTGTCGGACCGGGCCGCGGTTCCGCAGCCGGATCGCTGGTCTCCTATGCGATGGAGATCACCGACATCGATCCCCTGCAGAACGCGCTTCTCTTTGAGCGCTTTCTGAATCCCGAACGCGTATCCATGCCCGATATCGACATTGACTTCTGCATGAACCGCCGCGGAGAAGTGATCGACTACGTGACCCGCAAGTACGGCAGGGAACAGGTAGCACAGATCATCACCTTCAACACCATGGCCGCGCGCGCTGCGATTAAGGATGTAGGCCGGGCGCTCGATCTGCCCTACGGGGAAGTAGACCGCGTGGCCAAGATGGTCCCCGCGACCATCGGCGTCACCATCACCAAGGCGCTGCGAAGATTCCCCGCAAATGCAGGAGGCCTACGACAAAGAGCCCCAGGTGAAGGAACTGGTCGACACCGCCCGCAAGCTTGAGGGCTTGGTCCGTGGAGCGGGGCTGCATGCCGCGGGTGTGGTGATCGCGCCCCAGCCTCTCACCGAACTGGTGCCGGTCTGCCGCAGCAAGAACGACGAAATCGTCACCGCGTATGACATGAAAGCGGTGGAGAAGCTGGGCCTGCTCAAGATGGACTTTCTTGGGCTCACCACGCTCACCGTGATTGATGACGCGCTGAAGCTGATCGAGCGCAAGCTTGGAAGCCGGCTTGATTTGTCGCTGATCGACGCTGGACGATGCGGAGACCTACGAGAAAGTCTTTCATCGCGCGTTGACTTCCGGGGTATTCCAGTTCGAGTCCGGTGGCATGCGCGATGTGCTGCGCCGCTATAAACCCGTCTCGGTGGAAGATTTAACCGCCCTCAATGCGCTCTATCGTCCCGGCCCGATCCAGGGCGGCATGATTGACGACTTCATCGAGCGCAAGTGGGGCCGCAGAGTCGTCAGCTACGAGCTGCCCGAGTTGGAAGCCCTGCTGAAGGAGACGCTGGGGGTCATCGTCTACCAGGAGCAGGTAATGCAGATAGCCAACGTGCTCGCCGGCTACTCCCTGGGCGAAGCCGATTTGCTGCGCCGCGCCATGGGCAAGAAAAATCCCGAGGAGATGGCCAAGCAGCGCACCCGCTTTGTCGAGGGAGCCATCAAGCGGAAGCACCCGAAAGATAAGGTAGTCCGCATCTTCGATCTGATGGAACAGTTCGCGGGCTACGGCTTCAACAAGTCGCACTCCGCGGCCTACGCACTGCTGGCCTATCACACCGCTTATCTGAAGACCCATTACCCGGTAGAGTTTATGGCGGCGCTGTTGAGCTCAGAAATCTCGAAACCAGAGAACGTGGTCAAGTACATCAAGGAGTGCCGCGAGATGGACATCGCCGTCGAGCCGCCCGACGTGCAGATTTCCGGCGCGGACTTCACCCCCAGTGCGAACGGAATTCGTTTCGGGCTCACCGCCATCAAGAACGTGGGCCGCAACGCCATCGATTCGATCCTCGCCGCACGGGAGGAGCACGGCGCCTTCCCAACCTTCTGGGAATTTTGCGAAAAAGTAGATCTGCGCCTGATGAACAAGCGCGTCCTCGAATCGCTCATCAAGGCGGGAGCCCTCGACTGTTTCGGCCGCCGCTCGCAGCTCATGGCCGTTGCCGATCGAGCGATGGAGCGCGCCCAGCAAGCGCAGCGCGACCTGCTCGCCGGACAGCATGGACTCTTCGCCGGCCTGGCCGGCCTGTTCGAAAACGGCAACGGCCACAAGAGCCACGACGACCTACCCAACACACCGGACTGGGATGAGAACGAGCGTCTGCAGTCGGAAAAAGAAGTACTCGGCTTTTTCGTCTCCGGCCACCCGCTGGATAAATACGCCGAGAAGCTGCGCAACCTGAACGTGGTCGACACCGCGACCGCGCTGGAGATGAAGGCGCCCCCACCGGCGCGCCGCAGAAATGGCGGGGGGGAACCGGAGAATCTGCTCGCCATCGCCGGCGTCATCGTCGGCCTGAAAGTAGGGAAGTCGAAGCGCTCCGGAGAGATGTACGCCCAGGCGTCGCTCGAAGATACGGTGGGCAAGATCGACATCATTTGCTTTCCGAAAGACTATGCGCGGCTTTGCGAAAGCCTCAAGATCGAAGTGCCGGTGTTGATCAAGGGTGTGCTGCGCGCGGACGATGATGAGTCGGCGCCGAAACTCTCCGTTTCGAGCGTGCAGCCCTTGGAGGACATCAAGATCAAGCTGCCGCAAAACGTGCGCATCAAGGTGAGGCTGGAAAGCGCGAGTGAAGCGATGCTGGGATCGTTGAGGGCCATGATCACCGCCGCCCCCGGCCCCGGCCGCCTGATGATCAACCTGGAAAGCCGAGGCGAATACTGCGTCATGCTGGAGCCCGAAGGCCTAACCGTAGCCGCCGACCGAGGCTTCATCGAGCGCGCCGAGCAACTGCTCGGCCAGGGTGCGGTGCAGGCGTTTGAGTAGATGGTCACGGGGTTCGCGCAACGGCTCGCGGTTGCATTGGAGAGCAGTTGAAGACGAAGGCCGATCCACAAAGCAGCGGACTCCCAGGTTCGTAAGAAACCGGCGCGACTAACAAACAGCGAAGAGACCAGCGAAAGTGAGCCAGGCGTCCCCCGGGGATTCTGGGAGTCAACGGAACTTGGAGTTAGTTTTAGCGAATATTCCACAAAACCTTCAGAAAAATCAGCAGGCGCCTGTTACTCTTCGCTGCATGTTCTTGCCGCTCAACGAAGCCTGGCGTATCGGGATACTCGGTGCTGCTGCAGCGGTATTTTGCGTCCTCGTCGGCGGCCTAATGCCTTCGTTCGTGCCATGGTGGCTGCGACCCAAAAGCCTCCAAAATTCTGGAATGGGCAGGTGGCAGCACGGACCCGCGTTCCGTTCCTCAAGGTGTCGAGTCTTATGTTAATTTGCTGCGCGTGGACAAAGTCAAGCCGGGATATACTCCACGACATTTTCCCAAGTCAACTCAAGGTGCAAGATTATATCGGGACAAATCGGTTCGACATCATGATCTCAGGAGACAATGCGACCCCATCAAGGTGCGAGATCAACGTCGAATACAGGCAGGAATGGTCGACTCTCCGCGCTTGGCGAGCTTGACCTCCATGAGGAAACCGGAATCGGTACTAGATGCCAGGACGATATCCAAGGAATTGCAACCTGCCTGTCCCGTTAGCTCCTCGATGAAGATCTTTATAGATGACGCTGGTTCCTTTAGCCTCTACTCGAAGGGAATTTCTCTCTTCTGCGGAGTGACGATTGCAGACCGCTCTTTGCCTACGCTATTAGAGCGCTTCGCGAGGTGGCGTCGGTCTGTCATAGGGAAAAGCAATAGAGAGCTGAAGGGCGCCCAACTCACCGAAAATCAGCTCGATTCTTTTGTATATAAAGTACTTCCAGCATCCGATCGGGGAACTTGGCTCACGGTGGTTGGGATCGATACGAACGAGATAAGTGAGGCCGTAGTTGCAAAGCTCCGTAAACAGGCTTCAACAATGTTTTTGCTCTCATCTAAGCTTATGCAGGAGCACAAAAATGTCCGTCTTCAGGAAATGTATCGTCAGATGTCCGGGTGGGCTAACAGTCGCAGCGCCCAGAACATCCTTTGGATTATCGCGCTTGAGGCAACGATCATTCGATCCATACAGCATTCGATCGTGCGCTTCATGGAACCAGAAGACGACGCCGAGTTTGAGAATATTCGGGTCTTAATAGACGAGAGCTTCGTTCGGCGTGAGGAGCATGTCATGTTTTGGCGCGAGTGGCTCCGTAATGGGCTGATGAAATCAGCTCGATCGGACGGGCTAGTTACGCCGACCGGATGGAAAACCCGCGGGCACCCGTTCTTTCGTAAGTATTCCCCGTATCCCGGTCTTTATAATTTCAACTCGCTATTTATGCGAGAAACGGGCTTTTTCCGATCCCATAACTTCGAGGGACTGCAAATAGCTGACATTTGCGCGAATATTATTTTCCGATATCACCGTGGTCAGCGGGATTTAGCCCCTTACCACAATCTCCGACCAAGAATTGTCAACAAGGGCGGTACGGAGATAACGTTGATCGTGGTGAACGAGGACAGCTTGCATAAAGACGACCTTGAAAACCACGTAAGGGTGTTTGACTTTGACGACTGGAAGCGACGGGCCGATAAAATCGTGGCCAACCGCAAGCCCAAGTAGCACCACGCGCCCTGGGGGCGAATTTTTCCCTAGAGATTCAGTCTCAGGGAAGTGGACCCCGAATTTGAGACACTGAGAAACAGGGACAATGCCAGCGAACGGAGGTTTGGATGATCACTGGCCGAGAAGCAGTAGAAGCGTTCAACATATTGGCTGCAAATCTTCGAGCTCACGGCTATGGCTGGGTGCTCGACCAAGTCGATGAGACTGTGAACCTAGGGAAGATGAGGCCTGCGAAGGCAATCGACCCTACCCTAAGCGAAGATGCCGAAGTGCGTTCCGCTATAGCTGATGCACGGCTGTTCGCGCCAGATTACGAGCGCAGCGAACCAAAGCGTAAGCGGTCCAGAAAAAAGCATAAGGGTAGATCTGTCGACATCGAACGAATTGAAGCATTCACGCCGCATGAGCGTCTGGATTTGCTTGTAGACGCAATCGAACGGGTCTTCGTCGCCTCAGAGAAGATGGAGCGCGAAACGATAACACGCCTCCAGGCGCTCGACTCGGGAAAGACCAAGGAAATTGTAATAGATTTTGAATCGGAGGCGGGCGAGCGATCTCGATCGATCGTTCGGTCGTCTCAGCGATCGCGTTCCGCGAAATCGTTGTCTGAGCTGTGCGACATGGTCCGTAAGGCGGTGCAATAGATGGCGACCGCAGTTCCTCCGCTTTCAGATCTGCTCCAACAAGTGCAAGATGCACTGGGGTTGGCGGGTTCACCCAACCTTTCGACAAGTTCGGCACCCGACAACGTTTTCGAGGCGTATGTGTTCGCTCTCATTCTCGAAGCGGCGCAGAATGAGGGAGGCCAGATCGCAATTATTAACGAACCCAGTTCCTCCACAATCTTTCGATTCAGGGGATCTCCCGGGCATCTGTGGAATGGAGACTATTCTTATGCATATCTCCAATTTCCGGACAATAACGCGCCTCCCGACCTGGAGATTCACACTGGAATTTATCTGACCGGCCGGTCTCACCAGATTCACGAGGCTGACATAGCCATCATCGACGCAGGCGAGGCTGATTTCGCCCGGGATAACGAAGCGCCACCGCGGTCGCACAAAGCGTTGCTAGTTACAGAATGCAAATTTTACTCCAGCGATCTTGGAATCGATCTCGCCCGCAGTTTCGTCGGGCTCTGCAGCGATTTATCTACCCGCGAGAATTTCTTTGTTTCTAACAGTGGGTCTATAAGTGTCGCGCGACTTTTGAGTCACCAGCGCCGTAGGTGGCAACACGGCCTTACCCCGGATTCGAATGTTGAGTTGAGGTTTCGATCCATTATTCAGGACGTATTTAAGGAATACAAGGCTCGATTTGCCTGATGTCGGACGATGAGGGACAGGATGGACCGGAACCCCTAGGCTGCGATACGCGGGGTTCCGTTAATTGCAACACCCGGTGACAGTCAGGGACTTACCCCATGCAACGATGGCCCGCAATACGGCGGCACACTGTCCGTCCATCCCCTCAAGTTACCCCCGGCACCGGTCATCTTGGGCTGAGCGCAAATTTTCCGACGCATTGTCCCCAAAATGGATCAGACTACAAAGCCTCTAGGAACGAACAAAAAGAACCCGACCCTAAACTGTGACATGACGGTCAGCAAACCGGGGGAGGATACTATCTACCCAGGGCCAGACCTTATCTGGAACGGGTGTAAGATGGGTGTTCAAAAGTAAAACTGCATGGCCGCTCAACCACCGCCACCTCCGCCGCCACTGGTGATTCCAGACCCGCTGCGATCTGCGCTTGAATTCGCTCGGGCAACGGCTAAAGACGAAATCGAAAGTATAAAAAGACTACACGATCGAACATTGCTCTCCCTTTCAATTTTGTTTCTGTTCCTCGGAGCCGTTGGTGGCATCGTCGGCTGGATCGGGTACAAAAATCTCAGAGATTCCGCGGTTAGGGTCGCGCAGCAGGCGGTCAAGGATGAGATCGAGACGCAGATGAAGAGCATGAACGTCGATCAGATCATTCAGGACCGATTGAATGAGAAGACCGGAGCGGCGCTTACCGCCACTATAAGAGATGCGGTGGCCACGGAAGTGAAAAGGCAGGGCATGTCATCCCAGATTAATCAGGCGGTGACCGCCGAGGTCGAAGAACTCCGAAAGCAGCTGTCGAAAACGCTACGGGTAACCGCTCAGCGTACCTTCACACCAGAACAGGCGGCCCTCCTGACGGAAGCGAGCCGGCCTTACCGGGCGAGCCGCTTCAAGGTATTGATTCGACCATTCTCTTCGACCGATCTAGAAGAACTGGCCTATGCACAGCAGCTTATAAAGGCGTTCGGTGTTGCCGGCTGGACCGCAGCAATTGATACTTCTAGGCCGCCACAAGACCTGCCGCTGCAGGCAGGATTATTTTTGATGGTCAACAGCTCAAAGTTTCCACCCCCGGGGGCGACAGAATTGCAACAGGCTCTCAAGCATGCAAAGATAAGCGCTCCTTTTGTGGAAACAAACGTTCCAGGAAGGTGGGAAGATGCGACGGGACGCTATGAGGTCCCGACCCTTGTGATCAGTTCGCGGCCCACAGACTAGGTATTTGCGGGACGGGAAGATATGAAGAAATTGATTTCCTTGAGTTTTCGCAATTTTATTTCTGATCCCAAATCCTTGCCGGCATCCTAGCGTCGCTTATGCTGCATCCTGGAGCAATTTTTTGACGCCGAGTTCACTGCAAGGTTTCAAATCGATTTTTTCACATCTTCCCGTCCCCAAGTTATCTATGAGCAGTATTGAGACCTTCGGGTCAGGCCGTTCACGCTCAAAGGGTCCGATTTGACTCCGCTAAGCGTAGTAGTTAGTCAGGCAACCGCCAAGTATTCCCCTTGCACCCGCCGGGGCCCTTTCGGGGACAGGAGACTTTTGGACAGGAGACTTTTGGGGACAGGTAGCTTAACCCCCATCCGGGGTGCTTCACAGCCGCCACCATCCGGGCACCCACAAACCTAAAAATAAGTTCATAATTCGTTCCCACGAAACTTGAAACCTGGACCAACATTCACCACATACGCCTACCTGTGAGCAAACTTAGGATGCGGTCAAACGGACTGCTCTACTTGGTTGGTTTCACATCCTCCCACACTTCGCCAGACATATCACAAGAACCTGAGTCAGACGCATTTTCCGTAACGCGGGCAACGATCTCGTCTAAGTTTTTCGTGTCTGCTAGCTTCCAATTGCTAAACGGATGCGATTTGCACCATGACTCCGTTGTGATGTCGCTCGGGATGACAAGAACATGACCGACTGAAGGCATGGAATGGGATACCTTGCGTGCCTGATGCCGTTCCCCTGCCATGAATGAGCCAACGGACAGGGCACCGATAGCCAGCACTGCCAGTACAGCCTTAACGTTAACGTCGAATGCGATCCTCATGCGCCCTGGCCGGTGACCAGTTTGCGCTTGCCATTCCTCCGTGGCTCGGTGAGCCTGAGTTCCGCTAATTCCACAAAACCCCTGCTGGGCATCCAAGCCTTCTCCCAAAATTCCCAACCTGATGTGGTTGCGCGTCCGGTCACCTTGGCTGCTGCGGAGCTTAGTGCAGTGAAGCCTTCACCGTCTACCCAGAGTTGACCGTCTCGGACAACGGCTTGGCTAAGCTGACCTTTAAAGACGCCAATGAGGATTGAACCCTCTTCTAATCTAAGGTCCTTGCTAATGAAGCCCGATTGTTTCAGCCCCAAGGCCTGATACATGGCCTGTCGCCGGGTCATTTCCTCTGCGGGCCCTAGGTTCAGCTCCCTAAACTTTGCTTCAATGCCCTCGATTAGTTTGTTGTCGTTCATGCTGTCACCTGTCCCTGAGTCGCGCTCGGGACGGCCACCATATCGGGACGTTTACCGAAAAGCAAACTTTGGATCATTGTCTGATTGCGGATTCCTGCTGAAGTCGATCACGATTCCTGTCTGAAGTCGATCACGATTCCTGTCTGATTGCGATCAAAGTTCCTGGCCAAAGCGATCAGCATTCCTGCGTGAAGCCGATCAGTGATCGAGGTGCGCAGGAACGGTGATCGGGATGGGCAGGAATCAAGTGTGGAAAGAGCGTGGCGGCGCTGGACATCAAAATCGCGGGTACCGTGACTCCGAAGAGGGGGTACGGTGCCCGGAAAGCGAATGTCCATGCGCAAGACGCGAGAAGTCCTTCGGTTGTATTTCGAGTTGAAGCTGAGGCAACGCCAGATCGGCCGCAGCGCCAACGTCAGCCAGAGCACGGTGCACGATTACGTGGAGCGTTTCCGTGCGGCGGGATTGCACTGGCCGCTGCCGGCTGAAATGTCGGAGTCGGATCTGGAACGGAAGTTATATCCAGACGACCCCGGCGCCTTAAGGCCGGGGACCAAGACCCCACCTGATTTCGCCCACATTCATCAGCAACTGCAAGAGCACAAGCACACCACCCTGCAGTTGCTGTGGGAAGAGTACCGGGCCGCGCATGAAGACGGTTATGGGTACAGCCGTTTCTGTCATCACTACCAGCACTGGAAGCAGCAGCGCGATCTGGTGCTGCGCCAGCTCCATCGGCCAGGGGAGAAGTTGTTTGTGGATTGGGCGGGAGCGACCATGCCCATCTACGATCCAGCAACCGGCCAGGCACACCCCGCGCAGTTGTTCGTAGCGGTGCTGGGAGCCAGCAATTACACCTATGCCGAGGCTACGTTGGATCAGCAGTTGGCCAGTTGGATCGGAGCCCACGTGCGGGCATTCGAGTTTCTCGGCGGCTGTCCGCAGTTGGTAGTGCCCGGTAACACGCGCACCGGCGTGTCGAGGGCGTGCCGCTATGAGCCCGATCTGAATCCGACTTACCAGGAGATGGCCATGCACTACGCCATCGCTGTGTTGCCCACGCGCCCGCGCAAGCCGCGTGACAAGGCCAAGGTCGAGGTCGGAGTGCAGATCGCCCAGCGATGGATCGTGGCTGCCCTACGGCATCGCAAGTTCTTCTCTCTGGGAGAACTGAACCGCGCCATCGCCGAGTTGCTAGTCAAGCTCAACCAGCGTGCGTTCAAGAAGCGCGAAGGCTCGCGCCTGAGCCTGTTCGAGCAACTGGACTCCCCGGCGCTGCGCCCGCTTCCGGTGGAGCGCTTTGAGCTGGCCGAGTGGTCACAAGCCACAGTCAACATCGACTATCACATCCAGTTCGATAAGAGCTTTTACAGCGTGCCCTATCAACTGGTGCGGCAAACGGTGGAGGTGCGGGCCACGCCCACGATCGTGGAAATCTTCCATCAGCGAAAGCGTGTCGCCTCCCACGTGCGCACAGCCAAACCATACGTAGCGGTGAGTGATAACGAACATCGGCCCGCTGCGCACCGTGCCCATCTGGACTGGCCACCCTCGCGGCTGGTCCAGTGGGCAGCCACGGTGGGCACGCAGACCCAAGAGGTGGTGGAGAAGATACTTCAAGCGCAGCCGCATCCGGAGATGGGTTATCGATCATGCCTGGGGATCATCCGCCTGGGGCAGCGTTATCCGCTAGCCCGGCTGGAAGCAGCTGCCGAACGCGCCTTGGTCACAGGCGCGGTCAGCTACAGGAGTATGAACTCAATCCTGCGCCACAACCTTGACCAGCAACCCATCAACCCACCGTCTGCGCCGCGTTCTGCGCCGGAACACAACAACATCCGCGGTGCAGCGTACTTCGAGTGAAAGGAGGCGAGCCATGTTACATCAACCCACCATCGAAAAACTCCTGGCCATGCATCTGGAACCCATGGTCGAAACCTGGCGCAACTTCGAACAGAACGAAGACGCCGCCCAGCTCAGCTTCGAAGAAAAACTCTCCCTCATGGTCGACCGGTTGTGGACGTGGCGCCAGAACCTGGCGCTCCAACGGCGACTGCGTTACGCCAAGCTCAAAGGCAACGCCTGCGTGGAAGACATCGACTATCGAGCCTCCCGCGGCCTCGATCGCACGCTGATCCGCTCGCTGGTCAACGACTCCGGTTGGGTCCGACGGCACGAGAACATCTTCCTTGTTGGTCCAACCGGGGTAGGCAAAAGCTGGCTGGCCTGCGCGTTGGCTCAGAAGACCTGTCGCGACGGATATCTCGTGCTCTACATCCGCGCCGCAGCGCTGTTCCGCGATCTAGCCTTGGCTCGCGCTGACGGCAGCTTGCGCAATCTGCTGGCCCGGCTTAGCCGTGTCGATGTCCTGGTGGTCGATGACTGGGCCATGGCGCCCATGCAGGAATCCGAGAGGCGCGACTTCTGGGAAATCTGTGAAGAGCGTTATCAAACACGATCGACCATCCTGACTTCACAAGTTCCCATCGCCCAATGGCACGAGCAAATCGGCGACGCCACCATCGCCGACGGTATCCTCGACCGGCTCGTGCACAACGCTCATCGCATCGAGCTGCGCGGCGAGTCCATGCGCAAGACACGAGCCAAGAAAACGGAAGGCAAAGAGGAAAAGGAAACCTGACAAATAGGCTTGCTGGCAACCGAAGCCTCTGCTGCTTCTGTAGGCGATAGTGTGGGGGAAGGGGCTTCAAACGCCAGCCCCTTACCCCCACGCCCCCATCCCCGCTCAACAAAATAGCCTCGCTACGCTCGGAAGATACTCTTCCAACTTGACGATCTCGATCACTTCTCGCGACAATCAATCTCGCCAGCGTCGCTGCGCTCCGACCTTGATCGGAATCGCAGGAACTCTGATCGCTTTCACCCCGTATCCCTGATCGACATCACTGGAATCCGCATCTGATGGGTGAGGGTAGCTTTGAATGCAACTTTGTCGCCACGTTCCGCCAGCATACCGCTGGGCACGATGACCCAAGGTTTCGTGGGTTTCGTGGACAGACGGACAGTGTCGGAGTGAACGTTTTTTGCGTGCATGAACCGCAACATGCGGGCCACGATCCGTCGTTCAGCTACAACATATGGTGTGCGAAATTCTATCTCCGACACACTGCGGGAATGACCCTAACTCGGCCGTGCTATGAACAAAACTGCGGACGAAGCCAAGGGTATCGAGCTCGGGGTCGCAAATCCTAACCCTGCCGTTCCATCAGCTTTTGCGGTTCATGCGTTCGCTTAAGGACCAGTTTTGTCTTCCCCGCATTCTTCCTTGAAATTTCCCGCATCCCCTGGCAACGATTCCCGGGCTTCAGGGAATCACGGCGCGGTATGCTTGCGGACAAGATTTTCGTGACCAGACGGGACAGACACTTTGGAGATTAGTGACCAGGGCAGGCCGTCCTTCGGCAGAAGGGGCCGATCGTTACCAAGAATCTTCGAGAGATGTGCGACAGACGAAATAACCACCAAATCAGGTCCCGGTGAGCATGTAGTCGGTCCCCCTCATTGCCCATTGGCCCCCCTTCCCACCCGTCCGTGCTGGCACAGTTCTCGTTGCTCCCGTGATGGGAGCAAGGTATACTCAAAGAGTGAGGGTGATCGCGCGGAGCACGCTGTACGGATTTGTGCGGAACCACGTGCAGGCTATGGCACAAAAGCTGGTGAAGCAGCACCTCGACTCCTGGTTTGCGGACGCGGTCAAAGCGAAGTGGAAGAATACAGCAGAACTAAAAGCTCAGTACACCTCTGCCAGCATCATTTCGGCGGAACGGGTGGTTTTCAACATCAAGGGCAACGAGTACAGGCTAGTTGTGGCCATCAACTATCACTATCAGGTTCTTATGATCAAGTGGCTTGGTACCCATAGGGAGTACGACAAAATCAACGTAGCGGAGGTGGAATATGACGAGCGCCGTTATGCAGATCCATCCAGTAAGAACCAGAGCTGAACATCTGGCTGCGGTGAAGCGAATCGAAGCATTGATAGACGCGGGTGTTAAGCCGGGTACCCCGGAAGGCGACGAACTGGACGTATTGGCCACTCTCGTGGATGCTTATGAAGCAAAGACCTTCCAGATCGATGCACCCGATCCCATTAGTGCGATTAAGTTTCGCATGGAGCAGCAAGGCCTGAGCCGTCGAGATATAGAGCCGTATATTGGCAGCAGGGCCCGCGTTTCCGAAGTGATGACTGGCAAACGACCCCTGACTCTCGACATGGTGCGCCGCGTCAGGGACGGGCTTGGAATTTCTGCAGACCTGCTCATCGGGCATGCCCCCAGACATGCGGCAGCCAAAGTTGCCGCAACCCCCAAGGGGGATTCGCGCGCATCTCAGTCACATCGCATAGCTAAAATGAGGCGAGCGAAATAACACACGGCAAGTCTCGAGCGCGCGGGTTGGATTGCCCTGCTTGGCTTGAAGGGGACAGGATGCTCACCTATCATTGTCCGACGCGTGTATAACGTCCCGTCTAGAGTTTCGTTGGGCAGACGGAACTGGACAATGTCGGGACATTCGAGCTGCCAATCGAGTTGCGCGGCTGCGGGGTGTAGGCAACATCCCGACAACCAGTGCAAAGCAATCACGGGGGACTTGACCATGGCTACTGACACAAGGCACGGCTCTCACCATAATTACGCGAACGTAGCGGAGTTCGAGCAACCACATTGGAAAGTTATCGCCGCAGGGTTTGATACGGAGAAATGGTTCAGTGACGGTCTGGCGGAAGGTACGGGTGGGATTCTCATGCCGGAACCAACACGAATGCCTTCTGGGCATTATTACTACCGTTTTGCGAGCAGCGCGTCTGCGGTTCCCGCCCAGCTCGGCGGCGGTTGGTGGATCGATTTCGAAGCTTTCAAGACGATTGACACGTTTGCAAAAACCAACGGCTATCGACTCAAAGATGCAGCTCGCCTTATGTTAGCGCTACCCTACGACTGGACCAAGGTGGACGTACTCATAAAAGCCCTCTTGAAATCGCCACTGCGCGCGTACACGGGCGTTGGTAAGCCTGCGCAAGGGGGGTCGGGTGGGGCGGACAAAGGAACAAGGTGGATACCAACACAACACATCAAAGTCCGTCAGCTTTATGTGCCGGGTCTTTTTGTCAAGGGCCGATCCATGCAGTTGTATGAAACGGTGTTCGTGCAACCCCCCGAGACACTTTCCCTCAAGTGATGGTCAGATCCGCTGACAAGCGTTGGAGTTGGTGGGGACCAGATAGGACCATGTCTTTTGCGGCGTCCTGGTAACAACATCCGTGCCCACGTCCTGCGCGGTAATGAGCGAACAGACAGCGCCATGGTTACCAAAAATATTGTTTCTCGCTCTGGACATGGCCCAAAAACCGTACTACTTTGAAATCAGAAATTCATCCGTCAGCGCCGTCTTTACCACCACGGCCCTGTTTGGCCTTGCACCCATGCGCTCTCCCGTGCATCCGCCACCCACCACCGCGAAAGCATCAGCGCTTGCCAGCCTGATGTCCGGTGTAGCAAACCGTAAGGTGAAATCGAAGCGGCGGATCACGCCTTTCCGCAGCCCCCCGCGAGGCCGCGCCTGCGGAGAGCAACCATCACCGTGTCCAAACAGGGTACGCCCAGTGCGTCCTCTTGATGAAGCAGTTTTGACAACCCGGAAACACCACCCCACCGGACACCATCCCGAGGCCACCCCAAGCCAAAGGACACGGCCGCCGGATGAAGTGCGGGACGTTCGCCAACCCGTACCTCGTAGGCGGAATCTCCGCAGCCAGGAAACCAGCCACCCAAGGGGCAAGATGCTCAAATAAATTCATTGAGCATCTTGAGCATCTTCGTGAAATAAAGGACTTATTTGATCATCTTGGTAAGACAGACGACATATTTGATCACCTTGCCCGACCGCTCCTCCGCGTCAGAGACATGCCAAAAGGACGAAACGTAACGTCTTCTGTGCGACGCCGCTTCGCTCCAGGGACTTAATTCGCTTAGTTCGCTTAATTCGCAGATTTCTGCACGCGGCGAAGACTCAGACCAGCTTCGGGCCAGACAGATCAAATGAGCTGGAAGAATCCGGGCCACTGCCCGCAAGCGACTCATCCCTCCAATTGTGCGCCTTCATGGAGGTAGAATACGCGCGACGAATACCGACGGAGGCGGATTAAGGGTTGAGATCATATGGCCGCGAAACAAAGCAGAATATGGGTATTCATCATAGCTACATTTCAACCCCCCTCTAGCGAGGACGCGCCTCCCGAAATAGGAGCAACCGGCGCATCAGGTCCCTTTTCACTGGTCAATCGTTTCCACAGGATGCGCAAAGTAGCCACTGCGGGAACGGAAATCAAAGCACCCACCACCCCGCCAATCTCTCCCCCCGCCAACACCGCAAAGATCTGTACCAGGGGCGAAATCTCAAGAGATTTGCCCATAATGCGCGGGGCGTTGACATAGTCCTGCACCACACGCCAGATTCCCAAAAAGAGCACAACCCAAATCAGGTGAGGGTAGCTCGTCAGCACCGCGATCACGAACACAATGAGCGCGGCGATAGCCGGTCCCACCACCGGAACAAACTCGAAGACCCCCGCGAGGGGGCCCAGAATGAAAGAGTACTTCAGGTGCAGAACGCTCAGCACCACGGTATAGACGAGTAACGTTAACGAAGCAAGGATGAGCTGTGCGCGAATGTAGCTGCCGAGCATTACATTGACATCGCCCACGATTCCGCGAAGGGTCTTCTTCTCCTCTGGAGAGCGTCCCATGTCGACCAGGTTCCTGCCAATCGATTGCCCGTCTTTGAGGAAGAAGATACCGAGGATGGGGATAAGAATCACCCACCAGATGTGCTGCGCGGGCGCCGCCAGCTTCTAAACCGCGAACCTTTCGGGGACAGACGAACTAACCCCCACTCTTCTGACCTGGAGAATCGGATAAAATTTCGTCGGTAACGCCGCCCTAGAGGCCCCGCCCCGATTCAGCATCTACATGAAGCTTCCTTAATCTTTGCCACATCAGTAATTCAGCCCGCAGATGCATCCTTGACGAGGGCATACGTTGACTACAACAGGTGTGACCTTCAGAACAGTTCTCTCCGGCGGACATCTTAGCCGAAGAATCCAAGAGGAGTAAATGGATGGCGCGTTTCGCTCGTGTCGTTGCCGTCGGAATTCCTCATCACATAACCCAGCGCGGTAACGCGCGCCGCTTTATCCTGCAGGACGAAGCGGATCGACGAGTCTATCTCGATTTATTACGGCAAAGCACAGAACAGCATGGAGTAGCGGTCATCGGCTACTGTCTGATGTCCAACCATATCCACCTTGTGGCCGTTCCACGGAAGGCCGATGTACTGGCGCGCACGCTGAAGGAGACGCACGGCCGGTTTGCCTCCTACTGGAACGCACTCCACCACTCGACGGGGCATGTCTGGCAGGGCCGGTACTATTCCTGTCCTCTGGATGAACCACATTTGTGGGAAGCCTTGCGATACACCGAGCTGAATCCGGTGCGCGCCTCTCTGGTGGCCGGAGCGGAACGCTGGGACTGGTCCAGCGCGGCCGCTCACTGTGGTCAGGATTCGACAGAAGCATGGCTGGCGATGAACTTGTGGCGCGATCGATGGTCCGCTGTCACTTGGCGTGCCTATCTGGATGCAGGCGTAGCCGAGTCCCAATTGACAGCCATTCGACGTAGTACCTATAGCGGCCGCCCGCTGGGCTCACAGGAGTTCACGCGCACACTGGAAAAAGAAACGAAACGTCGCCTGGCGCCTCAAAAACGCGGGCCCCGGAAGAAGGCCGGTAGGAACGATAACCAAGAGACATTTTCATTTGGTGTTTAGTCGGTCACTTGTCCTTGATCGCGCTCTTCCGTTTAGCCCTTGCCGGGCGCGGCATTCCGATGGTGGTTATTTCGTCCCGGAAAGCCATAACTCTCATAATGCGATGCAGGGATGGAAATCGCTTCAGTCCGATAACCCGTCGTCGGCAGCCCCTTCTGGCTCACGGTCTTCGATTTCCCTGATTCGCTTCGACCATCGTTGGCCCAAAGCTGTCGGTTCAATGAAATCCCTTAAGTCGAAAACCATGCCGTCTTTCATCATTGATACATGCTTGTCGCCCCGCATCCTGATTAGATCAAAGGACCGAAGCCGCCGCAGCTCCGCGCGAAGGGGATGAGAGCCTTGATAACCGTTGGTGACGCCGAAGGCAAGATTGAGCAGGTGTTTTCGTTCTTTAGCCGGCAGCAGCAGAGGCAGCATAAGGGACATGTCCTGCAATTGAATGGCTTGTTCCGCCTGTCGCTCACGAACCCGCTCCAGCATCTCAATTTTGAAGCCCGACATCTCAAAACCCTTGAACCGCTCAACCAGATCAGGCCGCAGAGCAATCAGGATCGCTATCAGCAACACCGCGATTACGGCCAAGCTGGCGGCATCCAATCTCCGTGTCTGAGGAATGTAGCCGCCCACAATGGCGCTGGTGTAAGCGATGGCTAGGAATGCCAGAAGTATGGCAATGCCAAGCCGAACACCTGACAATGGGTGCCTAACAGTTGAACCTGCGAGGGAACTCGGGTCAGGCGGGGAGCTCATGGGATGCCAGCTTCTTTCTCCGAGAGATAGGTCTGTTTTCCACTCATCG
The DNA here is from genome assembly GCA_963830325.1 of uncultured Acidobacteriaceae bacterium. Lineage (GTDB taxonomy): Bacteria > Acidobacteriota > Terriglobia > Terriglobales > Acidobacteriaceae > PALSA-350. The sequence continues at coordinate 104,789 of CAWHMV010000013.1, forward strand.
GAACTTGAGCGAACAAGAGATCGCAACGAAGACTGTATGCCGTTTAGTTCATTCTCCTGGACAAGCGGCGTGACGCATGGAAGAAGTCTAGTCCGGCCAACAACTATGTCAACCGAAATGGAGAGTCTCAGGAGAGTCTCAGAGTCTCAGACGAAATTACCCCGGATCACCAAGAGCGGTCCAGCTAAAGGATCGAAGGAGAAGACAGCTTGTTCCTGCCCAGGAGTTTCGAGGAGTTTCGGGACGAAATTACCCCTGATTACTTGGACCCGGCTAGATCGTCACATACATCTGGGGGTTATTTCGTCCCGAAACTCCCCATCTGGCTCTCCCAGGCGAATGGCCGCACGCGGGTTGCAGGAATGGCGCCGGTCCTTGATCATAAGATCAATGTTCTTCATGCACAATCGCCCTCTAGTTCGCCTTTTACTCGCGGTCTGGATGCTGTTGGAAGTGGGTGCGCTCAGCGCCACGCCGACCACTCATGCCAAATTTGCCGGAACGTATGCGTCGCGTGCCAAAGACGACACCAAGCCGGGACCTACCATGGACCTCAGCCTGGGTCTGGATGGAACTGCCACGGTTACGGAAGACGCGGGGAACGGCGCCGTTACCCATTTTGGACATTGGGCAGAAACCAACGGCCAGGTCAAGGTGAGCTTTGACCCGGTACAGGGGACATCTGCGGAACCTCCGATGACCCTCCAGGCCGAGCACGACGGCCTGCGGGCGATCGCGTGGAATCACACCACCTGGGGCAAGACCACGCCGCCTGTCTTGAAGAGCCGGACCCGCGTTAAGCAACGATTGACGGACAAAAGCGCCGCGGAATAAATCGAGGAGTGGCCTGCGGGGAGTTGACTCCCATTGAGCCCTGCCCACATCTTCCCGTCCCCGGGTTTCCCGCGTCCCCGGGTTTCCCGCGTCCCCGGGTTGCCCGTCCAGATCAGTGGTCGTCGTTGTCGCAACATTCGCCTCGGCCTTCGTGTTAATCGCAGGGCGTGGCTAGGAAAGCATGCACTTCACCGTTGATCAGGCCTTGTCCGGCAATCTGGCCGGAGGCGTTGATCCCTGCCGCAGATTGCAACATCCAGGGTGAATCTTTCGCAATCAGGTCGTTGAGATCAACCATCACGCCGTCCTTCCACAGAAAAGCGTGCGAGTTGAAATCTGCATCGAGCATGAAGCCAACGATTTCCCGGCGCTCGTTGATGGTCTTGCAGCAAGGATTAATGGCGATAGGAAAGCCGGGCGGCGGTTCCAGCTTGAGCAGCGTGCGGGTCTCCGGTGTCCAGAGAAAAGGTCGAGGAGCACCGTCCGCAGTGGAAGACGTTCCCGAGACATCGCCGCGGCTGTTAATGGCGGATGCACCCGAAGAAGGACCGCCCAGTGTGCCGAGGTCGTGCGGTGTTCCATCGCGGTCCCAGAGAACCGCATGCGGAAACGAAGGATAAGGTGGCGGAGTGGTGTTGGCGCAGACGCCAGAGCTTCCCCACGACCTGGCCTCGGTCATTGATGCCGAACGCGTTGGCAACGGTATCGCCATCTAACGGCGTCAGCTGTCGAGGGCGCCGTTCGGCTCCCAAATCACGGCCTGAAACCGAAAGCCCGCTGTTTTTGGCAGCGGCGCAGTCGAGATCATAGACATCGGTGTCCGAGAAGCCGACCACCTGCCCGTGATCGTTCATGTCGAGTGCGTAGGAATTGTTGCCGCCGGGAAGAAGCGGGAGCGCGCTGAGCTGGCCGTATTTCCAAACGGCAGCCAGGCACTGCAAGTTAGTGCCAAATCCGCAGACATCCTCGCTCTGGCGGCTGAGGTTTGCGGTTTCCGAGTCCACTGCGGCGAGTCTTAAGGGACTGGCTGCGGCACCCTCGCTGTCCGGTCCGCCCAGCGTACCGAGATTGAGGAGACGGCCACGATCCCAGAGGAAAGCGGTCTGCGGAGCATTGACGATGGCTTGGGAGGGATCGCCGTTTTGGGTGGCGGTAGCGGAGCCGCCTGAGACCACGCCTTCATCATTTAAGTTGTAAGAAAAACTGTACGGCCCGCCCAGCGTGCCGAGGTCTTGAACGACATAATGCGGGAAGTGATCCGTTGCGCGGGCATCCTTTTGGTGCTGCGCTACCAAGGGTACTGGAATGGCCAGTCCCGCCGGCATCGCCAGAACGGCCAAAGCCATTGAACTTCGAAGCAATCTGGATTTCATGTTTTCTCCTTTTTTGTATTCGGCAACCGCGGGAGGCCGCAGTCACCGGTTTGGTGTTCTGCAGGCAAGCCAGTAGGGAATTCAGGCAAATCACCGAGGATCCATCAGGGGCGTTGGTCCGATGCAATTCCCCAGAGGTGAGCCATCGTTCCAGTGCACGCTGGTCGAGGTTAGAAATCGCGCCGGTGTTCTCCACCGCGATCATGTCCTCTTCGCCAGCGCATTGCGGGCACCAGGCGCGGCACGAAATCCGGCCTTGCAGGATCAACAAAGAACTGGTTTCAACGGTGATCGTCGTTTGCTTTGCCATTGGTCCCCCTTCAGCCGCCTTGCGCGACAGAAGCGAGAACAGATTGTCTGAATGGCCTGAGAAATGTCCTTCGCAGGATGATTGGAATTTCTTGGAGTTTCTTGGAATCAGCTAAGCACTAGAAAACAGATCAGTTGAGTCGAAGAGCGACGGACCGCTTCCGAACGCCGCAACAATGCTAAAATCGGTCCCGATTCTTCGAGTCCGAGTTCGTCCAATGTCTGCTGTTGAAAGCCCAATGGGCAAAGAGCTGTTCGAGTTCGGTCCTTTTCGGGTCGATCCTGAAAAACAAGCTTTGCTTCGCGGTGACGAACTCGTCGCGCTCAATCCCAAAACTTTCCAAGTTCTCCTGGCGCTAGTGCGACATGGCAACCAGATAATCACGAAGGACGAGCTCATGAAATCCGTCTGGCCGGACACTTTTGTGGAGGAGACCAACCTTACTCGCAACATCTTTGCGCTCCGAAAAGCCTTAGGAGATAACGAACAGAACCGCTACATCATTACAGTGCCGGGCCAGGGATATCGCCTTGCTGAGGGCGTGCGCCTGGTTTCCGAAGCGGACCTCCGAATTATTGCCGCGAGCCATTCGAAGGTGCAGATACAGGTTCGGGAGACGAAACGTTGGGGATGGATCGCCGCTGCGGTCATTGCCACATTGGTCATAGGCGCGGGGACAATTCGATTTTTCCGCCATCGGACGCCAGTCCTAACCGAGAAAGACACGATCGTACTGGCCGACTTCGTCAATTCCACGGGGGATCCCGTCTTTGATGGGACACTTCGCCAAGGGCTGGCGGTCCAGCTCGAGCAATCACCCTTTCTGAGCCTCATCCCCGACCGGCGCATTCACCAGATTCTCCAATTGATGGGCAAAACCGCCGAAATGCCACTGACCGCGGCGGTAGCGAATGAGGTTTGTGAACGGACGGGAAGCGCCGCCGTCTTGGAAGGCTCGATTGCACCCATCGGAACTCGATACGTGCTCGGTTTACGCGCGACGAACTGTCGCTCAGGAGACTTGCTCGATGAAGAGCAGGTGCAGTCTGCAAGAAAAGAACAGATATTGAATGCACTGAGTGACGTAGCCAGGAAATTTCGAACCCGAGTCGGTGAATCTATTTCCGCAGTTGAGAAACACGATACCCCACTCGCCGAGGCAACGACCCCGTCCCTCGAAGCTCTGAAAGCCTACAGCGCGGCTTTGAGGCTTCACGCCTCACGCGGCGCCATAGCTGCTCTTCCGCTTTTCAGGCGCGCTACTGAAATCGATGCCAAATTCGCGATGGCCCATGCGTGGCTAGGTCGTATATATGCCGATCTCGATGAATCTGATCTGGCGGCCGAAAGCATAAGCCGAGCTTGGCAGTTGCGGGATCGCACCAGCGACCGGGAGAATCTCTGGATCACTGCCGCTTACCAAACTCTCGTGACGGGAAACCTGACGCGGGCACAACAGACCTGTGAGGCATGGGTGCAAATCTATCCTCGTGATGCTGCGCCTCATCAGGTATTGGCCGGGATGACAAATAAGTCTGTGGGCCGATATGAGCAGGCGCTGGCGGAGGCCCAGAAAGCTATTGAACTCGACCCCGATTTTGCGATTGCCTATTACAGCCTCGGCGTTAACAATGCATATCTTGGCCGTCTGGAACGAGCCGAGAGCGCCATCAATCGCGCCGTGGCACGCGGGTTGGGGATCGAGGAGTTTGTGATGCTCCAGTACGATCTCGCCTTTCTGAGAGGTGACCAAGCGGGAATGGATCGCGAAGCCGCTCGAGCACGTGCGAGGTCCGGAGCGGCAAGCTGGATCTCCAACAAAGAGGCGTTTGCGCTGGCGTACTCGGGTCGCCTGCGCCAGGCGAGGGAAGTGTCAGCCGGCGCTGTATTTGAGGCTCAGCAGACCGGGCAACGGGAGAGGGCGGCTTTGTGGAGGGCTGGGGACGCAGTGCGGGAGGCCTTCTTCGGAAACTTGCCCGAAGCAAAAAAGAGCGCGACGGCCGCCCTCGAGCAATCAAAAGACCGCGCGGTGGAGTATGGCTCGGCGTTAGCGCTCGCAATGTCGGGTGATTCTTTGCGGTCTGAAACACTCGCCAATGATCTGGAAATCCGGTTCCCCGAGGACACGGCAGTCCAATTCAGTTACTTGCCCGTAATTCGCGCGCGCCTTGCACTGAATCGCGGCGATGCACCAAAGGCCCTCGAACTGCTTCAAACGGCAGTTCCCCACGAACTAGGCGTGCCACTCAGCGCTATAAGTGGGCTCTTCGGGGCGCTGTATCCGATCTATATGCGCGGCGAGGCGTATCTCGCCGAGCACCGCGGCGCTGAAGCCGCAGCGGAATTTCAAAAAGTTCTCGATCATCCGGGAATTGTTGTCGCCGACCCAATCGGCGCGCTGGCGCACTTGCAACTCGGCAGAGCGCTCGCGGTGTCGGAAGATAAGACCAAGGCAAACATTGCGTATCAGGATTTCCTCGCGCTCTGGAAAAACGCCGATCGCGATATTCCTGTCCTGACGCAGGCCGAAGCCGAGTATGCCAAGTTGCAATGAACATGAGATACCTAAAAAACAGTGACAGACGAAGTTTTGTGGTCAGGCGGAACTGGCACTTTCAGAGATGCGCGACAGACGAAATGACCCCCTCGATAAATTGGAAAAACGGCACGAACCACTCCTGGCACTTTAAACCCCCTCTGCGCGAAACTCCCGTCAAACGTGGCAGCCCGTGTCTCCACGAATCCTCCGGGTAACCCCCAAGGGGGAATAAGGACAGCCTGAGAGGGAGACGCACGGGAGACGCTGGCCCGTGACCTTCCCGAGAGATTCGACCTCGTGCTGCTGAACCGGGCGAAGGGACCTATTAAGCTACCGCCGCGGTTTCTTTAACCGCCGAACGCCAAAGACATCGAGCCGCGGATCTGTGCTGAGAAGCGGCAAATTGTTTTGGATAGCCTGCGCTGCAATCATGCGATCAAATGGGTCGGCATGAGAATCGTCGAAGCGGGCCGCGCGCATCATCGACTCCGGCTCCAAGGGAAGAAGCGTATACCCAAGACGGCTCTCTATGTTTGTGATCAGGTCACTCTCGAACACAACCGCCTCGGGCAGCTTGCCGTGCCTCACCTTGAGACTGATCTCGTAAACGGACGCGGCCGATACCAGGATCTCATTGTCGAGGTTGGCGATCAGTTTTCGGGCCCAGGCTTCCATACGTTTGGAGTTGATCGCTGCCCAAAGGACGTAATGCGTGTCGATGAGAACTCTCACTCGCTCCACGCTCTGAGTTCGGCTTCCGGGAGTTCGTCGAAATCGGCAGGTATATCGAAATCGGGGTGATGAAACAAATCGAAAACCCGCTCTTTCACCGGTTTCAGCGCGACAATCATAGCGACCGGCGTCTTCTTCCGCCCACTGGTCAGGACGACTTTTTCTCCCCGTTGCGCCCGCTTAACCAAGTCGGAAAGCTGGGTTTTCGCCTCAAACATCGTTGCCTCGGCCATCACATCTTCTCCAACCTGCTAAGCATAGATTAGCTAATATGTCCCGCCATGACAAATGCCTGAAAAGAAGGGGGGGGCCGTGGATCCAGGCATTGCGTTGTTTCGAAATCGGGCTGCGTTGTTGTTTGCCGGCCGACGATCGAAAGGCGGCGGTTAAGCCACAGCTGACAGCAGCCCCAATCGAGGGAAAGCGTTGCGGATCGGCTACTTCCAATGCCCAGGTCAGCGCTGTGATGACGTTGTCTGTTGCAGCGTCGTGGTAACAACATCGGTGATCATTCCCTTGCGCGATGATGAGCGAACAGAGCGCGCCATGGTTACCAAATATATTTGTTCTCGCTCTGGACACGGCTCAAAAACCGTACTACTTTGAAATCAGGAAACCACACGCCAGCGCGGTCTTCACGACGTCCCTGCTTGGCCTTGCCTCGGTGCGCTCCACCCGTGCAAGTGCCGCCAGCCACCGGCAACTCATCAGCGCTCGTCGGCGTGATGAGTTGGGTATAGCAAACCGTAATGTGACATCAGAAGTGACGGATTAACCGGTCCGCAGCATTCCTGGCGCCCCACAAGGTCGCCCGCGGAGAGCAGGGTGCGCTCAGTGCGTCCTCTTGATTGAGCAGTTTTGACAACTTGGCAAACAGCACTCCACAGCGGAGCGAAAGCCTATACGTGAGGACTCCGAAGCTGGGTAGGTCCGGGCTGGCCGCAGCGAGCTTCAGTCCGGACATCCATCCCGTGGAGCCACCGGCCCTGAGGCACGCATCCCATCCCATCCCTCAGCACTCATTGCGCATTTTGGCAAACCATCCCCTGGGACGGCGTCTCCGTAGAATGAGCGCGCAGACGCGCCTTTGCCACCACCAGGGCAAGGTGCTCAATTAATTATTTGAGCATCTTGAGCATCTTGATCATCTTCGTGAAACAAAGGACTTATTTGGCACGACCCCTGCCCGCCGAGCCGCTAAACCTGAAAAAGACCCAAAATTATCAAATTTTACAAATGACGCATTCTCGGCATTTTCGGGGACAGCATAACCTATTTGCGACAAAGCGCCGCAATCGGTACGCTGTCCCACATTCGCCGTCTTAGCCCTGGGTATTTGCGGGACGGACGGAATGGGTATTTGCGGGACGGGGTATTTGCGGGGGGTGAAATGCGTCGACACGATACCTATTGCAGAGGACAGAACCTTTCGGGGACGAACTGAAAGGCGCTGACAGAAAGGCGCTGAAAGGCGCTGAAAGACGGGATGTTCACCTAATAATTTCGTCGCCTTGCAAGGTGCAATTGGCCAGCCCACGGGACCTCGGCTGGGCGCGAAACGGAACGCCATGGCTCTTGCGCAAATTGGCGCCTCCGCCGTGGGAGACATCACCAAAGTAAGTTTTGCCCCGTTTCCCGTCAACCGTGTGATGTCCTTACGTCCTGTATCAGGCCGACCAGCCTGTGGGGTTCCTGCTTACAACTTCTGGAACTCCCCCATCTGGGGTCTCGGCTCAAACAAAGGTCCAATCTGCATATTACGAACGATGTCCGGTGCTCCGCTTCAGGGGGAAGTAGCTTGACCCGCGAGGCAGAGATCGAGAACAAAAGTTCCCTGAGCGCCCCCGACTGTGAGATTCCGCTAAGCCCCATACACCGATAGGCTGATTTCACTATGAAAACCTTGGTTGCTTTCGTTCTTCCCCTCGTCGTCCTCGGATTCGCCATTGCCTTCGCTTACTGAGTCTGCGGAGAGATTTGTGGTCACTTACCGAAAACCCGGCTTTACTGGCAACTCTGGAGGTTGGCACTCCAGAATCGGGGGATTGCGGTAACCCTGCCAGGCCGTGGAGAATCGTTGAGTTATGCGAATCGTTCAGCGCCATTGACCCTTCTCTCTGTGATCGCAACGCTTGCATTTGTCCCATACCCCCAGACTGACACCAGCGCACGATAGGGGGCAGGAGCCAACGCCGGTTTACCCCATTGGGCCGGAAAAGCCACGTTATCGATGCGTGTCATTCGACGTTCCTAGAAAAGCCGCTCAGAAGATTTTGAAGTTTTCACGACCGCGATAATGTGCAAGATTGAAACCAATGCACGGGACGAGCATGGGGACCGTACAAAATCCGTTGTTGATGGACGTGCCGATGCCCATCCGTACGCCGCGCCTGCTACTCCGACCCAAGCAGCCCGGCGATGGTGCTGCTACCGTAGCCGCTGTTTCAGAAACATGGGAGGATTTGCATCAGTGGATGCGCTGGGCGGAAAAACTGGACGACATTACGGTCGAACAACAGGAAGTTCGCAACCGCCTGGTTATGGCCAAGTTCATTCTTCGCGAAGAATTTAACTTGGTAGGCATTGAGATCGCCAGCGGGCAGCCAGTGATTTGGTGCGGCTTCCATGACATCGACTGGATGGGCCGCCAATGTGACACGGGTTTCTGGGTACGTAAAAGCGCGCAGGGGCGCGGCTTCGCAACAGAATCGACCAATGCAATGCTGCGGTATGCCTTCGGTGCGCTTGGCCTACGTCGGGTCGGCATCACCCATTCTGGCGGCAATGAAGCTAGCCGGCGTGTAGTCGAAAAGCTTGGCTTCGCCCCGGAAGGCGTGCAACGTTTGGCCAACCTACTACCCGGCGGCCGCGTCGCGGATAAGCATTGCTATGCGCGCCTCGACCTGGTTGGCCTGCCCTCTCTGGAGGTCCAATGGGGTGTGCCCTAAAGAGCTTTTCCCTCCTCCACAAGGCGGAGGTACTGCTCGGCATGAAACAGGGAAGTCTGCCGCGTCTACATACATGGGGAAATACCCAGTCCCCAACCGCTACTCCACCTCAGGGTCGCCAGGCTTGACGGAACCGCAACTCGAGCTTAGAAACCGGCTGGTTGAGTGACTATCCGTTTTCCGCGTTTTCCCGTTCGTCGTGCTCGTGGAATGAGACTCGGAGACGATATGTTCGGAGTCCTGGATGGTCTGGGACCCATTGATTACCAGCGTAGGGCCTTGCGGGATGTTGCAGCTGCCGTTGAAGGTGTAGCCGTTGGCGGTCTTGACGGTATTCATCGTACAGCCATCATGCGGTTTCTGCGCGTTTGCGGCCATCCGCTGCCATTCCTCGGGAGTAACGCAACTCTTCGCCTTCATCGTGGCCGGCGCCCCATCCCCGGTGGAGGTCACCATCGTTTTTTCCCACAAGCCCATCTTTATCGGAGCACTCTGCGCCAGCAGGGAGGCGCTCCCCATCGCCAGAACAGCCGTTATCACTATGGAACGCATCGATCTACCTCGGATTCGAAATGTACTTCGAAACGACCTTCGACGCACGCAGCAAGATTGTCAACGAAAAGTGATACTAAGTCTGCATTAACAGGGAAGGCATTTCCTTTGAGAAGCTTGCGGCGCTTCATTAATTCTATGACAGAGGCCACGCGGGCGATCGAGTTTTGTGGCCTGGAGTTCCGGTGTTGTGTGGACGGACGGGATTGCCGCTTTTGGCCGCGCCCAAATTGCAAAAGTGCCAGTTCCCGAGTGTGTGGAGATAGATTTGCAATCAGCGAAAAAACTAAAGGGCATTTGCGGGAGTTTCGGGACTGTGTGCTGCAGAAGCCCGGAAGGAATGGAACGTGGGACCGCTACTTGTGGCTTGAAAGAGGGACGAGGTAGCGCATGGAGGCTTCTTTCGTGGGTGGAGTTTGTAAATTTTGCCTCGGAAGCAGGAAGCGCATTTAGCCGCCGCTGCCTACGGCAGCATCGCAGAGCCATTCTTAACGTCTTTCATAATCATCCGTGACCAGCACTCGCGCTAAGCCACCGAGCGGTGGATGGTCTTCCGGATGCTGCTTGCGGATGAGAAATGTGGTACACGTTCGTAGCAGGCTTGTCCGTGCAGATCTTTCAGGAGGAACTATGTTGCCGAAGTTCGTGAGGATTGCAGTGTTGCTTTGCCTGTGCCCCGCCACCTTGAGCGTGGCGCAGCAGCTGTCTCCAAAATGGGAGGAGTTAACCGCCGAAGACTTTGTAAAAGCGCTGCAGTCGTCTTCCGGGGTTTGCGTTTTGCCGTTTGGCATTATCGAGAAGCACGGACCTTCGGGCCCGTTAGGGACCGATCTGATCAATGTGCGAGCGGCTACGATGCAGGCCGTCAAGACGCAGTATGCCGTGGTTTTTCCGGAGTATTATTTCGGCCAGATTGCCGAAGCACGGCATCAACCCGGCACCATTGCCTACCATGCGGATCTGCAGCTGGAGCTGTTGCAGGCAACGACGGATGAGATGGCTCGGAATGGTTGCCGCAAAGTGATGATCGTGAATGGGCATGGCGGCAACACGGCCTTGCTGCAATATTTTGCCCAGGCGCAGTTGGATACGAACCGGGGCTACATCGTTTACGTCTACGGCGGGCTTGGTCCGGCGGCTAATCAGAAGATGCCGGCGGCTGCGGCGCCATCGAGGTCGGGCGTCGATAACCATGCAGGTGAATCGGAGATCGCTGGCATCATGGCGGCGGCGCCTGCACTGGCTCATCCGGAGAGAGCAGGAGAGGAGTCCGGAGCGGATCAAAAGCGTTTGGCGTTTCCTCCGGGGTTGAGCACAGGTATCTGGTGGTATGCCAGCTATCCCAATCACTATGCCGGCGACGCTTCTGGGGCAACCGCCGTCCGGGGCGCAGCCTTGCAGGATGCCCGGGCCGAAGGCATTGCGCAAGCGATTGCCTGGGTAAAAGCAGATACGGTAGCGCCCGAACTGCAGCAGGAGTTCTTCGAGAAATCCGGAAAGCCTTTAGAAACGAAACAGTAAAGGTGACCATCGGGCATAGCGCGGAACGGACGGTGGGTGGGGACCAGACGGGACCTTGTCTTTTGTAGTGTCGTGGTAACAACATCGGTGCCAACTTCCTTGCGCGGTAATCAGCAAACAGCCCGCGCCATGATTACCAAAAATATTGTTTCTCGCTCTGGACACGTCCCAAAAACCGTACTACTTTGAAGACAGGAATTCACACGCCAGCGCCGTCTTCACGACGTCCCTGCTTGGCCTTGCCTCGGTGCGCTCCACCCCTGCAAGTGCCGCCAGCCACCGGCAACTCATCAGAGCTCGTCGGCGTGATCAGTTGGGTGTAGCAAACCGTAATGTGACATCAGAAGTGACGGATTAAGCCGGTCCGCAGCATTCCGGGCGCCCCGTGAGGGCGCCCGCGGAGAGCAGGGGTACGCTCAGTGCGTCCTCTTGATTGAGCAGTTTTGACAACTTGGTAAACAGCACAACACATGCGCGAGAGCCTGTACGAGAGGACTCCGGCGCTGGGTAGGTCCGGGCTGGCCCCAGCGAGCTTGGACATCCATCCCTCTGGAATGGTGTCTCCGTAGAATGAGCGCGCATACGCGCCTTTGCAACCACCCAGGCAAGGTGCTCAATTAATTATTTGAGCATCTTGAGCATCTTGATCATCTTCGTGAAACAAAGGACTTATTTGCCACGACCCGTGCCCGCTGAGCCGCTAAACCACAAAAAGACCCAAAATTATCAAATTTTACAAAGTTGAATAGGCTGCAGCCGATACGGCCACCTAAGCCCTGCGTCTCTCCCAGCCGATCAGGGGCAGACGAAACGCCCACCACCAAGGCGCTTCTATCGGCGCGTCACGTTCTATCCAACGAGATTGCTTCTCGTCCCTGAGATCCTCAATCGCGCCGAGCCGTGCGATTGCGATCTGACAGACAATCTGGTGACTGGGAGGTGTGAAGAAATCGACAACAGCAATTCGAAAATTGCACTGTCTGTCAGGCGCTGATGCCGATAGATTGCAGACGTGAGCACGCCACCCCTTTCCCCTCGCCTAAAGGCAAGGTCAAGTTAATTCCTTGTAATACTCGTTTATCGGAACTCGAAGGGATGGATGCTGAGCCTAGGCCTTGTATCACGGCCCGGCTTTAGGCGGGCCGTGAAGCGATGGAAAGAGAATTGGGCTTTCCGGATACAGGAAAGGTGACCACGATCCATTTTCGTAACCAACTCCGAGAGATGCATGTAACGGTTCTCTTACCTTTTCCTCATTCTGGTAACCCACCGATCCAAATAAAAAAACTATATATATACTCCGTTGCATGGCGCGTCCCCTGCAACGCGGCTTGTGCAGCTTTCTGATGCTGCTCGCAACGACGGGACAGCTTTGCCAGGCTCAGGGGATCCAGGCCGCCGCGGATAGTTCGAACGGAGGCAGTCTACCAACGCCCGCGGTTTTACCTACGACATACAAGATAGGAGTGGGCGATGTACTGCACATCCTGGTATGGGCGGAACCGCAGCTTACCGAGACAGCAGTAGTAAGGCCGGATGGCAAGGTTTCGCTGCCGCTGGTTTCTGAGCTGGATGTGGCAGGGCTGACTCCGGAAGCAGTACAGCAGACATTAACGGAGCAGCTGATCAAGTTTGTCCGCAAGCCACGCGTGACGGTCACAGTACAGGAAATTCATAGCCGGATGGTGTACATCACAGGCGAAGTGCAGCGACCCGGCGCGTATCCGTTGTTGGACGCGATGAACGTGGTGCAACTGGTGGCACGCTCGGGCGGCTTGACCGATTTTGCAAAACAAAAGCAGGTGTATGTTCTGCGTGCTGTCAACAGTACCCGCGTAAATGTGAATTACGAGAAAGTTCTGAAGGGGCAAGCGGCGCAACAGAACGTGCAGTTGGCGCCCGGAGACACCGTGGTGGTGCCATGAGAATCCAGAAGCTGGGCCTTCTTCTGTGGCCCTTGCTGTTGACCAATCGAGCTGTTACGGATGCCTGCGCACAGCAGATGCAGCAACAGCTGCAATATATTTCTGACAATGATGGCGGCGACGGGCGCGATAGCGCGACGCGCGGCATGGAGCGCGAAAATCCGCGAACGACCAGCACCGAACCGTTGAACAGCTGTGCTGACTCGCTGTCCGCTGCGTTGCGCCAAGGGACACCGGAATTTCCCTGCTGGGCGAATATTCGCACCACAGAGCGGTGGAATAAGGCTGCCATTGTGTCAGGTCTCCAGCCCGGGAGTGACTCGAACGTAATTCTGCCAAAATATGGGCCTTCCACATTCAATTTCACGATGGCGGGATTGAGCGGGTTCAGCTTTCCCGATGCCAGCCCTGGCAAAGCCTATGGTGGAGTGGGAGCGGCGGCGGGACTGCTTGAGCGGCGGCGCTGGCGATTAATGGGAGAAGATGGGGGAGGTCTTGCCGATTTCCAGCTGAACGGCAGCCACCTCGTAGGGCTGAATCGTGCGGCGTTGCGCGCGACCGGCGAACTCACTTCGCGATGGACTTGGCAAGGTACCGCGACCAATACTTACGGAACGGACGCGACGCGAGTGGTGGCTCCGCTCGACTTCCGGCAGGTAGGCGACGCCGAGGCGCCTGCAGCAGATACAGTGGTGTATGGGCTGCATTCCGGAAGGATCACAACCGGCGAGGAAGGCGGCAAACTGCGTTTCGCCAATTCCCGGCGGTCGTTGTGGGACTTCAGCGCGACGCATACATACACGCAATACAACGCGGACAATTTTCTGGTGCAGACGGCACGCGCCCGCGTAGAGTATCTGCATGCCGTGACCCCCGCGATGGCGCTCGGCGTCTATGGCAACGGAGAGCATCAGACGGGCCCGCTTGATTGCAGCATAGGCGGGGCTGGCCTGCGATGGCTCACCGAGTGGGGACTGCACACCAGCCTGAATGTTACGAGTGGGTTAAGCGGTGCCAGTGCGTCGTGCGGAAAGCACGCGCAGTTTATAGGCGCGGCAGCGCTCTACACGAAGCTTGGGCCGTCGACTGACCTGTATCTAACGGGAGGCCGCGACCTGAGCGATGGCATCTTCGAGCATTCGGTATTTCTAAATACGGGTGCTTTGGGACTTCGTCACGCCTTCCATCGTATGGTAGACACGCGCGTGAGTTTGAATGGGATTCAGGGTGCTAATCCGCAGCAGTCTTTTCACGGCACGTTTGTAGATGGAAGCCTGCATTACCTGATGCCGCTGGGTTTTTCGCAAGAGCTGGAAGTTCGTCACTACGAGGTTGCAGGCACGCCCACAAACAATCGGACCGTTGCTGTTATTACGCTGTGGTGGACTCCGCGTCGTGCTGCGGAAGCTAACTCAGCGCGAGCTTCATTACGATAGATCAACCTTTCATCTTCGAAGCACATCGAGGGAGCTATGCAAGAGAGGACTATTCTCCTGCACTTGTCTGCTGTGCCGCTGCGACACAGGCTTATTGCCGGGGGCATAGCAGTTGCAATTGTGTGCGGATTGTTTCTCTGGTCGCTACACGGCGCGACGCCGCCTGCGACAACGGCTGTGCTATTATTCGACCCCGGCGCCGCCCCGCAGGATGACTCTGGACTCATGAATGCTAATGCGAAAGGGCCAGCGGTAGCGCTTGCGCAGTCGATCCTGAGCGATGAGGCGATAAGTGAGCTGGCGAAGCAGACCGGAGTATCTTTTAGCAGTAACCAGAGCGAGGCTGCGGAGTTTCGCTCGCGTCTCGATATGGCGCAGACTTCGGCAAGATTGCTGCTCCTGAACTATAAAGACACCGATAAGAAGCTTTCGGCAGCGGTGGCAAATGCTGTCGCAAATATGTTGGTGGCCTGGGTACCCGTCGTCCCAACTGCGACGTCTGCTCCCTCCCGGCCAGGGGCGCCATCCGCAAAGCCCGCATTCGCGATATCAGGTCGAATGCATTCGCAGTCCCACAAGCTACGTGAGTTAGAGAGGCAGTTGGCGGCGGTGGATCAAGAACTCACTGCATTGGGCGGGCCGGCAATTGCTTTGCAGAAGGCTGATGTTGCCGCGCCGCCATCGAGTACGGACGACGAACAACGGCGGACTCTGGAGTCGCAGCTCAGTGCGGCGCAGAAGAAGCTCGACGATTTACGCGCGCGGTACACGGATGAGTATCCGGATGTAGAGAGTACCAAAGATGACGTTACCGAGATTCGCCGGAAGCTGGCCTCCCTACCACCGGTCAGCAATGCAGGGGAGCGAGCCGCCAGCCCACCGAAACTGGATGCTGACGCCAACGAAACCGATAAACTGCGCCTGGAGCGGGCTCGGCTGATGCAGGAGATTCTGGTGGAGAAGCGTCGTGAGGCGGGGCTGCGGGATCAGACTCGGTCGAGTGTCGGAAATTCGGCCTTGGCAGTGCCTCAGGCACCAAACCCCATCGCGGGACAGGTCTGGCAACGTCCCTTCACACTGGTGCGGCTCGCGGGAGATGCCGGCGTGGGTCAAAGCGAGAGCGGCTTATTGTGGTACTTGCCATTGGCGGGGACACTCTGCGGACTTCTGTATTTGGGTGTTGCCATGTGGCGGGACCGGGCTGTTGAACGAGCGGCGCAGCTGGAGCAGCCCATGCTGAACAACAAGCTCACTGCGGAAAAGGCGAGTGCATACGCGGGCAGTTTCATCCGCAATGAAGACCGTTGGCCTGAAGAAGTCTTAGAATCTCTCGCTCGCACCACTATTGGCCAAGAGTTAGCCGCAAGCCATAAAGCGATTGCGGTGGACACCCGGCAGCAAGTCGACAGCTGCGCGCCTGGGCCGCAGGTGCAGACCCATCACGACCATGTGCCGTCGGTCGTCCGCGACAATGACAATATCGAAAAGGCGGTGACGAAAACCCGGTGACCCGGTTGCAGGAACCTGTGAAAGATTTCGGCCGGCCCACAATCTCTCCGCTAAGGATTTCCATGGATTCACGTCTACGGAGGATCACTCACGGTGTTGCCGCCGAGCAGTGCATTTCCAGCCCCAGGGCCCACCGCCGCTGGAAGCCTTTCCAGTAGTTAGTTCCATCGCTGAATTTTGCCCCAACAGACGCCCCCTGCGGAAGTGGCCATTTACCTTCGTTTGAGATTTCCGGATCAACGTGCAGGTAAGCTCGTTTGCTCTCATCCCCTTTCAATGTCAGGTCCAGAAAGGCAGTGATGAAATGCTGATTGATGGCCGTGATGCGATCTTTGCGCCACACGGGCTCCTCGAAGAATTCGCGCGTCACGAAGCTGGGCAAGGCCTCAGCCGGTGCCGGATTACCACCCACATTGTGCCGGGCGTTCTCGTATACCAGCATGCAGCGGTCAGAGTGCACCGCCTTTTCGAATGCCGGTTTGATTCCATTGGCATAGTCGGCGATGTCGTCATGATCGCCGGCAATCACCAGCATCGGAATCCGTATTCCAGCTAACCCCGCATCGCTCCATGAGTTATATGGCGGCTGCGCGCCCCACGGCGAAATTGCAACGACTGCCTGGACTTCTTTTCTCAGCCGCGCTTGATACTTCGGGCTTCCCGCTTCCCAGTCCGCAAAATATCCTCCTGGCACGAAACCATGCCCCATCGAGGAGGAGCTGTATCCCGCGCCGGCACTTGCGAGCGCTCCGTAGCCACCCATCGAATAACCGACAATTGCCACGTGCGAACTGTCGAGGATGCCGTTCAGAAAATGACCAGAGTGCCCAGCCAACTCCTCCAGCGCGCCAATAGTAAACAACTGATCGTTCGCCCGATTCAGTAGCGTGCTTTGAAACGCTTTCTCATCGCCGAATACCGAATCGGTATGATCGATCGCTGCAACGACGTAACCCTTCGAAGCGAGATTTTCCGAAAGATAACTAAGAAAGTAACGCGAACCTGGATATCCGTGCGACACAATAACCAGCGGATACTGCCTTCCTTTCACCGGCGGCGCATCCCGTAAGGCCTTGCCCAATACGGCAACCGTCTTTGGAACACCTTCGACTCCCCTACCTCCCCTTGGAAATCCCATCTCATATACAGTGCGTTCTTCCGCACCTGCAGGAATCGTTGCCGGATACCAGACCTCAATTTTCAACGGCCGCTCGTAAACGGGCGCCTTCCCAGTGTTCTTGTCAAAGTTCAGAATGTCGACTTGATCTGGAATCTTGAGCTCAATCGTGCGCACGCCCACGGAATAAGGTCCCCGGGGCGCAAGTTCGGGAGCGTCCGCGACAGGCACACTGAAGAAAGTCTCCGTCTGACCGTGCGCCGCGTTTCCCATCGTCAACAATATTGCGGTTAGCAAGACAAATCGCAATTGCATAAGCCTCTTCCTTTTCCTTGAAAATCTGTTTTCTTCCTAGATACAAGCAGCGTCGACTACTTCATGGGGAAGATACGGAAGATACGGGGACACGATACCTATCCCCTGTCGGGGTTTGCTGTCACGGACCTTCGGCCCGCTGCGTGACGGGTATTCGTAGCCTACGGGGAGGGCATTTCCGGTACAGGACGGAATAACCCCCATCAAAACCGGGATTTGTGGTCAGGGGACTTTGTGGTCTGACCACCAAATTTCTGTGCCAGTCGGCATTGATAAATCTCCATTACCAGCCGATGCCAGTTTCCTTTCCGAGTCTGGGCGGCTTGGGTGTTACTTGTTACTGCGATTGGTACTACATGGTTTCTTCGTAAACTCGGTCGCGGATCAGAGAGTCGAACACCCTTTTATGCTCGAGACACCGCATCTGTGCATCCAAGGGGGGCTCCGGCCAGTCCCTGGTTTGGTGGGCTACCCACGCCTTCGACCACTCAAACTTGAGCCCGTGTTCCATGCAGTAGACGAGTCGTGACAGATCGGCAAAGGTCTGGTGGCTGGTCTGATACTTCCTCAGGAACGGCCAATACGACTTGAAGTCAGACAATGTCCACGGGCTCTGCGGCGATAACACGCTACCGTCGTCCTGAGTAAGATTGATGAGACTTTGTAGGCTTATCGGTTCCATCGGGTTTCCTCCCGCTCAGTTCCTACCGCCCTCCAATTTGCTGACGGTCTTGGGCGGAAGTCGCGACAATCAGCCTCCCAACGACGAACCGCAGAAGCTTGAGCAACACAGTAGCCGCACCCCGAACCAGTGTCAACGATCGAAAAGGCGCGTCCTTCGCAGGGCAAGCCCCGGGTTTTCCCCGGTTGGTCGCGGAATTTCGATCATTTTCGTTTTTGGTGGACCGATTCTCCGGGAAATTTCGCATTAGAAGATAACAAGGCTTTCACTGCGTTCTCCTTGGTCTCGCGAACTAACACCGCCAGGGATCCACGCCTTGACGCCTGCGAAAACAATCGGAGGATGCTATGACGGACTCAAACATTAACCCAGTTGATTGCCAAGGTCTTATACGACGCCGGAAGCTGGATCTGACCCGAGCGTTTGCGGTTTTCTGTTTCGCATCCGTGACCGTTTGGGGCAGCCCGGCAAGCGCTGTGCTTAAGCCGGTCTATGGGCCACCGTCGGTTGTCTTTATCGGTGATGACGTCTCAGCTAGTTGGGGCGCAGGGCAGGGAGGACCTGAGTTCGCCGAGCATCCCAACTGGATAAACAAAGGGGTTAGCGGGCAGAAGAGCAATGAGGTGTTGGCCCGGTTCCAAACGGACGTGATTGACCTGCATCCCGAGATCGTTCATATCCTTGTCGGCACGAATGATGTCGATCCTGGCTGGAGCCTGGTACCATCCGGAGCCAACGCGATCGACTCAGCGGCCAATGTCGAAGCTATGGTCCGGATGGCGCAAGCCAACGGCATTCACGTTATTCTGGCCACCATTCTGCCCTGGGGTTGCACTGCGTCAAATTGTCTCGTGGCGGAAACGGACGATCAGGCGTCAAGCCGGTATGAACGCATCAACATTTGGAATGCCTGGATCGAGCTATACGCCTTATCGCAAGGAATCCCTGTAGTTGATTATCATTCCGCATTGTTAGCGCCAGACGGGAAACATTACATACCAAACCTGACCATCGACGGTGTGGATCCCAGCGCTGCTGGCTACGTGGTGATGATACCAATGGTTGAAAATGTCATTAACGCGATTTCAAGCTTCTATGCCAACAAATAAACTAACCTCCCGCATTCCAGACTTTGGTCATGTGAGCGATCTTGTCTTCTTGAAAGCTCATAACGTACACGTAATCGGTGCTCATACGGCGGCCCGTCGGCGGGACCGGACCACCCTGACCGGTTGTGAGTAGCATGGAAAACGGCGTACGCTGCGACGTTCTGCCGTGCCTCATCCGTGGCGAAGAAACTTGGACATTGAAGCAGACATTGAAGGGACATTGAAGGGACGAAGTGGAATTCGTGACCAGAAGTGGAATTCGTGACCAGACGGGAATGACCCTAAAGGAAATCTCCCCAATCTGCGAAGAACGTTATTACGGCGCCCTTGTCGAGAATTCCATTTGTTGCTTTTTTGCATGCGGTGGTCGTTCCGTCTGTCACCAGGATTTGTCTTCCTCTCCTCCTTTCCTCTCCTTTTTTCCTTTTCCCAGCTACGATCGGCGGACCTGAGAGCAGAAGATTCTTGGACCCTTCAAAAAGGGCCGTAAAGGTCTCCGAGGGTCGAGTCTGGCGACGGGAAAGCCTAGTTCAACGCAGGCAGCAAATCGCTTATCGCGAACTTTTTAGCCGGTTGTCTCTCTTCCACGAACAGAAAGATATGTATTTCATTGTCAGATGATGCTCCGCGAAATCTGATTTCACGATCAACTACCGTGGCTGCGATCGCTGGATCGCCATACTCGATCTTGTCTCCGATGGCGGGAATGATCGGCATATCACCCACTGCGAAGAGCTGCTCAAACTGCTTCTCAAATTGATCTGGTGCAGGCACAAAGAAAAAGTGATATTGCATTAGCAGTCTCCTTCCGCTGGGAGCATAGTCCAAGTTGAGGTGGTCTGGGAAGCCATGATTCGCCTGAGCCTATAATTCACCTCATGAGCAATGCAGACATGGCAGTCAAGATCATTCCTAGCGAAGACGGAGCCTACACCGTGGTGAGCGTCGACGAACGGGTCTGGCGCAAGAAGTATCCGTCCATTGAAGACGCGACCAGTGAGGCAGCAGAGTTGCAGATCATGACGCCAACCGAGAAGGGACTTGCGGACATGTCCCAATCCGCGCCGACCTACTCCCAAGGCTTTACCGCAGCGTCAGTAGAAGTCGACGTTGATGAACTCAACCAGCGAGGCTTTCTGCTGGATGCCTGAAAATCGTTGACGATCGATCAAGTTTTCGACTCTAAAAAGTTTTGATTTTTTTGGGAATTCGTGGAATTCGTTGCCGGAATTCGTGACCAGACGGGAATGACCCTAAAGGAAATCTCCCCAATCTGCGAAGAACGTTATTACGGCGCCCTTGTCGAGAATTCCATTTGGCGTGAAGCCAACCTACCGCGGCGCCGCGAAGAATCCGAAGCCCCAGGCACAGGTGATCAAACGAGCGATCATCAGGGTCACGTACACATTGCCCGTCTCCGTCGCCCTCGGCTCAGTTGCCTGCAACGGACTTCGGCGAAAGCATCTGCGCTTGAATCCACCTATCAGTGCGGGCATCGAGCAAGTCGAGCGGCAGAACGCCGCCATTCAGCATCTCGTCATGGAAGGTCCGGATGTCGAACTTTGGACCCAGTTCCTTCCGAGCGCGTTGGCGGAGTTCGACGAACTTGAGCTGCCCGATCTTGTAACTAAGGGCCTGGGCCGGCCAGGCAATGTAGCGGTCTGTTTCGGTCTGGATCTCGGGCTCGTCGAGAGTGCCGGATTCGCGGAAGAAGTCGACCACTTGCTCGCGGCTCCAGCCCTTGGAGTGGATGCCGGTATCGACGACCAGGCGCACCGCGCGAAAGCGCTCGCTTTTGAGTCGGCCCCAATCCGAGACAGGATCCTGGTAGAAGCCAACCTCTTTGCCAAGTTGCTCGGCATATAGCGCCCAACCCTCGATGTAGCCCGAATTAGAGCCCAAAAAACTGTGCTGGCGAAATTTCGGCAGATCTGTCATCTGCTGCGCTACGGACAGCTGCATGTGGTGTCCGGGAATGCCTTCGTGATAAGCGGTCGCCTCGTCATCAATGAGGCTGCGATGCGAGAAGTCGTAGGTGGCGACGACGACCCGGCCGGGTCGTTTGCCGTCAGGAGTTCCGGTTTGATAGTGCGTCGCCATCGCCGACTGGAAGGCTGGAATCGCCTCCACCATGACGGGTGAGCCGGGAATATAGGTAAAGAGCTGTGGCAGCTTCGCCTGCATCTGCCCGAGGTACTTACGGTAGTCATCGAGGATCTGCTCGGCGGAGGTAGGAATGTACTTAGGATTTTTCACCAGGGACGCGTTGAAAGAAGCGAGATCGGAAAATCCTTCCTGGTGAGCGATGGCGAGCATTTCGGCTCCGATACGGTCCATCTCGCGCTGTCCAAGCTGGTGGATTTCGTCGGGAGTGAGATTGCTGAGAGTGGTGCTTCGGTGGATGTAGTTGAGATAGCGGCGTTCGCCGCCAGGAAGGGAAGTGACGGCGAGGATGGTGCGACCGTGCGGGGCGTACTCGGTGGCGATGAAGCTGGCGAATGCCTTGTAGGCGGGCAGCACCTCGTTATTGACAGCGTCGGTAATCTGCTGGGAGAGGCGTTGCTGGTCTGCAGCGGAGATGCCGCCGGGGAACTTCTTGGTCGGGCTCAGGAAGGGATCGGCCGTGATGATGCCATCGCACTGCGCGGGAACCTTTTCGAGTAGGAACCGGACAGGCATGAGGTTGTCCTTCATACCTGCGCGAAGAACCTCTTCGATCTGGGTGAAGACACGTGGGATCTGATGGAGACGAACGATGTAGTCCTCATACCGTTTCACCGAGTCCAAGGGGACAGCGAGAGGTAAGTCGGCGAGGGCGACGTGCGGGCCGCTCATCTGGCTCACAGGCATCTCGTATTCCTTGAAGCCATAGTCGTCGATGCGTTGCTGGAGCGTGCGCATCATGACGTCGTGGGAGAGTGCGTCCTGCTCTGGAAATCCACTCGTCGGAATGGCATTCAGACGCGCGAGAAAGGCTGCGTCTCTGGCGTGTTGGTTCTCGATTGCGGCGAGAGAGCGGTCATCCAGCTGATCGTTGTAGCGATAGTCTCCAAAGGCGGTGGCCATCTGAGGGTGGGCCTTCAGGTCGGACTGATACTGTTCTTCAAAGAGCGCGTTCTGCGCGGCGATTCGGGACTCGACAGAAGGTGGCGTGGAAGCGAGAAGGTGGAAACAGCGGATGAGAAAGCAGGCGGCGAGGGTGAGGGCGCGTGTCTTGGCGCTCATGCCGACAACGTTACCACAACGGAGGGATGAGCTAATCGGCTCGTTAGCCTTTTCGGGGACCCCGGCCCCGGGGTTTTCCCCCCCAACCGATGAGGGCTCGGCACAATTGCTAAGCGGATTTCAGTGAAGTCAACTCCTTGGTCAAAGTTAAGGAAATTGAGGCTCTGCTCTGCTGCGCTGTCCGGGAAGCCGGTTACGGCCAAGTGGATCCAACCGCCTTCGTAAACGACACAAGCCGACTAGCTAGCAGGACCGATCCGAGACTGTAAAGCTCCACTTCCATAAACCACACCTCATTGGGGCGAGGATGGAATGGTGACTTTGACGCAGTTTACTAACTGACATCGATAGTGATGTTGCCTGAACGAAGGTTATCTCCCCGTGCTTCGAGCGTGCCTTTCTCGCCGCTAGGCCGCAGGATGGCAAGGCAGCGGCCATGAAATGTCATGCGATGGGGCTGCCGGTAACTGGCCATTTCGTGCGGGTTGGCACTGCCGACCGCAGCCAGTTCGCCTTGACCCTTCACTGAGAGCTGAATCTCTGCAACCCCATCTTCAATCGGATTGCCGGCATCGTCCTGCAGCTCGGCCGTGACGTAAGAGAGGTCGTTGCGGCTCGTCCGGATGTGCGCTCGGTCCGCACGCAATGCGATCCTGCTGGGATTTCCTGTGGTGCGAAGGACTTGCTCTACGAGCTTGCCATTCACGATTGCGGAGGCTTTCAGTTCGCCGGGGGCATAGGGCAGAGCAAACTCGGTGACAAACGGGGCCGTACACCGGGAGCACAATAAGAAATCGCCCGGTCTGTCACTACATTTTCATTTCCCCATCAGATACTTGTCGTACCAATCAAGATTGCGCTGGTAACGGTCGCGAATAAAGCTGGGCCGGGTAAAGCCGTGGAATTGCCCGGGATAGACGATCAGCTCCGTCGGCACGTTGAGGCTGCGCAGTGCCTGATACATTTGTTCCCCGCCGGTCACCGGCACGTTGAAATCCTGATCGCCTCCCATGAACAGAGTCGGCGTTTTGATCCGGTCCGCGTGTAGAAGCGGGTAGCCAAGCTTGAGATAGACCTCAGGATTTTTCCAAGGCGGCCCCAGCTCGTTCTCGTACTGCAGGACATATTGGTCGACTCCATAGAATCCGAGAGGATCGGCATTGCCCGCTCCGCTGATGGCCGCTTTGAATCGTGTGGTGGTGGCTATGGTGTAATCCGTCAGGATCCCGCCATAGCTCCATCCGCCGATACCCAGCCGGTCCGGATCGGCGAACCCCTGCTTCACCGTTTCATCGACACATGCAAGCAGGTCAACGACCTCTTTTTGTCCCCAATCGGCGAAGATGGCCTGCTGATAAGCTTTACCCCGGCCGTGGCTGCCCCGGTAATTTACGTTGAGCACCGCGTAGCCGCGCCCGGCAAAGAGTTGGCGCTGGGGAACGAAAGCATGCGCGTCCTGACCGTCGGGACCGCCATGAATGAGTAATAGCAGCGGATACCTTTTGCCGGCAACGTACCCGGTCGGCAGTGTCAGCAACCCGTGGACCTCGGTTCCGTCGCGAGAATGCGCCGCAATATCGCGCGTCTCGCCCAGTTGGAGCGTGGCCACCAGCGCATCATTATGGTTGGTAAGCTTGCGCATCTTGCCATCTTCGACGGCGAAGATCTCCGCCGGTACCGCATCGGTAGTCCAGGTCATCGCCAGGTGGTCGAGCTTCGCGTCCTGCGCCGATGCGACACCGGCAGCATTGACCAACCGCCGGACACTCCCGTCTCTCATCGAAACCGCAGCGGGGTAGCGAGAGCGATCATCGGCCGCCAGCACGCCAACCGATTGCCCGTCGGAGGAAAAAACAGGACTATCTACCGGACGATCAAATTGCGCCGTAAGTACGCGCGGTTCGCCCCCGGCCGCAGCCACAACCGCGAGCAGCCGCTGACTGTATTCCGCGTACTTTAGCTCGCTGCCTTGAATATAGGCGATCCACTTACCGTCCGGGCTCCAGGCTGGTTCTCCTCCATCGGGACCGGGAAAGCTGGTGAGCTTGCGCGCCGGGGAGTTGGGGGCAGCACTCACCACAAAGACGTCGGTATTATTCGTGCGATCCGGTTCGGCATCATGATTGCTGATGTATGCGATTTGCGTACCATCCGGCGACCAGACTGCGTTCCTCTCTCTGAACTTTGTGTCGGTGGTCAGCTTGTCGAGCTTGCCCGTCGCGATTTCGTAGAGGTAGATCAACTCCGGCCGAGTATTGGTGGAGAGATACCCTTCGATGTCCTGTTTGAAATGGTAGCGGTCAATGACAATCGGCTTTGGCTTCTCTTTCTCACTTGCATTTTTCTCTTTGTCTTTGGCTTCCTGTTCGGGATCCTCGGCTATGACGAGCAGCAGCTTCTTCGCGTCTGGTGACCACTGATAGCCGGAAAGTTTTCCTTTAACGCCGGTCAATTGCCGTGCCTCGCCGCCGCGGCGATCAAGCACCCAAACCTGGTTGCCTTTCACGTCAGGAGCCCCGGTACGGTCGGAGAGAAAACAAAGATACTTCCCATCCGGACTCCAACGCGGGTCGCTCACTGAATGATCGACTTCGTAGGTGAGTTGAATGTCTTGTGTTCCATCCCAGCTCACCATCCAGAGGTTAGTGATGTTCTTGTCGGCCTTGGTATCGACCCGGCGGACGGTGTAAGCGATCCATTTGCTATCGGGCGAGAGTTGGGGGCTGCCTACGTCGAGCAAGTGCTCAATGTCGTCGAGCGTCATTGCGTGAGGGGCGGTAGTATTGGCGGCCGCGTTGGCAAACCCAAAGGAGGAGGCAGGGAAGGCAAGCGCCACCACGACGACCACGCCCCCGAGAAACGTGCTGAAGCTCGGCATGGTGGCAAGAATAATTGTCATTGGGTTCGGTCGCCACGATTATTTTCGGGTCGCCGTGGACGCTTCACCACTTCGCTCACTGCACACGCATAGGCTGGTTAGACCCGGACCTGTCCAAATTAGATTTTTCAGTTGTCACTTTGGACAGCACACGAAGCCTTCACTGACCCTAAGAGGCTGGGGAAGAGACTCTCGCAGGAAGGGCACGGCTTCACGGGCTGCTCAAAAACTCGGTTTTGTATCAGGGCACGACTTTAGTCGGGCCGTAATAATTGACAATAAGTTGGGCTTTAGCCCCATCGAAATCCCTGCCCTGTATTTTGTCACTCGCACCGGGACGACACAGGAAAGCCCATCACCCGCAGACTGGACCTATCTGGCAGCTCTGTGGCGTGAGTGGATCGATTCACTCAAAACGGCAATACCACAGTGAGAGGTAGCAACGTTCTCGAAGGGGAGAAGGGGACAGCATTGGACAGCATACCTATTGCAGCGATTCTGGGGGATAGATGTCCCCTTATCTCCCCCGAATGCCGATCAGCCTAGCGAATCTGGCCCTTCAATGCCAGAACGCGCTATCCGCGCGCGATGTGTCGGGTGTACGAATCGGGCGATGCATGTTGCTGGCGATATCCGGCGAGGTGTTCGAGGACGACGACTACGATCGCGGTCGTGCTACGATGAACGGCTGACGAGCCATGAATTCCAGCCGCCGCCGCTTTATCCAACTCGGGGTGGGAGCCGCGATCTCGCTTTCTGCGAATCGATTGGTGGGACAGCAGGGCATGGGCGGTCGTACCGTCAAGCCCATGCCGAGAGGCTCGCCCTCCGGGCGTCCCTTCAACGCGCATTTCGTCGATGTTGCCGCAAACGCCGGATTGCGCGCGCCGGTGATTTATGGCGGCGAAGAGGCAAAGAAGTACATCATCGAGTCAACCGGATGCGGCTGCGCATTCATCGACTACGACAACGATGGGTGGATGGATTTGTTTATCCTTTCGGGAACTCGCCTTCGCGGAGCCCCCGAAGGCACTACAAATCGACTCTACAAAAACAACCGGGATGGCACTTTCACGGACGTCACAGAGAAGGCCGGCTTGCACTCGCTCGGATGGGCCTGCGGCGTATGCATTGGGGACTACAACAACGACGGTTTCGATGATATCTTCTGCACGACCTACGGGCAGAATATCCTTTACCGTAACAATGGCGACGGAACGTTCACGGATGTAACCAAAGCGGCAGGGCTTTGGAGCGACCATGCGAGGTATGGCGCAGGTTGCGCCTTCCTGGACTATAACCGTGACGGACACCTGGACTTATTCGTTTCGAATTACGTTGGCTTTACTTTTGAAAGTGCCGGCGTCCCGGGCGAGAATCCCTATTGCCGCTGGAAAGGAATCCCCGTCGAATGCGGACCTCGCGGGCTGAAGACGGGAAAGCATTCTCTGTATCGAAATAATGGCAATGGAACATTTACGGATGTAAGCGAGGCAGCGCGCATTAACCAGGCTCCGGCTACCTATGGCATGACAGTCGTGGCGGCCGATTTGGATGAGGATGGTTGGCAGGACATCTACGTTGCTTCCGATTCCACTCCAAGCCTCCTGTTCATGAATAATCGCGATGGAACGTTTCGCGAAGAAGGAGTCCTGCGAGGCGTAGGGCTGAGCGAAGACGGCATGGAACAAGCGGGCATGGGGGTCGGCGTCGGCGACTACGATCTGGACGGACATCTAGACCTTTTCAAAACGCATTTCTTAGATGACACCAATATTCTTTACCACAACGATGGGAAGGGTAATTTCGATGACGTCACGCGAGCTTCTCGCATTGGGGTCGAAACCCGATATATCTGTTGGGGAGCAGGCATGGTTGATCTGGACAACGATGGTCTTCCGGATCTTTTCATGGTTACCGGCCATGTTTACCCGGAGGTGGAACGAACTCTGCCGCAGTATCCCAATAAAACACCGCGCGTCGTCTTTCGGAATCTAGGCGACGGAATCTTCGAAGAACTCATTGAGGAGGCCGGCCCGGGGGTGGCGGCGCCGCACTGCAGCCGGGGATGTGCTTTTGGAGATTTCGACAACGACGGAGATATTGACGTTCTGATCATCAATCTGAACGAGCCTCCTTCGCTGCTTCGCAATGACCTCCGCGGCACGGCGAATTGGATCAAGGTGAAACTGGAGGGCGCAAAGTCCAACCGGAGTGCCATCGGAGCCAGAGTTCTAGTCCATTATGGGAATAAGACCCAAGCGCAAGCCGTGTTAAGCCAATCCAGTTTTTTTTCCTGCAACGACCCGCGTTTGCATTTCGGCCTGGGGCCCTGCACTACCGCTGACATTGACGTCTATTGGCCAAGCGGGCTCCATGAAGCTTTCAAAGGAATTTCTGGGAATCGGCTAGTTACTTTCAAGGAAGGGGTCGGGCCAGTGGCTAACCGCGGCTGGTCCAAAGCGTGAAATTGAAGTTCCAAGTGCGCCCGGTAAACAGGTCGTTTGCTGGCGGACTTCTAATCCGGCGAAGCGGGTCTTTAAATCCGCTGGAACGCTCGGGTATAAGACTTTGGGCTCTAGCCTTGGTGCCCGTAATTTCCTCAAGAGAATGGCTTAGAACTGGGCTTTGTAACTGAAAAGCCTTTCTAGCGATATAGCGATTTCTCCCTTGACAAGCCCAACGGTGATACGTACGATCCGTCCGACTTTAAACAGCATCCCCGTTTCAGTCCCGAAAGCCAGGAGGGAATGAATGAAGATTCGCAAGTTGGGAAGTCTGATAGTGGTTTTTCTCCTTTGGGCGGTCACTCCCGCAGCCCTTTTTGGCCAGAACGTGCACGGAAAGATTTCCGGAGTCGTCTCAGACAACACGGGCGCCTCGGTTGCTGGGTGCGCCGTCACGTTAACCAACCTGGACACCGCTGAAAGCAACAAGATTACCACTGACGGATCCGGCAACTATTCGTTTCCCAACATCTCGCCGGGGCGCTACAAGCTTCAGGCAGAGAAGAGCGGGTTCAAGGTTTTCGTCCAACAACCGATCGTTGTGGAGATCGAAAGCGGACTCAAAATCGACATTGCTCTGGCGGTTGGTGCGGCCACCGAGACGGTTGAGGTAACCGCTCAGACGCCTTTACTCCAGCCGGAGACGAACTCGCTGGGGCAAGTCATCGACCAACGAGCCGTCACCGATATGCCCCTCAACGGCCGCAACCCGATTGCCTTAACGGCAATGGTGCCCGGCGTTGTGCCGCAGGGCCAGCCTTCGGCCGGAAACTCGTCGACCGGCAACCCGGTCGGCGCCAATCCGTTCGCGCTTGGAGATTTTCAGATTGGCGGAGGCCAGTCCGGTCAAAGCCAGATTCTGATTGATGGTGTACCGACGAATGGAGCGTACCTGAATGTAGTTACCGTTATTCCGACCCAGGACGCCATCCAGGAATTCAAGGTGCAAACCAACAACCTGGGGCCGGAGTACGGCCGGTTTGCCGGCGGAGTCATCAACCTTACGACCAAGTCGGGAACGAACCAGATCCATGGTACGCTCTACGAATTCATACGCAACAAGGTGCTGAACGCCAATGACTTCTTCGACAACAGAAATGGTGTCCCGCGCCCTCCCTTTACGCAAAACCAATTTGGGGGCAACGTCGGAGGGCCTGTTCTCAAGGACAAGTTGTTCTACTTCGGCGGCTATGAGGGTTTTCGGCTGCGCAAGGGGAGCCCGTTCCAAGGGTATGTTCCCACCGCTGCCGAGCGCGGCGGTGATTTTTCCGCAGTCGGATCGTCCAACACTGCTTCGGCATTCCAAATTTACGATGCAACGACGAGCGGCGTGGGAGGGAACCCGGCTTGTAACGGAACCAATCCCGTTTGCAGAACGCCCTTCCTGAACAACATCATTCCCGCCAACCGGCTCGACCCCACCGCGGTAGCGCTTTTGAAGTACTATCCGCTCCCTAACCTGACCGGTAGCACTACCGCTAACTTCGCAAATAGCTACAGCACCGGCGGCAACGTGGATCAGTACAATGCACGCGCCGACTATGCCCTGAGTCAGAAGCAGAGGATCTTCGGACGTTACACCCAGTCGAAGATCCTTTCGCTTCCCGACAGTCCTTACACCGGACTCTGTACCGACCGCTGCACAGAAACCACCACGGCTAAACAGATTTCTCTCGGAGACTCCATCACGCTTACCCCCACCTCGATCCTGGATTTGCATTTTGGTTTCACGCGTTATATCTACTTGCGCACACCTCTCACCGAGGGCATCGACTTGTCGCCGTTTGGCTCGAACTGGGCGGCGCTAGCGCCGCAGTTCACGTACACGCACGTCCCAGTTGTGTGCATCTCGGAAGCCTCGAACGATGGCCACTGGTGCAACGGAGTGACCGGGGCTGGCAGTGGTATCGGCGCACATGACAATACCTACAGCTTCGACCCGTCGTTCGTGAAGATTATCGGCAAGCACACGGTGAAGGTCGGGTTGGAATATCGCGTTCTGCAGAACAACTATTACCAGACCAACGAACCTGCAGGCCAGTTCGCATTTGACGCCGGGATGACGGCGGCCAACCCGCAAAACCCGGGCAACGGCACGGTGGGCATCGCTGCGGCGGCCGGGGGCAATGGATATGCTTCGTTCCTGCTCGGATATGGGAGCACCACCAACACCGGCAACAGCAACGCGGTGGAGGTGGTGAAGACCGCCGATCAAGACAAGTACTGGGCGTTTTATGCCGGCGACACATTCAACCTGAGCAAGAAGATCACGCTCAATCTTGGAGCTCGCGTCGACCTGCAAGGCAATTGGACCGAGCGCCACAATCGCATTGTCACGTTGAATCCCGCCGAAGCCAGCCCATTGGTGGCAATGAGTAGTGCTGTATCCGGCGCGTTTCCCAACCTGAAGGGCGGTTATGACCTGGTTGCCTCAAGCCGTCATCCAAGCCGCTCTCCCTTTCCCAACTGGAACCACGTGAGCCCGCGACTTGGGGTTTCGTACCAACTGGACCAAAATACCGTGATCCGGACCGGCTACGGGATGTTTTACCTGCCGGTGGACTTACGGTGGGACGATGCGCCTCACAACCTGTTCATTAACTCGTTCACCTCGCCATGGCTGGTGGCCGAGTCCGACGGGGTCACGCCAAAGAACCCTTTGTCCAATCCGTTCCCGGGCGGAGTCACTGAGCCCCTTCAAAGAAATCAGTCCCTGATCGATGTTCAAGGCGTTGGCAATTCAGCGGCCGCGCCCAACACAAAGTCTCCCTATATGCAGCAGTGGAACCTGGACGTCCAGCGCGAATTTAAGGGGGACCTGTTGCTGGACGTGGCCTATGCCGCGTCCAAGGGTACGAATTTGCCCATGCACTCGCAAGATATCGATCAGCTGCAGTCGCAAAACCTGCCGCAAAATGCCGCGGACGTGACAGCTCTGACAACCCTGGTCCCCAATCCGTTTGCCGGCAATTGCACCGGGTGCACCGGCCCGGTGCAATCCGGTAATATCGGGACCAATGCGACGACAAAGGTAGCCCAGTTGCTGCTGCCCTTCCCGCAGTTCGATGACTTTAGCTACGCTGAATACGATAACCGTAATTCGAGCTATAACTCGATGCAATTGAAGGTGGTGAAGCGGTTTACGGCCGGGGCCCAAGTGCTTGCCAGCTACACCATCGCCAAGCTCATCGACGATACCAACAATGAGATCAATTGGCTTGAGGCCGCGTCTCCAAGTTGGGGAGATGCCAACGCCTATAACCTCAAGGGAGAACGCAGCCTGGATGGCTTCGATGTTTCGCAGCGGCTGGTGATCGGCAGCATTTTGGATTTGCCCGTTGGACAGGGTAAGACGTTTTTCAAAGACGTAAACGGACTTACCGACAAGTTCATTGGCGGGTGGGGCATTAACACCATCATCACTTTCCAGACGGGCTTCCCGATTATCGTCGGTGGCTGCCCAGGTGCGCTGAGCAGCTCGGGTATTCCCGAAACGGGTTGTGCACGGCCGACGAGAACAGCCCCGTCGCACCTCGAAGGCGGTTCCAAAAACGCGAAACTCGCTGAGTGGTACGACACTTCTGTATTCACAGCCGGCGCTCCGAACGACTATGGGTATGGCACCGATTCGCGTACCGAGCCGAACATACGTGGCGACGGACAAAAGAACTTCGACTTTGCCTTCTTCAAAGACACGAAGTTTGGCCCGGATGGTCGATTCGTATTTGGGTTCCGGGGTGAGTTCTTCAATTTATTCAATCGGACGCAGTTTAATCCGCCACAAGGCTGGGGCTCCCAGTTTGGCCAGGTGACGGGCAGTTACAATTTGCCGCGCATCATTCAGTTTTCGGGCCGAGTGAGCTTCTGATTTCCTCACGATAAGTGTCCGGCGGGCTGAGGCCCGTCGGACACAGAGATTCTTTTCTTATTTCTTTCGGCCGATTGGGTTGCCATTGTGGGTTCCTCATCTAATAATCATCTTTCCAGCTTGATGAAAATATGAGGGAACTTCGATTGACTTCCTTCCCATTTCGATTCTTTCCGGGTCTTTTTGCCATTAGGCTCGGCCGGCCCGGCCAGTTCGGATATCCTCACGTCAAAGCTGTTGCGCTCTTCCTGCTTGCGCTTTTGCTGCTGAAGCCAGGATTCGCAACCGGACAATCGTCAGAGCAGGACATCGAAACATCTTTTCGCGCGGGTCAGGCAGCTCTCAGAAAGGGCGATTTTCTCCGCGCCACCGAACAATTCAAGAAGGTTCTCGCCCTGGACCCAAGCCTGGTCGAGGCGCAGGTCAACCTGGGCCTCGCCTACCAGAGCCTCCTCGACTATGACGCGGCAGTCCATTATCTGGCCCCTGCCCTCCTCGAACGACCGAACCTGGCTGGCCTTAATGTCATTGTGGGGATGGACTACCTTAAACTCGGCCTGCCGGAAAAAGCCGCTCCTTACCTCCGCCGTGCATTGGAACTCGACCCTTCAAGCCCTGATGCCCATGAGGCGATGGCTGTATATCACTTGACTCAGGAGAATTTTCAAGGTGCGGTGGAACAGTACCGCAAAGTCGCCGGCCTCAATTCCGACCAGGCCGAGGCCTTGTTTACACTTGGACACCAGTACCTTGATATGGCGGCCCGTCTGGCCTATCGGGGCGCTCGGCTTTATCCAGACTCCGCTTGGGGGCATCGATTCCTTGGCGACATGCTATCGGAACGTGATCGCTGGGAAGATGCCGCGCTTGAATATAACAAGGCCCTCGCCATAGACCCACGACAAGCCGGATTGCACACATTGCTCGGGGAAGCCTATCTGCACACTGGAAAGTTAGAGGACGCTGAAACAGAATTTCGTCACGAGCTGCAGCTCGATTCACGATACGAGCGGGCTTGGCTTGGCTTGGTAAACCTTCAACTGGCTAAGGGTCAGGCGCTCGAGGCGCTTGGCTCGGTGACCACAGTCTGGCACAACTCTCCGGAATATTTGAAAGCGCATCCGGAATTACTCTCGATCGAACTCCCCAAGGAGGTTGCACAAGCTTGCATTGCGCGCTTGCTGGACCAGCCTGAAGGGCCGGCGAAACATCTTCTATTATCCGCCCTGTACGCCTCTGTCAATGAAACCGATCGTTCTGACGGCGAGTTACAATCCTTCCAAAACGACGTGTTGAAATTGCAACAGACCTCTGGTGTTCATTCACAAGCACATGCGGATTTCTGCAAACTCCATCAGTACTCTCGCTGCATAGCATCGCTTCAAGCAGCGAAGCCTCCGACCTCTTCGTCCTATCTCCTCCTCGGGAAAAATTACTTTACATTGCAGCAATACGAACGTGCGGCGGAAATGTTAGCCCAGGTGCATGGCGACAAAAATGCAAGCTCCGAGGCCAGCTATTGGTTGGAGCGGACATACCAGGCCTTGGGGGCAGAGTCTTATACGCAACTTGAAAATTCTTTCCCCGGCTCCTGGCGAACTCACCAGTTGCGTGCCGAAGACTTCGCCCTTCGCCGGGATCATGACAACGTTATCCAGGAGTATGATGCGGCACTTCGTTTGCGTCCGAATGAGGCAGAACTTCACGAAGCAATTGGAGAATTCTACCTCGATAATCGCTCTGACGAAGACGCGAGGAGTGAGCTAGAGAAGGCTGAGGCGCTCGATCCCTCGCGCACCAAGACGCTTTATTTGCTCGGTCGCCTGTACGTGCTTGATAACGAGAACGAAAAGGCAGTGCCCGTTCTCGAGCGTGCGCTGCAACTACAACCCAATTTAAATGAAGCCAGCGGCTTGTTAGGGACGGCATATATACGCATGGGAAAGTTTGCCGAAGCGATTCCGAGACTCGAGAAGGCGGCGCCGTTGGATCATATCGGTAACATCCATTTCCAGTTGTACCAGGCGTATCGAAAGGTCGGCGAAGCCGGACTCGCGCAGAAGGCTCTGGCGCGCTCTCAGGATATTCGTCGAAGCTCTCTGGAACATGACCAGGCTCTGATCATGGGGTCTCCGCAAGTGGAACCTGACCCGCAGTGACCGATCATCGCGAACACGACAACGTTCGCAGTAGCCGGCGTTGCATCGATATAGAATTAGGGATCCTGCTTCCGTGATGACTCTGCCGGACCGTCGCTTATCGAGACTCCTGGTGCTGTTTGTTGCACCCACGTTGCTCTGGGCGCAAGTCGGCGATGAGCACTCGGCGGGTTGCGCCAAGTGTCATGTGGAAGGGCGTACACAGCCCACCACTGATATGGCGCACGCCCTCGAAACCGTCGAGCAAACCCGCATTCTCATCGACCACCCCCTCCTTACCGCGACCGATGGCAAATACTCGTATCGTATCGAGCGCAAGGGCGATCAAAGCCTCTACTCTGTAACCGACGGCACGGCCACGATCACGATGCCCATTCGCTGGGCCGTGGGCGCCAGTTCTGCGCTGGGTCAAACCTTCATCCTCGAGAAAGACGGCAAGTTTTACGAGAGCCGCATGAGTTGGTTTCGGGAGCTCGACGGTTTTGGACCCACACTCGGTGGGCATTTCGCTCACCCGGCCGACCTCAATGAAGCCGCTGGCCGATTGATGAGCCAGAGCGAGACGCTGCGCTGTTTCGGATGCCATGCGACCAATGCGGTCTCAGGAAAACAGCTTACGTTGGACAAGATGACGCCGGGAGTTCAGTGCAGTCATTGTCACGAAGCCGCTGAGGCGCATCTTGCAGCCATGGCCGGGGGCAGCGGCAAGGCCGCGGTGCCCGCCGGACTTGGCGATCTGCGCGATTTCACCGCTGAAAACGTATCCAACTTCTGCGGCCGCTGTCACCGCACCTGGGCAGAAGTCCTGGTCGAGGAAGACCGCAGCATCAACAACATTCGCTTTCAGCCGTACCGCCTATGGGGAAGTAAGTGCTACGATCCCGACGACGCGCGCATCAGTTGCGTGGCCTGCCACGACCCGCACAAGGAATTCAGCGTACAGGCAGCTGACTATGACGCAAAGTGCCAGACCTGCCACGGCGGCGGGAAGGTCGAAGCCAAAGCCTGTCCGGTCTCGAAAAACAACTGCGTCTCGTGCCATATGCCCAAGATCGAATTGCCGGGCGCCCACTACAAGTTCGTCGATCATCGCATTCGCATCGTGAAGCCTAATGAGCCCTATCCCCGCTAACGAGTGCATCGCGCACGTTCGCACAGTTCAGAGACATTGAAGGAGACGGAGGGCGGTAATGCGGTGACAGGATACCTATTGCAGCAAATTCGACCTGTGGGTTGAAGCATGGCGCCGGAAGGTGGCGAGCGGAGAGATGGTGTTTGCCCGCTACGCCGACGATCTGGTGATCGGCTTCGAGCAGCGCGAAGACGCCGAGCGGTTCCTGAAAGAATTTCGGAAACGGCTGGCGACCTTTGCGCTGGAACTCCATCCGGAGAAGACGCGACTGATCGAGTTTGGTCGGTTCGAGCAGGTCAATCGGCAACAGCGTGGCGAGGGAAAACCGGAGCCGTTCACGTTTCTTGGGTTCACGCATTACTGTGCGACGAACTCCACAGGCATTCCGTTGTACGCCGTAGGACTGTGCCCCAGCGGATGCGGGCGACGCTTCATGCCATCAAGGCGAAGCTGCGTCAGCGGATGCATGAGCCGGTCAACGCGGTGGGCGCATGGCTGAAGCGTGTGGTCAGTGGCTATTACCGATACCATGCGGTTCCCGAAAACCAGCGGGCGTTATGGCGCTTCCGTGATCGGTTGTGTGATCTGTGGCGGCCGACTGTTTCGTCGTGAGATCAAGATGTTCCGCTAGCTGCCGGCTTAGAGCTGTCCTCGCCCCCATGGAGTAATAGACGCTTAGCCGCGCTTTTAAAACATTCGATTGCCAGTCACCTCTGTCTGCCAATATGAATCTTGCCCTGGTAAAACGGCAGCTAAGGTCACAAATCGATTGGCTCCACGATACGTTACGTCACGATGAGCGATCAGCAAGCCTCCAAATCCACCGCAAGCGCACTAATGAAGATCTATTGACACGCGGTGCTCGTCGTGCAGGAAGTAGAGCGCAAGTTCGAGTCGATCGGAAACGCCGAGCTTGTCATAAACCTTCCACAGGCAGTTCTTGATGACCTGTTCGTTGGTACCGAGCTGATAGGCAATCTCCTTATTGCGCATGCCCTGCGTGATGCAGGTGATGATCGCTAGCTCCTTGGGGAAGAGATGGGCACGGGGGCTGGTCAGCGCAGCCCGCGAGCGGAAAGCCTCGATCACCGAGTTCACGGACTGGTTGTCTATCCAGGTCTCCCCTGCGGCGATCTTGCGGACGCACTTGACCAGTAGGTGTGGCGAGATGGACCGAGGGATGATGCCTCGAACACCGCGGCGATAGAATTCGGCGGTGTTGGATTCATCGTTCTGGGCCGACTGGAGAATGATCTTCAGCTTCGGCGTGCGGCGCATCAGCTCAGGAATGGCGTCGACGGTGCCGGAAATCAACTTGCCCTCGAGTAGGATCATGTCAGCGGGAAGGTGTTGCATGGCGTCATGAAGACCTGCGAGGGTATCAACCTGCGCGATTACACGGATATCGTCTTCGAGCGCAAAAATCTTACAGATGCCAACCCGGTAGATAGCCTGCGAATCGGCCAGGACAATGCGAATCACAGCACGATCCGCGCCTTCGGAGTCGATAGGAGGCTCAACACCCGCACCATCGCCGGCGAGAAGATTTAACGCAGTGATGCTCTGCGACGGGGCTGCTGCCTGCGAGAAACGTCTTGGAGCTTCCCTTTTCTCCTGCATCTTGACCATCTGGCACGCAAACCCTTGAGACTCACACCTCGGACCTTGTGGGTGCGCATCGCGATGCTCCTGTGTTCAAAGGCGACGAATGCGACTAGCGATTCCTCAGAATTGCCAGCAGCTAGCGAACTAGCTACCTCAATTAGTCAAGGCCAATGCGCGGCACTTTGCCACTCGGGAAATCCCTAGGATCAGGGCAACGCGCCGACGATCACGCGGGCCGGGGAACTCCACAAAATCTATACCCAAGAGCCAGTCTCCCTCGAAGCCCCAATGTCAGTTGGCGATAAATCTCTAGTGCCGTATCGACAGTGCTCCGCAGGCAGAGGTTGGCGTGGTTGCGTCTGCGGAGCATTGTGGATACGGCGATTTGTACTAAACCGTGTCGCCATTTGGCAGGACAATTGCTTCATGGCGATTCATTGCATTGCAGCAATTTCGTGCCGACTCCGACATCGACTTGTGCAGAAGGGTTCTGATCGCGGCGCTCGCTCTGATGAGGCGACGCTTACGAAGTGCCCGTAAAGTCAGTTCTCAGTAAGTTCCTCGCCCGCGGTCCTGAAGTTTGGGATTTGTCTGCTTGACCCATCGCACCTCGTCGGCGGTTGCGCTATTGGACCATCGCTCTAATCTCGTAAGCATCCCCGGTGACATGGGGCAGCTCGGCTTTGATCCGATCCTCCACCATGTGCTTCAGCCCACCCAGGGGGGAGCGTGGAAGTTATAGAGAACTGTGCAGGCCTTAGTGTTTCCGGGCCTCGCGGCATAAATCCGAAATCGCACATCAACAGATTCAGGGCCAGGTATCGGTCGGGAGAGCCGTTCTCTTCGAGGTCGACGATCACGACGTAGTAAGCCATAGGCCCCAGCCTTCCCCCGCGATGGCCCCGCTCTCGATCGTTGGATATAGGCTCGTTCTTCCTTGCGATCAAGGACATGTGTAAAACCGGCTCTTCGATAAACAATTCGTTCCGCTGCTTGAACAACATATCGTTTTAGGGTAGACGGGGTTGTTGAGACGCGCCTACTGGCAAAAGTGACGGTCATTCCCCTCGAAGATTGCCACTTGTCTGCCCGTGACCCCTCCGACTGCGGGAACATACCGAAAACCCGACTTCACAGGCATAAGGAAGTTTGGAGCTTCCTCAGAACCGCCAGAGCGCTGATTGCCTTTCCCCCGACCATGTGATCTCTTCGCAAGCGCGCGCGAAAGAATTCGAGAGAGCATGAAGAACTGCTCTCTCGAGATGGTTGATCGGATTCAGTGACATTCTCGGCGAGGCGTCCCGAATCCAGATGGCGCGCTTGTTCCGCCGTTGCTATTCGCCAACCGGAATCAGCTCATATGCGTGATAGACGGTGCCAGCTAGATTTGTCGCCAATCCAAGGATCTGCCCGCGTGAGTTGATCGAGCAGCCAAAAAGCAGCTTCAGCGAAGATTTGGCAGGGATAAGAGTGTTCAGGTTCGCAGGTACACCATTCTTCCAGATGGTCGCGGTCAGGGTGGTAAAAGTTGAATCGATCGAAGATCCGACGACCTCATCGCTGTCATTGAGGGCGATGGCGATACTGTTTGCGATTCCCTTAATGGGTATCAGGGCCTTCATCTTGCCGGTTTCCCTGGTCCAGAGAAAGGCGTTGATCGTCATATCATCCGACAGTGAGGAGAAGCCCACAACATGGCCGCTACTATTGAGGTCCTTGGCGGCAGTTCCCATCAGGCTTTTCTCATTTCCGCCCAGTGACCCCAAGTCCGTGGGTGTGCCATCCTTCTCCCACAGCACGGCGTGTAACGGATTCATGTAATAGCCCAACGTAAGGTTGAAGGCACCGCAGGTACCCGTCATCCCCGCCACTTCTCCATGATTGTTGATGGCCACAGCCGTGCCGACCGGATCTCCTCCCACAGTAGCCAGTTCCTCTATCGCGTGATCCCGCCAGAGGACGGGCTTGTATTGGTAATACTGGTTTAGATATGCCGCTGGGTTTTGCGTGGGGCAGCCGGGGGTTGTGTTTTCCGCTGCGCCGACCACCTCGCCAAAGTTATTGATCGCGGCGGCGACGCCATTGTTGCCATGATTGTTGTCGAGAGTCGGAAGCGCGAGCATTTGGCCGTCCCACCACAGAAACGGCCGGCAACTGGCCGTGGCGGTAGCAATTCCCAGTGCCTGGAATCCGCAAAAGTCCTCTTTCTTGGGGTCAACATTGGCAAATGTTGGCTCCGCCCACGACTTCACCCCCAGGGTTGTTTCCGTATGCCAGGCTGTTCGCTCCCCCAAGGCCGGGTTTGCTGATGTCGATGATGTGTTGGTCGAAATAGATCACCGCATGGTCGTTGCCGTCGGAACCCTGGACCGAGCCGACGCTGATGTCATTGTTCGTGATATGGTTTGGCCCGCCCGCTCCACCCACTACGCCAAGATCCACTAACGTGTAGGGAGCTTGTGCGGCAGCGCAAAGCGGCCAGCAAAGTGCCGCCACCACCACAGCGGCCCTCTTCAAAACGATCTGCTTCTTTAGTGTGTCCATCATCGTCCTTCTCCTTGTTGGCGAGCGTTCGCTCGTATCCAACTTCTGCGGCCGCTGTCACCGCACCTGGGCAGAAGTCCTGGTCGAGGAAGACCGCAGCATCAACAACATTCGCTTTCAGCCGTACCGCCTATGGGGAAGTAAGTGCTACGATCCCGACGACGCGCGCATCAGTTGCGTGGCCTGCCACGACCCGCACAAGGAATTCAGCGTACAGGCAGCTGACTATGACGCAAAGTGCCAGACCTGCCACGGCGGCGGGAAGGTCGAAGCCAAAGCCTGTCCGGTCTCGAAAAACAACTGCGTCTCGTGCCATATGCCCAAGATCGAATTGCCGGGCGCCCACTACAAGTTCGTCGATCATCGCATTCGCATCGTGAAGCCTAATGAGCCCTATCCCCGCTAACGAGTGCATCGCGCACGTTCGCACAGTTCAGAGACATTGAAGGAGACGGAGTAACCACCCACTCGAACGGGTTACCGGGCAAAGACGGGTGGCGGTTACTCCGTCCTTGTAGCGCTCTAGAGACCCGGCAGGCGCTGGCGCAGCGGCCGGGCCTGCCGTTCGCTCACGGCGATCTCAGTGGACGCAGCGTCGGACATAACAGCGGCTCTTCCCTTGGATGGGTGGCGTCGAAACACAGTAATGCGTGAACCCAAGAAACGTGAACGTCGCCGGTTTTCCCTCGCCACGCTGTTGCCGATTGACCTGCGCGAACCATCGGCGCACTTTTCGGCTCCCGCAATCTGAGTCCGATGGATGAGTATCACGTCCCCTAATGTCGATTTGCTACCGGCAGGACGGTTCGCGGGGCGTCCGCTTTCGTTAGAATTGCCTCGGCTTCCGCCACTGAGGAATTTTGTGCCCGGAAAAAGTCTTTGGATCTTCGTGCTCGCGGTCGCAGTTCTTGTTGCTCCTGCGTTGGCACAGCCCGTTGCCGATATCGTGATCGAGCACAACGTCGCCATGAAGACGCGCGACGGCGTCACCCTCAAAGCCGACGTCTATCGACCCGCGGGTGACGGCAGCTTTCCCGTACTGCTGCAGCGCACCCCCTACGACAAGGACAACAGCGCCGACTTCGCGCGCAAAGCAGGCGCTCGCGGCTTCATGGTCGTGATCCAGGATGTGCGTGGGCGGTACACATCCGAGGGCGAGTGGTATACCTTCAAGCACGAAATAGACGACGGCTACGACACGGTGGAGTGGGCCGCGGCGCTGCCGCATGCGAACGGCAAAGTGGGCTTGTTCGGCGGATCGTACGTCGGCGCTACGGTGATGCTCGCTGCCATCAGCCATCCGCCGCACCTGGCCGGTATCTGCCCGGTCGTCACAGCGTCCAATTACCACGAAAACTGGACCTACCAGGGCGGCGCATTCGAACAGTGGTTTGACGAGTCGTGGGCCGCAGGCCTGGCGCAGGACACGGCGAATCGCCTGATCCACGAGGACACCAATGCGCTGGTTGGCGACCGCGTGTTGCCGTTGAATGACTTTCCGGTGTTCAATCTCAAGCCAATCACCGGCGGATCGCAGTTGACGCACGAACTGGCGCCTTATTTTCTCGACTGGCTGGCGCATCCGGCGTACGACAGCTATTGGAAACAGTGGTCGATCGAGGAGAACTATCCAAACGTCCAGGTTCCGGGGCTCACGATTGCGGCCTGGTACGACCTGTTCCAGGGCGGTTCGCTGCGCAATTACCTCGGGCTGAGGGCGCATGCCGGAAACCAGGCGGCACGCGACGGGCAACATCTGATCATCGCCATCGGCGGGCACTCGGGCTGGACCCGCAAAGTGGGCGATGTCGATTTCGGCCCCGACGCGGCCTTTGACGAGACCGGCACCACGCTCGACTGGTTCGATTATTTGTTCATGGGCAAGCAGAACCAGTTTGCGAGCGGCAACCCGGTGAGGATTTTTGTGATGGGCAGGAACGAGTGGCGTGATGAGCCTGTGTGGCCCCTCGCGCGCGCGATGCAGACCCGCTACTATCTCCGGTCCGACGGGAAGGCCAACAGCGCTTCGGGCGACGGTTCGCTTTCCACTACGACGCCCGGCAAGGAGGGCACAGACACATTCGTCTACGACCCGGCCAATCCTGTGCGTACCGTGGGCGGTCCGCTGTGCTGCGACTCCGAGCATCTGGCACCAGGACCACGCGATCAGAAAGATGTGGAAGCCCGCTCCGACGTGCTTGTCTACACCACACCGCCGCTCGATCAGGATGTAGAAGTCACCGGCCCTGTCACGCTGGATCTCTATGCGAAGTCCTCTGCCGTCGACACCGACTTTACAGGTAAGCTGGTGGACGTTTGGCCTAACGGGTTTGCGCAAAATCTGACCGAGGGAATTCTGCGCGCAAGTTTCCGCACGTCCACCACCGGAGAGCCCACACCCATCACACCCGGGAAAGTTTACGAGTACAAGATCGACCTGTGGTCCACGAGCAACATCTTTTTGAAGGGTCACCGGATCCGGCTGGAAGTGTCGTCGAGCAATTTTCCGCGCTTCGACCGCAATTTGAATACCGGCAAAAGCGGCGCCCAGGATTCGCACTTCGTGAAGGCGACAAATACGATTCTGCTCGCCGGTGCGCATTCAAGCGCGTTGATTTTGCCAGTGGTGCCAGGCAGGTAATGACAGGCATGCCGGGGTGCACTCTCTGTGGCGTTGATCGTCTCGGGCGCCGTCCTCGTCCAGAAGCGCATTCTTGAAAAGTGGTCATTGACCGAAGATCCATACAAACAGTTCCGGAGATCTCCACTTTCGATTTGGAGACGAGGCTAGAGACCCCATTTGGCTCTCCTAGGCGAATGGCCGCACGTGGGTTGCAGGAATGGCGCCGGTCCTTGATCATAAGATCAATGTTCTTCATGCACAATCGCCCTCTAGTTCGCCTTTTACTCGGAGCCTGGATGCTGTTGGAAGTGGGTGTGCTCAGCGCCACGCCGACCACTCATGCCAAATTTGCCGGAACGTATGCGTCGCGTGCCAAAGACGACACCAAGCCGGGACCTACCATGGACCTCAGCCTGGGTCTGGATGGAACTGCCACGGTTACGGAAGACGCGGGGAACGGCGCCGTTACCCATTTTGGACATTGGGTAGAGACAGACGGCCAGGTCAAGGTGAGCTTTGACCCGGTGCAGGGGACACCTGCGGAACCTCCGATGACCCTCCAGGCCGAGCACGACGGCCTGCGGGCGATCGTGTGGAATCACACCACCTGGGGCAAGACCACGCCGCCTGTCTTGAAGAGCCGGACCCGCGTGAAGCAACGATTGACGGACAAAAGCGCCGCGGAATAAATAGAGGAGTGACAGAAGGGCCGCTCACCTACGCGGTATCCAAAACTTCGAATCACCCCGTCTATCACCGGCTTTCGTTTAGAAAATTCGGCAACCGGCGCGCCAAATGCACCAGGGTCAAATTGTGCTTCGTAACCCGCCCACCGGGCCGGCTTTCGATCCGCCGCCTCATCTCCTCGAAGAGCCACTCCCGCTTGTCCGTCTCCAGCAGCCGATGGTCTGAGGCCGTCCGCATCAACGCGACATGTTCCTCGTCGGTAAACTCTTCCGCCCACAACCGTCGGATCACGCGCACATCCTCAAAGCACCCGCTCTGCTCGATCTCGGCGCGGGAATCCGGAACAGCGTCGGGCGGCGGAGGCGGCCACGCGATCGACCCCATGCCGACCGCTCGGTAGCACTCCTGAATCTCTTCGAAGAAGGGATCATACCCCCGCGGATACGCATGCTCGGTCACGGTGAACGCCAGTGTGCCGCCTGGCCTGAGAGCCGCAGCCGCGTGACCGTATCGCACGGCCGGATCAAGCCAATGCCACGCCGTGATGGCCAAAACCAAGTCGAACCGTTCCGTCGGCCTCCAGTCCTCAAATCGCGTGCATAGCACTTCGACCTTCGGAAAACTGGCAAGATGATGTTGCGCCAGGCGCGCCAGGTTTGCGCCCATCTCCAGTGCGAGAATCCTTGCCCCACGCCGTGCCATGGGCACGGTCGACTTACCGGTGCCGCAGCCAATCTCCAGCACACGCGCCGTCGCCGTATCCAGCCGCGACTCGGCAAACACCGTATCGTAGAGCCAGCCCGGCGGCTCGCGCCGGCCCCGGTCGTAGAGATCCGCGATCTGGTCGAAGGTCCGCGCGCGTTGAAGGCGAGCCTCCTCGGAGAGCTCCATCACTTCACCGTATCACCTGCCGAAGGCGCGGCGGCACGGGCAGATTGGCGATCCCACCATCGCCGATGGCATCCTCGACAGGCTGGTTGACAACGCTCATCGCATCGAGATGCGCGGTGAGTCCATGCGGAAGAAACGAAATCCGCCGTCGAGGCAGTCTCGTACCGCGGATTTGAGATCATCTCACGAATGAACGCTGTGCTAGGTCAGTGGGTCTTCAGCGGCAAACTGGTCACCGCGTCCGTTCCGTGGTATTCCAACTGATACTCAACTTTCTGCTTGGTTGCGATGGGAAAGTAGAGATAACCAGCGACCGGCTTGGAGACTTCGGCGTCTTGCAATTCCTTGTCGAGCAGTTCTGTCTCCATGGTCTGTCGATCAGAGCCGGTCGTTGCGGCTGATGTGCTCTTATCGACTCCAACCCCCATGCCTACCCCGTAAACCGGACCACTTACGCGGCGACCGCTTCCGTCATAGGCGGGATAGCTCACATAGCCGACGTTTGCGGTCGGATACAGAGTTACATCACGGCTACTCTCCGGCCGCTTCTGGTAGATGGAGGCAATTGTTCCAGGGCTTGCCGGACTAACCAGGTCCTTGCCATCGGAGGTTCGCAGCGCAAAATCAGACTGCTTCAGGCCGATGGTCTTACTGTCTGCGGGGTAGAAGCCAATCTCTACCACGATGTACCGGCCTGCCAAAGGCGTGGCGAAGGAGTTTTGAACTTCTGTCTTTGAGAGCTGCTTTGCGCCGATGGAATATACCGGCTGAACCTTGGACGCTGGGTACGCAGCGGCCGACGCCCGTGGCGCCGGGGGATTTTGCCCGACGGCCACGCAACAATTTAGCAACCCAACGATGAGTACACTCTTGCCGATGTGAGTCATGACGTTCTACTCCAGGCTGACCTTCAGAGTCTTGCCGGTCAGAACATAAATGCGCTTCTTCTTGGGGGTTTGATCCTTCGGACGAACTTCAAGATCATAAACGCCGGGAGCCAGCCAGAACTTCTTCAACGTGGCAGCGGTTCCGGCGTATGCGTTGTCAAGGTAGACTTCTGCATCTTTATAGGAGCCTTGCAGGCTGACTTGCCCCTTGTCAGGCTGGGGAACCAGATAGACTGGAGAAGCGAAGAACGAATAGCCGATCCAGGGATCGTAAAAGAACGGCGAGTAGTATCCGGGCCAAACCGGACCAGAATAATAGCCGTACCCTGCGCCTACCGAAATCGTTCCGAGGCGAACGCCTGCTGAAGCAGGGCTCAGCGAACCAATCGC
Organism: uncultured Acidobacteriaceae bacterium; assembly: GCA_963830325.1. Taxonomy (GTDB): domain Bacteria; phylum Acidobacteriota; class Terriglobia; order Terriglobales; family Acidobacteriaceae; genus PALSA-350. Next base: position 149,087 of record CAWHMV010000013.1, read on the forward strand.
GAGCAGCAAGGCGAGCGTTAGCGAAGGCAACCGAAGTGTTGCCATATTTCGTGCCTCTCAGTCTAATGATAACGCCGAATCAGACCGGAAGTTGCTTAAATTCCACCAGCAATCAAGATTTGATAGCGAGAACAGGCCAACTCGCACCCAATCCGTCCAGGACAGAATCGTCGCGAAACCCACTCGTCTCGCTATCCAGAAACTGCGCTGAGCGCAGCGTAGTGGAGAGATCTGCGGTTTCTTTTTAGGTTAAAAAGGAATTCGGCCGAATTTCTGTCGAGATGGCGCCGAACACGTCTCAGGCCCACCCAATCTCTTTTAAGGCCAGCTCCGCATTCCAGACCTTGGTCATGTGAGCGATCTTGTCTCCTTGAAAGCTCATAACGTAGACGTAATCGGTGCTCATACGGCGGCCCGTCGGCGGGACCGGACCACCCTGACCGGTATGAGCAGCATGGAAAACGGCGTACGCTGCGACGTTCTGCCTTGCCTCATCCGTGGCAAAGGACTTGAGCTCGTAGCGTGCATCTGGAAACACGGTCAGAATCCCCTTCATCCAGTCCGTATACTGCTCCATCGTCTTAACATCTTTCAGCGGGGAAGCCTGTGCGGAAAAACTCGCGTCCGTTGTGCAGTATGCGCTGCAAACAGCCCATCCTTTTCCGGTTTCACATGCGTCAAAAAAAGCTTCAGCTACCTTGGAAATTTGTGCCACGATCCTCTTTCCTCCCTGGCGCAGGATTGTATCCCAACCCGCTTGACAGCGCTTCATCTCATAACTCATCTTCTATCGAGCGAGGTTTGAGTGCGGGTAATTTTGGGAGGAAGCGAGAGGCTTTGGCCGTCCAACCGCAAGCCTCGTCCCCTGGACGGGTGCCCCACGTTCGCCCCCGGCGTACGTGGGCCGAAAATGACGGGCGACCCGTTTCCTCCCCTTCCAACTCGGACCTGGGGGGGTATGGCGCACACTTTCCCCCAGCCGAGCCTGAGTAAGAGGGTACTTACTGCGCTAGTGCGCTTAGTGCGCACGTTTTTCCAAAACAAATCCGCACCATCCGGGTCCAGGACGATTAGCCGCCGGGGTTCAGGTCGACCAGCCGCCCAAGGTGCCAGTCGTCCCTACGGGACTTTTCGTCCCTCGAACTTCTACCCAGGACAGCCAGACCTGTCCAAATTAGGTGTTTCAGTTCACCAACTTAGACGACGCATGAAGTCTTGGGGAAGAGACTGTCGAACGAAGGGCACGGCATACGTGCTTGACGGCTTTTAGCTGCGACGGCACATTCTGTATAAACTGCTGCCTCGGGGCAACGGCCAAAAAACTGAATGAAAAAGCGTCTCTGTACGAAGGGCACGGGTTCAGCCGTGCCGTAAATCGCCTGTGCTTGACGGCTTC
>CAWHMV010000014.1:0-246174 GCA_963830325.1 uncultured Acidobacteriaceae bacterium
CAAGCCTGTAAAAAGAAGGCCGCAAGCAGATATCTCCACTCGCGGCCCCTAGGAGAATTGGATCGTATTGAGTGGTACGCCTGCGATAGCGGTTTTGTTTCACTTCTTTTCGGTTTACCTTCGGGGACAAAAGGAATTACGGTGACAGATAATTGAGACTGCGTTCAAGGTGGCAATCGTGCTTGGGGTGCCGCTCGACCAGTGGTTCCACTATGACCCTCACGGCAAGCGTTAACCTAAGTCGGAAATGCGGCCCATTTCCTAACCTTTATTGCACGCGTCGAAACCGCACCGCCTGGTAGGGGCGTCCGCTAAGCTTGAGCTTTGTGTTTCCTGTGAACGTCCCTGGAATCACGCTCACCTTCATCTCCCATGGATCAATCATCTCCGCCGTGAACCTTCCCTCCGGCAGAGGAAACTCATAGTAAACAGGCTGATGAAAATCCATGTAGTAGAAGATCTCATCCGTCCTCTTGCCCGCCGCGTCAATAGTAGAGGCATTCAGATAATACTGAGCATCGCCCGCCTCGAGTCCAGTCCGCTTGTCTGCCATGGCGGCACTCTCTTCGACCAGCTTGCGCAGGAACCCGATCCTCGCCGGACTCGTTCCCTTCAGCCTTCCCCCGTGCGACCACCACAGAGTAGGAGTTGTATTCTCATCCAGCGGCTGATCGGGGTCGAGATAGGTTTCGCCATGCGTCACATAGCAGCCCGCGACCACTCCAAGCCAGAAGCGGCGCGTATTCTCCTCGCCAGAAAGATTGCCCCAGCGCTTATTCAAATTGCCTTCATACATGATCTCGTCAAAAATGATTGGCTTGCGCCATGCTTTGAACCATTCTTCCGCCGCCTCGAAGTTGTAACTCTGCAGGCTCACATGGGTCACCCATGGCTGGGCATAGTCGTACATCACTTTTGAGTAGTGCACCGAACGCAGATGCCCGGCCGGATCGTGTTGCTCCACAATGTGAAAGAACCGGTCGAAGTCCTCCACCGTTTTTGCATGCATCAGATCGAACTCATTTGCCATCGACCACCACACGTTGCTGTAATCCGACATGCGTGAAAGAACGTAACGCAGATATCGGTCATCCGCTTCGGCCGGCATCGTCGCATATCCCCAGCGGTCGTAGGGATGGAACAGAATCAAATCCGCTTCGACGCCCAGCGCGCGAAGGTCTGCGATGCGTTCCTCAAGGTGGGAAAAAAAAGCCGGATTAGGCCGGGAGAAATCGCTGACTCCCTCCGCGTCGCGGGCGAATGGGTACAACCCAGGTTCATTGTGGTTGTACTCATAGCTTTTGGGAAAGACGCACATCCGTATCTTGTTGAACGGGGCCGTGCGCAGCGTCTCCAAAGTCTGCCGCTGCAGTTCCTCGCTCTGGTGCACCCACGCATAACAAGTCGTCCCGAAAGGGAAATACGGCGTATCGTCGGCGTACGCAAAATGATGCTGATTCCGCACCCTGACAGGACCATGCTCTGTTGGCAATGCAGCGACGCACGCAAATCTTCCAGCCTTTCCATCCAATTGGGATGCATTGCTACTGGTCGTATAGGTCCATTCGCCCTCTGTATCCGGCATGAATCGGACCTTGTAAGTTCCCATTCCGTCATAGAATCCGTCCGCCACCACCAATTTGCGCCCAAGTACAAATCGCGCACTGAGTTGCACCTCGGTGAACGGATTACCCGAATCCGGCCCCATGAAAGTGATTTCAAAAACCTCCCACTGCGGCACAGCGGCGTGGACCACTTCGGCAAGCCCACCCCCGGTAACCTTACCTTGGATAACTCCAGGAACCGTCGAAGTCATAGCGACAAGCGAACCTGCGCAACTAAGTTTCAGCATCTCGCGGCGATTCATGGAGCCGCACGCATGGAAACAACACGCCATGCCGCCATCGATTGTTTCAAATACACTCCGGGATCACCTTTGAGTCCATAGCACTGGATGCCGAACGGCCCTCGGTACCCGGCCTTTGCAATCGTACGGACCAACCCGGTGACATCGTAGTCGCCGCTGCCGAGAGGCTGAATCAGCGTGTTCCAATCCCGGCCCTGCCGGTCCGCTCCGTTGACCGTGACCCCGTACAGGAGTGGAATCGCCTTATCCAGTAACTGAGGAAACTCCGGATCAAACCCCGAGCGCAATTCATGGCAGAGATTGAACGTGACGCCCACATTGCTTCGCCCAACTCGCTCCGCAACCCGCACCACGTCTCTGAACCGGGCCAAATAAAAACCATAGTGTGGATAGAGAGCCACGCGAAGGTTGGATCGGGAAGCGAGATCGGAGATTCGATCGACCGCCTGGATCGTCCGTTCTTCTGCTCCGGCGTCATTCCCCTGAATAGCGACCCATACCACGGTTCCGCGCCCTTGCAACGCCTCAATTGCGGCTTCCATCCCCGGCTCATATTTGATCTGGCCTTTGCTGATGTCCACCGTCAACCAAAGAAAGAACAACTGCAGATGCGCTTCGTCCAGCGCGCGCAACCGCTCTGGGACTAGCAGCGCATGATCGAAGACGGTCCCCGCAAATCCATACTCGCGTGCAAATCCGGCCTGCTGCTCGGGACTGATATCGCCAAACTCGTACGCAAAGACGGAGTTTGGCAACCCGCCGTCGAACCCTCTAGCATCGAGGTTCGCAACTGCGAGCAAAGAGGCTGCGGCACCCTTGACAAACTCCCGGCGGCTCGTGAACACCATGCTGCGCATCTCCTTTCTAGATTTTGGATCACTCAAAAGGTATGTACGGGCTTTACAGGCTGCGTGAGACTCCATTTCCAAACTCAGTCCCGCAGGGACGGCTGAAAATAGGCCGCGACGTAATCCTGGACAGCTTTCAGCCGTCCCTGTTCGACAAGCTCAGGGCATGATTTACCCAGGACTACCGTCCTGGGCTAAGCTCAACCGTCCCTGCGGGACTAAATTCGTAAATCCCAGTTCTCACGCAGCCTCTTTAGCCCGTACATAAACCCACCAAAATCATTCGGCCTCTGGGCCCTGAGGTACGTTCTTTCCTCTCCGCACGAATCATCCTTTTTCCGCACCCTGTTCAGCCGCTGACGTAGAAACGAAGCCTGGTTCCCTGGACGGGTGCCCCGTGCAGGAAATCCGGATACATGGGCCGAAAAAGACGGGGCGCAGCCCCATTCCGCCGCTTCTATTTGAAACCACAAACTGACTGCGGCCAAGAGCAAGCCCCCGTAATCCGCTCTTCTCGACTCCCATTGCACCAAAATGAGCATTTTTGACGCCGAATAGGTATCATATTTATGACCCATTTTGCCCCCCACTTCGAGGCCAGAGGCGCTTTTTCATGAAGTTTCGGACCCTTCTCCTCTCCCTCGCCCTCACCGCAGCCCCCATGGCGGACGCCGCCACCCCCGCGCCCACCCCCAACATCGACCAGCAATTCGACCAAACCGTAAAACCTTTCGTGGGCAAATACTGCGTAGCCTGCCACAGCGGCAAGATGGCCCCCGCCCAATTCGACCTGAAGTCCTACACCAATATGGATATGGTGGCCGACGACTTCGCCCGTTGGGCCCTCCTGGCCGACCGGCTAAAAGCCAAGGAAATGCCCCCCAAGCCCATGCCGCCCCCGCCGGCAGCCGAAGTCCAGCAAATCGTCGACTGGGTAGCCGCCGTCCGCGCCGCAGAAATAAAGAAAGCCGCCGGAGACCCAGGAGTCGTCCTGGCCCGCCGCCTCAGCAACGCCGAATACGACTACACCATCCGCGACCTCACCGGCCAGGACATGCACGTCGCCAAACAATTTCCCGTCGATCCCGCCAACCAGGCCGGCTTCGATAACTCCGGCGAATCCCTAACCATGTCCCCGGCCCTGCTGAACAAATACCTGAAAGCCGCCCGCGAAGTAGCCGATCACGCCGTCCTCAAACCCGATGGAATCGACTTCGCGCCCTACCCCATGCTGGTAGATACCGACCGCGAAAAGTACGCCATCCAGCGCATCGTGAGCTTCTACACTCGCCCAGCCCACCAACTACGCGGACTACTTCCAGGCCGCCTGGCGCTACAAATATCGCGCTTAGCGCTGAAAAAACCAAACGCCACCCTGACCACCACCGCGCTCGATGCAAAGCTGTCCCCCAAATACCTGCCCCTGGTCTGGCAGATCCTGCACGACCAGAACGCCGTAGGCCCCGTTCTCAAGCTCCAGAAAATGTTCCAGGCCCTCCCCCCACCCGCGGCGGCGCAGACCGGCGGCCTGCGCGCAAAATGCACCGAAATGGGTGACTTCGTAAGTGAAGATCCGCGCCCACACCGCCATGCAATTTGCCGCCCCGGTCGTAGCAGGACTGCCCGCGCAATCCGAGCCACTTCTGAACTGGAAGCTGAAGCAATTCGCCGAGCACCGCCGTGACAGCGATCCCAAAGACCTGCGCAACGACACCGATCCACCCCCCGTCGTCCCGGAGATCCCAAAATACCCCGATCTCCACGAGGAAGCCGCGCCCCGTTGGGCCGCTCTCTCCGCCAAGGCCCGCGCCAACGACACCGATCTGATCGTCCCCGCCGCCCAGCGCGCCCGTTATGAAGCCGCCTTCTCCCGCTTCGCCTCCGTCTTTCCCGACGCCTTTTACATCACCGAACGCGGCCGCTATTTCCCCGACGACTCCGAAGACAAAGGCCGCCTCCTCAGCGCCGGCTATCACAACATCATGGGCTATTACCGCGACGATCTTCCCCTGATCCAGCTCATCCTCGACGACAACGGAAAAAGGGAACTGGACCGTCTCTGGAACGAGTTCGACTACATCGCCGATTTCTCCGCCCGCACCTGGACCCAGTACTACTTCAACCAAAGCGGAGAAGTTTTCGGCAAAGGCGCCGAATCCGGCTCCGAACGCCCGACCGATCACGCCGTGACCGATACGGCAGTCATCTTCAAGATGCGAGACATCTACCTAGCCAAAGCAGCAGCCGATCCAACCAACGACCCCGTAGCCGCCGAAGCCATCCGCGATCACTTCAACCAGATGAACGCCACCCTCCGCGCCCTGGAAAAAGAAAGGGCCGAAGCGGAGCCCAGGCAACTGGAAGAACTCCAACAATTTGCCCAGCGTGCCTACCGCCGCCCCCTCACCCCTGCGGAGCGAACCGACTTACTGGCCTATTACCACCAGGATCGAACCCAAAACCAGCTATCCCACGAGGACGCCATCCGCGGCGCCATCACCGGCGTGCTCATGGAGCCGGACTTCCTCTACCGTCTCGACATGAACGAGCCCATGCAAACCGCGGCGGTGACAAAACCTCATGTCCTGAAAACTTCGACCGCCGTCCCTGCAGAGCCGCTATCCGGCTACGCCCTGGCCAGCCGCCTGAGCTACTTCCTCTGGGCCAGCATGCCCGACGAAGAGCTGTTACGCCACGCCGCATCCAACGACCTGCAAAAGCCCGCAGTCCTCCTGGCCCAAACCCACCGCATGCTGAAAGACCCCCGCGTCCGCGGCCTGGCCACGGAGTTCACCGGCAACTGGCTAGCCTTCCGTCTCTTTGAAACCAACAACGCCGTCGATCGCGCGCGTTTCCCTCAATTCAACAACGATCTCCGCGAAGCCATGTTCCAGGAGCCCATCCGCTACGTCGAAGACACCATCCAGAACAACCGTTCCGTCTTCGACCTTCTCTACGGCGACTACACCTTCGTGAACCCGGTCCTGGCCAAGCACTACGGAATCCCGGGAGTCGACGGCGACCCGAACCACTGGGTCCGCATCGACGATGCCCACAAGTACGGGCGAGGCGGAATCCTCCCCATGTCCGTCTTCATGACCCAGAACTCCCCCGGACTCCGCACCAGCCCGGTGAAGCGAGGGAACTGGGTAGTGCAAAAGGTGCTAGGCATCCGAGTGCCGCCACCGCCGCCCGTCGTGCCCGAGCTTCCCGAGCGACGAGTCCAAGTCCGATCTTCCCGTACGCGACATGCTGGCCAGGCATCGGGCGAATCCCTTCTGCGCCGCCTGCCACCAACGCTTTGATTCGTTTGGACTCGCCTACGAAGGCTACGGACCCATCGGCGACGTGCGCACCAAGGACCTGGCCGGCCGCCCCGTCGATACCGCCGTCACCTATCCCGGAGACATCAACGGAGTAGGTTTCAACGGCCTGCGCGACTTCATCCGCGATCATCGCCAGCCCGAATTCCTCAACAACCTAAGCCGCAAGCTGCTCACCTACGCGCTCGATCGCTCGCTGCAACTCTCCGACGAAGCCCTGGTCGACACCATGGAGACCAACCTGGCCGCGCAAGGCGATCATTTTGACACGCTGATCGAAACCATCGTCCTCAGCCCGCAATTCCGCAACAAACGAATCCCACCGCCCCCGACGCAAATCGCCTCAGGAAAGGTGAACTGAGTGACCCAACCTCCCACACTGGATGGTCGAAAAAGACGGGCCGAAGCCCCATCAAAGGTTTGTCTTTTCCTCTACTCCCTCCCCTTTCTCCGTGACCGCTGCAAGCCCTCCGCAAACCTATCCTTGTCATCCCGACCGGAGCGAACGGAGCGGAGGGACCTGCGGTTCCCGGCATCCTCTCTAGGATCCGGCACACCATTCCTGATCAAACCGCCACCCTCTCCTTGTCATCCCGAGCGAAGCCGAGGGATCTGCAGTTCCGCGGACCACTCGTGGAAACACGGAACACGACCCTCAAACAAAATTGTCATCTCGACCGGAGCGTAGCGCAGTGGAGAGATCTGCGGTTTCCCCCAAGCCTTCCTGGGTTCCCTCTCCTTTCAGGCTTTGTATCAGGGCACGACTTCAGTCGGGCCATAAAACCATCAAATGAAGAGGGCTTTAGCCCCTGCATCTCTTCTGTCCGTGCAAGAAAGGTGAACTAACCATGCCAACCAAAACCTTCACATTCCCCCTCTCCCGCCGAGCCGTACTCCGCGGAGCCGGTTGCACGGTAGCCCTCCCTTTCCTCGAATCCCTCCACGCCTTAGCCGACGCCCCATCGCCCGCCGCCTTCCCCAAGCGTTTCGGCATCGTCTTCCTGGGCTGTGGCATCAACGAAGATCACTGGAGCGCCGAAGGCCAGGGCGCCTCCATGAAGCTAAGCAAAACCCTCTCCCCCCTCGAGCCCCTCAAACAAAAAATCAACGTCATCGACGGTCTCTACGTCAAAGCCCTCACGGGGCAGGGAATTCATCCCGCCCAGACCGGCAGTCTCTTATCCGGCGCGCACATCTCGAAGGGCGCCATCATCCACTCCGGCATCAGCATCGACCAGATGATTGCCAGCCGAGTAGGCGAAGAGACCCCGCAATCCAGCATTGTGCTGGCCTGCGATCAGCCCATGACCGGCTACCACGAATCGAACTTTTCCCTGGCCTACAGTTCCTACCTCTCCTGGCAGAGTCCGAACTCGCCCGTTCCGGTCGAAGTCTACCCCTCGCTCGCCTGGGACAACCTGTTTGACAACCGTGGCAGCCTGCAGAACCTCAGCATTCTCGACCGCGTCAAGGATCGCGCCCAGGATCTTTCCAAGTGCATCAGTGCCACGGACCAGGGCAAGCTCGACGAATACCTGACCAGTGTGCGTGAAGTGGAAAAGCGCGTAGAGGGCATGCGCAAAGGCATGGACGATGCCAACGACGCCGCGAAAGCCAAAAACACCATCGCCGCCACCATGGAACGGCCGGCCAACGGACTGCCGGAAGACCTACGCGATCACGCCCGCCTGATGTGCGACATCATTGCGATCGCGTTCCAAACCAACAAGACGCGCGTCGCCTCGTTGATCATCTCTCATGATCTATCGGCCATGTATTATCCCTTCCTCGACGTAAAGGAAGGCCACCATTCCGCCTCGCACAACAACAACTCCGACGGCTACGAGCGCATCGCTCGATTCCACGTCGAGCAGTACGCCTACCTGGCCTCGAAGTTGGACAGCATGAAGGAAGGGAACGGCACGGTGTTAGACAACACCTGCCTGATGTTCCTATCGAACATGTGGATCGGCCGCAAACACGACAACTTCCGCCTGCCGATCGTGCTGGCCGGCGGGCTGGGCGGGACGTTGGAGACGGGGCGTTCGCTGAATTATCTGAAGGACAGCGAAGATAACCGTAAGATGTGCAGTCTGTACCTGTCGCTGATGGATCGGTTCGGGGTGAAACTGGATCAGTTCGGGGATTCGCAGACGCGGTTGGAACGCCTGTAGGGAACCAACTCCCAGAGTTCGTGCAATAGATACACTGTCCCTTTTTAACCCTCGGTTATCGCCACAGGGGAGCCATGGCCAGTTGAGGGGTGGTAGAGGAGTTGGCCACCGCTTAAATCGAAAGGCATCAGGATGCTCACTGTTGAATTAGGCATTCGAACGTGTCACTGGCAGTGTCCACAAACGCATCATGACACGAGATAGTCTGTTCGAAAGAGGTAATTCCTTGAGGCATCGTGTAGCTAACAAGGCCGTTTTTTGACCGCTGCACTCGACAATACTCCAGCGTTGCATTGGCCGCGAAGATAAGCAAACCAACATACGTGAACGGCTTGCCGGATTTCAGCCCGGCGTGAGCAACTCCATTCCGGAGCCGATATAGTTCCAGAGCTTTTAGCACCCAATCGTCCGGAACCCCAGGGCAAGTGAAATCGGTCGCCGGCTCTAGGCCAAGGCTTTGCGGCAATCTGGTGAGCTTTTCTTTAAAAGTAGGATAATCCCCCTCCTCTTGCCTTCGCCGGAACTCCATCTTCGAAAGCGTGTCTGGGGTTGTAGAACTAACGTCTATGAGAAGTTGGGTGATCCCTACCTCAGCGGCAACGCCCGCCTCAAGCAACGCCTTCATCGGGTCTTTGGCAGCAATGCTTAACAATGCGTCACAGTAGATCGAATCAGCCAACGGAATGTCTGCATTGTCTTTCAATTCCTGGCGGATGCTTAGCCACACTGCCTCGTTCAAGGGGTTTACGATGACACCCGGAGCATACATTGCGAAATTTTTCAGTGACCAGTTCTTGTCTTGTCTTGTGATGACCGTGCCACGGTAGATCGCCCCCACGCCTGTAAAACCTTGAAGTATCCAGTAGTGACGGCATTTAACGCGGATCCATTCGAGCAGCCGGCCTACAATTTTCCAGCAATCGAAATAGGTCAAGTTCACTCCCGGGGGAGTTCTGACGCGCACGATCGAACAGAATGCTTCGGCAACCTCATTGCCCAGCCTCCACCCTTCGGGCTGGTATGGTGTCGATAAAGACAGCGGACACTCGATACTGATAGGAACTCCGTTCGCAATATACTCGATGGGCTTCCAACCCAAATTGCGTTTTCCGACCAAGTGCATGGGGTACGAAAGCAGGTACTCAATCACCTGACCATCACCCGCGAAAGTGTACCGTGGAACGTCGGGTCCCGTTGCTAGTCGCACCTCTCCATTCGTTATCCAATCTAGCCCAGGCTTATTCCAATCTTTCTCATCGATCATGCTGGATGCTCCAGTTGGCTGCAGACGGGAGGTTACTTGTCTATTGGTGGTTGGTGTGTAAACCCCCGTCTGGAAGATGTGAAGAAATTGAAAAATTGGTGTGGGGAAATTTCGGCTCTAAAAAAAGTCGCGCCAGGATGCCCAGTAAGCGATCGCTGGGGCGCCGGCATACATTTTGTATCAGCTTAGATTTCGGCCAAATCGATTTCTTCACATCTTCCTGTCACCTATACCCCACTTTCGCACAGCTTGGGCTGCGGGGTAAATTTATACATTCGAATGAACGGATTTAAGGGGCAGATCAACTCCAGACCCATCCGCTCAGGACCATTCCACTCTTTCTCATGCCGGAGTTATCTTATTTCCATCAAGATCGAGTCCGAAGAACGCTCAATCGGCATCGCAATCCAGGATGAACTGCCGCCCGTTCCCACGCTGCGTCACATGGTGTGGGCCTTCAACGGCAACCACCCGAGTGAATCGTCCCATGACAGGAAAACCATATCAGGAATCACCCCGCCCTGCCGCCTCATGATCTTTACGCCATCCTTGTCCCCGCGGGATCTCTCGCCGCACCTTCTACAAAGATGAAAAGGCGTTAATGTTCCGTTAGCGGATTCAGTTTGCCGTCTGTGGCGATTCGTACCGCCAGGTACAGAACGGGCAAAAATCAGCGACCGCTTTACACTTTCCCCCGCGAAGTGCCAGTCCCGTCTAGCCACGAATCATGACCACGAATCACCTTCAAGTGACCCTAAGTGGCCGCTTTTGGCTGACCTCCGAGGTCCTTAGACTCGATTTTCTCGGCTAGGGAGCTTTCCGCGACGCAGTAGCTGCATCAGCTTCGCGACCTCAGCAGGCATTGCTTCCTTCCGAAGCTTGGGCTCTGCGCTGTTGGCCGTCGGCATTGTGGCGATCAGGATGCCTTCAAGTTCGCGCCGCAACTCGACGTCGGAGACCGCGAAGGCGGAGAAGTGCGTCCAAAAATGATAAAATTTATCCCGCGGCGTGTTCGCGTGTGCCCAAAGCCTGTCGTACAACCTTACCTCAGCCTTTCCAATGTAGTGAGGCTGCTCGTTGCGATACAGAATATAGACACCGGGATTCTGCGTTAGGAAATCCAGGGTGCCTGCCAGAATCTGTTTCCCTTTCTTTCCCTCCTGCCCATTTTTCCCGGATGACTTGGCCCGCGCATCGAAGATCTCCCGAGGCCACATATTTGCATATCCGGACGTTATCGCCATGCGATCTTATACTCTTCAGATCTCAAGTTAGCAAAATTTCGCCGAAGGGGTCCGGGCCGTAACTCCAGGCGCACGGTCTGCTCCTTGTTCAATAACCTGTTGCGGTGCATACAAGGACGAAGCGAAGTATTACGATGACCGGGTAGAAGGAGAGACATCGAATGGCGGCTTTTTATGGCGTAAAGTTTCCAGACAACATCGATTCCCAATTGGAAAGAATTTTGAGCTTTGTGAACAACCTACAGCCCTCTGGAATCTACAGGCCATCGGCAGTCTATAAAAAAGGCGGGAAGGGGATGAAAGAACTACGTGCGGCGCGCCAACCTCAATCCGACAATAGACGAGCTGAGTGTGTTTTCGTTCGTATCGAGCCAAGGCCGAGTCGGAACGGCGCGATCATCATGCGTGCTGGTCCGAACCACAAAGAAACATATAATCTGCCGGTCGAGCCAAATGAAATAGAGGCTTTACTTCGGAATCTCAAGAACTGGCACGAAGAAGCCCGGAAAAACCGAGTTCCAAAGCCTGAGAAAGAACATCGATAAGAAAAGAAATATGCTACTCCTGCCTCCAACAGTGGCATTAATGCGTCGACATGGTATCTATTTCCTGCAGTTCTTTGATCCTGGTGGGGACAGAAACGTAGCTCATCAACTGGAACACTGTTCAGATGCCGGGCTGCGCAGAATCAGGGCTAATACGGTGACGGCTAATACGGTTTTGCTTTAAGGGAAACTCCGCCTGTCCCTTCAACTCTCATAATGGGATTGGGCGAGACGAAAGTGAAGCTCCTCAAAGTGCCGCCTCTGCAAACGGTTCGGCCCATTCCGGTATCATCGACCCTGCTTTTCTAGAGGTCAAGCTGCGGTTACGTTAGACATCGACCTCATATGACCATTGAGTTTGGACAGGCCACAGCTAACGTACTAAGTTGAAAGCATGTGCTTTGCGGCGCGGACTCTCCGTACCACTCCCCTCCTCAACGCTCCCGGCCATAGCCGGGTTAAGAGGTTAATTTTTGCCTGCGCAATTCCGGCGGGAGAACTGCGCTATTTGGCGCCCCGAAAACAAGAATCGTGCGACAATTGATCGCCTATATCCTGTCCAGGAACGAGACCGAATGCAGCGGAGCCCGGCGAACGGCCCACCAAGGGGATGAAGAGGCAACCATGACGGGATCCGAACACCGTTCAGTCCTCATCACCGAGTATATGCACCAGGTTCTGCCGACCGACCGCCTACCGGCCGGAGACCTTCAGCCAATTCTTCTCGGGCTGTTCGGTGAGGTTGGAAGCATCATGGCCACGGCCAAGAAGCTCCATCGCGAGAAGGAGGCCTACTCAGGCTATCTGTACGCGGTCGAGGAGGAATTCGGAGACGCGCTGTGGTACTTCAACGCCCTCTGTCACCGTGTCGGTCTGCGCTTGGATGAAATCCTTTCCGATGCCGCTACCGGTGAAAAATACTCTACCCTCATTGCTGCAAATGATCTCGTCGACGGCCCGATTTCCCGCATCGCTACACCCCTGGCGGTCCCCGATCTTGATCCAGCACTCTTGGCGTTGGGAGAAGCGACCACAAATCTATTTGGTCTTCGGTCTTCTACAGATGACGCCCGGAGGAGTCTAACCGCGTTCGCAAAAGTCTATTTGGAAGCACTTAAGGCGGCGCGCGTCGCCTTCGCGGAGGTCGTCCGCAAGAACATCTCCAAAACCAGAGGGCGCTTCGTTGGCCCTGAGCCTCGAAGTTTGCCAACCTTCGATGCGTGCTTCCCGGAGGACCAGCGACTGCCACAACGATTTGAGATCACCGTTGATCAGCGCGGAAAGAATGCGCGCAGCTACTTACGATGGAACGGGGTTTTCATTGGCGATCCCCTATCTGACAACATCCTCGATCCCGATGGTTATCGGTTTCATGACGTATTCCACTTCGCGCACGCCGCGATCCTCCACTGGTCACCTACGTTCCGTGCGCTCATTAGGCACAAACGCAAGGACGATCCCATAGTCGACGAGGCCCAGGACAGCGGCCGGGCCATCGTGGTTGAAGAGGGGCTGACGGCATGGATATTCGCCCGCGCAAAGCAACTGGATTTCTTCGCGGGACAGAGCAGCATTTCGTTCGACCTGCTGAAGACAATACAGCAGTTCGTCGCCGGCTATGAGGTCGAAGCGTGTCCTTTGAGCCTCTGGGAAGTTGCGATACTCAAGGGCTACGATGTTTTTCGGCAGGTGAAGCGGAATGCCGGCGGAGTGGTTATTTGCGATCGCTCCGCTCGCACGATTGAGTATCTTCCGCTTCCGGCAGGTGGCTTATGAATCCGCAGCAATTTCTGCGCTACCTCAGGAGCGTGAGATTGGAGAACGTGTTTAACCCCTACGTGGATCGATGCCCGGTGCACGATTTGAACGACGCTCCAGATCGGCGCTCACGCGTCTTGCTGCGTATGTTGAACGTAGCGGTGAACACAGAAATCGATGCTTTGTGGATTGGCCGGGACTTGGGATACCGTGGCGGCCGGCGCACCGGCCTGGCGCTCACAGATGACGTTCACTTGTCCCGCCACGCGATTCGTTGGAACGTCCCGGTTGAGCGCGCTACCACTGGATCAATGGTTGCGGAACGGACGGCGGCCGTGATTTGGAGCATGCTTGCATCCGTGAACACTCCTGTATTTTTGTGGAATGTTTTTCCATTTCATCCGCACGAGCCTGGCCTTCCGTTCACGAACAGGTCCCATAGTTCACGTGAACGTGCGGTCGGCGAAGCCATCCTAGCGGAGCTGATTCTGATTCTCCGGCCGCGCCGCCTGGTGAGCATCGGCAACGATGCGGCGATAACTGCCTCGCGCCTGGCCGGGTTCGCAGAAGTCGTCCAGGTTCGTCACCCAAGTTACGGCGGCCAGCGAGACTTCGTGAGACAGATCAGCTGTCTTTATGGTGTGCGAGCACACGAGAGCCAACTCAGTTTTATGGATGAATCTTGAAGGAATAGATGACCGTTGAAGGGCAGACTCGTAGCCAATTCGGAGAGACTCATGTGAGCAAACCCTACGGTCAGCGGTTTCGAATCCTTGCGCTCGATGGCGGCGGCATTAAGGGCACGTTCACAGCGTCGGCTCTGTCTTCATGGGAATCCACAACGGGCCTGCGAATCCGCGATCATTTCGACTTGATCGCCGGAACGTCCACAGGTGGCATTCTCGCCATCGGCCTCGGGCTTGGCGAGCCTGCGAGCTCTATACTGGAATTCTACAAGCGCTATGGTCCGAGAATATTCCCGAACGAGAGATTCGCACAGAGGCTGAGTCTAGCAGTAGCGAACCTATGGCGTCCTAAATACAGTCAGACCGTGCTGCGCGACGCACTGGTCGAAGTATTTGGACAGAAGCGTTTCGGCCAGTCAACCTGTCGCTTGGTCATCCCCACCTATGACGCAATCCGAGGGCGAATCTTCCTCATGAAGACTGCCCATCACCGGCAGCTCCAGTTTGACTACAATGCTCTTGCTGTCGATGTCGCTCTAGCGACGTCCGCAGCTCCGACATTTTTCGATCCAGCTGCATTTGCGGCGCACGAAGGAAACATATACGTCGATGGCGGTGTCTGGGCGAATTGTCCGGCTTTGTGCGCAGTCATCGAGGCACACCACTTTCTCGGTGTGCCTCTCGAAGACATCCAGGTGCTTAGCGTTGGCACCACCTCCGAGCCGGGCGGGTTATCCGACAAGCTTGAGCGGGGGCCTCTCGGCTTCCTGCAGCCCGGGACTCTCCGTTGGGCACCCCAACTGCTCGGTTTGTTATTCCAAGCGCAAATGGAGGCGTCGCTCGCGATCGCGTCATTGTTGATAAAAGACCGTTTTATGCGCGTTGATCAGATCACCCCCGAAGGGGCGTATAGTCTGGACTCGTCAGGCAAAATCAATCAGCTGGCCGCTCTAGGCCGCGGCCGCGCCATCGAGACTTCAATTCTCGATCGAGTGAAAGCACATTTTTTGGATGGCATTCCTGCAGAGCCATTCACGCCTATCTATGAAATTCCAGATGCGGAGCCCAAATAACCCATGAAGAGCCCGTTGATGGCGGCGTTGGTCCGGGTGGGTAGTCCAGAGGACACCGCGCCCTATGTCTCGCGATTGCGGGATGCACTCCTAGGAGGCGCGGCGAGGGACGCCGACGGCTCAGGTTCAAGAGAACTTCTTGGGCCTACAGAGCTGCGAGAGTTTTCGCTAATTACTAGCAATCCGGTGTCAGACTTAAGTTCCAGTAATATGAGCTTCATCAGTGCAACAGAACGATTGCTGGTTGTCGTGCTCGACACAAGACCGATTCCCGAGGCTGGGCCACCTCCGGAAAGTATCGCTCTCAATCTGCTTCAGAGAATCGACGCGCTAAACTCTCCCCCCAAAGCGTGTCTCATCGAAGTGTTTTTGAAGGAGCCGGGAAGCCTGTATGGGAGTACGCCGGACTCGAGGCTGATACGATTCGGCCTTACCGACCTGGATGAGCGAGATCTGCGCCTGTCCTTCCTAGAACTCTACACACTCCAACTTGCGCTCCGGCTGTTTGCACCCGAGCCAGATGCCAAAGCAGCGACGCTGTTCTTTAGTCATGCCAAACACGATGGCGTACCGTTGACCACAGCGGCCAGAGACTGGCTGAAGCGACTCAAGGGATTTAACACTTATTACGATACCGAGAATCTGGATCTAAGCGGTGATATAACGGCACAACTTTCTGCTGCCGTGGCGTCTGCTGTCGTGATTGTGTTTCGAAGCGACTCCTTCGATCAGCGCTTCTGGTGCCAGACAGAAGTACTGTGGGCAGAGCAGCATGCGCGTCCAGTCGTTGCAGTTGATGCTCGCTGGCGTATCGAGCACGCACCATCGGTGATCAGTTTCGATAGTATGCCCGGCGTGAAGATCCCTGACGGCAGTGTCGTTAGGATATTTTCGGCAGCGCTCATCGAGGCGCTGAGGGTCGAATTGTTTAAAGCTCGCGTAAAGATCCACGGCGATGCGCTCCAGACTCCAAGGGTGATCGCCATTCCAAGATCTCCCTCGATCCTGTCGTTGCATGGAGCATGTTCGGCTTTGCGAGACCAGCGCGCGGCATCGCCCAACGCAGATCGTCAATTCGTCGTATACCCGAACCCGTCACTTCCAAAACTCATTTCGGCGGCGGCAAGCGAATTGGCGGAGGGCCTTTGTCCGGGTTGTAAAGTTGTCTCGCTTGATGAGTTTCGGCTGGCCCTATGATACGGGACCGAACCAAAACTGAATTCGGAGTAAACAAGTGAATCAACCAAGGCGACCATTATCGGGGCTGGCAATCGGCATATCCATCTCTGAGTCGGAGACTCTCTTGCAGCAGGGGCTTACTCACGATGACGTTAATCTCGTCACTATCGAACTCTCCCGTAGGTTGATCGCTCTCGGCGCAGGTGTGAACCTGGGTCATCAGTGGCGCCCCGGAGGCATTATGGAGGCCATCGCGCGGTTTGCGCGAACATATCAGGAAGACGTGGGCGGCCCCATCATCCATAACTTTCTCGCTTGGCCAAATCGCGCCGGATTGTCGTTTGACGATCGCCAGCAACTGTCCCGCTTGGTGACTATCCATGAAGGGAGGGAGATGCGGCCTGAGGAAAACGAGAACGACAGCGCCGCAGCACTGACAACGATGCGCAGACGCTTGGTCAATGCAAACCAGGGCTCTATCGCGCTCTCTGGCCGGCTTCGTGCCACCAAACTCTCCTCGGCCCCGAATTTCGTGCCCGGGCTGATAGAAGAAATCGCACTCATGGTTGCTCCTCCCCGACCGAAACCCGTTTACTTGTCCCGAATAATGGGCGGCGTCGCTAGCGGCGTGATCGATTTCCTGGAAAGTGGGAGGGCGCCTGTCGATTTCCGAGCACCTCAATCCGAGCGGCTTATGTATTATCTGCACCAGCTCGAAGCAGTCGACGCCAGAAAATTTGCGGATATCTGCGGTCTGACTCACCCGGAGCTCAGAGAGCTCTTTGACGCTCACAATTTAGATACCATAATCGGACTAACCTCCCTGGGCATGCAGCGACTCCTTCGCGACGGCCGCGTGGCCTAAATCCCGTCTGACTCTTCGCTGATCTAGACCGTTTTTGTTCAAACTCCGGAAAAAGCAACTAGGCTCGGGGCAGGAGGCTACTGCGCACTGGCTCCTCCGGTTGCGAAGTAGACAATAGTTAAGAGCGATTGGCAAAGGCGAACGGCAGGTGTAGCCTAGTGACATTGATCTGAACCACTCTGGCGCTCCCTGTCTTGCGTTGAGCGAGGCTTCTCGGGACAGCTCACGACCTCAGCCTGCGAGGAGCCTCCGAAGCCAATCTGGATGATCGGTCATGAGATTCCTGAACAGCCAGAAGGCTGTAGGAAGTGAACCGGAGGTAACCGCGCTATGGACGGAAACGGTCAGCGCCGCCACGTCTTCATCAGCCATCATCATGCCGATGATACGAGAGTTGATGAGCTAACTGACCTGTTGAAGCGAAACGGTAACGATATTCGAAACAGTTCGATTCGAGCGAAGCCCGCCAACCAGCGCCGTTTGGAAGAGGGGCTCGTGAGCGATGAGACAATTCGAAGACTTCTACGGATGAAGATCTCATGGGCATCCACTGTGGTCGTCTTGATCGGCAGAGACACTCACACCCGTCGTTGGGTCAACTGGGAAATTGAGGAAGCAAACAAACAAGGGAAGAGGATTGTGGGTGTATTCGCCCCCCGAGAAACGGAAGCGGCTCAACCTGACGCGTTGAAAAGGTATGCGTCGGCTGTCGTCGGTTGGAACACGGATACCATCATTTCCGCGATCGAGGGTAATGACAATCCTTTTCAGAATCCTGATGGCTCCCCACTGCAGAGCGGTATCGCTGTGACCATCAGATGTTAGCGAATGGCAAAGGTCTATATATACGTCGTGGACAGGGACTTCGGCTTCGCTCCAAACCCTTTCCACGGGCGGTGTACACTTGCAACCTGCAAGCCCGGGATTCGAGCAAAAGCCGAGCCAGGTGACTGGGTGTTTGGAGTAGGCGGCCGCAGGTTGAAAGCCACCGGCAGATGCGTGTACGCCATGCAGGTTACTAACACTTTATCATTTGACCAATATTGGTCTGATGGGAAGTACTTCGACAAGCGCCCTGTTAGGAATGGCAGCAACAGGATGCTTGTGGGCGACAACATTTATCATTCTGAGCCGGATAACGGCGAGTGGATCCAGGCTGACTCACATCACAGCAATTCCGATGGCAATCCCAACGGATTTAATCTTGCGAAGGACACTCGGGTGTAAGCGTACGAAATTCCCCACTTGAGCAGGTGGGGATAGTGTGTTTTAAGTGTCCACTTATTTTTAGTGGACACTTGTTGCGTGTATTTTAGGCGGCTTTGGAAGGATCGTTCTGAAGTGAGGGAGCTAGATTCCAGGGCAGCAACTGCTGGATCTGATTGATGGGGTGCTCGGGGAGCTTAGCCAGCACAGTGCGGAGATAGAGCGCCGGGTCAAGTCCATTAAGTTTAGCGGTGCCGATCAGGCTGTACAGAGCCGCGGCCCGTTGTCCGCCGGAATCAGACCCCATAAAGAGATAGTTCTTACGCCCCAGCACGACAGCGCGCAAGGAGCGTTCCGCTGCGCTGTTGTCTATCTCCAACTGCCCATCATCGACGTAGCGGGTCAAAGCACGCCAGTGGGAAAGCGCATAGCGGATAGCGGCTGCGGTCTCACTCTTTGCGGACAGGGAGCGCAGCGCCTTCTCCATCCAGTGTCTGAGACTGTCCAGTAGTGGCCGGGCGCGCGCCTGGCGTACTGAGCATCGATGCTCGGCCGGCTTGCCGCGAATCTCCTCCTCGATTCCGTACAGTGCTCCGATGCGCAGCATCGCCTCGGTGGTCGTGGGCGAAGCGTGAGCCAGATGAACGTCATAAAACTTACGCCTGGCGTGAGCCCAGCACGCGACCTCATAAATGGCGCCGTCGCCATAGAGATGATGGAAACCTGAGTAGGCATCGGCCTGCAGTGCGCCTCTGAAATCCTTCAGATGCTGGCGCGGATGTTCGCCCTTACGATCTTTGGAATAGCAGAACCAAACCGCTGGTACCGTCTGAGCGCCGGCTGGCCGATCATCACGCACATAGGTCCACAGCCTGGCCGTCTTGGTCTTGCCGTTGCCGGGAGCGAGCACCGGAACGGGGGTGTCATCGGCGTGAATCTTCGCCCCTGCCATGACATGGCTTCTGATCTGGTCTACTAACGGCGCGAGTAATTCACTGGCAGCGCCGACCCATCCGGCCAAGGTAGAGCGGCTAAGGTCGATTCCTTCCCGAGCGTACATCTCGGACTGCCGATACAGAGGCAAGTGATCTGCGAACTTCGACACCAGCACATGCGCCAGCAGACTGGGGCCTGGCAAGCCCTGATCGATCGGCCGCGCCGGAGCAGGCGCTTGGACCACCTGTTCACAGGCCCCGCAAGCAAACTTAGGCCGCACATGTTGAATTACCTTGTAGCTGGCCGGAATGCGTTCCAGCTGCTCGGATACATCTTGGCCAAACTGACGCAGGGCACCCCCGCAGTCCGGACAACAAGTGCTCGCAGGAGGATGGGTGATGACTTCGCGCGGAAGATCCTCGGGCAATGGCTTGCGCGGAGCACGCGGCCGGGACTTATTCGTCGCTCGCGAAGAATGTGGTTCTTGCTCTTGCCTTGCTGCCTGCTCTGTCTCCAGTTCTTCCAGCTGAAACTCAAGCTGTTCCAGCTCACCCTTCAGCTTCTCGCTCTTGGTGCCGAAGATCATTCGCTTGTACTTGTCGATGACCAGCTTCAGATGTTCAATCTGCCGGCCAGCCTGTTCAATCTGGTGGCTAGCCAGTTGCTGCTGTTCGAGCAGCCGGTTGTGCTGGGCGACCACCATCTTCTTCAATGCTTCGGTATCGAGCGTATCGAGATTCGGTAATGGAGCAGAAATCACGACTGCAGTATGGCATGAACGGGGGCGTGGTCTATCTCACAAAACCCGCATGAATACTGGAGAATCTCTCTTGTTACTCACACCGCAAGCTCAGGCGTCCAGGTTCTCTTCGGACTACGCCAATCGATGCCTTCCAGCAGCATCGAAAGCTGCGCACGAGTCAGAGAAACGGATCCTTGGGAAGCTTGTGGCCAGATAAAGCGGCCCTTCTCCAGACGCTTGGCGAACAGACATAGGCCGTCTCCATCGAACCAAAGAAGTTTAACAATGTCTCCTCTACGCCCGCGGAAAACAAACACGTGACCGGAGAATGGCTGCTGCTCCAGAACCGTCTGCACCTGCGCACTCAAACCATCAAAGCCACGGCGCATATCTGTCACCCCGGCTACAAGCCATATCTTCGTTCCAGTACGAAGTTCGATCACTTGCGCAGGCTCTCCAGGATCGTACGTAGCAAGGCTGGATCAGCGCCACTCTCGATACTGATCAGCGCACGGCCCTGAAGCTCGATGTGAATGCATCCAGAGCTCGTCTGCGGCTTATCTCCGCCAGATAACACTACCGGAAGCAAAGACGCACATGCTGAAACAGGCTCCGACAACTCGCCCCGTTCAAACTCGCGCCGCCACTTGAATACCTGGTTCGCGTTCACCCCATGAGCTCTAGCCACCAGCGCCACGCTCGCGCCCGGCACCAACGTCAGCTCAACGATCCGACGCTTCTCGGCAACTGAACGCCATCTGCGAACACGGCGCTCCGCCACCACTCCCTCTGCCTGGTCCATGACACAAGCCTCCGGCCTAAACCCGGCTTGGCGCTAGAGGGGAACTTCGGACGCTTACACTCGGGTTGACCGAGTTCTTGTTTCTGATCACTTCTTCTACTTCGGCAGGAGCGCCCCAGTTGTGCCACCTGGCTTGTTGCTCGACATAGGATATCGCAACAGAATAGGCTATCGTGTGTTTCAGATGTCTGCCTGTAGCGGACTGATCGATTGGTTGTACGTATTTTCGCCAGATTTAAATCGCGTTGTTGCAGATCCGTTCAACTTTGAGGACAGCCACAGACGGTATTCTGCGCAAGACAATTCAATTCGTTGACTATGGTAACGGGCGTCGGGGAGATAAAGGTGTCGCCCCTTAACGATTTCTTAATCTAGATTTTTCGACTGACCACCCGTGACTGAAATAACCGTAGTAAAAGATTTGAGGAATTATGAATTTATAGAGTGTGTCCAGGTTGGCATCGACTAAAAACATAGCAAAGCTCAAGTCCGACGCGAACTCCTTCAGATAGTCGTCTATGAAGCGGTCGGGACCAGTGACTACGCTGGTCACCTCCTCCGCATCCAGGCGAAAAACGGCGTATTCATGGAGCTCGTCTACTCCGTAGAATTCTCTTGTCTGGTCGTGCTCATGGAACAAACCCTTCATTATATGAGGGCCCAGTGTGATCGTTGGTGGCGAATCCAATTTCTGCGCCGACCACATGTTCACCAGAAGACGATTTCGCCACAATCGGACGAACCAAAAAACTGACTCTGTAATAACATGCGGGTTCCAATTTCTGGCCGCTATAAAGTTCACTATGCTCGCGAGCCCATCTTGTAGTGCGCGCTCTCCATGTCTTAGGTCAGAGTAGGCGGCCTTTAAATAATTTCGTTCCTCACGAGGGGCAGCTGGATTTTGCTCTACACTCTGAAGTGTCCTGAGGAGCTTTGCCCTAAGCGCCTCATAGACCGGGTCCGGACTCATGACAAATTGGTCCGCTGTAAACCGAGATTCAGGGGTAAAACGAAGAAGTGAAAGACGATTTCTTAAAATGACTTCGTCCACAAAAACGCTATGGTCTAAACGTATCGGTACCAACTGCTTTTCGAAGGGAACCTGCACCGCCGCAGCCCCCCGTCTCCGCAGGGCATTCTCTAGTTGTTCAAGGGCCGAGGCGTAATCCTGGGCAAAATTTACATGAAGTCTTCCTCGAATGCTCAATGGGATAGCGCACTCTCCGAGTTTGACTGGCAGAATAAACGGGTATTCGATCTCCTTTTCCTTCTCGAGAGCTAACTCGAGCTCTTCTCGAACCCAATCGGAAGCGACGGAGGCTTCGCTGATGACGAGGATAACGTGGGTGCTGTGATCTATCCCCTCATGGATCCTCTGGCGAATTTGACTGCCGATCTCCATTTCATAAGCATCAAGCCAAACAGGAAATCCCGCGCCCAGAAGGTCAATCGCTAGACGGAAGACAAACTCCTTGTCTTTAGAGGAGTGAGAGATTAAAACGCCCGGCATGAGACGCTCCTGGGGAGATTCAAGGGCACATGATACCTATCCCCACAAAATGCTGCAACAGCTTTCCTGCCCGTTTGTCCCCGAGTTTGCCCTCAATGAGGCGCGTGCTTTGCAACATCCACTAAACGTGATGCGATTGCTGTCAGTAAATTGTCATTCAAGGGACCAACTTGGGCTTCGATCTCGCGGAGAGTTGAAGCAAGTTGCGACTTGGCGCTTTCAACTGCGAGGGGTTCGTTAGCGGCAATTGCCTTCTTACAACTCTCTAGCAATTTCTCATTCAGGGGCCGCCATGTCTGAGCCATCGCCTCGATTTCACTCGAAGTAAGCATATCTTTCCAGGAAGCGGGCGTGTCAAGCTCCGAAGCAACTAGTTCCATGTTCAAAAAATCAAGCTCAGCAACGATGTCAGCCGCAACGACCGCAAGTTCGCCATGCCCGAGCGCGATATTTAGGTAGTTAAAAAGACCCTTCTCTTCCAGAAATAGAGACCGGAAACGCATCGTCGATTGTAACCCCTTGGCTAGTCGAGTCGTGTAGGGGTCCCCATGATCCGGACGACGGATTACTTCGACGATGTAAATGCTCGCTTCAATCGTGCCGTCATAATACGTCGTGTATGTAGTCAGAATGACTCGATACAATTTCTGCTCATTTTGCGACCAGATCAAGTTTCCACTTACCTCATCAAGGTTATCCGCGACCCCAGCTCGCGCCAAGATGCGAAGCAGCGTCCCTGTCCAAAATGTTGCCAATGAACTCTCGGCCTTCTCCAATTCATTGCAAAATTCCCTCCATTTGAGCGATCGAGAGCTCGAGTGGCTAAGGACTCCAAAAACGGTATGAGCACCGCCCAAGAGCGTAATTACCGCGTCCTCCCCCAATTGGGAGCGGTGTTCGCCGACTGAGCGGAAACGAATTTTAAGTTGTTTTTGGGGTTTAAACTCAAACTTAGGGCGTCGCTTGAACTCAGCGAATGCAGCCTTCCAAAATACTGAGATGTTAGCTTTGAGGGTGTCTTGTGCCTTTCTCCGTTCCTCAAGTTTCTCGCCCTTGACAGCTGTAAACAATTGGCCAAGCCACTGCAGTACTGCTTCGTCGTCCGCAATCGTGAGCTCAGCCCCAAAATCTTTTTCGCTCTTCTCAAGTTCGACGCTGTCAAATCCGAGGGCAACATGCTTTTGTTCCGCGATGGGGCCTGGTGAATTGCCTGATGAGCAAAAGTTCACTACCTTTCCCCACAGCGGGCGGTCGGGCGGGCGCTGCCCTTGATGCTTCGCCTGGAAGAAGCCGATTTCGTATCCTGCCCAATACCGGGGACCGTCGATCCCGGTGCTCACCACAGCTAGTATGTCCGCCTTCGTCAAGTTTTCGTCTATCGAAGCGCGGATGTTCTCGCTCTGCTGGATGCTTACTTTATCCATGAATACGGTAACGTCGCTGCCAAAAGAATCGTTGATAAGGTTGTTAAGCGCGTTAGCGATACCACTATCTTCGTGGACATAGCTGATGAATATGATTAGCTTTGCCGGGACCATATTATCGCTCGCCTTGAGCCCTCCTATCGATTAGGTATCTTGCACGAGTTTTAGTGCGAAACTAAACTTTCGGTGTCGCAATTCATTGGTGATACAAGGGTCGCGACCGTTACAACAATAGTTAACTAATCCTCACCGCCTGGACGGTAAAACCCGGTGACAGAGAGCGCCGGGATAAACCGGCACATTGTAGGGGATGAAAGAGCCCTACGGAAAAGGAGAAGCGACTCCATTCTGGCCTCGAGTCTTGCCTGTGGTTCCGCGAGGGATCATAGCGAAGCGTAGACAGAGGGCTGGCGGGCGGGATCATTGAGCTCCGAAAACATGCAACCGAGTGCCGACCCCTTTCTGTCGGTGGGAAGGCAACATCGGCGGCCGCGTTCGATCGCGAGTGGCCGCTGGGCTCGGCGTAGTCGAAGAGTCCAGGCACGTCAGCACACAGTGTGCACGAGAACCGGGAGACCTCAAACGCGTTAGTTCGAAGCCCGGATTCCCCATACCATCACGGGGATTTGCGCCGTTCCCTCATCGAGGCCGCGCTGGAACTGGTGAGGGAAGGACGGGAGGCGTCTTTCTCACTGAGGGAGGTAGCGAAACTAGCCGGTGTGAGCCACAACGCCCCGTACTATCACTTCGCCGACAAACGGGACCTCCTCATCGCGGTGGCGGTGGTTGGCTACGAGACCCTGACTGCCCGCTTTGTCGAGGCGGCTGCTTCCAGTGAGGAGGCGAGAAACGTTCTGTTCGCGAGCGGGCGGGCCTACATCCAATTCGGTTTGGAGAATCCCGGCCTTTACCAACTCATGTTCAGTGCGGCGTTGAATGGTCCCGACGGCCGGCCCAAAGCCGTGGCGGACGCAGGAGCTGCTACGCGGGCCAGGCTGGAAGACATCCTGCGTCGGGGGGCGCGGGCTGGTGTCTTTTCGAGTTCGCTGCTGCGCACGTCGGAATTGAAGACGGCCGCGTTTACGGCTTGGTCCACGGTCCACGGCTTTACGATGCTGGTCATCGAGGGACTACCGACACCTGACCTAGCTATTGCCAACCTCGCAGACAAAGTAGTGCGAGTCGCATGCCGGTCCTTCCTGCGATGACCTCAACTTTTCTCCCCAACTGCTCGCTTCAAGCGGGCCAGACAACCAGGTGACAGGAAGGTGTGAAGAAATTGGCAAATGTACACATACAGTTATTGTTACGTATGCTGTCGATCTATACAGTGGAATCATGAGCACCTTGCCGGATCCACCTCCACCGCGCCTGGCTTCGATTGACCGTTCTCAACTGCTTTTACATACCGTTGACGTCGAGCGACTGATCGACGAGGACCACAGTGCTCGCTCGATCTGGCACCTGGTGGGGCGCATGAATCTGGGGGAGATCGGGGGACATGATACCTATCCCCGTGTGTTTTCTGTCTGAAATGCTCGCAGGAAAGAGCCGAAAGATCACGGTCTGCATGTCTATTCCAGTAGATTTAGCTGCGTGGCGCTAATGCTCACTGCTGGCCCCAGGCATCTCAGAGACGGCATCGGTCTGGACCCCAAATTTGAGACACTTTGAAAACACAGGCTCCTGCCAGCCGAACCTCCGTTCACTGGTTGCCCCGAAAATCTTTTTAAGCCACCCATTCTTTGCAGGTGGTCGTGGGTAATCAGGTCGAGTAACCATCGCGCCGCGCCATGGATAGCTTCAGCATGTACGAATCCCTTGTCCGGCCAATCGCCACGTTATATGCTGCGCCGTAGGTTTCACCTTGGGTAGGGTGGGCATATCGAACAACCATGCTGGCGCTTACGTTAAATGCTTTCCTTATCTTTGTTCACGGTCAGGCAGTGACCAGTGGGCAACACCAGACGGTCACCGTACCTTCTCCCGCCGCTGCACCGGGGACCACTGGCGATGTGAACACTCCAGCGACTCCGAAGGAACGAATGGAGCTCGGGCGAAGGGTTAATGGCCTGCAAGGCCTGGACGCAGGACCCTGGCACTTGAAAGCAAGCTATGAGGTCTTCGACACAGACGGGAAATCGAAGGACAAGGGAACATTCGAAGAATGGTGGGTAGACGCGAAGCAGTACAAGCTAGCGTTCCACAGCCCTCAGCTTTCCCTCGACGAATACGGTACCCTTCACGGCATATTCCGAACCGGCCAACCTAATTGGCCCGCGAGGCCCGTGGGAATGATTCCGCAGATCTTGATTCGTCCGTTTCCGTTGGAGGAAAACCCAGAAAAGATAAAGCTCAAGAATTACGAGCGAAACCTGGGCACGCTCAAGCTGGAATGTACAGCATACGTCGGCCGGGATCGTAGCGATCTCGCCGGGAATACAGAGTCCTACTGCTTCGCGTCGACGAATGCCACCCTTCTTTACAGCACCAGTCCCCGGCACGCACTGCAAACGCTTTAGCCGCGGAGGGCAGCATGTTTCCCTCTATCCAACGTCATCACAAGAAGAACACACCACATACATGATTCTATTTGTGACGCCCTACCCTGGGGAGGTCTCACCTCCCGATTCAGAACCTCTACGTCCGAAGAGCTAACTAGTTGGTTATCCTTGAACAGTAGGGAGTAATCACGAGTTTACTACCCGCTCTTCCACATAATTATCTCCCAGGATAGTGGACGGCGGCTCCCGAGCGTATTACTGTTGGCCATAAGACAAGATTCTTATGCCAAACCGGTCGCATGGAGGCAACCGTTGTTGCGTTGCGCCCGGCCACGCGCGGCATTACTGTCAATGAACGCGAAGGCTGGCCCCGCAAAATGGTGAATAGATGGCCATCAACCGGCCCAACAACCGTTTCTTCAATCGAGCTTTCCGGCTCCAGGCCTCAACTCCGCCGGCGATCGAGCATCTCTCCTTTGCCTCTGGAGGATAAGTACCGCCCGTCAACGAGGCAAGATGCTCAAATTAATTACTTGAGCACCTTGAGCATCTTCATGAAACAAACGACTTATTTGGCAACGTTGCCAAATCCCAATCTGAAGGCAAATGAATGTCACTGCTTTTGAAAGTGGTTGCCGAAGCAATAGATCCCGTGATGGCATCCTTTGAGCTCGGCCCGTGCGATATGGCAGAACAAGATAAGATTGCACGATGATCGTATTTCACGGAGGAGCGCATGAGCCTTGCCGGAAGGGATCGTTGGAGTTGGTTGCTCGCCCTGCCGTTATGTTTCGGTACCGCCGTCGCCTCCAGCCAAACCACCAATCAAGATCTCGGCCAATTCCAGGGTCAAGGGGACTACGGCACGATTCTCCTCCCTGGCAGCGGCCATTACGACGTCTCCAAGGATAGCTACACCATCTCCGGCAGTGGCGCCGACCTCTGGTTTGGCATTGATGACTTCCACTACGTTTGGAGAAAAATGTCCGGCGACGTGGCCTTAAGTGCCGACATCGACTTCGTCGGCGACAAGGGCAACGCGCACCGGAAAGCCGTGCTGATGATTCGTCAGTCGCTGGATCCGCATTCGGTTTACGCCGATGTCGCCCGTCACGGCGACGGCCTCACCTCACTGCAGTATCGCGACACCATCGGCGCGGACACCCACGAGATAGAAACCTACGCCAAGGGACCACATCGCGTACGCATCGAGAAACGTGGCGACTACGTTTATGTATCCATTCCCGACGCGAACGGCAACATGACGCCTTCCGGTGCGGCCATGCGCGTCAGCATCCAAGGCGACTTCTACGTCGGTCTCGGTGTCTGTTCTCACGATGAGAAGGTGATAGAAACGGCGATCTTCTCCAACGTCAAGACGGAACCTTTGGCCCCGGCTACCGGTCAACCTACCCTGCACAGCACCCTCGAGTCGGTCATTGTTGCCTCCACCGACCGTCGCGTGCGTTACACCGCACCCATCCATTTCGAAGATCCCAACTGGACGCCTGACGGCAAGGCGCTGATCTTCAACCAGGAAGGCACCCTGCAGCACTTCGTACTCGACAATGGCATCCATCCCATTGACAGCACGGTTCCACGCTCCACCTCGTCGACGCCCATTCCGACCGCCCCTGAGACGAAGATCAATGGGGACCATGGCCTTTCGCCCGATGGCAGCCTGATTGCCATCGGCAATCAGGATCCCGACGGGAAGGCTCGGATTTACGTTGTCCCCACGGCCGGCGGAACGCCCAGACTTGTCACCCCGAATGGTCCCGCCTACTTTCACGGTTGGTCGCCCGATGGCAAGACCATCTCCTTTACCAGCCAGCATGGCGACAACTTCGACGCTTATACAATTCCTGTCGCGGGTGGCCCCGAAGCTCTCCTTGCGTCCAAGAGCGACGTGGCCGAGTTCTCCCCGGATGGTCAGTGGATTTACTTCCAGTCGGACCGCACCGGCCACATGCAGATCTGGCGCATGCACCCGGATGGGAGTGCACAGGAACAACTCCTGGTCAGCGGCACGAGCGACTGGTTTCCGCACATCTCGCCCGACGGCAGAATGATCGCCTTTCTCGCGTACAAGCCAGGCACGCAAGGTCATCCGGCCAATCAGGACGTTGAACTCTGCGTCTTGTCGCTCGCCGATAGGAAAGTGCGCACCCTCGCCAAGCTCCTCGGCGGCCGTGGCACTATGAACGTTCCGTCCTGGTCGCCCGACAGTAAGATGCTGGCCTTCACCAGCTACGAGCTTCTACCACAGGAGTGATTTGGATCGATCAATCCTCGTCCACGAAACTCCCACAAACTCCCCGGATGAGTCTCATACTCCGTCATTGGGAGGGGCGCCTTCGGACTGATAAGTTGGAGCGATCGTGATAGAGAGTGCCAGACCCACCAGGTCGACGTCACTTACGGGTCGTCCCTTATCAATATCTTCGGCTATGCTGGCGGCAAGTTTGAAGATGCCAGACCACGCGACGAAATTTCGGGGAGCGATGGCGAATGCAGGCTGCGGAACCGAGGCGCCCAGATTCCCGCCATTGCGGCGCGAGTATAGAGCCTGAGTAATGTACGCGAGAGCCTCGGCCTGCTGCATGGTCTCGGGGATTCTGGTGACGTCCATCGCGGCGTGCACGGCTTCATGCACCATCAGAGCTTTCATGCCAGTTGGAGGCGCACTCGCAAATGGTATGACCAACTGGTTATAACCGGGCCCACCGCGATATTGGGCCATCCAGCCCATGCAGGGCCGGTGGATCACGGTGATTTTTCCACTGCTAATCGCGGTTGCAACCCCGTGGATATCGCCCGCCCGCAGCTCCAGCAAACCGGCCTTGAAATGCAGATTCAAAACCTTCGGATCCCGCAAAATAGCCAGAGCAGCCTGTCTGGCCTCCGCCTGCTTAGGCCCGGGGGGAAGCCAATCCGCAGTTGGGATATAGATCGTCATGGGCCGACCGCCAGCCAAAGTTCCGAAGCGGTAGTTCTTCCCATCGGGGGTGGCGTCACGACAGCCAATCCATTCGTGCAGGTACCAGTTCACTTCCTCGGGGTTATAGGTGGCGAAGTTGTAGTAGATGATGTCCCAGACGTCACAGCGTTTGAAAAGGGCCTGCAGGCTGGTCCAGTTATCCGCGGAGGTTACGTTCTGAACCTGCAAGAGGTCTTGCACAGGAGGCCAGGGAGTCTTCAAGTTGCGGGGTCTCTTTACGTTGGGTTCCATGCCACTGCCTTGTGCAGTTGAGTGACGACTGCGTTTGAGATCGTTTGCGGTCGGTTCATAGAAACCGAGTTCTTCTATGAAAGCGCTTGCCGAAATCGGCCACGAAAGATGAGCCCGATGTCACGTGATGGAATAGTGATAGGAAGCGCCAAGAGCGTTTCAGCGGAACGGAGGATTTTTCCACGGGAGTATCGGGACAGGAATATTGGGACAAGGTGTAGTGCACTCCCTGCTGCTGCCCCTTTGTCTGCCCGCGATCCTTTATCTCCTCCCAGCCAGAAGCGCAGCCAAGCCGAATATCGTTTGTCTTCTTGTTGTCATCCTACGAATTGAGCAAGGTGAGTTACTTGGAGCGAATATCCATGAATGCCATATTCATCTCCTACGCCAGAGCAGCGCCACGCTGTGACTTGCGTTTCAGCAATGCCCCTCTAAGCCCGAGCCGACTTTGCCACGTCACAAAACCGTTACTGGATGGCCGTGACACCTCAGTGAAACGCGGAGAGCGGCGCGGACCCACAATATTCCTGCTCCGTTGTCTTGACGATCCGTTGATCACCGCCGAACTGATAACGGCGTAGATTGTGGACCTGGCGTCCATCAGTGCAGACATTGGACGGCGAAAAGTCCTCGAACCAGACCGATGCTGCCGCCATCCTTTCAGGATCGGTCGTTCGTGCACCGCCCGGCAGTATGACTTCCTGGTAGGTGAGAGCGACCTTGAGCTTGTCGCTCGTCAGCATCTTACGATACGGCTCCTCGCTCGCCGCCGTTTTGGCGTTGGCCTTGCTGAACCCCGGATCGCACCACTTCTTGCGCAACTCCTCGATGGATCCCGACCAGGCCGCGCCTCCGATCACATCATCGGGCACACGCTCCGAGGGAGAGACGCCGGCTTTGACGATTTCGTCGTATACCTGGATGCAGTTCCTGTAGTACGCGACATCGTATCGTCCCGAATTGAGATTCGGAGTGTCCTTCATCGCAAATTTCGCCCATCTCTCGAAATATTGGATCTTGCCGAGTGTTTCCACATGCACGCACGACGTCCGGATCTCGGCCAGCGTATGAGGACCTCGCTTGAATTCGGGCGCGTCGTACTTTACGTCGACTACTCTGGTATCCGGAACCCCCGCGGCGCGGAGATTGTCCAGCGTAATCATGCAGCGTGCGTCCTTCAGGCCCAGATTCGCCATCCTTCACCGCCCACGCCTTCGTGGCCGTGATCTGGTACCAGCCGATGTCGCTAGCGATCTCGGATGCGAGCTTGTAGTTCGGATCACCCCACTTAAACTGCTGCGCGTACGAGGTTGGTACATTGGTTAGGATCAGCACGCATCCCAGAATCAAAGAAGCTTTCATGTCGTTTCCCCTTCCCATTGGCCCGCACAGTACATCGCGGGTCGACCCAGTCTGTCGGCCTTAAGCCGTTCCAGACTTGTGGTTAACTTGAAGCAACGAACCACACCGAATCTCGTCCAACCTCTGAACGATTCGATCGGCACCTCATTCGCAATTTCACCTTTGTCAGGTGCGCTTCTACTGTCTACATGCGTCCGATGGGAACGGTCGTCTCACGAGGCTAAGTTTTTTTGAACGAATTTGCCTACCAGGGGGAATATGTATTTGTCGAGTTGGTCCCTTAGCAAAGGCCGACCCAAATGCCTTTTAGTTCCAGTCCAGGACGGGATCGGCTTTTGCGACGGCAGGCCCGAACAGTAGCGTCGCCATCAACATGCACAGGCCAAAAGTCCTCTTTCCCGCGCCACTATGCATCCTCTTGATTGTGCTTCCCCCAATTCTCACTGTCTCTTGGTCAGTGATGAGCGGCATTCTTGCGGCAGAGGGCATTGGTTGTCCATACCGAAGCGCGTGTCGGGGCGTTATGTTTTGTGTCGCGCTAAGTGAAACTATTCTTTGCATTTACGTGGGTGGTTCCGGATGTGTTGTAAAATTCTCCCACCTACCAATGGGGTGTGCTGTGGCTTCCACCCCAGTCCGAGAACACCAATCGATCCGGCTCGGCGATGGTTATGAGCTGGACCTCCGTCCCCGGAGGTTGCGCCGCGGCAGTCGTGGCCTAATACGGTGACAGCTTACCTATTGCAGCAAATTCAACTGCTCACCCACCGGGATCGCCACGGCCTTGCGCGCGGCAGCGCGGCGAGCAATCGGTCTGCCAGGCCGACGTTCCAGCTTGGACACGAAGTCCGCCGTTCCCAGCGGGCGTCCGATACCCTCCGCCTCTCTCAATGAAGCAAACCCGGTGACTGGCCCCAGCAAGAATGTCCCATAAAGTCATCCACCCGTGGTTCTTCAAGACCCGTCGAGAAGAGGTGGCTGTTGCTTCTTGACGTGGAGGGGCGCAAAATTCAGAATCACCGGGACAAAAATGGAGACCTAGGTTAAAGGAGCATACATGAGACTTGTACGGTACTGTGTTATGGTCGCATGTTTGGTGACCTCAGGGAGAGCCCTAGCCACCGTGTGCGACTGCCGTCCACAGTTTGAGACAAGCGCGGAAGCCTCTGGCGTCTGCTCAAGAACCCAAGACGATACGAAATGGTGCAAGCTCAAATTTGGCTACGGCGCGACGCAAGCTGGCGGTGAGAAGAACGGGCCATTCACCGAAGCGCTTCAGAACCACAAGATATCGGTAGCGGACGTCACGAAGGCTCTTCCAGAAGTTTCTCGCCCCCCTGACCAATGGACCCTTACGACGGTCCAACAATACGTGCCCGCAATGTTCGCAGTTGCGTTATGGGACACGGCTCCGGCTCGATTGAACGATGTCCTCAAAACCATTCAGTCCCAAGCCGAGCGCATCTTGACGGCTGCAAGAGGAGATCCTGCGACGTTCAGGGCGGGGGAATATCAAGTGGAGGCGGCCCAAGGGTGTATCCAACTCATCGACGGAAACTTCAGCACCATGCTCCGAACACGATACGCTAAACCCCCTGACGGGAGACGTTGTGGCCAATAATCGAAGGCGCTGGGTGGCGTTCGCAGCGATCGTGTTGGCGCTACTAGCAATCGTCATCTGCACACTTATACGCGAGTACTACGCTATCGGGGGGAAGGACACATCTGTCTGGATTCGCCACAGCGATAACGATAACGTTATCGTCTTCGTGCACGGGATTTACGGCGGACCAGCAGACACCTGGACGTGCGCCGGCCAACAATCCTGGCCAAAAATGCTAACGGATGATCACGCGTTCGACGACTTCGATGTATACGTTGCCGGGTACGACACGCCGTACATCGGCGACGCACAGAGCATGAGGGAAGTCATGGTCAGCCTGAATCAGCGCCTGAGTAATGCGAGAATATTCGAAGCCTACGAAAAGGTAGTTTTTGTCGCGCATAGCATGGGCGGCCTGGTTGTACAAGAGCTTCTGCTCAACCATCAAAGCTACGGCAAACAGGTTCCATTGATCTACTTCTTCGCAACGCCCCAAACCGGCGCGCAGATAGCCAATCTCGCGCACGTCTTTTCGGACAATCCCCTGCTCGAGCAAATGCGGACGGCGAACAACTACTATCTCCAGGATCTACAAGAGCAATGGCGACAGACTCCTGAATTGAGCTCGATTCGAGGATACTGCGCCTACGAGAAGATCCCAACCAAAGGACTGCTGGTTGTCGACAATCTCAGCGCCACGAGGAATTGCAACAACGATCCGGTCTCAATAAACCGTAACCATTCAGAAATCGTCAAACCGTGCAGCACGCAGGACGACGCTTACACTGACCTGCGGTACGCGGTAATAAAGGACGGTCACCCGGCCGACAAACAATTCATCGGCCTACTCGGCAACCTCGTCGATGCTATCCCGGAAGTCCCACGGACTAGCAAACGATCGGAGCAGATCGGCCTCGATCCGGTTCACAAGGAGGAGCTAACGCGATTTCGAGTTACCGAGTTATCACAAGGGCCGACTTGGCGAGCTGTCGCTCAACATGTCTGCGAGCAGAACCCGTGTCTCGCATGTATGAACGATGACGCTGCCAAGCGCACTGTGATTGGCGTCAAGGGTACGCTAAGAAGATGCGGGGCCCGCAAGGCAGAATCCTATTCCATATGCTCCATAAAGGATTGTCCGCAATAAGGGACCATTTCCGGGACGAACTAACCCCTCCTTCTGACCCGGAGATTCGGATGGAATTTGGTGGCTAGGCCGCCTCCATATTCGAACCGCTATACATTAAGGTTCCTTAATCCTTCCCACAGCAGAAATTCGACCAGACGGGAACCTTTGGGGCAGACGAACTAACCCACGTGGAGATAGGGGGACATGATGGACATGATACCTATCCCCACCCGTCCTTTGGGTTTGTTCTCACATCGCACGACTACGCTCGGAGTGGTTGCAGGACCCCGCACCGCGTGGATCCTGGGACGGCTGCGGGAGAACAGTACCTCGATCATGCCCACAAAATCCGGTTTGTCGCACATTTCGTCCCGCTGCCCACGCGAGTACCAAACCCGAAGTAACCTTGGCCCAGTACTCCTGTGCCGAAAAAGAATCGTCCAGCCACTTACATCTAATTCGGAAAGGCTGTATCTCTTAGGGTAGACGATATCGGCAGGCGACGGCTCCTCACGCAACCGTGCCCTGACCGGCAGTTGCCGGTAGTTTCGGCCTTCCGCGTGAGCGAAGGATAGTTTCACCACTATCCGGTACCTCACCCCATCCCTGTCACAAAATAACCAACAATAGTCACGGCTAGCCTGCCGCGGCTCTCAACCCTTTCTGTCACCAACACAGCAGCAAACAACTCATTTCAAACCCCAGCAAACCGAGGACAAGACGACCTATGCCCAAAAACAAAGTCACCGATCCCATCACCGATCAGGAAATGGCCTTTGCTCACCTGATCCTGTCCGGAACCATGAATGATCGTCGCGCCGCTGAAGCGGTTGGTCTCAATCCCGACACCGCCGCCTATATCAAATCCAAGCCCCGCGTCCACGCCTACATGATCGAGCACCGCGCCGCCGTCAGGGAAAGGCTGGTGGACCAGGAAGCTGAAGGGCTGCGCAAGCTGAACCTTAGTCGCGACCAGATCCTGGCCCGCCTCTGGGAACTAGCCACTCTCAGCCACGAAGTGACCAGAGGCATCATCGCTGGCCAGATCAAGGCTCTCTCGATGATCGTAGCCATCGAAGGACTGGTTCCGGACCGCCGCTTTTCCCCATATGCGGCCCAACCCGCGGCCCCGCCCGTCGATCCAGATATCTACACCCCTGAGTGGCTCCGCAAACAGCAGCACCAACCTGTGGATGATGAGCCAACGGATCCCGTCGCCGCCACGGAAACCCGGCCCGTCGCGCCCCACGTCCCCGAGCCTATTCCCCAGCCGGCCCCCAAACTACCTACCGACACGTCGTCTCTCAACCTTGATCGGAACCAACCCAGCCCTGTTAACCCCTTCATCAACCCCGAAAAGCTGAACTGGGTTCCCGACGCGACAGGCCACATCTTCGATGCCGTTCTGGACAGAGGGAACTCCCTCAGGCTGTCCTTTTCCCCAGATAAACGCTTCTCTGGGCGACGCCCCGGGAGCCGATAAAAAGCCAAATTTTATCGAATTTTACAAAATATCCCGCTCACTTCACCCGGACAAAACCAGACATTTCGGGAACAGACGAACGCAGACTTGTCCAGGAGATAGGTGGACACGATACCTGAAGCTAGGGGGAGGAGATAGGGTAGTTTAGCCGTTCAGACGGACTGGCACTTTGGGAAAACAAAGGTTGCCACATCTCCGTCGGTAACGTAAAGATCGAATACCTGTAGGACCACACGTGCCAGGCAGGGGCCTTACTGAGCACGTTCAAACGTAATGATGCTCCGCGTCATCCCCTTGTCAGCCCAATTTGGCATGATCCGCCATGGTGTTAACACTTCTAAATATTTGCCGTTCAGTGTGAACGATCGAATCTGCGCGGTGCCGACCCATTCTGGATTCCAGGCCACTTCAACGTGCGTGGTCCACTTATCCCCTTCGACCGTGTAGGTGCCGGTGTAGGCGACGACTGTGCTCAAAAGTTCGGCGCGCTCCTGCTCTGTCTTCGCAGGCTTACGTGCTTCCGCCGTCAGGATAAAAAATACATGCCCATCCGGCAGGAAGGCTGCATAACCGGTTGGGTGCTGCCCCATCATCGGCATCTTCGCGCCACTCGATTGAACCTCGACGTTATACGAAACCAGTTTCCACGTACCCAAGACCCGGTTTTGATCGGCGCCAAAAGCGGTCGAAGCCGTCAGGCAGGCCGCAATCAAACCTCCCATCAATATCTGTCGGAACATTCGTTTTCCTCCATTTCCAAAATTACATTTCGGTCTGGACAGGCCAAAAGGGAAGCACGTCTACACTATCAGTGTGACCAACCCCGCCGGACCTCCGCCAATCCGGCTCGCCCCGGGAAAGCCGGAGCACCATCACCCACTCACCGCTCCCACCTTCTATATCACCGGCCGCCAGCCGCTCAGCCCCGGAGCCATCCTGCTCGCTATCGTACTCGCCGTCGGTGCGCTCTCCTTGGTCCTCTATGCCATGAGTCACGCTGGAGGTGTCGGCCAGAAAGAGGATGACGATCCAAACCAGATCGACACCGTCGTTGTCGGCGATCCCACCGACGCTCCTGTGCCCGCTCGCCCCGGAACCCACGTCAGCCCGGTTCACCCCACCATTCTCGTTCGCCTTCCTCGCTTTGGCGCCCAGCTGGGCTTCATCCCCAACACACCCGCCGGCCACCTCCTCTACAACTGGCTTGCCGCCTTTAATCAGGCAAGCTATCCCGCGCTTGCAGAGGCTCTGCCCAATGTTGCTCTCGCCTCCGCGACCGCAGCACAGATGGAACTCCGGCGGCAGACCGGTGGCTTTAGCCTGCTCTCTGCGAAAGAGGTCCAGCCCGGCGTCCTCGTCTTTCGGCTTCGCGACGAGACCCCCTCAGTAACCGAGGCTCTCGGCACCCTCCAGGTGCGTCCAAACTCCAACCCCGCCACGATCGCGAGCTTCAGCCTCCGCGCTGTTCCCGCACCCCGCCAAGACTCCACCACCGCGACCGCTCCTCCCTCGCCTGCTCCAGCGCGATGAGCCGGCAATCGCCCGCGATCCCGAATTTAGTCGTCAGCGAGATAGGGGGACATGATTGGACATGATACTAATCCCCGTCTGTTTTCTGCCTGAAAATGCTTGCAGGAAAGAGCGAGAAGGATCATGGTCCCCATGCCTATGCTGTGGCCCAGTTGCCTTCGCGAACGCTACATCCTTTATACTGGGCTGCGATTTGGGTTCAGTCGATTTACGGAGACGATCTAGATGTCTACCTCAGACACATCAGAGTTTGTTCCGGAAACTCCTCCGGAGTCTTTACGTACGGAGATAATCGAATCCCAAAAATCTCAGGCTGATGCTTTGGGCGAGCGGGTGAAGAAGGCAGGCTTCCAGCTGGGCTATCACAACCGCGAAGTCGAGTTTGTGGATATCGCCGGAGTGACCCCGTATGACGTTCTGGTGGAGAGGTGCGTCCCATCGCTGGTCGGATTCCAGATTGATGTAGGAAACCTGACGTTCGGCGGGAAGGAGGCAATCCACTACCTGAATAAGTATCCTGACCGCTATTTCTCCATGCATGCGAAAGACTATCTTCCAGGAAAAACCAGCGTGCCCGTTGGCAAGGGAATACTGGACTGGCCAGAGATTTTCACCATCGTTAAGGAAAAGACAAAGATTCGAACTTACTATGCGGAAGTTGCGGCCTATGCAATTGGGTCTTTACACGGAATCCCAGCGACAGCGTGGCCGGGCGACTCAATTGATGAGCTGCGGGAAAGGGCAGAATATTTTAAATCCCTCGATGTTTGAGTAGAGGTCTTCTCACTCACCCGCGGGAGAGGTGGATTCTGTTTGCGACAGGGATTTGCGGGCTCGGTGGTCAGGAGTAATTCATGGAGTTTCCGACAACGGTACCAGGCAAATCTCCCTTTTTCACTCTAGCAAACGTTGCGCTACTCCTCTTAGCCGCCGCACCCGCCGCCGGGGCGCAGCAGGATCACAAAAGTTGGAGCGACTATGGCGGCGGTGCCGATAATTCTCACTATCTGGCGCTAAGCCAGATCACCAAGTCGAATGTAGATAAGCTCAAGGTAGCGTGGATTTACCCGACTCACGACGATCTGCCTTACGTCTTCAATCCGATCGTCGCTGATGGTGTGATGTATGTGCTCGCCCGGAACAATTCCTTGGTTGCGATCGATGCAGCCTCAGGCAAGGAAAACTGGATTCACGCCAACCTGAACGGCATCGCAGGAAGGGGCATCAATTTCTGGCAGAGCAAGGACAAGTCAGACAAACGGCTTATCTTTCAGATTCACCAGCAGCTTCAGGAGATCGACGCTAAGACTGGTAAATCGATTCTGACCTTTGGCAACGATGGTTTTGTGGATCTTCGTGCCGGCCTCGAGAGGGATCCTCAGGACATTTACCGAATTCAGTCAGGTACGCCGGGCAAAATCTTTCAAAACCTGATCATTCTAGGCTCCTCCACAGGCGAGGCGTACCTGTCGCCGCCCGGAGATCTTCGCGCCTACGACATCCTCACGGGCAAGCTCGTGTGGCAATTCCACACCGTTCCACATCCGGGCGAGTATGGATACGAAACCTGGCCGAAAGATGCATGGAAGTATATCGGTGGCGTCAACTCATGGGGAGAATTCTCACTTGACGACAAGAGAGG
This sequence comes from uncultured Acidobacteriaceae bacterium, assembly GCA_963830325.1. Taxonomy (GTDB): domain Bacteria; phylum Acidobacteriota; class Terriglobia; order Terriglobales; family Acidobacteriaceae; genus PALSA-350. The sequence continues at coordinate 37,932 of CAWHMV010000014.1, forward strand.
TATTGCTTACTTCACCGTTGGCTCACCTACCTACGATTATTACGGTGCAGATCGAACTGGCAACAACCTGTTCTCTGACAGTGTCCTGGCGCTCGATGCGCGAACCGGGAAGTACATCTGGAATTTCCAGGAAGTTCATCACGACCTTTGGGATTACGATCCATGCTCCGCGCCCCAACTCACAACTGTCCAATATCACGGTAAGCCTCTCGACGTAGTTGCGCAGGCCGGTAAGACCGGGTTTCTCTACGTGCTGGACAGAGAGACAGGAAAGCCCTTGTGGCCGATGGAAGAGCGCCCCGTTCCTGAGAGCACAATGCCCGGCGAGCATGCCTCGCCTACACAACCGATTCCAGCCGCACCGCCGCCGTTCTCTCGTCTGAGATTCACAGAGTCCGAGGTGGATCCCTATCTACTAACGAAAGATGAGCAGGACAAGGTCAAAGCCATCATTCTGGCCGGAGCGAAGGATCAAATGTTTGTTCCTCCGACCACGCAGGACACCATCGAGATGCCGGGCAGCCGGGGTGGATCGAATTGGGGAATGACCGCGGCAAACCCAACAGATGGCATGGTGTATGTATCGAGCATCGATGCCCCTGCGGTGCTCCATCTCATTGCTGACGAGCCGGAGAATCTTGGCTTCGGGGTGGTACGAACCGGCGGACCGCCGGCCGGCATTCTGTACCAGAAAAACTGTCAGATGTGTCATGGCGCGAACAGGCAAGGTGGCATGGGGCCGTCGCTTGTCGACGTTACGAATCGATTAGGCCTGGATGCGATTCGGTCGACAATTGTGAATGGGAAAGGGCAGATGCCGGCATTCGCTAGCCTGACCGATCAAGAATTGAACAGCCTGATGTCTTACCTGGCCGATCCCAACGGTAGTGGCGGCGCTACCTTCACTATGCCCATGCTGCGACAGAGCAAAGCCACAGCCGAAGATGCTCCGGCCGATCTGGTCGTTGCTTCAGGCGGAGCACCTGCAGGGGAAATAGCACCCGGGAAGAAGATTCCAGCCATTGGGCCCTACGGAATGATGGGCGGCCCACCCTACCCTGCAGGTGTTGATGCCCCTAAGCTTCGTTATTACAGCGGGTGGAACGTGATGTACAAGTACATCGATCCACCTTGGTCGACGCTCTTTGCCTATGACCTCAATCACGGAACGATTAAATGGAAAGTTCCTATCGGAGAAGAGGAAGCCGCAATGAAGCAGGGCGCCAAAGATACTGGCGCTATAGAAGAGCAGCGGGGAATCATCGTCACTTCCACAGGCCTCATCTTTCTTGCCTCCAGCGACGGGAAGGTGCGCGCTTACGACGACAAGACGGGAAAGACGCTCTGGAGCGCACAGCTGCCCGGCGGCAACAAAGCCATCCCGGCGATGTATGAGGTGAACGGCCGTCAGTATCTGGTAATCAACGCCACCGTGCCGCTGAGTGGAACGACGACAACGGATGCCGGCGAAGGGGCCAATGCGGCTCAGCGTGGGTACGTAGCCATGCATTGCCCTAGGCGACAAATCCGGTGCGCACTAAAGAATTAGCGGGTTAGCTGCCTGCACCATAGATCGAGTGAAGAAAGAAGGTCCTATGTTTAGAAGTACCTCTGCGGTTCTCGTAGCAGTATTCGGTGCTGCTGGGCTTGCTCCCTATGCACAAGCTGATGGTCCGAACTTTCACGCTGACTACAAACTTGAGGGCTCTAGCCTGGACGGATGGCAAAAGGTAGGAACTGCAGAGTGGAAGGTGGAAGGTGGAACACTCACCGGCACCCCTACGAACGCCTCCGGCGGGTGGCTCATGCTGGACAAGTCTTTTGCCGATCTCGCGCTTTACGCCAACGTCCATTGCAGCGCCGGATGCAAAACAGGATTCCTCCTGCGCGCGCAGAAGACGCCCGCGGGCTGGAGTGGACTCTATGTATCGATGACCCCGGACGACCTGGGCGCGTACGCAGTCACACTCGATTTGACGGGGAAGGAGCTGTCCCGGCAAAAACTGGCGAAGACGGACAGCGAAGGTGGTCTGGCCTCGCCAATGGGCGCAAACATGCCCGATGAGATTCTCAAGTTCATGCAATCCGGCGGATTAAAACCGCTGCCCCTGCCTGCAGGAATTGACTTTCCGGATCTGGCCCTTCCTTCTAACGCCTATCGACCTGGCGACTGGAACGCGATGAACTTGATCTTGTACGGCAATATGATCGATCCGGCGCTTGGCGCGGGTGGCTTCATCGGACCCCGGAGCGGCCTGGATCGTAGCGCCGTACCCAGCGGCTTGGAAAACTATGGTCCCATCGCACTCTACGTCGGCGGTACCGGGGAGGTACAGTTCCAAGACGTGCAGTATCGCGATCTCGACGTTCTCAAAACTAAGAAGGAGTATCTTTCTCCCGAGTTCACCGAGCAGCATTTGAATGGCTACTACTTTTCCTGGAGTACGGCCGTTGCTGACATCAATAGAGACGGGATACCGGATATTATCGCTGGCCCTTACTACTATCTGGGCCCGGACTATACCGAAGCCCATGAATTCTACACCCCGACCGTCTATAACCCGGGCACGGAATACCCGCAGAAATCGATGGTGAATCTCGCTTATGACTTCACTGGCGATGGCTGGCCGGACGTCCTCGTCATGAGCGGACAGGCTGGTGTAGGAACTGCAACGTTATACGTAAATCCACGGGGCAAGTCCAGGCACTGGGATTCGTATGTCGTGTTAAAACCGATCGGAAACGAGGATACACTTCTGGCTGACATCGATGGCGATGGTATGCCCGAAATTATCCACGCGGGCAACAATACGCTTCAGTATTCAAAGCCTGACCCAAAGAATCCTACCGGAACGTGGATCACCACGACCATCACCGAGCCCGGGCCCTGGGGCTCATACATCGGGCATGGTCTTGGCGTCGGCGACATCAACGGCGACGGTCTCATGGACCTTGTGACTGCTTATGGATGGTTTGAACACCCGGCTAAGGGTAGCGGACAGAAGGTGTGGACCTATCATCCCGAGGCGTTCGGAAGATGGGGACACACCCAGGGGGGCGCGGGTGGCGCACAGTTGGGTATCTATGATGTCAATGGCGATGGGCTGAACGACGTGGTGACGGCCCTGGAGGGGCATGGCTACGGGCTTGCGTGGTATGAGCAGAAGCGTGACTCAGCCGGCAAGATCAGTTTTGTGAAGCACACCATCATGGATAACTTCCTGACCAGCAACGCTGGTGACGTGACCTTTACGGAACCTCATGCCACGGAGTTCGCGGATATGAATGGCGACGGGATACCGGATCTGGTCACAGGCAAGCGCGCCATGTCGCATCTGTTCGACTATGGCGATCCCGATCCGTTTGGACCAGCGGTCCTTTACGTTTACACAGTGGTCCGCGATCCTTCGGCTCCCGGAGGCGCGAAGTTTGTGCCCACTCTGGTTCATAACCTCTCCGGTGTAGGGTCCCACTTCTCGGTTGTTGATCTGAACGGCGATGGAACCCCGGATATTGTCACTTCTGGTATTTATGGGACTTTTGTTCTCTTCAACCACATGAAACAGCAAACGAGCGCAGAAAGGGTCGCCGAACCGACACGATAAGCGAAGTCGGTAAAACGATCCGCTTTTATTCAACTACGCAGGTACTGATGCCAAAGCTAACTCCGGCCGAAGGAGACCTGTGCGCCCTAAGTGTTTGTTTGGGTTATTCGTGTATCGCAAGGGAGATAGGGCGACACGATAACTATCCCCTGGAATCGCTGTAAGGTATGCTGTCCCTCTATCTGCCCGTGATCCTTTATCTCCTCCCTTATCTCCTCCCAGGGAGAAGCGCAGCCAAGCCGAATATCGCTTGTCTTCTTGTTGTCATCCTACGAATTGAGCAAGATGAGTTACTTGGAGCGAACCGCAATTACCTCGATTTCCACCAATCCCCACGGGGCAGCTAATGCGGCAACCTGCATCGCACTGCGCGCCGGCTTGTTGGGCTGGTCCTTAGTGCCAAAGAACTGGGTATAGGCAGCCTGGAGTCCGGCAAAATCAAGCTTGTTTCCCATGGCCGGATCGCCCGCCATAAAGACGGTCATCTTGACCACATCCTTCATGTCCAGGCCCTGTTCCTTGAGCAGGGCTTGAATCTTATTCAGGGCAGACAGGGCCTGGGTTTTGGTGTCGCCATAGACCGCCTCCGTGCCTTTCGCAGGGTCCGCCGGGGTCACTGGCGACGCCAGTTGGCCGCTCAGATACAGCGTGTCCCCTGCCCAGACTCCGGTGGCAATGGGAGATTTTTCGTTGGGCTGCAGATGCTTCACGACAACACCCTGGCCCTGCGCCACGCACTCTGCGGCCACCATCGCCGCAACTATTGTCGTCAGCTTCAGCGTCTTCATAATTCTCCTTGTTAATGAGATAATCGCGAGTTCCATCGCGAAGAACATAGCCCAACGCCATTTTACGAAATAATGGAATGCTACAACCCGTCTGAAACTAACAAACCTGGGATCCAGCCGATCATCACTGGTCCTGCCCAAATCGCGCAAGTGGCTATTGCCCACCGCACCTTGCCGAGGGATACTGAATTCCCCCGGAGCTCGATGGCAAAACAACGCAGCATAACGTCAAATCTCGGGCTCTACGTCTACGGCGGAGCCGCCATCTTTCTCGGCCTTCTGGGCCTGGTCTCCGGCGACTTCGCCACCACCTGGCAGAACGTCGGCCCCAACGTCCCTCTGCGCGTACCGCTCGCCTATCTCACCGCGGTCATTGAGCTCGCCGGGGGGATCGCGCTCCTCTTCCCCCGCACCGCACGTGCCGCCGCTCTGACCCTGACGATTGTCTACTCTGTTTTCACGCTCATCTGGGTGCCCAAGGCTTTTGTGAATCTCGGCAATTACGACCCCATCGGCAATGTTTTTGAGGAGTTCGCCCTGGTCGCCGCCGGCCTGGTCCTCTATGCAACCTTCTCGCCTGCCGGTTCATCCATTGCGCGCCGCCGGCCCTTCTTCGTGCTCCTCTTCGGTATTTGCCCCATTTCCTTTGGCATCGTCCACATCATTGACATGCCCGGCCTGTTGGGCTGGATCCCGGGTTGGCTGCCGCCGACCAAGATGTTCTGGGCCTACGTCACCACCATGGGCTTTTTCGGGGCCGCCGTCGCCATCCTCACCGGTATAAGGGCGCCGCTTGCCGCGCGCCTCCTCACTGCGGAGATCGTGATCTTCGAGTTGCTAGTCTGGATTCCGAATCTCACCGCCGGGCCAAGCAATCACTTCAATTGGGCGGGCAACGCCATCTGCGTCGCGTTGGCCGGCGCCAGTTGGGTCGTCTCCGACTCCATCAGCGCAGCGGCAAAAACCAAACCAATTCCAGCAGAATCCCCTGGGGAAGTAAGCATCCCCGCCTGAGTTCTCCTCCCGATAAAGTGCGGGATCCTCGGGTCGAACTGTGGCACCTTGATAGCCGCACCCAGGATTCCAGTGAGCTCTGCTTCAACCAGCCTGCAAATTTGGGCAGGTCTGACTTTCCGTCTGGTCCCCCTCAGCCCCAAAATCTTCATCTGCATCAACTACTCCGGCGGCGCCTTCACGAAGACGAGCAGCCGGCCGTCGGCAGACAACGACGGCTGCCCGCAATTTGCGCCATCACACAGGCTAACGTCTCTAGGCTCTTTGCCATCGTCCTTAAGGAAAACATCGCTCCACTCCACAGTGCCGGACAACGTCTGCTTTGCCTGGCGCCGCACAAAGACTTGCTTAGCCCCATAAGTTCGCGTCCAGCCCTCGAGGTTCTCAACCATCTGCAGGTCGGAGTTAGAAGCGGGATTGTAAGTCAGCGCCGTCACCTTCGCTGTTTGGATGGAGAGCAGACCAACACGGGAATGCCGGCCAGCCCCGCCGGGTTGCAGTATCAATATCTTGTCCGGCCCAGTAGAACTGAAGCCAATAAGCTTGGAAATATCCGCGGCCGGCAAGAGCTTTTCGCTCTCCCGCGAATCGAGCGAGAGCCGTACTAAATCGCTACCGCTCAGCGCCAGAATCTCGTTGCCGCCAGGCAAAAACACCGGAGACCGATAATGCCCTCCCTGGCCGACGGCTCGCTTGGTCTGTGAATCCAGGTTGAGCACCCACAACTCGCCACTCCTTACTTCATCGCCGGGACCCTTCAACGTCCCGGGACTGTCGGAAATGCCGAGAAAACTGAGCACCTGGTCAATGAAACTCGGCGATGCTTCTTGCTTCAGGGCGGTTGACGGAGCTTCTTTGGGCGGTGCGGCATTCGGTTGCTGGCTACGCGCCGCCACGCCGAAGCTCAAGAGCAATGGCACACACAAGACAGTAGCAAGCCGGCGCATGGAATGGTCACCGCGAACACGGCCGCCGCAAAGCATGGTCTTTGCTGAAGAGAACGCAAAAAATGTCATCATAGGCCACAATCCCGATTGCTGAGTCCTTCCTTGGAACGGTGAGAAGAATCCGCTGGTCTGATGGACCATACATAAAGTAGGTGAGGTTTTCCTTGTTATCCCAGACGATCCAGGCACGCTGGCCGTCGAGCAATTTCGCCGCCCCTGCAGCCTCCAACACCTCCGGAAGCTGCTGCGTTGAAATCAACACACCATAGTTGACCGGCAGCAGCAGAAACTCGACCACGGCCAGGAAGATCAAGGTGGCGAGAAGGCTTCTCGCCCCGGGGCTCGTGGAATCTCTGCGGAGCACAGCCTGCCAGGCGATGATTGCGGTAAGCAGTGTGCCGGCGACGATTCCGCTGAAGTAGAGAGCCAATTTACCACTGCTGGCAAGGAGAACCGAAGCGATCCACCCGGCTGGCAGATCCTTTTGCAAAAGAAGATTTCCCAGTCCGAAGCACTTCCGCATGACGAACTGAATAAACAGAACTGAGATTACGATGCCCAGGATGGGCAAATTGTAAGGCTTTGCGCACCAGTTCGTAACTCTTTGCCGAACGCGATCTTTGACCGGCGCCGGGATCAGCCGGTACGGCAGATAGACGACGGCCGCCGGCACCAACAAAATAATCAGGATGTTGGGTATGGACGCGATCAGAAAAACCAGGAAGCGGCAGCCTGCAAACAGGTACTTCTCGTCGAACAGATCAAGGTCCACAGCCAGTCCAAAAGTGCTGAGCTGAAAGCGAAGCGTCAGGTATCCAATCGAATAAAGAAGGAACGAGGCAAACGCCGCGTAAGCCGTCCATTTGCCGGCGACATTGCCAAGCTTCTCCGGGAGCTTTTCGAAGACGTCAGCCATTCATTTCCCCACCATCAAAAAGGGCGACCAGTAGAAAGGATGACTAAACGCCGGCTGTGACTTTACTGCCAACAGCGCCAGTCTGGCCGCCTCCGCCGGGTCTTTGGTCTGTCCCCCGCGATAGAACGTCTCCATCCATAACCTTGTCGATGCCGCGTTCACTTCCCAGGACGAGAGCACAAGGCCTCCGGCCCCGGCATAAATCAGCGAGCGCTCCATTCCCAGCAACTCGCCCGAACGAGTCGCCTCCGCCCGTCCGGTTTCGCACGCGCTCAACACCATGAAGCTGTTTTTCTGCAAAGGGAGGCCGAACATCTCAGCCGCGGTAAGGCGGCCGTCGTCTGTAGCCGTGGGCTCGAACTGCAGATACGAGAGGAGCGGGTCGCTCCCATTGAATTTCCCGTGTACCGAGAGATGAACCAGGTCATACTGGCCCACCCACCCGCTGACGTCCTGCTTTTTAACCGCCTCCTCAGCTACCACCCTGGCCCGGCCGGGATAAAGAACACCGATGGACCGGACTTCTTCGCCCGCATCGTGGATGTCAGGGTCAGCGATTGCCAGTAGTCGCCCGCCCTTCAAGTTCCGCCTCCTGGCGAGCGTTGAGAGCACGGTGGCGCTCGGCGCATAAGAAATGCTGAAGCGTTCTCCCAGGTACTTCCCATCCTCAGGATTCTGGAGCGCTTGAAATGGAATGGCCGTCAGCTCTTCCTGGGGAATGATGAGCAGATGATTGCTCTTGATATGCCCGGCCACGGGCTGAATTAGAAAAAGGTACAACTGGCGCGAAATGTCTTGGTCGAATTGTGCCCCGGGAGAATCTCTCGGCGCGATCAGCGCGCCATGAAACGCCGCAACCTTGAGTGCCAGCACCGGATGCGGCAAAAATACGCATTTTACTTCGACGTCAGAGCCGCTAATGTGCCAGACAATGACGTTCGTATCGAGAACAACGTAATACAAAATGTCGTATCCGCCTTCAGCGGCTTCGCGCTGAACTGTTTTGAGCGTCGCCGGCTTTGAAGACGTTAGACTGTTCAGCCTCTGCGATTCGCGGGCGATCTTCGTCTCTAGCGATTTGAAATCCTGCTGCAAAGTGGCGATCTCCGCCTCGAGATCCAGGATAGACTTGCCGTTCGCGTCCCGGTCCGGGCCGCCGCTGAGGTTGAAGAGCTTCTTCTGAAGAGCGGCGATCTTTGCTCGTTGTGTCAGCAGCTCGGAGAAAAGTGCCCGCTCCTGCGCTGACCCCATCGTGAGCGGCCGGCTGGCGAGCAGGTCCGCCAAGGCTCGCGATCGTGATTGCTCGAAAAGATCGAATGCCTCCCCAACTCGCTTCTGCTGCAATAGGATTTGTGCGGGAGAGTAGTAATAAGACATCTTGTCTTCCAGGAATGTGCTGCGCGCTTGTTCATCGCGAAGACTGCGCCTGTCCTGCGCCAGTAACTGCACCGCTTCGAGGTATTTCGCCAAGGCTGCGCTACTGTCGCCTTTGGCCTCCGCCAGCAAACCCTGAATGTATAAATCCGTGGGATTGAGGTCCTGAACCATCAATCCCTGCTGCTGCATTCTTGTCAGCCACCCCCGAAGATCCGCCACCGCATTTTCGGCCAGGGCAAGATCGCCCGGAGCAAGGCCGCCCGGAGCAAATGCTTCGTTGACCAGTACGTCTTTAGAACCATTGGGATGAAACCTGCTATCTGCGGCGAGGGTCTGATCCTGGCTCTGCGCGCGCTGAATCGAGTTCCTGGTAGCCTCCACCGTCTGCAAGGAATCGCCTACGATCGAAACAAAATAGAGATCTCCACGCTCCTGGGCAATCGCCTGCGACTTCTGATAATTAGCCTGGGCCAGCTTCAACAAACCGTAACAAATATCGTAACCGCGCTTGTAATCGCAGGAGCGGGCATCCTCCAAATAGCCTTCGCCGCGATCCCAGAACATCTGATAAATAAGTCGACGGTCCTGAATTTGATTTCTCATTGAGAGCGCACGTTCGAAGTAGTCATCCGCGGCGGCGATATTGCCGCGCTTGGCTTCAATTTCGCCGGCGCGGTCAAGCGCATCGAAATAGAACGTCGTGTTTCCGCAGTGAGCTCCCAGGCCCGCGGCTTCCGCGGCATGATCGGCTGCGGCGTCCATCGAGCCGGCCTGCATCTCAGAAAATGCCAGACCCGATAGCGCTTTTGTCTGGTAGTCCGTGCGTTTGGCTGCTTCGGCAAGCTTGATGGCGTCTTGGTAAATGGAAATCGCCGAAGACCATTGATTGTGGTAACGCTGAATGTCAGCCAGCTTGATGCTGCTCCATGCGGCGCTGCCGGGATCCTGACGCTCCACAAAAACGGTATAACTGGTTTGCAGGTCAACCTGCGCTTCCGCGAGGTCGCTCTGCGTGGTTGCGGCGTCCCCGGTACTGAGAACGTGATCCAGCCAGCGGTCGATCTTGGCGATACCGTTCCGTTGCAGCTCCACGGGGTCCGCGGCGGACCGCGCGAGGGCTCGCTCCGCCGAAGTTGCCAGGACGAGAAGACATAGGAGAGCAACCTGAAAAGGCCGTACCAAGACGGGCTTGGAGTCCATGGGCGTCCTCCTCCTGCGTGCACGAAGTTGCGCAGAGTTTCGGGCACTCAAAGCCTGTTATTCACTCTCGCGTGATCCGTGGAGAAGCCGGTACTAGTCTTTAGTGTCCCGAGTTCAAATTCCGTTTCACAAAATGTCCGCCGAACTTCCGATTCACCAACCTGCACGTGAAGGATTACTCCCTCCGGTAGCACACCTCTCCTTTGCTTCCAGGATCTTGCAGACACAATTCGTCTCGCCAGGTCCGTCCCGAGTCCTTGCTCACCTCTTCGAGGCGGAAGGACATCATCGAACTCTGCTGGTCGTTCCTGGTCAGAACCAACCCATTTCCCTCGAAGGAATAGGAGCCGTCGCCAAAGAACGCCTGGGTGGTCTCCAGGGTCTGCTCATTCGTGGCGGGTGTGCGGAACTGAGTAACCCCCGTACTCTTGTAACGGCCATTGGCCAGGAACGTGTACGCGAGCCCCAGGTTTCCGGTGGCCATCAACCACGACCCCGCCAGGCGTTGCCTGACGATCAACTCAGCCTGCTTGGATGGCTGTATGTTCTTGAAACGGAGGCTGGAGAAGAACTTCGGCCATGCGTCACCGTCGAGTTGGCCAAAACATCGGCTCCACAGGAAATCCTTCGAGATGCCGACGATCGTAGCATTCTGCGTATCCAGCCTTGCCAGCAGCAAAGTCACGCCCGTCGTCCTGGCTTCGCCCTCCTGGCCGCCGACCAGTTTCCTGATGCCAAAATACTCCCAGCCTTGCGGAGACACTCCTCTGGTCAAAATTGGCGGCGGGCTCGGATAAGACGTCAGTGGATCGGCATGGAATAGCTGGCGAAACAGTCCGATTGCATCATTCGCCAGAGGTTGCGATGACGGCTGCATAGGGAGCATGGTGAGCTGACATCTCTCTCCGTTGTCGTAGACAGGAGACACCAGCACGATTCGATCTTTCAATCGCTGCCCGGTCCAGTTGTTGGGGACGGCGAATACATAGTTGTCCAGGGATCCGCCGTCGCCCGGGTTCCCACCCGGCTGCCGGGACTCCGCCGCAACCTGCCCCCCTGGCGGCCCCGCTGGCGGCAGCGCTCCCGTGGCCGTGTCTCGTCCCCCCGGAGTGGATTGGAAATTCAGGTCCTTGAAAAACTTATCGAGTTCGCCCTCGTACGAATTGGGTGAAACCATAACTACCACGCTTACAGTCTTCCCGAAGCCGGTGGCGTTCACCAGCATGGTCCGGGTCGGAACTCCCTTGATCATCCCATCGAAATGACCGATCTCGGCCGTCCAACCCTCGGGCGTAGCTTCTGTTTGCGGCGAGGGCCGGACTGAGATGCCCAAAGGCCGGGCAATCCTCGCGTCCCATTCCGACTCAAAATTTGCCGCCGGGCTCGACTGACTCGGCGAGCTTGGAAACAGGTAGATCTGGCAAAACTCCATTCTTCCATGGGTGCTCTTGCTGACCTGAAGAACAAGAATGCCATTGGATTCTGACCGGCTCCATCCCGGGGGGCGAACGAATGTGGCAATGTCAAAGGTTTCGGTTTGAGCGAACAGAATCTGCACCGCAGTCAGCGCGATCAGCAGGGGACCCAAAAAGGTTTTCATGCACGCCCCCCGTACTGTCAGCATTGTGTTTTGATTCGTTTGGTGCTGCAAAGTATACGCTCGGTCCGGGAGCTTGAAAAGCAGCTCACACCGGGACGATCTTTTCCGGGCAGATGGACTAAACCCAATCGAAAACTCCTAGGCGCTCAAAGCAACCCGAGTGACCTTTGGGCATGTACTCCTGTGCCGAAAAAAGCATCTCGCCACTTACATTCAAACCGGGAAAGGCTTTATCTCTTAGAGTAGATGATATCGGCAGGCGACGGTTTCTCACGTAACCGCGCCCTGTCCGGCAGTTGCCGATAGTTTCGGCCTCCCGCGTGAGCGAAGGACAGCTTTACCGCTGTCCCGTCCCTCACTCGATCCCTGTCACAAATCACCAACACCAGCCATCAGTGGCCCCTTTGTGCCACTAAGAGAGCAGCAAACAAACCCGTTTCAAACTCCAGCAAACCAAGGAACGAGACTACCTATGCTCAAAAATACTGTCAGCGATCCCATCGCCGATCAGGAAATCGCCTTTAGGCTGAACCGGGTTCCCGCCGCGACCGACTACATCTTCGATGCCGTTCTGGACAAAGCCAACTCCCTCAGGCTGCCCTTTTTGCCCCGAAAGAGGCTTCTCTGGGCGGTGCCGCTGAGTCGATAAAAAGCCGAATTTTGTCGAATTTTACAAAATATCCCGTGGCGAGATAAGGCGACAGCATGCCTGGCCCGGAATCTAGTTGGAATACGTCTGCTGTCCCTCTATCTCTCAGCGAGTCGCCATTTGAAAAAACGCTGATGCTTCCCCGGTGCTTTGGCGGCACAGTCTGCCAAATCCTTCTCTTCCGGGGTCATGAAGGGTGCCAAGGCCAGGGAGAAAGTTACGGTATCCGCAGAAAGCCGAGTACACGCGAGTCTTTGTAGTAATTTCCAGTAATGACGCCAAAATCGTTGATGCTGCTGGCATAGGTCAGCGTTCCACCCGGGACATCGAATAAGGTAAATCCTCCCGTCTTTGAGCGTAGAAAGCCGTGATAGATGGACACCGTGGCTGAGGGGTAATAGTAGCCTGTGACGGCACCCCTTGCATTGATGCTCAACGGCAGCGTTGACGCGATGCCGGGAATGTTAAAGGTGGTAATGGCTCCGTCCGCGTCGCGCAAGAAGCCCTCGTCAGATTGCGAAGTTAAGTTAGTACCTACGATGAATCCTCTCGCGTTGATGCTTGTCGGCATCAGTTGAATACTCCCGGGAAGGTCAAACGTGTTGATGGCTCCATCACAGGAGCGCACAAAGCCTGCGTAGTCGTCGGTACCGTCTGCGAGGTAATATCCAGTGACTTCTCCGGCAGCGTTGATGCTCTCCGGAACGGTTTGCTTGCTCCAGGGAACATTGAATCTGACGATCGCCCCTTCCGCGAACCGTATAAAACCATGGACCCGGCTGTCAGTGTTCGTCCCACTGAAATAGCCTAGGACGGTTCCGTCTACGTTGATATCCGTCACATAGGCTAAGTCGCCGACATTGGGAGTGAACGTGGTGAATGTTCCATCCGCTTTGCGCACAAAGCCATCGAAGGTATGACCATTGTAGTACTCGCCGGCGATTTCTCCTCTGGCGTTGATGGCCACCGGAACAGTTATTGAGCTATTTGCAACCGAGAAGGTGGTGATCACGCCGTCCGCGCTTCGTACAAAGCCAGCCTCGCCGGTGGCATCCAGGTCGCTGTAAGAGCCCGTGACGACCATGGAGTCGTTGATACTCACCGGCAGAGTTTCGAATGCTCCCGGCACCTGGAAAGAAACGTAGGATACCTCGCCACGTGCGGCAGGCTCCTGTGCAGGACAAGTCAACGGGCTGAGTACGCACAAGATGGCGGCAACCAGACATGGACGAATCTGCAAAGAGCGCATGGCGGAAATTTCCTCTCTTGCTTGGCGGCAATGACGCCCGGCTGGCTTATCGCTGCGCATCGCGAATAGAGAGTTCCGTCAGGACGGAAAGCGCTCCATTCCCTTTAGCTCATCGTCAACCGGGGGAATGACTTTAGGTGCCGGGATTTCAGATGAAAAAGCAGGCGGGGATACATATCATGTCCCTCTTATCTCCCCCTTATCTCCCCTTATCTCTCAACTTATTATCGAGCAAAAAAAGCCCCAACCGAAGTCAGGAGCTTTTTAAGGGTTACGCCTATTGCTCAAGGTTGCCAGTGTTGGCTCATCCTTCCATGACGATGCAGTTGCTTTTCTGCGGAAGCGCTCCGATGCAAGCAACTGCTTGTGAGTAATACTTCGACGGCACCATTAACCAAAGTTCCCAGCCTCTTGCTTTCCATGGCTTGTGGTTCCCAACAACGAACTCAATACCAGCACTATTGAGTGCTTCGGTCTGCTGTAGCAGATCGGCTGCATCGTTGGCGACTGTCACTCGATCCCAACGAATTGACGTTGACTCTTCAAAGACGGAAGTACGGAGCAATGCGCTAGACAAGTTTGGCCACCTTGTCATACTCCGCCTTGATTTGGTCACGCGTTTGGATAAGAAGGTGTTTGACAATTTCAATGTCGCACCAGTACGCGGAATTGGTTGAGAACCCCGCTTGTGCAACATCAAGGAACAACAGGGCGGTATTTAAGTTGCCTGCAGGTTGGTTTGTTTGGAGAATTGTTGACAAATTGGAAGGATGATACTTGGTGCGTACTTGTTCCTGCATTCGGAGACTCCAATGCCGTTTGGTACGGCTAAGGAGTGTATCGGCAAGTTGCCAGCAAGGCGACAGGGTGCAAAACAAGGCGACAGTGTGCAAAAGTGGAAAAGTTCGGCGGGGTTCCGTACCCGCCCGAAGTGACCAACCTCACGCCTAGCTTACCGTTGGATCGGCGCGGCCAAGGCTCTCAGTCTACCGAATTCGAGAATTGCTGCGTTGCGTCAATGTGGTACACCGTTGAAGTCGCCACTGAACGTTTCGAGAACGAACGTTTCGGAACGTTTCGGGAAAAGGAGGAAGGTTTCGTGGACCTGACCACGAATCACCTGACCACGAATCACCGGATCCACCTACACGAAATGATTACCGCGCAAGGGTCCGAAAGCGGCTTCCGCTTCGAACGCCACGTTCGTACCATGGTGGTTGGAGTGAAGTATGCAACGGCTTCTGGGTACGTTTCCCAATCGAAGGGCGGGCGTGGCGCTGCTGATTTTACGGTTGGCGGTGGCTGCCGCCCTGATATCAAGCGCGCGGCTTTGTCCCGGTACGGAGACGGACGTGCTTTTGGCTCTCTCGCGGATCGCCGCGGTCCTGATTATCGTGGGTTGGTACACGCCCCTGGCAGCCACATCGGCGGTGGTGGTTTCCTTGTGTACTTTCTGGGTTTGCCGCGCACCTGGGATCAATACACTGATCATCGCTATACTGATCGCCGTTGGCTTGTTAGGGGCGGGCGCCTATTCTGTGGATGCAAGGCTATATGGGAGGCGCCGGTTAGTGGTCGGACGCCCGGGAAGTTGAGTCGAAAGGGAGGCAGACGCCATGAGTACAACACCGGTGAGCGCCAATCGAATTCGGATTCTGACCGTAGACGATCATCCCTTGATCCTCGAAGGGATTGCCAACGTTCTGCATCGACAGCCCGATATGGAGTTGGTAGGCGAAGCTTCAGACGGTCATGAGGCCATCGAGGCGTTCGCCAAGTTCAGGCCCGATGTAGCCTTGATCGATCTGCAGATGCCGGGTATGAACGGGATCGATACGATTCTCGCGATACTTCAAAAGTGGCCGGGCGCACGCTGCGTGGTGCTCACCACTTATGCCGGTGATGTGCAGGCAACACGCGCGTTGAAGGCCGGCGCCAAGGGCTATCTGCTCAAGAGCATGCTGCGCAAAGAACTGGTAGACACCATACGCACGGTTCACTCCGGCAAGAGCCGCATACCAGCCGAGATCGCTTCGGAAGTGGCCAGTCACCTGACTTCAGACGCTCTGTCGGAGCGTGAAATTGAGGTCCTGCGCCTGGTCAGAGAGGGTGGCTCCAACAAGGTAGTCGCCGACCGTCTGAAGATTTCTGAGGATACGGTCAAGGGGCACATGCGCAGCATCCTTTCCAAGCTGAACGCCAACGATCGCACGCATGCGGTGATGATCGCCGTGAGACGAGGCTTCATCGAGGGATAGTGTCCTGTCTCTAAAGTTCATCGAACAACTCAACGGATTGTAGTGCTCGAAAAGAGGCCCCAGGGGCTGAAGTGTGTGCATGGGGACCTAGCGATTGCAAGATGAGTCCCCGTTCGACAAGCTCAGGGCAGGCTCTACGGGACTGAAATTTCATGATGGTCGGTTCTCACGCAGGGCTGAAGCCCTTTTAATTTTGCCCCACTTACGGCCAGACTAAAGTCGTACTCTGATACAAGATAGAGTTTTTCCGCACCCTGCTAGGCGATGATCGCTTCCATTTCCATCTCCCGCGCCTTCTGTGCCGCGATATAACGATGCACGTGGGACACCACGACAGATCCTTCTCCCACCGCATTGGCGACGCGTTTCACCGAACCCGACCGCACATCTCCCACCGCGTAAATGCCGGGAAGACTGGTCTGAAAGACACAGCCATCCCGATCGCCGGGCGCTGTCATCACAAAGCCGTTCGCATCCAGGTCGAGCCTGCCGTGAAGCCATTCCGTATTGGGGAGCGCTCCGATCATGACAAACATATTGCCGGTCTGGCAGATCCGCGATTTATAGGATTGGCGGTTACACCAGGTCACGCTGCGCAGGTGAGTGTCTCCGTCCAGCGAAACAACTTCGCTGTGGGGATGAAGTGTGATGCGATTGGAGGAAGCAATCCGTTGGATGAGGTAGGTAGACATCGTGGCCTTGAGACCATCGCCCCGGATGAGTAGATGAACATGGCTGGCCGATAGGGCGAGAAACAGGGCAGCCTGGCCAGCGGAGTTACCGCCCCCGACCACGACCACTTCTTTACCGACGCACCTGGCTGCTTCCATGGCGGTGGCGGCATAGTGGACGCCCTGGTATTCGAACTTCCTGTAGTTAGGAACATCGAGGCGCTTGTATCGAGCGCCGGTGGCGACAACAATGGCGCGGGCAAAGACCCTCTTACCCCCTTCGAGCGAAAGACAGTACCCGCCAACGGCTGGTTGAATATCGGTAACATCGCGCGAGATGGCGAAACGTGCGCCAAACTTCTGCGCCTGTACGGTAGCGTTTTGTGCCAGGTCGTGACCAGATACACCGGTAGGAAACCCAAGATAGTTCTCGATTTTCGAGCTGGTACCCGCTTGCCCTCCCGGGGCTGTTCCCTCGATGACCAAGGTCGTGAGCCCTTCTGAAGCACCATAGACGGCTGCGGCAAGTCCGGCCGGGCCACCGCCTACGACCACAAGGTCATAATCCGTATCCTCACCCAGATCCTGATCGAACCCCAGCTTGTTGGCCAGCACGGTATTTGCCGGTTTCCGGAGGGTGGTGCCGTCAGAGAAAAATACTACCGGCAACTGGTCTGACTCCACGTCCAAAGCCCGCAGCAGAACTTCTGCTTCGAGATTCAGATTGGAGTCGATCAACTGATGCGGGTGGCCATTGCCAATTAAAAACCGCTCGATACGCATGGTCTCAGCCCCATGGCTATCGCCAACAACGATGATGCCTCCTTGCCGATGATTGACCAGGCGAGCGCGCCGAATGATCCACTCAGTAAGAATCAGCTCAGCGATGTCCAGTTCGGTGCGCATCAATGTGCGGACGGATTCCCGGGAGATCCGCAGAACCTGGCTACTCCTGACTGCGCGACAGTTGAGCAAGGACGGCCGGTCGTTCAGCAGATCCAGTTCACCGGTAAACTGCAGCTTGGCCAGGGTGGATTCCACCTCACACGAGGATCGTCCCTTTCGTTCGTAGAGCTCCAGTTCACCCTGCACGACAACAAAAAAATCCAGCAGCCTCTCTCCCTGCTGGAAGAGGTGGATTCCCGGCTCGACAGACTCGAGGGAACCGTAGCTTCGCAGACGCTTCATCATGCCTGGAGTGACAGATTGAAATCTGCGCGCCGACTTTGACCGCCCTGCCTGGGAATGAAGGAGTGCCATGGGGGAGAACCCTCCGCGATGGTCTGATATTCAGTCATGGCGACGAATCCGGCTACCCCAACTGGAGGTAACTTTGGCTAACCCTTTAGGGTTGCTACTTTGGTGTCTGGGGATTTTTAAAGCCTGCCCAGAGTGGCATGCCACAGACGCCGCCACGGCGCCTCATCCAGAATTCCACGGTAGGCTTTCGCTGCCGGGACTCTCAATTCAATTTCCGTTCCCGCGCCTGGCCCGCTGATGATATCCAACTGGCCCCCGACTCTCTCCGCGCGCTCGCGCATCGAGGCCAAGCCAATATGTCCTGGGCGTCCGTCTTCGAGGATCTTCGGGTCAATGCCGCGACCGTCGTCGCGAATCCGCAGGCGCAGTTCCCACGATGCGTAGTCTACTTCCACCTCAATGCTCCGTCCCTTCGCATGGCGAAACGCGTTCACCATCGCCTCCCGCCCGATACAGTAGATTTCGTCCAACGCCTCGGGATCGAGGGTTTGCACCTGACCTTCCGTGGTCACAGATATCTTGAGTTCACTGCCGTTCGCAATCTCATCGCCGGCACGGGCCAAGGATTGCGCCAGGTCGCGGGCTCTGTCGAAGGATGGATGCAAGCCGACCACGCGGTCCCGCCCTTCTGCCATTACCTCATCGGCGCGATCGAGCGCGGTTTCCATCAGTCGCCGTGCGGGCTCAGGCTCCGGGATCTCCATCATCGCGTCATGAAAGCGCAGGATGAGACCCTGGAAGCCTTGCAAGAGAGTGTCGTGCAGATCGCGGGCGATGCGTTCCCGCTCTGCCAGCCGTTCTTCCAGCCGCGCACTCAACCGCGCCGCAGCCTGGCGGAGACGAAGCTGGTACATAGCAACCAGCAGCAAAACTGCCGCCATGACGGCCGCCAGCTGAAATGCCGCCGTTTGGTAGAAAAACGGTTTCTGGTTGACGTTGTAGACGATCCCGTCGCGGTCCCAGATACCATCGCCATTGCTCGCCCGAATATGAAAGGCATGAACACCGACGGGAATGTCGGTGTAGGTTGCGGTGCGGGTGGAGTCGGCATCAAACCAGCCCGCATCCACTCCGTCGAGCCGGTACTGCAGGCGGACGTTTTCCGGCGACGCGAGATCGACTGCGGTAAAGTGCAGGTCCACGTGGGCCTTGCCAGGTTCCAGCACCAGTTCGCTTCCAGGATTCCTCTGTGTTTTCCCAACCTCGACCTCTTCCATAAAGATCGCGGGTTTGCGATCCCTCCTGAGCTGCCGGCGCAGGTCCAGCATGGCCAGCCCTTTCAAGGTTCCGACCCAGAGCTTGTCGTCGGGGGTGATCGCGATGTTGGGTTGGCCCGTGGTGCACTCCCTGGTGGCTAACCCGTCGGCGGGGCCGTAGGAGGTGTAATTGACCGGGGAATCGGGATCCAGTTCGGCGCGTCGCAGGTCACCGGCGGCAACCCGATAGATGCCGTCTCTCCCGCTAACCCAAAAGTCGTGATCATGGGACTCGACCATGCCCGACGGTTGCAGTGCGCCATTCACGCTCACCAGCCGATTGTCTTCGATGCGGCTGATGCCATTCACCGACGAGAACGCGAAGAGGTTGCCGAAGGAGTCTTCTTTGAGTGGACCGTAGGGAACCTCTCCCTCCCCCGGGGCTCCCAGGATCGGCACAAAGCGGTCACCCACGAGGTGATCGACACCCGCATCGGTCGCCGCCCAGATGCCTCCACGGCGATCGTCGACCGCGGTACTTTGGACCACGGTAATGATGCGGTCGCTGGAGAGGCCGTCAGCCTCGGTGTAATTGTGGAAGTGCTCATTCTGCATGTGGCTTAAGCCGTCGGTGGTCGCAATCCAGAGCGATCCGTCCTGCGCCGGCGCCAGGCTCAGCACCACCGCACCGGGCAGCCCTTGCGGAGTCGAATACTGGGTGAAGCGGCCGTTGCGAAAACGGAAGAGCCCGCCACCCCAGGTCCCAATCCAGAGATCGTGGTTCGCGTCCTCCGCCAGGCTCCAAACACAGGAATTCAGCAACCCATCTTTCTCGCTATAGGTTTTGAAGCGCTTGCCGTCAAAACGTGAAAGGCCCCCGCAGTTGCTGCCCACCCAAAGCGTTCCATCGTGCGCCGCCAACACGGCCATAGGGATATTGGAGGGGGGTAAGCCATCGGCCGAGGTGTACATCTTGAAGGTGCGGTCGGTGAAGCGAAACAGTCCCTCGCTGGCGGTCGCCACCCACAGGGCGCCATTCCCATCCGAGTACATGTACCGCGCATGCACGTCCAACGCCAGACCTTCCGCGCGCTGGTCGCCAGCTCGAAAAAGTCCTGACTCTTTGTTGGTCCAAAGATTTCCCTGCGGGTCCTCGTAAATCCGAAAGGCCGCGGTTCTCCCGGAGTTGCCATACGGTGCGAGCCTCTCGAACGAACCGTTCACCAGGCGGGCAATGCCCGCGCTGGTGCAGAACCACCGAACGTGGTGGCGATCTTCGTGCACTTGAAAGATTCCATCGCTATGCACACCAAGCTGACGGGGCAGGTCGGGATACCTTAGGACGCGCGCACCGTCCCATTCCACGAACTCGTGTCCGGTGACGATGAGCAGGTGGCCGTCTGAGGTTTGGTCGATGGTGCTGATCGGCTCGGCTGGGATTACGGTCACGAAGTGGCCGCGATCGAATCGATAAAGCCCGTGGGCGGTTCCCACCCACAGAATGCCGTCGCGGATGAGCAGGCACGCGATCCGGTCGCTCGGGCCCACGCCCGGGTGATACATGGTCACCAGCGAGCGATCAAAGTGATCCAGGGCTGCGCTTGGTATGTAGGCAAGCCCGGAACCGGTGCCAACCCACAGTGCGCCGTCCTGGGCCGTCAACAAAAAACTTACGGGAATTTCTTTGGACTTTCCGGCGCGCAGACGAATTTGGGTGAAGTGCTCTCCATCAAACCTGGCCAGTCCGCCGTCGGTTCCTACCCAAAGGAATCCGTTTGCGGTTTGGGTGATGGCATTCACTTCGTTATCGGGCAAGCCCTGTTCGACGGTGAAATCGGTGCGGAGATAGCTGCCCGCCTGCGGATCAAGCGCCAGGGCCTGCCAGACGAACCATATCTGCAGGATGAGTACGCCAATCGCGGTTCTCCGAAACCTGGCCTTTTCGCGCACACCTTACCCCGCTCCAATGGGGTAGCGCGACTGTAACGCAACTGGAAGGCGCGTGGATTGTCACATATTGCGGCGATTATTACGAGGTTCTCAGGACCACAGATGAATTTGCCAGGAACGGCGCGGTTTCCCTGGGAAATTGGGTCCTAATACGGCGACACGGCGCTAACTGGAGTAACTCCAGAATTGCAAAGAGGGGCCCACCCACGGTGCGCCCCTCTTTGTGTGTTGGGCTCCGCTCTATTTTGGACTTAGAACGTACAGTTGGCCGTTGAGACCGTGGACCACGATCTTGCCGTTGTTGCTGACGCCATTCGCAATGGTGAGCAGCGGAAGAGACGGATCGACGAGCTTGTTCAGGTCGACCGCTACCCCGCCAAAGTAAACGTAGGCGCGACTGCCGGCCGTCACGGCCGGTTTGGAGCCTACGATTTCTGAGTTGTTGTTGATAGCTGTAGCTGTGATGGGCAACTTGAAGAAGCTGTGCCGCCGATACAGATAACTGCCGCCCACGGAGAATGCGAGATGTCGCCGTGGTCGTTGATGATCCCGCCTTCCGGATCGAGCGGGAATTGGATTTGGACGAATCGCGTCTGACTAATCGAGAGGAGTGAGCTCTCGGGTATATTCGTCTCGTCTGTCCTGTTTTCCCCAGACGCGTTTCGGACAAACGATGTTTTGGGCTCTATCAAGCCTCAACGATCTCCACAACTCCGTTCTAACGAGGCAGGATAGACGGAACTGGCACGAAAGCAAAAGCATTGGAGC
Organism: uncultured Acidobacteriaceae bacterium; assembly: GCA_963830325.1. GTDB lineage: Bacteria > Acidobacteriota > Terriglobia > Terriglobales > Acidobacteriaceae > PALSA-350. Next base: position 59,380 of record CAWHMV010000014.1, read on the forward strand.
AAGGGGGCAACTGGGCTCGCATTAGGGTTATATCCGTCTGTGTCGTGCTTTTCTTGCCTGGTGATTGCCGCACCTGCGGTCTGGCAAACCGAATGGGTATCGCACGGCGCAAACCGCAGATGCAGGTTGAAGAGCTGTTACTTGGGAATCGCGATGCGGACGATCTGCCCCATTCCAGGCCCCAGGTCGCCGGCATTCGATATATAAAGGGCCTTGTCCGGACCGAAAGTCATGCCACCCGGCAGCTTCAGGCCGGTTACCACTGTCTGGATGGTGCCATCGGCATTGAGTCTTAGAACCTTACCGTCGCCGGGGTTCGGGAATCCATTCGGAGTGTCTGAAAGCTCCAGGGCGTAGAGCAGGCCATCCGGACCAAACTTCAGGCTGACGATGGTGGTAAACCCTGCGCGGGAATTCGCGATCCTGAACTTCTTTACATCCGCCGGCTCAGTCGCGAAGCCGGGCGTTGTATCGATGAACCCGAGATCCTGGGAAAGTGTGATGACCTTTTCCCACTGTGATGTGATGGGAAACTGACCAAGATTGCCGATGTACAGATTGTTGTCATTCGCGGCGATCGACGTCGGCACAATGTGGCCTTCTGAGAAGGAGACGTCAATGATCTCCGATGTTGAGCCGTCCGTGGTTGTCGCGGTGATCGTGCCGTGGTTCGGCTCCACGGCGAAGAGCCGGCCATCGTGGGCGGTCATGCTGTACGGCACTCCGTCGGGTTCGAAGTCAGAGGCATCGGAATATGCGGCTGGATGTTCCATATAGAACGTGCTCAGGTCTGTGATGTATGTCCACTTGCCAGTGTTCCGGTCCACCTTCACGATCCCGTTTGGAAGGTCAGGGTTTCCGTGCGAGCACCCACCGCCGGCGATCAGCGCATAGAGCTGGCCGTCGAGGAAGGCGACATCGGCGACGCCGATCATGTCGCCTTGCAGAGCGACAAACGAAGGCAGTCCGGTAGCCAGGACGGCCAGCGTGCCGGTCGGCGCAAGTTTTGATATGCGTGCGCTGGGTCCTCCTTTATAGGGGCCCAAGGGTGGAAGTCCTTGGGTGCAGGTCCCTACGGTGGACGTGGTGCCGCCGATACCAGCCTCGGCAATATAGAGCGCTCCGTCGGGGCCGAACACTAGTCCGCGAGGATCGTTCAACCCGGTAGCCAGGACCTTGCCGCTGCTCGCATCGACAGGTAATTGAGCGTGACTCTTGATGGCGCCTGGGACGAGAGCGAAGACGGCGCTAAGGACCAGTGATGAGACCGAGGACAGATTCTTCAAGGTGAATCTCCTTTTGAGGGCAAAGCCCAAACTGATCCACAGATAAGACCCAATTCGAGTTCGGGAACAATGCAGGAAGGTAAATTAAGAGGTGAAGAAAGCTGAAGGCGTAAGTCACTGAACCTGGGAGAGAAGCCTCCGGCCAGGTTTTGACCGGTGCTATACTTCAGCCACGCTGCGGGGGAAAACAGTGCCCTTTGTCGTCTATCAATTCGGCGACTTCAGCCTCGATTGCGGCAAATTTGAGCTCTGCCGCAAAGGCCGCAGGCTCAAGCTTGAGCGGAAGCCTCTCGAACTTCTCGTCCTCCTGGTCACCAGACACGGACAAGTTGTTACCCGAAATGAAATTGCCGGGTGCCTTTGGGAGAAGGAAGTCTTCGTCGATATCGAACACGGAATCAACACGGCAATCCGTAAAATTCGCCAGGTTCTTGGTGACAGTTCGGACCTGCCGCGGTTTGTGCAGACAATCTCCGGCTCTGGTTACCGCTTCATCGCACCCGTTACGGCCGTTGAGCCGGAAGTCACCGAGCCAACGCAACCTTCCGGGGAGCCGGTCGACCTGCCGCCAGCTCCACCGGAGATCTCTGCTACGCCCGTCATCCCGTCGGCTGCCAAACCCCATCACAGACCCTGGGTGGTCACTGCCCTATGTGCCGCCGTGCTCGTTATCATTTCTATACTCACCCTCGGCCCGCATCCGCTGGCTGCCCGCTTCCTCGATCGAGACACTCACGCTGCGATCGCCTCGCTCGCTGTTCTCCCCCTCAACAATCTCTCCGGCGATCCGAATGAGGAGTACTTCGCCGACGGCATGACCGATGAACTGACGACCATGCTCGCCAGGGATTCCACCCTCCGGATCGTTTCCCGCACCTCCGCCATGCAATTCAAGGACGCGCACCGGTCGCTTCCGGAAATCGCCCGCGCCCTCAACGTTGACGCCATCCTCGAAGGCTCAATCTCGCGCTCCAGTCACCAGGTGCATATGACCCTGCAACTTATCCGCGGTGACACGGACAGTCATCTATGGGCCGAAAGCTACGATCGCAATACCAACGATGTTGCTGCGCTGTCCGACAATGCCGCCAGAGCCATCGCTGCTCGCTTGAACAGTGGGACGCCGCCGCACGCGAACGCCCGCTACATCAAACCGGAAGCGCACGACGCCTACTTGCGTGGCCACTACTCCTGGGTCGTCGGACGAAATGAAGATGCCGGCAGGTACTACCAGCGGGCCGTCGAGATTCAGCCCGACTATGCCCTTGGTTGGACCGGGCTTGCCGATTATTACGCAATGGGGGCACTCCACGGTGAAGTTGATCCCCGCCAGGCGTTGCCGCGGGCGGAAGCCACGGCCAGGAAAGCGATCGAACTAGACGACAGTCTCCCACGAGGCCATGCAACTTTCGGAGGCATGATCTTTTTCAACCATGGTGATGGCGTGCAGGCACTCAAGGAGCTTACCCGGGCCACAGAATTGAATTCTCAGGATGGCGAGGATTTCCACCTGCACGCGAGGATTCTCTGCGCACTGGGGCGCTATAACGAAGCGATCGCGGTGCAGAAACAGTCCACAGCGGTCAATCCCTTCGAGCATCCGGGGGCGATGGCGGAGATATACAGGTGCACCCGCCAATTTGATGCTGCGATCAGTGATGGCGAGATGCGCCTGGAAGACTTTCCTGCGGCTGCCGATATTCTCGGACAACTGGCTGATAGCTATCACTGGAAGGGTATGGACAAAGAGGCCGTTGAAATGCTCGCCCGCCAGATTTCAGCTGAAGGAGATCGACCCCTGTCGGCCGCAGTTCGCCGCGCATTCGAGACCGGCGGATACGCGGCTGTGGTTCGTTGCCAGTTGGCTGCAGTTGAAAAGAGGGCGCGAACCGCGAGAGTTTCTACTTTCGAAATTGCAGACCTGCACGGGAGGCTCAGTGAGCACGATGAGACCCTTGCCTTGTTCGAGCAAGGTGTAAATGAACGCGATCCGCTATTGCTGCTCCTGGCTCAATCGGACCCCGCTTTCGACTTTCTCCATGCCGACCCGCGCTATCGCTCCCTCATCCAGAAGATGGGCTTGCCACCGATGTACTGAAAAAGCAATTAGCTTGGGCGGGGGACGTTTACGGGGTCAGCCAAAAGGAACTCGAACAAAGTTGCACCAATTAACGGGAGGGGGTCTTGGCGAATACGATCGATCCAGAGAATCGAGTCGTACGGTACTGTGTCGAGGGCATGGAGAGAGAGCAGGAGGGCCGGCACGAGGAGGCATTGCGGCTCTTCATGCTTGCATGGGATCAGAGTAAGGATGCATTTGAGAGAACGATTGCCGCTCACTATGTCGCGAGGCATCAGGTCACACCCGAAAGGGCACTTCATTGGAATCAGGAATCGTTAATAAACGCTGACGCAGTCGGGGACGACCGCGTCCAGGAATTTTATCCTTCACTGTATTTGAATATGGGAAAGTCTCATGAGGATCTCGGCAACCTGAAAAATGCCAGAAGATTCTATGCTTTGGCCGCCGATCGAATCGGCTGTCTGCCCGAAAGTCCTTTGGCCGATATTGTTCGCCGCGGTGTTATAAATGGCATGCAACGAACATCGAACTGCTCAGAAAATGAATCGTAGGCTAGCCCCAGCATGCTCTTTATTGGAGCTTCCGACCCAAGCGGGACGATCCAGATCGATCTTTCGCTGAACCTCCAACAAGATCAGAGCGGTTCCTGCATAAACCGTCGTCACGCTTCACCGGGTGCGATCTACGAGTTCAATTCGCTCAGCTTCTTACCAACCGCGCCGGGTCCGAAATTGATATGAGCGTCCTTAATCGAAAGTCCGACGACTTCGATACGCTTCAGGTCCCGTGTGCCGATTCCGGCTTCTTCCGCGAGACGCAGCGAGTTGTCGCCTCGGATGAACGGAGAAGTACCGCGCTCCGCATACGGATCGTAGCCCATCACTGCCATCCCGACAGCGTCCACGCAGACGGCGTTGCGGCCGGCAATGATCACGCCCGGGGTCATCTTCTCCAGGCCGGGAAGCCACGGACCTTCCCCTCCCCGCACCGTCTCGACGCCATCCACGATCGCGATATCAATCGGTCGAATCCCGTTCTGATCAACCAGAATGCGCGGAACCCGATAGCCCGGATCGCGCGGCGAATCAGGATGCAACTCGGCATCGACTCCAGAGGGCGCAGGCGTCTTTCCGTCGTGCAGCACAGGTCCGCGCTCTTGCGTCGGCCGCTCGTTCCCGCTAGGGCCGCAGTCCCCGCCATAGAGCGAGCAGGGTGTGTTGCCGAAGTTGTTCTTCATCGTCATCGTCACGCCGGCAATCCAATGGTTCTTCAGCTTCGCCATCGAAGCGTATACGTCGCACTGGTAGAACGCCGGGTTCAGGTGGTATGCCGGATAGGCGTACCCGCCCCAGGGCACCTTCATGCGCACATATTGCTTGTAGTTGCCCAGGTTCTGCACGTTTTCCCAAGCCACCGGCACGCCCATGTTGTTAATCGCGTTTACGTCCAGGCGGTAGCGTGCCCACAGCGAGAGATCCTGATCGGCCGGGAAGAAGCTTTCGATCATGCGAACCCGCCGCGCACCCGCCTTGGCAAACAGATGCACGGTCGCCGCCACCGTCTGCGGATTCGTCCGATAGGGAAGCTCAGGCGTCAGCGGCCAGTTCTTCGGATTCCCCGTGAGATTGAGCTTGAGCCCAACGGTCTTCCCGCGCACCAACTTCTCGAGGCCGCCAATCTGATCGAACGCGCTCGAGAGTTGCTGCCCATACTGCGCGTAATCGCGGCAACGCACGATCGCAACCTGGCTCGCTGGGGCCGCAGCCTGCATCAGCTTCGGCATGACAAGTGCCCCAAGCGTCGCCGCACCCGTGGTGGCCAACATCTCTCGTCTGTTCATGGCTTCCGCCTCCTCGACAACATGCTACTCGGATATGATCGATTGCGCATGCCCTATTTGATATCCAGACGATCATTTGCTAAGCTGCTTGCCGCCGCCCCGCTCGCCCAGGCTTTCGCCCCGCTCGCCCGAGCGCCCTCCGAAGACCGCAACATGTTCCTCTCCCTGAACAGCGTCCTGTTGCAAGGTCGTGTTCACTGGCCCGACTTCGCGCGCTTGGCCGCGCAAATTGGCTTTCCCGGCACGGACATTATGCTGAAGCCAGCCATGCAAGCCGGCGTCAGCGCGACCAACGACCTGCTTGCCGGCCTCAAGATCAGGCCGGCCGTCATCGATTTTCCGGTCGAATTCCGGAAAGACGACGCAACCTTCAAAGCCTCGCTCACCCAGCTCGACGAAGCCGCCCAGTTCGCTGCCGCCATCCACTGCCCGCGCATGATCACGTACATCATGCCGTCGAGCGATACGCCAAAAGACGAACTGCGCCAAACCTATAAGCAGCGGTTTACAGAAAGTGCCCGCATTTTGGCGCGCTCCAACGTCCGCCTCGGCCTCGAGTTTCTAGGTCCGCTCGAACTGCGCAAAGCGCACAAATACGAATTCATTTGGCGCATGAACGACATGCTCGCGTTCGCCAGGGAATGTGGTCCCAACGTCGGACTGCTGCTCGATTCCTGGCACTGGCACCACGCAGGAGCCACCACGGAGGACATCATCGCCGCCGGCCGCGATCGCATCGTACATGTCCATTTCAATGACTCGCCGAACTTGCCTCCAGAGCAGATCCACGATAATCAGCGTCTGCTACCCGGCGAAGGTGTCATCAACCTGACCGGCTTCTTGCAGGCGCTCCAAAGCATCCACTACACCGATGCGCTTAGCGTAGAAGTCTTCGGGCGAACGAAAGACATGACACCGGAAGCAGCCGCGAAAGCCGGCCTCGATAGCTCACTTGCTGTCTTTCGTAAGGCCGGAGTTCCCGAAGGCTGAAGGGACACCCTTCACGGGTTCGAAATTCATCGACCAAGTTTCTTCAGACCGCTTGTCCAGAAGATCTTTCAACGTGAAACTCCTTACATCCCTGTCTGATCCACCGCTCCTTTGCCTCACTGCTGCATTCGCATGCCTGCTCCGGACCGTTGCCACAGCCACCATCAACTTGCGCGCAGCGCCAAACTGCTGGATTCGGTTTGAAAAGACCTATGAGGAATTTGAAGATGTAAATCGTGGCTGCTATGCCGACAAGTGCATCGATCATTGTGAATCGTCTCCTCCGCCCTACCGGAAGTTCTCCGCCACTTCGATCTCGTATGCCCGATAATCATCCTGGCTGTACAACAAAGTGTGACCATCCGGCGAAAGCGCGAGCCCGGCGCCGGGACCCTTCGCCAGCGCAGCCGCAGTCACGACTTTGCTCTTTCCTTGATCGTAAAACTGCAACTCCGCCTCCTCGCTGGCCACATTCTCGATCGAAAGAATGCCAACCTCGGTTTCCGCTCCCACGCGCTTCAGAAACCATATGCCGTTCGCAGCAACCGCCCACCACCGCTGGTGCACGGACGGCAACACCTCGGCTTCCTGCCCACCGGAAATCGGCATTCGTAAAAGCGGGGCGTTTGCGGAACGGCTGCGCGTAAAGTAGAGCCACGCGCCGTCCGGAGACTCCTGCGCATCCCAGCCCCCGCCGTGCGTCACCTGCACCGCGTCACCACCCTCCGGCGAACACTTGAATATCTCGAGCCTGCCGCCGTTACGATTGGAATCGAAGTAAATCCATTTGCCATCCCGCGACCACGAAGGGAGCATGCTGTCGAATTGATCGCTGGTCAGCTCTCGCACAGGGCCGCCATTTGCGGCAATCACAAAGATTTGTGTGTGCTTGCCACTGCGCGTGTCGAAGGCCACAAACCGTCCGTCGCTCGACCAGGCCGGACTCCCGGAAATCAACTCTTTCCTTCCATATAACAAGTTCGGGTCCGATCCGTCTGCGTTGGCTGTCCAGATCCCGTAAGCACCCGAACGGTCAGATTCAAACGCAATCTTTGTCCCGTCCGCCGAAAACGCGTGCGGTCGTAGATAGCTCGATCGCGCGGACACGACAAGCTGCTTTGCGGGACCCACGGTGCCCGGGCCCAACACAGGGAAGCTCCAGATATTCACGCTGGTGTTGTTGCGTGTGAATGCCAGCCGGTCACCAATGGGCGCAATGGCCGGCCCAAATTCCACGCCTTCCGTCAGAACCAGCTGCTTTGCCTCAGCATCTCCACTGACCGGCACGCGCCACAGACGAGAAGTCGCCGACCCCCCGTTCACAAAGACCAGCTCTTGCCGGTCCACTGTCCAGGCGGCTTCCCGGTTTAGCCCTTTGGGTGTATGCACCCGGTGCGGAGAGCCAGTCGGGTTAAGGCTCTCATCCACGGGCGCCACGAAAATACCCCACTCCGTATCACTCTCCGCTCGACTGAATGCCAGCATCCGCGAGTCTTTTGACAATGCAGGATACATTTCATCGCCCGTTCCCCCGAAGGAGAGCGTTCGATAGTGGCCATCGGAGGCAGCCACCACATAGATGCGAGAGCGCCCCTCCCGCTCCGACCGTCCGGAGGTCACCAGCCACCGGGAATCCGATGACCACGAGAGCGCCCGGTAAAAGGCCGTCTGAATCTGCGCAATCAGCCGTTCATGTCCTCCCAGCGGTGAGACCTGATAAATGCCGGTGACACCTTGCGGCAACGAACGGAGGAAAGCGACAGATCGGCCATCGGGAGCAAAAGCTGGCAGGGAATCGGAGTAGCTTCCCGACGTTAATGGCAGGACCGCGTCCGTGCCGATTACTTTCGAAAAAATATGGGTCACCTTGCCCTCGCCGCCGGTCCAGGCAAAGGCGATCTGATTCCCATCCGCCGAAAAAGCCGGAAAGCCTTGAAATCCTGCATAGCTCGCAAATGGGGCGATGCGCAACTCTGGCGTCGGCCGGTGAGTTCGACTATTTCGCCAATAAAACAAACCCGCCAAAGTGAGCGCCACGACCGCCGTCACAGCGAGCACCGGCGCCACCCTGCGTCGCACCAGGCCGGAGGAACGTCGTGACCCCGGGCCCCGTAGCTTGCCTGAGTCCGATTCTTCTTGCAAATCCAGAAGCGCCAAACGTGCCTCGGTAAAGGACTGAAATCTTCGCGCTGGATCTTTACGGAGGCAGCGGTTCACAATCGTTTCCAGTTGGTGGGGAACATTTGCGACCTTTTCTCCCAACGGCTGAGGATCGTCACGCAGGATCGAGGTCAGCACAGAAATTTTGCTGTTGCCCTGAAAAGCCCGCTGCCCGGTGACCATCTCATAAAGGACCGCGCCGAAGCTGAAAATGTCCGATCTTGTGTCCAGCGGCAAGCCTTCTGCTTGTTCGGGCGACATGTAAGCGGCGGTTCCCGCCAGCATGCCGTTGCGGGTGACGACCTGCTCGCTCACGGTGAGGGGCAGTGTCGACGTCTGGGCCCCGACCTCCTGCCCGGCAACGGCAAATTTGGCCAGTCCGAAATCGAGAACTTTAACCAACCCGTTTTCCGTCACCATGATGTTGCTGGGTTTCAGATCACGGTGCACGATTCCAGCGGAGCCGGCCGCGCTCAAAGCATCTGCCAGTTGCACCGCGATCTTTAAGGCTTCTGCTATGCGCATTCCCTGGCGCGGGATGACTTGCCCCAGAGTCTTGCCCGCCACATACTCCATGGCGATGTAGAGGGTCTCTTCCTCCGGGGCGATGTCGTAAACCGTGATGATGTTGGGATGGTTGAGCGCGGACGCGGCTTTGGCTTCTTGCGCAAACCGGCGGAACTGGTGATCCGGGTCCGTTGCCGCGCCGAGCATCAGCTTCAACGCAACCAACCGATTCAGGCGAGCGTCGCGGGCTTTGTAGACAACGCCCATCCCACCTTCGCCAAGTTTGGCCAAGATCTCGTAACGGCCGAGTGTTTGACCAACGTCAGGCATGTGTGACTTCGCGCTGAAAAATTATACGACACGGAACGGGGGGTACTCGACATGACAGCGCGGGACGGAAAACTCACAACTGACCCTTTTCGGGGACCGGACGGACTTTCCCCTGATGCGAGCGCGGGAAACTCCGCACCTTTCTTATTTCGTGCCAACGAGACGCAGGGTGACCCCACCCTCCACACCCTTGGCGCCGATTTGCGAGACATTGATGTCGCCCTGTAGGGAAGAATCGCCTGGTTCTATAACGACTCTGACGTGCCCCTGTTTGCGCGGAGCCAGCAGCAACCCGGGAACCGCCGCCCTCTCGCCAGTAATCAGAAACCCCGCCCGGCCAGCCGCCCAAGATCGTTCACCTCTCCTTTGCCGGCGCGCAACGCGCGTGTGAGAACCCTATCCAGCGTCACGTGGATGCGGATGTGTGCCTGCAACAGTTCGGGTGCGACATCGAACCGCAGTGTCAATGGCTCGGCCCTCTCCGCGATGTTGCGCACGATCATAAAGCTTGCCCGGCTCTTGTCACCCGGGGCCACGACCTTGATGTTCCGCGCCAGTATTCTGAGCCCGTGCGCGATGAGCGCAACCGGCCAGCGTCACCATGACCAGCAATACGATGCAGCCCGGAAATGCCTTCATCGAAGATTCCCCTGCTCAGAATATTCCGCCGGCGGCCCGGTCATGCAAGCCCTATCGAATGGTGAAGGTCGGGGAGTCATCGTTTCACTATCCCTCGGCTACTCCACCTGCGAGCACGACCAAACCCCGCGACCTTAGCGCACCGCCCGATCCATCAAATCGGCATATTCAGGCTCCGGGGAACACGACACTCCCACGTCGGCTCGGCTACCCCGAAAGCGTGAGAAGCCTAACGCAAAGGTAACGGATACGTTCACGAACGGTGTTGTATCCGCGCGCAGTCGACCGTACTATGTGGAATGAAAATGGCGGAGATAGCGTAGAGGCCCACGTCGACAGGGCTGTGGCGGCACGAACCAGGATGGTGGGAACGGTTGAATGTTTTGCTACTGCCCGTGAACTGGTCAACAAGGAGACTCTTCCCCGTCTTCACTCTGGCAAATATCGGCCTGTTCATCACCAGGCATCGGGGCGTGGTCTGTTTTCTGACTTCCTCTTAAATCTGTTCTTTAGGCTGTAGCGCAGCCCATCTTGCTCGTGAACTGCTAAAAGGACCGGGAGTGCAGCATGGACATGCCGTCGCCGGAATTAAAGCAGCTATGGATTCGAGTTCTCAAGCGCGTTCATCCTGATTTGGCAATTGACGAGCAGGATCGAATACGATGCGAACGGCTCACAAAGTTGGCCAATGAGGCATATCAGGCTGGCGACCTGGAGGCGTTGAGAGCAGTTCTCACGCCCCCGCAACCACCCATGGATTTCCCCCCTGGGACCGCTTTCTCCCTCAAGCGCTTGCTTCCTGTAGCGATAGTGGTCGTAATTCTCATTTGCGGAGGTTTCTCCCTTTATTCGGTAACAACCAGTCAGCATGCCGTGGCGAACAGCCTCACAGCACAGGTCGATCGCATCAACGATCGCATCCAGGCTCCCATAAAAGCTCACCGGGAGGTGGGTCAGCCTTCCCCGTCCAAGTGGTACGGAGACGTGATTCACAACAGGATCTCGCGGAACTTGAATCCATCCACGGCCGTCAACACACCTGCAGGAGCCACTGCGGTCATCGCGTTCACCATCTCACGCGAGGGCTCTCCTCAAAATGTCTCGCTGGTTGCATCAAGCTGGTATCCCTCGCTGGACTTCTCCTGTGTGAACGCAGTGCGGCAAGTCACAACATTTGGGCCGCCGGAAGGGGGAACCAAAGACAGTCTGAACGTTATCTACGACTGCTCCTATCACCCGCAGGATGTTGGCCCGCCGATTGTTCAGCATGCACCTGAAAAGATAACCGCGCCCGTAGCCATTTCTGTCAAACCCTCTCATCTGTACATGAAGCAAATGGCTGAGAGGCTCCAACAGAATTTTCATAGTTACGAACTTGTGGCTGCAAACGTTCCTGCGGGAAACTCGGCAGAGATGTGGTTCGAGGTGAACCGCGATGGTTCTCTCCGCAATGTCAGAATAGGTAAGCCCAGCGGCTGGAGTTCCTTAGACTACGCATGCGTGCGGGCCGTCATGCGTACTGCGACGGTCGGCGCGTTGCCAGAGGATTACAAGCCACGCACTCTCCCCGCGACCTTCGCCTGTACCTATAATGGCAGCAATGCCTTACACACCTCCAGGTCTGTTGATTCTGCGACTGACAGGTCCGGTCTGAATGTGGCCTCTGTCCGCAACACAACCCATCAGTAGAGCCGGGCATTTCTTTGAGAAACGCGGCTTCCCTTGCTGTTCGATCGGCAACCGTACGGATGGAGGCCCTGGGCAACCGGGTCCTCGTTCCTCTGCGGCTGGCCGATCAAACGGCAAGAGTAGAACAATTCTCTTTTGGGTCATTTCTGCGAACGTAGAGGCGCAGCCGAAGGAGGTGCTCTGCGTGAACCCGTGCCGTGCACCTGCCAGGCGTGATCCGATAGGTTGCCCAATTCCGCTTCCCATTCGCCAATCAGTTGCAAGACAGCTTCCCTGTGCCCTGGCGCGACCACCTTCACTTCGAACCTCCCGGCCGTGACCGTGTAGCCGATCCAGCTACTTGGGTGCCCCAGTTGCCACACTTTCACGTGCCAGCTATTATCTTCAAGGTATCGCCAGCCAGTCACCATATAGCCGCGCAACTTGCCGGCACGAGCCACTTTGCTTTTCATGGTTTCAATTGTCGCTTGCCTTCGCTTATTTACTTTCCTATCGCCGGTATCGCTTTGCCTTGCTGCTGCACTCGTAGCATCGCCAATACCAGAGTTGTCCTTGGTCTTGCTGCCTGATCTGCCGCGTTTCCGGCGATGATTGGCATCATCAAGCTTTAGCATGTGCTCGACGAGCTTCTCAGCAACCCGCTCTGGGGGTACGGGATAGGTTCCACCGGTCAAGACTAGCTTGATCCGTTCAACCTTTTCCCATCGCACATCATCTAGCGTACTCATTGAGATCCAACGGTTGATATCTAACACCGACAGTGCCCTCCTGGTTCGCAGTTAACCGCGCTATGGCGGTAGTAATACGGGTGGCTCTCTTCCGGCCGAACACCATAAGTCCCTTCAAAAGCGGCTTAATGGACAAAATCGAGACCTCCCTCACTATGATTCGACTATCTCGCTTACTGCTTTAGAGATGGGTTAAGGCGGCGCGATTAACCAGTGATCGTGAGCGCGCGGACTACATGATCATTACCTTAGTACCGGATCACCTAAGGCCGCCTCTGAATCGGAAAACGACCTCCCGATCAGCCAGAGTCGCTCCGGCATTTGATCTGCATGATCGCCCTGCGGGACGCTCAACCCACGGACAGCAGTGGCGGATCATTTGGGGTCTCGTGCGACGGAACGAGAAAGATAAAGAGGCGGTTAAGGTACCCTCGTGTCCCGCCGATGATGACCCTGAGGAGGAGCAAACATGTCCACCAACAAGGTTCTTCTGGTCGATGATGACGAGGTTGTACGCTTGACATTGGGCGGGGTACTTGAGCGGAGCGGTTTCACGGTCACCTGCGCGGCAAACGTGGTAGAAGCACTCAAACGCATCACTTCAGAGCCTTACGACGCTCTTCTGAGCGATTTGCATATGCCAGGAGCGGGAGATGGGCTGACAGTGATCAGCGCCATGCGACACGTCAATCCATCGGCAGTGACTTTGTTGTTGAGTGCATTTCCACACCTGGAGGCCGCGGCTCAGGCCATCCTGTTCCAGGCCGATGAGATCCTGGTCAAACCAATGGAAGTAACGTCCCTCGTTCGCGTCATCAAAGAACGCCTGGCGATTGGGCCTGTTCGTTATCGCCAGATCGAGAGTCTTGCTGCAATTTTAGAGCGGACAACCGGGTCCACAATCCGAGACTGGTACAAGCTCATCCTAAAGGAAAAGCTGCTGATGTCTGTTCCGATGAGCCACGACCTTCGTTGCGGCCATCTGCCCCAGTTGTTCCGTGAGCTGGCGGATCGCCTCCGCGCTTCTGAACCGATCGGTACCAAGGGGTCAGTATCGCCCGCGGCCGTTCTGCACGGCATGAGCCGGCGCAGGTCGGGCTATAGCGCCGCAATGTTAGTAGAGGAGTCGCGGATACTGCAGGTCACTATATTCAAGACAACCCAGAACAATCTAGCTACTATCGATCCTAGCCTATTGCTACACGGACTAATGACCATTGCAGACGAGATTGATTCGCAACTTAGTCAGGCCATGGCTGGCTTCCTGGAAGATTCACTCCCTAACGCGCAGCCCGCTTGGGCCTAGCGTGCCCGTAGCACTCCCGACAGTTGAGGGGAATCAATCCGGGGCAGTCAATCCGGAATCAGTCAAGAACAGACGAGTCAATCCGGTGACCGGGAGACCTATCCCCGCAATTCTGGAGATAGGTATCGTGGCCCCGTAGCTCTCCCCTTATCCTCCCCCCGTCGCGATCCACCAATCTACGACGGTCTGTTGGGGAGGACGGTTCAACTACTTTTTGGCCACGTCTACATTTTGGTCTTTGGCCAGTTGCTGAGCCATTTGCAGATGTTCGGAGATGATCTTGCTGCCTTGCGTGGCCGCGTCTTTTACGTGACCGTTCAAGGCTTCCGTGTGGAATTCGCTCAGATCCTGCTTGTGGTCTTTGACCATCTCTTTAATGTAGGCCTGGTCGTAGGCAGTGCCCGAGAGGGCTTGCATCTTGCCGATGCGCGATTTGTCTTTTTTGGAGACTTCGGTGGGGATCTCTACGCCGAGCTGCTGGGCTACGGGCCTCATCTGCTCGTTCAGCTTGGTGTGGTCGTCAATCATTTTCCGGGCAAATTGCTTCACCTGGTCGTTGTTGCTCTTTTGCAGGGTGAGTTGGCCCAATTGCACCTCTGCGATGCTGTCCTGCATGGCCTTCTTGACGAAAATTTTATCGATGGCAGCTTGCTGGTCTGGCTTCATGCCACCCACGTTGCCCAATTGGTCGGCAGGGTTCGGAATCGTCGTCGTCCCGGGCGTCGTGTTTATGGCCGCTCCCTTGGTTTGGCCATCAGCGGGTGACTGCGTCAGGGCAAGGGGCGGAGCGATGCAGATGGCGCCGATGAATAGCAATGCGCTGCCGTGCGCAACCAGTTTGCGGTGAATTGTTGGATTTTTCATCGTTTTCTCCTCGTCGAGTTGGATGCCAAAGGGCGCGATGTGACTGCCTCCCGGCGCGCGGGAGATTATCCTTAGTATATCTAGGGATGTTACTAGGATCGTAGAGCGGAGCTGGCACTTTCACGAAAGCGGATTCCCGGTGACTACTTTGTGACCTCCACTCTCTCCGACTGACCTCCGGTGAGAGGTTCCGTGGACATCCATGATAGGTAACGGTCAAGGGCTGGCTGCGGATTGTTAATCAACTGGTTATTTCTATGTGGGCGGTCAACCCCCCGCTCTCCAGCCGAAACACGTCCATCAAGATGGCCCTAGGGAATTCTTCCTAATATGGTTCGACGCGCATACGCCTTGGGGCGTATACCTTACCCACCACGGGGCCCGCAACTCGGACCCGGGTGAAAGAGGAGGTTCATCGGATGCAGTACATGATCACTTGGAATGAACGTCAGCAAGGCTCGCCCACGCGTGGAGATAAGGACAGACGGAAGTTTCGTCGACATCCCATCTGTCCACCCTATCCTCAGAACACGGTAGGGAACCGAGCTTCCGCTGTCGCGCTTGCCTACTTCTTTGGACGCGACTCTGGAGGCACCACGTCGGCAACCCGATAATAGACGACCAACTGACCGTAGTGTTCTCCAGAATGCTCGATGAAGCCCCACGCCAGATCTGACATGCGGACCTGTTGATGAGGAGAGAAAGGATCCAGGAACAATTCGCTCATCCCAGCGTCGCCCTTTTCTTTGATGAGTGCGGCGCCATCCGCGAACGACTTCTTCACGAAGGCCGCTACCTCGGTCTTGCTCTTGTATTGGTCGCGCTTGGGATCTCCTGTGGGCACCTTCCGGCCAAGGATAGGGTTGATGAAAAAGTAGTTCGCATTCGCCGCATGCAGCAGCTGCTCGGCAAAGCTGCGCTCGGCAGGATTTGGTTTGAAATCATATTTGTCCTCAGGAAAATCCTCAGCCATGGCCGTTAGCTTTCGCCCAATTTCATTCCAGTCATCCAACAGAACCTTGGATGGGCTTGCAGGTGGCTTTGGCGCCTGATTCTGGGTATAAGCGGGCAGCGCGCTTACTACGAAAGCGAGAGCAACTGCCACAAGCGTGTTCTTCATTTTATGAACCTCCATCAGAATTTCCCGGCAATCTACCATCCTGGGCCTCCAACAAATATATACACGGGCGGTTCTCCGCTGGAGGAACGGCAATGCATCAATCGGCTACTGTCAAAGTTGCCAAATACAGCCGGCGCAACTGCTCATTCTTGACCAATAGTTCTGCGACCAATCGCTGCAGGCGTGAGTTTTCCCTCTCCAGGTATGCAGACCGGCTCGATTCATCGCTGGTGATCGCCTTATGATCCAGGAGAGAACCCCCGTTTTCTCCGTTTCCAACTGCCACGTACACGCACACGACGTGCCCTCTTTTCTCAATCATCTCCGGTAGGTCCGTGTTGCGAACAAAAAGCAGAGAGCCCCTTTGCGAGTATTACCAAAGGGGCCCATCGACCTTGAACGTTCTGGGTCGAACCTACTCGCCAATAGTAGTGGTGCTCTCAACCTTATGCTTTGGCTGCCTATCCAGGTTTGGCGTAGCGAACTTCTCATACCGGATCGTTCGCAGCACATGGTCTGGTCCGGCTACATCAAAGATCAGGCTGACCTTAGGATCGCCACCGTTGGCTGCAGGCACCATGATCCAAATCAGCGCCTGGCTTGGCTTCCCGATTTTGCTTAGCGTCACTACGGACTTTGTCCAGTCGACTGCGACTGTATAGGACCCCGCTGCATAAGCGTGGTTTTTGGCCACAAAGCTGAACGGCACATCCACCGTTTTCTGTTCGGCTGCAAAAGCTGCGGTAGTGCAAAGGGCGGTGGACAAAAGAACCAGGTTCCTGAAGCGCATTAGCATGGGATTTTCCTCCGAGAACCACGCTAACCCCGCACCATGCCCTCACGTGTCAAATTGCCGTCGAGTTTTCGTCCAACTCTTCTTGACGGTCCGTTTCTATAACGAATCCATTATCTCGCGTGGTGTGCGAGCTGTTGGATAAGCAATCAGGCATCAAGCACATCGTTAATGCTTCATCACTCCTGCAATCTGTTGGCGAGTCTTTCTCTCTGCCGCCTGCCGCTCGGGTTCGCTCAAATTCTCCAACAGCCGCAGCGCACGTTCCGTCAGCTTCACGCCCTCATCGCGCGCCCCCCGCCGCATGGCAGTCCCCGCCGCAGTGCAGAGCGCCTGGGCCGCGCGCGCCCACTCGGCCGCCGCCTCGAAGTGCATGGCCAATTCGCTGGACACATCCAGTTCACGCCCGGCAAACAGCTTCTCCAGCTTCTCCGCCACCCGTAAATGCCGCTTGGCGCGGCGTGCCGGAGATTGCCTGGCCCGCAGCACCTCGCGGTACAACCCATGCGCAAACACATAGGAGGCGGACTGCGTCCCGTCCGGCAATTCATCGTGCCCTGCCGGATGGAGGACATGCAGCCGGCGCGTCAGCTTCTCATACTGATCTTCGATGTCCTCCAGATCGCCATCCAACGCCGCCGCAGCTGCCCATGCAGGGAAAATTACACCGATCAAGCTCGCAGCTTCAAGCAGGCGCTGGTCGGCTGCGTCCAGCCGGTCAATCTGCATCTCGATCATCTCGGAAAGAGCCGTGGGCACCCCCATGTCGATTTCCGCCAGCGCCGAACGCAACTGCCACACACCGGCTTCCTGCCGTATAAAACTTTGCGCGATCAGGTGCTCAAGCATGGCAATCATGAACAGGGGATTGCCCTCACAATGCTGGTGGACGAAGCTGGCCAGCCCCTTGGGAAGCGTCTCCTGCTTCAATTCCTGGACCAGGTAATCCCGCACGGCGTCCCTTTCCAGCGGACCCAGGGACACATCCGCACACAGCTTGTGCGTAACCAGATCCTGCTTTAGCCGTTTCAGGGGATGCTGGCCGGAACTCACCTCCGCCGGCCGGTAAGACGCCAGCAGCAACAACCTGGCCGCCTGGCGGCGCCGCGCCAGCGCCGAGATCAAATCCAGCGTCGAGAGGTCAGCCCAGTGCAGGTCCTCGAAAACAAAGACCAGTGTTTTCTCAGAAGCCATGGCTTCGATGGCATCGCATATCTCGTTCAACATCCGCTCGCCCCGCACCGCAGCGGCCATCGGCGCCGGACCATCGCTGTGCAGCGCAGCGAACTGCGCATACCAGCTCGGGGCCTTCTGCTGCATCACGTGCGCATGTTTCTTGCCTTCGTTCGGCGAACACAGCTGGCCCAGGGCTTCGATCACGGGATAATAAGCTTCCTTACCGGCGAACCCTTCTACACATTGACCGCGCGCAATGCACACCTGGTCTTCGCTACACCATTGCCGGCAGAACAGGTCGATCAACGCCGTTTTTCCAATGCCGGTTTCCCCGGTGATGAAGATCACCTGCCGATCGCCCTGGGTGGCATGCCGTAGCAGTCCATTGAGCCGCTCGAACTCCTGCCGCCGTCCTACGATGCGTCCGGGCCGCGGCCCAGCTTGCGGGTGAGGACTGCCGGCCGCGTACCCGCCGTCATCTTCGACCTGCGCCAGGAACCAATACCCGCGCCCCGTAACCGTTCGGATGAATCGCGGGCTTTCTACGCTATCTCCCAGCAGCTTGCGCAGCTCCAGCACATAAGTGCGCAACACCTGTGGTTGCACATAAGTTTTGGGCCACAGTTTGTCCAGCAACTCATCGTGCGTCACCAGCCTCTGCGGGTTTTCGACCAGATAGCGCAACACGGCAAACGGCTTCGGAGTCAGGCCGATCCGCGTGCCGTTTTGCCACAGGCATTCGTTTCTGGTGTCGAGTTGAAAGCAGCCAAATTGCTTCATTGCATTTCAGGATGGATAAAACTGTTGGTTCTGGTCTGCAAGTTAGACTCGTCGAAGAGCCGGCCGGCTACCCGCCCATCTCATTTTCCATGCTCAATTTATGTCCGACGAGTTCGTCTGTGGATCAGCTTCATGCTCATGTCGTCGCTCATCGGGGGCAAATTCCTCTATGGCAGCAAGCAGCATTCGGAGTATACGACAACCGAGTCCCCGGGTTCGAGCATCACCTCCCGTGATTGAAAAGAACAGAGCACCGCATGGTCACCAAAAAAATCTTCTTCCCCTCTCGACGCGGCCAAAAAACCGTACTAGTGTCGAGCCCGGCCTGGACCTGCAGGGCAAACTCGTCACGGGGGAAGCGCTGGGCGATCTGGGCGGGGTGAACCTGGCCTATCGCGCCTACAAGCGCTCCCGGGAAGGCAAGGGACCGGAACCTACCGTCGACGGATATACCCCGGACCAGCATTCCTTCTCGCCGAAGGACAGTGGCGGGGAGCTATCGTGCGCCCTGCGCAGGCACGGCTCAGCGTCTCGACCGATCCTCATCCGCCGGGAAAATACCGGGTGCTGGGGCCACTGAGCAACATGCCTGAGTTTCAGCAGGCCTTCCCGTGCAAGCCGGGCGATGCGATGGTGAGGGTGGAAAGCGAACGCTGCTCGGTATGGTAATCGCTACTGGCCCTTTTCACCGACGCGCTCGATCTTCCCAACCAAAAAAATGTACGACCCAGCCCCAATCAGAGCCATGGCAGAAACGGCAATCAGCGGCCGCGTGAAATCGTTCCCCCTGATCAAAAAACCAATGGCCAGTGGCACCACGATTGCGGCCAGATTGCCGATGAAGTTGAACACCCCGCCGGTCAGGCCGATCAGGCGCTCCGGGGCGATCGCCGAGACCAGCGACCAGGTGATGGACCCGAAGCCGCAGCCGAAGAAGGCAAAGGTGAGGCAGGCGCTGATGGCAAGCGGATCGTTCACGTAATTCGCCACCACGATAGAGCTCGAAAGCAGCATGCCCACGATAATCGGCAGCTTGCGCGCCATGGTCAGTGAGCTTCCTTTCCGCAGCAGGCCGTCAGAAACAAAGCCTCCCAGGAGCACGCCGGCAAAGGCGCCCAGGAACGGCAGTGCCTCCAGCAGTCCTGACTTCGCGAAGTTCACGTGACGGTAGGTGACCATGTAGGTCGGGAACCAGGTCAGGAAGAACCATTGCGTCGCGTTGATTCCGAACTGCCCGAGGTAAATGCCCCACAATTTTCGCCTTCCCAGCACAATCTTCCAGTCCGCCCAGGCGAGGATTCTCTTCTGCTGGCGGATGCGCTGGCTCAGGTCGGGAATGCCTCCGCGCGCCGCGATGTGATCGATCTCAGCCTGGTTGACTCCGCCGAACTCTGCCGGATCGCGATAAAGCAAGTACCAGACGACGGCCCAGGTGAGCCCCACCGCTCCGGTGACGGCAAAGACCGCTCTCCACCCATACGAGAGGTCAATCCAGGACAACAATGGGGTCAGAAATCCGAGGCCCACGTACTGGCCGGAGGTGTAGACCGCGATGGCGCCGGCGCGCTCGTCTTCCCCGAACCAGGTGGTGACCACGCGATTGTTGATCGGGTAGGCGGGCGCTTCAAATGCGCCCACCGCCAGGCGGAGAAGCAACAGGCCCACGAAGCCGGTGGCCAGCCCCAGCGACAGGGTCGCCAGCGACCACAGGCCCAGGATGCAGCCAAAGAGATAGCGCGGATGCACGCGGTCGACCAGCCATCCGCAGGGGATCTGCAGCGCGACGTAGGTCCAGCCGAAGCCAGACAGAACTATGCCCAGCTTGACCGGCGTCAGGTTCAGCGTGCGTGAGAGTTCCGGTCCCACGATGGAAATGTTGCTGCGATCGAGGTAATTGATCACCACGATGACAAACAGCATCATGGCAATAAGGAATCGTCGCTGGCTCGGGGCCTCGGGCATCACGCGCGGATGAGTCAAAGTCGGTTAGCGGATTGTCGCACAGAAGACGGTACTGCATCTTGACCACAGCGTTTACGGGGCCTATGGTTGCCCGCATCCTAATTTTCCAGATTGGAGGCTAGGACCGCCATCCCGCCATTGCCCGCAACTCCCCAAATCTGGTACAGAAAGTACTGGCCGCCGACATAGTGAAAGATCAGTTTGCGAATCTTTTTTCCGCATAGCCCGCTTCTGCCCAACGCGATCACGGAAGCCCCGGTCCTGAGGTTCTGTAACATGACGAAATCGCTGCCGGTCTCTTTCTCGATCCTGTAGGTTCCGGCGGGTAGTTGCTGCGTACTTACCTGGAAGGCAAACGGCACAGAGGCCTTAACGCAGGATTGCGCGTAGACTCCGTCGGCAGTGAGCGGAAGCGGTAGGAGCACCAGCGATGAAGGGTGGATCGAGTTGCATTTCATAACATGCTCCTTACGGTGGAACCCAGACCGAAGTTGTCTTCTCAAACTCTCAGCAGCTTTACTGGAAGCTTGCCCTGACGCGGTGACATACTGCATGCAGCGGGCCAAACGCGCAAACCACGTCCTCAGCGGTTGTCCTCGTTGTTTTCCAACAACGTACGCGCCAGCCGCTGCCTCGGTTGCGGCAGACGAGTATCCGAACGGCTACCCGGGCGGAACCGGGTGGTCCCTGTCCGGTAAAAGGATTGCGGGAGAAGGACTTGAGCAACCGGTTGGAAAAAAATTCAGCAATCCGGATGATGCATCCAGAGTGGATCTAGTCTCTACCTATATCGTTTTTTCCAGGGGTCATTCCGGTCTGGTCTCCTTTTCAGCCTGCAACCAGATACGCCTTGTTATCCGCACGCTGCGCACAAGCCCTCAGCCGCGGGGCTGTGGAGGCTCCTTTTCGTTGGGCTGCTTTGGTTGAGGTTTGCCGGGTGGTGGGGCCGAATTCAAGTGAGGCGCCGGAATCGCGTGCGGTGCTTCAGGCTGTTGCGCTGCACCAGCTGGACGGCCATTGCGAAGGTTCTCCACTTGTTGAGGGCCCAGGGGTCGACCGGGGTCGACCGATTGAATCGCGCGCCTCTGCTCGGCGAAAGGCGGCTGAACCGGCGCGGGTGGGGTTTTATTGATCAGCGGGCGGGGCTGGTCGGGCGGCCGCGGCGCTGGCCGCTCGAACTGGGACGCAACCGGCTGCGTGCGAGGGGGAGCCGGTTGGGGCACATTGCCGCGGACCGGCTCGGGCTGTGCAACCTGTGCTGGGTGCTCGATCGCGGGTTGCGAGACCACTGGTGGACGCGCGGGGGCGATCGCCGAAGCAGGCCGGTTTGCCGGAGCCTCCGCCGCAGGAACTGGACGCGTGGTGGGCGCTGGAGCCGTCTTTGCTGGAGCCATCTGTGCTGGAGTAATGACCTGCGCCTGGCGCTGTTGCGGGAAGGCGGCGCGGTTTATCGGCTGTGTCATCACGGGTGCGGGCTGCCCCGCAGGACGGTTGACCCCAAACGCAGGCTGAGGTGCGCGGACCGGCGTTCCCGGCGCCCCCGCGCGCTCAAAACCCTGCCGGGTTTCGACCACCGGGCGAGCCTGGATAGGAGGAACAGCGCGGGCCGGGGCCTTCACCGCCACAATCGCGGTTGCCGGAGTGACCAGCGGGTGCGGAACGATGGGCGCGGCGCTTAGCTGGGCACGAACCTGCGGCGTGAGCTGGATGCGCTGCGCCTGTGCAATCGGCTGGCCAGAAGCAAGCGCACGCTGCGGCACCACCACCGTCGCAACGCTGCGGTTGACATAAGTGATGTTTGTAACATTGGTGGTGTTATAAACGTTGACCGTCCTGTTGATGTAGGTGTTGTGGACCTCAGTCACGTTGGTGGTGTAGATATTGGTTACGTTCACGCGGTTACAGTAGGCCGGGCTGGCGTGATACCAGGGCTGATAAGCTTCGCGTGGGCCGAGCGGGAACCACGCCGCGATAGCGCCGATGGAGATGGAAAGGCCGCCACCTCCTCCGCCCACAAAGGCTACCAGTGCGGGTGAATAGATGGGGCGGACTTCGCCGCCAAAGGCTGCCGGCGGCGGTCCTGGGACCCAGCCCCAGCGTCCGCCAAAGTTGGCCCAACGTCCGTAGTGGAAAGGCGCAAAGCCCCACGGCTCGGCCTCAACCCACGTCCAGCCCCAGGGGGCGACCCAGGCCCAATGGCCGTTCGAGTAGGGCGTCCAACCAACGGGTACGCTGCGCGGATACCACACGGCTCCGTAACCTTGATTGTCCTGATTGGCCGGCTGCCAATCGCCATAGTCGTCGAGGTCGGCGGCGCCGATCATGTCAGGCGATACGTATTGGTAGGCGGAGGCGCGTTCGCGGCGATGCTCGCGTTGCTCATCGAACTGGTCCAGGGAGTCGGGGGGCAGCAGCCGAACCTGCTCGGCGTAGACGGGGTTCGATCCGGCGAGCCGCAGGGACTGGTTGGGGCCAAGTTGTTGATCGAGATTCTGGCCAGTCACTTCGACCGCGCCCGAGGAGATAGTGACGACAGTGGTGTCGTCCTGCGGGTAGGAGTCGACGCGGATATCGCCGGGCTGATCAACGAGAATCGCGCCGTTCGGGGTGTCGACCTCGACCGTTCCGGGCTGGCCGTTGAAGGCGTAGAGGGAGCGGGTGCGGACGCGGATCGAGCCCTGGGCCAGCCCGAACTGGGCGATGTTGTCGGTAAGCGAAGAGAGCGTGACATCCGCTCCATTGCCCAGGCGGACTGCGAGGCCCGCGGTCTGCAGTTCGGCAAAGGAGTTGTTGTCGGCGTAAACGCGGCCCCCACTGGTGAGCGGATAGTTGATCTCGGCCTGGGAGAAGGCGTCGACCCCGTTTGGCTCGAGTGAGACGTTGCCCTGAATCACAGAGATGCGAGCGACCCGGTTGGGTGGATCAGAACCGTTATCGTTCTGCGCATGGAGCAAAGGGCCGGCGAGGAGAAGCATTCCCATCAGACTGCAAAGCCGTGTGCGGTTGCGGCGAGTGGTGACCAAAAGGTGCGAGATAAGCGAGCGGGTCATGACGTTCTCCCTAGGCTTCCCCGTCGCGGCAGAGAAGCACCCTGTTCGATAGAACCCGGATGAGGACGGAAGGATGTGGCGAGCGAAAGCTTGGCTTCCGTGGACCTGGCGAGCCTCGGCGGGATCATCTATCGGTCAGCATAGCGGGCGGGAACGACGACGACGATGAAGACCGCGTTGCCAGGGCGATTTGTATCTATATGCTCACGTCTCGTTGGTAATATTGGCGAGGCGTATACGGTCGCAGCTGACCCATTGGGGGGTTGTCTGACAGATCTGTGAGAGACGACCAGCGGAAGGTGGTTCCGAACGAAGGGCACGGGTTCACCCGTGCCGTAAATGGTCTACACGCTTGACGGCTTTAGCCGCCGAGGTACGTTTCTCGAGACAGATAGGGCGCAGTCATCTCTTTCCGCGCTGAGTTCGCCAGACGATTGGAAAGACGTATCTCAGGGATTACACGCACGATGCCTAATTGCTCTGAAATTCGATTTCTGACCAGCTTTGACAACTCCAGGAAGAACAGTGCAGCAAGGCTTCCGTCTGCACGGAGGAAGACAAGATGCTCACCGTGGATCTCGGCTCTCGAGGCGAACACGAGGTCGGTGGTCAGATTTGATTGTTTGAATCGAATCAAGCAGCCTTTGCCAGGCATCGGGAGACAACCGTAGTTACGAATGCGTGTCGCCTTCACATAGGCGATTTGTCGCGCTTTTCGACCTATTGGTCTTTATAGTGAGTAGTCGTACAGACGCGGAAGCGGGTACTTCCTGATTTCGTCTTAGGAAAAGTCGCACTCTGTCCGTAGGGGATTCCTTGATACTCCCCAACTTCGCTGGCTCCTTTGGTCGTTCTCCCGAGGTTTTCTTCGGCAATCCCAGTCTTGACCCATCCGTCACATTTGCTGCCAAGTCAACAGCTGTGTGTTTGCGAGGCCGGGACTTCAAGTTATCCCGGCCGGGCCTGCATGATCGCCGTTCTACAACTTCATTTCCTTGTCCAGGACAAACGTCTTCACGGTTTCGCGCTTGACGCCGTCAGAGGCCATGGCTTCTATCGTCGCCTGCGACTCCATGGCTTGCTTAAACGACTTCAGGTCCTCTGCCTCCATGCAGATCGCAACTTCGTTCCCTGCGATCGTGTAATGGACCGGTGAGCGGAGGGCATACGTCTTCCGGAACAGGTCGCCATGCGTCCGGAAGCCTGCTTCCCACTTCACAGGGTCTTGAACCTGCGCTGTTAAGATTATCATCGGCATATTTGTCTCCTTTGCACTTGGGGTTATTCGCTAAGCTTGTCGTTGCTACTTGGATTGAGGCAGGTAGCTGAGTTCCGGGTCGAACTTCCAGTTGCTCCATTCGGTGCTCTCGATGTTGTTCTGCGCCTCAGACGGCATAGTGAATGCGGGGATGGCAATCGCAACGAACAGGTAGAGGCGCAGCCTCAACGGAACTTTCACGGGGTTGATCTCCTGGGCCTCTCGAAGCGAATCTGCAACGTCCGACAGACGGAGAGGGAATGTGCGTGTGCTGAGGCAGATGGATTATACAGATCAATGAGGGATTTGGAAAAAGCACTGACAGACAAGACATGGGCTGTGAAATCTGGGGACCAGTCGAAACGTAACCCACAGGAGTTTTGGGGAAAGGGAACTCCTTGTAGGCTCGGATATGCGCCGAATCACACTGCATGGGAGGGCGATGCACGCTGCCAAGCGCTCGCGGGAAATTCATCCGTGGCTGCGGCTCATATATGTAACGACTTGAGTTTTCCAGTCACAATGGTGGTGTACGAAACGACCGGCTGTTTTGTCTCCTTCGGATCGCCTTAAGATTAGGAGCTAACGGGCGTCACGATACTACAAGAGATTGGAGCAACATCTCATGCCGCGTGTGGAAGACCAAGCGTCGTTTCTGATCGAAGAATACAGGGGCCTTCGTAAGGAAATTGACCAACACATGATCGAATCGCGCACCGAGGAACGGTATGCGGTCATCTCCTCCGGAATCATATGGGCCTGGCTCATTGTGAACCATGAGAAGAATGCCCTTTTGTGGTTGGTACCCGTCCTCCTGAGCATAGCCATCGTCGTCCGTACGAGGGCGATGAGCAAGCACATCGAGCAAATAGGAATGTACATCCGAACCTTGGAGTCAGCTTTTCAGTGGGTTGGCTGGGAACACCACGAAAAAAAGCGAGACGTCACGAAGATCAATCTGATCATTGCCGTCGGACTGCTAGTCCTGGCATTCTTCGCTCTTTTCTATCGGAAAACCCTGGCTGCGTGAAATCCAGGGAGGGAACGAGAATTTGCGGGACGGAGGACGGAATGGATAACCTCCATCATTAAGAGTTTGCGGACCAGGCGGGACATCTCCCGCCTGTCGGTGTCGTTCCGTTCGTTCCTTGGGCCAGAACAAGTTTCGGTCTGGTTCTTCTAGCATTGGGCGTCGACTGGGCCGAGGCTGGGATCAGTGGTTACTCCGTCCCCAAAACTTGTCCCGGTTAGCCGGGCCGAGCGAACGGCCGCGGCCAGCTCTGTGAGCAGTCCATGGGTTTCGCTCCAATCGATGCAGCCATCGGTGATGCTCTGTCCATAGACCAGTGGCTTGCCGGGCACGAATTTCTGCGCTCCCGCGACCAGATTGCTCTCGATCATGACCCCGAGGATGCGGCGGTCTCCCGCGGCGATCTGTGCGGCGACATCGCGGCACACGAAGCCTTGACGAGTGTGGTCCTTATGGCTGTTGGCGTGGCTGCAGTCGATCATGATACGCGGCGGGATGCCGGCTTTCTCCATCTGCTCTGCGGTCTGCGCCACGGCGGCAGCGTCGTAATTCGTCGTCTGACGGCCGCCGCGCAGGATGAGGTGACAGTCCGGATTGCCCGCCGTAAACAGAATCGCCGATTGCCCCGTCTTCGAGTGCCCGAGGAAGGTATGGGGATTCGCCGCGGAGATGATCGCCTCAATCGCAATTTGCACGTTGCCCGAGGTTCCGTTCTTGAAGCCAACCGGGCACGACAGCCCCGACGAGAGCTGCCGATGCACCTGGCTCTCAGTCGTGCGCGCGCCAATCGCGCCCCAACTCACGAGCGAGGCGACATACTGCGGTGAGATCATGTCGAGAAACTCGGTCCCGGCGGGAACGCCCATCTCGGCAAGATCCAGCAGCAGGTGCCGCGCCAGCCTCAAGCCGTCGTTGATGCGAAACGATTCATCGAGATGCGGATCGTTGATCAACCCCTTCCAGCCGAGCGTGGTGCGCGGCTTCTCAAAATAGACTCGCATGACGATGCGAAGCTCAGGCGAGAACTCGGCAATTGCGCTCTTCAGCAAACCCGCGTATTCACGCGCCGCTTTGGTGTCGTGAATAGAGCAGGGGCCGACAACAACGATCAGGCGAGGATCGCTGCCTTTCAGGATGTGGACAATCTCATTCCGTGCTTGAAACACAGTCGAGGAAGCCCGCTCCGTCAGCGGCAACTCTTCTTCAAGAAAAACGGGGGGGAGGACGACTTTGGTCGATCGAATACGAAGATCATCTGTGGGATGGAACATAGTCTTGCTCTTAATTTAACAGCGTTCGCTGAGATCGGACCCTTGTAGTCGCCGTGGCCCTTGCGCACTGAGCAGGTCTGGTCAGCGATGTAACCTATAGATTACAATGGCCGAATCACGCCGACCTCACAGGCTTCCAGTGGAGCAACACGGTCAGGATAGATTTCCACGCATAGGCAACTGCGCAAGCGCATCTCGAGAGGTAAGGATGGGAATCGCTATTTTTCCTCAAAGTGGTTCCCGAAGTAATAGACCCTGTGATGGGACCCCTTCAGCTCGGCGGCATTCAGCGTCAAATCCGCACGATCGAGGCGACGAACATCCGCATGATGAATCTTCTCTTGGTAATCCACCCATCCATCGGCCGACTCCAAACCCGAGACGTCGGTCGTCAAACCAGTGACATAATAGTGGGCTGGAATTACAGTCTTAGGATCATATTTCCCGACAATTGCATCGACCTCAGCGCGCGTGAGTATTGACTCGATGGGCAGAATGAGCACGTCAACATTTTTCAAGTACTGATCGAGAAAGGAATCAGGAGTCGCACGATTGTCGCCCCAGATGGCAATCCGCAATCCTCCTGTCTCAATGAGCTCAATCGCGTTATCGAACGCAATCACGTTGTTCGGCGGACAAGTCTCTACATGGAGATCTGCGGAGGCACTCTCCGGCTTATCAGCAGGCGTCGCTTCACATTTGTGCTTGTCCGCCAGGCCCGTTATTTCGATATCGCCGAGCTTGAACTGTCCCACCAAACGTTCGAGAACCATCAGTCCTTTCGGGCGCCCCACAGCATCGTGGTCGAAATGAGCGTGAGTGGAGAGAACTATATCGATCCGGATGGCGGGAAACTCGCGCAGGAACCACTTTGGGTAAAGACCTGTTGAATCATTTCCCCAAGGATCGGTCAGAACGGTCAAACCAGCCGGCGATGTGACCTTGAATGCATCGTGTCCATAGAACTCGATCTTGACGTCGCCCGAACGAGTGGGGTTTCCGCCCTTTTTCTGAACAGCGATGAGAGAATTGTCATTCCACGCAGGGGAGGTATCCACGGACCTCTCAGATTGTTGCGCGCGCGCGCCATCGTTCAAGGTCAATAAGAAAAACGAGACGATCGCGGCCAGCGTTTTAAGGCGCATATCATCCTCTCGTGCTTCACGGATGACTCTACCACGAGAAAGGCGTGGACAAAGGCGCGGGAGAAAGGCGTGGACGGGAAGTTCCCCACGTCGTCGACTATTCACGACAGACGACAAACCCGGTGACAGACCACGAATTCCTGTCTCTCACCGAACTGTTAGTGATGCTGAACTTACACGGCTTTAGTCGGGATGACCGCTGACCCGCGATCCGCATTCACCCCCAGTGCAGGTCTGGTCATGACAAGGTGCGCGAGACGTTCGGCCAATATCCCGCTTCTGTTCAAATTGGGTCGGGGCATGAAGTGGTAGCGAGTTGGAGTCACTTGGAAATCAGTCTTTGCCTGGCGCCTGGTGCTCCCCGACGAGTGGAGGGATCTGGCAACGGCATTTGTAAAGTGCCAAGGCGTCCACTCGAGGGGTCCCAAACCGCCAGGAGCAGATACTCATCATCTTTTGCCAGGCTGAGCTGCAGATCAATGACAATCGGGGCGCGCGAGCGGTGACGGAAGGAGTCTTGATCGTAAGACAGAGTCACTTGCTCGAAATTACGTTCGGTCGAATTGCCATCGCGATTGATCGCGATGGCCGCCAGTTGGAAGGCAAACTTGTCCTTACCCTCGACGGTTTGCCCGGTAAGCCCGTCGATAGGCAACGAATACCGTACGGATAACGACACCGGTCCCTTTTTCTTCTGCGGATGGGGAACAATCACCGAATCCGGTTGCAGTGACGCCAGGCGAGAGTCTGACGCCGGCAGGACCGCCGCTTGAAAGATGATGGGATTGGTTCGTGACCGATCTTCTACCTTGTCCCCGCTGTCGCGAAGGGTCTTTCCCGGTTGTGCGGCCTTCTGCCCATTACTGATTTGTGCGTCGGCGAAATATCCGTGTCGATAGGTGAGCCGGTAGGAACTGCCATCGAGCTTGACGCGGACCTTGTGCCACTTATTGTCGAAGTGGAAATTCGGCGGCGAATAGGTAAGCGTGTAGAAGCTGCCGGAGGTATTCACAAGATGGAAGGCGATCTGCGATAGACCGTTGTTGTTGTAGAAAGCTCGGCCGCCTGTGGCCTGCGCCGCATCTTCCATCATGCCGTGCTGCCCAGTCATCTGCAGTCCATCGTGAACGGTGAGTCCGCGAGCGTCAATAGGGTAGACGGCGATGCGCTCCTGCTCCAGTTCATCGTAAACCGCCCGCATTGCGGCTTGATCCTGAAACACAGCGCCATCCGGTCTGAGAAATGCCGTGGACCCACCAGAAAACCACAGGACATTCTTACGGCCCGGCAAGCGGCTGAGGTAACCAGAAATCTGGTGCAGGGTATCGATATCGCTCAGGTATTCACGGCCTAAAGGTGGAAAACGAGGAATGGCCTTGTGCAGCCCCGCAATCAGAAGCCGTCGGTCGGTAGTGAAGTCCTGAACGAGAAAGCAACCCGAGCCCGCACGCAGGTAAATTGCCAGCAGTTGGTCCGGCGGAAGATTATTCAGAAAGCGGTCGAGTTGATAGTTGAGCCACATTTGGTCGGCGATCTGAATGTTCGCAATGTCGATGACGATGACATTGAGTACCGGCGGCAGATGCAGAAGGTAATCGTTTGTGAACACGCCGCCCGAAGTGGGGACCAGTTTCACGGCCGGCAAACCAGCATGCTCTTCAAACGATGCTATGGCCTGTGGCTTTTTGTTGTCGAAAACATGGAAGGCGGAAGCCGGTAAACCGTGTACAGGGTTCCCGCTCTCGTCAGTGACCGTTACGTCTGTAAGGACGATGCGCGTGCCTTGCTGGAGAGTGTATGCGGGCTGAGACGACGGCGTTCCGTTGCTGGATTGTTGTTCGGCGAGGGATCGGCTGAGGACTGCCGAAAGGACGACGAAAGTCAGAATCGCTGCAAACCTTTGTCGGCGCACCGGTTTCACCTGGAGCCCACACTTATTTTGACGATACCAGGGATCAGTTAGTTTCTCGGACTCAGTTCAACACCGAAGTATAGCTCTCGACTTTGAGCGAGAAATCCACCACGTCCTGACCGAGCAAGACACGTTGTCCGTCCTGTCCACGGCTGCTTAGCGCGAAGTGATCAACCGTATGCGCGCCGTCAGCGCGCGGCCAGGGAATTCGCTAAAGGTGCGGAACTGGGGCGAATCCACTACGTTGTTCACCACCGCGGGGTTGCTGCTGGCGGTGGCGTTTTCCAGCACGCCGCGCAGACCGAAATACGAGCCGTGGAAGTGGAATCGCCATTCGAGACCGGGGCTGAAGGAAAGATAGTCCGGGAAGCGCAGGGAGCCGGCCGCGCCCACCACCTGCTGATTGGCGTTCACCGCATCGAAGGGAAAACCGGTTTGCCAGTCAAGCGTGTAGACGAAATCCCAACTCTTCTTGAGCTTTGGTAACAGCAACGGGAGCCATCCCCAGGAGATGACGCGGTTGGGCACGTCCCACGGCAGCGGACCGCTTTGTTGCGGGCCCAGCAACGAGATCGTGGGCACATAGTCCAGGGCGGCGTTGGTGCGCGCCGAGGAGTGGGTATACGCAGCAAACAGCCTGTACCCATGGCGGAAGCTGCGGCGCGCTTCGATCTCTTCGGACGTGTAGTGATCCTGGCGGCTGTTGGTCAGCAGGTAGGTTCCTGACAGCGCCGAGGGCCCCGCTTGATTGGCGTAAACGAAACCGTCTGCCGTACGTTTTTCAAGGAAATTCGCCTTGGCATAGATCGAGCCGGGAAGCTTTCTCTCGATGCCGATGCTCCAGTTGATGGCGCGGGTCTCGTGAAGGGCGCCGTAGTTCGCGCTAAAGATGGTCTGCAACGGGCCGGTCACCGGAGTGACGCCATCGGCCGCATAGTACGTGTCGTAACGGATACCGGCCAGGGCGCGTTCTAAGTATTCCGGTTCTGTGTGCTCGTAATAGATACCAATGCCTGCGGAAAGCTTAGTCGTGCCCTCTTGCCCGGGCGGCGAATAGGTGGCCGCGAGGCGCGGCGAAAAGAGCGGACGGCGTATGATTTCGTCCCAGTCGAAGCGCAGGCCGGGCTCGATCAGCAGTCCGGGATGGGCCAGCCAACGATCCTGGAAGTAAGCGCCGGCGGCGAAATTGTGCCGGGTGAACGGAGCCTGGAACGGAGACTGGACCGGGAAGGTGCTGCGCCGCAACAAGGTTCCGTCTTCGCGCAAATAGTTCACCGGGGAGCGCGCCACGCGTTCGCCGAATTCTATGTGGTCGAGGTCGATGCCTGCCTGCAGGTCGTGGCGCCCCGCAGCGTGGCGCGACGGCAGAAACAGCGTGGCCATACCCTGCTCGCGGCCGGAGTGTGCGGCCAGGTTTTCAAAGTAGCTGCCCTGGGTCTGCTCCGGGGTAATTTCGTAGGGGTTATCTCCATGCGGTTCGTAACCGTCACGGATTCGAACTACCCCCAGGCCAAGCTGCAGCAGAGCTCTGCCGGCGAAGCTGTATTGATCGCGCAGGTAAGGCAGCCACGCGATGGTATCGCGCTTGGTCGTGCTCTGTTGCGGCATCAGGGGAGAGAGGCCGTCGTAGGGCGAATGATAGTCGTTGAAGAGCAGCCCGGTGGTGAGAATGTTCGCAGGGGTCAGATTTATCTGGGCTTTTGCCAGATTGCTCCCACGCAGCAGATGGTTGGTATCCGCATTGGGCGGAAGCCCCTGAATATAGATGTTGTCGTATTCCGTTTCCAGACCATCGAAGAACCAGGCGCGGTCGCGCACGATGGGCCCGGAAGCCGTGACCCGGGGAACGAACTTGTCGAAGCGCAGCCCGTTGGTCTGGCGAAACGAGGGAAGAAAATCTGTGGTGTTGAAGCGGAACCTGTTGTCCCCCATGCCGGTGTAGAAAGCTACGACGCCCCCGGTAGCCTTGCCGAACTCAACCGGATAGCGGGTGGTCTCGGTATCGATCGAGCGCACCGCATCCGCGCTGACCCGCAGGGCGAGTTGGCCGCTGGCAGGGGAGCGGATGTCGAATCCATCCAGCAGATCGAGGGTGGCGTAGGTTTCCGAGCCGGCAACATGAATCTGCCCCGTTCCATCCTGCACCACGCCGGGGGTGAAGGGCAGCAGATTGCGGATGTCGCGCGAAGTCGGATACGGCAGGTTGACGATGGCCGGTGTATCGAAGGTGCTTTTGTCGGAGATCTGTTCGAGATCGATGCCGCCTGGGGAGGGGACGACATCCACCTCCTGGCGCACTATCTGCTCATGGGCCAGCTTCACTTCCACGGACTGGAGATGAGCGTCGGCCTGGTTGTCCACCGCCTCATAAAAGCCCAGCTTCTCCACGCGAAGCTGGTAGGG
Organism: uncultured Acidobacteriaceae bacterium; assembly: GCA_963830325.1. GTDB lineage: Bacteria > Acidobacteriota > Terriglobia > Terriglobales > Acidobacteriaceae > PALSA-350. The sequence goes on from CAWHMV010000014.1 coordinate 91,702, forward strand.
TAAGTCGTTTTGCAGGGCGAAGGCGCAGCGTCCGGCGAAGTCTGTCCGGCACTGCATCGGGGACAGAGCCGGCTCAGAGAGGGTGACCTCGGCGCCGGAGACCGGCAACCCATTCTCGTCTACGACGATGAGGTTGATTGCGCGGCGGGTGGCGGGCGTCTGTCCGCCGGCCAGGACAGAGCTGCAAACGAGAACGACCTCCACGACCATCCATCGGCCTGGACCACGGCGCAGCATGGCCTTTAGTTTACGGTTAGAGTCATCAATGCTGCTTCGATCGAGTTGGCCATGGAATCGTCGCCCACAGCTCAGTAGACTGCTTCCTTCACGCCAAAGCCGATGCGGGAACTGGGATGGGATCCTTGGGCACCAATGTAGCCACCGAAGCGTGTGGCCAATTTAGGCCATTAAACTTCAGCATGACGACCTGCGAATACTGAATCTGCGTGAAAGTAACCTTGATGGGACGTGGCGCCGTGATCGCCGTGGTCGGTTGCACCAGGAACGACGGCACGAATTGCCCAGCAAACTGCGCTGCCCCTTTGATCGTCAACTGAGGATCCCCGGGCGTGAAGATCGGCACCGTAATGGTTTCCTCAACCGTTTCGATCCAAAACGTCGCGTCCATTTGAAAGGCCTGGGCATTCGGCTTGGTAGAAGCCGGGTCACCTTCCAGAAAAGCGATGTTGTCCGTACCGCCGCCAAAGAGTGGAACCGACGGATGGGTCGAGATAGATATCTGCGACGTTTCGGTGATCGTTTGTGGGGCGATGCGGTCTCGAAGCACGGTATTCGGGTCGGTCAGGATGGCCGGGGTGATGGTATTAGCGGCGATGAACGTAGTCAGATCCTGCGGGATCCGAAATGTATTCTTGTCGGTGGCGGTTTGGCTGGGAAACGGCACCGGACCTGTCGCCTGAGTTTTTCCAACGATGAAGGGGGTGATGTTCACCGCTGGGATCATCGGCTTCCCAGCGATCTGTTTGGAGGTGCCCTGCGCCGTGATCGTTGTGCCGTGCGGGATGGAAGCCATGCGTACGAGCGTCGGCCCTTCGGCGGGAGCGCTGGTTTTCGGTACCGCCATCCACAACCCGGGCTCAACATGGATGCCGACACCGCTGGTGACGTCCGTTATCGTCTGCAGGTAGGGGACGCCATTGAGTTTGATGTCGCCCTGCGGAGAAGTTCCCCGATTCGGAACCGTGCCCAGGCTTTGCGAAAAGGCGAGGCTTTCGGTAGTCAGGTTCAATTCGAGAATGTTGTCAATACCCGCCGGCGGAGGCGGAGGAGTTACGGGCAACTTGGTTGGGGTCTGGACGCTGTCAGGCCGGAAGATCGTATTGAACCCATTCCCTACGAACTCACGAACGAAGGCGACCAGCGGCCCCAGCGGCGGGTCGGCTGGGGCGAGTCCGGCTGCAAGAGCTTCAAATTCGGGGGCGCCCGAAGGAACCTCGCCAAAGCGGAAACCCTCGGGCAGCGAGATGGACGCGTTAGGCTTAGTCGGATCACTCATTTTGTTGTCCTCCATAGACATGAATTAATCAGTGAGAAGAGCGCCAGAGAAGAGCTCGGACTTAGCAATCGACCATTCCGCGCACAGATATGCAGGAATCGTTGAGAATTCCAACTGAATAAACCCTGTTGACATAGTGTTACTCGCCGGGATTTCGTTTCATAACCACAGCAAGATGGCCGGATATTCGGCCGTGAGAACGATCTGCTGCATCTGCGTCGCGGAATTCAATCAGGCCTGCCCTGTTTCCTATCGGGCTGTGCCCGGGAATGCCATCTGTGTGATCGCTGTACGAGTGGGCTGTTGATCAAGTGCCGGATACGGTTCTGGCTGATGGAATCAAGCGCTCTTCAAAGATGAGCTGATTGCTGCCGCAGCGCCCGATCACCCATGGGCCAGATCACGGCAAGCTTCGCTAGCGCAGTTTCGGGATGTCCAGCTGCTTACCTACTCTTCGGATCCGATGGAATCCGACTTCATCCGGAAAGTCCTGCTTCCCGCGGGAGTACTGCCGAGTCAGACACTCGGCATCCAACTGACCGAGGCAATGCTCGAATTTGCAAAAGCGGGTTTAGGTGTAGCGGTTGTTGCGCACTGGACAGTTGCAGATTCTTTTCGCAATGGTGCGTTAATTCCGGTCAAGATTGGCCGCGGCGGCCTGCATCGAACATGGAATGCCGTGTGGCTTCGCACTCATCCGCAGCAAGCTTGCATAGATGCTTTTGCCAAGCTGCTTCGATCACAAGCTGGGCGAAACTGACCTGAGGTGCGCCGGAGCTGCGCCGATGGCCTCCACAATTTCGTGCGTAGCCGTCTCACATGGTTTTTCACGGGAAAGCTCCTTTTGCAAAAAATTTGAGATTTGCTTGGCCCCAGTTCGAAGTTCCGTTTTCCCGAAGTGGCCGTCCCGTCTAACGACGAATTCTTCGAATATCAGAACGCCGGCACAGCGAGCACGCCGCCCTGTTGTTGGCTCGGACCCACGAAGGTCACATAGATCGTCTGACCGTCTGTCGAGATGGCGACTCCGTTAAGGCTCACGTCGTCCAGCGGCCGGTTGTTGACGGTGACACGGCGGATGGCTACCACGTCTCCATCCTGACCCATGCGCACGATGGTATTGTTGCCCCGATTGACGACGTAGAAGTCTGAGCCATCATCCAGGGTTGTGTTGCTCGCCCAGTTGGCGTCATCTACGTCTCGCCGAACGGGTGTGAGGTCTACCGGGAATTTCAGCGAATCCGAGCTGATGCGACTTATAGAACCTAACCCAAAGACCTGGTTGGGTGCGGTTCCGGCAACGACGAGGTTGACCACGGCAATGGTGTTGTCGAATGGCTCGCTGATGAACAATTGCCACGACTGACCGGGCTCCGCAGTGTAAGGGTTCATCAGCACCCCGAGACGAGGCTCTACAGCATGATTTGGAGCATCCCAGTTACGACCAAGGAGCGGCTCAATGGTGCCTGCCGGGACCAGACCATCGAGCCCCTTGAGCGTGTCTTCCTGGACGATGGCGCCGTCGGCGGTGACCACGGAAAATACCGCTTTGCAGGTACCATCTGGGGATGGGCCGAGCAGCGCCGTTCCCACCGCACCGGTGCTCAACGAGCCGGGGATGACCTGCGCCTGGGGTGGCGTGGTCACAACGTCGCGGTTTGTCAGACTACCCACATAGAGTCCGCCGATCAGGGCGTTCGGTGCGCCGGCAAGGGGCTGCCCGGTGGGATCGAGGATGGAGGATGAACCAGCCCCGTTGTCGCCGAATGGTGCGTTCGCCGGCCATACGCGGCCGAACGCATTGTTGTTGGACAGGCCGAGAGGGTTGCTCACCCCGGTGTAAGAACTGGTGTTCGCACTACTGTTATGAACACTGTTGGACCAGTAGGGGCTGTTGGCGCTGAACATCTGAACCGCGCCCCCAAGGGTTGAGGATTGATCGCCGCTCTCTGCGAACTTCCGCGGGATTCTGAGGATGTCCGTCCCGCTTGGATCGATCGACAGTAACGAACCCTCCGTCCCGGTACCGATGGCCAGCGGAGCGCCGAAGTTCGACCGGCTACCGACCAAGATCCGATTGGGATCCAGCACCGCGCCGGGTCGGATATAAGAGGGGAACTGAGTAGGTATCGGATGAGCGCAAGCGGGCGGGACCGGGTTGTTAAGAAACGTGCCGACCTGCGAGACGGCTGAGGCGCCGGGAATATCTATGGCAATCGCACGCGCGTTGATGTTGGTGATTGGGTGCTCCGGGGCGGCTTGCCATGGGGTGTTCTGTTCGCCAGTTTGCGCGCGAGCGCATAGCATGCAACCTGCCACAAGGGCTGTGATCAAGTACCAGAGTAGCTTCATATTTCCTCCTGTTTAACCGGTCTCTTCATTTGTTGGCGAGCGAAAAGCAGCTTGGTTGCAATGCCACCCGGAACAGAAATCATCTTGAACGCACTAGGCTTTGGTATCCTGAACGCGATCTGGAAGTTTTCTGGCGATTTTCTGTCCACCTCGAGATCGCGATCAAAGTTCACCCGAATCGGGATAGCCGCGGGGAAGAGCTGCTTGGTTGCGATTCTTGCTTGCATCTTGCACTCACTCTGGTTTCGGACTACTGAATCGGAGCGGTGAATGTTGTCGAAAATTGGCTTCCACGCTGCCCTACAGTGCCAACGACCGGCTTTATTGCTCTAGGAAGCTCAAAGAGTCTTCAGGAATGCGATGAGCGCTCGGCGATCTTCTTCGGACAAATCCAATCCAAAGGGATGACCTTTGACCGAATAGCTCTGGGCGCCATAAGGTTTGAAACCTGTCGGCTCATAGCCGTCTTCCAGGCGTTTGGGATCGAACCAATCCTCGAGAGTCGCGCACCAGCCGCTGTGACCGAACATGCTGCGGTACCAGACGCCCTTCAGCGAGGGCACTTTGTAATAACCGGTGCCTCGTCTCGTCTTTAAGGTCATGTTTGGATCTGTCGCAACGAGAACGGTGCGATATCGAACTGTTTTCGCGCCTCAGGAGGCACACGGAAGCCTTCAGCCGGCGTGAGCTTGTTGTTGGTGTAAAGAGGAGGCGTGTGACAGGTTCCACACCCCTCGCTCTCAAATATCTTCTTGCCGCGATTGGCGAGTGCATCGAACTTGTTCGGATTGGGCGGTGGTTCGAGAGCGTACAGGTACATAGCCAATGCATAAAGCTGCTCGTCACTGTATCGACCGCCGACGGCGATCGGATCGTCGGGTTCCGGACGTTTCGTCGAGTAGTGAAAATCGGCGGGTACAAATCCGTCGTAGGAAGCGAGATCGTCGGCACCCTGGTTCAATGCAGCGTAGCGCATCAGATCCGCGATAGAACGGTGTTTTTGCAGTCCTGTGTGGTCGAGGTAACGGCGATCCTTCACGCCAATAAGGTCCGGGATCTGGAGGGGATAGAACACGCTGCTCCGATGCCGGGCTGTGACCTCCGCCGGCATGGCCTCGTGCGCCGCAATCAACTGGTTCGTGGTCATGTCGTCGATTGCCGCCGATGGATCAGGCTTTTGCCATGGAGCTGCGAACAACGAATGGTCGAGGCGTCGGAGGTCGGCATCCACCTCGTGAGCATCCTCGGACCTGGCTAACCTGCTCCGGAAGAGCCAAGCTTTGCTTTTCTCGAACGGGAAGTTCCCCTGGGCACCCTCCAGAAGATTTCCATCCGGCATGACTCGCGTGTGGCAAAAGCCGCAGGCAAAATCGCCGAGTTCTACCTCGCCCTTCTTTCGAATGACATATCGGACAAACGGTACGGTCCCATCCTTGGCAACAGGAACACCAGTCGCCTGATACCACTTTGGATCTCGTACGTCGTTCGTGCTGGCGATCCGGTGCGTTCTGAAATAGATCGGCGTGTTGAAGACGATTCGTCCGGCCGCGATCCAGTCTTCCTTAGAGCTGAGATCGGGCTTGTGACCTGATTCTTCCCACAGGACCTCAGGAGCCTGTTGCTTGAGCCACTCCATATAATTTGGTGGTTCATGCCCCGGAGCGTAGACCGCGTAGCTCTTGTAAATGGGGCGAATGGGAATTCGATAGTAGTAGTCGGACGAAATGTGCTTGGGCGACCCCACAGGGTCTGCGAGCGGTAGTTCAAGAGTCGAGATCGCTTCGTCTTCCCACACTCGAGGAACCGAAGGCACGAAAGTTGAGCGTCGCTGCTGGGCTTGAGCGTGCGAGAACAGCCGGAACCCACTCACGATGACCACCAGCAGAAACACAACCTGGGACATGAACCTCAACCTTTTCATAACTGACCTCCGGGGAAACCCGGGCAACGTGGATCAATGCCAAGCCAGCACATCTTCCTATGCGCCTGATTTTGTTGGCAATGGAGATAATGTGTAGAAACCTGTATTTTTCCTTTAGCCGTGGGTTGGGGTATTTTCGAGTCCAGAACATTGCCGGCTCACCCGAGGGGCGATGGGGGTTCACCTGAATTCCAGCGTGCTACAGTTCGAAGAATTCGAACTCGACGTCCGTAACCACCGGTTGCGGCGGTCGGGCTCGGAGCTGAAGCTCGAGCGGATCCCGATGGAACTCCTGATTTTGCTGGCCAGCCGGCCTGGCGAACTGGTCAGGAGAGAGGAGATCATTCAAGAGCTTTGGGGAGATGAGATCAACGTTGATACCGAAAACGCAATCAACACCGCCGTCCGAAAGATACGACAAGTTCTAGGCGACGACTCGTCGAGCCCCCACTTTGTCCAGACGATCAGCAAACGGGGGTACCGATTCCTGGCTGAGCCCACACGGCCAGCCGTGCCACCTCAGGCGCCCGCATCAACCGCGAAGACAATCCGCTCGAAGACCATCCGATGGACACTGCTCGCCGGTATAGCAGCCCTGTTAGGCGTCGGCCTTGTCGTCTGGAGCATCCGTCATTCCCGGAAGGTCCTACGAGTCTCCAATTACATGGCAATCACGCATGACGGCCTGCCGAAACAAGGGCCGCTGCTCTCGGACGGCGTTCGCATCTATTTCGTCTCCGGGAACCTGAATCATCGAAGCATCTCTCAGACATCGTTCGACGGTGGAGAGGCGTCCACTCTCGCTAGCGCTCTCCAGTCTCCCCGATTGATGGATATCTCATCGAACGGAAGCGAACTGCTGGCCGCATCGTTCGGACCTGATCCGGGCGCTTCAATGGGAGAGAAGGCGGGGTTAAACGAGTCGGCTCTGTGGAGCATTTCGTTGCCTTCCGGAAATGTCCAGCGAATTGGCGATCTCTTCGCAGATGCCGCCGCGTTCGCTCCAGACGGTCAGAAGATTGCCATCGGCTGGAACAACGCTCTGTACGTGGCTAACAGCGATGGTACCGACCAACGAAAGATTGCTCAATTGTCCGGAACCGCATCGTCCATTCGTTGGTCGCCTGACGGAAAGCGGTTGCGCATGACGGTGATGGACACAAGGACGCTTCGTTCGTCCCTTTGGGAGGTCGCAAGAGATGGGACATCTATGCACCAACTCCCAACGGATAGAAGCCGGTTCCGGCCGAGTGCTGCGGGCGATGGCGTTCGGATGGCCGCTGGTACGTTTTCCAATCTACTCGCGATGGCAGGACGGATTTATGGGCGCTTCCCGAGCCTTCGGGCCTGATCGACCGCGAGCCACGGGAGCCCATTCAGCTGACGGCAGGACCAATCAATTCTCTTGCGCCGGAAATGAGTCCCGATGGACGTAAGCTGTACATGATCGGTCAGCAGCTCCGCGGAGAGTTGAACAGGTACGACGCCAGATTGAAGCAGTTCGTTCCTTACCTCAATGGCGTATCGGCCGAATTTATTGACTTCTCACGGGACGGAAAGTGGATAGCCTATGTCAGTTTTCCGGACCATCTGCTCTGGCGCTGCAACGTTCAAGGCGACCATTGTCTCCAACTGACCGGACCGGCGATGCAGCCGACGGCGCCGCGATGGTCTCCGGATTCGACGCGGATTGCCTTTTTCGATGCTTCGCCGGGGAAGCCGTTCAAGCTTTTCCTTCTGCGTGCAAACGGCGGCTCGCCCCTGGCAGTGGTCGATGAGCCGTGGAACGAGATTGATCCCAACTGGTCCCCCGATGGACACACGCTCGTCTTCAGCCACTTCCCCGTTTTTGATCGGCAGGCGGCTCTGGGCATCTACTCGTTCGATCTCGTGACACATCATTTAGCCGAGCTCCCGGAATCTGACGGGCTTTGGATGCCAAGATGGGCGCCGGATGGGAGCTTAATCCTGGGCAGATCGGCCGACTCCCTTTCGCTGTTTCTTTTCGACGTTCATAGGCAGACCTGGCACGAACTCGCTCGCGGCGAAAGCTTCGGGTACGCCAACTGGTCTTCAGACAGCAGATTTGTCTACGTTCTCAAGAGAGGGAACGAACCGGCGATCGAGAGAATTCGCGTGTCGGACGGCAGGACCGAGGCTGTGGCGGGCCTGACCGGGGTGCGGCAAACGGGGTTTCGCAACGCGGTCTGGACAGGTCTCACGCCCGACAATGATCCCTTGATCTTGCGTGATGTTGGCACCGAGGAACTCTATTCTCTGGACACGATGGTTCATTAACTGAGGAGATAAGGAGACTCCACCAGCAACCAGGGTGTTAATGCGGTGACAGTTGGAGTCGCGTTTCGCCGGGTTTTGCAATCGGTATACGGTCACCGCATACCGCCTCACTGTATTCCACTCTGTTCCAGCGCAGTGGCGGACAAGGGTAATCCCAACGCAGTCTCGGGTAGGAGTGCGGACGCTTCCAACGATACGGTGAGCACGGTAATGTCGTCGTCCTGACCGAAGCTCTGCGCTGTTTGTGCGACCACCTCCGCTGGTTGCATGGATAGGGCGGCGGCCCGATCGAAGCCAAACAGTTCGCCCGAGAGCGCACGAGCCTCGACCACGCCATCGGTATACAGAGTAAGCTGGGCATCTACAGGCAATTGAATAGTGACTTCCGGATAATCGGCCTCGGCCGTGATCCCAAGGGGAAAGCCATTTTCGACTGCAATTTCCTGTCCCGCCAGATATGGGGCGAGATGTCCTGCATTCGCCACAGTGACTGCTCCTTGTGGTTCAACACGCAGAACGATACAAGTGGTGAAACCACCCTGGCTTCGCGACAACATACGGCGATTCATAGAACCGAGAATCTCGGATGGTCTTTGCGTATAATGCGCTAGCGTGCGGAAGGTGCCGACAAGAAGCGAAACTGTCATAGCGGCCGGCATGCCCTTTCCACTTACATCACCCACGGCGATCAAAGCGCCGCCAGACTCGAGCGGGATGACCTGGAAGAAGTCGCCGCCAACCTGGCCCGCAGGTTTGTACACGCAGTGGATGGCAAACCCGGGCACAGGTGGAATCTCATTGGGAATAAGGACCTGTTGCACCGTGCGCGCCGACTCCATCTCACCGGCGAGACGTTCTTCGTCGCGGCGGGATCGAGCGAAACGCAAGGGCAAAACCGCGACTACTGCGACCAGCATAAGCATGTCTGCCAGGTCATTGACTGAAAATGGGAAGGGTCGCCGCGAGACTTCAAAGAACCAGTGGAGATCGCGATAAACCCAGGTATGGCCTGATCCGCCCAAGGCAGTCAGTAGAATGACGGCCAGCCAACACAGGTAGCAAAAAGCAACAGGTATCAGCATCAGCTGTGCGTCTGGCACGCCTCGGGTTGCTTTCTGGTACAAGAGCCCAAGAATGTAGCAGAAGTAGGAAACCAAGGCCAAGGCCCAGATGAGATCGAACTGGACCAGGTCGATCCACCCCGTCCTGAATGCTAGCTGCCCCAGAATCGTCACGACGGGCGTCGCTACGGCGGCCCAGAAGAGCCAGTTCTTGCGCCCATTCAGAATGGTGAAGATGAAGAGCAGGAACAAAAACCAGCTGGCCGCCGAGAAAGCTGAATCCAGCCAGAAGATGATCCACTGGGGCGTAGGGTGAAAGCGGTAATAATCGAGGACCAGATGGTCGAGACCGGTCAGCAACTCATAAATACCGAACCAGAGATACTCGCGATCCTGTGGCCGCATCCAGAACAGAAACAGCCCCGCAAATGCAGCCAGCAGGTTCATCAGCATCAGCACATTGCCCGAACTGCTGGACCAGAACCTGCCCCAGGCGTCATAAGTCTGTTGAGTTCTGAGAGCATCGATTTCGCCCACTCGTGTGGTGGAGGTGGGGCCGCCGCTCACCCCCTTAGGGAACCACGGCCAGTGCCACACGCGGATGGCGAATGTAACGGCATGGTCCGGCGAGGTAAGGTCGGCGGGAAGGGCAAAGATCTGATCAAATCCGGCCACGTATTGGGCGTGCGGCGGCATCCCGCCGAACTCACCGATTAACCTGTTCTCCGCGAAGATCTGATAGCTGGTAAGCACCCGCGGCAGACAAATGGCCCAGCGCCTCTGTTCATTGGGCAGGAGAACCTTGAAGCGGTACCAGGCAAAGCCGCTGTAGCCCTTATATCCTTGTTCCCCCCACCCAGTGTTGGAACGAAGCAGTGGCCATGCAGAGTCGTCGAAGTCCGGCTTCGCCCATCCGAGTTTGCCGTCCGGGTCATCGCCTGGATGGAAACGCCACACTCCGTTGAGCGAAATGATGGGTTCCCGGTCACGATCGAAATTAAAAGTAGCCGGAACTTGTATGGATGTCTGCGCATTGAGGCGGGTGGAGGAGCAACACTCAAGCAGAAGAACCGAAATGCAAAGGCAGACAAGATAACGAAGATATGGATGGGCAGACAAGATCGGCCTCTGGCATTCGAAGCTTTGCATAAAAATCCTTGCCTGACAAGGGTTTCGCGCTTCACAAACGTGCTCCGCGCTACGCGCCTGGGGTACTCGTAGAACATATGACGATTGGGCAAATCGAGGAAAGAATTTACGGGCGAATTATTATTCCAACGGCTATACTGCGCGTGCATTCAATTTGATGGATTGCGCAAACTCACTCTGGTATGCCCATGCCCCGGTTCCTCGGCTCTGCAGTTCTCTGTGTAAGTTCTCTTCTTTGTTCGATCGCCGGTGCGCAAACGAACGCCACCAACACCACGGTGACAGGCTCTCCCAATACCGCACCGTATGGGATTGCGGTAACCGTCACTGCGGGAGTAGCGCCGCACAGTGCACCCGCAGCGAATGGTCCGGCTTTCAACACGACGCCTTTCAGCACATACTTTGGTGCGAACGTTGATCCATCCTTCACCAACGTACAGGGTCAGCTGACGGCAGACCTGAATGGTGATGGTGCTCCAGACCTATTGGTTTATCAAACAGTTAACAGTGGCACGAGCCCGAACCCGGTCAGGGTCCAGAGCTTTGTCTCCAACGGGAAAGGTGGCTTCACTGCTGGAACACCCCAGGAGCTGACGCTGCCGGCGACAGCTTCAGCCAATGTGGCCACGTCAACGCCCCCTGCCATCGACGTGAATGGCGACGGCAAGCTCGACCTGCTGATCGGCACAGCAGTGGCATACGGCAACGGTGATGGCACCTTTCAGCAGCCGGTGATACCCGCATTTCTCTCATCAGGATTTAGCGGAACCTACGCGGCCGATGTGACAGGAGATGGCAAACCGGACATCCTCGCGGTGAATGATATTCCCCAGGCATCCCTCGGCGAGGTTGCCAACATTCCGTTAGAGGTGACGGTGTTTGCCAACCAGGGCAGCGGCAACTTCAAGTCGCTCGGGGCCTTCACGCTCGGGACAGGACAATACTCGGAATCCATAACACTTGCCTCGCTCAGCTTTGTCGATTTGAATGGCGACGGAAAACTGGACCTCGTGGCCCAGATGTACTTCGTTGGAGCCGGCAATGCAGCTGCACCGGCTACGATTGCAACCCTGTTGAACGATGGCGACGGAACCTTTGCGACTGCCCTGCCGGTAAGTTACACGACACAACAGAACGGAGGTTCGATCGAGTTGCTCAGTGTGCAGGCAGCTGACTTCAATGGCGACGGAAAAGTGGATCTCGCGCTCATTTATCCACCGCCTCAGCAAACCAGCTTGACTTATCTTTCGCAAATTATCTTCTTGCCAGGCAATGGCAATGGCACTTTTGGGACAGAGATCAACTCAACCATCAGCACCACGGAGCAAGCGGGTGCCGCGAGCGCACAGCCGCCGGCGGGCAATGCCGTTGTTACCGATGCAAATTTCGATGGCGCACTCGATCTTGTGTTTGGCAGTGGAGCGGTAGTACTGGGAGATGGCAAGGGCGATTTTTCCGCGGGTACGCCGGTGGTGGAAGTGGCTATCCCCAGTCTTCCAGCGGCGATCCAGTACCTCAACGTCGCTTCCCTCGGACCCATTCAACCTCCTGCAAGCACGTACCCGGACCTTGTCTTCGCATCTTCTGGCGGTAGTTCGGCGCCGTTTCCTCTGGTAGCGATTCCCAACGCCTCGGCCTTTTCTGTGCAGAGCGGCGGCGGAAGCCCAACGGTCACGGTAACCTCAGGGCAGAGCGCGAGCGTTCCCCTCAGCGTGACGGGTGCGGCAAGTTACACCGGTAGCGTCACCTTGACGTGCACAGGATTGCCGGCAGGTGCTTCGTGCACCTTCGATCCAGCCGCACTCAACCTTGCAGGAGGCAAGCCCCAATCGTCGATGCTGACCGTTTCCACGGCGCCCGGCAACATGGCAGGCATGGTCAAACCCTTCCTGGGGCCCGGCATGACAACGTTGAGTTGCGGGATCTTTGCCGGCAGTCTGCTACTACTCTGGCCGAAACGCCGTCGCGCTTACTGGATGATCCTTGCGCTCGTCGGCTTCACTCTGCTGCCGTTGGGTTGTGGTGGCAATGAGTCATCATCGACTTCGAAGTCGAATAACACACCTGCAGGTACATATAACTTCCAGGTGATTGCGACGGCAGGGACGACGCAAGCCACAACCAGCTGCACCCTTATAGTGCAATAGGATTAATCCATGTCCCCGAAAAAAAGACGCTGATATACGGGACGCTCCGCTCGACTGTACTCTAGGGTTTTCTCACTGCTACTATGATCCCGCTTGCCCAGACCATCGGAACGAGCGTGAAGCCTTCCTGTCCAGCAAGCCGCTCCGTCAGCACTTGGACTTTCTCGGCGTGACCTGCCGGCCAGTTCGTCTGCGGCAGCATATCATCAATAACGTAAAACCCCCCGGGCTTCACGACCGCGAGTGCCAGATCGAGCCCTTCATATTTGCCCGGTAAGGCATCCGCGAATACAAGATCGAACGACTGTGGCGCTTGATTTCCGAGAAATTCGATCGCATTCATGTTAATCAATTGCAATCGCGGGTCATCGCCTAGACATTTCAGGGCCACTGCTTGTACTAGCGAATCGTTATCCACGCTGGTAAGAGTCGAGGTATGATCCATACCGTCCAGCAACCACGCCGTTGCTAAACCAGTGCCTGTCCCGAGTTCGAGGAGTCGTCCGCCGGGCCGTGAGGCAGCGAGTGTGCGCAGAAGGGCTCCGGTCAGTGGCTCCGGAGCTATTCCGAACTTCAATGCAAGCGTTTGCTCCTGAATTTGGGGAATCGGTCGGGGGGGCGGGATGTAGATCAAATCTTCCATGACTGCCAGCATACAAAGCATTCGGATATGATTGCTGCACCTCGACGGAGACAAACTTGTCCGGCTAGGTGACGTCTGGCTCTCAGGGCGATGGCTGATTTGGACAGCACATGAAGCCTTCACTGACCTTAAGAGGCTGGGGAAGACTGTCGAACGAAGGGGACAGCTTCAGCCGTGCCATAAATTAGCCTGCGCGCTTGACGGTTTTACAGGCTGCGGAAAAACTCGGTTTTGTATCAGGGCACGACTTTAAGTCGGGCCGTAATTGAGAATACGTCGGGCTTTAGCCCCTGGATGAGAACGACCATCTCGAAATCGAGTCCCGTAGGGACGGTTGAACTTAGCCCAGGACGCAGTCCTGGGTTGGCATGCGCTATTGAAAAGTCCCGCAGGGACGACTGAAAAAGTTATCGAGACATGGCCTGGATTCGGGGAGCGGTCGGGAATTCTCAACCGCGGGATATTTTGAGATGGAAGTGCCTGGGATTGCCTCCGGGTAACTTTCAGTCGTCCCTACGGGACTTTTCGTCTCTCGAATCTCTACCCAGGACTGCGTCCTGGGCTAAGTTCAGCCGTCCCTGCGGGACTGATTTGAATGTCCATCGCGAGCTTATTCTGGCTGATCTCAAGGGGCCGCTCAGGCGAAGGGCAGTGACTTCTTGCGCTTTTTGCGCATTTTTTTGGGCATTTGTTGTCACCGCATTATTCTCCGATAGACTGACAGAATCGGAACTATGAAACCGTGACTACACCCAATTTCATCCCGAGCAGCGAAGAATTGAGCAAGCTTGACCGCGACCTGCGGTTTCATCCTTCGACCATCGAACGTCCTGCAGCTCTGACCCCGGAGCAGATTGCAGCTTTTAATCGCGACGGTTACCTGGCCGGCATTCGGATCTTCGATGACGAAGAGATAGCCGGCATCCGACTTTACTTTGATGAACTGCTGGCCAGGACCCTCGCCGCCGGGGGCGACAGCTACTCGATCAGCACGGCGCACCTCCGCTATCGACGTGTTTACGACATCCTGACGGACCCTCGTATCGTGGCCCGCATCAAGGACCTGATTGGCGAGAACGTGGTTGCCTGGGGTTCGCATTTCTTTTGCAAAATGCCTGGAGACGGCAAACGTGTCTCCTGGCATCAGGATTCGAGCTATTGGCCGTTAACCCCGTCGATGGCCGTGACCGCATGGCTGGCGATCGATGATGCCACCATCGAAAACGCCTGCATGCGATTCATTCCTGGTTCGCACCACTTGGGCCATCTGACCTACACACTGAGTGAAAACGACGAAGGGAATGTTCTGAACCAGACTGTTCCGGGCGCTGAGACTTTTGGACAGCCAGTAGATGTTGAACTGAGTGCCGGGGAAATTTCCATCCACAGCGACCTGCTGTTGCATGGATCCGAAGCGAATCAATCGAGCAAACGACGCAGCGGGCTGACTCTGCGATATTGCCCGGCTATCGTGAGAGCGGGTCTGGGCTGGAACGCGAAAGGGGTCGTTGTGAGTGGGAAAGACGAATCCGGCCACTGGGCTAATCCGCCGCGGCCGCAAACTGACTAGCCAGAGATTCGGAAAAGCGTGGCGCGCCCAGCTCGGATAATCAAGCAATAGTAATGCCGTGGTCCTCCACTTGGCTGAAAACCGAAAGAAGGTTCGTCAGCTTTAGCACATTGCGAAGCTGCTTACCAAGGTGAAGCAACTTGAACTCGCATCCCAGTTTCCGGGCAGATGCATGCAGTCGCACCAACGTGCCAAGTCCCGTGCTATCCACGTAGCTAAGTTCCGCTAAGTCAACCACTACTACTTTTGTCTGAGGTAGTAGATGTTTCACCTCCTGGTAGAGTTCTTCGGTTGTGCCTGCTACCAGTCGGCCGTGACATTTCACAACAGCGGTGTCCCCGTCACGTTCGATTGCAAAGCTCAGAACTTTCTCGGATTCTTCAGGCATATGGGCTCCTGGGAAGATAACGAACGCGGGGCTTAAGTGTTGACCTGGGAATTTTCGCATATGGAACCTAAAGACAGGAACCAATTTGTTCCATGGCGTACAGCCGACTCCCGGCCCCGATCCTCGTTCCGGCGACGCGTGAGTGACTGATTCGGTCAATTGGGAGAGAGTTTGAGGCTCAGTTGTCGGTCGCAACATCATATGTGATAGAAAATGATGTCTTTCCGTTGATAACAGGCTGAGGTGTGAAACTTCCGGGTCAGTCCCCGGTTGATTGATTGATCCGATGAGCTCCGTTGTTGGAGGTATGCCCGAATGCTGTCATTTCTTGATCGTGAAGTCTCTGTCGCCCCTCCCGGTTTCAGCCGGTGGCTTGTGCCGCCCGCTGCACTCTCCATTCATCTGGCGATCGGCCAAGTCTACGCCTTCAGTATCTTCAAGAATCCGCTGCTGGCGCTAAAGGGTGCGGACGGCGCGGTGTGGAATCTGAAAGAGGTGGGCTATATCTTTTCCATCGCCATCGCGGTGCTCGGGCTTTCCGCGGCGCTGTTTGGCCGATGGCTGGAGACGGCGGGACCTCGCAAGGCGATGTTTGTCGCGGCTACGTGCTTCGGCTCCGGATTTCTGGTAGCGGCTGCAGGCGCGGCGACACATTCTTTGGCGCTCATCTATCTCGGTTATGGAGTCATCGGTGGCGTCGGGCTGGGGCTCGGCTATATCTCACCGGTCTCGACACTGATCAAGTGGTTTCCCGACCGGCCGGGACTGGCTACCGGCCTCGCGATCATGGGCTTCGGCGGAGGTGCGATGATCGGTTCGCCGCTGGGGACACGGCTAATGATGTTTTACAAAGCGTCGGCGCACCCCATCGCGGCCACCTGGGTGACGATGGGGCTTCTCTACTTTGTCTTCATGATGTTTGGTGTCTTTACGATTCGGGTCCCGGGGGAGGGATGGAAGCCAGAGGGATGGGTTCCCAAGGCAACGCAATCGGC
Source organism: uncultured Acidobacteriaceae bacterium (assembly GCA_963830325.1). Taxonomy (GTDB): domain Bacteria; phylum Acidobacteriota; class Terriglobia; order Terriglobales; family Acidobacteriaceae; genus PALSA-350. The sequence continues at coordinate 107,742 of CAWHMV010000014.1, forward strand.
CCTGATCTCTGCCCACAGGGTGGACGTCAACGCCGCCTCCCGCACGCCGCAGTTCTGGCTGCTATGGGTCATCCTGTGCATGAACGTGACCGCGGGCATCGGCATCCTGGAGCAGGCGTCGCCGATGATCCAGGACCTCTTCCGCGGGCGAGTCTCGGCGATCGCGGCGGCCGGGTTCGTGGGCCTGCTGAGCCTCTTCAACATGGGAGGACGTTTTTTCTGGGCGTCGATGTCGGACTTCATCGGACGAAAGACCACCTACTTCGTCTTTTTTGTCGTGGGCATGCTGCTTTATCTGGCGCTTCCTTTTACGGGTAATGCGCACCTGAATTCCGTCCCGCTGTTTGTGCTGATTGCGGGCGTGCTGATCAGCATGTACGGCGGAGGATTCGCGACCATTCCGGCTTATCTCAAGGATCTTTTCGGCGGTTATCATGTGAGCGCCATCCATGGGCGGCTGCTGACGGCGTGGTCCACCGCAGGCATCGTGGGGCCGCTCATCGTCAACGCCATCCTCGACCATTACGTCGCCAACCATTTGCCGAAACAGCAGGCTTACCCGGTGATCCTGCACATCATGGCTGCCCTGATGGTGGTAGGTTTTATCGCCAATCTCCTGGTGCGTCCAGTGTCACAGAAGTATTGGCTTGAGAGCGCGACCAGCCAAGTTCGAGCAGCGCGTTGAGCGGAGCCGGAACCGGAGGAGCATCCATCCATGGTCACAAATGAGAACAAGACATCGCCGATCCTAATCCTGGCTGCGTGGCTCGTGGTTTCGATACCCGCCGCATGGGGCGTTTACTACACCCTGCTGAACGCACTCAAGCTCTTCCAGTAGCGCCCATCCACTAGGGCCCAGACCTTGAAGGGACCAGACGGAGCAACCCCATTCGCGATAGACTCATTCGGGCGGATTTTATGAGACAAACTGGATCAATCGGAACGACATGTATTTGGGCTGGCGCTGCTGTGCTACTGGCGACCGGTATCGCGAACTTACGGGCGCAGGGACCGGGCGGCGGGCGAACTGCTGAGGCGCTGTTCACTGCCCTCGATACCGACAACGATGGGACGCTGACACGGTCCGAGTTGGAGTCTGGCTTCAACTCCTGGTTCACCGCTTGGGATACCACTCATGGCGGGACCCTGACCCAGCCTCAAATTTTGGCCGGAATCAGCAAAGTGCTGCCTGCGCCGCCGGCGGTCAAGCCTGGGCAATCCGGCACTTTCAACCCTGTGGGTAATTCAACGCCGTTCCCCGCGCCGCAAGCGGCTGTGGACGCCATGATGGCAGCCTTACCCACTACCCCAGGTGTGAAGCCGATGCACCCGCGCAAGGTGCTGGTGATGGCGCATACGGGCGCGGGTGGGTTCGTGCATGCCTCCATCCCGCTGGCTGCGAAGGCGGTGGAAGCACTAGGAAACCAGGGTGGTTTATGGACGACGACGGTCAGTTACGACGCGGCGGATATCAACGCCAATAATCTCAAGAAATACGACGCCATTTTCCTGGACAGCACCACTGCGTGCTTCCTTGACGATCCGGATCCCTCAGTGACGGCCGCGCGGCGGGCGGCGTTTCTGAGTTTTGTGAGAAGCGGAAAAGGTATCGCCGGCATCCACGCGGCGTCAGACTCCTATCACACCGACTGCCTGGCGAGTGAAGCCGCCGCCAAGAGCGGCAAGCCCGCACTGAATACCGGGACATTGGTGTTAGCCGCACGGCTCGTCACGGCAGCGGACAAAGATAATGACGACACCGTCAGCAAACAGGAGTGGACGGCCCTTGCCGACGATTGGTTCCAGAAGTTGGATACAGGCAATACGGGGAAGGTCACTCGCGCCGATTTTGTGGAGCACTTCAATTCGTTGTTGCCGCCGCCGAACACGCGTCTTCTAAACCTGGAAGCGAAGCCGGTTCAGCAATGGCCCGAGTTCAACACGATGATCGGCGGTTACTTCAAATTCCACTGGCCCGATCCGCAACTGATCTACGTCAAGATTGATGATCCCAACAGTCCTTTGACGGCCATGTTCCATGGCAAGGATTTCGAGATCCACGACGAGACATATACCTTCGTGCAGGAATCGTTCTCGCGCAAGAACGTGCATGTGCTGACGAGTATCGACTACGACAAAATGAGCGCTGGAGATAAGGCGAAGGAAGCGAATCCGCGCAGCGATGGTGATTATGCCCTGAGCTATATCCGCCGCGAGGGCAAGGGGCGAGTGTTCTACGAAGGGCACGGCCACAGTGATCGGGTATATGCCATGACGCCGATGCTGGAACACCTTCGAGCTGGGATTCAATACGCGCTGGGCGATCTGAAAGCGGATGACAGCCCCTCAGTGAAATAAGCTGCCCGATGGGGGAAAGGGAGGTGGGCAGAAGCAGGGGAGGACGTGCGATGACGGATGAACTGTAACCGTCACAGCATGTATTTGCGTAAGATTGCCAGGGTTAGCGGACGGTGATGGGACCTGGCAGCGGAAGCGACAATGCCTCGGCCTCGACCGCCGCCCACTCCGTCCGGGACAGCCTGCGCCACAAGTCGATCGAGACATCGGCCGCCGATCGTCGCCACACTCCAGTGATTTCCCCGCCCACAAGGACCGCGCCGGGCCATACGCGTGTTGTCCATAGTGCCGCCCGTCGCTTGGGGTCAGGCACAAAGATTTCTCGATCGGCTCCCCACAGCAAGGAGTACGCATCGCCGCTGGGCAGCAGCCTTGCGGGCGCAACCGGCCCGGGCTGGGACCGGAACCCTTTCTCGTCATCGGAGAGGATCCAGGCGTCGCCAACCGGCGTGCGCACCGGCGTCAGCGAACCCGCGAGCCCTTGGAACGCCACGCTCGCCTCGGCTCTTCCGATTCCGGCCCAGCCGGCGAACATCGCGGGCATTGTCGGACCGCAGACGTGAAGGTAGCGGCGAGCGAGCTCGAGACGCGCCTGCCACGGGTCCATGTCCGGCGGCGGTACCGTCCAGACGACAGGCTGACGCGATCCATCCCAGCGCAGAAGAACCGTGCCCGTCGGCGCCGCGTATCGCAGGCTGTTGGGCGACACGCCCATCGCGCGCCCGGCTTGGCCAAACGGCATCCGCCTGCCGTCGAGAAACGCGTGCAGGCGGGCAGCGGTGTCTTGCGCCCTTGCGCGGCGCCGCGCGTCCTCCGGTAGCCGCCCAAGGGAGAATAGAGGGAGGTCCTCGGCGGCCACGACGTAATCGCTGTATCGCGGACCCCAGAGCTGGACGAGGGACGGGTGCTCCCCAGCTGGTGGAATCAGCGCCCTCCATGCGCGCGTGGATCGACAGCAGCGCGGCCCGCGGCATCGAGTCCTGCAGGCCGGCCCACGCGGCCCGGCGGAGCGACTTCGTCCCTGCCGGCAGGCGTTCGTCCAGCGAACCAACACGCCGCCGGAAGCGGAGGATTTGCGACCGCGATAGTTCGAGCGGCGGAGTCTTGCGTGCCATTTCTATTGCGCCAAATATGCCAAGTAGGAGGCCGCAGGTCAAGTGGAAGAAAACGCGTCGGCGGTCTGTCTCCGCGCTGCCAACCAGGAAGATACAGAAGTAATGAGTCAAAAGTGCTAAAGCCACGCTTAACTCCGGCAGTGTAGAACTGGCAGGAGGCTCCCCCGTGAAAACTCTGTTAGTCACGCTCATCCTCTGCTCCGCAGCGTCGGCCAAAGGCAGGTCCGTCGCGACTTATCAGAACGCCATTTTCCAGGAAACGCACGCGGAATCTGTCCGCATGAACTGCGATGGTCGATGGGGTACGGTAGCAGCATGACTACCTGTCATGACGCGGAAATGCTCGTCTACACCGTGAAAATTGGGGAAACGGTCTACACGCTGATTCCTTACGGGACGCTGCCTCATCCGAATCTCTCTGGAAGCAACCGGCACCGGTCGCAGTGGCGGTCTGGAAAGATGGGAAGCGGGTGCATGTCCGGGCCGGCGCAAAAGAGTCCCAGTACGACATCATTGGAGAGAGCGCCGAAGACGCGGCCAGATGATGGACCAAGTCCGGGAATCTAGCCGACCTATCTAGTTCCGAGGAATCTTTCGCGACCCACGATAGAACTGCCGCGGCGGTCCTCACCAGGAAAGAAATCCCCCGTCGAGCACCAGGGCCTGGCCGTTCATGTAATCGGATGCTGCTGAAGCCATATAGACAATGGTGGCCTCAAGCTCCTCAAGCTTTCCCATGCGGGCCATCGGCACCTTGGCCAGGAGCTTGGTCCCCAGCTCGATGTCTTGTTCGAAGGCCCAGATCGTCTGATCGGAGCGGAAGAATCCCGGAGCCAGAGCGACGACATGCAGCCCTCGCGGCGCCCATTCGACGGCCAACTCGCGGGTAAGGCCGAGTACTGCCGCCTTACTGGCTACGTAAGACGCCTGAGAGATGCAGCTGGAGGCGCTGATGCCGTACATCGACGCGATATTGATGATCTTGCCGGTGCCAGAGCGCAGCATGGGGCGCGCGGCGCTCTGCGCACAATAAAACAAGCCGGAAAGATTGGTATCGATGACGCTTTGCCATTGCGTAGTCGTCATGTCCTCGGCCTCAGCAACCGCCGAGATGCCGGCATTATTGACCAGGATATCCAGATGGCCAAATTCACTAATGGCGCGTTGCACCATGGCTTCGGCGTCCTTGATCTGGGCCACATCGGCTTTCATGGGAACAACCGTGCCACCGAATTGCTCCAGGTCGGATGCGACCACCGTTAAGCGGTCAAGGTCCCTGGCGGCGATGACCAGGTTGCAATTTGCCTTGGCCAAGCCGCGCGCAAAACTGATGCCAAGGCCACGAGAAGCTCCGGTGACGAGGGCTGTCTTGCCCGATAGGTCGAATTGTGACAAAAGACTCGGATGCATAGCTAGTAGCTAATCCTAACTGGCTCGCCCCTCTTTGCGTAGACGAAGCCTCAGCGTTTCGATCGTGGCCCATGGAGTCGCCACCCTGTGGAGTATCTTCTCAAGCTGAGCCCAACAAAACTGACGGTTGCGCGGGTCTTGGGATGTGAGATTTAATGAGGACCATCCGGAGGACCTGATGATCGCGGTAAGCGTGCTGGTTGAGAAAACAAAATGACCGGAGTCATGCATGATCTTCGCTATGCTCTGCGGCAGTTGCGCAGGAATCCCGGGTTCACGGTCGTTGCTGTGCTCACTCTGGCGCTCGGCATTGGGGTGAACACGGGGATCTTCAGCGTCGTGGAAGGTGTGCTACTGGCGCCCTTGCGCTACTTCGAGCCGGACCGTTTGGTTATGGTGTGGGAAAACAACCCGCGCTTTCCGCGCGTCTGGAATTCATACCCAAACTTTCAAGACTGGGGACGCAGCGCTCACTCATTTCAGCAGATGGCGGCGTTTAGGCAGCAAGGGATCGATCTCACATCGCCAGGCACGCCTTCGCATGTTGATTCCAGTCAGATCTCCCGCGGCTTTTTCAACACGCTAGGCGTGCAACTGGCACTGGGAAGGGAATTCACTCCGCAGGACGACCAGCACGGCGGGGTGCCGGCGGCTGTCATCAGCAATCACTTGTGGCGGGAGCGATTCGGTGGCAGCCACGAAGTATTGGGCAAGACGGTTACCCTGGATGGAGTAAATTACTCAATCGTGGGAGTGGCTCCCCCCGGATTTCATCTCGAATATGAAGCCGATGTTTACACCCCACTCGGTCAGCTCGATCCGTTGATCCTGAACGACCGGGCAACCCACGACGGCCTCTTCACTTTAGCGCGTCTGAAACCCGGGGTGAGCGTATCTCAGGCTCAGGCGGAGATGAGTACGATCCAGAATGAACTTGATCGCCTGTACGCCAACGACGACCGCGATCTGGGAATTTATGTCGAGCCTCTCAAGCAAGCAATCGTTGGGGACGCAGGGCAAATCCTCACGCTGCTGTTAGGAGCGGTTGGACTGGTCTTGCTGATCGCCTGCGCGAACGTTGCCAATCTCCTGCTGTCCCGTTCAGCGGCGCGAAATCGAGAGTTTGCTATTCGCTCGGCGCTCGGTGCGAGTCGCGCCCGCGTGGTCCGGCAATTGTTGACGGAAAGCGTGCTTCTGTCGCTCGCCGGTGGCAGCCTGGGTATCGTGATTGCATTTTTCGGCATCAAGTCCGCCCTGGCGGCGATGCCGGAAGTTTTGCCGCGTAGTGAGGACGTCAGCGTGAATGCTGCCGTTCTGCTTTACACACTGGCGGTTTCGCTCCTGGTTGGAATTCTGTTCGGGATCGCGCCTGCGCTCAAGACTCGGATCGCCGATCCGCAAACTTCGCTCAAGGACAGGGGCCACAGTTCCACAGTTGTCCATCGACGCACTCAGGGCAGTTTCATGGTTCTGCAAGTGGCGTTCACGCTCGTGCTGCTGGTAGGCGCTGGCCTACTGCTGCGGACAATTCTTCACTTATGGAGCGTTAATCCCGGCTTCGACACAAAAAACGTCATCACGTTCAAGGTCGGGGTCTCGCATTCCTTGACCAAGACACCTTCGAGCACTCGGATCGCTTACCAACAATTGATGGAACGCATTCGCCAGATTCCCGGTGTACAGGCGGCGGATTTTACTACCGCCGTTCCGTTAACCGGACAGGGCGGATACCTGCCATTCTGGCTCGACTCGCAAAAGCCCGAATCGCTGCAAGCAGCGCCACGACTGCAGGCGTTTCTCACCGGTCCAGATTATTTTCGAGCCATGGGAATACCGCTGCTTCAAGGGCGGTTTTTCTCCCGGGAAGATACCATCCATTCGCCATGTGTCGCCGTCATCGACAGCGAATTCGCACATAAGTTCTTTGCCGATGGAAAGCCTGTTGGGCACACGATCACTGCCGGATTCGAGGCCTTCGGTCCTTGCACAATTGTGGGCGTGGTGGTGCACGTGAAGGATGTGGGGCTGAATGACGCGGCCGTGGCCAATCAGTATCAAACGTACTATTCGCTATATCAAGATCCGGACCGGTGGGTAACGCTCAATTATCCGGACGCAAGTATAGTCGTTCGCACGCCACTCCACGCCGCGACCCTCATTCCTGCGATTAAGGCGACTGTGTACCAGGCAGGCAGCGACCAGCCGATATACCACGTTCAAACGATGCGGCAGATCGTTGCGGATTCGATGTCTGAGCAGCGTTTCCCGATGACGCTGGTGGGAGCGTTTGCCGCGTTGGCGTTGCTGCTGGCAGCAGTAGGAATTTACGGCATGATTTCATATTCCGTTACGCAGCGGGTGCAGGAAATTGGCATTCGCATGGCGCTCGGCGCCAGTAAAAGAAATGTTCTACAGTTGTTTATTGGGCAACAGATGAAATTGGTTCTTACCGGCATCGCGGTCGGCGCACTCGCCGCACTGATACTCACGCGAATGCTCTCGAGTTTGTCACACCTGCTCTATGGGATTGGGCCGAGCGACCCGGTAACCTTTGGCGCCGTTTCGCTTGTGATGATATTCGTGGCCGCTTTGGCTTGTTATATCCCAGCGCACCGTGCCGTCAAGGTCGATCCGGTGGTGGCACTCCGCTCCGAGTAAGTAAATAGCTCATCAGTGGTGGCGAAGATATACCCACCCGATAACAGAGGGAACAGGGCCAGGAGCGTGAACGACGATCGAATATGATCACAAGCATAAAGGTGAACGTGTACGGTGCTATTTCGAGTTATAGAGATCCATGCAGTAGGGCATGGGCGTGCCGCTGTCCGGGAGGGTCGTTCGCTTGTACGAGACGCAGGTTTGTCCTGTCTTGGTGTCGAGGGCCAGGATGGAGTCGTCTTCTACGAACGGTACGAAACGCTGCGATTGCCCGGAGCACCCAACAATGGTCAACAACATTACGGCTGCGAGAATCTTCACTGTCATGCCGCTGGAGCGGTCGAGCGATTCGTAGTCCACGTTCCTAGTTGATCGTGATATCAGCCGGGGGGGAATGGCACTTTGGGGTAGTGGGTGCTTTGAGAGATGAGTCCGGAGCGTCTTAGAGATCAGGCTTCGGGTCACTCCTAATTCGCTGCACGGTCCTTAGGCAATGCGAATGCGATGCAGGATATCCGCCCTTACAATTCTGCTGGCTGAGGCTACTGACGGATCTGCTCCACGTCCCGAAGTGGCGGGGCTCCAAACAGACGGCTGTATTCGCGGGTGAATTGTGACCGACTGACATAGCCAACTTGATACGCCGCAGCAGACGCATCCATCGTCTCAACCAACATGAGCCGTCGCGCCTCTTGCAAGCGAAGGTGCTTTTGATATTGAAGGGGGGTCATGTTGGTGAGTGTCTTGAAATGGTGGTGGAGTCCAGAAGGACTCATGTTCATCTCTTCGGCAATACTCTTGATTGAAAACGGCTTGTCGAAGTTCTCTTTTAGCCAGATGACTGCTTTCACGACGCCGCTGGCATTGCCATGCGATTGCGCCATTCGGTCAAGTTGCTCGCCTTGCTCGCCACGCAACAAGCGGTAAAGAATCTCACGGTGCAACAGGGGTGCGAGTACAGCACAGTCTTCCGGCTTTCCGAGGAGCCTGAGCAAGCGGAGTACCGCATCGAGTAATTCCGGCGTCATTCTGCTGAGGAAAATACCGCGCCCAGGCGTCGTCGCCCGTTAGATCTTGCCGGAGGTCCGAAGCAACGGAATCTGCTTTACGTCGAGATCCAAGCGCATCCCGAGGTACGGCTTTGCTTTCGAGGCATTCGTGACTCTTCCAGAGACCGGTAGATCGAGTGAAACCACCAAGCAGTGGCCGGGGGCGTAGGCGAAAGCCTCGTTACCCAACATGAGCTCCTTGCTTCCCTGGGCGACGATGGCGAGAGTTGGACACTGCACACCCTGCCCCGCCTGCGTCGGTGATGAATAGCGAGAGAGATGCAAACCAGGAATTGGTGTAGGAAAAGCACCGTCGATTCGCGTGTTTGCCTCTATCAAGGATGTAAGTTCGGACGACATTGCAGTTCTCCCCTCAGTACATATTCCCAGAAAGAGCGAATGAATGCTGAATTGCGGCTCGATATCTGGAGGATCAGGCAAAAAGTTTGCAGGATCAGGCACCCCTGTCATGCCCATTCTGGAATCTCATTTAAGGCAAGTCGTGAAACAAAGAGAGGACATCGCGACAACGAGAATGTGCATAGACCGCACCGACCAGCTACAGCTTCATCGACACGAATGTCGATCATGCTGCTCTTGTTGGAACACGTACGTTGCACCGCTTCGCGGCTTGCCCCCCTTCCGCTCGGGTCCGCCGCAGGCGCAGCCAAAGAAGGAGGATTCAACAATGTCAGATGCAACTGAACACCGATTCGTGAACGACGACTTCGGGCTGTCCGGTAAGACAGCTCTCGTCACCGGCTCGGGCCGCAATATCGGGCGCGCGATCGTGCTCGAGCTGGCCGCCCGCGGCGCCAACGTCATCGTCAACGCCCTCGGCGACGAGGCGGAGGCCGACGCCGTGGCCAAGGAGGTCGAGGGTCTGGGCGTCCGCTCGCTGGTGGTGATGGGCGACGCGTCCGAGCTTGCCACCGTCGAACTGATGCGCGCCCGGGCCGAGGAGGCATTCGGCGGCGTCGATATCTACGTCAGCAACGCGGCTCGACGGATGTACAAGGACTTCTTCGAGACGACGAACGACGATTGGCACTACCACCTGAACCAACAGCTGACGGCTTCCTGGTACCTGGCCAAGGCGTTCGTGCCCGGCATGCGCGAGCGCGGATGGGGCCGGGTGGTGCATATCAACGGTGAAGACGGCTGGCTGGGTGGCAGGTCGCGTATCCCCCACTCGACCGCCAAGGGCGGCCTTCGTACCCTGACCAAGTCCCTGGCCAGGGGCCTGGGTCAGTACGGCATCACCGTCAACGACATCTCCCCCGGCTTCATGGACACCATCCGCGACCCGGAAACACATCCGGAGTTAACCCCGGAGCTGACGGCTGAGATCACTCGGAGTATCCCCATTGGACGCGAGCCGAAACCCGAGGAGCTTGCGTGGGTGTGCGCTTTCCTATGCTCGAAGCGCTCTGCCGTCATCACGGGCGCGGTCATCCACGTCGACGGCGGCCTTTTCATGTTCGGATGAGCGGGAGGGGCTCGCGGTGAGAGCTCGGGGAAAACGGACCGGCCCGCACAATGCTGGTGATCTGACTATGGCTGCAGCACACCAACTCTACGCGGGAATCGTCCTCGTAATGCTCACAATCGTGATGCAGAGCGCAGGGATGGCAGGTCTCGTGTTGTGGGCAAGAGCTCATTTGACCGAGGGCATTCGCCAATTTGGTTTAGTGCGCGCCGCTGTACTCGTGGTGCGGTTCACGAGCCTGATTGTCTGCCTGCACGTGTCGGAGATTCTGTTGTGGGCGTGCTTTTTTCGCTGGAAGTGTTTTGCAACCTGGGAATCTGCTTTCTACTTTTCGGCGGGCAGTTATTCGACGGTTGGCTGTGGAGATCTCTTCCTCCCGCGGACGTGGAGAGCCGTGGGCCCCGTGGAGAGTCTTACTGGCGTGCTGATGTGTGGAGTCTCAGCGAGCTTGCTGTTTGCAATTGTGACCCGGCTCATTGGCCGTGATGAAGAAAGAGAACTGGCAAAAGCCTTCACGCATGCGACTTCCACCCTGACGCATACCGAACCGAACTGGGCCGGATCTACAGCACAGACTTCTCCGGGACAACGAGAAACTGAAGTGAACATTGGCGATGCTGTTGAGCAACTGCACACCCTGCCCGCCTGCGTAGTTGATGAATAGCGAGATCAAGGATGTGAGTTCGGACGACATTGCAGTTCTCCCTCAGTAAATATTCCCGGAACAGAGCGCATGAATGCTGAATTGCGGCTCGATATCTGGAGGATCAGGCAAGAAGTTTGCAGGATCAGGTACCCCTGTCAGGCCCATTCTGGAATCTCATATGAAGCAAGTCGTGAAACTGAGAGAAGGACCTCACGACAACGAGAATGTGCATAGACCGCACCGACTAGCTACGGGTTCATCGACACGAATGTCGATCAGCCTGCTCTGGTTCGAACACGTACTTCGCACCGCTTCGCGGCTATCCCCCCTTCCCCTCGGGTCCGCCGCTTGATGCGCGAAGGGGCGTCCTGCTCTCTTTTTAGGCATGTTTTCGTGGCATCCACGAAGGTACTCAACAATTGGAGGGCATCATGGAATACGCAACGCTCGGCAATACGGGTCTCCTGGTTTCGAGACTCTGCTTCGGGACTATGACATTCGGGGACGGCAGAGGGCTCTTCAAGGCTATCAGCACCGTTGACCAAGCCGGGGCCGATGAACTGGTCAAGGCCTCGATTGAGGGCGGCATCAACTTCTTGGATACGGCGGACAATTACACGGAGGGTGAGAGCGAAAAGATTCTGGGGAGATCACTGAAAAACCTTAACATCGCGCGGAAGGATATCGTAATCGCGACGAAAGTCTATAGCCGCGTCGGCCCTGGGCGGAATGACATCGGAGCTTCTCGCGGTCACATTATGGACGGAGTGGAGGCCAGTCTCCGCCGTCTGCAGACCGACTATATTGACTTGTACCAGATCCATGGCAACGATTCCGTGACTCCTGTCGGAGAGACACTTCGCGCCCTCGACACCCTGGTGCAACAAGGAAAGGTCCGCTACATCGGCTGCTCTAACTGGCAGGCATGGAAGATCGCCAAAGCACTCGGTATCTCCGAGTACAGGAACCTTGCCCGATTCGACACACTTCAGGCTTATTATTCGATCGCCGGCCGCGATCTCGAACGGGAAATCGTTCCCTTGCTGGAAGCAGAAAAGGTCGGTCTGCTCGTGTGGAGTCCGCTTGCCGGCGGCTTACTTTCGGGCAAGTTCAGCCGGACGCAGCAGAAGCCCACCGACTCGCGCCGGACCGACTCTGACTTTCCCATCGTGGACAAAGAGCGGGCTTGGAATATCCTCGATGTGATCGCTCCAATCGCGAAAGCACACGCATGTAGTCCTGCACGTGTTTCGCTCGCATGGATCTTGGCAAGGCCCGTGGTAACCTCTGTGATCATTGGCGCGAAACGCCTCGACCAGCTTCAAGACAATCTCGCGGCGGTCGAACTCACATTCACCGAGGACGAGCTTAGACATTTGGATGAGGTCAGCGTCCTTCCCCCGGAGTATCCAGGATGGGTGTTGCCCTTCCAGGGAGCCGACCGCCTGCAGTTATTTGATCGCTGGGAGAGTGTCCGCGAGTCGAGAAAGCCGAATTGACCCGTCAAGTCTTCGGCCGATTATCAGCAGGCCCGCTATCGCCTCGGCGATCCTCCGGCCGGTGGACTGGTAGCTAAGCGACGCAGTCGGGGCGTTTCAATTGAGGCTGCATCGGGTAAGGTCGCGGTGAATTTGGAAATTCGTGGTCTGACGGGGACTGCCACTTTGGGAAACAGAGATCGCGAAGTATCGGTCCGCGTTTTGTGGCGCTTGGAACTGAGGCCGATATGCCGGAAGACAAGGAGCAGCCAGAGCTTAGACCCTCCGTGAAGTGTCAGTGCCGTCTGACCACGAAACTCTTGACCACGAAACTCTGCCGTTTGCTGACAAACGGGGAGTCAGGTTGGCTTGGGGGCGGGGGTTGGGAAAGGCTTGCTTGATGGAACTCAGCTCGTTAGCTGGCCACTCTTGAAAGGTGTCAAGTGCTCGCCTTCGCTCTAAGAGGTGCTTTGGATGGAGGGTGTTTATATCAGCATCTTGCTCTGCTGGCGGCGGCCAGGATGGTTGGGGTCGGTGAATTCGAGCAGTTCGATGGGCGCGCCGTTTTCGACTATGAACGCGACGCGGACGCCTTCGGATGGGCTGTTGGGAGGAATCAGGATTTCGCGGCCAGCAAGCTCGGAGGCGAGATCAGCCACTTCAAACGCGACGTGCGGAACTTGCCGGACGAGATCAGGGACCGCCGCGTCCGCTTCGAAACGCATCCACTCCACGCCAAATTCGCTTTTCTCGTGGCTGACGACAAAGAGTTTCAGGTGTTTCAAGTGGGTCTCGCCAGGCTTCGCTTCAGTAGTGGGAATTCCGATGTGATGGTACCGGCGCATTGTTTTTCGCTCTCCGTGGAATTGGCACAAATTCTACGCTGTCGTTACCGCGTTTGAAACCGCGCCCTCGTGACCGGACTTTTGAGGCACGAAGTCAAATCGCTATCATCAAGAAAGAGCTCAAACTCAACGCTTCGCTTTATACCTGTCTGCAGATTCTGTCGGTCTCCATCTTCGAAAAAATCGAGATTTCATGCGCCTTGCAGCATCCCCTCTTAACCTCAGATAGTAGGACCGGGACCGGGATGACCCTAAAGCAGGAGATAAAGGGACGAAGATAAAAGAACAAATCCGCCTGTCGGGCCTCAGCGAGGAAAGTCGAACCGCTCCAGCAATGCCTGAAAGCGGGGATCGGAGCGGAGATTGTCGATTCGGGGGTCAGTTTTCACGAACCACATGATGCCCATGTCTCTTTCCCGGTAGGCTTTTTCTAATAGCTCGATTGCGGTGTTCTTCTCGCCTAATCCAGCATTGATACTTGCGAGCAGGTATGGAGAAACATACCCACTGCGCGATTTGCGCTCTAAATCAAGAAGGATCTTCTCCGCTTCAGGTCTTCGTCCAGTCATCGCATAGGCGTGCGCGAGGGAAGCACTGGGGTCCTGATCACCACCCGACATCGCGACCGCTTTCTGGTATTCGGGAATTGCTTCATCCAGTCTCCCAGACCCCTCGTAGCCAACCCCAAGAAAATGGCGTTCGATCCAGTCATTAGGGTCCGAGAGCACTCCTTTTCGGCTCGCTTCAATCAAGTTTGGATAATCGCCAAGCAGAAAATAGACAGATGATTCTGTGTTAGCGAAACTATCGCTAGGATTCAGTTCGCGGGCGCGCGTGATCTCAGCCACCGCCTCGTCGCGCCGGTTGGTCCAGGCAAGATAACGTGCGTGGTACGCGCGGGCGCAATCGTAACTAGCGGCAATCGCAATTGTGTACTCGAACTCCCGTGCGGCGCCTGGCCAATCTCTCTCATACTGCCATTTCAGCATGCCAAGCGTTGAGTGGGCTTCCGCGTTGCCGTTATCCAGGCCCAAAGCTTTTCGTGCCGCTCGCATCCCCAAGCTATAGCCATCCTGTGGCGACAAGCTCCTGAACAAAGCCATTTGCAGGTACGTATTTGCCAGTCCAGCGTAGGCCGGCGCAAAACCGGGATCTTTTCGAATGGATTCTTCGAAGTACTGCTTTGCGGTATCAAGGGGTTGATGCATTGAATACAGCGTCATCAGATAATAGTGTCCCCTTAGGTAGTCGTCATAAGCCTGCGGGTTCACAGCGGGCGCCGGGCCGAGCCGGGCCTCCTGCTGGGACGTGAGCTTGACGCGAACCTGTTGCGCGATCGACTGCGCGATTTCCCTCTGCAGACGGAGGATGCTGCCTAATGGGCGTTGGTAATCTTCGCTCCACAGATGCCGGTCATTCGGAGCGTCCAGCAATTGCACCGTCACGCGAACCTCGTCGCCCTCACGGACGATCGAGCCTTCCACGATGTCATCCACCCTTAGCTCACGCGCTATTTGCGGCAGGTGTTTCCGGGTGCCCTTATATTCCATTACCGATGTGTGGGAAATCACTCTTAAAGCCTGGATCCGCGATACTTCCGTGATCAACTCATCGGTCATCGCGTCGGCAAAGAATTCTTGTGAGGGGTCGCCGGAGAGATTCTGAAGCGGCAAGACCGCAATGGAGCGGGGAGCCGCCACCACGCTTCCGGCGTGGCGGTGCTGCCATGCCATCCAGCCGGCAAGTGCGGCCAGGCAACAAGCGCATATGGCAGCGATCAGGCCAATACGCCACCTGGTTTTCCAGGGGATCGGTATCGCCGGGGGGACCCCTGCCGTCGCCTGGGTGCTCGCATCCACCCTTCTGATATCCACCTTAATCGGTGGCGGCTGAACTTCTTCAACCTGCGCGATAAATCGATATCCCCGGCGCGGCAGCGTCTCGATGTATTTCGGGGTCTGGGTCGAATCGCCCAAAGCTTCACGAATGCGTGCGATCGCATTGTGAAGGCTGTGGTCGAAATCGACAAAGGTGTCCACCTGCCAGAGTTGGCCGCGAAGTTCCTCTCGAGTTACAAGATTGCCGGCGGATTGAACGAGTATCGCGAGCACCTGGAGAGGCTGGCCTTGCAGGCGAAGCTTTATCCCGCGCTTTCGCAATTCGCCTGCAAGCAGATCCAGTTCATAGGTGTCGAATCGCAGAACACGCGCGGCTGGAGGAGCCGAGGAGGACATATAGAGACCTAAATTGTCCACAGCGTATCACAACTGTGAGTTCTGGAGATCTTTCTTTACCTGCTCGGAAGTCTCTCCAAAACAACAACCTACGAATGGAGAAAACTTTGGGGAGGAATGGAAACGGCAAGCGTTGATGGGCAGCCATGCCGGGCTTAAATTGCGCACTGTGACGGATGCACCGAACTTGCCTGGGCGCCAAATCACAAAGCAGGACCGAGAGGAGAAAGCTATGAAGACCGGAATAAGGAGCCGACGGCAGCAACACTCACGGCGGCAGTCTCTCTGGCGGATTCGGCGACGAGGTCTATTTACCCATGGCCACTCCCGCCGGTTCCCGCGCTGGGTCACGTGATGAGGAAAGTGGGCAACCACCATGCGGGCAAGGGCCGCCCGCATGAATCTGATTGAAATGAATGGCTTAGTAATGGAGAAAACTTCGGGGAAGGTAGAAGGCCCAAGGATTATTGACCAGTAGAGGCGCACCTAGATTGGGCGCTTTGAGCGATGCCGCTGCAAGCGCTTTTGCGCACTCGCTAAGTCGTCGGGCAACGGATCGGCTGGTCGGCCGACGCCAAAACGTTGGTCTTCTTGTTGATCTGTTTGCTGCGCTTTGCATCAATTCGGGCTTGTCAAACTAGTCATTTTGATGAGAAACGACTGTCACTTTTGCCAGTCGTCGGTCCCGCGAGCCCGGCGTAGTTTTACAGTAACTCTCGTCCCTCGGGAGGTTGCCACATGAAACCAGCGCAGGCTCCGCGGTGGGAGTCTGATTATTGGCGTTGCTTCGCTCTTCATCGAAGGTTGTCACAAGAACGCCGTTGTCTCGGAGGCTGAAAAGACCGACAAGATCAACGGCGTCGCTGTTCCGGGCATCGACCAGACGAAACAGATTGCCAAGGGAGGCTTCATTTATGGCCTGCCGCTCGTGATGAACAACGTGTCAACGTATGAAACGTTTATTGATCCAACGTCGTCGCAATAGTAGGGGGCCGTTTTGGGGCGCTCTTACCGTTCATGCCTGGGTATATGTTTCCACTTGTCCCTAGTTGTTTCAATGGCAGGGGCTCAAACTAGCTTGCGCTCGGCACCCCGAGAGGACCTACGAGTACAGTTCATGCCCGCACCGTTGAACCTGGCGGTCAACAGCAATTTCAGCCCGCAGTTGTATCCGCATCCCTATCCGCCGGAGGGGCATGTTAGACCGCCCTCACCCGACTCTTACGTGCAATCAGATGCAGCGCCCGCATCCGGTTCCCCTTTCCGGTTCGATCTGCTTCCCCCATTCGCCAAACTTCATCGGGATGCCGTCAGCCAACAGCCCAGGGTGCAACAGAGCGAGGACGCGATCGAGCACTATCACTGGAAGGGACTGTTGTGGCAGTCTTTCGCATTCTTTGGAGTAGAGAACAGCTTTCGCCTGATGACCGACCCGTACTTCCGCTATCTGACCGCGGACAAGCCCTTTTGGCATGATTACAGCGCATCGCTCAAGCAATGGAACATGGGTCGCTGGAGTGATGGAGACGATTTTTTGGTTGCCTATGTCGGACATCCGATGCAGGGTTCCGTAACCGAGTTTATCGAGATACAGAACGACCCTCGGAGTCGAGACCTGGAGATTAGCCACGACCCGGCGTACTGGAAGAGTCGCTTCCGGAGTTTTCTGTGGGCAGTCGCCTACAGCACCGACCAGAAGGTAGGGCCGCTCGGCGAATCGGCACTGGGCAGCGAGGGAGGCTACACTTATCCGCTCGGCTGCCCCGATCAATGCCCCGGTTATCGGCCAGGTCTTCACAAAATCACGAACGATACGGGGTGGGTGAAGTTCATTACCACACCGGTCGTCGGCACGATGTGGACAGTCGCCGAGGATTTTCTCGATCGCTATGTCAGCGACCGCATTCAGGGGAACTACCCCCGGGCAGTCTTCCCAAAGATCCTGCGAGGGTCTCTCAATCCGAGTCGTACGATGGCGAATGGCTTGCGCGGTAGGACGCCCTGGTATCGCGACTCTCAGCATCCAGAGAGCAGTAGGGTTTTGGGAGTGCATTTTGAGCCGGACGATGAGGAGCTGATGTGGGAGGAGCCGCACTACGAGATTTTTCCGCACTTCAATGCACTGTCTCTGCCGATAAATACGACACACAGCTGTTCCCCCTGCCGTCAATTCACGACGGGCCCTGGTGTGGGATTCACCTATCTGCTGTCTCGCTGGTGGGACCTCGAAGCGGAAGTGGACCACCTACCCAATGCCAGCCCGCTGCCTTCGATCCAGGCGGGCGGGGATGCCGTCATGGGCACATTTGGTCTAGGTCTTGGCATTAGGACGCCGCACTACGTGTTGAAGGCATCCCTTCGTCCCGGCTTCCTTAGCTATGACCGGGCCTATTTCACCCCGCCCGCCGGTACGGTGCCTCTGACTGGTCGCCTGACACACTTCACCGCGGCCCTGGCGATCACAGGAGACTACGGGCTTACGCGGAACCTGGCCATGCGACTGTCGGCAAGCAATACCGCGATCCGGTATGACACCCACCGGCTGGACCGTTCTCCGGGCGTCGGCACAGAACCCTATCTATTCTGGATCTCGCCCAAGGTCTATTTGACGAATGAGAACTGGGCCTACCAGGTGGGGCCGGTCGTGCGCTTCTAGGTATTGCTTTGAAGCTGGGTACCTATCCCCTAGACGGGGCCTAGACCGACGATGCCTGCCCCCAAAATAATCGTGCCGGAGTTGCTCAGATAGCCCTGTTAGATCCCCTCGCCAGTCCCGGTCTGCTAATTCGCTGCACGGTCCTTAGGCAATGCGAATGCGATGTAGGACCTGTGCACCGGCTGTGCAGGTTGCTCCTCGGGCCCATCCCTCGGTATATCCGTCTGCTTCGCCGAGGCTGCGCAGATAACGATGTACTCGCGTCCATCTACCTCGTAAACCGCTGGAACACCTTCGGAAGCTGCAGGAAGATCCGTTTCCCAAAGCACCTTGCCGCTCTCCTCGTCATACGCGCGGAGCTTGCCTTCGTCTTTCGTGGCTATAAAAATCAGGCCACTCGCGGTCACTACGGGCCCATTCCTCGACATCATGATGCCCGTGTCTTTCAGTTTCTCGGATGCGCCCTGGGGAGCGTTACCCAGCGGTACCTGCCACTTGATCACTCCGCGGTTCAGGTCATACGCCGTCATCACGGTCCAGGGCGGACGAATGATAGAAGGCTGCAAGCCGTAGCCTGACCAGTAGCGAACCGGCTCTGAACCTCCGCCGGGCGTGGCAGGCGGAGGTTCGTTTCTCGAGAGAATTGGCTCGGGCGCACTCGCAGGATTGGCGAGATATAAGAGGAGATAGTCGAGAAGCCGGTCAGTGAGATCGGGAAAACCGGGCATGTCATTGATCCCGTAACTCACCACGCCTTTGATTGTTTTGGCTCCAAAGATGGAAGGGGCGTCTACCAGCGAAGGAATCGCCGGCGGCGCACCCCTTCGCTCGGGCCCGTGACAGCGCTCACAGTAAACGTGGTACACGGCCTTGCCTTGCACTGCCGGAGCCGCCCTGCTGGGTATTTGCCAAAGAGAGGGCGGCTCCCGGCGCTCGTTCTTGAGTATGGCCGGAATATCCATGGACACGACGTACATCGTCCCCTTTGCCGGGTCGGCTGCTGTCATGCCCCAATTGACACCGCCATGGTTACCGGGCATCTCGATGGTGTCTGTCAATCCTGGAGGGGTGAAGAGCCCCTGGTTGACCGCATTCTCCACCACCCTCTTCCAGTGGGCTCGATCAGCCGGGCTCAGGATATAAGGATCGAGATCGGCCACCGTGAACGCCTGGCGTGCGAAGGGCGGCGGGGCAGAAGGGAAGGGCTGGGTGGGAGAAGCCTCCTCACCCGGCATGTTGGATGGGGGTACGGGGCGCTCTTCAATGGGCCAAATTGGTTTGCCCGTGGCACGGTTGAAGACGTAGAGAAACCCCTGCTTCGAGGCCTGCGCCACGATGGGGATATCTTCATCGTTGCGCCGCACGGTCAGCAGTTGCGGAGCGGCCATGGCATCGTAGTCCCACAAATCATGGTGAATGAGCTGGTAGTACCAGACCAGCTTTCCACTGCGGGCGTTGAGTGCAAGCAACGAGTCCGCGAACAAGTTGTTACCCTTGCGGTCAGCGCCGTAAAAGTCGTAAACCGGAGCTCCGGTGGGTATGTAGACGATGCCGGCCTTTTGATCGAGGCTCATCTCGCCCCAGCAGTTGACCCCGCCGGCGGATTTCCAGGCGTCTTTGGGCCACGTGTCGTAACCGGGTTCCCCGGGATGGGGTATGGTGTGAAAAATCCAAACCATGCGTCCGCTGCGGACATCGTAGGCGCGAATATCGCCCGGAGGCGAGCCATAGTCCTCTCCAGTTGAGGAACCTAAAATGATCAGGTCTTCAAAGACAACGCCGGGAGTACCAGACTGGATCTGGTGTATCGAGTTTGGGTCACGCCCGAGGCCTTCTTTCAGATTGACCGTACCGCCGTTGCCAAAGGAGGTAATTAACTCGCCGTTCGCCGCGTTGATGGCTTCCAGGTTGTTTCCGAAGCTGATGAGAAGGCGCTTATCGGAACCGTCGCTGCTCTGCCAGAAGTTGATGCCTCGATGGCCCTCGAGTCGCTGACCCAGGCTGCGGGAGCGATAGGTCCATCGTTCTTTCCCTGTGGTGGCGTCGAGGGCAACGATCGAACTATTTTTCGCCAGGACATACATGGTTCTGCCGTCAACGATGGGATTGAACGCGTAGGGCTGTTCGCTTCCGCTGTCGAATGACCATGCCACCTGCAACCGGCCTACATTCGACCGGTCAATTTGCCGCAGGGCAGTATAGTGAGACGCATCCGGGCTGCCGAGATAGGTGCTCCATGTGGTGTGAGCCTTTGGGTGATCCTTCGGGCTCGCCGACGCTACAAGACTAAGAACGAATACCGTGAAGGTTGCAATCCCGCAAAACCTTCGCGCACGGCAGCCACGTTTGGCAAGGCACATGAAGCTTTCTCCAGAGCCATAATCCGGCATAACCGGGGACACAAGGAACAGTCACGAATCTAAAGCACGTCCCCTAACAGACTGCGGAAAAACTCGCTTCTCTGAATGGTACGACCTTTAGAGTCTGCGTGAGAACCAGGATTTACGAGTTTAGCCCCGCAGGGACGGGCTGAACTTAGCCCAGGACGCTAGTCCTGGGTTGGAATTAAAAAGACGACCAGTCCCGCAAGGACGGCTGAAAATAGGCCGCGACGCAATCCTGGACAACTTTCAGCCGTCCCTGCGGGACTCAATCATGTTTCACGATGTACCCAGGACTAGCGTCCTGGGCTAAGTTCAGCCGTCCCTCCGGGACTGAGTTTGGAAATGGAGTTTCACATACGCTCTTGAGCCCCTGCTAGGGCATATCCTGCCCGAAATACTTTGTCTGGAGAGAATTCTGGGCCCAAAAGGCCCAGGGGATTAAAGCCCGACCTATTCTCAACCCTGTGCGACCCGACTAGAGTCGTGCCCTGATACAAAACTGAGTTTTTCTGCAGCCTGCTAAGCCACGAATTGTAGCCCGAACGAGGGGTTACTCATCCCGGTGCAGTTCTACCCTGGATGCCGCGCCGCCATTGCCCCTGGTGCTTAGAGACAAGCAGGCATAGGAGAGACCGGCAAATGAGCCAGAGTTCCATCTCTCTTTTGAACGGCGCTGATTCTTGGCTGACCGATCACGGGCTGGGAAGTATAGTGATGGCGATGCGCGATCTGCCGCGGCTCTCCTCCTGCCATTCCCGGGCGCTGGAGATGAGTATCTCGTGACCGGGGTCGTGGCGACCCGGGCGGTCGGGATGATCATTCTCACGGTAACCACGGTTTTGCTGGTTCGGCTGTTGCTGCGAAAACATCGTGCGCGGGCGGCGCATAATATGTAACAGTTGCCAATACTAAAGGAAAACTCCGTGCTTACTTTTAAGAAAACGCATTTTTGCGCACTGTTGTTGCCGGGCATTATTCTCCTGGCGGCCATGGGCGGTCGCTGTCTGCAGCCGGCGCTGGCAGCGCTCCCGAAGCATGAGCCGTGCTGCGGTCCGATCACACCCGCGGGCGACCATCTCGCCTCCTTGCTCGATGGCATGAACGTCGAATCGCTCTGGATTGCGGGTCAACACATCAATTGGGAAACCGGCGGGCCGGACCGTGGCGGCGACTACGAAGGCCCGGGCAACCATACCCATTGCAGTGCCTTTTCGGCGGCAGCAGCCAAGCGACTGGGCATCTACCTGCTGCGGCCCCCGGAGCATGGACAGTTGCTGCTGGCCAATGCCCAATCCAAGTGGCTCGAAAGTGCTGCCGCAGAGAAGGAAGGATGGCGGCGGGTTCCGCACATGCAGGAGGCGCAATCGTTAGCCAACCAGGGCAAGCTGGTTGTTGTCGTCTACGCCAATCCCGATCCCCACGTTCCCGGGCACGTCGCCATCGTGCGTCCCTCAGAGAAATCCGTACACGCGCTGGAAGACAATGGACCGCAGATCATCCAGGCGGGCACCCACAATCACAACAGCACAAATGTACGCATTGGTTTCAGCAGTCATCCTGGCGCGTGGCCCGGGGGTGTGTCGTATTATGCACATCCGATGGGTTAGAGAGAATCTCCCAAGGATTCGAGCAAACAGCAAGCTGCTTGACTCGCTCTGCGTAACTGCTTGTGGCATGCGTGCTTCTTGACCATGCAACACAATCCCGAAATATTCGATAATTGTTGAATGGAAGCCAACGGATTGCCCTCCCGCACCTCGATTCTGACCGCCGCAGCGCGTGCCTTTGGGTCGCGCGAGCCCGATGCCAGCGTGCGCAATCCCGACTGGGTCGCCGGCCGGTTGATCGGCCCGGCCGAGTTGGCTCTGATTGCAGACCATCCCATCAGCAAGGCGCTTGACCAGGATTTTCAACAAGCCATGGACGATCCCGATATTTTCGGCTTTGCCTGGCTGATGCTGGTGCGGACGCGATTCATCGACGAGTTGATGGAGCGCGCCGTACGCAGCGGGGTGACGCAGTTGGTGATCCTGGGCGCCGGATTCGATACGCGGGCCCACCGCTTCGCCGAATTGTTGCAGGACGTCGCCGTCATCGAGATGGATTACCCGGCCACCCAGGAGTACAAAAGGCGGCGCGTCGAAGCGGCTTTGGGCGGCGCACCCGCTAACCTTGTATATGCTCCGATCGATTTAGCGCGCGAAAGCCTCGGCGAGGTGCTGCATGCTGCCGGTTTCCAGCGCGACCGCAGGACCTATTTCATTTGCGAGGGCCTCAGCATGTACGTCCCGGAAGAAGGGATGAAGGAAACCCTGCGCGCGATCGGCGCGGAAGCCGCTCCGGGCAGCGCGCTTCTGCTGGAGTATCTCAACCGGGGCGGGCTCGAATTGCTGAGAAAATATCCCACGGGGATGATCAAAAATGCCTTCGATTGGGGAGAGCCGTTCGTGTTCGGCGTGCCCGACGGGCAGGACCGGGAGTTCTTCCTCGAAGCGGGTTTGGAACTGGGGGAGACGCTCAAGATCGGCAGCCCCGAAACGGTGAAACGATATGCCATGCGCCAGGATGGTAGCTACTACGGCGCGCATCTGGAGAAAGTGTTTCAGCAGCGGCGCGAAGCCGCCCTGAAGGCCATGGACGATGCGGATCGCCGGCAAGCCGAGGAGGGCGCTGCTATCCCGGGTTACTGGCTGGCGGAGTTGACCGTCCCCGAAACTCCCCTTCGCCAAACCTCCCCCCTCAGTGCTTTACCCGGAGCCCAATGACCTGCGCTCTGCAATGCCCAGCAAGCGACGCTCATAAGCAACAACCCTACTGCAATCCAGACGGCGTGATGCATCAGTCCGTTCACCACAATGTCTACCGAACTCTTAACGTCCCATATTCGTTCCGCGATCCATCCCATCGACGCTACGCCCGCACAGAACGCGGCGAAACTTTTCAGAAACGGATACGTGCGTGTGCGGCTCATGAGGAGCAGAGACGGCAGGATCGCCACGACCACAGCCATCTGCATCGTTTCAATCCCCAGGTTGAACGCCAGAATCCCGGCCACTCGTTCCCAGCGCACCAGTCCCAACTCACTCAAGGTAGAAGCAAACGCCAGCCCGTGAAAAAGGCCGAAGAAGGCGGCGATGGCTGCTTCCTTGCCTGGAAAAATCGGACGCAGCGCGTGCACTGCAGATACCAGGATCGACAAAGCGATCAGCACCTCAACCGGGCGGCTCGGCAGGTGGACAAATCCAAAGGCCGCCAATCCTAGCGTGATCGAATGCCCGACAGTAAACGCGGTAACAATTCTCAGGATGCGCAGCAGACTGCTTCGCACTCCCGTGACTCCGGTCCATCGAGAACCAACCACTCCCAGAGGCGCAGGCAAAAGGAGCACAAGCAGGAACAGAAGATGGTCTCTCCCTTCAGCGATGTGGCGCATGCCGAGGTGAAATAAGCTGAGCAGACCAAGCGAGCTCATTGCATCCACTGTGTTGCTCCACCACCCGACCCGAGGGGAGCTTGAGGAACCGGCGGCTTGCGTGTAATCCAACTCGTAGGTGGACTGCACCGCATTCCGCTTCTGTGCCACGATGCTGATCGCCGGAGCGCTGGAGGCGAGGGCATTCACCAGGTAGACCGCTCTCTGCGTCCGGTTATGGTTTTCGAGGAAGAGTTTCCGGTCGGAACCGCCACTCGGCAGTTCCGCTGTGTACTCAATATGGATTTCGCCGATCCCGTCTCGCATCTCCTGAATCTGTGGGAAGTTCGCGGAGACAAGCTGGGGCTTTAGCTGCTTGCCATCGATGGTCAGCGACAGCTCGCTGAGAACCCGTTGTACGTAGGCGGATTGTTCCGCGACGGAGAGGCTGCCGTCTCCGTTGGTGTCGATACTCGCGATCACCGTCGAAGACACCGCAACGCCCGGGATGAGGCGCATGGAAACCTCAACCCTGTCTTTCTCCACCGAAATGAGAGTGGCTTGCAGGTACTCATCGAGCCGGTGCGCAGAGACGACTCCGGTGAAGGAGGAAAACATCAGGGCGGCGGCGATAGCCTTCCTCTTCATTGCTTGATCATCCCCCTCCCGTAGTCGTTGGTTGGATCGCGATACATGGTATGAACGTGAAGGGCAGGGTCGCCGCCGAGGGTCTGAGGAGCGTATTCGATGACCAGGTGCGGGCCCTGAATCCGGTAGTAAGCGGTGATGTTCTTGCCCATCGTCCCTGTGGTCGGGCCGCTCCAGGCGAACCACGTCTCATGGATATCCGCCTTGAGCTGGGTCATTCGGGCTGCGGCTGCGCTGTCATTGATAATGCCCGCCCATTCGGAGATCACGTCCAGCAACATGGCGCGCTGCTTGTCGTTCATGGCGGACGCCCTCAGACCTTCAGGCTGAATCTTCTTGCCGTCTTGTCCGGGACCGAGCACCAGATCCGCAAGCTCGTAGCTCAGAACCGCCTGCTTTTTCTGGTTGTCATCCAGTGAGTACAGCAGCGCCAACGCTTTGTCGCTCTCCTGGCCCAGTGGTCGCACTGTCTTTCCGCCCTCCGAGTAAAGAGCGGGTTGTGCCCCCGTCAAGGTCGGCGTGAGGATTCCCTGGTCGCCGTCAATGGTGACATTGAGCGCCAGATGGTGTCCGCCAAACTGCAACATCCACGGTGTCTTCTCTGAGGGGGTGCCAAGGAAAGAGATGTAATAAAGATCCTTGCCGAACATGGCTCCCCCAGGGCGGCCTGGCGGGGGCCCAGGAGGGGGCCCCGCATCACCGCGTGGGCCATTTCCCCTCGGCGGACGGTTGCCGTCGTTGCCCGGGCCGGTATCGGTCTTCTTAAGGACCTCATCGCCCTCCATGATCTGCAGGACCTTCTCGTACCCCTTCTTGCTCAGAGCCGTTGCCACCAGATTCATCGCTGCGGCACGCTGCGCCGGCGTCATATCCTTCAAAGCTACGCCGCCCCGAGGCACAAATCCGGTTGGAAGGTTCGACCAGCGCGCCCTCTGTTGTCCGTCGTCGAAGGCATACATCACGCTTCGCCGCTGCTCCGCATCCAGCGAAGCAAGAAACGCGTTTGCCGCGGACACGATCTTCGCCGTTTCATTGGCAGGCGTCGCTGCTCTCAACGAGAGCGAGGTGGCTGACAGCACAGCGAGGATGCAGAATCTTCTTCGCGTAAAGGTCTTCATCGATATTCTCCTTCTGGTCGCAAGTCTATTCTCCGGCGCGCTCGGGACGAGACCGCCAGCGGCTTTCTCAGAAGCCAGGTCTCAAACAGAGACCTAGCGCACCATCGGTTGTTTTCCCGTACGTCTGTGGTAAGTCAACAACCAGACCGTAGAATAATGCCGCATTAGTTGCGAGGGCCGGACTCCGGATAATAGACCATCACATACAGCGCACTCCCTACCAGGTTTGTCCCTTGGAAGCCGTTGCCTAACGAGAAGTTCCACTCAAAGCCCTGGGCAGGCCCGTCGGGGCGGCAAGGAGAAGAAGCCGATGCCCCGGCACAAGCCCAATACAGATACGGTTGCACATCGTAGAACGGACCAACGTGCGCCTCCGACGGCCCAATCACAGAGTCGCCCGGATGAAGCCCTAACTGCCGGTAAAACAGCGATCCCATGGCGCTCCCGGTACAGCCATAGCCGGTTGTGCCCCTCATACTGCAGGTAGGGTCAGAAGGTCCCGTCTCGGGCAAATCCCACGCCGTTTGCCCCAGGTATCCACGTCCGCCATCGGCATGATTCATCGCTTCCACCCAGCGGATGGCCGTGTCATGGTCCATCGCACCGTCGCGGTTGATGCCGGCGATCGCAAACGTTTGACGCGCTGCCAGGTTCGCGTCCGCCAGCCACGTAACCTGAGCAACCGGGTCATAAACGGTCGCCGACGCAGGCGCACCCGCCGGCTTCCCCTTGATCATGGGCAACACATAAAGATAGTTTCGGAAGACATTGGCTCCCTGAAATCCCGTACTGAACGAGAAACTCCTAAAGCCCTGCTTTGGATCGGCCGCCGCAGACTTGGACCAATATAGATAAGGTTGAAAATTCTGGAACGGACCCACTCGATTTTGCGAACTGGGAACGGCGGAATCCGGTTCACGAAGACCAAGCGAGGCGTAATACAACGATCCCAGGGCACTGCCGGAACAGTGATATCCGAATGGCTCGCCGTTGCGTCCGGTGAGCTGACAGGTTCTATCGACGTCCGGCGCCGTCGGCAGTTGCCAGTTATGGTGTCCGAGATAGCCCGCGCCGTTGTTCAACGCATTCATCGCCGCCACCCAGCGGACCGCCGTCGCATAGTTCATCGAACCGGACTTATTGACGTTGGGCACCCCAAAGGTTTCTTTCGCCGCCAGGTCGGCATCCGCCAGCCAGGTGACTCCGAGGCGGGCATCATAGACTGTATGGCCCCCATCCCTGGGGATCAGTGCCCCACCGGCCGGAGCCGAGGGGGCACCCGCGTCGGGCGATTGCTTGGCCGCCTGTCTCTGCCTGCAAGCCGCCGCCAATTCCGTCGCTATTTGCGGCAGCGGCCGAGAAAGCCCTCTCGGCGGCTGCCCCCCAAAAACAAGGGGGTTGAAACAATCGAGAACCAACCGGCTCCCGACAGGACCGCCCTGCAAGAAGCCGGCGTTCTTACAAGCCGTTCTCACCTGTTCGCATGGGGCTTGCGCCCGCACAGGTTTGGCCGCCATCAAGCTGATCGCGGCACAAAGGATACTCAACCAACGCCGCCATGCCGGCCTCATCGGGTGCCTCCCCGCTTATCTGAACCCACGCTCTATCTGGCGCTTTCACCAGGTCAAGATCGCGCGGGGTCAGCTTTTCCAGATACGCCCCGGTCGAATGAGGAAATACATCCCCGAGCTTCCCGATTACGGTAGCACGATCACCATCCGTCATCTGCTCAATCACGCCCGCATACTCCTCCAGAATAGGACGGGGGGTGCCTGTCGCTGGAAGATGGCGAGCCTGGTGGACGAAGAGGGAAGTCTGGGCACGGACGTGATCGTGTTGCCGGAATTGGCTCGCGGCCTTGACGATGCGAGCGAGGAGCCGCTGAACGCCTCCTTTGCCACCGCGCCGTTTCTAACTGTCCCCCGCGAATCCATAGCGGCCATTCCGTACAAATTCTGCTTCTTAAGAGGCAATCCCTGTACACTTCGATGGCCAGGAATACCAAACGTAGATCCTGGTCTAGCTTACGGAGGATGAACGATCATGAACGGGAAAATGTGGAAGGTTGTCGCAACCGTGTGCGCATTCGCAATGTCCACCGTTTGGGCCGGGCAGGCAGGCGCGCAGACGCCCGACGTGAAAGAAAAACCTGCGCTGTATACGTACGTCGCGGATTGGAATATTCCCCGGGAAAAGTGGGCCGACATGGAGAAGTCCTACGCGCCTAACCAGAAGATGCTGGACAAGGCCGTCGCCGACGGGACCATCGTGGGCTATGGCAACGATGTCACCCTGGTTCACCAGGGGGACGGCATCACGCACGACGATTGGTGGTCGGCCATGTCTCTGGCTGGTGTGCTCAACGTGCTGGACCAGCTGGAGAAGTCCAGTGATTCGGCCACTTCCGTCCTGGCCACCGCCACCAATCACTTCGATAACGTGTACGTCAGCCGGTACTACAATTGGCATCCAGGAGCGGTGAAGGATGGATACACCTATGAGGCATCCTATCGCTTAAAGCCGGACGCGCCGGACGACGCGGTGGAGACGCTCAGCAAGAAGCTCGTCGTGCCGCTGCTGGAGAAACTGTTGGCCGAGGGCACGCTGCGCGAGTACGAAGTCGATACACAAGCGATCCACACCGAAGCGCCAGGCTCGTTTACGATTGTCTACCTGGCATCGAACGCGGAAGGCCTGGATAAGGTCAACGCGGCCCTGAACGCAGCTATCAAGGCCGACCCGCTGGGCGGAGTGGCCTTCGGTTCCATGGTGGACATGAGCGCGCACCACGATAACCTGGATCGCAGTAACGCCTTTTACAAATAGCTCCCGTCATGGTTCCCAGGTCTCGATTCTAAGCGGTGAGAGAGCCTGAATGCTGGCGCGCCCGTCATAGAAGGTCTTCGGGGTCAGCCTGCCTTGGGCCAAGAAGATTTCTCCGCAGCACAAGCAAAGCGGGCCGATGGAGCGGGTGCCCCTTCGGCGGCATGCGCGGAACCGTCAGTGGGGCCGGAAGTGGCTGCGGTCGTTGCGGAGGTGGCTGGAGGAGCAGCCAGATTGGGGCGGTTGCCAGCTGTCTTCTGGTTGCGAAGCACCAGCACAATGCCGGCCGTTGTCCATCGCTTTACAATGAGTGTCTTCGTGCATTCGCCGCAAAGCCAAAAATACTTGCTGGATACGGACCTCATCGCAAATGCGCCCACGTCTGACCGAAACTGATCGTCAGAATGCGGTTCCATTTCAAGCAGATTGAGCGTTCCCTCTCGGAGATAAAGCAGCTCTTTAGAACATTGTGGATTTGCGCACTGGATGGCCGAGTCATGCTGGCTCCCTACAATGCTTGGTCGGTTGGACAAGTGATCGTGGATATCCGGTTCCTGTTGCATACTCGTCGATGCTGCATCTCGTGCCGTTGCATACCAAGACTGGGCTCGTCTCTCCCGTCACGGGCGCGAGAATCGCGAAAACAGCATGGCCTGCAGGAATCGTTATCGGTTGCAGGCCTACTACGGTATAGGCACTGAACCCTCTTTTCACTTCGCATCGCACGCGCGTTCCAAGCGACTTTGCCGATTTTTGGTGAGACCCTGTTGCCGAAGGAGAGCTCCCTGCGCCAAGGCGGCTAATTTTTTCCGTCACAGCCAGGCTTATAAAGTGATTGAGCGAGACGCCGTCTTGGCTCGCCGGAAGCTCGGCCCGTTGTTTCAATGAGACCCGAAGGCGAAGAGGGAAGCTGATGCGCTTTTTTTCCTCGTCGTTCACGAAGCACCAAGCTCGCTTTTGACAGTCGATCGCCACCGGACGCCGTGTGATCTTCGGTGTGCATAGCGGGTGTGCATAACGGACAGTGAGTGGCGAAACGTTACCGGCTCACTCATAAATCCTGCGGACAGGTTGGAGCGGACCCCTCTGTTGAGACAGAGAAAATGGGGTTGCTCCACCTGTCCCGCAAAGTCCCATGTGCCGTGCTTCGGTGTGAATGTTCCTCACTCGCCGGTGCGCGTGCCCTCCCCAAATTGCAGCGTGGCGTTGTGGAACTCGAGTGCGGTTAAGAACGTCTTGTTGTCCTTGTCGTCTGTCATCTCAGCTTCGGTATTGCTTCGTCCTTCGACGATGCGTGCCGGAACGGTTTTGGTCCAGTTGCCGTTAGTGAACGTTACCTGCGCATTTGTATCCGTTCCAGTCCATACGACCTTGTAGGTCCCCTCGGGCAGTTCGGTGGTTCCTACCGTTACATTGTGGGGGATTACGACGTTGGCAGAGTTTTTGGAGGCGGCGTTCGCAGCGAATGGAAGGAAAGCGAGGATGAAGGTAATGGCCAGGACTCGTTTCGTCATGTTCTATCTCCTTAATCTGCTTCCGCTCTTCGTCCGTTTCAAGAAGCATTCTGTTAATTAGAAACGTGCCGCTGCGCACGTAATCTTAATAATTGTTAAGCTCGCGACACCCCCGCTAATCCGCCGAATGGCGCAAGCCTATCTCAGAAAAATAGCCACTCAGAGTCAAGGCGGAGCTTCGCCTGGGCACGGGAACAGAGGGGTTAGACGGAGAGGGGCTTGACGGAGATCGACTTATCCAGGGTCTTAATCGCCAACTTCTCTCTGGAGGGTAGACGCGGCAGCACGATTCGTACCTTAAGGCCCGGCTTTTCGTTTTCGGCTGTGATGGTGCCTTGATGTACCTGGACCGCCCGCATCGCGATCGACAGCCCAAGCCCAATCCCACCGCTGTTGGTATCTCGCGATTCTTCTGCGCGGAAGAACGGCTTAAATATCTGAGAGAGTAGTTCTTCAGCAACACCGGGCCCATAATCGCGAATTTCCACGATCGAGGTATCGGCAGTTTCCGCCAACCTCACTTCTACAGCTGAGTGAGACGGTGAATAGCTAATCGCGTTTCGCAGCACATTGGCGACAGCGCGTCGCAGGAGCTCTGGGTCTCCCCAAAGTGGCCGCTCCAACTGGCCGCTCACCTGAAGGTTGCATTCCCGCAACTCCGCGTCAAGCCGTTCTTCGCTGACGATGTCGTTTACCACTTGCTCGAGATCTACGATTTCAAATTTTCTGGCTTCCGGATCGCCCTCGGCTCGCGTGATTTCGACGAGCTCAGACACCATGGACGTAATTCGGTCCACGTCACGCTCGATACGATCCAGGGCGTGGCCCTGTTCGGGAGAGCTCCTTGCGAGCCTCACGGCAAATTTGAGCCGGGCGAGCGGCGATCGAAGCTCATGCGAGATGTCAGCCAGCAGTCGCCGCTCGCTGGTGAGCAATCGCTGCAAACGTTCAGCTGTTTCATTGAAGGCCCGCGCGAGGTAACCAATCTCATCGCGGCGGCGGGTATGCCAGCGGGCAGAGAGGTCGCCGCGGCCAAATCGCTCCACCGTTGCCGTGAGATTGCGGATCGGTGATACCAGCCAGACCGCCGCAGCCCAGCAGAGAATTCCTGTAGCTCCTATGACCAGCAGGTAGTACGGAAAGAAGTCCCAGGGATGTGGCCGAGGGGGTGGGAGGGCGATAAACCAGTACGCGCCATCCGCCGCTCTGCGGCTAATTACCAGCTTGCCTGCGCGGCGTTGCCGCCCTTCCGTCGCTCCAGCCCCAGGGATCAGGTTCGATAGATCCTGGCCGGAAACGACATCGACACCCGCGGAATTGAGGAGATAGTGCGAGCCACCAAAGACCCGGTTTACAAGCTGCATAAAGGTCGAGACAGCGGCTGGGCCGCCACTATCCAATGCCTTCCGGGCCTCTTCCAACTGTAGTTCGTCGGTTCGTTCGAATGTCCGGTAAAAAGTAGTCCGCTCAATCTGCCCCGAAATGAAAAGAAACGCCACCAGAGACAACGACAAAGTTCCTGTCAAGGCGAGCAGGATTGCAACGTAAAGAGATCTCATAGAGTGCCTCTATTCCGCGATTCTCGGGATAATTTGCGCCTGATCTTATGGCCTGGCGCGCCCCTCGATAACACTTAACGTTCCGTGCTCGTAAAAACATAACCGACGCCGCGAATGGTACGAATCAAGGTATGACCGGATTCAAGCTTCTTGCGCAAGCGGCTGATGTGTACGTCGAGAGATCGGTCCGAGGAAGTTGCTTTGCGTTCGAACAAACCCTCGGTGATCTCGTCGCGAGATACGATCCGGCCGGCCGAGCGAGCCAGCAAATCGAAGATGTCGAACTCCATTGCGGTCAAATCTACCAGGCGCTTGCCTTTCCACACCTCGCGCTTAGGCACATCGATACGGATCTCTCCAAACCTGCTGACTCCATCGTTCAGATGATGGGAGCCGGCGATTCGCCGAAGGACCGCACGGATGCGCGAGAGGAGCTCATCGGGATCGAAAGGCTTGACCAGATAGTCATCCGCACCTTTGTCCAATCCTTCAATTCGATCGCTGGGATGGGTCCGAGCCGTCAACATGATGACCGGCACGGCACTCTGACGACGGATCTGGTGCAACAGAGTGAAGCCATTGATTTGAGGCAGCATGACATCAAGGATCACCAGATCGTATTGGCCCTCCAGAGCGCGGGCAAGGCCGTCACGGCCGTTGTGAACGGCTGTCGCCTGATGGCCGTTCTCCGCGAAAAACTCCTGCATCATGGTGCATAACTCCGCGTCGTCATCGATGATTAGCAGCGATAACTTCCGGGATGCAGACGATGTACCTGGTATCGCCATTTCCTGAACCTATCGGCGAACTTCCCTCTTGAACACAAGTTTACGCGATGCACAAGCTCTGAATGCCACATCAGCCGACTTCAAGGCGAGATAAGGCGAGATAAGGGGACACGTACAGGTCAAGGGGCAACTCCGTTTCCCTGTTGGGCGAGGAGCAGCGTCAGGGTGAAATATCGCCCTTACAGGGCATACTGGATCAGGCGCCGCCGGAGCGTCGCGAGCAAATGACTGCCATGCTTAAGCTGGTTCTGGGCGAGAGGCTTTCAACCAGACCTACGAGTACGATGCGCAAGGCCGGTCGTGAAACGCGAGTACAGATTGCTCTACCGGTCCAACGCCGCCAACGAATCCGAACCTCGAGTCAAGGAATGGAAACGAGATGGGAAGCCGGCGCATATGGCGCGTGGTGGTTTGCCAAGCGCCACGATTGATAGATTCCATGAACCATGAAGAACTGCGCACCATCACTGCAACGATCGTCTCGGATAACACGGGCCACAAAGAACGTATGACTCCCCAGATTGCGCGTTGTCTCGATCTGCATCTCGATCACGCGCGAGGCGAAGCAGGGCACTGGAATGCTGAATGCTGTTGACGGTTTGGTAGGGAAGGGAAGCTGGTTCCATGAAATGCTTTCTTGCTTGTGATTCTTCCCTAGCTGCCGCGCCGCTTCAGAATGCTCCATAGGGATGCTGCTCAGAGCAACGGTCCCGGCGTCAGCCACCAGCGGTGCGGCCAGTCTGGTGCTATCGAGAGCAAAGGCGAAGTAGCCGTCGCCTACGTTGCCGAGCAAATTCATAGGAAATATATTGCTGCGATTCCCGGATACAGCACTCACCAGAACTACCGGGCGAGGGCAGATGAATGCCGCAATCATAGCGTGAGCCTCGCACGCGGACATTCGAATATGCGAGGTGCTCCGCGACTGGAGATATGCCAGATGCAAATAGTGAGCCCAAAGGCGGCCCTTAGGCAGGCAGTAATTTTTGCAGCTTTCGACCTGGAGCAGATGCAACGGCGGCCCATTCGTGGGGATGGTGGCCGTATGGCGAAGAGACAATTCGGCTAATAGCCGCTCTTCGTCATCGTGCTCGCGGAACTGTAGAGCCAGTCGCTTTCCCGGAGTTCGATCGGAGAGCCATGCCCCGCCTCCAATACAAATCGTGAACGGCGCAGCGCACGCGATCGAGTGGGTAAATGTCACATCGCGCGGAGCATCGATTCCGTGCAGCCAGACACGTATCTCTGGCTGGGGATCATGGATTCCAACGTTGCATTGTTGTGGCTGGTTCAGTTTGCCCAGAAAGATTCGCTTGACCGCCAGGGCAACGCGATGCTTTACAGTCATGGCGTGCCTTTCTGCGGCTTTACACATTCGAATTCCAGAACCACGCAATCGGCCATCCGGCGAAACAGGGGAAGGTCCCCGATCATGCGGTCGATGCCGGCCAACCCTTTGATCATGCGTGGAAAATGTTGCATCCGATTCTCTGTATAGGTGGGTGGCACGGCTATGCCAACCCCACCCCATCTCCGCAGCCTGAACGCTGGTGACATAACGCGAACTATTTCCCTCACCGATGGGCGCTGGATGCATACGGTCCCCGGGTCAGAGGAACGAAAGCTGTTCCCGCGGAGCCGGCGCAGTGCTTTCCCCGACTCTCCATGCGCCATGAACCACGCAATTTCCCAGGGGACGAAGCGTCCTATCATACAGAGGAGAACCGGGGCTCCAGGCCTGACCAGGCGCGTCAGCTCGCGCACCACCGCGGGCAGATCCTCCACACAATTCAAGCCGCAAAAGTTTGAGAAGGCCCCATCAAAGACGTTCTCTCCTTTAAGAGAACCGATCTCCTCGTTGGGCAGTACCCTGAAGTCGATAAGCTCGCTGGTGTTGGTCGTAGCCGCGAGTTGCCGGGCCAGCTCAATCATGCGGGAGGAAATGTCGCAGGCGACGAGTTGCATGCCCCTTTCTGCGAGGTGCACAGCGTCGATGCCCGTGCCGCAGTTCAGTTCGAGTAGTTTCTGGCCCGGAGAGAAGATTTTGTCCAATCGCCTCCACACCGCATGACGCCGTGTTTCCCCAATGCCCGTGCCGCTAAAGTCCTGGACATAGGTTTCCGCCGCTGTATCCCAGTAGGTTTGTGCGAAGTGGGTTGGATCGGCACTCATATTGTTCCCGTCTTAAAAATCGGACGCCACCCGCGGTCTGCAACTCAATTGCTGTCTCCCAGTGTCCAATGGAAGGCGTCCCGGATGTGTAAGCGAGATGTCTTTACATTGTCATTTTGCGATGCTCTGCCTGAGGCCAAGGTCAAGACTGGGCTGGTGCGGCGTGAGGACGGACGACTGGCCCGCACGATGGTTGCTGGCTTCCCGCACCGCGTAACGCAGCGGGAATCGATCGCGCAATGAAGACAATTTGGTGACAACCTTGTGACACTACGAGACGGAATGAAAGATAATCTCAGGGCGTGACAGCCATTCATCAGCAGAGAAGCGAACCTGGATGTTGGTTGAAAGCGACGAAGCCGCCTCGCGAGATCAAAGCGAGAGACGTCAACGGAATCGAGCCTAATTCCGTCGATCTAAGAGTTGTATCCCTCCGGGAACTGAGCGTGGTGGTAAGTGGGTTGGCGGTGAGATCTTCGCGGGCGACCTGTTGTTGTTTAGTAGTCTGACTGTGCACGAGGCTACACCAAACAGATCGAACCGGATGCGGATCTCATTGGACTGTCGATTTCAAAGCTATGAGCGCGCCATCAATCCAGCCGCACTTGTATTTGCGGGGTCCGGCAGACGGTCCTGGGAAAGAACCTATGCCAATTGGCCGTCCGACGAGTTGAACAGACTGTCCACTCCGGACCTTACGGCGCACTTCCGATTCTGATCATCTCCGTAGTTCCCCCGATGAATCTCCGCGGGCGTGCGGTTGCGGGTAGAATTGCGGGAACAAGCGGAGGGTCAGGAACGTTTCAGGTATAGAGCGTCCTGAGATTGTGATTCACAGAACCGAGGTGAGGGAAAGATGAAACGAGACCTGCGATTTGCGATTCGGATGCTTTTGAAACAACCCGGCTTTAGCCTGATCGCGGTCCTCACCCTGGCGCTGGGGATCGGGGTAACTTCGGCGGTCTTCAGTTTGATTCAGGGCGTGCTGTTGACGCCGCCACCCTACAAGAAGCCGCAGCAGCTGGTACTGGTGCAGAGCGCACGGACGGACGGGCAAAAAGAGGAAAACCCGCGCGGCTGGCCCTCCCAACAATGGTTGGAATGGCAGAAAGAAGCAAAATCGTTTGTCGGATTTGCCGGCTATGGTTGGCAGTTTAATTTCCTGATCCGCAATGACGGCAGTCAATCGATCCAAGGTATGGCAGTGTCCAAGGATTATCTGCAGCTTATGGGATTGCGCCCCGTAGTAGGGCGCGGCTTTGCTGACCAAGACTTCGCTCAGGGACCAGTCAAGGTGATTCTTCTGGGGTACGAGTTCTGGCAGCGAACCTTCAACGGCGATCCGCAAATCATAGGCAAAACGGTTCGGATCAGCCGGTGGGACGTGCCGCCAATCATCATCGGCGTGATGCCGCCGGGAGCGCGCTTTCTGCCTTCGCCGGGGGCCGCAAAGGAGCCGAATTACAACGTGAACGCGCTGGTGGATTTCTGGAGCCCTGCCGACCCCAACCCGAAAAACATGAAGGATCCGGATTGGAATGTGGTGGCGCGACTGAAGGATCGGGTGACCCCTCAGCAAGGGCAAGGCGAGCTGGCGGTGCTGACGGCGAGGGAGGCACAAGCGGAGAAACAATTTGAAGGTTTCCGGCCGCAGGTGCAATCGCTGACGGACGAAATGAATCAAGATGGCCGGGGCATTTTGCTCCCGCTGCTGGGTGCGGCCGCGCTCGTGCTCCTCATTGGTTGCGGCAACGCTGCGGCTTTGCTTTTGGTGCGAGGGCTGCAACGCCAGCAGGAGTATGCCGTGCGCAGTGCGATGGGTATGGGACGCATCGCTCTCTTGCGCCAGGTTTCCATCGAAAGTCTGTTACTGGCGCTTCTGGGTGGGGTAGTTGGGGTGGGGCTGGCGGTTGGCATCGTAAAGCTATTTAAGCTGATTGCGGGACATGCAATTCCGCGCCTCGATAATGTGACGGCCGGATGGGCCGTGCTGGCATGGGGGTTGGGTGCGGCAGTGCTGGCGTCAATGTTAGCGGCTGTTTTTCCAGCGTTGCGGGCGTTTCGCCTGGATCCGATGGAGGTGCTGAAGGACGCCGGGCCGAAAGGAACGGCGGGACTCGGAGAACGTCGGCTTCTGCGCGGCGTTACCATCTCTCAAACCGCCCTGACTCTAGCGCTGCTGGTCGGGGCCGGCTTGCTGATCCGCACCATGATCAATATTGCGAGAGTTCCGTCGGGCTACAACACAAGCCACATCTTAACCATGAGTGTTACGGAAGTTCGGAGCTTTGCAGAGTGGACCAATTTTCACAAGCAGGCCTTGCAACGGGTCCAGGCCATTCCCGGCGTGCAATACGCGGCATTCGCGTGGGGAGTGCCTCTTACCGGAAACAATTGGCCGGCGACTATGGAAATCGAAGGGCAGCCTCCCGCGGTCAAGGAGAGCGACAAGACCGCGCTGCCGCTTCGCGCTGTTACCGAGGACTATTTCAAGCTGATGGGCCTCCCAATGATCGGGGGACGGGAGTTTCGTTCGAGCGATGAACGCAAAACGGCAAACGTGGCGATCGTAAACCAGGCATTTGCGGACTGGTACTTTCCTCATGCCAATGCAATTGGGCGGAAGATTTGGCTGAACGGCCGTGACAAGCCGGCTATGGAAATCGTCGGAGAGGTCTCCAATGGCCGAACCGATGATTTGACGCGAGCGGCGACCCCGGAGATTTATTTGTCGTTGTGGCAGGCGACTGCGTTTTCGAAACATTTGGTGATTCGCACGGCGGCCGATCCACGGACGGTTATGGTTGCGGTGGAACGTGAACTGCGGGAAGTGGATCCTACCGCCGCGATCGAAAACCCGAGGACCCTGGCACAGATCCGCGACGATTCTCTGGCATCGCGAACGTTCGCGATGCAGCTGCTCGTCGGCTTTGCGCTTGTGGGGAGCATGCTGACGCTAGTGGGAATCTACGGCGTCCTTGCGCTGTCGGTCGCCTCGAGACGCCGTGAGCTGGGGATTCGCGTGGCGGTTGGTGCTCAACAAAAGGACATTCGGAACCTCATCTTCGGCGAAGGATTTCGTTTGATCGCCAGCGGAATATTCGCGGGAGTGGCGCTGGCGATCGTTTTGTCCAGAGTGCTGAGGACTTTTCTGTTTGAAGTGCAACCTAACGACCCGATGACGTTGATTGTTGTGGGCGCGTTATTCTCGGGAGTAGCGCTGCTCGCATGCTGGGTGCCAGTGCGGCGAGCTGCAAAGATCGACCCGCTGGAGGCGTTACGCTACGAATGAGTTGCGTCGCGGAGAAAAGAGCATCGCGAGTGTGCAAATCCCATTTGAAGCCCGAGCGCTGGGCCCCAGTACCTTACCGCGCATACCGCGCTTAATCGCGCACTATTTCCCCCCGGCTGCCGTATGCAGCGAATTAGTGCGCACGTTTTTCCAAACCGCCGCCCGCGCCCTTGCCAGCAAACCGGCACTAAAATAGAGTGGGGGATCGTATTCGGGAGGGTTTGATTGAAGCGCCTGACGATTCTCGCGTTCTTACTACTTAACTTGCCTGTCTTGGCACAACGAGCTTCCGTGCCGGCGGTTGAATACAGTTCCGTCCCCAACTTCCTCAAGCTTCCGCCCGACCGCTACCTGGGAGAGATGGCCGGCGTGGCCGTCAACTCCAAGGGACACGTCTTCGCCTTATCGCGCGGCAATACCACTGGACCAGCGCCTCTTATCGATTGGGGCGAACGCTGAACTTCGATCCTGAGACCCAGCAGGTAAAGAATGACGATGAGGCCAATCGCCTGTTATGCGAAGAAGAGCGTGGTTATCGGGCGCCATTTGTAGTGCCGGAAAAGGTCTGATACCCATTTGTCACCGCGACGCAGCGCAATTGAGAACGGGTTGGATGCTGAAGGAAAAGCCGCAAAGAAGGATTAACGCATATTTATGAAAGTACTTCTATCGTTTGCTCTCGTGGTATGCGCTCCTTGTTCTGTCTATGCACAGGGATCGAGTAAGTTAGTTTCCCCCTTGCTTGCGCAGCCCCTGCAAACTCCTTCCGTTGTGGCTGACCAGTTGAGCCACTTCATGCTTCAGGGTGTTCCTCCGCTCGTTTTGCCGTCCAAGCCCCAACAGTGGGATAAAGAGGCCGCGCAAATCCGCGCCCATGAGCTGTCAGTTCTTTATCACGGCTGGCCGCGGCAGTGGATTGATGCTGCTCCTAAGTTCGAGAAAGTTGGCGTCATAGAAGGCAAAGGCTATCGCATTATTAAGCTGCGTTACGAGATTGTGCCGGGCTTTTACTCAGCGGCATTGCTTTACGAACCGGAGCACGTGTCCGGCAAACTGCCGGCCATCTTGAATGTGAACGGACACGGCCCCGGGGGTAAGGCGGTAGAACACAAACAAAAGCGCTGCATCAATCAGGCGCGCCGCGGAATCATTGCGCTCAATCTGGAATGGTTCGGTTTTGGTGAACTCGGTGCGCCCGGCAATAACCACGCCAATCTCCGGCTGCTCGATCTTGCGGGCGTCAACGGATTAGGACTGTTCTATCTCGAGATGCGGCGCGGCCTCGATTACCTCTATGAGGACTCTGACGTGGACCGCTCTCGCATCGGAG
Organism: uncultured Acidobacteriaceae bacterium; assembly: GCA_963830325.1. Lineage (GTDB taxonomy): Bacteria > Acidobacteriota > Terriglobia > Terriglobales > Acidobacteriaceae > PALSA-350. The sequence goes on from CAWHMV010000014.1 coordinate 146,720, forward strand.
TCACCGGGTTATCTGGCGGAGGATGGCAAACGATTCTGCTTAGTTCTCTCGACACCAGGGTTGGTCCTGCCGTTCCAGTCGCAGGCTTCAGCTCGATGACTACATCCATTGAGCACCCGGATTACACGGGAGGAGACCCGGAACAAAACGCGCCCGACATGCGCCGGGGCGTGGACTACGCTCAACTGGCTGCAATGCGGGCGCCTCGGCCCACGCTACTCATCTACAACAACATGGATGACTGCTGCTTCAGGGCAGGGATGGTGAAGCAGGGCGTTTATACCGATATAAAGCCGTTCTTCGAATTGTACGGTAAGCCCGAGAATCTAGAGTGGTACGGCAATCAGGATCCGGGGACTCATAACTACCAGATAGATAGCCGTGAGGCTTCTTACCAATTCTTCGATTCGGTATTCCACCTTGACGCTCCGGCTAAGGAGTATGCCGATACCGATACCGAAGTAAGAAGCTACTCCGACCTGGTTGTGGGTCTTCCCGATGACAATCTCACCATCCTTGGACTTGCTCGATCCTTTGCCAACTCCATCCACCACGAAGTCCCGCAGCAGCCTGATGCCCAATGGATTCAGTCGCAGCGAGACCGGTTGCGCGAAGTGGCTCGCTATACCCCTGTCAAGGTCAGCCATGCCTGGCTGATCAATGCGACTCATGAGAGCAAAGTAGAAAGCCACTCCTATCGCTTCGAATTCAGCAATGGGCTCAGTGCCACGGGGGTATTGTTTCGCTCTGTCAACGCGCCGGAAACAGCAGCGACCACGGTGCTGATATCGGACCTCGGCATGGCATCCACGGTGGATGAGGTAGGCAACGATGTGAGCCGTGGACAACGGGTTCTGGTGCTGGATCCGCTTTTCTTCGGCCAGAACATTCCCGGCGCCAGTGATGGGGAGGTGCCAGGGATTGCGCAAATGTTGACCAGTCTCGGGCAGCGTCCGTTGGGTCTTGAAGCAGCTCAGGTAACCGCGGTGGTTCGTTGGCTTGGCGAAGATTTCGACCACGGGAGCCCGACCCCGCGCTCTGACAGCCAGAATCTGTCAAAGCCGGCGCCCCCAGTCCGGATCGTCACCACCGGGCCGCGTTCCGAAACGGTGGCAATGGTGGCGGCCGCTCTGGAACCCGACTTGTTCGAGCAACTCGACCTGCAGCAATCGATTTCCAGCCTCAGTGATGTCTTCGAACATCCGTCGGCCTATCTCAAAACTCCCGAAATGATGTGCCTGGATCTCTATCGTGACTTCGATTTCAACACGTTGGCCATCATCGCCTCGGCGGCAAAGGTTAAGCTAGCGGCGACTGGGCAGCCGCGCATCTTCTGGGAATGAATTCCCAGCCGTGGTCGTCCTTTTTTTATAATCGGTCTTTGTTCGAGAGCGAAGGTTTCACTGCGCCTGCTGGCTATATCCGCAAACCGCTCCGATGACCGAGGTGGGCGTGAGTACGACTCGTCGTGACGTTTTATGCCAGCCGCTTGCTCTCGCTCTGGCACCCAGCATTTGCTCCGTGTGCTTTTCTGCTGCGCTTATCGGCGTTCGGTTTACCTAGGAAACCTTGGGCGACTTTGATTGTATATTTAGGGGTTTCCTCCAACCAGAATTGCAGATTTCCTCATTGAGCCCCAGGAGCGCTCGAACCAGCAAGACGAGACCCAGCTTCCTCCGGAAGCTCGGGTACTGCGAGAATCCTCCAGGGTTAGTCTCCCGCTTGGATGATATGTTTTATGACGGGTCGGGCTCATCCACCAAAGATCGCCATCAAGTCGTCGACCAATCTGCGCTCCGCGATGCTGGCGTATGCGGCGAATTAGTGCGCTTAGTGCGCATGTTTTTCCAAACTGCCGGTCTGGCTCTTGCCAGCAAACCGACACTAAAATAGAGTGGGGGATCGTATTCGGGAGGGTTTGATTGAAGCGCCTGACGATTCTCGCATTCTTACTACTTAACTTGCCTGTCTTAGCACAACGAGCTTCCGTGCCGGCGATCGAATACAGTTCCGTCCCCAACTTCCTCAAGCTTCCGCCCGACCGCTACCTGGGAGAGATGGCCGGCGTGGCCGTCAACTCCAAGGGACACGTCTTCGCCTTATCGCGCGGCAATACCACTGGACCAGCTTACGGCGCCGCCGCATCCCAGCTGCTCGAGTTCGGACCCGACGGAAAGTTCATCCGCGAGATCGGCCACAATCTGTACGCCTGGTCCTTCGGACACGCAGTCAAGGTCGATGCCGAAGACAACATCTGGGTGGCGGATAAAGGCTCGGACATGGTCATCAAGTTCGATCCCGAAGGCCGCGTGGTGATGGTGTTCGGCCGCAAGCAGGAAGCCTCGGACGAAGGCACCGAACCGCTCAAGCATCCCAAGCCGCCGTTACCCGCCGTGGACGGCATGTTTCGCCAGGTGACCGACATGGCGTGGGACAAGGCAGGGAACACCTACATCAGTGATGGATACATTAACTCCCGCGTGGCCAAGGCTGATAAGAACGGCAACTGGCTCATGTCCTGGGGTGGCCCCGGCGACAAGCCGGGTGAGTTCAGCGTGCCCCACAGTATTGCCGTCGACGCCAAGGGAGACGTGTACGTGGCGGATCGCGGCAACCGCCGTATCCAGGTGTTTGACGGCGACGGCAAATTCCTCCGCCAGATCACCATCGATGTGCCTTTCGATGAAAACGCCCGTCCAGCGATCGGACCCAAGCCCCCGCAGAGCTCCTCCGCTAACGGAACCATGCAAGCCGGATCCCCCTGGGCCCTCTGCATCACACCCGGACCGAACCAGGTGCTGTACAGCTCCGATGCTTATCCAGGAAGGATCTACAAGCTAAGCCTCGACGGCAAGGTGCTCGGTTATCTGGGCGAGTCCGGCAAGCAGCTCAAGCAATTCGGATGGATCCACGAAATCGCCTGTCCGTCGGAAAACGAGCTCTACGTCGCCGAGCTGCTGAATTGGCGAGTGCAGAAACTGATTCTGAAGCCGGCTCCCAAATGAGCTAGCTGGCAGACCGCTTAGAGCGGAATAGGGTCTGGCGGATCCAACTGCGGGCGCCATCCAAAAATTGCGGCCGAGCCCGCTACCAGCAGGATTACGATGACCAGAGCCACGCATCCGGGCCAGCCGCCGTACTTCCAGAACAGCCCCGGCAGGACGCCGCCCACCGTTCCGCCAATGTAATAGCTACAGATGTACATGCCGGCGGCCGAGACGCGGCTGCCTGCGGGAGCGGCATCGCGCAAAAAGCTGTTCGCGCACGTTTGGGCCACGAAGACACCCGAAGCCTCGATCGCTAACCCCAGGGCGACAATCACCAAAGAGGGCGCAAGCGTCAGCATCACGCCGGTGATGCAAGCGGCAATGGCGGCGATCATCCCGTGCCGCAGCCCCACCCGCGCCAGTACCGTACCCGCTACCAGGGTCGTGCCCAGGCCGCACAGATACACCGCGAACAGGTAGCTGAGTTGCTTGGTAGACAAATCAAACGGCGCCGACGCCAGGTAAAACGTGATGTAGCTGAAGGTGGCCACCAGCGTGAACAGCATGCAAAACCCAATGCCAAAGGTTGCAAACAGCCGTCGATTTCTCAGGTTTGCCAACACCGGAGCGAGCTTGGAGGAAGCGGCAATCCTGGGCACCCGCGTGCGCGCCGGCCGCAACAGCCACCGTGTCAATCCCGCGCCGCCGAGTCCCAGCAGCCCAAGTAACACGAACACGGGACGCCACCCATACTGCTCGGCAATCAGGCCGCCGAGCAAGCGGCCCATAAAGCCTCCGAAGACGGTGCCCGCGACGTAGAAACTCATCACTCGAGGCACCAGTAATGCAGGCCACTCTTCGGTCACGTAGGCGATGGTGATGATGAATATCCCCGGCGTCACTACTCCCTGCAGCAGTCGCCATACAGCCAGGACCGGCAGGCTCGTCGCCGTAGCCGTAAGCAAGGTGCAAATCGCCAGCGCCGCCATCGAGCCCACGATGGTCTTCTTGCGGTCCACTCTTTCCGCAAAGATGGCCAGCATGCCCGCCGAGAAGGCAACACCCAGCGTGGACGCACTGATCGTCCAACTGACTTTGGCTTCGGACGCATGGAAGACTCTGGACAGCAGCGGCAACAACGGCTGGGTGCAATAGAGGTCGATAAACGCGAACATGCCGCACAGAAAGGGCGCAAACACCTGGCTGTAAGGTCGAAGGCCGACTGTCGGCGCTGGTTCCGTGGCCGGTTCAAGCTTCACGAAAGCGTTCCGGCAGGGCTTTCCTTTACAGGATTTCTCCCAATCAGTGGATACTGCTCCACATCCAGCACCGCGCCGTTGATCAGTGCCGCTTCGTCGGAAAGGAAATAAACCGCAGCCCAGGCGACATCCTCTGGGGAAAGGAGCCGGCCTGATGGCGCGAAGGTTCTGGATACTCTCGCAGGCCAATCCTCGGGCAGGCCCTCTTTCATTTTCAATGCGAACTCATTGGGGGTCAGCGTCCAGCCCACGTTGAGTTGATTCACGCGGATGCCTTCCGCTCCATAGGCATCGGCGAGGTTGCGGGTCAGGGTCATCAAGCCGCCTTTGCAGATGGAGTAGATGAACTGGTTACGCTCGCCGCAATACGCATTCATGGAGCCGATGTTCAGCACCCGGCCAGTGCCTTGTTTGCGAAAGTAGGGAAGCGCGGCCTGGATCAAAAGGAACGGTGCTTTCAAGTCGACAGCGACAGTTCGGTCGAAGAGCTCACTATCTGTTTTTTCGATGCTCCCACGGGTGATCGCGGCTGCGTTGTTTACCAGGCCATCGATTCGCCCAAACCTATCGACCGTTTCCGCGATGAGCTTTGCCGGTACCAGCGGATCCTCCAGCGACCCGATCACGAAGGAGGCCTCATTCCCAATCTCGGCTACCAGCTTCTGCGCCGCGTCCTTCCGCCTTCCATGCACCATCACCTTCGCGCCCTCGCGCGCGAAGATCCGTGCCATGCCTTCGCCAATGCCGGTAGTCGAGCCAGTGACTAGGATCACTTTATCCTTCAGGCGCATCTTTGTTCTCCGATCCTGGCTCAGCTCTCGAGAAGAAATGTCTCTTCCACCTGTCCACCACGCACGCCGAACATGCGGCGATGGAGATTGGCCGTGGCGTCACTATAGTAGGCCCAAAGCTCTAACTGGTCGCCGACCTGCGCTGAAAAACCGGGGTCCACGATGTCGACAATTGCGTGCTCCGCGTTCAACTTGCGCAGCCGCGCGCCGTTGGTGTTCTTCAGCACCGGGAGTCCTCGCTCGCCGCTGATTTCCTTCAACCCGATGTTGAGAATCAGGCGCTCATTGCCCCTTCTGCTGATGACCGCGCCGAGCACACTGAGCGCCAGCTCGAACTCGGGACACACCGTCTGGTAATCAGTATCCATCAGGAGATACGATCCACCCTGAATCTCGGTCACCCCGGGAATCCTGCCCGAGATAGCGTGCGTGCCTGTTCCCCCGGCACTGACAATTTCTACCGGCAGCCCGTGGGCCTGGATCAGCTTCGCGGTACCAACCAGCTTGCCCATTGCCTGCTCGATCGCTTCGACCTTAGCTGGTCCGGCAGGCAAGCGGACGCAGTGCCCTTCATAGCCAATCAGGCCGCGAAAGCGCAGACCCTGCGTCGTCGCCATTTGGGCCAGGGCGAGCGCCGGTTCGCCGGGAGGCGCCCCACAGCGGCCCATGCCCGTGTCGACATCGACCACCACACTCAGCGGCACCTTTGCCTGAGCGGATGCCGCAGAGAGTGCAGCGACCGTGCGCTCATTGTCGACTCCAACCATGATGTCTGTGATCCGGGAGAGTTGGACAAAGCGCTCGATCTGGGGTGCGCCCGCGATCTCATTAGCAATCAGGATGCTGTGGATCCCGCTCCTGGCCAGTGCTTCCGCCTCGCCCAGCGTGGCACAAGTGATGCCGACCGCACCGTGGGCCAACTGCCGCTTGGCAAGTGCTACGCATTTGTGGTTCTTGTAGTGTGGGCGCAAGCGGGTCGGCCCCTCAGCAAAGAAAGCAGCCATCCGCTTGAGGTTGGCTTCCATGGCGTCCATGTCGAGTAGAAGTGCCGGGGTGGGTATTTCAGATTTCAGCAAGTGAGCTATTCGCTTTCTCTTATCCGCGGCCGATGAACGGCATGTTAGTCGCCATGATGGTCATGAACTGGACGTTCGCATCCAGCGGCAGGCTGGCCATGTGGAGGACGGCGTCGCCAACGTGTTTTACATCCATACGAGGCTCCAGGACTACATCTCCGTTCGGCTGCAGAGATCCGCTCGGAGCTTTCCCGCCCATGTCCCCGGCGTTGCCGATATCGATCTGGCCACAGGCAATGTTGTGGGTCCGGCCGTCGAGCGAGATAGATTTCGTGAGCCCCGTGATGGCGTGCTTGGTAGCGGTGTAAGGTGCCGAGTACATGCGCGGAGCATGTGCGGAGAGGGAGCCGTTGTTGATGATGCGTCCCCCTTGTGGCTTCTGCGCCTTCATGCGGCGGATGGCTTCCTGCGCGCAAAGGAACGAGCCGGTAAGATTCACGGCGACGACATCGGACCACTGTTCGTAGGTCAGATCTTCCATAGGCAGTGGGGGAGCATTGATGCCGGCGTTGTTAAACAAAACGTCCAGCCGGCCGAACCGGTGATCGGTGGCCGCAAACAAGGCTCGGATCGAATCGGGTTGCCGAACGTCGGTGGAGACGGGGAGCATGGGGCCGCCTCCCTCTTGAGCCATGGCCGCAGTCTGTTCCAGTTCCGCCATGCGCCGTCCTGCCAGCGTTACCGAGTAGCCGGCAGATTGCAGCGCCAGCGCAGCCGCGCGGCCAATCCCGCTGCCAGCTCCGGTAACGATGGCGACCTTACCCTGTCCAATACTTTTCACTTGATCCTTTTCTTCGCTATTTGGCATAGAAGCGATAGTGAATATTCCAATGTACGGTTTGTCCTGGCGCGATCACCAGGTGATGGTAGGCCTCGGGGCAAATGGCGGTGCGCGGAGACCAGAAGTTGAACCTTGAAATGGTGTTGTCCCCGGTTTGCTCGACGCCGACTCCTGTCCGTGTGTCCTCGACCGTGATGTCGTAATCCGAAGGGTTGCTGGAATAGCCCGTCAGATAGCTTTCCACGTACTGCCCTGGTTGTAATTCTTCCCGATAGACGATCTGTTTGCCCTCGATCGCAGCCCGGGGCTCCATTGATTTTTCCGGCTTGGGTGCAAAGGGGAACCGGATCACCATTCCCGGTCCGCTCGGAGCTGCGTCCAGCATGAAGAAGTCGTGGTCGTAGACCTGCGTGTCGATCGTTTTGGTCCCGGTATTTTTCAGGCTGTGCTGCAGAGTAAGGACTGGCTCATGCGGATCCAGCGACACGGTTTTCTCATAGTCGTAGGCGATGCCGATGGGCGAGTGGAGTTGTTGCCGGAAAGATACCTGGCGGTGGCCGGAGTGGACCGTCCACTTGCCGCCATCCACCAGCGGATAGGTGTACATGAACTTGTAAGGAGAGTCGTCGGCCTTACGCAGCACACCGACACCGATCTTGACGAACAGACCGCCGGGCTTAGCCTGGTCGTAATCAAGGGCGCCGTCGGTCGATCTGAATTCCTCTACCGGGCCTGTGATCGCATCCGCGATCATCGGATCGTAGTGAGAAAACCAGACGCCAAAGTAGGTGTGACCTTTATACGCCAGGCAGGGAATGACACCCGACCAGTCGAACCGCGAAGCTCGGTAATAACCATTCTTTGCATCCGGCAGATAGAGCACAGCCTGTACCTGTCCGTTGGAGATAGAAGCTTTGGGATAGCTCGCCTGCATTTGGGAGGAGCACCCGGCGGAAGCGGTCTCGGCGACCGCTATGCCTGGGGTGGCCGCCAAAACAAGGGCGGCACATGTGAGCAGCGCCACAGAATGTAATTTCAATGCTATCGTCCGCCTTCCGCACTAACCAGATGTCAGCACGTATTTTAGCCCCGGATCTCGCTGAGTGGGGTCAGGGTCAGGCCATTCGTTTGAGCACTTCTCGCGGCGCGCCGTACATCCAAACCAAGCCAGACTGAATCCCATGAAAAGCTTGTTAAACACATGTGGGGCTGGATTGCAAGCGTGAGCATGCATCAGCTGCTGACGGAACGCACTTTTCACGAGGGTACGGAGCGGAGCAACCTCGCCGCGAAGGAGAACGTATGCTGATCATCCTGATCATTTTGCTGTTGGTGTTTGGTTTTGGTGGTTATCGCCTGGGACCGGGACTCGGATATTACGGCGGCGGCGGCATCAGCCTGATTATCTTGATTGTGATCATCCTGTTGCTGTTGAGGGTCATCTAAAGGACGCCCCAGATGGGCGCCAGCCCCTTCGGGCATACAGGGAAGTGGTTATATGTGCAAAACGGTGATTTTCCCCACGTTGCCGCCTGGGTCCCTCCCCCGAGGAACCAAACGAGCAAGCTGGAGAAAACCACCGTTGGGGCAAAGATTACAGGGTTCCGGGATGTCGCGGGGACAATCAGTGGTAACCACCTCGTAATCAGATTCCCAAGCAGAGAATCTGCTCTCTCGGAATTGGAAACGCTGCCATGGGCCCGGTGTGTGTTTCCTCTGATAAAGAAGGCGTTACATTAAGTACATGGCCGAAGCAAGCTCACTCCCCTACTCCGACGCCGTGGTGTTTTTTGGTGCTACCGGCGACCTCGCCTACAAACAAATTTTTCCCTCTCTGCAAAAGCTGGCCCGCCACGGAAAACTGGCCGGCCCGGTTATCGGCGTAGCCAAAGCGGGATGGAATCTCGACCAATTGCGGCAACGGGCGGAAGACAGCGTCACCAAACATGGAGGGCTTGATCCTGTAGGCTTTCCGATACTCCTCGACAAGCTTCGCTACGTGGACGGGGACTATAGCGATGCGCAGACGTTTGCCAGTGTGCGCAAAGAACTCGGGAATGCAAAACATCCCATTCACTACCTCGCCATTCCACCAGCCCTGTTTGGCGTGGTTCTCAACCAGCTGAAGTTGTCTGGTTCTTCGCAAGGCGCGCGCGTGGTCATTGAAAAGCCCTTTGGGAACGACCTGCCTTCTGCAATGGCACTCAACAAAGTGGTTCACGACGTGTTTGCGGAAGAGGACGTCTTTCGCATCGATCACTACCTGGGCAAGAACACGGTCCAGAACGTGATCTTCTTCCGCTTCGCCAACTCCTTCCTGGAGCCGATCTGGAACAGTCTCTATGTGGAGAGCGTGCAGATCACCATGGCCGAGCAGTTCAACGTGCAGGACAGAGGAAGCTTCTACGACGCAGTCGGAACGGTCCGCGATGTGGTGCAAAACCACTTGCTGCAAGTGCTCAGCAATATTGCCATGGAGCCGCCGCCGACCCTGAGCATCGAGAGCCTGCGCGACGAGCGGGTCAAAGTGCTGAAGAGCGTTCAGCCGTTGCACGAGGATGACGTCGTGCGCGGACAATATTTCGGATACCTCGATACTCCGGGAGTCAAGAAAGGCTCGAAGACCGAAACCTATGTAGCTCTGCGGCTGGCGATCAACTCCTGGCGCTGGCGAGGGGTTCCGTTTTTCGTAAGGGCGGGCAAATCGCTGCCGCTGACCGAAACCGAGGTTGTCGCCAAGCTGCGGCCGCCTTGTCCGATCTTCTCTGCGGCAGCACCGCCGGCCAACTATGTGCGCTTCCGTATCAGTGGCGACCCGGTGATCGCGATTGGCGCTTCGATCAAATCCGCGGGGGATCAGTTGCGGGGATGCCCGATCGAACTGGTTGCCGACCAGGAATGCGGCGAAGACACGATGCTGCCCTACGAGGAACTCCTGGGCGACGCCATGGCCGGGAACCAAACCTGGTTCGCCAGGGAAGACTACGTGGAAGAGGCATGGCGTATTGTGGACCCGATTCTGGACAAACCAAACGTGTCTCCCTATCAACCCGGTACCTGGGGTCCTCAGGAAGCAGACAAGCTGCTCGCGCCGTATGGGGGTTGGTGGGATCCCAAGTAGCTCCTCAGGCGAGGGCGTCCTGCAGCCGGAACAGCGAGCCTACGCGCTGGGAAGGCCGGCTGCTGAGGGTCTGCCAGTCGCCGGATTCCGCGACCGAACCATTTTCTATCAGGTAGATCATGTCCGCGCGCTGGATGGCAGAAACGCGGTGGGCGATCAACAACACGGTCGCCCGGCCTTTTAAGTGTTCGATGGCGTCGAGGATTCGTTTCTCGTTGTCGAAGTCAAGACTGCTCGTGGCTTCATCGAGAATCAGAAGCCCCGGCTTCCGCAGCAGGGCGCGCGCCAGCGCGATGCGCTGCCGCTGGCCATGGGAGAGGAGCATGCCGCGATCTCCCACCGTGGTATCCAACCCCTGAGGCAATTCAAAGACGAACTCAGCGGCGGCCACGCTGAGACTCTCTTTCATCTCCTGCTCAGAGGCATCGGGATTCGCCCAGCGTAAGTTGGCGCGAACTGTGTCGTGAAAGAGGACAGTGTCCTGGGCTACGTAGCCAACATGGCGCCGCCACGCCCGCGCAGCTTCCGGCGTAAGCTCGGCGCCATCGATCAGCACCCGGCCAGTGCCGGGGGAGAGCAGGCCGTTGACCAGGTCGGCGACGGTGCTTTTGCCCGCACCCGACGAGCCTACGATGGCGGTGACTCTTCCTGCCGCGATGGTCAGCGACAAATCTTTCAGCACCAGGGGCCGATCGGCGTCATAGCGGAAGGCGACCCGCTCGAGGCGGATTTCATGGGCCAACGCCGGTCCGGAACCGGTTGCGCCGGGAACTTCGGCGTTGGCCACGCATTCGCGATAAATCGTCATCAGGTTTTCAAAGGCCGGCAGTTCGCCGAGGAATGCCTGCAATTGACCTTGGGTGGCGGCCAGGCGAGGGAAAAGACGGGTAAAGACGGCCAGCAAGAGAAGAATCGATGCGGGGGCGACGTTGAGAATCTGCAGCGAAGCGAAAATGATTGCGCCCAGCACGATGAGCGAGGCCGCTTCGAACCAGAAGGCGGCAGCTGCCTGGCTCCTGGTGCTCTCCAGAGTCTGCTGCAGGGCCGAGGACTGGAGCGAAGAAAACATTGCCAGATCGCTGGTCTGGGCATCGTAAAATTTCATTGCTTTGAGATTCTGCAGGTGTTCGGTGGCTGCCGAGTAGACCTCGCTCACGCTCTCTGAGACCGCGGTCCCGCTCTGGTGGACGGCGCGCATCCAGCGGCGGGACAACAACAGCAGAATTGCCCCGGTCGCAAGGACCAGCGAGGTCATTCCTGCGGAGAGCTTTAGGGCGATGGCGATATACACCATGGCGAGGATGGCGTTGGCCAGCGTCCCGATCAGCAGATAGGTGCAGGTAGACACCCGGGTCAACTCGCTGGTGAGCGCATGGGTAAAGTCAGAAGAGCGGCGACGTACCAGGAAGAGCCAGTCGGCGTTGATGATGGCCTGGTAAAGGCGTCTGCCCAGGGAAAGCTCGTAGTTGAGCGCGGTGCGCAAGGTAAGCACCGACTGCATGCGGCTGAAGAGCGAACGCAGTGCCATGAGCAGCATAAAGATCAGCAGCAGTGACGCAAGCCACAGCGAAGGCCGCAGCCCGCTACGCACCAGCAGGTCGCGTACCTCACCGGTGTAGTGCCCAACATGACCTTGATTGGCCAGGTTGAAACCGGCCACCTGCAGGATGGGGAAGAGCAAGGCTACGCCCAGGCCTTCTATCAGCGAGGTGACGGTCATGATGACCACGGCGGCGATCAACTGCCAGCGGGAAATCTGGATCAGGCTGGCGATGTATTGGAGGAAGGGTCGTTTGGAGGACGCCAGGTGGCCCAGGGAAACCGCGGCATGGGGAGCGGATGCGCTGCGGGGGACTGGCATGGTTCAAACTTTAGCAGAGGCAGGGTGGGCTGGAGATTGTCAACATGGGCACGGGTAGTCGTAGCTCTATCCTTACAAGTAGCTCTATCCTTACAACAAGACCCATGTGTTTCAGCCGTGCCACACAAGTCTGGGTCTGGTGAGGGCTAGAGAACCTGTGTGAGAACTGCATTTCCAAACTCAGTCCCGCAGGGACGGCTGAACTTAGCCCAGGACGCTAGTCCTGGGTTGAATCGCAAGGACGATCCAGTCCCGCAGGGACGGCTGAGAAACAGGCCGCGGCGCAATCCTGGACAAGCTTCAGCCGTCCCTGCGGGACTCAAGCATGTTGCATGACGTACCCCAGGACTGGCGTCCTGGGCTAAGTTCAGCCGTCCCTCCGGGACTGAGTTCTCGCCTTGCTAACATTGATCAGTGATGGCTAGTTTGAGTTCTACCTCAATCGTGTGTCATATGCCTAACCAGGTGGCCGCGGATGTGGCTGGTGAAACCGTCCTCATGAGCCTGGCACGCAGTCGCTGTTACGGACTCGGTGAGATCGGCAGCGAAATATGGAGCCGGTTGATGTCCCCGGTGCGGGTGTCGGACCTGGTCGACGAGCTGAGTCAGCACTACGAGGCCCCTCCCGGGGTTGTCGAACGCGATGTGGTGCAGTTGCTTTCCCAATTGGCGGAGGAAGGGCTGATCAAAGTCAGCTGAGATCCGCAACAAACTTGACAAATCAATGGCAGAACGCAAGAATGCCCGCGGTTGTGTTTTTCAGAGAACGGCATGTCATCTCACAATGCGGTACGGGAGAGCAGCGGAATTTACAAATTGCAGGCGCTGGATCGCGCCTTCGCGGTCCTGGACCTTCTCGCCGCCAGCAACACGCCGCTGGGGCTGGCGGAAATAGCCGACGCCCTCGGGTTGCACAAGAGCACGGCGCATCGCTTCCTGATGGTGCTGGAACGGCACCGCATGGTGGAGCGCGCCCAGGCAGGGAAGTTTCGACTCGGCTTGCGCTTGTGCGATCTTGGCAGCCGCGCGATTGAACAGTTTGATCTGCGGGAGCGCGCTCAGCTCCATTTGAGGACCCTGGTCGCTGAGGTCGAGGAGACCGCGCACTTGTGCGTCATGGAGAAAACGCACATGGTCTATATCGACAAGCAGGAGCCGGAGCGCAGCATCCGCATGATCTCACGAGTGGGCGCGAGCAGCCCCATCCACTGCACGGCGGTGGGCAAGGCGATCCTGGCAACCATGCCGCGCTCCCGGGTAGAGGAGTTGTTGCCGGAATTGCGCCTGGAACGCTTTACGCGGCGAACCATGACCAGCCGCGAGGCTTTGCTGAAGGAACTGGAACGAACCAGCCGCCGCGGATATGCGGTGGACGACGAAGAGCGCGAAGAGGGCGTGCGTTGCGCAGGAGTGGCCATTCTTGATGGCCGAGGGGAAGCGGTTGCGGCGGTCAGCATATCCGGCCCATCGTTTCGCGTGACCATGCAAAAAATTCCGCACATCGCCGATAGGCTGATGATCTGCGTGAAGGGAATTCAACAAGACCTGGGATATACACCACTGTCACGTTAAAGGGAAAGGGACCATGGAAGAGCTATCGATCAAGGGCGCGGGGACCAGCCGCTGGGACTGTGTCAGCTTAGGGGAGGTCATGCTGCGTCTCGATCCGGGCGAAGGCAGGATCCATACCGCGCGGCAATTTCAAGCGTGGGAGGGCGGGGGAGAGTACAACGTGGCGCGCGGATTGCGCCGCTGCTTCGGCATGCGCACCGCGATTGCGACCGCTTTTGCCGATAACCCGATCGGCCGGCTGGTCGAGGATTTCATTTTGCAGGGCGGCGTCGACACCTCCTTAATTCGTTGGGTGCCCTACGACGGTATCGGGCGCACGGTGCGCAATGGCCTCAACTTCACCGAGCGTGGTTATGGCGTGCGCGCGGCGGTCGGGTGCTCTGACCGGGGCAACACCGCTATCTCGCAGACCAAGCTGGGCGACTTCGATTGGGAGGCGATTCTGGGCCCGAAGAATGGAGCACGCTGGTTGCATACCGGGGGCATCTTTGCCGCGCTGTCGCCTTCGACTCCGGAGGTTGCCGTCGAGGCCCTGGACAAGGCACGCAAATACGGGACGATCACGTCGTTCGACCTCAACTATCGCGACTCGCTTTGGAAGTCCATTGGCGGCAAAGCGAAAGCGCAAGAGGTGAATCGGGAGTTAGTGAAGAAGCTGGATGTGCTCTTCGGCAATGAGGAAGATTTCTCCGCCATGCTGGGGATCAAGCTGGAAGGGGTGAAAGAGGACTTCGATGAGTTGCCCGTCGCCAGCTATGAGAAGATGCTGCGCGAGGTGGCCGCTTCGTACGGCAATCTCAAACTGGTGGCAACCACGCTGCGCACCGCACAAACTGCTTCCCGCAATGCGTGGGGCGCGATGGCTATCTATAAGGATGAGATTTTGTATGTGCCGCAACGGGAGATCGACATTCTGGATAGGGTAGGGGGCGGAGACTCATTTGCCTCCGGCCTGGTTTACGGAATGCTCGTGGGCAAACCCGCGGCCTGGGCTGTTGCTTGCGGAGTGGCTCACGGAGCGCTGGCCATGACCACACCCGGAGATACCAGCACGGCGTCTCGCGCAGAGGTAGAACGCGTCATGCTGGGCGGATCCGCGCGTATCGCCCGCTAGAGTTTATTCACCCAGGGTTAAAGGAAAACGGAATGTCAAAAGAAGTGCAAGAGCAACTGGAAGCAGCAGGGATTATTCCTGTCTTGAGGGCTCGCTCCGCGAAGGAAGCCTTAGGTGTGGTCGAGGCGATGGTTGCCGGTGGGGTCACGGTCATTGAAGTTACCATGACGGTGCCTGGGGCGATTGACGTATTGCGGGAGTTGAAACGCAGCTATGGCAGCAAGCTGCTGTTGGGGTCGGGCACGGTCACGGATGGAGCGGAATGTGCCGCCACCATCGAAGCGGGCGCGGAGTTTGTGGTTAGCCCCAGCCTGCACATGGACGTAATTGCAGAAACCAAGAAACGGGATAAGGTCTCACTGCCCGGGGCACTTACGCCGACCGAGGTGATTACCGCATGGCGCGCCGGAGCGGATTTCGTCAAGGTGTTTCCCTGCTCGGCGATGGGAGGAGCCAGTTATCTCAAGTCGTTGAAGGCTCCGTTTCCGTATCTGCGGTTGGTGCCGACCGGCGGTGTCACGCTGCAGACGGCGGCCAGTTTTCTGGAAGCGGGAGCTTCGGCCCTGGGCGTCGGTGCGGACCTGGTGAACCTGCAGGCGCTCGCGGACGGGAAGCCTGAAGTCATCACCAACACCGCACGCGGGTATCTCGAGGTCATCGCTCGCACCCGGGCGGCGAAAGCGTAAACTGCTTCACATCAAGGAAAGAAAAGGTATACCGCACATGAAAAGAACCTCTGTTGTTTTGCTGACCATCGGATTGATGACGAGTTTGGGGGCGTTGGCGCAGGACGCTGCGCCGACTCCGGATCGGTACTCACCGGCTGAATTGACGGCCATGGAGCAGAAGCTGGAGCAGAAGAAAGACGCTTCCGGCCTGGCTACCGAAACGCTCAAGAAGTACTCCACGGATTACAGCATGCTGGCCTTCCGCAGCCAAAGCGGAAAGGCTGAGCTGCATGAGAAGTTCGCCGATTTTTATGTGGTGGTCGATGGCAATGCGACGCTTGTTTCGGGCGGGACCATGGTGAAGGGTGCGCCTTCCGCACCGGGCGAGGTGAGAGGTGATTCCATAGAGGGTGGTAAAGAGATGAAGCTCAAGAAGGGTGACATCGTTCATATCCCTGCTAACATTCCCCACCAGTTAGTGCTGGCCAAGGGGGAGACGTTTCAGTACTTCATTATCAAGGTGCAGGAAGTGAATTAGTTTGAACCTTGGGTTATAACAGGGGACTTAATGGGCCTTTACTAGGAGGATCCCAGGTCTCAAAAGCGAGACCTGGGGCACCCATCCATTTACCCCACTGACTCAGTTACCTATCCAGATTATTGTTAGGACAGAGCGCGGTTGTAGACTTCTACGGTGCGGGCGGCCATCGTGCTCGCCGTGAATTGCGCGCTCCAGAGACGCCTTCCCGCGCTGCCCAGAGCTAGACGTAATGCAGGATCGGCAATTAGGCTAGCCAGCGCGTTTCTTAGGCCGTTCACGTCTCCGTGACGGGTGAGCAAACCGGTCTCTCCGTCGCGGACCGATTCAGAGATGCCGCCCACATCGGTGGCGACAACCGGCAAGCCCGCACGCATTGCCTCGAGGATGCTGATGGGGAGCGCCTCGAAGTGGGTCGATAGTACGTAGATCTGAGCATCCATGAGCAAATGGCCCACATTGGCTTCCGACGTCAGTATGCGAACCCGGTCGCCGAGGCCAAGTGCGTTTACTTGCCCGACGATTCGTGCTTCCAGTTCGCCCATCCCCACCAGCAGCAAGCTCCATTCCATTCTGAGCAAGCCGGAAAGCGCCTGCAGGAGTGTTGCGTGATCCTTTTGCGACGCGAAGCGGGCTACCATGACGATCAACGGCGGTTGCGTATCGATCGGCCGCAGGCGGGTCAAGGGAATCTCCGCGATACCGTTGTGGACGACCTCCAGCGCGTTTGCCGGACAGACTCTCATTTGCTGTGCGAACTCCCGCTCAAACTCACATACGTTGATGACGCGTGTGCCAAGCCGGCCGGCGAGGCACTCGGCCCAGCAAAAGAGCGGGTTCCATTGGAGTGAGGTTCGATCGAACATCGACCAGCCATGAGGAGTAAATACGCTGGGAATGTTATGCAGCCGGGCAACGGCACGTCCCAGCGAGCCGGCCTTGGCTGTATGCGCACACACCAGGTCCGGCTTCAACTGGCGCAGGACGCTCCATAGCTGGACAAAGGCCGCCAGATCCCGATGTGGCCGCAGCGGACGAACCAGGCTCCTCACTTGCAACCAGGGGATCTCCGCTTGCCTAAGCTGGTCGGTAAAGACGCCGGGTGCCCCGGTAATTACGGTCACGTCGTGGCCGAGCCTGCGCAACTCGAGCGAAAGTTCGCGCACATGAGTCTGGGCTCCGCCGAGAACGTCGCCGCGGGTGAGGACATGAGCGATTTTCATGCGCGGCCCTGCTTTTTGGAGGGGTTCGATAACAGTGACGATGGCACAAAGGTTTCGCTCGATGGCGGCCCGTACCAGGCGGAGAGCAGATGCCAAAGGCAAAGCCACTCCGCCAACTCGTTGGCGGTGGGCGCCTCAGCGGCCTGGTGACCGATGCGGTGTTTGAGGCTACCTAGTTGTGCGACGCAGTTGGCCGCAAACCTAGCCGCGGAGGTAGCCAGGAGGTGCAGCCTCTGCCAGTCGCCGGCCACCGCGCCCGGTTGGCTGGACACATACTTGATGTGCAGCATTTTGTAGCGAAGAAGCTTCTTGAGAGTCACTCGCTCCCGGCGGTATCCCAAAAGAACTTCGGGCAGATTGGCGAAGCGGCTAAGGCGGTAACTGCGCAGCAGCAACTCCTGATCCTGGGCGAGCCACGCAGTCTCCTCATAGCGCCAACGGCGAAACCATTCGATACGCCCCATCCACAGCGGATGCCATAAGGGAAAGCCCCGGAAAGGAGAGCGGGTGATGCCGGCGTGATCCTGGGCGGGGCTGAAGCGCCACAGCGGGCGGCCCTGTTTGCCGAAGACCATGGCTCCGGCGCTGCACAGGTCTACCTCCCTATTGGTCTCAAGAAAAGCCAACTGGCGCGCCAACCGATCTGGATAGGCGATATCGTCGGCATCCATCCTGGCCAGATAGCGGCCGCGTGCCCGGTCAATACATTCGTTCAGACGGGCTGCGAGCCGCAGGCGTCGACCGTCGCGCCAGCAGACCAGGCGCGGGTCATTAAGGCCGCGTGCAATGTTGAGGCTTTGATCGTTAGAACCATCGTCGCAAAGCAGTAGCTCAAAGTCGCCATAAGTCTGGTTGAGCAGCGAACGAATGGACAGCTCCAGGGTAGCCGCGCTGTTGTGGAAGGGCATGGCAATGGTGATCACGGGATTTGGCATTGGGTCCTAGATGCGGTTTGGGAGAGTGTGGCCTGGTGGCAATGTTCCGCCCAGGGAATGGAACACGGCAGCATACTGCTGGGCTAGCCGGTGCAGGCTAAAGCGTTCCTCGACGACGGCGCGGCCAATCGCGCCCATGTGTTGGCGCAGGTTCGGACTGTCGAGAAGCGTGGTGAGTGCCTCGACCCACTCCCGCTCACAGGCGGCACTGAAACCCACTTCGCCTAAGGCGAGGACCTCGCGAGTCATTCCAGCAGCGGTCACGACGACCGGCAGGCCCGCGGCCATGTAACACAGCATTTTGTAACTGCACTTGCCGTTGCACCATTCGGTGTCGGCCAGCGGCATCAGGCCGATGGACATACGGTCGAACGCGGCTTGCTCTGTGCGCGCGGTCCAGGGCTCGAACTCGACGCGCGATGCAGGAAGCGATTTGAATTGGGGTGGCCGATCGGCGACGACGAGCAACTTCGCGTGACCGCGGTGTTGGAAGATACTCATGAGTGCTCCCTCGATGGCGTAAAGGAAGGGAAGGTTACCGCTGGTTCCGGTCCATCCCATGACGAGGACGTCATCCGGTTTGCGATTCGGGAGGGGCCGATACCATGCAGTGTTCACGGCCGTGGGAATAACAGTGACGTTCCCGTTCCAACGGGAGAAATGATTGGCGAGAAACGTGTTGCCACACACAATCAGATCGCTGGCCCGGGCCAGATCGCCGGCGCGGTGACCGCCGGTATTGAGCCAGACGGCGTCATCCACGTCCAGGACCATGGGATGTTTCGCAAGTGCCTGGATCGGGGTGAAGGCGGGCAGCAACTGGCGGGATATCCAGGTGACGTCGGCTTTCCAGGAGCAGGTGAGCGCACCCATGCGTGCCGCCGCCGTGGCCGCTATCCAAAAAGGGCGGAGTGTTAACTGCCGCGGCAGCATATTTCCCCAGGGCAGAGGATATTCCTGCACCTGGATGCCAAGGTGCTTGAGAGGGCCGATGTATTGGCGCACGCGGGCCCGGGCGCTGGGCACCATAACCCCGCCGGTGTAGGCTGCTATGCGCACGGTTGGGGCTCCGATGCATCCGTGTCCGTCCACCGGGCACGGGCGTGATGGGTGATGCTGGGAGCGAAATAAACCAGGGTCGAGACCCCACCCGCTTTGATCCAGAACATGATCTGGGCAAAGAACTCTTCGGAGAAAATGGTCATGACCGTGGCATAGACGAAGGCTCCGAGGGTAAATACCGCCCAGCAATTGCCATGGATGGCGCAGCGGTAAACATAGGCGCTGAGAAAGCCTACGAGGAACATCAGCCCGATGACGCCGGGCATACCGCCATGGTCCATGTAGTAAGGCAGAAATGCGGTGTAGACGTTGGTTACCTGGGTAGGCGAGATCTTGGTGTATTCAAGATTGCGATCGCGCTCCGAATAAGTGGCGCCGAATCGATTGAGGATTCGCTTGGCGAATTTCCCCAGATCCCAACCGTATCTGAGCTCAGGGTTTTGCCGGTTCTGATCGAAGGCGATGATGCCGCCAAGCCAGTAGGTACCGAAGCCTTCCGCGACCCGGGGAAGATTATCCTCCAGAGATGCCTCCGGATCTGCGCCATATTTGCTCATGGAAATCTGACCCACAGAGAAGACCAGCAGAAACAGCAGGCCCATGATGCCCAGTAGACGCAGGGGTGGGGCGCCGCGGGTGAGCCAGAGAATGACGATCGAGCTGATCAGCAGGAGGAGCACTTCGGAGCGGGCGCCATTCAGGAGTTGATATCCCCCGGCCAGCAGGACGAGGAAGACGGTGCGGAGCTTCCGCCTCCCGGTATCTGCGTATTCATAGACTGCGATCAGAGCAATGATGGTCAGGAAGGGCAAAATGAATGACTCAATGGAAAGGGCCCCCTGACCGGATATGTTCGCCTTACTGGTCGCTATTCGGATTTGCTTCCACAGGCTTTCGCGGGGCGCGATGGTGGTGCTGAGTTGTATGTAGTAGAGGTAAGAGAAAGGTAAATTGAGCAACAAAAGTATTTCTGCCGCGGTCAGCCAGCGGTCGACCTGCATACGCCGTCGCGCACGGACGGCGTCCAGTGTTCCGCGCATGCGCAAAGGCGCCGCCAGCGCGCAGATGCCTCCGACAGAAAAGGCGAGCACACCGGCCACCACGATCTGATTGGCGGTATTAGTAAGAGGGTAATAGATATCTCCGCACACCCATATAGCGAGAAGCGTGATGGTCCAGACGATGGCCAACGATGCGGGTGGAAAGAGGACGGAGCGCCCGTAGCGAACCATCGCCACACTCCATAAGGCAAGCAGCACAATCGTAAGTGGCAGTGTCATGTTAGGTCTCTGGTGTAAGGCTGCGTTGGCCACCGGTTGAGAGCTGTTGAAAGGGCCAGAGGCGGCCCTTGTTGGCACACGAGCATCAGGTGCTGTAGTAACGAGCGAAGGCTTTGTAAGTGGCGTCTGTGGCGATAGCCGACTGATTTAACACGATACCGGCGATGGGTGCATTGACCCGGCGCAGGATTTCTACGGCCCCGCGCAGCGCCTTCATCGGAGTCTGCCCGCTGCGCACAGCCACCACAGTGACGTCCGCCGCGGCGGCCAGTTCCAAAGTCTCCGCACAGCCCAGCAGCGGAGGCGAATCCAGAACGACCAGGTCGAATTCCTTGGCTGCCTGGGCGAGGATTCCGCGCATTTGCGGCCCGATCAGCGCCAACGCCAGAGGCAGGGGCAACCCGGTGCCGAGGATGCAAAGATTGGGACGGCCGGGAACCTGGCGGGTCGCGGTGCTCCAATGACTTCTATGCGCGAGCACCTCGGCCAGGCCGGCATCGGGCTCCATGCGCACTAGTTTTTCAATTGTCGGCTGGCGCAGGTCGGCATCGATCAACAGCGTGCGCTTGCCTTGCTCCGCGTTTACCATGGCGAGGGATAGGGCAAGGGTCGATTTGCCTTCGCCTGGCAAAGCGCTGGTAAAAAGCACACTTTTGGGCTCGTTGGGGTGGAGAGAGAGCATGAGGTAGCCTCGCAGCTGGCGCACGCCTTCATCGAAAAAGCCACCCTGCAGGCCGCGCCAGCGGCTGCCTGCAATGCGCAAGCCATCCGGCCCAAGAGCAAGCCGCAGCTGCATATCCGTCACCTGGGGTAGAGAGCAGACGACGGGTACATCGAGCGCCTCCTCCACCGCCTCGGCTTCCCGCGCAGTCACATCTGTCAGTTCCGCCGAGATCACATAGGTAGCACACGACAACATAAAGAAGGCCAGGGAAAGCGCGACGATGAAGGGCCAATTGGGAAAGACCGGCCGCGATGCGGGACGGGCGGAATCGGCGAGCCGGATGATGTTGTTTTGCAGTTCGGAGTTGATGCCCGACTGCTTGATCTTGGCAAACAGATCTTCGTAGACCCGTTCTGCTGTGTCCGCATCGTGCTTTAGTTGCAGGTAATCAAAGGACTTTGCCGTCAGGTCGTCGACCTGCTGTTTGGTTTCAGTAACCGCAGCGGAAAGCATTCGCTCGCGCACCAGCGCCTGGCGGTAGTCCACACCGATGCGGGTGGAAACATTCTGGCGGCTTTCCTCAAGGGCTGCACGGGCTTCCTCGACTTGTGCAGCTGCTTTGCGGTATTCCGGGTGCTGGTCTCCATAGGTGGCGCCCACCAGGGCGAGGTTTGCTTTGGCGACCTTCAGTTTTTCTACATCCCGGGTGAGATCGCTGGATTGAGCGGAGACCTCCACCTCGGGCAAGGACCCATCCTTTGCTTCGCGAAAGACTGCTTCTTTAGAGATACGATCTGCCTGGGCAACGCTGTTCTCGGTATTGAGTGCCTGGAGCCTGGCAACCAATACGCTGGTCTTTTGCTCCGGATCGGCGGTTCCGAGTTCTCGCTGGTAGAGCATCAGTGCGCGGTGGCTCGACTCCATTTTTTCTTTCAGGTCGATCAGTTGCCGCTCCATGGAGGAAGTAAGGCGTCCGGCTTCCTTGATGCGGGTTGCGAAAATGTTGCGCAGGTAGGAATCGGCAATGGCGTTGGCCGCAAGGGCCGCTACATAAGGGTCTCGATCGCGATAGGTAATGGTTAAGAGGTAAGTGTTCGGTTTGCGTTCGACCTTAAGATGCTTCAGGATGATGGGTGCATTCCTGATTGCTTTTTCTCTAGTCGGCGAGTAGCGCCAGAACCAGTAGCGCCGCAGCTGGTGCTCTCGCTCGAGCAGGTTGTAGCGCTCGGTGACCGGGCGCAGGATGATGTCCGCCAGCAGCAGGTTCTGCTGGGTTGCCATGAACTGATCGTCGCCCGTTGACAGGAGGTGATTGTCGCCAATGGTCTCCGGCGCGGCCTGCCGGTCGATGGCGATAGTTGCGTAGCCTACGCTGACGGGGGGCAAGAGGGCACACACTAATACGACCAGGGCGGTGAGCACCACACTGAGCGACGCGATCATCACCCGACGGCGGCGCACGGCTCGCACGTAGAAGGTAAGTGGACGCTGGGATTCAGCGGGATCGCTCAACCTGAGGTGAGGCTTGGGAATAGCGATCGAACCGGCCATGTGATGGCTCCCTTGTGCACTGGTTTCGTGCGCGTTCTCTACCCCAGGGCGCTGCGAGAGCGGCCTCCGTAGGCAGGGTGTGTGGAGTTTAGTGAGCCCAGATAGCAGCTGACACGGCGGTGTTGCCCATGCCCGTAACGTGGTTCAAGACGCTCGCGCTGGCCTTCAGTTTCCCATTCGTCGGAACGTAGAGAATGTCGTTGGCCGCAAGCCTTACATCCTGAGCCTTTCGATCCAGGATGCGCCGCAGCGGGATTTCTATTTCTGTTTTTTGCGGGGCGCCCTGGGCCTCGCGGTAGATATAGGCTTTGTTGAGGCTGAAAGAGTCGAGGCCACCGCTGAGCGCCAGCAGTTGGAGCACGGTGGTGTCCTGCAGATTGAGGAAAGGAAATGCTCCCGGCCGCTTCACGTTGCCGACCACATATACGCGCTCGCATTGCGGCACCCGGATCTGCGCGCCTGCGCGTATCAGGATATTCAGCTCCGGGTGATACCCGTCGAAGAGCTGGCGGACAGAAAGCCGTTGCATATTCCCGTTTGCCTGCTCCACGATGATTTCGGGGCCGGCCTCGGGCAACAGGCCACCTGCCTGGCTTAGCGCGTCCAGCAGGCGCAGGTTGCCTATTTCCTGAATGGTTACGGGTGTTTTGACGGCGCCGGCGATGGTGACGTCACGGCTGCGGTACTCGACTACAGAGACATCGACCACGGGATTCACCAGCAGATGTTGCGCGCGAAGGGTGGCTGCGATTTTGTCGCGCAGGGCGTCGGGCATCACTCCTTCTGCGTGAATTGGCGCTCGCAGCAAGGGCAGGTTCAGGTTTCCCTGCTTGTCGACGCGGAAGGATTGCGAGAGTTCCGGTGAATCATCGACTGTGAGGTGAACAAGGTCGGAGACGCCAATGGGTTGAAAGGGCAAATTGGCGCCTCCGATGGCGACAGGAGTTGCAGGGAAAGCTGGCCCAGGTGGGGGTGACGACAAACGTTGTGCCATCGTGGCGACACAGATAAAACCCGAGACAATCACTATTGCCAAACCAAGAGTTTTCATGGCGCCCGCTTGTTATGCGTCAGAGTAGAGTGGAGTGATTAAACGAAAGCTCATGCGATGATTAAGTTTTTCTCAGGCCCTGTGTATCGTTTTGTATTGTGCCCCCCTTGGCAGGGTATGTGGATAAGTGACTACAGCCGGTAGCCAATGACCCTTGCAGGGACGCCGGCGCAGATGGACATGGGCGGCAGATCGGTGGTGACCACGGCGCCTGCTCCTACAACCGCGCCTTCTCCAATGGATACTCCTGCGGTTACTACTACGTTGGCGCCGAGCCATACGTCATCGCCGATGCTGATGGGAGCATCGCGCCCTGGCTGATTGCGAATCAATTCACCGCGGGCTATTCCATGGTTGGAAGAGATGATCGAGGCGCAAGGGCCGAGGAGCACGTTATTTCCGATCGTGATCGGGCCGCCCGGAGAGGCCCATACGGAACAGAGATGGTTGATGAAGGAGTGGTCGCCGATCTGGATCATCTCGGGGTATTTAAAGAAGACAGTGGGGAGAATCTTTGCTCCCTCTCCGAGGCGCTGGAGTTTTGCTTTCCTCAGGTAGTTGCCGCCTGTGATCAAGGCGAGCAGGTAGAGCCATCCCTTAATTACCTCTGCTATCGATCGGATCACTTTGCCCCCGGGAGGCAAACATAGCAGAGGTGTTTCCCTTACGCCATGTTTGTTGTTGATGACGGATGGGGGCGATGGACATCTTCACGCAAGCGAGTCCCGGGAGGGACGGCTGAACTCAGCCCAGGACGCAGTCCTGGGTTGGAGAAGCGAAACAGAAAGTCCCGAAGGGACGACTGGAAAAGTATCCGAGACATGGTCCTGGATTCGGGGAGCGGATCGAGAGTTCTCCATTGCGGAATAGTTGAGATGAATGTATCCGGCTACCTTCCAGTCGTCCCTACGGGACTTTTCTGTTTCGCTTCTCCACCCAGGACTGCGTCCTGGGCTAAGTTCAGCCGTCCCTGCCGGGACTCATTTTCGGATCGGGTAGGGCCTTACACAGCCTACGGATTCATGGTTAGTGAGTAGATGGCTTATGTCGTTACGGCAGTAATACACAGCCTAGGTAATTGTTGGTTACAAGCGCCGGAAGGATAGTGGGATCAGGTACATCCGGCAACGTAGTACTTATATCGGTAGCAGAGGCTATAGGATGAATAAGGTACTATTGGCACTTATCGCCCTAAGTATGGGCGCACGGGCTTCGGCTACTACCTACGTTGTGCCCGCTGGTTCGAGCGCGGCCGCGATACAGGCTATTGTGAATACGGCCGGAAATGCCGCAGGCAATACCGTAGTCTTCTCAGCCGGCGCTTACAAGCTCTCGGCCACCGTGAGTCTGCCTTGCTTTTACGGCACCATCTACACCGGGCCAAATGTCGGGATTGTCACCCAGACCAACTTGCCGACCGTGGTCCTGACTAACACGGTAACGACCAACTACGCCCTGTCCACAGTCAGCAACGGTACCAGTTTCACCGGAAATGAGGGATGCACCATACAGTACCTGCGTCTCAGCGGCACACAAGGCGGCATCCTGGTGTACGATCCTGCGTCAGGGATCGTTATCCAGGAAAACGCCTTCGATAACAACAATCCTCCGGCGGGAGGAGCAAGCTCCGAGCCAAATATATGGATCGACGGCACGAATGCAGGCTTTTCGGCAGCTACCGGTGTGCAGCACATCACCGTGGTGTGGAATACGTTTTTCAATAACTGTGCCGCAATTCGAGCCAGCGCTTACCCTGACTCCGGCGGGCGCTGTGCCGCTACCTGGGTGAACGGCTACAATAACTACCTGACGTGGTCGAATAACACCATCAACCTGATCGAAGAGGGTCTAAAGCTTTCGGAGCAATCCGCGTTCGGCATCTCCAGCCTGAATGCCGATGTCGAAAACAACAACATGCAGGGTAACTCTCGTATCATGATTGAGTCACAAATGGACACGAACGGAGCCGGCATCTATAGCCATAACGCGTTTTATCAGCCCTTTAATCCCAGCTACAACACTTTTGAGTTGTCGGTACCGGAGTACACGCCGTCTATCTCGCCGACACATGTCATAAGCGACAACGTGTTTATCGGCAATGTGCCGGTAACGTACAACGGTACCGGGGGGCACTACGGCATAGGACTTGAGTTGTGGGGCGCGGGGAGCATCGCGACTTACAACCTTTTCCAAGGGGGAAATGGGCCACCCACCTGCCCGGCTGGCGGATGGTGTTCGGGCTGGCAGATATGCCTGGGAGGCACTTTCACCAATGGAACCGTCATCAATAACTATTTTTCCGGAAACGACGTTTGGGCGGGCACGGCGAACAAGATGAGCAATGCGTTGACTTATGAGGAAAGTGCCTCCTCGTCAAATGCCGGATTGATTCAGACTCCTAACACAGTCGTTCAGAACAGCACGACCATCCCGGTGACGGCCCCTGCCATCCTGGCGACGGCAGGATCCGGTGGGTCTACCATCACGCTCAGCGACAGCGATACGGGCCACAGGCTCACGATCTTCTACACGACCGACGGCAGCCCGCCCGCGGTCTTTCGTCCAGGGAGCACAGCAGGGACTTCCAAAGTCTATGCCTCGCCGCTTACAGTGCCGGCGGGCACTACAGTCAAGGCAATTGCATCCTGGGGGGAGGGAGCTAACCAGGGCATCGTGTTTCCTTCGTTCGGTTACGTTCCGAGCAGTGCCACGGCTCTTGGAGTTACCCCCGCAGCTAGCGTAGGAAAGACGATAACGAGTGCGTACCTGCATGCTACAGCGAATGCGATGGTCGCGGGGAGTACGCTGCAATTCACCGCCTACGGGGTTTATTCGGATGGCTCGGTGAGTCAGCTGCCCAACACAGCGATCGCCTGGGGTACCAGCAACCATAAGGTAGCTGTCATCAGCATGGGCGGCCATGTTACGGCGATGGGTACGGGAGTGGTCAACGTCCAGGCTACGGTCGGTACCCTCAAGGCATCGTATTGGACCGTGACGGTCAGCCCCAAGGCGCAGGCTTCTGCCGTCCAGCCTGCCGCTTCGGCGGCGATCGAGACAGCGACTGCCGCAGCTCGGGAAGCGGAGCCAGTCACGGCTGGCAGGGCGGAGGCGTCTCCTGCTGCGAATGAATCATCTGTGCCATCGGCTCCTGCAGATCCGGAGGCTCCCGAGGCGGCACCGCCTGCGGCTAATCCGCTTGCGCCCGCGGCGGCTACGCCGGGCGCCTCCTCGCTTGTGGCGTCGGCTCCGCCACCGGCTGCTCCGGGGAAAGTACAACCAGATGGATTCCAGGGACCCTTTTGGAGAGTGGTGACGCCGGCGGGTGGGTCTGCCTCCATCTCCAACTCTCACCTGTATCTCGGCGTACCGGGAGGAAGCAACCACGACGCGATGCTTTCTTCCAATCAGGCTGTGCGCGCGGTGCAGACCATCGGCAACCAGAGTTTCGACGTGACGATCAAGATCGATTCACCGCTCTTCGCCACGGATGCGAATACCAGCCAGGGTCTTATGGTGGTATCGGATGACCGCAATTTTATTACCTTTGCGCTGCAGACGGATGGCACCAGCGTCGGTCTCAGCGCGCACACGGTTACGGGTGGGGTCGCAACCCCGGTTTTGCAAGATAGTGACTTCAGTCAATATCAGAACCCCATTTACCTGCGGCTGACGAAGACCGGGAGTGCCTACGTAGCGTTGTACTCGGTCGATGGGATCAATTTTACCCAGGCGGCGAGTTTCACGGACACCGCGACGACGACCGCCATTGGCCCCTTCGCCAGCAACTACAACGACACTCCGGCCAACGCTGTACCAGTGGTGATGTCAGTCAATTGGTTCGATGTTCAGCAGTGAGTGCGGCGGATGCGGATTCAGAACGAATAAGGGTGGTTCCTGGCGTCGTCATCGTCTTCTGTCATATATAGCCACAGCAAAGCAAAAGTGCCAAGCATTGGGAGTATTGGCAGGCTGGCCCACGCGATTAGCTTTTTCATGTCACTCCGTTGGTCTTTCATTCACCTCAGTGGGAAATCACCAGGCGAGGGTGGCCACCGCATCGCGGGGCAGAGAAAGGGAAACCTGTTGGCCTGCATGAACGATGCGCAGGTCCATAGCTTCTCCAGGATTGGTGAGGACGACGGCGAAACGACCGTCGGGATTGCGGACCGCCAGGTGACGCAAGCCAGAAGCATCACTCCCACTGGCGATGCGCACGGCATCCCGCTGCAGATGGCGGGAAAAGTGGCGCAGGGCGTGGCACTGGCCACTCTTTAATATGCGGCCGTCGTCGTTGAGAGTGACCAGGCCACCACAGGTGTAAGGTCCGACGTTCGGCCTGCCTTTGGGATCGAGCATCAGGTTCCAGGTAATGGCGCAGCGGCACCAGTTCTCCAGCGCATCGGTGAAGATGCCTCCCCACTTGGCCCAATCGTGGGAGTAGTTGGGATCGTCGATAAAGGGTCCGCCTTCGGTCCAGTGGAAGGGGATGTTCGGCTTCTTGCGATGCAAGAGGCTCATCTGATCGGGGGTGCCGGTGTACCCGTGCCAGGCCACGCCGTCCACATACCTGGCTAAGTTCTGGTCCTCGAGCTGCGATGCCACCCTTTGGTAGTAGTTGTAGTTGTGATCGAGCAACCAGATCTGCGTGTCCAGGTGCTGCGCGCGCAGCGACGGGCCCAGATGGTCGCGGACGAACGCCGCCTCTAATCCGGGCGACCAGCGACAGGCGGGCATTTTGCCGTCCTGGGTGGTCTCGACCTCATTCTGGCAACTGATCGCCTGGACCGGGATTCCGGCCTGGGCGTAACCCTGCAGGAATTTTTCGATGTAGCGGGAGTACACACCGAGATGCTGATCCGACATCCATCCGCCCAGCATGGATTCGTTTGCCATATCCCAAAGAGAGTGGGTGTAAGGACCGAGAATGTTTTCTGTGATTCGACCGCCGAAGGTTGAGCCATACGTCTTCATCCAGCCCGGAGGACTCCACGGGGTTGCCATCAGAAAGAGCCTGGGATTGATCTGCCGGATCTCGCGCAGTGTGGGCAGGACCCAAGCCTCATCATGCTTCAGAGAGAAGTGATCCAGGTTCATGTCGCCGGGGACATCGTCATAGCAGTAGATACTTCGCGAGTAATCGCTGGCGCCAATGCAACAGCGGCCGACACTCAGGTTCAAGCCCAGGGGGGAATAGGTCTCGGTCAGGAACGCATGCCGCGCGGCTGCCGGCATGCCACGTAAGAGGAAGCAGGAAGCTTCGGTAAGCGCAGCCCCAAAGCCGAGGATGGGCTGATATTCGAGGGTGCTATCGATTTCGATCGTGGCGCCGTGCACGCGGGGTGCAGCCCCGCTCCACGGTTGGGAGGGGCGCTCAGCATACTTCTCCATTGCATCCGTGACATAGAGGATGGCCGGCCTGTTGGCCGTGCATTGCGATCTAAGCCACTGAGGCGACAGGGCGAATACAGAGCTGGAGGCTGCGCGGCGAAGGAAGGCACGGCGGCTGCTCAGGCTTTCCACGTTTAGATCGATAACAGCACGCATAGGGTACCTCCGGATCGCAGGCGACCTAAAGGCTTCTTCGACTTACTGGGGGAAAGGTCTACTTATGTCCTGAAATGAGACACAAGGAGCTTCATGGGAAAACCGAGTCCCGCAGGGACGGCTGAACTTAGCCCAGGACGCTAGTCCTGGGTACAACATGCAACATGAGTGAGTCCCGCAGGGACGGCTGAGGGTTGTCCAGGATGGCGTCGCGGCCTATTTTCAGCCGTCCCCGTTCGACAAGCTCAGGGCAGGCTCTGCGGGACTGGGTCGTCCTTTCAAATCCAACCCAGGACTGGCGTCCTGGGCTAAGTTCAGCCGTCCCCGTTCGACAAGCTCAGGGCAGGCTCTGCGGGACTGAGTTTTGAAATGGACTTCTCGCACACGCTCTGAAGGTTGCGGATGTAGCGAGAGGAATTTGTCCCGGCGTTGTAACTCCAGTAATACACAGCAATGGTAATTGCCGCGGTGGTGACTTAGGGGTGATGGTGACCAGAGGGCAGAGCGGTTCTTCCGGGTACCGCCTGGAAGTTCACCGAACGAGCGGAGGCAATCGTGATATATCGAAATAGAAGAGAATGGATTGGCGTCCTTGTTTCCTCACTGGCCATGATGCTGGCCACGCACTCCGCCAGTGGCGGAACCCCTGCTTCAGAGCCGGGAGCTCCGATGGCAAGTAGCTTCCCTGGGCCATTGTGGGCACTGGTGGCGCCCAAGGGGGGAACGGTCTCAGCCGAGAACGCGCACCTTACGCTGACGGTTCCCGGTGGCAGCAACCACGACGCACTGCTTCCGTCGAACCAGGCGGTGCGGGTGGTGCAGCCCATCGGCAACGAAGATTTCGACGTTTCCATCAAGATCGATTCGCTTATCGTGGCTACAGCTGTTGGCACCAGTCAGGGTCTGATGGTGCTTGCCGATGACCAGAACTTCATCACCTTCGCGCTGGTGACGGACGGAACCAACATTTCCCTCTCGGTCCACAAAGTCAGCGGCGGAGTAGCAGCCACGGTGTTCAACGTTGTCAGTTTCAACGAATATCACAATCCCATGTGTTTACGGCTTACGCGCGCCGGGACCGCCTATACCGCCTATTATTCCGTCGATGGAGTGGTCTGGACCCAGGCGGCCACTTTTGTTGACACCAGCGTGCCCACGTTGATCGGGCCTTTCGCCGGCAACTATAGCCGGACGCCTGCGAACGCGGTTCCTGTGGTCATGGCCATTAACTGGTTTGACGTACTGTGATGGATACAGTTCGAGGAGCTGCTATCCTAGCTCGCTAAATTTACAACATAATTCCAAAGAAAGAGTCTGCCCATGGTTAAGAAGAAAATTCTCATCGTCGATGACGACCCGGATGTGCGATTAAGCCTGCAACTGCGCCTGACGGCCAACCAGTACGAGGTGATTTCGGCGAGCGACGGAGTGGCGAGTATCGCCGAAGCGCGGAAACACGTGCCCGATTTGATGATCCTGGACCTGGGGCTGCCGGCCGGGGACGGGTTCAGTGTTTTAGAAAGGCTGAGAGTCAGCGGGAAACTTTCCTCGATCCCGGTGATTGTCTTGTCCGGGCGCGACCGCGTC
The DNA here is from genome assembly GCA_963830325.1 of uncultured Acidobacteriaceae bacterium. Classification (GTDB taxonomy): domain Bacteria; phylum Acidobacteriota; class Terriglobia; order Terriglobales; family Acidobacteriaceae; genus PALSA-350. The sequence continues at coordinate 177,388 of CAWHMV010000014.1, forward strand.
GGCAATTGGGATCGTGTGCTGAAGGCGGGAGCGAGGACGTTTCTGCAAAAGCCGGTAGCAAACGAGAGGCTTTTGGCGGTGATTCGGTTACTCCTGACCGAACAGGATCGCCCCCGGGCAGTGGTCTACGATTTAGCGGCTCCTGATTCCGGTCTTCCGCAGGATTGAGTTAAACGAACCTAGACGGGTGTTTTGTTTCATTGCAGGGAAAGCGATTGTAGGGCTTCCCCCGGATTTCCTGTCGAACCCCGTCCGGTTCCCTCTGATCTTGTCTGCTGGCGATCCGGCGTCACGCGGTTTTCCAGTTGCATCCTTCCTGATCCTTTTCTTTCCGTAGCTCAAGGTCCGGTGCTTTAATGGTGCTGGCCTTCGGCCTGGCAGGGGCCGTGTCTTGGAAAGGAATCGCAGATACGCATGAAGATCCTAGTATCGGCTCTTTGCAGTTTATTGTGTGGCGTGGCGATGATGTTGATGTGTGGTGCGGCCGCTGTGGCGCAGGATACCCGACTGGTCCTGGACCGCGAAGGCAGCACCATTGTTTTTGAGCCGTATGCGCCGAACATTATCCGGGTGACGCTCAGCCTGCACAAACAGCCTGCGCTTGCTCCGCCTGGGTATGGGTTTACGGCTGCTCCTAACGCTGCCGGGTGGAGTCACCAGCACACGGACGATGGGGATACCTACCGCTCCGAACGCATGAGTGTGACCCTTGCCGCCAACAAGCCGGGCGATAACGTTTTGCCCACGGAATTGGATATCGCCAAGTACTTCAACGGCTCGACACCTGGCGCGCATATTACTTTCAGCACGGCGGAGGGAACCCGGCTGCTCGATATGGAGGGTTGGGCGATGGCGGTGCCTAACCATAAAGACGGCACGGCCGGGGTGCTCCACGACAAGCGTCCCAGCGATGCGCCGTTTTACCAGGTGGGGGCTACGTTCGCTTCCCCGAATGACGAGCACTACTACGGGCTGGGCCAGAACCAGGAGGGGTTTCTCGACCATCGCGGGCATACGGTGGAGTGCTGGAATAATTACACTGCTACGGGTGGTCCCACTTTTTGCGTGCCATTGTTGGTTACGAATAAGGGTTATGGCGTGCTCTGGGATAACCCTTCGCAGACTACCATCCAGCCGGGATTCAATGAGCAGACGCGGTGGACTTCCCAGGTCGGCGACCGGGTTTCGTTCTTTGTCATCGCGGGTAGCAAGACGGATGAGATTTACCAGGGGTACCGGCTGCTGACGGGGTCCACTCCCATGCTGCCCAAGGCTGCTTATGGGTTTATCCAGTGCAAGCAGCGGTATAGCACGCAGGAAGAGGTGATGGCGGTGGCCAAGGGCTATCGCGAGCGGCACCTGCCCGCCGATGTCATCGTGGTGGATTGGTTCTACTACTCGAAGATGGGGCAGATGGATATGGTGCCGAGTAAGTGGCCGGATCCAGTGGCTATGAATAAGCAATTGCATGCCATGGGTTTCGAAACCATGATCAGCGTGTGGCCGCGGTTCGAGAAGGGAACGCGCTACTACGATTTGGTATTGAAGAATGGGTGGTTTGAGCATCTTGCGGATGGCACTCCCATAGATGGTCTTCCTTATGACCGTGCCGGGTCGGATATCGATACGACCAATCCTGCGGCTGCTAAATGGTTCTGGGGGGCGATCCGGGACAACATCATCAGCAAAGGTTTTGATTCTATCTGGGCGGATGAGACGGAGCCTGATCTTCCACCCAATGGCGGTTACTTTTCGATTGGGCCGGGGACGCGGTACTACGATGTTTATCCGCTGTTTCATACGGCAGCGCTCTATGACGGATTCCGGCGCGATGTTCCGCACCGGGCTTTGATTCTGTCGCGGGACGCGTATCCGGGGGCGCAGCATAACGGCACGATTTTTTGGTCTTCAGATATTTATCCCAACTGGGATACGTTGCGGCGGCAGATTCCTACCGGGTTGGATGTTACGGCTTCGGGGATTGCTTATTGGGGGAATGATATTGGCGGTTGGCAGTATTTGCCGGCGGTGCATCATCCGGCGCATCCTCCTTTGCTCGATCCTTCGGATGCTCGGGATAACGTTGGCGGGTACGATGACTACCCCGAGTTGTATACGCGGTGGTTTGAGTATGGGGCGTTCCAGCCGAATTTCCGTACTCATGGGAGCCGCAGGTATAACGAGGTCTGGTCTTATGGGAAACAGGCGGAACCGATCCTGGAGAAGTATCTGCGGCTGCGTTATCAGTTGATGCCTTATATTTATTCGCTTGGCTACCAGACGCACCAGACGGGCGCTCCTTATATGCGGGCTTTGTTTATGGATTTTCCCCAGGATGCGAAGGTGGTGGATATTGGGGATGAGTATATGTTTGGACCGGCGTTTTTGGTGGCTCCGGTGACAGAACAAGGGGCTACCAGCCGTATGGTTTATCTGCCTGCCGGGACGGATTGGTATAACTACTGGACTAAAGAGAAAGTGAGCGGTGGCCAGTCGGTTGAGGTGGCGGCCCCGATTGATACGCTTCCGTTGTTTGTTCGTGCAGGGTCTATTTTGCCGTTAGGGGAGATGGTGGAGAATACTGGCCAGGTACAGAAGTTGGCTAAGATCCGGGTGTATCCCGGGGCTGATAGTGAGTTCACCATGTATCAGGATGATGGCAAGACTTATGCTTATGAGAAGGGGACCAGTAGTGTGACCACGCTGCATTGGGATGATGCTGCGGGGAAGTTGACGCAGCAGGGGGTTTCCGTGGGTTCGGTGGATGATTTGGTGGAGGTTGTGGGACGGTAGAGGTGGGGCACCCGAATGGCGCACTGCAGATCCCTCGGCTTCGCTCCCACGGCACGCCGGGGCAGGCGGGATGACAAAAAGGAGAGGGTTGTTGGAAGGAGAGGACCGTTGCCGAGGGCCTGAGCGGTTGTTGGGGCTGGAAACCCATTAGCGACTGCCCCGTACTTTAGCAACCGCCTTTTCCTTACAACGACCCTCTCCTTTTTGTCATCCCGAGCGTAGCCGAGGGATCTGCGGTTGCTTATTGTGTAACCAGGATTGAGAGAGATAAATGGCTTCTATTGACGAATTGAACCGGCGGTTTGCTATTCCTGGGGTGGCGCAGATTACTGCCGGTCATAGCGGCTTGCCCCGGATAAGCATCACTACACCAGTAGCTAGTGCAGAGATTTATCTGCACGGCGCACAGGTTACGTCATGGCGTCCGGCGGGCGGTGAGGATGTTATCTTCCTGAGCGAGCACTCGCAGTTTGAGAAGGGCAAGGCGATTCGCGGCGGCATCCCTATTTGCTTTCCCTGGTTTCGTAACAAATTGGATGATCCCAAGGCGCCTTCGCACGGAGTGGTGCGCACCAAGGCTTGGGAACTCGACTCGGTGGAGACTCACGGGGACACTGTGGTCGTAAGCCTCTCGACCGTAAGCGACGAGGGGACACGCGCCTGGTGGCCGCATGACTTTCACCTGGTGCATCGGGCGACTATCGGTGCCAAGCTTACACAGGAATTAGTGACAACCAATACGGGCGGCGCTCCGGCGCGCTTCGAAGAGGCGCTGCACACGTACTACCGCGTGGGCGCAGCGGAGAGCGTTCGTATCAGTGGGCTCGATGGAGTGGCGTATCTCGACAACACGGATGGTAACCGAGAGAAGCGGCAAGAGGGCGATATCGTGTTTACTGCGCAAACGGATCGCGCTTACCTGGACACGACGCATGCGGTGGAAATCCTCGACCCCGTGCTTCGCCGGCGGATACGGCTGGAGAAGCAAAATTCCCGCACGACGGTGGTGTGGAATCCCTGGAGTTCGGGCGCACAAACGCTTTCGGATCTGGGAGACGAGGAGTGGCGGACCATGGCTTGTGTCGAGGCCAGCAACATGCGCGCGTTTCCTGTCGATCTTGCGCCGGGACAGCCGCACACTATGAAGACCGTGATCACGGTTGCCGCCGCGCCCAAAGATACGATTTAGGGCTCGTCGCAGTTGCCGTAGAGGGCTTCAATCAAGGGCGCTTCCCAGCGACGGCGGGAAAACATAAAAGGCTGCTTGCCGGTAAAGAGCCGCACTTCCGCGGTGTCGAGCTCCTTGGGCGAAGCGAGTCCGAAGACCAGAAAGCTTTCGCGCAGAAATCGCCAGGAGGAAAAGGAAAAGACCTGGTCTGCTTCTTCTACCTGGGACGGCTGAAGTACCAGAAAGACCCCCGGACGTACCCGCGAACTGCCCCGTTCCGACCTTGGTTTAATGATTGCGGTGTATTCGGCGGCGGGGATCCTGACGGCTGTTTGGTTGCTGGGCCTGTTCACGCTAGAGCTATCGGCAGGCTTGGGCGCTCCGTTTCTTCGCTGTCCTGAATTTAGACATTGATTTGGGCCCACGGCGGTTGCAGCCGGGAGATGATAGCGTCCACGTCGTAGACGCATCCTCCCCAGACTCCTCCACTGGCTTGCACGAGCGCTGCCCATAAGCGGGTGTCGTCGGGGAGCGCGGGATGGGGCCGGAGATCGGCGCGGGATCGCCTCGCGCTTAAGCGGACGGCTCCCTCTTCCGGACCGAAGTGTTCGCGTGCGTCGCCTACCAGGTTGACGGACCCGGTTAACTTTTCGCGATCAATGATGATTTCAATTTGGTCTCCATCGAGTAGCTTGCCGATGGCTCCTCCGGCTAACGCTTCGGGCGAGATGTGGCCGATGCAGGCTCCGGTAGAGACACCGCTGAATCTCGCGTCGGTGAGGAGCGCCACATGCTTGCCGGAGGGCAGCCACTTGAGGGCGGAGGTGACCTGGTAGATCTCCTCCATGCCGGCGCCCGCGGGGCCACCGCAGACCAGCACCATCACGTCGTTCTGCTGGATCTCACCGTTCTTGATGGCGTGGATGGCGGCTTCTTCGGAGACGAAGACCCTGGCGGGTCCTACGTGATGGAAGATGCCGTCGGGGCCGATGACAGACGGATCAATCGACGTGCTCTTGACCACGGAACCTTCCGGGGCCAGGTTGCCGTGAGGGAAACAGACGGTGGGGGTGAGGCCGCTGGCGCGGGCGCGATCGGGATCCATGATGACGTCGTCGGGGTCGATGCCGTCGCGGGTCATCAGGTTCTTGCGGAGTGCGTGGCGGCGGGGACTGCTTTCCCACCAGTCGAGGCAGGTGTCGAGGGTTTCTCCGGAGACGGTTTTTACTTTGGTGTTGAGGAGTCCGGCGCGTCTCAGGTGGAGCATCACTTCGGGGAGTCCTCCGGCGAGGAAGACTTGCACGGTGGCGAAATTGCGCGGGCCGTTGGGGAGGGCATCCACCAGGCGTGGGACCTGGCGGTTCAGTTGCGCCCAGTCTTCGGCCACAGGGCGCTTGAGTCCTGCGGAGTAGGCGATGGCTGGTAGATGCAGGAGCAGGTTGGTGGAGCCTCCGAAGGCGGCGTGGGCCACCATGGCGTTTTCGACGGACGCCTGGGTGAGGATGTCGTGAGTGCCCAGGTGCAGGTCATGCAAGCGCAGGAGGGCGCTGGCGGAGCGGCGCGCTGCGTCGAGCCAGATGGGTGCGCCTGACGGGGCGAGTGCAGTGTGGGGTAGAGCTAGTCCCAGGGCTTCTGCGATCACTTGAGCGGTGGCGGCGGTTCCCAGGAATTGGCAGCCGCCTCCGGGGGTGGCGCAGGCGCGGCAGCCCATCTCGGCAGCGGTCTCCAGGGTGATTTGTTTCTGGGCGTAGCGCGCTCCGATGGTTTGTACTTTGCCTGCGTCTTCTCCGGACTCGGGTAAGAGGGTGACTCCTCCGGGAATGAGGATGGTGGGCAGTGGGCCGGCGGAGGCCAGGGCCATCATCATGGCGGGGAGGCCTTTGTCGCAGGTGGCGATGCCGATGACGCCCATCCTGGTGGGGAGGGAGCGCATCAGGCGGCGCAGCACGATGGCGGCGTCGTTGCGAAAGGGGAGGGAGTCGAGCATGCCGGTGGTGCCCTGGGTGCGTCCGTCGCACGGATCGGTGCAGGCTCCGGCGAAAGGGATGGCGTTGAGGGATTTCAACGTGATGGCGGCTTCGGCTACGAGCGCGCCCAGTTCCCAGTGGCCGGTGTGGAAGCCGAGGGCGATGGGGGTTCCGTCGGGAGCGCGCAGGCCTCCGTGGGTGCTGAGGATGAGGACTTCTGAGCCGATGAGTTTTTGGGGTTCCCAGCCCATGCCTGCGTTTTGGGTCAGGCCGAAGAGATTGCCTGAGGGCGCGGTGAGGAGCATTTCCGGGGTGATGGGTAGCTGGCCGCGCGGACCGGGGGCGTGGGTGGCTACGTCGTCCAGCCTTAGGGTATTGGTTTCGAGGACGGAGGCTAGGGTGATGGTGGGAATGGGGGTCTCCTGTTCAGGTTAATTGTAAGATGCCGGCATGGTTGAGGGGCTGGAACGGCGGCAGGAGAATGGGGATGTGCATTTTGTCACGTTTAGTTGTTTCCACCGGCTTGCATACCTTAAGACCCCAGCTGCACGGGATTTGTTTGAAGACTCGCTGGCAAGGACGTGTTATCGCTATCAATTCGATGTCTTCGGTTATGTGGTGATGCCGGAGCATGTGCATTTGTTGGTGAGTGAGCCGGAAAGAGAATCGCTCGCGGTGGCTCTGCAGGGTTTGAAGCTTTCCGTGGCGAGGCGGGCGAAGACGCGGCCGTTCTGGTTGCCGCGTTACTATGACTTCAATGTGCAGACAGAGGCCAAGAGGTTCGAGAAACTCAATTACATTCATTGGAACCCGATGAAGCGCGGACTGGTGGATAGGCCGGAGGATTGGCGTTGGTCTAGCTATCGCTATTACCAGACGGGGGAGCAGGGTCGGGTGACGATTAAGTCTGGGTAAATCGTGCTTTGACGGAAACGTTGATAGGAGCATTCGAAGGGGCTTCGCCCCGCCATTTTCGGCCCATGTACGCTGGGGCGAACATGGGGCACCCGTCCAGGGGGGTAAGTTGGTCTGTAAGTCTGAACTCGTCCCGGGAGCGAACTCGTCCGGGAGTTCAGGTTTGTCTGAAATACGGACGATTGCGGTTAGTTGTCCCTCCGGAGTTACCAGGAGTTAATGATGGAGGATTGGTTTCAATCCAGACGAAGGCCGAGGAAATGGACGGGTGCCCCACGTTCGCCTCAGCGTACGTGGGCCGAAAACGAGTTTTTTCCGAATGCTTTTACACGATGAGTAGTCAAAGTTTGAGGGGCGCCCATCCGATTCTCTAACGTACTTGCGAAGTGGGCGGGTTATGTCGGTGTCCTGCTTACCAGCCTTTGGGCGGTGATGGCGCTGGCTATCGATTTGCCGTTTCCACGGTGGCGTATCTTCGCCGCTGTTGTTTATGGGCTGGTTGTGGTCTTCTTACTTTATCGCTTGAGATGCCGTCCTCAGGGACTGGCGAGTGCTACCCCAATGGCAAGGCGGATGAAATGGCTTATAAGAAAGGGTTGATCGTCACCGGCGGTTTGCCTTTCGAGGAATTGAAACAGCGAGTCTGGATCAATCCCGCCGCACAGGCGGCCGATCATGCTCCTGATTTCTCGGCGCGTATCCGGGAAAACCGGCCGGGGTTCTGAATGGAAATGCAGTGCACGTTGCCAGAGGGCGCGCTCGCCGAACGGCGGCTCGCCATACAAGAATTGTTCACAAGGCGGACCGCCGTCACTCGTCACGCCGACGGCGTCGAGCTGCAGTGGACGTTCTCTGAAGAAACCGCACGCGGCTTGCTCGAGTTTGTTTTCTTCGAGCGCGTCTGCTGCAAAACGTTTACCTACGAACTCGGCTTTCCACCACCCCACGACCAAATCACGCTGCGGATGCGAGCGCCTGCCGAGCAGGTCGAGGCACTCCAGGCCTTCTACTGCTGAAGCCTTGTATCGGCCTTGCTGGGCTTTGCGGACACTTGCGTCGGGGTGGGCAGTTGCGAGGTATCCCAACCGCCGCCCAGGGCTTCCACCAGCAGCACCGCGCCGGTCATCTGGTTGATCTGCAGACTGGTCAGCGTCTGCTGGTTGCTGAACACGGTGTTCTGTAGGGTGACGACATCGATGTAAGGATCAATACCGGTCTGGTACCTACCCATTTCCAGATCCAGGGCGGCCTGGGCCGAGGCGACCGCGGCCCGCTGCTGCTGAATCTGCTGGGAAAGGATGCGGGTCTGCACGAGGTAGTCTTCTACCTGCTGAAAGGCAGTCAGCACCGTCTGCCGGTAGCTTGCGACATCGGCGTTGTAAACCGCCACGTATTGGTGGAGGGCCGAGCTGAGGGCAGCGTTGAAGATTGGCTGGGAGAAACTCGGACCGATCGACCAGAAGCGGCTGGGCCAATCCGCGATGTGCTTGAACAAGGAGCTCTGGAAGCCGCCGCTCACGGAGAGCGTCAGGGAAGGGTAGAAAGCGCTGTAGGCCACCCCCAGTTGGGCATTCGCCGAAGCCATAGTTCGTTCGGCCGCAGCCACGTCCGGCCGGCGCTGCAACAGGAGAGACGGCATGCCGATGGGAATCGGGGGCGGTGCAGTGGTAATGGGACGCGGCGGGAGAGAGAACCCGGACGCCTCCTTGCCGATCAGGACAGCAATCGCGTGCTCGTACTGCGCTCGCAAAATCCCCAGGTTGGTCAAGGACGCCTGGGCAGACTGTAGAGTCGTGCGCGCTTCCACTACGGAGATTTGATCGCCGACGCCGGTGTCGTACTGTGCCTGCGTCAGGTCCAGCGACTTCTGATATTGAGCGACCGTCTGGGTGAAGAGCTGGATCAGGGCGTCCTGTCCGCGAATCTCGAAATAGAAATTGGCCAGGTCGGCTTGTTCGACGAGGCGTTCGTTTTCCAGATCCGCCGCACTGACCTGGGCGTTGTACTGCGCCTCGTGTACCTGGCTGCGGATTCTGCCAAACAGGTCCGGGGTCCAGGAAATGTCCAATGGCAACGAGTAGATCTGGGAGTTTTTGCCGGTGTTGAAACTGGAACCAGAATTGAGACTTCCGGAGGACTTCCCCCGGGTGTACGACGGGCCAAAGCTCACCGTGGGGAAGTACAGGGCACGCGCTTCACCAACCAGGGCACGGGCTTCCATGTAATTCTCAAAGTAAAGCTTTAAGTTCTGGTTATTGATGTTGAGCTGGGTTTCAAGGTCGTTCAGCTCAGGCTCTTTGAAAATCGCCCACCAGTCCCCGCGTATTTTTTCGTCGGCCGGCTGCGCTACCGTCCAGGTTTCCGTTGTATTGTCTTGTGTCCCGTTGCCCTGGTTATTCTGCTGCGCTTGTGGAGGGTTCGAGGTCGGGCCCGGGGGTGGCGCTTCTTTGAAGGCAGGAGGCGGCTGTATGGCGGGCGGATGATATTTCGGGCCCACCGTGCAGCCGGTCAGCATCACGCAGAGAAGCAAGCCAACCTGGCTTCGCCGATTTGTTCCTGTCGTTTTCTCCATAGAAAAGACTCTTTCTAAACCGCTCCTTCGGGGCTCGAGGTAAAGGTGTCGTGATGCTTTCCCATTGCGCGCAGCCGCAGCCGGTCCATGTACAGATAGATTACCGGGGTGGTGTAGAGGGTAAGCATCTGGCTTACGATCAGGCCACCTACAATGGTAATGCCCAGGGGCCGCCGCAGCTCGGAACCAGTACCGGTTCCGAACGCCAGCGGGACCGCTCCAAAGAGCGCGGCCATGGTGGTCATCATGATCGGCCGGAAGCGCAGCATGCAGGCCTCAAAGATCGCGTCGGTGGTGCTCTTGCCGTGCTCGCGCTCCGCCACCAGGGCAAAGTCGATCATCATGATGGCGTTCTTTTTCACCAGGCCAATCAGCAGCACAATGCCGATGATGGAAATGACGTTGAGGTCATTCTTGAACACCAGCAGAGCAAGCATGGCTCCGACGCTGGCGGGAGGCAAGGTGGAAATGATGGTGAGCGGATGCACCAGGCTCTCGTACAGGATGCCGAGAACAATGAAAACCGCGAGCAGGGCGGTGGTGATCAGGATGGGCTCAGTGCTGAGCGATTGTTGGTAGGCCTGCAGGGTGCCGGAAAAGAAACCGCGGATGGTGCTGGGCATGCCGAGCGTAGTCTGCATGCGGTTGATGGCCAGGGTGGCATCGCTCAAAGAGAGGCCTGCAGCAAGATTGAACGACACGGTTACCGAGGGAAACACGCCCGTATGGGCCACCTGCAAGGGTGTGGTGCCGGCCGTGGCGGTGGAGACGGCGCTGAGCGGGGTGACGCCATTCGCGTTCGCGGAGGGGTAGATGAAGTTGAGTCCCGCGGGAGATTGCCAGTACTGAGGAGCTACCTCAAGGACGACATAGTACTGGTTCAACTGGGTGTAGATCACCGACACTTCCGCCTCGCCGAAGGCGTTGTAGAGCGCTGAATCCAACGAGCTGGGGGTCTGGCCGAGGCGGGCGGCTGTGGTCCGGTCGTAGTGCAGAACCTCTTCCAGCCCGCCATTCTGCTGGTCGCTGTTCACATCCTGGAGACCCGGAAGGCGGCGCATGTTGGTCAGCAGGATGGGTCCCCATTTGGCGAGATCCTCCACGTTGTCGGCCTGCAACGTGTATTGGTAGAGCGCATTGCTGCCCCGGCCGCCGATGCGCAAATCCTGCGCTGCTTGCAGAAAGGCCGTGGCTACGGGCAGGCGGTTCATCTTGGGCCGCAAACGATTGATGATTTCCTCCACGCCCACTTTGCGTACGTTGAGCGGCTTGAGCGCGGCGTAGATGAATCCGCCATTGCCGCCGCCGCGGCCGCCGGTATAGGCGTTTACATTGTCCACGGCAGGGTCAGCCTTGATCACATTGACCAGCGCTTTGATGGAATCGTTCATCACCGAGAACGATGCGTCCTGCGGTCCCTGCACTCCGCCCACCAAGGCCCCGGTGTCCTGTTGGGGGAAGAAGCCTTTGGGTATTTTGACAATCAGCACTACGTTCAAGGCGATGGTCAACAACAGCACCACCAGCATCAAACCGGAATTATCCAGTACCCACAATAAGGAGTGGCGGTAGAGGCTGAGCATCCCTTCGAAAAACCGCTCGCTCGAGCGATAGAGGCGTCCATGCTTCTCGCCCTGGTGAGATTTGAGCAAGTGGGCGCACATCATGGGAGTGGTGGTTAAGGAAATCACCATGGAAATGAGGATGGCCGTGGACAGGGTCACCGCGAACTCGCGGAAAAGCCGGCCGACGATGCCGCCCATCATCAACAGGGGAATGAACACGGCAATCAGCGACGTGCTCATGGTGAGCACGGTGAAGCCGATCTCTTTGGCGCCTTTCAGCGCCGCCTCCGCCGGTGGCATGCCCATCTCCAGATAGCGGGAGATATTTTCCATGACCACAATGGCGTCATCCACCACGAAACCGGTGGAGATGGTGAGCGCCATCAGAGAGAGATTGTCCAGGCTGTAGTCGAGCAGATACATGACCGCGAAGGTGGCGATCAGCGAGACGGGCACGGCCACGCTGGGGATGAGGGTGGCACGGCCGTTGCGGAGGAAGAGAAAAACGACCAGGATGACCAGGCCGACGGAGATGATGAGCGAGGACTCAACGTCGTGCAGGGAAGCCTTGATGGTGGTGGTGCGATCGAGAACCACCGTAGTATGGATGCCCTGGGGCATCACCGCTTCCAGGAACGGAAGCTGGGCGCGGATGCGGTTGTTGGTCTGGATAATGTTGGCGCCCGGCTGGCGGAAAATAATGACGGTTACCGAGGGAATTCCATTCAGGTAACCCGCGGTGCGAATGCTCTGCGCGGAATCCTGTACGTTGGCGACATCGGAGAGGTGGACGGCGAGCCCATTGTGATAGCCGACAATCAACGGCCGGTATTGCACGGCTTTGGAAATCTGGTCGTTGGTGATGATATCCGCGGTCACCAGGTTGTTGGAAATTTGCCCGCGCGCGATGTCAGAGTTCTGCAGGCCCAGTAAACGCTGGATTGTGGCAATCGTAATGCCGTAATGGTTCAGCTGCGGAGGATTCACATCGACCCGTACCGCGGGATACGAGGCGCCGCCGACATTGACCTGCCCTACACCCTGAATCTGCGACAGCTTTTGCTCCATGATGGTCGAAGCGGAGTCATACATGGCTTCTTTGTCGTACTTATCCGAAGTCAGACCGAGGATCATGATGGGCGAGTCCGCCGGATTGACCTTGCGATAACTGGGATTGGACGGCAAATTGGCGGGCAGATAGGTGCGGGCCGCGTTGATGCCCGCTTCGACATCGCGCGCCGCGGCTTCGATATTGCGGTTCAAGTCGAATTGCAGGGTCACGCTGGTGTTGCCCAGGGCACTGGAGGAGGTCATTTCCGTGATCCCGGCGATATGGCCGAACTGTCTTTCCAGGGGAGTGGCGACCGAAGAGGCCATGATTTGCGCGCTGGCTCCGGGCAGGCCGGCCGAAACCGAAATAGTGGGAAAGTCGACCTGGGGCAGCGGGGAGACCGGCAGCACGTTGAAGGCGATGCCCCCAGCGATGGCAAGCGCCGCCGTCAGCAGGGTTGTGGCCACGGGCCGGCGAATAAAAGGAGCGGAGATATTCACGCTTCACCCGAGGGCTGGGGATGGGGACCACCCGCGCCAGACGTCCCCGGCGTGCGGGAGAAGCGCTGCGACAGATTGTCGAAGAAAATATAGATAACCGGCGTGGTGTACAGGGTGAGCACCTGGCTCAACAGCAAGCCGCCGACCATGGCGATGCCCAGGGGACGGCGGAGTTCGGAGCCGATGCCCGATCCCACTGCCAGGGGGATGCCACCCAGCAGCGCGGCCATGGTGGTCATCATGATAGGGCGAAAGCGCAGCAGGCTGGCCTCGTAGATCGCATCGGTCGAGTTCAGGCCTCGCTCCCGTTCTCCTTCCAGGGCGAAGTCGACCATCATGATGCCGTTTTTTTTCACGATGCCGATCAACAGGATGATGCCGATGATCGCCACCACACTCAGATTCTGGTGGAACAGGATGAGGGAGAGGAGCGCGCCCACGCCGGCCGAAGGCAGGGTGGAAAGGATGGTGATGGGATGAACGAAGCTCTCATAGAGCACACCCAGAACGATGTACACCGTGACCAGGGCGGCCAGAATCAGCAACGCTTCATTGTCGAGAGAGTTTTCAAAAGCGGCGGCAGTGCCCTGGAAACCGGCCTGCACGCTGGGCGGGAAATTAATGTCCTTGGCCGCTTTATTGATGTCGTTGATGGCCGCACCGAGCGAGGCATTGGGCGCCAGGTTGAAAGAAACTGTCACGGAAGGGAATTGACCCTGGTGATTGATCGACAGCGATTCAGTGCCCTGTTCCATTTTTGCGAACGAGTCCAGGGGGACGGCGTTGCTGAAATTGGAGCTGGTCGTGGTATTGGCGGAGCTCGATCCGGCGGTAGCGCTGGCCCCGAGGGCGATGCCGTTCTGGGGCGGCGTGAGTATTCCGGAGGAGGGAGTGTAGAGGGCGGACGTGGTGGCGGCGTTGGATCCGGCCGTGGCAGAGGCTGAAGCAGAGAAGGAAGTGCTGGCCGCCGCTCCCGAAGCACCCGACGAGGCGTTGCCCTGGATATAAATCTTGTTCAGCTTCTTCGGATCGTGGGTGAAGCTGGGCATGGCCTCCATGATCACGTGGTACTGGTTCAGCTGGGTGTACATGGTGTTGATCTGGCGCTGGCCAAAGGCGTCATACAGGGTTTGGTCGAGCGTCGAAGGGGCGATGCCCAGCCGGGAGGCGGAAACGCGGTCGATGGCCAACGTCACGGTCAACCCGCCGGTCTGCTGATCGGTGGCGACATCTTCGAGCGTCGGCAACTTCTGGAGCTTGTCCACGAAACGGCTGGCCCAGGTGTCCAGCTCGGCCACGTCCGGATCTTCCAGCGTGTACTGATACTGCGTGCGGCTCACACGGTCATCGACGGTGATGTTCTGCACCGGCTGCATGAACAGCCGGATGCCGTTCACCTGGGTCAGGCTGTTGTTGAGGCGGCGAACGACGTCGGAGGCGCTGAGATCGCGCTGGTCGAGGGGTTTGAGGTTAATCGACATGCGCCCGCTGTTCAGCGTTGTGTTGGTGCCATCGGCGCCGATGAAGGACGAAATGCTTTGGACCGCGGGATCCTGCAGGATGACTTTCGCCAGCTCCTGCTGCGCTTTGGTCATCGCAGCAAAGGAGATGGATGCGGGGGCCTGGGAAATGCCCTGGATCACGCCGGTATCCTGCACCGGAAAGAACCCTTTGGGAATGATGATGTAGAGGAAAATTGTCAGTACCAGGGTGGCCACGGCGACCAGCAGGGTGAGTCCCTGGAAGCGTAAGACCACCTTGAGCGTGCGGCCGTAGAAGGCGATCATGTTCTCGAAGACCCGTTCCGATGCCTGGTAGAAGCGTCCCTGCGTCGCTTTAGGGTTGTGGCGCAGAATGCGGGAGCACATCATGGGCGTAAGGGTCAGCGAGACTACCGCGGAAATGATGATGGTGACGGCCAGGGTTACGGCAAACTCGCGGAACAGGCGGCCCACCACATCGCCCATGAAGAGCAGGGGGATCAGCACGGCGATCAACGAAACGGTCAGGGACACGATGGTGAAACCGATTTGCTCCGCGCCCTGCAGCGCCGCCTGCATGGGCGTGTAGCCTTCTTCGAGATAGCGGGAAATGTTCTCGATCATGACGATGGCGTCATCCACCACGAAGCCGGTGGAGATGGTGAGCGCCATCAGGGAGAGGTTGTCGAGGCTATAGCCGAGCGCATACATGGCGGCGAAGGTGCCGACGATCGAGAGCGGCACGGCCACGCTGGGAATGATGGTGGCGTAGAGATTGCGCAGGAAGACGAAGATCACCATCACCACCAGGGCGATGGTTAACATCAATTCAAACTCGACGTCGGCGACCGAGGCCTTGATGCTGGTGGTGAGGTCGGTGAGGGTGGTGATGTCGATGCCTGTCGGCAAATTAGCCTGCAGCTGCGGCATCAGCAACTGGATACTCTTGACTACGCTGATGGTGTTGGCGCCGGGCTGCCGCTGCACGTTGAGAATGACTGCCGGGGTCAGGTTCATCCACGCGGCTTGTTTGGTGTTCTCTACGCCATTCACCACGTTGGCAACGTCGTGCAGAAAGACGGGGGCATTGTTGCGATAGGCGACGACGACATCCCTGTAGTCGGCGCTGGTGATCAATTGATCGTTGGCGTCGATCTGATAGTTTTGACGCGGTCCGTCAAAGTTCCCTTTGGCCTGGTTAACGCTGGCGGAAACCAGCGCGGTGCGGACGGCCTCCAGGTCAATGCCGTAACTCTGCAACTGTGCCGGATTTACCTGGATGCGGACTGCCGGTTTCTGGCCGCCGCTGATGCTGACCAAACCCACCCCGTTGAGCTGGGAGATCTTCGGCGCCAGGCGGGTGTCGACCAGATCCTCTACTTCGGAGAGGGGCAGAGTTTTGGATGTGATGCCCAGGGTGAGGACGGGTGCGTCGGCGGGGTTGGTCTTGCTGTAGATCGGGGGCGCGGGCAAATTGGCGGGCAGGAGGCTTTGCGCGGCATTGATGGCCGATTGCACTTCTTCTTCCGCAATGTCAATGCTGAGGCTGAGGTTGAACTGCAGCACCACCACTGACGTGGCGCCGGAGCTGGTGGAGGTCATCTGGCTCAGGCCCTGCATTTCGCCAAATTGGCGCTCGAGCGGAGCGGTCACGGTGGTGGCCACGACGTCCGGGCTGGCGCCAGGGTAGAACGTGAGCACCTGGATGGTCGGGTAGTCGACCTCAGGCAGCGCAGAGACCGGCAACTGCGTGTAGGCAACAATCCCTACCAGCATGATGGCGGCCATCAGAAGCGAAGTCGCCACCGGCCGCAGAATAAATGGGCGGGACGGACTCACGGGGCATTGCTCTCGTGGTTGGAGGGAAGAATCTTCGCTTTGAAGATGACGACCTTGGAGCCGTCCGTCAGTTTCTCGAAACTGCTGTCGGCGACCACATCTCCGGAATTGAGTCCTTGTACCTGGGTCATGTTGGACTCGCTGACGCCCGGCTTGACGTTATGAATATGTGCGACGCCGTTTTGGATGAGAAAAACATAGGAAACGTCGCCGTCGTGCTGAATCGTAGATGAAGGAATCAGGACTACATTTTCGAGGGTATTCAACAGCAAGCGGGCATTCACGAACTGATTGGGGAAGAGCGCACTGTCTTCGTTCTTGAACAGCGCGCGTAATTTCAAGGTTCCGGTTGTGGTGTCGATTTGGTTATCGGTAGCTTCGAGCGATCCCAATCCCAGCTTGGTCTCATTGGAGCGATCGAGGGCGTCAACGGGGAGTGTCTTGCCATGGCGCATTTGCTGTTGCAGCTCGGGGACACTGTCCTCGGGGATGGTGAAGACCACGGTGATGGGCTGTATCTGCGTGACCACCGCCAGGGGGGTGGAACTGGAAGCCGTGGCCAGGTTACCGGGATCGACCAGGCGGAGACCGACGCGGCCGGTGATGGGGGAGGTGATGTTGGTAAAGCCTAACTGCACCTGGTCAAACTGCAGGGTGCCCTGATCGGCCTTGACCGTTCCCGTGTATTGCAGGACGATCTTCTCCTGATCGTCCAACGTCTGTTTGGGGATGACATTGCGCGCCCAGGCATCCTGGTAGCGCTTGAGGTCCATTTGCGCTTGTGCCAGCAGGTTCGTGTCGCGCTCGAGCTGCCCCTGGACGGTGGTTACGTTGGCCTGGAAGGGCCGGGGATCGATCTGGATCAGGGGCTGTCCGCGGTGAACCAGTTGACCTTCGCGGTAGCGGACCTGGTTGATCACGCCGGTTACCTGGCTGACGATGGTCGTTGTATAGACCGGAGTGACGGTGCCGATGGCATCCAGGTAAACGCCGATGCTGCCTTGTTTCGCAGTGGCCGTGGTGAGGGTTACGGTCGCGCCGGCTCTGGCCCTCCTGCCGCCGCCGGCTGCTGCGGGGGCCTGGCGATGGTGCATGACCCACCAGAAGAGCAGGGCAAAGAGGAGCAGGATGACCACCCAGACAAGGACGCGGACCCCGGTGGAGCGTTTGGGCGGGGGCAATTGGTGGTCTGGTCCGATGTGTGGTTCAGTGGCGCGCGGCTCTGTGGTTTCGTGCCTGGCTCGGGGATCGCGAATGTCGTCTTGCATCAGTTAACCTGGTGTCCTCTTTCTTGCTGCTGCCGGAATTGCTCGACGGTAGGCGTGGCCTGGTCCCGCCTGACTTCCGGGACTTCAGTCCGGGAAGTCAGGTTCATGGGCGAGGCGACAGCAAGCACAGGCAGACGTTATCAGAAGGCTTTGCATAACCACCCAAGGAAGCTGATCGGTACTAAAAGGCGGATCTTGACCCCCAGTCACTCGCGGACGGTGTGGGAAAAGTCCTGAAGCCGCCGTCCAACAGGCGGAAGGTACGATGAATCTCTGGCCCGTGAAAATTCTCTGGCACCGTAATCCATAGACGGAGGATCCGCGTCTGGAGACGCACGCGGTTTGCCGTGGTATGGGATGAGGATAACGCACGCCGGGGTCTGGGGAGAAGGCGCTCACGATAGCGGGGCGGAGGCTTGACAAGAAAAGCCCCGCAGTATGCATTTCATCGTTGGAGGCTCCACATCCGCAGAAGGTTGCCGGTCGTTTTACTGGTCGTTGATCGTTACGTTTGTTGGTGCGTTCTTATTCCGCGGTAGCGGCCTTCTTCTGGCTCTTCACTTTTGCCCAGCGCTTCCGTTGTGCTTCTGCGATCGCGTGCCGTGCCTTAGCGCTTAGCTTGCGGCGCGGTTTAGGCTCAGAAGACGCCGAGGCAGACGCTCTCTTCGCCGTCTTGCGGGTGGTTGGATTGCTGACCCCTCCGAGGAGGGCGCGGGCCTGGCGCAAACGCGCGATCTCTTCGTCGATGGCGCTCAATATGATGTGGTCGTTCACGGGGGATTCCTTTCAGCATGGAGGGAGAACTCCAGGCCAAGAATAACAGGTTGCGCAGACCGGTTCATCTGGGAACTTCCGTGGAGCAGACTGAAGCCGGACAGGTGGTTGCTTCGGCCTGTCTCCCCCTTGATCACGATCGGGATGCGTCGCGTCCGTGGGTAATAAGAAACTCATATTGTTACGTGTCAGCCTTTACCCGCCGGGAGGTTACCCTGGTGCGCCCAAGTAATGGCGCTAAAGTGACACCACTCGTTCGCTACGCT
Organism: uncultured Acidobacteriaceae bacterium; assembly: GCA_963830325.1. GTDB lineage: Bacteria > Acidobacteriota > Terriglobia > Terriglobales > Acidobacteriaceae > PALSA-350. Next base: position 195,547 of record CAWHMV010000014.1, read on the forward strand.
ACCCGTTTCGTTAGATGGCGTTCTGCTGAAACTCGATTAGTCTCACTCTTGCACGAAGTCGCAGTCACACCAGGGGGAACGATGAAGCTGTATACCAAGTCAATTCAAGTGGCGATGCTGGCGGCGGCGGCCGCCGTGATGGCAGCCGGTTGCGCAGATACGAGGGTGGCGAGCAAGGAGAATCTTACGGTCGCCCTGAACCATGACTACCAGGTGAATCAGGATTGCCTGTTCGCCAAGCCCATGCCCTTTCCTTATGAAGTGGCGATGAATGACAAGCTGCTGGGGGAAACGCGGCGCCGGCTGGATGCTCTGGCCGAGGCGGGATTGTTGGAGCGGGAACAGAACGTTGACCAGGGTCAAACCATCAACCGCTATGTATTGACGGCTGCGGGCAGCCGGACCGAGGGTAAGGGCCGTTTCTGCTATGGGCGCCGCCAGGTAACGAGCGTGGAGAACTTCACCGCGCCGGTTGATTATCAAGGCATGCCTTTGACTAAAGTGGAATACCATTTCGTCCTCAAGAATGCCCCCGGCTGGGCCAAGCAGGATGAGGTGCGCAGTGCGTTTCCGTCGGTAGCGAAGGCTACCTCGGAGGAACCGGTCGACGAGGCCACGCTGCTGCTGACCCACGATGGATGGGTCCTCACTTACTAAGCAAGCTCCCCGGCGCCCCTGTCTGGCACGTTTTTCGTGGCAGACACGGGCGCCTTTTCTTTTTGGGGGAGAGACGGGATCCCACACTACGGTGAGATAAGAAAAAACCCCTTCCCGGTACACGAATTGGGTCTTTCTCTTTGGTTCAATTGTTCGCCACAGATGGGCGCGACACCTTGTTCTATGCGCTGGCGAGTTGGCGCTCTTTGTGCTCTACAGTCTGAACTCTGCTCTCAATGCCTAGCCTGTCAGCGTACCGCACGAGTTTGTCGATGCTGAACTTCGCGATTTTGCCGTTCACCAGGTCGCTCATATTCGGCTGGTGATCGTCGAGGATCATTGCTAGTTGCTTTTGTGTATATTTGTGGCGATGGACCACGCGAAGAATAGCGTCCAATAGATCCGCACGCATCCGCAGTTCAGATGCTTCTGAACGGCTGATCCCGAGATTGTCAAATATATCGCCTTTAATGACTGCCATGACGTGTCCCCTTCTTTAGCTGAGCCTTTTTCACTCTGATCTCGGCGTGAACTTCTTTCAGTCTCGCCGCGGCCGCATCCAAATCCTGACGGCTCGTCCTATTCGTATCCTTCTCAAAGCAGTGAAGAACATAAATCACGTCCAGCACTTTCGTTAGATAGAGGAGGCGATACCAGGTACGCTCGTCCTGGTCCTTCAGTTCAAACACACCTGGCCCGACAGAAGGCATCGGACGAAATTTGCAGGACAGCCTCTCCCCGTTTTGAAGCCGTCTCAGGTTGAAGCCAAACGTTGCTTTGACATCGTGAGGAAAAGACGAAAGAACTTCCTTGCTGTCACCTCGAAAGTCTAAATCCGCGGACTTCCTGATCTTACGCATCCCGACCTTATAATAAATTTATTATAGCAGACCCGGAAACAGGATAAAACGCATGGGTGTTGAGCTAACAGCCCAGCATGATTCTTAGATCGCGCAGGTTGTTGTGGGTTGGTCCGGTAACCAGGGTGTCGCCGAGTGCGGTGAAAAGGGGATAAGCGTCGAAGCGGGCGAGGGCGGATTCGGCGTCCATCCCTAAGGCCTGCCCGCGGATCACCGTGGTGGCGTCGGCCACCGCGCCCGCGGCAGGACTGTTTCCATCAATGCCATCGCTGCCGGCGCTCAGCACTACCATCGAGCCGGCCTGCCCTGGCTCCGCGAGTTCGAGGGCGCAGGCCAGCGCGAATTGCTGGTTGCGGCCACCGGCGCCATGCTGCTGGCCCAGGCGTACCGTCACTTCGCCGCCCGAGAGCAGGCAGAGTTTCGCACACTGGTTCCGTAGTTGCTCGAAGCGGTCGAGCAGATAGCGGGTGGCGTCCGCGTAGTCCCAATCATCACAGGTGTTGTCGATCACCACTTCATAGCCTAGCGTTCGGGCGTGTGCTTGTGCCGCGCGCAATAGATCGTCACTGGATAGCAGCGTCTCGACGGGCCCGCTGGGCAGTTGCGGTGTCTCAGGCAGTTCGGGATCCGCGAAGAAGGCGCGCAGGGCGGGAGTGAAGCGTTCGTAAAGACGATACCGCTCCAGGATCTCGCGGCATTGTGCCACCGTCGAAGAGTCGGGAAGGGTGGGGCCTGATGCGAGCGCATCAAGGAAGCGGGGAGCTACGTCGGATACGAGCAACGATAGCTTCGCGGCATGGGGCGCGGCCGCGGCCAGGCGGCCACCTTTGACCGCGGAGAAGTGTTTGCGCACCGCGTTAATTTCCGCGATCGTTGCCCCCGAACCGACCAGGGCCTGGTAAAGCACCCGCGTTTCTTCAAGCGAGATGTCCGGGTCCAGGGGCAGCTCGAACATGGCGGAACCGCCTCCGCTGATGAGGAAGAAGACGAAGTCCCGAGCGCTCGTCTCGCGCAGAAGGCTCACTGCTCTGCAGGCAGAGGCGAAGGAATCCTGGTTGGGCAATGGATGACCGCCGGTAAAGTAGTCGATCCCGGTAATTCGCTGCTCGGGCAGTAGGGGAGCGCAGCAGACTCCGCCCGCTAACGGATGAGGTAAGTGCGACCGCAGCGTATCGAGCATGGGCAGAGCCGCTTTGCCGACTGCCACGGCATAGATACGGTCGTAGCGGTCGAGTGACAGGGACTGCCAGCCCAGCCGGTCGAAAGCGGCCGGAATACTCGAGGCGGCGAGGGCATGGTGAAAGATGCTGCGTGCGTCGTCGTGCATTTTGCGGTAGATCGCGCCGGCGGAGCTCATCACGGCGCCGCTGCAGGGGGCGCTGGGCAGAAGTGGGCTTCGATCTGAGACTCGATCCAGGAGCGGAGCGCTTCCTGCATGAACTCCAGCTTGCCGGAAAAGAAGTGGTTCGCCTGGGGCACCATCACCAGTTCGGCCGGGGGCATTGCCTGGGCTACGACAGCTTCTACTTCCGCCTGCGGTCCAAATTCGTCCTGCGTTCCACTGATAAAGAGCTTGGGCTGGGTGCAGTTGGAGAGGAATCGGTAGCGATATTCCCGCCCGCCGGCGCTCACCGGGAGCCCCAGGGCTGCTATGCCCTTGACTCGCTCGTCGCCACAGCAGGCTTTCAAGCCAACGAATGAGCCAAAGGAGAAGCCGGCGAACAGGATCGGCCGCTCGTACTCCTGTTGCATCCAGTCGAGCGCAGCGCGCACATCGCCCACCTCTCCGTAGCCGTTGTCATGCTTGCCCTCGCTCAAACCGGCGCCACGGAAGTTGAAGCGCAGTACGGGGATGCCGAACGACTGAAAGCTTTTCATGGCGTGATACACCACTTTGTTGTGCATGGTGCCCCCGAAGAGGGGGTGGGGATGGGAGGCCACCGCCGCGTATTGGGCATCCCCTTTACCAGTATTTAATAGTGCCTCAATCCGGCCTGCCGGGCCGAGCAGCTCGATGCTGCGCACTAGCCCCGAAGATCCGTTGGGTGGCTCGTCACTCATCCCAAATATCGTAGTGCATTTTGTAGTGTGCGTTCGCCGGCACAGGCCTCAGGTATCCTGAAAAACGATGAAGCCCCTCGATCCCCTTGACCTGACGCGCCGTCTGGTCGACATTGAATCGCTCACCTACAACGAGGGAGCGGTGGGCGCGTATCTCGACGCCTTACTGCAGGAGCGGGGCTTTGCCGTGGAACGGACGGAGGTGGCCCAGCCGCCGCAAAGCCGCTATAGCGGTCCCCGGTTCAACCTGTATGCAAGCTATGGCGCGCAGCCGGAGGTGGTGCTTTCCACGCACATGGATACGGTCCCTCCGTTTATTTCCAGCAGCGAAGACGATCTTTTCCTCTATGGCCGGGGCGCTTGCGACGCCAAGGGAATTATTGCGGCGCAATTGGCCGCCGTTGAGCGCTTGCGCGAGGCCGGTGTCGCCGCCGCGTTGCTGTTCGTGGTGGGCGAGGAACGCGATTCCGCGGGAGCGCGTGAGGCCAATTTGCACCCCAAGGGCAGCCGTTTCCTCATCAACGGCGAGCCTACCGGCAACCGGCTGGCCCTGGCTTCGAAAGGAGCGTTGCGGGCGGAAGTGCGCGCCCACGGCACCATGGCCCATTCCGCTTACCCGGAGTTGGGCGACAGCGCTGTGCACAAATTGGTCCGGGCTCTCGACCGGCTTCTGGACCTCGAGCTGCCCCATGTGGAGGGAATCGGCCCCAGCACGCTGAACATCGGCATCATCGAGGGGGGACGGGCGCCGAATGTGATTGCGGATGCCGCTTCCGCCGCGGTGCTGGTGCGGCTGGTGGGCCCTTCCCAGGAGACTCGCCAGGCGATCGAGCAGGCGGTGGCCGGCCTGGCCGAGGTGGAGTTCACGCTGGAGATTCCGTTCATGCGCATGCGCCAGGTAGAGGGACTGGACACCATGGTAGCCGCCTTCACCACCGATGTCCCTGCGCTGACCAATTGGGGCGAGCCGTTGCTGTTGGGACCGGGCTCGATCCATGTGGCGCATACCCCGTTTGAGAAGATCGCCAAAAAGGAGTTGCTGGCAGCGGTTGACCTGTACTTCGAGCTGGCGCAGCGTCTCGCGGGATGACCAGCGTCTCGCCGGCGAGGAAGACGTTTGGCTGGGCGACTCGACTGAAATGCGGGTTGCTGGCTGCCGCGGTCGCCTGGTTTGCCGGTTGGCTCATCGGCTTTCCCTTTGAGCTTTTTCTTGCTTGGCGCTATGTGGATGGGAACGCCCGCCTGTTGCCCGAAGCGCTGGTCAAGGGGTTGGTGGTGTGGGGCGGCTTCAGCCTATTCATGGCCGCGGCTGGATTCACGCCCCTGGTGCTGCCGGCAGTCTTGCTCGTACCCCCGCGCTGGATCGTGCGCTGGCGAGTCTTCCTCATCCCCGCGGCGGGGCTGGCTGCCATCCTGTCTGTTAACCGGCGCATGGGGTTGTTGAACATGTATCATTTCCATCATCCCCGCGCTATCTGGGCTTTCTTCTTTAGCGCTCCGAATTTCTTCGTGGTTACCTTCGCCCTGTTGGTGGTGTGGGTGTATGCCGTGCTGGCGCAGCGCCGGCTGCGTTCCGTCTAATTGTAATTTATACTGTATCGAATTGCGATGGTGGTCTCCGGCCCGCGCAATGGGTAGACTTAGCTAAGATGACACACCCGACCAATTCCCTTGCTGAAGCTTCCTCCTCTTATTTGCGATCCGCCATGCACCAGCCGGTGGAGTGGCATGAATGGGGAAGCGAAGCGTTTGCCCGTGCCGAAGGGGAAGATAAGCCCATCCTTCTCGATATTGGCGCGGTGTGGTGCCACTGGTGTCATGTGATGGATCGGGAGAGTTATGAGGATCCCCACCTGGCCGAGGTGATTAATCAAAATTTCATCGCGGTGAAGGTGGATCGCGATGAGCGTCCGGATGTGGATACGCGCTACCAGGCGGCGGTGGCCGCGATCAGCGGGCAGAATGGATGGCCTCTCACCGCGGTGCTGACTCCACAGGGCCAGCCGTTTTTTGGGGGAACGTATTTTCCCCGCGAGGACCGCTACGGCCGACCTGGTTTTGAACGGGTGCTGCGCAGCATGGTGGATGCCTGGAAGACGCGCCGCGATGAGGTGTTGGAATCGGCCGGCAGCGTCGTGGCTGCGATCGAGTACAACGAGAACTTCGCCGGCCGCGCGGGCCATCTCAGCATGGAGATCGTGGACAAGATGGTGACGTCGGCGCTGGAGAAGTTCGATCGTCATAACGGGGGCTTTGGGGCACAGCCTAAGTTTGGTCATCCTTCTGCCATTGATTTGCTGCTCGATGTGGCGGGAAGGACGGGGAATGAAGCGGCTCGCGAGGCGGCCACGGTGACGCTCGAGAAGATGGCCCGGGGTGGAGTGTACGACCAGCTGGGTGGAGGGTTTCATCGCTACTCGGTGGATGAGCGGTGGGTGGTGCCGCACTTCGAGAAGATGCTGTACGACAATGCCGAGCTGCTGAAGAACTATGTGCATGCGTTTCAGACTTATGTTGATCCGGAGTTCGCGCGGGTGGCGCGGGATATTATTCGCTGGATGGACGCGTCGCTTACGGATCGGGAACGGGGCGGGTTTTATGCTTCGCAGGATGCGGATATCGACCTGGATGATGATGGCGATTACTTTACCTGGACCAAGGCCGAAGCTGCGGCCGTGTTGACTCCGGAGGAAATGGAGATTGCGGCAGTTTATTACGACATTGGCGACCTCGGGGATATGCACCACAATCCCGCTAAGAATGTGCTGCATGTGAAGCAGACGCTCGAGGCTGTGGCGGAGCGTGCGGGAAAGTCTCGCGAGGAGGCTGGCCGCTTGTTAGCCGCGGCGCATGCGCGTTTGTTGGCGGCTCGCGGGGCTCGGCCTACTCCTTTCATCGATACCACGGTTTACACCAATTGGAATGCACTCGCTGTCTCTTCCTATCTGCAGGCGGCGCAGGTGCTGCGGTTGGCGGAGGTGAAAGCTTTTGCCCTGATGACCCTGGACCGGGTGCTGCGCGAGGGTATGTATGCGGAGCGTGGGCTGGCGCATGTGATTTCCTATACCGGCGGCGGTGAGACCAAGTGGGTGGCGGGTGGGCTGGACGATTATGCATTTCTTATCCATGCGTGCCTGGATGGCTGGCTGGCTACCGGGGCAGCTAAGTATTACCAGGCGGCTTTGGGATTGGCGGCGCAAATGGTGACGGAATTTTATGACCCGACGGGTGGGGGATTTTTTGACGCCACGGCTAAGGGTCCGGAGTTGTTGGGTGTGTTGGCTGCGCGGCGTAAGCCTTTGCAGGATTCGCCGACTCCGGCAGGAAATCCTGCGGCTGCTTCGGCGTTGTTGCGCCTGGAGGCGCTGAACGGAAGAGCCGATCTGCGGGAGAAGGCGGAGGATACCCTGGAGGCGTTTGCCGGGGTGGTGACTCATTTCGGTTTGTATGCCGGGACTTATGGCTTGGCGTTGGAGCGGTTGTTGTTGCCGCCGGTTCAGGTGGTGGTGATTGGCGACGATGCCGCGGCCGATGAGTTGGAGGCGGCAGGTACGGTCGGGTATGCGGTGAACAAGAGCGTGATCCGTTTGCAACGGGCACAGGTGAACGAGGAGTTGCCGCCTTTGCTGGCTGAGACGTTGCCTTTGTTGCCTGATTTGCAGGGCGAACGGAGTTTTGCGGTGGTGTGTAAGGGGACTTCGTGCCTGCCCCCGACCTCGGATCCGGAACAGCTACTGATATTGTTACAGAATTAAGATTCCGGGGACTAGTCCTCTTGTAACGACGGTCATAACCGGGTGTCCATTTGGGTTCAGTGGCAGGGATCCCAGGTCTCAAAATCGAGACCTGGGGCACCCATCGCGTTTTACCGACACAGGCGGTGTTGAACGACGGTCGAGTCGTCCCTCTGCTTCGGTCCCGATGTGTCGGAAATAGATTGATCCCTGTAACTGAGCCTAAATGGACACTCGGTTATGACCGTCGTTACAAGCGGGATCTGCAGTTTCCCTCTACATGCCCTCGCCGGTGAAGGGATTCACCTCGTTCGGTTTGGCGGTGGTTGGGTCGGGGGCCTTGGTCGACTCGGCGGCTTCGCGTGCTGGCCCGGGGCCGCTGAAGACGCGGTAGGGGCTGCCTGGCAGCAGGTTGTGCTCCTCCAGGGCTAAACGGATGCGGCGCTGCATCTCACGCATGGCTTCGAATTGCTTGCGCGGGAGGGTTCGGATCTGGATGGGGTAAATGAGTTCGGTGCCCTTGATGGAATCCACCCCAAAGACCTGCGGATCGGCGACGAACACATCCTTAAAGGACGGCTCGTTCCGCACCTCCAGGGCAATCTTCTTCAACAGCGGGATCACCTGGTCAGGGTTAGCAGAGAAGTCGACTGAGACATTCAGCGTGGACACGGAGAAGTCGCGGCTCTGGTTGGCTACATTCGTGATCTGACTGTTGGGGATGATGTAAAGCGTGCCGTCAAAGCCGCGGACGGTCGTCTTGCGCAGGGTCATGGAATCCACCGTGCCCGTCATGCCCGCCAGGGTCACGACATCCCCTACGTTGTACTGGTCTTCCACCAGGATCAGGATGCCGTTCAGCACGTCCTTAACGATGGTCTGCGCCGCCAGGCCGATCGCCACGCCCGCGACTCCCGCGCTGGCCAGCAAAGGACCCAGGTTGAAGTGGAGAACGTTCTCCATGATCTGCAAAAAGGCCAGGAACCCGACGATGCCGATGCCGGTGGCGCGGATGACGCTCGCCAGGGTTCGTACCTGGGCGCCGCGGGCCGTTCCCAGCTTGTCGCGGTGCTCGGCGATCTTGATGACCCGGCTGGTGATGAAGTTGACCACCAGGATGAGAACCCAGAAAGTGAGCGCTATAAACAAGAGCTTAGGCAGGCCGGTGTGGAGAAATTCCTGGACGTCGGAGAGCCATTCCTGGTTCAAGCCGCGAAGAAACGAAGACGTCGGGTCGAACCAGCCGAGAAGGGAGGCAAAGGAGAAAATGGTGGCGTACACTGGCACCCTATGATCCTACTTGAGCGATGGGCGATTGCGGCCCTGTTGAGCCTGGGACTGGCCTCGACAGCGGGTGCTCCCGGCCAGTCGCCCGGCGGGAAGGCCCAGCAAAAGCAGCCGGCTCAGCAGGCCCCGGAGCTGCCGCCGTGGGACTCGGCACAACCACCACCGCCCATTCGCCCGCCTTCTCCTGAGGACAAGGCACTGGAACCAGATCCTGATCCTGATCCGCCGATGCCTTCGGAGGACGCGGCAAAACCAGCGGACACCAGCCAGCCGGCGCAGGCTACCCAGCCTGCTCCCGCGCCGCCTCCCCCGGCGGAACCCGCACCCCGTCAGGAAGCCGCCCAACCCGCTCCCCCCGCGGATGAGGCACCGGCGCCGACGCTCCCTCCATCCACGGACCCGGCACAACGACAGATGGAGAATGACACCGCCCGACTGCTGCAACTGGTGCGGGAGTTGAAGGCGGAAGTGAAGAAGGCCGGGAGCAACACCTTGTCGGTGGCCGCGGTGCAGAAGGCCGATGAGATACAGAGACTGGTTAAAAGTCTCAAGGAACAGATGAGAGAGCGAGGACAAAACGTTGTAAACAAACCGTAATTGCACGGTTTATTCCAAGGGTTGCGAGGCAGAAGTGAAGGTAGTAGGAGCAAAATGGGCCCTGGTGGGGGGATTAGTGGTGACGGCCAGCCTGGGGATCGCGGCTGCGCAGTTCGTTGGCGCCAGTCCGGCAACCAATGGGCAGTTGCAGCAGCAGGATCGTGCGCACGCAGCGGATGAGCCACCGTTCGTCGCCCGGGAGATGCAGGAGCGGCAATTGAAGCGGCTGCGCGAAGAGCATCAGAAAGAGGTATTCAGCGACACCGACCGGCTGGTCCAGCTGGCTACGGCGTTGAAGGCAGAAGTCGAGAAGAGAGACAAGGCGGCGACTCCCGACGTGGTCAAAGACGTCGATGAGATAGGCAAGCTGGCCAAACGAGTGAGCGAACGGATCAAGATGCAGTGAACCTTACCGCCTGGACCCCTAAGTCAGTCCTCGCGTTGCGCGACTACAACGGGAGGAAATTCGGTGCGGATCTGGCGGCGGGCGTCACCGTAGGACTGGTGGCTCTACCGCTTTCGATGGCGTTCGCCATTGCTTCGGGGGCACCCCCGGAGGCTGGTCTCTACACCGCGGTGGTCGCCGGATTTGCTATCTCCGCTCTGGGCGGATCCCGCACCCAGATTGGTGGTCCCACGGGCGCGTTTGTGGTGATCATTGCCGGGATCCTGGCGCGGTATGGCTTCAATGGGCTGCTGCTGTGCACAATTATGGCCGGCTGCCTGCTGATCCTTCTGGGAGCGACCGGCCTGGGGGCGGCGGTCAAGTTCATTCCCCGGCCGGTGATCGTCGGCTTCACCAACGGGATCGCCATTCTCATTGCCAGCACCCAGATCAAGGACTTTTTCGGGCTGCATACCGGGCCGGTTCCAGGGGATTTTCTGGGGCGCATGCGGGTGGTGCTGGGGAGTGCGGGGACGGTGTCTCTGACTACTACCGTGCTGTCCTGCGCCGGGCTGGTGCTGATCGTGTTGATGATCCGCTTTCTGCCCCGGATCCCTGGTTATATTGTGGCCCTGGTTGCGGCCACGGTGGTGGTTTACTTCCTTCATTTGCCGGTGGAGACAGTGGGGACCCGCTTTGGCGGCATCCCTTCGGGGTTCCCTCGTTTGCATGTGCCGGTTTTTGAGTACGCCGTCGTCAGGAGCTTGATTTCGCCGGCTATCACCGTGGCTATGCTGGGTGCGATTGAGTCGTTGATGTCGGCGGTGGTGGCCGATCGGATGAGCGGCGATCAGCACAATCCCAACGTGGAGTTGGTGGCGCAGGGGGTTGCCAACATCCTCTCTCCTCTGTTTGGAGGGCTGCCGGCGACCGGCGCGATTGCGCGCACGGCGACCAGTATTCGCTGCGGCGCGGTGACTCCTGTGGCCGGTGTGGTGCATGCGCTGACGGTGCTTGCGGTGCTGCTGTTTGCCGCCCCGCTGGCCAGGTTCATTCCCCTGGCGGCTCTGGCTGCGATCCTCATGGTGGTCTGCTACAAGATGGGCGAGTGGCATGAGATTCCGCAGATACTGCGGCTGTCCAAATTGGAGATTGGGGTTTGGCTGACGACGCTGTTGCTGACGGTGTTTGCCGATCTGACCGTGGCTGTCGAAGGGGGCATGATTCTGGCGGCGCTGGTGTTCATTCGCAAGGTGACGCTTACGACGACCGTGACCCGGGTGACCGAAGATGATGTCGAAGACGGACGGGTACACGTGCTGCAGGGGAAGGATATTCCGCCGTACGTTGCGATTTTTCGGATTCATGGTCCGTTTTTGTTTGGCGCTACGGAGAAGATTGATGAGATTCGGCGGCAGTTGGCTTCGCTGCCGCCGATTGTGGTGCTTCGGCTGCGCAATATGACGGCGATTGATTCGACTGGATTGCAGGCTCTGCAGCGGCTGGCGGTGGAGGTGCGCGCCTCGGGGCGCACGCTGCTGCTGTGTGGGGCGCGGGAGCAGCCGGTGCGGTTGATGGCCCAGGCTTCGTTTGCTCAGCATGTGGGGGAGGAGAATATTTGTCCCCACGTGAGCGCGGCCATCGAGCGTGCGCGCGCTGTGCACGCACAGGATCTCGCCCGTGAAGTCCTGATCTGAGTGATGGGTAAGATTTATATCGGTGTGGATGTGGGTGGTACCAAGACGGCGGTGGTGGTCTCTTCCCAACCGCCCAAAAGTCTGGGACGCATCGAGTTCGCTACGCTGCCGGAGCAGGGGCCGGAACGGGCTCTGCGGCTCATCGTGGAATCGGCGCGCAGCCTGCTGGCGGAGCATGGGTTTGCCGGGGAGTCGATCGCCGGCATCGGCGTGAGCTGCGGCAGCCCGCTCGATCGGGTGCGCGGCGTTATTCAGGCGCCGCCGAATCTTCCTACCTGGGTGGATGTGCCTATTCGTAAGTTGCTGGAAGAGGAATTCCACGTGCCGTGCCGGGTGGAGAACGATGCCAATGCGGGTGCTGTGGCGGAGCATCGCTTCGGCGCAGGCCGGGGTACGGAGCACATGGTTTTTCTTACCCTGGGCACCGGATTGGGTGCGGGGATTATTGCTGCGGGTGCTTTGTACCTGGGGGCCAATGGGGATGCGGGGGAGATTGGTCATGTGCGGCTGAGTCCTACGGGGCCGGTTGGTTATCACAAGGCCGGCTCGATTGAAGGATGGGCCAGCGGTGGGGGCATTGCGCAGCTCGCGCTACGCATGGTGGAGCAGGCGCGGCGGCGCGGACGATCGAGTTTGCTGCAGGCGCAGTTGGCGAGCAACGGGGGTTTGACGGCGCGCGACGTGGGCGTTGCGGCGCAGGCGGGGGATGCAGTGGCGCTGAGTATTCTGCGCCGCGCCGGTGAGCGGCTGGGACAGGCGCTCGCGATGCTCATCGATGTGCTCAACCCGCAGCGTATTGTGCTGGGCGGATTGGCCTGGCGCATGGGCGATGCATTGCTCGCGCCCATGCACAAGGTGATCGCGCGCGAGGCTCTGCCGCAAACGTTACGCGCTTGTGAGATTGTCCCGGCTGCGTTGGGGGAGAAGATCGGCGATGTTTCTGCGTTGTGTGTGGCCATGGGGCTTGAGGGGAAACAAGGGGGAGGGTAACGCTTTCCTCGGCGTTGGATGCCGGTGGAGTGAAACTGCAGATCCCTCGGCTACGCTCGGGATGACAAAGGAAAGCTTGGTGGTTTGGTTTAGGTTTGTCTTTTCCTTTGTCATCCCGAGCGTAGCCGAGGGATCTGCAGTTTTCTCTACAGGTTAAAATCAAAGTTTGATCGAAGGGTGAATGGATGAGTGGAAGGTTGGCGGGCAAGACCGCCGTTGTTACAGCTGCGGGACAGGGCATTGGGCGGGCAACTGCGCTCGCCTTTGCTGAGGAAGGCGCCACCGTATGGGCAACCGACATTAACGATGCGGCACTGAAAGCGCTGGCCGGCGAGCAGCCAACGATCGTGTGCCGCAAGCTTGACGTGCGCAACCCTAAAGAGATTGAAGCACTCGCCCAAGAGCTGCCGGGACCCGATATTTTGTTTAACTGCGCCGGCTACGTGCACCACGGCACGATTCTTGACTGCAAGGAGGAGGATTGGGAGTTTTCCTTCGATCTGAACGTCCGCTCCATGTATCGCACGTGCCGCGCATTCTTGCCCGGGATGCTACGCGCGGGCCGGGGCAGCATTGTCAATATGTCGTCGATCGCCTCGAGCATCCGTGGGGTGCCGAACCGCTTTGTCTATACCAGCTCCAAGGCGGCCGTGGTGGGATTGACCAAGGCGATTGCCATTGACTTTGTGCGTCAGGGGATTCGCTGTAATGCGATTTGTCCGGGGACGGTGCAGTCACCGTCGCTGGAGGGACGCATTGCCGCGCAGGGCGATGTGGAGCAGGTGCGCCGTGAGTTTATCGCGCGCCAACCCATGGGGAGGCTAGGCCGCCCGGAGGAGGTGGCCGCCCTGGCAGTGTATCTCGCATCTGACGAGTCGAGTTTCACCACCGGCCAGACGCACGTCATCGATGGCGGCTGGAACATCTGAGTACAGACGTTTCCAGCGTATCCGCCGATGCGCCAGCTCTTCTGTTAGGAAGGTATGGTTACGATTGGATGAAAGGACAGTCGCAATTTGTTGGGCGCGGTGGTTAGACCGCAGCCTTTCTTGCTTTTGCCCAGCGCTTTCTCTGTGCGGCCGCGATCTTCTTACGCGCTTCCACGCTCAGTACGCGCTTGCCCTTCACCTTAGGCGCCGAACCATTGACGGAGCCCGCGCTCCGGCTGTGACCGTTGGTCGAGCCTTGCAACAAAGCCTTCACTTGCTGTAGCCGCGAGATTTCGCCGTTGATGTGTTCTAAGATCTCTTTAGTATTCAAAACTTATTCTCCAGACGCAAAAAGTCGTCTCCAAATAGAATATCAAATCCGATTCCTTGAGTAGACGCGGAGCTAACTCCGGGAGGTTAATGGGCGAGGCACCGCGTGCCTAAGTGGAACTGGAGTCGTCCCAAGAAGGTACCTGATTGTTCATGAGAACCTCACTGAACCGGCTGCGTGGCAGGTCCATTCTCGACCCCAGGGCTGCCTCGGCGGAGCAGTTATTTCTCGCTCCACCGTTCACCGAAGAAGTAGTGGCGGCGATTCGCCTTATTTCTACCCGCTTGCCGCTCAAGGCGGATGAAGACTCGCGTCTGCTCTGGCAACGAGAGAGTAATGCTGCCTCTGAGGCGGAATATGACGCGTTGTTGCCGCTGCTGCAACAAGTGGAGAAACCCAGGCGCGTTCTGGAGATTGGTCCGGGCTTTGGCCGATCGGTCGTCTTCTTTCGCAAGAAGGGGCTGTTCTCGGGCAGCGAGATCAGCCTCTACGATGCCAATGGAACCAGTACCAGGTACAAACAAAAATATTATGAGCAACCACCCCGGTGGCCGGACACTTCTTCTTTTTGTGGGAACCTCCCGTTGTTGCGGACCATGCTGGATTACAACGGAGTCAACTCATATGAAATATTCGACGCGCAGCAGCTACCGCTCGCGGCATTGCCCGGTCCTTATGATTTGATCTACGGGTTTTACAGTGTTGGCTTTCACTGGTCGCTGGAATACTACCTTGACGACCTGGAGGCTTTAATGCAGGAGCGCACTTTGCTTGTTTGTACCCTGAACAAGAATTTTCATCGTTTTCGCCGGCTGGAGCAATTCTCCACCCGGGTTCTCGCATGTCGCGAAGTGAAGAAGAATGCAACCCCGCTTCGGCTTTTGGTTCTCAGCAAAGGTGCGCTGCCTGCTGTGGGGCAGTCACTCGCTGAGGCTTTTCCTAAATAGAGCTAGATGCAGGAGGGCTTTCGTGGGTGCGCGAGAAGCGACCGGTCGCAAAAGCAGTCCCGCAGGGACGGCTGAACTTAGCCCAGGACGCAGTCCTGGGTTAGCATGCACCTTTGAAGAGTCCCGTAGGGACGACTGGAATCCCTGCGATAACTTCCAGTCGTCCCTACGGGACTTGTCATCTCTCGATTCGCTACCCAGGACTGCGTCCTGGGCTAAGTTCAGCCGTCCCTACGGGACTGAGTTTTCGATTCGATTCTAACTGGGCAACCTGGCGCCCGGCGCCGGTATCATTTATTTATGTGCGGTCGCTATGTGCGTAAGTCAACGCGAAGAGAAATCGCTGCCTGGTTTGGTACCGATACCGGGATCGAAGAAGGGCTCGACTGGGGCGCAAGCTACAACGTCGCCCCGCAGACCTTTCAACCCGTGGTGCGCCTGAACCGCGATACCGGGAAGCGCGAAATCGTTCTCATGCGTTGGGGCTTGATCCCTTACTGGTCCAAAGACGCGAAGATCGGCTACTCCACCATCAATGCCAAGGCGGAAACAGTGGCTAGCGCGCCGGCCTTTCGCGAGGCCTTTAAACGCCGCCGCTGCCTGGTACCCGCGGATGCATTCTATGAATGGCAGAAGCTGGATCCCAGACATAAGCAGCCATTTGCCATTGCTCTTGCCAGCCGCGAACCCTATGGCTTCGCGGGAGTATGGGAACGGTGGAAGGATCCGCAAACGCACGAATGGCTGGAGACGTTCTCCATCATCACTACCGATCCTAACCAGGTGGTGGCCCCCTTGCACAATCGGATGCCGGTCATTATTGAGCGGAAGGATTACGCGCGCTGGCTGGGCGGGGGCGATCCACGGCAAGCCCCACGGCAAGCCGGGGCAGGCGGGACAGGTCCTGCGCAGCCGCCGATCGACCTGCTGCGGCCTTTTCCCGCGGAGCAGATGATTGCCTGGAAGGTCGATAAGGCGGTGGGGAACGTGGGCAACGATAGCGCGCAGTTGTTGGAAACTCCTCCGGAAGAGCCAATGTTGGGATTTGTTGCGGATCCGCAACAGTAATGATGCTCGATGTAGCGGTTCCTCCAGAGCCGCCCGGAGTTAGACAAGCGCCTTTCTAGCAACAACTTTGGCTGTTTTCCCCCGGTCATCCTGTCCCCAATCCGCGACGACAGGATGAGCCGATACCGCATGAATCCAGCGGTTGCACGAATAGATAACCAGCAAGGTTACAGTAAAAGTCTCGGCGGATATTTCTAGCACAAGTTACTTACGATGTAACAAAAATAGTGCTTAAGATTGTTGCTCATAATAAAAAACTGAGGCATACTTGCACCAAGTTAAGTCATAACTATGACGAAAGTAGTTATGTTTTGGAAGGGTCTCCTCCTCCCCGGCCGGCCCTTCTTTTTGCCTAGGTTCCTCCCCCAGAAAAGTCGGAGATTGTATGAGTCCTCTTCGGAGACATGGCGGCGGACGTCCTCGCTCCGCCCACTCCACTCTGGATGTTGCCGAGCGGTGGGGTATATCACACAAGGCTGCGCGGCGTTTGGCAGCGCGCAGGCTAAACGACGATGCGATGGCGATCCTGGTGTGCGACAGCAAACGTAACGCTGCTGCGCAACGCCGTGAAATCGCTGCCCAGGGCCGATACACCGGTGGCATGAGAGCACTGGGTATGCGCAGCCGCGTTCCGGCAGGCCGTGCATGAGCCGAGGACCCACAATCCTGTTGCCGGGGCGCCGGCAACAGGTAAAGGAGTGTGCCTGGTCGCGTTTCGGTTTGGCCGTAGGAAAGGGGATACGGCAAAGCCTGATCCGGCGGGTTTGGAAGGGCGATGTGAAGTATGCCCGAAAACTTACTAACACGCGCACCGTCATTGTGCTTGATTATGATGGCGCGGAGATGTCGTTTCTCTACAGCAACGCGCAAAAGGAGATCATCAGCTTCCTGTCTCCGGATGCGCCCGAAACGGCGGAGTGGCGGCGCGGCCAATCGACGGTAAAAGCGGGTCCCGCTCGCCGCCGGCGAGAGGGGGTACGCTGGTGAGCGCACGCAGCAGCGAGGCCGTTCTCCCCGCAAATGTAACCGCGGAGATGGCGATTCTGGGCGCGATCCTGCTGAACAACGGCCATTACCAGGAAGCGGCGGGGCGTATCGAGGCGGCGGACTTCTCGCTCGGTGCGCATCGCCGCGTCTTTCAGCGCATGGGCGAGCTGATGACCGAAGGCAAGCAGGTCGACATCGTTACCCTGGCCGAGCAGTTACAACGTAACAAGGAGTTGTCGGTGATCGGGGGAGTGGCCTGGCTCGCCTCGCTGACCGAGGGTCTGCCGCGGCGGCTCTCCATTGAAGATTACGTGCGCATTGTGAAGGACAAGTCTCTCCTGCGGCAGACCATTGCGGAGAGCGACCGGGTAGGCGTGCTGGCGGTCGATCAGTCCGGCTCTGCTGAGGAGGTGCTGGCCGAGGCGGAGTCGGCTTTCCGCAGGATCGCGGGTAAGACGATCACGGCAGGGCTTACTTCGGTGGCTGAGTATATTCGCGGCCAGTATCCCTGCATTGACAAAATCTTTGAGCAGAGTGCGCGGCTGACCGGGATCCCTTCCGGTTTCTGCGGCCTGGATAATCTCACTGCCGGATTTCAGCCGAAGGAGTTGACGATCCTGGGCGCGCGGCCTTCGATTGGCAAGACCGCGGTGGCCGGCAACATCGCGGTCCATGTTGCCAAGTTGGGCAGGACGGTGGCCTTCTTCAGCCTGGAGATGCCGAGTAAAGCGCTGATCGACCGCATGTGCTGTGCGCACGGGCAGGTGGATTTGCAGGCGCACCGCCATGGACGGTTGAACGAGGTGCAGAAGCAGTACTATCTGCGGGCGCTGGCGGAGATTATCGATGTGCCGTTATATATCGATGATCAACCGGGGCAGACGGCTGCGTCGATTGAAGCCAAGGCGGCGCGGCTGCAAGCCAGTAACGGGCTCGACCTGGTGGTGGTCGACTACCTGGGACTCATGGCGGCGGAGCGCAAGGGGTTGGAGAACCGCGAGCAGGTGGTGGCGGCCATCAGTCGTGCGATGAAGGGATTGGCCAAGCGGCTGAACGTGCCTGTGATTCTGTTGTCGCAGTTGAACCGCGAACTGTATAAGCGGGTGGATAAGCGGCCGATTCTCTCCGACCTGCGCGAGTCAGGATCCATTGAACAGGATGCGGATTTGGTGTTGTTTCTACATCGCGAGGAATATTACAACCGCGATGATCCATCGTTGGCTGGCAAGGGCGAGTTGATCATCGCCAAAGCGCGTAACGGTCCGCTGGGAACGGTGCGGTTGCATTACGACGCACGCACCTGCAGGTGGGAGAGTGAACGGGAGTGAGGGATCGAGTCCGTAGAGCCTGCCCTGAGCTTGCGAAGGGACGGCTGAACTTAGCCCAGGACGCAGTCCTGGGTTAGCGCGCGCCCTTGAAAAGTCCCGCAGGGACGACTGAAAAGTTATCGGACCGGAATTCTCAATCGCGGAATGTTGTAACTTCCAGTCGTCCTTACGGGACTTGTCGTCTCTCGAACTTGTACCCAGGACTGCGTCCTGGGCTAAGTTCATCCGTCCCCGTTCGACAAGCTCAGGGCAGGCTCTACGGGACTCATTTTGCGAAGCTCTATCCGGAGATCTGACCAAACCGGCGACTCAAAACCGCCGGATGCCTCGCGGGCCGAGGCCCATGCGTCGCGTGGTTGGGATGGGTGCGTCGTCCGGTCTAGTTCCTCGGACTTCTGCTGCCAGCGAATAGCGGCTGAGCCTACATCGAGGCCGCGCACGGCTTGCTGCAGTAGTAACTGACGGGGCTGGGTCGCTTGCTGGACGAATGTGTATATGGCATAGCGGGTTTCGTCGGCGACGTCGTCCAGCGGATCGCCGGCAATCTTGCGGATATCTCCGGGCCTGGCTTCGTCATGCATGCGGGTGCGCAGTGCCTCGAAGGTGCGTGGGCATACGTCGGTGATTTCGAACTCTCCGGTGCGGAGCGTGCGGTACAACAATTGCCATCCGCCCAGGCGGTCGTTCGAGGCGCGCTCGCAGGTGATTTCCCAGGGGTCGAAGACTTCGTTGATCTGGTCGGCGATGGTGTGGCCGTCGCCGATATCTTTGAAATTGGCCGGATCGAGATAGGCAGCCACGATACGCCGCCGCTCCCCGTTTTCTTCTGGTCTTATGAATGCCTCGACGACCATCTCGGCTAGTTCGTAGGCGGGGACATGGGGAACGACTAACTCGCCGATTTTGCGGATGCGGCCCTGGGGGAACTCCGGCCCATCGTGCTGCGGCAGCCTCTGCGACTCGACGCCGGGGATCTCGATCTTCTGGCTGATCTCCGCCGGGCCGCGAACGTAGAGCCCCACCGACGAGGAGGATTTGCCATAGCCGTAATCGATCGACAGGAAGTGGTTGTGCCACCACTCCACACCTGCGTCGGCCAGCGGACGCACCATGCCGGCCTGGACGAAAGGGAAGTAGGCTCCTTCGAGCGTGCACCAGCAGCCTTGTTCCATGGCTGCCGCGGCGCCACCGGACATCATGTGCAGACGCTTGGCGTAGTTTGCGTCCAGGAGATTGTGGTCGGAGAGTTTGCCGGGGATGAAGGCTACGGAGAAGGGGATTGCTTCGCCATCCGAGGGCCAACAGCGATCGCGGTACAGTTGGCCGGATTGGGCCGCGTCTCGTTGGTTATGTACCGGGCAGTGGCCGCGCAGGAATAGCGATTGATGCCAGGCGGCGCCTACATTGCCGGGGTTCGAGGTAAGGCGCATGCGCAGGCGTAGGGCGGGATCGGTTGCGCTCAGGCGGCCCAGGATGTTGCGGACTTGTGTTTCTGTGTGCAGGGTGGATTCGTCGAAGCCGATGAAGGAGTAGCGGGGACCGAGGTATTTCCATACATCGTCGTCGGTCTTCATGTAGGCAAAGCGGATGGTGGCTCCGGAGGGGAAGCTCCAGGTCCATTTGGGCGAGCCCACGAAGACGCCGCCCATGGGGGCGTAGAGACGGCGGGTTTTGTCGATGAGGTCGGTCATCTCGACAAAGGAGGAGCGGAAGACGATGGCGCGCAGGTTGGGGTTTTTGTATTCCTGGACCGCGTCCATGAGCATGGTTTCGGTTTTGAGGGAGCCGGCGGAACCGCCGAAGAGGAGGATGTCGGCTTCGGAATCGAGCGCGGCCCGTTGGGCGGCGGTGGCCGGCTTCCAGCGATAGGCGGCGTTATCGGGGAGCGTCATGGGCGACTTTGTCCTGACAGTGAACCCCGGGTGCCCCATATCTCGCTCGTTTTTCGCGAGATGTGGGATACCACGAACCTTGACCTTTCATCTTCAACCTTAGAAGGCTGCCTATTGAGAGCTGTGGTATCCCACATCTCGCGAAAAACGAGCGAGATGTGGGGCACCCGGGTTTGGTGGTGAGGCCGATAGCAAAAGCAGTCGAAGAAATCATTTTCGGCCCACGTATCCGGATTTCCTGCACGGGGCGCCACCAACGTACGCGTGTGCGGCTTTCATTAAGGAAAGCCGCATGAAGCTCGCCAACGCCAGCAAGTTCGACAGGAAATCCGGAGTACGCTAGGGCGAACGTGGGGCACCCGTCCTGTTCCCGGGGATGTGTTGGAGGGACCAATAGAAAAACAACTGGTTGGAACTTCATGCCGGGGGCATCCAGCCGGAGCGATAGATGTCAGGCTCGACGGTTGGGTTTGCTGGCGACCTTGGTTTGTCGCCGGTGGCTAGTTCTTCGCAGAGGGAATCGAGGGCCTTTAGCTGCCCCAGGATGTTTCCCTTGGTCTTCTCGGGGTCGAGATCGGCCAGGTCCCAGTACTTGTTGAGGATCTGATTGCGGTCGAACTTCAGGCTTTTATGGAGTAGCAGCACCATGTATCTCCTTTTGGAAAGTCATTCGTGTAATATTTGGCTTCATGGGAAGCAAAGATAAAGGCAAGCGCGAGACCAAGAAGGCACCTAAACCGAAGCCCAAAGTAGAGCCCGGACGGAAGCGCGGCGAAGACAGCCGCCTCGGAGGGCCGCCGAAGAGCTGAGCTGCTTACGATCGCTTGAGATCTTTGTGACGCACGGTCATGTTGCGTCCGTCTTCGGTGCGCACCCGCGCGATCCGCATGTTCGGATCCACGTAGACGACCCTCGCCACCGCGCCGTCGGCCAGCCTTACCCGTGACCCCTTGACCACCGCACCCTTCACCACTGAGGGGTGGGCTCCAGTTTTGGAGTTAAAGCGCTCCATGGCACGATCGTTGAGGGCTCGGGCGGCGGCTGCGGCTCTCTCCGCACTGCGGCCCGCAAGCTCCGCGTTGCGCGCCCGCTTGTAGTCGTGGTGTTCCTCCCGATTGGCCTCGAATACCGGGCGGGGGACGATCTGCAACTCTTCCGAGGCGCCATTCGGCATCTGTAACTGTAGCGAATAGCTGCGGTAGTGATATTGCGGATCGCCAAAAGCGAAATGATCCTGCTCCCGCAACACCTTGAAGTGCTGTTTCACCGCGGCCACGACCGCATTTTTTGCTTGCGGTGAATCCACCGCGATCTGAGCCGCGCCGTAGTCACTCACGGTTTCTGCCGGTTGTCCCTCGCCCTTGATCTTTTCCGCCAGGCGCGACGGATTCTTTCGCTCGCGGCTTGCCGCGAACGTCGCCCCCTGGATGTGCCGAATGATTTCCGCCAGCCTTGCCTGATAAGCCGGCATGGCGTCGGTCGCCAATGCCTGGTTGACCGCAGGGTTGCGGGTGGGTTGCACGATCTTACGGCCGGAGGCGGGTTCTTTTGCGCCGACCGGCATCGTGGGTTCGAAGCCCAGGTCGGTGAGCGAGGGAATCAGCGGTTCGAAGCCAAGCGTGTGGAGTGGATGGGTGGCCATGGTTACCTTGGTAAAGGTTGCCTACGAAGGAACAATGAGCAGCAAATAAAGGCCGAAACCTCTCTCTGCAGACCGGGTTCGCATCGTATGTGAGGTTGTTGTAAGGGAGAAAGAACGATGAAAACGAAATGGCTCGCTAGTCTCATCCTGGCTTCAGCAGTGACCGCTCCAGCCTTTGCCCAAGTCGGTATCTACATTGGTCACGAACCGCCACCGCTGCGTTATGAGGTTCGGCCAGCTATGCCGGGCGCGGGCTACGCCTGGGTGGACGGGTATTGGAACTGGCGCGGGGAACGGTATGTATGGGTCCCCGGAGTATGGCGCCGGCCGCCTTATGCGAACGCGTATTGGACTCATCCTCACTACGACCACTATGACCACGGGTGGCAATACAACGAGGGTCACTGGGACCACGATGACCACCGCGACCACCACGAGTGGGATCACGACCACCACCACTAGACTTTACCCGGGGCTCGGCCGCAAGGCCGGGCCCTGCCCACCTTCTAAAATCTCTCAGCCTTCATCTAATACTTTAAGGTTGCTATCTATCCGCATGGCCTGTAGCAGATTGGCTCGAGGCAGATAGCCGACCTGTCCGTTCGAGGAAACCTTTATGTAGAGCGGATCGCTGCTCCGGTCATTCGCTGCGGTCGAGCCTCCGGCGAAGTATCCTGCCAGTCCCTGGCGGGAAGGGGTCGCCTGCGAGGGTGGTTTGGCCAGGTTGCCAGTCAACGGAGTCGACTCGCCGGGCCCGCTTACCGGCGGGTGGTCGGGTGGAGGCAGGACCAGGCTCTGCGCCTCCGCCGGCGACATGATCTGCTTAAGCAGCCTGCTGGCTTCATCTTCCTGATGGTCTGTCATGGTTACAGTTTCCCTACCTTGCCCAGGTTGCCGGCGACGCTGTTGCCGACCTCGTCCCAGAAGCTGGGGGTTTTCGCTGCTTGGGTTTCATCGCCCAGAACGCTGTCCGCTGCGTTCGAAGATGTCCCATAAAGCGACTGGTTGGCGCTGATGGGCACCGCCGATGGGCCCAAGGCCGCCTGGTTGTAACCGGCTTCGCCGGCAATGCGCTTTTGTTGTGCCGCCGCGAGGTCGCCCGACAGGTCGCGGGTGTTTTGTTGGGCTCCGGCCGCTGCTGTGGCCGCATCGGCCGCGCTGTTCTGGCCGGTGCGCCGGGACTGCGCTTGCAGGGCGCCGGCGAGTGAATTGGCGCCGGCGTCGGATACGTTGGCCAGACCGGTGTTGATGGTGTGGTCGTATTCGCCTCCCGGGGTATAGGGATTGCCGGAAACGAATTTTGCCAGTTGGTTGTTGTAATTGCCGATGGCGTCTTCGGTGGAACCGAAGGCCGATTGCGCGTTGCCGAAGTCGGTTGCGTTTTCGTTGGACGCGGTATTGAAGGCTTGCGTGGATTGGCCTCTGCTCATCCCGATCTCCTGTTGAAGTTGGTGGTGCTTGTACGTTTCATGCGCCTTTCCTTAATGAAAGGCGCACACTCGGATCTCTCCAGTGTTGCGTGGCAGGAGATCGGGATCATGATTTTCCTCTCAGGTCTTTGGCGAAGTGCGCGAGTTCGCGGTCGACACAGTCGAACCCCGCTCGCTGCAAGGGTTTCTGGATCATCTCTTTCAGTTGCCGGGGGACAAAACACTCCAGCCAGCGAAAGCCCTGGAGTTTTAGTACATAACTCAGCCCTTCGATCTCGCGGCGGCTGAAGGCGGTGGCCTTGGGGTCGCAACCCACAAAACGTAACTCTGCGATGGTCTCTACGTAGATACAGTTCCGGATCGTCCCCGTCTCTTCCACGCCCACCAGGGCGATGGCGATGGCGGGGCCAAACAGCCAGGGCAGCTCGTAGTGGGTGCCTTGTGCGGCTTGGTGCTCGCGGTGCAGTTGTTGAATCTGCGGCCAGTCGTCACGGGTGGCTTGACGCAGAGTGATGCGCTTCATTTCACGGTGAGCCCGTGTTTGCCGGCGTAGACAAGCATCTGCTGCTGCGACGTATTCAGAGCCTGGTTAATCTGGCGAACGGCGGCGGCCGGATCCAGGCTGCCCAGGTTGTCTTTGGGATGAACCGCGCCGCATGCGGGGCAGGCGTCGTGGCCCACGGCAAGCTGGATCAGGTGGCGATTGCCTCGCTCATCGCGAAGCTCGATTACATGGAAGCCGCTTGCCAGGTCAAGATATTGCTGGTGCAGGCTATACATTGGCGTAGAGTCTCCCTCCGTTGTCGCCGGTCGCGCCGCCCCCGCCAGCTGCTCCTCCGCTTACGCCACCTGAGGCGGTCACCGTGGGGGTGCTGGAATAACCGCTGCCGGCACTGCCCGGCGTGACTTGAGTCACGGCGCCGGCGGTCACCACCGCGGTGGCGGTTGCTCCGCTGCCTGTGCTATCGGTGATGGTCAGCAGCGGCGCCGCGGTGAGCCCATTGCCCGGGTTGATGATCTGGTAGGCGACGATGGCGCCGCCGGTGACTACGGCGTGAATCACCGGGAGGACCAGGCCACTGGCGTTGGCGATGACGGAGACTTTGCCCACCGGCACCCAGGTATCGGGGAAGGTCTGTGCCAGTTGCGGTTTCAGTTGGTACTTCTGCCCATCCCACACCACGAAGCCGCTGGTGGAGTAGGCAACATTCAAGATCGTGCCCGCTGCGATTACTTTAGACCCGTTACCAAGGATGGAGGTCCAGGAAGTGCCGACTCCCCCGGAGCCGTAGACGCGCACCGTTGCGGTGCTGCCGGCGGCCACCGAGTCCACCGTGGCGTAGTTCGATTGGTTGAGAGATAGGTTGCTGCCGGCGGCTGCGGAGCTCATCAGGCCGGAGCCTACGGGGCCTGGTTGAATGAGGTAGTTGCTCCAGTTTTGCTGGTTATAACTCGAGCGCAGGCGCCAGTAGAGGGTGGCGCCTGGGTTGGGAAACACGTAGCTGGTGTTGGTGCTGATGGGGTAGACGGTGACTCCCGTGGCAAAGTTGGCCACGGTTGAGCTGGATATTTCCTGATAGACGGGCGCGTTGTTCGTACCTTGGGCGGCCGTGATCGAAATGGTAAAGCTTCCATTGGCCCCGCTCACTGCCAGCCGCGAGGCTGCTGGCGGAGCGGTGAACGCAGCGGCGGCGGCATCGACCTTGGTCAGCGGAGTGGTGCCTGTCTGGGCGTAGAGGGATTGCAGAGCGAGATGGATGCCGATGAGCGTCTCGCGTAGATCGCTGTTTCCCCTCGCCGCGGAGTTGATCTGCGCCAGGTTCACGCTAAGCGCCATTGCTGGTTCTCCCCGTGAACAATGGGCGAGTAAACAGACTGCAGTACTTGAGGGCAAACCAGGCATTGGCCATGGACCCGTTGGTGAAGCGCATGCGGAAGCGCTCATTCTGGCCCCGGGCGCCTCCGTCGTAGCCTTTCCAGTTTTGCGGGGTTAGGGGGAAGGGTGCAAGCTTGACCTCGCTATTGGCGGGCTGCGGCGAGTCGGTAGAGTTTCTTGCTACCATCACGGATACGGTCATGGAACCTTCGCCGAGGGCGTTGATGCTTACCCCGCCCAGCATGGAGACTTCCATCAGGTCCTGGGTGCTGGTGGTCTCGTACTGGCATTCGATGCCGCTGCCGTTGTCGTTATAAATTCCCGTGGCGATCATTTGCACCGTGCCATCCGGAGCGGAGGATCCAATCAACACCTGGGACTGGCGCAGGGCTCCGAAAGGGTGAGGCATTCGCCGGTAGCTGGCGCTCACAGCGCACCGCCACGAGAGCCGGCGATATCGTCGAGGCTCCATTTGCGCGCCGCGCCCATGGCTACTTCGCGCCCCGCGTATTGGCTAAAGTGGATTGGTCCTGACAGGCCTTCCATATAGTTCATGGTCAGGGTCTGGTTGGGGACGGTTGCGTTTCCTACGGGGATTCCGATGCGGATTTCTTTATTTTCTTCGTCTACGCAGCACCAGATCAGATGCTGGTAGTCCCAGTTGATGGTCGACCAGAGGGTGGGGATTTCCTTGGTCATCAATTTCGGTTGTGGCTCGCTGGGGGCGTAGGCATAGGCTCCGCTGCGATGCACGAAGAACAGAAACTCGTTGGTCACGCAGACGGCGCGCGGCCCGCAAGGTCCGACACCTTCCCACCGCTGCTGCACCGACCAGGTGGAGGGGTCGGTCGCGGTGGGAGAGATGGTAAAGCCGGAGCGCTCTTTCAGGGAGAAAAGCGTGCCTTGAAATTCGCGGGCGCAGATACAGCGCTGTCCGTTGCCGTTGGCTACCTGGATGGGGCTGGTATCGCCGTAATAGGACTCCGAGTCAGCGGCGAGGGAGATGTAGTGGCCGGAGCCGTAGCCATCCACTCCGCTGAGCACAACGCGATCGATGGAGGGCGCATAGTAGACGTCGACCGCCGCGGGCGGCAGCACGCAGCGCAGGCGGTCGGTCATGTCGGTGGAGGTTTCGGCTTGGAGAAACTCGTCGGTGAAATTGAAGAAGGCGGTGGTGGTGGTGTTGTCGTCAATCACGGTTGCAGTCATGGGGATACCCGCGCTCACCGTGCTTGCTGGAATGTAGAAGAAGGGCCCGGCGCTGGTTTCGTCCGCGACCGTGAATCCGATGGTGCGGTTGAGGGTGTTGGCGGGTCCTGTGGGGATGTTGGCCATGTAGAGTTGGTCGCCCGGCACGTCGACGCTGACAGAAGTGAAGGCGGTGACCGTGGGGCTGAGGTTTCCGTTGCGATTGGTGAAGGCGATGCTGGCATAGCGCAGGCCGGTGGCGGCGTCGGGCGCGATGTTGCCGCCGGGGCCCGAACTATTGATTGTGGGAGGGGCCGGCCCGCTGGCGGTAGCCGTGATGGTGGCGGTGGTCAGGGGTTGAAAGGATCCTACGAGTGCGTAGGTGTTGCTGGCCGGTGGCGGGGCTCCGGTGGTGACGTCTGCCTGGTATAAATTCACGCCGGTAATTTGATACAGCGTGGAGGGGATGGGGACCTGGATTGCATCATCGAGGACGGTGTCGATTAACAATCCGGCGAGGGAAGGAAGGGTCTCGCCGGATGCGTTGGTAAAGGTGGCGATCACGTAGACGTCTCGCCCGGCGGGGAAGGTGCCGGAGCCTGAGGCGCGCTGCACGGTTGGTGTGGGTGGCGGCTGCAGTCCACCGGGAGTGACCCGGGCGGTGTTCGATGACGGTGGTGGGCCCCCTGCTGCGGTGGTTGTCACCGCGACGGTTGCACCCAGCGCGAAGTTTCCTACCCGGGCGAAGCTCGCTGGCGATGGCGGTGCCGCGCCGGTGGGCACGTCGGCTTCGTACACGTTGACCGAGGCCGGTTGATACCCCGATGCGAGGCCGCGGATCCATCCTGCCAGGCTGGACAAGGCAGGGATCGTGAACTGTGCGGCATCGTGCAGGTTGGTATTGACCAGGATTCCGGGAGCGGAGGCAATCGATTCTCCCTGGGCGTTGAGGTAGGTCATTTGCAGGTAGACGTCGCGGCCTGCGGCAAAGGTTCCTCCGCCTGCGAGCCGGGCGGGCTGGGGCCCGTTGGGCGCCGGGAGACGATTCACCAGGATTGGGGTTAGCTCCTGCCAGGTGACTCCGCCATCTGTCACTGTGGCGTTTTCGGATAAAGGCCAGGCTGGCTCGTTCGTTTGCGTGGTGCCGGCAGCGGTGCAGCGGTAGAGATGTCCGTTGCCGCCGGTTACTGTGGGTTGCACGTATTCGCCCACCAGGTAGGCGGTGGATGCTAGCCAAGGGGCCCCTAGCGGCTTTTGTCCGTAGGGGTCCAGCTGCTGCGTGCTGAGCCCGTAGACGTTGATGGGGGCTTTGGGGGTTTTCAGGTCGGAGTAGGCGATCAGCGCCCGGTTGTATGCCTCGGTGATGATGGCATGCGCGTTCGCGGGTTGCGTTACGAGCGGACCTTGCACGCGCACGAGTCTTCCGCTGCCGGCTGGGCTCTCGACCAGCAGGTAGCCGTCGGTGTCGAAGACCATGGGGACTTGAAAGAGGGTTTCTCCTGGGTTTTCGGGGGTGTAGATCAAGGAGGCCAGGCCGGAGATAGGCGCCTGGTTTGGGCCTTGGAGGGCAGTCTGTAGTCCGTACCTTGTGGCCACGGTGGTGAGTTGGAATCTGCAGTTTTTGCAGACAGCCGCAACGCCCATAGGCAGCACGGTGGGATCGTCATTGTCGACGAGTCCACCAAAACGCGTGAACTCGTGGGGGATGAAGCCTTCAAAGTTCATTCAGTGTCAGGAAATCCGGGTCGGGATGGCAAAGGGGAGGATGGGTGTTTCCAGTGGGAAATGGTTTGAGGGATCCCAGGTCTCAAAAGCGAGACCTGGGGCACCCTTCGATTTCACCCTTCGATGTTGCAGAGGGCACAAGCTTTGTCGTTTCTCTCCCGACTGGCTTCAGCGAGTCGGCTGGTCGGGATGACAAAGGGGAGAGTGGTGTGGCATTCGGAATTTGGTGGTGTGCCAACGGAAGAAGTCTCTGGATGAAGGGCACGGCTTCAGCCACTCAGTCCCGTAGGGACGGCTGAACTTAGCCCAGGACGCTAGTCCTGGGTACATCATGCAACCTGATTTAGTCCCGCAGGGACGGCTGAGGGTTGTCCAGGATTGCGTTGCGGTCTATTTCCAGCCGTCCCCGTTCGACAAGCTCAGGGCAGGCTCTGCGGGACTAGTCGTACTTTCAAATCCAACCCAGGACTAGCGTCCTGGGCTAAGTTCAGCCGTCCCTGCGGGACTGAGCGGCTGAAGCCGTGCACTTCGTCCAGAGACTTCTGCAGTCCTTAAGAGCGCGGGGGAAGTGTGCGCCTTAAGCGCCTTATGCGCCTTAAGCCCCTTAGACGCGGCGCTTCTGCATGGTTAGGATTACGGTTCCGGTGGTTACGGCCGAGTTGTAGGCTCCGGAGACGATGGTTCCCGTCGGTTGGTACACGTTGATCAGAAAGGCATTCAACGTCGAGCCGGTGACCTTAGGTTGGACATAGTAACCACCAATGTCCTCGAGATAGACCGCGGGGGCCAGGGTGAGTGGAAGCTCGAAGAAGCCTTCGACATCAAGACCGTTGGGATTGCTCAAGGTTGCCAGGTTAAGGGGATCTCCACCCGTGGTGAAGCTGCCGCTGAAGGTGAGCTGGATGAAGACGGTGTGGTTACGCTGCCCGGCTGCACCCGAATAATCGATGATCGCGCCTGAAACTGCCATGTGTTTCTCCTTAGGTAAGAAATGAAATTAATGAATGCTTGAATGCCGAGTTTGCCTGCCGGCCCGGCGCACCTGACCCTGTTCGGCGCGGACGAGTTGCTCCATGATTTCGTCCATACCTTCCAAGGCCTTCTGTTCGTATGCCCTGGTCCAGGCATCGTTGCCGCGGACCGTAGCCACCAGGGCCGCGGTGCCATAGGCAACGACATAGCCGATGCGGGGGTGAGACAACAGCACGCTTTCATCGCTGGTCAACGCCGGCGGCCCGAATTCGCCGCGGATGCGCAGGTCGACCGCAATGGAACAATTGGTCAGCCAGATTACTTCGCTGCGGAACTCCCATCCAGCCATGCCCTCGCGGGGCTGCAGGTCAGGAAGGACTTCATAATTCCGCACCAGCCGGTAGTAGGCTGGGTCGTCGCCCGCCGGCTTCCAATCGATCCGCAAAGGCTGGTCGGTGAGAGACGCCAGGGGGCCACTGCCGGTTTGATAGGGCGCGAGGTTCGGGGTGCCTGGCGGAATGCCGGGCACTTCCACCACGGCAATATCCCACGAGGATTGTGTCGATGCCAGTTGCGAATTGACATCGTCGTAGACCTCGCAGATGAGGGGCACCAGGAAGGCATCGGTTAGATATCCACCCTGAGGATCGTCCAGCAGATTGCGTACCCGGGCCTTTACCTGGCCTAGAGTCCAGCTCACGCGAGGCCTGCTTTGCCTTTCGCTTTATCGCGGTCTGCCTTGATCTGGTTTACGATCTTCCACTCTTCCGCGGTGAGGCGATCCATCTCCACCGAACCGTAGGCAATGCGCGTGTTTTTGTAAGCCTGGATTACGTTGAAGATGTGGCTGCAGTTCACGCATAGAATGGCCCCGGCTTTGGGGATCACGGCGCAGCTGGGGCAAGGCTCTGGCTGCTTTTCAGTGAGGGTGTTGGCTTGCATGACCCAGCGGGGCAATGCCGGGATGAGGCCTTCTTCCACTGCCAGCCGCGCCAGGTCGCGATGGGTATCGTTCACGTTCATGCGTTGCGAGTCGTTCTCATACCAGGCGTTGGCCGATTGCAGCCGCTGCAGGATGGAGGTGTTGCGCTTCTTGCGGATGGCGGTGAGGGTCTCGTGAAAGTCCCGTTCGCGGACTTCCACGTAGAATTCTCCGCGGTCGCTGTAGGCCACTTCGGGGACGCGGATGGTGCCGCCTTTCTTGATGCTGGCGGGGTCGTGATCGCCGACATAGCAGAGGACTCCGCCGAAGCCGCCATCCTGCTGCACGTATTCGCGGATGTATTCTGCTGCGAGGACCAGGGGAATGGCGGGAACCGGCTCCATCTGCATCATGTTTTGCGCGTCACAGCCGAGGTCTTTGTGCCCCCAGCGGGTTTCGCGGATTACGTGGATGGTGTAGGGTTTGCCGGGTGGGCAGGGCGCGATCTCCTCGGGGAAAAAGACACCGCCATTGATCTTGAGGGGAAAAGGGTTCAGGTTGAGGATGGTGACGGGTTTGTCGGCTTCTGCTTGCTTGAGGAGACGTTGGATTTCTGCGTAGCGTTTGACGGTCCAGCGCTGGCCAGGATCGCGGAACTTGCCGGGATCCTTGCCTAGTAGCGCTTCCGCATTGGCGCGCTGCATTTCCGGGGTGATGACGACTGTTGCCATGGGTAATGCTCCTTGTTAGTGAAGAAACTGCAGATCCCTCGGCTTCGCTCGGGATGACAAAGGGGAGGGTTGGGTCTCCAGTGGGGATTGGTTGCCGGGATCCCAGGTCTCAAAAGCGAGACCTGGGGCACCCTTCGATTGTTGCCTCGGCAGTGCTGGGTCATCCGCGATAGCAAAAGTCGAGGGGCACCACAGCCCTCTCCTTTGTCATCCCGACCCGGATTTCCTGCCACGCTGCGCTAGACAAGGTCGCGTGTGCGCCTTTCTCTTAAGGAAAGGCGCATGAAGTCCATCAGCGCCACCAAGTTCCACAGGAAATCCGGGGGAGCGAAGCCGAGGGATCTGCAGTTTTCCTTGACCCCTAGAGAATGCCGATGTGCTCGTTTCCGTTACCGGTGCGACGGGCTAATTCCTGTCGCCAGCGGCTGGCTGCCAGGCTGCTGCTGCGCAACGGCGAGATATGGTCACGCATCATGGCGTCATACTCGGCCTTGCGTTTCTGCTCTGCCTGTTGCTCTTCGTATTGGAACCGTAGCAAGTACTCTTGCGCTCTGGACTCCGGGCTACCCCGGCGCCCGTTAATCCCGGCGCTGTATTTGGCAATCAAGCCCTGCAGCGTATCCGTTGTGGGCACTTTAAGCCACGGGCCAAACACCATCT
Source organism: uncultured Acidobacteriaceae bacterium (assembly GCA_963830325.1). Classification (GTDB taxonomy): domain Bacteria; phylum Acidobacteriota; class Terriglobia; order Terriglobales; family Acidobacteriaceae; genus PALSA-350. The sequence goes on from CAWHMV010000014.1 coordinate 226,443, forward strand.
CATAGTCGCCGGATTCGGGATAGGGTCCCAACATAGGGGTGAACCCGTCGATCGCCTTATACGAATACCACTCCGCCTGGGTGCCATAACTCGAGGCCGGGAACCACTTTTCCAGGATCCAACCTTCTGCATGGGGATACTTCCTTACTTCGCGCATCTCGGTGACGACGCGAATTGGCTTATTGTCGTGACGGGAGAAGTTACAGCCTGGCGCGTAAGGGTTGGGTTGAAAGTTCAACCCGCCCTTCTCTGCGGTCGAGAGCCCTTCCGCCCAATCGCGGTAAACACCGGACTCCTTTACCAAACGGTCGCTGCCCACCAGCAGTCTCCAGTGCGGCTTGCCGAAGGGATTCTTGCCCCCATAAGTAGTAAGAAATCGCTGCGTGGCGGCGGGCACGATGTGGCTCATCGTTGCCCACCGGGATAAGTGAACGGGGCCGTCTTTCTGCCGTACCAATTGGCAGACATGGAAGCGTCGGTGCTTTCCAGGTGATAGCCCACGACCTCGGGGATCAACGCTCGTTTCGCGCGCGGCCACGTTTTGGCGAACACCATGTCGCCCCGCCCCGCATCGGTGTGGGCCACCGGATAATCCACAACGCCGGAGACCGACGGGCTCCACATCTGGAAAAAGCCGATGGGAATGTATCCACCGCCGTCTTTGCTGGTGACGCGCGTGCCCAAGGGAAAGGCATTCAAGTGCACATAGGCATCGCATTCATGTTGCAGCGTGGGCATCTCCAGAAACTTGTCCCACTCCGCATACCCCTTTACGCAGAAGCGGTCAATACCGTAGATCATGCATGGGTCGAGGTTTGCATTCTGCAGCAGCAAGCGGGTTTGGGGCGGGAGCCAGATATCCGCGTCCATACCTTCCATCTTCGAAATGAGAAACTCACTCGGGCTGGGCTCATCGGCCATACACGCTCTCCTCACCATGAATCGTCTTCAAAGAGCTTTCGCCAACAACAAAGCCCTGGCGCCTAGAATCTCCAGCGCGTCCACATATCCCTCGTAGTACTCTCTGCGATCGTCCCGCGCACCCTCGAGCGCAGCCATCACTAACACGTACTCGTGTGTCCGGCGAAGCACCACCAACCCATACACGGTCTGCCGGGCGTGCCGGCTGAACAGCAGGCACACCACTTCCCGGGGGAACCTCAGAGTGAAACCGCTAAGAGCATTTCCTGGCTTCATTGCCTTTCCCCCTCCCGCCGATCCTTCTCCGCCCGGCCGCAATGATGCGCGCGCCCCTTTGCCAATCCCACTTCTTCCTGGAACGATCCAGGGCATCCCGCAGCCATGCCGGGTTCAGTCCATCAGCCAGCGAAACGACCCAGTCATAGCGGTCCTGAAACTGTTGCGTTTGCGGATAAAGAAACCGTTTCGCATCCTTGTGTATGTCCTCATCGAGGCTGCGGTAATCCAGCACCGCAAAAAGCAAGATAGCGGCCCCCAGGTTGCGCATGCGCGGTGTGGCCGGCTGGTATGCCGGGCTTATTGTGACCAGTTCCCTGGAAACAAACCGTGGTTCATTGCTCATTGCGTCCTCCGTCCAGGGGGATGGTGTGTGCTTCGCTGGAATCAGAAACTCCTCCGCTCGTTCGCAGGATGTGCAGACAACAACGAATCCATTGCGCTTCTATCCGTTCGGCGGTCCTCGAAGCCGCGTCACCGTGAAACGTGTCCCAGCCCTTCGCGACCGGGTGTTGACTTACATACCGCAGGCCCTGCTTGGTCGATCCACTTCCCAGCGCAGTGAGGATGGATTCGATCTCCGCCGGAATCACCGGCGCCGGAATCACCGGTTCTGCCTCCAGCAGCACCCTGCGTCCGGTCTCGTCCTCTCCGAACCGGACACCGCCGCCGTAAGCGCGTCCCTCCACCCCGTGCTTGGCCAGGTAAGCGAACACCCACTGCAGCGCAGCGCGGCCCCGCGTCTCCTCCGACCAGCCCGCCAATTCGCGTATCTGCCCCGGCGTTGGCCAATACGTGCACGTCTTTTCCGCCATCGCATACGCCAAGGCCAGCGCCCCTGGATCGATCTCCTTCAGGTTCCGCACATGCGCCGCGGTCACCGCGCAGTTGTCTTCCTTTTCCATCGCCTCGCGTAACTGCCGCACTGCCCTGGCAATCGCGTATGCAAGATCGGACCGGCTGCTGACCCCAGCGAAGATTTCCTGATACACCTCTGCGTTGCTCTCGCTCACCATGCGTTCACCTCCTGCCCGGGGTGCCTTCCAGCTCGATGAGTTTCGCCTGCACTCTCAGCTGCCGGACGGTAGGGAAGCGGTCCATCTGTTCCGGCCTCCCCATGTGCAGCGTCCCCCGCCGCCATCCCGTGATCGCGAGTTCCAGGTACGGCCAGGGCACATCCCTCAGGTCCTGCGCCATCAGCAACAGGCATTCCGGTGTCATGGAAAGCTGTCTGCTCAGGGCCAGCTTGCCCAGCTCCACAAGCGTGCTCTCGAGCCAGCACGAGTGCTCGATCGACCGCGTTGACGACGCTGTTACGATTGATTTCCGCTCTGCTTGCATAGCCTCCTCCTGCGGACGCCGGCTTGTTGTACAACGTGATTTCTTCCTGGTAACGGGTCACATTCGCAATCCACAAATACACCCGGTCCCCGTGGGCAACAGGCGACCGCGCACGGTTGGCGAGCATCTGCCGAAACTGCATTTCGTCTAAGTGGGGGCTGGCGGAAAGAAGATCACTCAGCGCTTTGGCATCCCGGGCCTGCCAGGGCATCTCCGGAGAGGCATGGTTCTTTGCTTTCCAGTACGCAGCAAGAATGGCTCGAAAAGGTGTATGCCGCGAATCAACACTTCGTTTCGAAGAAACTTGTTTCTGAGAAATATATGTTTTATATAACTCTGGTTCTGAATGTGAATGTGAATCGGCATCGTCCGGCAATGCGTCCGCATTGCTCCCAGCATCGCCGCTCTCGGTCATTCCAGGCAGCAACAACTCCGGCTTGTTCCATCTGCAAGCCGCTGCAAACTTCGCCTGTTTGGAATTGTGTAGTTGCTTAGCCGCGACGCGGATTCTTTCCCGCTCCACGCGCCCATGGCGCCAAAGCCCGTCGTGAATCTGGAAGAATTCCGCCAGCACTGGCCTGGCTTGGCTCCAGGCAATCCCGGTAAGCCCGGTTATTTGCGCCAGCACTCCGTCATCGTCGTGCAGCGTGCCGCGGCGCCATAGATGGAAGAGCAATAAGAGATAGGCACCATGCTGTTCCGTACTCAGGTGCATGGTGTCGGCGAGATAGTCGCCAATGAAGACCGGCATCCAGATGTCGGTCTTGCCCGCGCTCAAAGTCTGGGAATGGTCGTGCTATGCCCGTAGCGCCTCATAGATTCCTCTCTCTTGGTTGCCTCGGTTTGCTCACCGGAAAGCCCGGCAAGATCAAGATGGCATGCGCTGCGCGCAGGCGCAAGAGGCGGTACTAAAGAATCCTGAGGGAAAAGGGGTAGTTAACTCGAAGTTACTCCCGGTAACCAGGTCTCGCGGCGTAAACCAACATAATAAAGACCGTAGTAGTTACTATTAGTTTACTACCCCTGCTTCCTCATCTTTGTGCCCCGGTCCCTTGACGGCGCGGACCCTTGGCAGCAATCTCAAAGTAGAACTCAGCCTCCCCGGTTCGCAGTTGACTATGGACGACAACCATGCTTACTCATTGTTTACTGTTGATCAAATCATCCAACAGTTATCGCGCTTCACTGCCGAACAGCGCTCCCTTGCCTGGTCACCTCAGCCGCCCTTTCAAAGCACTGGGGCAGGCGACTGTCGCGTGGGTGGAAACTGCGGCCTCGACTTCAACCATGGAACCGCGCGTGCCCGATGGACCCAGGCCCGCCATCGCTTCATACGCGAACAGAAGACTCGCGAACGGAAGAGGCCGCGCAGATCTTATGAGGCTTAAGAGTATGGTGGTGCCCCCAGGTGGTGGCTCGCCGGTCTGTCGATGCTCCGTGTGTGCGTCCCGTCGAGCTACGCAATTGGCCCAGGCCTTACAGGAAAAATTCGGCCCACCCCCGTTGGGAGGATCCAATGAGTAGTGAACAGCTTCGTCGGCGGCAATTTATCGCCGGTCTTCGCGCCGTTGCGCAGTTCTATGAGGAGAATCCTGCCGCCTGGTATGACGGCATGCATCTCACGTTAAACATGTATGTGTGGGGCCGCGCCGCGCGCAAAACCCTGGTCGAGACGGCCAGGGCATTTGGTCACTGTAACAAGACCTATGATGAAAACAACATTACGGTGTCCCGGCAGTTCAGCGAGCAGGTGACCGTTGCCGTCTTTGCCGCCAAAGCCAGGGTCTGCCGTCGTATAGTCCTGGGCACACGCATCTTACCCGAAAGGATAGTGTCGGCGACCAGCGAAGTGCGCATTCCCCCATCCAGGGTTGAGATGGTCGAGTGGCAATGCGATCCTTTGTTGAAGCAGGACGATCCCACCTCCTAATCCGTTTTGGACCACCTGAAAATTGTCTGGCCTTTCCTGCACCTCAGTTGACCTAAGTTGAGATACACTTAAGGGCGATGACGATCGAACAGATACTCTCCCACATAGATGCCGAAATTAGCCGTTTAACAGAAGCCCGTGACCTGGTCGCTGGTACAGCCGTAGGTAAGGTTTCCCGCAGTCCACGTAAGAGCGGATTGGCCGCACCCAAGCCGCGCGCCGTGCGTACCAAGCGGGTTATCTCACCCGAAGGCAGAGCCCGCATCGCTGCCGCCCAGAAACTCCGTTGGGCTAAGCAGAAGCGCGCCAAGAGCAAAGCTTAGGGCGAAAACGGCCACTCCCGCCGCCGCCAAGCCCTAAGCAGGTAAGTCAATGTTCCCGTCAGCACCACCACCATAGCGAAGAATATCTCTCGTGCGAAGTGGGGCCGCGAGAACAATATGTAAAGAAATCCTGCAATCGCTATCAGCGGCGGCAGCGGGTAGAACCATATCCGGAATGGCCTCTCCATCTCCGGTTGGGTATGGCGCAAGACCATGACTCCGACCTGTTGCAGTAAAAACTGCAACAGAATTCGTATCACGACCAACGCCGCCACCAGGTCCCCCAGCTGCAGCACGCAAAACACCATCGAGACCCCGGCCAGCATGAGCAGGGAAACGTTGGGGATGCGATGCCGCGGGTGCACATGGGCAAATATGCGAAAGTAGTTATCGTCCCGCGCCGCCGCGTAGGGCACCCGGGAATAACCCAGCAGCAGGGCATACACAGAAGCAAACGCAGTCCACACCACCAGCGCCGCGACGATCTGTCCCGCCACCGCGCCATAGGCCCGCTGCACCACCACCGCCGCCACTGAAAGACGCGCATTCGCGCCCGCTTGTCCAGTCAATTCCTGCCACGGCATCGTTCCCAGCACGCTCGTATTCATCAGCAGGTAAAGAACCGCCACCAGCGCCACCGACCATACGATGGCTCGTGGGATAGTCCGCCCCGGATCGCGCACCTCTGCACCCAGAAAATTTATGTTGTAGGCGCCCCAATAGTCGTACGTGGCAATGAGTAAGGCGGCGCCCAGCCCGGTAAAGAATCCAGTGGATAGTTGGAACGCGCCGGGAGGGAACCCGAAGGCCAGGCTCGCGTGAAAGTGCAGCAGCCCGGTCAGGATCACTGCCATCATGGTGCCCATCACCCCCAGCCAAAGCAGTCCGGACAAGCGGGTCACGCTCTGTATGTTGCGATACAGCAATGCTGCGGCGATCGCGCAGCACACCATCGCGGCCAGCGTGCCGGGTCCCAGCAGAATGGAAAGCGGTAGCGCTTTCACAAACGGAACCGGAATCGGCAACTGGTAGGAGAAGTAGACTTTGCGCAAGGCCGGCCACAGATAACCGCCATATTGCGCCAATCCGACGCATCCGGAGGCGATCGAAAGCGGAGCACTGAAACTCAGCTGCCAGACGTATAAGAAGGAGAGAAACCTTCCCCAGCGCTTCGGTCCGTAGATGGTACGCAAGTACTCATAGCTTCCGCCCGCCTTTGGCATGGCCGCGCCCAGTTCCGCCCAAACCAATCCGTCGCAAGCAGCCAGCACCGCGCCCAATATCCAGCCCAGTATGGCCTGTGGCCCATGCATCGCCAGCACGATCAGCGGCAGGGTCACGAACGGCCCCACCCCGATCATATTGATCATGTTCAGCGAAATCGCGCCTCGCAGCCCGATCCCGCGTACCAGCCCCTCGTCCTTAGCCAAAAACTCTCCCCTCACCCTCCGTCGGAAGCCGAGCAAAACCGCTTAGGAACCGGACGATGTCCACCGAAGAACTGGACGGAATCCAGTCCAAGAACTGAAGGGTATCCAGTCACAAACTGGCCACAAACCCCGTTAGAAACGGGACGGGTGCCCCACGTTCGCACGAGCGTACGTGGGCCGAAAACGACGGGCGAAGCCCACCGATTGCTTTCCCTCCATCAACCCCGAACCACGCGGTCTAAACCCTGTCCCCACCAACAACCCCGGGTGCCCCACATCCCCGATTTCCTGTGAGGTTTAACGGGTTCCACAATCTTCATGCGCCTTTCCTTAATGAAAGGCGCACACGCGGTCCTGTCTCAGCGCCGCGTACAGGAAATTCGGGGCATCTCGCTCGTCTTTCGCGAGATGTGGGATGCCACAACCCTTCACCCGTAACCCGCAAATCGACAACAAAACCCCACCAGAGTCACATCCATGAATCTAAATCGCCGTCGATCCTGTCATATGCTATAGCTAACTACGACCTATGACTTATTTCCGCCCAGGCACGTCCCGATTCGTAGCTCCCCAATGGCTATCGTTTGTCGCCGCCCTTCTCCTCGCCGCGGTCCCACTAGGGGCGCAAACCCCAACCGCCACCACCATCGCCGCCACCACCGACTACCAGCCTCTCCGTATAGACCGAGGCGCCTCCGCGCTCCAGCAGTCGTTACGCAAGCTAGGCACCCGTTCCAGCCTGATGTTAATCGTCGCCCACCCCGACGACGAAGACGGAGGCATGCTTACCTATGAATCCCGCGGCCAGGGCGCGCGCGTAGCCCTGCTGACCCTCAATCGCGGCGAGGGTGGTCAGAACATCATGTCCAACGATCTATGGGATGCGCTGGCCCTGGTCCGCACCCAGGAACTCTTAGCCGCCGACCGCCGCTACGGCGTAGACCAATACTTCACCCGCGTCGCCGACTTTGGCTTCTCCAAGACCCTCGACGAAGCTCTCTCCGTCTGGGGACACGATCGCGTCCTCTACGATGTCGTCCGCGCCGTGCGCCTCAATCGTCCCCTGGTCCTCGCCGCCGTCTTTGTCGGAGGCATCACCGACGGCCACGGCCAGCACCAGGTCTCGGGAGAAATGGCCCAGGAAGTTTTCAAAGCCGCGGGAGACCCCAACGTCTTTCCCGATCAAATCAAGGCCGGCCTCCTCCCCTGGACCCCGCTCAAGGTCTACGCCCGCGTGCCCTCCTTCTCCATCAGTCCCAAAGGCATGTATGACTACGCCACCGGCAAGTGGGCCCCGGTTCGCTTCTATGACTACGTAGCGGGCAAACCGATCGATGCCGTGCCCAGCACCACCCTAAGCATCACCGAAGGCGCCTATGACCCGGCCCTCGGCAGCTCCTACATCCAACTCGCGCGAGAAGGCCTGGGCCAGCAAAAATCTCAGAACGGCGGCACCGGCATCCCGCTCCCCGGAGTCTTCAATGTGCCCTATCACCGTTACGGATCGCGCGTAAAATCCCCCGATAAGGAACACTCCTTCTTCGATGGGATCGATATCTCGCTCACCGGCATCGCCTCCCTGTCTCCGGGACAACACCCATTCCTCACCGCCGGCCTGCATCAGATTGCCCTCTCCGTTGACCAGGCCAACAAAGCCTTCTCTCCCTCCGAGCCGGCAAAACTGGTCCCCCTGCTCGCCGCCGGAATGAAACAGACACAGTTACTGATGCAAAACGTAACCGCCTCCAGCCTCTCCCCCCAGGAAAAATACAACATCAATTACGAGCTCAAGGTGAAGGAGGCGCAATTCAACAGCGCCATCGTTGAAGCTCTCGGAGTCACCCTGAACGCTGTCGTGGCCCCAGCCAACCCGGATCGCGGCCGCTCCGGCTTCGCTACCGACCCGCAGGATACCTTCACCACCGCGGTCCCGGGCCAGTCCTTCGGGGTCACCGCGTACCTGACTAATCCTTCGACCGCGCCCATCCAGGTCCAGAGCGTCTCTGTGCGCTCGACCGGCACCGGTGACTGGCACATCGCCTACACTGCGGACGTGAAGGGTGCCGATCAAGCCAACCAGCGTCAGACCGCGGAATTCAAAGTGACCGTACCGCTCGACGCCGAGCTGACCAAAGCCTGCTTTCATCGCAAGGATGTAGAGCAGTCCTACTACGACCTCGACAGCGTCGCCTGCCTCGACCATCCGCTGCCCCCTTATCCTCTGGAGGCGTGGCTTGAATTCAACGTCGATGGAGTAACGGTTCGCACCGGCCAGACCGTGCAGACGGTCCAGCATGTCGTGGGCCGCGGCGGCGTCTACCAGCCACTGTTGATAGCCCCGGCCATCTCCGTAGCCGCCACCGCCACCGCCGGCATCATTCCCCTGGATGACCCAAAGCCGGCGGAGGTGAACCTTCGCGTGCGCAGCAATGTCAAGGGATCAACCCCAGCGGACATCCATCTAAACTTGCCGGAGGGCTGGCAATCCGCACCTCCCTCTTCAGCGTTCACCCCGCACGAGGGCGACCAGCAGACCGTCACCTTTGCCGTGACCCCGCACAACCTCGCTCCCGTCAGCTACCCCGTCGCCCCGGTCGCCGAGTACCAGGGTCACCAGTACGCGCAAGGCTATGAGACCGTCGGCTACCCCGGGCTGCGCCCCTACAACTACTACCAGGCGGCCCCCTACAAACTAGTTGGCGTCGATGTGAAGGTGGCTCCCGGACTCAGAGTCGGTTACGTGATGGGGACCGGCGACGATGTTCCCCAATCGCTCGAGAGCATGGGCGTCGCGGTGCACTTGCTGCAGCCCGCAGACATCAACGCAGGCGATCTTTCCGCCTACGATGTTATTGTCCTCGGCATTCGCGCCTATGCCGCCCGTCCGGAGCTCGTTACCGCCAACGGCCGCATGCTCGATTATGTAAAGAAGGGCGGCGTCCTCATCGTTCAGTACAACAGCCGCGAGTACGACCACAACTACGGCCCTTACCCCACGAGTCTTACCGGCGATCCTGAAAAGGTAGTCGACGAAGGCAACGCCGTCGAACTCCTGCAACCGGGAAGCCCCGTACTCTCCTGGCCCAACCGCATCACCGCAGCGGACTTCAAGGGCTGGGTCGAAGAGCGCGGACATTCCTTCATGCACACCTGGGATCCGCACTACCAGGCCCTGACCGAGACTCACGATCAGGGCCAGGACGCCCAAAAGGGCGGACTCTTATACGCCCGCTACGGCAAAGGCGCCTACGTCTACGTAGCCTACGCCTTGTACCGTCAACTTCCTGAGGGCATCCCCGGAGCCTACCGCCTCTTCGCCAACCTGCTAAGTCTCCCCAAGGCCCCAGCGAGCGGCGCCGAGGATCACACCGCCCAAAAATAAACTCCTCACAGCAAACTCTGTCCCGAAAACAAATGAAGGGTGCCCCAGGTCTCGCCTTTGAGACCTGGGATCCTCCTAGTAGTGGCCGGTACGGGCCCTGAACGTTACCAGAGGGAAACCCCTGGTCTTCTTCCGTCTTTCGGGACCTACCGGTACTCCGCGCAAAACCCAGGCGCCCCCTGCCCAATCAACGCACAACCCCTTTTGATCTCATCCACAATCATCGAGCATGCATTTTGCGCATTGCACGGCGGATGCGTCGCCGGTGACACCTGCAGACATTCATTCACCAACTGCCGCGACCGTTCAATCCCGACCGCATTGAGACAAGTCCCCTTAGTACTAACCTCTGCCGAAGCGCCCTGAGGCGCAAAATAAGGTTCCGTAATCCCGTAAGCCTGAGCAATCTGATGCAGCTCCGTGCGCAACCGCTCCCATTGCGACGTAGTCTGCGGGTTCAGCTGCAGGCTATACACCAACGGGTCGATCTGGGCGGCCGTATTCACCAGCTCCGTGACCCCCTGTTCCGCCTTCTGATTGTGCTTGAAAGCATCGAGCGCACTGTTCGCCTGCTTGGCAAAAGAATCCGCCAGCATCCGCGCATCCTTTTCCTTGCTGGTCTTACGAATGGTGCTCTTCTTCAATGCATTGGCGAAGCTCTGCCGGAAAGGCTGTGCATCATCCTTCAAATTCTGCAACAAACGCTGCAGGTCCTTGTCGCTCAACCGCCCCTGGGCCACTGCGGGCCTGCTCGCCCCCAGCGCTGCGGCCAACAGAACAAGAAAACCGAAACCCACCCACCTTTGCATGCTTCCTCCTCTGCGCCCCTGTATGCTATCGACGATCCCTTTTCACAGCAACCGGCGAGGTTTTAAAGGAGCCGCTTCACAGAATGTCAGCAGCTTCCCCGGTTCCCTCCGGTCACATCTTCTCCGACAGCATAGTCTTCGACTGGAGAACCCAGTCCTTTCGTGCTGATCTCATCTTCATTCTCCCCATCGCCATCTGCCTTGGACTAGGCCTCTGGCTAGGTCACCCAGGTGCCGGCCTCATCACCGCCGGCGGCGCCTTCACCGTAGGCTTCGGCGCCAAGCAGCACATTGATGATTCGCAATTCCTTCCCATGATCCTGGTGACGTTAGGCACCGGGGCCGCAACCTTCCTCGGCATGGTGGCGGGCCACACCAACTTCACCCTGGTCCTCATTGCTGCGGGCGCCGGCTTTGTCTATGGAATGCTCTCCCTCCGTCAAGCCGGAGTCAGCTGGGTAGGGCAGCAGTTCATCGTATTTCTGCTCGTCGCCTCCGGATTTCCTTTCTCCCCACGGGCAGCAGCCGTCCGTTCCAGCCTGGTGATGGCCGGTGGCGCCTTACAGATCATCTCCTCCAGCATCCTGCTCCACCTCCTGAAGGAATTGCGCACCGACCTCCTGTCGGTCGCGCGTTATCTGCGCGAGGAGCATCAGGCCTTACGTTCCTCCGTCGAACAGGCCGCGCGCTCGTTGATCAAGCGCGACAAACCGCCGAGTGCCGTCCCCTATGCTCTTCGTCTCGCCATCACGCTCGCCGTCAGCACCGAAATCTACCGTTTCTTCGGCTTCGCCAACGGCTACTGGATACCCATGACTGCCTTGCTGGTCCTCAGGCCCGGCCTCACCGACACCGTGAGCCGCGCCATCGCGCGTACAGTCGGCACTCTGGCCGGGGCCATGTTCGCCAGCTTCGCGCTCGCTCATCTCTCCCCGACGCCGCCCACCCTGGCCGTCCTCACCCTGCTCTTCGCCTGGCTTGCCTATTCACTCAACAACGTGAATTACGGTCTCTTCACCCTGTGCCTCACGGCCTACATCGTCTGTCTATTGGCGCTCAACAGCCTTCCCGGGAACGAAGTCGCTTATCATCGCGCCATCAGCACCATCATCGGAGGATCGCTGGCCCTCAGCGTCCGCTTAATCGTGATCCGCTATCGCAAGCAGCACCAGACGCAACCCAACCTCCCCCGCCTGGACCGAAACTCCAACCCTCGAAGCGATAATTCACTATCATAGGGATTGCAGGTTTCATTTCCCCCGAGGACCCTGAATGAAGAAATCTGAAGTGCTGAACGCCTGGGCCAGCATTCTTACCGGCCAGAAGCCAACGCTCTCCATCGAAATCACCCGCGAATGCCCCCTGCGTTGCCCCGGTTGTTACGCGTACGAGCCGGAACACCTGGGCCCCGGCGGGGTGAACCTGCGTCAATTGTCCGATTACAAAGGCGACGACCTGGTCCGCCGCATCCTCGCCATTGTCGATCGCGAGAAGCCCATCCACCTCTCCCTGGTGGGCGGCGACCCCCTGGTGCGCTACCGCGAGTTGGAGGTGCTTCTCCCTCGGCTCGAGCAGCGCGGTGTTCATGTGCAGCTCGTGACCAGCGCCTTCAGGCCCTTACCAAAGGCATGGAACGACCTCTCCAAGCTCAGCCTGGTCGTCTCCATCGATGGGCTGCAACCGGAGCATGACGAGCGCCGCAAACCCGCCACCTACGAACGCATACTCAACTCCATCCGCGAAAGTTTTGTGACCATTCACTGTACGGTGACTGGCCAGATCGCCGGCCGCCCTGGATACTTCGAAGAATTCCTCCGCTTCTGGAGCGACCGTCCCGAGGTAAAGCGCGTCTGGGTCAGCTTGTTCACCCCACAGCAGGGAGCCCAAGGTCCGGAGATTCTCACCCCCTCCATGCGCCGCGAGGTGCTGGACGAGCTGGAGCGTCTCTTCCCGCTCTATCCCAAGTTCCAGATGAACCGGCAGATGATCGAGGAGCTGCGCCACCCTCCTCAATCCCCGGAGGAGTGCATCTTCGCCCGCACCACGACCTCTCTCTCCGCCGACCTGGAAACCCGCATAGGCCCTTGCCAGTTCGGAGGCACGCCAGACTGCACGCAATGCGGTTGTGTCGCCTCCATGGCTTTGGCCGCCGTAGGCCACCACCGCGTTCTACCCGGCCTGACCGCGGGCGATCTGATGTACGCCTCCGAGCGCATAGGAGAAAAGATCGGACGCATACGCTCCCGGTTCCGGCCCAAACCGCAACCGTTGCCATCCACCGCTCCATCCCTAACCCAAATATCGGGTCTGTGAAACGGTCCACGGTACGGACGAAGATTTCCTAACTCAGTCCCGCAGGGACGGCTGAACTTAGCCCAGGACGCTAGTCCTGGGTTGAATTTGAAAGGACGATCCAGTCCCGCAGGGACGGCTGAAAATGGGCCGCGACGCAATCCTGGACAACCTTCAGCCGTCCCTGCGGGACTCAATCATGTTGCATGATGTACCCAGGACTATCGTCCTGGGCTAAGTTCAGCCGTCCCTGCAGGACTGGGCTTGGAAATGGAATTCTCACACGCCCTGTCTAGCCCCTGAGGGGCGCCGCAAAACAGAGAAGGGAGGAGCTGCACCAGCTCCTCCCTTTCTTCCTGAACCCCGTGTTAGAAGCTGATCCGCCCCGTGACCTCCACGTTCCGTGGACCCGCTCCTTCCGCGCTCTGCAGCCCCGAAACCGTGCCGAACGCCTGATCATCCAGAATCTGATCCGGCACATCGAAGTTCCGATGATTCAACGCATTCGCCGCCTGCGCGCCAAATTGAAACTGTAACCGTTCCGTAAGCTTGATCGACTTGATCAGCGAAAGAGAAACCGAGTCCGTGCCCGGGCCGACCACATTGCCCACCGAGCTGTCTCCAAACCGACCGGCGTTGGCTGGCGGAAATGTGAACGACGCCGGATTGATAAATACCGGCCCGGCAGAATTCGTCAGGCCCCTCGTTGCTTTCGGAGAGACCCCCGGGACCACATCGGCCCGCTCCGCGCCCAGCGTGTTGAGAATGCCGGTATTCGCCGAATCGACCGACTGTTCCGAAATAGTAAGGAACGCGCCCGTCTGGAAGACCGTCACGCCACCCAATTGCCAGCCGCCGACCAACGTATCCACCAGGCGATTGCTGTTGGGCAAGAACGTCTGCCCCTTGCCAAACGGAAGCTGGTACAGGAAGGTGGCAAGCACCCGATGGCGTCGGTCAAACATCACGTTGCCATAATCCAGCCTCGGGTTATTCTTGTCCGAAACCCAGTTACCGCCCGCTCCCGAAAACTGCGTCGGCACCGCGCCCCCGGAGTCCGACAGGTCCCGGGTAAGTACATAGCTCGCCTGGAACTGCAGCCCATGCGACATCCGCTTTTCCATGACCGCTGTCCAGCTGTTGTAGTTGCTGACCGCCTGGTTGACCACGCTCTGAATGATGCCCCAGATGGGATACACCAGCGGCGCCGCGTCGCCGGTATTGGCCGGCACCTGGTTCAGGTCGTTGAAGTTTTCCAGGTTCGTGCCGTGGCTCCCGGTGTAGGACAGCCGCATCCCGATATCGTGACCCCAGTCTTGCTCGTAAGTCAGGTTCCACTGCTGTACAGAAGGATCCTTGTAGTGGATGGGAAACGCATATTCGAAGCTCGCCGTTCCCGGCTGATCGAGGTTCGAAGGGAACGGCGAAGGGAAGCTGAGATTCTGCCCACTGCCGTCGGCGGGGTTGTAACTATTCTGGTACAGGGGAACAAAGCTCGCACTCACCGCCCAGCCGGAAACCAGGGAGAAGCCCAGCGGCGACTCGATGAATCGTCCCCAACCGCCGCGGATCACCGTGCTGTTATTGTGCATCGGCCGCCATGCGAAGCCGATGCGCGGCCCATAGTCGCTCTTGTAGGTGTAGCGCAGTTTTTCCGGAAGCCCGGCCTGCGCCGCGGTCAGGATAGGCGTGGGCGCAATCGATGAAGCGAACCCGGGATTGGTGTACGTAAGTCCCTGGGCATTCGGCACCGCGACTCCGCCATGAATGCCGTTCTCGTCATAATCCGGCAAAAAGGCGGCCGTGTTGTAGTGCGTGTCCTTCAACGGAGGGTGGATTTCGTACCGGAACCCTGCATTGATCGTCAGGTACGGTGTCACCTTCCAGTCATCCTGCCCAAAGAACGCGTAGGAGTAACCCAGGCCGTTCATCGCCGGGTTGGTCACCTGCGCCAGGGTAGTGTTATCCGGGTACCCCAGCAAAAACGCGGTATAGGGATCGCCGATCGTCGTGCCCACCGTACTCGTTCCGTTGAACACATATTGCCCCGCCCGGTAATTGCCGAATACATTCTCGTCGTGGTCCGTCAGCCGGCGAACATCGCCACCGAATTTGAAGGTGCTTTTCCCTTTCACCCAGGTCAGGTCGTCCAGCAACTGGATGATCTTGCTCTGCTGCCTGGTGGTATTGAGTCCGCCGGTCCTCTGCAGCCCCGCAATCTCCACATCGGGAACCGTGGGCACCGTGGCGATGTCTGGGATACCGGTAATCCCGACCTGCCCAATGAGCGTTGCCGAGTCCACGTCGGCATTGAGCTGGGTGCGGGTGGAGTTGAAGCCGCCGCGGAATTCGTTGATCAGGTTGGGATTGATGGTGTAGTTGTAGGCCACTGTCAAACCGCGATCCTCTTCCGGCTGGTCGATGCCACCTAGCAACGGAGACTGACTGGCCCCGCAGAAGCCCAGGCAGTTTGGCGTGGGGGCGGTGGTCACCGAGCGGTTCTTGAAGCTGTACCGGCCATAGATGGACTGGTTCGCCGTAATATTCTGATCGATGCGAACATCAAACTGGTTGCTCGAAATCGGCGCAGGGAAGTTGGTCACATAGTTGTTCTGGAAAGAGTCGGAGCCCCCGCTATTCGGAACCGGCATCAGGTATTTGATAACATTCGCTGCTACTGGAGATACAGGAACTGAGCAATTCGAGGGGCCGGTGCAGGGAATCGGTGTGCCATCGTAGTTGCTGATCGCCAACGGCGTCGTGCCTCCTCCTTGCGCCACCAGGTAATTCCACATGTTGCCATTGCGCATATCCAGGCTGGGAAAGCTTTCCACCAGCGGAAATTCGCGTGGCAACCGCAGGCCCTCGTAGCTGCCGAAGAAAAAAGTCTTATCATGCCCGTTGTACAGGTGAGGTATTCTTACCGCGCCCCCGGCGAATCCTCCAAAATTGTTCATGTGCAGCGATGGCTTGCCGGTAAACGGATTGCCTGCGGTCAAGGCCGTATTCTCCAGGTTCTCGAACACGCCGCCATGGTAGTCATTGGTGCCGGCACGCGACGTGGTCGTCACGTCGGCCACCCCGCTATACTCCGCGTTGTTGTTGGTCTCGCTTACCCGGATCTCAGAGATGGAGTTGAACGACGGAAAAAGCTCGGCGATCGGTCCGCTGTTCTCCACGTCCACGCTGCTGATGCCATCGATGGTGAACGACATCAGCGCCGGCGTGGTGCCTGCAATCACCAGGTTGGAGTTATCGTCTACCTGCACCCCAGGCTCAGTGGTCAACGTTAATAGGGGACTGGTCGATCCATTCGATCGCGAGTAGACGGCCACTGGTAGATCGACCAGTTCATGGGTCGTCTTGGTTGTAGCCAGGCTGGACGTATCCGTCGTGATGACGTCTCCGGCGGCCTGTACCTCCACCGTTTGCGCCGCCGAGCCCACGGTCAGGCTGGCATCGATACGTTGCGTATCGCGGGCCTGCAGCACCAGGTGATCGAAGACCGCATCCTTGAAGCCGTTGGCCGCGACAGTCACCTGGTAGATTCCGGCATCGAGATTAAGAAACTCGTAGTTCCCCGAAGCACTGCTCGTCGTCGTGTGCGTCGCGGAGCTTCCCGTGTTCACCAGGGTTACGGTGGCTCCAGGCACCACGGATCCCGATTGATCCTTCACCGTCCCCACGATCGATCCAAACGTGGACTGGGCAAATGCTGATATGCCCGACGACAAGACGCAAGCCAGCAGGCCCACCAGCACCCGCTTGCAAACATTGGAACCAGTCATAGCTCACCTCCAGAAGTTGTGTAACCGTCGCTGATATATCCGCAAATTCTGCCCAAAAAAGGGAGGGGAGAACACAGACCTTCTCCCCAACCCGTCACCAAAAAGCAAGAGGAAAGACAGACCTTTCCCGGACCCTGTCCTTCGAGGACAAAGCGTAAGAAGATAAGAACCTTTCGCCACAAACCCGATTCGGAAAACAGAACGAGGGAGACCAGAACTCTGCCCTCAGACTCTGTCCCAGAAACAAATCAAGGGACCCTACGACTCTCTCCCTCAACCCCTGTCCCACAAACAAAACTGACGGGTGCCCCACATCTCGCTCGTTTTTCGCGAGATGTGGGATACCACAGCCCCAACCCTCAAACTTTTAAGGCTGCATCGGCAAATCCATCAAAGGACTCTTCGAATAAAAATCAAACGGACGCAGCGTAAAATCATGCCACATGGTTGGCATCTGAGGCCAATCCTCAGGCCGCGGCACATGGTGAAACGCCATCGTGTACCACGCCACAATATCCGTGTTCATGATGTTCCGATTCTGTTTTACCCAAACCGGCAATCCATCCTCGCCCTTGCTCCCAGACACATACACCCCGGCCGCATATCTCTCCTTAGGGCTATAAGGAGTCACCCAGAGCTGATGGTCCGAGAACCCGGCCCTCTTCTGTGGCCAGTCGTCTTTAGACAGCAACGAAGCCCCGGTCAATCCCGGCATGATCTCGAAGCTGGTCGGATAACCCAAATCGTTCTTCGCCGTGGAACTGGTAAACCGCCACATCGCCGGGTGTTCCATGCTGATGTTCTGCATCGCCAGACCTTCGGTGGAGATGCAGTCGGGTTTCATCGCCCATATGGTCTTGCGAGCGCTCGTCGAAGGCAGCTTGTACTGCACCAGCTTGTCCACCATGAAGCTGTTCTGCGGCCCATCGACATCCAGATCCAGCCGGAAAGAGAAGAAGTGGTCGTGATCCACGCCATCGGTGTTGGGCGCGACCAGGTGGCCGAACGCCACCGTTTCCCCCTCAGCGTCCTTGCCCATGATGTCGCTCGACATATTGTCCGACGCCACCTTGTCCTTCACCGGCTTTACTTCAAGCTCGCCCGTAGCGCCCACCGCAACCGTAATCGCGCCCTCCTGCTCAAACCGCCAGTCGAGGATGTAGTCATAGTTACCCACCACTGCGATGGTGCGGAACACCAGCTCCCGGCCAGGTCTGCCGACCGGTCCGGTATCCTCCCAATGCCGCCACGCCGGATCACCCAGGGTCCGCTCGAACATGCAAGCCAGCTGTGGGCGAATGAACGGAGTCCCATTCTCGTGGAAGAACGTGCCGCTAAAGTAAGTCGCGTAATCCGGGCAGTCCACGCCCTTTTGCAAAGGCTTGGGAATACCCAGGCCGGTATTCATGAAGTACTCGCCGGAGTCCAGAAACACATGCGAATTCCACGTCTCCTCCGGATCCATATAAGGCACATACATCTCCGACAGCGAGCCCTCATACAACACCGACCGCCGCTTCCCCTGGTAATCGAGCGTGGCCACGTTGATCACCGGTCCACTCCGCGGATCCACGCGAAAACGGAAATGCCAGTTCTGCCAGCTCACTTCTCCATCCTTGATGGTGAAGCCCGGACCTTCCGGTTGGGTAATCAGGATGGGCTTGGTCCCTGCCACCGCCGGACCGCCGTCCGCGTCGTAAACCTCGCTGACCGGCGGCATGGGCACAGCTCCGTAATCCGTGAACCGCGTCAATTTCTTACTCGTCATATCAACGGTGAAAAAGATGCCGCCTACTTCGCGATCCTCCATCCCGTTCTCCGAGTCGATGTTGTACTCGCACCCGCCCCATCCGATGCGGCGGCCATCCTGCTCCGGCAGAGCAATGTACCCGCCCGGCGTCGCATAACACGTGATCAGGTTCAGGTCCGTGATACCGCGCTTCTTCAGAGCGTCCACGATGCGCGGATCATGCTTGATCGCATCGTTCACTTCCTGCTCCTCCGTAGTCGTATAAGGAGCCTGCGCGCCCTTCAACTCTTCAAACGATTCCACCTTAGTGGTCGAGATATTCACCAGCGCGCCATAGGAGTGGCCTTTGTAATACAGCACCACGTCTGCCTTACGCTCGATCGGGTCGCCTGGTTTCCAGCCCAGCACATATTGCTTGTCCGGCTCGTGCAACAGCACGCTCGAGAAGAGGGTCTTTTCCTCCGTATGGCCGGCATCGCGAATCGCCTTATAGACCACCCAGTATTCCGCGGGTGTCAGAGCATCGAGCGGATGGTGAACCGCCGGCGCCAGGGCAACAGCAGGCAGTGTGAAAAGCAGTGTGATGAGGCACGTGAAAGCGGAGAGACGAACAATCGATCGATAGAAAGACACTTCGGACTAACCTCCGGAAACAAGGGGGGCAGGGAGCCACTCCCTCCAGAAACACCGCGTCCTTCTCGTTGGGAAGGAACGACGAACAGATGGAGCCTAAGCTGAAAGCAAATTCAGACTGCGGGCCGAATGAGAGACTGAGAGCCGGATTACTTGAGTTATCCCGGGCCCACGCGGGCACGTTGCGCGAGGGTAAGTCCGGGCATTTTCTTTACTGCAAGTCCCATGACTGGAACCGCGAGTTAGCGACAGGGCTATCGCGAAGATGAACCAAAGATAGCGAACGAGGCAACCAAAGTCAACGCTTATTCATCCGCCGCAGCACGATCCATGCGACCCTCCATGCTGAACGCTATGTCCATTGGCTTCACCGGGCAAATCCATCGCCGGGTTGGCAGCAAAGAAGTTGTTCGGCTTCAACATAAAGCCCGCGTATTCCACAGGCATGATGGGAAAGTCCTCCGGCCGGCAAACATGGCTGACACCGAAGCTGTGCCACACCACGATGTCCTCATTCTCGATAGACCGGTTTTGCTGCACCCACTGCGGCAAACCATCGCCCCCGGCGTGTTGGTTTGGATAGTTCCCCGTGGCATACCGCTCGTCATCGGCAAAGCGCGTCACCCACAGATGCTTGCTGGCAAATCCTCCGCGCTTCGCAATGCTGCTGCCTGGCTGCGCCAGTAGCACCGGATTCGCCTGGGCTACCAATTTGTAGCCGGGATGCTTACCGACCGCATTGCGGTGATTGGGATTGATAATCTTCCAGAACCGTCCCGTCCGCCCGTCCGCCTCGCGGCACGCGTCCAGCTCCCGGCTCAGCGTCCTCCCCGTCACGTCGAACACGTTCCCGTAGG
>CAWHMV010000015.1:0-9658 GCA_963830325.1 uncultured Acidobacteriaceae bacterium
CGGAGTAACCACCCACTCGAACGGGTTACCGGGCAAAGACGGGTGGCGGTTACTCCGTCCTTGTAGCGCTCTAGAGACCCGGCAGGCGCTGGCGCAGCGGCCGGGCCTGCCGTTCGCTCACGGCGATCTCAGTGGACGCAGCGTCGGACATAACAGCGGCTCTTCCCTTGGATGGGTGGCGTCGAAACACAGTAATGCGTGAACCCAAGAAACGTGAACGTCGCCGGTTTTCCCTCGCCACGCTGTTGCCGATTGACCTGCGCGAACCATCGGCGCACTTTTCGGCTCCCGCAATCTGAGTCCGATGGATGAGTATCACGTCCCCTAATGTCGATTTGCTACCGGCAGGACGGTTCGCGGGGCGTCCGCTTTCGTTAGAATTGCCTCGGCTTCCGCCACTGAGGAATTTTGTGCCCGGAAAAAGTCTTTGGATCTTCGTGCTCGCGGTCGCAGTTCTTGTTGCTCCTGCGTTGGCACAGCCCGTTGCCGATATCGTGATCGAGCACAACGTCGCCATGAAGACGCGCGACGGCGTCACCCTCAAAGCCGACGTCTATCGACCCGCGGGTGACGGCAGCTTTCCCGTACTGCTGCAGCGCACCCCCTACGACAAGGACAACAGCGCCGACTTCGCGCGCAAAGCAGGCGCTCGCGGCTTCATGGTCGTGATCCAGGATGTGCGTGGGCGGTACACATCCGAGGGCGAGTGGTATACCTTCAAGCACGAAATAGACGACGGCTACGACACGGTGGAGTGGGCCGCGGCGCTGCCGCATGCGAACGGCAAAGTGGGCTTGTTCGGCGGATCGTACGTCGGCGCTACGGTGATGCTCGCTGCCATCAGCCATCCGCCGCACCTGGCCGGTATCTGCCCGGTCGTCACAGCGTCCAATTACCACGAAAACTGGACCTACCAGGGCGGCGCATTCGAACAGTGGTTTGACGAGTCGTGGGCCGCAGGCCTGGCGCAGGACACGGCGAATCGCCTGATCCACGAGGACACCAATGCGCTGGTTGGCGACCGCGTGTTGCCGTTGAATGACTTTCCGGTGTTCAATCTCAAGCCAATCACCGGCGGATCGCAGTTGACGCACGAACTGGCGCCTTATTTTCTCGACTGGCTGGCGCATCCGGCGTACGACAGCTATTGGAAACAGTGGTCGATCGAGGAGAACTATCCAAACGTCCAGGTTCCGGGGCTCACGATTGCGGCCTGGTACGACCTGTTCCAGGGCGGTTCGCTGCGCAATTACCTCGGGCTGAGGGCGCATGCCGGAAACCAGGCGGCACGCGACGGGCAACATCTGATCATCGCCATCGGCGGGCACTCGGGCTGGACCCGCAAAGTGGGCGATGTCGATTTCGGCCCCGACGCGGCCTTTGACGAGACCGGCACCACGCTCGACTGGTTCGATTATTTGTTCATGGGCAAGCAGAACCAGTTTGCGAGCGGCAACCCGGTGAGGATTTTTGTGATGGGCAGGAACGAGTGGCGTGATGAGCCTGTGTGGCCCCTCGCGCGCGCGATGCAGACCCGCTACTATCTCCGGTCCGACGGGAAGGCCAACAGCGCTTCGGGCGACGGTTCGCTTTCCACTACGACGCCCGGCAAGGAGGGCACAGACACATTCGTCTACGACCCGGCCAATCCTGTGCGTACCGTGGGCGGTCCGCTGTGCTGCGACTCCGAGCATCTGGCACCAGGACCACGCGATCAGAAAGATGTGGAAGCCCGCTCCGACGTGCTTGTCTACACCACACCGCCGCTCGATCAGGATGTAGAAGTCACCGGCCCTGTCACGCTGGATCTCTATGCGAAGTCCTCTGCCGTCGACACCGACTTTACAGGTAAGCTGGTGGACGTTTGGCCTAACGGGTTTGCGCAAAATCTGACCGAGGGAATTCTGCGCGCAAGTTTCCGCACGTCCACCACCGGAGAGCCCACACCCATCACACCCGGGAAAGTTTACGAGTACAAGATCGACCTGTGGTCCACGAGCAACATCTTTTTGAAGGGTCACCGGATCCGGCTGGAAGTGTCGTCGAGCAATTTTCCGCGCTTCGACCGCAATTTGAATACCGGCAAAAGCGGCGCCCAGGATTCGCACTTCGTGAAGGCGACAAATACGATTCTGCTCGCCGGTGCGCATTCAAGCGCGTTGATTTTGCCAGTGGTGCCAGGCAGGTAATGACAGGCATGCCGGGGTGCACTCTCTGTGGCGTTGATCGTCTCGGGCGCCGTCCTCGTCCAGAAGCGCATTCTTGAAAAGTGGTCATTGACCGAAGATCCATACAAACAGTTCCGGAGATCTCCACTTTCGATTTGGAGACGAGGCTAGAGACCCCATTTGGCTCTCCTAGGCGAATGGCCGCACGTGGGTTGCAGGAATGGCGCCGGTCCTTGATCATAAGATCAATGTTCTTCATGCACAATCGCCCTCTAGTTCGCCTTTTACTCGGAGCCTGGATGCTGTTGGAAGTGGGTGTGCTCAGCGCCACGCCGACCACTCATGCCAAATTTGCCGGAACGTATGCGTCGCGTGCCAAAGACGACACCAAGCCGGGACCTACCATGGACCTCAGCCTGGGTCTGGATGGAACTGCCACGGTTACGGAAGACGCGGGGAACGGCGCCGTTACCCATTTTGGACATTGGGTAGAGACAGACGGCCAGGTCAAGGTGAGCTTTGACCCGGTGCAGGGGACACCTGCGGAACCTCCGATGACCCTCCAGGCCGAGCACGACGGCCTGCGGGCGATCGTGTGGAATCACACCACCTGGGGCAAGACCACGCCGCCTGTCTTGAAGAGCCGGACCCGCGTGAAGCAACGATTGACGGACAAAAGCGCCGCGGAATAAATAGAGGAGTGACAGAAGGGCCGCTCACCTACGCGGTATCCAAAACTTCGAATCACCCCGTCTAGAAGCTGTGAAAATTTCGATTTTCGGGGAAGGCAATCGACGATGTATCCAACTGTAATTCGCCTTGCCAACAGCACGGCGCCAGCGGTGTTGGAGCTTATGGGGGTCATACAGGCAAGACTATGCGCGTTTTCAAGCACGAGGGAATTCAGATCGCCTGCCGGGCCTAGTTAGGCAGCTGCGATCGCTGCGGCATTGAGTTTGCGCCGTATGCTGAACCACCGGATGATGTTGTAACTGAGGCAAGCCCAAGTAGCTTCCATGGATGTCTTTTCTCGTCCGCGGCATCGAAATTGCCGAAGTCCACATCGCTCTTTGATCCAGGCGTGTGGGAACTCAGCGATCTTTGATCGCTGACGGTAAATTTGCTTTGCTTCTTCGGTCTCCATCTTGGCTTTAAAGGCAGTCGTCGCAGCGGGCTCCTCGAGGCGAGTGATGGAGCGCCGCCAGTCAGGTGGCGCTTTCTTCGAAGCGCATTGATTGCGGTATGCGCAGTCGCGGCAAGCTGCCTTGGGTGCTTTGTATACATGCGTGCGCACCCCATGTTCCCGATTCAATATGGCATGGTGAGTGAGTCGTTGTCCGGCAGGACAGAGGTAGACATCGTGCTCTGCGTCGTAGGGAAACGCATTCCCTATGAAAGCGCCGCTACGACCTTGTGCGTCGCACTCCACCGGCTTCCAGCTATTTTGCCAGGAACCATAGAAATCGACCTTAGAGGACTCAGCGGCCTGCACCGAGGCATGATTGGTATAGTCACCATCGGCCACGATCTGCTTCGGTAAGGACTCCACAGTCTCCTGGCAGCGATTCAGAGCCGGTTCCAATTGGCGATAATCGATGGCGTCGGTGGTCGCTTCTACATTCACAATCAATCCATGGGTCGTGTCAGTAACCAACTGTACGTTGTAGCTGGGAACGGTGCCGCCCTCACCGTTTCTCATTACATGAGCCTCGGGGTCGGTGGTGGAGGCTCTGGGTACGTATTGATCTCGATCCTGTTTCTTGCTCGCCTGCAGGCGCTCCACTTCACGAAACGCCGCCTCCAGGCGACTGACCCGTTGCCGCGCCGCGCGGCTCTTGGCAGCGGATTGACGTTTGGATGCTTTCTCTTCCTCCGCGGCCTGTTCGTTCATCTTCTGCACTTGCTCTCGCGCCAGAGCCAAATGAGCCTCGATCTTTTCCTTGCGTCGAAACGTGTTGCCGCTGGCATTGGCCTTGATCTTGGTGCCATCCAACGTGACCCGTTGCATGGTAATGAGCCCCTCGGCGCTCAGCATGCCCACCACTTGTACAAACAGGTTCTCTAACGCCTCCTTGTGATCAGACCGGAACCCCGATAGGGTTCGATGACTGATTGGCTGCAATCCGCAAAGCCACGCGAATCCAGGCTCATATGCACATTGGCGCGCAATCTCACGTGCTGAGCTAATCCCTTGGCTGTAGGCGTACAGCCATAAGCTGATCAACAACTGCGGTGCTGTGTGGTCGCGGCCAGCGCGCCCTTCCAGGGCCGCGATTTTGGCATGATACCAACTCAGATTCATGCGCCCTACCAGGTGCCAGATCGAGCGAGCACTGTGGTCCTCGTCGATCAGCCGCTCGACGTCAACGGTATGCAAAAGCAGTTGAGAACGGTCAATCGAAGCCAGGCGCGGTAGAGGTGGATCTGGCAAGGTGCTCATGATTCCACCGTATCGATCAATAGCATCCGTAACAATAACTGTATGTGTACATTTGCCAATTTCTTCACACCTTCCTATCACCGGCTTTCGTTTAGAAAATTCGGCAACCGGCGCGCCAAATGCACCAGGGTCAAATTGTGCTTCGTAACCCGCCCACCGGGCCGGCTTTCGATCCGCCGCCTCATCTCCTCGAAGAGCCACTCCCGCTTGTCCGTCTCCAGCAGCCGATGGTCTGAGGCCGTCCGCATCAACGCGACATGTTCCTCGTCGGTAAACTCTTCCGCCCACAACCGTCGGATCACGCGCACATCCTCAAAGCACCCGCTCTGCTCGATCTCGGCGCGGGAATCCGGAACAGCGTCGGGCGGCGGAGGCGGCCACGCGATCGACCCCATGCCGACCGCTCGGTAGCACTCCTGAATCTCTTCGAAGAAGGGATCATACCCCCGCGGATACGCATGCTCGGTCACGGTGAACGCCAGTGTGCCGCCTGGCCTGAGAGCCGCAGCCGCGTGACCGTATCGCACGGCCGGATCAAGCCAATGCCACGCCGTGATGGCCAAAACCAAGTCGAACCGTTCCGTCGGCCTCCAGTCCTCAAATCGCGTGCATAGCACTTCGACCTTCGGAAAACTGGCAAGATGATGTTGCGCCAGGCGCGCCAGGTTTGCGCCCATCTCCAGTGCGAGAATCCTTGCCCCACGCCGTGCCATGGGCACGGTCGACTTACCGGTGCCGCAGCCAATCTCCAGCACACGCGCCGTCGCCGTATCCAGCCGCGACTCGGCAAACACCGTATCGTAGAGCCAGCCCGGCGGCTCGCGCCGGCCCCGGTCGTAGAGATCCGCGATCTGGTCGAAGGTCCGCGCGCGTTGAAGGCGAGCCTCCTCGGAGAGCTCCATCACTTCACCGTATCACCTGCCGAAGGCGCGGCGGCACGGGCAGATTGGCGATCCCACCATCGCCGATGGCATCCTCGACAGGCTGGTTGACAACGCTCATCGCATCGAGATGCGCGGTGAGTCCATGCGGAAGAAACGAAATCCGCCGTCGAGGCAGTCTCGTACCGCGGATTTGAGATCATCTCACGAATGAACGCTGTGCTAGGTCAGTGGGTCTTCAGCGGCAAACTGGTCACCGCGTCCGTTCCGTGGTATTCCAACTGATACTCAACTTTCTGCTTGGTTGCGATGGGAAAGTAGAGATAACCAGCGACCGGCTTGGAGACTTCGGCGTCTTGCAATTCCTTGTCGAGCAGTTCTGTCTCCATGGTCTGTCGATCAGAGCCGGTCGTTGCGGCTGATGTGCTCTTATCGACTCCAACCCCCATGCCTACCCCGTAAACCGGACCACTTACGCGGCGACCGCTTCCGTCATAGGCGGGATAGCTCACATAGCCGACGTTTGCGGTCGGATACAGAGTTACATCACGGCTACTCTCCGGCCGCTTCTGGTAGATGGAGGCAATTGTTCCAGGGCTTGCCGGACTAACCAGGTCCTTGCCATCGGAGGTTCGCAGCGCAAAATCAGACTGCTTCAGGCCGATGGTCTTACTGTCTGCGGGGTAGAAGCCAATCTCTACCACGATGTACCGGCCTGCCAAAGGCGTGGCGAAGGAGTTTTGAACTTCTGTCTTTGAGAGCTGCTTTGCGCCGATGGAATATACCGGCTGAACCTTGGACGCTGGGTACGCGGCGGCCGACGCCCGTGGCGCCGGGGGATTTTGCCCGACGACCACGCAACAATTTAGCAACCCAACGATGAGTACACTCTTGCCGATGTGAGTCATGACGTTCTACTCCAGGCTGACCTTCAGAGTCTTGCCGGTCAGAACATAAATGCGCTTCTTCTTGGGGGTTTGATCCTTCGGACGAACTTCAAGATCATAAACGCCGGGAGCCAGCCAGAACTTCTTCAACGTGGCAGCGGTTCCGGCGTATGCGTTGTCAAGGTAGACTTCTGCATCTTTATAGGAGCCTTGCAGGCTGACTTGCCCCTTGTCAGGCTGGGGAACCAGATAGACTGGAGAAGCGAAGAACGAATAGCCGATCCAGGGATCGTAAAAGAACGGCGAGTAGTATCCGGGCCAAACCGGACCAGAATAATAGCCGTACCCTGCGCCTACCGAAATCGTTCCGAGGCGAACGCGTGCTGAAGCAGGGCTCAGCGAACCAATCGCGAGCAGCAAGGCGAGCGTTAGCGAAGGCAACCGAAGTGTTGCCATATTTCGTGCCTCTCAGTCTAATGATAACGCCGAATCAGACCGGAAGTTGCTTAAATTCCACCAGCAATCAAGATTTGATAGCGAGAACAGGCCAACTCGCACCCAATCCGTCCAGGACAGAATCGTCGCGAAACCCACTCGTCTCGCTATCCAGAAACTGCGCTGAGCGCAGCGTAGTGGAGAGATCTGCGGTTTCTTTTTAGGTTAAAAAGGAATTCGGCCGAATTTCTGTCGAGATGGCGCCGAACACGTCTCAGGCCCACCCAATCTCTTTTAAGGCCAGCTCCGCATTCCAGACCTTGGTCATGTGAGCGATCTTGCCTCCTTGAAAGCTCATAACGTAAACGTAATCGGTGCTCATACGGCGGCCCGTCGGCGGGACCGGACCACCCTGACCGGTATGAGCAGCATGGAAAACGGCGTACGCTGCGACGTTCTGCCTTGCCTCATCCGTGGCAAAGGACTTGAGCTCGTAGCGTGCATCTGGAAACACGGTCAGAATCCCCTTCATCCAGTCCGTATACTGCTCCATCGTCTTAACATCTTTCAGCGGGGAAGCCTGTGCGGAAAAACTCGCGTCCGTTGTGCAGTATGCGCTGCAAACAGCCCATCCTTTTCCGGTTTCACATGCGTCAAAAAAAGCTTCAGCTACCTTGGAAATTTGTGCCACGATCCTCTTTCCTCCCTGGCGCAGGATTGTATCCCAACCCGCTTGACAGCGCTTCATCTCGTAACTCATCTTCTATCGAGCGAGGTTTGAGTGCGGGTAATTTTGGGAGGAAGCGAGAGGCTTTGGCCGTCCAACCGCAAGCCTCGTCCCCTGGACGGGTGCCCCACGTTCGCCCCGGCGTACGTGGGCCGAAAATGACGGGCGACCCGTTTCCTCCCCTTCCAACTCGGACCTGGGGGGGTATGGCGCACACTTTCCCCCAGCCGAGCATGAGTATGAGGGTACTTACTGCGCTAGTGCGCTTAGTGCGCACGTTTTTCCAAAACAAATCCGCACCATCCGGGTCCAGGACGATTAGCCGCCGGGGTTCAGGTCGACCAGCCGCCCAAGGTGCCAGTCGTCCCTACGGGACTTTTCGTCCCTCGAACTTCTACCCAGGACAGCCAGACCTGTCCAAATTAGGTGTTTCAGTTCACCAACTTAGACGACGCATGAAGTCTTGGGGAAGAGACTGTCGAACGAAGGGCACGGCATAGGTGCTTGACGGCTTTTAGCTGCGACGGCACATTCTGTATAAACTGCTGCCTCGGGGCAACGGCCAAAAAACTGAATGAAAAAGCGTCTCTGTACGAAGGGCACGGGTTCAGCCGTGCCGTAAATCGCCTGTGCTTGACGGCTTCAGATGGGATGAGACGGCTGGCCTCGTCGGAAGCTAGGCTTTCGATACGCACTCGAAGTGCAAAAGGAGACCAGCCATGAAGAAGAGTAGCAAAAAGCAGCAGGGCGGCGCAGGAGCGGAGAGCAGGCCGAAGAAGGTAGTGGGGCTGGATTTGGGCGACCGTCACAGCCATTACTGCATGTTGACCAGCACAGGAGAAGTGATGGAAGAGGGTCGGATACAGACCAACCGGGCAGCGCTAGAGAAGCATTTTGGCACCGAGGCGGGGATGCGGATTGCGCTGGAAGCGGGCACCCACTCAGGCTGGGTAAGCCGGTTGTTGAAGAGTTATGGCCACCAGGTGATCGTAGCCAACCCGCGCAAGATCCCCACCCTCACCGCCAGCAAGAGCAAAAATGACCGCAACGATGCCGAGCAGTTAGCCCGGATGGCGGCCTTCGATCCGGAGTTGCTCCATCCGATCGAGCACCGCAGCGCAGAGCGCCAGCAGGACCTGAACCTGATTCATACCCGCAGCGTGCTGGTGCGCGCCCGGACGATGCTGATCAATTGCGCACGCGGGCTGGTCAAGAGCGCCGGCGGACGGCTGCCCGCCTGTAGCTCCGAGGCGTTCTCCGAAAAGGTGCCGGCGGCAGTGCCGCCGGCACTGAAAGCGGCCTGCACACCTCTGCTGAAACAGATCGCGCAGATCAATCAGGCCATTGCCGCGATGGACAAGCAGATCGATGGATTGGATAAGAAATATCCGGAGATCGCCGTTTTGCGGACCGCCCCCGGGGTAGGTCCGGTGGTGGCGGCCTGCTATGTGTTGACGCTGGACAGCCCTCAGGCGATGGAAACCAATCGTCAGGCCGGGGCCTATCTCGGCCTCAGGCCGGGCCAGAACAGTCTGGCGACTCCAACCCGCAGTGTGGCATCACCAGGACGGGCAATACTTACCTGCGGAGTTTACTGGTGCAGTCGGCGCAGTACATTCTGGGCCGTCGCCCCCAACCCGGAGCTGCGTTGCTGGGGACTCAAGTTGGCCGCCAGTGGTGGTAAACGGGACAAGAAACGTGCCCTCGTTGCCGTGGCCCGCAAGCTGGCCGTGGTCTTACTCAGCATGTGGCGCAACCGCAAGAAGTTTGAACCGTTCCCTCAGTCGGTGGCCCAGTTAGCCACCGCTTAAACCCAACCCAAACATTAGCGTAAGGAAAGCAGAACAGATTTTGTTGCAGACGAATCCATCTCGAGTTTGGGTGACTGCGCTCAGCGGCTTGGCCGTCAAAGGCCGCGCTTCAGATAGCAGCCCCAATTCATCTTCATCGGACACCATCAAGCACCGAGTCCTTGCCAATTCTCCTCGAGTGCGTATAGAAGTCCAAGATGAATTCTCTTCCAAGGCCTCGTCAGCAACAACAAAAACCACAGCAAAAGCAAAAAACCCTAAGAATAAAAAAACAGGAAAATACCCTTGAATTCCACAGCCGTCTCATAG
>CAWHMV010000016.1:0-609377 GCA_963830325.1 uncultured Acidobacteriaceae bacterium
GGTAGGCGACGATTCAACCGGAACTGCAAGATCGGTCCGATTCGAACTTGGAAACACGGCTTGGGCTGTTGGCAACAACCGGCGTGAATCGGGAAGGAATTCGTATAAGAGCGGCGCATTGCGGACGGTCGTTCTGCGTTTCTAGATTCTGTGAATCAATGTGGCTAAAGCGCGCCACGTCCACTGATCCAATCGTGTGTTAGTCGAATATCCCGTGTGCATAGAGGTTTACATACATCTCAATGTCCTGTTTTCGTTCCGGAACCAACATTCGAAAAATCTCGGCGGCAAATGCGACCGGGGAGAGGCCGTTTGCCGTAATCACGAGCTGGTCCCCAATTGAACGTGATGAGCGGTACATCTCCTGACCCCAGTATTTGGGCACGTATTTCTCGATGAACCCACTTCCATTGCTCGTATGCAGGCGGCTATCGAGAAGCCCGGCGTGCGCCAAAGCCAGAGTTGCCGCGCAAATCGCCGCGACAGGACGGTCCGCAGCAATCATGGCGATCACTGCCTCTGAGACCGCATCGACTTCTTCCTTCATCCATGCCTCACCACCGGGGAGGATCAGAATAGCTGCTGATTCAGGTGTGAATTCAGATAGAGCGATGTCCGGAATAACCGTCATCCCTCCCATGCTCGCGATAGAGTTCATGTCCATGCCAATCGTTTTTACAGAGAAACCGAAAGTCCGGCGCAATTCGGCCAGGGCCGAGGCTGGCTCCCAATCTGCATAACCGTTCCGGAGCAATACGTATGCTGTGCCTGTCGCCATATTCCAGTGACTCCTGTGACCGGTCAGTATACGGCGATGGAGCGCTTCACTGCGGATAATTGACGGCATGACAAGTCGATTGGCGCATTATCGCCGAGTATCAAATCGAGCGGCGGGGAAGCAAATTCCTGGGGTCCGGGTGTATCACCGCCTATTCGGACAGAACTTGAAAACCGGGTAATGTCCGGATAGGCGACAAACCAGAAGTAATGCCGAGAAGAGCGTTGCCGCTACTGATCAGCCTCCATACGGCAAGGAACGGATCCTCGTGATCCACCTTTCTGGGGAACATACGCGATCCGGCGTGCGTAAGTCTGTTTATCTCTTCCCCGCCGGAGGTTCGCGATGTCGACACTCAACCATGCTCTGTTCACATCTCTGCTCTGCCTTGGATCTCTTCCTTTGGGCGGACAGATCTCAATGCCCAGTGTTCAGGAGGATGATACGAGTGCCGGTCTGGTCAAAGCCGTCGGCGAGAGTCTATTCGATTCCGGAGCATACGCGTGCCTCGCGGAGCTGACGGACACAGTTGGCGGCCGAGTTACGGGCTCTCCTGCAGCGCAAAAGGCGATCGAATGGGCAGTCAACCAGATGAAGATGAACGGTCTGACGAACGTGCATAAGGAGCCTTGGACACTCTTTCGCGGCTGGACGCGCGGCACCGCTACTGCCGAAATGATCGAGCCGCTCCAACGTAGGCTGTACATCGACTCCCTCGGTTGGGTTGGCTCAACGCCGGCAGATGGCGCAGATGCCGAGGTAGTCGCGGTCAAGCTGCTCATGTTGAGAGCGAAACTCCACACATTGAACGCTTCCGTGGGAAGGTAGTCTTTATAGAAGCACCAGACGCGCCTCCAAAAAACATTTGGGTAATCTTCTCGCGGTACAGCTCATTCGTAAGCGCTCTGGAAAGAGCCGGAGCAGTCGCGTTGATCGGTGGCCAAGGCGGTTTTAAGTCTCAGGGTATGCACCTCACTCACACCGGAAGTCTAATCTTCGCGCGCGAAGCGTCGTTGCCGATCGTTAGCATTGCTGCTGAGGACCAAGGGCAAATCGAACGCTTGCTTGCGGCCGGGCGAACGGTTCGCATCCACATCAATGTCCAAAACAGCTTCACAACAGGTTCTGTACCGACGGCGAACATCGTCGGAGAGATCCTAGGCCGAGAAGAACCGGAGCAGATAGTGGTCTTAGGTGCTCATCTGGACTCTTGGGACCTGAGCGAGGGTGCCACCGATAATGGCACCAACGTGTGTAGCGTGCTGGCAGCA
Source organism: uncultured Acidobacteriaceae bacterium (assembly GCA_963830325.1). Lineage (GTDB taxonomy): Bacteria > Acidobacteriota > Terriglobia > Terriglobales > Acidobacteriaceae > PALSA-350. The sequence continues at coordinate 2,050 of CAWHMV010000016.1, forward strand.
GCGCGCGCCTTAGTGAAAAGCGGGAGCCGTCCGCGTCGCACGATTCGGTTTGTGCTCTTCATGGGCGAGGAACAGGGAGAATTGGGTTCCGCGGCCTACATACACCAACACAGCACAGAGCTGCAGAACCACATCGCGGCTATCATTTCAGACAGCGGTCAAGGGCCAATCTCAGAGGCTCACTTGGGACGGACGGATGTTGTCACCAGCTTCAAGCCTTTCGCGAAGAGCTTAGAAAACTTAGTAAGCCTGAAGGTGAATGATCGCGCGGAGTTTGGAACCGACACAGGCCCGTTCGTTCTCGCAGGATTGCCGGGGATCAATCTGGAGCAGGACTCGCCGGATTACCGGTACACCATTCACTCGGCCGCTGACGCGCTGGAAGCCGCGAAGCCTGAAGTGCTCGAACGAAACGCAACTATCATGGCAGCAACCGCTTATTGGTTGGCGAATCGAAGCGAGCGGTTCGCCTCACCGTGGCCGACAGCAAACACGGCAGCCATGCTGCGGGAGCAGGATCAGTACGAGCGTCTTAAGGCTCTCGACATGTGGCCGTTCGGAGATCTCGGAAGAACCGAGGAACAAAAGCCAAACTAAATTCGCTAAAAAAACGAGGGAAAAAGCCATGAGGTCACGGGTAGCGAGGCCGGTTTGTCGGAAGCGATCTTAGTAGGTCCCGGATCACCGGCCACCCGGAAGTTGATATGGTGTGACCCTGTCAACATCTGCGAATCGCTGGGGTGGTTTTTGTATTTGTCTTTTCGAGGACAGGGTCAGCAGCAGCCGTGGCAGGTAATGGCGACGATTGATCAAGCTGATATTCGCGGGTCGGAACCGCATAATCATGATCCGTCGGGAGCTGCCTCTGACTACTCACGCGAGTCCGGCTGAGCCTGTCGCAAACTTCCGCCGAGGATTCTCCTTCGTGCTTGCTCCGGCTGCCGCTGACTCTGTCCTCGAATTGGATAGCGTTGTTCATTGATTGGTCGGTCTTTGTGTTTTCCTTATTTGGAAGGTTTTTGCTTTTGTTCTTTCGGTTCCCGTCATGCCGCCATCTGTTGCTTGCCGGCTGCTTCGGCCTTGATTCCGATGGCCCAGATGAAGCCCAACAGTTCGCGTGCGACTGCGGTCATGGTCTTTCTCTGTTCCTTGCCTCGAGCCATCAGCTTCATGTAGCGCTTGTGCAGGCGGTTCTGCGCTTTCCATGCAATCTCGGTGATCTCTGCGGGAAGCCCTTCCTGGCGTTTGCGCAATTTAGCCCCGATCCATGGCCGGTGTCGATAGCTCCAGGCCGATTCGACCACGATTCGTCTCAGGTGTGCGTTACCTGACTTGGTAATGCCACCTCTTCGAACGCGCTCGCCGCTGGTGTCTTCGCTCGGAAATACTCCGCTATACCCCATCAGCGCCCGCGCATTTTCGAATCGTGAAGAGATATTGCCTAGCTCGGCAGCAATCGTGACTGCCGAGATGTGGGCCACGCCGCGCAATGCCTGTAGGCCCCGGATGACTTTCTGCATCGGCGCCGGAGCCAGCTGTACTACCTCCACGATCACTTGCTCCAGGCGCTTGACCCGTTCTCCCATGTGCTCCACTTCGTTCATACAATCCAGCAGCGTGGCTTCCTGCGCCGGCTGTGTGAAATGGATCTGCTGGAGCCACTCCATGTAACATTCCGTCCATGCCTTCACTCCCAGAGGTGCACGCCGGCCCGTGCGCAGCAGGAACTTGGTCAGCCGGTGCCGGGCGCGCAACTGATCCTGCTTGGCCGCCTCCCGCTGACGGACAAGATCGCGCAATGCCTCGGAATTTTCATCCGGAACCCACACAGCAGTCAGATCACCAGAGCGGTGACTGCGCGCCAGCTTCAACGCATCCCGCCGGTCGGTCTTGACGCGATCTCCGGGCTTCTTCGGAACCAGCGAAGGCGCCACCACCGCGCACTGCACTCCCAACTGCGCCAACTGCCAGTAAAGTACGAAGCCTGTCGGGCCAGCTTCATAACAGGCACGTAATTGCTCGGGCATACCAAGCTTCTTGATAAACTTGCGGATCGAATCTTCGCGGTTGGCGATCGTGCCCAGGCTGTGTATCTCGCCATCCTGTTCGGCGACCGCCACGGCTATCGTTTCGGCGTGGACATCTAAACCCAAAAATCGTAACTTTTCTCTCATGACCGGTTCCCTCCGCTTGTGGCTCTGGACTTAGTTCGTCAAACAAACTCAGCCTAACCCACGGCCAGCGTATCGAGCCGGTCACACCATAATGACTACCCCAAAACGAGTGTTATGTCCGGGTTGCCGACAATCCGACCTGAACTCGAGAGTCCGAGCCGATTCGTGCTGGAAACATGCATTGACCTGATAATCGCCAGTTGACGTGCCCCGAATGCGCCTGCCTTCCCATAGAACATCGAGTGGTGTATCCTGTCTTCCATAGATGTTCGAGTGGAGGATTGGCCGATGAGCAAGCGGCATCAGTCAGACGGAGAGATGCTGAAGGGCACTCTCGACATGATGATTTTGCGTACGCTAGTCAGGGGAGACGCACACGGACACACGATTGCCAAGGTGATTGAGCGTACCTCGGAGCAAGTTCTGGAGGTGGAACAGGGTTCGCTCTATCCCGCTCTGCATCGGCTCGAGGATCGCGGGTGGGTCTCTTCCTTCTGGGGGGCGAGTGAAAACAACCGCAAGGCGAAGTTTTATCGTCTCACCGCCGCGGGCAGGAAGCAGCTCATGCGCGAAAGAAGCCGCTGGCGACAGATGATCCGCGCCATCGGCCTGGTCATGGGCGAAGAAGCTACGGCAGATGGAGGCACTCGATGAGCTGGCTCAGGTTCTTTCGTCGCAGCCGGGCAGACGCGGAGTTACAGCAGGAAATCGATGCCTATCTGGCTGAGGAAACTGCCGAGAATATTGCGCGCGGAGTGAAACCAGAAGAGGCACGCCGCAGGGCCAAGATAAAGCTCGGAAACCCGCGAAGCGTTCGTGAGACTCTATGGCAGCAAAACACTGTCTCGCTGGTGGACGCGCTCGGCCGCGACTTGAAATACGCTACCAGAACACTTGCGCGATCGCCGGGCTTTTCGCTGATTGCGATTACCGTGATGGCCTTGTGCATCGGCGCCACTACCTCGCTGTTCACAGTTGTGCGCTCGGTGCTGCTGAGGCCTCTTCCATTTCGTGATTCCGGACGCTTGGTTATGCTCTTTGAGCATTTCCGCGATTCCCGCAGCAACCGGGAAGGTTTCAACTACAACCCCGTAGCGCCGGCCTCTTACTTCGACTGGCGCGCGCAGACGCACGGCTTTGAAGACATGGCGGCGTGGCGCTGGGCGCAATTCAACCTGACCGGGGAGCGCGGAGAGTTGCCGGAACTCGTGATTGCGTGTGGCGGCAGTTGGAACCTGTTTCCGCTGCTGGGCGTGCAGGCGGCGATTGGACGTACTTTCACCGAGAGTGAAGATCGTCCAGACGGAAACTCCGTGATGCTTTCTTGGAACCTATTCGAGCGTCGGTTCGGCGGGAATCCGTCGATTGTCGGCAGGCAGATCCATCTCGACGCGAAGCCCTTCACAGTGGTGGGCGTGCTTCCGAAGTGGTTCACCTATCCCGATGCGACATTGCAGCTATGGGTCCCGTATGCGGCGGGTTTATCTCCGGAGCTGCTCAGCAGTCATGACCGTCACTTCAGTCATGTGGCGGCCCGCCTGAGGCCGGACGTCAGCTTGGCAAGCGCCATGAGCCAGGTAGGGGCGGTGCAGTATCGGCTGCATCTGCAATACCTGAATGCGCCGGTGGCCGAAGATGTGGCGTCGAAAACCATCAACGACGATCTGGCGCGGGACGTGAAGAAACCTCTGCTGATCTTAATGTGTGCTGTTGCATGCATGTTACTGATCGGCTGCTTGAACGTCGCCAACCTGCTGGTGGCACGTGGAGCAGCGCGGCAAAAGGAGGTAGCGATCCGGGGAGCGTTGGGCGCACAGCGATTGGCGCTCATCCGTGTGCAGTTGACTGAGAGCATGATGATCTGTCTGGCCGGCGGCGCGAGCGGGGTATTGTTATCGCTGGCGGCCACAAAATGGTTAGCCAGCGCGTGGCAGGATTTACCCAGTGCCGCGGTCATACGTGTGGATGGCGTTGTGTTGGGATTCGCCTGTGGGCTTGTTTTTTTGACGGCGCTGCTCGCCGGTCTGCTGCCGGCCGTTTCGTCCACAGGGGAGGCTGCTCTTGCAGCGCTCCAGGCCTCTTCGCGCACCACCAGCGGAAACGTCTCCCGCGCCGCGCTGCGCAAGGCGATGCTGACTGTGGAGATCGCGGTAACCGTGGTGTTGTTGATCGGCGCAGGGCTGTTGCTCAAGAGTTTTGCTCGTTTGCGTGGCGCCGATGTGGGATGCGTAACCAACAATGTGCTGACTATGGACCTGAACCTTCCGGCGCGGAAATATGACAGTCCGCAAAAGGTGAATGCCTTTAACGAAACCCTTCTGGAGAGACTGAGCGCCATGCCTGGCATCCGCGCTGTTGCTCTGGGTTCAAATATGCCTGGAGAAGGATTTGGAAGGGATGATGACTTCACGATTAAGGGGCATCCTCCCCTGAAACCCGGCGAAGGAATACCCGACGCTCTCGCACGCTGGGCCGACCCTGGGTATTTCAGCGCGTTGCAGATTCCGTTGCTGCGCGGACGTTTCTTCACAAGCGATGACCGGCTCGACCGCGCCAGGAAAGTCGTCGTAAGCAGCCTGTTTGCCAGGCAGTATTTGCCGGGCGAAGATCCGGTAGGCAGGACCATCGACGTACTCGATAAGAACGGCGCTGAATACGAAATTATCGGCGTCGTCGGAGATACGCCCTGGCAGGTCGGTCAACCGATCCGGCCAATCATGTATTTTCCGCTCCTCGGAGGCGACTCTGAAGACGGTCAGTCTCTTGCCATTCGCACCGATTCCGATCCGTTGGCGATGTCGGTTCCGGTGCAGAAGCAGATTGCGGCGCTCGATCCGGAACTGCCCGTTTCCAATGTGACGACGATGCAGCAGGCGATTGGGGATTCGCTTGGCAATGCTCGCTTCAGCGCCGCGCTGGTGCTGGGCTTCGCGGTGCTATCGCTGGTTTTGGCTTCCGTAGGCTTGTATGGTGTTCTCTCGTATCTGATGGCGCAGCGAACGACGGAACTTGGCGTTCGTATGGCGCTAGGTGCGCAGAGAGATCAGGTCCTAAGGCTGATCCTCTTCGATGGATTGCGACCGGTAATCATTGGATTGGCAATCGGATCGGCAGCCAGTGCCGGAATCACTCAGTTGATCCGCTCGATGCTATACGACACCAGGCCGCTCGACCCTGCGGTATATGTAGCCGTGACTTGTACGCTGCTCATGGTCGCGACTCTGGCCTGTATGCTCCCCGCGTGGCGAGCCTCGCGATTGGATCCGATGCAGGCGCTGCGGGCTGAATAACCCCGCAGGAAAGTCTAAGCTGGCGCCAAATCGCCAAGGCTCGAATCGAGCGTCGGGCAGGAGAATTCCCCTGCTCCGAACGAGTCACCGCCTAACCGGAAATTACTACTTGATCAACAGATGAGCGAGGTCTTTCGTCCGGGCGTCAGGATTACTAACGATAAGTCGGCCAGTGTTTACCGATCTGCTCTATTTCAATTGACCGTAAACCGGCTGTTCGGACAGATCGTTGCCAAAAATCGTGGTTAACTACTTCGTTAACTTGAACAGTAGGGAGTAATCACGAGTTTACTACCCGCTCTTCCACATGATTATTCTCCAGGATCATGGACGGCGGCTCCCCAGCGTATTACTGTCGGCCATAGGACAAGATTTTTATGTCAAACCGGGTCGCATGGACGCAACCGTCCTCACCCGATTCCTGCACAGAGAGCACCAAGGAGCCTTCCAGCCTGGAGCAAGCGATGATCCCACAGCAAACCACGATGAACGATGCACTCTCGCCTCACACGCCATCACCGTTGCCCGCGGATGCACACGCAACCGTAACCGGCACAGATATCGTTTACCTCGCCGACCTCCAGCCCCAACCCGTCGAATGGCTTTGGCAACACAGGCTCGCCGCCGGAACGTTAGCGATGCTTTCCGGGGAGCCAGGATCAGGAAAGACTTGGATCGCCCTCTCCATCGCGGCAGCGCTGACACGCGGGCGCGACCCGTTCACCGGCGAAAAACTCAAACCAGCCACCGTCCTTTACGCCTCGGCGGAACACGCTGCCGCGCAAGTCATTCAACCTCGCTTCGCCGGCCTCCACGGAGATCCCGCGCGCCTCGTCATCCTGCGTAGAGCCGTCTCTGCGAGCTCCATGTCCTCGCCTGACTCCGCTCTTCGCGATCTGGAGGACGCGCTCCAGAAAACCCAGGCCCACCTCGTGATCCTCGATCCCTGGGACGGTCTCTGGGAGGTTGATCTCGATCGCGCTTCGCAAACCCGCCCTCTTCTCGATCGTCTAGGCCGCCTGGCGGAGCTTCACCGCTGCTGCATTCTCCTCATTCGTCACATCGCCAAACCTATCGTCGGCAGGCCGGTCCGGCGCGGCCGGGCATCCACGGAGTGCTCCGCCGCTCTCCGCACCGAGTTTCTCGTCGGCAGCTCGCCCGACGCACCCGCGCAAACCGCTCTGCTGCACGTCAAATCGAACCTCGGGCCGCTGGCTCCGCCGCTCGATTACCGGATTGGAGAAGCCGGCAATTTCCACTGGACGGGGCTTAGCAACCTCACCCCGGAGGATCTCCTCGCCGCCCGTCCCGCCGGCGCCGGTCTGCCCAAGCGCAAGTTTGCCGCCCAATGGCTGCGCGACTGCCTGCAACCTGGCCGCCAGACCCAGGGCTCCATTGAGGTAGCCGCCGAGCGCGATGGTGTCTGCATCACCACCCTGCGCCGCGCCAAATTCGATATCGGCGTTCGTAGCTCCAAAGACGGAAAATCAGGTGCCTGGTGGTGGACTTTGCCGCCTCCGGAGGACTAGTGCCCTCCGGTCAACGAGGCAAGATGCTCAAATAAATTACTTGAGCATCTTGAGCATCTTCATGAAACAAACGACTTATTTGGCAACGTTGCCAAATCCCAAAATCTGAGGCAAATGAATCAGGGTGCCTGGATTAGACTTGTATCAGCGGGGTCATCGATGGCAACCTCAACGCGTCTCTCGCTGTTCGATTATCTGAAGACGAGCTACCGGCCCGACCGGGAATATGTCGACGGCGAGATTCTGGAGCGGAACGTGGGAAAGTGGGAGCATGCACGGCTTCAGGCTCTCCTGGCAGCATGGCTCCAGTCCCAGGAAAAGAGCTGTTCGGTCAAGGTCGCAACCGAACAGAGAGTAAAGGTTTCCGCCACTCGCGTTCGCATTCCCGACGTCATGCTCGTGTCGCGAGGCCCTCAACCGGAAGTAATTATCGAGCCGCCGGTGCTCGTGGTGGAAATCCTATCGCCGGACGACACCTACACTGAAACCCAATCTCGCGCCGCGGACTACCTGCACATGGGCGTTCCGTGCGTGTGGATCATCGACCCGACCTCGAGGACAGGCCGACAGTGCATCGGGGACGCGTGGATAGCTGCTGATCCACTAGCAGTACCCGGGACAGAGATTCGGGTAAACCTGTTGCGCCTCTTCGCCGACCTTGATGAGGACTAAGAGCTAGTTTCGATCCACAATCCTCTCTGCCGGGTTAATCCGTTGAAAGGATACCTATGGCAGCAAATTCCATGGGTGGCCCAGGCTCGCTTCACTACTTCCGCATTGCCGGCCATCCGAGCGCCATGTGCAACCCTGATGAACAGGGAGAAACGATATGCGGGTAGCGGTCGTATCCGATATTCATGGAAACCTCACGGCATTTGAGGCAGTCCTGGCAGATGTCCGGCAATGCTCGCCGGACTTGGTCCTTCATGGAGGTGACTTAGCCGATATCGGATCTAGTCCAGTAGAGATCGTTGACCACATCCGTGGTCTTGGCTGGCCAGGCGTAATGGGTAACACGGACGAAATGCTTGTCCAACCGGATTCGCTGGAGGAGTTCGCGCGCCAGTCTTCGGCTCCGCCCATTCTCTGGGACATGATCCGCCAGATTACATCGGCGACCCGTTCCTCGCTCGGTGAAAAAAGGCTGGCGTGGTTGAGCGAACTGCCGCGTGTAAGAACTCAAGCGGACTTCGCACTGGTCCACGCTACTCCTGAGAGTTGTTGGCGAACGCCTCCAACAGAAGCGACTGATGCAGAGATGGAAAAGCACTATGGCTCGCTCGGCAGGCCGATCGTCATCTTTGGACATACCCATCGGCCTTTGATTCGCGACATTGCTGGGCAACCGCGACTCCTGATCAACACGGGAAGTGTCGGACTCTCCTACGATGGTGATCCCCGCGCATCCTATTTGCTTCTTGACGAGAGTATCCCCTCAATACGGAGGGTCGACTATAACGTTGAGAAGGAGTTGAAGGCGCTTGCTTCCTGTGGTCTGCCTGGTGCCGAATGGACGGCCATGATGCTCCGCAAAAGTTCTCCCCAGATGCCGTAACCTCCCAGGCTCGTACGGAACTGGCTCTCTCCTCTCCACCCTTCCTGCCGTCACGAATTCCTCGGTTCGAGAGAATTCGCTCCTCGTCCTCTCCTGCGTCCTTGAGTGGTCTTCTCCTAATGTTCCTGCCTTACGGTTTTGAGAATCGGTTCTAGGAAGCGTCCGTATTTGCTGAGGGCTTCTTCATCGTTATGGGCAATCGCTGTTTTTACGGCGATCGCGGTGGCGGGTGTCACGATTTCAAGTCGGCCGACAAAGCAACGAACGAGTTGTCCTGGTGCCGGATCGACAGTGAGAGGCAAGATGTTGTCGATGAACCCACGCGGCACAATGTAGATCAGGCGACTGCCTTCTTCAAACCAGGAGTCCTTCCAAGTCTCAACCATGGCGTGGGCCTCGTCTCGATATAGACCCTGACCGACGAGGATTTCTTCCAACTCTCCATAGAGAGAATCTACGCTTCCGTTCAGCACCGGAGGGTCCACCGTTTCATCGGTTAGCGCGCCAGTCAGACGATAGCCGACTCGTTCCCCGCGGCGCTCAAAAAACATGGCGTTCGAAATCTCGTCTCCGCCAAGACTTTTGACCACAAGCTTTCCTTCGGAGGTCAATCTAGCTGAAATCGGCAATGAGCTGGCGGAAACTCCTCGATAGAAGAGGAATTTCTCTTGCTGCGCCCCCGCACTGGTCTCTACTCGGAGCGGCGAGGAAGCGGTCTCGCGAGCAGCGTAGTAGCGATTCGACTGCACTTCGCTCGGGAACTCGCCAGCGAGATTCGGAGAAACGGTGACGTGATTCCAAGTAATGCTTCCATCCGACGGTAACTGACTCAAGCTGGTATCGGTTACGACTCCGCCCGGTTGAACGCGGTCTGCGTGGGGATACCACTCGGTGATGAGTCCCTTGGAGAAGGACACTCTCGCTGACACCGTGACGTCGCGAGGAGAATAGAAATAGAGTACTGGCGTCTCCATGCGAATCGTCCCGCGCAGTCCCCGCTTAAAGTTGGCATCGCTGATGTGCTCCACGAATTTAGGCAGATCCGTAGACGCCGGGAATCGCGGCAGGCCCAACGGCAACCATTCGATCGCTCGACCATCCGTGCCGGCAATCGCGGTGAACGTTCCCCACTCGTGCACCGTCAGGTCAGGAACGGCGTGCGGGTCGTCTGCGCTCCAACCCGCCAGCGAGTAGGCCAACAGCCCGCATGCCAACAAACGGGGAAGCCATGATCTGACTTCCCCTGCCATAAAAGACTTCCTCTTGGCCGGGTTCATTGCTGAAACCGTCCTTCAGGCGCGGCGATCAGAAGCTCCGCAATCGTCTGATGGTTGAAATTGGAGCCAAGGTTCCGGGCGAGAAGAGGATCGCTCTTCGCCCCTGCCATCGCCTTCCGGGTGTGATCCTGGTGAGCGCTGTCTGAGCCCCGCAGCGTGATCAAGGCAGCCGCGAATTCCATTTCCGGATCAGACCCGCGCAAACCGATTGCTTTTCTTATCCAGGTGTATCCGTCGAAGCCGGCTGCGGGGTTGGGCTCGCCTTTGCCCATCCATTGTTTGTAAGCCTCGGCCAGGTAGCCGAGGTCGAACCACGCAAGGCCATCCGGGCGACCGGCAGCATTTAAATTCGCGGCACGCGCTTGAAGTCGAGTGATCAGTTCCTTGGCCACTTGCGGGTCTTGGCGGGCGTAGATTGTGGCCCGGCGCAAGGTCTCCATATGCACCAAGACAGGAGTGTTCGAGTCGAGAATTGCCAGCGTGTCTCGGCTGAGGTTCTTCAGGTCATAGTCTGTGCTTCCTATGTGGTTGAACTCAACCCAGGGCAGGGACTGCGCGTCGCCGATTTCAATCGGATGGCAGATAAGAGTTGGTCCGGCGTGTGCGACGGTTGTGAACCCGAACAGAACCGCAACGGTGCTGATCGCGAGGCGTGAGAAGGCATGTAAATTCATGTTTTGGATTCCCCCAATCTTGCTGATTTGCCCACGTTTCAAGAGACGCTGACAAAAGGAGGAGTGTTAACAGGCGGGTGCGGCGTCGACAGAACTTGTGGTTTGACTACGAGGTGGAATGCTGCAAAGTCACTTTTCGCGAACTGGAGTTTCTGTTCCCGCCCAAGAGTGCTCCCAATAGCGCCAAACGGAGATATCGTCAAATCCCAGTTCGTTCCACCACAGATCGAGCATCGGTTGATCGAGTCGGAAGATGCCTTCTTTCGTGACAGTAGCAGGCGGAGGCACGAGCTGGCTCAACCGGTCGTAGACGAGGACTCTCTGCCCCTGGTCGACGCGCGCCAGCAGATGCCACAGTGTGAGTGCATCGCTTTTGCGAGCCTTGCCCAGTACGATCGCCAAATCGCGTGCGCGTTGTTGCGATGTGTTGTCCTCAAAATCGAATCTCGCCAAGGCAGAGCGGAACTCGGCGGAGGCATCCTCGAAGTACGGCGTACCGGGACCAACCTTCGGCCGCGTCGCGCAAGCTGCGCCCGCCGGGATAAAGGACTCGTGGCCATTCAGTTTGAATCCTACCCACCCGAGGGATGTGCGCACTATCCCTGCGCCCGTATCGTCGACGTGCAATGTGTAGGCGCAGCCCAGATCCACCGTGACAGCCGATGGTGTGTCGACCACGAATTGACCGGGAGGCGCCCAGATATAGGCATGAATCGTTCCGCGATCCAGAGCAAGCCGCTTCTGCCCCGAGGCCATGCTCAGCAAGCGCAGGCGCGTGCTCGGATCTACATCGATCGTGCCGGTATCGTCCGCCTGCAGGCTGGCGCGCGACAGCCCGTCGGTTTCAAGCATTTGGCCGACGCCGAGACGACGGATTCCTTCTTTCCCACTGATTCTCTTTCTTCCGATTCGAGGTGTCCCTTCCACGCTGGACACATCCCAACCCACCCCAGTCGTTGGAGCAGGCTTCCTTCCGTACACCAGAAATGTCACCGCGACAATGGCTGCCACGGCAACCGCTGCGGTAGCCAGAGCGGGAAACAGACCCATCCTCCAGAGAAAGAGGGCCCGTCGTCGGCCGGGGACGATTTCGGGAAAAGCCGGAGTGGGTGAGTCATGTCGAAACTTCCCGAGTACCGCTTCCAGCCTCTGGATTTCAGGATCCGGTTCGCCAGATCCGTCCCACAAATAATCGTCACTCTTTGCCGATGGTCTGTCCTCGGTTCGATTGTTCCCCGCGTCCATGACTAGGGCTTCTCCTGTTCTGGTCCCTCACGCCTCGCGTCCCCACTTAGTTTGGCGCGGAGTTGCTCCATGCCGCGATGCAAATTGACGCGCACCGAGCCGTGCGTCATCCCGGTGCGAGCCGCTATTTCAGGACCGGTCATGCCCTCGACCAGTCGAAGAATCAGTGTTTCTCGATAAGCATCGGGCAGGCTCATGACCGCGTCGAGGACTGCGGCAGCCGGCCCATCATGATCTCCGCTGGACACTCCGTGCTGAGTTCTCCGGTCAAATGAGTCATCGGTCAGCGGCTCCTCTGCCACCGTTCGACGGTGGTAATCACGCGCCACATTGCGAGCGATGACCGCGAGCCATGCTCCAAAGCTTGCCGTTTCGCGCAGCGTTGACAATCGGCGAAGTGCCCTGATGAAAACATCTTGAACGAGGTCATCCACGTCGCTTACCGGGACCTTCGCCAGCAAAACTCCGTGGACCATGCGAGCGTACCGTTCGTAGAGCTGCCCAAATGCTGCCCGGTCCCCGTCCTGCGCCGCAGCCACCCATGTCGCGTCCTCGGAGATTTTCGACACGACCTGCTCCCTCACAGGCCCGAGCCCTAGGCCTGCCGTGAGCAGGTCGCCTCTGTCACCGGACCTGGCCATGCGCGCAAAATCCCCACAAGAGGATAGACGCTCGCCGGGGAGGGACTGTTAACAACCACCGGATAGTCCGCAACCCTTCCCTGAAGAACGCCGGCACCTCGGAACGGGAGAGGTAGGCTGGTAGGGTGCGGTTTGCCCGTGACTCGGGTGATCCAAGGCCAGGAAGACCTGACCGCTGCTCCAGAATTGGCCAAGGCCTATTTCGACAGCATTAAGGCGCCGGGTAAACAGTTCTATCTGGTTCCGGGTACGGGTCATGAGGACTCCGCGACCTCATTGGCTTTGACCCTGAAGGTGCTCATCGAACAGGTGCGGCCTCTAACCATGACATCACCTGTCGGTTCATCATCCAACTGATGGCTCACCGGCAGCCGGTGTCTAATACCCGGAGCTATTCGATCTTTACGTTACCGTCGGATGTGTTGATGGTGAGCGGCGTGCCTCCGCCATTTAGCTTCCCGTGCAACTCATGGCCCTGCTCTCGGCTGGACTGGTAGTGGTCCATGGTAAGCGGAAGAGCGCAATCCACATGGCCGTCGCTGGTATGCACGTTGAGGTCGGCGGCGAAGCTCTGGGGGGCGCGAATTGTCACCGAGCCATCAGACGATCGAATGGTCGAGGCCCCAGTGAGCTTGGTTCCCTCGCGTAAGTTGAGGTCGAGCGTACCGTCACTGGTGTGGAGCGCAAGAGCGTGGAAGAGGCCGTCGACGTTGAGGTTGCCGTCGCTCGTGTGGGCGTCGATTGCGCCTTCGGCGTCGGTGACCCTCACGTGGCCATCACCGGACTTGATGCGCAAGTTGCCCGAGACATGATCGAGGGCCACGTCCCCGTCGCCAGTGGTCAGACTCAGGTCGCCCTGCAACCCGGAGAGAGTTACATTTCCGTCAGAGGTCCTGGCTTGCAGTGTGAGCTGGGCGGGGCTTTCGACGGTCACCCGTGTTTGCTCCCTGTGCCAGACGATGTGCGCGCCAACGTGTGGCAGCTCTTTGAAGAGAAAGTGAACCTCATCGCCGCTTTGGCCCTCTTCCAGGCGATAGTCGCTCAGCTTCCTCCCCACTACTTCGACGTGGATCCGGATTTCATGGCAGTCCCCGCAGGGACGAAATTCAACGCTGGCGTCCGAGGTTTCGAAGGTAAGCGTGGGCTTGCCAGCGACCGGATAGGTCCTGGACCAGGAGTGATCGGGATCCTGCGCGAGGGCGGTCAGCGAGCAGAGAATGGCGAGCCCGGCCAGCGCCACAGCATATTTCGTCGTCATGGCAGTGGATCACGGAGGTGATCTTGGAAAGGTTCCTTGAGATGGCAGTTTTATGCCGTGGCTACTGACGGGTTGACCTCAAAAAGAGGTCTCTTGGCGCTCGATACCAGACCAGGTCTCGCTTCTGAGACCTGGGTTCTTCCCCCTATCCAAACGCCGGCACGCGCGTCTCGCGAAAATGGTTTGCATCAAGAGGGGGAATTCGTCTCTTGGAAAAGAGAACGGGGGCGCCCAGAGAATATCCCTGGAACAGCCAGAACCCTTCCGCCACCGCGGTGTCAAATTCTTCGGGAGTCTCGATTTTCTCGGCGACGGGGATCGTGGCGAGGCCCTTCACACGGCGCACAATCGCTCTGCGCTGGTCGCTGTCAGTGAGGCGGAAATCGACTTTGACATAGTTCGCAGGTGCGAGCAAGACATCCATCTTTTTGGAAAGCTGGAAGTCATCGAGCGCGATCTGGTAGCCCAGCGCCTTCATTTTGCGGCAGGCCGACATCACCTCTGGGCTGGGCTCGACGGTTTCCAGCAGCTCCAGCACAGTGCGCGTCGGAAGCAGCGTAAACGACCCTCCGGTAAGCGCTTCGAAGGTGCAATTGATAAGACCCGTGTCGTTGTCGGCGATGGCATTCATTTTGAGCGCTGCCCGGGCAACATGCGTCTGTTGCGCATGAAAGAAAATCACTTCGCAGACAGTCCATGACGGGCGTGAATATGCACGAACACTGGGCAATAATCCGCGCGGAAGTTACAAGAGGACTCCTGGCAGCCCTGCTCGCATGCCTGGTGGTGTTCAACGCCCTGGGCGCAACGAGGTTGGACGCGCAACTTATTCGGGCGAAGGATGGCGTGCCACTGCCTGCTTTTGATGTGGCATCCGTAAAACAAAACAATTCTGGTAGCGGTGGCACGCACGTACTGTCCAAGGATGCCAGATACAGCGTGGAAAATCTTCCGTTGAGAGAAATTCTCAAGATCGCCTATGGCGCCAAGTCGGATGCTCAGATCACGGGTGGACCAGCCGCGATCCTCAGAAACCGCTACGACATCGAAGCAAAAATAGACGAGGAGCAGTTCGGACAGATCAAAACAATGTCATCAGAGGACCGCCGCCGGCAGATTAGCCTCATGCTCCAGGCTTTGCTGGCCGACCGATTTCACCTTGGGGTGAATTTTCAGACGAAAGAACTGCCGGTATACGCCTTGGTTCTTGCCAAAGGCGGCCCTAAGTTCCACCCATCCGTTACCGCGCCGTCAAGCCATCAGGGCCTTAGTAGCCGCGCGAACTCCAAAAAAGCTGAGGCGACCGCATACGAAGATAAGGCACTCGACGGGTTGACGAGATTGCTCGCTGCTCAACCGGAAGTGGGGGACAGGACTGTAGTCAATAAGACCGGGCTGAGTGACAAGTATGATTGGAGCTTGCACTGGGCGCGGGAAAACAATGATGCCGTCGTTACGCCGGGCGGTAGCGCCGCACAGCCGGCGGTTGATACGGAAGCGAGCGGTCCCGAACTGTTCACTGCGCTTGAGGAACAACTCGGTCTCAAGCTTAAGCCCCAGAAAGACGACGTTGAGACGATCGTGATCGACCACCTCGAGCCGCCCTCCGAAAACTGAGCCCGACAGCGGGCAACCGGGGGGCAACCGGGGACAGACGAAAAGTACACCAATGAATAAAACACACCGCATTGCAACAAGGGCCGGTCTTGATGGAGTACGTTTAGTCCCCAGGATTTCGCGAGAGACACAGTTTGAGTTGCGATTCCGAAAAGGGCATACGGTTACCTTTGTGCAGCCGCACTGTGACCTTCGATGAAGTTTCTCTAGTCCGCGACCACGCTAATACCGGCGCAACATGTCGTCCAGAGCGGATGGACTGCCCTTATCTCCCCGCGTCGGTCATTCAGCCGGCGAGCTGCGAACATAGGCGGAATGGGGGGTCGCACAGGGGAGTTGGCGCACCGGCAGATGTTGGAATACTATGTTAGGCCGTGGCGGATGCCGGGCCGCTTGTGCACGCGTACCAAACCATTCGGCAGACTTCCAGCCCGTTCCTCAGCCACTCGAGTAAGTGGAGGTTCCGATGGGCGCTGTGCTCAAACAATGCGCGGTCAGTGCGGTGGTTGCGATGCTGCTTCTTGCGGGCTGCCTGGAAAAGACCAAGACTCCTGTCGCCGACGAGTCTAAAACTGCAAAGCCGCCGGCAGGCCCTCCGGAACCCGTGACAGCCAAAACGGCTTTTTGGCCGATGTACACGGCCGCCCGGCACTGGAATACCGATATCGTGATACTTAGGCTCACGCCTAACGAAGTGCCAGGGTTTAAGAATGAAGCCGGCAAAGCGGCCATGTGGGAGGCGATGTTTGCTTCGCCCAGCCTGCATCAGTACCGGGTCTACTCTTACGCAATCTCCTCTTCCCCGCCGGACATTTTCAAGGGCGTGAGTGCCGGCCTCCGGGTGCCTTGGGGCGGCGTAACGCGCGACGCTATGCCGGTTGAGCTCACCAGCTTCAATGTCGATTCGGATGCCGCGTACCAAGCCGCTGCTGCGGATGGGGCGGCTTGGTTGAAGAAAAATCCAAACAAGGCACTCTCATCCTTTGCACTTGGGAACAACTACAGGTTTCAGGCGCCGGTCTGGTATCTGATGTGGGGGGATAAGAAGTCCGGTTATGTTGCCTTCATTGATGCCAACACTGGAAAGGTGCTTAAGCAAAAATAGCGGATAAATATCCTTCTCGTTTAGCCCCAAAAACAGCAGCCCTGGGACCAGAGCCCTCGGATGCTGGCATTGTTATACCTGCACCAAGACCAGGTAACACAATGCTTTCTTAAACCTGTGCGCCGGCGGCAAGGGCCACTTGACGATAGTTTCATCAAACATTTGGCAAAACAGCCGACATGCTGTAGTCTCGATTCCTTCATTCAGGGTAGCAACCCAGTGCGGGGGCAACGCTCATTTCCGTATATCCCCTGATCGAGGTTAAGTGTCGATGAAAGATGAGCGTGGCCTGCTGGAGGCGGTGCTCGGAGATGGTCGATTTCTGATAGCACTCACAGGGATCTCTTTAGCCCTTAGCGGAGGATTTGCGATTCTCCAATCAGTTTCCGGGCAGTTGCTTCCGCAAGATAGTCATGCAGTGGGTATGGATTCGTTGGCATTGATGCGGGCCGGCAATCGTCACCTGCTTGGATTTATGTTTCATGACCGGGTGGCGTATGGCGGATCTCTCCTCGCGATCGGCATAGGTTACCTCTGGCTTGCGGCGTTCCCCATGCAAGTTCGATCAGCGTGGTCGTGGTGGGCGCTCCTGTGCTCGGGGACCATGGGTTTTCTGGCGTTTCTCACCTATCTCGGGCAGGGTTATCTTGATACCTGGCATGGTGTGGCAACACTCTTTCTCCTGCCGGTTTTCGCCGCGGGGCTATGGCGTTCTCGTCCAAGCGATCTGTCGCTTCGCTCGACCTGGATCGAGCAACGCAAAGAGTGCGCGACCTCTGCCAGATGGGGGAGGATTCTGTTAGGAGCGTGCGCGGTGGGGCTCATTCTTGCCGGGGCGACCATCGCGATTTTTGGAATGACCATGGTCTTCGTTCCGTCGGATCTACGATTTATAGGTCTGGACATTCCCACGCTTCGTCACATCTCTCCGATGTTGATCCCGGTCATTTCCCACGACCGGGCTGGTTTTGGGGGTGGCTTGTGCTCGATCGGCTGTCTCCTGCTTTTCATGGCCACTTGCGCAGAGTTAACGCGGAGTTTGGTCGAGGTGGTTGCGGTGATGGGCTGCGCTGGGTTCGGCGCTGCGATCGGAGTTCATCTTGCGGTGGGCTACCTTGATTTCCTGCACCTCTTGCCCGCGTTTGTGGGTCTTACCATTTTCCTGTTTGCTGACGGCTTGCTTTGGGCGGCATGGCGGGAGCGTGTTCCAACTGCGCAAAGAGGCAAGCGTTCCGTACGCGTGTTCTAAATCGGATTCCAAAGCGCTGTGGAAGCTGCACGCAACCAAGGGGGAGACCAGCGGGATAGCGGGCTGCACAAGGCAAAGCTAAAAGGTCAAAGAAGACATCGTCGCGAGCCAAGGTTTCTCAGTTGCTGGAAACCTTAGGCGAAATCGATGCGAAGCGTGTCAAATTGGACAGCGAGCGTGACGAATTAAAAAGACAACTGGCGACCGCTGTCGCAAACCTCTAAATCCTACGTTCAAGTTTTCAGTTTTTCCACGAGGCTCCGGAAGTAGGGCGCGGGTTGCGATTCCCTTCTCCCGGGGTGCCTATCTGTCAGCGCGCCAGAGTCCTGGAAGAAGAGTTCCGGGGAAACCCGAAAGCGCTTGCTCAGGCAAGATATGTGGTCCTTGTTGAGATCGCGCTTCCCGCTTAGGACCTCACGGCTCCCATCAGACAAACCGGCCCTAGGTGCTCAGTTAGGCTACATGACCGATTTTTCCCGCTGGGTGGTCAATATTGACCAGTTTCCTAAAAGCCTTGCGCGTTACATTTTCCGGATGGAGAAACGGAAAGAGACAGACCAGGAAACAATCGAGTTGTTACGGCAGTATTTTTCAGGCGGCAACCGTTCGGAACCAGCGATCCTAGTGGTTGCGTCCCCACAGAGGAAACAGGTTGGGTCCTCTAAGGCCGCTTCTGACGCTTGCTCGAGCCGGGCCGAAGGCGATCAGTTTAATTTGCTGTAATAGGTATGCTGTCACCGGATTACCCTTGACCCCTTATTCCCCCGAAACGGCAGGTTCCCCGTTCGTCACGGCTACACTTGCTGATTTGGGCTTAGGTTTGCGCCACTGGAGGATGAGGGCTTGCTTAGTATCAAGCCCTCGTTCACGCTCAAGCACAGCTGTAGAAACTCTCAAAACCGTTTCCAGAGCCACGCACAGATCGACATGCTTTTGGCGTTCTAGCCAAACCAAACGGGTCATAGTGTCTAACTCGGTTTCTCCTTTATTCACGCCGAGCTCAAGATAGGTACGAACTTCTTCCCTCAAGTCTTCCCAGTCGCCATTGCTCATCCGATTGATACCTTAACTAATTAGGGGCTCAATCGGGGAAAGGGGTATGTCTCGTATTGCACACTTTTCAGATTAATTTTGCTCATCACCCCTGCAAATCGGGCAGTTCCAGCTGTGTGCCGTGAAACAGCCGCTCGTCTAAAACCGCTTCTGACGCTTGCTCGAGCCGGGCCGCAGGCGATCAGTTGGGGTTGCTGCAATAGGTATGCTGTGACCGGATTAACTGAATCCCCCCTGAACGATACCTTGGTTTCCACGGCGGGGCGAGGGCTGCTAGATTCATCCTGTGGGCCATCGGCAACGGGTATTTCTCATGCATGCGGCATCGCTCCTCACTGTCCTGCTGCTCGCGCAGATTGGCCTCGCGCAAGCTGCGGCTTCTCCGCCTCAATCAGAGCCCCCAACCATCCATGTCGACACGCAATTCGTTCTCCTCGACGCCCTGGTGGAAAACAAGAAGTCCGGAGTTCCCCTGGATACGCTGTCGGCTAAAGATTTTCAGCTCTCCGAAGACGGCGTGCCGCAGACCATCAGCTATTTCAGCCACGATCAACTGCCTCTTTCCGTCGTGTTTCTCTTCGACATGACCGAGACGGTGCACGCCGCGCTCGCCCCCCTGGCGCAAGCGGCGTTGCAGGTCCTCGGCCACCTGAAGCGCGAAGACGAAGTGGCCGTGATGACTTTTTCTTCTCGTGCGGACCTGATGCAGGGCTTTACCACCAATCGTAAGCTGGCGGCCGAGGCGGTCAGGACTGCCTCCTGGATGGCCGACGTGGAGGGGACTTTCCTCGATGAGGACATGTTTGAAGCGGTGGAGCAGGTGATGAAGGCAAAGGCGGGCAACCGCCGCGTCCTGGTTTGGCTCACTGACGGCACGGCCAATGAGGAAAACGCCTTTACCCGGGCAACGATCGGCCAGCATGCTCCTGCGCATCTCCATTCGCGACAGGAAGCCATGACCAGGCTGCTTCAATCGGGTGCGGTGGTTTCGGTCCTCATTGACAGAACCGCCGAGACCTACCGTGCCATTACGGCGTCGGGCCGAGGAGGAACACGCGTGGGGGACATCGATGAATATGCCAGGGCTACAGGCGGCCCTGTTCTGAGCACGGGGACGAAGGAAGTTCCAGAGAATCTTGCCCTGCTGATCGATCGGGTACGAGCGCGTTACACGCTCGGATACAAGCCTACTTCTGCGGAGTCCCCAGGGAAGTTTTGCAAGCTGAGTCTTCGAGTGAGTCCGGAGTTTCTCAGCGAGCATCCTGAAGTGCGGAAGCAGGGCATCGTTGTTATGACCAGATCGGGGTATTATCGCTAGGCTGTGCATGCTTCTGCCGTCCCGGCCATTGTCTCCATGGCGCCCGATAGCCTATGGGTTCGCCTCTTAACCGCGACTCAGCAGACTATCAACGGATTCGGGTGCGCCTGGAGCTTTAAAATCAATGCAGGTCTAGCGACGGAAGGGAGAAGCTAAAACCATGTCGCAGTGACCTCGACTACTATGCTGCTTGACAGTCACTTACGTTGCGATCAAGATGGCTGTCCAGACCAGATTTAAACTCTTTTTTTAGGGCAAGGCCTAATGAGACGCTACGGCACATGCATTTGCGCTTTCGCATGCTTTCTTTCTCTGACTGTCCCCAGTATGGGACAGGAAAACCCGTGGAACGGCTCATGGAAGATGGATCGATCCACGCTCAAGTACGACGGACCCACTATTTCGGTTTTGACCGACGCCGACGGGTACACCGTCACACGCGGTGGAAAGACAGGCCCCAAGGTTGTTTGTGATGGGAAACCGAACCCACCGGACGCCGGCACGGTGACCACGTGCACAAAAACCCCCACCGGGTATGCACTGGAGAACACTCGCGACAACAAGCAAACGAGCAAGGTGAAGATCGAATTATCTCCCGATGGCAAGACGACGACCAGAACAGCGAAAATCTTCCCGGCGGAAGGCAGCCCGTTTACGATGACCTTCGTGTCGAAACGAGTTTCGGGAGGAGCGGGCGGGCCGGTGGTGTGGAAGGAAACCAGCTTTGATGAGTCGCAGGATACGGGAGTACTTACGTTTCTGGTGAAAGGTGACAGCCTCGATGTAAAGGAAACGGACGCTGACAAGCCCGTCACCTGCAAGCTGGATGGAACGGCGACGCCCATTGGGGGAACCCGCACGATGTCAGTGAAAATGGAGGGGCCGCGAACGCTGAAGGTGACGTATAGCAACCACGGAGAAGTGCAGCGGGTGAATACCTTCGTTCTCAGTCCAGACGGCAAGATGATCAAGGAGACCGACGTCACGCCGGCGCCTTCGCCATCCACCATGACGGTATCGTTTCACAAGTCTTAGCCGCTAGGAAGGTGGGTACCGCCTGGTACCTACTTTCTGCCTCGGGTGAATAGGTATCCTGTCGAATCCTGTCGGCGTATTTAATCTCTCAGACTCTTAACCGAAGGTGAACGAAAAGGCCTGAATTCCCGGGATCAAGAAATTCGATCTCAAAGGTTCGGTCTCTGACTCGACCCTTCTGCCGGATGAGCTGATAGAGACGGGGATCCCGGACCTCACCGGTGCCGTCCGATGCGGAATCAAGTCCACAATCGTCGCCGGGCGCGCCGCTATCCAATGTCACCCGAAAGCGCACCGGCTTACCTTTCTTCGCCGGACCTAACACCATGTGCAGGTCGCGGGCATGGAACCGGAACACAATCTTGCCCGGAGCCCCTTGAAGCGCAGCGCTCTCGGCGCCTACGTTCCACGATCCGCTCAGTCCCCATTGATTCAAAGACGGCCTCGCCGGCGCGCTGTAGGTCTTTCGCGCGTCTTGGGCCAATCGTTCGGGGGATGCGAAATGCTCGGTGCGAGCATAGCCGACATAGGTCTCGGGAGATTGCACATCACCGCTGGGTGCTGCCTCCACTCCATCCGCAGAGAGACTGACCGGGCTCAAATTCAGGCCAGTGGCTCCGTTCTCCCGCAGAAGTTCCTGGATGACACGCTCGGTCTCGACATATTCGCCCTCCCCGAAGTGGTGATAACGAATTCGTCCTTTCCCATCGATGAAGTAGTCTGCCGGCCAGTATTCGTTGTTAAACGCCTGCCAGATCGCATGGTTGCTGTCGATAGCAACTGGATAAGCAAGCTTTAACTCGCGCACAGCATTTTCCACGTTCGCACGTTCTTTCTCGAACCCGAACTCCGGTGCATGCACACCGATCACAACCAGACCCGCATCCTTATATTTTGCCGCCCAGCTCTTCATGTAGGGCAACTGTCGCAGGCTGTTGATGCAGGAGTAGGTCCAGATGTCGACCAGCACTACCTTGCCCCGTAGCGACTTACGGTTCAAGGGAACGGAGTTAAGCCAGGCAGTAGCGCCGCCCAAGTCGGGCAGGGGTCCGTCATCGGCAAGGGCAGGCTGAGATTCGGCGGTTGTTAAGCTCATCGATTTTTCTCGATCGAACGTGCCCGTCAAATGCTCTTCCGCCTTCACCGCATTCACGAAAGAGAACTCTGTGAACAAGTTCCTCTCCCACCCTCCTGGGATAGCGACGACTCCCACGATCACGGCCACGCCCAGGACGCGACGGATCCGAACCTTACACGACAAAGAATGCTTCATGGCGGAGAACTCCCGGCGAACGATTTCCCTGGCAAAGATCGTGCCGGAGTTAACAAGGATTGGTATACGTGCAAGGTTTCTTGTCCTATCAAGGTGCGTAACGGTTGAAGACAAAATCGCGAGATTTGACGATCTCGTGGCAGGCAAAGCACTTGCTGTGTACCGCCTCGCCGGCGGGTTTGCCGTCGTCGAATTGAGCGAACCCCCAGCCGCCCGTCGAAGCGTATTTTCTTGAGTCCTTGACCATGAACTGAACGTTCGTGGGTGGCCCGGCTACGAAAGATTGGGGATGGCCAAAGGCTTGACTGCTTTCCTCCAACGGAACGTAACTCCAGGCGACCCGGGCAATCATTGCGCCGTCCGAGAGCGGAAGCTTCCCTTCCCGGTAGGCCTTGATCGCTACGTCGTTGCCCAGAATGGCGCGCAAATCGTTGAGGTTGCCTTCTTCGTGGGCCACGGAGATTAGCCTCCAGTCGCGGTATCCGGGGGGGATTTTGACTCCGAAGATGGGAGCAGCCGCTTCGTCAGTGGACCTGGATGCGGGGGCCGAGGAGGCGGCCATGCAGGCCGCCGCTGCAACGGTAACGAGCAAGACAGCGATTCGCTTCATGGCTACCTCCTTGCAAAGACTTGAGCACCACGCTTCGCCTTCCACGGGTACGCGTGAGAAACGCGCTTTGTGAATTCGCGTCGCAGGTTCACCCCTCCACCAGCTGCTGGCCGCCGTCGATGTCGTAGGTTGCTCCGGTGATCGCTGTATTCACCATGAGGTGAATGGCGAGCGCGGCGATGTCGTCCGGGCCGACCACCCGCCTGATGGGCAGCGTGGTTCGAAGCTGCTCGCGACGCGCGTCCAGCCGATCGCCGAGCAGCGATGCCGACAATGGCGTGTCGACGAAGCCGGGCGCGATCAGGTTGACGCGGATGGGTGCGAGCTCAAGTGCGAGCGATTTGGTCAACGCCGGTGTCGCGGCGCTGAACGTGGTGATGAGCGGGCCCGCGGCCGGCCGTCGACCGCCGATTCCGCCGATGAACAGGAGCGTTCCGCCGGGGCGCACTTTGCCGGCGGCGAAACGGGCGACGTGGAGCGGCAGCCAGAAATGCTGCTCGACGTTGCGCCGCGCGTGGGTGAAGTCGATGTCCGCCAGCCGCGCGTAGTACGGACCGCCGGCGGTGACCATGATGTGGTCGATCGGCTTCGGCAGCTCGTCGAAGAAGCGCCCGAGGCGCTCGAAATCGGTGGCGTCGAAGACCGCGCTGCTCAGCGCGCCGAGCTCGCGTGCGGCGTGCTCCACGCGTTCCGGGTTGCGGCCGGAGAGGACGACATCGGCTCCCTCGGACCGTGCTCGCTTAGCCGTCTCGAAGCCGATTCCCGAGCTGCCGCCGAGCAAGACGACCGTCTGCCCGGCGAGCTCCGGCTCGCGGCTCACGGCCTCGCCGCCGAGGCGGCCACGTCGTAGCCGTTCATTTGGGCAGCTCTTCGCCAGACTGCTCGCGCACCATGTACTCGGCGTACCAGTCCGGCCAGTTGGGGTCGGCCTGCCCTGTCCGCGCCTCGTGCTCCCCGTGCGCGGCTGCCGCGCGCCGCAGTGCCTGCGACAATTCGCTCGCCGACGGGTACGATGTGTCGCCGGTGACACGACCGGGCAGTCGCGCCGTGATCTCCTGAAACAGCCAGCCGTTGCCGTCCGGATCATGGAATGAGGCGAACGAACGGTAGCTCCGATGATCGGGATCCGGACCGCTTACCCGGAGCCGCCCAAACAGGTAGGGCTCATCCGGACCGGCATAGACGCCGCTCGCGTCGTGGAACACCTCACTGACCTTGACACCGCGACCGAGCAGTTCGTCGCGGGCGGCCGCGACGTCGGAGACAACCAGGTACAGACCCTGGGCGGAGCCGGGTGCTGCCGCGGTGACATTCTTGCCAAAGATGATCGAGCATCCCGAGCCAGTCGGCGTGATCTGAATCACGCGGAAGTCACTACCGTTGTCGTAGTCGGCGTCGAGCCGCCACCCGAGGCTTGAGTAGAACTCCTTCGCGCGGTCGACATCGGAGACTGGGATGACCAGCACCTCGAGCTTATGGGCGACTTTCACGATACACGGGTCGCTGGTTGCGCCCTTACTCTGGGCTTCTTGCTGCAAAGTTGCCATGTTATTTCCTCCTGTGCATTTCTCTTAGATCGAAAGTCAGATTTATGGAATGCGACGGTTCTATCAGCGGGATCCCGTGGCCCTTAAGGCGTGAAGTCCAATGCTTTTTGCGAACAGAGACACGTCTCTGTTCGCCGCTACCTGGTTCGATTTGCCGTGGAGGTATATAGAACGAGCGCCATGCTGCAGACCCGGCTTGCCAACAACCCTCAGGTGCCCAAGCCTCATTCGGAGAAATAGTACCGGAGCCAGGCGCGGCTCCGCTAGTCTGCAATTGCTGCATTCTTGCAATCTTTGCTGCAAACCCGCGGAAGCTTCGCCGCCAGAAAACCCGGGAGAAAAGAACCCGGGCATAGACGAGACGGAACCCGACGGACAGCCCGGAGGATTCCCCGGGCTGCCCGCCACTGGGCAGTGACATACTGGCTATGAAGATTGCGTCCACTGCTATGACCAAGCCGCCGGAGAGGTTGTCCCCGGATATCGAAGTGATCCCAGCCGCCGCGGAACAAGAGCCGACGCTCGCGAATCTCCTGCAACTGTACGCGCACGATTTCAGCGAATTCCACCGTCTGGAGATGGATGGTGCTGGCAGGTTCGGCTATCCCCTGCTTCCACTTTATTGGAGCGAACCTGGCCGATTTCCTTTTCTTGTAAAGGAGTGTGGCAACTTGGCAGGGTTCGTTTTGGTGAAGTGCGGGTCTGAAGTCTCCGCCAACCTGACTGTCTGGGATATGGCTGAATTCTTCATCCTTCGCGGATGCCGGAGGCGTGGAATCGGAACTCAGGTAGCACACCAAGTATGGAAGCGGTTTCCGGGCCCATGGGAGATCCGCGTGATGGAGTCCAATGTTTCGGCCCACGATTTTTGGCAGCGTGCCATCTCGACATTTACGGGTGGGAGCATCCATCCCGTTTTCGCGGAGAAGGGTGGCAAGCATTGGAAAGTCTATTCATTTACTTCGCCTGAAAGTCCGGCGATATAGTACATATCTCCCCCTGCCTTCCTCGGGTTTGCAGCAAAGATTGCAACGGGGAGATAAGGGGACACGATGTGTGCTGTAGAAGCACGGAAGGAGTAGAAGGTGGGAGGCTTTCGGGGGACGGACGGGACGATACCATTGCTTAGAACAAAAACAGCTTGGGCTTTGTTCGCAAGCTTCCGGGGTAACCGGATAAAGTAACCGCTTCCGTGGTCGAAAGGTAACTTACACAGTGCTTATTATCCTGTAAAGTTCAAAACGGTGTAATGTATGCTGCGCCTTAGGTTTCCTTTGAACTACTTTCTTTCATACAAGAGCGCCGGCGAGAGGTTCGCCTGCCTTGGTACCCGTAGCGCGCAGGGCCTTGTCTTGGCGGTGCTTAGCGTGGCCATTCCGGCTCGTGCCGCCGCTGTGCCGACGACGACCATTATAGGCATATCCTCTTCATCCGGCCCAGTGACCTCAGTAGCTGCGGACACAATCGTGACCTTAACGGCGACGGTCAAGGCGGGAGGCGTAGCTGCCGCGCCCGGGTTGGTTACGTTTTGTGCCGCAACGGCTTCGCGCTGTGCGGATGCTGCTGTCTACGGCACCGTTCCGTTGATCCATAGTGGTCCCGCTGCCGGAACCGCGACGCTGAAAATGGCTTTTGGTGCCGGCAGCCACAGTGTGAAGGCTGTGCTTGCATCCACACACAACTACCAGTCCAGCACATCAAGCACGGTTACTTTTTCGGTCACCGACATTCCCACGACGACAGCACTGCAGACCGCCGGCACCTACAGCCTGCATGCGACGGTCGTCGGGAACGCAAAATCCACCGTGGGACCAACCGGCACCATCACCGTTGCTGATCTCACTAAGGGAAATACCTCCCTCGGCTCCGCAAGTCTTGGTCCATCGACCCCCGGCCAATCCTTCGTACAAGGGACGTCGATGACTCTCCCGCAAGACATCGAGGACATTGCTACAGGAGACTTTAACGGAGACGGCCGCCAGGACCTGGCATTTGCCATGGGTACGAACAATTCCATCCTGATTGCTCTGGGGAACGGCGACGGTACATTTCAACCTTTGGTTCACTACGTTGTTTATGGGCAGGCTGTCGGCATCGCCGTCGGAGACTTCAACCAGGATGGAGCGCTGGACCTGGCGGTCGCCCTTACCTACTCGCGCCAAGTCGACATCTTGTTTGGCAATGGGGATGGTACATTCTTCGTCGGCGCGTCAGCGAGCACAGGCGCTGACCCGTATACCCTCGTGGCAGCCGACTTCAACGAGGACGGTATCCTCGACCTGGCGGTCGCCAACATCGCCGATGCTACCTACAGTATCCTTCTCGGCAATGGCGACGGTAGCTTCACCCCAGCGGCAGCGGTCGCCTCCGGCGTGGCCGCCGGTTACGTCGCCCAGATAGCTGACCTCAACGGCGACGGGCATCTGGATATCTTTGCGACTAACGGCTTCTATGGATATACCGTATTGCTGGGCAACGGGGATGGCACCTTCCGCTCCAGGTCCTTCCTGCCGCCTGCCGGCACCTACACCCAATACGGTGGCTCAGTAGTGGGGGATTTCAATGGGGACGGAATTCCCGATGTCGTCATTGAAGACCTCTACGATTACCTCATCCTCCTGCTGGGCAACGGAGATGGCACTTTCACACAACAGTCATCCACGATTCCAGTGGGTGGTGGACCCCGCCTAATGACGTCGGCCGATCTCAACCGGGATGGCAAACTTGATGTGATCCTCGCCGACGGTACGTGGGGTGGCCTGGGTGAGGACGCAGTACAACTTTTTTATGGCAATGGCGACGGCACATTTACCCAGGCAACCGTCCCCGACGCACCATCGTTCGTCAACATACCCGCGGTAGCGGACTTCAATGGAGACGGATTTCCGGACATCATCGTGGGGAACGCCGGAGAGTTGACGCAACCCAAGATCGTTACCGCTGACATCTTCCTCGACCACTTCAGCCAAACGGCAACCGCCTCGTTATCCAACGTCTGCATTGCGGGAACGGAAACCCACCAGGTCCAGGCCAACTATCCCGGTGACGACAATTACCAGGGCAGCAGCTCCGGTCCATTCTTACTGACCGGCTCACCGGTCGCGACCAGTGTCACGCTTACCTCTACCTCGGCCAGCATAGTCTATGGGACTCCGGAGACGCTCACTGCCGCCGTAAGCGCCACCACCGGGGTTCCCACAGGAACGGTTTCCTTTCTCGATGGCGGCATCCCCATCGGCAGTGCACCGCTCGACGGCACCGGGCACGCTGGCTTGACCACTGCGGCTCTCCCTGTTGGATCTCACAGCATCACTGCCTCCTATGGAGGCGCCTGTCCATGGGTGGCCGGCACCTCGACTCTTCTGACGGTTCAAGTCGCCAAAGCAGCGTTGTCGATTTCCGTTACCAATGCGTCCCGTAGCTACGGTACGGCGAATCCCATATTCACAGGCACAATCTCCGGCCTGATTGGACAGGATACTGTCACGGTTACCTATGCTACCACCGCCACCACGAGCTCGCCCACGGGAGGCTACCCCATTACTGCAACGGTAGGCAGCTCAGATGCGGCCACCTACGCGGTGACTGTCACTCCGGGAACGCTGACCATCGACAAAACAGCGAGCACCCTTACGTTGACGGCTGGCCCGAATCCGGCGTTGGCGCAAAGTTTGGTCTCTCTCACCGCGCAAGCTACCTCTTCGATCGCCGGCGTTCCCACCGGCACCGTTACTTTTTCCGACGGCGGCACTGTGTTGGGCACAGCGCCTCTCAACGCCGCGGGCCAGGCCAACTACGGTACTGCGAACCTTTCCGTCGGGACGCACAGCGTCACGGCGGCATATAGCGGAGATCAGAACTTCATTGACAGTACTGCGAGCCCGGTTGCCGAAACCATCGGCGACTGTACGTTGAAGATCACTGGATCCAGCAGCCAAACCGTGTCTGCGGGCGATACCGCAACCTATACATTTGCGGTCACGCCGACCACGCCGGCGACCCTCGCGCCCGTAGCTCTGGCGGTAGCAGGTCTGCCTGCATCGGCTACTTTTGTTTTCTCGCCCGCCACTGTGGCGACGGGCAGTGGTACCACCGCCGTAACGTTAACGGTCGTCGCCCCGGCACAGACGGGCGCGATGCGCAGAACGGGCAAACCCCACGCGAGCTCATTCGTGATGGCGGTGGGCCTTCTGGTACTGCCATGGGGAGCTCTATGGAGCACCGGCAAAAGCCGCAACTGGAAAGCGCTGTTCCGGCTGTATTCGATGACGGCCGGGGTTCTTCTTTGCTTGTCCCAGCTAAGCGGATGTGGAGGTGGAAGCCACCCCACGACCCCGACACCGAGCGCGCAGAGTTACAACCTCACGGTGACGGCAAGCAGCGGAAGTTCGCAGCATTCCGCAACAGTGGCGCTGACGGTCCAGTGATTTCGAGAGACCCCTTCTTCCGTGCCAGCGGAGTCAATCGGTTGCTCCCGGGTATCTGATCGGATACCCAAAAACGAGAGCCCTGGGGTACTCTTCACCCTCCCCAGCCGCCAGGTCGCTCGCATCCTGCTGCAAACAAAGAACGGGATCGGCCATCTGGAGTCGCCAGTCACCGCGCGCGTGTTTGGCATGGCGCTTGCAATATCCCCGTGTAACAGAGGGCGTTGCGTGCTTTTACCGGGCGCGTGAAATACCCGCAAAATTCAAAACTGGAGGCAGAAATGGGACTCCCACTCGCCGCATACTCAATGACCGACACGCTTTCCTTCACCCAGACCGCTGGCCACTTCGCCGACCGCTATAACAAGGTCTCTGTGTTTGGGGTATCAGGGGGGCGCAATGGCTTTGCCGCCTTCGTCTACATGTGCCGCCTCAACCTGGATCTCGACGGCTCCCTGAATACCTACGGCTACGATAACCCCGCGAAGGACTCGGTACAAAAGAAGCTCATCCCCCTCGAAAGCTGGCACCGAGGCAGGAAGGGAGTCTCCAATGCAACCTCGGAGCGCGTAGGGTTGGGCAATGCCTGTGGCGATCCTGGCGATGGCTCGAAGGGATGGCAAAACTTCCTCAAGGGCACCCGAAACTTTTACTGGGCGGGGATTAAGGCTGTGTCCAAACAACAGAACCTTACGCTCAAACTGTTGATTGATGACCGCCCGGAATTAGAAGCCGGCTTGGATACCTATGCCCGGCACGGCAAACCCCCTGTCTTAAAACCAGTGGGGAGCGGCTACTTTCCCGTCGTTCAGCCGGATACCGGCTACTACATCTCCGGGACAAGCGTGGTGGGGGATGCATCTCTTTCCCAGTACGATGCGCACCGCTATCTCGACTCAGCGGTCGTTCCCTACGCGGTGTGGGCGACCCATTGGAATCATATGATCCTTGCCGGCAAGAGCGTTCGCCAGGGAGATTTCGGCCTGGCGATCGAAAACGCCACCGGCGCGAGCATGGGTTACGTCTACGGTGACAGCGGCACGCCAAACAAGGTCGGTGAGTGTTCAAAGAAACTGAATGATGCACTGGGGCGTGGGAAGGGTACCGGCCTGGTGACATTTATTGCGTTTCCCGGCTCCGGTTCCGGTATGGCTTTAGGAAAAAGCCCGGAGGCCCTGATACTCATCAAGGTTCTGAAAAACACACTTAAGCTTCACACCAACGCCGAAGACTTGGCTGCGCGCCTGGCGATGGGTACGGGACTCGCGGAGCCGCCGAAAACGGATGACTTGAATCCGGCGCAGGAGCACCTCTATAACAACTTCCTCTCGGCACTTTCCAAATGGACTGTGCCGCGCTAACCCAAAACGAACGAGGGAACGACGCCCCTACTTTTTCCAGGGATCGAGCAGCTTCACGCCGAGATCGTGAACATCGCTGATATTCCGGGTCACCAGCGTCAGTTTGTGTACAAGCGCAGTTGCGGCGAGGAGAGTATCAACGACCGGCCTTGAGCGTTGGGCGGAGAGCTCTCCCCATTGCCTCGCAATCGCCGCATCGACACCGAGAATGCGATCGCCAAAACTGAACTCCAGTCCATCTACCCAAGTCCCGAGCAGCTTCGCGCCATCTACGTCCGATCGAACTTTGAGAGCCACGCCCTTTCTCAACTCGCCGAGCGAAAGCACGCTGATGAAAAGTGTGGACGGTTCGGCGGCGGACAGAAAGGACATTACCTGTTCATTGGCCTGTTTCTTGCGGGTCTCGGAGAGAATGTTGGTATCCAGCAGATATTGCAGCCGCCCGCTCACAACGTGACCTTGCGTCCCTTATCGCGACTGCGTGGTACGTCAAATCGGTCGACCTTTGGGCCACCTAGCAAATACGCCCTGAGATCGGGTTTGTGAGCGGTCAGGGCTCGGTAGTCCTTGACTGAAAGAATGACAGCTCTTTCCGACCCGTGCCGGGTAATGAATTGCGGCCCTTTGCTGTTAGCCTCCTCTATTACCTCGCTCAGACGTGTCTTCGCCTCTTGTACTTGCCAAACGGCCATATACACCTCGATTTTCATTCCAACCAGAATTATAGTCGCTTTGGTCGGATTGCCTCGCGAATGATGCAGAGAACGGACGAAAGTGCCCCCTCCGGGCTGTCCGTGGAGGCAGTTCGGGGGATAGGTAGCTGAACCCCCATCCGACATGAAGTTCAATTTCCAAGCGAACGAGTGGGAAACCCGGAGACGCGACCCCAATCAAGAGCGGCCGCTCTGCAACCTGGTTCAGCGCAGGTGAAGTGGAAAGCTGCATACAAGACCACGAGGACTTCGCCTTATCATTCGTGCCACCTCGAGTCAGCATCCTTGTCCCATTCGGCGCGCCGTTTGGTGAACCAGGTAAGGGCCTCTTTGTACCGTCTCCTGACCTCGGGATCCGAAGAGGCGGAGTGTTGCACCTCCCGCCGCTGGGCCGGTGTGAGCGACCAGGAGAGCGGATCGGTGTGTACGTCGGGAATCGCGTGGCTGTCGGCGAAGACGACCCGATGGACCTCAAGCCTGTCCGCCAGGGCGTGTTCCAATTGCGCCAGGGCGACGCGGTTTCTGCCGGTTACGCTTTCGTGGCCGGCCTGCCATAACCCCCCAGGTGGAGCGATTAACTGCGTGAGGAGATTGGCGGGCGTGCTCGCAGATGTATGGTTTGGCCATTGGTCGAACTCCCCACCGAAGTCGTCACCGCTGTTGCGAATCTCGATGAGCAGGATACGCAGTTTGCGGCTGCTCACCTTCGTCTCCTCCTCTTTGCTCCATGCTCCGCAAACGTCCTTGCCGACGCTTGGCGTTCGGGCGAGGGCGTAGCGGAGAAACTCGAGGACGGAGCTGGTTCCGTCGTTGTCGTAATACCCTCCGTCAACAAAATGGACCGCATTCACCTGGTTGTCGATCGACATTGGCACTCGAGCCGCTGAGGAGATATAGGGAAAGGCCGCCGACAACTGCGCGGCCGTGGCCAGTGGCAGGTCAGGTGTGAATTCGCCTGCCTCGCGTTTGCCGGTGCTGTAGGTCGCCAGAAAGGACCTGGCCTTGTAGTTGGGCCGGGTATCGGGCCAATCCTTGCCGGTGTCGGGATCGGGAATCCTGTAGTTGGCCAGCAAGAATCGCAGCCCGTCCTCGTAGCTGGTGGTGTTCATGGTAAATGCGGGAAAGATATTGTTCTTGCTCGGCAGCAGGCTCCTTAGGGTGAGCTTTTTTTCCAGCTCTTCCGCATCTGACTGGTGCTTCAGGTTCGATGCCAGCCGCATGCGTAATCCGCCAGGCACGGGTTCCCCATGGTCGCGATGCCAGGTGTCCACACAGAATTCGTTATCAGCGTTGCGCGCGAAGGCCTTGCGCAGCGACCAGGTCCGGTCCTTAAACAGAGGACTTTTGTCGAGGTCCCCGTCTCCGCTGGACGGAGGGATGAAGTAGGGAAATAAGGGAACAAAAGCCTTGGGAAGATCATAGTAGGCGAACCCCCAGCCGACCGCCTCCAGGCTGGAACACTGCGCCGCGATTTGCATGCGGGTGAAGTCCGGAACCGAACCCGGCTGAATTTCTCGCAGGTAAGAGAACAGGCCTACGCTGCCGCCGGAGACCGTGCTGGCGAGCAGGAGAGAACGGTGAAAGCTGCCGGGTGACGACTGGTCAAAGGTCGCTTCCAACCGTGCCAGGACCGCGGCCATCCATGCCGACGCGTGCAGGCCGCCGCCCGTCGCGGTCACAACGATCAAGGGACGGTCCTGCTCCGAGTCGTCGAGCTGACCGGCGCTTGCAGCGAGCCGATCAAGGAGGATGTCTTTGGGGGTAGGAACGCAGCTGCTTCCGGGCTCTGCCTGGGTTGTGGAAAGATAGTGCTCTTCCTGCCCATTTCCCCAGGCCGGGCCGTTATCCCAGTAGATGGTTCTGTCCCAATGCATGAGCCGGGGAGCGATCGTCAGTACCAGAACCAGGGTGACCACGGGGAGCCGGTACCGGTCGAAGAAAAACGAGATGCCGCAAAGCGCCCAGCAGAGCGCCATGGCGACGATCAGGATGGTGGCGAGAATCGGAAAGCGCTCGGCGTTGGTGAGGAGGTAGAGCAGGGCGATGGACGCCACAAAAGCGACCACGGCGCCGGTGAGCCCAATCTTCCAGGCGCGGAGCGCTTTGACGCGCACGGCCGACTTGTCCTTCCACAAGAGCCACACCAGCACGGCGGCCACAAAGCCCAAAAGGCCAAGTGCAGAAAGAGACCAGCGGAAGGCCGGAACGGGTGCGGCCAGTGGCCACAAGAGCAGGTAGATACCGAGGATGACCAACGCGGCCAGTGCGGAGAAGACGTGCCCCTCGTAAATGTGCCCTTCGGGGCCTACATAACCAGGAGTATTGAGCAGACCGGCGAGCCACCGGAGCCAGCGCGAGAGCGGACTGGCTTTTAGCCAACTCGATGCCGCCTCCAGAGTCTTTTGTTCTTGATCAAACGGATCGCCAGGCTTTGCGAGCCCGAAGAGGGGGCGGGGGAAGAGCAGCGTCCTGGCCGCGTTCTGTTGGAATTCGACTTTCTCGCTTGCTCTTACCGGTTCATAGGTCAGGTAGTACCAGGCGTTCGCGACCCACCATAAGACGACGGCCAGTGCGGAGCCGATGAGCAAGCCGAAGAAGACATCGTCGAGGGGCACCCCCGAAGAAATCGCATTCCACGTGAGGTACAAGTAGACGAAGCCGTTGGGCAGCTGGGAAATCAGCAACGCCGCCCACTCCCGTTGTCCCTTGTCGTTGACCAGCAGAAGCTTTAACGAAAGCGGCCGGCCGTCATCGAACTCGTCGTAACCCTTATCCCATCTCTCGGGGCCGTTGATCAGCACCACCCGCGCCGTGATCAGGGCAACAAAACCGGCTGACACCAGAAAGAAACCGACACAGGCATATTGCTGGATGGTTTCCGGAGTCATGATTCCGCTGGTCAGCGTCCTGGCCGAGGAGGTGTTTAGCCAGCACAGAATCAGCGCGAAGAACCAAAGGCCCAGGCTGAAGCGCAGAAAGTAGGCGTAGCGCACCCAGCGCATCGCTTTATGAAGAAACGCCATGAGCCTGGTCGGCAATCGTCCCTCGGAAGATACGGGGACATGATACCTATCCCCGCCCCGTTGAGTATGGAATTCGTTGACAGAGAGGACTGACCCTAAAGGAAAACATCTCCTTTTTGTCGTCACCCTTTTTGTCTTTCAAAACGATGATTCCCGGCTCGCTGGCTCAAACTGTCGGACCCTGTTCAGCCATAAGTTGAAAATCATTTCCACTTGACCTTTCGTGTGATTGGCAATCAGAAAGTGATACTTCTCTCCGGACTCAAGAACCACACCATCTTTATGGGTTCTTGCAATGGACCTGACCGGAATGTCCAGGTCAGCCTCATGCGAGCATCTGAAATGAAGTCTGGCACTCGTAAGTTCAAGTTGGCCAGTGCACCCGCCAAACGCCTTTTTATGTGTAGCCTCATATTTCGTCGGATGGTAATGCACAGCCGGGAAGCCAGGTAAGTTCGAGACCGCATTCGAAGGCCGCTCGGGCATCGAACCCTCGGACCACGCTGTCACGATCGGAGGGGTGGGAGATGGCTTTGCCGGAGATCCCACTGCTGAAGATGGCTGAGATGTTGGGTCCGACCGGGGCTGTTCATCTGCCTTCAGATTTTTGGCAGTCGGCTTCTTATTGTTCAGACCGGCATACAGCGTACATAAAAGAGCGATCCCCAGTAGGAATAGGGGTCCGGCGCCTGCCAAACTCCGAGGCCAGAATCCCGGCCATGAGACTTCTGACTCTGCCTTGTCAGAATCTATCGGCCGGACATCGTTTATTCCTCGCCGCCCAGAATCGAAAGGAATTGCCGCGCGCCTGGGAGGTCGTTGGCCACTTCCGGCTTTGTCGTTGGGATGTAGATCGAAATCCGTAGCCACGCTGAATCTCCTTTGACGCCGCTGTCGTTACCTGGAAAGTCTCGCGATGAGCAGATGCCGTTTTTCAGATCCCAACTTCTTTTAAGGCTCTCAGAGTGAAGTCACCTCATCGCACACAGAACACTTTTACAAGTGGAGACTCCATAACCGCAGGAGGTGGTGCTCAATAGTCTACGATGCTGGTTCAGAAAACTGTTCGTTTCTATGGATTTTTCTAGCCGTCGGTAATACAAAAACTGTGACTATTGGAGTCCCAGTTTTCTACTGGGACTCAGCGCGGACAGAGAGCGCCGCGGATCCATCCGAAAGTTGAAGAGACGAAATTTCCCCCTAGTGACAGCGCACAGGTCTAAGAGCAAAAAGCGGCGTCCGGAGACGCTTTTTTCTCGGTCTTACATCTCTGGCGTAGTGTACTTTCTGCATCCCTCATCTGTTTTGTACCTTCGAACGTTTCCTAGCGCCTCCCGCGTGTAGCTTAGGCTCCAAATACCTAGCTAGGCTGCAATGAACGCATTCGATCATCCGCGTTGTGTTTGCTTTGTATCGACTATGTTGTCAGCGCACACGGGTTAGTGGGTCTTATGCTGAACCAATGCAAGAAAGGAGGCTCAAAATGAAGCTGGTCTCTGGGTTTCCCAAAGTGAGAAATGACTTCCCGATTCGCCATCCTCATCACAGAGTACCTCTGCTTGCTTGTGCTCTTCAAAGCCTGACCGGAATATGCTGGAACTACCGCGAGCGCGCAGGAAATGGCGATGCGGGTTTTTCCTGCAGGAGGCGCTTTGAGAGACCAACTGGACAACGCCAGATGCGCAATTAGCGACAACGAAAGAAGACCCTTTCCACGGCTCTCCGAGGAAGAGAAGGAACGAGTGTGTAGAGAGGTGGCCAGGTTTCTTCAGGCGGGAGATAGTGCGCCGAGGCTTGACGACTCCCTGCTCGGTCTTGATTGGTCTCTATTTCATCCGCGGAGGTTCCCCGGGCAGGAAGAGGATACGACGCTGATAACTCCCCCGGAATTTAGGAGCTATGCCGTTTCTGCTCTCGACGCCTACGTGACAGCGCTGCTCGATGGTGACCCATCGAAGAGTCCTGGTAGAACGTTCGACTGCACCTGCAGTCTCAGGCAGGATGCGGCGGGCCGCCTCGAAATGGAATTGAAGACCAACCCGTGTCAAACGAATATCGGTTGGCGGTGGGTGATGGTGAATCTACTCAACTCGTTTCCCAAACTTCTCAGAGCGAGAGGAATCAAGGCGAACGAAATTGCCTATCTAAGGGAAGGAAACTACATGAAGTTTGCTTATCCTGGTCAGATGGTGGTGAGTCGTTCCTCTTATCTTTGCAATCGCCCGCTTGAACTGTGGCCAAGCGTAACTTTAGTTCTCCCTATCACCGATGAACTTGTCGAGCGCGCAAAAAAGATCACGGAGTTCCTGCAAAGTGATGGAGCAGGAGGCGGCGTTGCTCATTGAGTTCCTCGATCTTCCGACCGTGCATGTTACGGACGGCTAAAGCTTGAAAGTTCATTGAGCAAGCAGTCGGCCAGTCGGCTCTGGCTTTGGCTTCTGCTTTCTCCTTCGGCAAAAGAGCCCCCCTGGTAGCAGATACGATTTCCTTAGGGTCATTTCCGTGTCGTGCATCCAAAGTGAGACACAGCGGCGGGGATTCCTGGGGGGCTAGCTGTCATATCCCCTCAATCCCCTCCACAAGCAGGACGATCTTCCCAGCACCGCCCTTCTCGGCAAGCGCGTGTGCTTCAGCCGCATCGCGCAGCGGCAGACGACGACCGATCGGCAAGACGAACTTGCCGTCTCGCATGTCATCCGCAAACTCACGTAGCTTTGATGGATCAGGCTGTGCGAACACACGTTTGATCTTTACTGTCGGGTTCAGTCCCTCTATGCCCCCCGGTACTGCCGAGGCGTATCCAAAAGAGCCCCCCTGCTTCACTCTCTTGATCAGCCGTGCCGCAACGTCCCCGCCGACGGTGTCGGCGATCGCATCCACGAGGGCGAGGTTTGCGATCGCTTCGTCGTCATCAATCGCAACCACGCCATGGACGTCAAGGAGACCGGCGTCGTGCAGTTCCCTCTTGCGCACACCCGCGATCACCTGCGCGCCCATCTTCTTCGCCGTGTGCACCGCGGCCCGACCAACGCTACCCAGCGCTCCTGTTACCACTACGGTCTGCCCCTCACGCACGTTCGCTGCAAGCCGGACCAATTGCTCTCCCGTCGCCGCAATGAGCGGTATCGCTGCAGCATTCGCCAGTTCGAGCCCATCCGGCACATGCACCACTGCTGCATCGTCAACCGCCACTAGTTCGGCATACGTCGCATTCGTGAACGAAAGTACGCGGTCACCGGGCTTGAAGCGGCTTACCTTTGTGCCGACCGCGCGCACGATGCCGCTGACATCGCGGCCGAGAATCGCCGGAAAGGACAGCGGGAAATCCTTCTGTCTCGCACCAGAACGTACCTTCCAGTCGATCGGATTCACGCTTGCGGCGGTGGCCGCGATCAACACGGTATTTTCTCGCACCTCAGGATCGGGAACGTCGTTTTCAAACTTCAATTTCTCGGGACCGCCATACTCATGGAGTACTACTGCCTTCATCGTGCCTCCCCAGACTGGCCCACAGAGTTTTGGGCATTCGTTTTCAGTTGGATGCACAGTTGTAGATCGTCGTAGGAGCAAGACGTCATGGCGTGTTGAACAAGCCCCAGCGACCGGGACCGGGGAGAACCTGAATACCCTTCCTACCTGCACGCTCGACGGACGAAAAGTACTCCGACGCATATACGTCGACAGCATGACTATTGCAGTGTTAAAGCGGCGTTGCCGGGCCCTTTGCGGAGCGGGAAATAGGTATCATGTCGCCGCGTTTCTCTCCTTCCAATGGACGCTTACTTTCCTTACGCTACCCCGTCTGATGAGAATCGAACGGTTATAATGTAGAAACGTTGCTATATTGAGAGAGGAGGATGAGTGTGGCGATCACAACGCTTTCCAGCCGGGAGTTCAACCAAGATACCAGTCGCGCAAAAAAGGCCGCAAAGCGTGGCCCGGTCTTTATCACGGACCGCGGACGACCGGCCCATGTTCTGCTGACCATCGAGGAGTATCAGAAGATTGTGGACAAACACGAAAGCATCGTCGACCTGCTGGCGATGC
This sequence comes from uncultured Acidobacteriaceae bacterium, assembly GCA_963830325.1. GTDB lineage: Bacteria > Acidobacteriota > Terriglobia > Terriglobales > Acidobacteriaceae > PALSA-350. Next base: position 40,071 of record CAWHMV010000016.1, read on the forward strand.
CGAATGCCGATGAGATTGAATTCGATCCGCCTCGTCTTGGGGGCGGCCTTCACCGCGCGGCGGATTTATCCTGATGTACCTGCTCGACACAAATGTCATATCCGAATTGCGGAAGGCGAAGACGGACAAGATGCATCGCCGCGTGAATGCATGGGCTAAGAGTGTTTCCGCAACGACTCTGTTTTTGTCATCCATCTCGATTTTGGAACTCGAGATAGGGATTTTTTTGTTGAGCGCCGCGATTCCGTGCAGGGGAAGCTCCTTCGCTCCTGGATGGACGGACATGTGTTGCCGACTTTCCAAGATCGCGTTCTCGCCGTGGATACGGCAGTCGCGCAGCGATGCGCAACGCTGCATGTACCAAACCCGCGCTCTGATCGAGATGCACTGATCGCCGCGACCGCCCTGGTTCATGGGCTGACCGTCGTCACGCGAAATGTAGAGGACTTCGAACCCACTGGTGTGGCGATCCTCGACCCGTGGCAATACTAGATATTTTCAACCCTACTCCGAGTCCGCAAGCCTGAGCGCGACGAGACATTTCGGGTGGGGTTGAGTTACGTGTCCCCGAAACTCCCGAAGAAGACGGTTTGGTCTAATTAGGCGCTTGACGGCATCATGGGTGTTCGATACACTCCTCTCGCGCTTCCCCCTCGCGTATCGGACGGATCGACCCGCCGGTTGAAAAGAGGTTATGCGTAAACGTAGGTTTGCTTCACTTTGATTTTTGCCGGTTCTCAACCGTACCTGCATACTGCTGACCACGTCCGCGAGCGGTGCTTTTCTCCTTAAGCCGATTTGTCCCCAGGAACGATAGCTCCACTCCCCTGGCTGCAATTGCCAATGCTCGACGAACGATGGAAAGGTCCTAGCCGTGAAACAGCCAAGCTCGACCGTTGTGCGCAGATGTATGCTGCTGCTGGCTTTGTTGCCCAGCGCGACCACCCTTGCCCAAAAAACCGCCCCGCATTTCGAACGGCCCAGGCATAACAAAGCCGTTCCGTTCATCGATATCATTTCCCCGACCGCCGCCAGGGTACACGGCTCGGGCTTCATCCTTATCCTCGATGGAGCCGGGTTTGGCCGGGATGCTGAGATCGGCTTCCAGTTAGGAAATATTACCCATTCTCTGGGGACCGTGGTGGTGAACGAGGGTGAGGTAGCTGCCTACGTTCCTGCTCGATTCCTGCACGAGGCAGCTACTGCTTCCATCACAGTAACCAATCATCACCAGCATGGGGAAGGCGTGGCCTCGAACCCGCTGCTGTCGATTACAAAACCAACCGCCAGTGTGGCGTTCAACGAGACGGATATTGACCTGGGACAAAATCCGGGGGAGCCCGGCGCGATTGTCACTGCGGACTTCAATGGAGACGGCCAACCCGACCTGGCGGTCTCGAATCCCTGTGAGGCGTTGCCCGAGTGCACCACCCAAAGCACCGGCAACGTCACCATCCTGCTGGGGCGGCCCGACGGCACTTTCTTTGTGGCTCCGCCCGTCGCGGTTAGTAATCTGCCCAGGGCGCTGGCGACTGGAGATTTTAATGGAGACGGGAAGATCGATATCGCGGTCGCGAATTACGGCGCAACGACGGTGACGATCCTGTTGAACGATGGGCACGGTGGTTTCACTCCGGTTCCCTCGACGGTACCGGTGGACCAGTTGCCCAACTCCATCGCTGTGGGAGACTTTAATCGGGACGGCAAGCTGGATCTTGCCGTCGCTAATTCCGTGGCCTTCTGCACGCCGGCGCCCGTAGGATGCACAACCAACGCAGTGTCCATCCGGTTGGGCCGCGGAGATGGGACGTTCGTCGCGGCGCCTTCGATCACGGGCACAGGGGCCACCAACGACAGGGTCACGACTGTGGATCTGGACCGGGATGGAATCCTGGATTTGGTGCTGGACGTCGAGGCTACTCCTTCTGTGCTTGTCTACAGGGGGCTGGGGGACGGTACGTTTTCCGCGATCGCTTCGCCCCCTACGTTGGCCTATGAACAGCCCGCGTCTTTTGCCGATGTGAATCGCGATGGGCGACTGGACATGGTCGGCGCGGCAGGGGTTTTCCCCGATTTCAATCAGAGCATCCTTGCCACCAACTTGGGGAACGGGAATGGCCTGTTTCACGCCGGCCCCCAATCGCCGGTGGCGGAGGACATCACTGCAAGGGGGCTGCTCGCGGACTTCAACGGAGACGGAAAACTGGACTTTGCGGGGCCTGGTTTTCCGGACGATCACTATGACTTTTTTCTGGGAAATGGTCACGGTGCTTTTCAGCTGACGAGTTCGACGCCTGTCCCTCACCTCGGTCTCTCGGGGGTAGTCGTCGGTGATTTTAATGGAGATGGGAAGTTGGATCTGGCTACGGTTACCGGGGCTTACCAGGGAGGGACGGTTTCCGTATTGCTGCAGCGATAGCGGCAGGTTGGACGTTAACGGCTTAACAATTTAGGGGGAGGGCGGAGTAGCTCGTAATCGCAACTATTGCGGTTACTCCGTACGCCCCTGACACGTTTTACTGGCTCCCTGTGGGCCCGAACGAAACGTAATCCGTCAACAGGCCGTGCTGCGACTACAGCGTACGGCGTCCGCCGTGGACCCCTCGGTTGAGACAGCGCAAAACGGGGAAAGCATATCTATTGCAGCGTTTGCTGGGGATAGGTATCGTGTCCAATCGTGGCCCGTTATCTCCCGGGGTGACGGATCGCGAGGTGCGAGGTCCGCTGCCGGTGATTAGGTATCCTGTCGTCGTATCTCTTTCATGTTCTCGGGTTTCCCTGTCCCCGGGTTTCCCCAACCGCATGGTGAGATAATTGGCGTATGGACGTGCAACTGCAGATTCCGGATGATGTCGCACGCGTGATCCAGAGCCAACAGCCAGATCTATCGCGCGCAGCCCTTGAAGCGCTGGCGCTTGAAGGATACCGTAGCGAACGCCTGTCCGAGGGGCAGGTTCGCCGCTTGCTGGGTTTCAAGACCAGGATGCAGGTTCATGCCTTCCTGAAGGCTCACAACGTCTATCTGCATTTCCCGATCGGTGAACTTGAGAATGATCTCGCTTCGCTCAAGCAGTTCGAAGAGACCCTCACAGAATAGGGCACCGGCTAAGCCGCATGATCGTCGTCGCAGACACGTCGCCTCTCAACTATCTGGTGCTCCTCGGACATATCGAAATCCTGGCGAAAATTTACGCTGAGGTGATGGTACCGCAAGCCGTCCTGGAGGAGCTTCAGGATAGCGACGCGCCGGCAGATGTTCGCGCGTGGTTTTCGGTTCCCCCGAGATGGCTGCAGGTCTGCACGCTCAACTTCAGACGAGACCCCCTCATGGATAGGCTGGACCGCGGTGAGCAGGACGCAATTCTGCTTGCGGAATTGGTCAAGGCGGAGCGGCTGATTATCGATGACCTGGAGGGCAGACGCGAAGCTGTCCATCGCGGAATCCCGGTGATTGGCACTCTCGGCCTTCTTGCGGAAGCAGCTCGCCGCGATCTCCTGGACTTGCCGCAGACCCTCGCCGATTTACAAGCAACCAATTTTCATGTGTCCCCGGGGCTTATCGAGATTTTGCTCGCGAACGATGCCAAAAGACGGCGAGACCGTTAGTGCGGCAAAGGTTGGGCTAACTCGGGTGAATAGGTATCCTGTCGCCGTATTTACGTCCGTCGCCCCTCAACTATCTGGTGCTGCTCGGACATATCGAAATCCTGGAGAAAATATACGCTGAGGTCGTCGTGCCGCAAACCGTCCTCGATGAACTTCAGGATGGCGAGGCGCCGGCAGAGGTTCGCGCGTGGTTGTCGGCTCCCCCGGCATGGCTGCAGGTCTCCACGCTCATCTTTCGGCGAGACCCTCTCATGGATAGACTGGACCGCGGTGAGCAGGACGCAATTTTGCTGGCGGAAGCGGTCAAGGCTGAGCGGCTGATTATCGATGATCTAGAGGGCAGACGCGAAGCTGTCCATCGCGGGCTCCCGGTGATTGGACTCTCGGCCTTCTTGCGGAAGCAGCTCGCCGCAACCTTCTGGATTTGCCACAGGCACTCGCCGATTTACAAACAACCAACTCTCATGTCTCCCCGAAGCTTATCGAGGTTTTGCTCGCGAACGATGCCAAAAGGCGGGGAGCTGGTTAGTCCGGGAACCGGACTCACTGGTTAATAGGTATGCGGTCGGATGCTGTCACCGACTTAAGCCCGATAACGAACTGTACGTCGGCTTCTTGTCATGTTTGCGGTTCTAACTGCGCGGGCCCGCTTTCGACCCCGTGAGTACAGGGGTCAGGTAGCGGAGAACAGCATTGCGCATCGCCTGCTGCAGGCGCGGACGGGCGTGAGGCGAAGCGACGGTCAGCTCGTCGAGGATTCCGCGGAAGATCATAAGGGCTACCCGCCCATGGTGGGCCGCTTCGGAGCGAGAGAGAGTGGGTAGCTCGCGCCTGAGGCGGGCCGCGATGAAGTCGACAAAAACCTGCCCAAGAACCTGTTTGTCTTCGCGGGCGGAAGGTGAGAGCGGTGCGTCGACCACCAGGGTGTGAAACTCGGGACGCTTCCGGTTGAAACTCATGCACACATCGATCAGTTCACCGACGGCTTCTGTGAAGCTCAACACGCCTTCAGAGTCGATTGCGCGTTCTGCCTCGGCCATTTCGCGCGCGTACATGGAGGCGAGTGCGCTGGCGATGGCTTCTTTATTGGGGAAAAACTGGTAAAGAGTAGCCGGAGATACGCCCGCTTCCGTGGCGATCGCGTTGGTGGTGGTCTGGTGGTAACCAAGACGGCCGAAGACTGCGGCAGCGGCGCGGAGGAGAGCCTGCTGGCGGTGCTCGCCACGCGCGTTGCGCTTGCGGTTTGGATCGAAGACGGTCACAGGAGGATTTTCGCAGAAAGAGAATCATATAAGTAAAAACTTGCATCCTTCTCCGAATACAAGTATCTACTTGCATAGGAGGTGGACGACATGTTCACAGTGATGGGAATTACGGGCAAAGTGGGCGGGGCAGTGGCGGAGAATCTGCTTGCCGCGGGTAAAACGGTGCGTGGCGTGGTGCGCGATTCGGGGAAGGCGAAAGCCTGGGCTGATCGCGGAGTGGAGCTGTTGCAGTCCGCGTATGACGACGCGGCGGGACTCGCAAAGGCGTTCTCGGGGGCAGAGGGTGTGTTCGCGATGATTCCACCGGACTTTGCGCCGGCTCCCGGGCTGCCGGACCAGAAGCGCACGATTGCGGCGATCCGTGAGGCGCTTGCGCAAGCGAAGCCTGGCAAGGCTGTGTTTCTTTCGTCGATCGGTTCGGAGCAACCGAGCGGGCTAGGGCTGATCACGTCAACCCATCTGATGGAAGAGGCGATGCGCACGCTGCCGATCCCTGTGGCGTATCTGCGCGCGGGCAGTTTCATGGAGAACTGGCTGGGAGCGTTGGACCACATCCGTGCAACGGGCGAGATGCCGTTCTTCTATGCGCCGCTTGATCGCAAATTCCCGCTAGTCGCCACGCGAGACATCGGCCTGGCGGGCGCCAAGGTTTTGCAGGAGACCTGGACGGGCGAGCGTGTGCTGGAGGTAGACGGGCTTAAGGGTGGAACCGATTTGCACGAGACGGCGGCCGCGTTCGGCAGGGCGCTGGGCCGTGAGGTGAAGGCCGTGCAGTTACCCGAGGCTGCCTGGCAGAGCGTTTTGGAAGCGATGGGTATGCCAGCTGATCGGACGGGACTCTATATCGAGATGGTGAAGAGCTTCAACTCGGGCTGGATCCACTTCGGTAATTCGGGAACAGAGAAGTTCCATGGGCCAACGACGATCGAGGCGTTCGCACAGGAGCTAGTCAAGTAAGGAGAACGGGCTGCAGCCGGCTTTTCGCTGTGGCGGTTCGCGCAGCTAGATCGTTCCTCAGGGCTCGGCACCGAGAAGCGTGTTCTTATAATGGGATCCCAACTGTGCGACCCAGCAGTATTTCCGTATGGAGGAGTGTCGGTGAAACTGGCCCTGAGCGCTACCACGTTCGCGCGGCAGGTGAGGCGAGGCCAGTAGATGTCGACAGGGCCGTTGTCGCTCGGTTGCTCGCCGCCTTCACGAGGGACAAATGGGAGAATGCACCGAGTACAAAGCCGATAAGTCCGGGGCTCGGACGTCCGCTCGTCCGTCGCGCATAAGTAACGGTAACGGCCCGTCTGTCACCGGGTTTGTCACCGAACACGGTCAGCAAATTTGCCCGCAATCGGTATGCTGTCACCGAATTAGCGTGGTTGGAAGCCTTCGTCAGGAATATGGAGCGGATTTTGCGTAAGGCTATCGGAGTGACACCAAGCTAGGTACGGTACTCGAGCGCGAGAAAGTTGAAGACTTGAGCCAATTGCTAAAAAAGAAGAGGCGATGAGGGCCTATATCGTTTAACCACGAGGCGACGCGCGTTTGCATTTCGGATGGGGGTTAAGCTATCTGTCCCCGAAACTTCCCGCTGATGGTAACCTCTCCGCAGGAATTTGCAACCGCACATGTGCCTGTACCCGTACTACCTGAATTGCAGTCGAGACTGTGGTGGACACCGAGTCCAATTGAGGCTTCAAAGGTTTGCTCTGAGAGCGATTCATGGAGACCGATGAAAAGAAGAAGAGAGAAAAGGATCAGCCTGGCGTAAGCGAAGCGGTCGCGCCCACCACAAGATCAACGGTAGAGATAAACGAGCCGGGCCCCAAGTAAGCGAGGAAAAGCTAGTCATAGTCGCATAGCTCCACCCAAGCCGCCGTCTTGGGGGAATAGCCATCTGGGCGATCTATCAAATTTTGGGTAGCCGGATTGTAGCACTGTTTTCTGTTAACGCAAATTCGTTGGAACTTCGGAGCACGCCCAACGTTAGCGTCTGGCAATTCGGATCAAGGGACCTGCTTGCGAGGGTCTAAACCTGGGTCGGACCATGAAAAATGGGCAGGAATGCTATCTGAGCCGTCGTAGTTGTGGGGAGGACCTGGCTTTGTTACCCGCTCCTCATCGATCACGCGGGTGAGAGGTGACAACGGAAGTTTTCACTGCGGCTCCGGCTGCCCGTGGCACAATTGCCGTCCTAGTTGATCGGAGTGGGCGGCGCGACCTTCGAACTGGGCAAGGATCAGCGCCGCATCTAAAGCCACAACACTTACAAAACTAGGGAGACTCGACCTATGACTGAAGGGGCGACTGATGCTACCACGATCACTTGAAACCCTTTGGGCATTCTCCTTCCACACCCGGACTCGACCGTGTACACGATCGGCTATCAGTTCGTGGATACGCACCGGGGGGGACAAGATGTCGGCGTACTATGAGGCCGTTCTTGAACCGGTCGGGAGGCCACTCGCTTGACAAGGCCGGGCTCGCGGCGTTCGAAGTGGGAGCGGGTTCAGTACGAGCTGCAAGGCACGGCCCTACACAAGCTGGCTGGTTCTGCCAGGTGATCGACGTTGGGGTGCTCGCCCACACGGTCGAGCCAGTCCCACAAGCTGGGGTCTTTGGGCAAGAAGTTTCGCTATCTTGATACCTTTTCCGGCGGATCCGAGGTACTGGCACTCATTTCTAAGCATCTCACCCAACGTTAGCTTGGTTACCAGTGCGTATGGGATGTGCCGCTCGACTGCCATTCCTGGACGAGATAGGTCCTGTGCTCGCATGAACTGGTAGCGATTGTAGAGTGGCATCGACGCAGACAAAACTAGGATCCACCCGCCTAATCATTGGGGTCGCGTCTGGAAATCATTCCCACTGACTGAGCGGAAATGTGGAGTCGTCTGCCTAGGTACTTACTTGTAAAGGCAAAGGCGCAGCGGTCACTCCACCTGACGGCCCGGAAGAAGGTTAATTAAATAGAATGACATCCCTCGATGCCGAGGGTATAGTGTTGCGAAAATCAAACACGATCTCAAGAACTGCTTAAAGCTGCAACACAATCACACAATCTGAGATCACTCTAAATACGGCGACAAGGAAGCATAGGGTGTTCCCGGATGTACACTTTGCGAAGACGTAAGCGAAACTTTGGAGTGAGAGCACTTGTTGGTCTGATGCTGACTGGTGCGCTCTCAATCATAACGGCGTGCGGTAGTGGTAGTGGCGGGGGCAGTTCCCCTTCTCCTGTCACGGTAACCAGTATTGCGGTTACTCCAGCCTCACTCTCTCTTATTGTTGGGCAGACACAGCAGTTGACTGCAACCGCACAATATAGCAACGGTACATCTTCCAATGTAACGGCATCGGTAACCTGGAGCGCCGTCCCAGCCCAGGATTCGACGATCAGTGCCGCCGGCTTGCTGACCGCCTCAAGCGCTGGCACCGTGACAATAACTGCAAGCATGACCGACATTGCAGGAACCGATAGTCTCACAGTAAACCCCAGAACTGTTGTCTCCATCGCAGTGACTCCATCTAACGCCTCTCTCCTCCTAAATGCTTCTCAGCAGTTTGATGCGGTTGGGAAATTTAATGATGGTACTGTGCAGGACATCAGCAGTCAGGCTACGTGGTCCTCGTCCTCGCCGTCTATAGTGGCGGTCTCTAAAGGAGGTAAGGCCACCGGCGTCTCATCGGGTTTATCCACGATCACCGCACGGAGGATAGTGTTCAAGGGTCTACAGGTCTTAACATCGAATCCACTAGCTCGGGATTTACATTGATAACGGATGCTACCGACTCTCGTATTTTGCAATACACAGGATCTGACGGCTCCGTGTTAACTTTTCTTGGCCAACGGGACTCAAGTGGAGATGCGGCTAGTCTTTATGGCTTCACGGACACAACTACAGATGGAAAAACGTCACTGTATAGCCTCGATTCGACGGGACGACCCACTTTTATTCAACCGTCTGACGGCTCACAGTTTGCACTAAACTGGAGCTCCAATACTGCACTTAATGTGACAGCGCTTTTAAGCGACCGAACGAGCGCTATCTCTGCTCCGATATCTATAGGCAGCTCCAGCGGCTCGAACACCGCGAAGTCTTTCCGCGTACCCAGTAAGGTGCTGAGGGCAAATGCAGGCGCTGTTGATTCAACGGCTCAAATGAGCGTACGGATTACCAGTTGTAATGGAAAGATTCCGGAGGACGATGCCTCCGTAAGCGCGGCAGTCGTTGGACTGTTGGGTGGCGATCCCGCCACAGCGTATAGCGCTGGTCCCGGAACTGGGACCTACCTGGTAAATCTTCCCACAGGCCCAAACAGTTCCAGTCTCGATCAACAGGTTGAAGCCGCACTCAATTCATTAGAACCGATTTGCAGCGTCCTGGATCAATCGCAGCCTACAGGGAATCAAACATTTACGGAACTGAATGTAGAAATCTGTGAGGGAATTACCGGCGCAGTAATCGCAGCCGGGGACGGCTTCCCGGCGCTCGGGGGGGCTGCAATTGAGGGTAGCTGCGCAACCGCTGGCGTCGGCCTAAAGGCCCTTGATGCAGTTTGCTTAGCGAGCACCCCGATCACGTCAGTCATAGACTTCTTCAATGATCTACCGGTCGACGTCCAGGTATCCGCATCGCTGAATGGCGTGTCACTCCAGCAGACGCAGACGAATCAACCAGTATCTGGACCTTTTCAGTCGGTCGCCCTTGACTTTCCCTGCGCCACCGTGGATCACGTTGCAGTGTCACCAACCGCAACGTCAGTACCTGCAGCGGAACAAGTGAATTTGACCGCTACACCGATGGATGCAAATAACAAGATCTTGCAGTCCTCTGGTTTCGATATTGCATGGAATAGTTCGAACGAAAGCATTGCGACTGTTGAGGCCAGTGGTATCCCCGTTCCTGGTGGAATCGCTCTTCTCCCCGGAGCATCGCAGGTAACCGGAGTCGCAACAGGCCAGGCCTCTATCACTGCGGAGGAACAAACCAGCGGAAAGTCAGGGAGTTCACAAGTTACGGTGACACCGCAATTGGTTTCGGTCTATGGTTTCCTGTTCTTTGCTAATGGCGTTGGCACGCTTCAACTAACTGTTAATGGACAGGCTCTCGGAACCGACAACAACATATCTACTGACCCATTAGACGCATTCCAGATATGTGATGTGCCGGTCGGTTCGGAACTCGACTTTGCATTCAGTTCAACTGGAATGGCCGATCTCACTTTTCAACTCGAAAATGTATCTTCCACCACTATCTCCACTCTTATAGAGCCCTCTTCTCCTTCGCTCGGTGCAAATTCTGGTACCTTTACAGTAACCGCTACATGCGTCGCCTCCCAGGCGTGCTATATTATGCCTCCGACCTACTACACCTATGTGCCATGTACTATCTCCCTTCAGCCGAATGCAGTGACCGCACGGAAACTCCGTAAACGTCGTCTCCATATCTGAAGGGAATGTCTTTCGAAGGCGATGCCAATGTCATCTCTGTCGTTCAACTCCCGCGCCAACCCTTTGACCAGGCCCGACTCCGATGGCCGAAAGCAGATGCTGGCCGAAGAACTCAAGACCGTTAACTCCGCCTCCGATCCAGAACTCGTCTCCGCCGCCCAATCGTAAGCGTCCGAAGTTCCCCTCTAGCGCCAAGCCGGGTTTAGGCCGGAGGCTTGTGTCATGGACCAGGCAGAGGGAGTGGTGGCGGAGCGCCGTGTTCGCAGATGGCGTTCAGTTGCCGAGAAGCGTCGGATCGTTGAGCTGACGTTGGTGCCGGGCGCGAGCGTGGCGCTGGTGGCTAGAGCTCATGGGGTGAACGCGAACCAGGTATTCAAGTGGCGGCGCGAGTTTGAACGGGGCGAGTTGTCGGAGCCTGTTTCAGCATGTGCGTCTTTGCTTCCGGTAGTGTTATCTGGCGGAGATAAGCCGCAGACGAGCTCTGGATGCATTCACATCGAGCTTCAGGGCCGTGCGCTGATCAGTATCGAGAGTGGCGCTGATCGAGCCTTGCTACGTACGATCCTGGAGAGCCTGCGCAAGTGATCGAACTTCGTACTGGAACGAAGATATGGCTTGTAGCCGGGGTGACAGATATGCGCCGTGGCTTTGATGGTTTGAGTGCGCAGGTGCAGACGGTTCTGGAGCAGCAGCCATTCTCCGGTCACGTGTTTGTTTTCCGCGGGCGTAGAGGAGACATTGTTAAACTTCTTTGGTTCGATGGAGACGGCCTATGTCTGTTCGCCAAGCGTCTGGAGAAGGGCCGCTTTATCTGGCCACAAGCTTCCCAAGGATCCGTTTCTCTGACTCGTGCGCAGCTTTCGATGCTGCTGGAAGGCATCGATTGGCGTAGTCCGAAGAGAACCTGGACGCCTGAGCTTGCGGTGTGAGTAACAAGAGAGATTCTCCAGTATTCATGCGGGTTTTGTGAGATAGACCACGCCCCCGTTCATGCCATACTGCAGTCGTGATTTCTGCTCCATTACCGAATCTCGATACGCTCGATACCGAAGCATTGAAGAAGATGGTGGTCGCCCAGCACAACCGGCTGCTCGAACAGCAGCAACTGGCTAGCCACCAGATTGAACAGGCTGGCCGGCAGATTGAACATCTGAAGCTGGTCATCGACAAGTACAAGCGAATGATCTTCGGCACCAAGAGCGAGAAGCTGAAGGGTGAGCTGGAACAGCTTGAGTTTCAGCTGGAAGAACTGGAGACAGAGCAGGCAGCAAGGCAAGAGCAAGAACCACATTCTTCGCGAGCGACGAATAAGTCCCGGCCGCGTGCTCCGCGCAAGCCATTGCCCGAGGATCTTCCGCGCGAAGTCATCACCCATCCTCCTGCGAGCACTTGTTGTCCGGACTGCGGGGGTGCCCTGCGTCAGTTTGGCCAAGATGTATCCGAGCAGCTGGAACGCATTCCGGCCAGCTACAAGGTAATTCAACATGTGCGGCCTAAGTTTGCTTGCGGGGCCTGTGAACAGGTGGTCCAAGCGCCTGCTCCGGCGCGGCCGATCGATCAGGGCTTGCCAGGCCCCAGTCTGCTGGCGCATGTGCTGGTGTCGAAGTTCGCAGATCACTTGCCTCTGTATCGGCAGTCCGAGATGTACGCTCGGGAAGGAATCGACCTTAGCCGCTCTACCTTGGCCGGATGGGTCGGCGCTGCCAGTGAATTACTCGCGCCGTTAGTAGACCAGATCAGAAGCCATGTCATGGCAGGGGCGAAGATTCACGCCGATGACACCCCCGTTCCGGTGCTCGCTCCCGGCAACGGCAAGACCAAGACGGCCAGGCTGTGGACCTATGTGCGTGATGATCGGCCAGCCGGCGCTCAGACGGTACCAGCGGTTTGGTTCTGCTATTCCAAAGATCGTAAGGGCGAACATCCGCGCCAGCATCTGAAGGATTTCAGAGGCGCACTGCAGGCCGATGCCTACTCAGGTTTCCATCATCTCTATGGCGACGGCGCCATTTATGAGGTCGCGTGCTGGGCTCACGCCAGGCGTAAGTTTTATGACGTTCATCTGGCTCACGCTTCGCCCACGACCACCGAGGCGATGCTGCGCATCGGAGCACTGTACGGAATCGAGGAGGAGATTCGCGGCAAGCCGGCCGAGCATCGATGCTCAGTACGCCAGGCGCGCGCCCGGCCACTACTGGACAGTCTCAGACACTGGATGGAGAAGGCGCTGCGCTCCCTGTCCGCAAAGAGTGAGACCGCAGCCGCTATCCGCTATGCGCTTTCCCACTGGCGTGCTTTGACCCGCTACGTCGATGATGGGCAGTTGGAGATAGACAACAGCGCAGCGGAACGCTCCTTGCGCGCTGTCGTGCTGGGGCGTAAGAACTATCTCTTTATGGGGTCTGATTCCGGCGGACAACGGGCCGCGGCTCTGTACAGCCTGATCGGCACCGCTAAACTTAATGGACTTGACCCGGCGCTCTATCTCCGCACTGTGCTGGCTAAGCTCCCCGAGCACCCCATCAATCAGATCCAGCAGTTGCTGCCCTGGAATCTAGCTCCCTCACTTCAGAACGATCCTTCCAAAGCCGCCTAAAATACACGCAACAAGTGTCCACTAAAAATAAGTGGACACTTAAAACACACTATCCCCACCTGCTCAAGTGGGGAATTTCGTACGCTTACGCCCAATCTTTGCTCGCGCTGATTAAGGCCTTGCCGCAAGGGGAAAACCATATCCAGGTCGCGCAGGGAACCGGCATCGCTCAGGCCATTCGGGGCACTGCGATCGTCAACATGCCCGCGCCTTTTAGGGAAGATGACTGACTACCTACATCAGAGTGCAACAGGCGAAGATATCGCTATAGCCGGTAACGGCAGCACCGCTATCGTTAACAACATCACCGGTTTCACTTCCGAACAAATCGCTACTTTGCTTCAGGCAGCGGGGGCTGCGCATCAGGCCAGGATCGATGAACTGGCTGATCAGCTACATACAAGTCGGGAAGCAGGAAGCAGTCCTGGGCTTATTTAAGATCCTGCAAGAGGAGGACGTCCCGGTCGAGCAACTTCAAACGAAGCTGGCGTTGATCGCCCAACGGTACGGCGACATGTTGAAGCGTCTCGCCGCGCTCGATCCGGAAGACCAGAAGCTCAAGGTCATATCGACGAAGCCCGGGACGTGCTCCGGCAGGCAGCATCGACCAAAGACTACGACCGGGCTCATGAGCTGCTTTGTAAAGCCGAGAAGGCCCAGGATCAGAACTTGCGGGGGGCAGAGGTACTCGAACGCGAAGCTCATGAGGCTGTCAGTCGCCTGCGTCGAGGCAAAGCCGCCACTCGTTCGGAGCGCGGCGAACTCAGCCTCACGCGGCTGGACTATCTCCAGGCTGCGCAGCATTTCAGGTTTGCCGCCAACCTGGGTTGGTTGTTGTTCGGCACCGCGAGCAGTTCCCTTGAGACCGCAAGCTGAACAGCTAGGAGGCCAGCCCCCACGCGCCCGCAAGCCGCTTCCCCAATCTTCCGCGCTGCGCTTGTGCAGACCTCCGCTCGCGCTCCGCCCTTTCCACTTCACCCTGCTCCGTTACATGGGTGGGGAGACCCCTCAGCTTGCGCTTGCTACCCCCCGCCTTCGCCAGGTGGCGTTCGGCATTTGGTTGAAATGCCGACGACAAAGACCAAAGCGAGGAGCAAGCGCCATGACCACCAGCACCGACCACACGCAGGAACTCACCGACAAAATCAAAGAATCCATAACAGCACTTTGCGCCGAAACTGACGCGGCCAAGCAGAACGAAACTTATCGCGCATGGCTGCGCACCTTGAGCCATTTCTATTCCTACTCTTTCAATAACTGGCTTTTGATTCTCTTGCAACCGAGTACGTTTCATCCCGAATTTTCGTTAGGTCGACCGGGCTGAATACGAAGACGGCGAATTCAGCCCGTTCAAGCTCATCAAGTAGGGATTTGAGGGTCGTCTTCGAAAGGCCGAACAGTCCTTGCGTCCAAGGCACGCAAAACGCGTCGTGTTTCAGGTTTTCCTGGATCGCCTCGGCGATTTTGATGCTTTCCTTGGCAGACCCGACAAAGACGTGCGGTCGTTTTGAAGGCATTGGACACTCCCCTTTTGCAATTCGAAATGGTGGGATTATCGGGTTATCTCCACTAAGGCGACCAGCTTTAGTTGGCGTACACGCTAACACAAAGCGCATACAAACGTCGAAATCTGACATGGGAGGATCCAGCACATTATGGCTAACGGTGTGCTGGAGGGCGATCTGCAGACCCGCGAGTCTCGATGACACGATGTGGTCGTCTGGGTTTCCCGGGAGTCTATGCTCTTCGGTTATCTTTTGACAGTTCGTCTTGCGAGTGAAGATTTCGTCGTACCACAGATTGGTGACAGAGCCTGAGTCTGGATTAGGGCCGTCCGGATTAAGGCCCAACTCCGCGGCCGGTGCAAGACACTTTCCTTTAGTGGTTACTCCGTTGTCTCCTGGAGGGGCCCCAGAAACGATGCAAAAAAAGTGTTGAGGTGAGAGGGACAGACGGAGGTGAGGGACAGAGGTGAGAGGGACAGACGAAAAATACCCTCTTGGGTGAAATTCGCCGCATTACACAACAGCCGTTATTCATGGGGTACTTTTCGTCTGTACCTCCGATGCTCTACCGGATTGACCGTCCCGGGTTAGCTTAGAGCCTTCTGCGTGCTGCATTGTAATGGTTAGCTTCCCGTCTTTCCCGCTATGAGCCTAATATTAGTGAATCACACCACACATTGCTCTTCAGCCGCAGGAGGCCGATAGTGGCTCTGAAACCACCCGCGAAGAAAACAGAAGCAAAAAAATCCGTTCCTGCAAAGAATGCAATTTTAGCAACACCAGGGTCAGGCCGGAATTACTTCAAGCAGTCAGACTTTCCGCTGGTCAGTCTTCAACAAGCGCAGAAAATCGCCTCTGCGATTGTGGATAATTTCGCCGGGGACGGTGGATCGCCGCCCGATATCGCCCTTGCCGTCGGCATCAGTCCGACAAGTAGCGGCTGGCCTGCACTCGCGGGGGCTTCGATCGCTTACGGCCTTACCGATGGCGGCGTGAACGCAAACAAAATGACAATTACAGCTTTGGGAAAGAAGCTGGTCGCCCCGGAAGAAGAGGGCGCCGATATAGCCGCCCGACGCGAGGCAATCATGCGGCCGCGTCTCTTGAAAGATTTCTTCGAAAAGTACCGGCGCGCTAAATTGCCGAACGATGTTATTGCTGCCAACGTGCTTAAGAGCCAGGGAATTCCTGCGGATCGCGTCCAGACCGCCATAGGGATCATTAAGGACAACGGCAAATATGCTGGCGTCATCCGGGAGACGCCGACAGGACCATTCATCAGTCTCGATTCGCCAGGCGTGCCAGCACCAGCGGCTACTCCTGCACTGCCAGAGGACGACCGGCTCGACGAAGCCGCGCCCGGAAGACCTTCTGCAGCACCGGTTTACTCCGCACCCAAAGAGCCAGCGCCTACACCGACCTTTGATCCCAAGGCAAACCGTGTATTCATCTCGCACGGCAAGCAGCGGGCGATCGTGACCCAGATTAAGGAACTTTTAGAATTCGGCAAGTTCGATCCGGTCGTTTCCGTCGAGCGTGAGGCGACAGCCATTTCCGTTCCCGAGAAAGTGTTCGAGGATATGCGGTCTTGTGCTGCCGGCATCATCCACGTCGGCGGCGAAGGGAAATACCTGGACACAGGCGGAAACGAGCACACCAAGCTCAACGACAACGTGTTGATCGAGATCGGCGCTGCAATGGCCCTGTACGGCAAGAAGATGATCCTACTGGTTGAAAAAGGCGTTTCGTTGCCGTCGAATTTGCAGGGCCTCTACCGGTGTGAATTCGAGGGCGACAAACTCGAATACGATTCCACCATGAAGCTGCTGAAGACGTTCAGCCAGTTCCGGTAGGCGGGCAGGGTAGGACGCGGGGAGTTTCGTGTGACATTGAAGGGACGACATTGAAGGGACAGACGGACATTGAAGGGACAGACGGACCAACTACCAGCCACAAATTCATGTCCTGATGAGGGTGTAAATCATTTTGTGTAAACGATCTTCGCTGATAGAAGGGGATCGTATGAAGAAGTCGAAGGATTTGATTGACGAGTTGCTGGCGGGGTGCAAGACGCCGGCCGACATAGCTGGTGAGAACGGGTTGTTGAAGCAGTTGACCAAGGCGATCATCGAGCGGGCGATGCAGGCGGAACTGACGACGCATTTGGGTTATGAGAAGCATTCCGTCGATGGTCACAATACGGGGAACAGCCGAAACGGGACGAGCGGCAAGCGTCTGAAGGGCGACTTTGGCACGCTTGAGATCGCGGTGCCGCGGGACCGGGAAGCGAGCTTCGAGCCGCAACTGGTGGCGAAGGGGGAGACGCGCTGGCATGGGTTCGACGACAAGATTCTGTCCTTGTATGCGCGCGGCATGACGACCCGCGAGATTCAGGGCCACCTGGAAGAAATGTACCAGGTGGAGGTGTCGCCAACGTTGATCTCCAACGTGACCGAGGCGGTGCTCGAGGAGGTCAAGGCGTGGCAGTCGCGCCCGCTCGACGCGGTCTATCCGATCGTCTATCTCGACGCGCTGGTGGTGAAGATGCGGACCGAGGGGCGGGTGGAAAATCGCGCCGTGCATGTGGCCATCGGCATCGGCATGGATGGGAACAAAGAGGTGCTGGGGCTGTGGACGACAGCCAACGAGGGCGCCAAGTTCTGGTTGCAGGTGCTGACGGAGCTGAACAACCGCGGCTTGAAAGATATCTTCATCGCCTGTGTGGACGGGCTCAAGGGCTTCCCGCAAGCGGTCGAGACGGTATATCCGAAGACCACGGTGCAACTGTGCATCGTGCACATGACGCGGGCCAGCCTGAACTATGTGAGTTGGAAAGAACGCAAAGAGGTGGCGATGGATTTGAAGGCCATCTACCGGGCGGCCACAGGCGAGGAGGCCGAGCGGCAACTGGCGGCCTTCGAGGCCAAATGGAACCGCAAATACTCTTCGATCGGGGCCCTGTGGCGGCGCAACTGGCAGGGCGTCGTACCCTTCTTCCAGTTCTCGCCCGAGATCCGCAAAATCGTCTATACCACCAACGCCATCGAGAGCCTGAACATGAGCCTGCGCAAAGCCATCAAGATCCGCGGCCCGTTCCCGTCTGAGGACGCGGCCCTTAAAGTGATGTACCTGGCGTTGAGAAATCTGGCCGGGAAATGGCACTCTGTCCAGAACTGGAGGGAGGCCCTCAACTGCTTCGCAATGCTCTGGGAAGACCGCTTTCCGGCGACCACTTAGGCTATGCAAATGTGCAAAGCAAAGAACGCTTCCCACATTCGCACAGCCTCCACGGCGGCTGCGGAATGCCCCAATGCCAAAACAACAAACCGACGTTTACACAAAATATTTGACACTACCGTCCTGATGCGTCCCGACGGAATCGCGGTTATTCCATTGTCACCGGATTACCCCATATGGGGCCGCCCCTGCAATCTGTGTACCCCACGACTCGCTACGAATGCTTGTTGTACTCCATTGGCCCACTTTTGCGAAAACCCTCCTCGTCTCCTTCGAAAGAAAACCCCATCAGATTGTGCCACCTATAGCAAAACTGGTTTATGCCTTCCAAGCCTGCACTCTGATATCGAACTCTACCATACACATACAGCCCCAAATGTTTTCTCCCCGTTCCAGAGATGCACGCACGCTCATCATCATCGAGAGATCCCTCATCCAAATGCCATGAGCAGAAAATTGACACGTCGGAAGCCAAAAGCATTCCATTTTGGCCGATTTCCGGAGCCGGAGAGAATGTCTGGGCACTATACTCCGGAAGCGATGGAAGTCCTTCGGAAGTGTGAAATCTCAATTGAATGTTGCGGATCATCGCTGGCTGCCTGCCAATGTTCTTGAATTCAAACGAAACTCCCAGTACTCCACCATGCATTTCGTGCTGCCGCGGAATTCTGTTTGGGAACCTGATCTTCTCTACAACCCAAGCGCGTTCGATGTTCTTAAGTGTGTTGACGTTGTCATTGGCAGCTCTGGCACTGATTTCGGAGGCTGCTACTGAGCGCTCCAGAATTCTAGTCTGATCTTGCATGAGGTCAACCTGCTCTTCCATGTGCTGAGCTTGCCGCTCTATAGTCGAGAGAGTTCTACGCATCAAAATGCGTTGACGTCGCATTTCAATTGCCTGCCGTCGTATGAAGCGCAAAGTGCGGACGGTTACGATGATGCCCCCAATACCAACTGCTACGAGAAGGTAGTTAGCCAAAGCTCCCCAATCGACCCCGGTTCTCGCCATCGTCACGGGAGGGAATTTACTAATCGCGATGGATCGCTGCCCGTCCGATTTATGTTGATCGTTATCGTTTGGAGTATTGGTGTCCTTCGCGAGTCCGCTACTAGGGGATAACGGGGCCGGATTTTCTTTATCCGCAATGCTTCTTGGATGTGCAGCGCTGGTCGCTTTTCCAGCAGCTATGTGCGCAGGCACAGGTGCCTGCGCGACCGTGAAGATCATTCCCACGACTATCGCCAATAGCCTAACCATAAATTCTGTACCAGCTTCCAATAATTCTTTTCTCCCCGTGCCATTGACCGCGCCTCCAAGCAGCTACGGTTCCAAAACAAACGCATCGGCTGGAAGGACGTGAACGAACTCTGCCTTAAGGTTGTGATTGAAGAAACTGGCAAGGCGACGGTCACGAAACTACGCAATTGAGCCTCTTGGCGACTGCCCACAACTTTTCCGGTGACGAAGAATCCCGCACCGAAAACCCGGGGACGGACGGGACGAATACCATCCTGAAAACCTACAGGCAGGACCGATAACCTACCCAATCTACAGGTGCCGAAGCAAGGACCAGCCGCCGAAACGAACCTAGAGAATCTGGATGCCTTCGTCAAGGGCAGCCCTTCTCAAGTCATCATCGCGCGTTGCGAGCGGAAGTGATAGGCGCTTCGCCAAATCAAGATAGGCGGCATCATAAGCTGTGAGGCGATGAGCAGCGGCAAGAGAATACAATCGGGGAAGCTCCGCAATCTGTGGAAGACGATCAATTTTGAAGTTTAGCGCGGCGAGTTGTTCGAGAAACGCTTGGCCACGATCCGATGAGATACGGCGCCGCCTGATGACCACCCCGACCGCGTTAAGAATTTCCCAAGCCCAGAGAGCCGGAACGTACAACCCACTGCCGTTGATCGCCCATTCCAGCATCTCTTCCGATGCCTGAGTTGTTTCATCCTCGCAGCACCAAGGCATACAGGCGGAAACATCGAGGACGAACGCATCCATCAATACTTGTGTCCGATGTGGGCCAGCTCGCGGATAGACATGCCTCGCAAATCAAGCGTGACGCCCTTGCGAATTTCACGAATTCGCTCAACGGCAATGCGGGCTTTCTGTCGATCAAATCCGCCCTCAGGACGCGAGAGCGCAACCATGGC
Source organism: uncultured Acidobacteriaceae bacterium (assembly GCA_963830325.1). Lineage (GTDB taxonomy): Bacteria > Acidobacteriota > Terriglobia > Terriglobales > Acidobacteriaceae > PALSA-350. Next base: position 59,880 of record CAWHMV010000016.1, read on the forward strand.
CGAATGGATGAATTCATCCACTGATCGCACGAGACCGGACTGTATCGCCTTTTGAATGACGTTCTGCTGCTCAGGTGTTAGTTCGATGCTCACCGGATAGCCTCCCCACCTATGGCCTGCCTAGCCTAGTTTACCGTATGCCCTCTTGCAGCTACGCCGTGACGGCCCGGGAGTCAACCTCTAGGAGGCTGCAGGATCGTAGTTCAGATTAGGTCCGAGCCATCTCTCGATCTCTTTCACACTCATCCCCTTGCGTTCAGCGTAGTCTTCGACCTGATCGCGGTCGATTTTGCCCAGGCTGAAGTAGCGGGATTCTGGGTGGGCGAAATAGAGGCCGCTTACGCTGGAACCGGGCCACATCGCGAAGGACTCCGTGATCAGCATGCCGGTGTTCTTCTGCACATCGAGCAGATTCCAGAGGGGGCCCTTCTCGGTGTGATCCGGGCAGGCTGGGTAGCCTGCGGCTGGCCTTATGCCGCGATACTTTTCTTCGATGAGATCGGCGTTGCTCAGGCCTTCCTGGCGGCCGTAGCCCCATTCTTCGCGCACCTTCTTGTGTAGGCATTCGGCGAAGGCTTCGGCCAGGCGGTCGGCAATGGCTTCCGCCATGATGGCGTTGTAGTCGTCGTTCTTTGCGCGGAAGCTGTCGCACAGCTCCTTGAGGCAGATGCCGCTGGTTACCGCGAAGGCTCCGATGTGGTCGGGGAGGTTGGTTTCCTTCGGTGCGATGAAGTCGACGAGCGAGCGGCAGGGCTCGCTGCCTTCGCGGTTGGCTTGCTGGCGGAGAAAGTGGAAGCGCTGCTGCACCTTGGTCCGCGTGTTGTCGGTGTAGAGCTCGACGTCGTCGCCTACCGCGTTGGCGGGGAAAAAGCCGTAGACGCCGCGGGCGGTGATCAGCTTTTCCGCGATGATTTTGTCTAACAGTGCGTTGGCTTCGGTGTAGATCAGCTTTGCCTGCGCTCCGTACTCCGGGTGCTCGAAGATGCGGGGGTAAATGCCTTTGAGTCCCCAGGTGTGGAAGAAGGGCGACCAGTCGATGAAGTCCCTTAGCGTCGCCAGGGGAAAGTCATCCAGCGCGCGTACCCCGGTGAACGACGGGGTGGGTATGTCTTCCGCTCGCCACTGAATCGGCGTCCTGCGTTTGCGCGCGGTCTCGATCCCTACCATCTTCAGCTTGGGCTGGGCGTGGGACTTGCGCAGCTTCTCGTAGTCTTCACGATGCGCGATGACGAAGTCTTCTTTTCCATCCTCACTCAGCAGGCTGGTCGTCACCGGCACCGCGCGGCTGGCATCGAGCACGTGGACCACCGGCTCGCTGTAGTGGGGCGCGATCTTGATCGCCGTGTGCGCGCGGCTGGTGGTGGCTCCGCCGATGAGCAGGGGCATCTTGAATCCCTGGCGCTCCATCTCGCGGGCTACGTGCACCATTTCATCCAATGACGGCGTGATGAGGCCGCTGAGGCCGATGAGATCCGCGTTCTCGGCCTTGGCTCGCTCCAGGATTTTTTCGCTGGAGACCATGACGCCCAGGTCAATGACCTCGTAGTTGTTGCAGGCGAGCACGACGCCGACAATATTCTTGCCTATGTCGTGCACGTCTCCCTTGACGGTGGCGAGCACGATTTTTCCCTGGGCGCGGACTTCCTGGCCGGCCGCGGCCATCGCTATCTTCTCCGCCTCCATGTAGGGGGTGAGGTGGGCTACGGCTTTCTTCATGACGCGGGCCGACTTGACGACCTGGGGCAGGAACATCTTGCCGGCTCCGAACAGGTCACCCACGACGCTCATGCCGTCCATGAGCGGGCCTTCGATCACCAGCAGGGGGCGGCCCAGCTTGACGCGGGCTTCCTCAGTGTCTGTCTCTATATAGGTGTCAATTCCCTTCACCAGGGCGTGGGAGAGACGCTCCTCTACGGTTCCGTGGCGCCATTCTTCGGCTTTCTTTTCGCTGACCGCCGTGCCCTCGCCCTTGAGCTTTTCGCCTAAGTCGACCAGGCGCTCGGTGGCGTCGGGACGACGGTTGAGCAGCACATCTTCTACCAGAACTTTCAGCTCGGGCTCGATTTCTTCGTAGACCTCGAGCATGCCGGCGTTCACGATGCCCATGTCCATGCCGGCGGCGATGGCGTGATAGAGAAAGGCGGAGTGCATGGCCTCACGCACTTTGTTGTTGCCGCGAAAGCTGAAGGAGATGTTGGAGACTCCGCCGCTTACCTTGGCGTGGGGCAGGTTGGCCTTTATCCAGCGGGTGGCGTTGATGAAGTCGACGGCGTAGTTGTTGTGCTCCTCCATGCCGGTGGCCACGGTGAGGATGTTGGGGTCGAAAATAATGTCTTCCGGCGGGAAGCCTACCTCGTCGACCAGAATGCGATAGGCGCGCTCGCAGATGCGGATCTTCTCTTCGTAGGTGGCGGCCTGGCCCTTCTCGTCGAAGGCCATCACGACCACGGCTGCTCCGTACTTGAGGACGGTGGCGGCGTTCTTGCGGAATTTTTCTTCGCCTTCCTTGAGCGAGATGGAGTTGACGATGCCCTTGCCCTGCAGGCACTTGAGGCCGGCCTCGATCACCTCCCACTTGGAGGAGTCGACCATGAAGGGGACCTTGGCCACCTCCGGCTCGCTGGCCAGGAGCTGCAGATAGCGGGTCATGGCGGCGACGCCGTCGATCATGCCCTCGTCCATGCAGATGTCCAGAACGTTGGCCCCGTTCTCCACCTGCTGGCGCGCTACGGAGACGGCTTCTTCGTATTTGCCTTCCTTGACCAGCTTGGAGAATTTGGGCGAGCCGGCTACGTTGGTCCGCTCACCGATCATGATGTAGACGTTGGGCGCCTGGGTGAAGGGCTGCGAGCCCGACAAGCGGAGGGGCTTGGGGTCGGCGACGGTCTGGGGGGCCTCGGGCTCGGCCAGGGTTTGCAGGGTCACGCGCGGCTCCCGTTGTGATGCGCGTGGGCTCCCCACTTGCGCGGAGGCTGGCCTTCGAGGGCTTTCGCGATGGCGGCGATGTGCTCAGGGGTGTTACCGCAACAGCCGCCGGCGATGTTGATGAGTCCGCCCTTGGCGAAGTCGCCGAGGTAGCGGGCCATGTCTTTGGGTCCCAGGTCGAAGCCGGTCTCGGAGAGCGGGTTGGGCAGACCGGCGTTGGGGTAGCAGGAGATGGCTACGCTTGCCTTTTCTGAGAGCTCTTCCAGGAACGGATACATGAGGTCGGGACCTAGCGAGCAGTTGAGGCCTACGGAGAGGGGCTTGATGTGCTCCACGGCATTCCAGAAGGCTTCGGTAGTTTGGGCGGAGATTAAGGTTTCGCCTCCCCGGCCTACGGCGGCGGAGATCATGACTGGAAATTTGACGTGGTCTTCGTCGAAGACTTCCTGGATGGCTACCAGGGCGGCTTTGGCGTTTAACGAGTCGAAGATGGTTTCTACCAGGAGCAGGTCGGCTCCGCCGGCAATGAGGGCGCGGGCTTCGTGCTTGTAGGCGGACTTGACCTGGTCGAAGGTGACTACGCGGAAGCCTGCGTCATCGGCATCGGGCGAGTTGGAGAGGGAGACGGTCAGGGGTCCGATGGCTCCGGCTACGAAGCGTTGACGGCCGGTTTCGTTGGCGACGCGATCGGCCCATTGACGGCATTGCTGGGCGGATTTTTCGTTGATCTCCCAGGCCAGGTCGTTGAGGAACGGGTCTTCGATGATTTTCTGGTAGAAGTCGGGGTCTTTGCGGCCTCCGTGCTCGCGGGGGTCTTCGACGAAGAATTCGCTTTGCGTGATGCTGGTGGCGCCGAAGGTGTTGGTCTCGATGATGTCCGCGCCGGCTTCGAGGAAGCGGCGGTGGATGTCGCAGATCATGTCCGGCTGGGTCAGGGAGAAGAGGTCTCCGTTGTTCAGCAGGTCTTTTTTCGAGTTTTTGAAGCGGTCACCCCGGATGTCGGATTCCTTCATGCCGTAGGTGCGGATGGTGGTGCCCATCGCTCCGTCGATGATGGCGATGCGGGTTTCGAGGATCTTTTGTAGTGGGTGTTGAGGGTTTGTAGTCATTTTTCCCCGGGGCGGCTTAGCAGGTCCATGCCGTTAGTCGGTCATAGCGCGCCTCTCTCATTATAGCGAGGGCGTCAAACCGGGGTGGGCCGGGAGGGGTTAAGAGGGTGCGTGAGAACCACATTCCAAACTGAGAGGAAGCAACGCGCTTTGGAAGCTGTGTTTTGGCTTTGTATCAGGGCACGACTTCAGTCGGGCCGTAAGAATGGAAAGAGGTTTGGGCTTCAGCCCCTGCTAGCGGGTATCCTGCCCGAAAATACTTCCCCGGAAAGAATTCGGGGCCCAAAAAAACCAGGAGCTAAAGGGCGTGCGTGAGAACTCAGTCCCGCAGAGCCTGCCCTGAGCTTGTCGAACGGGGACGGCTGAAAATAGACCGCGACGCAATCCTGGACAACTTTCAGCCGTCCCTACGGGACTCAATCACGTTACATGATGGTACCCAGGACTGGTCGTCCTGGGCTAAGTTCAGCCGTCCCCGTTCGACAAGCTCAGGGCAGGCTCTGCGGGACTGAGTTGGAAATGGAGTTCTCACCCTGATACCAAGCAGAAGAGCCTGACTCGGGGGGAACTCGTGCCCACGGTACGGCCGCTCTGCTTGCAAAAAAAAGTGATTTTTTGCAGATCGAAACGCGACGAAATGGGTCAAATCCGCATTTAATACGCATGAGCATAAATCAGCTTCTTCCGCGGTATCTGACCGACTTACCGCGCTTACCGCGCTTACCGCGCATGAATTTGCGCACGCAATTGTGGGCTTGACCGGTCTTTTTCGGCCGGGTCGAGTTAGTTACTGTTTGGCTAGTTCAGTTTCGAGTGCTTTTACCAGGGCCGGATCGTCGGGGGTGGTGTTGGGGGCGAAACGAGCAGTGACTTTACCGCTGCGGTCGACCACAAACTTCTCGAAGTTCCAGAGAAGCTCCGGCTCCTTGTTGGTTTCGATGCCGTAGCGCTTCAGGTTCTCGCGGAAGTGCTCCGCTGAGGTGCTGGTGGCTTTGGGCTGAGCGGCGATCAGCTCCTTATAAAAGGGGGTGCTTCTCTTCCCCGACTACGGTGATCTTTTCAAAGAGAGGAAAGTCGACGCCAAAGTTGCTGGTGCAAAAGTTGGCAATTTCGTCGTTGGAGCCGGGTTCCTGGGCTTTGAAATCGTTGGCGGGAAAACCGACGACGACCAGGCCGCGATCGCGGTAATCGCGATACAGCTTTTCCAGAGCTTCATACTGCTTGGTGAGTCCACACTTAGACGCAACATTGACAACCAGGAGGACCTTGCCGCTGTACTCCCCTAGGTTGGTGTCTTCGCCGGTAATCCGGCGTACGGGAATTTTCTGGATGGGAGTGCTCATGCATCTCATTGTAGTGGCATCGGCGGGCGCTTCAACAGGTGCTTAAACAGGCTGCGGAAAACCTCGCTTCTTCTGATAGGTACGGCCTTTAGGCCGTACATAACCGCTGTGTAATGAATTCGGCTTTAGCCGCTGAGGGCTGCTTTCTTCTCCAAACCGGCATTTTTCCGCAGCCTGTTTAAAGGCGGTATCCTCGTACCGGACTTATATGATCGCTGGCAAAAGGCTTCTGTTCACGGCGTGTTTTCTTGGGGTTTTGCCGGGCATCCTACCCGCGCGCCCGGTGCATGCGCAGACGACGCTCGAGAAGCTACAGGCGGACTTTGCCCATCCGCCCGCGGGCGCAAAGCCCATGATGCGGTGGTGGTGGTTCGGGCTGGCGGTGGAAAAGCCCGAGATCCGCCGCGAACTGGAACAAATGAAGGCAGACGGCATCGGCGGGGTGGAACTGGCCTTCGTTTATCCGCAAGTGGTCGACGACCCCGCCAAAGGCTTGGTGAATGAGCCGTTCCTGAGTGGGCCGATGCTGGATAACGTGGGCTACGCCGCCAGCGAAGGCCGCCGGCTGGGGCTTCGTGTGGATGTGACCCTGGGCAGCGGATGGCCTTATGGCGGGCCGGCCACCACCCTGAAAGAAGCTGCGGGGTGCCTGCGGATGATGGAGCTTGCGGTGGCACCAGGGGCGACGAGCGTGCCGGCAGTCCCGTTGAAGGAAGGCGAATCTGTCATTTCCATTTCCCTGGTGGACGGAGAGCCCCAGCATTGGAAGGCATCGTCGGGGCACTTGCTGCTACAAACCAAGGGCTTTCCGCCGAGCACTGCCCCTCGCACCGCACTGGTGTTTATCTCGAGCCATACCGGGCAGCAGGTGAAACGTGCCGCCGTGGGGGCGGAGGGTTGGGTTCTGGATCCCTTCAGCCACCAGGCGGTCGCGACCCACCTGCATGCCGTCGGTGACCCGCTGGTGAAGGCCTTTGGCGCAACGCCTCCGTATGCGATCTTCTCCGATTCGCTCGAGGCCTATGGCGCGGATTGGACACCGGAGCTGCCTGCTGAATTCAGGCGCCGCCGCGGTTACGATTTGCTGCCCCATCTGCCGGAGCTGGTGGCCGGCGGTAGTGCGGAAGCGGACAAGGTCCGGCATGATTGGGGAAAAACGCTGACCGAGCTGGTCGATGAGAATTACCTTAGCCAGATCAATGCCTGGGCCGACGCGCACCACACCAAATTCCGCTCGCAAACGTACGGGGAACCGGCAGTCAGTTTATCGAGCCAGCAACTGGTGGATCTGGCTGAAGGGGAGGGCCCCCACTGGCGCGCTTTCTCGACCTTGCGCTGGGCTACGTCGGCGAACCATCTCTTCCACAAAAACGTCACTTCTGCGGAGACGTTTACCTGGCTTCACTCCCCCGTCTTCCGCGCGACGCCTTTGGATATGAAGGCAGAAGTGGATCTTCATTTTCTGGTTGGAGTCAACCAGATCATCGGTCATGGGTGGCCGTACTCCGCTCCGCAGGTGGGTGAGCCGGGGTGGTCGCTTTACGCCGCCGCGGTGTTCAACGACCATAATCCCTGGCATCCCCTGATGCCGGATGTTACACGCTACATTGAGCGCACCAGCTTCCTTCTCCGCCAGGGGCAACCGGCCAACCAGGTGGCCCTGCTGTTGCCCACCGACGATGCATGGGCAAGCTTTTCGCCGGGCAAGGTCAGCGTAACCGCGGAGATGGACCGGCTGATCACACCAGCGCTCATGTCGTCGATTCTTTCGGCAGGCTACAACGTCGATTACATCGATGCGGATGCCATCAAACAATTTGGTATCCACTACCCGGTGCTGGTTATCCCTCCCACTGACCGCATCCCCGTCGAAACCCTGCTTGCCATTCAGCGGTACGCTGCTGGTGGTGGAAAGGTCATCGCAGTGGGCCGGACGCCGTCGCTGAACGAAAATGGAGAGAGCGCGCCGGATTTGACTGCGCTCTCCCGGCAGATTTTTGACGAGTCCAAATCGAGCTTTGTTGCAGGACGCATCGAGCTCTCGCGGGTGCGCTGCACAAAGCGGCGCCTCCTGACTTTAAGCTCGACCGCGCCAACGACGATGTGGGCTTCATTCGCCGCAAGCTACCCGATGCAGACATCTACTTCGTTGCCAATACAGCGAACCATCCGGTCAGCATGCAAGCGACGTTCGCGACCACGCACAAGTTCGGTCAGCGATGGGATGCCGATACGGGAACCGCGGTTTCCGTATCGGGGGCCGCGATCCCTTTAAGCCTCGCTCCTTATGAGTCCGCGATTTTTGTCTTTAGCGATGAGTCTTCGCGCGCAATTGCGCTACCGCAGCCAGGCGCCCAGATTGCCGATCTAAGTGCCGGATGGAAGGTGACCTTTACCGGGATCCACAAAACAATCTCGGCAGATGTACCGGCCGATTGGACAAGCGATCCCGCTACCAGGTTCTACTCTGGCGAGGCTGTGTATGAGCGGGAGTTCGCGCTCAGCAAGGTTCCCGGCGGGGCCGCTTTTCTCCAGGCGGAAGGCGGCCTGCCCGTCGCCAGGCCGGACGTTATCAAGGGACCCGGCATGAGAGCCTGGTACGATCCTCCGGTACGGGAAGCGGCCATCGTTTTCGTCAATGGCCATCGTGTGGGGTCGCTGTGGCATCCGCCGTACAGGTTGGCCGTGGGCGGTTTTCTGAAGCAGGGGCAGAACCAGGTCGTCATTAAGGTGTACAACACAGCGATGAACGCCTGGGCAGCATTGCCGCCCCATGACTACAAGCCGCTGATCGCAAAGTATGGAGACCGCTTTCAGATGCAGGACCTCGACCAGGTGAAGCCGGTCTCTTCCGGGCTGCTGGGAACGATCCATTTGCTCAGCGGGGAGGCACAATGAAATCGGCCCGCTCGCTGCCGGTTCATCTTCTGTTATTGTTCTACATCCTCATCAGCGGTACTTATCAGATCGTAGCGGCCGTCTCGCTTGTGGTCGGTTTCTTTGACCTCCGGCACCAGGTGGAACAGCCCTTTGAAGTGGACTCTGATCGTCCTGCGATTACCAGCGTTATGGAGGCGGCACAGAAGGCCGAGCTGAAGGTTGGCGACACCATCGAGTCTTTAAATGGTGAGCCCTATTGGGGCCGAGCGCTCCTGCAAAAAGTGCGCTGGTACGCACGACCCGGTGACACCATGCTATTAGGCCTACGCCATGCCGACGGCACGCACGGCACCGTGGCTCTCCCGCTCACAGGTTACTCCTCCGGCCCAACCGTGTACGGGTCGATCTTTATCATGCTCGTGCACATGATCGTCCCGCTCTTGTGCCTGGGCCTCGGATATTGGGTTGTGGTGGCACGCCCGCTCGATTTGAATGCGTGGTTGATCCTGGTCCTGCTCAGCTTTCCGGGAGCGTTCATTGCGGTCTCTACCTACAACTGTTGGCCGGGCGTGTGGCTTGCGCTCCGGCTGGCGTGGCATCTCATTCTCCTACTCCTCGCCTCGGCGGCATTGTTATGGTTCGGATTGCTGTTCCCTGAGAGGTCGCGCATTGATGTTCGTTGGCCATGGATAAAGTGGCTGGCACTGGCGGTGCTGTCATGCGGCGTGGTTGTCGCGCTGACGATTGACTATGGACAATGGTACAAACTGTCACTGATCTCGAACGTCGACGCCTGGAACAAGATCGACAACATCACCGGCCACGTCACCAATTGGACGATCTTCTTCTGTATCACCCTCTATTGGGTCGCCATCTTTGCCAAGCTGCGCACCGCATCCTCTCCCGATGCGCGGCGCCGCATGCGTCTGCTTTGCCTGGCTTCGGTGATCGGCCTGGGAAGCATGCTGGTTATCTTTGGATTGCTGCCCTGGTTCGGTATAGCCAATCCTGCGGGAATTCCTTGGCTCGGATATACCAGCGCAGTCCTGCTGCTCACGTTTCCGTTGACTCTCAGCTATATCGTGATCGTGCAGAGAGCCATGGACGTTCGCATCCTGCTGCGCATGGGAACGAAATATGCGCTCGCTCGAACCACGATGGCGATTATTCAGCTCGCTGTTGCCGCACTGATCTTTATCTTTTTTGTGATCCCGGTGATTGCCGGGCACCGTCGCGATTCGCTCGGCCTGGTTCTCGCTCTGCTCGCCATCGCGGGCCTGGTAGCCATGTTTTTTGCTCGTAGTTTTCTGGGCACCCGCTTCCAGAACTGGCTGGACCGTAAGTTCTTCCGTGAAGCCTACAATGCAGAGCTCATCTTGAGTGAGCTGGCGGGACAAGCGCGTACATTTACTGATTCCCACTCGCTGATCGAGACGGTGGCGCACCGCATTTCCGATGTTTTGCATGTGCCGCAAATAGCAGTTCTGCTTTCGCAAGGGGGATCGTTCCGGGTGCAGCAGTCTTTAGGACTCGATATGAATGGGACGCTGGCGCTATCCACCGCAGGCTCGACCATCCGGCATCTGACGCATACATCGAGCCCTGCCGTCGTCGACCATAAGACTCCAGATCGATGGCTGGAGGAGGCTGATGAGCAGGAAAAGTATTTGCTGGCAGAAACGAGAGCGGAGTTGCTTTTGCCCCTGCCAGGGCGCGACCGGCTGCTGGGTCTGCTGACCATGGGCGCAAAGCAATCCGAGGAGGCGTACTCGCCTTCGGATCTCAGGCTGTTAGGCTCGCTCGGGTTGCAGACTGGCCTGGGGCTGGAGATCGCCGAGCTGGCCAGGAGCCTGGCGCAGGAATCGACCCAACGCGCCCTGATCCATCGCGAAATCGAAATAGCGCGCGAGGTTCAGGAGCGGTTGTTTCCGCAAACCATCCCGACGCTCGCAGGCGTGAGTCTCGCGGGATCTTGCCGGCCGGCGCTCGGGGTCGGCGGTGACTACTACGACATATTCGAGATGATGGAGAGCAAGGTCGGGCTGGCCATTGGCGATGTATCCGGCAAAGGAGTTCCTGCGGCTCTTCTCATGGCGAGTCTCCGCGCTTGCTTGCGCACCATGACTACGTTCGGCGAAGCGGACCTGGCGCAGTTGATGGAAAGACTCAATCAGCTGGTCTATGAGTCTTCTGCTGCGCACCGTTACGCAACCTTTTTCTTCGCGGTCTACAGCCCGTCAGTGCGCAGGCTGGTTTATGTGAACGCGGGTCACAACCCTCCGTTTCTGTTACGAAATGGTGCGGGTGGCTCAGCCACGTGCGAGCGCCTGAAGGCAGGCGGCGCTGTGATCGGTCTCTTGCCGCATACCACGTATGAAGAGGAAACCCTGACCTTGAGCACGGGAGATCTGCTGGTTCTGTACACCGACGGCTTTAGTGAAGCCATGACGATCGAGGACGAGGAATGGGGCGAAGAGCGGATGTTGGCTGCTGTGGAAGCCGTTCGCTCCAAGGCGGCAGGGGAGGTTATCTCCGGGCTGTTCGAGGCGGCCGATCGGTTTACCCAGGGTGCGCCTCAGCAAGACGACATGACGCTGCTGGCGTTGAAGATCGATGCTGCCTGACAAACGTGTGGATTCCACTCCCAAACCACAGTCTATGTTCAGTTTCTGCGGGAACGTTTCGGCGCGGAACCCTTGCAGAACGGCCACTCTTAGAGCGACGTGCGCGAATACGCGAGCATCGTCTCTCCGGCACAAAACATCCTACGGCATCACAATGTAGCGAAATAGAACAATTTGTGATGTCCCGCCAGCCGCCCGCCGATGACGCTTTTGTTCGCGCAGGTAATGAGACGACCCGGTTCTGACACGGTGTTCGGAGAACCTGGAACGGGTCTGGCGCGTAATGAGACATGCCATCGCAGCAAACCGCGTGGGCCGAACGGTCATACTTTCTGCCGCATTGCCGGGATGCCTGCGTATTACAACGAATCAATGGGACAAATATGCAGTCAATTGAGCCAACGAGTGTGCCTCTCTGCCGCGGTCCGCAAACATCACGCTTTTCACAAAGACAGACACGGACTTTGCCGGCTTGGTTTGTGTTCCTCCTGCCACTGGTTGGAGCCCTTCTCTCCTCCACGAATCTATTGCATGGGCAGACGGTGACTTTCCCGGGCACGTCGGTGAACTTCGGAAATGTCAACGTGTGCGCACCAGGACAATTGGCGCCTGCGCCGTGCACGGAGACGATGACGCTGAATTTCAAGGTGACGGCGGGAGGCACTTTGGGGACGCCTACAGTGCTCACCATGGGCGCGCCGAACCTGGATTTCACGCTCGCCGGCAGCACCTGCACGGGGAGTGTAAGTACGGGATCGCAGTGCAGCGTGATGGCGAAATTGACGCCGAGATTTGCCGGATTGCGCGCCGGGGCGGTCCGGATCACGGATGGCAGCGGGAACGTGCTGGCGACGGTGTTTGTGCACGGGGTGGGTGTGGGAGCGCAGGTGGAGATCGCCGGACCGAGCCCGTTTACGGTCCTCAGCAGTCCGAATCTGAATATGCAGTGGAGTGGGTTGGCGGTAGACGGGGCGGGCAATGTGTTCGTGGTGAATGGCGGGCGTAGTTACGATGGAGCGGCCGTGTTTGAGGTGCCGGCCGGGGGTGGCCCCGTCAAAACCGTGGGCTTCAATCTCGATGACCCTGTCTCTGTGGCACTGGATGGAGCAGGAGACCTGTTCATCACGGAATTCGACCCCAGCATCGTGGTGGAAGTGCCGGCCGGGTGTGAGAACGTCAGCTGCCAGATAACTCTGAGCGGCGTGTTCAGCTCTCCCTGCGGCATCGCGGTCGATGGCGCAGGGAATGTGTACATCACGGCCTCCGCCCTTGGCCCGGTGACGGAAATTCCGGCGGGGTGCAGGAGCTTCTCCTGCCAACTGACTTTGGGCAGCGCAACCGGCTCAGTCTACGGCGTGGCCGTGGATGGCGACGGGAATTTATATATTGGAGACAATTACTACCACCGGGTGGTGAAACTGGCGGCAGTAGGCGGCAAGGAGACCGTCGTAGCCAGTAGTTTGCCTCTGACGTATGGTTTGGCCGTGGATGCGGCCGGAGACCTGTTCATCCCCGACAATGCAAACGGCCGGATACTGGAGGTGCCGGTCGGAATCGGCTTCGCCACGACGACCGTCTACAGCGGCTTGCTGGCGCCCGTCGGAGTGGCCCTGGACGCTGCAGGCAACCTATTCTTTACCAGTTCCGGTCACAACATCGGTGTCGCCGAGATCCAGCGAAACCCGGTTCCCGGGCATGCCTTCGCGACGACGGTTCCGGGTACAGTAAGCGGTGACAGCCCGCAAGCGTACACCCTCTCCAACAGCGGTAACGCGGCGCTTTCGCTGAGCGATCTGAGTGTGGGAACCGATGGAAACTTCACCCAGGCGGCCGGCCCTGGAACGCTCAGCGACTGTGTCGCCGATCGCTCGTATGTGCCGGGCGCGAGCTGCAACCTGAGCCTCAGCTTCACGCCCACAGTGAATGGTCCGCTCACGGGAGCGGCTGTGCTCACCGACAATGCACAGAGCGTAACGGGCGGCACGCAGATGATTCCGCTTTCAGGAACCGGAGGGCCAACTGGGGCGTCCATTAGTTTCCCCAACGGATTCACCAGTGCTGCTTCGGGATTGGCGTTGAATGGAGGCGCAAGCGTAAATGGATCCGCCCTGCAGCTGACAGACGGTGGGCTCAATGAAAGCCGCAGCGTCTTTTCCGCTATCCCCATCGGGCTGGCTTCGTTCGCGACCGAATTCGACTTTCAGTTGACGGGAAAAGATGCGGCGGCGCCGGATGCAGACGGGTTTATGTTCGTGGTGCAGGCCAATGGCCCGAATGCCGTCGGCTCGACCGGCGGTGGCCTGGGTTATGGGGCGCCGGCCGTAGGACAGCCGGGACCCGCCATCAGCAACAGCGTCGGCATCAAATTCGATCTGCACGATAACAATGGCGAGGGGCAGAGTTCTACGGGGGTATATCTCGACGGGGCTGCACCGACGACACCGTCGCTTAACCTGCTGCCGAGTCTGATTGATCTGCACAGCGGTCACGTCTTCCATGTGGCGCTGGTTTATGACGGAAAGGTTTTGACCCTCACCATCACTGATCAGACCACGCACGCGATGTTTAGCCATCCGTTCACCGTGAATATGGTTGGATACCTTGGTGGCCAAACCGGCTACGCTGGATTTACCGCGAGTACTGGCGCAAAGACTGCCGTGCAAAATATCCTCGATTGGCAATTGACCTCTTCGGAATGCTGCACTGCGGGAGAGCCTGCCTTCACCGCGGGGTTTTCTTCCCCATCGGAATTGACGCTCAATGGCAATGCCGGGATCTCGAACGGCGCCCTGCTGTTGACACAAGATACCGCCATGGAGACGAGTAGTGCCTTTTTCCCGACAACTGTACCCGTCAATATTTTCACCAGTGACTTTGATTTCAAGTTGAGTGCCGGGTACGGCGAGGGCTTTGCCTTCGTCCTTCAGTCAATAGGGTTCAATGCGCTCGGGTCAGGAGAGAGCGGCCTGGGGTATGGACCCACCGTGCCCGGGGGTGGCGGGGCAAAGATTGCACACAGCGTCGCTGTCAAGTTCGATCTTCACAGCGACGAAGGCGAGGGTTCAAATTCCACCGGGGTATACGTCGACGGCGCCTCGCCCACCGTCCCATATACCGAGGTGACGCCGGCTATCAATCTGCACAGCGGACATACTTTTCACGCGCGGCTAACCTACACGAGCAAGATTCTTAGCATCGTCATCACTGACCTGACACAGTACGCAGTGTTCGCCGGGTCTTACCCGGTAGACATTCCCAAGGCGGTGGGCAGTACGAGTGGGTACGCTGGATTTACTGCCAGCACTGGGGATCTGTACGACACGATCAAGATTCTCAACTGGAGCATGACATCCTATTGATTCTGGCGATGCGAATGCGCGAAGGGCTAAAAGAGCACTGCTGCCGGTCACGATGGCAACCCGTCTTTTGCTTCGACTCGCTGGATCAGCGAGCGTTGAATCGACAGCAAAGCGCCGCTGCGTTCGAGGGCCTGCACATACTGTATGTGCAGCGGATGCGCGGCCAGTTTGGCCCGATAGATCTCGTAATCGGCAAGCGAGGGGAAATCGATAATGCCGAAGGCTTCGTTGGTGGCTCCGGCGAAGTCGGTGGGCAGATAGTATCCGACGATGGTGCCCCCGGATTCACTGATGGGTTTCATTTCCGCCTCGACGTAGGCTCGGATGTCGGATAGCTTGTTGGGATTGATGGTGTACTGAAGATGAAGCGTGATCATGAACTACCTCCATAACCCAAGGCTACCCTCGAACACCGGCGCAACATTTCGGTGCAGGCCGAAGTGTTGCGCTTTTTTTAGTGAAAGAATGGCTGTATGAATCAAGAGCTGTCGATGACCGCGAATCTGCTGGGCGACCCGGGAAGGGCCGCGATTGTGCTTAGCCTGATGGACGGGTTGGCTTTGCCTGCGGGAGAACTCGCCTCGATCGCAAACGTCGCGCCGCAAACCGCGAGCGGCCATCTTGCACGGCTGATCGACGGCGGCTTACTCAGCGTGGAGCGCCAGGGACGGCACAGATACTATCGCCTGTCGAGCCCGGAGGTTGCGGATGCGATTGAGTCGCTGCTGGTGCTGACGGCACGACCGAAGTCCCGGGAAATGACTGTACCAACGCCCACGGTGACCGCGGGCAGCCTGGCGCACGCGCGCACCTGCTACGCACATCTTGCCGGTTGGCTCGGCGTTCAGATCGCCAAAGAGCTTGAACACCGCGGGTTGCTGAGAATTTCCGGGGCCAAGCTCTACACCATTAGTCCGTCTGGAAGAATTTGGTTCCAATCGCTGGGCATAGACGTCCCGGATGCCATCCGCGGCCCCAACAAGTTTGCTCGCCGCTGTCTCGACTGGACCGAACGCCGGCACCACGTTGCCGGGCCTCTCGGTTGCGCCATGTACAAGCGTCTCGTGGAACTCCGGTGGGTGGTACCCATTCGCGGCACCCGCGCCGTCCGGGTTTCGATAGAAGGCAAGAGCCGCCTTTGGGAATTGCTGCGGATCCCGATTGGCTAGGTCGTTGTTCTTCCGTAACAACGGCGTTGCCCTCCGCGATCGCATCGGTCTACTCGATGCTGCTAAACTGGCCACCTATGGAGCATTCGGCAAAGTTCGCCCACAATGATATTGTCAAAATCATTTCCAGCGGCGACACAGGGACAGTCAAAACCTTGCGCGAAAGCGAGTCCGGACATGTCTACACTGTGCAGCTCGCTCGCGAAGCAGCAATCGAGCTTGACATACCGGAAGATGGGATCGCACTGGTGAAGCGAGCCAATGAAGACGAGACCGGATTCGCTATCCGCTATATTTCGTAGACTCTCTGCAACCGTGAACCCATTGGGATGCCGGGTTATGGCTTGACCCTGACGAGCGGGAAGGCTGAGCCTCCGGGGCCATCTTCCCCGCGGAATAGCTTCGCGTGGCCAGAATCGACGAGTTCCACACGGAAGCTGATCAGCGAGCCATCTTTGCGGTGCATGTCGAAGCTCAGCTTTTCCGGTGCGTAATTCAAGTTCTCCATTGGACCGCCCGCCTGACCGCCCACGTACGGAGTGCCACCGTCATAGTTCCGTTTGATCATGTAGAAGATGGCGCTTCCGTTGGCTTGGCCGGCGTTCTGTTCGATGTCGAGATCGATGATTGGAAGATTGTTGTCGGTGCCGTGCCACTTGCCAATGAGGGAAGTCTGCCCATAGCCGGCGATCGAACCGGCCAGCAAGGATGCGACGATGATGCATTGGTTAAGGCCTTTCATGGTGAATACTCTCCGTTTCTGATGGGCCAACTAGCGCTCGCGGCCGATGGTTGCGGTTGCGAGCGTCCCGCCGAGGCCCATCGTTTCCACAGCAGTTGAGGGGACGATGACCATCGCACCTTTCTCTTTCATGGCTTCGTAGAGCATGTTCATCGCGCGTAAGTGGAGGGCGCCGGGGTTGTCACCGTAGATCCTGGCAGCTTCGGCGAACTTGATGGAGACCTGGGTTTCGGCATCGCCAAGGATCAGCCGAGCCTGGCGCTCGCGTTCCGCCTGGGCCTGCTGGGACATCGCATTTTCCAGGGCCTGGGGGATGCGTACATCGCGAATCTCAACCGATTGGATGGTGATGCCCCAGGGATTGGTCTTGGCATCGAGGATCAGCTGTAGTTGCTGGCCCATGCTTTCGCGCTCCGTGATCATCTGCGCAAGTTCGTGGCGACCGATGGATTCACGGAGTGCGGTCTGGGCACTCATGTTCACGGCATCGGTGAAATTCTCGACTTCGAGAATCGATTTTTCGGCGTCCCACACCAGCCAGAAGATAATCGCGTCGACGTTGACCGGTACGGTGTCTCGGGTGAGCGTGGATTCGGCGGTCACGGTCGCGACACGAACGCGTTGATCGACAAAGCGGCTGAGCGTGTCCATGACGGGCACGATGAAGAAGATGCCGGGGCCACGAAGGCCGCGGTAGCGGCCGAAACGGAGGATGGCGACGCGTTGCCACTGCTGCACAATCTTGATCGAGAACATGAGGTAGATGCCGACTGCGATGCCGGCAAGCAGCGGAGCGAGCGAATGAAGCAGTTTGCTTGCCGCAAAGCCGGCAACCAGACAAGCTAGAAAGGCTGCGATCCCAGGCCCGCTTATATCTACCTCTAAGGTTCTGCCCGTGTTGCTCATCGTTTATCTCCTTTTGGTTTCAGGGCCCTGGGCTGCTTGCCTTCTGCAACGCGATCGCTCAGGGCGGTCATCAGTTCTTCAAGTTTGAATCCGCCCGCGCCGGCCCTGGCAGCAAACTCTTCGACCAACTGCTCCAGTCCGCGGGAATGCTCGAATGCGTCACGATCGATGTTCTGCTGAGCAACAAACGTGCCCGTGCCCTGCTGGGTGTCGAGGATGCCGCGGATTTCCATTTCCCGATAGGCCCGCATGACGGTATTGGGGTTGATCTCGAGGTCCACGGCAACCTGACGGACGGTGGGGAGTTGATCGCCTGGGACGAGGAGGCCGGCAGCAATGGCAGCCTGGACCTGGTCGATGAGTTGGCGATAGAGGGGTACACCGCTGCGCATGTCGAGGCGGAAGGCAAAGGGACGCCGGACTGGAAGCGGGGTCTTCATACAGATGAATAATGTACTAGTGTACTAGTACATGTCAAGGAGAAAATTCAGAGAGGGAGAGGTTTCCCGCTGAGATCGGGAGGGAGTGTTGGCACACCGCAGGTCCCTCCGCTCCGCTGCGCTCCGGTCCCACGGCACGCCGGGGCAGGCGGGATGACAAGGGGGAGGGCTACGCTTCCATGGAAAGTGGTCGTCGGACGGAAGGGGAGAGTGGGTTTCCAGCCGGGGCAGGTTGCAGGGATCCCAGGTCTCAAAAGCGAGACCTGGGGCACCCTTCGGTCTTTACCGATGCAGGACCACTGGGGACAGTGCTGTGGCGAGCAAGGCGGCCAGCAGGGCGATGTCCAGCCAGGCGAACCAGTCGCCCCAGCGTGAGTAAAGAGTCACATCGTGGTGCACGGGAACGGAGGTGATCACGGTGGCGAAGGGAAGAAACATGGTGTCCTGCTCACCCAGGATGCGTCCGCGATCGTCGGTCGCGTAGAGAATGCTTCGCTTGGCGGAACGAGCGATGCTGAATCCACCTTCCACCCCACGCATGACGGCTATGCGGCCGTGTGCCCAACCATCCAGGCCGAAGTCAAACGCCGGGACGATCATCAGCGCCACGCCGTCGTTGGCATACTGCCTGCTCAAACGCGGGAAATCCATGTCTTTGCAGATCTCCAGTCCCCATATGCCCGAAGCCTCCTTCACAGTGGAGCGGGTGGTCGAAGGCGTGAACTGGTCCTCCCAGTGCGGTAACAGGTGATGCTTGTGGTAGGTCGCGACCAGCTTCCCGTCAGGCGCGTAGAGTCTCTCCTCGTTCCATGAAATGTTCGGCCGGATGCGGTCAACCCCGATGGCAACGAAGGCGTTCGCCTCCCTGGCCAACGCGCCGAGCTTATCGTCCGCTGCCGCGAGGGATGCATCTGTGATCGAACCGCTGTGCTCCGGCAACACGTACATCTGGATTCCCTGCCCCTCGAGGGTGCGTATCTTTTTGGCAAACTGGTCGTACATCCAAAAGGTCTGCTCGGGCGTGAACGCAAGCACCATCTGCGAATCGTCGGAAGCCAGCAGAGCGACCTTGACCATGGGCGCGTTTTTGGGTGACCTCGCCAGGCGCAAAAATCCGTAACCGAAAACACAGACAAAGAACAGAGCCGCCATGGCTGCAAGAGCCTGCTTCTGCCGCATCGGACCCTGGCCCAGAAGGGCTGCCACCGAAGCCGCGAAAAAGAGGATGGAGAAGCTGATGCCCCAGATCCCGGTCACCGCAGCCAGTTGCAGAATGGGCACGAAATTCATCTGGCTGTAGCTAATATTTCCGATGGTGCCGTGAATCGATACTAACGACGTTACATACTCGTAGGTCACCCAAAAGGCCGGAAAGAGCAACGCCGCCTGCCACAGCCGGCCACGCACTGCACGATGGCGAAACAGCACCACAGCGGTAGCAAATAAGCAGGCTGGGACGATCGCATTCAGCAGGGTGACCCATACCGGGGTCACCAGCGACATGTAAAACCAGATGTTGAATCCACCGAGCACATAGGCCGCGGCAGCGATGAGAAATGCCTGTCCGGCGGGGATCCGGGGCGCGAGCCACAAGACGGGTATGGGTGCCAACCACAGCAGCATCCCGACCGGAGTCAGTCCGGTGCCAAAGAAGAACAGGGCCGCGGATGCGGTGAGGCACAGGGCGACCAGAACGTTCACACTAGGCTTTAAGGCCATGAATCATCCTCCTGATAGAACGGCGTACTAATGCGCGAAACTCTTTCTCCGGCAAGTCGAATCGGCCGCCCCGATAAAGCGCGACATAGCCATGGGCATGGGCCCAGAGCTCCATCGCTAACTCCCACACGTCATCTTGTTTCAGGTAGCCGGCTTCCATCGCTTTCTGTAACAGATCGGCCACCGGATTCAAGGTGGGGGAACGGCGGGCGCGGAAATCCTCCGGAAAGCGGCGCGCACCCAGCCGCGGCTCGGCAAAGACGTAATCAAAGATGCGCGGGTGGGCGAAGGCGTAGTCGATGTAAGCGTCCATGCAGGTCAGGATCTGGGCCTCGTAGGTACCGCGCCGGGGAGTCGCCTGTAGGGATTCAGAGTATTTGGTGAACTCACGATCGACGACGAAGTTCAGCAGCGTCTTTCTGTCGGCGAAGTGGTGGTAAATCGCCATTGGGGTGATGCCCACGGCCGTTGCCACCCGCCGCATGCTGACCCCGTCCTCTCCTCCGGCTTCAAGGAGTTTGAGGGCTGTGTCTGCTATTCGTTCTTCGGTCGCCTGATCCATGACCTATACAGTGTATAGGTGATTGGTATACGCCGTATAGTGGTTTCCAGGAAAAATTTGGGGGGCCCCGATGGCACTGGCACTCCTGAGGGCTTTGGAGTTTTCGTGAGGACAGAAAAAGAAACGCAGACTCTTTAGGGCTGAGGGACGTCTTCTGCTCTTGCCGTGTGGTAAAAAAGCGTACCTCAGCGGCTAAAGCCGTCAAGTGCGTAGGCTATTTACGGCACGGCTGAACCCGTGCCCTTCGTGCAGAGACGCTTTTCCCCTCGGCCTTTTAGCCGTTGCCCCCGAACCAGCAGTTTCTACAGAATGCGCCATAGCAGGGGCTTAGGGCCCTCATCGGCCCAGCCGGTTGCGGCACGGCTGAAGCTTATTTGAAGCCGATGACCATCGAGTCGGGGCCTACCAGATGCTCTACCTGGGTTTCGCGGAATCCAGCTTCCTTCATCCAGCCGGTACAGTCGCTGCCGGTGTAGTCAAAACCGCCAGGGGTTTCGATCAGCATGTTCAGGCTCATCAGTAAGCCAAAGACGTTGGTGGAGCGATCGTCGTCAATGATGCTTTCATACACGATGTAAGCGCCGCCCGGCGGCAATGCCTCCCAGGCTTTGCGAATCAGCATGCGCTTTGTGTCCAGATCCCAGTCGTGCAGGATGTGGCCCATCATGACTACATCCGCCTTGGGCAACGGCTGGTCGAAAAAACTTCCGGAACAAAACTTGACGCGGTCGGCGAGGCCGTTGGCTTCGACATATTCTTCAAAGACAGGAGCGACGGCCGGGAGATCAAAACCGATCCCGCTGAGATGCGGATTGGCCAGAGCCACCTGGGTGATCAGGTCGCCCTGGGCGGTACCTATATCCACGGCAGTGCGGTAACGACCCCAGGGGAACTTGCGGGCGATGGCCATGTTTCCTCCGTGGCTCACGCCGGTCATGGCCCGCAGGAACTCCTTCAAACGCGCGGGATCGGCATAAAGCGCCGCAAAGGGGTCGGGACCGCCGTCTTTAGCCTCGTTTTGCGACAAACCGGTCCGCAACGCCGTGGTCAGGTGGCCCCAAAAAGGATAGAGGCGGTGATTGGCCATCTCCAGGAGGCCGCCGATGTAGGAGGGCTTGCGCTTGTCGAGGAAGAAATCGGTTGATTCGGTGTTCGAGTACTTGCCGTCAGTTCGTTGAAGAAATTTGAGCGCGACCAGCGCATCGAGGAAGTCGCGTGCCGAGCGCCGATGCAGCCCGAGGCGTCCTTGCAGCGTTTCAAGATCTTCGGGGTGTTGGGCCAGTTCCGTGAATAGCCCCATCTCCACGGCGCTGAGCAGAACCTTAGAGGCCCAGAAGCCGGTACCTACCTGCAAAATATGATCGGCCTTTGGTTCGCTCATTGGTAGCTCCTCCGGGTAGCTGTCGAATTCTACACGTGCTCCAGCTATTGGCTCTAGCGCTAATACCCGTTGACTTAGACCCAGCCACCACCGCGAGGGACCCATCGGCCGGGGACCCAGATTGCGCGAGGCCGCGGTGGCGCCACCCAGCGTCCAGGAACCCAGACATATTGTCTTCCGTTCCAGCGGTAATATGACTTCGCCCTATATTTCTCGAAAAGCGTACCTCAGTGGCTAAAGCCGTCAAGCGCGCAGGCCATTTACGGCACAGCTGAAGCCGTGCCCTTCGTTCGACATTCTTCCCCAACCTCTTAAGGGTTAGCTTAGGCTTATGATCGGGTGACGGACGT
Source organism: uncultured Acidobacteriaceae bacterium (assembly GCA_963830325.1). Lineage (GTDB taxonomy): Bacteria > Acidobacteriota > Terriglobia > Terriglobales > Acidobacteriaceae > PALSA-350. The sequence goes on from CAWHMV010000016.1 coordinate 81,389, forward strand.
GGCAAGCGAAAGGCCGCAATGGTGGCACATCCTGAGGTGGGTCCGTATGAAACTTCTATTTTCGTTACTCATTTCTTGCCTGGTGTTAACGCCGGGTGCGTCAGGAGCGGAGATGAAGGCGGTGGCCGCGACTGACCGGACGACAGTGGTCAAAGGCAACAATATTTTCGCCGTTGCGCTCTACGGGCGGTTGCGGAATCAGAGGGGCAATCTCTTTTTCTCGCCGGAAAGCATTTCGACCGCTCTAGCCATGGCTTATGCGGGGGCTCGCGGCGGCACAGCCTCCGAGATGGCGAAAACACTGCACTTCACGCTGCCACCGGACAAGCTGCATCCCGCCATGGGAGCACTGCTGAGTGACCTCAACGCGGCGCATGAAGGCTACCAGCTAAGCGTGGCCAACGCTCTCTGGGCCCAGCAGGGCTACACCTTTCTCGATGACTTTCTCAACCTGCTTAAGACCGATTATGGTGCGGGATTGAACCAGGTAAATTTCAAGGGCGCCACGGAAGCGGCGCGATTGACCATCAACCAATGGGTGGAGCAAAAGACCCAGGACAAGATCAAAGACCTCTTGCAGCCCGGTGCGCTGAGATCGGATACGCGGCTGGTGCTGACCAACGCGATCTATTTCAAAGGTGACTGGGAGACGCAATTCGACAAGGCACAGACCAAGGATGAGGATTTCCATCTATCCAAGGAACAGACAACGACCGCGCCTCTGATGCACCGCGAAGGCAGTTTCAGCTATTTCGACGGAGGTACCTTTCAAATCCTGGAAGTGCCCTACAAGAGCAAGGAACTGTCCATGATCGTGTTTCTGCCCAAAGATCCTGGCGGCCTGCCTGCGTTGGAGCAATCGCTGACTGACTCCAACCTGCAGCAATGGCTGGTCCAACTGGCCACAGTATCCAAAGTCATCGTGACGATTCCCAAGTTCAAAATGACACAACAGTTTGAGCTTGGCTCCACGCTCAGCGCGATGGGAATGCCCCAGGCGTTTAGTTCGAGCGCGGATTTTGCGGGGATGACGGGGCATCGGGATTTCGCCATTTCAGAGGTAATCCACAAGGCCTACGTCGATGTGAACGAAGAAGGAACGGAAGCCGCAGCGGCGACAGCAGTGACGATGAGGGCTCTGGCAATGCGCGCTCCGCAGGCACCACCACCCGTTTTCCGTGCCGATCATCCATTTGTTTTCATCATTCGCGACAATCGTTCCGCCAGCGTCCTATTTATGGGTCGCATGGCGGATCCGCGCAGCTAAGAAGGAAGTTACTGCGGTAATCCCCGCACTCAAGAGGCTAAAGCGCATCTTATCGGGAGAGGTTCCGGCGGGAGGTTAGTGCTTTGTCGAATCCGGTGGGTAAGTTATATAAGCTTATGGGAATTAGAACCTGGGCCAGGATCTTTTTTGTCTGCCTGCTTGCGGGAGCGGTGACGTATGCGCACGCTTCGGTGGCGCTCTTTATGGAAGAACCTTATGGTGAATTTGGTGCGCTGAACCCTACCGGCCACGCAGCCGTCTATTTCAACCATATCTGCGCCGATACACCCACCATGCTTCGGCGCTGTCATGACGGGGAATATGGCGTCGTCATCAGCCGCTACCACAAGATCGACGGCTATGATTGGCTCGCCATTCCACTAGTTGGTTATCTCTACGCGGTTGATTCGCCCAGCGACATTCCCGCGATAGTGGACAAACAACAGGTCGCTGCCCTGCGCGACGTCTACCGCAAGAAACATCTCCTCGCTCTCGCGCCGGATAACCGCCATGGCGGGACCCCAAAAGGCGAGTGGACCGAATTAGTAGGTGAGTCTTATGACCGGACCATTCATGGTTTCCAGGTGGATAGCACACCGGCGCAAGACCAGCGCTTCATCGACATCTTCAACGATCGCCGCAATGTCGGCCACTTCAACATTCTGTTCCACAACTGCGCTGACTTCTCTCGGGTGGTTCTCGACATCTACCTGCCGCACGCGATCCACCGTAATTTTCTCGCTGATGTTGGCCTGATGACCCCGAAACAGGTGGCCCGTTCGCTGGTCAGCTACGGCAAGAAAAATCCCGAGGTCAACATGACCGCGTTTGTGATTGAGCAGGTACCCGGCAACATTCCTCGCAGCCATCCAGTGGACGGTGTTGCCGAGTCGCTGGTCAAGAGCAAGAAGTATCTCCTGCCCATGGCCTTTCTGGCGCCCGAAGTTACGGGCGGAGTGGTCGTTGCCTACCTGGTCGATGGCCGACTGAACCTGCCCAAAGGCACACCTCTCTTCAACATCGGCGATGAGGAAAACGTGAGTGCACCGGGGTCGCGGAAGACGCTTCCCGTCCCTACAGAGGAATGCAAACTCCAGCCATGCTCGGTGGGTAAGGCACCAGCGGCGCCTCCTCCGGGCTAACTGCCTCGGAGCGCCACGGTAGGTTCGGTGCGTGAGGCTCGGCGCGCAGGCAGATAACCGGCGGCCAGGGCGACCAGTGTAAGGGAGGCAATCATGATGAGAAAGGTTGCGGGATCGCCTGGTTCCGTGTTGAACAGGATGGAACTGATCGCCCGCCCCGCCGCGTAGGATGCAATCGTGCCCAGGGCAATGCCTATCAGGGCCATGCGCAATGTCTCCCACATGACACGCAGCTGCACCCGCTCCCGGGTTGCGCCCAAAGCCATGTGAATACCGATTTCGTGCGTGCGCCCGGCTACTGAATACGAGATCAAACCATAAATTCCAAGTGATGCCAGCAGCAGGCCCAGCCCTGCGAACAGGCCCACGAGGATCGCGAAGAATCGGCGGGGCGAGGTCGCGTGATCCACGATCGACTGAATTGGCCGCAGCTCCACTGCTGCCTGCTCCGGGTTCAACGACCGGAGGGTGCGCATCACCGCAGGAGCAAGCACCTCGACCGGCAGCCTGGATCGCAACACGACCTCGGCCTTGCCTGGTTCTCCTTGAGTGACCGGTACATACACTTGGGGGCTCGGTCCCGCTTCGACACTGGTCTCACGGACGTCGTCGATTACACCGACCACACGCGTGTCACCATCGCCGATGCCCTGCGCCAACTTGCCGATGGGATCCTGGTTCGGCCACTCGCGCCGCGCCCCGGCCTGGTTGATGATGATCACCGGTTGGCTCTTAGGCGAATCCTCCCAGGTAAAGTCGCGCCCTTGGCGCAGATGGATGCCCATTGCCTCGAAATACCCCGGGGTCACGATGTAGACAAACGCGTCCTTGTTATCTCCCTCTTTTTCGGGGACTCCCTTGGCACGCAGATCCCAACTGCGGCCATGTTCCAGCGGCAGGCTATCGGAGATGCCGGCTGCTTCCACTCCGGGAATAGCGCTGATTCGACGTAGAGCTTCCTGGAAGATGGCTGCTCGTTTGGTTGCACTGCCACCGTTGTTGTAGTCGGTGGTGTAGTCCATCTTGATAGCCGAGGTTTGCTGTGGCCGGAAGCCAAGAGCAATGTTCGTCAGGCGCAGGAAACTTCGCAGGAGCAGCCCCGCGCCAACCAGGAGCACGCAGGCCAGCGCAACTTCAGAGATCACCAGAAGGCCGCGGAGCCGCTCGTGTTTCCTACCCTGGCTGGCGCCATGCCCTGAGTCCTTGAGCGATTCCAGCAGACTACCTCTCGACATCTTCCATGCCGGTACCAACCCGAAGAGCAGCCCTACGGAGAATGCAAGTAGCACAGTCCACATCAAGGCTGAGGTATCCACGCGCACCATGCTCAGCAGGGGCAACGCAATCGATCCCTGGTTCGCCAGATAGCGGATGGATGCGTACGCGAACGCGAGCCCGAGTAACGCTCCCGTGCCTGAAAGCACAACGCTTTCGGTCAACAGCTGCCGCATCAACCGCGCGCGTCCAGCACCCAGCGCCATGCGCAGACTAAATTCCTTACTCCGGGTAGCTGCACGCGCCAGCAGCAGGTTGGATAGATTGACGCAAACGATCAGCAGGATCAGCCCAACAGCGCCCCACAGCACCTGGAGCGAGCGGTGCAGCTTTCCGCTCACCTCATCTTTAAGGCTGGTCAACGTCGTCTTGTAATCGGTGTCTCCATCCAGTTTGAGCGATGTCCTCAGCTGGGGAAAGAGGGTGTTTGCTTCCGCTTGCGCCTGGGCTAGCGGTGACCCCCGGCTTCAATCGGCCGACAAGCGCAAAGACGTGTCCCCAATGGCGGATGTCATCGGGCACGGCGGGGATGAAATAGTCCATTTTGGTGCCGGGCGCGAACACTGCGCCAAAATCGAAATCCGGCGGCAGCACACCCACCACTGTCCGCGCATCTTTACCGAGAGTGATGGTCTGGCCGACAATTGCCGGATCGGCGTTGAACTGTCTCAGCCAAAACGGATAGCTCAGCATCACGGCGGGCCGCCCACCCTTGACTGCCTCTTCGGGCGCAAACTGCCGGCCGAGCAAAGGCTGAACACCGAGGGTGGGGAAAAAGTCCTGCAACACCCACATCCCGGATACTGGCTTCGGCTCACCGCGATTCATCAGCTTGGTTTCACCGAGGGTTAAATAGGGCACAAAGCCGGTGACGTTCTGGAAGGATTGATTGTAACGACGATAGGCTTCCCACCAATCCACGCGATAAGCGGTGTCGGACAGTCCACCCACGCCATTGTTCCCGGCGATCCACACCAGTTGCTGCGCATCGCGAAAGGGCAGCGGCCGAAGCAGGATGGTATTCACTACGCTGAACACGACAATGTTGGCGCCAATGCCGAGGGCCAGGATCAGCACTGCAACTACAGTAAAACTGCGATCGCGGCCAAGCGTTCGCAGGGCGTAGCGCAGATCCTGCAGGGTGCGCTCCAGCCGAAGCCAGCCCCAGCGTTCCCTGGTTACATCCGCAATCAAGGGTACATTTCCGAATTCGCGGAGGGCCTCGGTGCGGGCGTGCTCCGCAGTGTCGCCCTGGGCCACACGAGCGGCTATGGCCATCTTAAGATGGCTTTCCAGCTCGTCATGCAAATCATGCTTGCGCCGCAGGGCATTGCGCAGCCATCGAAAAGGATTCATGGTCGCTCCCGTCCTTTGCTGGTCCCAGGATGTAGACACTCTACACCGTGGCTGATGGATTGTCATACGTCCACCGTGCGGCGGCGGTTCCAAGATAAATTTGGTTTTTCTGAGGGCAGCTAGGTGAGACGCCACTTGGTGCGGGTGTAAGCGATGCGAAAGCCCTGGCGTTCGGCGTTGCGCTGGGACTGGCTGCCCGCCTCCGTCACCATCATGGCGAGCGGGTAGCCCTGTTCGAAGGCATAGCGCATGCGGGCTTCCAGCAGGGCTGCCTGTAGACCGCGCCGGCGCATCTCCGGGACAGTGGCCGCTCCAACGAAGAGTGCGACCCCGTCGTGGAGACTCAGGGCGCCCGCTGCTCCGGGTTGGCCCTCCAGTTCGGCGATGAACTGTACGCTCTGCTGACGGGTAAACGCGATAGCCCCGAATTGTTCAAGAAAGCCGCGGAGGTCCGGATTGTCATGCGCCCATCCGCGGGCGCTGACTTCCGCCCATAGTGCGGATTCCTGGGGGCCGGCCACGCGCACGGTTACCGCGCTATTTTCTTTGGTGCCGGGCCGGTCGACTGGGCGGTACATCACGCTGCTGAGTTCGATCGGCCGGTAGCCTCGCGCGCATAGTAAATCAAGCGTTGGGATACCTGCCAGGGGGCTCACCTCGTGCACCACGGCGGCTCCGCGGTCCTGGAAGAAGCGCTCAATCTTGTCCAGGGATCCCGGGGTCAACGGCTCAAAGAGTCCTAATCCGAAAGTTTGAGTTGTGGGGGAGTCAACTCCATCGAAGACGACGTTTGCGCCCGCGCACTGCATCCAGGCGGCCCCGCGCGCCGGATCAAGACGATGGCGCGATTCTGCAAACTCCAGGCACGCCTGCCCTTCGGCACGCTCGAGTCGCCGGGAAAGATCGAGATCGGCAAACACCATGGCAGGGTAACGGTACACAGGTGGAAGAGACTCTGCAATGCGGTGATAGAACAAAAGCGATTGAAGGGCTTCCCCCGGATTTCCGGAGTACGCTCGTTGGCGAACATCGGGCACACCGTCCGATTCCCTCCGACCTAGCCATGGGATTGAACCTTCTGCAGGCGACCGTTGTGTCCGTAGGTGAACAGCGGTTTTACGATTTCGCACACAGGCCGGCTTGCCGTGAAATTTCCTTTCCATACAAGTCGCTGAAAGTACGCTGGTTGAAAGTGCTTGCCTGGCTGCTGTAGCGGCACGTTAATTGCTCATGTGCGTGCACAATACATTGTGAGGCGACTCCATGGCGCACTTTGAGCGGATACGCGATGTTATTTCCGGGCCATTCAGCCCGTCCCTGATGCAGCAGCGGACGGCCGCCGGATGGCAATTGGTGTCGATAGAGTGGCGGCGCGAGCTGCCCGGGGATGAAGCACCCTCGGAGGGCGCTTTCAGCGAAGATATTCCCTATGGTCTTCGCATCTCGGACGATTGCCAACGGTTGGAGTTCCATCCCCGCGAGCGTATGGTGCTCACCCAGATGATGGATCTCATCGTCCAGGACTTCCCCTTTTCGAACATAGCCAGCGACCTGAATGAGAAGGGATTGCGCACGCGTGAGGGAAAGCTGTGGAGCCAGGTCTCCGTCTTTAATATGATTCCTCGCCTGATCGAAATAGGACCGGATCTCTTCTCCTCGGCAGAGTGGACAGCGCGGCGCGCCAAGCTATTTCCCGCCCGGTCTAAATCGCGCTAGAGCAGGGCTCGGCGAAAAAGGGCGCTCCCTTAGGGGAGCGTCCTTTTTTTTGAGTTACATTCGCAGGAGTGAGGTGTTCGTTGGTGAAATTCGCAAACTGGATGAAGGTCTGCCTGGCACTGATTCTCGCCGGCGGCGCTGCGCTCGCACAGAGCCCTGACTGGAACGCGATGGGCAAACTCTGGTGGTCCCACGTTCAGTTTCTTGCCGGCGATAGCCTCGAAGGCCGAGGGACCGGCAGCGAGGGCTTCGAGAAGGCCGCGACTTATATGGCGGAGCAATTTCGGGCCGCGGGTTTGGAGCCGGCTGGGGTTGATCGTTATCGCCAGCCGATAGATTTCCAGGTGGTGACGCTGGACGAGAGCCGCTGCTCTCTCGCCTTGGTGCACGAGGGCAAAGTGGAACCGGTGAAGCTGGGGGACGATGCAATCCTGGGCGTAAGTTCCCACGCAGCAGAGAATGTGAAAGGGAGCGCGGTGTTTGTCGGCTACGGGCTCACAGTGCCTGAATTGCACTACAACGATCTGGCAGGCCAGGATGTGAAGGGCAAAATTGTCGTCTTCGTCACGGGTGGGCCGAGCGACATGCCGGGCCCGGTTAAAGCGCATTACCAGTCAGGGGAAGAGCGGCGGAAGGCGCTGGCGAAGGCAGGGGTCATCGGCACGATTACCATCCAGAATCCCAAGAGCGCAGAAGTGCCGTGGTCGCGCATAGCAGCATCACGGTTCCAGCCTCGCATGGAACTCGCCGACCCGGGTAAGGACGCCCCGCCTCCACTCCCCTTGGGCATCTTATTCAATCCCGCACAAGCAGAAATGCTTTTCGCCGGGAGCGGGCACACCTTTCAGGAGATTCTTACCGCCCTCAACGAAGATAAGCCACTGCCACACTTTCCTCTGGCGGTGCAGGTGAACGCAAAGGTAGGCATGACGCGTTCGGAGGTGAAGTCCGAGAACGTGGTGGGTGTTCTACCGGGGATTGACCCGCAGCTTAAAAAAGAGTACGTGGTGGTGAGTGCGCACCTTGACCATCTCGGCATCGGCGAGCCGGTCAAAGGCGACCGTATCTACAACGGCGCGATGGACGATGCCTCAGGCGATGCCTCCCTCATCGAAATTGCTCGTGCTATGAAGGGGGCTAAACCAAAGCGCTCGATTTTGTTTCTCTCGGTCACCGCGGAAGAAAAGGGCGAACTTGGGTCTCAATATTTTGCTGCCCATCCTACGGTGTCCGGGCCGATCGTTGCCGACATCAACATGGATATGTATCTTCCACTGTTTCCTTTGAAGTATCTTGAAGTGCAGGGCCTGGGCGAGTCAACCCTGGGAGACGACGTGCGCGCGGTTGCCGGCGAAGCGGGGGTGCAGATACAAGCCGATAAGGAGCCGGAACACAATCGTTTTATCCGCAGCGATCAGTACAGCTTTATCAAGAAGGGTGTGCCATCGCTTGCATTCAAGTTCGGCTGGGTGCCTGGCACGCCGGAAGCAAAGACCTTCAAAGCCTGGTACGCCGAGCGCTACCATGGCCCATCCGATGATCTGAGCCAGCCGGTTGACCTCGCGGCCGCGGCGCAGTTCGATGCGATCCTTGCCAAGTTGGCGCTGCGGGTTGCTGATGCTGATCAACGCCCGGAGTGGAAAGCGGATAGCTTCTTCCGGCGGTTTGCCCAGTGACTTGAAGCAGTATCTCAAGGACACAAACAGTCCCGCAGGGACGGCTGAACTTAGCCCAGGACGCTAGTCCTGGGTACATCATGAGACATGATTAAGTCCCGCAGGGACGGCTGGAAGGTTTCCCAGCTACGATTTTCGAAATATCTCGCGATTGATTCTCGACTTCCTGAACTCAAACTATGTGCCGGATAATTTTCAGCCGTCCCTGCGGGACTACTCAACGTCGCAGGCCAACCCAGGGCTGCGTCCTGGGCTAAGTTCAGCCGTCCCTGCGGGACTCACGCCGTTCACGGGTGTTAGCGACGGACGAGCGCTACCGCGGTCAGATCCTCGCTGCTGCGCTGCCGGCGGGTAAAGAGGAAGTCGTACACCTTGGACCAGGGGTGGTTGCCGAAGTCATAGGCCTCGCGCAGAACGTTGTCGCAGATCTGAGAAGCAGAGTCCCCATTGGAATGCTCGAGCACCCGCTCGATGCGCTTCACGCCAAATTCAGCAGCCCCGCGCCGGCTCTCCGTGACTCCCTTAGTCACCAGCAACAGCTTATCCTGCGATTCAAAGGCCAGGACCGCGGGTTCATAGGTGACGTGCGTGAAAAGTCCCAGTGGGACCCCACCGCGCTCGAGAACACACGCGCTCGTCGTATCGCGAAACACGGCGAGAACGCGGCCCGCGTTGCAATAGGTCAAAATGCCAAGGGTCGTGTTGAAACACCCTAAGAAGGTCGGTGCAAAACGTACCCCATTCGCGGCCTCCATCAGCGACCGATTCACATCGTGCGCCAGGGTAGCGATGGCATCCGACTCGTTGGCGTCGGCGGCCCCGAATAACTCCTTAGCTCGCTGCCGGAAGGCCACTTGCGCTTCGGCGGCAATGGCATGGGTCTCCGCTCGCGGACCGGCAATATCGGTCAACAGAAACACCAGGCGGAAACCAATCGTCACTCCGTCGAAGAAGTCGCCTCCGCAACGGTCTGCGTGATAGCGTGCGCTTATATCCAGGCCTTTCAGCCTGGTCAGGTTGACCGGACACGGAGTAGTACCCGTGACGCCCAGGGGGCGGGTGTCTAACTCGATCAGAGAAAATGCCATCGTTTCCTTCCGCATGAAGGAGACCGTGCCCAACAGCTGCGTGAGACAATTCGCAAGCAGTGAGGTCCCTGCATGGGTGCGTAAAATGCCCGATGTGCTCGAGTTTCGCCATTGACTGGCAAGGTACTACCGTAATTAGGCGGTTGAAATCGGCTGGGAACAATACACCAACCGTGTGATTGCCGCCTGCTGCCGTTGAAAAGACGGGGTTTTGGGGCTTCCCGGCGTGGTACATCGCGAAGAAAAGGCCTGAGAGGCACAGATGCCCCACGAGACGACAATGACAGCTGAGATCAAGATTCCCCCCATTCTAAAGATTGGGGGTGGGGCGTTCGCGACCGTAGCGGCGCTGATTCATCGGCTACGGGGTAAGCGTCCCTTGATCGTGACCGACCCTTTTCTGCTGAAGACTCAGCTCGCTGAGCGGCTGGCCAGACAGATAAGAGACGCAGGCTTGCGCTGTGAAATTTTCCATGAGACGGTGCCCGATCCGACGACGACGGTGGTGGATGCAGGAGTGCGCAGGTTCGTGGAAGGCGCACACGACAGCCTGGTGAGCCTGGGCGGCGGCAGCCCGATCGATACGGCAAAGGCGATCGGCATGCTCGCCGCCAATGGCGGGCGGGTGAGAGACTATCGCGTCCCACATGAAATTCCGTTGGCCGGCCCGCCGCACCTGGCGATCCCCACGACTGCCGGGACCGGATCCGAGGTCACACGGTTTACGGTGATTACGGACGTGGAGAGGGGAGAGAAGTTGCTGCTCGCCGGGGATACCCTGTTGCCTTCTGCCGCTGTGGTGGACTACGAATTGACAATGAGCATGCCGGCCCGGCTTACTGCGGATACAGGCACGGACTCATTGACCCACGCGATCGAGGCGTTTGTTAGCCGTAAGGCGAATCCGTTTACTGACGCGCTCGCTCTGTCGGCGATGAAGACTATCTGGAGAGAGCTGCCAACCTGCTTCCACCATCCTGGCAACGTGACGGCTCGGGAAGCCATGATGCTCGCGGCGACCCAGGCGGGCATTGCCTTTTCTAATGCAAGCGTAGCGCTGGTGCATGGAATGAGCCGGCCGCTGGGGGCGCATTTTCATATTCCGCATGGACTCTCCAATGCGATGCTGCTGCCGGCAGTCACGGCCTTCTCGGCAGAGGCCGCCCTGGACCGTTATGCGGAATGTGCTCGCACCATGGGGGTAGCGCAGGCGCATGAAAGCGATCAGGCCGCGGTCGATCGGCTGACGCGCGCGCTGTACGAGCGAAATGCGGAGTTACAGGTCCCCTCGCCTAAACAGTTTGGCATTGTGGAAGAGCAATACGTTGCACTGGTAAGCACCATGGCCGCCCAGGCGCTCGCGTCGGGGTCTCCGCAGAACAACCCTCGGATCCCGACAGCGGAAGAGATCGAGCGGATCTACCGGCAGGCCTGGCAATGAGGCGTTAGCGGCGCAGCAGTGCCAGCGCGGTCAAATCCCTTCGGAGCGGACCAATGCGAGGAGATTCCCTGCGTCAAACTGCGTCATCGGGGGTTGGGGCAGCGTACTCGGAGGACGCGATTTCCTGAGCTGAAAAGCGAAGATCGCGTCTTAGACTGGACAGGTGACTTGCTCGCTGCCCCGTGTTTTGGATGTTCCCGTCGTTGAGACCGAGCGGCTCAGGCTGCGGGGGCACACCCTGGATGACTTTGCGCATACCAGCGCGCTTTGGGGAGACGCCTCCGTGTTGCGATACATGGGCGGTAAGCCCCTCTCCGTGGAGGAGTGCTGGGCACGCTTTCTGCGGTATTTCGGTCATTGGTCTCTTCTTGGGTTTGGATATTGGGTAGTCGAGGAAAGAGAGACAGCGGAATTTGTGGGGGAAGTTGGTTTTGGGGATTTCAAGCGAGATATGCAACCGGCACTGGGAGCAATCCCCGAACTGGGCTGGGTTCTGGCTCCGGCTAAACACGGGAAAGGATATGCAACAGAAGCCGCCCGGGCTGCGTTGAGTTGGGGGCAAAAACATTTTCGATCGAACGACTTCGCTTGCCTCATCCACCCGGAGCATCGAGCCTCGATCAGAGTTGCCGCCAAGTGCGGGTTTGAGGCATGGCAACTCGCGACGTACAGGGATCGGCCAGCCATGATTTTCAAATTGAAAAAGGATTGATGATCAACCACCTGATCTGGGCCGCGGGGCTCCTCGGACACCTCGTACTTCTCGCCGTACTCTTCAAGCGCAAGCGTGTAGCGCGGTTCCCCTGGTTCACGCTACTGATCGTCTTTTACGTGGTGCGCTCGGTAGGGCTGGTCGCCGCATTGCGACTCTCCGGTCATCCTGCTCCGCTGTTTGCGACCATGATCATCGACCTCACGGATGTTCTTTTGCAGTGTGCCGTGCTGGCCGAGCTTAGCTGGAATTGCCTCCAGCCGCTGGGAGGCATCCGGCGCTTCACCGTGCCCGTGCTGCTGGTCGCGAGCGGGATTCTCATCGTGATGCGCCTGGCGCCGTCGGGCCACTCGTCCCTACGCACGATCCTGGTACTGATGCACTTCCTGCTCTCTGTGGTGATGGTCGAGTGGACGATCGTGCTTGCTTTTCTGCTTCGTCCGTTGCGGCTCTCCTGGCGCAGCCACGTTGCCGCCATCAGCTTTGGGTTCGGTGTGTACTCCGCAGCCCTGCTCGCGGGAGGCGGGTATTTCACTACTGGCCGCGAGATGCGGGATTATGTTTTCTTTTCGTTCTTTCGGATTTTTATTTATTTGTTGATCCTGGTTTTTTGGTCGGTCAGCCTTTGGTTCGCCGAGCCTGGGTTCAGGGCGTAGCCGTGCCGCTCAAGTTGATGCCGGGTGGCCCACATCTCGCTCGTTTTTCGCGAGATGTGGGATACCACTGCGCTCAACCGAAAGCATTCGGCTCACTATCAACACTTAAGGTCTAGACCTGTGGTGGCCCACATCTCGCGAAAAACGAGCGAGATGTGGGCCACCCGGGGATTTGTTGCCAATAAAGTGGGAATCCGGGGCATTGTTTCGCATGCGAGCGCAAGAACCGGATAGTTCGCCCAAGCATGTCCGATGCAACCTGAATACATGCATATCAACGTCGCACCCTCGATTCTTTATTTCGGCACTCCGGTGGTTTTGATAAGCACCCGGAACCTTGACGGAACTACCAATGTTGCACCTATGTCCTCCGCGTGGTGGCTCGGCTGGAATTGCATGCTGGGCCTGGGAGCCCGATCCCATACCGCGCAAAACATCCTTCGGGAAAAGGAATGCGTTCTGAACCTGCCTTCCATTGACGAGGTCGCCGCGGTAAATCGGCTAGCCCGCCTCACGGGCTCAGATCCGGTGCCTCCACACAAGGTGGCGATGGGATACCGCCACGAAAAAGACAAGCTCGGTGCTGCCGGTCTTAGCGCCAGTAGGTCGGACCTGGTCAGTGCGCAGTGCGTCTCTGAATGCCCGGTGCAACTCGAAGCTGTGTTGGAGAGTACGCATCCTTTCGGCAATCGGCCGGACAAGCCCACCACCGCGCTCGCATTTGAAGTGAGGATCGTGCGCGCGCATATCGACGAACGGATCCTGATGGACGGAGCTGAGAACCGCATTGACCCGGATAAGTGGCGGCCGCTCATCATGAGCTTTTGCCAGTTCTACGGGCTGGGCGAACAGGTATGGCAATCGAGGCTGGCAGAGATTCCTGAGGCTGCCTATCGTCCCGTCCCGCAAATGACGCGGTGAGTTTAGAGGCTCGCCAGCGCGCGCCCCGCGGCCGCGCCTGAGGCCCAGGCCCACTGGAAGTTGAAGCCGCCGAGATGCCCGGTGACATCGACCACCTCTCCGATGAAATACAGTCCCGGAACTTTGCGGCTTTCCATGGTTCGCGCGCTCAGCTCCGCTGTATCGACTCCGCCTGCCGTCACCTCAGCCTTTTCGTAGCCCTCGGTCCCTGCGGGATAAACGGTCCAGCGATGGAGAGCGCTCTCCGCCTCTGCAATGCCCTGGTTGGTCCACGCAGCCGGCGGCTGTAACGCCAGCCAGCGGTCGGCCAGGCGATGCGGAAGAACGACGCGCAGTGCGGCTCGTGCGGCGGATAGATCGCGCTGCGATGTTTGCGCGCGGAGTGGATCAGTCCAAACCCGGCCGGGCGCCAGGTCGAACACCACCGGCTGACCAGGTTGCCAGTAAGAAGAGATCTGCAGTACGGCCGGCCCGCTGAGGCCGCGATGGGTGAAGAGCAGTTTTTCGCGAAAGCGCCCCGAACCGGCAGTGGCGATTGCTTCTGCCGAAATCCCGGCTAGAGCGGCGTACCGGTTGAGATCTTCTGGAGCAAAAGTAAGCGGCACCAGCGCAGGCCTGCATGGTTGCAAATCCAAGCCGAACTGCTGCGCGACCTGGTAGCCAAACGGGGTGGCGCCCATCTTGGGGATGGAAAGGCCTCCAGTGGCGATCACCAGAGATCGCCCGGAGAGCACGCCGCTATCAGTCTTTAAGTGGAAACCTTCATGGTGGCTAACTTGTCGAACCGGAGTCGCCACTTGGATGGTAACGCCGGCCTCGGCACATTCCTTCTCCAGCATGGAAACAACGTCGCTGGCTGCCCGATCGCAAAAGAGCTGGCCCAGCGTCTTCTCGTGCCAGGGGATGTGGTGTTTTTCTACCAGCTCCAGGAAATCAGCAGGGGTGTAGCGGGCTAGCGCAGACTTGGCAAAGTGCGGGTTCGCGGAAAGGAAGTTTTCTGCGGTGGTATGCAGATTGGTGAAATTACAGCGGCCTCCACCAGAGATCAGGATCTTTTTCCCGATGCGATGGGCATGTTCGAGTAGAAGAACACGACGGCCGCCGCGGCCAGCTTGCATCGGCGCAGAACAAGCCGGCAGCGCCAGCTCCCACGATGAGCACGTCATAGTGGGCCTGGGCTGGCTGCAACATCCCTCCGTCAGACGAGGCTACGGACGCCGGGCGCGCTTGCGGGTTGGCCGGGGCAGCGTGGCCGGGCCTGATCTGGGACGGCGCGCCGGCTTTTGAGGCTGTCCCTGTGATGGGGCTCTCTTGCGCGCGGCTCGCTTCAGCTGGCTCACTTCCTCTTCATTCAGCTCGCGCATTTCACCCGGTTTGACGTCGAGGATCAGGGGACCGAAGCCCACCCGCCTGACCTTCTCGACAAAATGGCCTACCTCTTCGAACATCTTGCGGATTTCCCGGTTCTTGCCTTCGGTCAGGATTACTTCGTACCAGGGGTTGTCGGTGTCGCGGACCAGGCTGATGCTGGCCGGCTGGGTCATGACGCGGCCTTCGCGCTCTCCACGGCGGCCACGCTCAATCATCACGCCGCGGCGCAGCTGCTCCAGCACTGCCTCGGTTGGTTTGCCGCTCACTTTCACCAGGTAGGTCTTCTCCACCTTGGAGGCGGCGCTGGTCAGAATGTTGGCCAGCTCGCCGTCGTTAGTCATTAGCAGCAAGCCCTCACTCTGGTAGTCCAGCCGGCCAACAGGAAACACGCGGGTGCCGGCGCGGGCGAAAAACTTCATTACCGTCGGGCGTCCTTCGGGATCGGAAACGGTGGTGACGACGCCTTTGGGCTTGTTGAGCATGAAGTAGCGGAATTGTTGCGGTTTCTTGAGCAGCTTGCCATCCACGCGGATATGGTCGTGGTCCGGGTCTGCTTTCGAGCCCAGCTCGGTCACTTTTTGCCCGTTGACCTGCACCCGGCCGGAGGTAATCAGTTCTTCCGCCTTGCGCCGCGATGCGATGCCGGCAGCGGCAACGATTTTCTGCAAGCGCTGCTCGTTGCGCTCGCCCTCTTGCTCCTGGCTGGCGGTCATGCCTGGTGCTCTGTCTGCGGCTCAGCTGCGGCTTCTTCAGGCGACGAGGCGGCTTCCACGGAGGGTGCAGTGCTCTCTTCGGAGGATTCCGCCGTTTGCTGGCCCTCTTCGACAGGGGTCGCCCACTCCGCAGGAGTTGCCGCTTCGGAAGAGAGATTGACGACATCCTGGGCTTCGCCTTCAGCTTCTGACTCGGCCAGCTCGCCCGCCATCTTTTCGAATTCCTCCATGCTGGGCAGATCGTTCACGTCTTTCAGCCCGAAGCGGAGGAGAAATTCCTTGGTGGTTTTGTAGAGGATGGGCCGGCCAATCACTGGCTTTCTGCCCGCCGTGGTGATCAGCTTACGGCTAACCAGGCCGCCGAGTACCCCGCCGGAGTCGACTCCCCTGATTTCGCTCACTTCTGGCGCCGTGACCGGCTGCTTGTAGGCAATCACCGCCAGTGTCTCCAGGGCCTGCAGGGAGAGCTTCATGGGCGGCTTCAGGCTCTTCACAAAGCCACGCACCGCGTCGTGATATTCGGGCTTGGTCGCCATGCGGTAGCCACCGGCGATCTCCCTTATTTCCATGCCCCGCTCGCTGTTGGCGTAGTCGGCAATCAGTTCGTTGAGCACCTGCTGCAGGTATTGCCGGACCTGGCGGTCGCGCAGGCGGGCCGCCTTCTTTTCGTCGCCCTCTCCGGTTTCGGCGACAACGGATGGTTCCTCCGACCCCGGGGTATCCCCAGATTCGGGGGTTGTTGGTTCGGAGGTTGGAGGCTCAGGGGCTGCCGCTTGGTCGCTCGCTTCTGGAGCGAGGCCGGTCAGGGCGATCTGTTCCGCCTCTGGTTCGGCCGTCTGGTCCAATACCGGCAAAACTTCATCAGCAAAAATGGCGGCGAGCTGGGCCAGTGTAACCGGCTCCTCTGCTGCGTAGACCACGGCTTCTAATTTGGCTTTTAGACTCATGAAGAACAAACGGGCCCTGAAACGAAAAGGCTCCTCGATTCATAGTATCGAAGCACCCATATTTTCGCTTGTGAATGGCACGAGCGGTCGATCGGTGGAATCAAGAACTTCATGATCGAGGCGCCTTCGTCTTGTCTGTTTTCGCTTAGGTCGGGCTACCCTTTGGGAACAAACTGCACAAAGATCCAGAAGAGGCCCGCTGCCATGAGAGCCGCCACTGGTAAGGTGAAGACCCAGGCCGCTGCGATATTGCGGATCGTGGACCACTGCAGCCCGCTCTTATTGGCCATCATGGTTCCGGCTACACCAGAGGAGAGGACGTGCGTGGTACTGACCGGTAGACCGTAGTTATCCGCCGCCCAGATCGTAAACATCGCCACAATTTCGGCCGAAGCGCCCTGGCCGTAAGTAAGGTGGGTTTTTCCGATCTTCTCCCCCACCGTCACGACAATGCGCTTCCAGCCAATCATGGTGCCAAGGCCGAGAGCGATCGCCACCGCTACCTTGACCCACGGTGGGATGAATTTGGTGGAAAGATCGAGTTTCTTCTTGTAGTTCGCCATCACCGCGGCTTCCTCCGGGTCGAATGCCGGGTTCTTTGACTTGGCGAAAAGGCGGAGAGCTTCGCTCGAGATATACATGTCGTTGCGGATGTTCGACTGCTGATTGGGCGGCACGGCCTTCAGCGTCTTGTACTGGTTCACTTCATGTTCGATCTCGAGGATCATCTGGCGTTCCGCCAAAATCGTGGTCGGTGTCTGTTTCTTGCTCTGGAGATATTCGGTCAGATCGGCGCGCGGGTCGTCCATGACGGCGTTCGAGTCAACGTGCGCAGTCATCACCTTGGCCGCTTGTTCGGATACGGCGACGAAATCCTGGACCTGACCGTAGCCTACCGCGTGATTCAGGGCGTACGCGGTGGGTACCGTGCCGATCAGGATCAGCATGATGAGTCCCATGCCCTTTTGACCGTCGTTGGAGCCGTGGAAGAAGCTCACACCGGTGCAGGTCAGCACCAGCAAGCAGCGAATCCAAAATGGCGGCGGTGCGTCGCTTTTAGGCGCCTCGAAGAGCCGCGGGTCCTTGATCACGAACTTGAGCACGAGTAACAACACAGCGGCAAGGACGAACCCGACGATGGGAGAAATGAGCAGCGCGCGGAAGACGTTGCCCACCTGCGACCAATCCACGCCTGATGTGCCCGTGGAACCCGCCATCAACTGGTTAGCGACGCCGACTCCGATGATCGATCCGATGAGGGTATGCGAGCTGGAGGCCGGCAGTCCGTACCACCACGTACTCAGGTTCCAGAGGATCGCCGAAACCAGCAGGGCGAAGACCATGGCGAATCCAGCGCCCGATCCTACTTTGAGGATCAGCTCGACGGGAAGGAGCGAGACCACGGCAAAGGCGACCGCTCCGGAAGACAACAACACCCCGATCAGGTTCCACATGCCGGACCACATCACGGCAACGTGAGGTTCAAGCGAGTGGGTGTAGATCACCGTAGCCACCGCGTTCGCAGTGTCGTGGAACCCGTTGACGAACTCAAATCCGAGCGCGATCAGCAAAGCGATACAAAGCAGGGTGTAGGCCATCACCGAGGCAGTACGCGGGACCGAGAAGAGGTCGCCAAGGAATTGGGACGCTGCCCATCCGATGCCGCCAACCAGCACAAGCCCGAAGATGATCATCGGGATCTTGCCCTGTTTCCGGTTCATTTTGTCGTGCACTGAACTCTTGTTAGGGGGAGTCAAAACCGCAGAGGATCCATCTTTCACGCGCGCACACTCCAACACTTATAGGTGTTGGCAACGGTACCAAAGTGCCTCGGTCGGGAGTATGAATTGTGGCACCCGAGACTATGAAAGTTCTGTGAATTTGGGGATGGGTTTGCTGTAAGTGTCTGTCCCGACCACAGACCCCGGGCACCCAGGCTCTGTGGTCAGGACAGAGAGAAAAGTGTGGCCTAGCGCCAGTCGTCCTTGGCCTGTAGACCTTGATTTACGACCGAGTCGAACGAGGCGTGCTTCTTGATGTAGACCTCGCCGAAGTTGCGGTCTTGCCTCAGCAGAATCGCCTGTAGCCGTACCAGCTCAAGCAGAGCCAGGAACATGCAGATAAGCGCCCGCTCGGTGCGGGTATTCCGGAGCAGGCTGCTCAATGACACCGGCCGATCCTCCATGATCAGCCGGCGGCGGACGTAGTCGAGCATCTGGGAGACGGTGACAGCATCCTCGTCGACGTCCAGCACCGGCCTCTGCCGCGCGCGGTCCAAAATCTCGCGGAAGACACGCACCAGGTCGACGGTGTCCGCCGCGATCTCAGGCTCGGCTCCCTCTTCTGTACTAAACTGCCGGATCGCCGGGTTGGTCCACGTAGCAGCTTCGATCTGTTGCTTCTGCAGCAGCATTTGGGCCGCATTCTTGAAGCGCTCATGCTCCAGGAGCCGCTCCACCAGCTCCCGCCGTGGATCTTCCTGCTCCCCTTCGGCTCCTTCGGCCGAAGTACGAGGAAGAAGCATGCGGCTCTTGATGTGGATGAGCAGAGAGGCCACGTAAATGAAGTCAGCGGCCGCATCGACCTCGGTCTGCTTCAGACCCTCGACGTAGGCCAGAAACTGAGCCGTGATTTTGCCGATGGGGATGTCATAGATGTCGATGTCCTGCTTGCGGATCAGGTCGAGCAGCAGGTCGAGCGGGCCGTCGTACACCGCCCCTACGCTAATGCTATAGGGTGATAGGCTCTCGGCAGCTTCCCGCTTTTTATCGCGCGTTTCATCATTCATTGCGCGCGCTCTCCCTCTTCGGGCTTTAACAGGTGCATGGCATCCCTCACCTGCTCCATCGTCTCTTCGGCGCGGGCCCGCGCCAGCGCTGAACCACTATGCAGGATGTCATGCACCAGGGCCGGCTGCTCGACATATTTCTTTCGCCGATGCTGCATGGGCTCCAGTTCGGCAATGATCGCGTCCGCTGCCCAGCCTTTGCACTCGATGCATCCGATGCCCGCCGACCGGCACCCGGCATAGACCTTCTCCAGAGTATCGGGAGTTGAAAAGACTTTGTGCAGATCACCGACCGGGCATACATCGGGGTTGCCGGGGTCGCTCCGCCGAACCCGCGCCGGATCGGTCAGCATGGTCTTGAGCTTTTGCCGCACCACCGGCGACGGATCCGTCAGCAGGATGGTGTTGCCATAGCTCTTGGACATCTTCCGCCCATCGGTGCCCGGCAGCTTGGGCGACGGAGTCAACAACACATGCGGCTCAGGAAGAATGGGGGCTGCTGTCCCGGGATAAAAGTGGTTGAACCGCCTGGCCACTTCCCGGGTAACTTCCACATGTGCCACCTGGTCCTGGCCTACAGGGACAAAGTCTGCCTGGTAGATCAGAATATCCGTTGCCATCAGCAAGGGATATCCCAGGAACCCGTAGGTGGTAAGATCCTTTTCTTCCAGTTGTTGTTGCTGCTCTTTGTAAGTCGGAACCCGCTCCAGCCAGCCGAGCGGCATGATCATGGAGAGCAGCAGGTGCAACTCCGCGTGCTGAGGCACCAGGGACTGCACAAAGAGGACACAGCGCTCCGGATCCAATCCCGCTGCCAACCAATCCAGGGTTACATCGATGGTATTTTGCCGCAGGTTGGAGGTGTCGGCGTAATCGGTGGTGAGGGCATGCCAATCGGCTACGAAAAAGTAGCAGTTGTAGTCGTTTTGCAGGCGCACCCAGTTGTAGAGGGCGCCCATGTAGTTGCCGAGATGCAATTTGCC
The DNA here is from genome assembly GCA_963830325.1 of uncultured Acidobacteriaceae bacterium. Taxonomy (GTDB): domain Bacteria; phylum Acidobacteriota; class Terriglobia; order Terriglobales; family Acidobacteriaceae; genus PALSA-350. The sequence goes on from CAWHMV010000016.1 coordinate 101,441, forward strand.
GGTGGGCCGCATGCCACTCAGCACGCGCTTCAGTTGCTGACGATTCGGGTCTTGATTCACTGCTTCGATTGTACGGAAATCCTCTAGAGCGAGAGCAGCAAAACGCGGAAGAAGCCGAGCACAGGATTCACCATCGCCATGGTGACGCCACCACCAAAGAACAACATCAGAAACAGGCTCAGGATTCCCAGACGATCGTAAACCGGCAACCAGCGTTGAGGCAGCATATGGCGGAAGATGTGGCTTCCGTCCAGCGGTGGTAGGGGAAGTAGATTGAATGCGGCCAGAAACAGGTTCAGCAGCATGCTGATGTAGAACATCAAAGACAGCGGATACGCCACCGGGCTCACCGCGAGGAGCTGCGGATCCAGCGCACTGATGCCGCGCATGGCAACCGACCGGACCGAAATCAAGCCGACCGGTGACGTCTTGGCGATGATGATCAGCACCAGTAACGAGACCACGGACCCGATCACATTGCTGACTGGACCAGCCAGGGTGGTAAGGATATCGTCGCGCACGAAGTTCTTGAAGTTGCGGGTGTTCACCGGAGTCGGCTTGGCCCAGCCAATCAACGGGATGTGGGTCACCATGGCTACCAGGGGCAGCATGATGGTGCCTACCGGGTCAATATGTTTGATGGGGTTGAGGGTAATGCGGCCCAGCATGCGTGCCGTCTGGTCACCCAGTCGCGAAGCCATCCATCCGTGTGCTGACTCGTGGAGGCTGAGAGCGAATAGCAACACCACAAATTCGCAGATCCCCAGGACGATTTCAGGAGTTGCCATTGGAGCCTGATGGTAGCACGGCGGCCAGGGCTAAGTACCTCTGCAATCTTCGCCGTGACTTACTTCTTGACTCTGATCTCGCGGGCGGGAACGCCTCCCCAGATGGCATGCGGCGGCACGTCATGGGTGGCGACGCCCATCGCGCCCAGCATGGCGTCTTCGCCCACCTTGATGCCGGCCATCACCGAAGAGTGATAGGTGAGGCGCGCGGCGGGGCCCACTTCGGTGGTGCGGTTCTCGATATCGTGAGAATCCGTAGAGTCATGCCAGTGGGAATACAACGCCGCGTAGTCGGAAATGGATGTTCCTTTGCGGATGATGAGCTCGCCGCGGTCATCCAGCATCACGTATTTGTGAATAGTGCAGTCGTCTTCCACGGTCAGGTTGTAACCGAAACTGAACTCGACCCCGTGAAAGATCTTCACGTTCTTGCCCACGTGTTTGAAGATGTGCTTGGCCAGCATCTTGCGAAAGCGAAAACCGAGCCAGTGATTCAATCCCAGCGCCGACCGGTCGAACATCTGCCAGAAGTAGATCAGCGGCTTACGCTCACAGTATTTCTCTACGTCCACGTCGCCGTAGTACTCCGGTTCGAGAGTGACATTGGCCGGGTCTAACGAAAGCTGCAGGACGTTGCCAGGTAACTCGGAGATGAGCGAGGTATTGAGCTTGCCGCCGTGGGGCCGGCCCAGGTAAATCTGGTGCAACGCATCGCGGACGATTTCACCCCGAAGCCGGGATTCCTTATGGCGGGTGAATTCTTCGTCCAGATGGCACAGCCAGCGGCGATAGAGCTCTTCTGCTTCGACCGTCGGTTTTAGATCACGATACTGGTATCTCGCCATGTATGAGCGTCCTTCTGTCCAGCATACGACGCAACCCTATTGAATGCTGAACACTGCATAAACCGTAGCGGAAGCGGTAACTTTGGGCGCGCTCACGCTGAGCGGCTCAACCGCTTTCGCCGCCGGCGCCGCCGCCATCATGCTCTCCGCCCTCATGAACGGCTGGGGTCCGCGCGCAGGGGCCTCATTGCTGGCATACACCAGCGGTCCCAGGGTAGCGTTCAGCCCCGCGGCCATCTGTTGCGCGATCTGCCGCGCGCGGTCGAGCGCCAGCTTCGCGGCCTTGGCCTGAAGGGCATCCTGGTCAGCTACGCCCCAGGTCATCTGCCCGCTCTGGTTGGCGCCGGCCTTGACGGCCACGTCCAGCACCTTGGCGCCATTGGCGGCCGCGGTCTTCACGCTCCAGCCCTGCTGCACCTGGAACTTGCGCTCGGCCTTCTCCGCCGGGGTCCAGTCCTGGTTGGTGTATTGCTGCACCGGGGTGATGCTCTGCGACTCACTTTGAATGGCATCCTCTGGAATGCCGGCCGCCTTCAGCGCCGCGGCAATCGCATTGGAGATCCTGGAGCCTTGCGCGTACGCCGAATCCTGGTCTGCCCCATAAGAAACAAAGCCGATTTGCACCATTACGGTATCGGCAGGGGCATTGGCATCGGCGCTGGTGGTCACGGCAATGGTGCGGTTATCTTTGCTCACCACGATCTGCTGGGCGTGGGCGGTGATCGCTACCGCCGCCAGGAGAATAGCGGCGACCCGTCTCATTGGAATGGGCATAATGCAAAACTCCCTTACGGCCGGTCAATTAGGAATGGTACGGCTGTCGAACTTCCGCAGCTCCGCGAGCAGGCGCACACCAGCACCTGAGTCTATCGCGTCAGCGGCGCAGCGGACACCGCCGGCAAAATCGAGCGCGCGGCCGGCGATGACCAGGGCTGCTGCGGCATTCAGCAGAACTACGTCCCGCCTGGGGCCAGGTTCGCCTTGGAGAATCTTTTCAATCACTGAAGCATTGCCGATGGCGTCACACCCCTCCAGAGCACTGAGGGGCGCTTGCGCCAGCCCCGCGTCGGCCGGTTCCAGGGTGAAATTGCGGACGGTGTGTTCCCGCACCTCAGCCACCTCGCTTACGCCGTTTAAGGTGAGTTCGTCCAGCCCGTCTCGCCCGTGAACCACGAAGGCATGGCGCACGCCCAGCCGAGCAAGGCTCTCCCCTACCAAGTCAACACCCGCAAAAACGCCAACGACCTGGGCTTTCGCACCGGCAGGATTGGCCAGTGGGCCAGCCAAATTGAAGATGGTGCGGAAACCTAAGGCCCGGCGGACTGGTTGCACCCGCTTCATGGCCGGGTGCAGCGCTGGAGCGTAGAGAAACATGAAGCCGGTCTGCCGCAGGCACTCCACGGCGAGCTCAGGCGATAGTTCGACTGGGATGCCGAGGGCTTCCAGCACATCGGCTGAGCCGCACTTGGAGGTAACACCGCGGTTGCCGTGTTTCGCTACCTTAACCCCCGATGCTGCAGCCACCAGGGCGGCGGCAGTCGAGATGTTGAAGGTTCCCTGGCCGTCGCTTCCTGTGCCGCAGGTGTCGACCAGTTCATCCCGCTCCTGCTCGTTTAAAGGGACCGGCTTGCTCATCGCTCGCATGGCTTGGACGAAGCCGGATAGTTCATCGACGGTGGGCCCGCGGGTCGCAATCGCGGTCACCAGGGAAGCGATCTGTACATCGGTTGCATCGCCCTCGAGCATTTCCCGAAGCACTGAGCATCCCTGTTCTTGCGTGAGGGTGCCGTGATCTTCGACCACGTATTTCAGGAGCTCCGGCAGTCGGGACATGGGTGTTTTTATCCTAGAGCATTGCTGGTCATGCAGGCGCCCGAGCAGGATGCTGGAATTCTCCAACGGAGGGCACGGGGATATGAAGGGAAGGGCCTCAACGATGGGACCGGTGTCAACGAAGGGCACAGCTTCAGCTGTCATGGATACCCTATCCCGGCGAGGGCTTTAGAGCGTGTGTGAGAACCAGGATTGACGAATTTAGTCCCGCAGGGACGGCTGACCTTAGCCCAGGACGCTATGTCCTGGGCTAAGTTCAACCGTCCCTGCGGGACTGAGTTTGGAAAGCGAAAGCTGTCAAGTGACGGGACATGGCTAAAGCTCTTTCGCAGTCTGGCTAGCCCGTCTCCTTAAAACACAAAGCATTCAGGCCGAAGCCCCAGTCCTTTGCCCTCAAGCCCAATCCCCTTTAGTATGGAAGTTCTGTCCGAAGGCCAAACGAATGAAAATTCACGAGTATCAGGCAAAAGACATCCTGGAGCGGTACGGCGTAGCGGTTCCCAAGGGCGAGGTGGCGAATACGCTGGAAGAAGCTATGGATGTTGCCAAACGGCTGTTTGCCGGTGGCGCCAAGGGGGTCGTGGTGAAGGCCCAGATCCACGCCGGCGGGCGGGGAAAAGGCGGCGGCGTCAAGGTAGCCAAGACCCTGGCAGACGCCGAGGAATACACCAAGAAGATCCTCGGCATGCAACTGATCACCCACCAGACAGGCCCCGGGGGCCAGAAGGTGCAGCGGGTCCTGATCGAAGAAATGTCACCGATCGAACGCGAACTGTACCTGGGCATCGTGCTGGACCGCGCCGCCGCCAAGTTGGTCTTTATGGCATCCCAGGCAGGCGGCATGGAAATTGAAGAGGTCGCGGCCAAGGATCCCGACGCGATTTACAAGGCCTACATCGACCCCGCCGTCGGATTCCAACCCTACCAGGCCCGTAAACTCGCTTTTGCGCTCGGACTGAAGCCCACTCAGATCAACGACGCGGTCAAATTCATGACCGGCCTCTACAAAGTCTTCCTGGAAACCGACGCTTCCCTGCTGGAGATCAACCCCTTCATCACCACCACCGACGGCCGTCTCCTGGCCCTCGACTGCAAGATCAATTTCGACGACAACGCCATCTTCCGCCACAAGGAGCTCAAGGAGCTTCGCGATACCACGGAAGAAGATCCGTTGGAAGTGGAAGCCTCGAAGTACGCGCTGAACTACATCAAGCTCGACGGCAACATCGCCTGCATGGTAAACGGGGCCGGCCTGGCGATGGCGACCATGGACATCATCCAGTACGCCGGTGGTTCGCCGGCCAACTTCCTGGACGTAGGCGGCGGCGCCAATCAGCAGCAAATCGAGCACGCCTTTGAGATTCTGCTCTCAGACAAGAACGTGCAGGGCGTGTTCATCAACATCTTCGGCGGCATTCTGCGTGTCGACACCCTGGCTCAGGGCGTAGTGGAAGCTGCCAAGAAGACCAATGTGCAGGTTCCTGTCATTCTTCGCCTGGAAGGCACCAACGTGGAGCAGGGACGGGAAATCCTGAAGAATTCAGGTCTCAACTTCATCATTGGAGAGACCATGCAGGACGCGGCAGACAAGGCCGTCAAAGCAGCCAAAGAGAAGGCCTCGGCCAAGTGAACGGGAGCAATCTATGTCGGTGTTAGTGGACGAAAAGACGCGGCTTATCGTGCAGGGTATTACAGGCAAGGAAGGCACCTTCCATGCCAAGGGCTGCGCTGAATACGGAACCAAAGTAGTGGGCGGAGTGACCCCGGGCAAGGGCGGCACGATCCATGAAGGCTGGCCGGTATTCGATACCGTTGCCCAGGCGGTCGAGGCCACAGGGGCCAATGCCACCGTGATCTTCGTGCCCCCACCGTTTGCAGCCGATGCGATTCTGGAAGCCGAGGACGCAGGGCTACCGCTGATTATCTGCATCACCGAGGGCATTCCCACCAACGACATGGTTAAGGTGTGGAGCGTACTCAGCACATCGAAATCGAGGCTCATCGGGCCCAACTGCCCGGGCGTGATCTCCCCCGGTAAGGCCAAGATCGGTATCATGCCGGGCCGCATCCACAAGCAAGGCAGCGTCGGCATTGTTTCCCGCTCCGGGACCCTCACTTACGAGGCTGTTTATCAGCTCACCCAGCGAGGGATCGGTCAGTCCACGGCGATCGGCATCGGCGGCGATCCTATTATCGGCACCACCCACGTCGACGCGCTCAAACTGCTCAATGAGGACCCGGAGACGGAGTCCATCATCCTGATCGGCGAAATCGGAGGCACGGCGGAAGAAGCCGCTGCCGCCTACGTCAAGGCTCACGTGAAGAAGCCGGTAGTCGGCTTCATCGCCGGCCAGACCGCACCCCCGGGGCGCCGCATGGGCCACGCGGGGGCCATCATCTCCGGCGGCCAGGGCACCGCGGCCGACAAGATGAAGGCGCTCACCGCTGCCGGGATCCACGTCGTGCAGTCCCCCGCCGCCATCGGCGAAACATTGGCCAAGGTAATCGGAAAATAGGATGCCCACCCCAGCTATGCAACGCACGTTCAGCATCGTCAAGCCCGACGCAGTCCGCAAGGGCTACTCTGCCGCCATACTCGCCGAAATCGACAAGGCCGGCTTCAAAATTGTCGCCATCAAGAAAATGTTTCTCTCCAAGTCGCAGGCCCAGGGCTTCTATGCCGTCCATGCCCAGCGGCCGTTTTTTGATTCGCTAACCACCTTTATGTCTTCCGGCTCGATCATTGCGATGGTGCTGGAGAAAGAGAACGCAATTGCAGATTTACGCAAGCTGATGGGCGCCACCAACCCGGCCAACGCCGAAGAAGGCACCATCCGTAAACAGTTCGCCGCCTCGATTGAGGAGAATGCGATCCATGGATCGGACGCAGAAGATACCGCGGCCTTTGAAATTGGCTACTTCTTTGCCGGGTACGAGCTCATTTAGTGAGAGTCGCCGGGCTGCTAAGCTCTGAATGTGCCTTGACATGAGGCCCTTGGCCAAGCAAACTTGCGACACACGAGGTCAGGCAATTGGGCGGATCACAAGCTAGCCGGGTTACCTATACACTTGAGTCCTCGCTTGACAGCGTCAATCGCGTGGAGGCAACGGCAGAGGAGATGGCCAGAAAGGCCGGCCTTGAAGAAGAGGAGATTTACCGTGTCGCCATGGCCGTTCGTGAGGCTGCGGTCAATGCGGTCCTCCATGGCAACTCCTACAACCCTGAGAAGCAGATAACCGCTTCGTTTGAGCAAACGGAGAATTCGCTGGTGATTCGCATCGCCGATCAGGGAAATGGCTTGAATCCGGAGACCCTGCCTGACCCGCTGGCACCGGAGAACTTGCTACGAGGCTCAGGACGCGGTATCTTTCTGATCCGCTCGTTCATGGATGAGGTACACTTTCGACAATTGCAGCCCGGCACTGAACTAACCCTCATCAAACATCTAGGAACCGCCCGTTCCGCTATCTAAGGAGGAGTATTCGTGAGCATGAAAATCAAGTCCCGTCAGGTGGACGGGATCACCATTATGGACTGTAGCGGCCGCATTACCCTGGGAGAAGGCAGTGTGCAACTGCGAGACGCGGTGAGGGATCTCCTCAGCAAAGGCTCCAAGCAGATCCTGCTCAACCTCGGTGACGTGACTTATATTGACAGCTCGGGAATTGGCGAGCTGGTCAGCGCGTTTACTACCGTTCGCAACCAGGGCGGCGACCTTAAGCTGCTCAATCTGACCAAGAAGGTCCACGACCTGCTGCAAATCACCAAGCTCTACACCGTCTTCGACGTCAAAGACGACGAAGCGAGTGCAGTGGCTTCCTTCGCTCGCGCGTAAGCAAATGGCGAGATGGTTTTAGAAGAAGGGTCAAGTCCCGCGAGGGGCGACTGGATTTGCGTGTTTCAGCCGTCCCTACGGGACTTTATTAGCTTTTGCACTGGTACCCAGGACTTGCGTCCTGGGCTAAGTTCAGCCGTCCCTTTGGGACTGCCATCCTTTCGAGTCCCAGCGTCAGAAGCTGACCTTAGGAACGTTTTGCGCCCCGGGACTTGCCTGGAAGTAGTCGTTGTTCCGTTGGAACCCGCCGAACCCTGCCCAGATACTGTTGGGAAACTGCCCGATAAAGGTGTTGTAGTCCTGAATGTTCGTGTTGTAGCGCATTCTCGCGACGCTGATCCGATTTTCGGTCCCGGCTAGTTCGTCGGAAAGACGCTGGAAGTTTGCGTTTGACTTGAGATCCGGGTAATTCTCGGTCAACGCCAGCAGCCGTCCGAGAGCACCGTCGAGTGCGCCGTTCGCCTGGATGGTGGCTTTCGGATCTCCATGCGCATTCAGCAAACCAGCCCGCGCATTGGCGATATCTCCGAATACCGTAGTTTCCTGCTTGGCATAGCCCTTCACCGTCTCCACCAGGTTGGGGATCAGGTCAGAACGCCGCTGTAGTTGATTGTTGACTTCACTCCAGGAGGAAGTGATCGCCTCCCGCTTGGTGACCATCTGATTTTTTGCACTTACATAGCTGCCGAAAACCAGCAGCAGCGCCAGAAACACCACCGCCAATGCCGCGATTCCTATCCAAAGCCCGCGTCTCATTCCAAGGTTCTCCTTATCTTGCTCTGTTTTTAATGAGTCTCACTTTTTAATGAGTTTCACCCGGCTACCAACTGCCTGAGGCCCCACCGCCACCGGAACTGCCGCCACCAAATCCACCGAAGCCGCCGCCCCCGCCTCCACCGTCGCCCCAGCCGCCTCCGCCGCCGCGGCCACCCCAGCCGCCGCCTCCGCCTCCACCCAGAAACATACCAATCAGGAAGCCGAGCAGGCCGGAACCACCGACGCGCGCCAGGAAGAAGATGACCAGCAGCAGAATGACGCCCAGCACCAGCACTTCACCCAGGGTGAGCGGCTTCGCCTGCTGCGCTGGTGCATAGGTGGGCCTGGGGCCGGGGTTGAGAGTCACCCCGGCATCCGCGGCAATTACCCCGGCGATCTGCCGGACAGCCATGGAAACAGCACCGTCATAGTCGTTCTGTCGCAGGTACGGCACCATTGCCCTGCCGATATCACCCACCCTGCCGTCGGGCAGAATACCCTCGAGGCCGTACCCTACCTCAACGCGGTATTTGCGATCATCGGTCGCCAATATCAGCAGCAGGCCGCGGTCCGTGCCCTTCTTGCCTACCTTCCACTTGTCTTCGAGTGCGGTGGCGAAGTTTTCGATGGGCTCGCCGTCAAGCGACTTAACGGTGACCACCGCAACTTGCGCGTGAGCCTGGCGGTCGACCTGCGCGCATAACGCGTTGAGGGATGCCAGGGTGCCCGGGGATAACACATTGGCAAAATCATTTACATAATTCGTGGGTGCAGGCAGGTCTTGCACTCGCTCGCCCCAAGCCACGCCGAACCAGGCGAGTACCAGTAGGGAGAGCGCAAGCAGGCATTTACGCATTGCCTCATTGTACTCAGACGCAGTTGTGCCCGCCGCCGGGAGACACTCGGACAAGCGGGCACAAAGGTTAAAGAGGAGAGAATTTTACTTGCTGGCCATGTTCACGTTCTGGTCCTTGGCGATCTGCTGAATCATCTGCAGATGCTGAGCGATGACCTTGCTCCCCTGGTTCGCGGCATCCTTCACCGTCTGATCCTGGCCAGAAGAGGCTTCCGTCTGGAAGTCGCTCAGATCCTGCTTGTGATCCTTGACCATGTCTCTGATGTAAGCCTCATCGTAGGCCGGCCCGGAAAGTGCCTGCAGCTTCGCCATGGTGGCCTTGTCTTTCTTGGAGACGTCATTCGGGTCGGAGACACCGAGTTGCTGGGCAACTGGCTTCATCTGTTCTCCGAGCTTGGTGTGGTCGTCGATCATGCGTTGGGCGAACTGCTTGACCTGGTCGTTATTGCTTTTCTGCAAAGTGAGCTGGCCTAACTGAACCTCGGCCATACCGCCCTGCAAAGCCTTTTTCACGAACATTTTGTCCATGGCCGAGGGTTGTCCGGCCGCGTTCATGCCGTTCATCTGTGGATCCATAGCGGGGTTCTGGCCCGGGGTCTGGCCAGCCGGGCTGTTCGGCTGCTGGCCCACTTGTGCCAGTCCCATGCTTCCGCAGAGCAGGACGGCACCAGCCGCAGCCATCATCTTCTTACCGCAATTGTGGGGATAATTCATGTGTGGTACTCCTCGCTTAGTAGGATGCGGGATGGCAGCCGGCCGGCAACGGCGCTTTTGAAGGGATGCACAACTCCTCTTCCAGTCAAGGATATATCCTTGATAAATATGCCTTCTACGACCGTTGTTTCGCCACCGTTTGCCCGCCGTCAGGAAACCATCAACACCATCCATGGACACCGGTTGGCCGACGATTACGCCTGGCTGCGCGAGAAAACCAGCCCGGAAGTCATTGCGTTCCTGGAACAGGAAAATGCATACACCCGGGCGGTGATGAAGCCCACCGAGGAGCTGCAAGCCACGCTCTATAAGGAAATGATCAGTCACATCAAGGAGACTGACGTCTCGGTGCCTTTTCGCGCCGGCGCCTACTTCTATTACTCGCGGACGGAACAGGGCGCGCAATATCCCATTTACTGCAGGAAGCATGGTTCGCTCGAGGCAAGCGAAGAGATCATGCTGGATATGAATCAGCTGGCGGTTGGCGAGTCCTTCATGGCTCTGGGGGCCCTTACTGTTTCGGATGATGGCAACCTGCTCGCCTATACCACCGACACTACGGGGTTCCGGCAGTACACCTTGCACATTAAAGATTTGCGGACGGGAGAACTGCTGGCCGACCAGGCCCAGCGGGTTGGCTCCGTGGTTTGGACTGCCGATAACCGGACGATTTTCTACAGCGTGGAAGACGAGGAGACCAAGCGCCAGTTCCAGGTATTCCGTCACGTTGTTGGGCGGCCGCAGGCCGAGGATGGCCTGGTCTACGAAGAGGCCGATGAGCGCTTCAACGTCGGCGTCGGCCGAACCCGCGATAAAAAGTACATGGTGCTCGAGAGCGCCAGCCACACCACCAGCGAAGAGCAGTTTCTACCCGCGGACCAACCAGAGGGACGCTGGACCGTGATTGAACCGCGTAAGGAGAACATCGAATACTCCGCCGACCATCGGGATGGACTCTGGTACATTCGCGTGAACGACACGGCGAGAACCTTCCGCATCGTCACCGCGCCGGTGGCAAACCCGGGCCGCGCTCACTGGCGCGAGTTGATGGCCCACCGGGACGACGTGATGCTGGAAGATCTGGAGCTTTTTCAGTCCTTTGCAGTGCTGGAGGAACGCTTTGACGGCCTGCCACATTTGCGTATTTTGAACTTCGATCCGCAGGGAGCGTTTGCCGGGCCTTCGCCCCAGATTGCATTTCCTGAGCCTACCTACAGCGCGCATCCCCACGTGAACCGCGAATTTGTAACTGACACGTTTCGTTATGGGTACACGTCCCTGGTTTCGCCTACTTCGGTATATGAATACAACGTGGTCACCAATCAATCGACGCTGTTGAAGGAGCTGGAGATACCTGGTGGATTTGACCGCTCGCTCTATCGCTCGGAGCGTTTGTTCGCTACGGCGCCCGATGGTACGAAAATTCCGGTTTCGCTTGTCTATCGCAAGGACAAGAAAGGCGAGGGCACGAACCCTCTGTATATCTACGGCTACGGCTCGTACGGGTATGCCCTGCCCGTCGGCTTCAATTCCAATCGACTGAGTTTGCTTGATCGTGGATTTGTACTCGCCTATGCGCACATTCGCGGAGGCGGCGACATGGGCAAGCCGTGGCACGATGCCGGGCGGCTGATGAACAAAATGAACACCTTCACTGATTTCGTTGCCATTACCGAACATTTGACCGCCCGCGGCTATGGCGACCCGCGCCGCGTCGCCATGGAAGGTGGCAGCGCCGGCGGACTGCTGATGGGCGCGGTGGCCAACTTGCGGCCCGATCTTTACCGTGCTGTTCTGTCCCATGTGCCCTTCGTGGACGTGATGAACACCATGCTCGATCCCACGCTTCCCCTGACGATTGCGGAGTACGAGGAGTGGGGAGATCCTAACCAGCCAGAGGCTTTTGAGTACATGCTGCAGTACTCACCCTACGACAACCTGGAACGGAAGGAGTATCCGGCAATGCTCGTGAAGACCTCTTTGAACGACAGCCAGGTGATGTATTGGGAGCCGGCTAAGTACGTAGCTAAGCTACGAACGCTGAAGATGGACGACCGCTTGTTGCTGCTCGAGACCAACATGAGCGCAGGACACGGGGGCGCTTCAGGGCGGTATGACTATTTAAAAGAGATCGCCCTGGATTACGCTTTTCTGCTGCAGGAATTAGGGGCGGGGTAAAGAGAAAACCGCAGATCTCTCCGCTGCGCTACGCTCCGCTCGAGATGACAATTCTGTTGTATGGGCGGGATTCCCTTTTCCAGGAGAACCAAGAAAGCATCCTGGCGACAGACTTGTCGTCGCCTTCTGTCCAGCAACCACTTTCCATGGAAGCGTCGCCCTTCCCTTTGTCATCCCGAGCGAAGCCGAGGGATCTGCAGTTCCACGGACCATTCCTGGAAACGCGGAATCTCGCCCATACAACAGAATTGTCGTCTCGACCGGAGCGTAGCGTAGTGGAGAGATCTGCGGTTTCTTTTCTTCATACTTAACGCCAAACGAACACGGCCCGCAGCAAAAGCTGCGGGCCGTGTTTGTATCGGCTAAGGGGATTAGTGGTGTTCGTGTCCTCCCCCACCGCCGCTGTTGTTCGGATGGGGTTCGTTGTGCGGTTGCCCGCCACCCTGATGAGGCGGCTCATTGTGAGGTGCAGATGCGTAATGCGCCTCGTTGTTGGCAGGCGCCTTAAAGGATGCATTGGCGTTGTTGTACGCTGGCCGGTTGTTAACGTTCGCGTTGACCGTCTGATGGTTGTTGGCGTTGTTCGCGTTATACGCAGGCCGGTTATCGTTGTTGTTATTAACCGCCGCATGGTTGGCGAAGTTAGGTGACGTCATAGGCCGGCTGACCGCTGGATTGGCAGGCCTTCCGCCATTGACGGACGCGAAGTTCGCCCGATTGGCGCTGGCAAAGTTCTCGTGCGACATCTGTTCGGAGGTCGGCTGAACATGCTGTTCGCGCATAGCCGACATCTCCTGGCCGTTCGGTCTGGCGTTAACCCCATTCGGCCCGTTGAAACTTGTCCGGTTGATCACCGTCGTGTTGTGGATCACGGTGTTGTCAATATAAGTGTTGTGAATGACCGTCGTATTCACGTGCATCACCGCGGTGTTGTAGGCAAAGTGTCCACCCTCCCAACGGCCGCCATAGAAACCGGAGCCACCATAACCGTAGCCGTAGTTCACTCCGCCGTAGAAGCCGACGTGGGGTCCCCAATAACCGGCGTGCCAGAGGTAAACACCGGTACCCCAGCCCCAGTAACCGGGGGTCCACAGAACTCCCGGGCGAGGTGCCAGCACCCAGGTTCCAGGAACCCAGAAGTAGCCCGCTTCCGCATACGCCCAGTACCCGGGCGTCCACAGATAGCCGTCCCCGGGACAAACCGGCTGCACGTATACCGGCAGCACGGGGGGAGCGATGGTCACGGAAAGAAAGACGCCTGCAAACGACGACGCAGGCACGACAGATACCAGTAATGCGAGGAACAGAGTTCTTAGAGCTCGAATGGGACGCATAGCATTGCTCCTTGCTTCTCCGCGGTCCAACAGCGCCTGCGAATCAAGCTTGCCGGCCAATCAGCCGGCACGATCTGTATTAACGCGATGCCCAGGATTATGTTGCTGGCGGGTCACCAGGAGGTAACCTCGAGGGGACCCAACCGTGCTGAGGGTATCGACGATGTGTGTAGGTGGCTATCCCACGTTCGCAGCAAGCGGACCGGCCTGAAGAGGGGTGACCAAGAGGCCGCCAAAACCGTACCTCAGGGGCAAAGTATGTGCGTGAGAACCTCCGGATTGCAGAACGAGTCCCGCAGAGCCTGCCCTGAGCTTGTCGAACGGGGACGGCTGAACTTAGCCCAGGACGCCAGTCCTGGGTAGAGATCAAGCAACGACAAGTCCCGCAGGGACGACTGGAAGTTAGTTGCCCGAATTCAGGACCATGTCTCGATCAACTTTTTCAGTCGTCCCTGCGGGACTTGTCAAACGGTGCATCCTAACCCAGGACTGCGTCCTGGGCTAAGTTCAGCCGTCCCTGCGGGACTCGATTTCGTCATCGGTTTGAATTCTCTACGGCACCGCTCAAGCTGATGCCGTGCCCTTCGTCTGAGATTTGCTTGCGGCTTTATCGCCGGGGGTCAGCGGCGGCGGGTGCCACCCAGCAGTGATCCGAGTACACCGCGCACGATCTGCCGGCCCACCGTGCTGCCGAGCGTGCGGGCGGCACTCTTGGCCATCGTCTCGGCCAGGCTGTCTCCACGCCGTCCCCCGGAAGAACCTGACCCCATCGACAGCAGGTCGCTGTACCAGGTCGTCGCTTTCGGCGCAGGTTGTTGAGCAGAAACAGGTTGCGAGCCAGTTGCCGCACCGCCCTGAGCAGCGCGTAGCTTTAAAAGCTCGTAAGCTGATTCGCGATCAACCGCAGCCTCATAAACCCCGGCTACCAGAGAGCCCCGTATGATCTGTTGCCGCTGCTCGGGGGTGATAGGGCCAATCTGGCTGCGTGGCGGGCAAACCAGCGCGCGCTCGACCATCGCCGGAGTACCCTTCTCATCGAGAAAGGAGACCAGCCCTTCACCCACGCCCAATTCCAGAATCACTTGCTCAACATTGACTTCCGGATTGGTGCGGAACGTCTGGGCCGCCGCCTTCACCGCTTTCTGATCTTTCGGAGTGAAAGCGCGGACCGCGTGCTGCACCCGGTTGCCGAGCTGACCTAAGATCCCGTCCGGAACGTCAATCGGACTCTGGGTAACAAAAAAGACGCCCACGCCCTTGGATCGAACCAGGCGCACCACCTGGTGAACCTTGTCTTCGATCACTTTCGGCAGGTCGGAAAAGAGGAGGTGAGCTTCATCAAAGAAGAAGACCAGTTTTGGCTTTTCCGGGTCGCCCATCTCGGGCAGCCGTTCAAACAATTCGCTGAGCATCCACAACAGGAAAGTGGCATAGAGCTGGGGCGAGTTGATGAGTTTGTCCGCAGACAGGATGTTGACCACGCCATGCCCCTGGGCATCTGTCTGCATCAGGTCGTCGAGATTGAGGGCCGGTTCGCCTAGAAATTTGTCCCCGCCTTGCTGCTCTAAGGTAAGCAGACCTCGTTGCATCGCGCCCACACTGGCGGCGGAAATATTGCCGTACTGGGTCTGAAATTCCTTGGCATGGGCCGCCACATACTGCAGCATCGCCTGCAGATCCTTGAGGTCGAGCAGCAGCAATCCCTGATCATCTGCAATCTTGAAGACGGCAGTCAACACCCCGGACTGGGTGTCATTGAGATTCAGCAGGCGGCTGAAGAGCAGGGGGCCCATATCCGAGACCGTGGCGCGGACCGGATGTCCCTGCTCCCCGAAGACATCCCAGAACGTCACCGGGCAACCGGCAAAAGAAAAATCCGCCAGGTTGAGCTTTTTTACCCGATCGGCGATCTTGGGGTTGTCGACCCCCGGCTGGCTGATACCCGAGAGGTCACCCTTCACATCCGCGGCAAAGACCGGGACGCCAATCCGGCTGAAAGACTCTGCCATCACCTGCAGGGTTACCGTCTTGCCGGTGCCGGTCGCTCCGGCGATCAACCCATGACGATTGGACATGGCCGGAAGCAGGTAGAGTGGCTCTTGGCTCTGGGCAATCAGCAGGGGTTCGGGCATATTCGAGGATTCTATATGGAGGGCGAGTGGCGGCAAATAGCAAGCGCCCGTGAGCGTTGGCTCACGGGCGCGCTGAAGAGCAGCCCTCCCCCAGAACTGATCCTCGCTGACCACCATACCGGCCACATAGATCGTTGACTACGTCACCCTGGTTACACCTAACGGTGACCTCGCGGTTGATTACCCAGCCGCCCGCAGGCCTGGGCATTTGTGTGATACATCCTTGTGGTACCCCGAATGGCCCTCCTTCGCAGCCTCTACGCACTGACGATTTTCCTGAGCGCGTTCCTGCTCTTCGTCGTGGAGCCGATGGCCGCGAAACAGCTGCTCCCGACGCTGGGCGGCTCTTCCGCGGTGTGGACTACCTGCCTGGTCTTCTTCTCCGTGATGCTCCTGCTCGGCTATCTCTATGCCCACTGGATTTCAACCAACTTCAAGCCGATCCGGCAAGCCATCATCCACATTGCGTTGTTAACGGCGGCGCTCCTGACGCTGGGTGTTCACGTCAGGCCTGGTCCATCGGCGGTCAGCTATCATCCCGCAGTGACGGTTTTCCGGGTGTTGGCGACGGTCATCGGTCTTCCCTACCTGGCTCTCTCTGCCACCACACCCTTGCTGACCGCCTGGTATGCCGGCAGCTTTGGAAGCGATTCGCCCTATCGGCTGTTTGCCCTTTCCAATCTTGCTTCCCTGCTGGCCCTGGCCAGTTATCCGCTGCTGATTGAGCCGGGACTGACCATGAGGCAGCAGACTGGATTGTGGAGTGGCGCTTTTCTGCTCTTCGCCGTGCTTTGCGGAGCCCTTGCTTGGCAGGGCCGCAGACGAGTTGCCTCGCCAATGCCCGAACAGGCGGCCTTGTCTGGCCACCCGGAGCCGTTCTGGTTCTTGTTGGCCCTGGGCGGCGGCATGATGCTGACCGCGGTCACCAGCCACATGAGCGCGAATATCGCTGCCATTCCGCTGCTGTGGCTGCCACCGCTGGCGCTGTACCTGCTGACGTTCATCCTGGCATTCCAGGGGGCGTGGCTGCCGGTACGCCAATCGATGCTCCGGTTTGTGCTGGTGGCGGTGGCCTCCATGGCCTACCTGCTACGGGATATTCGAGCCCAGCTGCCCATCGCGGTCAGCGTGCCCTTGTTTCTCATCGCATTGTTCATCATCTGCTTTTTCCTCCACGGCGAGCTCTATGCGCGGCGGCCGGTCACGGCAGGCATGACCAGGTTTTACCTGGTTGCCGCAGCCGGGGGTGCGGCGGGAACATTGCTGGTAGGAGTGATCGCTCCCCTGGTGCTCCGGGCTAACTATGATTTGGCCTGCACCCTGGTGGTGGTCGCGTTGATCGCCCTCGCGGCGACCTGGCAAGACGGTTGGGGCCTGCGCATGCTTTGGATGGTAGGAACGACCGCAGCGATCGTGGTTTTGAGCACCCAGGTAAGGCAGTACGATGACGACGCTGTCGCCCTGATGCGCAACTTCTATGGAACCCTGCGCGTCCGGGAAACTCATCTGCCGCCCCAGTCCGATACTGACCGCCAGCTCCTGAACGGAACCATCGAACACGGTGCAGAGTGGTTCGCACCCCAGTTTCTTGACCAACCCTTGACTTACTACGCGACTAATTCCGGGCTTGGTTTGGCCATGCGGCTGTGTTGTGGGGCCGGCCCCAAACGGGTGGGCGTGATCGGGCTGGGCACGGGCACGGTTGCGGCCTACGGGAACGCCGGGGACGTGATTCGGTTTTATGAGATTAATCCGCCGGTGGAGCGGCTGGCGAGGCATTGGTTCACGTTCCTGCATGACACCGGGGCGAAAACCGACGTGGTACTCGGGGATGCGCGCTTGTCATTGGCTTCGGAGCCTCCACAGAACTTCAATGTGATCGTGGTGGATGCCTTCTCTGGGGATGCCATACCGGTGCATCTGTTGACCCGGGAAGCGCTGGCTCTCTATCGCCGTCATTTGCGGCCGGACGGGGTCATTGTGTTTCACGTTTCCAACCAGTACATCGACCTGGAACCGGTGGTTGCCGGGATCGCCGGCAACGCCGGGCTTCGTGCCGTATCCGTGCACTCACACGGTGACGAACAGACCGGCCTGTACTATGCCGACTGGATTTTGGTGACTGCGAACCAGGCGTTTTTGGATCAACCGGAGATCGTCAATAACGGCTTCTCCACGCCTACGCAGGAAGGGGTAAGGGTATGGACCGACAACTACAGCAGCGTCTTTCCTCTGCTCAAGTGGCAAAGCAGATGAGGAAAAAAGCAGCTATCTCCACTCCGCTTCCCCGGATTCAGTTGTGTATCAGGGCACGACTTTAGTCAGGCCGTGATCGAAATTGAGTCCCGTAGGGACGGCTGAACTTAGCCCAGGACGCTAGTCCTGGGTTACAGATTCGAGAGACGACAAGTCCCGTAGGGACGGCTGAAGATAGGCCGCGACGCAATCCTGGAAAACTTCCAGTCGTCCCTGCGGGACTTTTCCATCTGCATCTCAACCCAGGACTACGTCCTGGGCTAAGTGCAGCCGTCCCTAGGGGACTCGATTCGTGATGGTCGTACTTTTTGACGGCTTGCTACTCGCCGAAATTAATTCGCAATCCAAAACGCACGACCCGCCGCGAAGCCAGCGTAAGCGTGGGCGTCTTCCCAGCCTCGATCGTGCGATCTAAGAGATTGTCTCCGGCGGCGAAAACTGTCAAGATGATGACCAAAGTCGTGGGAAGCGTAGGCGCCCAGGCGGAAGTAGCTGTGCAGCAGGTACTGGTTGGCATCATCGTCATACTGACGTCCGCTGATTCGGCCCTGCACGCTGAGCAGCCCAAAGCGCCGGCGAGAAAACGCTATCTGAGTGGTCGCCATGTTGCGCGCCACCTCGGGAATCCAATTACCTACCAGATTCGGTTGTTTGGCATTGCTGGTCACCGTGGCATCCGCATATTGGTAGCCGCCTTCGACGCTCACCCAACTCACCGGCCGGGACGCAAAGTCGAGCGACACACCACGGCTCTCGATCTGGCCCAGGTTCTCGCGCATCAGCAGCGAACTGGTAGGGGTTGTGACCAAGGTGAGGGCCGTGATCGGCCGATTGATTTGTGTCCAGAAATAACTGGCCCGGACGGTAGAGCCAATCGACGGAAGATCGGCATGAACGCCTGCCTCCCATCCGGTTGCGCGTTCAGAAAGCAGGTTGGCATTCGGCAGCGTGGTTTGTGAACCAACTTGCCCGGTCCGGTAAAGCTCATTCTCGGTCGGCCCACGGTAAGCACGAAAAGCCGATGCACTGACAGCCAGTACCGTGGTGAGACGCCGGGTAATGCCGATCCGCGGATCGAAGACGGTCTGGTTGATTTGCGGCAACTCAACCGGGGCGGTCGCGGTTTTGTATTGGCTGGCGTCGAAATTGGAGAAATGGTCTACCCTGCCCGAGGCACTCAATGTCCACGCCCTGGGTGTAAAAAGGACCTCGCCATACACGCCGGTCTGACGCTGCCGGGCGGTGGTGTTGAGATAACCCCTGGAAGTGGGGTACATGGTTTCGTAGTCGGCCGCACGCACATCGTGGATATCCGCGCCGGCCAGCAGAAGCAGATGAGTCCCAATCGGTTGATGCCAGTGCCCCGCGGCTCCCAGCTCATCGGCCGGGTCTTCTCCGATACGCGTCAACGTTTCCGCGGTGCGCGAAGCATTGATGGTGGAGAAGGTCTGCGAGTATTGCACATTGTCGCCATAGAGCCGCACCACCAGGTTGCTCCAGTCCACTCCTCCCGCGTAGCGCCAGAGGCGGGTGCTGTTGACCTGGATCGGGGTGCCGTTGTGGCGATGCTCGTTCAGTACGTTGCCCCGCAAAAAAACCCGCCCGTCGTGGCTCAAGCCGTGATCGAACTCCGTCAACCCGTTCTGCGCATGCACGTTGTTCGGCTGATCGATCGGGCCTCGGACATTGGGAGCAACCAGAATGTACCCGTCTGTTGCGACAAGCTGCGAGCTCACCAGCCCCGACCACTTGCCGAATTTCAGGGCGCCCAACAGCGAGTTGTCACTAGTGGCTTCCGAACCGTAGCTGGTGGAGAGCTGAAAGCGGTTCGCAGCAGGCCTTACCGGGATGATGTTGATCACACCACCGATGGCACTCGATCCATAGAGATCCGAGGCGCCGCCCCGTACCAGTTCGACGGACTGGATGACCGGAGGCGGCAACTCCTCCCAGTGAACCCAGCCCCCAAACGCGTCGAGGATTGGAATTTCATCGAATACCACCAGCGAGCGGCTGGCCGCCGTCGATCCCAGACCACGTAAGGACACCCCTTCCGTGGTGGGATTCGCTACCAGCGAGCTGGTACGGCGGAACAATTCAAAGCCGGGCACCTGGCGCAGCTTGTCATCGAGAGAAATTCCAGCCGCCTGGCGCAAATGCTGGGCGGTGAGAATACGCGTGCTGGCCGGACTATCACCCGACGCGAGCGGCGAACGGTAAGCGGTCACCGTGACGCTCTCGAGCGGATGCTCCAGCAGCACATGGACTGGAGAAGGGCCTTCCAGGTTGACCGAAGTTGGCTCAAAGTGGGCAGAGATGATCTGCACACGGCCCGATCCCGCGGGCATGGTGAAGCTGCCGTCAGCAGCCGTCGTAGCTAGCAGTTGCCCCCCAGTGCCAATGATCTGTGCCCCGGCAACGGGCAAGTTGCGCGCATCCACAATCGTGCCGGAGATAGTGCCCTGCTGCGCCTGCCCCGGCGATAGGGGCGGGAACAACACCGACGCCAACAGCAGCAGGGCGCAGCAGCAAGTGCGAAGAAAGGCAGCCAAGATTCGGGGATCCAATTACCGAATCATACGATATTTGCCCCGGTCAGGCTTTCGCGGCGGCAACGCCGGCTTCGGCTACGGCATGATCGTCTTTGCCGGAACCTCCGCTGACGCCGATGGCGCCTACCACCTCTCCGCCACGCTTAATCGGAATGCCACCCGCGAAGATCATGATCTTGCCGTTGTTCGAAGCGTGAATGCCGAAGAACTGCTGACCAGATTGCGAATTCTCACCCAGCGATTTGGTATCGAGATCGAAAGCGCGCGCGGTAAAAGCCTTTTTCTGAGCGATGTCGATGCTGCCAATCCAGGCTCCGTCCATGCGCTCGAACGCGATCAGGTTGGCGCCCGCGTCGACCACGGCAATGTTCATCATGACCTTGATCTCGTTCGCCTTTTTGGTGGCCGCGGCGATAATTTGACGCGCTTCTTCTAGTGTGATGCCAAGTGCTTTTCCCATGAATATTCCCTTCGTTAAGAACGTGATGGATGGCAGTCGATCGAAAACCTGATCGGTTAGATTGAATCTTTACGGGAAGCGATGCCCCGCTGCAGGATCTTCAAGCAATCGCGAGTGTATCAGGGCAGAAAGGGCTTAATATTTTGCTTGGACGTGTTATGGCTCCGAAGCAAAGCCCACAGGACCGCCTCGATGCGCTGACGAAAATTTGTCTGGCGCTACCGGAGACAAGGCGTGAAGACAAGGGGTCGCACGCCGCCTTTCTGGTCGGTAAGAGGACGTTCGCTTATTACCTCAATAATCATCATGGCGACAATATCATCAGCGTTTCTTGTAAGGTCTTGCCTGGTGAGAATAGTTCCCTTGTCGAATCGGACCCGCGCCGGTTTTACCTACCGGCATATATTGGATCGAGAGGGTGGATTGGTCTCCGCATGGACCTTCCGAAACTGAACTTGTCCGAGGTCAAAGAGTTGATTCTTGGCAGCTATCTACAACTCGCACCGAAGAGACTTGCTTCCCTGGTAGACCGTTAACCCTACTTCAGCTCTTCAAACAGCTTTTCGCCTTCGCCCGGCGCAAGAAAGCGATTGGACTCGACCCCATGCTGGCGAGTGTATAGATCATGGTACCGGCCCTCAAGCGCGTAGAGACTGGAGTGCGTACCACGCTCCAGGATGAGACCGCCTTCCACCACCAGGATCTGATCCGCCCTACGGATGGTAGACAGGCGGTGGGCAATCACAAAGGTAGTGCGCCCCTGCATCAGGTAACTAAGACCGTTCTGAATCATCGCTTCTGATTCCGAGTCCAGCGAAGAGGTGGCTTCATCTAGGATGAGAATGCGCGGGTCGGCGAGGATGGCGCGGGCGATGGAAAGACGCTGCCGCTGACCGCCGGATAGCTTTACTCCCCGTTCGCCGACAATGGTGTCGTAGGCATCTGGGAAGCGCAGCGCGAATTCGTCGACACGCGCGATCGTACAGGCATTGAGAAACTGTTCCTCGGTGGCCTCGGGGCGAGAGAAGACGACGTTTTCGCGGATGGTCCCGTCGAAGAGGAACGATTCCTGGAGGACCACTCCAAGTTGGCTGCGAAAGCTGTTCAGGCGCACGGTAGAAAGGTCAGTACCGTCAACGAGCACCTGGCCCGACGTAGGCTTATGAAAGGCGCAAATCAGGCTGATGATGGTGGACTTGCCCGATCCCGACGAGCCCACCAATGCAGTCACCGTGCCCGGGCGGGCATGAAACGAAACACCGTGGAGGACTGGCTTGTCGGGTTCATAGGCAAAGTGCACGTCTTCAAACTTCACATCTCCGTCAATGGGCCCCAGAGTGACAGTGCGGTCAGGTTCCGCATCCTCTTCTCTTTCCGCAAGAATCTCGTTGGTGCGGTCAAGGCCGGCGATGGCCTCCGTCAGCTGGGTTCCAACATTCACGACCTGGAAGACCGGAGCCACCATGAAGGCCAAAAACATGGTGTAGGTGAAGTAATCGCCCAGGGTGATCTTGTGGGCCATCTCCTGACGGGCGCCGAGCCACATGACGGTAGCGCCCACGATACCCAGAATGGCGGTCGCGGCTAGCGAGAGCAGCGAGGTGGCGGTCAGCGAACGGACGACGTTTTGATAAAGCCGTTCTACTCCAGAGGCAAAGACCCCGGCTTCGCGATCTTCCGCGTGGTAGCCCTTGACCACACGTACGCCGCCCAGGGATTCGGTGAGCCGGCCGGTGACCTCGGCATTGATCTTTCCGCGTTCGCGGAAGATTGGGCGGATGACACCGAATGCCTTACGGAGGATAAGAACGAAGGTCAGTACAAAGGCAAAGGAAATGAGGGTGATGCTGGGGCTGATGCGCATCAGGATGAAGAAGGCGAGCACGGCAGTCAGCATGCCACCGACAAAGTCGACCAGGCCGGTGCCGATTAAGTTGCGTACGCCCTCCACGTCGGTCATGATGCGCGACACCAGGACGCCGGTACGGGTGGCGTCGTAAAAGCTCACGGTAAGCCGGCCGATGTGCTGCTGCACCTGCATACGCAGGTCGGCAATCAGCCGCTGGGCGGCCTTGGAGAGTAGCTGGGTCAGCGAAAATGAGGTGATGGCCTGGATGGTGGTTGCCAGCAGAACGGCGCCGACGATCCAGGGCAGTTTGTCCGCTTGCTTTTTGACCAGGACGCCATCGACCAGAAACTTGGTGGACGCGGGCAGAACCAGCCCCGAGACGCGGTTGATGACCATCAGCACGAAACCAAACGCCAGCAGCCACCGGCGCGGCTTGATCAGGGTCCAGATTTCCGGCAGTACCTTACGCAGGGGCGGCCGTTTCTTCTTAACCTCGTCCCCCGCCCCAGGACGCACCCGGGTCGACCGCTCGGCACGCATCGACATACCGGCCCCGGCGCTGGATCGCAAACTCACTGTCGAAAGGCCCCCTAGACTCTCGTGCGGCGAGCCGTGATAAACGAACGCACACAGAGTAGTACATAGATGAGCATGAGGGCCGACATTGCTGCTTTTTCTTCAATGGCCGCCGGATAGGGGAACAGTTTGCCTTTGAAGAGTTCCACCACCTGAAAAAGGGCCGGGGCGGTGGCTAGGAAGCCCAGGAGGCCGACCGTTACCGCGATATGCATGAACAACATGCGGCGCTTGGCAACCGGGGTTTCGGCCATGCTGCCAAAAGTAACCAGCAGGATTCCAAATGCTACGGGAATGAGGGAGGTGGGGAATTTTTGGCCGGTGAGCAGAAAGCTCGCCCCACCAAGAACAATAAGCAGAACACCGAACAAAACCGTGACTTTCGCCATTAGGGGCGGACGCCTCCGAAAAGGTCAAATCTCATAGCAGCGCCAGAGTTCATCAAGGTCGAGGGTGAAACCCTCGACGGGACCTCTGCCGGGAAGCGCATTGCCGGTTACGTCAGCAGTTTTTGCCCCAGCTTCGAAGACGTAGACCTTCTTTTCATAGGGATCGATCAGCCATCCCAGAGTGGCCCCGTTTTCGATCCAACGCTCCATCTTTTGCTGTGCCTTGGAGATGCTGTCCGAGATCGAGAGCAACTCGACCACGAAGTCAGGGCAAAGGCGGGGGAAGCCGGTCAGGTCGTCTTTCGTCAATCCCTCTAGCTTGTGCGGCAGGACGTAGGAGGCATCAGGATTCAGCATCGAACCGTCAGGAAGGAAGAACCCGCCGCTGGAATCGAACACCCTTCCCCGCCGATGGGTCTTCCACCATGAGCGAAGCTGAGAAACGATTTCTGCGTTTCCATCGCTGGTAAAGCCTCCTGCTGGCGACTGCATCAGAATTTCCCCTTCTCTCGTGCGCTCAAAATAGATGAGGTCGTTGGCAGCGCAAAGGGCTTCGAACTCTGCATCGGTTAGGGGAGGATCCAGAACCAGGCTGCGAGGCGTTTCTGCGTCGATCGGAAGAAGAGTTACCACAGCCTTGATTCTACCTCGGGGTATAGGGTCAGGGTCCTTATACGTCGATCTTGCCTTCCACTGTCAAAAGCTCTTCGAGGATCTCCTGCACAATCTTCTCCGGCGGCCCTTCGGCATTCACCCGCATGAGGTCGGGTGTCACTTCCAGCGTATCCAGTTGGCTTTGCAACAGCTCCGGGCTCATGTAATGGTTTTTGCGTTCCCTGAGGCGCTGCTCGAGTACCGGGCGCGAGACTGCGAGCAGGATAAAGCGGATGTTGACCGACGGAATCTGCGGGGTCAGCTGATCGCGGTAACCCTGCTTTAATGCGGAGCAGCCCAGGATGCCGCTGATTCCCGATTCATACCAACCCAGCAGCAACTGGTGCAGCGTGACCAGCCAGGGCTTGCGATCCTCATCGGTCAGCGGGATGCTGGCATGCATCTTTGCCTTATTGGCATCGGAATGGAAGTCGTCGGCGTCGGCAAAACGCCAGCCTGTCTCCGCAGCCAGCAGTTTGCCGATCGTGGTCTTGCCCGACCCGGTTACTCCCATGAGCACAAGAATCATAGCTTTCTTTTAATATCATGCCGCGAGCCAGCGCAATGGGCTATCCGGCAACGGCCTGCATTATGTCCTTAACGACTGTAGAGGGGTCCCAGTCGTTGCTCGGGTACCAGCGGAAGATTTTGCCGTCTGGCCCGATGATCGCCGTGGAGAGAGAGTGGGTCAGGGTATTGTCGGCGCCTGGGCTCACGCCCACGTCGAAAAACTGGTCCACCTGCTCCAACTCCGATGAGGAAGGCGCCGCGAAATCCCAGTGAGAAAAACCCGCAGCGCCATGTTCGCCAGTGTAGGCGCTTCCATAGCTGCGCAGCACTTTTGGCGTGTCATGCGTGGGATCAAAGCTGACGCTCAGCAAATGGGTCTTGTCGTACAGCGCGGGATCGGCGGCAAGCTGCTGTTGGACTGTGGCGAAGTTGCGGCTCATGCGGATGCAGTAATCGGGCAACGGACAGCGTGTGTAGATGAAGGTGACCAGCAGTACTTTGCCGCGAAATTGGTCCACCGATACAGTCTTGCCGCTTTGATTGAGGAATTTGAAATTTGGCACCGTCTGCCCGGGTGCGGGGACGTTATAGAACTTTTCCGGTTTGTAATCCGGTTTTGACTGCGCGGTCACATCGATCCGGTCCAGCACACTGGCGGACGTAGAGATCCGCAGCCTTGCGGTTACGTGATCACCCTGGTGGAGTTCTGTGGCCACACCCGGTTGGGCAAGTTTGTAGGGCATGGTCATGGCGCCCATGAGGCCGGGAATGGCTTCCGTATCGATGGTGACGATCCCTTTCGCCGCATCCGAGGAGACCACAATTCCCTTAAGCTGGTAGGTCGCTGCGTCCCCGGGCATCGCGGCGGCCTGCTCCTCGTCTGACCGGTTGCCGCTACGGCAGCCGCTGAGAATGATGAGGCCGAATATAAACAAGATCATGGGACGGCTGGCCCCACGAACAAACTGGTGCATGCTCCCTCTCTTCTCTATCCTAGGGCCTGCGGGTTAAAGAGTGGAAACCGGAGGTCTTGCCACTGCGCTACGCTCGTGTTGGCTTTGTATCAGGGCACGACTTTTAGTCGGACCGCACAGATCAACTAGAATTTGGGCTTTTGGGCGTGTGAGAACTACGATTTACGATTTTTAGTCCCGCAGGGACGGCTGAACTTAGCCCAGGACGCTAGTCCTGGGTTGGATTTGAAAGGACGACCCAGTCCCGCAGGGACGGCTGAACAATAGGCCGCAACTCAATCCTGGACAACCTTCAGCCGTCCCTGCGGGACTCAAATCACACGCCACAGCAGGGGCTTCAGCCCGTACCTAAAGAGCGAGAAACTGCGGCCCTTAGAGTCTGCCTGAGAACGACCGTCACGGAATCGAGTCCCGTAGGGACGGCTGAACTTAGCCCAGGACGTAGTCCTGGGTTGGGGTTCGAGCGACGAAAAGTCCCGAAGGGACGACTGGAAGTTACCCGGAGGCAATCCCACGGCACTTCCATCTCGAAGATTCCGCGGTTGAGAATTCCGGATCCGCTCCCCGAATCCAGGACCATGTCTCGATAACTTTTTCAGTCGTCCCTACGGGACTTTTCAATGGCAGATGCCAACCCAGGACTGCGTCCTGGGCTAAGTTCAGTCGTCCCTGCGGGACTCAAATCACACGCCACAGCAGGGGCTGAAAGGGGGTCCGTGAGAACCGAAATGGGATTGTTGCATTTAAAGCTTCCCTAAAAGTGAAACCGATACCGAACCTCCCCGTAAATCTGGCGCGGATCGTTGTAGTGAAAGCCTCCAAACGTAAGGCTGTTATCCAGCAGTCTGCGGGTGTTGGAAATATTCGAAGCATCTACCGAAACGGAAACATTCTCGCCAAACGTCTTGCCCACTGCCGCGTCCGCCGACACGTGTCCCGGCAAGTACGCCCCGCTATAAGGGGATGGCGGATCCGTGAACCCATTAGAGAAACCCGAACCGTAATAGATGTTGAACGAAGCGTACGCGTGATAAGGAAGATTGCCATCCATCCCCACATTCAGCGTGTTCCGCTGATCGTGGTCCAAGGCAGAATATCCTTCATCGACCGCACAATCCGGCGAATCCGGCGGATAGCAAACCAACCCACCCGTGATCGGCCCGCGCTGTTGTGCTAATTGATTGGAATAAGCCAGGTGAACCTGCCCATAACGCCACAAGCGCGGCGAATGCAGCGTTACCTCCCAGCCTTGAATCAGCGCCCCCTGCACCGTGACCGGGATGAAGATACTCGATTCGCCAACATTACTATGATCGAGAAAATTATTGGCGCGCGTTTTGAAAGTATCAGCGTCCAACAGCCATCCACGAAACGGAATTTGCAGGCCGAATTGATGCTCCTCATCCCGCTCCCCGTGCAGGGGCACAAAGGTGGTGTTGCTGCCGGGCGGGAGCAAGGTGACAAACAGGATTGTGTTCCTTCTCTTCGTGACAGCAAGGCCCACTAGATTGGTGAATCTACGGCGATTCATGGTTCCTCCCGAACATCGTGCAGCGTGTGCAGGATTCTTGGCTGACAGCGCCGGCAAGACGGGGCACGATAGAGTCCCAATTGAGTCCAGTGCGCGTAGATTCAGGAGTGTTTTGGAGTGTTCCGTCCACATCATCCCTGCGTACAGGAAAAGTGGAAGCACGCGGTGAACCAACACGGACCTGGTACGCGGCGATCCGATCGGGCGCTATGAAAATTGTGGGGAAAGTCAGTTACTAAACGGCTGCTGCGGGGCCGCGCTTTTGATGACTGCGCGACGCGGAGATGCGGCGCTTTGCCTCGATGCTGGAAAAGATAGCCGGATGATGCACAGTCCCGGCGAAAAACCCCGCATCGGGGGCCACCAAGGCGCTGGTGTGATTCACGATGGTGGCATGCGGCAGGAACGGGCAACGCGGGGGCCGCGCGGCGATCTGCTTCTCGGGCGATGAGGAATCTGGGCCGGGAGTCATCATGGAACAGCTGGCGATGCTGATCTCGAGACCATCCATGCCGGGCATGTGTACATAGTCAACCACCAGGGCGAACGAAGCTCTCGCCGCGAGAGCTTCGTTCCCAAGCAGAGCTGAATACATTGCCTTGCTGATTAGGCTTACGGCACAGCGTTGTGCCAGACATTACCGACACCGTTACCGGTTGTCTCCCCGGGCTTAACCCACGTATAAAGCGGCTTACCCTTGTAGGCCCATTGCATGGAGCCATCATCGCGGGTTACCACAGTCCAGTCTCCGCTTGAGGCTGAGCCGGCCGCCGCGGTCAGTGGGGGCCAGTTTTTGGCGCAGGCGCCGTTGCAAACGGACTTTCCCGTTGTGTCCTTGTCGAAGGTATAGAGGGTCATACCTTTCGCATCGGCGAAGACCGTGACGCCTCCATCTGTTTTGCGCTCCTGCACCCCTGGCGGCGTCTGGACCGCCGCGAAGGCACAGGTGACCAGCAACAGCAATAGTGTTGACCCGAAGATCTACGCACTTGCATACTCATCGTTCTCCTTTCTCGAAAGTAAAAGCGTTGATCCATGTACGGTTTTCCGGACTCGAAGTTTAAGGGGCAGTGTTGACTTCCCGTCAGTAATGAAAGCGGTAACGCAGCTCCCCATAGATTTGGCGGGGATCGTTATAGTGAAAGCCCCCGAAGGTGAGACTGTTGTCGAGCAGCACCCTGCGGTTAGCCACGTTCAGTGCGGTCACCGATACCGTGAGGTTGTCACTGAACTGCTTGCCAACGTTGAGGTCGAATGTGGTATGTCCGGGAAGGTAATCTCCGTTGTAGGGCGACGGAGGTCCTGGGTATCCGTTGGTGAAACCTGAGCCATAGTAGACATTGGTCGAAGCGAGGACGCGCCATGGCAGTGTTGCGTTAAACCCCAGGTTCAGAGTGTTGCGCTGATCGTGGTCGACAGGAGTGTAGTCAAATCCGGCGTCGCATGCCGGTGATCCGATCGGGATGCAGATAAGGCCACCGGTGATATCCCCGCGCTGTTCCGCGATCTGATTGGAATAAGCGAGATGGGCCTGACCGAAGCGTGCGATACGCGGCGAGCGCAGCGTTAGTTCCCAAGCCCGTATCAACGCACCGTCCACGGTCACAGGGTAATAGATACTCGAGGCCCCTATGTTTGAATGATCCAGGAAGTTGTTGACGCGATTCTTGAAAGTATCGGCGTCCAAAAGCCAGCCCTTGAACGGAATTTGCACCCCGAACTGATGCTCTTCATCGCGCTCCCCATGCAAGGGAACGAAGCTGGTGTTGTTCGCGTTAGCGTAATCCACCACCGGTCCCGATGCGGTCAACAGCGGAGGGGGTTGGTAATAGCGTCCATAGAATCCGCGGAACACCCAGTGCAGCCTCGGTATCTCCACCGCGATGCCGGCCCGCGGATCGACCTCGTTTTCGGTAAAGGTGGAGACAAAGTTTGCCTGCCTGAGGCCGCCGATCAACGTAAGCCAGGGAGTGGCTTTGAAGTTGTCTGAGATGTATTCCTCGATGAGACCGCCTGCAGCAGAATCGGGAATGCTGAAGTTGTTAAAGCTGCCGTCGGTGAAAATCGACCCGAAGACATAGCTGTCGTGCTGGCCCCAGCTGTAGAAACCGGCCTGGATGGTATTTCGGGCGATGTTTGTGGTGATGTTCGCTTGGGCGCCCGCATAGTTAGAGGCCCGATCGGAAGTCGTGGCCACGGGAAAATCATTTGGGTTCGATTCATAGTCGGCTTGGTTGTAATGGTAGAACGGCGAAACTTCGAGCAGCGTCGACGCGTTGAAGGTATGCGCCCAGGTGAATGCGGCCATTCCATCTGTCTCATGTTGACCGTCCCGCAAACCATATGATGGGCTCAACTGGTTTCCATAGCTGTTCGGATCGGGATCGTAAGGTATTTGGAAGTAGTCTGCGCGCAGCTGGGTGACCAGGCGGAGCTGGTCGTGCGGTGTACGGTTATAGATCAGGGACGCAAATCCACCGTAGCCATTTGCCGCATCATGCAAGACCTGTCCAACCGGTGGAGCGAGTCCATAATCGGTACGGTTGCCATTGAGGCTTGCGTAGTAGGCAAGCTTTTCTGAGTGGTCACCAAAGTTCAGCTGAGCATACGTCTGCCAGAAGTTGCCGGCGCTCAGTACCAGTTCTGCCTGGCGGTTCCGTTCAAAACCGGTGCGAGGCGAAACGTTGAAGGCGCCGTAGGTACGATCTCCTACATCAGCGTTATAACTGCCGCGCTGCACTTCGATGTAGTCAATGTCCTTGGGGTCGATCTGAGGGCCAATGTTGCTGGCTATGTTTGTATTGGGAATCTCAATACCGTCGATCAGCCACGCTACCTGGTGGCCGCCACGCATGTGGAGCATGTCGTGCGTCATATAGGCGCCAGGAACGTAGTCGGTGATCATTTCCATTCCGTCCGTGCGGTCTGCCCCGGGCGTGCGCTCAATGTCCTCCCGGCTCAGCGTGGTCGTAGGGGTCACGGAGTCGATGTTGGTCCCATTCGACTGGCCCACGATGGCGACTGACTCCTTCACAGTGGCAATCGACAACTCAAAATGCAAGATGGGGGATGTTGCCGAAGCCAGTGAAAGGGGCTGGGTAAAGGTGGCAAAACCGGTCTGCGAAATGCTGACTGCGTAATCGCCGAAAGGCACTGCTTGAAAGCGGAAAGTTCCCCCAGAATCGGTGCTTGTCGATACGGTGAACGCCGATGTAGCGCTTTTGAGCACCACAGTGGCCCCTCTGATCGGACGATGCTGTGGATCGTGGACAACGCCTTGTATTTCTCCAAAGACCGTGGCTTCCGCGGTTTGAACCTGGAGAAAATAGGCAAATAGGAATACGAGCAAGAAAGCGCATGCGGTTTTGCGCATGGAAAAAATTTCCTCCTCGTCACAAAAGTGACGGACGTGCTTCGGATGGGCTTCGGATGGCCTTCTGTCGGGAACGCCTGCCGGGACGAAAAGCAATAGGAGCGCTAAAGGAGGCTGGGGGGGCCGCGCGGAGCGAATCGGCGTGGAAAGCGGAAGGGTGCTGTACCGGTGAGACATGCCAAAGTCATTCCGATAGCGGCCAGACCGAGGTTTACGCGCTGCGCAGAGCCGGCAGAGATGGTAACCGTGGTGATGGCGCGGAGTGCCTGCCCGAACGGACAGGCTACCTGGCGCAGCGTGGGGCCCGTATCTGGAGATGCGAGCGCCGCAGACCCCATCACACAGGCATGAGCGCCGTGAGTTCGGCAGCAGATCGGCAGGAGTAGCTGCGGCGCGGAGAGGGCAAGGACCGTTGCCAATGGCAACGATACGCCCAAAAAGCTCAGTAATATGGCTGCCGCGACCCGGCGCATGCAGTGAGTGTACACGGTGTTTCTGACTACTGCTTCGCGGGAGGAGGCGCTTTTGGCAGTGGTCATCAAATGCTCCAGAACGCCGGGGCCTGGTCTCACGGCCCGCAGTTTGTACGCGGCGTCGGTTTTCGCACTGAACGCAGCGGCGGAACGGCCGTTTGCTCTTCGATTGCGAAACGCCTGCTATAAAAACATGGCGTGTTCCTGGCGGAGCGCTTTGGCGAGAGCGTCGCTGTCGGCCATCGTCGTGTAAACTCCCGGGGTCACGCGGATGACCGGCCCCTTCGTCACGCCTTCGCGCCAGACCGTGTGCACTCGGTATTTATCAAACAGAGCACGTGCTGGGTCCGTTGGGCGTCCTCGTTGGTGTGCATGCCCTTCAGACGGAAGCTGGTGATGGTGGCAAGCACCATCGGTAGAAATGAGACATGTCTTTCTCCGCAGGGAGTGCAATCAAATTGTCTGGATCTGAGCGGAGAAAAGACGAAGGAGGCCCGCGGGGAGCGGAGCGGCGGAGCATGCGGGTCGCGACAGCATCCGCCACAATCTGCCGGTCAAGGGAAACGACGATGAGCCCAAAGCGTGTGCGCGCCGTGAAATCCGCGGTGATGGTACCGGTGGTGACTGCGCGCAGGCTCTGGCTATACGGGCAACCGGGCTGACTCAGCTTGGGACCGGCATCGGGCGATGCGATGGGGAGAGAACCCATCACGCAGGCATGTGCGCCGTGAGCAGCGGCAACAGATGGGCAACAATTGTTGCGGCGCAGCAAGTGCCAGCGCTGTTGCCGCCGGCAACAATGTCGCAAACACGCACAGCAACGCGATCGCATGCAATCCGCCGCATGCAGTGAGTGTACACGCGCTGCGCTCCCGGCGCATACACAGTGCTTTGCGGTATAAAACAAGGATGCAATTCCCCCCGGCGATCGCGGCAGCTGTGGAAGCCGGCGATACGGTCATTGCATCTAGCGCTCGCGCCGCGCGTGGCTTGCGGCGGCTCTATGGGGAAGCCCAGCGCGCACAAGGACGAGAAGCCTGGCAATCACCAGACATCCTTGATTGGGATAGCTGGTTGAACCGTCTGTGGCAGAAACGCCTGCGGTCCGGCAGCGAGACACGCCTGCTACTCACCACTCTCCAGGAGCAGCAAATCTGGGTCGAACTGGTAAAGCCAAGCATCGAGGGACGCCGGCTGATCTCCGTGCATGGCGTCGCGGAACTGGCACAGCAGGCGTATGGCTTGCTATGCGCGTACGGCGCTCTCGATTTCTTGAGTGGAGAAAAGCTCGGCGGTCCGGATGTGGAGAGTTTCCGCGAATGGGGCCGGGGCTTTGAGCGCAGATGCCGGCAAGAGGATTGGCTGAGCCGCGCCAAACTACCCCTGGTGTTGCAGGAGGCAGTGCTCGCCGGCCAGGAGGAGGCGGCCTTCCGGTTAGTGCTGACCGGTTTCGATCGCATCACGCCGGCGCAGCAGGACTTGGTCGACGCTTTTAAAGAGCAAGGTCACGACATCGCGCTGGCCGAACCTGCCGAGGTCTCTTCGAGCCTGGCAAGCCTACTGATGGAAGCAATTGATAAGCGAGATGAGATCGCTACCTGCGCCCTGTGGGTGCAGCATGAGCTTGCAACCGCCAAAGCCCAGGGCCAAACATGCCGCCTTGCCGTGGTGGTGCCTGGAGTTTCCCGCGAACGCCCGGAGATCGAGCGAGCCTTTCGCCAGATACTTGCACCCGAGGCAGTTGCCATTGGGACCAGCGACCCGCCCCTTCCCTACGAGTTTTCCCTGGGCGTTTCGCTTGCCGACGTTCCCATGGCGCGGAGTGCCGTGCTGCTGTTGCGCTGGATGAAGGAAGCGCTACTCCAGGACCAGGTCAGCTGGTTGCTGCTTTCGGGCTTCCTTTGCGAGCAGCAGGACGAGCTGCTCGCCATTGCAGAATTCGACGTCAACGTGCGGCGCCGGACGATGAGGCAGCCGGAGCAGGATCTCGATAGCTTCCTGCAGTCGGCTCACCCGCCGGAAAAGCTTCGCCACCGGCTGCAGGCCGCGCGGCGACTGCTCCACCAGGACAGCACATTGACATTTGCCCAGTGGGTTCATGTGGCTGATCAAATGCTCGAGGCAGTCCATTGGCCCGGAGCGCATGTGCTTGAAAGCGAGGATTTTCAGGTGCAGGCGCGATGGTCGCAGTTGCTCGATGGCCTGGCCGCGCTGGCCTTCGATGGACGCATCGTCGACTATGCGGAGTTTCTCGGAGTACTGGAGCAGCAGGCAAAGCAGACCATCTTCGCGCCCGAGTCGCGAGATGCACCCGTACAGATTCTTGGACCGTTGGAAGCAGCGGGTCTCACCTTCGATGCACTTTGGTTTCTAGGCGCCGACGACACCGGTTGGCCAGCGGTCGGACGGCCTCACCCTTTCC
The DNA here is from genome assembly GCA_963830325.1 of uncultured Acidobacteriaceae bacterium. GTDB lineage: Bacteria > Acidobacteriota > Terriglobia > Terriglobales > Acidobacteriaceae > PALSA-350. The sequence continues at coordinate 134,732 of CAWHMV010000016.1, forward strand.
TTACCCGATCCCTGCAGCGCACCCACAACATGCCGCACGCAGATAGCACAGCGGACTGGAAGCTTGCCCAGCAGGTGACTACACGCCTGGAAAGGAGCGCGGCGAAATGCGTATTCAGCTTTCCCTCGCAGAATGCGGAAGGTGTATGCCGCCCGTCCACCCTGGTAAGCGCCCAAAAATCCAGGTTAACCTCAAAAGCCCTGCGCATATCGATCGGGGCCAACGAGGCCGTTCCCATGAAAGAGGACTCCTCTTCGCTGCTGATCGAAGACGAACCAGCGGCCGTTCTTCCGTGGCCAAAAGAACAGGATGCCGGGGGCGCGGAAATACTCCGCAGGCAGGCAGCTTGTCCGTTTCAATCCTTTGCTACCCGGCGGCTCGGCGCCAGGCCTATGGATGCCACCGACTGGGGCCTGGAAGCGCGCGAGCGTGGCTCCGTGGTGCACAAGATCCTGGAGAGTCTTTGGACAGAACTAAGGACCCGCACCTCTCTTCTTGAGGCTCGCAGAGACGCTCGCCTGCATGCCATCGTCGAGCAACACGTCAAAGCGGCACTCGATAAATATCGGGAACGCACGCTGAAGCACAGTTGGAGCCAGGCGTACCTCGACGCCGAGCAAGAGCGCATTGTCGGTCTCATCGAAGAGTGGTTGGCTTACGAAGCCCAACGAGCAGACTTTACCGTCGAGGCCGGCGAAGAGAAGCTTGCCGCAACCGTGGGAGAGCTGAAACTCCAGGTGCGGGTGGATCGCATTGATGCAGTCGAGGGCGGGCGCGTGATCATTGACTACAAAACAGGCATGCTGTCGGGGGTTTCCTGGGATGGCCCGCGGCCCGATGAACCGCAACTGCCACTGTACGCCGGGTTTGGCCAGATCGACGACTTGAAGGGCGTACTGCTGGGTAGGGTCCGCGAAGACAAAGTCAAATTCATCGGCCGCGTGGAAGACGCCCAGCTCGTGATGCCGCGGGACTCTAAACTGATTCGGCCCCCCTACAGCGCAGCCATGTTGCAGGGTTGGCAGAATGTCCTGCTCGACCTTGGGCGGCAGTTTCTGAAGGGCGAAGCACAAGTCGACCCTAAGCAGTATCCCAAGACCTGCGAGTTCTGCGACCTGCCCGGACTTTGCCGGATCGCCGAGAGCGATCCCGTGAACACTGGGGATGAGGACGAGAGTGACGACTGATCGCCAGCCGGTCGATCAAAGTGCCCGCGCGCGGACGCTGGAGACCAACGAATCTTTCCTTGTCCAGGCTCCCGCCGGTTCAGGCAAGACCGAGCTGCTCACGCGCCGGCTGCTGAAACTGCTTGCGGAAGTGGACGAACCGGAACAGATCCTGGCCATCACCTTCACCCTGGCGGCCACCGCTGAAATGCGGGAGAGAGTCGTGAGTGCGCTGCAGAAAGCTCGGGATACAGAGGAGACTGGGGAAGAGCTGCAGCTGGCGCGCAACGCCCTCGCCCACGATGCCAGGCGGGGTTGGAACCTTCTGCAACAGCCAGAGCGACTTAATATCCGAACCATCGATGCGGTTTGTCTCGACATCGCACACCAGACTCCCTTGCTTTCGCGCCTGGGTGGTTCGCTCTCCCCTACGGACAAACCGCAGCCGCTCTATACCCTGGCGGCGCGCCGCACCCTGGCCCGGCTGGGCGGCGAAGAGCCTTTATCCAGCGCTCTTGCCGCCTTGTTGCAGCTGCGCGGCACCAGCCTGCCGGATTGCCAGAAACTGATCGCCGAGATGCTCGATAAGCGGGATCAGTGGGGTCCGGTGCTCTCCCTGGGCCAGGATTGGCCGAGAGTACGGGCATTCCTCGAAGAGCCACTGCGCCGGACTCACGAGGAGGCCTTCCAAAAAACGCAAGCTCTGTTTGCCGGACATACCGGCCTGGTGCGAGAACTGCTGGACGTGCTGAGCCAGGCCTCCCGCAACGTCGATCCGGATTCTCCCTTGACCGCACTCACCCATGTCAACCATATGCGGCACCTCACGGAGCATGCCCACTGGAAAGGTCTATGCCACTTCCTGCTGACCAAAGAAGGCAAGTGGCGAAAGAACGTAACCAGTGAGATCGGCTTTCCTTCCGGCGGCAAAGCCGCAAAGGAACGCTATGCTTCGCTCATTGCCGGCCTGGACGCGGAACCGGAAATCCTCGATATGCTGTGCGAGCTGCGCGCCCTGCCGCCCCAGGCGTACACCGACGAAGAGTCGCAGATGTTGCAGGACATGCTGATCATCCTGCGTTATGCGATCGCAGAGCTGCGCCTGGTTTTCGCCGAGCGGGGAGTGGTGGACTTTGTCGAGCTGGGTCTGGCGGCGCGCCAGGTCTTGCGGGACGACGAGGGTCAGTTAAGCGAATTGGCCGCCGACGTCGCTGCCCGTTGGCCTCACCTGCTGGTCGATGAGTTCCAGGATACGTCGCGCAGCCAGTACGAATTGCTCACCCTGATTGCCAGCGGGTGGGAGTCCGCGGGCCGAGGCAGCTGTTTTCTGGTGGGCGACCCGATGCAATCCATCTACATGTTCCGCCAGGCTGAAGTAGAGCTCTTTGAGCGCACCAGGCGGTATGGGCTCGGAGAGGGAACGGCGGTTGTGCAATTAACACCTTTGCAGTTGCAAACCAACTTCCGCTCTCATGCCGGGCTGGTCGACCGTCTGAACGAAATCTTCGCGCAGGTCTTCGGACCCGCCACAGGGGAGGAGTACCAGGTAACCTTCGCCCCGTCCAGCGCCCATAGTCCGGCGCCGCGCGGCAACCTGGGTGTCAAAGTGTGGCCATTTCTCAGCGTCTCCCAGCCCACCCCCGAGGAAAAACGGGCCATCGAAGATGCGGAAGCCAGGCAGGTGGTCAACATCATCCGGGAACACTTGCCCGCGGTCGAGGCAGCGGAACGAAAGAAGGGCGAGTTTCGCATCGCTGTCCTGGTTCGCGCTCGCACCCACCTGGAGCTGATTGCGCGGAGACTGCGCAAGGCAGAGATTCCCTTTCGGGCTGTCGAGATCGAGCAACTGGGCGAACGCCAGGAGGTAAAAGACCTTACCTCGCTCACCCGCGCACTCCTGCATCCCATGGATCGCATTGCCTGGCTCAGCGTGCTTCGTGCGCCCTGGTGCGGCCTTACCTTGAAGGACATGCATGTCCTTGCCAATAGCGACACAAGAGACTACAACCCACCCGCGATCGTTACCTTGCTGCGTGAGCGAACGGCGTCGCTCAGTGAGGATGGACAACGAAGATCAGCGCGCGTGCTTGCGATTTTGGAAGACGCCCTGCGCGGGAAGCATCGCCAGATCTCCTTGGCACAGTGGGTGGAACGTACCTGGATAACCCTGGGAGGCCGGGCATGCGTGGATCGCGCGGGATACGCGAATGTGCAGGCTTTTTTTGCCATGCTCGAGCAGCTGGGACCGGAGGCCGCTGGCCTCGAAGAACAGATCGCCGAACTGTGCGCGCAGCCGGATCCTGCGGCGAGCGAACGTTGCGGCATACAGCTGATGACGATCCATAAGGCAAAGGGTCTGGGTTTCGACGTGGTCATCGTACCCGGATTGGGACGGGTCACCCGCGCCGAAACCCAACCGCTGCTTCGCTGGCTGGAACAGACCAGGCTGGTTGGCCCTGCGGAGCAAGAGGAGCGCGAGTTCGTGGTTGCTCCGATCGGCCGCAATGGAAAACAGGGTGACATCTATGCGTGGATCGGAGAACTACAAGGCCGGCGGGAAGATGATGAGGCTAAGCGCCTGCTGTATGTGGCAGCCACACGAGCCCGTAAGGAGCTGCATCTGCTGGGAACTGCAACCCTGAGAAAAAACGGACAGGAATTAGGTCCAGGCTCCAGCGCAAGCCTGCTGGGTATCGCGTGGACGGCACTGCAACCAGATTTCGCGCGCGCTCGTGAAGAACAAGCGCCGGCTGGGGATCCTGCCCCTATGCAAGCTGAGTTTTGCTTCCCGCCGGCGTCCCCCACCATACAGCTGCACCGTCTGCCCACAGATTGGAAGCCAGTGCGGTACCCCTCCACACCCGCGGTTCTGGAAAGAAATCTGGAAGTGATCGAACGGCCCCGCGGCTCACTGGCTGCGCGCGCATTCGGCACCGTCGTCCATGCGCTGCTCGAAGATCTCACGAGGCTCCCGGGCATCGATGCTGCAGGAGTTTCGCAATCAGTGCTCGACGAGCTGCGCAGCTGGCGTCCTCGCGCCCTGGCGATGCTTCGCGCCGCCGGCTTGCCCCGTACGGAGGCTGAGCCGCAAGCTGCAGAGGTAGTGCGGGCTCTGCAGGGCGTGCTCCAGGATGCAAAAGGACGGTGGATCCTCGGAGCCCGCGCCGGCGCGCAGACGGAGACCTCCTGGTCCGGCTGGACTGGCTCGGAAGGGGCGGAGATCGTCCGCACTCTACGCGGCGATCGGATCTTTCGCGCTGGGGCAACACCCTGTTCCGCCGGGGAAACACACTTGTGGATTGTGGATTACAAAACGGCCCGCCACGGTGCATCCGGCCTGGATGCCTTTCTCGAAAACGAAAAGGAGAAGTATCTGCATCAGTTGGAAGCTTATGCCGCCGTCATGCGCAAGGTTCACGGTGAAAACCAGCCCCTTCGGCTGGCACTGTATTATCCGCTGTTGACCCGGCTGGTCTGGTGGTAAGAAAAAAATCAAACTTTTTTCGCGACTAAACACCCCTAAATTGGACCTAATCTCCAATGGACAACTGACTCAAGAGCTGACTTAGTGCGCATAGTTCGCTTAGTTCGCACGTTTTTCCAAAACGCACTTCATCCAGTTTTTCCGACTTTAGGGGCCGGGACGGAAGAGCGTGTGTGAGAACCAGGATTTAGGAATTGAGTCCCGAAGGGACGGCTGAACTTAGCCCAGGACGCTAGTCCTGGGTACATCAGGCAACATGATTGAGTCCCGAAGGGACGGCTGAAGATTTTCCAGGATTGCGTCGCGGCCTATTTTCAGCCGTCCCTGCGGGACTGAGTTTTTCAACAACCGATAGTTGCGCTATAACGGCTAAGGAAATCGGACGGGTGCCCCACGTTCGCAACAGCGTACGTGGGCCGAAAACGGTGGGCGTAGCCCACCAAACGCTTTTACTCCATTGCCTGGCAAGTCCAGAAGGAGAACGTATCTCAGTAGTACAAATACTTCCGCCACTTGTGATCCGAGTGGCCGATCATGCGCATGATATGGCGGCTGGTATGTAGCGAGAAAGGACGAGGCTCACGCAACAGCTTAATCTCACTGAGCTCGCCGAGCAGATGATTCCCCTTCCTGCGATTGCAGGAGTGGCAACACGCAACCAGATTTTCCCAGGTGGAAAGGCCGCCTCGCGATCGAGGTATTACGTGATCCAGCGTGAGTTCGCCCGCAGGCAAAACCACACCGCAGTATTGGCAGCTGTTCCGGTCACGGAGAAGGATGTTCTTGCGCGAGAGAGCGCGCGTCTGATGGGGAATACGACGATATTCGAGCAGGCGGATAACCGAAGGCATGGGAATGCGCAGCAACGCTGCATGCAGAATGGCGCCTTGCTCCTCCTCGGTCTTGGCCACGCCTTTGAGAACCAGGATCAACGCCCGCCGAGCACCGCAGATGTTGATCGGCTCATAGGAAGCGTTCAACACCAGCACCGGCTTCTGCATGGTGTAGGCAGAAGAAACCCGTTGCCCCGGCCAGCCTTCATGAGGCTCAACGGGCTCGTGAGGCAGCGCACGGCCCTGAGCGTTCCCTTTCGGTTTGCGTGCGTGGATCATGGCTTTTCCCAAAGACATCTTGATCCTCCGTTACAGTCTATTCACCTGCCTGCTTTCGAGGAAACCAGCTTCCCAAAAAGCGACGCCTTCGCGTTGCGCGCGAGCAACGGTCGCAACCCGGACCGATCGAGCGCCGGCATTCCTCAGCACTCGGCTGCAGGCGCGAGCCGTAGCCCCGGTGGTGTAAATGTCATCAATCAACAACACGTCGCGTCCCACCAGGCGCTCGGGATGGGGCGCAAAAAAAGCGCCACGCAGATTCTGCCGGCGCTGATGGGTGGTCAGGCCTGCCTGACTCACCGTGATACGCACACGTTTGAGCAAACCCGTTTCCAGGTGCAGCCCCCATTGGGGGTGGCGCCGGCGCATCTCCGCCATGGCCGCGCGAGCCAGCAGTTCGGCATGGTTAAAGCCCCGCAGGCGCTGCTTGGCGGTGTGCATTGGAACTGGGATCACCAGCATCTGGGCCGCAGAACCGGCAAAAACTTCCAGGCTGTCCGCCAGGAGCACACCCAGCCGGCGGGCAACGGGCTGCATACCCTTGTACTTAAGCAGATGGACCAGGGAGCGTAGTTCGCCGTGATAACCGCCGTAGGCAACAGCTTTGATAAAAGCGGGAGGGGCTAGACGGCAGGGCTGGCAAAGTTGGGGATCGAGGTCGTCTGCCGGCAATGGGGAAAACTGCGCAATGCCCAGGTCTTCCCCACAGCAAGCGCAGAGAATGCCGGGTTGGGGAGGGAGTTGCGCGCAGCAGAAATCGCAGATAGGGACGCGGGAAAAGCGCAGAAGAGAGCCGCCACAAAGGGCGCAAGGGGAGGGGAACAATGCACAGGAGAGCGAGTCTGCCGGACTTCGAAGCACACGAACAACAGCACGCCAAACCGAAGTTTGCGACAGCGGGACGTCGGGAGTCAGGGTATCAGGCTGACCAGAAAAGACGCACCTCACAGCCGGCCGGCGAGGCTACCCGAGCTGCCCTGCCGCCGTTGAGCAGAGTATACGGTTAAGTCCAGCCCGAAAGCCAGCCCCGGTTTAGGCCACTTTCGCAGCATGTTCACGCCGTGCAACACGCTTGCCGGCAATGGTGGAGGCGACGCCGGCCACAACCAGGGCGGCTCCCGCGTACTGAATGGGGGTGGGCCGCTCGCCGGCCAGGAGTGCTCCGAGCAGCAAGGCAATCAATGGATTGACGTAGGCGTAGCTGGCAACACGTGTCGTCGGATCCCGCGCGATCAGCCAGACATAGGCGGTAAAAGCAATGATGGAAGCGAAAATGATGAGGTAGGCCATGGCGAACGCAACGTGCCAGTCCCAGCGATGGAAGAGAGCCGGCAATTTGCCCAACTCCCCCGTTGCCGCGGAAATCAGGAGAAGAAAGCCGCCGCCCCAAGTCATCTGCAAGCCTGAGCTCATGCTGAGTTGCTTAGGCAGCTGGAGGTGGCGGCTGGCCACTGTTCCGGCCGCCCAGAGCAAGCAGCCCAGGAGCAGAACCATGGCCGATGTAGTGAAGCCGCCGCTGTGGAGTCCGGCGGGCAGCATCAGCAGGACGACACCGGCGACCCCGAGGACGATGCCCGCCAGGGACTTTGCCGTGGGCCGTTGCGAACCGGCAAACAGCCATTCGCCTAGCAAGACCCAGACCGGAATGGTGGCGGCGATCACGGCTGCCAGGCCTGAAGGCACTTCCTTCTCCGCCCAGAAGAGGCAGCCATAATCGCCGGCAAACATGACCAGGCCAAGCACAGCGGTGCTGATACATTGCCGCCGGTTTGGCTGAGGCATTCCTTTCGCGAGGCTGTACGCGTAGAGGATGAACCCAGCGCACAGAAAGCGGAAAGACGCGGCAAAGAAAGGTGGGGTCACAGCAACCACCTGGCGAATGGCCAGGAACGACGCTCCCCACAGAACATAAATCGCAGCGTAGGCGAGAAGCTTGCGTATTGCCATAAGCCACTGTATTAGATGGAAGCGCTTTTCGAGATACAGTTGTTTCCACATACGGAGGCACGCCGAGTGCACACAACGCCCGAGTCTTTTCAGCCTTACGTTCCCGCCACCGAGACCCGCCCAGAACTGACACCCCGCGCCCTGATCCTGGGCTGCATTTTTGGATTGCTCTTTGGAGCGGTCACCGTCTATGTGGGGCTGCGCGCCGGCTTGACGGTGGGTGCGTCGATCCCCATCTCCGTGCTTTCGATCAGCTTGCTGCGTGCCTTCGGACGAGCCTCCATTCTCGAAAACAACATTGTGCAGACCACCGGAAATTCGGGGCAATCCATTGCGTCGGGGGTGATCTTCACCTTGCCGGCCCTGATTTTTCTTGGCTTCGACCTGGAGTACACGCGCATTTTCGTGCTGGCGCTCCTGGGTGGGCTTCTGGGCGTCCTCTTCATGATTCCGTTACGACGACAGTTGATCGTTAAGGAGCATGGCCGGCTTGCCTACCCCGAAGGCACGGCTTGCGCCGACGTTCTGCTGGCTGGCGAGCGCGGAGGCTCCTTCGCCGGACGCGTCTTTCTTGGTCTCGGCTTAGGTGGCCTCTACACCTTTTTCCAGAATGAAAACCTCTTCGGCGCGTGGCCAGGCACACCGGACTACCAACCACAGTGGTTCAAGGGTGCCGCCATACGGGCTGACGTCACTCCGGAATACCTGGGCGTGGGCTATATCATCGGACCCCGGATCGCGGGGCTGTTGTTTGCCGGCGGCATCTTCTCCTGGCTGGTCTTAATGCCAACTATCTACTTCTTCGGCTCCCACTTTCCTCAGGCGATTTATCCGGGGACTAAGCCGATCGCGCAAATGTCCCCCAGTGATCTGTGGGCTTCCTACGTTCGTCCTATGGGTGCCGGGGCGGTCGCAGCTTCAGGTCTGATCACGCTGATCAAGACTCTGCCAACCATCGTTGGCGCGTTGCGCGGTGCGATGGGAAACCTGCGCCAAAGCGGTGGGGTGAAGAGCGTTCCGCTGCGCACCGACGATGATCTCCCTTTCAGCGTGGTGGTCGGTGGCTCCGTGGTATTGGTGTTGATGATGTTTTTCTTTCTGACGTTCAAGCCGGTCCCGGGGGCGCAGGTGAGTTGGATGGCAAACCTTGCCGCGTCGCTGCTGGTGGCTCTGTTCGGATTCCTCTTCGTGACGGTCTCCTCGCGAATCGTGGGGCTGATTGGCAGCTCGTCGAATCCGGTCTCAGGGATGACGATCGCCACGCTGATGGCAACATCGGCCATCTTTTTGGTCAAGGGGTGGACGGCGCCTGCGTTCGGCGCACTGGCCATCACCATCGGAGGGGTAGTTTGCATCGCAGCGGCAAACGCGGGCGATACTTCACAGGATCTCAAGACCGGATTTCTCATCGGCTCGACTCCGCGCAAGCAGCAGATTGCGTTGGTAATTGGCGCGTGTGTCTCGACGTTAGCGATTGGGGCAACGTTGCAGTTGATGAACCAGGGGCTGGCGGAGTTTCGGCAGACTGCGAGGCCGTGGGATATCTCCGCTGTTCACAACGGAGTGCAGGTGGAAGAACAGCACTTCCACCAGGCGCAGATCCGGGTCATGAACGCCGGCAAGCTTGTCGATACCCGGCCGGGCAATGGTTATGTTTTGCTTAATGCGCTCAATTCTCCTGAACTGGCGGACGGCAAGTATCTCTACAATCCGCAGACGCAGCAGATCGAGGTGCAGTGGATTCAGGGAATAGGGAGTGAAAAGGCGGCTGCGCCGCAGGCGAGGTTGATGGCCACGGTGGTCAATGGCATCCTGGGCCGCAAACTGCCCTGGGGACTGGTATTGTTGGGCGTCTTCCTGGTCATTGCAATCGAGATATTGGGGATTCGTTCTCTGTCCTTCGCGGTCGGTGCCTACCTTTCGATCGCGACCACGCTGGCGATTTTCGCCGGCGGCATCGTGCGGTGGATGATCGACAGGGCGGTGGAGAAGACGGAAAGTGAGAGCGAAGTGAGCCCGGGCTCTCTCTACGCGAGTGGACTCATCGCGGCAGGGGGCATCGTTGGGTTGATCGGCGTCGCGCTCAAGCTTTACGAAACTGCAACGGGTAAGCAGGATGTGCTGTTGTTCCCAGCTACTAATTTCCTGCACCACGACTGGGTTTCGGTGTTGATGTTTGTCTTGTTGGCGGGTTCGCTCTATTACTTTGCCCGCAAGCCGCTGAAGAGCGCCGAGTGATGCGAGAGCATCACTATTACGTTTACATAGTAGCAAGCCGGACGCACGTCTTTTATGTTGGAGTGACGAATAGCGTGTTGAGACGAACGGAGGAACATCGGGAGGCCCATGTTCCGGGTTTCACGGCGGATTATCGATGCCATCGGCTGGTTTGGTATGAGTGTTATCGGTACATCAACAACGCGATCAATCGGGAAAAGCAAATCAAGCGTTGGGGACGCGCGAAGAAGATATGGCTTATTGAGCAAACGAACCCTACTTGGGCCGACCTAAGCGAGGCGTGGAGAAAAGACGCCGCAGATCTCTCCACTCCGCTGCGCTCCGGTCGAGATGACAAGGGGTAGGTGGAGCAGGCATTCGTCTCTATGGATCGGAAAGCACGATCACCGTGCGAAGAGGATATCTCTGAACCGACCGACGAGAAAAGACACCGCAGATCTCTCCACTGCGCTACGCTCCGGTCGAGATGACAAGGGGTAGGTGGAGCGAACATCTTTTCTGCCACGAATGAGCTCGACTGCCATCATTGACGCCGGCCCGAAATGGGCGACAATCCCTTGGGAAAATAACATTTCGTTATACAAAAGAATTGTCATCTCGACCGGAGCGTACCCGGATTTCCTGCTTCGCTGCGCTGGACAGGACCGCGTGTGCGGCTTTCAGTAAGGAAAGCCGCATGAAGTTCGCCAACGCCACCAATACCAACAGGAAATCCGGGGTAGCGCAGTGGAGAGATCTGCGGTTTTTCGGCATCACCCCAGGCGATAAGCGCGCTCTTTCCAGGTGACCTGCTGACCAGCCAGTTTGCGTACCAGGGCATACCACTGAAGAAGGAGCAAAATAGCAACCCCAAGTGGATGCAGCAAAGCACTGTAAAGAGACTGTCGATATTTCCAGACGGAAACCAGACGAGGAATATACGACGCAGCCAATGCGGCGAGTATGAACGAACGTGCACCGTCACTGTACGAGGCCGGCGCGACGGCTACGGAGATGGCCAGCAGCAAGGGTAGAATCTGTCCACAAAAGAGCAGGAAGGTAAAAGGCAGAATTCGAGCCGGGGCTGCCATGCCCTCAGTTGCGTTCTTTGCCAGACCACGCCAAACCTCCGACGCATTGTGATACATGCGGCAAGTGGCAAGATGGGTCAGGTCCGCAATATCCGTGCGCAGGCCGTTACGGCGAAAAAGCTGCGGCAGTAGCAGCCCATCATGCATAGTGGTGCGGATCTCGGCGTGACCACCGCTCTTTCGATAGGCATCGCGGCGCACCATAAGGAACTGACCGCAGCCCACCCCGAAACCCGGTGCCGGGAGTGCACGCATGCCGGCCAGCGGCAGATACGAGAGCAGCACAAAGTGGATCAGCGGCAACAGCAAGCACTCCAGAGGACTCTCTGTCTCCTCGCGCGGAAAGCCGCTCACCAGGTCGGAGCCGGAGCGGCGGAGAAACGCGGTCATACTGGCCAGGGCTTCGGGAGCGAGACGCACATCCGCGTCAAGAAAGCAGAGGATCTCCGAACGAGCAGCCGCTGCAAGCGCATAGCAAGCGTGCTGTTTGCCGTTCCACCCTCTTGGCAGAGGAGCAGACGTCCGCAAGCGTACGCGTGCATCCTTCTCCGCGAAGTTGCGGACAATCTCCGCGGTTCGATCGGTTGAGGCGTCGTCAAGCACCACGATCTCGATCTCGACACCGCGGGAAGCCAACAGACTGGCCAGCGACGCACCGATCACCCGCTCTTCATTGCGGGCGGGAATCAGCACCGATACAGCAGTTGGCAGAGAGCAACTTCCGGTCTCTGAGCAGCTGCCGATCTGCGGTTCCCGATAAAGCAGCATGTTCCAGACCCAGAGCACGGCGGGCACTGTTGCGCAACAGAATGCGAGAACAATGACTGTGCTCATAGGTGGCGGATGCTCCCATGGCTGCCTTCGTAAACGCGCCCGGTCAGCAGAGCAACGAATCGCTTCCAGGCCTCATAGACGCCACTCATGCCAACCCGCCCGGAGAGGATAGTTTCGAAGCGGGCGGGATCGCGAAGCCTGGCCAGGGCTGCAAGCTCGTCCTGGGTTACGGCCAATGCGGCCGTCAGCCGGTCGTTCCACTCCGCGACGCCGTGGAGTTTCCCGTCGGTCACCTCCACCGGCTGGCCGCAGGAGACCAGGATCTCCGGCAGGCGCTCATCCCAAAAAGTGTATTCGAAGGCCAAGGGGACTAGCGTGCACGCGCCGAGCCGCGCGACCAATGCTGCCAGTCCGGGGCGAAAGATCGCAGGGCGGGTGCGCATATCAGTGAAGCGCCCCTCCGGAGTGACCCAGAGAACGGAGTTCGGGGTGGAGAGGATCTGGTGCGCAGCACGAAGGAATTGAGCCGCACCCCGCCGCGTTCCGCTTTCTAACGGGAAAAGGCCCAGCTTGCGGAGAAATCCATAGTGCTTCAGGGCAGCGGCGTCCATGGCCCCATAATGCGAGGCCGCAGGAAGAAAGTGACGCGACACCACGATGCAGGCAAGCGGATCCCACCACGAGGCATGATTGGCGAAGATGATCAGCGGGGTGTTCGTAGTAGGAAAGCGGCGAGGGTTGGCCAGGCGCAGCGCGTGGAAATGCCGCCCAATATACCAATGCAGGTAATTGGAAAAGAAGGAGAGCAACCGCCGCGACGGAGGGACTAACCCCGTGCGAAGATCACTCGCTTCCGTTGCTTTTCCTGATGGGCTCAACGCCCCTCCAATTGTTCGGGTGGTTCATTATGCATGAGCCAGGAGCTCTTCCGCCTGCAATCGTGCCGATATGGCGGCATCCGTCCCACGGTAGTGTTGGTCAAGGGCGTCGGCGGCGATCCAGCCGCTCATCATCACCATAGGCATACCCGGACCGGGATGGGCCGCCCCTCCTGCCAGGTAGAGACCCTCAAGGCCAGGACTGGCGTTCGCTGGCTTGAAGGCTCCGTTCCAACGGCCGTGACTCGAAATGCCGTAGATCGCTCCATTGAGCACCTTGTATCGCTGATGAATATCGACCGGTGTGAGGGCGCGCTCGAAGACAATACGTTCCTCAATATCGGCAAGACCCGCGGTACGCTTCAGCTTGTTGAGAATCACCTGGCGATAGGCGGGGAACATCTTTGACCAATCATGCTTAGGCCGCAGAAACGGGGTGTGCACCAGCACGTAGAGGGCGTCGCCACCCGCGGGTGCGGTGGTGGCATCCGTGACCGAAGTGGAAGCGAGATAACAGGTCGGATCGGGCGCCGGCTCGGCCAGATCGTAGATGTGATGGAATTCCTCGTGCGGGTCGCGAGAGAAGACGAAGTCGTGATGGGCCAGATGCTCGTAGCGCCGGTTAAGCCCGAGGTAGAGCACCACACCGGAACACGCAGGCTCGTATTCTCTTCGTTTTTCAAAGCGATCGGCGACCGAGCCGCCAAGGAGCTCGCGATAGGTGCGCACCGCGTCCTCATTGGAAACTACGGCGTCGAAGCGATGCTGTCCGCCGTCGCTGGTTTCCAGGCCGGAAATAGCACTGCCGTCAGTAAGCAGGCGGGCAATCTCAATCGAGGTGTGGTAACGCACGCCAAGCTCGGTGCCCAGACGAACCAGCGCCTGGGGAACCGCGCGGGTGCCCCCCTTCGGATACCAAATCCCTTGTTCCGCTTGCATGTGACCGATGGAACAGAGAATCGCGGGGGAGTTATCGGGCGATGATCCTACGTATTGCACATAGTGATCGAGCATCTGGGCCACGCGCGGGTCTTTGATGAATTCGCGGATGGTTCCAGAGACGCTTTGTCCAAGGCGCATGCTCAGGACATCTTTGAGCACCCCAATCTGGAAGCTTCCGCCGATGTCGAAGGTGTCGCGCATCGAACCGACCGACTTCCAAAAGAAGAACTTGTCAGAGATGTGGTGCAACCTTTCCGACAGCGCCATGAACTCCGAGAAGCGTTCGCCTAAGCCGGGTTCCCTGCCCTCGAGCGACGCAGCCATCTCGCGGACATCGTCTTTGAGATCCAGAACCGTGCCGTCATCGAAGAAGCAGCGCCACTGCGGGTCCAGACGGACCATTTCCAGGTAGTCGCTCATGGTGCGGCCGGCTTCGCAGAAGATGCGCCGCAGGACTGAGGGCTGGATCAGAATAGTGGGGCCCATATCGAAGCGAAAGCCTTGCTCCTGCAGCACCGCGGCCTTACCGCCCAGCCACGGATTCTTTTCGAAGACTTCGACCTGGTAGCCGCGCGCGGCCAGGGTACACGCAGCCGATAGTCCTCCTAACCCTGAACCGACCACTGCAACACGCATGTTGTTTCTCCTCAATCAAGCCGTGCAGCCGCCCGCAGAAAGCGGCGCAGGCCATGCCACCGGGCGAGCCAGTCGCCGCCGTGAACCGCTTGGATGTAACCGGCAAAGAACAGCTGGTGGGCGGGCGTTGTGGGCCGATAGGCCCGGCGGTCGCGGCTGCGTTGGGCGACGATTGTCTTGAGCGTAGTCATCTCCAACAAACCTTCACGGCCGCGGGTTGCGCCGAAGCCGCTCGACTTGCGGCCGCCGAAGCTTACCCGCGGATCAGCCGTGCCGACGATCAAGTCATTGATAAGAACAGTCCCGACCGGGAGCCGGGAAGCCAATTTGCGCGCTTCGCTTTCGGGCCCAAAGACGGCTGCGGTCAGAGCATAAGGACAGGTTGCGTGCGCCGCGATCGCAGCGTCAGTATCAGGCATATCGAAGATGCAGAGCACGGGGGCAAAAATATCGGTCTGCGTGACGGCCATTTCAGAGGTAGCCCTCAGGATCACGGCGTAGCGTAGACCTGCGTCCGACTCGTCCCTGAGAATGGAGCCTCCCAGGCGCCTAGCGTCCTGTAACCCATCAGCAAGTTGGGACTGAGTGCGCGCGGGCAGGACGACTGGAGGAAGGCGTTCCAATTGATCGATGAGCGCCGGGACAAAACCAGGGTGGTCGCCGACCAGGAAGAGTCGCCGGGGCGCCATGCAGGTGGCCGAACCATTGAGGCGCAGGCCGAACGTCAACGCTGCGACAACCCGATCGGGTTCTGCTCCGGGCAGAACGAAGACCGCATCGCAGCCCGACAGTTCCATAACGGCGGGTGTCAAATGGTCCGCGAGACGATGCAGAACTGCTGTGCCGGTTGCAGCGGAACCGGTGAGAAAGACCTTATCCACGCCGGTAGCGATCGCGTCGCTCGCAGCCTGGGCGGATTCGTCGAGCAACTGCAGCAGCGCGGGATCGAGGCCGCACCCTACTAAAACGTCTCGTAGGGCCTCAGCGGCTGCCGTACCGCCGGGCGCGGGCTTCCAAAGCACGGCGTTGCCGGCGACCAGTGCCTGCAATGCCTGCACACCGGGCAGGAACAGGGGATAGTTCGCCGGGGCGATGATGAGGACCACACCGAGCGGATCGCGCCTGATCTCGGCCGTTACCCGGCGAAGCCAGAAAGGGCGGGTGTGGGTGCTTAGCCGCTGCGGAGCAAGAATCCAGGCGGCCTCACGCTCGAGAAAGCGGCAGGCCTCGACCAATGGCAGGACCTCCGACACCAATGTATCGGCCACCATGCGGTGCAATGCCCCCGGCTGTTCGCAAGGAACCGTCTGCGCGATTTCCTCTGCGGTCGCAGCGATGCGATGGCGTGCGCGACGCAAGAGGGCAAGACGTCCTTTAATTACCGTGCGCGCCCAGATTTGCTGCGCCACCCGCGCTTGGCCAAGCGAGATCGACCGGATCCGTAACTCGCGCTGCGTCTTCAACGGCATAGTCTTGATTGTGCACCCTGAAGCCATTTTACGAGGCGGCTTCGTACAAGGCGGCTTCCGCCAGCGCCGGAGCGGTATCCCACTGCGGCTCGATCTTGAGGTCTTCGAGCAACAGGCGCGCGGTAATGCGAGCAGATTCGAAAATCACCGGCAAGCCGCTACCAGGATGGGTGCCACCGCCAACCAGATAGACGCTGTCCAGATCTTCAAACCGGTTGTGCGGCCGGAGGTGGAGCATTTGCCGCAAGTTGTGCGCCATGCTGAAAGTGGCGCCTTTGTGCAGTGCATAGTCCGTGCGCCAGTCGGCGGGCGTGACCATTTTTTCAAAGCGGATGCGGCGTTCCACATCCGTAATACCGATCTTCTCCAACTGGCGCAGAGCGAGGAAGCGAAAGCGCGCCTGCTCGGTGGGCCAGTTGATGTTTTTATGCTCGTGCGTAACCGGAAGCAGGACGTAGAGCGTACTCATCCTCTTGGGCGCAAGTGAAGGGTCAGTCACACATGCGTTCTGCACATAGAATGACGGATCGTCCGAGAGCTGATGCAGTTCTTCGATATCACGCAGGTTCCGCTTGTAATCAGCAGCCAGGTAAATGGTGTGATGAGAGACGTCGTTGTAAAGCCCTTCGATGCCCAGGTACAGCATGAAGGTGGAGCAGGAGAAGCGCTTCTTCGCGATCCTGTTATCCGTCCAGCGGCGGCGAATGCTGTTCGGGACCATGCGTTGCATGGCCTGCGCAAAGTCAGCGTTGACCACCACGGCATCGGCGGCGAGGGTCCGGTTTGCAGTACGCACCGCAGTGCACTTGCGGCCGTCAAAAACCATCTCTTCGACCGGTTCGTTCAGCAGCACTCTGGCGCCCAGGTCTTCGGCGATACGGGCCATAGCCTTGGTGACAGCGCCACAACCACCTACGGGATGAAAGACGCCATGCTCATATTCGAGGAATGACAGGATGCTGAACAAACTGGGACAGGTAAACGGCGACATGCCGAGGTATTTGGACTGGAAGCTGAAGCCGAGGCGAATTCGCTCGTCTTTGAAATAATTGCGCAGGTCAGAATCCAGCGAGCGCCACGGCCGCAGCAGCGGCAGCATTTTGACCATGTCGAGCTTTGCCAAGTCTCGCCAGCTCTCGAAGGGCGACTCGAGAAACGGCATGAATTTCTCGAGCTTATTGCGGTTGTCGCAAAAGAACCGGTGGAAGCCACTGGCGTCTTCTGGACTTAGCTCACCGATCGCACGCTCCATGCGCTCAAGATCCGGCGTCGCCAGCAACTCCCCGCCGGAGCCGAAGACCAGGCGGTATTGGGGATCCAGCCGATACATCGGGATCTCCTGTTCGAGATTTCTTCCTGCGGCAGCAAGGATCTCCCGTAGCACCCTGGGGTAAAGAAAGAATGTCGGACCGGTATCGAACTTGAAACCGTTGCGCTCGATGGTGGAGGTGCGGCCTCCGACAACCTCGCGGCGCTCCACGACAGTTACATCGACGCCCGAGCGTTGCAGCAGAATAGCGGCAGCCAGACCGCCCGGACCGGCCCCGACAATGATGACTTTTTGTTTTGGCTTAATCATTCGTTCGAGTGGTGAAATGCAAGATGGGAACTTAGCTGTCTTCTTGAATTTTTCACAAGTGGCATTCTCGCGCCACTGGGCAAGGCAGCCGATTCCAGCAGCGCCGGAAATGCAGGCTTTCTTTTTGGCCCTGCCAAAGTTCAACTACACAGTTTGAGGATCTGCGTCAATTTGCGACATGTTGCCGCTGAGCAGAGAGTGCGCGTGCAACGGAGCGACCTTGTCGAACCAAGTCGGGCAAGCCCACGCCGTAGTAGGCGCTGCCCACCAGGCGAAGGGTGGGCATCACGGCCAATAACGATTCCAGCTCCGCCATACGATCCAGGTGGCCAACAGCGTATTGGGGCAGTGACAGAGGCCACCGGCGCACTACCGTTTCCACCGCTTGTGGCAGAGGACCCAAGACACGGCCTAACTGCAGCCGGGCACGCTCGATGAGCTTATCGTCCGATTCATTCAGCAGCGCAGCGCCTGAGCGACCGCCGAAGAAGGCCCGGAGCAGCATCGCCCCTTGCGGGACGCGGCCGGGAAACTTCTGATCAACGAATGTGCAGGCCAGCAGTTGATACTCATCCGCTTGGTTTTGCCCCGGAGCTTGGGGAGCCACGAAGCCAAAGCCACGGGGAATGCGCAGGCGGGCCGCCTGCTCCGGAGCGAAGGCCAGCGCAACCACGATCGCCGATGTTGCCTGCTGCGGCAACAATTCTGTGATTCGGCTGCCCTGTTGGTTGATCTGCCTCAGCAAAGGACCGGTGACGTGAGGCGGAGTGGCGATGACCACCGCGTCAAACTTTCCCGAGCCGTCAGCGGTCGAGATGAGCCAGCCTCCACCATCCGCGTCAATCCGCTGTACTGGTTTGCGTAGGCGTACGGATGCTGCCGGTAGCCTCTCAACCATGCGGTCGATGAGCGTCTGGAGACCACTCGTGAGGGTGGTGAAGATGGCTGGAGACGATGGCTGTACCAGCCGTTGCACGGCCTGGATCAGGCTTCCCTCTTCGGCTTCCATGCGAACGAAGGCGGGCATGACGGCGCGGACGCTGAGCTGCGCAATATCTCCACCAAAAACCGCAGCCAGAAGAGGTCCGGCGATCGTGTTGGCAGCATCTGCACCAAAGTGGCGGCGCACAAAGTCAGCCACGGATTCGTCATGATCCGGTGCAGACTGTTTTAGCTCCTCGGCGCGTTTGGGCTCGCGCAAGTAGGCCAGCCGGGCCTGCCAACTGAAAAGGGGCGATTCCAGCAGCGGACCCCATTTGGTTGGAACCATCATGCGCATTCCGTCGGGAATGGGGACCAAACGCGTTTGGCGCAGGCGGCCCTGCAGGACATACGTGCGCCGCCATTGATCGTTCGAGGGGATGATTTGGTCTTCGAGGCCGAGCTCGACTGCTAGCTCACGCGCCCATGGCTTTTCCGTGACCCAGGAATCGGGCCCGCACTCGATAACAAACCCGTCGCGATGGACGGTTTCTACGATGCCGCCAAGCCGTTCCGAAGCTTCGAAGAGGGTGAATTCCACTCCGTCGTGGGCCAGCTGATAGGCCGTCGCCAGGCCGGCAATGCCGCCACCCACAATCGCGATCATAAGGAGGGCGCTGAGAGAGCCTCGGAGGGAACCTTTGCGGCGAGCCGGGCGAAGCCTTTTCGGGCCAGGTCGTCAAGCGTTGCCGTTAGCAACGGAGAGTCGTTGAGCGATTGGGGGCGCACGACCTCCAGGCCGATGCTAGCGGCGAAGTCGCGGAAGCCGATATCGATGTCGTAAAGGATCTCAACATGATCACACAGAAAGCCGATGGGCTGGATTACGACGGCGGAGTGGCCTTCCTGGCGCAGTGCGGTGAGGGTGTCCTCGACCGTGGGACCGATCCAGGTTGCGCCGGACATGCCCTGGCTCTGAAAGGCGAAGAACCAGTCGGCGGCGGTGAGGCCGACTGGCGCGAGGAGCGCAGCAACATTGGCCGCGGTCCGCTTGGCTTCCACGGGATACGGGTCTGGATCAAGGGAGGGCGACCCCTGGGCATCCGCAGGCTGCGTTTGGATGGTTCTGCAGGGCACGCTGTGTGCTGTAAATAGCACTGGAGCCGCTGCGCCAATGCGCGCCGAAACACTTTGCCAAACCGGCTGCAGTCGCTCGGCAAAAGCTTGAGCGAGCAGTGGGTGGTCGGCCCAGCCATCGATAAAGTCCATTTCGATGGCCCCCGCGGCTTCGGCAAGCGCGGCCCGGCGGTAGAGTCCGACGCTGGTCCGGGAATTCTGTGGCGCCAAGCAAATCGCCACTGCCGAAGTGATGCCGTCCGCTCGCATCTGGCGCACCACGTCGGCGATGTAAGGCTTCCAGTTACGCATGCCGATATACACCGGCAGGCGGAGCGCCTGGGAAAGCAGGCGTCCCTGCTCCTGCGTGAGCTCGGTCAGGGGACTCGATCCAATCAGACTGTAACGGTGACGAATCTCTTCGACGACCGATTCAGGCATGGGGCGTCCGCTGGTGACATTGCGTAAATACGCGGGAATTTCATCGAGCGACTCGGGCGTCCCGTGGGCAAGCAACAAAACCGCCTGGCGCTGGAGTGCGGGATCAGGCACGGGCATGTTCTCCCGAGCTGAACTCGCGCACGTACTGCACGACTCGCTGAACGTTTTCGACTGGGGTACCGGGAACGATGCCATGGCCAAGGTTGAAGATGTGGCCGGGGCGGCCTCCGGCCTGCTCGAGGATCTGGCGGACGCGTTGGCGAAGCAGGTCTTCGTTGGCAAAGAGAGTTATGGGGTCGAGGTTGCCTTGCACGGCTACCGCATGGCCGAGAGTGGCCCAGCCCTGGTCCAGGGGAACGCGCCAATCGAGCCCGATAACGTCGGCGCCGGTTTCGCGCATGGCCGGCAGCAGGCTCGCGGTGTCTACTCCAAAATAGATGACCGGCACGCCCAGCTCCTGGACCCTGCGCACAAGACGGGTGGTCACGGGGAGCACGAAATCGCGGTAGTCGGCGGGGCTGAGAGCGCCGGCCCAGCTATCGAAAATCTGGATCACGTCGGCTCCCGCCTCCACCTGTTGGGCGGCGTACTCTTCCAGGACCGCAGCGAGCTTTTCCAGCAGTAGCTGCCAGACGGAAGGCTCGCGGTACATCATGGTCTTGGTGAAGACGTAGTTGCGGGAACCGCCGCCCTCGATCATGTAGCTGGCGAGGGTGAAGGGGGCTCCGCAAAACCCGACGATGCCGATGCGGTCGTTGAAGTGGGCGACGACCTTACGTATCGCTTCGGCGACATAGCCGAGCTCGTGGGCGCGGTCGATGCGCAGCTTGTCCACGTCGGTAGCGGTGCGCACCGGTTGGTGGATCACCGGGCCCTCGCCGGCCAGGAACTCGAAATCCAGGCCCATGCCTTCCAGGGGCAAAAGAAGGTCGGCAAAGATGATGGCGGCGTCCACGTCGAGCTTTTCCGCCGCGGTGATGGTTACCTCGGCGGCTAGGTCGGGGTTTTTGCAAATCTGCAACAGGGAATGGTGGCGGCGAACGGCCTGGTACTCCGGCATATAGCGGCCGGCTTGGCGGAGAAACCACACCGGGGTTTTGTCCACGGGCTGGCGCAGGCAGGCACGTAAAAAGCGGCAACCGCTGGGTAGGCTGGAGCGGGCGGCCAGTTCGGGGGTGAGTTCGGGGCTGACGATTTTTTCCGGCATGCTGGGCTTCAATTTGAAGGGTAGCATTCCTGCCCTGCCAGTCCGAAAGGGGGCGGAGGTTGGGTTTTCTCTGATGGAAAGTCGGTCTTTAAGACCCAGGGGCCGAATGCTGTGGTATCCCACATCTCGCGAAAAACGAGCGAGATATGGGGCACCCGGGGTTCGGTGAGCCGACAGAGGAGAACCGCAGATCTCTCCACTACGCTGCGCTCCGGTCGAGATGACAATGTGGCTTGGAAACGATGTTTAGCGTTCCCAAACAGAATTGTCATCTCGACCGGAGCGCAGCGTAGTGGAGAGATCTGCGTTTTCCGGCCCGGCGGCTACGGCGATCAGGGTGCGGTGGAGAAGCCGAAGGTGGTGACGTTGTGGTAGGTCTCCCCCGGTTTCAGCTCGGTTGTGGGAAATTTGGGGTGGTTGGGGGAATCGGGAAAGTGCTGGGTTTCCAGGCAGAAGCCGGCGTGCTTGGCGTAGACGTGGCCGTGCTTGCCCGTCAGGGTTCCGTCCAGGAAATTGCCGGAGTAGAACTGTAGTCCGGGTTGCGTGGTTTCTACGGTGAGTATCCGCCCGGTGGTCGGTTCTACGACCCGTGCAGCCTCTTGCATGACGCCCATCTTCCCGTTCAGAACATAGTTGTGGTCATATCCCCCGGCCAGGCGCATTTGCTCAAAATTGTCATCGATGCGGGCTCCGATGGCCGTCGCATGATGAAAGTCCAAGGGGGTTCCGGCCACAGGGGCCAGCTCGCCGGTGGGGATTAGGGATGCGTCGACCGGCGTATAACGGTCGGCGGGAATCATGACCTCGTGGTTGAGGATGTCTCCGTGCCCTTCGCCGGCAAGGTTGAAGTAGCTGTGGTTGGTCAAATTCAGGACGGTGTCCTTATCGGTAGTGGCGAAGTACTCGATTTTTAGCGCATGCGCTGCCAGGGTGTAGCGGACTCGCGCAGTGAGGGTGCCCGGAAAGCCCTGATCGCCGTCTTTGCTCACCAGGGTGAGCTCAACTCCATTGGGAATTTCACGCCCGTGCCAGACCAGCTTGTCGAAGCCCTTGATACCCCCATGCAGGGTGTTGGTGCCGTCATTGACGGGAAGGTGGTACACCTTGCCATCGAGCGTAAAACTAGCGTGGGCGATCCGGTTGCCGTAGCGCCCTACGATGGACCCAAAGTAGCTCTTGGGATCGGCTAAGTAGCCAGCCAAGGACTCATAACCCAGCACGATGTCGCCGGGCTTACCGCTGCGGTCGGGAACCTCGAGAGACACCAACCGTGCGCCGTAGGTCATGATGCGCGCCTTGAGGGCACCCTCTTCGAGGGTGTAAATCTCCACCTTGGTTCCATCGGGCGTACTGCCGAACTCTGCCTTGCTCACCTTTGCCTCCAGACGCGATGCCATCGGCACCAGGATAAAAAGAAGGATAAAAAACAAATAGATGCAGTGAAGCGCTCTCGATTTCATCGAACGGTTGGCCATGAACAGACTCTCCTGTTTGCCGTGCTGCGCGGCGACGCGCATCGCGTCTTTCAAACCGTAATGGATACTAAAGCATTTCTTCGCTGGCCGTATGGCTGTGAGGTAATTTCGCAACCTTAGCGTGGCGGAATTGCCTACAGCAACCGGACAGGTTCTCTAACGGATTGATTCGAAACGCGCAAATGCGGAACGAACCAGCAACAAAGAGGGTGTAGACATTACCGACTGCGAGTACTTTTATCCCGCCCATTGTTACCCAATAGTTGTAGCCAGCGACGCGCCAGCGGCTATTCTACGAATCAAGCGGTGGTTCTGTACGACTGCTTGTTGATTCTTCGGGGGAGGGATTCAATTGAAGCTGCCGGTCACGAACCACCGCGAGTACATTTCTACCAACGTCGAGGTCACGCTGGACGATGCCCGGGCTACTGCGCTGGAGCGGATCGTTAGCCTGTCGATGGACTACAACCGCGGGGTCGGCCTGGTGCAATTCCGCAATGGCGTGGATGCGGTCATCGCGTCCTCCGGCTATCGCCAATTGATCGAGAAACTGCTTGAGATCCTCTAAATCCAATCTCGGACCCCGCACCACTGTCCGGCACCGGCAGGTCATCGCCGACTGCCAGGACCACATTGTGTCCCTTTTGTGGACCAAGCCCGTCCAGCTGAGCTTGCACATCGCCAAAGTTTCTCTCTGATCTGAAGCATCTCTCCATGTTTCTGAGTGGGTTATGATAAAGCGGCTGCGGAGCCATCATGGTCAATTATTTGGAATTGCCGGTTGGAGAGAAGTGCCCTGAAGTCATCAACGCGGTCATTGAGATTCCGGCCGAGGGCATCAACAAGTACGAGTACGACAAGACGCTGCATGTGTTCCGCCTGGACCGTAATCTCTATTCCCCGGTGCACTACCCCGGCGATTATGGATTTATCCCCTCCACTCTGAGCGAGGATGGGGATCCGCTGGATGTGCTGGTGCTGGTGGACGCGCCCAGCTTTCCGGGTTGCGTGATGCAGGTGCGGCCCATTGGCTTGCTGGAGATGCTGGACCAGGGAGTACCCGACGAGAAGGTTCTGGCGGTGGGCAAGAACAACCCGCGGTATGCCGACGTGTGGAACTACTCGGAGATTTACCCCCACATGTTGAAGGAGATGACGCATTTCTTCGCTATTTATAAGGACCTTGAGGGCAAGCGGGTGGAAGTGAAAGGCTGGCACGATGCGGCCTTTGCCCGTGACAAGGTTGTCGAAGCGGTCAATCGGTTCAAAGACAAGAAAGTCTCCCCGGAACTGGGCGGAAACCGCTAAGCTCCATTAGCCCGCCCCCGGAGGGCCGAACGCAATCAGCCTTTTCTGGGAGGATCCCAGGTCTCAAAAGCGAGACCCCACGGCAAGCCGGGGCAGGCTGGGACACCCTTCGCGTTTCCAGTTTGGATTTTTTGGCAGCCGGCAAGGGTTGTAGGTAGGATATCCGGGGCGCGCCTCGGATATAATCCGTCCAGTGACGCCGGAGAGATGGCCGAGTGGCTGAAGGCGGCGGTTTGCTAAACCGTTGTAGGGGCTAACACCTCTACCGGGGGTTCGAATCCCCCTCTCTCCGCCAGCAACACCTTCCTGCGCTGCCCCGTTTATAATCAAGCTCGATGAAGGCGCATGTTTACGTTACGCTGAAGCGCACTGTCCTCGACCCGCAAGGGCAGACGATCCATGGCGCACTCAAACGAATGCAGTACACCGGCGTTGAGGATGTACGCCAGGGAAAATACTTCCAACTGACGCTGCGCGCGATGGCCACCGCGGATGCGAAGGAAGAAGTGGAACGCATCGCCCGCGAGGTGCTGACCAACCCGGTGATCGAAGAGTATACCTACCGCCTGGAAGAGTAAGCAGTCCTGTTCGACCCAACACATACCAACCGTACAATAAGGATCTATGTGCGGAATTGTGGGATATGTCGGTCCTAAAGACGTCGTCTCCGTCATCCTGGAAGGCCTGCGACGGCTGGAGTACCGCGGATACGACTCGGCCGGTATTGCCGTAGGGTCCGCTGGACATGGGCTGGAATTGCGCCGAGCTCCAGGGAAGCTGCGCAACCTGGAAGAGGTGATCCGGCAACATCCGCTGCATGGCACGTATGGCATCGGCCACACCCGCTGGGCCACGCATGGCAGGCCGACCGAAGAGAACGCTCATCCTCACAGAGATTGCACCGGCCGCATCGTGGTGGTGCATAACGGCATCGTCGAGAACTACCTGGAATTGAAACGTGAGCTGGCGGAAGAAGGCCATGTTTTTGTCACCGAGACAGATACAGAGGTGATCGCTCACCTGGTTGAGCAGGAGTTGCGCTCAGCCGAGAGCTCGGGTAAGACGATGTTGCTCGAGGAAGCGGTACGGCGGGCGGCGCGCCGGTTGACGGGGGCTTACGCGATCAGCGTGATTTCCGCCGATGCGCCCGACACCATTGTTACCGCGCGCAATGGGCCGCCGGCGGTGGTGGGGGTGGGCGAGGGAGAATCGTTTGTCGCCTCGGATGTGCCCGGGATCCTGCACCACACGCGCATGATGTACTTTCTCGCCGATGGAGACGTCGCCATCCTGACGCCACATGGGGTGAAGTTCACGAACCTCGCGGGCGAACCGGTCGTGCGCAACGTGGAGAAGATCCTCTGGGACCCTATCCAGGCGGAAAAGGGCGGCTACAAGCACTTCATGCTCAAGGAGATTTTTGAGCAGCCGCGCGCGGTTCGTGACACCACGCTAGGCAGGATCTCGCTGGAGACAGGCGAAGTCTTCCTGGGCGAGATGAAGATCACCGACGATGAGTTTCGCGCAGCCACGCAGGTGAATATCGCGGCGTGCGGGACCAGTTGGCACTCCGCGCTAGCGGGCAAGTACATGATCGAACGGTTGGCGCGCGTGCCGACCGAGGTGGACTACGCCAGCGAATACCGGTACCGTGACCCGATTGCCGATCCCCATGCGCTGGGTATGCTGATTACTCAGTCCGGCGAAACGGCGGATACCCTCGCGGCACAGCGGGAGATGATCGCCAAGGGGTCGATGACCATCGCCATCTGCAACGTGGTGGGCTCGATGGTGGCGCGGGAAGCGCACGGAATCATCTATACCCATGCGGGGCCAGAGATTGGCGTGGCCTCGACCAAAGCGTTCACCGCCCAATTGACGGCGCTGCTTCTCTTTGCCCTGCACCTGGCACAGAAACGAGGAACGGTTGGGGGCGCCGAGAGCGCTGCCCTGGTCGACGAGCTCAGCCGCATTCCGGGAAAGATCGAAGAGGTACTGCGGCAGCGCGATGGCGAGTGCCGGCAGTTGGCGAAGGGGTTTGCGTCCGCATCCGACTTTCTGTTTTTAGGCCGGGGCATCCACTTTCCGATTGCGCTTGAGGGTGCGTTGAAGCTGAAAGAGATTTCTTATATCCATGCCGAAGGCTATCCCGCAGGGGAGATGAAACACGGGCCCAATGCATTGATCGATGAAAAATTGCCGGTGGTGGTGCTGGCGACCTTCGATGAAAACAGTCCGGAGTCGATGCTGCGGTATGAAAAGACCCTCTCCAACATTCAGGAGGTCACGGCGCGATCGGGCCGGGTCATTGCGGTAGCTACCGAGGGGAACAAACAGCTTCACGAACTGGTCGAGCATGTGATTTACGTGCCCCACGCACCCGAGTTACTGGCGCCGCTGCTTGAGGTGGTTCCGTTGCAGCTGCTGGCGTACCACATCGCGGTGCGACGCGGTTGCGACGTGGATCAGCCGCGGAATCTGGCTAAATCCGTCACGGTCGAATAAGGTGTTGATAGCAAGTCAAATGTTGTGTTCCATCCGAGGTGACGGATATTGTCACGGCCAATCTATACTGCGCAGCTGACGCGCAGACTGCTGCTGTCGGAACCCGCCGCTTGTTTCCATCTTGAATTCAGCGCTGAAGGACTGGAACAGTTCGATTTCCAGCCGGGGCAATTCGTGTCTTTCCTGGCGGTTGACCCTTTGGGGAAGCACCAGACGCGGGCTTATTCGATCGCCTCAGCGCCCCGCGGCAACCAGTTCGATGTTTGCGTCAATCGGGTGGAAGGCGGGTTCTTCTCCAATTTACTGTGCGATCTCGAGGTGGGACAGAGCCTTGAATTCCATGGGCCGCATGGCTTGTTTATGCTGCGCGCGCCGTTGACCGACAGCATCTTCATCGCTACGGGAACGGGCATCGCACCTATGCGGGGCTTTGTCGAGTACCTCTTCCCCGACAATGGCGAGGATCGCAGCCAGGGGCGGAAGATCTGGCTAGTGTATGGAACGCGCTATGAGACCGAGCTCTATTACGAGGATTATTTTGAGAGGATCGCTGCCAGCCGGCCGAATTTCTTCTATGAAAAGACCCTGAGCCGTGCGCAGGAGAGTTGGCCGGGGGCTCGCGGCTATGTGCAGGAATTTGTGGAGCAAATTGCCGCGGAGCATGCGCGGCATAGCGCGGTGGATCCGCGGCCGGTAGAGGGCGCCGTGTACAACATTCATGCGTATATTTGCGGGTTGAATGAAATGGTTTCGGCTAATCGCGATTCCTTGAAAAGCCTGGGTTGGGAGAGAAAACAGATCGTCTTCGAACGCTACGATTGATCGAGCAGGACCGCTCACCCGATCAGTCACGATAGGGACGGCTGAACTTAGCCCAGGACGCAGTCCTGGGTAGACGTCCTGCTGACCAACAAAGTCCCGAATGGGACGGCTGAAAAGCTCCCACCATTCGCAGCTCCTGTCCGTATTCAGCCGTCCCTGCGGGACTGTTCAGGTCAGCAATGATAACCCAGGACTGCGTCCTGGGCTAAGTTCAGCCGTCCCTATCGGGACTCCTATAGATTCATGGTCTTAAGTAGATTGGAAACCCTAAGCTGCAGTGCGTGCCTTTTCTACGGCAGTGCGAAGGCGACGTAGACGCCGCCTGATGGCTTTCTGCTTGATTGGCCTCCGCCGGCTGCGATGACGACGTATTGCTTTCCGTTCACCATGTACGTCGCCGGTGTCGCCAGGCCGGAAAAGGGCAATTCTGTCTCCCAGAGCAGTTTTCCGGTGGTCTTGTCGTAGGCATGGAATTTCTGGTCAAAGACGCTGGCACCGATGAAGAGTAGACCTCCATCAGTAACTACCGGACCACCGTAGTTATCGGAGCCGGTGTCGGACATTCCTTTCGCTACCAGCTCAGGATAAGTTCCAAAGGGAATCTTCCACAGATACTTGCCGGTGTTCAGGTCGATCGCACTCAAAGTTCCCCAAGGTGGCGCAGTGGCGGGATAACCTTCCGGGTCGGTGAAGCGACGAAAACCGATCGTCTTATACGGCATGTCGTCGGTTGTTTTTCCGCCTGCACCCTCAGCCGCTACGGGGTCTGCGGGAGGGCCTCCGCCCCGAGCAGCACGCGGTGGCGGAGGCTGCTGTTGTTGCGGAGCCTTGGTCAGGTAGCGGATCACCGCCTGCACCTGCTCATCACTCAGACTGGTGAACGGGGGCATGCGACCTTTTCCCCCGCGAATGGTGGCGGCAATCTCCTGGTCGGTGAGGATGCCCTCGATACCGCGCAACGACGGAATCGCTGGTGGCGAGCCTGCACGATTGATGCCATGGCAGCCGCTGCATTGGTTCTGGTAAACCTTCTCGCCCACACTCCCGGCGGGCGGCGGGACCGTCAGCCCGACCAGCCATGCAGTGTCGTTGGCGTTGACGTAGAGCACTCCGGTGGAGGGATCTACGGCGACACCGCCCCACTCTCCTCCACCAGCAAAGCCCGGCATATCGACGGTGAGCTTATCGACGCTGGGAGGAACAAACTGGCCGCCGGCGATCATGGTGTTGAACTGCTTCACTGCCCAGGCGTGCGCTTCAGGGGTGCGGTTGGTCAAGGTATCGATGGTGGTGCTTTGCTGGGTGTAGGGCTCGGGTAAAGTCGGGTAAGGTTGTGTGGGCGAGGTGACTTCGCCGGGGACGTTGCTGGCAGGAACGGGAATCTCCTTGATGGGGAAAAGAGATTTCCCAGTGGAACGATCAAAGACGTAGAGAAGCCCGGACTTGGTTGTCTGCGCTAAGGCATCTACGCGCTTGCCATCGTGGGTAACGGTCACCATCGCGGGCGGTGCGGGAAAGTCGCGGTCCCATAGGTCGTGGTGCACACCCTGGAAATGCCAGATGCGCTTGCCGGTCGCGGCATCAAGCGCGATGAGGGAATCGGCAAAGAGATCGTTGCCGACGCGATCGCCACCGTAGAAATCAAAGACGGCGGAACCGGTGGGCACATAGACAATGCCGCGCTTTTGGTCGACGGTCATCCCGGTCCAGTTATTGGCAGCGCCAGCGTCTTTCCACGCGCCTTTGGGCCAGGTGTCGTAGCCGAACTCTCCCGGACGCGGGATGGTGTGGAAGGTCCAGCGCAAAGCTCCGGTGCGTACATCAAACGCGCGGATGTCACCGGGAGGCGCTGGATGCGTTTCAGGGTTCGCACCGCCGACGATGATCAGATCCTCGTAGATGCTGCCTGGAGTGGTCAGAGCAACGGATTGTCCTTCGTACGGCTCGCGCAGCCCTTTGCGTAAGTCGATTCTGCCGTTCTCCCCGAAGCTGGGGATCACCTTACCGGTAGTTGCATCGAGCGCGTAAAGATAGTTGCGCGCGCCGGCCAGGATGCGGCTCTGGTGGCCGTCGGTCCAGTAAGAGACGCCGCGGGTCAGCACGAAGCCGGGAAGGCCAAAATCGAACTTCCAAATCAGCTTGCCGGTTGCTGCATCGAGCGCCACCACGCTGCGACGCGGCGTCGTGGCATAGAGAACCTTGCCGACGATAATGGGGTTGGCTTCAATGCCACCCTTTTCTCCGGTGTCATACTTCCACGCCACGACGAGGTTCTTGACGTTGTCACGATTGATTTGCGACAGGCTGGAGTAGTGCGTGCCGTCGTGTCCCCCGTAGGCCGGCCAATCCTGCTGTCCGTAGGCCGCCGATGATCCGGTGATACCAAGGCCCAATGCCAAAGCTACCGCTGCCTTGCACTTCCCCATCTGGTGGTTGACCTCAAGCTGAAAGACTAAACCGGGACGGCAGTTTCAGCCGCAGAAACGATTCTCTACCCGGGTCCGCATGATTCTACAGGATGCCGGGCCCTCGACACAGGAACGGTGACGGGTGACCAGGGACACCAAAATATTTGCCTCGCTGTTGCGCAACGCGAAACTTACTCTGGTACCTCTGCGTCTGCGATGGCAGTTCAACATTTTGCATCGGCGCTGGCTATTTGGCTTGTTGACGCCCGCGGCGCCCGAGTCCGTCCGTCAAGACGATGTAAAGTGGATGCGTTGTCTGGTTGACCCTGCACGTAGTTCCGAAGCAGGGATAGCCGGGGATCATGCAATGCCCACCCAGAGGAGACTACCCATGAGCACTGAGTTTTCGAGAAGAACCCTGATGAAGGGGATCTGTTCGACTGCTGCGCTGTCGGCTGCCTTACCGGCTGCCGCAGTATTACCTGCTGCCGCTGCGAACGGAACCGAATACAAAGGCCCACATGGCCCCGGGATGCCCCAGGAAGGGCCAAACACGCCCAAGATCTGCGCCCCACTCGGTGTCCGCGCGATTACCGAAGAGTCCATGCGGCAAGTCAAGCAGATTGGCGTCAACAATGTGTTGATGGGCGGTCCGAAGATGCCTTGGGAAGAGGCGGACCTGCAGGGAGTAGTCGACAAGCTCAAGACAGGCGGCCTGGCGGTGGGCAACATGATGATCGCAGGCTTCAACAACTGTATCTACGGACGAGCCGGAGCGGCGCGCGACAAGGAGATCGAAGATTTCAAGAGTTCGGTTCGCGCTGCGGGCAAGGTAGGTTTGCCCGTAGTCGAGTACAACTGGTACGCGCATCGGGCGATCGAAGGTTACTACCTGGAAGAAGGCCGCGGCGGCGCAGGATATACGGCATTCAACATCAATAAAGTGGAAAACCTGCCCACGGTTCCCGACGAAGGCGTCCATAGCAACGAAGAGTTGTGGAAGAACATCACCTACTTTCTGCAGGCGGTCATTCCTACGTGCGAACAATCGAATGTACGTTTGGCACTGCATCCTAATGACCCGCCCATTGCGGTCACTCGGGGATCGGGCCAGATTATGGCGTCTTTAGACGGCTGGAAGAAACTGATCACGGTGGTGAACAGCCCGTCGAATGGCATTACCTATGAATGCGGTGTGTCCCGCGAGATGGAGGTCGATCCGGTCGAGGTGTGCAAATACTTTGGCACCCGAGATCGTATCAATCACGTGCACTATCGCAATCCGGTCGTAAGGGTACCGCACAACGATTACACCGAGACCTTTATCGACATGGGTGAAAACAATATGCTGGCGGTGATGCGGGAGCTGATCAAGGTGAAGTACACCCGCCTGATTTATCCCGAGCACGAGCGAGCATTGGATTACGACAAGGCGGTGGGCATTCATAACGGGTACCCCGGCGGAGGCGGTTACACCGGAATGGTGTATGACATCGCCTACGCCCGAGCAATGTTCCAGGCATCGATCATGCTGGAACGGGGTACGGAATGGAAAGAATTCTAGTTGCCGCCGTCTAGGGTTCTGGAGCTCCTGGCGGCGGGGTGCGTCTTTGGGGCGGCTTCGAAGCGTCGGACAATAGCTGATCGAATTCGGAACGTGGCATCTTGAGCTTTTCAGGATGCGCATCGATGTATTTCGCAAGGCCCTGGAATTTAGCTGGCGTCCAACCACCTTCGAACTCGGCGCCGTTCTTGCCTTGGCGATTCAGTTCGAAATTGTAGTCATCCATGAGGTTAGTGAACTCGGCATGACTCACGGCGGCTTCGGCCATGATCGCGGGGATAAATATGACTCCGTCGGTCTTGGCCAGGACCAGATCTCCAGGGAGGACGACCGCGCGTCCGACCCGGATAGGCGAGTTGATCGCGGTCAGCGTCATCTGCTGCCAGAAGGAGGGATCGTAACCCTTGTAGAAACCATTGAAATTGGGGATCTCGCGATTCTCTTCCTGGTCTCTTATCCCACCATAGAAGATGAAACCGGTGTGGGTGTGAGCAGCTATCCCGTTGCCGAGATTGGATCCGATGAGCGTACCGTCGATGATTTTGCCGAATCCGTCAGCGACATAGACGTCGCCAATCTGGAGTTCATTGATCGGCCAGCTATTGTTTCCGCTGACCCGTCCTTCGGCCTTACCTTCGGCGGCGATCGCCTTCGCCATGTCAGCACGGACTGGCATGTATTGAGCCGTGAGCGCGCGGCCGGCGAAAGGCTTCTCGATATGCAAGGCTTGCCAGTCTCCCTCGAACTGATTGCGGTAGCCCTGCTCGCGTAGATAGTCCCAAATATCCTCGATCGACACGTCCAGAGCGCGCTTGAGCAGATCGTCCGGTACCTTGGGACGGCCGTCTGGAAAGCGGTCGCCTTTCCAATCGGAGGTATAGAACATCATCTGTTCCTTGGTCATCTTTACCTGTGAGAAGGCAGTGGAAGCCCCCAACACGGTCCAGACCATCACAGCAGCTGCAAGTAGTTTCTTCATAGGTGTCTCCTGCCTCGAACACCATATCATTCGGGGAATTTCGGGCCAGGTTGGGCAGGCGGAGCCGAGCCTCGCCACGAGGGCTGCTAAAGGGGGAGGACCGAACTATTTCCGCCCGGACTATGAACAAGGCTACTTCTGAAGGGAGAGCAGCTTCACGTTCCTGAACTCAATTTTGTTTCCTGGCTGGCACTGAAATCCGATCACGCCTTCCGTGTGTTTCGCATCGTGATCGTCGAGGATCGTTTTGCCATTGAGGATAATCACGTAGTGGTCGCCATCCGCCTTGATGTCGTAGTCGTTCCATTGGTCATCCAGGATCTTCACCGGGGCGGCCTTCAGCGAATCGACCAGGCTGCCGGTATCGTATCCAGCGGGCTGGTAGTCCCAGATTTGTAATTCGTAACCGGTCTTGTGCGGTGCGCCCTCTTTGGTCGAGCGGAGGAAGACGCCGCTATTCACCTTTTCGCTGCCGCGAAACTGCACCTTGAGCTCGAAATTGGAATACGTATCATTGCTGGCCAACCAGCCAGGGCTAGTGCCGGGACAAAGGATGGCGCCATCGGCCACACTCCAATCCCCGGTCGCCGGCGGCTTTGACGTGCTATAGGGCTGCCACCCATCCAGCGTCTTGCCGTCGAACAGCAGCTTCCAACCGCTCGCGGATTCCTTCGAAGTAAGCTTGTTGGGTGTACCCTGAGCGGCGGCAACACCACCCGCTGCGCTGACCATTCCCAGAACCAAACAGCAACTCGCAATGATTTTCATGGTTCCTCTCGTAAGAGCTTTAACAATTTTGAGTGTCCCGGACGTTGCCGCTCGACGCAGTAAGGCCGGATAGGCGAACTCTTCGCACTAAGGTGCGGGAGGGCCTGAAGGAGCGGGCGGCGCCTGGCGGCGCTTGAGCCTTTCCGCCATGAGCGCGTCGAATTCCGAACGCGGCATCTTCAACTTTTCGGGATGCGCATCGATATATTTGGCCATGCCTTGATATTTTTCCGGTGTCCAACCGCCTTCAAATTCAGCGCCGTTTTTGCCTTCTTTGTTGAGTTCGAAGTTGTAGTCGTCTTCAAGACTGGTGAATTCCGCGTGGCTGATTGCATCCTCGGCCAGGATCGCAGGGATAAAGATCACTCCGTCCGTTTTCGCGAGGACAACATCTCCCGGCAATACCACGGCTCGCCCGATACGGATCGGCGCGTTGATTGCGGTCAATTCCATCTGTGCCCAGGCCGAGGGATCGTACCCTTTGTAGAAGCCGTTGAAGTTTGGGATTTCACGATTCTCTTCCTGGTCTCTTATGCCGGCGTAGAAGACAAAACCTGTGTGGGTGTGAGCAGCTATGCCATTGCCCAGGTTGGAACCGATCAGCGTACCTTCGATGACCTTTCCGAAGCCGTCGGCAACATAGACATCCCCAATCTGGAGTTCATTAATGGGCCAGCTGTTGTTTCCGCTCACGCGGCCCTCGGCTTTGCCTTCAGCCGCAATGGCTTTGGCCATGTCCGCCCGAGTTGGCATGTATTGGGCTGTAAGCGCACGGCCGGCAAAGGGCTTTTCAATATGGAGGGCTTGCCAGTCACCCTCAAACTGGTTGGCATACCCCTTCTGGCGCAGAAAGCCCCAAATATCCTCGATGGTGCAGTCCACAGCCCGCTTGAGCAGATCATCCGGCACCTTCGGACGTCCATCCGGAAAGCGATCGCCTTTCCAGTCGGAGGTGTAGAACATCATCTGCTCCTTCGTCATCTTTACCTGAGAGAAGGCAGCCGAACCTCCCAACAACGTTGCAAAGACTATTGCAGCCACGATCACTTTTTTCATGGAATCTCCTGCCGTTAACGGCAAACTTCTTTGCGCCTGACCAGCTCTGCAGGCGTATAAACAGATTGATCATTTTTCGAGCAAACGTATCATGACGTTGGTGAACTCGAATTTGTTTCCTCAAAGTGCCTTCGCCTGCGTTAAACCGCCGAACGTCCGTCCGGCTTGCACTTTCCCACTACTCAAACAGGCATTTTCCGCTTGCTATATTCGCGGCCGACAATCGCCGCCGACTCAGGCGCCTCGAGCACCATCGCACCATCCTGAATCTGTTTGACCACATAATCCGGGCTGTTCTGATCGGCAGTGCCGGCGTTGAGGAACATGACCTTGTTCTTCTTGCAAGCGTCGAGAACGGCCTGTCTCACTTTGACCATTTCCGGCCGGGTTGTTACATCCACCCGTGAGCCGTCTTCTGGAAAGATGGAAAGGCCGTAAAGCCAAAAGCTATGGTCGCCCGGCCCCCATTCCGCCATGGAGATGCCCGGTAAGGCGAGCGTCTTGTCGACATCCACATCGGCAAAAGTGTCTTCGATCTTGACCCCGAAGATCATCTCGCCCTTGGGATTGAGCGGCCACAGATCGGCTACATGCAGGTACTTATTGTGGTTAACACCCCAGACTTCGGCCGCAAAGTTCGCACTGGAGCCGCGAAGACCCCGCATGGGCAGCTTGGGAACATCGGGATAATCAAACGGATAGCGCATCGCCATCTGGGTCGCGACCTGGATGGCCCCGGCATCGCGCGCGTGGCACATGTGAATGCCATGCACACCACAATCCAGCAGTTGTTCCAAGACCCAGGTGTTAGCGCGCATATAGGCGGGGTCGAGACCGATGATGCCGGTCTCCACAAATACCGCCGGCGTACGATGGCCACTTCGCGTCGGGCCGCCGTCGACGAGACCTCGCATGAACTCGCGCAACCCCGCAAAGTCGAGCGCCCCGTGCTCCATCTCACAGTTGATCGCGTCCATATAGGTCCGGGCCATCTTGACGCCCTGGGCGTAGCTGTCTACGCCGGGTCCCATACCGGAGCCGCCATAGTAGATCGGTTGACCGTCTTCCCACAGCTCAATCGCCTTGTTGATGCGACGCGGCTTGTAGTTCAGATCAACCGTTGAAGGCTGAGTGTTACTGTTCACGCTCGCCCTGGCTCCCCGTCCACCGCGACCCCCGCCGGCGGGCGGACCCTCTTGCGCCATGACACCCGTGGCTGCCATCCCAACGCCAATGGAAACACCCGCCGTGAGCAGATCTCTTCTCTTCATCTTCATATCTCCAGCCTCTCTTGAAGTACTTTCATTCATTTGTGAAGCGGCAACAACGTGATGTCTCTGAACTCAATCTCGTTTCCCTTCCGGCATTCAAATCCGATCACACCTGCGGTGTATTTTGGAATTTAGATCAAGCCTCCCTAAAACGAATACTTCAAAGCGACCTGTCGCCCTGAGAGTCGCCCCGGCCACAAGCGCTCCCGTAGCGTCGGCTACCGTTCCTGTTACTTCGCCCGTCTGCTGCCCATACGTCCCGAGAGCGGGTAGTGTCATCAGCAAGGCAATCAAGAGCGCCATGAAGATTCTCATTGGCTTGTCCCTTTGCAACCGATGGTTTCTGGCGAATGGGCCATGCTCTTGCGTTCAGAAAACGAACGCTGGTCCTAATAAGGCTGAGGCCTGTTGGTGTATTTGCGCCCAATGGCAGCAGTCTCAGCGCTGGCTGGTCCCACCATGACGCCTTCCTTGATCATGTCCACCACGTCTTTGGCACTGAGGGAGTTAAGGAAGAAAATGTGATTTGCCTTGCAGGCAGCCAGGACCTTGCTGCGCGCGGCCACCATCTTAGGATCCTGGATCGCTGCCTCGCCTTGCGCGCGGACGCCGAGTGACATGGCCATATCTCCGGGGCCCCACTCGGCCATGCCAATGCCAGGAACTTTCAGGTTTTCATCGACATTGGCAAGCGCGTACTTGTCTTCCTCTTTCACACCGAGGAGGAGTTCGCCATTAGGATTGAGCGGCCAGGGGTCGGCTTTCTCCTCGTACTCCTCAACCGAAACTCCCCAGATTTGAGACGCTGTCGCCACCCCGTGAACTCCGCGGCGCCCTTCAGGCAGCCCGTCTACACCTACCCCTTCGTGGTGGATCGGAAAGCGGACGGCTTCGACGAACGCGCGAATGGCTCCGGGGTCGTCCGCGTGGGTAAGCATGACGCCGTGTACGCCGGTGGCTAGCACCTGATTGAACATCCAGGCGTTCGCGTGGACGGCTTCGGCATCCATGCCGTTCACAGGCACGTTCACGATCACGGCCGGCGTGCGATGCCCGCTCCTGCTGGGTCCGCCCGCGACAAGGCCGCGCATGTACTCCTGCAGTCCCTTCACGTCGAAAGGAGCGTGCTCCATGTCGTAGCTGATGTAATCCGCATAGGTCTGCGCGTCTTTCACTCCTTGCTCATAAGTGCCTGTGGTTCCCGAGTGCGAGCCGGTGTAGTAGATAGGCTGGCCTTCTGCCAGGAGCTCGATTGCCTGATTGATGCGCTTCGGTTTTGCCGTTTGGCCCACGATGGTGGTAGTGACGGCAGCCAGCAGGAAAGACGCCAGCGCCAATGTCGCTTGCTTCTCAATCTTCCTCACGAACACCTCCGATTTAAGGTTGATCTATCATTGACTATTTATGGCAGGCGGATACTATTCCAACGAAGGGTCTGCGCGCAAAAGAAAATTACGGCTAAATGTAACCGTTTTCGCTCAAGGCGGCTGGAGCCAGCCCATTTCACGGGAAACGTTGATCTATCACCGTGAAGGCTGAGCTGTGCGAACGCCGTTATATTGGAAGCACTTGGACTTGGGGTGTAACCTCCAGCAGGAATCAGTAAGTAGCGATTGGCGTTGGCAGTAAGAGGAAAGAAAGCCGTACCACTATGTGGTAGGGAAAGGAACCTATGACACAGAAGTCGCTGGACGGTGTATTCGCGGTGCCGCCGCTCGCGCGCAAGCCGGACGGTACCCGAGCCATTGATTTCGAACAGAATTCGCGCATCGTGCGCTCCATCGCGAATGGCGGAGTCTCGCGCTTCATCTATGGCGGCAATGCTTTCCTCTACCATTTGACGCTGGATGAATATGAGCAACTGCTGGAGTGGCAAGCAGAGATACAACAGGCCGGGCCCTGGCTTATTCCGAGCGCAGGTCCGTCCTATGGAAGGTTGATGGACCAAGCCAAATTGTTGCGCCGCTTCGCTGTCCCCTGTGTGATGACGCTTCCCTGC
This sequence comes from uncultured Acidobacteriaceae bacterium, assembly GCA_963830325.1. Classification (GTDB taxonomy): domain Bacteria; phylum Acidobacteriota; class Terriglobia; order Terriglobales; family Acidobacteriaceae; genus PALSA-350. Next base: position 171,867 of record CAWHMV010000016.1, read on the forward strand.
GCAGATCCTCGCGATGCAGCGGGGTTGGAACGAGGCCTCCGTGAATTTGCCGAGGCGGCTGATGTTCGCCTGATGCTCTACCTCAAAGAAGAAATGAACATGGGAGCCGATCTGATGGCGGGTCTCGACGTGGTCGCCAGACTGGTCGATAAGGGTGTTTGCGTCGCGATCAAATATGCCGTGGTCCGTACAGATCCGGCGCACGACCAATATCTCGACGAACTCATCAGGCGGGTGGATCGGCGCAAGGTGATCAGCGGGATCGGCGAGCGCCCCGCCGTGATCCATCTCCGCCAGTGGGGCTTGCCTGGATTTACGACTGGCTCCGGTTGCCTGGCCCCTACATTGAGCGCCGCGGTCTTCTCCGCTTGCTGCGCAGCCGATTACGCGGAAGCCGACCGTATCCGCTCCCGTTTCCTGGGCGTCGAAGATCTGCGCGATGCGTGGGGACCTGCCCGTGTTCTGCACCATGCGCTGGAGCTGGCCGGCATTGCTCGCACCGGGCCGATTCCTCCCTTCGTGTCAGAACTTTCTGCAGAGCAGAAGACTCGACTCGCGCCGGTGGTTCAGGAGCTCTTGACGCAGCAGCAAGAATTGGTTGCCGGAGATTGAGGGGCATGGTGCGTGAAGTGAGTGGCCTGTCGCGGCGTGACTTTCTGAAAACCGCCGGCGGTGCGGCGCTCTTCAGTGGCGCGGCATGGATCACCGGACTTCATGCGCTCGCGGCGACGGCGGTAGCGGTTGCGCCAAAAATCACCAATATCCAGACAATGACCCTGACTGGTCCTCGTACCTACGTCCTGGTCAAGGTGGTTGCCGACAATGGACACTACGGCATCGCGGAGGCGTACGGCCTGCCCAGCATTGGAGTGAAGGAGCAGATTGAAGCGCTCAAGCCGCTGCTGTTGGGCAAGAATCCTCTTGAGATCGATGCCATTTATACCTTCATGGGGATTGGCGGTCCTGAGCTTTCGGGAACGCGGACGGACGGCTCAGCGCACTCTCTCATGCGCGCGGCCAGCGGCATCGAGATGGCGCTTTGGGACCTGGCGGGAAAGACCCTGGGAGTTCCGACAACGACGCTCCTGGGCGGAAGGTTTCGTGACAAAGTCAGGGTATACGACCACGCATCGCCTCACGACATGCTGGACAAAGCTTCGTGCCGCGAGTGGGCGGCAAAGATCAAGGCTGACCCCAGTGGCTTTACCGCACACAAGATCGGTTTCCGTCATACTGACACGGCGACAGATAGCGCCCGCGACCCGGGCAATCGGGTTCTTACCACCAAAGAACTGATGAATATTGCTCAGGGGTTTGAGAACTGCCGTGAGGCCATCGGATGGGACCACGACCTCATGGTTCACTGTCACTGGGAGTACGATCTGCGGACATCGATTCAGCTGGCAGACGCGGTTGCGCCAATCAAGCCGTTGTGGCTGGAAGATCCACTGCCAGTGGATTACTCCGAATCATGGAGAAGATTGTGCGCGAGTTCTCGGGTGCCCATCTGTACCGGAGAGAATCTGGAGCGGCGGGCAGGCTTCAAGGACTTCATCATCTACCAGGGATGTGACATTCTGAATCCGGACCTGCGCAACAGTGGCGGGTTCCTCGAAACCAAGCGCATCGCGGACATGGCTGATACCTTTGGATTGCCGATGGCAACGCACAACACCGGAAGCCAATTGCACACCTGGGCTAATTGCCAGTGGGCGGCATCAATTCGGGACTACATTGCTTGTGAAACGATCACCGGCCAGGGCGGTTGGATGGACCAGTTGCTTCTTCTGGATGGCCCTTATATCAAGGACGGTCACATCAGCGTAAGCGGAAAGCCGGGGCTCGGTGCGGAGTTGAACCCAGACGTAGTGAAAGCTCATCTGGCGGAAGGTGAACAGTGGTGGGGATGAAAGGATGTCAATGAACCGTCGTATATTGTTGAAGTCCATCGGGAGTGCGGGCGTACTTGGTGCTGCTTCGCCTCTTTTGCGATCGCAGGAGCAGGTTGCGCGCGCCACTCGCGGTGTGGCAATGCCGCGCATCAAGGATATTAGCGTGATCGAGTGCGAGCCGGCCGGCACACGGCTCACGGTGGTAAAAATCACCACCGATCAGGATGGACTTTACGGCTACGGTTGCGCCACGTTTACCCAGCGCGCTGACCTGGTCAAGCCGGCAGTCGAAAAGTATCTGAAGCCGTTTCTTTTGGGCAAGACCACAGACCGGATCGAAGATATCTGGCAGTCTTGCTACGACAGTTCTTACTGGAAGAACGGCCCGGTGCTGAACAATGCTCTCAGCGGTGTGGATCAGGCGCTGTGGGATATCAAGGGCCGGCAGGCGGGTATGCCGGTGTATCAGCTCGCCGGCGGCAAATGCCGGGAGGCCGTCGATGCGTACACGCATGCGGATGGCCCTGACTTCCAGGCCGTCGTCGAGAGCGCAAAGGGCTTTATGGCTCAGGGTTTCCGCAATGTTCGGGTACAGGTTGGTATTCCGGGTATGTCGGGTTATGGATCCCGGCATAACGACGATACGAAACTCAAAGCGCTGCATGACCAACCGCTCTACGAGCCGGCTTATGATTTCCGCCGCGCGCTCAAACTGCTGGAAGTCTGCAGACAGGAACTGGGTGAGGAAGTGGAACTGCTGCACGACATGCATGAGCGCCTGACGCCGAACCAGGCAGTGCAGTTTTGCAAGGAAGCAGAAAAGTTCCACATGTTCTTTCTCGAAGATCCGCTATCGCCCGAAGACCTGGGTTACTTCCAGCAGATCCGTCAAAATTGTGCTACCCCGATCGCGATGGGCGAACTCTTCAACAGTCCGCACGAGTGGCAGCCGCTGATCGAAGGGCGGCTGATCGATTACATCCGGGTGCACGTATCGCAGGCAGGCGGCTTTACCCCGGCTCGTAAGATCGCGATTCTTGCCGAACAGTATGGAGTGAAAACCGCCTGGCACGGTCCGGGTGACGTTTCGCCTGTGGGGCATATGGCCAATGCCACGCTGGATATCGTCAGCTATAACTTCGGCATTCAGGAATATTCACCTTTCAATGAACGCACGCGGGAGATCTTTCACGGTTGCCCGGAATTGAAAGATGGATACATCTGGGTGAGTGAGAAACCGGGATGGGGTATTGAGATCGATGAGCAGGCGGCTGCCAAGGCTCCCTTCACTCCAGGAAGAAACAACCTGAATGGCGGATGGGGAGAAATACGGAAGCGTGATGGCACGGTGATCAAGCAATAGGTGCGGTCAGGCCAAGCAGGAGAGATGTGGAGTTCTGCTAAGGCCGAAAGAGATTGACGTTTAGAGTCGTGGAATCCCACATCTCGCGAAAAACGAGCGAGATGTGGGGCACCCATCGTCTTTTTGAAGGTGGAAAATTTCGTAGGACGTTTTTGAAGGTGGAAGGTTTGGTAGGACGCCGCGAGATTCTCAAGCTGCCGGCTATGGCTGCGGCTTATGGGGTGCTGCCCCGTACCGCTGCGGCGATCTCTGCTCCGTCGGGAGCGCCGCTGGATGAGGCAGATCCTGAGGGCACGAAGATTGCCATCAAACTCACCGTCCAGCACACTACGGACGAGGAACTGCTCTTCCTGAAACAGATCGGGTTGCGCTGGCTGCACGCTGATTTCGGCGAGGAAGCATCGTACGATGTCATTAAGATTACGCAGGAGCGTTTTGCCCGATATGGTTTGAGGATCGACTGCGCGCTGATGGAAAAGTATCGCTCGCAGAAGATTCAGCTGGGACAGCCGGGAAGAGACGAGGATATCGAGAAATTCAATACCTTTGTCACGGATTGTGGTCGCCTGGGCATTCGTACGTCTCACATCGATTTCCATCCCGGAAATACCTACACCACCAACATGATTACGACGGCTCGAGGCTATCGGGCGCGTGAGTTCAGCGTGACCGACTTCCGGGACAAGGTCGAAAAGCGGATGTTCGACCGCGACTACTCGGCTCAGGATATCTGGGCAAATTACGGCTATTTTCTCGACGCTGTTTTGCCGGTTGCAGAAAAAGCGGGGATCAAGTTAGCGCATCACCCGGACGATCCTCCGATCACACCGATGAATGGAGTGGCCAAGGTTTTCGTTAACTATGCGGGCTACAAACATGCGGAGGATGTGGTTTCGAAGGGCAGTAAGAACTGGGGACTTTGCCTGTGCCTGGGCACCTGGCTGGAAGGGGGCGACTCCATGGGCAAGGACGCTGCCTCCATGATTAAGGAATTCGGTTCACGGGATAAGCTTTTTACGATCCATTTTCGCAATGTGAGCTCGCCTCTGCCGCGATTCCATGAGACTTTTCAGGACGACGGATACCAGGACATGTATCTCCTGATGAAAGCGCTGCGAGAGGTTCGCAGCACGGCTTCGCTGATACCTGATCATTACCCCGGGATCGTGAGCGACGCCAATCTTCGCATCGACAACGCGTATATGGTTTCGGCAATAAGGCAGATGCTGCGCCGGGCCTATGAAGAAGTCGGATGATGTCTACGCCAGGAGGAGCGGGATCACGACACCCATTCCCATGGCAAAGAACCATAGCGCGGGCGCCGGGGTTCCGACTGGGCGAAGACGGCGAAATTCCCTCGCGGTCATTCTCGGATCGAGCCTATGTTTGTTGGTGTAAGCCTGTTCAAAAACATAGAACAAGCTGGCCGTACAAGCGCCGTAGATAAGGTGACCCAGGAGAGAAGGAAGCAAAGCAGACGCAGCGCTGATTCGCCAATCGATCTCACCTGTGAGTAGAAGCGGGAGCAGCGTCAACGGTCCTACATACCACCAGATCAGTCCGAATACCCAGCCCCATGCGCCAGCCATGGCAAGGTTTGAGGCCTCATCACGGAACAATACGCCGTAACTCATGCCGATAGATGTGCTGACGAGTAGATGAACCAGGAGGCCGCTCAAAGTCGACAGGTGCGTGCTTACGCCGGCAACGCTTGACAAGACATGGGCGGCGAACATGAAGGGGCTGGAGACCAGCCCACCCGCGAGACCTGCCAAAGCGCCCCACTGAAGAGAGCGGAAGAAACGGAAGCCCGGACCATCCGCCTCCCTATTGAGCGGATCGGATTCAATGAACAGACGCACCCATGTACGATCCAATGTCGCGTAGACGACACCAAGAATGAGCCCGTAAAGGATGTAACCAACGAGTGGTCCGAACAATTGGCTTGCCGCATCCATCGACACGTTCAATGGCATCCGCTGGGAGAGGGGAAAAAGCGTGAGCGGCCCTGCGAACCACCAAAAGACGGTATAACCCAGTCCCCACCCCATGCAGGAGCCGTAGCCACGAACATCGCGCTGGAAGAGCAGGCCGAACGTTGCTCCGATCATGAAGGCAACACAGAACTGCAGCAACACTTTGACGGCCTGCGATTGGATGTCGCCCAAACCGGCAATCAGAGGGAAAAAAGCACCTTGCCACATCCAGTGCCCGAAGATCAGGCCACTGACTACGCCCGCCAGGCCACCAGCAACGATCGCCCGGCTCCGGTTGAAAGGCGGCCTGGAGCTGTCTGGCAAGATTCCTCCGCGAATGCCGAGGACGACGCCAACTGGCGCCCCGAAGCAAACGAGATAAGCGGCCAACGCAGAGAAGCGGCCGCGAGCATCTTCCAGCATGACGTTGGAATCGTGGGCGCCGAGTCTCAACATACTTGCGGCCAGTATGAGAAACCAGAATAGGAGGGCGCTCCCCAATCCCCAGATCAATCCGGCGCCTGCGCTCGATGCTCGTTTGCTGAACACCAAGCCGAAGACAAGTCCAAATGCTGCGCCGAGCAAAGCGGCATGGAGCAGGGAGGAGTGGAGCATCATTCCTTGCAGCAGACCGCCCGCGGTTCCCACTAGTATTCCGATCCAAGTGTCGTACCACATCCGAAGAGACGTAGAAGCTTCAACTTCCCTGAGCGTTGTGACTACCGGCATGGCTGTCCTTTCCTCCGAGCTCGATGGTTTGGATAATGTCTCGCGGGAAAAACAGCTCGAGCGTCCACGCCATCAAGACGCGGATTTTGCGCTCGGGTCCAGGTAATTTGGCAACATAAATACCTCGCCATAGAAACCAGGCGAGAAGGCCGGAGAAGCGCAAGGATCGCGTGGGTGCGAATGGGACCGTCAATTCTGCGCATGCGGTTTGGTGACCAACCACGCAGAGCGCACCAAGAGACTTGAAATGAAAATCACTTGCCGGCTCACCCTTCAATGCGGCGCCAATATTCCTGGCTATGGTTGCAGCCTCACGAAGCGCAAATTGTGCGGTGGTCGGGCAAGGCTTTTTGGTTTCGCTATCGATCACAGCGGCACAATCACCGAGCGCCCAAACCGCCGGATGCTCCGGAACCGCAAGGGTGGAATCTACTGTGATCGCACCACGGGCGTTGATAGGGAGATCAAGTGTTCTGATCAGTGGATTTGGAGCGGTTCCGGCTGTCCACACCAGCGTCTCTGCTGCAATTTGTCCGTCGCTCAGTGTCACAAGCCCGGGTTCCGCATCGACCAACCTTGCGCCCAGGCGGAAGGTAACACCCCGTTGCTTCATGGTTTCGAGCGCATAGGCAGCGAGTGTCTCGCTCAGTTCCGGCAGAATACGGTCCCGCGAGTGAACCAGGGTCACGCACAACTCGTCGATGCTGAGATTGCGATAATCGGGAAAAATGCCGTGGGCGAAATCATTGAGTGCACCCGCTAACTCCACACCGGCGAAGCCTCCGCCGGCGACCACAAAGGTGAGGAGTTGCCTGCGAACCTCCGGATCTGTTTCCCGATCTGCCCTCTCGAACATTTCGATGACGTGATTACGGATGCGAATGGCATCTAAAAGTGTTTTGAAATCGAAGGCCAGCTTCTCTACATTCTTCAGACCCAGGTAATTCGAGACCGCACCCAGGGCGAAGATCACGTGATCGTATCCCAGTTCGCGGCTCTCCGTGCCCGCTTCATCAACAACGACGACTCTTCTCTCGAGATCCACGTCAGCGACACGGCCGCGCACGAAGCGGGTCTGGCGGAGGCTGCTACGTAACGGCACGCTGATGTGGCTAGGCTCCAGGCTACTCCCCGCGACCTCGGCGAGCATGGGAGTAAACAAGAGCGCGTTGGTGTCACTCACGAGAGAGATGGAGACGGAGCCGCCGAGTTGTTCTTCGAGATATTCTGCAGCCTTCATTCCGCCAAATCCGCCGCCAAGTATAACGACACGAGGCAGGTTGACGGAGAGCGATAGCACTGGTGTGGTCTCCGGGCCATATCGAATTTCCGCAATTTCATTCGCGAATTGCAGTATGCCACCCAGCAACGCCCCGAAGAGTATCCAGCCGACCAGGGGCGCAAAATGCCCCTGCATCCCCACCGCGTCCCAGGCCATTTGATTGCCTGAGAGCAGGGGAAGCAAGATGACGCTGGTGATTCCCCAAATTGGGATCCCAAGTGAGGCTGCGGCCATGATGCTGTCTGCATAAGCACCTCGAGCAGGAGGAGCGCAGGCTGCGTAGATTGCCCCTGCGACGAGGGCCTCGGCAAACTCCGGACCTCTTGTGGTGCTAAGAAGCAACAAGGGTGTGGCCGCAGCAGAACCTGCTAAAGCTCCGAGGAATCCTCTTCGTACAAATCGGTTCATGGGCTTACGATCCGCAGAAACCAGTAGCACCGTGTGTCGGAAGTGATCGGTTCTGCAGATTGGATTGAGTCTCGCGTGAGCGATCACGGTATGCTGCGACCTTGGATTGGCTGGGCTCAAAAAGGTTACAAAGATGGATGCAGCCACGTCTTAAGAGGCAATCGTATAAACTTGATCGGGTACGGAAGACGTACCCGGAGCACACTATGTCGTCCACTCCTCTTGAACCGATCAAATCGCCCGAGACCGCTGCCCCCATCCTGCCTGACGAGCTGGTGCGCAACCGAGGCGTGATTGCCTGGTCCAGTTTCTTCTTTGCGCTGCTTCAGAGCATTTGCGGAGCCGTTGTCGCGATCAGCGGTCTACGGGTTGCGATTGGAATTGGAGCACTCGCCCTGAGCACGGGTGCAGGAGCAGCGATGGTTCGATTTCATACCGACGCGATTCGGGTTCCGATGATCGTACTCGCGCTGCTCGGATCGCTGCTGAATCTTGCCATCCTTATGCATGTTCGCCATCTTCGTAATCGCCCTGCCTCACAGTGGCGGCAGAAACCATTGAGTATCGGCCAGAAGCGTTCAGAGCTCGCCCAGCTGGTTCTATCTTTGGCGACCCTCGTTCTCATCGGCGTAGAAGAGTACCTGCATCTCACCTTGCACCACTCGCTCTAGCTGGTCATTTCCAGGTCGAGCCGCGCATGCAGACGCTCACTGAAGCCGACCGGTAATTCGAAGATCAGGTCGTCGGCCGTCAGAACCAGGATGTTGCGCGCCGAGTCGAGAATGGCCGAACAGATCTCGCAGTGGTCGAGATGCTTTTGCACGAGATCTCGCATCTCCGCCGGCAATGCGTCGTCTAAATACGCCGAGATGCAATCCCAAACGTGCCTGCAGTTTAAAACCACGGGACCCATCTCCTCTTTGGGCTCATATTTTTCAACAGGGGCGCCAACTGCTTTTGTAGCATGAGGCGTGCGCGGTGTAATCGCACCTTCACGTTTCCGACAGTGATGCTCAGAGCCGCCGCTGTTTCCACGTTATTCAACTCTTCGACATCCCGCAGGACAAAGACCTCACGATAGATGTCGGGAAGGTTGGTAATCGCCTGCTGCAGCATTTGTCGAACTTCCTTCCGCTCCAGGGCTTCGGAAGGAACCTCGCGCCAGTCTCGCAGAATTGCGGGCGAAGCGTGGCCGGCCTCGTCCGAGATGTCGTCGATCGATTCCATATGCAGGGCCCCCTCGCGCCGCAAGCGGCTCCGCGCTTCGTTTAAGGCGATACCAATCAGCCAGGTACTGAACTTTGCCTCGGCGCGGAAGGTCGCGAGATGGTGAAAGGCCTTGAGAAAGGCGTCCTGCGCAACGTCTTCCGCATCTGCTTCGTTCTTCATGTAGGACAAGGCCATCATGTAAACGCTGCGCTCATAAGGGCGGATGAGTTGGTGATAGAGCTGTGTGTCTCCAGCAAGGATGGTGGCGATCATCTGCGCCTCATCCCTGTGCTCGGTCGACGCTGTCATAGTCCCTAGACCTGCACTTCAAGACGCTTGGCAACCAGCGCGTCTATCGAGAACAAGCCTGCGCCCAGGATAAGCACCATGAGCGACGCAAAGAGAAAGGTATAGGGATCGGCGACGTAAAACTTTCCGGGATCGGAGAAGATGGAAACCAGCGCCTCATGATCCGCTGTCCAGTAGGCAACAAGCATGTTGAAGGCGAGCAGCAAGCCTGTAAATCGCGAGGCAAAGCCCACGATGAGCAATATGCCGCCGAAGAATTCCAGACCTGATACGAAGTAGGCGTTAACAGCGGGAAATGGAATGTTCAGGCTCATGAAGAAGGCCGTGATCTTTCCGATGTGGTGCATCTTGCCCCAGCCTGTCTGGACAAATTGCCAGCCCCAGTAAAGGCGGACGGCGAGCAAGAACGGCGACCGCAGATATGAGATTTTTCCGGCGGCGAGAGAATAGTAATTGAGCAATAGTTTCATCGTGTCCCTTTCTTCCCACCAACAGGGAATCATCAAAACTCATCAGTCGTTGTATTCGTTGGTTTGCGAGACCCATCGACGGGTTAGAGCGCAACCACGACTGAATAGTTACAGCGAAGGTCATGTTTAAATACCCACCCGCTCGTGCAATCGACGCTTCTTGACGAAAAGCTGTAACCGCCGGCGTCGACGAACGTCAGAAAGCCACTGGCAATCACACGGGAGATCATGGGACGATTCCACCTACGGCTTTTCTGCTTGTGCCGCCGGCTGCAGTCGACCAGCCGATACTCGATAGCCGCAAGAACTATGCGGAGCTGTTTTCTGATCTTGCTGATGTTGCCGGCTTATCCGGTAAGCGTGGCCACTCCTTCCAGTGCTTCCCTGCGAATAGGCGGAGCCGAGCTGCAGATCGAGATCACGGGTGTGGACGCCGATCTTTCCAAGCCCTTGCTTATCGCCAAGATCAGTAGATCCGCAGAAGCCGTTGCGGCTTACTATGGGAGGTTTCCTGTTTCATCCGCGCGCATAGTGGTTGTGGTAACAGCCGGCGGCCATGGAATTCTGCGAGGAACCACGTGGGGAAGGAGAGACGGATATCCAGCTGTAACTCGCCTGATCATTGGCCAACACACCACGCCGCAGGAATTCGATACAGACTGGATTGTGACCCACGAGCTGGTGCACACAGGGTTGGCTTCTCTGCCAGACCCACAGCACTGGCTGGAAGAGGGTATCGCGACTTACGTGGAACCGATCGTACGTTTGCAGGCGGGTCAGCTGGGGCCCGAACGGGTTTGGGCAGACATGTTGGGGGGCATGCCGCATGGCGAGCCGGAAGCCTTCGACCGGGGGCTGGATCGCACGCACACGTGGGGGCGGACGTACTGGGGCGGAGCGCTGTTCTGCCTGGTGGCCGACGTTGAGATTCGCAGACAGACGAACAACCGATATGGATTGCAGGATGCGCTACGGGCAGTTGTTGTCGCGGGTGGGACTATCGACAGAGACTGGCCCGTGACACGCATCCTGCGGATCGGCGATAACGCGACGGGTACCTCGGTGCTACAGGATATCTACGGCAAGTGGAGCGAGGCTCCGGTTAACGTCGATCTTCCCCTTCTCTGGAAACAGCTGGGTGTCGAGGAGCAGGGCGGCCGCATTGTCTTCGACGACGCTGCGCCGCTGGCGCCGATGCGGCTTGGGATTACCACTCCCAAACAACCCGGCAACCGCTTGCAATGAAAAATGCGATTGCTTGTAACTTTGCCATCGCGATTCGTTCTAACAGGCGGCAAGAGAGAAGGGTCATGACAAACATCTTCGCTCCTGCGAATCAACTCCCGAGACAAAAACGGCAAGCGCACACCATGCGCGGGCCCAACCCAGAAAGGTATTCATCCATGAAGAACCATTCCGCAAATACTCTCGCCCTCGCCGCTGCGTTTGCAGGTCTGCTCGGCGGTACAACTGCACGCTTGAACGCGCAGCCTGCCCAGCAGGGCAGCGTCTCCGCCGTAAGTGCGTCCTCCCACCCCGGAGTGATGCTGGTTGCTCAGAACCAGCCTGCCCCGGATACAACCAAGCACTCCTGCAAAGGCAAGAACGATTGCAAGGGCCAGGGCGGCGGCAAAGACGCAGGCAAGAACGATTGCAAAGGCAAGGGTGGCTGCGCCACTGACGGTTCCACACCTCCGAAGGCCAGCTAGTTCCCTGTTGGTTGGAGACTTGTGATCGCTCGAGCCTCCAACTTTCCCTCTTCTCTCTTCACCGGAGTTTAAGATGCCAGCGAATCGATTCAACGCCTTTACCGATTACGGTGTCGGTATCGGACTGCGGGTTCCACATTACGATCACATCCTTTCCGAGAGACCGGCCGTCGACTGGTTCGAGATCATTTCGGAAAACTACATGGTCGATGGCGGGCGCCCGCTCAAGATACTCGACCAGATTCTTGAGCAATACAGGGTCGTTCAGCATGGCGTTTCCATGTATTTTGGCTCGGCGCAAGCGCTCGATCGCGAGCACCTGAAGCGCCTCAAAGAACTCACCCGGCGTACTCATACTCCGTGGCTCTCGGATCACCTGTGCTGGGGTAGCGTGGATGGACGGTACACGCATGATCTGCTTCCGCTGCCTTACACCTTCGAAGCCGCACGTACCACCGCGCAACGGATTCGAGAGGTGCAGGACTTTCTCGAGATCCCCATTGCGGTCGAGAACGTGAGCAGCTATGCGGAGTTTCACGAGTCTCAGATGACAGAGTGGGAGTTCTTGAATGAGGTCGTCCACGCCGCCGACTGCGGCATCCTGCTGGATGTAAATAACATCTATGTCTCCTCACAGAATCATGGATTCGACCCATTGCAATATGTGAACAACGTCGATGTCGATCGCGTGGCGCAGATACATATCGCCGGCCACTCCAGGTTTGAGAAGTACACGCTCGACACCCACGACCATCCAGTGCTCGACCCGGTTTGGAAACTGTATGCGCGCGCGATCGAGCGCACGGGGCCTACGGCTACGCTGCTGGAGTGGGACGACAACATTCCGTCTTTCGCTGAGGTCCAGGCGGAGGCGCTCAAAGCGAACCGCTATCTTGCGCAACCAGGGCAGCTCGAACCTGAAGCCCTCGCGCAACCCCGCACTGAACGCTTCGACGAGGTACCCGCATGAACCTCCTCGAGCTTCAGCGACGCATGTCCCAGGACGTGATGCGTCCCTTGACACCCGAATTTGCGATGCAGACAACAACCGAGCAGGGATTGCCCTCGGCCGAGGTCGCAGCCGGCTACATAAAGCCCAATTCCCTGCTTACTTCCTTTGAGCGGCTCGAGATTTACAACCGGCAATATTGGTTTCGCGTGATCGCTGCTGTTTCGGAAGATTTCCCCGCCCTCAATGGGGTTCTGGGCCAGGAGAAATTCGACTCGCTGGTGCTGGCTTATCTGCGTGAGAATCCGTCAACATCGTTTTCGCTACGAAATCTTGGAGCCAGGTTGCCGGCCTGGCTCGCGTCGTATCCCGAACTTGGCGGTTCTCAACACGCCTTAGCGGTTGACATTGCCCGACTGGAATGGGCTTACATCGAAGCGTTCGACGGGGCCAGTGTTGTGCCTTTAGGCTGGGACGATTTTGCGGGTTTGGGAAAAGACTCCACCCTGGATCTGCAGCCCCATCTACAGCTGCTGGACTTGCAGTATCCGGTCGATGAGGTGGTCCTCGCGGTCCGCAAATTGACTCCGGAGATCGACATCGTCAGCAATGCAGTGTCCGCACGCCGGCAAGCCTCAGACGTAGCGCCGCCCGAGGTGACCAGGTCCAGTGTTTACCTGGCTGTACATCGCTTCGAAGACTCCGTTTATTACCGGCGTATCGATCGCGAGGAGTTTCTGCTGCTCGCCGACCTTCGAGACGGTGATTCCATTGCCACTGCAATCGAGCGTGCGTTCGAGGGCAGCAAAATTTCTTTGGATCTGCAAGCGGCCAAGGTTCTGGATTACTTCGCGCACGCCGCGGAACTTGGTTGGTTCTGCTCCCCGAAGCCGGATCATGCGAGCAATTGCTCTCCGTTTCCGGTCTCGGCAGGACGGCTGTGAAGGCAATTCTCGCTACTCTGTTATGGGTAGGGCTCGTTGCCTACTCGGCATCTGGGCAAGAAACGAAGAATGAGACAGGGTTCTTGCTCGGGTCGGAGCAGATCCCAAGCTCGACGACCACGGTGGGCGCGCCGCTCAGCGTCGGAGGCAGTGTGGCCTTCTCGTTTGATTACGCCCGCAGATTGAAGGGTGAGCGGACGGCGTTGTTTGTTGAAATCCCGTTTGCCGCTGCGCCGAGCCACCGTGCTGGCTCCTCTCAACCCGGAACAGCGACTAGCCTGGCCACGTTGTACGTCGTTCCGTCCCTGCGATTGCAAGCCTTCGCTGACCGCCGCGTTTCGCCCTGGCTTTCCGGGGGTTTTGGCTACGGCTGGCTGGAAACAAGCGCCCTACTGAACAACGGTGCACCCAATCCGGCAATAAACCGGAATACCGAAACAGCACAATTCGGTGGCGGTGTGGATATCCGGACGCCGCTTCACCTTCTTTTCCCTATTTCTCTGCGGGCGGAGCTGCGTGACTATTACGCTGTAAATGGGGCGAATTATGGCGCATCGCTGCGCCAACAGGGCCAGCACGATATCGTTCCAGCTGGGGGATTCGTCATCCACTTCTAAGCCGGCCGAGCAAATTAAATCCGTCGCAATGTAACTTATTTTCTTGCCCAGGCTCTCATTCATCAGATGCTGCGCTCAGCGTTTTCCGGAGGAATCAAATGAAATTTAAGTCCCTGGCATGGCCGGTCGTTCTCATGTGCGGAAGCGCCTTCGCCCTACTGCCAAGCGCGCTTGGCCAACAAATTATCGGCTTGCAGCCTGGGGTCAAGGCACCACGGATTGCGCTCGTCGACCAAGCCGGAAAACCAGAGACCTTTAGCACCCTCACGGGGCCGAACGGGCTCCTTCTCCTCTTCTTTCGTTCCGCGGATTGGTGTCCTTTTTGCAAGGGTCAACTTGTCAATCTCCAGCACGCGCAGAAATTGTTTGCCGCTAAAGGGATCAACTTGGCAGGCGTTAGTTATGACTCTCCCCAGGTACTGGCTGAGTTCTCGCAGCGGAAGTCAATTACTTACCCGCTTCTTTCCGACTCAGGGTCGAAGCTGATCGATGCGTTTGGTATTCGGAATGCAGAGGCCACTGGAGCGCAGGCAGGCATTCCCGTTCCGGGCTACTTTCTGATCGACAAGCAGGGAGTCATCGAAAAGAGATTCTTTGAAGAGGGCTACGTCAACAGGCTAACGGCCAACAACGTTTACCAGAATATCTTCGGAGATGTCGCTCTTCCACAGCCTGTGAGGAGTCTTCCCTCGCCACATGTCGTGTTGACCACGATGCAATCTGATAGAGAAGTAACCCCGGGTGAGTTGGTGCGGCTTGTGGTCACAATCACCCCGGATCAAGACACCCATGTCTACGCCCCGGGCGCTGAAAAGGACCACTACATCGTGGCGTCACTCATCCTTGATCCTTCCAATCTCTACACTGTTCGACCCACGGTATATCCAAAATCGGAAATGATGCATTTTCCTGAATCGAACGAAACCGAGCCCGTTTATACCAGCAAAACGACTCTGGATGCTTCTGTCGCCGCGACGGTTAACAAGGAGACGCTGGCCATATTCGCAAAAGATCCGATGCTGCATATCACGGGCAGCCTGGAGTACCAGGCCTGCACGTCGAGGGTTTGTTTCCCTCGGGTGAAGGTCCCTCTTAGCTGGACGGTCCAACTGACGGAACTCGATAGAGTGCGGGCGGTCGCAGCAAAGGTCAACTAATGGCGAGTGTTAAACCGCGAAGTGCTGCAAGATCCCGTCTATGATTTGCGCACATAGGGCACGTACTGTGGCTCCCAGATATTGGCATCGAGTTCACGAATCAGCGCATCCTCGCCGGCGATCTGAGCCTGTCCTTCTTGAATCGCCTGTCTTCCCACCGCTTCGCCGATGAACCGGCCGAGTTCCCGCGCCTGCGAAATCGGCGGAAGAAGAGGCGCCTGCTTGTCCTTCTGCGTAGGCAAATGACGGATCAGTTCCTTCGCTGCCGCCTTCACCATCGAATCAGTGACGAAGCGGGCCCTGGAAGCAACGATGCCAAGAGCGAGCCCCGGAAATATATACGAGTTGTTGGTTTGAGCGACAGGAATTTTCTTCCCCCCATAGTCCGCTGGGGGAAATGGGCTCCCGGTGCCGACGAGGGCGCGTCCCTCCGTCCAGTGCATCAAGTCCTGAGGCGTCGCTTCGCTCCGTGAGGTGGGGTTCGAAAGCGGAAAGATGACCGGGCGGCTGGTGTACTTCCCCATTTCACGAACGACCTGTTCGGTAAAGGTCCCGGGCTGGCCAGATACTCCGATGAGGACTGTCGGCTTCACATTGCGGACCACATCCAGGAGCGTGATCTCTCCGTTTGGGGGTCTCCAACTCTGCACTTCCTGTTCTTTGCGCGCGTAGGGCAGCTGCTCCGGTGTTACATTCTGGCGGCTTTCTGTAATCAGACCGTATTGATCCATCGCATAAAAGCGCGCCCGAGCTTCCTCTTTGGAAAGACCACGGTCTTCAATGAACTGGGCCAACAGATTCGTAATGCCTAAGCCCGCGCTGCCGAAGCCGAAGACAACGATCTTTTGCTGCTCCAAGGGAATGCCGGTTACGTTGATCGCAGAGATGAGCGTTGCGGCCGTGATGGCCGCGGTGCCCTGAATATCGTCATTGAAGGTGCAGAGCTGGTTACGATAACGGGCCAGGAGCCGGGCTGCATTGGTGCCCGCGAAATCTTCCCATTGCAACAGAACGTGCGGCCAACGCGCTTTCACTGCGGAGACGAACGTTTCCACGAAGTCGTCGTATTCCTGTCCCCGTACGCGCTGGTTCCGCCAGCCGATATAGATGGGGTCGTCGAGGCGCTCCTGGTTGTTGGTGCCTACGTCGAGCAGGATGGGAAGACAGTTTTCCGGATGGATTCCGCCCAGCGCCGTGTAAAGGGCCATCTTCCCGATGGGAATGCCCATACCCCCTGCTCCCTGGTCGCCCAAGCCAAGGATTCGTTCGCCGTCGCTGACCACGATACATTTCACATCGTCGTAGCGGGAGTGATGCAAAATCTGGGCGATCCGGTGTTTATCCGGATAGCTGAGAAACAAGCCTCGTGGCTTTCTCCAAATTTCACTGAATCGCTGACACCCCTCGCCCACGGTGGGGGTATAGACGAGGGGCAGCATCTGTTCAACATTGCGAACCACCAGGGCATAGAACAGGGTCTCGTTCGTATCCTGCAGGTCGCGAAGAAAGGCATACTTGCCGAAAGGGGTGTGCTGCCTCTCCAGCGCATGCAATCTGCGCGCGATCTGTTCGTCGAGGGTACCCACATGCGGTGGCAGCAACCCGTGCAGGTCAAAGGCATCCCGTTCGTCCTCAGAGAACGCTGTCCCCTTGTTCAGGCGAGGTGAGTTGATCAGGTTGAACCCCGAGAGGGAAACCGGAAGTGCCTGTTGCTTGGCTATCTCCTGCAGGTGCGTGGTCATGTGGGTCCCTCCGTCTATCCTGCTGTCCTTTAGCGCAGGAGATTGGTTTTCGCCAGGTCGATCACTTCGTCACCGCGCCCGCTCAGTACGGCGCGAATCATGTAGAGACTGAAACCCAGGGCCTGGTCAAGACTGATGGTTGGGGGCATCGACAATTCTTGCCGATTCACTAAGACGTCTATCAATGCGGGGCCATCGTGTGCGAGTGCATTGCTCAATGCCGGGCGCAACTCTTCGGGCTTCTCCACGCGGGCGCCGAAGATATCCGCGGACTCGGCTAACTTCGCAAAGTTGGGATTCACCAGATCGGTTCCGTAGTCGACCAGCCCAGCGGCTTTCATCTCCAGCTCGACGAAACCGAGAGACCCGTTGTTGAAGACCACTACCTTTACCGGCAACTTGAGCTGGCGAAGCGTCAGCAGATCTCCGAGCAGCATGGCGAGCCCTCCATCTCCTGAAAGGGTGATGACTTGTCTTCCGGGATGGCTGGCTTGTACGCCAATCGCCTGGGGAAGAGCATTGGCCATGGAGCCATGGGTGAAGGAGCCGAGCAGTCTGCGCTTGCCGTTCATGTGCAGATAGCGCGCGGCCCAGACCGTGGGGGTGCCTACGTCACAGGAAAACACCGCATCTTCCGCCGCAAGCTCATCGAGGAGCTTGGCTACGTATTGGGGGTGAATCGGCGTGCGCCCAGGTTCACCGACGGCGAGATCATCGAGACTCTTACGGGCATTCTTATAGTGACCCAGGCAGGTATCGAGATAAGATCGATCGGCTTTGCTCTCAAGCAACGGAGTCAATACCTCGAGCGTGTCCTTCACAGTTCCAACCAGGCCCAGATCCACTTGGGTGCGGCGTCCAATCTGCTCCCCGAGGCGGTCTACTTGAATGATCTTTGCACTCGTCGGGTAGAACTGCTGATAGGGGAAATCAGTGCCCAGCATGAGCAGAGCGTCGCAGTTCGTCATGGCGTGATAGCCCGATGAAAAACCGAGCAGTCCCGTCATTCCCACGTCGTAGGGGTTGTCGTACTCGATGAATTCTTTGCCGCGCATGGCGTGAACGATCGGCGCCTTCAAACGCTCGGCTGCCCCCAGAAGTTCCTGGTGAGCACCGGCGCATCCCGCGCCGCCGAGGATGGTGACCTTGCGAGCGCTGTTGAGAATGTCGGCGGCCTTGCGTAGTTCATTTTCCGACGGGAAAATGACAGACGCTGAATCTTCGATGCCGAGCGATAGCGCGCTCGAGGAGCACTCACGGAGTGCCACATCCCCGGGGATAACAATCACCGCAACACCGCGCTTGGCGATCGCTGTGCGCATGGCAATTCCGAGCACTCTTGGCATCTGGTCCGGCTGCGAAACCAACTCGCAGTAGTGGCTGCAATCCTTAAACAGGTGTTCCGGATGTGTTTCCTGAAAGTAGCCGCTCCCCAACTCGTGGCTGGGGATCTGCGCTGCAATGGCCAATACCGGCACTCGACTGCGATGGCAATCAAACAAGCCATTGATAAGGTGAAGATTGCCCGGGCCGCAACTGCCTGCGCAGACAGCGATTTCCCCGGTAAGGTGAGCCTCGGCACCGGCGGCAAAAGCGGCGACTTCTTCATGCCTCACGTGGAGCCAGTCGATTTTCTTATTTTTGCGGATAGTGTCAGTCAGGCCATTCAGGGAGTCGCCCGAGACTCCGTAAACTCTTTTTACGCCCGCCTTCACTAAGGTCTCGATGAATACTTCCGCTACGTTTTTTGCCATTTGGGGGTCTCACTTCGTGGAGCGATAGGCAGTCGTTTCGAACATCCGCTGGCTTTCGGGCACAGCAGGGCTGAGATTGCGAACTAGGAACTTTGATTCCCGCTGGGAAAGAACGGACCTTGGATATTGCAAAACTTCGACAGCTGCGCGAGCAGTGATCAATCTTAACGAAGGGCACGGCTTCACCCATAACGGGCTTCTAGGGCATGTGTGAGAACCAGGATCTGCGAATTTAGTCCCGCAGGGACGGCTGAGCTTAGCCCAGGACGTCAGTCCTGGGTACATCATGCAACCTGATCTAGTCCCCGTAGGGACGGCTGAAAAGGTTATCGATACATGGTGCCGGATTTGGGGAGCGGATGAGAGCGCCCGGGGAGTTCTCCGGGTAACTTCCAGTCGTCCCTACGGGACTTTTCGTCTCTCGGATCTCTACCCAGGACTACGTCCTGGGCTAGGTTCAGCCGTCCCTGCGGGACTGAGTCTGGAAGTTTCCTGGTCTACAGCTTGAAGAGTTCGCGCAAGCGGCGGGTCTGGGCGCGGCTGACGGGTATCTCGGTCTGCTTGCGGTCATCCATACGCAGTTGATAACTGCTCTTGAACCAAGGCACCACTTCTTTGATGTGGTTGATGTTTACCACGAACGAGCGGTGGGCTCTCCAGAAAACCGAAGGATCGAGCAGTTCCAGCAGCTCTTCGATGGTCCGGCACTTGGAATGCCCTTCCAGGGTAGGCGTCACCACGGAAATGATGCCTTCTTCAATGGCAGCGAAGCAGATGTCCTTCTGGTCCACCAGGAACAGCCGGCTGTGCGCTTGGAGAATAATCTTCCCGCTGCGCGGACGCAGTCCACCGCCCTGTTGCTGTTCGATCAGGCGGAGCAGCGCATCGAGACGCGCATCCGACGAGGTGACTTCGGCCAATGCACCGTTCTCCGGCAATGGCTCCTGTTCCAGTTGATGCGCCTCCTGCAGACGCTGGCGGGCGCGTTCGAGGGCCTGCAGGACGCGGGCACGGTCAAACGGCTTGAGCAGGTAATCGATCGCATTCACGTCAAAGGCACGCACGGCATACTGGTCAAAAGCCGTGGCAAAAATGATCTGGGGCATGCGATCGGCATCGTCCCGCTCCAGCAGCTTCTTGAGCACGGCAAAGCCGTCCAGGCCGGGCATCTGTACGTCCAGAAACACCACATCCGGATGGTGCGTGCGAATCAGGTGGACCGCCTCGATGCCATTCTGGCCCTGGGCGATGACCTCGACCCCTCCTGCGGAGTCCAGAAGGTACTTGAGCTCCTCGCGCGCAAGCCGTTCATCGTCGACGATCAGCGCAGTCATTGGCATGTTATCGGGGCTCTTCGTACCGATTATGAGTATAGGGAGCGGAAGAAAGCCCGGTCAATGCGGGCGGGTTCAGGATTGAAAGGCACGCAGGCGGGACGGCATGTCATCCGTAGCCAGGCTATGACCGCAATAGACGCAGTAGACGTCCGTAATGCGTACGCCGCGGTAGCAATTGCCGCAAGCCGCAGAGACCTGGTAGGCGCATTGAGGGCAGAAATGGAACTCGGTGTGGATGCTGGTGCCACACGAGGGGCAGCGCGCAACTACCGGCTGGCGCAGCAGAAAATAAAGCACCAATCCTATGCCACCCTGCATAGCGAGGCAGATCACGACCCACAGCCGGGTGCTCATGCTGCGGCGGGGAGCATCGCGGCTCACATAGCCAACCATGAGCACATACAGGGCGGCCAGCGAGCTCCAGGAGAGGGCAAAGTAGAAGCGAACGCCGAGAGGAGCCCCGACGGGACGCATATGGAGGGACTGCCGGTAAGCAGGCAGGATCACCCAGAACAGGTACTGCATGAAGACAAAGGCCAGGGAAGCCACCGCGATCGACCACCGCGGGATTAACTTGACCTCTTCCGTAATAGCGGAGGCTGCCTCAGCGTTGTGTATCTGGTTGGTCATTTCTCAATCGGAGGAAAGGTCTCAAAGCCGCGCCTGTCGTGCTGCACGTTATGTTGTCCCTTCCAGACAGCTATGAGTGCTGCCAGCATAGCAAGGAAAAGCATGGCAATGAGGAAGGTAATCTGGGTTGGCAAATCGAAGAGAGGCTCCTCGCCCAAAAGTTCCTCCACTCCGGTCCATACGGCCGGCCCAAGCAACACCAGCATGAAGACAAAGCTGAGAATCGCAAGACCCAGATTCCGGCGGTGGCGCGAGCGCTTTTCCTGGGTGGAGATCACGGCGTCGCGCACGGCACGGCGCGTCTTTTGCGTAACCAGCCGATTGGCGTCGACATCCAGCAAGGAAGCGGAGCGCACCACATCATTCCCGGAAATTTTATCCGGGACCCCTTTTAGCGCGTCATTCATCGGGTTTGTCCCTCCGCGCTAAAGGCAGCCTCGGCTGCACAGATGCGAGGCTTCAGTGCCGAGAGCCCGCGATAAAGCCGCGATTTTACGGTGGACAGCGGGGAATGCGTGACTTGTGCAATCTCCTCAAGCGAAAGCTCTTCATGGAAGCGGAGGACGAGTACTTCACGATGCAACGGCTCCAGCGTCAGCAAGGCTTCCGCCACACGCTGCCCGTTCTCGTTCGTCTGATACATCTCGAAAGGAGAAGGTCCGTCGGCAGCCACGTCAAAGGAGCGCCCATCTTCGCCAGCTTCGCGCATCGCTTCCAGGCTACTCATGGTGCGCTTGCGACGCACGTCAATGACGAGATTACGGGCGATGGTGAAAAGCCATGTATCGAAACGAGACTTGCCGTTGAATTGGTCGCCGCGCTTCAGCACGCGCATCCAGGTTTCCTGGAATATATCTTCTGCTGTTTCCCGGTTCCCCGTGAGGTAAAGCAGGTAGCGCAGCAGGCGGTGCTGATACTGGACAATCAGCTGATCGAGCAGCTCCGGATCGTGGCGCTTAAGTCCCTGGGCAACGATGGTGTTCTCGTTGCAGGATTGGTCCACGATGCTGATTGAGGCTGCGGGCATGTCATCTTCACAGACGTGAGCAGTATCGCCAAAGACGCCCCAGGTAACCACATTTTTGAGCTTGTTGGCAAGCACAGGGCTCCTCCGGGAAGACTTAAGTGGTTCTAAGGATATAGGAAACAGGTCCCTCAAACCACTGGGATGCTCCAGAGTCTAAACTTGGCGGTATGGAGATTTTGTTTGGCCTGCACCCTGTGGAGGAGGCTTTGCGTTCCGGGACGCGGAAGTTCGATCACATTTGCATTGCCCGCGAACGCCAGGATGTCCGCATCGAGAAGCTGATCCAGGCCTGCCGGGACGCGGGGGTGAAGATGCGCCTGGATACCCGTGACCAATTGACCAAGCTGGCCCGGACGGAGGCTCACCAAGGGGTCGTGGCGATTGTCCGGGCGCGGCAGTTCCTGGACGTGGGCGACCTGCTCAGCGGCGCCAAGGAAAACCGTTTGCTGCTGGCGCTGGACGGGGTGGAAGACCCGCAGAACCTAGGGGCACTGCTGCGTACCGCCGAGGGGGCGGGGGTAGACGGGGTGGTGGTCACGGAACGGCGGTCGGCTCCGCTTAGCCCGGTGGCGGTCAAAGCTTCGGCAGGCGCGGCCGAGCACGTGAAAATCGCCCGGGTGGTGAACCTGGTGCGCACCCTGGAAGAGTTGAAGCAGCGCAACCTGTGGATCATAGGCCTGGATGAGCGCGGCACCATGAACTATGACCAATTTGATTTTTCCGTCGGCTGCGTTCTGGTGCTGGGCCGGGAAGGCGCGGGGCTACACGATCTGGTCCGGCGGACCTGCGACCACCTGTTACGGATACCCATGGCGGGCCGGGTGGCGTCGCTGAACGTCAGCGCTGCCGGCGCGGTGGTGCTTTACGAGGCTGCACGACAGCGCCGCAACGGAACCGTCCACAACTCCGCGGCATCGCCGGCGCGGGCTAAGAAGCAGAAGGGTTTGGGTTCATGAGGTATTTGTGGTTCGCAGCTGTCGCTGCTGGGCTTATTACCGGCGCTAGGGCGCAGCAGTCTCCCCCGCCGGCCGATGTACCTGCCCAGCATCCCGGCACGGTAATCTTTTCTCGCTCGGTGGAGGACAGCACTGCCCCGGCAAAGCCGGCCGCACCAACAGCCGAAGTGCGCGCGACTGATACGGAGAGACAGGCAATCACCTTCCTCACCTACGATCTGGATGTTCACCTGCAGCCCAGGGAGCATGCTATGGCGGTGCGGGCGCGCGTCCTGGCGCGCAACGACTCCAGCGGTCCTCTCAGCCGGCTGGCGCTGCAAATCTCTTCCAGCTTGCAATGGACCGGTGTCCGCGTGGGTGGGGATCCGGCTGCTTTCTCTCAGCAAGTGGTCAACAGCGATATCGACCACACCGGAGCGCTGCGCGAAGCGGTGATCCCGCTGGCTCGCCCTCTGGGTCCGCAACAGAGCCTATCCGTCGACCTTACCTACGAGGGATCCGCTGCCCTCTCTGCGAACCGGCTGGAGCAGATCGGCGCCCCATCTGATGTCGCGGAGGCCTCCGACTGGGACCGGGTGTCGGATGAGTTTGTTGGATTAAGGGGGTTCGGCAACGTGGCCTGGTACCCGGTAGCCTCGGTTCCGGTGGCATTGGGAGATGGAGCCAAATTTTTCACCGAAGCGGCGGCCGAGCGGCAACGGCAAAGCCAGGCAACGGTGACCATGCGCGTGACCGAGGAGTTTTTTGGGGAAGCGCCCAATCTGGCGGTGTTGGATGGCGAGGTGTTGGCGGTGACTCCGACTTCTCTACCCGCGGCCGCCGGCGTACCTGGGATCGTAACCTGCACGCTCCCACCTGCAAAGTTGGGATTAGCCTCACCCAGTTTGTTTTTGCTCACGCGTACTGCCCGGGAGGGCAATGGGGTTAAGGTTTTCGCCCGGACGGAGGATGTCGCCAACGCACAAGCCTATCTATCCGCAGCTTCGATCGTGGCCCCGCTGGTCAATCGCTGGCTGGGCACTGAACCGCGGGGCACGCTGAACATCGTCGATCTGCCGGAGGGAGAGGACGCTCCGTTCGAGGATGGCGACGTGCTTTTCGCCAACGTACGGGCTACCGAACCAGTGAAGTTGACCGACGTTCTTATTCATTCACTGACTCATCTTTATTTCCGCTCCTCCTATGCCTGGCTGCAGGAAGGTGTGCCTTCGTTCATGGGGTCGCTTTGGCTGGAGCAAAGTCATGGCCGCGACGTCGCCATTCAGCAAATGGACAACACCCGCGGAGCGCTTTCGCTGGCCGAGCCAGGCGATGCTGCGTCCACGGGAATAGACCGCCAGGCTTTGCTGGTCGCCCGGGATCCGGTTTATTACCGCACCAAGGCGACGTATGTTCTCTGGATGTTGCGGGATCTGGCCGGGGATCATGCGTTGGCGCGCGCGTTGCGCGCCTATCAGCCGGGATCAGATACGGCTGGGACCGGCTTTGAGCAGGCGCTTGAGCAGGCCAGCGGCAAAGATTTGAAGTGGTTCTTCGACGACTGGGTGTACCACGATCGCGGCCTTCCTGACCTCTCGATCGCGGGAGTCTTCCCCAACAAAGCCAGCGTGCCCGGCTCCTATATTGTCGCCGTGGATGTCGCTAATAGCGGGACTGCCGAGGCACAGGTTCCGGTGTCGGTTTCCTCCGGTACGGCGACGGTTACTGAGATGCTGCGGATTCCCGCAAAATCAAGGGTGAGTCATCGCTTTGTGCTCCAGGGACAGCCGGAAGAGGTAGCGGTCAATGATGGCACGGTCCCTGAAGTCGAGGCCAGTGTTCACAAGCAAACGCTTTCCATGAAGCCGGCTTCGGAGTAGAGGCCGGGGAAGAGAACCGCAGGTCTCTCCACTACGCTACGCTCCGGTCGAGATGACAAGTTTATTGCAAGGAGAGTTTCGATTTTTCCTGGAAACAGGGGACTCGTCTTCAAACGGAATTGTCATCTCGACCGAAGCGCAGCGTAGTGGAGAGATCTGCGGTTCTTCTTAATTCTCGACTTCCTCTGGTACCGACTTCACTTCCGGGTGTTCCAGCGTGCCGGTAATCGCAACGGCTTCGGCGGCCGACCCTCCCTTCAGGTCGATTTCGCGACCGAAAGAGATGGTGCCCGACAGCGGGATCGCCTCCTTGCCGCGAGCAAGCAGGCTGTGGGTGATGGTGATGGTGCTATCAGCGATGGCAGCATCGGCGCTCCACTGATCGAAGTGAACGAAGGGTTGGGCGGCCACGGGCAGAGGAGTTTCCGCGGCTAAGCCGCCTTTGGTCCAGTTCCAGTGCAAAGTTCCGGTGGCAGACTGGGCTAGTTCTTGCGCATCGAAGCCCGACATCCTCAATTGGGTGGAGAAATTCGCCACGCCGCTTCCCCAACGCTCCTCGAATATGCCGGCCAGCGCGCTAGGCGCCGCGTTGGTCACCTGCGCATCGAGCCGATAATCCGGCTGATCACCAGAGGCGTCCACCACGCCGGCAAGATGGATGGTTCCATTCGCAAGGTGGCCATTCAGCGACCGTATTTTGATCAAGTTTCCGCTCACATCGATGGCACCGATCGCGTCCCGGACCACCAGCTTTCCGGTTGAAAGTTCGCCGATCTGGACAGTACCGGAGAGATCGGGCCACTTCACGGGGTGGCGGTCGATACGATCCAGTATTTGGCGCAGCAGCTCGCCGCCTTCGCTGCTGCCCAGCAATGTGGACTGCAGCGCGCCCAGGTCAAGGGCAGCAGTGATCAGCGAGAAGCGCCCGACGCATGGGGTGCTGTCAGTGCACACCGTCGGATACTCCAGCGTTCCCTGGGCCTCCAGCTTGCCGTAGCTGATCGATGCGTTGGTCCATGCAATCTGCGTAGGGCTGAGGATTCCCTGGGCCGAAACAATCCGAAGAGGATGAGACAAATACGAGGTCGTGAGCTCAGCATTTCTGATGACCATGCTGCCCTCCGCCGTCGAGGACGCGATCGGATTATCGGAGTCTGGCACAGGCAGCAACCACTTACCGCGCACGTCAAGATCCAAAGCCGCGGTGCCCGCGCCACCGAGTGCAACCGAAGTCGCGCCTACAGAAGGAGGCGTGCTATGTATGCCGAGCAACCCAAAAGACTTATTGAATGCCTGCAGCCGGGCCAGGCTGGTCGTGCCACTCAAGTGGAGATCGAATCCCGCTGGTGTGAATCGGCCGTCTACCGTTACCGGAACCGGGGCCCCCATCGCCAGCTTCACCGGTTGCAGCAGCAGCGCGGGAGGTCCGGCGTTCCCCGCCTCCGGGCTATCGCACCTCATCCGCACCGGCGCGAGCAAGAATGGTCTGCTTGCATCGGGGGGGGTCAAGCTCAGCGAAGCCAGCGCCACTTCACCAGAGACCAAAGGCTGACGCCCGCTTTGCGAGGTGTAGTGGAAATCCCCATTTAGGGTGCCGGCGGCTTGCACGCCCGCGCCCAGGTTGCTGCGCACCTCCTGCAGTCCCGCCAGTACTGCCGCTGCGGGAACGCGATTAATTTCCAGCGTGAGCTTGGCCTCGGGCACGGTGCGCCCGTCCTGAATGGAGCCGGTAAGCAGAAGCGCCCCGTCCCCCACCGGGGAGGTGCAGGAGATGCCTTCCAGCGATCTTGATTCCTTGCGGAACGAGGCCTGGCAAGCAGTCGCGACATCCATCGGACGCGCCGGAGAATACTCCGAGCGATGCAGGCCAGCGACCTTGAACCCCGCATTGATCTGAGCCAGCTCGGCGGTCCCGCTTACCTGGGCTTCGACCTCAAGCCCGCCGCGCCAGCCTATGTCACTGCCCAGGGTGAGCCGGCTCAACTGGCCCAGGGGAACGCCGCTCCATTCCACTTTAAGGTTCAGCGGCATCTGTCCCAGCAAGGCCGCCCGATGCAGCGTGCCGTCGATGCGCAGCATGCCGGTATCGGCGAGATCAAGATCGAGATCGGTGCGCACCGGTTGCGCCCGAAAGTGCACTTCCCAATCATCGCCGGGAGCCAAAGAGATGGATAGGTCGGAATTCAGGAATGAGAGCGGCTTCTTCTCGTTGCCCTGCTTGAAATTGATGCGCGCGTTTTCCGCCTCGATGTAAGGGAAACGCGGAGCACGGCCGGCATAACGCTGGCCGGTGGGGGCGTTTGGGATGTGCGCTGCCTGGACCAGAATCGAAGCCAGGTTCCAAGCTCCGTTAGTGTCCCGGACAAGATTCAAACTGGCATCGTCGAAATGAATGCGGGACACTTCCAGCCGCCCCCGCCATAACGATAGGAGTCGCAGATACGCCACGACGCTGGCGGAGTGAAGGATGGGCTCGGAGCCGAAGTGTGGATCTTCTTCGACGGAAAAGTCTGAGAACTCAAAGCCGGGGAGGGGCAGCAAGCGCAGCTTGACGGAAGAGATATGAACGGGCCGGCCGATGCTGCGGCCAATGGCGTCGGCAATTCTGTGCTGGTACCGGCTGATATTGATCAGGGGCGGCAACACAAAGGCCACCACTGCCAGCAAAAGGGCTGCCAGGACAATCCATCGCCGGGGCGAAGGACGTTTCTCTTCGCCACCCATCCTAACGGACCAGGTGCAACGTTCGGCGCCAGCGGGTTTGGTCGAAGAAGTGCAGGACTACGTGGGTGTAGAACGAAAGCTTGTCTCCCAGCCCCTCTTTTTCGTACTGATTGTCGGGCTCGATGAATGACCAGTAGACGAACAATGGGCGGCCGACGATATTGGCTCGCGGCACAAAGCCCCAGTAGCGGCCGTCAAGGCTGACCGTGCGGTTATCTCCCATGGCAAAGTAGCGGCCCGGAGGAACCACCAGATCCTCACCCTGGATGTAATTGGGAAGATCGGCGGCCCAGGGTGCGGTCACGTCTGCACCCGCCTGCGATGGCGGCACGGCGGGAAAGTCATCACGGTAGGGAAAGTAGTTGCCGTAATCAGGCATGGCCGCCTGCGGCTCGTGCTGTGGCTGTCCGTTGAGAAAGACCACGCCGTTACGCAAGTGGATTCGGTCACCGGGTATGCCGATCACCCGCTTTACCAGGTACAGGTCGGGTTCGCCCGGCTTGAAGAAGACGATGATGTCGCCACGACGGACATCGCGGTAGTAGACAAAAGGGGCCCAAGCGGTGCGAGGCGCCAGGGTGATTCGATCCACCAGCACGTGGTCGCCGACCAGCAGGGTCTTCTCCATGGAGGACGACGGAATTTCAAAATTCTGAAAAATAAACGTCAGTGCAAACAGTCCGATAACCAGCACCGTGCAGATGGAAGCGAATGCTTCCAGTGGCGTCTCTTCCCTTGCCTGTTCGGTTTTGATCTCGGTTTCCGTGGCTTCCATGCTAATGACCAAATGTCCTGCTCTCGAGCCTTGCTCAGTGAATGACCTTGAACATTCGGCTCCACCGTGCGAAGTCCATGACGGTGTCGAGCGGGCTCTTCTCGTGTCCGAGTCTATCATCCGGGAGCGTGTTGGCATCGGTAGCCGAGGGCTCGTGCAGGGAGAAGTAAATGAAGAAAGGCAGACCCACAACATTGGCGCGGGGAACAAAGCCCCAGTAGCGGCTGTCGCGGCTGTGGTTGCGATTGTCGCCGAGCACGAAATATTCACCCGGGGGCACTACCAGTTCACCGTTCTGGACATCGTGCCGCATTTGCATCCACCAGCGTGTGTCCACTCCCGGGTCGGTGTAGAGCTTCGCAGGAAACTGATCGCGAAAGTTATCCTGATACGCGCCTTCAAAGATGGCGAAAGGTTCGCTTTGCTTCTGCCCGTTGATACAAACCACGCCATTCTGCAGACGAATGCGGTCGCCAGGAACGCCCACAACGCGCTTGACCACATGATCGGATGGATCGAGCGGAAAATGGAAGACGATCACGTCACCGCGCTTCACCTGCTCATAGGGCAACAACCAGTGCCAGGCTCCCGGTACCCCATAAACCAGCTTGTTGACCAACAAAAAGTCACCTACCAATAGAGTCCGCTCCATCGATTCGGAGGGTATGCGAAAGGGCTGCACGACGAAGGTGAGCACAAAGAGTGCGATGACGATAATCGACAGCAGCGACCGGAAGGTGTCCAGCAGGTTGGGAAATACCAGGTGAGCATGACTGTCGTGCGCTACCGGACGCGCGATCGCAGGCGCGGCGGCAGCGGTGGCTACTGGTTCCTCCGTCGACACACGGAAGAACTCTGCTGATGGTTGCCTGGTCAAGAACCGTTACCTTCCACCACGGGTTCTGCTGCAGCAGCACCCTGCTTCCGGAGCTTCTCAAAGGCTCTTCGGGCAGCTTCCTGCTCGGCGCGTTTCTTGGTGGTACCGACCCCGCGAGCGATTGCCCTGGGGCCGCTTCCCTCCGCCACTCTTACCTCCACCAGGAAGCGCTTGCGGTGATCGGGCCCGCTCTCCGCTTTCAGCACATAATCGGGCGGCCCGGTCTTCTTTGCTTGCAGGAGTTCCTGCAACGCCGTTTTGTGATCTCCGAGTGAGATGCCGTGGTCCAGCGCCTGGCGCAAGTCATTTACGTAGGGGGCGACCACGTGCTCGTTTACAAAAGCTTCTACCGGAGCCAGACCACCGTCCAGGTACAGAGCGGCGATGATGGCCTCGACACAGTTTGCCAGCAGAGTGGACTTCTTCCGTCCTCCGCCCCGATCCTCTCCTCGCCCTAGCCGCAGATAACTTCCCAGATCGAGCACAGACGCCACCTGCGCCAGGTGGCGGCGGCTCACCATGCTGGCGCGGAGGCGCGTCCACTCGCCTTCATGAAGATCGGGAAACCGGCGGAAGAGGATCTCCGCGACCACCAGTCCTAAAACTGCATCCCCGAGAAATTCCAGTTGTTCATTGTCCTCTTCGCGCAAGGCATTGCTGCCCTCCGCCTGGCGGCCTTCGAGGGTTTGCTCGTAGGCAAGCGAACTATGGGTCAGCGCCTTCACGAGCAGTTGCTGCTCGCGGAAGGTGTGACCCAGCGCTGCCTGAAGCGTATTGAGAGCCGGCTGTGACATGAAGCTGGTTGCCCTGTCTCCTACTCTATTGCATTAGCGTGAGAGAGCGCGGGCCGATAACACGATAGGGGCAGAAGGCGTCAATGGGGGTGGGTGTCTGGAGCCGCATCATCGTCGCTCGCCGGCTCGGTGTGCACCCGCTGGGGTACTGCATATGGTTGTTTCAGACCTTTCTCTGCCGCCAGCCGGGTATCCGCCTGGCCGTCGCGCACAGTGAGGGCGGCACGATACTCGTTGACCGCTTGGTCGCGCTCATCCTGAATGTCGTAGATACGTCCCAGATAGATGTGGGACCAGGCCAGCGTACGGGGATCCTTGGAAAGGCGGATTGTTTCTTCGAAGTCATGCTGAGCAGCGGGTACATCGCGATGCATAATCGCTACCCGCGCCAGGATGAAGTTCGCTCTTGCCGGATCACCGGACTTGTCGGTGACTGATTGTTGCGCCAGTACGGCGGCGCCATCCGTGTCTCCCTTGATCAATTTCATTTCTGCCAGGTCAAGACCTCTGAGCTCTCGCGGCGAACGATGGACAACGTCGGTGGAGGCCTGCTGGTTAAAAGTGATGTGCTTGACCCGGTTCAGTTGCTGGCTCACGTCCATGCCATAGACCATCTCACCGATGCTTTCCTTAAAGCTCTGTGGCTGTTTTTCGAACGCGGCAAAGGCGTAATAGAAGTATTCCGTGAGCACATAGCCATCTGCCATGGATTGATCCACGGCGCGGCGGCGGACGGCTTCGGCTGCCTCGACGGAAGCGTTGTGCTCGTGGGTGGCCGCTTCCAGATCGCTGCGCCGGGTGTCGGGGGCGATCTTGTAAATGGTGACGCCAGTATCCATGGTCCGGTCCTCGACCGCCCGAATCATGCACTCGACCACCAGGGCCACAATGTCGCTGCGGTAGGTGAAGTCGAGGGGCGCATCCTTCACCGTCTTGAGAAAGGGCAGTAACCTGTCCAGGACCGTAGCGCGGGCGTAGATCAGTGGCTCGATCTGGTAATGAAGGTACGCGTGGCGTACTTCGCGCATGTGGATGGTTCCATTGACGGGCGACGCGACCACCACATAATCCGCTCCGTAGATTCGGGCATTGGTCTGTGAGGGGTCGAGCAGTGGCTCAACCACCACCAGGAAGCGTCGCCCGACGGTGGTGCCAACGGGCGTCTTAAGGTAGATGCCCGTATCGTCAATCATCTTGGAGAGCGAGTCGTGAAGCTGGGTCAATTGCTTGTCATATTGCGGGCGAACATGGACCCAGATGAGGTGCAGGTCGACGAACTGGCTAAATCGGCGCAGCAGCGGCAGTATGTTTTCGACACCGCTTGCATCCGGGGGCATGTCTGCGCCTTCGGCGCTGGGTGTCAACTCCGGCGGTGGCGTGACGTAGAGGGCAAGCGAAATATACTGCGCCAGATCGGATCCAGCATCGGAAAGCCGATGTTGATCGATGAAAGTGCAAATTTGTTCATGTGCATCGCGCGCATCTGCCGAACCCTGGAGCGCCTGATTAATCTGATCCCGCACCTGCTGGCGGACCGGATCGGCAGCCGCGAGCCCTTGATCATATCCGCAGGCATTGAGCGCCGCCGCGAAATCGAAAAGCGCCTCGCTGTTCTGCAAGCTGATGTCGGGACCCGTCGTGTCGACCAAGGCCGGTGACTTGGGCGTCGCGGAGGTGCCGGCTGAGGCTTGGGAGTCAGACGAGGCCTGAGCGCGCGCACTGGACACGCCGGTCAGGATCAGCACGGCGAAGACGCCGGCGAAGACCGTTATCTGGGACGCGGTGAGAGCCCGGGATGAAACATCGAACGGCTTGCCATGGCACTGCATATTTGCGGCGATTGACCCACTCCAAGTCTATGCATTGGCACGATGGGGGGTCAAACCCCGGGAGACGGGCCACGGCGCGGGTAACGGAAGGTGGGTACGGGCTTCAGTGTGCGTGAGAACTAACGGTTGCGAGATGAGTCCCGCAGGGACGGCTGAATTCAGCCCAGGACGCAGTCCTGGGTAGAGATTCGAGAGACGAAAAGTCCCGCAGGGACGACTGGAAGTTAACCCGGAAGCGCCCGCTTGGCACTTCTATCTCGAGATACTCCGCGATTGATGAATTCCCGATCCGCCGGCCGAATCCAGGACCATGTCTCGATAACTCTTCCAGTCGTCCCTTGCGGGACTTCTGTATGCCTCATGCCCACCCAGGACTGCGTCCTGGGCTAAGTTCAACCGTCCCTACGGGACTCGATTTCGTCATATTTATTCGCCTTCGATGAGA
Organism: uncultured Acidobacteriaceae bacterium; assembly: GCA_963830325.1. Taxonomy (GTDB): domain Bacteria; phylum Acidobacteriota; class Terriglobia; order Terriglobales; family Acidobacteriaceae; genus PALSA-350. The sequence continues at coordinate 203,630 of CAWHMV010000016.1, forward strand.
GGCTCTTCCGGGCCCGGTAAAGCCCGCAGAACAACCCGATCTTGGGCAAATTTGTGGTTGGAATCGCAGGACTGAACAGGCAACAAAAGCAATTTTCGAGGGTGCCGTCCGTAACTGCTTTTAAATGAGCGCTAATTCGGTTGTGACGGCCTGAGGGTGCCGGCAGCCTATCCGCGCACCGAAACACCGGAAAAGGAAAGCAGTAAGGTGCCTCTTACCGGCTGCCCAAAGACCTGCGCCGGGGCGAAAACGCTGAAGAGCAGCATATCTTCCAATTGGGAACGGGTCTTGGTATCCGCGCTTCCGGAGATGATTTTGTAGTCGTATACCCGGCCTTCTCCGTTGACGAAAGCCTGAACAACGACCGGGTTGCTACCGTCGGCAACGCCTTCGGCAGGCTCCGGTGAGGTGTACAGGTAACGGGGGCTGGAAGCCATGCCAAGGGGTTCGTCACGCGCCAGCGCAGGCCCTGGGTAAGCAAACATCCCAACGAGCACGCCCACCCCGCCCAACAGCGCCACCGTACTGGCGAAGCCGGCAGAAACCCGCCACACCAGGGGAAGGAAGCTATTCTGCCACCGCACCTTCCCGCGAGCGAATCTCTCTTCAGTTGTGTTGGCCATTTGCTGCGACAAGGCTACGCGCAGCCGAAGACCCAGATTCTCCGGAGCTTTCGCCGGCCCGATGGAACTAACCAGCGATTGCGCATTCCGCCATTGGGCAAACTCAGCCGAACAACCGCAGCAGACTTCAAGATGCGCTGCAATCTCGTGCATGACCGCACCTGTTACCGCACCATCCAGGTATGCCGAGAATTGCTCGCGGAGATGCGCGCACTTACTCACTTGGCCCCCTTCACGTTCATCGCGAGCGTTTCCATCGGCTGAAAACCGGAACTCGGGCGTTTTGCGGCTGCTTCTGCAAAACCCGCCAGCCGAGCTTTCAAAAAAGCACGGCCACGCATTAGACGCGACTTGACGGTACCAAGATTCACACCCAGGATCTCCGCTACCTCTTCATAGGAGAAGCCCTCGATATCGCGCAACACCACCACCGCATGGAACGGCTCGGGAATTTGGCGCAACTCCTCCTCTACCTTGGCACGCACCTCTTCCTGGGCGGCCCGGTCAAAGGGAGATTCATGAGCATCGACGAGGGTGTCTTTGAGGCACAGTGGTTGGCCGTCGTTGGTCTCCCCAAACTCGGCTTCTATGGTGACTTCCTGGCGCTTGTGGCGGCCCCACCAACGGCGTTGGTTGCTAGCCTCCCGCAGGGCAATGCGGTAGATCCAGGTGCGCAGGCTGGAGTCGCCGTTGAACCCGTTGATCCCGCGGTAAATCTTAATGAAGACGTCCTGGGTGAGATCGGCGGCGTCTGCCGGATCGGGAATGGTACGCGCGATCAGGCTGTAGATCGGCTGGTGATACTTGGAGATCAACCAATTGAACGCTTCCTCAGAACCGGCTTTCAGTTCAGAGACAATTCCAGCTTCTTCCGACGGTACGCTGAGGACGGTGGCGATATTTCCCAAAGCTATGCCTGCCTGCATGCAAAAGTTCTCCATAACATAACAGGAAGCGTCCACTTCCGTCTCCCAAATGCGCGTTAAGGCACCCGCGCGGCGGCGGGGATGCCCCACCGCGTCATTATTCTGTTTCTCTTTAGTTTAGACACCGCGGGAGGAACAACGGAGTCCCGCAGAAGAGATTACTGTGGTGCCGGGGTGGGAGCCGGTTTCTTCTTGCGCGGCTTCGGGTTTTCAGGGCCATCATCGACCACAATCTTGTTGGGCGCGGCGGCAGGCGCCGCTGCCGGCCGCGAGGCTGCTGCGGCCTGCAGACGGACGACTTGCGCGTCCTGCGCGCTTATGGACTGGAGCAGCCAGTTGCCGAGCTTGCCCCGGCCGTCCTCGAGCCCGGCGCGCGCATCTTCCAGGCTGCCGGCGTCGGACCCGGAGCCGGCCAGTGCCGCCGTTTCCGTGACCCGAAGCAGCACGTCGTACAGGGCGTCCAGATTTCGGAAAACGGCAAAAGCCGGGGAAAGTGCCGCCGGATTTGCCTCGGCCTGAGCCACAAGTCCCGGCAGAGTGGCATTGAGGTCTCGCTGCATGGAGTTGATATCCTGTTGAACCGCGGCGCGAGTCTCGGCGGGCGCCTTCCAGTGGCCGACATTGAGGTTGGCGATGGTGTTCTGCACATTGGCCAACGCCGGACGTAAGCTTACGACCGGAAAGCCGGTGCCCGCAGGCGGAGCTGCAGTTGCGGTTTGGCCGCGAGCAGCTTCGGAGCCCATACAGGCACCGCTCACCACGAGCAGGGTTAAGACAGCGAGTTTGGATGACCGGGGGGTTCGGATCATTCTTTCTCCCGGTGACAACGGTGCCGGGGCGGTTGCCACGTGCGGAGGGTTTGACGGATTAGGCATGCTCCGCCAGAATAAAGGATGTCGTTGCCTTTGTGGGCCTGTGGCGCAGCTGGGAGCGCGCTTCCATGGCATGGAAGAGGTCACCGGTTCGATCCCGGTCAGGTCCACCAATCAAACCAACAACTTAGACGGGCTTGGTCTTCGGTCTCCGAAGGTTTGTGACGTAGTCCGCCGTTCTGGTGCCTGGCCGCGAACAACAGTGTCTGCGCGCGAGCCCCGTCCAAGCTCAACCACCGTTCGTCGCCGATGACGTTCTGAGGGGGCGTGTTCAGGAGGTTTGCCAGAGCGTGCCTTGCGTGTGCCAGGCGGGAAGTTTGGAAAAACGTGCGCACTAAGCGCGCTATGCGCATTAAGTCGCTGGATAAGGCAGTGGAGGAAAACAGTGCGCGGTAAGCGCGGAGTTTCTTTTGTAGTAGCGCGCTAACAGCGTGCGGATCGGTTCGCGTAAGGATGATCCAGGACATGGCGGGAACTTGCGCAACGGGAAGATACATCATCGGAGAAGGATTCTGATCCGATCCGTAGTCGCGAACGCCGCCAGTCACACCGACTACCTCCCGGGGAGAATCAGCGCCGTTGGCTCATCAGACATTCGCCACAACGTCCAGAGCCTGGAGTCTGTTCACAATTGGATCGAGCTGGCAGCGTAACTACCACATTCTGCGGCAGAAACGGACCGGCTCAGGGGCGCCATAGCAACGACAAACTTGGTATCGAGTCGGATCTGGTGTCGCCCGATTCGTTGGGGGAGAATACGGTGTCTGGATCGTCCAAGAACTCGCGGCGTCTTACTTCTTATGTATCGGCATGGCTAGCTGCGCCGCAATTTCGCGCAAAGCGCGAAACCCTAGGAGGGTTCCGGAAATCGTTGCCCAAGCCGCTTTGCAATTTCCACCACACGATGGATAGTCTCAGGAGAAGGATTTTGTGACGCTGACTCGTTCTCCGCCAACGGCGTGCCGGCTTGTTCAAAAAATTGGCCCAATTCGCCCTGGCACGTCAGCAGGATTCTCACCTCGCGCTGGCTTGCATTGCGGAAACCATGCATCGCGTCGGGTGGGATATTGACCATCTCTCCCGGATGAATTTGCGCCCACACGAGACCGCCAGTCTCCACGGCGAATTCAGGTTCACCGTCGAGTATGAAAAATGCTTCTTGCTCGGGGTGCTGATGAAGTGGAACGCCACTACCTGGCGGCATGGTTGCGGCCAGAACGCAGTAGTGGCCGAGAGTGTCGCTTCGCCGCAATCTCCATTCGAGCTCAATGCCCAAAACTTCGAACCTATTTGGCAGACTTACTTTTTCTTTCATCGTTTCTCCTTTTCTTTGTTCTGCGAACAGCGTCCAGCAGAACTTCTGTTAACCACACCGCAGCGTCCTGGGCTTCCGCACCTTTGAGTCCGCCGCGATCTTTGAGCAACTGCCAAAAGGGCGCACTGTAAATCGCTACAAATACGGCGATCACGCGAGCCCGATTGGACGACGGTAACCCCTCCAACAAGCCGCCAAGACTTCGCGCAAAGGCCGCTCTGCCCTCCACGCCGCCGCGTTCCCGCACTTCCAAACCCGCCGCAGAGCTCAAAACAGCACGGACCAGCGGCTCGTGATCATCGAACACTCGAAATGACGCGCGAAGGAATGACGCTATGTCTTCTTCACGAGCGGGAAACCTGATATTCATCTTGTCCCGCAGCCGAAGCCAAAGAGCCTGATACAACTCCGCCTGGTCCGGAAAATACCGGTAAACGGTCCTCGCTCCCATGCCGGCCGCGGCGGCAATCGCCTCGTGGGAGAAGTTGTCAGGACGGTTGGTCAACATGTTCATGGCCACGTTGAGGATCTCCTCTTTGGTAGCGGCCGCCTGCCGCTCGCGTAAATTGGGTTTTACAATTTCTGACTCCATGACAGTATTCTGCCATCAATACAGTATGCTGTCAAATGGACGCCTTAAACACCAATCAGATGGTAGACGGGCGGTCAGTAGTCAAACGCAATTTGAAGGTACGAAGGAGGCAACACCGTGTATCTCATCACAGGAGCAACAGGAAACGTAGGGAGCGAGGTAGTGAATCAACTATTAGCCAGAGGGCAGAAGGTGCGGGTTTTTACTCGCGATGCAGCCAAGGTGGCCCACTGGGGTGATCAAGTTGAGATCGCGATCGGCGACTTCAGCTCGCCAGAAAGCTTCTCGCAGGCAGTCTCGGGCGTCGAGGGGGTTTTCATCATGTACGGCCCGCTGGATGGCGGTCTATTCCGTCAGCTCATCGCGACCGCAAAGGCTCAGGGCAATCCGAGGGTTGTGTTTCTCTCAACGATGTTTGCGGGCTTTCCCGGGTCCCCGATCGGGCAGTTGCACAAGGACAAGGAAGACGTGATCCGGGCATCCGGATTGCCGGGAAAGTTCGTCCGTGCCGGAGCATTTATGACGAACGCGTACCAGTGGCTGGATAACATCAAGGCCGACGGAACGGTCTACAACGCAATGGGTGCCGGCAAGATCGCCCCCGTTGCAGCGGGAGACGTAGCGGCCGTTGCGGTTCATGCGCTGACCGACCCGGATCTTTCGCCCGAGGTCCTCGAAGTCACTGGCGGAGAACTGCTTACCGTAGCGGAACAAGTGGAGATTCTAGCCCGGGCTGCCAACAAGGCGATCCGCTGCATTGATGTGCCGACGGAAACTGCTGTTCAGGGTCTCATGCGCATAGGCACGCCCGCTCCTGTGGCCGCAGCCGTCGGCCAGTCCTTCGAGGCCATTCGTGACGGCCAGATGGCATTCGTCAAGGACACGGTCAAGCACCTAACGGGAAGACAGCCCAGAACTTTTCAGTCGTGGGCGAAGGAACACGCGTCCTTGTTTGCCTAAGTACAGATTTGCAGGGATCGGGCCACTCCCGCACGCCCGGCAGTTGGTCCGATCCCACGCGTGTGGCAGTGCCACACGCTCTTCTCTCGCCTTGTCTCGTCGCTCTTTGCTCTTGAAGTGAAGCCGCACCAAGGCCAGGACTCTTCAGCACGCAAATTCAAAGGTAGTGAGTGATGAATAGACGGGCCTTTCCGATTGCCGCCGGCATGGCTGCCGGCGGCGCATACGGGAAAACTTCGAGTATGACCATCTCCCAGGAAGTGCGAGAGGGTCATGCATCGGTACCAGGTGGCCGTGTTTGGTGGCGCGTTGTTGGCAACAACAATAAAACCCCACTACTCGTACTCCACGGTGGGCCAGGCACCGGGCACGACTATCTGGAACCGCTGGGGAGGTTGGCCCATTCTCGCCCGGTTATTTTCTATGATCATTGGATGTGGAAGATCCGACAAGCCGGACGATCCTTCTCTCTATAGCATTGATCATTTCTCCGAGGAAATCGACGCCCTACTGCGTATCTTGAAGATAGAAAAGGTGCTCCTTTACGGGCACGGCTTTGGCGGCTGGTTTGCGCTGGAGTACATGGCGAGACATGGAACGGAAGCGCCAGTGGAGGCCTTGATACTGGCCTTCGCATCTTCAAGTGCCCGCCAGAATATGGAAGGGAAACGCCGCTTGTTAAGAGAGATGCCCGACAATCTGGAGCAACAACTGATACGGATCGAGAGATCAGGGTTAGAGAACAGAAGGGCTTACGCCGCAATCGTGCAAAGCTTCTCACGGGCGCATCTGTTCGATTGCGTCGGGCCGCCCCCGGAGATATTCATCAACTCAGTAGTTCATATGGAGTGGTCGCGTTCCTATCCGATCATGAATGGACCAAACGAATTCAGTATCACAGGGAATCTGCGGAGTTGGGACCGGGAAACATCGTTGAAGCACATTAAGGTGCCCACACTTGTGTTAACCAGCGAATGGGACGAGGTAACGATGGATAGTCAAATCTCTCTTCACCGGGGAATCGAACATTCGCAACTGGTATCTATCCCCAAGGCTCGTCATTTAGCGATGATTGAAAAGCCAACAACCTATATTCATATACTGCAGAACCATGGCTCCTGTTGCCAGTTGCGTCGAACCTATGATTGTCTAACCCGATCCCTTCGCTCCAGCCCCATCACAGAGCCTTCGTCGCCGTCCGTATTTAGAAGAGTTACGCGCAAGCGACGAGCCTGATCATCTGTACACTGCACACCCTCTCGCCTCAAGATCGTTGATCCAACGCGGAAACTCAAGTGTACTGACCCAACGCAAATCCAGCTTTTCAAGCCCGGGGAGATCGGCTACCGCCGGAGGCAGAGACGTGAGAGGATTACCGCGGAGATCTATCTGACGAAGCTGTGACAGGGTCCGGATCGACTCCGGCAGAGTGCCCAGTTGATTGTTCCGTAGATGGAGCTCTCGTAGTCGCGTTAAGTTTGCGATGCAACTGGGAAGGCTTGTCAGCTGATTATCCGTGGCCCTGAGCTCGATCAGACCTTGCATCCCGCAAACGGCTGGGGGGAAATCCTGGAAGGTGTTTGCGCTGATGTTCAGGTAGCGTAGCGCCTTCAAACGATTGAGAGAAGTTGGAAGACGAGCCAGGCGGTTGTCATGCAGGTACAGAAAATCCCGCAGCCCAGTCAGCTCTCCTAGTTCCCCCGGTAGCTGCGTCAGAGCATTGTGGCCCAGGTCAAGCATGCGCAGATGTTTTAGATCGGCGATCCTGGCGGGTATTTCAGTCAAGTCATTTTCGGCCAGCACCAGGGTCTCCATCTCAAGGTGCTGCCAAATCGAATCAGGTATGTAACCGAGATGTTTCTTCCAGAGGTTCACGTTCACGGTCGAATTATGCAACATAAGCGCCATCTATGCCGATTAGGCGTGGCCGGCCGTCGCCTTGCCAAACACGCGGCAGAAGTTACCGCCGCCCACTTTGCCGATGTCGTCAGGCGTGAAGCCCTGGAACAACATCTCGCCGACCACCGCGTGGAAAAACCCTCCAGTCAGGCCGGGCCAGGCCTTGTTGGTGCCTTGGCCAACACGCGGGGACAGGAGATCTGTGTCGGTGCCAATGCCGGCGTGGTCGATGCCCACCGCGTCCACCATCGCCTTGATACTTTCCACGAAATCTTTCAGCGAGTCGGCCAGGTGAGTCCACACGCCGATCACGCCGCCGGCATCCGCCACAACCTTTGCGTGTTCTTTGCTGATCAGGCGTGGCTTCATCATTTCCGCCATCTTCGGGTTTCCGCCCGTTCGGCTGTCGAGGCTGGTGTGGGACACAATCACCGGCTGCGTGGTCACCTGCAACACGGCCAGCACCGTCTCGTGGCTGGCGTGAGCGAGGTCCACTACGATCCCCAATCGGTTGCACTCCTTCACGACCAGTGCGCCAAAAGCGGTCAAACCACCAAGGTGAGCGGGGGTCGTGTTCGTGTCACCCAAGGGCGACACCATGTCGTCTCGCTCGTGAAACAGTTGCAGGTCCCGCACACCGCGTTTGTACGCCTCTTCCACTCGGTCCAGGTGCCCCTCAATGAAGTGTGCCCCTTCCACCGTCTGGACGATCGTTGGCTGACCATGGTGATGCGCTGCCTGCAGGTCCTTCAGGTTCAACGCGCGGTGCATATGTCCCTTTTCTAACTGTGCGTCGATCGCCGTGAGCCAGTAAAGGAAGTTGTCTCGCGCATCGCCTGGCTTGGTATTTGGCGCGAAATCGAGCACAAAGCTCGCACAGACGGCAGTGAGGCCTGATCGTTTGAGCTCTTCTGCCACCGATAGTTCGGGAGCTTGCGGTGGCTCCTCCCGTTGCAACAGCGGACCATGCTGCGGATGCGGTTCGGTCCCCGCAGGATAGACATGGTTGTGCATGTCTATCCCAATTGTCCTGGACATCACCTGCGCAACGCGCGGATCGACCCCATCTGCCGCCGCACGCAGCCAAGCCGGCCCGAGCAGCATCGCACTGCCGGCACCCATCGCAGCGGTCAGGAATTCCCGCCGCGAAAGACCGGGATAACTATTTTTCAACATAGCGCTCATAGTAGCTGGTAAACGAGAACCGCGTTTGTGGTAAGGAACTCGATCGGTCACCACAAGCCGGTTACTGATCTGACCAAGTTCTCCGAGCGCCTGGTCTCCGCCTCCCAGGTCGCAGCAGCAGGCGAAGTCGGCTTCTAGCAAGAAGACTTCTAATCCGCTTGCCCGTCCAACGCCTTGAACGCTAGACTCCTCGCCTGAAGACAACCCTCCGATCGCTCATCCTGCTGCTAGGGGCCAGCCCCCATGCTGGGCTGCCGCGAAGCGACCATCCGCAGCACGCCTCCTAATACCATCGTGGGAACCTGGTTTGTCGAGGACGCCGGCGCACCCTTCCATCAGCACATGTACGTATTCAATGCGGATGGCACCATGCAGCAGGCAAACCCAGACGCTGGCGACCCCACCACAAGTGACAGCGACGGCAAGGGCATCCGCGGCAGGTGGATGGAGATCACCGCCGACCGCACCACTCACAAGTTCGTCAGCCGCGGCGAACTCCCCTTCGATATCGAGGTCACCGGCGACACCTTCGCCGGTACTCTCGGTACCCGTTTTTACGACCCCAACGGAAAGCTTCTCCAAGACATCCCCGCCACACCCCTCAACGGTAAGCGCCTCACGCTGCCATAGCCGAGCTCAGGCGCCAAAACCAAATCCGGAATCAAGTGAACGCAATCCGTGTCGATTCGCCGACCAGTAACGACAAACGCCCCTCTGTCTACCGACCAATCACCGATTCCGTCCTGATTGCAATTCAAGGGCAAGAAGCGGAGTGCTCCACAATCTGCCTCTCGTTACTCTCGATGTATCGAGGATCGGAAAGGAGTTTATATGACTACGTCGAATACGAATCAAGAGGCGGACAAGAATGTTTTCTTCACCATTGGTGAATCTTCATTAGGATCTATTCTTGTGGCTCAGAGCGCACGCGGTGTCTGTTCCATCCTGATAGGAGAAGACCCGATGCGGCTGGCACAGGACCTTCGCCACCAGTTTCCCAAGGCTAATCTGGTTGCCAGAGAGAACGATCAAGAGGCGCTGGTCGCGCAGGTGGTCGGCCTTATCGAGAAGCCAGGCGCCGGACTCGACTTGCCTCTCGACGTGCGAGGGACAGCCTTCCAGCAGCTGGTTTGGGACGCGTTGCAGCGGATACCGCCTGGATCCACGGTAACCTATAAAGACATCGCCAGGCAGATCGGGACGCCAGGAGCAGTCCGGGCGGTCGCTCGGGCCTGCGGTGCGAATGCGCTGGCCGTTGCTATCCCGTGCCACCGAGTGATCAGAAATGATGGCTCTCTCTCCGGCTATCGCTGGGGAGTCGAAAGGAAACGTGCGCTTCTCGCAAGGGAGGCGCACGTATGAGACAGTTATTCGAGGACGCAGCCATGGCGACGCGTGATGCGCGTTCCAATCCAGCCACAGCACAACCGGCCGTCGCACGCGCCGAAGCTCTCGATTGGCAACTGATCCGTAAAGATCTGGACGAACAAGGAAGCGCGATCCTCTCCAACGTTCTTCCTGCGAAAGAATGTCGCGCGCTCGCCAGCCTGTATCCCGACGACGGCTTATTTCGCAGCCGCGTTGTCATGGCACGACACGGCTTTGGGCGCGGCGAGTACAAGTACTTCAGCTACCCATTGCCGGATGTTATTCAGGGGCTGCGCACCGCGCTTTATCGCCGGCTTGCGCCCGTCGCCAACCAATGGAACCTTGCAATGGAGATTGACGTTCGTTATCCGGAAGAACTCGCCGACTTCATACAACGATGCCATGATGCAGGGCAGCGTCGTCCCACTCCCCTGCTTCTGCAGTATGGAGCGGGCGATTACAACTGCCTTCACCAGGATCTTTATGGAGAGCATGTCTTCCCTATCCAAGTGGCATTCCTCCTTTCTGAACCCGAAAGGGATTTCACCGGCGGCGAATTTGTGCTCACCGAACAACGTCCGCGCATGCAATCGCGACCGGAGGTAGTGCCACTGCGCCAGGGTGATGGAGTAGCATTCGCCGTGCATCATCGCCCGGTTCAGGGAACGCGGGGCTCTTACCGGGTAAACCTGCGGCACGGGGTTAGCCGCCTGAGATCAGGGCAACGTCACACACTCGGCATTATCTTCCACGACGGCAACTAGCAGGGCTCTTCGCGGGAATCATTCATAGCGCAGGGCAACAACTGGATCGACACGCATTGCCCTGCGTGCCGGGAGGCAACATGCGGCGATGGCGACCGCGGTCAGGATCAGCGCCAATCCTGCGAAGGTAAGAGGATCCGTCGCGCTCACGCCGTACAGCAGCTTTGTCATCAGGCGCGTCAGGGCAAGAGCGCCCGCGATCCCGATGCTGACCCCCATCAGTGCAAGACGCGCTCCCTGCCATACGACGAGGCGTAACACATCGTTGCGTTGTGCACCCAGCGCCATGCGGATGCCGATCTCCTGCGTACGTTGACCCACGATGTACGCAATCACACCATAAATGCCCACGTTAGCCAGAACCAATGCCAGGACAGCGAACGCGCCCAGCAAAATCATCGCGAACCGCCGGGCGGCCAGTGAGTCGGAGATCAGGCTTTCCATGGTCTGAACGCCGTAGATCACTTGCTGGCTGCTCATCTGGCGGTTGGTGTGGCGAATGGAATCCAAAACCGCAGACAAGTTTCCTTCATAACGCAACATCACCGTTGAGCCTGACGGTGCCATGGCCACAAAATTATCCGGCATCTGCATGCAGGGAAGGTAGAGCTGAGCTCGCAGTGAATGCGTGTCGTCCAGATCGAGCCCCCACTGCTTGACGTGGCCTACAATACCAACGACTTCCGTTTTGACGCCGGTATTGTTCAGAACGATGCGTTTGCCGATCGGGTCCTGGTTGGGAAAATGTTTCCGCGCAAATACGTCATCGATCACAGCCACAGGCGGAGAATGCTCATCGTCCTGTGGGGTAAAGAAACGGCCGCGTTCGAGTGCGATGCCCATCACTTTCAGATAGCTCGGTTGGACAATATAGTCCACTGCCCAACTCATGTCGTTTTCATTCGCGGGTTTTGCGTGGCCATCGAGCCAGAACAGATTTTCATCGTCGGAGCCCATGGGAATGGCACCCCACGTCTGCGAAGCAGCCTTCACCCCTGGAATGGATGCCAGACGGTCATCGATTTCGCGAAAGGCGGCGCGAATCCTATCGGGGGAGGCGTCCATCATCGACGGGGGAAGGTTCAATCCGAAGCTCAGTACGTTTCGCGGATTGAATCCCGGGTCTACGTTCCAAAGCCGCATCAGGCTGCGCACCATGAGTCCAGCGCCGATCAGCAGCACCAGGGCAACCGCCATCTCGACCACGACAAAGATGCTTTGCGCCCGATGCTTTCCACTCGCGCCGCGGCCTCCATCCTTGAGCGCTGTGTGAGGGTCGGCTTGCGACGTCTTCAGCGCCGGCGCCAGACCGAAGAGAATCCCCGCCAGCAAGGAGACGAACACGGTGAAAGCGAGCACTCGGAAGTCGATGCCGATTTCTTCTGCGCGAGGAATCGCGTCGGGCAGGAGCCCGAGCGCGGTATGCATGCCCCAGGCCGCAAGAAGTAATCCAATTCCGCCTCCCACAACCCCCAGCAGAATACTTTCTGTGAGCACCTGGCGGATGACTCGTTGACGGCTGGCGCCCAGCGCAATCCGTACCGCAAATTCACGACTCCGGGCCGACGATCTGGCCATCATAAGACCGGCAACATTCACGCAAACAATCAGGAGCACAAAGCCAACTGCAGCCAGAAGTACCAGCAAAAATGGCCGCGCATCGCCTACCATCTGCTCTTTCAAGGGAAGGATGCTGGCGCTGATACCATGGTCGGCGTCGGGAAAGGCTGTCGCCAGGTTTCTCGTGACCTCGGCCATATCGGCCCGAGCCTGCGCAATCGTGACCCCCGGCTTGAGGCGTCCGATTCCGTGGATCCCCAAACCCGCGCTGCGCTTCATGAGCAAAGGGTTCGTCCATTGGCGGATCGGAGCATAAACGTCCTGCTCATGGAAACTTGGCGTGAGTAGGCGAAATCCTGCCGGAATCACGCCGACGATAGTGAAATCCTTCCCGTCGAGCGTAACGCTCTTGCCCAATACGTCCGCCGCGGCCCCGAACTTTCGCCGCCATAGACCCTCGCTGATCAACGCCACCGGCCCGGCGCCCGGCTGCTCTTCTGACTGCGTAAACGTGCGTCCGAGAATGGGATTAACTCCCAGCAGGGGAAAGAAGTCCGCAGTCACAAACTCTGCCTTTACCTGCTCGGCTTCGCCTCTACCGGTCAGGCTGAACGCGTACCTGCGTGAAACTGCCATAGAGGAAAACGTCCGGTTGTCTCTCTGCCAGTCGAGAAAATTGGGATACGAGATCGAACCCTGTTCGAAATTCGGTTTGCTCTCGTGCAGTGTGACCAGGCGGTCAGGCTGGGGAAACGGCAGTGGGTTGAGCAGCACGCCATTCACCATCGAAAAGATGGCCGTGTTGCCGCCAATTCCGAGGGCCAGAGTCGCCACCGCGACCACTGTGAATCCCATGTTCTTGCGCAACATCCGTACCGCAAAACGAATGTCGCTCCACAGGGTCTCCAGCAGCGGTAGACTGCCGCGCTGCTGGTAGCTCTCTTTCGCTTGTTGCATGCCGCCCAGCTTGATCAGCGCCTGCCGCCGCGCTTCCCAGGCATTCATGCCCAGGCGAAGATTGTCTTCGATATGCGCCAGAAGATGGCCCTCTATCTCCTCGGCGAATTCGCGGCTCTGTTGCGAGTTACGGAACAGGCCGGCAAATCGTAACAGTATGGCGCGCAGGCGTCTCATAAGGCTCCTCAACAGAAGACCCAAGCATCCCCTATTGGTTAACAATAGGAACATAGGCGAAAGATCTATTGGGTGTCAATAGGAGCCTCTGATTCGTCTCTTGGCGCCTATTCGTTCCTCAATGCTTGAATGGGATCAACTGAGGCCGCGCGGCGAGCGGGCAACACTGCTGCCAGCGCCGCTGCAGCCAGAAGTAACACCAGGCTTCCGCCGATGGCCAACGGGTCCACGGCCGAGGTTTGATACAAAAGGCTGCGCACCCAGCGTAAAGCCAGGAACGCCAGCGTCAGCCCCACAACAGCGCCCAGAAGCACGGGTAATGCAGCCTGCCGCAGAACCAGCTGCATGAGTGCGGCTTTGCCTGAGCCCAGTGCTATGCGAATGCCGAACTCCTGCTGACGTAACGAAACCGAGTACACCAGCACCCCGTAGACACCCAAAAGCGCCAACAGCAATGCCGTCGCGCCGAAGCTCGTCAACACTAATGCCTGAAAGCGCTCCGTAGCCACGGAGTCCCCGACTTGTTCATCCATCGACTTGAGCGTGGGAATGACCACCTGTGGATCGATACCCCATAGCGCGCGCCGAATCTCAGGAATCAGCGCGTCGCTTTGCTTCCCACTGCGCACCAGGAAGGACAGCGTCCACGGCGTATAGGCCCAGTACGGCATGTAGACCATGGCGGCGGTGTCCTTCAGGCCGTTTATGCGTGTGTCCGCCACCACCCCAACCACGGTAATCGGATGTTTGTCATCGGGAACGATGGGATCGATTTTTCGGCCAATTGGATTCTCACCGGGAAAGGCGTCGCGAGCGGTTCGCTCAGAGATCAGCGCGACATAGGGATTGGCGCTGTCAGCACCGGTAAGATTGCGCCCGGCGACGAGCGCAATCTGCATGGTCGCAAGATAGCCCGGGTTAATCCAACGCACGTTGATCGGTGGCTGCTCAGCCTCTGGCACGGGATGATCCGGACGGCCCAGGTTGTCAACCCACGTTTCGCCCGTCAACGGCGTGGCGCTGGTGATCGCCACCGACTGCACGCCCGGCAGCTGCGCAAGAGCCGTCTGTGCGCGGTCGGCAAAGGCCAACTTGACCGCCTTGACATTGGGCAAAGAGTCGTCGTACCGCGGCGCAAACAGGTCCACTTGCGCGAGGGTGATATGGCTCGAATCAAACCCGCGGTTTTGCCGCAATAGGTGGGAGAAACTGCGCAGCACCAGGGAGGTGATGATGAGTAGGACCACCGTGCAGGCAACCTCCGTTGCCACCAACAGGCTCCGGGTGCGGCGACCCTCCTGGGTATTGACGGTACGCGACGAATTCGCTTGCAACGCCGCCTGCGGGTGGACGCGAAGCGAGCGCAGCGCTGGCAGCACGCCGAATAACAGCGCTGAGGCAATCGACACACCCGCGGCAAACAGCAACACCGGCAGGTTCACCTGCACTTCATTCAAGCGGGGGACGTTCCCCGGGGCCAGCGCAATCAGAAGCCGCACACCGCTGAACGCCAGCGCAACTCCGGCCACGCCTCCGGCCAAAGCAAGTACCAGGCTTTCGGCGAGCCGAGCCATCACGAGTTGGCCCTTGCTTGCACCCAGGGCAGCGCGCACCGCAGTTTCGCGCTCAGCGGCGACGGACCGCGCCAGTTGCAGATTCGCCAGGTTCACGCACGCGATCAGCAGCACGCCGCCTACCGCCGCAAACATAAGCCAGAGTGCGCCACGGATGCCCGAAGTAACGTCGCTGGCCAGCGGGATGAGAGAGATTCCAAGACGAACAGGCAGACGCGCGGAAATGCTGTACGCCTGCTGAAGGGCTTCCAACTCAGCGCTCGCCTGCTCCAGAGTTACTCCGGGTTTGAGCCGCGCGATCACTTTGTAGTTGAAGCTACCCAGGTCTTTTTTGAGTTCCTCGTCGCTCGGTACCAGGGGTGCGAAGATCATGGTCTCCAATCCTCCCCCAATTTCCTGAAACGCGATCTGCGGCGCCATCGCAATCTCCGGAAGGCGCATACCGGGCGGCAACACGCCAATAACCGTGAACGGCTCGCCCCCAAGCCGCAGGGTTTGTCCAACGACGTGGGGATTGCCTTGAAAGAACGTCTGCCAGCCCTCATAGCTCAGCAGCACCACTTTTGCCGCGCCCTTTTCGGCGTCCTGGGCGACAAAGTCCCGGCCGAGCATGGGCTGCACGCCGAGCACGCGGAGAAGGTTCGGCGAAGCCGTAACCGCGCCCACAATGCGCGGCTGATCGCCACTTGGAGAAACGCTGATTCCACGCTGGTGGAAGATCGCCGCATCCTCGATCGTCTTAGCGTCCGTCTTCAGGCGTAAGTAATGCCGGTAATTGTCGGGCGCAATCGATGTCTCACCGCTTATGCCCACGACTTCACGCAGGACAGCCAGTTGACCTGGGTCACGGAAGGCAAACGGCTTCAGCAGAACCGTGTTCACCACGCTGAAAACGGAGGTAATGGCGCCGATGCCCAAAGCTATGGTCAAGAGGGCGGTCAAGGTAAATCCCGGCGACCTGCGCAAGGAGCGGATGCTCAATCGAAGATTCAGGAGCAAGGCGTGCATGGAATCTCCCTTCGACACCAGTGCTTGATAAAGCAGGCACGTGTCAGGCCAAATGGTCCGTGGAGAGGACCAATCTTTTCAGTTGATTACGGTCATCGGTTTTCCAGAAATGGTTCCCCCTTGTTCGAAATCGAGAGGGAGCTGTTCGTAAGTGGACAGTGTGGTCCTCTATCGAGCCACGGCCAGTATGGAACCCCGAAGGCCGTTGCCGGCCTTCGGGTTGTGACTTAGTACTTTCGGGAACATAATGGCCCTGCCTTCCGTATCCAGCTTCGAACCTCGTTTAGCGGGAGATGGCGATGCGCAAGTTTATTGTCGGGTGCTTCTTAGCCCTGCTCTTCTCAGTCAGCCTTCCTGCGCAGACTTTCACTACTACACCGTGCACTGGCGATGAAGGCAATACAAACAACAACTGGTTCTCTGGCCATCAGGAGCGTGTTTGTGAACTGCGAAGCACCAC
Source organism: uncultured Acidobacteriaceae bacterium (assembly GCA_963830325.1). Taxonomy (GTDB): domain Bacteria; phylum Acidobacteriota; class Terriglobia; order Terriglobales; family Acidobacteriaceae; genus PALSA-350. The sequence continues at coordinate 219,870 of CAWHMV010000016.1, forward strand.
ATTACCAGTTGTCGACGGGCAGGTGAGTCTGTCGGGAGAGAATGGCGGCATTGAAGTGATTGGCGAGGAACGCCGGGATACGGCCTTAGAGGCGCGAGTCATTGTGCAGGATGCAAGCCGCGAAAAGGCGGAGTCGATCGAACGCGAAATAACGATCGTTACCACGGGCACCATCCACGCTGAAGGACCCCGCATGTGGGGCTGGTCCCATGGCGGCTGGTCGGTGAACTATCGCCTGCGTGTACCACGCCGTGTGGCCGCCCAGCTTCACACCCAAAACGGTGGCATCGAGCTTACGAACGTTGATGGCGTTATTCACGCGGACACGACCAACGGCGGTCTCATCCTCGACGATCTTGGCGGAGACGTCCACGCCAGCACTGTAAATGGCGGCTTGCATGTAAAGCTCGATGGAACTCAGTGGCGGGGGAGCGGGCTCTTCGCGAAGTCAACCAATGGCGGAATTTCGGTGAAGGCTCCGGAGAATTATTCCGCCCACCTGGTAGCGCAGACAGTGAACGGCGGCATCTCGGTGGGCTTCCCGATCACCATTCAGGGTAAGATCCGCAATCACATCGACACCAACATAGGCCAGGGCGGCGCAACGCTGCAGTTCGAGACCGTAAATGGCGGGGTCTCCATCCATCCTAACTAGCTTGAAGAACGCCTCAGGGCATCGCCGTTTCCGCTTGGCTATCAAATCTTCAAAAAAGCGGAGATGGATTGAAAATTCGGTAGGTTCTCGTGGCCCGATGAAAAGTGTCTCAAGAGCGTGTGTGAGAACATCTTTCCATCCTTTACGGCCCGCTAAAGTCCTGCCCTGTTACAAAACAAAACCCCAGCATCCTGAGCAGCATCTCTGAGTCCTGTAACGGAGAGCTGAAATAACCCAGGACGCGGTCCGGGGTTATCCTCTCCCCCGCTGGAGGATTTTCGTCAGAGCAATTCCCTGTCTCCGATGTTTAGCTTTTGTTTACACGAATCTGCTACCCTGCCGGGGGTGAACGGAATGAGTCACGGCGATCTCTCAACGCCACACTTCGAGGCAGACGACACCGAGTCCGCAACCGGCGCCGGCGAGGCTGTCAATTCTCCGTGGAAATCCGTCCTGGATCTGAACGCGGATCCTCGCTGGCAACTTGCTCAGCGCATTGTTGCGAGCCGCAGCTTCGCCAAATCGGCTTTGCTTTCCAGCTTCCTGCTCTATGTGTGTGAACGCGAGATTACAGGAAGGACCAATGAAATCAGCGAACACCAGATTGGGGTTCGCGTATTTGGCCGCCGGCCCGGTTACAGCGCCGGCGAGGACAATATCGTACGGAACTATGCGCGCCAGCTCCGCCATCGGCTGGAGCAATACTTTCAGGAAGAGGGCAAAGACGAAGAGCTCAGGGTCAGTATCCCGCGCGGGAAATATGTTCCTCTCTTTACTTCTGATCATTTTCCGGGATGGCTTGGTGCGCCGGAGCAGGATAACGACGATGAACCTCTGGAATCAGTCCCGGTTCCCGAACGCCATTTTGCGCCGGTTCGGCCCGAACCGAAGCGGAAGCGGTATCTGGCATTTCTGCTTCTGGCAGCCGGCCTGTCGTGCGTGGTCTGGTTGGTGGTGCGGCATTTTGCCCATCAACCAGAGCAGCCAAATCCACTGTGGGCCCAACTCTTCGACAATAACCACGAGACGTTGATTGTGCCGTCCGATGCCGGAATCGTCATGATTCAGAACCTGACCGGGCATCTTGTTCCCTTGTCCGAATATATTGCCCGGGACTACTTATCTCTCACCAGCCCCTACCACATCGACGCGCAGAACATGAAGGACCTGGACGCCCAGCGGTATACGAATGTGACCGACCTGAATGCCGTGCTAAGGTTATCGCGGCTTCCGCAGGCGGACTCGGGCCATTCCCACGTCCGATACGCACGTGAACTCCGCATGCAGGATCTCAAGGATGCAAATGCCATTCTGTTGGGTTCCAGCTTTTCCAACCCCTGGGCAGAGCTCTTTGAGAAAACCCTCAATTTCGAGTTCTACTATGAGCCCCATCCCAATGCCTCGCACATCGTGAACCGGCACCCTCAGGGCGGAGAACTCCCCATCTACGAAAATGATGCAACTGCGCCCTCTCACCGCACCTATGCGGTCATCGGACTTGTGCCCAATCTCAACAACACGGGATGGGTTCTTCTGGTAGAAGGACTGACGATGGCTGGAACCCAGGCGGCAGTGGACACTCTGTTCAACAGCAGCGTGATGCGGCCGCTTCTCGGGCAATTCAGAAATGCAGACGGCTCTTTTAATCCCTTCGAGATTTTGATCGAGACCCGGAGCTTCGGCTCGGATTCACCCCAGGCCAGCATCGTTGCGACCCGAGTGTACAAAAAGCACTCCTGACTTCGGGCGCTATCCGCTGGATGATTCGTTCCCAGACCCGTTTTTTGACCCGTCCTTGGCTCGAGCCAGCATTGCAGCGATGTTTTCACACATGGCCATGGGGCCGTCCAGCTTGCTCATGAAGAGATCCGCATAATCTGCGTCCGCCGGTATCTCGTTTACGGCGGAAATCAAGATCACCGGCAGTTCGGGCATCTGCGCTTTGATTTGGCGTGCAAGCTCCGTCCCGGTCAAGCCGGGCATCAGATGGTCCGACAACACAAGATCGACCTGATGCTGAGCAAGGAGAGCTAATGCTTGCTGGCCCGAAGCTGCGGTCAACACCGAGTAGCCTTTGCTTTCAAGCACGAGTTTTCGGACGGCCAGCTGATTCTCTTCGTCGTCTACACATAAGATGAATTCTTTGTTGCACATCCAGGCTCCTTTGAACCTCTGTCGGTGTCACTAGCTCGCTGACGCGCCGGACAGGACGCGTGATTCAGGTATCTGCGCGGATGCAGACTTGGGAATGAACACCGAGAACGCTGTGATGTGCCCGCGTATGAATTGCACACTTCGAAATCGAATGATGCCGTGATACTTCTGTACGATCCCTTTGCTGATCCAAAGGCCTAAGCCGGTGCCCTTGGTCGACTTCGTGGTAAAGAATGGCTCAAATAGCTGTTTTGCGTCTTCGGGGCGAATGCCCGAACCCGTGTCGGAAATAACAACACGCACTCCTTCTCGCTGCAGACCCTTCTCAAAAGCCTCGCTCACTCGAATGCGGAGCCGACCACCTTCAGGCATAGCCTGGATTGCGTTGCCAATCAGGTTGAGAAATACCTGCTTTAACTCGCCCGGGAACCCTATCACCGGGCCGTCGCTGCTGTACGCTTTCTCGAGGACAATCCCATTGCGTTCCAACAGACGCGACTGAAGCGAGAGGATGTCGTCGAGGATCTCCGCGATGGAAACCGGAACTGCCTCCTTCGATTCACGGTAGAAACTTAGTGTCTGCCGCGTGATGTGTGCGACTCTCGTCAACTCCTCGTCGGCAATCCTGGTGTACACCCGGGCATTATCGTCCAATGTCGGATGATGTTGTAACAAGTAAAAGGCATTCCGGATCGCCTCCAGGGGATTGTTAATTTCATGGGCGATAATTCCGGCGACCCTGCCCATCGCAGCGAGCTTCTCTGCCTTGCGCAGAGCCTCCTCGGCCAGCAATTGTGCCGTGATATCCCGGTTGATTTCCAGGATGGCGGGCCGCGCTCCGCCGCCATCATTCTGTAGAACCTGGCGGCTGGCCACCACCACTTCGCGGCCGTCCTTCGTACATTGAACCAGGTTCCCTTCCCACCGTCCCCCCTTCAGGATCACAGACTCGATTTCTTCAGCAGAACCGGGAAGTTTCGTGCGGAGTGTCTGGTGAACATTTCTGCCCAGAACCTCATTCCGGTTCCAACCATAGAATGCTTCTGCGCCCGAATTCCAGAACTGAAGAACGCCATCCATGTCGCGCACCAAAATGGCTTCGGTAGCGAGATCGAGCAGATCCGCTCGCTGTCGCAATTGCTTCTCGCTCTCTCTCAATTCCGCCGTTCTTTCGAAGACACGCTGTTCCAGTTCACGATTCAACAGCTCCAACTCGCGTGCCTTTCGGTGCAACTCGGCGAACACACTGACTTTAGCGCGCAATAGTTCGGGGACTACAGGAACGGAGATATAATCCATGGCCCCGCGCTGATAGCCTTGCAGTCTATCCAGATCGGTCAGGTGTACGGCAGAGATGAAGATAATCGCGATTTTCTGGAACCGTGGATGTTGCCGAATCATATCCGCGAGCTGAAATCCATCCAGCTCAGGCATGCTCACATCCATCAGCACCACAGCGATGTCCATCTTCAGCAGGAAATCGAGCGCTTCTCTTCCGGAGGACGCCTTGACCAGATTTTCACCAAGCTCGCCAAGGATGGCCTCATAGGTCAACAGCTTTCCCGGCTGATCGTCCACCATCAGGATATTGACCTTCGATTCCATCGTCGTGCTCTCCCCCGGAAACCCACGTACCGCTGCGCTGCGGTTGCTATCGATGCAGCCAGATGCGCAAGGCAGATAGCAATTGCTCAGTATTGACAGGTTTTGCCAGGTACTCGGAAGCACCCGCTTCCAGACACTTTTCTCGGTCGCCCTTCATTGCTTTGGCCGTGAGTGCAATGATCGGCAGCCGCCGGAACAATTCGTTCTGCCGCATTACCTGCATGGTTTCGTATCCATCCATCTCCGGCATCATGATGTCCATCAATACAATCGCCATATCAGGAGTGGACTCGAGAATAGCAATTGCTTCGCGGCCGGTTCCAGCGGTCAAGACCGTCATTCCCCGGCGCTCAAGCACGCTACTCAGGGCAAATATGTTGCGCACGTCATCATCGACCACCAACACCTTTTTGCCGATGAGTGCTTCATCGGAGCGATGCAACCGGTCGAGCATATTCTGCTTTTCCGTCGGCAGATTGGCGATCACCCGATGGAGGAACAAGGCCGTTTCGTCCAGTAGCCGCTCCGGCGACTCGACTCCTTTGACCACCACGCTGCGGGCCAGGGTTCGCAGCTGGGCATCTTCCGCGGGAGACAATTCTTTTCCCGTAAACACTACGACCGGGACTTCGCCGAGTTCCGGGGTTTCACGAAGCCGCTCCAGAACCTGGAAACCGGACATATCCGGAAGACGGAGGTCAAGCACCACGCAGTCGAACGGATGTTCGCCCAGCACTTCTAATGCCTCACCGCCGCTGGTGACCACGGTGACATCAATGTCGTCAAAGCCGAGCAACTCCCGAATGCTCAGTTGCTCGGCAGGATTGTCTTCCACGATCAAGAGCCGCTTGCGTTGGAGCGCTGCGTATTCCTTGATTCTCACGAACGCCGCGTCTATTTCTTCCGCCGTGGCGGGTTTCATGACGGAGGCGAAGGCTCCACGCGCCAGCCCGTGCCGGCGATCCTCATCCACTGTGAGTATCTGTACCGGAATATGACGGGTCTCTGGATCCTGCTTCAAGTGGTTGAGCACGGTCCAGCCCAACATGTCAGGAAGAAAGACATCCAGGGATATGGCTGTGGGGTGAAATTCGCGGGCAAGGGCAAGGCCTTCCGCGCCACGCATGGCCAGCAACACTTTGAAGCCGCTGTCGCGAGACAGATCGCACAGCAGCCGCGCATAGTGCGGGTCGTCTTCGATGATAAGGAGAACTGCATCCCCGGGCTGGAGATCTTCGCGATCGTCAGTAATCCGTTCCCCCGGGAGTTCGAGGACGCTCGCGCTCAATAATTGCGTGCTCGCGCCGGAAGGCGAAGCTTTGGCTTCTAATGTAGCCACCGTGGATGCAGATGGGCCCACATAGGTTTGCGGCAGGTAGAGAGTGAACGCACTCCCCTTCCCGGGCACGCTGCGCAGTCGAATTTCGCCGCCCAGCAAACTGGCCAGCTCACGGCTGATGGCTAACCCAAGACCGGTGCCGCCGTACTTGCGGCTGGTGCCGGCATCTGCCTGTTGAAAGGCCTCGAAGATAATTCGCTGCTTCTCGTAGGGTATGCCGATTCCAGTATCGGCCACCTCGAAGGAGATCACCGAAGCGGCCCGGCTGAGGATCGGATGGTCCTCAGTCCACCCTTTCGAAGGTATCGATAGGGAAAGACGGACACTGCCATGCTCGGTAAATTTGAAAGCATTGGACAATAGATTCTTGAGTACCTGTTGCAGACGTTTGGAGTCGGTCACAAAGCTACGCGGTAAAGTCGCTTCGGTGTTTACGTCGAACCTAAGCCGCCGGTTTTCGGCCTCGTGGCGGAACGGCCGCCCAATGGTCTCCACCAGGCCGGCAAAAGCGACTTCCTCCGCCTCCACGGAGACGGTGCCGGATTCGATCTTGGAAAGGTCGAGGATGTCGCTGATCAGGTTGAGTAGATCCGTCCCCGCTCCGTGGATCGTGCGGGCAAATTCTACCTGTTTTGGGGTGAGATTACCCCCCGGGTTGTCGCTTAGCTGTTGGCCCAGGACCAGGATGCTGTTCAGGGGCGTGCGCAGTTCGTGCGACATGTTCGCCAGGAACTCTGATTTGTATTTAGAGGTCAGCGCTAACTCCTTGGCCTTACCCTCCAGCGCGCCGCGTGCCTGCTCAATTTCCTGGTTCTTGCGTTCCACCTCGACATTTTGTTCTGCCAGTTGCTGCGCCTTCTGTGCCAGCTGTTCGTTCGTCTGTTGCAACTCCTTCTGCTGGGTCTGCAATTCGGTCGCCAATTGCTGCGATTGTTTCAGCAGACCTTCGGTCTGCATGGTGGCCTCGATGCTGTTGAGCACGATACCAATGCTGGTCGTCAATTGCTCGAGGAACGCGAGTTGCGAGGCGGTGAATGTACCGAGCGAGGCTAATTCAATGACCGCCTTCACCCGATCCTCAAACAGAACAGGAAGCACAATCACATTCCGCGGGGTCGCCTCAAACAGGCCGGACCGGATGGTGATGGTGTTTGACGGCACATCGGTGATGACCATACGCCGTTTTTCCTTGGCGCACTGCCCCACAAGTCCTTCGCCCATTCTCAACCTTCGCAGGTGCACATTGTCTCCGTCATCCGCGAAAGCGGAGAGCGGGACCATGGCCTCTTCCTCATTGTGCATCTGGTAGATGACACCTTGCTGCGCATTGACCAGGAGTGCCAGTTCCGATAGCAGAGTCCGTCCTACGGTCGACAAATCGCGCTGACCTTGCAGCATGCCGGTGAAGCGCGCGAGGTTCGTCTTGAGCCAGTCCTGCTCGGTGTTCCTCTCCGTGGTTAGGCGCAGGTTGTTGATCATGGTGTTAATGTTGTCTTTCAACTCCGCGACCTCACCGCTCGCCTCCACCTGGATAGAACGCGTCAAGTCGCCCTTGGTCACCGCGGTGGCAACCTCGGCAATGGCGCGCACCTGGTTAGTCAGGTTGTCTGCCAGAAGATTCACGTTGCCGGTCAGATCTTTCCACGTACCCGCGGCACCCGGCACGTTCGCCTGCCCGCCCAGCCGGCCTTCGACGCCAACCTCGCGGGCTACCGTGGTTACCTGGTCGGCGAAGGTTGCCAGCGTGTCGGTCATGTTGTTGATCGTCTCGGCCAGCGCAGCGACTTCGCCCTTGGCATTCACCGTCAACTTCTGGGTCAGCACTCCATTCGCAACCGCGGTGACTACCTTAACGATGCCGCGCACCTGCTCGGTGAGGTTGGCGGCCATCACGTTCACATTGTCGGTAAGATCCTTCCACGTGCCGGCCACACCAGGAACTTCCGCCTGCCCACCCAGCTTGCCGTCCGTGCCCACCTCGCGTGCCACACGGGTCACTTCTGCAGCAAATGCATTGAGCTGGTCCACCATGGTGTTGATGGTGTTCTTCAGCTCCAGGATTTCACCTTTCACGTCCACGGTGATCTTGCGCGATAAATCGCCGCGGGCCACGGCGGTCGTCACTTCCGCGATGTTGCGCACCTGGCCAGTCAAGTTGCCGGCCATGGCATTTACAGAATCGGTAAGATCCTTCCACGTGCCAGCCACGCCCTGCACATTGGCCTGTCCACCCAACCTTCCCTCGCTGCCCACTTCGCGAGCCACGCGTGTAACTTCCGCGGCAAACGAGCGCAGCTGTTCCACCATGGTGTTGAGGGTTTCCTTGAGCTGCAGGATCTCCCCGCGCACGTCCACGGTAATTTTCTTGGAAAGATCACCGTTGGCAATGGCCGTCGCCACTTCGGCGATGTTGCGCACCTGGCCAGTCAGATTGCTGGCCATGAAATTTACATTGTCCGTAAGATCTTTCCAGGTGCCGCCCACGCCCGGTACCTGGGCCTGGCCGCCTAACTTGCCTTCTGTACCTACCTCGCGTGCCACACGCGTGACTTCACCGGCAAAGGCATTGAGCTGATCCACCATCGTGTTGATGGTGTTTTTCAACTCCAGAATTTCACCTCTCACGTCCACCGTAATCTTGCGTGATAGATCGCCGCGTGCTACCGCGGTCGTCACCTCAGCAATGTTGCGTACCTGGCCGGTCAGATTTCCGGCCATGGAATTGACCGAATCGGTAAGATCCTTCCACGTGCCGGCGACACCGGGAACGTTAGCCTGCCCACCCAGGCGCCCTTCGCTGCCCACTTCGCGCGCTACGCGGGTCACCTCTCCCGCGAATGCGTTCAGCTGATCGACCATGGTGTTGATGGTCTCTTTCAACAGGAGAATCTCTCCGCTGACATTCACGGTAATTTTTTTGGAGAGATCGCCGCTAGCGATGGCGGTGGAGACTTCCGCGATGTTACGCACCTGGCCAGTCAGGTTGCTCGCCATTGAATTGACAGAATCGGTGAGATCCTTCCACGTGCCACCCACGCCGGGAACCTGCGCCTGGCCTCCAAGCTTTCCGTCCGTACCGACTTCGCGGGCTACGCGTGTCACTTCGGAAGCGAAGGCTCGCAGCTGATCGACCATGGTGTTGATGGTGTCTTTCAGCTCCAGGATTTCGCCCTTCACATCCACGGTGATCTTGCGCGACAAATCGCCGCGGGCTACCGCAGTCGCCACTTCGGCGATGTTGCGCACCTGGCCAGTCAGGTTGCTGGCCATGAAGTTCACGTTGTCGGTGAGATCCTTCCAGGTACCAGCGACTCCGAGCACCTGAGCCTGGCCGCCCAACTTACCTTCTGTGCCGACCTCACGCGCCACGCGCGTCACCTCGCCGGCAAAGCCGTTGAGCTGGTCCACCATGGTGTTGATGGTGTTCTTGAGCTCGAGAATTTCGCCCTTCACATCGACGGTAATCTTGCGCGACAAATCGCCGCGGGCTACCGCAGTCGTCACCTCTGCAATGTTGCGCACCTGGCCGGTCAAGTTGCCTGCCATGGAGTTCACGGAATCGGTAAGATCCTTCCAGGTACCGGCCACGCCGGGCACGTTTGCCTGGCCACCCAACCGGCCTTCGCTGCCCACCTCGCGGGCAACGCGGGTCACTTCACCAGCGAAACGGTTCAGCTGGTCCACCATGGTGTTGAGAGTTTCCTTCAGCTGCAGGATCTCCCCGCGGACGTCGACCGTAATCTTGCTGGAAAGATCGCCACTCGCGATCGCTGTGGCCACTTCTGCGATGTTGCGTACCTGGCCGGTCAGATTGCTGGCCATGAAATTCACGTTGTCCGTGAGATCTTTCCAGGTGCCACCGACACCCGGCACCTGAGCCTGGCCACCTAACTTGCCTTCAGTGCCGACCTCGCGTGCCACGCGTGTCACTTCACCGGCAAAAGCATTCAATTGATCCACCATCGTGTTGATGGTGTCTTTCAGTTCGAGAATTTCGCCCTTCACGTCGACCGTAATCTTGCGCGATAAATCTCCGCGGGCCACAGCAGTGGTCACTTCGGCGATATTCCGAACCTGGGCCGTCAGGTTGCCGGCCATGGCGTTGACGGAGTCGGTGAGATCCTTCCAGGTGCCGGCGACGCCGGGGACTACGGCCTGGCCGCCAAGCTTACCATCGGTACCCACTTCGCGCGCCACACGCGTCACCTCCGACGCAAAGGAACGCAGCTGGTCCACCATGGTGTTGATCGCTTCTTTGAGCTGCAGGATTTCGCCGCGGACGTCGACCGTAATCTTGCGCGAGAGATCGCCGCTGGCAACGGCGGTAGCCACTTCGGCGATATTGCGAACCTGCCCGGTCAAGTTGCTGGCCATCGAATTGACCGAGTCCGTCAGGTCCTTCCACGTACCGGCGACGCCTGGCACCTGTGCCTGGCCGCCCAGTTTGCCGTCGGTGCCCACCTCTCTTGCGACACGCGTCACTTCTGAGGTAAACACGCTGAGCTGCTGGATCATGGTGTTCACGATCTCGGCAGAGCGAAAGAATTCGCCTTCCAGCGGCCGCCCGTCGACGTCCAGCCGCACCGTTTGTGCCAGGTTGCCCTGGGCTACTGCGGCGATGGCGCGGGTGACCTCCGTGGTTGGCCGGAGGAGGTCCTCCACCAACGTGTTCACGGAAACTTCCATTTCGCCCCACGCGCCTCTCGACTCATAGAACCGCGTGCGTTCCCTGGTTCTGCCTTCTTTCCCTACGACCTGGCCGACCCGTCTGAGCTCCTTGGCCATCTGTTGGTTGGCGGCGACGATCTCGTTAAACGTATCTGCGATTTTTCCTGGCAAGCCGATCCATGAGCCAGGGAGCCGCACGGAAAAGTTCCCATCGCGAACAGCCTGCAGCTGGGCCAGGACTACATCAAGGTGAACGTCGGCAGGCTCCGCGACCGCGATGCTCCCATTCTTTTCGCTGTTCTTCAGGGTTCTTGAGGGACTGCCGTTAGCACTAGCGACCGCGTTGCGGTCCTCGCTCTTCTTCATAAATCCACTCCTGAACCAGCGACGGCTTGGGTTGTCCTGAAATTTCGATTGGCAGCCCGATCTAAAATCGAATGCAACCGGCTACAAAATCGAACCCGCTCACAGGATTGGTTTCGCGAACGAATTGCCTGCTAGAAATATTAATGGAAAAATTGAAAACGTTAACGAGGAGGCTCGCTTATCGTGGCTCCCGCTCCTCATTGATAAAGGACGTATCGACCTGGGGTATTTTCACCTACAACTAATGGGTTATCCGAGATGAACCCACGAAACGCAACCTTCTCCGCCACGTCAGCAGGCAATCGACCCTCAAGGTAGCGAAGATACTTTCCCTTGCCGGAGGACTTACGGAATAACGTCGACTTGAAGAGGGACCAGATACTCGTGTCGTAAAACGGCGCTAATTCCTGTATGGGCGCACGGTCGTCGTGCAAGTCGAAGTTTTCTTCGATGGGATAATTACCGATCGGGCCGACAGTGTCCAGCACGACGTCCGGATACTTCCGGGCAACCAGCACAATCCTGGTGCGACTTTTTGGAGGGCGAATTCGCTCCACGTTTGTTTTTCAATTTTTTCACATCTTCCCGCCCCCTTAACTACCCTCCGCGTTCGGTGGGCTGAGTTGCCTCGGGGAAAAAGCACTGTCTTGCCACCCTCGCAGTCACGCGCCCGGACTCGGCAGTTTGGAATCCTCGATTTAGCGAGGTTCCCTGGGTTCCAAGGCAGAGACATCGCACAGAGCCGCATACCGGGTGTGCATTCTCTCGGCTACTTTCTCCCAGGTAAAATGCTCTAGTACTCGGCGCCGGGCCGCTCTTCCCATCTCATCTCTCAAGTCGTCGTCTTGAAGAACTCTGAGAAGCGCTTCAGCCATCCCGTTAGCGTCATTCTTGTCAACTAGAATGCCCGACCGCTGATCTTCAATGGTTTCAGAGACGGCAGGCCGGGTGCCCACGACCGGTAGTCCAGCCGCCATCGCTTCCAAAGCTGGTAAAGGGAAGCCCTCGTCCCAGATTGATGGGAATGCAAGCACGTCTGCATCGTAATACCGGTCAATCAAATCCTGGCGGACGCCAATGTGCCCGTGAAAGGTAACTTTGGCGGCCACTTCCGGCGGCAATTTTGTTCTCAGATAGGATTGATAAGTTCCCGCATCCCGCGCTGCGAGCGACAAGCTCGCTTTTAAACGCTGGAAGGAATTCTTTGCGTAAAAGGGTGCCACCGCCTTTATTAAGGAGCGGTCGGTCAATTCAAAGCTCTCTTCCAACGGGTAGTTGCTAAGCCCACCAACAAAATCAAGACGGACGTCGGGAAAACGTCTGGCCACGATATTAAAAGCGTCCAAGAGAACATGCGGCCCCTTATGTGGCGAGATCGCACCCGCGAAGAGGATGCGTTTCTCTTTTCGCCTGCGTGCTGCCCCATAGTCTTTCTCACGGTTGAACTCTAGTTTGGGCTCGATCCCGTTGTAGGTTGTCTCGCAGCGATCAGCAATGAAGGGAAAGTCCCGCTTGGTTTTTTCCGCGACGTGATTACTCACGCAGGTTAATAGGTCAACCCCTCGCAGCCTGCCTTCGAGCACATCGAACCCACTCTGCGAGAACCACTCCGCGTGCATGTGGAGAACGATTTTCGCATTCGGATTGAATTCTCGAATGATGGGTATGTACTGTGAGCTGTGCTGTACATGAATAACGTCGCATTGCTCCTTCTGGAGATTCATCGCGACCTGTCGACCGAACGCCGGAAATGTACTGGCAGACGTAGACATCGGCGAAGAGAACTGAACCAGCTTTGAGCTATTGGTTCTAAGGAAATTAATCAGCCGGTCACCTTGAGTCGAAGGCAAGAAACGGAAAGACACGTTGCGCCCGAAACCATTAGTGCTCCTATCTCGATTGGCATCTTCGAGACCATAAATCACGAGCGTGCAACATTGCTCCAAATACGGAAGGACCCCGTAGGTGCACGCCCCAACTGAGCTTTGGAAAGGGGGCAGAATAGTGTCGAAGGGTTGATTTACAAAAGCTATCTTCATCATTTTCAATGGACGAATTCGTGTCGTGGCGCTGACTCGCTCCCCACAAAGTGAACGACCAACGACCGCATTGAAGAGAGGTTTCTCTCCGCCTTTTTCGCGGCGGCATATTCCAGCACCGATGCCCGCGACGCCTCAGTTGGCATGGAAGAACCAGCTCTAGAAAGCTCCCGATAGCGCCTGAGCATGGTCTCGGCGATCTTATCCCAGGTGAAATATGCCAGTGCTCGTTTCCGACCGGCTCTTCCCATCGTCTCTCGCAAGGCATCATCTTCCAGCAGTCTGAGGAGTGCCTGCGCCAGTTGGTGCGCATCGTTCTTCTCTACGATGAATCCAGTCTCGCGGTCCTTCACGGTTTCGACTACACCACGTGACCGGCTGGCTACAACCGGGGCGCCGGCGGCCATCGCTTCCATGGTGTCGATCGGCTGATTGATGAAGGCTACTTGCATGGGACCTCGTTCGATAAGCAAAGCACGGCTCACGGCAGCCCTAGAACATCATGCCCAGGTTGTACGCGCTCCAGCCTATCGCGTTCTGCCGCACCCGCTGTTCCCCCTGCTCCCCTGAAAGGATTTAACCCGGCACGCCCGAGCACGAAAGAGCAGGCTATCACAATATAAAGCCCCAGGCTGCGACTGCCGACTTCCCTCAACTCCTGTCCCCTCAACTCCCCGTCTGTCCAAGAAGCTTGCCGATCGGGCGACGGCAGGTCACTGACGAACAGTTCTTTGCCTCTCTCAATCCGGAAACCAACTCGATCGCCGTCATCGTCAAGCACCTGTCAGGCAACATGCGCTCCCGCTGGACTGATTTCCTGACCACGGACGGGGAAAAGCCGGACCGTAACCGTGATGGCGAATTCCTCGACCCCACCCCCAAGCTCTGCTGGAGACCTGGGAAGACGGATGGGAACGCCTTTTTGTGGCTCTCGAGTCACTTTCGGAAGCGGACTTGGTACGCACGGTTACCATCCGGGGCGAATCCCACTCGGTCATGCAGGCTATCAACCGCCAGATGGCATCGGGACAGCGAAGCCAGAGATAAACTACAGAATCTTAAGGTGTTGCACAAAGCACTAACGGCAACTCTCCTCGTTCCACTTCATCGAATCCCTCCCCCGAAAGAATCGATGAAAATGTTCCGCGGAGAATCGCCGCTTGAGCATGAGCATAGCCTTTCTGTGAAAATAAGCTATGGTTCTTGAGTAACAGTAGGGCAAATTGTAGTAACCCCATGTAGTAATGACCAGGATGCATGTAGTAATGACCAGGATGGCAGGAAACCGCTTTAGCCCGTACATAAACCCGGCCATTCAGTGCGTCATGGCGTAAACGACGTAATTCACGCCTATCCGGATTCCCAGGTCAGAAAACTTGAGCGGATACCGTGACGTGTCGGACCACTCCCAGGAATCGCCAATGTCCGAATTCAAAGAGATGGCCACCATGACACGGCCTTTATCGTCGTAGATACCTTGCCAGCGCGCAACCTTTCCATCTTTCTTGTACCCCGTGTCCAGGTGCTCGGCTCCGGTGATGCGGTATCGATCGTTCAGATCAAAGACGGTGTGGAATATGGGGTCGTCGTTCGGAATATCCACAATTGGCCGTTCTGGAAAGACCATCTTCATGGTTTTTTCGAAATAAGCCTGTTCCTCGGATCCATGGAAATCGTCAGCCATGAAGAAACCGCCCCGGAGCAGGTAGTCGCGAAGCTTTTTCGCCTGAGCCTCAGTCAACCCCCACTCCCCAACCTGAACGGCGTAGAGCCAAGGCCAGTTGTAAATCTCATCTCCATCGTCCAGGTTGACGGACTGTTCTACCGACCGGGCATCGACCCGGGTCAAACGCCTGACCGCCTGCGCCAAGGCACGATCCGCGCGCGGGTAATCCTGGGTCCAAAGGGAAAGCCCCTGACGCCAGTCACCATCGAACCTGCCACGATAGCCATCGAGAGGGCCGGGAGGGTACATCAAACGGGCAAAGGCCCACTCACCCGGCCGGCGCCAGTCGCGAGGCAATGGCAGCGATTCGCCATATTCGACGGAAGGATATTCACGAAAGGGACGCTGTGCATAGAGGGCGCCAAGCAAGGTTCCGGCGAGAACAAGCGCGCAGCCTGATCGCCAAAGAACCTGCCTGGCATTCACTTGAAACCGCCAACAATCGCGCCAAAGACAAAGACTGAGGCGACCATGACCGCGACCATCCCCCACCAGCCAACCAGCAACACTTTTTGGACCCAGGGGCTCGCGAGGCTTTCTGGGGCATCTTCTGCAGAGGTAAGCCACCGAACTCGAAGTTGTTCCCAGGCCCACACGAACCGGTTGCACTCTTGCTCTGCAAATACTGAATCAGGTGTCTCCTCGCCACTCGAGGCGAGGTCAGGAGCACCTGGCTGCGTAGCATTCTCTGCCGCCTGTCGTCTCGCCCATTCCTTTTTGCCCAACCGCCACGCCAGCGCCACCTCGGCCGAGGGGGCGGGGCGGCGCGGGAACTTCCTCTCGTACTCGTCGATTGCCGATTGAATTTCCAGCATGTCTGTCGGTTTGAGAGTCATTTGCACACCGTCCTTTTACTGGGGGGGTTCCACATGAAGGTTCTTTCACCATGTTAATAGTCCTTCCCCATTGAGGCGAACCCTCCAGGGGCCGTTACGAATTTAGACTTCCCGGCGCTGCGTCTCGTAACGCGCCGTCCCTGCTTATCCATCCCTGACTTTGAGATGCGCATGAAGGGCATTGTTCTGGGAGCAGACGCCCAGATTTGCTGTACTCTGATTACTTCGCGATAACCAACCTCGGGTTTTCGCTTTCGACCGCGCAGGAGAAGACCCATGACTCACGCCAAAGTTGCCCACGTCGCGGCGCTCTTGTTGGTTACCGCCATTAGCCTTACGGCGAAGGATGCCGCCGCCCAGTTCCCGTCAAACCAGTCGCAGTCGGCTGCCTTCACTGGGGCATGGTGTGCGCAGGGAGATCCTACGAAACATGCCTCGATCAGCAGCAACGGGGCATTTCTTACCTTAACCAACGAAAATGGCGATACCTCCCCGGGGCAGTTCCAGGGACAAACGGGCATTGTCGCCCCAGGATGGCAATTCACGACCGGCACCCTCAGCCCGGACGGCAGCCAAATCAACTGGTCGAACGGGACGTTCTGGGCAAGATGCAACTCGGGCGGAGGAGGAGGCGGGCATCATCGGCTGAACCTGACTGGGACGTGGTATGCCCAGGGGAATCGGTCCCAGTCCTGCTCTATCCGGCAGCGCGGCAATAATCTGCAGTTGAGCAACGAGTCGGGCGGCAACGGAAGCGGACAGATCAACGGAAAGCGCACCCTGACGACGAACTGGGATGGAAACACCATCGGGGGAACGGTCAGCACCAACGGCAACCGCATCAATTGGGATAACGGAACCTACTGGACGCGCTTCCGGGTATACGGATCACAGAACAATTAAGCCTCGCTCGGCTATCCCAGATCCACTCGCCAAAGCTGCGGCTTTTGCGCTTTTTTTGAGGCAATCAAAACGATTTCTGGAGGTGGGAGAAGTGCGTCATTTTTTCCTGGGATTGCTGACCTTGGTGTTTGGTATGGCTACTCCCGTTGCCAAGGCTGCAGATATATCAGCCGCGACCTACGTACACGCGGGCAAGCTGCTGGACGTTCGCTCCGGAAAGATGCTCAACGATCAGGTGATCGTGATACGCGGCGATCGCATCGAGCGCTTCGCGGCCAGCGGCGAAGTGCGAATTCCCGCAGGAGCCACCACGGTGGATTTGACCCACGCGACGGTGCTGCCGGGACTGATCGATTGCCATACGCACATCATGCTCACGGATACTGACGACTCGCACTATGACGACATTTTGCTCAAACAATCCTGGCAGTACAGGACAATTCTCGCCACCCTGAACGTGAAGCACGATCTGGAGGCCGGGTTCACCGCCTTGCGCGACGTCGAAACTGAAGGCGCGATGTACAGTGACGTAGATGTTCGTAATGCGATCAACCGGGGGCTTATCCCCGGCCCTCGCCTCAAGGTCGCTACCCGCGGCATTTCGACCACCGGCGGTTACGGTCTGGAAGGCTATTCGCCGGAAGTTACCGTCCCCATCGGCGTGCAGACCATAGATAGCCCTTCAGAAGCACGCAAGGCGGTTCGCGAACAATTCAACTACGGCGCTGACCTGATCAAGATTTACGGAACCGATCGGTATAGCTTCCTGCCCGACGGCAAAGAGGTGAGTGTCGCGGACTTCAGCCTGGAAGAGGTGCAGGCCATCGTGGATGAGGCGCGCTTGAAGGGGCTTAAGGTCGCGTGCCATGCGTACGATGGGCCGGGGCTCCACTATTGCATTGACGCCGGTGTCGCCTCCATTGAGCACGGCATTCAACTCGACGATGACGCCATTCGAAAGATGGTGGCCAAGGGAATCTACCTGGTCCCCACTCTATACGTTTACTGTTGCGCGTTGGAGAAGGGCGATCTCGCAATGTCTGGAGGAAAGACCAGCCGCCTCGCTATCCACGAGGTCAGCTTCAAGAAGGCTCTGGCGGCGGGAGTGAAGATAGCATTTGGCACCGACGCTGGTCCTTTTCCGCACGGCACCCAGGCGATCGAGTTCGAGTGGATGACTCGCTATGGCATGCCCCCTTTGCAAGCAATTCAGGCCGCGACCATCAATGCTGCGGACCTGATGGGCTGGGGAGATCAAATTGGCGCCATCGAGCCAGGTAAATTTGCGGACATGATCGCGGTAGACGAAAATCCACTTGGAGATATCAAGCAACTGGAGCATGTGCGGTTCGTGATGAAGGGCGGGGCTGTCGTGCGCAACGACTACGCCAAGTAGCGCGCTGGGGCCGTGTACCCAATTGGCAAGACCGCGAGGTCAGGCCTTCACCCTCACCAGCTTGGTTACGCGTCCGGATACATTCCAGTCGGACACGTAAATATTGGCATTCCGATCGATGTGGCATCCGTGGGCCGCGCTAAAGTTTGTGGCGGCAATATCGCCGGGAAGCAATTTGTAATTCGCCCACTGGTCCTTGTGCGGATTGTCACCCAGGAAAGCAACGGGCACATTGTCCTTATCGAGCACAGTAACCCGGCCTTCCAACTCAGAAACCACAGCGTAATCGCCCCAGAAACTCACCTGGCACGGACGACGCATATGGAACGTCACATTGGCCACGAACTTGCCGTCGAAATCGTAATGGCTGAGCCGGCGATTTTCGCGGTCGCACACCAGCAACAATGGCTGATCGTAACGCGTGTCGACCGCCAAGCCATGGCTGCAATTGCATAAGCCATCCGTTTGGCCCTTCCCTGAATACGCAGCGCGATAATTTCCGCCCTTATCGAACTTGAAAATGCGCGAATCGCCATATCCATTGGCAATGAAAATGGAACCGTCAGGTCCCGGTACCGCGGCAGTCAGGCGCCATTCGTTCGGCGCATGAAATCCGGCTTCGGGCGGAGCAGTGATCTTCTGCACCACCGTTCCATCCGTCTTCATTTTGACAAACAGCCAATTCTCCTTAGGGGTTCCCTTCTGCACGGTGACGTAGAAATACTCTTCGTTGTTTTCGTTCGCGTAGGTAAGGGAATGAACCTCCGGATATTCGTTGGCGATGGTTTTCTGCAGCTTGCCGTCGCGGTCGTACACCAACACCCCGGTCGTGCTCTGTGTGCTGACATAAAGATTCCCGGCCTTATCTGTGGCGATCCCGCCGTGAGTACCGCCAAACGTTTTTCCCGCCGGCAGTTCTCCCCAGTCAGAAACTACGCGGTAGGTCCATTCGCCATTGCCAGTCTGAAGCTGTGGTGAGTCCAAGGAACGCTCCTCCGATTTTGTTTCCGCATATGCGTCGGGGCCCATGAGGCTCCCCACCACCGCAACTCCTGTGATCGCGCAGAATTCGCGGCGGTTCATGGTGTCTGCCTCGCGGCCGATGCCGGCTGTGCCGGCGTGTTGTAGAGATAAAGATGACGAAGGTTCTTCATCGAGGTCAGTGGAGCAATCGAGGCCTGTGTCACCTGGGTCCCACTCAGGTTGAGGTACGTCAACTGCGGCAACTGTGTCAGATTCGCCAGACCCGCTCCAGTGACGGACGTTCCTTCCAGATGCAGTGCTCGCAGATGCCTGAACTTCCCCAGCGTCGCCAAGGAGCCGTCGGTGACCGAGGTGCGTCCCAACTCTGCCTCTACGATGTACGGGGCAAAGCGCACCAGGCCCGCGAGTTGAGCGTCGCCGAATTTCGGCCCAGCATCGACAGTGTTCAAGATGAGACCATCTCCCAGGTTCTTTGATACCGGCACAAGTGTAACCCCCTCCGACTTTGCTGTTTGGGATATTTCGCCCATCAATTTGCTGTAGTCGCCCACCTGCGGCACGGGCTCTTCCCTGAATGGCTCGGGCACGTCGACGCCGGCGAGGGATTTCATCTCCTCCGACGCTCCCTGCTGAATCCACGCCCGAATCCATGCGATTTCTTCGGGTTTCAGAGGGGGCTTCCCTTCCGAAGGCATGAACTTCTTGTGGTCAGTTGGGAGCGTAATGCGCTCCAGCAAAATACTCCTCTCGGGCTTTCCAGGAATGATGACGGCGCCTTCCTTCCCGCCCCTCATCAACCGGTCGTAGGTGTCCATGCGCAGACCACCTTTGACTTTTTGCTCTCCATGGCAGACGAGGCAGTTGGCATCGAAAATCGGATAGAGGTGGCGGGCATAAAAGGAATCGGGAAAATCGAAGGCTTTGGCTTGCACCGTGCCCATGCCGCCCAAACGCTTCAGCGGGGTGGGAAGATACTCCGTCAAATACTTATCCCCGTGGGTGAGCGAGCCCCCCTGGTGAGCTGTCCATGCCAGCAGAAGTAGTACGCAAGCCAGCAGATACGGGTAGAATTCGCGCACGCCGGCAGTCGCACCCCGAACCAGCACACAACCCAGCACAGCAATGGTGAGCGCGATACCGCCCCACATATGGCGCGATACACCAGCCCCTGCTTCCCCGCTCCCATAGGCGAGCAGATAGCCCAGGGTTAAGGCGAGCAGACAACTGAGCAGGCTCAACGAGAGGACAAACATTGCCGCCTCAAGCAAGGCAGGACGGACTCTGCCCGCGAGCTCGAGCACGGGAACGAGCAGGATCAGGCCAATGGGCAGATGCACGACCAGGGGATGGAACCGTCCCAGGAACTGCTGCCAGTCCGCATGCGGCTTCCCATCCAGCCGGAACACGAAAGGCAGAAGCAGCAAGACAATACTCACCAGCAAAGAAGCAGCCCAGATCATCTTGGTACCCGGGCTTCGGAATCGAATCATCATGCAAGCAGACGGGTGACGACGCTCGCAGGAGTGGTACCCGTCAACTTCTGATCCAGTCCCTGAAACTTGTAAGTAAGCTTGTTGTGGTCGATTCCCAGGCAGTGCAGCAGGGTCGCGTTGAAGTCTCGAACCGGTACCGGATCTTTCACCACGTTGTAGCTGTACTCGTCAGTCTCGCCGTAGCTGATTCCCGGCCTTACACCGCCCCCTGTCATCCACGTAGTAAAGCAACGAGGATGGTGATCACGGCCATAGTTGTCTGGTGTCAGGCCGCCCTGGCTGTAAACTGTGCGGCCGAACTCGCCTCCCCAGATGACAAGAGTATCGTCCAGCAGACCACGCTGCTTCAGATCGGTAACCAGCGCGTAGGTGGCGCGGTCTGTTTCCTGGCAGAGGATGGGCAACAACCCGGTCACGTTCGCGTGCACATCCCAACCGCGCTTATAAATCTGGGTAAAGCGCACCCCGCGTTCCGCCATGCGCCGCGCCATCAGGCAGTTGTAGGCATACGTTCCCGGTTCTTTGGCGTCAGGGCCATAAAGATCCCAGGTGGACTGGGGCTCACGGCTCATGTCCGTCAGTTCCGGCACCGAGGCTTGCATGCGATACGCCATTTCGTATTCAGAAATGCGCGAGTTAGTTTCCGGGTCGCCCAACTCCTGGTAAGTCTGGCGATTGATCTCGTTGACGGCATCAAGCATCTTGCGGCGCACGTCGCGGTCGACACCCTTGGGATCGCTCAGGTACAGTACGGGATCGCCCGCGGAACGCAGGCCAACTCCAGCGTATTCCGAGGAAAGAAAGCCACTGCTCCAAAGCCGCGAGGATACCGGTTGGTTATTCTCCTTGGGGTTCAGCTTGCTCAGCAACACCATGAACGTGGGCAGGTTGTCGTTCATGCTGCCCAACCCGTAGGAGAGCCACGCGCCAAGACACGGTTTACCGGCATTCATGTTGCCCGTGTTGAGCAGCATGATCGCCGGCTCGTGGTTGATGGCGTCGGTATTGGTTGACCGGATGATGGTAAGGTCATCCACCATGCGCGCCGTATAAGGGAGCAGGTCGCTGATCCAGGTCCCGGACTTGCCGTACTGCTTGAATGCCCAGTGAGACGGCGCGATGGGAAAACGCGCCTGCCCCGCGGTCATGCCGGTGAGCTGCTGCGCCCCGCGGACCGAGTCGGGAATGTCTTTGTCGTAGAGCTGGGCCAGGTTCGGTTTGTAATCCAGCAGGTCCATCTGCGGAGGCCCACCCGACATGAACAGGTAGATCGCTCGCTTTGCCTTGGGAGCAAACTGGGGCAGCCGGAGGCTCTGCGGAGAGGGCACAACATTAGCCGCGTGCGCATTCCCGGTAAACATTCGCTCGCCGCCCAGGCTTGCCAGCGCCGCCCAACCGAGTACCTTTCCCGCCCTGCCCAAGAAGTGCCGTCGGGTCTCAAGCTCGGCCCACTCCGCCTTCATGCCCTCCGCAATGGGAAGGTCCATGATGGTTGGACCGTTGTCAGGATCAGTGCATAGCGGATGTTGCTTCACGGCATTTCTCCTTACGCTATTACTTGTTCAACGCCTCATCAAGGTTCAGCACTTCGCTCACGACCATCGTCCAGGCGGCAAGCTCTGGCGGAGGAATAGCCGCATCGCGAGGTTTTTCGCCCACTGCAACCAGGTCGTGCGCTGCAGCGGGGTCGGCAGCGTAGTGTTTCTCCATCTGGCTGAACGACTGCTGCAACACCGAGGCCATTTGCGGCGATGGGTCATGGGAAAGCACCAGTTCGCTTAGGTATTGGATTCGTTGCTCCGGCTGCTTCCCGCCCTGCTTGATCAATCGCTCCGCAAGCGCGCGCGACGCTTCTACCCATTGGGGATCATTCATGGTTACCAATGCCTGGAGCGGCGTGTCGGTGCGCTGGCGGCGAGTACAGGCAGTGTCGCGCGTCGGAGCGTCAAAGGCATCCATATTCGGCGGCATCGCCATGCGTTTCCAATAGGTGTAGAGACTGCGCCGATAAAGCGCCTCCCCATGGTCCTGCTTGTACTTGGTGGTGTCGCTCGTGGGATAACCCACCGACTCCCACACATTGTCGGGCTGATACGGCTTCACACTCGGGCCGCCGACCTTGTTCACCAGGAGCCCGCTGGACTGCAGAGCAATGTCGCGAAGCATCTCTGCATCCATACGGAAGCGCGGGCCGTGCGCCAGCAGGAGGTTCTTGGGATCCCGGGCCAACTGATCCGGAGTTGATTTGGCGCTCTGTCGGTACGCAGCCGACATGACCATGAGCTTGTACATATGCTTCATGTCCCAACCGCTCTCGCGGAATTCCACTGCCAGCCAGTCGAGCAGCTCGGGATGCGACGGCCGCTGGCCCATGATGCCGAAGTCCTCGGTCGTCTCTACCAAGCCGGCCCCGAACAGCTCGTTCCACATGCGATTGACGGTGACGCGCGCGGTCAAAGGGTTTTCCGGGCTGACGGTCCACTCAGCCAGCGCCAGGCGATTGTGCGGCTCCCCCGTGGGCAGAGGGGGAAGGAAATGCGGTGTGTTGGCCTCGACTCGTTCTTTGCGCGCGGTGTAGATGCCGCGGGTCAGAATATCCGCGTAGGCTACCGATGGCCGTTCTTGCGCGACCAAAGAAACGTCGCCTCCCTCGGAGAGCTTGTCGAGTTCGGCATCCATCTTTTGAATCTGGGCTTGCATCGCCTTCGCCGGCTCATTCACCTTGGCGAAGTAAAACTCAGTCGCCGCGTGCCATTGATCACGGTTCCACTGGTTCGCCGGCCTGTTGGTAATTTCCGCCACGTAATCTTCGAACGGAAGTCTCTTCGCCTCTTCCTCGGTCAATGCCCGGGCATAGAGACGGAGGTCCTGGTAGCGCGTGTCACGAGCCGGTTGCTCGTCAGGAGATTTCCGCCCCAGCTGCAGCGGCGCCGACGTGCGCATGCTGTTGTGGCCAAGTGTGTCGGAGACTACTTTTGTGGGAACCGGGGCCCCGTTCACGTAGAGCTTGACGCCCGCTGCCCTGCCCGATCCATCGTAGGTAAAAAAGAGGTGATCCCACTGGCCATTGGTCGGCAGAGCCGTCACCGTCGACACCTTGATTGCCCGCATGGGCGTGGTGTCTTTCGGGATCTTTACCTTCGGCGCCTCGACTTTTTTCTTACCCTTCTTGGGCTTGTCAGGAGCCGGTTGTTCCTTCGGCGCCTGGTCGGCCAGCATGACGCTGATCATGCCGTTCTCCGCCGCCAGAACCCACCCGCGGTCATGTTGGGTAGAATCCATCTTCGAGATCAGCGCACCCGCCACCTTCGATGAGGTGAAATTTGGCGCGGAGCGGAGCATAAACCAGCCGCCGCTCGAAAATGGCTGGTTACCTTCGAAGTCGCCGATCTTTCCCATTTCCACCCGGGTGCTGGTGTCCATGCGGAAGTCTGGCCACAGCCAGGTGGTTTCCCCCCACTGCGGCTTGAACTTTCCAATGGGAAAGGTCTTGGGATTGGCATCCGGCGCGCTATTCTTCAGCACTTCGCCGCCGCCTTCATCCAGGCGCAGGCGAAGTAGCAGCTTATCCGTCGCGACCGGCTGCGCTGGATTCTGTTTTGACGCGAGCCACCGCTGAACCAGGACCCGGTCCTGCAACCGCAACGCGTCTACCTGCCTCTGGAGTTCTGCACGTTTCGACAACAGCGTATTGTAGGCCCCAAGGTTCTGCGGTTTTGGGATCCGGACCACAGGCGCCCAATTCGGCTTATCGCCGTTGAAGGGCTGTTCATTGATGTTGTTGAAGAAAGCGCTTAGCTGATAGAAGTCCTTTTGCGTCGTTGGATCGTATTTGTGGTCGTGGCAGACGGCACACCCTACGGTCAGGCCCAGGAATGCGGCCCCATAAGCCTCTGTGCGCTCGCGGGCGATGTTGACGCGCAGCTCCTCGGGAATCGTTCCGCCTTCATTGCTGCTCACGCCCGACCGGACGTATCCGCTGGCAATGATTTGATCGAGGTTACGCGGCGGCAGCAGATCGCCCGCGATTTGCTCTTTGGCGAACTGATCGAATGGTTTGTTGGTATTGAACGCTTTGATCAGATAGTCACGATACGCCCAAATGTAGCGGCTGTTGTCAAAGTGCAACCCGTAGGTATCTGCATAGCGGGCATAGTCGAGCCAGTAACGCGCCCTCTGTTCGCCAAAAGCCGGGCTTGCCAGCAGCCGGTCAACAAGATGCTCGTAAGCCTGGGGCGAAGAGTCCTCTACAAACTGATTGACCTCTTCGGGAGTCGGTAGGAGGCCGGTCAGGTCGAGCGTGACCCGGCGAATAAGGGTGCGTTTGTCCGCCTCGGGCGAGGGCCGCAGGCTCTCTTTAGCCAGCCGGCGAAGAATGAAGGCGTCGATCGGCGTTCTTGCCCAGCCTGCGGTCTGCACTTGCGGCACTGCTGCCCGTACCGGCTTTTCAAATGCCCAGTGGGGCCTATAGTGTGCGCCCTCGGCCACCCATTGCTTCAGGATCGCGACCTCCTCGGGTTTCATGGGTTTCGCTTCGCCCAGTGGAGATTGCGGCATCAGGTAGTGGGGATCCTTCGATTCGATGCGGCGGACTAATTCGCTCGACTCCGGGTGTCCCGGTACGATCGCGTCCGGTTTACCGGGACGCTTCTTGAAGGCGGACTCTTCCAAGTCAAGCCGAAAGTTGGCCTTCCGCATTTCCGGGTCAGGGCCATGACAACTGAAACAGTTGCTGGCCAGAATCGGCTGCACATCCTGGTTGAAGTCAAGATGTTCGCGCGATTGAGACGAGGTGGTATGCCTGCTTTGGCATCCTGCGACTACTGCCAACAGGGCCACCGCGATCACCACAGAGGGCCCCGTGCGGAAATGAGCGGGCCGGAACGCGAATATTATCGGGGCCAAGTGGCAGGTCTCCGTACAATCGGCGACGTTGGGGGGTCGGACCCTTAACGCTAGTCTTCGCTCACAACAACTGTCAACGATGGGTTTTCATCCCGCTATGGTGGACGGAGACCAGTCGCCTGCTTCTACCGTAACCTATTGAAAGCAAGTTGTTTTTTTGCTATTTTGCCCGGGCATTTGAAACCTTATCTTCGGTCGCACTCGTCAATACGAAGGTATAGTGTTGCAGACGCCGATTCCGGTCTGGTTATGGGATCGAAAGGGGGGAATTATGGTCAATCGTCGTGAGTTTCTCGATACGCTCGCGGTGGGAGCAGCTGGGCTGGCGATCCGCGCCAACGCCAAAAGCTACGCTCAGATTCTCGGCTCCAACAATCGCCTGAATTTTGCGGTGATCGGGCTCAACAGCCGCGGGTATGCCCACTTGTCGGCGCTGCAGGCTAATAAGGATAGCGCCTGTATCACGCACGTGTGCGATGTGGACAGCAAGACGATGGATAAGTTCGCCGCCCAGACCCAGCAGGCGATGGGTGACGCGCCCGCAAAGCAGAAGGATTTTCGCAAGATCCTGGAGCAGAAAGATGTGGATGCCATCAGCATCGCCAGCCCCGACCACTGGCACACTCCGATGGCCATCGACGGTTTGCAGGCGGGTAAGCACGTTTATGTAGAGAAGCCATGCAGCCACAACCCCGCCGAAGGTGCACTGCTGGTTGAGGCGCAGAAGAAATACGGCAAGGAGGTGCAGATGGGCACCCAACAACGGTCGTCGCCCCACACCATCGAGATCGTCGACAAAATTCATAACGGAGTGATTGGCCGGGCCTACTACGCCAAAGCCTGGTACTCCAACACCCGCAAGTCGATTGGAACGGGTAAGCCGGCACCCGTGCCACCCCAGCTTGATTGGGATCTGTGGCAAGGGCCGGCGCCCCGAAAGCCCTATACCGATAACGTGCAGCCCTACAACTGGCACTGGTTCAGGATCTATGGCACAGGGGAAGCGCTCAACAACGGAACCCACGAGGTCGATGTTTGCCGCTGGGCCCTCGATGTGGACTATCCCCAGCGGGTTACTTCGACCGGCGGAAGGTATCAGTTCAAGGATGACTGGCAGTTCTATGACACGCTGGTGACCAGTTTCGACTACGGGGACAAAATGATTTCCTGGGAAGGCAAGAGCTGCCAGGGTATGAAGTTCTACAATCGCGACCGCGGTGCGGCGATTATGGGGACTACGGGCACGGTGGTCGTCGATCGCGATGGGTACGAGATCTACGATCTCAAGGGCACGAAGATGAGCGAATTCAAAACCGGGAAGAACACCTCGTCTTCGGATCTTCGCGGCGCGGATTCGATGACCGACGCTCACTTTAAAAACTTCATCGCGGGCATCCGCAGCGGAGAGAAACTAAATGCTCCGATTGCTGTTGGAAACGTATCCGTGACCATCCTGCAGCTTTCGAACATCGCCTGGGAAGTCGACCGCGAGTTGGCGCTGGATACAAAGGATGGCAAGATCCTGGACGATCCACAGGCCATGAAGGGGTGGGGGCGTGAATATGAGAAAGGCTGGGCTCCGCACATCTAGATGAACGACTCTAAGGAAATGACACTATCCCGTCGTACCTTCGTCCGCTCCGGCGCACTGGCTGCGGCGGCCTACGCTGCCTCCAGTACTTTACCCGCAGTGGCACAGTCCCATGACGCACCATCTCCGGTCCGTTTGGGCCTGTGCAGCTATACCTTCCGCAATTTTGATCGCGCGCAGTTGATTGGCTACATGAAGCAGCTCAACGTGCTTGCGCTGAATGTCAAGGACGTCAAAGATCATCTCCCGATGGATCCGACGGAGGAGGCGAAAGCGCTCGACGATTATCATGCGGCCGGCATCCAGCTCCACGCTGCCGGAGCGATCTACTTCCCCAAGGACGATGACGACGACATACGCAGCAAGTTCGAGTATTGCAAGCGTGCGGGTATCAAGGTGATTGTCGCTGGAGATCCCACGCCAAATACTCTTCCCCGTATCGAGAAGTTTGTGAAGGAGTACGACATACGGTTCGCCATCCACAATCACGGCCCCGAGGACAAGTTGTGGCATTCCCCGCTGGATGTACTGAAGGCGGTCAGCAGCATGGACCCACGCATGGGCTGCTGCATCGATGTAGGACACACGGTGCGGGCCGGCACCGATGTGGTGGAGGCGATCAAACAGGTAGGCCCGCGGCTATTCGACGTGCACATGAAAGACCTGACGGATTTTCACGCCAAGGAGAGCCAGGTTGCTGTGGGCGACGGCTTAATGCCTGTGCGGCAGATTTTCGAGACGCTGATAGCGACGAAGTACAACGGGTTTGTGGATTTGGAATACGAGGTTCACGGTGACGACCCGATGCCGGGCGTCATCAGCAGCTTCGCCTACATGCGCGGAGTGCTGGCGGGCATGGGTTACAAAACGCACAGCTAACGAAACGTAAAGAGTAAACCGCAGATCTCTCCACCAAGCCACGCTCCCCTTTGTCATCCCGACCCGGATTTCCTGCCACGCTGCACTGGACAAGGTCGTGTGTGCGCCTTTCTCTTAAGGAAAGGCGCATGAGGTCCGCCAACGCCAACAAGTGCCACGGGAAATCCGGGGGAGCGAAGTCGAGGGATCTGCAGTTTCAATGAACCTCAAACCAATGCTCGCGCAACCCACATGACTGTCGACGGAACGTAGGACTTCTTGAGAGCGGAACGGCTGAAGAGCCTGCTTTGCACTCAGTCCCGCAGGGACGGCTGAGCTTAGCCCAGGACGTAGTCCTGGGTGGGCGTACACAAATCGGGTAGTCCCGCAGGGACGGCTGAAAAGGTCTCGGTTATTCCAGCCGTCCCTTCGGGACTGTTCGTCCTTTCAAATCCTACCCAGGACTACGTCCTGGGCTAAGTTCAGCCGTCCCTGCGGGACTAAGTGCAAAATTTGCGGTTCTCACCAAGACTCGAACGCCGTGCCCTTCGTGCTGACAGCACCGCAATTTAGCGATCTGCGCCCTCCGCCTCTCAAAGAAACCTACACAATACGCATCGTCATCCCGCCATCAATCACCATGTTCTCCCCGGTGATGAAGTCGTTCTCCACCAACATCGTAATCAGCGCAGCAACATCTTCCGGCTTGCCTTCTACATGTAACGGAATTCGATTTTCAACATTGTTCTTCGCCTGTTCCGGAGAAAGAGCATCATGAAACGGCGTCCGAATAACGCCGGGAGAAACACAGTTAACCCGAATCCGCTGCTCGGCAAGTTCGCGACCGAGAACACGAGCGAACTGCGGCAATGCACCCTTCACGACCCCGTAAGCGAATGCGCCCAGGCACCCGCGCAGTCCCGCGGCTGATCCAAGCAGGATGATCGCTCCCCCGCCCTGTTTGGCTATATGCGGCGCCGCAGCCCGGGACATCCAGAAGACCGAGTGCACATGCACCGCAAACGCGTTCATCCAGCTCTCGTCGCTCACCGCGTAAAAACCACCCGGAACCGGGCTGCCGGCTGAGTGCACAAGAACGTCGAGACGACCGAAGTCCTGCACCACCTGCTCGACACACTTTCGGCAAGCCTCAGGATCTGCAACGTCGGCTTCCACAAACCGAGCCGCCGTTCCATGAGCCTCGACAGCCGAGACAAGACTGTCCGGCAACGGAACAGGTTTCCTTGCAACCACAGCAACGTGAGCACCCTTACGTGCCAGGGTGACGGCAGTGGCAGCCCCAATACCGCTGGAACCCCCGGTGACTAAGCAGACTTTCCCCTTTAAATTCATTCGTGCCTTTTCTCATCAGATCTACTGCGTGGCCGGAAGCAAAATCAGTTCCGGTATAGAAGCGCGCGTCGGCAATTTTGCAACGTGCAAGATCGTTTCAGCAACATCTTCAGCCTGCAACGCCTTCGCCAATTCCTCGGGTGACGGCTTGACCGGCCTTTTGTCCAACAACTCGGTATTGACCAAGCCAGGACAAATCACGCACGTTCGTATGCCGTTTTGCTTCTCTTCCATGCGGATCGCGTGCGCCAGACCCACGACGCCGCGCTTGGACGCTTGATAGGCCGCGCCGGATACATCCGCCTGGACCCCACTAATCGAGGAAATGTAAATCAGATGGCCGGCGCCGGCATCCCGCATGGAAGGCAGAATGGCATGCGTCGCATAAAAAGCCCCATCGAGATTTACATTCACCAGCGAGTTCCATATTGCGGGAGTCAACCGTTTCATGGAGCGATCGGGCGTATTGATGCCGCTCGCGACCACCAGAATATCGATCTTGCCGAACTGCTTGAGAGTCTCCTGTGCCAGTTTCTGCATATCGTCGGGGTTCGAGGCGTCTGCACGCTTGATCGTGATCGCGCATTGCTCCTTCTCGAGCTCATCTTTGAGAGATTGCAGTCGATCCTCGCGCCTTGCAGCAGCAACGACCTTCGCACCCTCGCGTGCGAAAAGTACTGCAGCCGCCCGGCCAATACCGCTGGACGCACCCACAATGACGGCCACCTGACCGCTGATTGAAACAGGCATCGTTTCTACCGCTCCGTTGTTCCTTTTATTTGGATTCCGATAGTAGTCTACCTAAGCCCCCAACGCATCCATCTGCTCCATTGGTATTGGCTGAAGCGGCGGTCCTCCCGATAGAACAAAATCCACCGCCCTGTATGCCTTTTGATATGGCAGTAGGACATGCCTGACGGGTCGGTTCATCCTTAGCTTCTGGCACTTTTAAGTCGCCAGCTATTGCCATGTTCAGAGCTGGCAAGCCGCTCCAGCACCTGGTCCAACCCATTGCGAATATGCGCCCGCATGGCACTATCAGCGGCCAGTGGATCTCCAGAGCACAGCGCATCCGCCAGATTCGCATGAAACTTTGCCGGGGTTTTGTTGTTATTCGCAGCCGTATCGTAAAGCCAGTTGAATACCAGCACCTGCGCCTTTTCAATCGCGCTGGTCAGCCCTGGGCACTCCCCTAGTTCGGCAATCCTCATGTGGAACTGCATATGGTAAGTGTGTACAGAAAACAGAAACCTGGAATCCTCGGCCTCTGGTCCTGAAACCTTATGCAGGTTATCCAGATGCTTGGCGCTGGTAAGAAGCTGTTTCTTATCCGCCGCAGTGATGTGTTCGGCGCAAAGCCTCGCGGCTTGTGATTCAAGAGCTTCGCGGATGACATAACTATTGCGAATGTCCTGCTCAGTAGGTATGCGAACCCGCGTCCCGATGCGCGGCCTGCTCTCGACCAGGCCCTCTACTTCCAGGCGTTGCATGGCTTCCGTGATTGGCAGGAAGCTCATGTTAAGCCGGTCAGCCAGCTTTCTCCGCGAAAGTACATCGCCAATTGCCAGGTCACCTCTCAGAATTTCGTCGCGGATCTGCTGGTATGCCCTTCCGGCGAGCGACTCACCCGGACGTCTCTGCCGGTTAGATATGAGCGTAGGTTTTTTCAATCCAGCCTCGCTGTTGGAACTGGGTTCGACTGTTGGTCTGTTTCGTATAAACGTCCCGATGGTACCATCGAATTCTTCTTCTGCATAGAATACGAGCAAAGTGATATATCACAATAGGGAACCTTGATCTTCACCTGCTCAGGCCCGCGCACGCACATCAGGTGCTATGGTGCGAGGCAGCCACCAGACAAGGCAAGCGGCAATGATCGGCGTTAATCCGAACAGCACGAATGCCGGCTTGAACGAATAGTGGTCTACAAGCCATCCAGTCACCAGGCTGAAGAACATCCCACCGAAGCCTGAACCCATACTTGCAAGCCCCCAGATAGAAGCCACGGCGTTCTTGGGGAACAAGTCCCGGGGAATGGCAAGTACATTGGCCAAGGCCCCGCAATAACCAAACGTCGCTGTGGATATGAGCGCTATCGCAAGCGCTGAACTATGCACCATTGCCGCCGGCACAGCCGCTACCATCAGAGCACTGAAGAACAGAACGCCAACGCGCCGGGCAATCTGTGGAGACATCCCAAACAGCAGCAGCCCACTGCACAGAAAACCTCCGGCCAGGTTTCCGATGCCTCCGGTAAAAAAAGGGATCCAGGCTGTCTCGCCAATCTCTTTCATGGTGAACCCGTGGCCGACCTTCAGGTACTGAGGAAACCAGAAGGTGTAGAAATACCAGACCGGATCGGCAAAAACTTTAGACAAGGTGAACTGCCAAACGAACCGCGTCTTGGCAAGGGCCCAAACAGCAGGCGGAGGGATTTCCGGTTCTGCGGGATTGATGGAAGGAGTGCGATAAAAGATCCACCACGCGGCTAACCAAACAAAGCCCAAGACGCCCACAATCACGAAGGACGCCTGCCATCCCATCTCCAGAACCGTCCACGCCAACAAGGGAGGCGCAAGCATGGCTCCCACGGCGGCGCCGCTATTGAAGATTCCCGATGCCAGGGATCGCTCCTGAGGTGGAAACCATTCCCCGATGACCTTTACCCCTGCGGGATAGTTCCCTGCCTCGCCCACACCGAGAAGGAATCGGAACACACCCAGGCTGATCGCACCACCGGAAAACGCGTGAAGAATCTCGGCCGCCGACCACCACGCGATCGTCAGTGCATACCCGAGCTTGGTTCCGAGCCGATCAAGGAGTGGGCCTGAGACCCCGTTCATCACCGTGTAAGCCAACATGAAAGCAAAAATGATGTGGCTGTAGATAGTGGCTGAAATCTTGAAGCGCTCGAGCAACACCGGCGCCATGACAGACAGCGTCTGCCGGTCAAGATAATTGATGACCGTGGCCACAAAGGCGAATGCCAGCATCACCCAGCGGCTCCCGGATACGATCGGACTGCTCATCAAATCGCCCAGGGGATGTCTCTCGCGCCCGGCGCCATCGTCAGACGGAATGCGTTCGACCTGGGATGTCCGTTTCATAGCTTCCGTTCTTTATTGCGCGACGTGTTTGAACTGATATATCATCACTTCCGTTCTCGTCAACTGCTTTCCGGTCGGGCGCAGAATGAACCATTTAGGACAGGTTGAAACAAAGGGAGAGTGGTATCAGTGAGGATAGGCTCCGATGTCCACCAAGCTTCGCGCAGAGTGCGCATCGGCCGCTATCTTCCGCTGATTGCTTTCTTCTTGCCTATATCCTCGCTGGGCCAAACTCCTCAATCTCCACCGCTGGCATTGATTCACGATGGACAGACAGTGTATGCGAGTAACTGCTCCGGGTGCCATGGAGCCGATACCTTAGGAACCGATCACGCGCCGAAGCTTACCAGCAACCCTGATGTGCGCAGGCGCACGGTCGATCAACTACGCAATCTCATCAAGTCTGGCATTCCGTCCGGAGGCATGCCCTCCTTCGGAACCCTGCCTCCACAGCAGATCGATGCCATTACGGCCTATGTTCATTCCCTCAACTCTCCGGCATCTCAGGCTATTGTTCCCGGCGACGGGAGCCTGGGAGGCCAATACTTCTGGGGTGAGGGCAACTGCGGCAGCTGCCACATGGTGCGTGGCCGAGGATCCTCCACCGGGCCGGATCTATCGGATGTGGGCAGCAGGATGACGGCGGATGAGATTCTCACCGCTCTGCTGCATCCCGACCAAAACATTACCCCCGGCTACGGCCTGGTTACAGTCACGCTCCACGATGGAAAAACTCTGCAAGGCTTTGCTCGAGGACGTACAAATTTCGAATTGCAGTTGCAGGACCTGGATGGGACGCTTCATCTGCTGCAGGCAACCGGCATCGTGAAACTCGTCGACGAGCGCCGTTCGCTGATGAAGCCGGTCAACGGCACCCCCGATCAAATCCAGAACCTGAGCGCTTATCTCAGCAAACTGACGGGGATTGAGCCGGGCCCCTTGAAGGAAGCGAATACTCAAAGTAGTTCCCACGCACAGGACGTCGCTTTTTCCAGGATCCTGAACCCGCGGCCGGGTGATTGGTCTACTTACAATGGCAAGCTAGATGGCAACCGATACAGTAGCCTGACACAGATCAACGCAGCGAACGTAAAGGACCTGGTTCTCAAGTGGATCTTCCCCATGCCTCATTTCGGCCTGGAGTCGACGCCGATCGTGGTGGACGGCATTATGTACGTCTCGGGCAATAACCAGGCCTATGCGCTCAACGCGCTCACCGGAGCCCAGATCTGGAAGTATTCGCGTCCACCGACCCCAGGCCTGGTGGGAGATGCGTCGGTCGGCACCAATCGCGGGGTCGCGATCCTCGACGACAAGATCTTCGTGGTTACAGATAACGCCCATCTGCTGGCCCTGAATCGACTGACTGGCAGCCTGGTATGGGACGCAGTGATGCCGGAAGAGAAAGAGCATTACGGGTCGACCGTGTCACCGCTGATCCTGAATGACACGGTCATTGCGGGCGTTTCCGGAGGGGATTGGGGCATGCGCGGGTTTATTGCCTGCTACAAGGCTTCGACCGGCGAGCTGCTTTGGCGCCACTGGACGCTGCCGGCAAAGGCCGGCGACCCCGGGATCGAAACGTGGGGCAAGGAACTGCCGCTGCTCGCCGGGGGTTCTACCTGGCTTACCGGGACCTACGATAAAGAGATGGATACACTTTACTGGGCCACCGGCAACCCCTGGCCGGATCGCGATGATCGCAACCGTCCCGGTGACAATCTCTTCACCGATTGCATACTCGCCCTGAACCCCAAGACCGGGGCAGTGAAGTGGTACTTCCAGTTCACGCCGCACGATACGGCAGACAGGGACGCTGAGGAGCCTCCGGTCCTGGTGGATACCGAATATCACGGGAAGCCAAGAAAGCTTCTGCTGCATGCGGACCGCAACGGGTTCTTCTATGTGTTGGACCGGACCAACGGCGAGCTCCTTCTCACCAAGACATTCCTGCATCGAGTGAACTGGGCTACCGGCATCGGCCCCGACGGGCGACCGAAGCTTGCGGTCCTTCCGCCGACGGCGTCCGATCGGGAGAAAGGCTGTCCGGACAACGCGGCCAACTGGAGCTCCACAGCATTCAGCCACACCACGCGCCTCTACTATCTGATGACCCTGGAGGCTTGCCATCAGATCGAGCCCCCCGGACAGCGGAAAGCATCTGAGCATCCCGAGACGCCTGCCGAACGCTACATGCGCGCCATCAATATCGACACCGGCGATGTGGCGTGGGAGATCGCACAGCGAGGACCGGTGATTTTGAAAACCTGGTCCGGCGTGCTGGGGACCGCCGGCGGAATCGTCTTCTATGGCGACCCGAACGGGGCTTTCGTAGCTGTCGATGAGCGCAATGGAACAACGTTGTGGCACTTTAACACCAACGTTGGCATGAAGGCCTCACCTATGACGTTTGCCGTGGATGGCAAGCAATTCGTCGCGGTCGCGGCGGGCTCGGTATTCTTGTGCTTCGGCCTGCCATCTCCTTAAATTTTGCAGAATGGATGACAACAAAATGACCAACGACTTGTCACAAGGTATGATGTCGCGGCGTACGCTGCTGATGGGGGCTGCTATGTCCAGCGCCTGGCAGGCATTTGCTAAGGAAGCTCCAGAAACAACAGCTGCCGCCAAGACCACGGCCCCTGACCCGGGCAAGCTGAAGATTTGCGTCTTCTCCAAACACTTGCAGTGGACCAGCATCAGCGATGCGGCGTCAATTGCCAGAGATATTGGCTTCGATGGCGTTGACATCACGGTGCGCGCCGAGGGCCACGTCCTGCCCGAGCGGGTAGAGACAGATCTGCCTGCGGCCGTGGAAGCAGTTCATAAGGCAGGCCTGCAGGTACCGATGATCACCAGCGACATCATGAGCGTTGATACACCTCATGCCGAAGCCGTCTTGAAGACAGCCAGTCAACTGGGGATCCACTATTACCGCTGGGGATGGCTCACCTATCCGCCGGACAAGGGCATCGCGGAACGGCTTGAGGAATACAGGCCGCAGGTGAAGGCGCTCGCTGAGCTTAACCAGAAACATCAGATCTGCGGCATGTATCACACCCACTCCGGACCCGGACTCGTCGGAGCTCCCGTTTGGGATCTTTGGAACCTCTTCCAAGGTCTTGATCCACGATGGCTGGGCGTGAATTACGACATCGGCCACGCCACCGTCGAAGGCGGCTATGGCGGCTGGATCGACAGCTCTCGCCTGG
Source organism: uncultured Acidobacteriaceae bacterium (assembly GCA_963830325.1). Classification (GTDB taxonomy): domain Bacteria; phylum Acidobacteriota; class Terriglobia; order Terriglobales; family Acidobacteriaceae; genus PALSA-350. The sequence continues at coordinate 255,060 of CAWHMV010000016.1, forward strand.
TCATGAACCAGATGAAGGGGATCGCCCTTAAAGACTTTCAATGGAAGCAGAACACGGGAAAGAACGCCCACACGGACCCTTATGATAAGTCGCTGGGTATCGCAGACGCTTGGACGCCACACTGGTGCCCTACCGGCCAGGGCATGGTCAACTTCGACGGATTCTTTGGCCTGGTCAAGGCCGGCGGCGGCTTCTCAGGCCCGGTCCAACTGCACTTTGAGTATCCCGGGCTGGGTGGCGCTGAGAACGGAAAGAAGACGCTGACCATTCCCAAGGAAGAATTGATCGCTGCCATGCGCAGGGACCTGACGTACGTGCGCAATGGTGATGGCCGAAAAACAGCTGCTCTGAGTGAGACTCTCAGTTGCTGAGCTCTTTGGCGATTTGCTCAATCCAGGCCGCCTCATCCTGCAACGCGCGGGCTACCAGCACCACTTGTTCCTCCGCTTCAGCGTAGCGGCCCTCTTCGATGGCTTCTCTTACTCCGGGCATGGTCTTGGCGCTGTAACCGGTATACCAGCCGGGAGCATAGAGCAGGTGCTTCATCCATGGGCGTCGCGGCAGACCTTGCTCATTGGTCAGTTTTCTCTCCGCCAGCGCCAACTGCTGATTGATTGTCTGCAGACGATCGGGGGCCAGGGGTTTGCCCTGCGCGACAGCAAGCGCCTTGCCGTATTGCGCGGCAGCCTGCTTCAGAGCGGCGGCCGCGTTGTCGAGCGGCGCGAAGTTCAGGTAGGGCGGAATCTCTCTAGCCGGCGGGGCGACGGTGGGATTTCGGGGATCGTTTGCCGCCTCATATATACCGTCGGCCAGATTGCGCTTGATGTCCTCCGCTTCCTTACGACGAGTCTCGAGCAACGCCTTGACCTCGTCGATGTATTGCCCGACGGTACGAGACAGGCCCTCGAAATCGTAGGGCATGATATCGGCATCCGCCATGCGCAGCACGGTTAGACCCGCGGTCTGCGCCAGGGCACGGCCATAGACGAAGTCATAGTCGGAGAAATGCGAGTACCAATAAAAGTCGTCGTAGATGGAGTGGTAGTTGCCGGAGGGATCTTCTCCCTCGAATCCGAGATTGACCGTCGCAATCCCGACGTGGTCGATAAACCCACTAAAGTCTGAACCAGAACCCAGTGGACCGATACCCAGGTCGCCGCCGCTCCGTGCTTGCTCTTGCTGCTTGGGCGTTCCATGCAGCAGCAAGCGCGCTTGCTGACGTTTGAAGACGGAGGCTCTGGATTCAGGGTCCTCCACATCCTTAGCTACGCCATTCATCAATGACTGCAGCGCATGGGAACCCTCCACGCTCAGATAGCCGCGCTCGTTGCCATCCGTGTTGATGTAAACGGCCGCATGCTGCCGCAACTCGTCTGCGTGTGCCTCCACCCACTCGGTGGAACCGAGCAGCATGGGCTCTTCGCCATCCCAGGAGGCGTAGATGATGGTGCGTTTCGGCTTCCATCCCTGCTTTGCTAATTCTCCCAGCGCCCGCGCTTCTTCCAGTAGCACCACCTGGCCGGAAACTGGATCGTCGGCGCCATTGACCCAACCATCGTGATGGTTGCCGCGCAGCACCCACAGGTCGGGCTCCTCTGCGCCGCGCATGGTCGCGATCACGTCGTAAACGGGTTTCAGGTCCCAGTTAAAAGCGAGCTGCAAATGGACCTTGGCGGGGCCTGGACCCATGCGGTAGGTAAAGGGCAGGGCTCCGCGCCAATTCGCAGGTGCGACCGGACCTTCGAGGGCAGCAAGCAGCGGCTGGGCGTCGGCGTAGGAGATAGGAAGCACCGGAATTTTGGCCAGAGACAGGGCATCCTGCAGCTTGAGGCGTTTGGCGTCTTTGGTTGCGGCTACTCCCGGGGTGAGCGGGTCGCCAGGATAGAGCGGAGCGTCCAGCACGCTGCCCCGCTGCGCTCCCTCTGGTGGACGCATCGGCCCTTTGGGAAAGGGGAGTTGCTGGGTGTAGCCGTCATCCGCAGGATCGGAATAGATGATGCACCCGATGGCGCCGTGCTCGGCTGCGAGCTTGGGCTTGATGCCTCGCCAGGATTCTCCGTACCGGGCAATGACGATGGCTCCCTTGACGGAGACGCCGTGACGAGCGAGTTCTTCGTAGTCAGCAACCAGGCCGTAGTTCACGTAGACCAGCGGTGCGGTCACGTCGCCATCAGGCGAGTAGGCGTTGTACGTGGGGAGCTGCTCATCCTTTTGCTTCGTGGTTGGGTCCACGGCTACAGCCGGTTCCTCTAGTTTTGCGGTGAACTTCGAGGGCGCGACCATCTCCAGCACGCGCAATTTCGGCGTAGGAAAGAGAACCTGAAATTCTTCAATGTGGGCATCCCATCCCCACTGCTTGTACTGGGCCAGGATCCACTCGGCATTCTCTTTGTCGTAGGGTGAGCCGACATGATGAGGATGGGCGCTGAGCCGCTCCATGTTAGCCCGCATGCGCTGCGGATCGGGCATTGATTTGAAATGTTGCTCCCAGCCGGCTTCGCCAGGCGAGCTCTGAGAGGTGAAACCGGCGACCACCGCAGCAGTCTGCTGGGCAGTCAGCGTACTGGTGAGACTGAAGACGAGTAGCGCAGCGCGGGCTCGGTGCATGCTTCTCCTTGGGCAGGTGCCTTTTGGCTACTTTACATGGATCATCGGATGGCATATCCGCCATCGACACGGATGGTCTCGCCGGTCACGAAGTCCGAAGCCTGCGAAGCGAGGTATACGGCGGTTCCGGCAATTTCCTCCGGTTGGCCCCATCGACCGGCCGGGGTACGCGAAAGGATTTCATCGTTCAAGGGCATGGTGTGCACTGGAGCTGTCATGTCGGTTTCAATCCACCCCGGCGCGATCGCATTGACTTGAATATTGTGCGGGGCGAGCTCAATGGCCATTGACTTGGTCAGTTGCACAATTGCTCCTTTCGCTGCGCTGTAGGAGGGGATTAGCCCAGAGCCGAAGAACGAGTACATGCTCCCGATATTAATAATCTTTCCAGCTTGGCGACGGAGCATTGACTGTGCGGCGAGCTTGGAAAGAAGGAAGACCGCGTTGAGTTGGGTCTCGATGACGTTATCCCAGTCTTCAGGTTTTTCGTTTAACACCCCGCCGCTCAGCGACACGTTGCCGGCATTATTGACCAGGATGCTGACATCACCGAGTTCGCTCTCGACGCGGTTTAATGCCGGTTCCAATGCAGCGCGATCGGTCAGATCCACCTTCACGGCAATCGAAGGAACACCGACGGTTTTTAGTTCTGCGAGGACGCGACGATTCTTTTCTTCGTTTCGCCCGAAGATTGCTACGGCAGCCCCGGTCTCAGCCAAACCGAGCGCGATGCCGCGACCGATTCCGCCATTCCCGCCAGTCACGATAGCCACACGACCGGTCAGGTCGAAGAGTGCAGGTGTTTTCATGAACTACTCCTAGGTGCGAATTTTCTAATGTTCGGTGACTGCGTGAATGGAGGCGGGATGGTTCCAGGCTTCGGGCTTGATCCGCATGCCGAAACCGCTTTCCTCGGGAACCTGGATAAAACCATCTTTCGGAGCGATGGGACTTTCCAGCATTAACGGCCAGTCGCGTTCGTAGAACCTCTGGCAGCTTTCCTGGATCCATACGTTTGGCGATGCTGTGGTGAGATGGGTGGACGCGTAGAACAGTAGGGGACCGCCTGCCGTGTGTGGCGCAATCGGCAACTCCTGGGCATCGGCAAGGGCGGCGATCTTGCGAGCTTCGGTCAGGCCGCCGCACCAGGTGACGTCGAACATCACGTATTTGGGCGTGCGCGACTCGAGCAGCCGCTCGAACTGCATCTTGCCTGCCATGCGTTCCCCGACCGTCAGCGGCAATGAGGTTGCAGCGGCTAGCTGGTGGTATTGGTCGAAGTTGCCGGGCATCAGCATATCTTCAAGCCACATCGGCTTATAGGGTTCAAGGGCGTGGGCGATGCGGATGGCGGAAGTCAGGTTCCACTGCGCATGGAATTCGATGGCAATCTCGATCTCGTCGCCGAAGGTATCACGCAGCTTTTTTACCGGGATCAGCGCCTGGTCAATGTCTTGCCAGGTAATGTACTCGTTTTTGTTGCGTAAGGCGGCGCCGTCGAAGGACCAGATCTTGATGGCTTTGATGCCGCGGGTATCGATCAGCTCGCGCATGATCTTTTCCGGCTCTTTATTGAAATCGTATTTGTATTCAAAGCAGGTGTTGTAGAGGCGGACCTGGGGGTTCGCTTTGCCGCCGATCAGCCGGTAGACGGGCGCATTCAGCGATTTTCCTAACAGATCCCATAAGGCCAGATCCAGGGCGCTTAGCACTCGCATCTCGGTGCCTCCGGCTATCTGGAAATCAAATGTGCGGTAAAGATCGGCCCAGATGCGTTCGATGTCGCGAGGGTCACGGCCGATCAGCGAAGGCGCCACGTTGTGGACCATGGCTGCTTCCACGGGGTTACGCGGATAAGTTTCTCCTATACCGGAGATGCCGGCGTCGGTATCGATTTTTAGCCACGTCCAATGAGGCCAGAACGGGGCATCGTCGCGCGACTTCCAGTAGACGGTCTCGACACGCGTGATCTTCATCTGCGGCAGGGCGGAGGCATACGATGAGTAGGCAGCAGCGAGGGGCGTGGCCAACATTCCCTTGACGAAATCTCGCCGGCTTAGACGGGGACTAAAAGGCATGGGCGGATTATAGAGGGTGTTTGCGTCCCTGGTTTTTTTCCGCCGTCCCTGCGGGACTGGTCTGGCTGGAAACGTAAACCCAGCACTCCGTGCTGGGCTAAGTTCAGCCGTCCCTTCGGGACTCATCGAGGGTACGGTGCGGTGGGTCGTCTGTGTTGGGAGTGCTAGCTGCTAATGTGATGGCTTTGCTGATCGATTTGGGAAGCGATCGAGGGGCTACGCCCCATCGTTTTCGGCCCACGTATCCGAATTTCCTGCACGGGGCGCCACCAACATCCGCGTGTGCGGCTTTCATTAAGGAAAGCCGCATGAGGTGCACCAACGCCAGCAAGCTCAACAGGAAATCCGGAGTACGCTTGGGCGAACGTGGGGCACCCGTCCAATTCCTCTTACCTTGTGTTAGGTCCGGTCAAGCTCGGCCGACGCGTACAGGTCCACGTATGCTTGCACCGGTATGCGCTCGAGCGTTTGCTGGTTGAGCGAGGCTTCCAGGATTGCCTGCTGCTTTGGCGGGGCAAACCGACGGGCCAGGTTGGTGCGGAACTTCTCCTCTAGTAGCGGAATGCCCTCGCATCTGCGACGACGGTGGCCTAGAGGGTACTCCACCGTTTCCGTGAGCGTGGTTCCATCTCGGAAAGTGAGGGTGAGCGAGTTGGCGATGGAGCGCTTCTCCGGATCGTGGTAGTCGGCGGTGAAGGTTCGCTCCTCAGTGCATTGCATCCTCTCCCGCAGCGCGTCGATGCGCGGGTCCGCGGCAAACGAGTCTTCGTAATCGGCGGCGGTCAGATGGCCGAAGAGGAGGGGGACGGCCACCATGTACTGCACGCAGTGGTCGCGATCCGCGGGATTGTTTAGCGGTCCTTTCTTGTCGATGATTCGCAGGCAAGCCTCGTGAGTGCGAAGCTGGATGGCGCTGATGTCATCTGCGGACTTCCCTGCTGCCAGCATTTTTTCGCGTAACGCCATGGCAGCTTCTACCGCGGTCTGGGCGTGAAACTCGGCGGGATAGCTGATCTTGAAGAGGACGTTCTCCATTACGTAGGAGCCGTACGGACGCTGGAAACTGAAGGGGCGGCCGCGAAAGAGCACATCGTAAAATCCCCAGGTCTTGGCAGTGAGCACGGAGGGGTAACCCATCTCTCCCGCCTTGACCATCAGCGCGAGACGAACGGCACGGCTGGTCGCGTCTCCGGCTGCCCAACTCTTGCGGGAACCGGTATTGGGCGCGTGTCGATACGTCCGTAGGCTCTGACCATCGACCCAGGCCAACGAGACCGCATCGAGAATCTGCTCTCGAGTAAGGCCGAGCATGTGCGCGACCACAGCGGTTGAGGCCACCTTCACCAGGACAACGTGATCGAGGCCGACCTTGTTGAAGGAATTCTCGAGCGCCAGGCAGCCCTGTATCTCGTGGGCTTTGATCATCGCCGTTAGCACATCGCGCATGGTCAGCTTGGTTTGAGAGTTGCTGCGGGAGAGCCAGTCGGCGACGGCGAGAATGCCACCCAGGTTGTCCGACGGATGGCCCCACTCGGCAGCCAACCAGGTGTCGTTGAAGTCGAGCCAACGAATCATGGCGCCAATGTTGAAGGCAGCCTGCACCGGGTCGAGTTGATAGGCGGTGCCCGGGACCTTGGCACCGTTGGGCACGATGGTTCCAGGTACGATCGGGCCCAGCAGTTTTGTACAGGCCGGATACTCGAGTGCTTCCAGCCCGCAGCCCAGCGTATCGATCAGGCAGTTGCGCGCGGTGGTGTAGGCCAGTTCACTCGTGATGGTGTAGTTGCAGACATAATCGGCAATGTCGACGAGGACCTGGTCATAAGGCGGGCGTTCCCCTGTGGCGTGTACGGACATTCGGTGAGAATCCTTCTAGGCTCGTTTTTCAAGGGGGACGAACGGCACGTCGTCGGGCCCGGTGTAGTTGGCTGCGGGACGGATGATTTTGCCATCGGCGCGTTGCTCGAGGATATGAGCGCTCCACCCGGAAGTACGAGCCAGCACAAAGAGCGGGGTGAACATCGCGGTGGGAATCCCCATCAGGTAATAGGAGACGGCGCTGAACCAATCCAGGTTGGGGAACATGCGCTTGGCATCCCACATGACTGTTTCCAGCCGCTCGGCGACGCGGTACATGGCGAAGTCGCCGGTGGATTCTGCCAGTTCGTGGGCGACGTTCTTGATGATGGCGTTGCGCGGATCGCTGACGGTGTAGACCGGATGACCGAAGCCGATGACCACTTCTTTCTTTTCCAGGCGCGCGCGAATGTCGCGCTCCGCTTCATCGGGGGAGGCATAGCGCTGCTGAATTTCGAGGGCGACTTCATTGGCTCCGCCGTGCTTGGGCCCGCGCAACGCGCCGATCGCGCCGGTGATGCAGGAGTGAATGTCTGAGCCGGTTCCGGCGATGACCCGGGCGGTGAAGGTGGAGGCGTTGAACTCATGCTCGGCGTAGAGAACTAAGGACACCTGCATGGCGCGAATCCACTGCTTGCTCGGTGGCTCGCCATGAAGCAGGGAGAGAAAGTGTCCGGCGAGCGTGTCTTCTCCCGAGTCCACATCGATGCTTTGTCCGTTGCGGCTGTAGTGGTACCAGTAGAGGAGCATCGACCCGATCGTCGCCAGCAGGACATCCGCGCACTCAATGGCTCCGGCGGGGCTGTGGTCGTCTTTTTCCGGAAGCGTGCAGCCCAGTGCGGAAACACCGGTGCGCAGAACATCCATCGGGTGAGTCGCGGCAGGAAGCTGTTCCAACACCTCGTACACGTTCGCGGGCAAGCCGCGCAGGCGGGTCAGCTTCTGCTTGTAGGCAGCGAGCTCGGTGGCGTTGGGCAACTTGCCGCGCAGCAATAGGTAGGCCACCTCTTCGAACTCGCAATGCGCGGCCAGGTCTGCGATGTCGTAGCCTCGGTAGTGCAGGTCGTTGCCGGTTCGGCCGACGGTGCATAAGGCTGTATTCCCGGCGGGCGTCCCGGAGAGGGCTACGGATTTCTTCGGTTTGAAGACTGCAGGCTGGTCAGTAGTGGCCATGATCTCTCCCAGAGTTAACTTTGTTTGGCAGCCGCAAAGAGCTGGTCGAGCTTCTGCTCGTAGACGTCGTATCCGAGGAATTCGTAGAGCTCGGCGCGGGTCTGCATCAGGTCGAGCACATTCCTCTGCGTACCTTCGCTCCGGATGGCATGGTACACCTTCAGCGCCGCAGCGTTCATGGCACGGTAGGCGGAGCAACAATATAGGACGATGTCGACGCCGACAGCAGCTAACTCCTGTGTGGTGTAAAGCGGGGTTTTTCCGAACTCTGTGACGTTGGCCAGGATGGGCACGCCCACCGTCTCTTTGAAGCGGGTGTACATGGCCAGGTCGGTGACGGCTTCGGCGAAGATCATGTCTGCGCCGGCCGCGACATAGGCGGCGCTGCGATCCAGCGCAGCAGTGAGGCCCTCGCCGGCCAGGGCGTCGGTGCGGGCCATGATTACGAATTCCGGATCGGTGCGGGCATCGACGGCGGCCTTGATGCGATCGACCATCTCGGCCGTGGGCACCAGCTCCTTGCCGGGGCGGTGGCCGCAGCGTTTGCTGCCTACCTGGTCTTCCATGTGCACCGCAGCGGCCCCTTCGCGCTGCATGGAGCGGATGGTGCGGGCGATGTTGAAGGCGCTTCCCCAGCCGGTGTCGATATCAACAAGGAGTGGCAGGGTGGTGACCTCGGTGATGCGGCGCACATCGACCAGCACATCTTCCATGGTGCTGATGCCGAGGTCGGGCATACCGAGTGAGTTGGCGGCGACTCCGCCGCCTGAGAGGTAGAGTGCGCGAAAGCCGGTGGCCTGCGCCATGCGCGCCGTAAAGGCGTTGATGGCGCCGATCACCAGCAATGGATGCTCCTGCTGCACGGCGGAGCGGAAGCTTTCAGTGGCCACTTGGTTCCCTTCCCAGACTAGATGCTAAATGGTCTCGGCATCGCTTGGCTTTGGGGTGAGGGAGTGGGTAGACTCGCTTTGCTATGAATAAAGTATTTTCCAGCCCCGATGCTGCTGTTGCCGATATCCCTTCGGGCGCAACCGTGATGCTGGGGGGATTCGGGCTTTGCGGCATTCCCGAGAACTCGATTGCAGCCCTGAGGAAGCGTGGGGTCACCGGTCTTCATACCATTTCCAACAACATGGGCGTGGACGGATTCGGCCTGGGCCTGTTGCTGGAGGCGGGCATGATCGCTTCCCATACCGGCAGCTATGTGGGCGAGAACGCGCTAATGGAGAAGCTGGTGATTGCCGGCACGTTGAAGGTTTCGCTGATTCCACAAGGAACTTTGGCAGAGCGGATTCGCGCCGGCGGAGCGGGCATTCCTGCGTTTTACACGCCTACCGGGGTGGGCACCCTGGTCGCGGAGGGCAAGGAGGAGCGGACCTTCGATGGACGCAGGTATTTGCTGGAGACGGCGCTCAAGGCGGACTTCGCGCTGGTAAAGGCTTGGAAGGGGGATCGGGAGGGCAACCTGATTTATCGGCGTACGGCGCGCAATTTCAATCCCATGATGGCCACAGCCGCCCGCATCACCATTGCCGAAGTGGAGGAGTTGGTGGAGCCCGGTGAATTGGATCCCGACGCGATCGTGACCCCGGGTGTCTATGTCAAACGCATCTTCCAATGCACCTCGTGCGAGAAGCGCATCGAGCGCCGGACGGTGAGGAGGCCCCATGCAGGAGATTGAGAAGCGCAACCGCATCGTCAAGCGCGTGGCCAAGGAGCTGCGCGACGGATTCTACGTCAACCTCGGGATCGGGATGCCTACTCTGGTCGCCAACCATGTTCCTCCCGGGGTGGAGGTGGTGCTGCAGTCAGAGAATGGGATGCTGGGAATTGGGCCTTATCCGCTGGAGGAAGAGGTGGATCCCGACCTGATCAATGCGGGCAAGGAGACGGTTTCAGTGCTACCGGGAACGTCGTTTTTCTCTAGCGCGGATGCCTTTGCCATGATCCGGGGAGGGCACATTAACCTCAGCATCCTGGGCGCTATGGAGGTCGATGCTAGGGGTAGTTTGGCGAACTGGATTATCCCCGGCAAGATGGTGAAGGGCATGGGAGGCGCGATGGACCTGGTCGCAAGCGCACAGCGCGTGATCGTGGCCATGGAGCACACTACACGGGACGGGTGGCCTAAAATTCTTAACGCTTGCCGATTGCCTTTGACCGGGGTTGGGGTCGTCAACTCGATTGCGACGGAAATGGCCTGGATCAATGTGACGGCAGAGGGGCTGGTCCTCGAGGAGATCGCGCCTGGGCTTTCTGTTGCCGAGGTTCAGGCGGCTACAGAGGCTCCGCTGGTGGTCAGTCCCACGCTCCGTACGATGGGCTGATCTTATTCCAGGGTGTTACCGCCGTTGACGGAGATTTTCTGTCCGGTGATGAATCTGCCCGCGTCGCTGGCCAGAAAGGCTACGGTGTTGGCCACATCTTCTGGCGTTCCCATATGTTTCATGGGGACTTTTTCGGTGTAGGCGTCCATTTCCGTCTGGGTGGAGTGCAGATGGCGCTCGGTCGGGATCCAGCCGGGCGCGACCAGGTTTACGGTGATTCCAGTGGGAGCGAGTTCGCGAGCCCAGGATCGGGTTTGCCCTAACTGCGCGCCCTTCGCGGCCACATAGTTGGCGAACATGGGGTTGCCAATCTCGAAAACCTCACTGCCGATCTGAATGATCCTGCCATAGCCCCGGCTCTTCATGCCGGCGACGATTTGGCGCAGGATCAGCAGAGGTGATTTCACGAAGAAATCCAGTTGGTCGAGGTATCGCTCCCAGGTTTGCTCTTCTATCGTCAGGAAGGGCTGCGGACCGGTGGCGTTCATCACGGCTATATCAATATGGTCGTAGTTTTGGTTGATGGCCTGGATCATTTTGACGATGTCGGCTTCCAGGCGGACATCGGCGTAATAGGGGCTGGCTTCCCCTCCCTGCTTTTTGATTTGTTCGCAGAGTTGCTCGGCTCGATCGCGCTTGGCGAAGTAATTGACGGCGACGTTTGCACCTCTTGCGGCTAGTTCCAAAGCGGTGGCCGCGCCCAGTCCTCGTGATGCGCCGGTCACTAGTGCAGTTCTTCCTTTGAGGGTTTCCATGTGTAGAAAACGCTAAGGTAGGAGCGGGATGGTGTCAAACTGCCGTCCTCGTGACCGGGTGTCGATTGAGCAGAATGCAATCGTTGGGCTGCGCCCATCGTTTTCGGCCCATGTACGCTCTGGCGAACATGGGGCACCCGTCCGATTTCCTGCGGGTCCGGGGATGACGGTAGGTGGGGCGACCCTGGGGTGGAAGTGTGCGCCCTAAGCGCCCTATGCGCGCTTTGGGTGGAAGTGTGCGCCTTAAGCGCCCTATGCGCCATAAGGGTCTGGTTCGGGCTCCTCCGTAGCCGTCGTGGGGTCGGATACACTGGCTCTCTACCGAGGAAATTTCATTGACAGTTTTGCGCTATGTGGCGGTTTTGTCTTTGCTGGTTGCCCATTCAGTTTTGGTGCGCGCCGACAGTGTGACCGAGCTGAGCGACAGCTTCTGGCAGTGGCGAGCAACGGAACAGCCGTTCAGTAACGATGACATCCCTCGTATCGAGCGGCCGGCTGGCCTGGTGGTTGACTGGTCGCCGCAGACCATCCAGCAGCGGTTGAAGGACCTCGATGCTTTCGAGCGTCGATGGAAGGCTCTCGCTCCTCCGCCCGCAACGCCTGTCCACGAACAAGTGGACTATCGGCTCCTAGGGTCCGCAGTCGCTCGGGTGCGGTGGGAACTTGCTATCGAGGAAAGCTGGAAACGGAATCCCGAATTTTATGTCGATCAGACGCTCAGTTCAGTTTTCCTGCTTCTCCTGCCACCGCCACCGTTCTCTGAAGCACGGCAAGAGGAGATCGTCGCCCGCGTCAAGCAGATCCCGATTACGCTTCAGGCTGCCCAGAAAAATCTCACCGAGATGCGGCAGCCGTTTGTTCAACTGGGCATCGACGGTCTTGACCACGTCGCTGAACGACTAGAACAGATGGAGAAGGGGCTGGCACCGGAGCTGAGCACTGCCAATCAGCAGGAACTCAAGAAAGTACTGCCCGCCGCGGTTGCGGCGCTTACGGAATATCGGGCGTGGCTGACCAGTAAGCTGCCCTCCGCCCGCAAAGACACGGCTATCGGCCGCGACAACTACATGTTCTTCCTGCGCAAGGTCGCGCTACTCCCTTACACTCCGGAGCAATTACTGGCTATGAGCCAGCAGGAGTGGAGCCGTTCGGTTGCATTCGAGGCCTACCAGCAGACTCGCCTTGCCGGCGCTCCTCCCGCACCGCTCTTTACCAGTGCCGAGGCACAAATACAAGCCGAGAAAGCGGCCGAGGAAAAAGTGCGCGGGTTCCTGGTCGAGCAGAAGATCCTCAGCGTGCCCGCCTGGATGCAGCACTATCGCAATCTGCTACTGCCTGCCTATTTGGAACCCTTGCAGGAGTTGGGGGTCACCGACGATCTCACCGGACCCTCGCGTCTCGATCAGGATGGAACCAGTTATATTCGTGTTCCGGGACCAGACCTGGGCTTCTTCAACCTGTCTACCGCGCACGATCCGCGGCCTATCCTAGTCCATGAGGGCGTGCCGGGACATTACTTCCAGCTCTGTCTGGGATGGCACAATCCCGACCCGATCCGCCGCCACTACTACGACTCCGGCGCGAATGAAGGGCTTGGGTTTTACGCTGAGGAGATGATGTTGCAGGCCGGTTTTTTCGACGATAATCCGCATACCCGGGAGACCATTTATAGCTTCATGCGTCTTCGGGCGCTTCGGGTCGAGGTCGATGTGAAGCTCGCGCTGGGCGAATTCACTTTGCAGCAGGGCGCTGATTACCTGGCCCGCACGGTGCCCATGGACAAGGCTACTGCGCTCGATGAGGCAGCCATGTTCTCGAGCACTCCTGGGCAGGGAATCTCGTACCAGATCGGCAAGTTGCAGATCACGCAGCTTCTTTCTGACGCCCGCCGGATGCAGGGCAAGGACTTTTCCATGCTGCAGTTCAATGATTTTGTCTGGAACAATGGAAACGTGCCGATCTCGTTGCAGCGCTGGGATCTGCTTCAGGACGCAAGCGAAGTGCCCTGACCCAATCGGCTGAGGACTCTCCGGAGCTGCCATAGGGTTGCGGCCAACGCGGCGAGTCCTGCATACCACACTGCGAGCGCGATGTTGACTACCCACGCGGGCGCCACTCCAACTCTGCGCAAAACGAAGGGTAAAAAGTTCCACTCGGTGATGTGAGCGTAGTCCCATGGGTCCTCGGTCATCGCGTGGTTGTTGAGACCCCACGCGTCCATCTTCCCTAGTGCGAAGGCGATGATGTTCTTGACGCGCAAGGCAATGACAAACGTAGGATGGCCGAGCGTCTCCATCTGGTAGAGTTCGAGCGACAGCCAGAAGGCCAACGACACCAGTTGAACGAAGATGCCGGTGGCGAATATTGCCCATCCTATGATCCACACGGGCTTGGGCAGCTGGTCTCGATGACGCAACAGCAAGGGAACCGCGAGGAACGAGCCCAATTCCACAGCCGTTGAAACGTAACGATCGCCCCAGGCGGAGTCTCCACTCCAGACCGTATAGCGAGCGTAAAAGCTCATATAGGCAAGGAGCAGCGGACAGCTCATCACCGCATAAGCCTTCACCTCCGGACTGAAACGCTTCCAGGCGACGACGCAAAGAAGAATCATTAGAACGATCAGAGGATCGAAGAGGAAGATCGACTTCTCCGGCGTGAAGAGTGCCCCGAAGAAGCCTACGTGCCAAGGAGTTTCGAAGGGATAGTTGGGAGGCAGCGAGGGATTGCGCATTTTAGTTTCACGGGCAATCACAGTGACGTAGGTAACAAATACTGATCCAAACCCAAATCGGTAGATTTGATAGAGGCGATCGAGCACTCCGAAAAACAGGTAGACCGGCAGCGCGGTCGCGATGTAGGTTTTGCAGCGATCCCAAAGAGCGCGTCCCCTTGTGCCTTCGAACCACAGGATCAACAACAGGAAGAGCGCTCCCGACAATAGATCCAATCCCGTAGGGAGCCGGGTGAGCAGGTTCAGGCCGAATGCAGCTGAACCAATCAACAGAGCACGGCGGTTGCCGGTGCGCAACCACTCGTATTGATAGGAGAAGCCTGTGATAGTCAACAGGAAGATGTAATTGTTCTCCATCATGTTCTGGGTGTAATGGAGATGGGTGGTGGCGACGAGAAGTGCCAGAACGCCCACGACGGACTGCGTTACTCCGAACTGCAATTGCCGCAGAAAGCGAAAACAGACCAGCGCGGTCAGCACGGTCACCAGTATGTTGACGCTGTAGCTGACGATGATGTCGCGCACGCTGGGGTCGGTGTCGTTATACTCGGCAAAGATGGGGAGGCGCGCGACATAGGTTCCGACGATATCCGAAGGCAACAAGAGCAGGGACTGGCCGATGCTGTACCAGCTCTGCAGCTTTCCCCCTCGGCCGTGCACACCGAATTCAGGGAATTCGTTGGGAAACACTTCCGGTTGGGAAGTCCACCAGGCGTGGGCGGTTTGCAGCCGATGAGTGGTGTCGGCGGAGCCCAGTTCTCCCGACTGCACCACGAAAGCGATGAGACCGGCGGCTAGAGCCAACAGGAAAAGGGGGTCACGAAACCGGCGTCGGAGGTTCAATACAGTCATTATGACTTAACGCGGCCAAGAGCAACACCCCTACGCGGCTAGCCCTATCCGGAGCAACCGTTTGGTATCTCATCTCTGTGCTCGATCAAGGTCTTCCGTTTCGGAATCGCTATGATACTTCCGCTCGACTGAATGGGTTTTACGCCGAACCATCCCAGTACAGTGTTGATTACATTTGCGACGACCCTTGGCATGCTGTAGCCGATACCCGCACCGAGACTCATGTTGAAGGTTCCCTGGGCGCAAATGGGGGTGCGGCTTAACAGGGTTGTGGCAATCGATGAGCCCTTGAGCGACGTAATCGAGGAAACAAGGTCTACGTAGGGCCCGGCCGCAAAGCTAAAGGCGCCCACACCCACCATGAGGCGCTGGTTGACGGCAAAGACCATGGAGTTGATACCTACGGAAATTCCCGAGACCATGCCTGCCAGATTTTGTTTTACCTCGCCGTGGGGCGCGGTGATATTCCACCCGTTGTCGTAATCGGCCATGATTTCCCCGGTGAGCCCGATGCCCCCTTCGCCGTGCAGAGTCGAGGTCTTTGCACTGAAGGCGCTTTGCAGATCAATCGACTGGCTCAGGCAAATCTGGAGCGGAACCAACAGGCCTCCGATGGGAACCGTGATGTCGAGGGGGACAAGGCCAATCTGGTTGATGTTGCCCTGGAATTGCGGGCTGGACGCTGCATCCAGCGTTACCGTCACTCCAGCGCCGCCCACGAGCTGGAGATTGGCAACAATGCCACCGTTCTGAATGTTGGCGTAGAACAGGACCTTCGGATGATCGAGGTGGAAGACGATCGAAATCCAGACTCTGAGGCCGTTTCTCTCCTCATACAACTTGACTCCAAGGCCGCCGCAATTAGCGCACGGTGTAGCCTGCAGACCGTTGAACGGAATCATGGGCAAGCTTGGATACGGAAAGGGAATTGGCGCAGGAATGAAGTTGCCCAGGTTCCCCGGAGAAGGAACCGACGGGGCCGGGAGGGTTGGAACAGGTATGGGGATCGAAACACCCGGGATATTGGACGGAACAGTCGGAACAGTTCCGGCCTGCATGGCCCACGCCGTGCGCGACGACCGGGTTGAGGGGTGGAAATTGGTGCGCAATAAAGTTGGTTTGTCGGAGCGTCCCCTGGAACCCTTCACTGTCCTCATCGGTGTCCATTTTCCGGTATCGGAGACTACGTAATACTGCGCGACATGCCACCCGGCAGAACCACTCCCACTTCGGATGGAAGACTGAGCTCCTGGAGTGGAAGACTGCATGAGCGATGAGTTGACCGCTCCCGGGTAGTCGGGCGCCACGAACGCGATCGCCGAATTCAGATCCAGTGGCTGGTTGTACGCGAACTTGCCGCTCTTCACCAGGTCGGTGAGCTGCACAGGACCGAGGATTGCGGATACCTGGTCACCATGGCGTTCCAGGGCTAGTACTCTGCCGACTGCGCGCCCAGTAGCAAAAACAATTTTGCCCGGCTGGATTTCATTGACCTGCGGGGCATTCGCATCGAACGTCCACGACAGGCCATTCGAAGAGAAGGAGCGTATCGCCTGGTCGCCGTGCTCCATGAGGACAATGCCGTCCTGATACACAATGCCTGGGCCGCGCTTGGGCGCAATACCAAAGCGCCTCTCGCTCTCGGTCATGTCACTGAACTTGATGGGTCGGCCGGCCATAACCGGGCCCGTGCCCGATGCGAAACCAGGCCATGCACTGGGATTTGCCGGTCCAGAGGCTTCGTCTCCGGACCGAGTTTGCCGGCAACCGTTGGCGAGGAAAATCAAAAGAAAGCACACGGCCGAGATCATAAAACCAGCCGCACCAGCGTTTCTGCGTCTTTGCTCAACTCGCCTTTTCATGGATCCGGCCTTTCTGTGGGTGATGAAACACGTATTGATCGCCGTATTTCAGGGGCTAAGAGCGTGTGAGAACAAAAAAGAACCGCAGATCTCTCCACTGCGCTACCCCGGATTTCCTGTTGGTATTGGTGGCGTTGGCGAACTTCATGCGGCTTTCCTTACTGAAAGCCGCACACGCGGTCGTTTCCAGTGCTGCGTGGCAGGAAATCCGGGTTCGCTCCGGTCGAGATGACAATTTTGTGGCAGGGTGAGGTTCCGCGTTTCCACGAAAGGTCCGCGGAACTGCAGATCCCTCGGCTTCGCTCGGGATGACAAAGGAAAGGGCGACGGTTCCACAGAGAGTGGTTGCTGAACCGGGGCGTTTTTTATCACCTTGGGTGGGCCGCAGGCCCGCGACTTCTCCAGTCGAGATGACAATTCTGTTTGAGGATGGAATTCCGCGTTTCCAGGAGAAATACGAAATCTCAGTCGCCACAAAATTGTCATCTCGACCGGAGCGCAGCGTAGTGGAGAGATCTGCGATTCCTTTCTTGTTCTCACATACCCTCTCATGCCCGACCTTTTTTGGGTTCCAACGGCCCGTCAGAGCGCACAGAGCTACTACTTGTGGTCCATGGGCGAAGCGACGGCTTTGTAGCCTGTTGGTATCTGAAAACTATTTGCGTCCACTGGCGCTTGGGAAAAGCCGGAGGTCTGTGTCTGGCTCTCCAGCAGCACTCCATCGGTCGCGCTCGCAGCCGCGGGGGCCTGGCTCGGAGCCGATCCGGGCGACGGAGCGCGATGCATGAGTGAGCCCATACTTGAGCTGGAAAGCGCACGACCAAAGGTGCCTAAGCGAGAGGTTTGACTGCCTGCTTCCTGGGTGGCGGTGTCCGTGGCGACTTCCTGGCCCACCGCGCCGGTCGTGGAGCCATGATTCTGGCTGGGCGGCAGAGCAGCCACCGAGGGCGGCGGCAACGGTTGTCCATCCGCGGTGACGCCTACGCGCGTGACTTGCAGCACGGGCAGGCCGCTCATTTTGGCAGCTTCTTTCTTCAGCTCTGCCAGTGCTTGCGCGCCACCTGGTTCGGCCGCCAACATCGAAGACATCCCGGAGGACGCCATGTCGATGGATAACTCCTTCGCCATGCGGGTATTGAAGCTACGCATCTCTGCCAGGCCTGGTTCGTCTTGAACCAGCCACATTTCACTGGTGGCCGCCATTCCACCCTTGGCGCTGGGATCGGAGGAGTTGGCAACCATGGTTACGGTGAGCAAAGCCTCCGTGGCGGTTTGGCCGTCGATCTGACGGGTGGCACCGCTGTTGGAAATGTGGGCGTTGAAGGTCATCTGCGAACCATTTGAGCTGGATGGCTGCGCACCTTTGGACTTGGCAGCTGCCTTCGCCATCTGATCCTGTATCTCCTTGAACGTGACCAGGGAGTAAGTGCTCTTGTCGTGATCGATGAAAGTAATCATCTGCGCGTCAAGGTCAATAATCTCCGTGGTATGAGGGTTGGAGCGAAGCATGCGGCCCCCATGGATCATGACCGTGGACGTGACCGGCGAAGTGGCCTGCTTAGCCTGGGAACTAAATGCGCCGGCCATTTTGAGCATGCCCATCATGGAGCCGCCGGTGTATTGTGTGGTTTCCTGATAGCTGACATCCGCAAAGGCGAAGGAATGCATCAGCACGCCCCCGGCGAGGAGGGCGATCCATGTGGTCTTCATTGCTTTCTCCTTATGTAACTATGTATGTATCTATTGCCGTGTGAGCTCCACGCGGCGATTACGTGCCCGGCCGGCGAGCGTGTCATTGGTATCGACAGGACGGGATGCCCCGAATCCGTCGGTGGAAAGGCGTTCTGGTGTTATGTGATATTGCGTGATCAGCGTCTGCTTGACCGCAGCCGCGCGGCGTTTGGATAGGTCAAGGTTGTAGGGATCTCCCCCAACGTTGTCGGTATGGCCATTTACAGTAAGGTTCCAGTCCGGATTGTCCTTGAGCACGCCGGCGATTTCCTCCAAGACCGGGGTCGATTCCGGCTTGAGATGATCGCTGGCAAAGTCAAAGTAGATGCCGTAAATGTCTACCTTCTTCTTCTCTTTAAGCTGCTCCTCAATCGCGCTTGGCGCGGGCTTGGCTTCTGTCTTGCGTGGCTGGGGCTCTTGGGGATAGGTAATCTTGATCACCTGCAACTGCGATCCTGATCCCAGCTTCCACGACAACATGAGCGGATAGTCGGACTGGTCGAGGATGTAGAACTCGGCGGGTCCGTCATCGGTCATGCAGCCAGCGCGTACCGCAGGGAGGGTCGTAGGTTGGGCATTCAGGAGAACGGGAAATGCGAATAGTCCATTCCCTTCCTTTTGCAGGGTGCACTGCTCTTTTGAGAGCTTTTCGAGCGAAACGCCGCCCACGTCTTTGGTATCGATTCCGGCGATGGAAGAGAACGTACTTACCAGGTTGCCGAGCGCGCCCTTCAGCCCGTCCGGGCGAAAACTGAAAGGCGTGACCCCTTTCTGCTGGAGTTCAGAGAATACTTCCCGGGACGCGCTAATCGCGGTGGTGCCTGGAAACGACTGAGGATCGGTGTTGCCGAATACCTCCGCGTAATCGTGTGCGGCATCAAGGTCCTGCGGCAGCACTATGCGGGTCACCGAAGTCTCTTGCTGAGATGCGGATGATCCAGTCCCAGCTTTGGGCTTGTCGGAGTGGTACGACAGCGTGGTACCCGAAGCGTCGATGCTCACAATCTGCTTCATCGATTCGTAGTCGCCTCGCTCGTCGGCGACTGCCGTGACCACTAACATGCCCACCTTCAACGGAGCGGGACCACTGCCACCCGGAGCAGGAGAAGAGGTTGGTTGCCATGGAGCAAACGAGGATGCCGCCGGCTGGGGTAGCGGAGCATTGGCAGCGGAAGCGCCCGGCTCTGGTTCGTGAGACGGGCTGCCCGCGCTGGACGCAGACGAAGGCACGATCTGCCTGAGCAAACCTTGCGCTTTCTCTTTCGCGAGATGCACGGCATAGATCGCGCCGGCAACACCGAGCCCGATCATGATGAGCAGACAGACAGCGGCGACGATCAGAAACATGCGCAGGCCACTTCCACTCTTCGGTGTGACCGCGGGCAAGGCCGGCGGCGCGCTGATGTTCGAAAAGGCCCCGGGCGCAGGCGATGCTACCTCCGGTGGAGGTGCATGAGTTACCGGAGGCTGGGGTGCGCCGCAGACGGTGCAGAATCCCCCACCGGCCGTACGAGGTGCGCCGCATTTCGTGCAATAGCTCATCGTTCGCTACTCACGCGTAAGCTCCACGCGCCGGTTGCGGGCACGCCCTTCGAGCGTGTCGTTGGTCTCTACGGGACGCGAGGCACCGTAGCCATCATTGGCAAGACGATCCGGGGCGATGTGATAACGCGTGACCAGAGCCTCTTTAACCGCGGCGGCACGGCGTTTGGAAAGGTCCAGGTTGTAGGTGTCACCCCCGATGTTGTCGGTGTGGCCTTCCACCGTCAACTTCCAGTCCGGGTTATCCGCCATGGCCTGCACGATCTCCTTCAGTACCGGCTCAGACTCAGGCTTGATGGTGTCTTTGTTGAAGTCGAAGTAGATGCCGTAGGTGACCGCGCGTTTCTGTTCGGTGAGTTGTTTCTCGACCTGATTGACGGGCTTTGCAACCGTGTAGTCGATCTTCACGGTCTCGACCCTGAACTTGCCGGAGTGAAGCACGGGGTCTTTCAACTTCCACAACAGGACGAGTGGATCCAGGGGGTCGTCGATGACATACACATCGGCTTCGCTGTGCGTCGGAAGCCATTCTTTGGGCCTTGGGTCTTTTCCTACAGAGGCCATGATGCCCGCCAAGTGGATTGCCGGAAGGTTCACGCGTTGATCGTTGACGATCATGGGATAAGGAACGTCTTGCGGCTCGACCCGGGTGAGCAGACCACCCTCATACGTCGGCTTTTTGCCGGCAGGAGTGTCCCAGATGTCGATGTAACGGAGATTGGTTTTGCCGGTGGCCGTTACCTCGTCAAAGCTCTTGCTCGACAGCCTGAGCCGGATCACGCCGTGAAGGTTGCGCGGGATGCGGGTCCCTTCAACGGTCATGTAAGTATCAGACGAGCGAAGATCTGCATTGCACACGATCGGCATGGTGGCGTCAGCATGCCGGTCGTGACCATCGTCGTCTTTCCATTTCGAATCGCTCGCCAGCAACGAAACGGAGGTTGCGTCGGTGGAGGTAACGGAGTCGCGGTTTTCCACGTCGCCGTTCTTCAAGCCCCAGGCAGTGGTGACGACCGTGCCCGGCTGCAACGGAATCTTGGCCGTGCTCTGCGGAGGGAGCGGCGCTGCCGCACAGGGTGTCAACGGATCGTCCGCCGAGATGGCCGGAATCCCGTCGTCAACCTTATCTCCATTGCCGAGCAGGTTGCTGAGGTTACTCAATATTCCTGATACATCGTTGCCATCGTTCTGTGCAGGCGCCCCCGGATTGTTGCTGCCTGGACCGGAAGCTGGTTTCGAGACTGATTGGGTGATGCTATTGAGGGCTGCCTCTGCCTTCTCTTTTGCTGCACGCACGGCGTAAATGGCACCGGCGATACCAAGCCCGATAACGATGAGCAGCATGACGACGGCAACGATGAGGAACGTACGCAGGCCGCTCCCGCCGCGAGGGGCTACTGGTGGCAAGGCGGCGGGCGCGCTGACCGGAGCAAAGGCGGCAAGGGGCGACGGCGCCGCACCGACTGGCGGAGGCGCCGCATTCGCAAGTGGTTGGGGGGCGCCACAGACGGTGCAGAATGCACCCCCCGCCGCACGAGCTTTGCCACACACTGTGCAGTAGCTCATCTTCTACGATCCCTGCGCCGGCTGAACATTAGATCCCCGCCTGCTTGGCCGCGAGCGCACCGATGACCGGCAGTCTCGTGGTCTTGCCCTGATAAGCGCTGTACATAAGAAACGCCCACAAGGCAAAACCGCCGACCATGATCACCAGATCGATCGGCACCTGAAGGATGAAGAAGAGACCCTTTGTCAGCGCACCGAGAATCACGCCGACGATCGTCCAGGCAACCCAGAGGCCGATCCACGCCACATTGAAGAAGATGGACTGGAAGGCATGGAAACGGACAAAGCGATCGGATTTGTAGGGATCAATCACGAGAAAGAGAATCCCGGTGATGACACCGGCGAGATAGGCGAGCGCTCCGGCCACGTTTGCCTGGAGACCTGCATTGGTGGGGGCGGGCGCCGTCATGGCCTGGGGTCTCACGGAACATTTGGGGCAAAAGGTGGTGCCGTCTGCAAAGGCGGCTCCGCACGATTGACAGAAACTCATAGTGTGGTCCTTTCTTGAACTGGAATTAGGTAAGTGCTCATAACCGGCTGGCCACCAACCGCGCCAGTGGCTTGATATTGTCTGTGTTGCAAGGGCAACTGACATACATGAAATGAACCACCGTATTGCCTTTGCGGACCAGCATCATGCCCCCTCCGGCCACGTAGGCTTCGTCACCAATACCGGTCAGGTCCCCGGTAGCGCTGTTGGCCGCATTGGCGGTGGAACCGGCTGTAATGTGCTGGAAGGCGGCGCGGTTCATCTTCATTTCCAAGGCGGCGTTGCCCGCGGTGAAACTAAGCCCCAGCACAGGGACCTCCCCGGTAGCGGCCTGTGCGGCGAGGGATTTATCGCTCGCTTGCTGCTGCGAAAAAAGGGCGCCAGCAAATTTCTGCGCCATCTGCTGGGTCTTAGGGTCCGCGCCCATGCCGCCTATCATCGAAGACAAATGCTTGGCGGTCACGTCCGCCGGATCACCCTTGGCGATGTAACTGCAGCCGCCGTCTGTGGCTTCGGTGCGGATGACGGTTAACCCGACGGCCTGGCTCACTTCCGCTTTGCTCAGGAAGCGGCAGGGGTCTCCCTTGAAACCACCTGCGCTGTCGTCGCTAGTGGAGGAATTACCCAGCAGTCCGGCCAGCCCACTCGAGGTCGACGGAGCCGCTCCTCCCAGTACCTTTGCCTTCGCCGCATCCACTTTTCCTTTGATCTGTTCCGCCGCATACCAAAGTCCGCCCACCGCCAGAGCTCCGCCGACAAAAATGACCAGCACAAGAGCAACCAGCACTTTGACCAGAGTGTTGGACTTTTTTGCCGGGTAAGCATTCCCCGGCGTATAGGCGACGGGAGCCGGGGCATAACTTGCTGCCGGGGGCGTATAGCTGGCGGCCGGAGGTGTATAGCTGGAAGCCGGGGGCGTATAGCTGGCGGCCGGAGGTGTATACGCGACCGGAGCCGGTGTGTACCCCGGTACCGGCGCAAAGGCCCCGGGCGGGGGCGCGGGTGTCTGTGGTGCTGGTGTTGCCGGGAGGGGGTCAAAAGCCATCGGGACAAAGGCCACAGTTTCTGCCGCTGATGGCAGGGCCGGTGGCGTCACGTCGCTCCAGCCTGAGTTGACCGGGGTGTAAGCCGATGCTACCGGTTCATAGGCGCCCGGCTGTGGAGCCGGTGTTGCCGAGGGTGCCGGCGTAAAGGGCGCCGGCGCGACCGCGGGTGAGGGGGCCGCCGCAGCGGTCGCAACGGGCACCTTTCCGCCGCAGCCTCCGCAGAACAACGCCGCATCATTTAAGAGCGAACCACATTGACCGCAAAACTTCGCCATCACTTACCCCCTGGTGTTGCTGCCTCGTATCGTTACCTCGTATCGGCGACCCCAATCATCGCTCACATTTCGCGAGGCCGTGCCTGGATTTCTCCGCGACTTTGAGGGATAACTCCGAAATGGTCAACAGAACTGGCGCTTAAGTGTGCATTAACCGCAAACTCATTGTTCTAGAGTCACTTGCAACCTTCCATTAACTGAATACAATGGCGTTGGGTCGAGGCAGTGGGGTTGGTGTCCGGGGAGAACATGACAGGAGTGCCGGCAAACGTGACTCGCTATCGCTTCGGTCCCTTCGAGCTGGATCCGGAGGAAGGCACTCTTTCGCGTAATGGAATCCGGGTGCGACTCCAGGATCTTCCCTACCGGCTGTTGCTCATGCTGGTGGAGAGACCCGGCGAGATCGTCACCCGGGAGGAAGTGCGGCAACGTCTGTGGCCGGAAAACACCTTCGTGGAGTTCGACAACAGTCTTGGGGTGGCAATCCGCAAAGTACGGGAATCGCTCAACGACAACGCTGAGGCACCTAACTATGTCGCAACCCTGCCTCGCCGTGGCTATCGTTTTGTGGCGCCTGTAACGGTAGAGGGCCTGCAGGCGCGGGCTGAGATAAGTCCACCTTCTGGGAAGCCATCCTTCGCGGAAGAGGCTGCAATCAGCGGCTTGGCAAAGCCGCAGACCCCTACGATCCCTCCGCACCTGGGCCCTCCGCACTGGGGTTATTGGGTAGGGGCTGGGCTGGTGGTGGTGCTAGGGGTTGCTGCCGTATCTTTCCGGTTCCATGACAAACCACCCTACGTCTCGCCGAATTCGGAGTCCAGCGTGGCGGCGGATGTACAGTTGCGGCGATCGGTGGCGGTGCTCGGATTCCGCAATTTGCCGGGCCGCCAGGAAGACGATTGGCTCTCGCCGGTGCTGTCTGAAATGCTGGACACAGAATTGGGTACCCGGGGCGACCTGCGCATGGTTTCCGGCGAAGACATCGCGCGGGTGAAGCATGAATTGCCACCCGGCGAAGGCGACAGCCTGTCGAAACAGACTCTGGATCGCCTGCGGACCAATCCGGGTGCCGACGTGGTGGTGCTGGGCTCGTATACGCCTCTGCCGGGAGATAACAACAAGCGGATCAGGCTGGATCTCCGCGTGCAGGATACGGCGAACGGCGAGACGATTGCCGAAGAGGCCATTACCGGCAACCAGAATGACTTGTTTGACCTGGCGGCCCAGGCCGGCTCCCGGCTGCGCCAGAGGTTAGGCCTAACCGCTAACTCCTCCGGAGACGCGAGTGCGGCCCGACTTGCCCTGCCTGCCGACCAACACAGCGCCAGGCTTTATGTGGATGGTCGGGAAAAGCTTTGGGCTTTCGACTTTCTGAGCGCACGTGATCTGCTGGTGCAAGCGGTGGCCGCTGACCCTCAATTTCCCCTGGCCCATTCGGCCTTGTCGGAGGCGTGGTGGCATTTGGGTTATACCAACAAGTCTCGGGCGGAGGCGCAACGAGCGCAGGAGCTGGCCCAGGATCTGGCGCCGGAAGATCGGCTGCTGATCGAAGGCCAGTATTGGCGGACGATGAACGACCCGGCCAAGGCGGTGCAGGCCTATGGGCAACTCTTCCATAAGTTTCCCGACAGCCTGGACTACGGTCTTCTGCTGGCCAATGCAGAGATAACCGTCCAGCCGTCTGCTGCCCTGCAGACGCTGGCGACGCTTCGCCGGCTTCCTGCGCCGGTGGGTGATGATGCGCGCATTGACATGACGGAGGCGTCGGCCTGGATTGGTCAGGACTTTGGTAAGGCGCGCGCCGCTGCGAAAGCTGCTATCGACAAAGGCCGTAGCCAAGGGCGTCCTGTGCTGGTGGCGCGGACTTACGGATTTCTCTGTCAACAGGGAGTGGGGATGGGCACCTCCACGCAGCAAGTGTTCAGCGACTGCGAAAGCGCCCTCCAGAGTTCTGTCGCCACGAGCGATCGCAATGGCGAAGCGACGATGATGACCGATCTTGGCGGGATGCACTATCAGCAAGGGAATATGGTGCGCGCCGAGCAAATGTTCATGATGGCCATCCAACAGTTCCGTGCAGTCGGCAACCCAGAGGGCCTCGCTGTGGCCATGGGGAATTTGGCCGCATTGCGCCTTGCTCAAGGGAGGCTGAGCGAGGCAGAAAAGATGCTGGAGGCATCCGTTCCTGACTACGAGGCAGTCGAGGATAAGGAGGGAGTGGCGCTCACGCTGAACAACCTGGGAGATCTTTCCCGGCAGAGCGGGAAACTTGACGCCGCAGAAATGCACTATCGCCAGGCTAAAGCGGCTGCGGAGGAGATTGAAAGCAAGAGTGCCGTGGCCTACGTGTTGAGTGGGCTGGGAGATGTGTACAAGGACCGCGGAGATCTGGCCCAGTCTCGCGCGTCGTATGAAGGTGCGCTGACGTTCCGGAAACAGATCGGGGAAAGACAGAACTCGGGAGAGAGCCAGGTGCAGTTGGCGCGGTTAGCGGTTGAGGAGGGACGGGCTGCCGCAGGTGAAAACATCTTGCGGCAATGGAAGGAGCAGTTCCATCTGGAACAACAGGCGGATGATGAATTGCTTGCTAGCATTGGGCTAAGCGAGGCGTTGTTGGCGCAAGGGAAACAGGCCGAGGCGCAGAGAGAAATTGAAGGATCGCGAGAGCTTGCGGCCAAGTGCCAGAACTTGTTCGACCGTCTCCAGTATGACGTCGCCTCGGCAGGGGTTCTACTTTCGTCGGATCATCCGGAAAATGCTAAGGCGGTGTTGGAACGGGCGCTGAAAGATGCCCGGACGCATGGTTTTGTGGGGGTTGAATTTGAGGCCATGTTGGTTATGGCGGATTTGGAAAAGCGATTGGGCCACGCGGGCGTCGCGCGGGAGGAATTGGTTTCGCTGGAGCGGGCGGCTCGGGATAAAGGGTTTATGTTGGTTGCCCGTAAGGCGGCGGCCGCACGGGGTTGATTGGGTTGCTCCTCCAACCAGCACTGCGGATGGCGGACACCTGACCGGCATTGTCCACGGTGAAAACGTGAATCTATCTTACTGGACTTCGCCCGATCCGGTTCAGCATGTGTGAGAGCGCGGCCTTTGGTCCGGAGGTTCTGGTACACCAACTGTTCGAAGTCGCGTAGCGTTCGCAGGGCGCTGTCGTCATAAAACGGCAGGACCTGCATCATCATGACGCCGCCAATGTGCTGTACGGGATCGATCCAAAACTCGGTGTTCCAAATACCAGCCCAGCTCATGCTGCCCGGGCTGCGGAACCGGGCGTATTGCGGGTCCTCGGATGCGATCTGAAAACCGAGGCCGAATTTATCATGGCCGGCGCCAAGCGGAAATGGTTTGGCGAGCGATGGTTCGGAGGCGGGCTGCAACTCCACAAAGATGGACCCGATGTTGTTCTCGCCCATCATCTTTACGGAGCTCTTACGCAGAATCTTCGCAGGGCCCAGATGCCCTCCGTTGAGCAGCATTTGCATAAACTTGCCGTAATCCTCAGCTGTCGAGTAGAGGCCGCCATCGCCTCGGAACGGGGCCGTTGGCGTCGCCGGGATAGGTCCCCGCTGTGATTCCTGCAATCGTCCGTTTGTACGGCTGTACTTTGTGGCCAGGCGCGGCTGTTTGGCGAGTGGCACTGCGTAAGACGTATCCGCCATGCCCAGCGGTTTGAAGATGTGCTGCTGGAAGTAAGCTTCGAGTGGCTCGCCGGAGATTTTCTCGACGATCATGCCGAGCACTGCAGTGCTTGGGCTGTAGTTCCATTTGTCGCCAGGATCATTCACGAGCGGCAGCTCCCACTCGTTCTTGGTCGCCTGCATAAGCCGATGCTCGATCGGGTTGCAAAATTCATAGGCGAAGCCGGAGGTATTCGTTAGTAGATGGCGGATCGTCATCGGTCGTTTCGCAGGCCGCGTTTCGTAGGTTGCGTCCTTCTCGGTGAACCTGGTAATGACCTTTAGATTGTCGAATCCGGTCAGGTATTTCGACACCGGATCGTCGAGCTTGAGTTTGCCTTCTTCAAACAGCATCATGACCGCGACTGAAGTCACGGGCTTGGTCATGGATGCAATCGAAAAAATGGCGTTGACGGGCATCGCGATGTCGTGGCTAACATCGAGCTTGCCGGCAGCGCCTTCGTAAAGCACGCCTTGGCGGCCGACGACGAGGGCGACCACTCCCGGCGTGTCGCCTCGACTGACGGCGTCGCTCATCTGGCGCGACAGCGTGGCCTTGCCTGTGTCCGAAAATCCCTTTGCCTTTGTCGGTTCGGCCGGGCGGCCGGGCTGTGCGGCTGTCTGAGCGAGCCCCAAGATTAGCCATCCCTTGACGGCCACCAAGGCGACGAAGGTAGCGGCGGTCTTGTTCAGCGTCATAATGTTGCACGTCCCCGAGCTAAGCGGCAGGTATTTGAACAAGCTAAGTGTAATCTTTGAAGCTGGGATCAGCGGTAGATTTAATGGATGCATCACCCATCGATCGCAGTGAAAAAGTTATCGAATCGGGAATTCTCAATCGCGGAACATTTTTAAAAGGAAGTGCTCTGGGGATCGGCTCCGGGTAACTTCCAGTCGTCCCTACGGGACTTTTCGTCACTCGAATTCTTACCCAGGACTGCGTCCTGGGCTAAGTTCAGCCGTCCCCGTTCGACAAGCTCAGGGCAGGCTCTGCGGGACTAGACCGATTGAGGATCAACTCCTGAGGTCCGCGAACTGAGCAAGAATGAGCCTTTGGGTGACAGCAAAAATCATTGCGGTTGAAACGCCGAACATGAGCGCTCCCTCTGCACCTTCCAGTGGCCCCAGCCGCTGAGTGGTAGTAGGCCGGTCCAAACTCTTGAAATTCTCCGCAGACTACGAACAGCCCTGCCCACAAGGCGATCTCGATCAGGTGCGCCAAGAACGCGAAGGAGATCACCTGCCCAGCGATCGCCAGATTGATCCAGAAGCCTGTACCCGTGCGGCCCAGTCTTCTCTCATGGCGAAAGAAGTTTACTGTCGCTCCCATCTCTCCACATCCCTGTCAGGATCGCCGAAACGCTCGACCTGTATTTGGATAGATGTCCAGGTTTCTGATTCGGACGTTTTTTGGTGGGCGGTGCCGGAATCATCTATTCAGACTTCTCGATTGCATCTTGTGGAGCCTGGGTTTCACAACTTATACACTTTATCCACGGCATGATTGACACTCTTCACACCGAGCGGCTCTTGCTCCAACCGCTCCGCCTGGCCGATGCAGAGCAGACACAACGGCTTTTTCCGCGTTGGGAGATTGTCCAGTTCATGACCAGCCTGATTCCGTGGCCTTACCCTGCCGACGGAGCGCTCACTTTTTATCGCGAGGTTGCGCTGCCGGCGATGGAGCGGAATGAGGCATGGCACTGGACCTTGCGGTTGCGGGAATCGCCGGAAGAGCACATTGGCGTGATCGGGTTGATGGCTAAGGATGGCTATGTCTCTCGCGGTTTCTGGTTGGGAATTTCGTGGCAGGGGCAGGGGTTGATGACCGAAGCGGTCGCGGCAGTGAATGATTATTGTTTTGATGTTCTTGGATTTCAGGCTTTGCGTGCTCCGAAGGCAGTGATGAATAGCTCGTCGCGGCGGATTTCGGAGAAGACCGGGATGCGCGTTATTGGCATCGAGGAACGCGAGTATGTGTCGGGTAAATTTCCGACTGAGATTTGGGAGATCACGGCGGAGGAATGGCGAGTAAAGAGGCTAGGGGTGCGGAATATACTAGGGTTTAAGGAGCGGTTGTGAAACGGCTGGCCATAAAAATGATGAAGACCTCGGCATGGGTGTTTTGTTTTTGCGCTTATTCCATGATGCTCGCGCCGTGTTATGCGCAGCAGCCTTCACAACAAGCACCGGCACAGAAGGAACAGTACCCTGAGCTTCCGGCGGGCGCGGGAAAGGATACGTTGGTTCGGGTTTGCAGCAAGTGTCATTCCCCAGATAACGTGATCGCGAATGGCCAGGACCGGGCGGGTTGGGAAGGTACTATCACCAAGATGGCGGGATTTGGAGCGGTCGGGACTGATGATGAGTTCACGGAGATTCTGGATTATTTGGTGAAGAATTTTCCGGCTGATTCTGGCTTGATCAATGTGAATAAGGCTACGGCTCCGCGGTTGGCCAGTGGATTGGGGTTGACCGATACGGAGGCCGCGGCGGTCGTTGATTACCGGAAGAAGAATGGGGACTTCAAGACTATCGATGACTTGAAGAAGGTTCCCGATGTGGATGGTAAAAAGTTTGATGCCAAGAAGGATCGGTTGGCATTTTAGGAGCTTCCGGTTTAGTGCTGTGGTATCCCACATCTCGCGAAAAACGAGCGAGATGTGGGGCACCCGGGGTTCTTCTTCGTAGACAAATTCTTCGTAGATGAGTTCTTCGTGGATTTACGAGGGGTTGCTCTTCGTGGATAAGTTTCTCCGTGGATTTAGGTTCTTGCTCAGGAAAAATTATCCGGGGTTTAGGCTTACGCTCAGGGTTAGGGTAGGGTCTTTAGCCAGATGTTGCGGTGGGAGATTTTTACTACTCCGCCGCCTTCGATTTCGAAGCCGATCAGGCCTTTCGATTGGCTGTAAGTTGGATCGGTGTCGACCAGCACTGCCATGACGTGACCGTTGACGATGTGGATGAGGGTGTTTCCATCCGCGATCACTTCGTATTGGTTCCAGTCGCCGACCTTGATGTACGACTTGAGTTCATCCGAGGTTCCCAGGGTTCCCAGTAGCCTAATTTTTTTGCCCTGATCGGTTTGGACCATCTGACCGCGCCAGGCGATGATGCCGCGGCGCGTGCCTTGCTCGTAGAGCTGCCCGGTGTATACGTTGGCATAGTCGAAATCGGCTTGATAGCCCTTCAGGTTCCATTTGGGATATTTCACCGTTTGGCCTGCGGGCGGGGGGACGTTGAGGCTTCGATATTGAATGCCTCCGTTGGCGCCGGCGCCTTCGAGCTTCATCTCCACTTTGAGTTCGAAGTTGGAGGGCTGGCCTCCACGCCACATGATGTTGGTTGTGCCCGATGGGTGCTCCGGGCTTGATTCGGCTACCAGGCTGCCATCTTCCACGTGCCAGACTTCTGGAGAGCCGTCCCAGCCGTGCAAGGTCTTGCCGTCGAAGATTTGCGTCCATCCTTCATGGTCGTTGAAGTCGATGGGCTCCGGCTGCGTGAAGCCTCCGCTGGTGTGATGCTGCGGGGCTTGGTAGGCATGAGAGGTATAGATGAGCAGCAGACAGATTGCGGCGATGATCGGCGGTCTTAGGTAGTTGAGGGACATGGTTTCTCCTTCGTGAACGAGATAGGAAAAGCCGTACCTCAGGGGCTAAAGCCCTCATCTTTCTTGGGGCTTTACGGCCCGACTAGAAGTCGTGCCCTGATACAAAGCATGAGAGCAGTGACTATCAGAAACGCGCGCATTCCCGCAGATTTGAAGGGTTCTCGCGCAGACTCTAAAGCCCTCATCAGCTCATGTCTCTAAGGGCACGGCTGAAGCCGTGCCCTTCGTCCAGAATTTTCCCCTACGAAGGGCGTGCCTTATGGCTAGCGTTTAGTCCCAGCCGTGGGCGTTGCGGACTGCGATCAGGGTCCATAGTATGTCGTTCCAGGTCTTGGCCGCCAGCATGACGGAGTTGGGGAACATGCAACCGTCCCAGCAGATGTGCTCGTAGGCCCGGGTCGGGGTTCCGGTTTCGTTGCGCATCCAGAGACCGGCGACGGCTACAATATCCATTTTTCCTTTTGGATCGCCGACTATACAGTGGCGGCCGGTCTTATCGTGCGAGCCGGAGCCACTTACGGTCCCGTCGTTCTGGGCTACATGGAAGTCGATGGTCCAGGGCCGTAGAGCATGAGTCAATTTGCGGAGAGCGTCCATCAGAACGTCCTGCTTCGACCAGTCGAAGTCTTCGGGCAGCAGTCGATCTTCGGCGGCGTTGTAACCGAGGGTGTAGAGGAGCGAGTGAGCCATGTCGGCCTGGAAGCCCAGAGTCTTGGGACGGTTCACCATCTCCAGCAGCTCGACCATCCGCTTCCAACTGTGCATGCCTCCCCAGCAGATCTCTCCCTCAGCGGCTAGGCGCTCGCCGTAGTCTTCGGCGATGAGGCAGGCTTCGGAAAATGTCTTTGCAATGAGCTTGGTGTTGGCGGTGGGATCTTTGGCCCAGTCTGCCGGAGCGGCCGCGGAGTCGATGCGGATGACTCCATAGCGGCGGATGCCAATGTCACGCAGTTTCTTGCCGATGGCGCAGGCCTTTTTCACCTGGGTCAGAAAACTTGCCCGCTCCTGCTCGGAACCCATTGCGGAGCCACCACCGGTGGGGGGCCAGACCGGGGCCACGAGCGAGCCCACAACCAGGTGCCGCCGGGCGATGCTGTCGGCGAGATGCTTTAGTTCGTCGTCTGTGGAGTCGATGCTGGTGTGGGGCA
This sequence comes from uncultured Acidobacteriaceae bacterium, assembly GCA_963830325.1. Taxonomy (GTDB): domain Bacteria; phylum Acidobacteriota; class Terriglobia; order Terriglobales; family Acidobacteriaceae; genus PALSA-350. Next base: position 286,393 of record CAWHMV010000016.1, read on the forward strand.
AGGATAAGAACAAATCGACGCCATCGAAGCGGACCCCGTCTACCTCGGCCTTCGCCGTCAGGTCGAGCATGGTTTCAAGCTCGATGAATGGTTCCGAGTCCGGACCCTTACCGACGAGCCCGGGCCACATGGCGTTGTGAATTGCCGGGTGCTGATGCTGATTGGCTTTGGTCACAGGATTATTTCCGTAACAGTGGTTGCGCTTCCGGATTTCCAGGTCCGAAATGCTTGAGCATGACGAGTGGATCGGATGCGCTCGGATTCTCGATGCGCACCCCTTCTTTCGCAATGGCGGCGGTGACGAATACCTCGTCTTCCGTCATCTCTCCGAAGCGGATCATGGAAGGAGTCGACACTGCCTGCTTGCTCATGGTCCCGTAGCCCTGGGTCACGATCACGCCATAAGCAGCCGCGTCTTTGATGGTGACAGACCGGCCTGGAAGCACGGTCAGCTCCTTGGCGGAGTAGTAGTGCGTGCCGTAGGTAATCCATTTTTCGATGTAGCCTTCCGCCTTCATTTCATCGATGGAGCGTACGGGCTTGGGGAAGGTTTTGTTGCTCTCGGCAAAACGGGGATTGATGTTGGCTTCCCAATCGAGCATGCTGATCAGGAAGTCGAGATCCTTGTTGTGTTCCGCAGGGACGTCTTTCGTCAGCAGTTCCCAGCCGACGATGCGTCCTTCCACTTCAGACTGGAACATGGCAAAGACATCGCTGTTGACCTGCGGTTCGTAGGTGACGAGCGACCCCGGAGCATGCAGGACTCCCGGGTTGATCTGCCATCCTGCGCCCGGTTCGAGGCGGTAGGCACGTGCATGGAACAGGATTCCATTGTCGCCCTGATTCCATTTTTCCAGGCAACGGCGAATATCATCCTTGGTGGTGCCGGGCTCCAGGCCCATGTAGGTGTGGGGGAAATTGTTCTGGATCTGGTTGTATTGCGGAGGGAAGTAATAGGCTTCGGGCTTTCCCTTTTGTCCTACGAGCTTGGCGAAAGCATCGCTCTGGTGCATGTGGTGGGGGATGGGGCCCATGTTGTCAAAGAACTTGCAGAGCAGATTCCATCCGCGTTCGTGCTCCATTACGTCGGCGCCGAGCAATAAGTCTCCGGCAGTCTCAACGGCTTCTTTGAGCAGGAACTTATCGCCGCTCTTGGGACGGACATAACTCAGTCCCTCGTCGGGCAGCGTGTCAGGGCCGTTGGACGCTTTTGTGGTCGAAGAAAACCAGCGCTCGTTGATGCCACCGCGGTGGCCACCAAAGGCGTAGAGATCGTCCGGGTGGAGCTTGAGCCTGCGCCCGGGAATCATGAATGAACGCGGAACCCAGCAGGGCTCCAGTCTTAGAATGCCGTTGCCTGCGTCGATGATTTCTTTAACCTGGGATTTGCTGCGCATTTGACTGGGTTTGCCCTTCCTGATTATGACTAATGTTCCATCGGTATGCCGAAGGAGTAGAGCGTGTTGTCGTGTGTGGTGAAGAACACATGACCGTCGCCGACAGAGATGCCGGCCAGATGACTATAGGTTTGGATTGCGTCTCCGCTAGCATACAGTTGCTTGCCGGTGGTGGCATCGAGGGCGTAGAGAGTGGCGTGGCCGGAGGAATTCCCTCCTTCGAGGGCAAACACTACACCGTTGGCGATGACCGGAGGCGCCGGATTTGATGAGATCGCGCGAGATCCAGCCGGGTGTCAGCATCGTGTGCCCATCTTGTTCTTCCACCTTGAAGGCTACGATGCTGCCGTGCGTCGCAGGACCATTGTCGTTGGGAAACTTCACATCCGATTCGACGGGACCTTCGATGGAGGCCAGTACCCAGAAGGCGCCGGACTTGTCCTGCCATGTGGCGAGACCTTCCCATGCGCCACGCTTTGCGCCTTTGCTCAGCTTGCCGGTCTGCGCCAGGGGTGTGTGGTGGTCGGCTCCGCCCAAGGAGGCGCTATCTAGTAAGACGAGACCGCCGTCTGCTCCAGCAGCGGCGACCAGCTCCTTCTCCTTATCAATGAAGGCTACCGGGCCGGCGCTCAACCCCTTACCACTCGCGGAGGGTGCGTACCAGTCCTTCACCTTTAACTCTTTTGCGGTAAGCGCCACCACGCTGTTGGCATAGACGGGAGGAGCCGCAGGACCGTTTCCGGTAACGACATAAGCTGTGCCGTCTCTGCCAATGGCCGGGCCGGATACACCGGCCAGACTTACTTTCTGAGTTTTGTAGGTGTTCACGGGGTATTCCGGAGTGTTCACGTCGATGGACCAGACCGCGTTGGGCATATTGTGGCAACCGGACCCGGTTGCTGTGTACACCACCTTGTCGTTCATGTTCAGGGCGAAGGAGCTTCCGTTCTGCGCGCCCAGAAACTTGACCGGCGGAGCGTAATCGAGGCCGGTCGCCATGATCTGTTCATGAATGTAACCATCACTGGTCACAGCGTAGACTCCGCGCAGACCGAAGTATCCGCCGCCGGCAGCAGCGCCTACGCGACGCTGGTCACGCGGTAGGGGTTCATCCGGAGGACGTGGCGGAGGCGCGGGGGCACCCGGCTTGGCAGCCGGCCGGGCGCCGAAATGTATGACCGGCGGCGGTTCGGTCACAACCTGGATGTTTCCACAAGCCGAGGGGGTGGCGAATGTTTTTTTCCAAACCAGCTCGCCCAGTTCCGAGTCGACGGCGTACAAGGTGCTTGCGTCGGCCAGGAGCGCCAGATCCTTAAACCCGCGGCCGGTGATCAGACCGGGATAGAGTAGGGGTTCGCTGAAGGAGTAAGATTTTGCTGGTTTTTGCCCGAGCTTGAGCTTCCATAGAAACTTGAAGTCTTTGGCTACTGTGCCGGTGCTGATTTCTGTTTCGGCCTTCTGCCAGTTATCATGTGCCGCACCGTGATCGGCAATGGGCCAAAAGCCACGCGGGGGACCCTGAGCGCGCGCTACGCCCGACAGTACGAATGCGCCCGCGAGACAAAGCGCTACCGGCTGCAGGAGAAATCTCATAGAGTGGTTCACTCCACACCAAAGCAGTAGATTGTACCGTCGAAGGTGCCAAAGATGACGCGTCCCCCGGCAACGGCGATTCCGGCCTGGTGCAGGAAGGAACCAATCTGGTCTCCGCTGGAATAAAACTCCCTCCCGGTCATCGCGTCGAGCGCATAGAGTTTGGCGGGAATCGAATGTTTGATCCGGTCTTCCCAGGTGTACAGTCCGCCGTCCTCATCATTCGCCTGGGCAGTGAATTCGCCGGCGGCGAGCACAAAGACGACGCCATTGGCTACTACAGGTGGCTCGGCGCTCATCATGTCGCGCGATACCCAGGCTGGAGTCAGCTCCATCTTTCCGCCCGCGTCGGTCAATTTCATCGCGATCACGCCGCCGTTGGGGGTTGGGCCGTAGCTTATGGGAAAGTCCACGGCCACCGGTCCGCCAATGGGCGCCAGCACCCAGCGGGTGCCATCCTTGCCCTCCCAACTGGCAAAGCTACCCCAGGTGCCTTCGGTCTGGAAGTTTACGTTCTTGTTGGAAACAAGTGGGCTGCGATACAGCGGAGTCTGGTGGTCTGATCCGCCAAGCGATTTGCTGTCCATCAGAAAATAGCGGCCTTCTTTGCCCGAGCCAACCAGCAGTTCCCGTCCTTTGTAGGGAAATACGACCGGGGTGGTGTTCATATCCAGATCGCGCTTGGTCAGCCACAGATGGTTGCTGGGGGTGTAGTAGTCCTTGAGGGTCAGGGTATCTTCAGCGGAGGTGTAGGCCTGCACGCTAGTGGATAAGTTTCCCGCTGCGACATCGTAGGCCCCATCTCCAGTTTCAAAATAGATGGTGCCATCGGCGCCGATAGCGGGCCCGGCGGTGCCGAAGATTCCTCCCTGCGGGGGGGTGGAAAAGGCTTTCTTGTTGGTCAGATCGACGGCGTATAACTTATTCGGAATCCCATGGCAACGCTGGCCGGTCGCGGTATATACGACGTTGTTCACCAGGTTGAGACCGTACGTTTTGCCGTAGACCCTCGGTACCATTTCTACGGCTGCGTCTTTTTCTTCGCCGGTGGCCGGGTCCATGGTGTGCAGGTAGCCGTCGCTGGAGAGCACATAGACGAACCGCTGCGCTGCTCCTGCCGGCGTAACCACGGGGGTTGCGGTCAACGCGTTGTTGCAAATGAAGCCGGTATCCTCCTGCGGCTCTTGTGGCTTGTCTGAGGACCACTTCAGGTTCTTCTGCCAAACCAGCGAGCCGTTCTCGGTATCGATAGCGTAGACAGCATCTGAGCTGCCGGCAAAAATTGCCAGGGTTTTGATTCCGCCAGCCGTGTGCACCCCGGCAACAATGACTGGCTCGCGAAAGGATTGCATGCCCATCGGCTTGTTGTCGGTCTTCAGCTTCCAGAGCAGGCGGATGTTTTTCGCGTTGTCGGGGGTTAGTTTGGTTTCATTTCTTTGCCAGCCGTCGCGCTGCTGATCGAAGCTGCCTGTGGGCCACTCCGCAGCCTCGGTTGACTGGCTCAAGGCGACGTGCAGCGCAGAAGCGCTCACGCTAACGAACAACAGAAAAGAAAGCAGCTTCACGCTGGAAACACTACCAATAAGGAAACGCGGTGTCAAAGGATGCCCTTTGCAGTCATTTATCATCGGCTTAGTGATTCGATTGGAGGAAGCTTGTCCACAGCCGCTCATTATCCGGCCGTTTTCACCTCTCGCCACCGCTCGGCGATCCCCTGGTACATCTGGCTTGGCGTTGTGGCTATTACGTCCTCTGCGATCGGGGGCGCCTGGGACGTCTCGTGGCACCGGTCTATTGGCCGGGACACTTTCTGGACGCCTGCGCACATGGCGATCTACGCATGCGGTGTGCTCGCGGGCATCATCTGCAGTTGGCTGATCGTCAAGTCCACATTCGTGCGTGATTCGGAGCTCTCGGCTGCGTCGGTGAGCGTTTTTGGGCTGCGCGCCCCGCTGGGTATTTTTCTTGCCGGCTGGGGGTGTGTCGCCGTGCTCACCTCGGCTCCGTTCGACAACTGGTGGCACAACGCCTACGGCCTCGACGTCAAGATCGTCAGCCCGCCTCACGCTTTGCTGATTCTGGGTCTCCGCGGAATTTCTACGGGCGTGATGTTCCTCATCCTCGCTGCCATGAACCGCGCCGCCGAAAACGATGAGGTTACCTTCAAACGGCTGCAAATGCTTCTGGTTTATGTGGGAGGCCTGGCGATCGTGGGCCAGATGTTCTTTGTGCAGGAGTACACCTGGGACGTAAAGCTGCATCAGGCGGCGGCTTACATTGCGATGGGGATCGGACTGCCGGTGATCTTCGCCGCGATCTCCTGGGGGTCACGGTCGCGCTGGGCGGCCACTTCCATGGCCGCGGTCTATACCGTCTTTATCATTGGCGAAATACTCATTCTTCCGCTGTTCCCGGCCCAGCCGAAGCTGGGCCCGGTTTACAACCCCGTCACGCACATGATCCCGGCGAAGTTTCCGATTCTCATCGTGGTTCCGGCTCTGGCTCTTGATTTGCTTTGGCAGCGGGTGAAGAACTGGAAACCGTGGCAGATCGCGTTGGTTTCGGGCGTGGTTTTCATTGCTGTGCTTACGGCAGTCGAATGGCCGTTTGCGAACTTCCTGATGTCTGACGCGAGCAAGAACCGCTTTTTCGGCACTATTTACTTTGACTACAATTCGCGCCCGATGGGCTTTGATCGCTTGCGGCAATGGCTCCAGCCCGATCAGGGGGTTGCGCTCTTTGCGGGGTTGGCGAGGGCCGCGGTTTACGCGTCTATCTCTACCTGGATCGGCCTGCAATTCGGCCGTTGGATGCGCGGTGTGCAGCGATGACGTGGGTGTCACGCCTGAGGTTGTTGGCGTTTTTTGTCTCTCTGTCGGTCGCCGTGCCCGCCTACGCCCATGTCGGCAGCAAGGACGTTTACGAGGAGGTGAGTGCAGGGCCGTACAAGCTCTTCGTCACCATCCGCACACCCAATGTCATTCCAGGCGTGGCAACGATTGAGGTCCGAAGTTCCGGAGCGAAGGTGGGCTCTATACGGATCACGCCTACTCCTTTGACCGGTGAAGCCTCGAAGCACCCGCCCACCTCTGACGCAATGCAGGCCTCTGCCGCTGATCCGGCTTTTTTTACCGGGTCACTCTGGCTAATGGCTTCCGGCTCGTGGCAGGTCCACTTCGATGTCGACGGATCCGCAGGCAAGGCGAGTACCAGCGTCCCGGTTTCGGCGATGCCTCTTTCTATCCTGCCCATGCAGCGTCCGTTGGGTATCGCACTCACGCTGCTGGGGATTCTGCTTATTGTCGGCATCGCGGGGATTGTTGCTGCTGCGGTGGGACAGTCGCGCCTGAATCCCGGTGTAGATCCCGAACCAAGCGCGCGGCGCCGGGCTTGGGCCGCCGGTCTGGTTGCTCTCGCCATCACCGGGGTGCTGGTCTATGGCGGTTACAAATGGTGGAATCTGGAAGCCACGGCCTATGCCTCGGACGTTTACCATCCGTTGAGCCTTACGCCAGAGCTCTCGGGCAACCGTCTCGATCTATTCATTGGCCGCCACGATACGGATGCGATGCACACATCGAGGGCGCGCTCCAATGACGACCTGCTGCCCGATCACGGGCACGTGATGCACCTCTACGCGATTCGAGAGCCTGGCATGGATGCTGCCTTCCACCTGCATCCTGCAGTGGTGTCCCCTGGCCTTTTGCGGATGACGCTCCCCTCGATGCCTCCGGGGACGTACCGGCTTTACGCGGATATCGTCCATGCCAATGGTTTCCCTGAGACGCTTACTGCCCAGCTGGTTGTTCCAGTAGATTTGCCGCCCGCGCCCCTGGCGGCGGAAGATGCGTCTGCCGCGCCGCCTGCGTTGGCTCAGGGTGAGCTTGGAGCGGCCTACAAGATGCCGGACGGCTACAGCATGATTTGGGATCGGCCCCAGGATCTGAGTGCGAATACGGCGTATGCGTTTCGCTTCCATCTGGTCGATGCCGGAGGCCGGCCGGCGGGAGATGTGCACCCGTACCTGGGGATGGCGGGACATGCCGCTTTTGTTAAGAGCGATGGGACGGTGTTTGCCCACACTCATCCTGAGGGGTCCGCGGCTATGCAGGCGATGATGCTTGCCAATGGCGGTTCAGGGGAGATGGCCGATACTGGCTCGATGGGCGGCATGGATATGGGCGGTGCTGCGGAACACATTCCAGCTACCGTTGAGTTCCCTTACGGGTTCCCATCGCCTGGGCGTTATCGCATTTTCATTCAGATGAAGCATGGGAGCACAGTTGAGACGGGTGTCTTCGACGCTGAGGTTCGGTGATTTGCTCGCGGGCTGACTTCGCCCTGTGAGTCTCGAAAAGCGCACCTCAGCGGCTAAAGCCGTCAAGTGCGCATGCATTTACGGCACAGTCGAAAACGACATCTAAACCTTTTAGAACCATCATGGGCGAATCCGATGGTTTTCATCACCTTGGGTGAGCCGCAGGCTCATGGGGACACGGCTGAAGCTGAAGCCGTGCCCTTCGTTGAGGGACGCTTTTTCCCTCAAGATGTTTAGCCCTTGCGGCGCGGACGAGCATTTCGTGCAGGATGCGCCATCGCGGGGGCTAAAGCCCGACGTATTCTCAATCATTTGCGGCCCGACTTAAAGTCGTGCCCTACTACAAAGCATCAGAGCGGTGTCTCGGGAAATTATTTTGGTCAGGTTTGGCAAAGCAACGATGTGCCCGAGGCCGCTGCTAACGCTTCATGGCGATCTCCGCACCGTAGAGCGCTAGCAGCGGATGGTGAATGACGGCCCGAAACTCATACGTGCCTTTTGGGGAGAGGCCGTCGATGTGGGCGGCGAAAGCGCCGGGCTTCGATATGCTTTGTGCCGGCGTCGCCGTCCAGGGGGTGGTACGCGAATTGACATCCTCGCCGAGAATCGGTCGGTATTCAAAGTTGACCTGGAGGGTTGCGCTGTCACCCATATCGAGCACCTCGCCTTGCAGCGTCTCCTGCTGTCCGGATGGTTCAGCAATTGAGCCGGTGGTCTGTACGTGGGGCGGAGTGAAGGCGGGCTCGGCGTTGGTGATTTTTAGCACCGCTGGGTTTGGCCAGTGGAAGTTATCCTGCAGGCGTTGGGTCTGCATCACGCGCACGTGCAGGCCATCCTTTTCCTGGTGCCAGGTGGAGAGGGGCTTGATCTCAGGATGGTACTCAACGACCTGGTCATTTTGGCCGAGTACGCTGACTTCGGTCTTCGCTGTCGCTCGGACTGAGTGCAGGGTAAATTCCTTCCAGGTGGCGCGCGGCCATGGGGTGTCGGATTCGATCATGGCGTAGAGGGCTTGCCCGTCTTTCTTTTTCGTGAACCAGATGTCGCCTTCGTTGGTGATGACCCAGGGCCTCACGGAATAGATGGCGTCGGAGTTCACGAACATCCAGAGAGCTATTTCGCGTAGGCGCTCTTCTTCTTCGATCGGGAGTTCGCCGTTGGGCTTGGGACCTACGTTGAGGAGGAAGTTGCCGCCCTTGGCGCGGGTCTGGATCAGCAGGCGAATCAGCTCTCCTCCCGATTTGTAGTGCTCATTTTGCGGTTGGTATTGCCAAGAAGTGCCCATGGTCATGTTGGTTTCCCAGGCGCCGGGCAGGGGCATTCCGGGGACGGTGAGCTCGGGGGTTTTGATGGCTCCGCGAGTGACGATGATGTCAGGGTCGAGCTTCCACGCGAGATCGCGGAGACCGACGGCTTCCCCATCAAGGAAGAGTGCATCGATTTTTCCGTAATGCGTGAGCAGTTCGCGGAGCTGGGTCTGGTCGTATTCCATCAGGCCGGGGTTGTTGCGCGGCTGAACGCCCGGGACCGCGCGCTCAATGGTTTTTCCGTTCTGATGGAGCCACCAGAAATCATCGGGCGAATAGTAAACGCCCGCGGCGATGCCCTGGGAACGAAAGGCGTCGAAGATCTCCTTCGTGATGTCGCGATGAAAGGGGGTATTCATAATGCCGAAGGCAGTGGTCGCCGTGTCGAACATGGCGAAGCCGGAGTGGTGCTTGGTAGTGAACATCACGTAGCGGATGCCGGCCAGGTGCGCTAGTCGAGCCCAATCCATTGGACGGAAGTTATAGGGGTCGAAGGTTTTTGGCAGTTCTCCGAAGAAGCGGTCAGTGTATTCAGGGGATGCGCCGACCAGGGAATGGCTGATGACCACGCCTAGTTGACTGTCCACGCTCCAATGGATGAAGAGGCCAAAGCCCTGATCGCTGAACCAGTCGAGGCGCTCTTGCTTGTTCAGGGAGCCCACTTCTGGATCGTCGGCGGCGGCGCAGGTTACAACGCCGAGATTGACGGTCAGGAGGAGGAAAGAGAGCAGACGCGCGGTTCGAGTGAAACGGGTTGCAGACATGGCGAGTGGACCCATTCAGAGGAATGATGAAAATCATCACCACCATATAGGAAGTGGGTTTCCGCCCAGAGAGAAACCGCAGATCTCTCCACTACGCTGCGCTCCGGTCGAGATGACAATTCATTTTGAAGGCGAATTCGGTATTTCCAAGAAAGGTCCGCGGAACTGCAGATCCCTCGGCTGCGCTCGGGACGACAAAGGGGAGGGTCGTGGTTTTAAGGAAAAGTGGGTGATTGCATTCAGTAAAAGCGATCGTGGGGGCTATGCCCCTTCGTTTTCGGCCCACGTACGCTGAGGCGAACGTGGGGCACCCGTCCAGTTCCCTCGGACTCTGTTAGTTTCCACGGAGATGGATTACTCCGAGCGCAGCACCTCCACCGGGTTGACTGTGGCAGCGCGTGCTGCTGGGACAGCTGAGGCGATGACTGCGGCAGCCAGAATGACTGCAGCGGACGAGATCAAAGAGAGGGCGCCCGGGAGTTGCGCATCCGCGACGTACCTTGCGACCACGCGTGCGAAGACAAAACCAAGGCCCAGGCCTATGGCTACTCCGATCGAGGCCATCGCGAGGCCTTCGCGAAGAACATTGGTGAGAATGGTGCGCGGATTGGCGCCCAACGCCATGCGGATGCCGAACTCGCGGGCGCGGCCGCTTACGGAAAAGGCGAGCACACCGGCTACGCCCACCACGGAAATCAAGAGGGCCACACCGGCGAATCCGCCGAACACAATCACGTTCAAACGGTTGGGAGTTAACACTTCCGCACGGATGTCTTCGAGGGTGCTGGCTCGCTCTACTGGTTGGTCCGACGCCATATCGTGAATGGTGCGGGTGATGATAGGTACCAGTGCGTAGGGATCACCCGCGGCACGCACAAACAGCCGGCCTCCCCATCCTTCCTGGTCAGAAGGCTGATAGATGGTCATGGCTGGTTGAGGAATGATGCTTTCGTCATCGACGTCAGGCACGACGGCGATGATGCGCCGGGGCTTCTCGCTGATACCGACGAACCTCATCACCGGGTCGGTCCAGCGGAGATTGCGATTGAGCGCCTGTTGGCCGGGAAAGAGTTTCTGGGCCACGCTCTGGCTGATGATGACGACACGTTCAGAGCCATCGCGGTCAGTGTCTCTAAAATCGCGGCCCTGGCTAAGGGGCACGCCGAGGGTTTCGAAGAATCCGGGAGATATGGAACGGAAGCGTGCGCGCAAATCACTTTGACCGTTCTCCCGGGCTGCACCATCCATGGCAAACATGAAATTGATGTTCAATGCCCTGGCATCGCGCCAGGGAACGCCGAAGCCGGAAGACACGTGCTCGACTCCGGGTATGGAGCTGACTCGGCGCTCCACGTCGCGATAGAACTGACGCACCTGCTCGGGGGTTCGGCCGTAGGACATCACGGGCAAGTTCACCGCCAAGACACGGGCGGTGTCGAATGGCGGCTGGGTGCGTTCCAGCACGAGCAGAGTCTTGATCAGGGCGCCGGCTCCGGCAAGCAGCAGAAACGAGGCGGTGATTTGGGTAACGGCGAAAAGGCTGAGGCGCCGGCTGCTGCCTGTGGTCACGCGGGTTCCGCTGCTGCTGAGCCCAAGGCCTTGCGATGAATCGGCAGAGGGCAGGCGGGGAACAAAGGCGAGGAAGACTGCGGCAATCAATGCGAGGGCGATGCCAATCCATACCAATGTGAGATCAAGGGTCAGGCCATCGGCGCGCGCAGAGAAGCGCGCGGCATAACGGCCGAGGACAGCGACCATGGGCGCGGCGATGAGCAGCCCTGCCAATGCTCCGGTGCCGGAGAGCACGATGCTTTCCGCCAACAGCGAGCGGCGAAGCGCGGTGGCGGTGGCTCCCAACGCGGAACGCACGGCCAATTCAGACTCGCGACGCGCGGTTCGAGCCAGTACAAGATTGGCAACGTTCGAGCAGGCAATCACGAACAATAGAGTGGAGGCGGCGAAGAGCACCCAGAGGATGGTGTTGGCACGAGAATTAAGCTGGTCGTGCATCCGGGTTACGGAGATCTGGTAGTGATCGTTGGGTTTGTACTCCTCGGGATGTGCGGCCAGCATGGCGGCGTGAACGGTGCGGAGTTCGTTGCGTGCGGCGTCGAGACTTGCGCCGGGAGCGAGCCGGGCAAACACTTCCGTCATGCGGTGGGAGCGGCCGGTCACCATGGTGGCGGATAAGTGATGGGGGCTGGTGACGATGTTGGAGATGATCTCGGTCTCTACCGGATAGGGTACCGACGGTTCCAGGACACCAACGATGACCGCGGTACGCCCTCCTTCGCCGGTGTCGAGGCGCACGGATTTTCCAATCAAGGTGGGGTCAGAGTGGAGGGACGTACTCCAGAATCGATAAGTCAGCACTACGGCGCCAGCTGCATTGGGACCATCGTCAGAGGGGCCCAGCAAGCGTCCCATCACGGGGTGAAGTCCCATCACGTCGAAGTAGTTGCCATCGACGACACCGCCATGGATTTCGCGCGGCGTGCCGAGGCCGACGACGGTGAAGTCCATCTCGGAAAATGTGCCTAGCTCCTTGATGGTTTTCAGTCCGTGGCCGATGTCCTGAATTTCCGGAATGGAGAACGCGGCGTCGTCCTCACCGATGCCTGGGGCGCTTTGGCGTATGTAAAGCAGCCGGCCTTCATCGCGATTGGCGAGCGGCCGCAGGAGCACGGCGCGGACCACGCTGAAGATGGCGGCGTTGGCGCCGATACCGAGGGCTAAGGTAAAGGCGACGGTGATCCATAGCGCACGAGCCCGCGACAAGGAGCGTAATGCAATTTTCAAATCGTGAAGGAATGACATGGGGGTTTCCTTGGGGCAGATGGCTTTGCCTTGGAACGGCACTGGGCCCGCGTCCGCTCTCCGGCCAGACGGATGGTCGCATCTGGTCCTCGGCTGGATGATACCGCCGGAAAGGGTTGACAGTATTTGTTGATATCAACATATTAGAGCCATGTCAAGACTGGCGGTTGTTCCTTTTGAGACGACGCTGCGGGTTCGCGACTGTTGCCTCTGTCTCCATGTGCAGCGGGCTGCACGGGCCCTCGCTCGGCGGTTCGACGAGGCACTGCGGCCACTCGAACTGACCAACGGCCAATTCTCGCTGATGATGTCGCTGAATCGTCCCGAGCCTCCGGGCATGGGGCCGGTGGCGTCGCTGCTCGGCATGGACCGGACAACCTTGACCGCTGCCCTGAAACCGCTGCAGCGGCGCGGGCTTATCAAGTTGACCATCGATCCTTCCGACCAGCGTGGCCGACGGGCGAGCCTGACTCGGAAGGGTGCGCTGCTGCTGGCCAAGGCTGTGCCGGTTTGGGAGCGCACCAGCCTGGAAGTTGAGGCTCTCCTGGAAGATGGCGATTCGGATCGCTTGCTGAGGAGTCTGCGGGCGCTCTCCTCCATGCCTGCTTCTCAGTAAGGCGCGATGAGGTTCTCCCCGGCACCTTTATTGACGGGTACGGATAGCACGATGGGCCTTCACTAGGAGGATCCCAGGTCTCAAAAGCGAGACCTGGGGCACCCTTCTCAACTTTCCTTCGGGTTTCGGATGGGCCTCAGGCATTCGCTCCAGCGGCGGTTTCATTTAGGTATGCATTTAAGATTGAGTCGACGTTTTGAGTACTTGTTCAAATGAGGTAACAGGTTGAACGATCGATTGCAGGTAAGGGCAGTGCAGCAGAAGGATTTTGCGAGATGGAAACCGCTGTGGGATGGATATAACGCGTTCTACGGCCGCAAAGGGGAGACCGCGTTGCCAGATGCCATCACAAACATGACGTGGGCGCGCTTCTTCGATGGATACGAACCGATACACGCCCTGGTCGCAGAGCAAGGGGATCAGTTGCTTGGTCTCACGCATTACCTGTTTCATCGCAGCACCACGTCGCTGGGACCAGTCTGCTATCTGCAGGACCTGTTCACAGTTGAAGCCTCCAGAGGAAGAGGCGTGGGGCGCGCGCTGATCGAACAGGTTTATCGATGCGCGGTCGATGCAGGATGCAGCAGGGTGTATTGGAACACTCATAAGACCAACATGACCGCTATGAAACTGTACGACAAGGTGGCGAAAGAGTCGGGGTTTCTGGTGTATCGCAAGGCGCTGTGATCCGAGTCTTCAAGCTACACTGGGTTAACAAGCTTCGTTACGCCCATTGAATCTATTGACGCTACCGCGACTTCGCCTTCGACTGTTGGCTCCTGCCATCGCCCTGATTGTCGCTGCCACCATGATTCCGACCGGACTGAGACATCCTTCACTCAGCTACATCCAGGACATCTTCAACAGCGCCGACTTTGTTAACAATCTCATCCTCTATATGCCCCTGGGGATCGCCCTAGGGGGTACGTCTCTCATCCGAGCCTTCCTCTTCGGCCTTTGTTTGTCGACGTGTGCCGAGGTGGTGCAGCTTGGTTACGTCGACCGGATCCCGTCTTTCCTGGATATTGCGAGTAATACCTGCGGAGCTGTCATCGGCTACCTGATCGCGCGACTGCTTCTTCGCACGGCCCATGACCCGCGGTCGTTGCGGCTTTACCGGCCAGTCATGGTCGCGGCTATTCCGATCGCGATTCTCGGCACGTTGATGCTCCTGCACCACCGGCCAGCGTCGGATTTCTCAAATTGGAGCCCGGCGTTTCACCTGGCAGCCGGGAATGAATTAACCGGAGATCGTCCGTGGTCAGGAACCATCTCAGAACTTGCGATTTATCCGTTTGCGATGTCTCCAGCCCAAGTCAGCGATCTGACACGCCAAACCACAGAGTTGCCTGGGGCAGCCATCGTTGGTCCGATGCAGCTTACGGCCTCAACGACGCGTTTTGGCCGTCTGCTACTTTCCAGTCAGGAGGAGCTCGCGCTTTACAAAAAACTGGTGAGCGCAAATCAGCTCACTCTCGTGGTTCGGATGCGGACGAACAACCTCGAACAGAGTGGCCCGGCGCGCATTGTCACCTATTCTCTGAATCCGGTGAGCCGTAACTTCATGTTGGGGCAAATGGGAAACACGCTCACTTTCCGGCTTCGGACCCCCGGCTCCGGGCTGAACGGATCGGAGCCTGCTCTATACTCCGGACCTGTTCTCTCGTTAGGTCACACCTATCTTGTGGCAGCGGTTTACGATGGGCGTATTTCCAGGCTGTACGTGGACGGCAAGCTCGCGGCGCAAGCGGATCTTGGCGCGCAAAGACCCCGGTTACCGAGACGTGGAATGCATTGGCTTCCGGGCTCGCTACCGATTCGTGAGATAGAACTGGGCGGCGCTGAGATTTTACTCAGCGGCTTGTTCACGATTGGGATTTTTGCCCTGTGCGGAGTTCCTGGCCGGTCGTTGAGGCGTTTCTTGCTCGGCGGGGTGGCAGGAGGGGCGATCGGTGCGATCGTGTGGGTCTTCGGGGTATCCAACCCAGGATTGGGAACACGCATCCTGTTGGAGTGCGTTGCCGCTGGGTTGGTGATTTCGGCATCTGTGGAAAGTGAGACAGCTGCTCCTCGAGCGGGGGCTCAGGGCGATCTTTAGACGAGGAAGCGTTCATGATGAAAGCCTGGTTGGCCGCGGGAAGCTTTGCGGTGCTGTTTTCGTTGGCTGGCTGCCGCGACCACGGCTCGCTGTCGCCGGAGAACAGGGCCGTGCAGGATCCGACGGATGGATGGCTTGGGCGTTGGGATGGACCCGAGGGTACCTTCCTCCAAATCTCAAAGACGGGTGCACAATACGTTGTTGTTATTCAGGATCTGGATGGCCCGAAGAGCTTTGCTGGATTTGCCGACGGTAATCGTATTCGATTCACACGCGACGGCAAAACGGAATATATATCTGCCGGCGATGGAGAAGCGACCGGGATGAAATGGCTGGCGGACAAAAAAGATTGTTTGCTGACCAAAAAGGGCGAAGGATGGTGCCGGGGTTGAAGATCACGCTTAAGGTGAACAGCGGTGAGCACGATGTGGAGGTCGATCCCGCGACTCCGCTGCTGTTCGTGCTGAATGATGAGCTTGGGTTGCGGGGACCGCGGTTTGGTTGCGGTCTAGGGCAGTGCGGAGCCTGCACAGTTATCTTGCGCGGGCAGGCGGTCCGGTCATGCGTAATGCCGGTGAGAGCGGTTGGCCAGGCGGAGGTCACTACCCTGGAAGGGCTGGGGACGCCGGAAAAGCCTCATCCTATTCAGCGGGCTTTCATTGAAGAGGGGGCAGCGCAGTGTGGGTATTGCCTCAGCGGCGTCATCCTGACGGCGAAGGCTGTTCTCGATAGAAACCCCGAGGCCAGCGATCAGGAGATCCGCGAAGCTCTTAGGGGAGTTCTGTGCCGCTGCTTTACGCATGTCCGCATGCTGCGGGCCATTCGAAAATATGGTGAGGCGAAAAGACATGGCTCCGTCGCGTCGTGACTTTTTAAAGGGTTGTGGCGCCCTGATGGTGAGCTTCTGTGCTGCGCCCGTGGCGCTTGGCCAGGGAAGGTCACGCAAGTATCCTTCCTCGGTTGATCCCAGCAAGCTTGATTCCTGGTTATCGATCGGCGCCGACGGCATGGTCACCGCCTACACGGGAAAGTGTGATTTTGGTCAGGGGATTTTTACTGCGCAGACGCAACTCATTGCGGAGGAACTGTGCGTTGCGATTACGCGCGTGAAGCTGATCGAGTGCGATACAGCGGTCACTCCGGATCAAGGAACCACGTCCGGCAGTCAGTCAACGCCGACGAATTTCAACGTGGAAAATCTCGCTCAGGCCGCAGCCACGGCGCGCGAAGCTCTGGTTGGCCTTGCGGCCCAAAGGCTGGGCGAAGGGGTCGACCATCTGAGCGCGGAAGACGGCGTCATCAAAGGCAGGTCAGGGCGCCAGGTCCGGTACGAAGATCTTATTGGGAGCAAACATTTTGATCTGCCGTTGGACCCCACGGCGAAGCGGCGATCTCAAGCGCAGTGGACGGTTTTGGGCAAGCCAGTTCCCTCTTTGGACAGAGTCGCCCTCATGACCGGCCAGTTCGAGTTTGTTCATCATTTTCGCGTCGATGGCATGCTGCACGGCCGCGTGGTGCGGCCGCCGGAGATGGGGGCCACCGTGGCCCATGTGGATGAGCAGTCAGTGCGCGATCTTCCCGGCGTGATGAAGGTGGTGGTGCGCAAAGACTTCGTCGGTGTGGTCGCGCAGACGCAATACCAGGCAGTTGTTGCCGCGCGCAAGTTGGTGGTGCGGTGGAGTCCCGGGCCTTCTTTGCCGGCTCAGAAGACTTTCTTCGAACACCTGCAAGGGCAGCCCTCGCACGATGTCTTGAGCGTCGACTCCAGGGACGTTGAGGCGCAACTTACTACCGCCGGCAGCTTGGTGCGGGCAAGGTATACCTACCCTTATCAAATGCACGGATCGGTGGGCGCATCGTGCGCGGTGGCCGATGTGAAGGCAGACGGTGCCACGGTGTGGTCTCCGACCCAGTCGGCTTATCCAACGCGGAGTATTGTGGCCGAGCTGCTGGGTTTGCCGGCCGATCGCGTCCGGGTGATCTACAAACGAGGATCCGGATGCTATGGACTGAACGGCGCTGATGCGGTTTCGTTCGATGCCGCCTTGCTGTCTCAAGCAGTGGGAAGACCTGTGCGGCTTCAGTTCTCGCGCCAGGACGAAATGATGTGGGAGAACCTGGGTTCGGCTTGCGTGGTCGAGCATCGAGCCGGGATTACGCCTGACGGCCACATCGTCGCCTGGGACCGGGAGGGCTGGGTAGCTTCGTTGGGCAATCGGCCGGGCTATGATCAGCCGGGCAATGTGATCAGCGGTATGTTGGCTGGCTACCCACCGGAACCGCTGGAGCCAGGGCCTGCAAAACCACCCACCGGGAAGCTACGCAATCAGAGCAATATTGTGCCTTCCTACTTCGCGGGATGTATTGGGGGCGCCTGCGGCGGTGGTGGAACGATCCGCAGTGAGCGCGCGCTCACGCATACGGTGCGGTCTCCGTTCTTCACCGGACCGTTGCGCTCACCTTTACGGATCCAGAACACGTTTGCCAACGAATGCTTTATGGATGAGCTGTGTGCGCATGCGAAGGCTGACCCGGTGGCCTTCCGCTTGAAACATTTGCGCGACTCGCGAACGATCGGCGTTCTGAAGGCCGCCGCGGAGGCTTCGAAGTGGAACGCGCGCGTTTCGCCGACACCCGATGCGGTCAAAACAGGAGTGGTGCGTGGACGTGGCATCGCCTGCGTGGCTTACGAGGGAGAGAACGGCTATGCCGCCCTGGTTGCAGACGTCACAGTAGATCTCGACACGGGCTTAGTTCAGCCAAAGCGATTTATTGTGGCTTTGGATTGTGGGCCTATCTCGAATCCGGATGGGCTTAGAAACCAGATCGAGGGTGGGATCCTGCAAGGCATGAGCCGTGCTTTGGTGGAGGAGGTCACGTGGGACGACCGGCGCATTACGTCGGTCGATTGGAGGAGCTATCAAAGCTTGCACCTTGATTACGAGATACCGGTGATCGAGAGTGTGTTCGTGAGGCCCAAGGATGTTCCCGCGACGGGCGCGGGTGAGACGGCGATCACGGTGACTCCGGCTGCGATTGGCAACGCGATCTTCAATGCTACCGGTGCGCGGGTGCGGGAACTGCCTTTTACTCCTGAACGGGTAAAGGCCGCTTCACCAGCTTTGTGAACTGCTGAAGGAGCCGCGACAGAACGGAAGCCGCTCCGCAAACCCGATGCCTGAACGTGAGTTCCTGGCCAGAGTCAAAGAATGGCTGCCAGGGGAGCCCGCTGACCCTTAAGGAACGAGGTCTGAGTTCAAGCAGCCCGCCAGACCGAGGAGGTCCTGGGTGTGGGATCGTTTTGCGGAAGAGGGGGATAGACATCGCTATGCTCAACACCCATGACACGGAAATGCGGGTTGTCGTCAGCGGCGGCAAGAATGGCGCGATCAGCCGTGGGTGCTCCGACGTAATAGCGCTTGGTGCGCGGATACGCAGGGTTGACAAAGGGCTGGCGGCAAAGGATGACACAATAGGCGTTCATAAAATTTCTCTCCCACTGGCTTAAGATGCGTACTTGCGGGATCCCAATGGTTACAAAAGTACCGTCTATGACCCAATAGTAATGGAAGTTTTATACGGCTTCAACCCGAAACCGTGTATCTATTCCGGGGGCGGCGCCGTGGATGAAGGCGTGGGCTTGCCGTCGATGGTGTGGGGTTCCATGAGTTCGGTCCGGGTTCCGTCAGGATCGAACAGATTGGCCTGGCGCTTGCGATTGGTGCCGAGACGCATCTCGATGGGATGATCGTAAGTTTTGAAGTACGGCCTGGTCTTCAGCGTCTCCACACTTGCTGCAACATCGGGAACCTGCAGACAAAGATGATGCGCGGAGCCTCGGTGAGTCGGGTCAGGCGCGTTTTTCGCGAGCATGAATTCGATGTAGTCGTCGCCGTCGGGGACCTTGAGATTGACCCAGGAGAGCACGGTTCCCGATGAACTGCCTCGCCAGGTTTCCTTAAAGCCAAGTATCTCGGTGTAGAACTTGTACTCCGGATCCAGTTGGGTAACGATCAGTCCGACGTGCGTCATGTGGCTGGAAATGCGCCTGTCGCTCATGTATTTGCCGTACGCGGCTACGGTTTTTCCAGCGGGCATGTACTGCACCATCTCCACCTGGTGTCCGGCGGGATCGATGATGTTAAAGCTGAGGTTTCCGATTCTTGCCTGTTGGGCGTGATCGGGTACCTTGACGCCTTTCGACGCAAGATAGAGTCGCAGCGCTTCGATGTCGTCGGTCTCGAGAGAAATGTGATTCAGCCGGTCGGAGTTGGCTTCTCGTTCTGGAAAGAGCTCGAGGTATTGATGGTCGTTGATCTTGAAGAAGGTCAGGGAAGGGGAACCGTCTTTATTCTTGAGGGAGTACGGCTCTTCGAAACCTAGAAAGTCCCCGTAGAAGGAGCGGGACTTCTCGTAGTCGTGGGCAAAGACGGCGATGTGCGCCACGCCGAGGATGTGCGGCCGCTGCGGGTTTGTTTGCGCGGTAAGGATCGATGCGGACAGCAGCCACGCTACGCTGCTCGCGGTGCGCGCGAACTTCCGCGAAAACCGGAGGAAACATCCTGGGGTTTCCCTTTGGGATCGGTTGCACGGATCCCAGGTCTCAAAAGCGAGACCTGGGGCACCCTTCGCTGTTTCCTTAAGAAGCCACGGAGGGTGAAGAGCCATTGGGGATCCCTTCGCGGTGTCCCCACGGAGCCAGTTTGGTCGAGTGAGGGTCACGATCGCTATCAAGGCTGCTTTGGCTTAAGGGTGAAGAGCTTTAAGTCGATTGCATCGCCCATCGCCTTGTAACCGGCATCGTTCGGATGGAGGTGGTCGCCGGGGTCAACGCTGGGCAGAAATGTGTCTGGATGGTTGGGGTCTCTGACGGCGGCCTCGAAGTCGACGAGGCCGTCGAGAACGCCGCCGGTGCGGATCCAGTCATTTACGGCTTTGCGGATGGCTTCGCCGTTTTCAGTGTAGTAGCCGGCGCCGTGATACGGGGTGAGGGTGCAGCCGATGACTGCGATGCCGTGTGCGTGTGCACGCACGACCATCTGGTGGAGGGCGGAGATCAGGTCGGCTGCGGTAAGGCCGGCATCGGGCGTGCCATGCAAACGACCGATGTCGTTAATGCCTTCGAGGATAAGGAGATACTTCGCTCCGCTCTGAGCAAGCACATCGCGATCGAACCGCGCCAGAGCATTGGGGCCGGCACCATCCAGCAAGATTTTGTTTCCGCTGATGCCCTCATTCAATACCGAAAGGTTGCGATATTTCGGGTCGGCCTGGAGACGCCGCGCCAGCTCATCCGGCCAGCGCTGGTTGGTGTCGATGGTTGACTTGGCGCCATCGGTGATGGAGTCGCCGATGGTGATGACTGCTCCTGCACCGGCAGCGGCAAGGGTATCGAGGCCGTTGAGATAGTACCAGCTGGTGGCGGTGGTAGGCGATTCCAGACTAGCGCTGGAAACTACATTGCCGGTCACGTGGTAGCTGGTTGCGTTGCCCAGTTGATGCTCGGTCACCGGACCGGTTGGGTTGGGCAGGAAGAAGCTGACGGTCAGGTCGGAAAGAGCAGCAAGCTTAAAGGACGTGGGATCACTGACCACGAGAGCGCCCGGAGGAATGGAGACCGAAGGCTGCCCGTTAAAGGTCACGGCTTTATTGGTGCCGGGAACGATCGCTACTCCCTTGAGAGTCTGTGCGATCTCCACCGCGCCGATGACCAGGGGGCTGGTTCCGTATAGATTGGAGAACCGCACGCGGACCATGTCTCCGCCCATGCTCACGTGGATGACTTCGCGCAGAGTGGCGCCGGATTGCGTGCCTGCGGCGAGAAGGTCTTCAGCGTTCTTGGCGTGAGCATCCAGGAGAGGCGCCGACGCCCAGGTGCCGACCCACTTCTTTGCCTCTGGTTTCGCCAACAACGACGGCACGCATAAGACGAGGGCGAAGGTCAGGATCAGGCTTCGAGTGCGCGTGTGGCTCATCGTTCTTCTCCTAGAAGCGCAGATAGGCACCCAGGCTCAGTTCGGAGGTCTGCCGCCTGGCGTTGGTTGTTAATAGTGGTGCGTTGAAGTCCGGCGCTTTGTATAGCAGGCCGCGGTATTGGAATCGCAGTCCAAGGTGGGAGGTAAAGATCGGGTGGTTCACGCCGACTTCGTAAAGCAGCGGCACACGCGTCTGCTGGTTGTATTTTTGCCCGCCGACGGTGGTGGGCAGGAAGATGAGCGCTCCCGCTCCGACTGTGGCAAATGGCTGCAAGCCGAGGATCGGAAGGGTCGGCCCTTGCAGCAAGTAGGCGACGGAAACCTCGTGCACGTTGTTCTGCACGCCGAAAGGGATGGTGGAAAACCTCTCGCTGAAACGGGTATAGGCGTAATTAACCTCGTAGCCCAACCAGGGATGAAACGATTGCCGGACGGTCGCGAGCGCGCCCATGGACTCGGTCGGGTCGTCGCGAATGTCATTGCCATTCGTGGTCCCGGTAGATTGCCCAAAGACGCTTACCGCACCATCTATGTTCTTCAAGGTCTGGGCCGTCGCCGGGCGCCACGCAGGTGAGGTTGAAAGAAGAATAAAAAGAAGGAATGAAAAGGACCTGCGAACAGAGGGAATGCACATCAGTTTGCCCACGCTCCTGCGCCTGAGAGAAATGGAAAAGGGTACAACATCATCTTTCAACCCAAAGAGATAGCATACGCCAGCGAGGGTGGCGGTCATGGCGGTCCGGGGGCTGCGGCGGCGCGGTGCTCGTCGATGTACTCCTCGATGCACCGATCGAGGATCCCGTGAGCCTGCAGGATGAAATCGATGGCGTCGCGCCCGGCGCCTTCCCCACCTGGATGGGGAGTGACGTAGTGGGCGGCGGCTTTCACCTGGTCACGGGCGTTGGCAACGGCGATGGCCAGTCCACACACGCGCATGACCGGGAGGTCGATCACATCGTCTCCCACGTAGGCGATCTGCTCGAGAGTGAATGAGCCGCGCTGCATAATCTCGCTGACCGCACGTATTTTGTAGTCCTGGCCCATGTAGACGTAGTCCATGCGCAGGGCGCGGGCGCGCTGGGCCACGGTTTCCGAGGTCCGCTTGGTGACCACGCCAGTGTGAATGCCGCCGATGCGGGCCAGAGAGATGCCGATCCCGTCGTGGGCGTGGAATCCCTTGGGCTCGAATGTCTTGTCCGCGGGGACTTCGATGGTGGTGGGCAGCGACCAGATCTTGCCGTCGGTGAGAACTCCGTCTACGTCGAAGAGTACGAGGCGAATGCGGCGGGCACGCTCAGCGGCAGAAAAATCCATAGCCTCATTCTAAGGACGCGCATGACGCGGCGGCTGGTTCGGATACAACTTTCGTTTTCACACTGCATCTTGCCTTCAACTCAGGCTAGCGCAATGATGGGAACGCTATGAGAACTACCAAACACTTTCCGCTGCGTTTAGCCGGCGCCATCGCAGTTTTGGCGCTGGTCACAGGTCCTGTTTTCGGCTCCCCCTTCTCACATTATGCGGGGATCTATAGTTCCGAAGCTCCGGATACGACGGATGCGGCCGGCCCTGCCGGCCCTGCATTCAGCGTAAGCCTGGGCCCGGACGGTACGGCTACGGTCACTCAGGATATGGGCAAAGGGGCGATCACTACCTTTGGCCACTGGTCCGATGCCGGAAGCCAGATCACGATCAAGTTCGACGCCGTAGGTGACAAACCTGCCGATGCGCCCATGTTGTTTCAGCCCAGCCATGATGGACTGCAGGCCGTGACCTGGAACCATGCGCTTTGGGGGAAGACGACTCCTCCGGCGTTGAAGAAGGAAGACTCGAACTGGCACACGAATAAGAAGCACGGCTTCCTGTGAGTTGACTGGTTTGGTGTGAGGGAGGGCGACCTTGCCCTCCGCGCACCTTATTGGTAACTACCATCCTTAGCGGCTACGCGGGGTTTTGGACACAGGATGGAGAGGGTACTCAGGGGCGTACGGGGCGGATGATTTTGATGGGTTTCCCCTCGGCTGCGAGTTTTTTCCAGGCCTTCAGGAAAAGCGTACCTCAGCGGCTGAAGCCGTCATGCGCGCAGGCTATTACGGCACGGCTAAAGCCGTGCCCTTCGTCCAGAGTATTTCCCTAGCCTAAAGCATTTTGGATTGGTTTTCGTTCGAGTTTTCCCGCAATTTGTAAAGCCCGGACCTACCTCCCCGACCCACGGGGTTTAGGTGGGACACGGCTGAAGCCGTGCCAGAGCATTCCCCTAGAAAGTGAAGCGATAGACCCAATTGGGGTGCTCCGGCGCACCTCGTTGGTGCTTCGCGAGATGGCAAAGGGCAAGGTGCTCAACGCTGCAATTCTCGGCGCATCAGGAACGTCCCTCAGCCCCCTGAGCCTGCAGTACTGGCTTTAAGATTGAGGTATGGCCCTCCAACTTTGCATTCCCGAAGCCGAAAGTGTTGGCTCGTTGGCTTGGGCGCATCCTGTGGTGCGGGAGTGGTTCGTTGCCAAGTTTGATACCCCCACGTCTCCGCAGGAACTGGGCTGGCCGCCGATCCTCGCCGCGCGGCCGACGCTGATTTCCGCCCCGACGGGTTCGGGGAAGACACTGGCCGCGTTTCTGATCTGCATCGACAAGCTGATTCGGCAGGCTATCGATGGCTCACTCCCGGCAACCACCGCGGTGGTCTACATCTCCCCGCTTAAAGCACTCAGCAATGATGTGCAGAAGAACCTGGAAATCCCGCTGCGGGAGATTCAGGAACTAGCGCTGACGCGCGGCTACTTGTGCCCTCTTATTCGGACGGCGGTGCGCACCGGGGATACCCTGCCCGCGGAACGGCGGGCCATGCTCAAGCGCCCACCACACATTCTCGTCACCACGCCGGAGTCGCTCTACATTCTGCTGACGGCCGAGAAGAGCCGGCAAAATCTGTGCTCGGTTGAGACCGTGATTGTGGACGAAATCCACGCTGTCGCCGATGACAAGCGCGGCTCACACCTGACACTCACCCTGGAACGACTCGACGCCCTGGTGTGCGGAGAGAACCGGCTGAGCCCGGGCGCCATGATTCGTGGAAGGTCGCAGCCGCCGCTGCGCATCGGACTTTCCGCGACCCAGAACCCGATCGAGCTCGTCGCCAGCTTCTTAGGCGGACAGCGCGGACCGGAAGTGGCCATCGTGCAGGTGGGTCAACACCGTGCACTCGACCTGGCGATCGAGGTGCCGGATGAGGAACTGGGATCGGTCGGGACCAACTCGATCTGGGACGACATCTACGAACGGCTGGCAGAGTTGGCGCTGCAGCACCGGTCGACGCTGGTGTTCGTCAACACGCGGGCCATGGTGGAACGGCTGGCTTTCTGCCTGGGTGAGCGACTGGGCCCGGAAAACGTGGCCGCGCACCACGGGAGCCTGTCGCGAAAACTTCGCTTCGAGGCGGAGCGGAAGCTCAAGAACGGGGAGATCCGGCTCCTGGTGGCCACCGCCTCGCTGGAGCTGGGCATCGATATCGGCAGCATCGACCTGGTGTGCCAGGTAAATTCTCCGCGGGCGATTGCCGCGGCCATGCAGCGAGTGGGCCGCGCCGGCCACTGGCGCGGGGCCATTCCCAAGGGGCGGTTCTTCGTGACCACGCGCGACGACCTGATGGAGTGCTCGGCGTTGATCCGTGCCATGCGGGCCGGGGTGCTGGATCAGCTGGAAATTCCTGACTGCCCGATCGATGTGCTGATGCAACAGATTGTCGCCGCGTGCGCCGCCGAACCCTGGGAAGAAGACGCGCTGTACGAGGTGTTGCGCCGGGCACACCCTTACAAAAGTCTCACGCGCAAACAATACGACGAGATTCTTTGCCTGCTGGCGGATGGGATCGAGGCCAGCCGCGGGCGTTACGGGTCGTACCTGCTGCGCGACCGGGTGAATGGCCGCATGCAGTCGCGGCGAGGCGCGCGGACCATCGCTGTTTCGAATGGGGGGACGATTCCCGATACGGCGCTCTACGCCGTGATTGTGCAGCCGGAAGGGGTGCAGATCGCCACCCTGGATGAGGACTTTGCGGTCGAATCGTCAGCCGGAGACGTGATCCTGCTGGGCAATACCAGCTGGCGTATCCAGCGTGTCGAGAGCGCAGGACGGGTCTTGGTGGAGGATGCGCACGGTCAACCGCCGAATGTGCCTTTCTGGCGGGGTGAGGCTCCGCAGCGGACGTTTGAATTGTCACGTTTCGTCTCCAGCTTGCGCCAGGAGATCAGCGCACGGACCGGCAGTGTGATGCCGGGATACATCAGCCAATCGCATCCCGAGGTAGCGGAGACGGTGGCCTGGCTGAAGCAGGAGTGCTCCGTGGATGACGCGGGCGCAGAGCAGATGATCGGCTACATCGTCGCCGGCCGCGCGGTGCTGGGCGTGGTGCCTGCCCTGGACACCATCATCGCTGAACGCTTCTTCGATGAGGGCGGTGGGATGCAGTTGATTCTGCATGCTCCTTTTGGCGGCCGAATCAACAAGGCTTGGGGCCTGGCGTTGAGAAAACGGTTCTGCCGCGGTTTCAATTTTGAGCTACAGGCGGCAGCAACCGACAACGGACTGAATATTTCGCTGGCCGAACAGCACAGCTTTCCGCTCAGCGACGTCTTCCAATTTCTCACCGAGCAGACGGTGACCGAGCTGCTGGAGCAGGCGTCGCTCGATTCGCCGATTTTCCGTGCGCGCTGGCGGTGGGATGCCGGACGCAGTTTGCAACTGTTACGGGTTTATAACGGCAAACGCATTGCGCCCCAGGTGCAGCGGACGCGATCGGATGACCTGCTGGCCAGCGTTTTTCCCCAGGTGGCTGCGTGCCAGGAGAACATTGAAGGCGATATCCAGATCCCCGACCATCCGCTCATCCGGGAAGTGATGAAGGATGTATTGACGGAGGCGATGGATCTGGAAGGACTGATTGAACTGCTGGCGGGGATCCGGACGGGAGCAATTCGCTGTCTCGCAGTGGACAGTGCGGTTCCCTCTGCCTTTGCCCATGAACTGCTGAACGCGAACCCGTATGCCTTCCTCGACGATGCGCCGCTGGAAGAGCGCCGGGCGCGCGCGGTGAGCATGCGTGGCATGGTTCCGGATAAGTTGCTGGGCGAAGCGGGCCGGCTTGATCCTGCCGCGATTGCCGAGCTGCGGGAAGAGTGCTGGCCCGACGTGCGCGACGAGCACGAACTGCATGATTTGCTCTGTTCCCTGGTGGTGGTGCCGGAGGAGATTCAGTCGATCGATGGAGCGGTTCATTGGCCTGGATTCTTTGAACGGCTCCAGTTCCACGGCCGGGCTACGGTGGCCGAACAGGCCGGACGACGATACGTGGTAGCGGCGGAACGGGTAGAGCATCTTCGACTCTTATGGCCCGGGGTGCAGATTGAGCAACCGATTCCCTGCCCTCTGGAAGCAAAAGAGTTGGTTTGCGGCGACGTGGTCCGCAAGGCGGTGCAGGGATGGATGGCGCTGCTCGGTCCCGTCACGTCGCGGGCGCTCGGCGCTCGGCTGGGCATCGAGCCGGCGGCGATCTGGGCGGCCATGCTGGTGATGGAGATGCAAGGAAGCATCCTGCGCGGTGTATTTGAAGGCGCCCCAGCAGCCAACGACGAGGACGTGGAGTGGTGCGAGCGCAGGCTGCTGCAGCGCATCCATAAGAGAACGCTGGCCGGGTTGCGCAAGCAAATCGAGCCGGTCACGCCCGCAGTCTATATGCAGTGGTTGATGCGTTGGCAGCGGGTCGCTCCGCGCACGCAATTGAGCGGTGAGGCGGGGGTACTGGAAGCGCTACGACAGCTGGAGGGCTTTGAGGCGCCGGCCATCGAATGGGAGCGGTCGCTCCTGCCGCAACGGGTTGCCGGGTACGATCCGCGCTGGCTGGATGTGTTGTGCCTGGAGGGCGTCGTGGGATGGGGACGCATCTCCCCTCACCCGGCTTTTGCCACCCATGGCAGTGATTTTTCAGCTCCCAAACGGGTGGTGCCGACCAGCATGGCCCCGGTGACCTTTTTTCTGCGGGAGGACGCGCTTTGGATGGACCGTTGCCTGGCGGAGCGCGCCATCCCGGAGCCAGCATTGCAGGCCTGCCTGAGCGAACTGGCGTGGCAGGTGCGCGGCCATCTGGCTCAATATGGAGCGGTTTTTGCCGGCGACCTGGTGCGGCTGTTGGGCGTTCCGGCGGAACAAGTGAACCGCGCCCTGTGGGAGCTGGTGGCCGCCGGATTGGTTACAGCCGACGGCTTCGACAGCCTGCGAGTGCTGATCGACCCGCGGCGTAAGGCCATCTTTCAGGGCGGTCTGAAGCGGCAGCGAAACACGGTTGGGCGGTGGTGCCTGCTCAACCCGTCGGCTGGGTTGATCGAAAGCGTAGGGGCGCAGGCAGAGCGGCGTGAGGCGGAGTTGGAGTCCGCCTGCTGGATGCTGCTGCGGCGCTACGGAGTGGTGTTCCGGGACGTGCTGGAGCGGGAGACTACCATCCCCCGGTGGCGAGAGTTGCAGGGCATGTTTCGCCGGCTCGAGGCCCGGGGAAACGTGCGCGGAGGCCGATTCCTCAGCGGCTTTGGCGGGGAACAGTTCGCGGTCCCGGAGGCGGTAGCATCCCTGCGGGAAACCCGCCTGAACGCCGTGGAGGAAGCGATCACGGTGGCCGCGGCTGATCCGCTTAACCTGGCGGGGGTTGTGGTCCCTGGTGAACGGCCGGCGGCCGTTCCCGGGAAGACGGTCACATTTCTTGGTGGCGCCGTGCGAGTGGAAGAACCCAGCCTGGAAGTTTCCGCTATTTGAAACAGTCTCGAATCATTTCCTCAGGCTTGCTAATCTAACGGCTATCTATCCAAGGAGGCCAAAGGTGAACCTGATCCTGACTGTCATTGCGATTGTTATCTGGGGCTGGTTAGCCGTGATCTGGACGCGGCGTATCAAGGCGCGCCGGGAGATAGAACGGCTGAGCATTACGCCGGAGGCGCTCCACGCTCTCCTGGCCGCTCACCACGAGGTACTGGTGTTGGATGTTCGGCAACCCCTGGATTTATTGGCAGACTCGGAAATCATCGAGGGCGCACACAGGATCTCGCCCCAGGATGCGGAAAAGAATCCAGCTCTTATCCCCAACGATAAGGAGCTAGTGGTGTACTGCACCTGTCCCAGTGACAAAACCAGTCGCGCGATTGCGCTCAAGGCGCAGAGCTTGTTGCCGAATATCGACCTGAATCGGGTCAAGTTCCTCAGAGGTGGCCTGGCGGCGTGGAAGGCCAAGGGCTATCCAGTGGTACCATACGATAAGACGTTCCACCTGGACACGGGTACCTAGAGTTGTTGATAGTTAGGGCAACAGTTCTAACTAGATCCAATACACGGTGACCCTGCACCCTTGTCGCCGATGCCCCGGTCAGCGTTCACTGCAGTGACCTGATGGGAGCTCCTTGGCTCAAGACAGCGTACACAAACCCACTCCGCGCCTCCAGGGACTGGACGCACTTCGTGGCATGGCTGCGTCTCGCGCTTCGCTCGATTGTGGCCAGCCTACTTGGTATGTGCAGGGTTCACGAGTTTGCTCATCGCAGTGTTGGGTTTCAACCCTCATCACCTGACGGTAGGCGATGCCCTGCTCAATGTTCTGATGCTGAACAAAGTGATCGGCAACGTCCCGATTGATCCCTCCTATTGGACACTGACGTATGAAGTGCTTTTCTATGCGGGCGCGGCGATGATCTTTTTTGGGCTCAAGCTGAAACGCATCGAGTGGGCATGCCTGGCGTGGCTGGGGTTGGCGTTCGTGGCGCGGGTTTCATCGTTCGACGAACACCACGTACGCATTGGGGTTCTGCTGGGCGTGGATTTCTGCCATTTTTTCGTCCTGGGTATGATGATTTATCTGATCTCTCAGCGACGCAATTCCTGGTTGACCTTTTGACGGCAACTCTGGCTTTTGCGATGACCTTGTTTGGGCCTGGCTTCAATCCCGGCGCCATGAAGCTATGGCAATTCATGCTCCTGACCGCACTGTTTGCGATCGTTGTATGGTTGGTTGCCGAGAGAAAGCTAGACTTCCTCAACGTTGCCCCGCTGCTTTTTCTGGGGGAGAGATCTCGTACTCGCTTTACCTGGTGCATCAGATCGCAGGGTATTGGGTGATCAGGCAACTGGAAGGTGCGGACTGGGATCCGGACTACGCCATCTGGGCAGCAGTTCTGTGCGCGGTCGCGGTCGCGACTGGGGTGCGAAAGTGGGTTGAGGTTCCTGCCCAGAAGGCGATTCGCGGGTGGTATCAGGAGACGGGTAAGAAGCAGTACGTCCTTAGCTCTTCTCCGTCGTAACGGGTTCTTGTCCTACCCTGGGGGTTATACAAGCGACTGGGTCGATTCAACCTACCGGCGCGAGCCAGTCCGGCTGGCGTTTGTGTGCTGGGCAAGTAAAGATCTGGCGTCTTGCTCCGTTTGGGGCTGGTGTATGTTGTCCAATTCATGCGCAACCAACTGGTCGGCGATCAGGTTAGCCATTATGGTTGCGCCGCGGGTCGTGAAGTGAACCCAGTCAGTGAAGTTCTCGGGGCCAGATAAGACATCGGAGGCTTCCACCAGCGTCAGATGGCGTTCCCGGGCTTCCTGCCTTATGACCGCATTCATACGGCGTTCGACGTCTAACCAGCCGTCATCGGCGAGATTGGGCTCGAAGCGCCGCCACGCGGTCAGCATGTAGCGTTCCTTCGGTTCTACCCTCTGACCAAAGACAGTGGCATGTGTAACAAGAACAGGACGCACGTGGCGTTCCTGCAAGCCGTCCAGGACAGCGCGCAAGTCTGAGCGAAATTGGTCGACGTGAGATTCCGGAATGGTATTCACGATGACTTTATTTTTCCGAAGGGCGCGCCAGATGTGATAACGAAAGTGAAGGTTTTCCGCCCATTGCGGCATTCGATCTATAGATGAAAGCAACTTGTCTACGATGCGGGAGTGGAACCCCTTCGGTTCCCGCACCCAATCCAGTTGGTCCGGCTTACCAATGGACGCATCGTTGATATAACCGAGGAAACCGGGATAGATAATCGCGATGCGCGGCGAGAGAGTGTCGACGGTGCTATCGATACGGTGAGAAAACGTACGCAGCGACTGACCCGCATAAGCAACGTTTACAACCTCGACGTGGAGATCAGGCCGGCGAGAGTTAATGATCCTTTCAAGCTGACGAGGGTACTCCATGCCGACCGACTCGCCCATACCGAAGGTTTCAGAAGCGCCGACAGTGATTATTTTCAGGGTATCCGGATGGATGTCCGGACCGCGATAGCCCAATTTGTTGAGCTTCCACCTTCCAAAACGGCCATAGGGCCTGCCGACGACGCCGTAAGCATCGTGGGTCAACATGTCTGACATGGCGTAGTTGCCAAAGAGCGAAGCACCCTCTTCGATGTGATCGTCCACACGGGCACAGATTTCCCAGACGGCGAAGAACAAAATACAACAGACGATATAGCGAAAGAATCGTAGTTTGGTCATAGCTAGAACTGGAAGTAGATGAACGATTCGGGCCTTCCTCCGCGAAACGGCACAAAGTACAAACGGATGCTGTAGGCGAGGGCGCTCACCTCTGGTGTAAACCAGGACCATTTGACGGAGTTAAGGGTCTTGGTTGTGATCGATGTGGACAACAGCAAAGGGGCCAGGAAGCGCCAATCCCAGCAGGCATAGAAGAAGCGACTCGCAAACAGCAAAAACCAATTCTGAGCGCGATGCGGCAATAGACAGTAAACAACGAGAACTACAGGCAGAAAGCAGAGAAACGCAAACGAATTAAAGAGCATAAGTGCAAAGGCCTGTTGTCGGATGGGACGCTGCTGCCGACGTTAAATCAATTTCATTGGTTTGAAAATGAGGTGTCAATGTTTACGCAGCGGATGTACCGTAGCATACAACACACGAAAGCAACATTGACGATGCCTCGGCAGCAAGTTGTCCGCCCGACTTCTTCGATAAATTTCAACCAGTGTTTACCGGATGAAGTTGCGAGGAAGATGAAAGAGATATTTCACAAACTGTCTCAGCCGGGTGTTTCGGTTGGCCGTTTACCACTGGTTTGTATCAAATACTGACATTGGCGGAAAGACCGTATGGGTGGAGTGACCCAGCTCGGCAGTCGCCACCATTTGGCTATGGGGTCCCTGGCTTTATTGTTTTCCGGTTTAATCTTTTGCCCGATTGACGGAAGCGAGCGATTTCATAAAATTCGATAAAATTCGACCTTTTTGTGGCTTTTGGCGCCGGCGCCAGAGAATCGTCTATTGGGCAAGAAGGACAGGCTGATGGGGTTGATTCGGTCCAGGACGGCGTCAGAGGTGATGCCGGTTGCGGTGGGAACGCGGTTCTGGGCTTCGGGCTTGATAAAGGGGTTGAGAGGGTTGGTTGGTTTGGAGTCGAGATTGGGGAACCACGAACCGTTCGCCGAATTCGGCCGGCTTGGCTACAGGCTCCGGATCCACCTTCGAATCAGGGACCTGCGGCGCGGCGGGGTGGGGTCTTGGTGGCGGCAACGGGACCGCTTGGCGTGTCACTCGCGGTGCAGTACGGTGCAAGCTGGTGCGATGTGGAAAAAGCGGACTCAAAAATCCGCCGAGGGCAACCTCGTGGGGTTCGACCCCCTCCCCGGCACCAAATAGAATCAACGAGTTAAGCCCTATCGACAGTTCAATCGCAGTGGCCGCAAAAACCTTGGTGGCACTTCTGGTGGCAGTTGGCTTCACATGCTGCTTGGTGACAGTTTGTGGCAGTTCGATGATCGGGTCGTGATAGTTCGACCGCGCAAACCGCTCAAGCTCTTTGACTGAAGTTGCGATTTGAGAAACCACAATCCCAAACGCTGAGGCTGGACTTTGGTGAGGCTCCAGATCACGTTGCCGATCCTGTACATAAGCCACGCGAAAATGGGCAAGACAACAAAATTCGTCACAAGCGGGTTTTGTATGAGCCAATCGTGAATCTTACCGATCATTGTGATTGCTGAAATTGTAACGTCGAACTGGCAAAGCAACCGACTCATCATGGGTCTGTATTGCGATATCGTGACGCGAAAGTTGAAGGGTGATGTCGAGCGGCAATCTCTAAACTGGCGGTATGGCTCCGAAGATGCGCGTCGAATGTCCCGGCAGACTGTTGCATCCGCGAGACAAGGCCGCTTGCATGCTTGGCATCAGCGTTAGGACGCTCGACTACCTGATTTCGCAGAAGAAGATTCGAGCGCAAAAGATCGCGAAACGCGTACTGATCCATACCCTACCAAGTGCCATCAAAACAGCCAGTAACTTTCAAGGTTCCATCCAGTGAAGGTTAAAGGTTCCATGTTGATCCGCGATCGTGGCAACTGCGATCGGCGCGGCGATCGGCAACGGAGCTGCCTTCCGAAAGAGCCGAGACTTCGTGGCATGAGGATGAGCACGCTGCATGAGGCTGCGCGCGAAGAGAGCGTGCGGCAGCGCGAAGCTCTATGGATATGATTGCTTCACTTGTAGAATGGTGGCTATGATCAACCTTGACTTCTGCTCAGCCGAAGAGATTCTGCCGGTGCGGCGAACTCTTCAGCGCGAACTTCTGGCCCATTCTGGGTTGCAGGACATTCGCCTTGCGGTGTTGGGAGGATCGACCACCCAACAGATGGTGAATGTGCTGGAGCTGCTGCTGTTGTCGAGCGGGTTTCGGCCGACGATTTACCAGAGCGAGTATGGCCGCTTCTATGAAGATGCGGTGCATGACAGTCACGCGCTGGTGGAGTTCAAACCGGACATGGTGTACGTGCATACGTCCTGTCTGAATGTGCGGTCCAAGCCGCCGCTTAACTGCACAGAGGATGAGTTGCCGGGGTATGTGGAGGCAGAACTCTCACGGTTTCGAGAGATGTGGGACTCGCTTGACCGGGAACTCGCGTGCCAGGTGATTCAGAACAATTTTGAGATGCCTGCCGCTGCGATCCTGGGTAACCTGGACGCGGTGGTTGCGGGCGGTGAGAGTCGTTTCCTGATGGAACTGAATCTCGCGTTCGCGAGAGAAGCGGGGCGGCGGCCGAAGTTGATGATCCAGGATGTGCATGGGTTGTCGGCGCGGATGGGGTTGGATCACTGGTTCGACTGGGAACGGTACTTCAGCTACAAGGTGCTGCTGACGCCGCAGGCGAACCTGGAGCTGGCGCGGTCGCTGAACAGCATGGTTCGCGCGATCTATGGCAAGAGCCGGAAAGCGCTGGTGCTGGACCTGGACAATACGATATGGGGCGGCGTGATCGGCGATGATGGCGTGGACAAGATCCAGATCGGTCGTGAAACTCCGGAAGCGGAGGCGTATACCGCTTTCCAGGAGTATTGCCTGGCGCTGCACGGCCGGGGGATCTTGCTGGCGGTGTGTTCGAAGAACAACGAGGAGATCGCCAAGTCCGGTTTCGAGCATCCAGATTCTGTGCTGAAGCTGGAGCACATCTCTTGCTTCAAGGCGAACTGGGAACCGAAGCACGAGAATATAGCGGCGATTGCGAAGGAGTTGAACCTTGGCGTCGATAGTTTTGTTTTCGCCGATGACAATCCTGCGGAACGGGCCATTGTGAACGCACAGATTCCGGGTATCGCCGTACCTGAGATCGGGAAAGAGGTCACAAGGTACGCGGGGATTATCCAGGCTGGACGGTATTTTGAGCCTGTGCGATTGTCGAAGGAAGACTTCGAGCGCACGGCGCAGTATCGCGACAACGCGCAACGGCTGGCACAGCTTTCGACATTCGCGAACTACGGCGAGTATCTCGATTCGCTGGAGATGGTGGCGGAGATCGATGACTTCAAGCCGGTGTATATGGACCGGATCGCGCAGCTAACCAACAAGACGAACCAATTCAACCTGACCACTCGACGGTACACACTGGCTGAGCTTGAGAGTGCGGTGAAGGACAAGGGTTGCATAGGGATTTACGGGAAGCTGAGTGACCGCTTCGGCGACAACGGGTTGATCTCGGTGGTGCTGGGACATCGCGAGCGGGAAGACCTGCGCATCGACCTTTGGTTGATGAGTTGCCGGGTGCTGAAGCGCGATATGGAAGTGGCGATGCTGGATGCGCTGGCGCAGCGTGCGCTGCGAGCGGGACTGCGAAGCCTGAAGGGCGTTTATCTACCGACGGCCAAGAATGGGCTTGTCGCGGAGCATTACAAGAAGCTCGGCTTCGAGCCCGACGTAGTCGCACAGGGATGCCCCGAAGGAAGTACGGCGTGGCAGCTGTCGCTCAATGGCTATGCCCAACAGAATTCACATATCAAGATACTGGAGTCAACCAATGCCTGATGTCTCTCCCGATGACGTGCTGGAGCAACTGCAACCCATCTTTGAAGAAGTCCTCGACCAACCTGAATTGAGAGTGACGCGGAATTCGAACGCGTCGAACACCGAGAACTGGGATTCGCTGGCGCATATCGACTTGATGGAGATGGTGCAGCAGCGATTCAAGGTGAAGTTTGCGCTGGGTGAGCTACAGGACCTCAAGGACGTGGGAGACCTTGTGGACATGATCGTGAGGAAGATGAACAAGGCCTGAGTGTTCCGCCGGACTGAGCGCGGCGAGTAGCCGTATGTTTCTTTCCCTCTTTCCACTTTTCCATCACGAACGGTTACTACGACGAAGAGGGAATTGATTATTTAGTTTTTTCATCGATACTGGATGCATCCAGGGTGATGTTGGGGGATTGCCAGCTTGCTTTTTTCGTCAGGAGTGTTCATTTTCCTGTTTCTCCCCGTAGCCCTGCTCGGCTATGAGGTGTCGACCCGTTTCGGACGCACGACCGCGCTGGCGTGGCTTTCGTTGTCGTCCCTTTTCTTCTACGGCTATTGGAACCCTCGCTACCTGATTCTGCTCGTGGCGTCCGTAGTAATGAACTTTCTGTTTTCGCTAAAGCTGGTGGAAGGCAGATCCGAGAAGAGCCGAAGCCTCTGGCTTAAGCTAGCCATCTTAGCCAACCTTCTGCTGCTGATGTACTTCAAGTACCTGTTCCCGGTGCTGGGATTTCTTCATGTTCACGGGATGATTGAGCACGGATTCGGGACTGTCATTCTTCCGCTGGGAATTTCATTTTTCACGTTCACGCAAATCGCTTACCAGATCGACCTTCGGCAGGGAATTGCCAAACAGCAGGGGCTGGTGGCGTATTCGGTGTTCGCGACGTTCTTTCCGCACCTGATCGCGGGACCGATTATCCATCCACGAGAACTGATGCCTCAATTGGACCGGGAAAACATTCGTAGCCTCGATTCCGAGGACATGCTGTTGGGATCGACGTGGTTCGTGATGGGGCTGGCCAAGAAAGTTCTTATCGCGGACCGGATCTCTCCGCTCGCGGACCTGCTGTTTGCGCATCCGTGGAATGCGGGGATGGGTACGACATGGCTGGGCGCACTGGCCTATGCCATGCAGCTTTACTTCGACTTTTCGGGTTACTCGGACATGGCGCTGGGGCTGGCGCGAATGTTCCATCTGCGTTTCCCTATCAATTTCAACTCACCCTTCAAGGCGCAGGGCATCATCGAGTTCTGGACACGCTGGCACATGACGCTGTCGCGGTATTTAAACGAATACCTCTACACGCCATTCCTGCTTTGGATTAGGGCCCGCCGCAATGCCAAAGGATTGAAGTCGAACATGAAGGCCGCAAGCACGCCGAGCGGGTTCATCGATATGGTATTTCTGCCCTCGATGTATACGATGGGCATTGCGGGCATCTGGCATGGAGCGGGGCCACAGTTCCTGGTGTTCGGCCTTCTGCATGGCGTGTACCTGACGATCAATCACGGGTGGCGGTTCCTGACGCCTCCGGGGTCGCGCTTTCACAGAGTCGTTCCCGTGCCGGTGATGGTTGCGATCAATTTTCTAGCGGTGCTGCTGGGGCTGATCTTCTTTCGCGCGGCCAGCGTGAATGACGCGGTCCATATTGCAACGACGATGTGCGGAATTCACGGACTGGGGCCAGGGTTCCACGCGAATCCGTGGCTGGGCGAGTTGTCCGGAACTGCCCTTTTCCTGACGTCGATCAAGGGGGCGGTTGTGGCGCTGGCGATCTGCGCCTTCATCGCGTGGGGATTGCCGAACACGCAGGAGATGCTGGGACAGGCGCCGGCACACCAGGAACAAACATTCAGCCTTGGATTCTCGCGATCATGGCGGCCACTTCAGAGTCCGGAGTTGTGGGTGGCGACTTTTGCAGTTGTCACATACTTCATCCTCTTCCTCGGCGAACGGCCTAAGACGTTCCTCTACTTTCAATTTTGACGATGAACAAGCTCTCATGGCGTTGCGGGGTTGTGATCGTGGCGGTAACGTTGGAAGTTTGCGCCCGCATCGAGGACAAGGTGCAGGCGGGTTCCTCGACCTGAGAAAATGGGGCGTGCATGATGAACCGGTCAAGCCGCCTGTTGGACCAGCCGAGCTGCAGCTCGGCGAGGATTACTACTACGATGGCCCATATCTTGTGTTTACTGCGAAATATCACCTGAAGCGCGGAACCTGCTGCAATTCGGGATGCAGACACTGCCCTTACCGGAGCGCACCGGCCACGGAGTAGCACGCACGTGGTGGTTACGGGGTCAGCACTACTTTCCCGGACGCCCCTTTTTCAGCCAACTCCTGCGCTTGCCGGATCTCCGACAGGTTCAGCCGCTTGCTGATGGGGATGGTGAAGGCACCCCTGACGACCTCGGCAGCAAGTTGCTGCAGGCGTTTGGCGTCGGGCTCTGACCATACCTCATGCACCTGGATGTCGTGACCATCGGCAGAGTTCGGTTTGCCAACCACCGTGGCCAGGATTCCGTTTTTCTTTATGCGGGGCATGAGCCGATCGATCACGTCGCGGCCAATGGTATCTGCGACTGCGTCTAATTCCTTCAGGGCGGCGATTTCCTGTTCACTGTCGACGGCAACGATTTGATCGGCCCCCAACTCTGCTGCCTCAGCGCGCTGCCTGGCGCGCACGCCGGCGATCACATAGGCTCCGTGCTGTTTGGCTACGTGGACCGCGGAACGCCCCACGCTGCCCAGGGCACCGGTAACCAGTAGCCTCTGTCCGGATTTAGGGACTATTCCTTTTTCAATCAATTGCGCGCCGGTCTGCAGCACCAGCGGTAAGGCGCCGGCGTCGCTGGGGTTGAGGCCTTCGGGCATCAGCGCCAGGATTTCGACCTTGCAGGTGACGTACTCGGCGTAAGTGTGGTCAACGACACTCATCACCAAGGTATCCAGTTCTATGCCAGTGACCCCGTCGCCCAGGGCTACTATCTGCCCGGCAAGGTCATATCCAGGGATGATGGGGAGCTGGAGCGGCATGATGCCTTTCATGTCTCCGCGGCGGATTTTGTAATCGATCGGATTGATGCTGGTGGAAGTGAGCTTCACCAGTACTTCGCCTGCGGCGGCTACGGGGATGGGGACTTCCTTGTACACCAGTTGATCGACGCTTCCGTATCCGCGGAGGAGAACTGCGTTCATTGTCTTCACCATTTTAGGGATGCCGTATTGCTGATGTACAGTGTGCGGTCTTGGCCACTGAGGAGCGCTTTTTCAGAAAACCATGCGGCTTTGCAGCTTTGATCGCAGCTAAGACATGAACGGCCGTAAAAAACGTACCTCAGGGGCTAAAGCACTCATCAATCAAATTTTGACGGCACGGCTAAAGCCGTGCCCTTCGTGTAGATAGGCGAACCCAGCGGAAATCGTTCGTCCTTCAGATGCCTTTCTGCCTCATTGTGTGCTGCAAAAACGTGCTTCGGGGGTGAAGAGCGTGTGTGAGAACTACATTTCCAAACTCAGTCCCGCAGGGACAGGTGAAGGTTATCCAGGGTTGCGTCGCAGCCTGTTTTTCAGCCGTCCCTGCGGGACTGAGTTTGGGAACAGAGAAGCGAGTTTTTCCGCAGCCTGTTCAGCCGTGCCCTTCGTAAGACTTTTCCGCAGCGGTCCATAGCCGCCCTTTGAGCCTCAACAAACATGCCCGCCTTTAAAGTTTACGCCCACTTTCAGGACGCGTTCGTCACGGAGAAGGAGCGCGAGTGGCCGGCGCGGCACTGGAAGGCGGAGAAGCGGGCGTGGCCGATGGAGTGTCGGCAGCGGGCGGCGCAGGCGCCGTAGCGCGGACCAGTAGGGCCTGACGGGGGAAGCTGAAGCTTCCTCCGGTGTCGTCGATGACGTTGACCTGGCAGACGTAGAGGCCGGCGTTGAGCCGGTCAAGGGGAATGTCAAAGGCAAAGGCGACGGCGTCGCGCCCGGGCACGTTTACGCTCGTGGCCTCCACCAGCGGGGTCTCGAATACTTTTGTGGTCCCCTGCAAAAATTCGATGCTGGTTAAGACTTTCACTCCTGGCTTTGCAGCCGTGGCCGGGGTTGGGGTCAGCTTAGCCGGCGCTGAGGCTGGATCATAGACCTCATAGAGCAGGTACATGTGCTGGTCGGTGCGGAAGACATGGGCCACGTTTGGAACCCAGGTGAAGCCGCCGTTGGAGAGCGGATTGTCGTCATCCTTTTTGCCCGATGGACCGCGCTGGCTGGAGAGCACGACGGAGCTCAGCTTAAGGGGAAACTTCTTGAGGTCGGGCAAATTGATATCAGTTTCAAAGGAACCCATGCGGCCGGTTTGATTTTCGCGCACCACAAACTTGAGATGGTACTTGCCCAACGGCAAGGTGAACCCGGTGGTGTACTGGATGTTCTTGCGCGAGACCTGTTGCGAGTCATCAATGGCGAGCTTCACCGTCTGGCGAATCTCCGCCATATCCTGGCCGGCAGTGTTCTTGAGCTCTCCGATGACGTCCAGGGTGGCCTTACTGCGGTCTCCGCCTTTGACGAAGGGGATCTGAGAGCCGGGGACAATCAACGAGACGGGCACGTAGAAGCGTGGCTGGGCGGCGCCTGTATCACTGCGGAAATAATAGGCCTGCAGGTAAACCTCGACGTCGGTGGCAGGCAGGTCGCTGGCAAGTTGCTCCTGCAGTTGGCGCTCGCGCTCGTCCCTGTTGGCATGCTTGTAGTCCGCGGGGGCGTAGTAGCCGGGGCGGTACTCGAGCTTTAGGTTGGGGCGATTGATTTTGATGGTGAGCCTGCGGTAGCGGCCGTCTTTCGCCGTATCGGTGGAGCGGAAGCCGATCACGTAGTAGGCAGACGTGTCCTGCTGAATGCGCTGAAAGGCAGGCGAAAAATCGTTCGAATCGAAGAAGGCCTTGCCCCCGGTGTCGGATGACAGAGTGGCCATGACTTCCTGGGTATTGAAGTTGGAATCGAGATTGTTTTGCAGGGCCGCGCCGTTGTAGCCGCTGGTGCCGCGCAAGCTGCCGGTGGAGGCGTCGCCCAGAGGCGAGATGGCTTCGAGGCCGCGCGCATCCACAGAGTAGATGGACATATTGGCGCGCACGGATGCGTTGATGGCGGCGTGAAGCGAGGCCTGGTTTTCAATGCCATCGCGCTGAATGCCGCCGGAGAAATATAACAGTGACTTTTTCTCGTTGATGTAAGCCAGTGAGTGCGCGATGTCCGCGAAGGCAAACAGCTCTCGGTCGGTGTTTACGTCGTTGTATTCCGATTCATCCGCCGTGAAGGAGGTGGTGTCTTCCACCTGGTTGGTGGTGCTGGTGGCCCCCGATTGAAAGCCAGCCCCCTGGGTTCCGGAATAGGCGTTGACTGCGTTCAATAACAGTTGCTTACTGGCGGTGAAATCCCGGTCGAGCGAGAGCGACTGATCGAGGGATACGACGGCTACCAGGTCTGCCGGCTGCATCTGCCTGTTGATGTAGTTGCGGGCCGCGTCCTGCGCGCGCTCCAGGTCTTCGGGCTGCATGGAGGTGATGTCGAAGAACATCACGATCAGGCGATGGTTGCGCAACTGGGCGGAGTTGGCTGTGCGGTTCATGTTGCCCATGATGGTGTTGCCCGCGTTGCCATTCACCGTGGCCTCGTTCAGCGGCGCGGCCTGATCGACGCTCTGGAAGTCGAAGCTGATGATCTTTTGCGGCTTACCATTCTCCTGAACCTGGAAGTCGTTGGCGGTGAGGCCACGCACCACTTCACCGGTCTTTCTGTCGCGGACGACAACGTTGGTGAGCACCAGGTCGCTATCCACCTTGAGGGTGTAGGCGGTTTGCGTATCCGTTGCCGGGGCCTGGTCCTGCGCAGCCGTCGGCATCGCTCCCAAAAGGCCCATGAGGGCGAGAGCGGTGAGGCTGCGAAGGTGTCCGATGACGTTCATGCGAACTGAATCCTCTCTCTAGAACCGGTAGCGGGCGTTAAAAGTGAATTGACGCATGCCGGCGGCGGCGGTGACCTGGCCATAGGTTGCCGATCCCAAGGTGGTGTCAATCCCTGAGTATTGGACGGTGTTGAAGAGGTTACTGGCGGTGGCGCGGGTCTCAAACGTGCGTGTCTCTGAAAAGCGAATTGTCTTAGAAAGGGACGCATTCACTGAAACCGT
Source organism: uncultured Acidobacteriaceae bacterium (assembly GCA_963830325.1). Taxonomy (GTDB): domain Bacteria; phylum Acidobacteriota; class Terriglobia; order Terriglobales; family Acidobacteriaceae; genus PALSA-350. Next base: position 326,753 of record CAWHMV010000016.1, read on the forward strand.
GCCAGGGCCGGGGATGGAGAAACGTGAGGCGGTTCCATAGGTGTTTGCAGGCGTAGTGAATGCGTTCTTGTTAAACCAGTTGTGCAGCGATCCGCCGCCGGCGGTGAGCGAGACTCCCGGGACCCGGTCGGGCCGAAGGGATGCAGTGGTGCCGCGGGATACCTCGTCAACGGTTGCCTCATAGTGCGGGGTGAGAGCTTCACCGGAGTTGATGGTGAAGGTGCCGGAAGCGGAGATGCCGCTGAGAGTATGTGCCAGCCATCCGGTGTTGATCCAGCGTTCGTCCGGACCGAAGGGGATTTCGTAGAGGAAGTTGCCGGTCAACTGATGGCGTATGTCGAAGCTTGAATTTGATTTTTCGGCCAGCAGGTCCTGCCAGTTTTGCGCCACTACCAAGCCGGTGCCGCCGCTGCCGCCAATGGAGCTGGCGTTGTCGATGGAATGGCTATAGGTATAGGTGGCGCCCATGCCGATGCCGCGTTGCAGGCGCTTGCGCGCGCTTATGGTCAGAGCGTTGTAGTTGGAGAAAGCCACCGAGTCCTCATAGTCATAGAAGACGTTGCTGAGCGATTCCGTAGCGGTGCGGCCGGGTGCATTGACGATGTCCAGGCGCGTTCCCTTGGAGCCGTTGTAACCAATGTTGAGAACGACGCCCAGGGGCAAGGTGCGCTGGAGATTGATGTTCCACACTTGCACGTAGGGAAGGCGATAGTACTTGTTGACCGCGTAGTTGCCCTCGGTCTGCGGCATGGGAAAGCCCCCGGCCAGAGTGAACGGCGGGGTTGCCGTTTGCGCCGCAATTACATTGGTCTGGACGTCGGCGTAGGGTGGCTGGAAGGCGAAGTCCTGAATGAATTTCGCATACTGGCCGTTGGCATAGTTAATGCCGAACCCGGCGCGCACTACTGTATCTTTTGCCGCTCGCACGGCAATGCCGATGCGGGGAGAGAAATGATTATGCTCGGGGTAGATCAGGTCGCGCGGGTATTTGCCGGTGTAAGGTCCTATGCCTCCGGAGAGTACGGTCGCGACTGAGGCGAAATTGTTGCCCGTGTCGAGGGTTGAGAGACGATCGTATTTCTCCGAGTACGGGGAGAAGTATTCGTAGCGCAATCCAACGAGCAGGGTCAGGCTGGGCAATGCCCGCCAGCTATCCTGCACATAGGCGTCCCAGGCGTTCTGGCGCAGGTACGACTTCTGGTAAGGAGCCTGCAGAGAGGTCTGTTGCGGCAAACCCAGTAACAGGTCGGCAAGCGAGGAGCCCGAGGTGGGAGTGCCGCCAGGCCCTACGCTGCTGGAGCCGGGCTGTTGGGTGAAGAGGCCGGTGAACACGAAGGTTCCGGTTACATTGCCGGTGTTGCCGAAGAGGTCGTTGTGGACGCGGCGAAAGTCTCCGCCAAAGCGGACGTTGTGCTTCTTGTGGATCCACGAGGTGGAATCTGTAGCAGAGACTGTCTGGTTGGTTTGAAAGTTCGGCTGTTGCTCGTTCGCGCTGGTGAACTGGTTGAGCGTCAGGCTGGGCAAGCCGTAGAGCAAGGGGTCGGTGGGCAGTCCTTCCAGGCCTACCTGGCTGGCAATGTCGGTGTTGCTGGTGAAATTGTTCTTGAGCTGGGAATGGCTGCGGTTCCAACTAAGACCTGGGTTGGTGGTGATTCTGCCTTTGCCGAGTGAGTAGCCGAGCGTTATTGAGTACTGGTGGGATTGCTGCTTGCCGCCGAGATCGGGGAACAGGCTTAGTTCGTCGGCTGCCTGGTGGCTGTAATTGAAATTGACATTGACGCTTTGCCGTAGACCGGCGCCGCCCTGTCCGAGATATTGGCGAATCAGACCGCCGAGTGGAGAGCCTCCCGTACTGGGGCCAAAGCTATGCAAAAAGCGGACGCCGATGCGGGTCGTGTTGGACTCGGAAGAGGCCAGCCGCCGGTAGTTTTGAAACTGGCCGGGCAGGTTGGGCTCGGGGATGTAATTGAGGAGCGCTGTTGCCTGAGTCGGGATGCGCGCCGTGGGGATGGTGTTGTTGGCAAACGGGACCCCCGGCGTGTTCGGATCGTAGATGGTGACCAGAGCACCCTCCTGGGTGGTAAGGCCAGATAGATTGCCCTGACGCTCTGCGTCGGTGGGCACCGTGCCGTATTGGCTGAAGGGCGAGCTGGACCTCTGGCCGGAAGCGTTGAAGAAGATCACATCTTTGGTGTCGTGCTCGATTAAGTGAGGGATATAGGGCGCGCCCATGAAGGTGAGGCCAAATTGATTTTGTGCGTAGCTGGGCTGTGCCTGGTTTTGCTCCCTGATGGGGAAGGGGTTGGCGTTGAGGGCGGAGTTGCCGCCGGTCCAGAAGAGCGCGCCGTGCGGTTGGTTGGGCTTGAAATTGCGGAAATTGCCGAAGCCGCCGCCGCCGAAGCCGCCGCCTCCGCCGCGACCACCGCCTCCGCCGCGACCACCGCGGCCGCCGCCACCGCCGCCGAACCCTCCTCCGCCTAAACCGCCGCCTCCGCCCGGACCACCGCCTCCGGGTCCGCCACCTTGTCCGGGACCACCGCCTGGACCACCCTGGCCGCCGCCGGAAAGTGACTGATCGAGCTCCGCGTTTTGGCGAAGCTGCTCCATGTCCACTCCGGCAAAGGGATTTGTGGTACCGGCCTGCCCGGTGACGGCGACTGAGTCGGTAGAGAAATCAGAGTTGTTAGCGAGCGAAGGCAGGGTGGCCCCGGTGGCTCCGGTGCTGATGCCTGTATCCTCGGCGCCTGCGAGTTGCGCGAGCAAGGCGAGATTTTGGGCGCCGCCGGCGGCATTGCGCCGCACTGTGGCCGCCGGGCGCGGGCCGGGGGCCGGGGCGCCGGCGACGTTTTCCTGCGGACTTTCGGGCGGGACTCGGGAAGCTAAGGTAAGGGCGAAATCAGCTTGTTGATTCACCGGAGGAACCGACGTGGGCCCGGGAGCGGACTTGATCAGTACGACCTTGGTCTCAGGGCCAAAGGCCGCCAGTTCGGTCTTGAGTACATACCGGCCATTGGCCGGTATGTTCATGGAATAGCTGCCGTTGATGTCGGTGACCGTGGCATAGCGCTGGCCAGTCAGGGTATTAGTGGCCACGACGCTCACCCCGGGGAGGGGGATGTTGCCTGCCTTCACCGTGCCGTGCACCAGCCCGCCCGCTGTAGCAGCGGGCGCCGGATTCGGACTCGCCGCCGGCGCCGCAGGAGGGGTGGACTGCGCCCACGCCGGGGCGATGAGAAGGCCGCCCAACAGACACGAGAGCAGGGATAGACGTTGCATCAGACCGGATTTCCTGTTGCTATGCACAAATCTTAGACCGCATTTCTCCCGGAGCGGAAAGTGCAACCTATTACCGGCACTTAGAAGACTCATTTAGTGGCTCGGCGGCGGAATCTCGGGGGCGCCGGGTCTATTTGGGCGGCCCGACCCGGGATTCGACCCAGGAGTCATGATGCGAAGGTTGGTGGCAAGGAAGGTGTCCGCATGCAGCGCACCCTGGGCACTGATGGTGTCTCCTACCTTTATGTCGGCGAGGGTCACATCTTCCCTGCGTTTGCGGAATGATGTGTTTTCGTCGACCGCCACGATCTGCGCCTGCTTATCGCCGGCTCGCTCAATAGTGATCTTGAGCTCATGGATGGCGGTCACCTTCCCCATCACCCACGTCTTGCCGAACGCGGCACGGGCGTCGCGGACTTCCTTGGCATCGATGTCGACTATGAAAACGGCCCCTACCGTCTTGGCCTTGGCGTCCACGATTCCACCGGCCATCAGCATGTCTCCCACGTGCACGTCGGTGGCCTCGATCGGCTGGCGATCCTTCATGAGGCGGGTATTGGGGCTGTAGAGAACCTGGTAGGTGTCTCCTTCATCCGTGCGGAGGGTGAAGCTGTTGGGTGCAGCAGCGGTGACGGTTCCGCGGATCCCGTTGCCTTTGCCGAACGCTCGCCCCATGCCATCCGGGGGGCCCATACCGTCGGTTTCCTGTGCAGGACAAAGCTGTGCAGACAACATCGCCACTCCCAGAGCCGCAACTGCCAGTTTTGCCGTGCATTTCATGCACCATTTAGACGGCGGCGTTAAGAGTATGGACGCAGGGGTCGGGTAATACGTTGTCGTGAGATGGGTTCATGGGTGGTCTGTTGCAACGTGGAGGGAAGTGCGGATCCCTCCGCTTCGGGGATCGCCTCCACTTCCAGTCGTCCCTACGGGACTTTTCGTCTTTCAAATTTCTACCCAGGACTGCGTCCTGGGCTAGGTTCAGCCGTCCCTGCGGGACTCATCTTGCAATTGGTTCTCAAGTACACGCCCGAGGCCCCTGACTCTTTCGCCTCAGAATTGTTTCCGGATGAGTATTTCGGGCAGAATACGCCCTAGCAGGGGCTGATGCCCAAGTCTCTTTCCATTCTTTACGGCCCCGCTAAAGTCGGGCCCTGATTCAAAACCAGAAACACAGCCTCGAACGCAGCATTGAGTTTTTCTGCTGCCCTTTTGGAGGTTGTTGCAACCTGGAGGGAAACGCAGGTCCCTCCGCTCCGCTTCGCTTCGGTCCCGCGGTGCGCCGGGGCAGGCGGGATGACAAAGGAGAAGCGGGGTTTCCCAGTGGGAATTGCTTTGAGGGATTAGTTCGCTGCTGCTAAATAGACCGTGAACCAGTGGTTGGGGTCGCTCCATTGTTGCCTTAGCTTGAATCCTGCTCGCGTGAGCAAGGCCGCTGCGCGCTCGTTAGTGAATTTGTAGCTGTTTTCGGTGTGGATGGTCTCGCCGAGGGCGAAGCGGACTTCTGTGTCTAGCGCGCGTAGCGCGATTTTTTGTGCCAGCAGACTTTCCAGGTGCATTTCGATTCTCGAGTGCTCTTCGTTCCACCGCGCCCGATGGTGAAAGAGCTTGGGATTGAAGTTCGCGTCCAACTCGCGATTGATGCGGACCAGGATGTTCTTGTTGAACCTGGCGGTGACTCCGGCGGCATCGTCGTAGGCGGCGAGGAGCGTGTCCACGTCCTTCACCATGTCCGTTCCCAACAACAGACAATCGCCGGGCAGGAGTTGGGCGCGCACACCGCGGAGAAGTTCGAGCGCGTCTGCGGGCGAGAAATTTCCGATGCTCGAGCCTATGTAAAGCACCAGCTTTCTTCCAGGGTGGGAAGCACTGTTCTGGCGCATGCCCTCGGTATAGTCCGCTACGATGGGTTCCACAATCACTTCCGGGAGCTCCGCCTCAAGCCTGGTACGCGCTTCCTCAAGGGCCGTTTCCGACACATCGATGGGGTAGTAGATCACGCTTCCCTGGAGGCCGACTGCAGCGTTGAGGAGCAGACCTGTTTTGGTCGCTGTGCCGGCGCCAAGCTCGATCATCGAGAGATCGCGGCCTCCAGCAGCCGCGGTGACGATCTCATCGGCGTGCTCGGCCAGTATCCTTCTTTCTGTCCGGGTGACGTAGTACTCCGGCAGCTCCGTGATCTCCTCAAACAGCTGAGAACCCTTCTGGTCATAAAACAACCAGGGAGACAGCGTCTTAGGCCTTTCGGTGAGGCCGTTCAAGACTTCGACTGCCACCGGACTGGACGCGATGGCCGGCAACTTGGGCAACGAAATAGCAGACATGAGCTCTCCCGCGGACTGGTAATTAAATTGAATTCGTTAGACGTTCGCCAAGCGAATGCCGGCAAAGTGCCAGCGGGTCGCAGGAGAGAAAAAATTACGGTACGTGGCCCGGACGTGGGAGGCCGGAGTGACCACCGACCCGCCACGCAGAACCATCTGGTTGCTCATGAATTTGCCATTGTACTCGCCCAGTGCGCCGGGCACTGCGCGATAACCGGGATAGCCGAGGTAAGCACTCCGGGTCCACTCCCATACATCGCCGAACATCTGCGCCGGACCCTTCGCGGGGGCGTTGGTCAACGGCTGGGGATGTAGTTTGCCGCCATCGAGCAGGTTTCCGGTGAGCGGCAGTCCCTCCGCGGCGACCTCCCACTCGGCTTCGGTGGGGAGACGTTTGCCGGCCCAGTGAGCGAACGCGTCGGCTTCAAAGTAGCTCACGTGGCAGACCGGAGTTTGCAGTAGTCCGGTGAGCGGCTGTTCACCATGCATGGTGTACACATGCCAGGCACCGTCTTGCTGACGCCAGTAGAGCGGCGCTTGCCAACCTTCGGACTTGACAGTGTCCCAGCCTGCGGAAAGCCAGAGTTCCGCGCGTTGATAGCCTCCGTCGTGGATGAATTGCAGGTAGTCTGCGCAGGTAATCAGAGTGGAGGCTAATTCGAACGGCCGCAGGTATTCCGGATGACGCGGTAGCTCGTTATCAAAAGCGAATCCATCGCCGGCAAATCCGATGTCGAAGAGGCCGCCCTCGTATTCAATCCATTCCGGTTTTGCGGTAGACGGCGCCTGGAAGTCAACGGGATCGTTGGTGTACGCGGGACGAAGAGGGTTGGTCCAGAACGCGTGTTTAATGTCGTAGGCCAACAGCTCCTGGTGTTGCTGCTCGTGATGAAGGCCGAGAACGATGCGGCGAGTGACTTCCTCCGGCGGATTGGAGGCCAGCAGACGCTGAATCCCTTCCTGTACGTGCCGGCGGTACTCGAAGATGGTTTCCACCGGGGGACGGGAGAAAGAAGCACGCAGCTTTTTTTCCGGCTGATCAGAGACGGAGTTGTAGTAGCTGTTGAAGAGCCAGCGGAAGTCGGGATTGAATTCACGGTAGCCGTCGAGGAACTCGCGCAGCAGGAAGGTCTCGAAAAACCAGGTGGTATGCGCCAGGTGCCATTTTGCTGGGCTCGCTTCGGCGCAGGACTGCACCATCATGTCTTCGGGCGATAGGGGAAGACAAAGCTGCTCACTTTGGCGCCGTACTCTTGAAAACTCATCAAACAGACGGGCAGTCGTCTCCGTCGTCGCAGTGGCTGGCGTCATGGATACCGTTTCTCCCTCTACTTAGAGACAAGAAGCGTCCCTATGTTGCCTATTTTTTTTGTTCTTTTTGTTGGCGCTTCAATGAGCGCTCAACAGATGGGCCAGAAGGTAGGCTACACCCGCTGCCAGGCCGCCGATGAGCACAGTCTGAATGGCGCTGCGCAGGGTGCCGGCTCCGGTCAGCCGGCCTTTGACTCCACCAAAAAGCAGGAGCGCCACTAGTGTGATGGCCACCGAGGCGGTGAGAGCGGAGGGTAAACTGCGGCCGGTCATGTAGGGGAATAGAGGGATGAGGCCTCCGACCACGTAGGAAAGGGCGATCGTGATGGCGCTGCGGCTGGCCCGGTTTCGCCGCGGTTCTTCCAGACCGAGCTCAAATCTCATCATGAAGTCGACCCAGGCCTGGGGCCTCCGTTTTAAGGCTTCGAGTACGGACATGCTTTCACTTCGCTCAACGCCGTATTGCTCAAAGATTTCGTAGATTTCTTCTTCCTCGTCGCGGGTTCGTTCTACGATTTCGCGCTCTTCGCGCAGGCGTTCGCTGGCGTAGTGCTCGGCGTCTCCCTGGGCGGCGAGAAAGCCACCCAGGCCCATGGCGATGGATCCGGCGGCTATTTCTGCCAGTCCGGCCAGGACGATTACGTGGGCTGAGTTGACTGCGCCGGAGAGGCCGGCTGCCAGGGCGAAGGGGACGGTGAGGCCGTCGGACATGCCGATGACTATGTCGCGAACCAGCGCGGTCGCCGCGAAATGGGTTTCCACATGGGCGGGGGATGTAGGCGGCGCGGGGGTGGGCAGCGAGTCGATCGCCATCCCGGAAGTTTACCTTAGTGTTTTCCTTTGGGGTTTTGAAGGTGGGCGCGGTGGTATCCCACATCCCGCGAAAAACGAGCGAGATGTGGGGCCCACCCGGGGTTTTGTTGCCCGGACGGGTGACTGCGAAGAGACCCGTCCGGTTTCCTTGGATTTGTGACTTGCTGGAGCTCTGAAGCTACTTTGTCAGGATTAGCAGGGCTACTCCGTGACGGGGTACGGTTGCGGTGTAGGTGCCCTGGAGTTTTCCCAGGTCTTTTGCTTGCCAGACGTCACGGGCTTTTGCGCCTGCGGTGAAACCTACGTCGCTCAGCTTGAGGGTGATGGGCAGGGCGGTGTCGTCGCGGTTGAAGAAGCCGATGGCTTTCGCACCGCCCTTGAGGGGCTTGGCCCAGATTTCTACTGGACCCACTGCCGATACACGATCCCCTTGCTTGCCTAGTGGATCCTGATCGATGGCGATGACTTCACGATTGGTCAGGATCTGCGTGGTTTCGGGCTTCATCTTGGAGAGATCGTTGCCCGCCAACAGCGGGGCCGCGAGCAGGGCCCAGAGGCTCATGTGGGTGCGATTTTCGTCCAGCGTGAGTTTGCCGTTGCCTACCTCTAACATGTCGGGATCGTTCCAGTGGCCTGGGCCTGCGTACTTAGCCAAACCAGCCTGAGAGAAGCCAATCAGGGTCATGCGATCCCAGGTGGGATTGATGTCGCCCGTTGTCCTCCATAGGTTGGCCCCGAGGGATGGTCCCCATTCCCAGACTGCGTCCCAGCCGTATTGGCAGAAGCTGTAGACAATGGGGCGGCCGGTCGCCAGCAGCGCCTTATGCATTTTTTCGTAGGCATCTTTCATCATCTGGGTTCTTTTTGCCGGATCGTTGGGAGCCTCCTGATCCATGTTCTGACGGAAGCTGCAGAGGTCGTACTTGAGATAGTCGAAGCCCCAGCCTGCATAGGTCTTGGCGTCCTGCGCTTCGTGACCCAGGCTGCCTGCGTATTTGGCACAGGTCTGCGCACCAGGCCCGGAGTAGATGCCAATCTTAAGGCCCTTGGAGTGAACGTAGTCGGCCAGCGCTTTCATGTCGGGGAACTTGCTGTTGGCCTGGATGTTGCCTTGGGCATCGCGCTCGCCCTGCCAGGTGTCGTCAATGTTCACGTAGATGTACCCGGCGTCTTTCATGCCGGAAGAAATCATGGCATCCGCGGCGGCGCGGACATCCGCGTCATTCACCTTGCCGGCAAAGAGGTTCCAGCTGTTCCAGCCCATAGGCGGAGTTGCCGCCACAGTACTCGTTTGTGCGAATAACGTGGATGGCATAAGCAAAGCAGCAAGCAGCAGGGCGCGGAACCCGTTGAGCATAGATTCTCCTCGATGACCCGGATTTCCTGCTAGAGGCTATCAACAACGGCAGCGTGTGCGGCTTTCTTTAAGGAAAGCCGCATGAAGTTTCGTTGATTCTACGAGCTCAACAGGAAATCCGGGGGACGATCCACTATAGGCCACTTCCCTTGCCTGCAGCCAGCGGTTTGAGGATTTCGTCCAGCAGAGCCGGGGTTCCCTGCACTCGTTCCAGGCGAGGATATTTCTCGCCGTCGTGGTAATCCAGGCGCACGGTGCGAAATTCGTTGTCGCTGGAGACGATCAGCTCAATCGGGTCCGTGGTCCCCTTGGCAGCGCGAATCGCCTGCTTCCACACGTCTTCGGTGTAAGCGTGGCCGTTGATCGCCACCAGTTTGGTGCTCGGGCCTAGCCCAGCCTGATAGGCAGGAGAATCCATCCTGACATCGGCAATGGTGCCATCCGCTCTCACCATGAGCCCCGCCGAGAACCACGCGTCGGTTTGCTTCATTTCGGAGAGGACGGCCTTCTCGTAGTCGGTGGGCTCGGCGCCATAAACGAGCTTGTAGCCTCCGTGTTCTATTCCGCCGAGAGGCGCATGGGGTGCGTGCGAATCGAGGCGTTCGGTGAAAAAGGTGCGCCAGTCATACGGTGCAATGGAATTCAGGTCGGCCACGATCTCTTCGAAATCGTACGGCACCACCTTGGGCGGAGTGTTGCCACCGAAGGCCAGGAACTTCACGCAGAAGTCGTTCAGGGATTTCTGATCGTGGGTGAGTTGGCGGATGGTGGTGTCCGCGTCGAGCCACACCAACTCGCCTTCCGGGTAGTAGTCTTGACCACGGCGCCAATTGGCCCAGGACGCGTGACCTCCGCGAAGAATCTGTCCGGCTATGGCTGTGTCTTCGAGGTTGCGCCAGGTGCGCCCTGGTTTCACGTCAAGGCGGGCGGCGCTCCAGGCTAGCGCTTCACGGTAGGATTCAGGCGTCCAAAAAGCGGAGCGGGCTGCCAGCACGTCTCCCCAATATTGCGTCATGCCCTCATAGACCCAAAGCAGGTCGCCCTTCTGCGGGGTGGCGTAATCGGGCGTGGCTAATCCTATCGGCCGGCGGTATTTGCCGTTCCAGGAATGAGTAAACTCATGCGGCAGCAATTCCGCATTCAACACGGCCAGTTTGGGATCGGAGACGCCCTTTTTCTCTATGCCGTTGTCGCTCGATTGATGATGTTCGAGACCTTCCTCGCGAATGACGTCGCTGAGGCTGAGAAGAAAATGGTAGGTCTCGTAGTGACGGGACTTATAGAGTGGGCCCGTTTCCCGCACCAGTTGGTTCAGCGCGGCGAGATACTCCGGCTTCAGGTCGACGTCCTCCGCGGCGTCGCCGGCTACGTCCAGGTAGTGTTTGGGGGTGATCTCCGGAGCGATCGGAATCTCGCGGAAATATCTGCCGGTGATCACGGGTGAATCTACCAGCTGTTCGACCGAAACCGGCGCGAACGAGGTCTCCAGGCCCTTCTGCGCGGCAACGGTTAAGGCGGTTCCCAGCTTCCAGTCCTGGGGTACGGTCAACGAAGCCGTGATGGGAATCTGCACCACCGGGATGTGGGCCGGATAGAGGACGACGGAGTTCCACTCCAACACCGTCATATTGGCGCTGGTGGCCTGGTCTTCATCGGAGCCGGTGTCGCCCGGGGTGGCGAGAAAGTCGAGCGATACTTCGAGCTGAGTTACGCCAGACGGCACCTCGACGTGGATGCCGTACATATCGACATCATCGCGGCGCCAGGCGAGAGTCCGGCCGTTGGCGTGAACTACGACTCCAGCGAGATTATCGATGGGCCCGGTGGGACGATGATCGCCAGGAATCCATTGCGGGTATTCCAGGGTGAGAGGACCTGCGCTTACCGGTATCTCCAGGCGAGCGTGCAGTAGATGGCGCGGGGCGTCGGTGAGGTCTACATGCAACGTGATCGGGGAGGGGGCAGGCGCTTGCGCATGGCAACGCCCGGCAGACAAGAGGAGCAGGTTGATGCAGGCGAAAGCCACTCTACCTTTGTTCATGACTTAATCATTTCACAGCAGGCGGCTCTCTCAAGCATCATGGATTGTTCCAGAAAGAGGCTTTTCGCATGGCAACTACAACGCCGCAGTCCTTCGCCAATCACACACGGCTTGACCCACCATTTCATTTTTTCCTGTTGCCGTTGGGTCTCGTGGCCATTATTTTGAGTGTGATTCACATCATCCATCACCCCAGCATTGCTTCCACGGCCCTGGTTCTGCTGGCTATCGGATTCGTCATGATCGCGGGAAAGAGCAGGAGCTATGCGCTCAAGGTGCAGGACCGGGTCATCCGGCTGGAGGAGCGGCTGCGGCTGGCAATGCTTATGCCGGAGGCGGGCCGGTCGCGGATTGGGGAGCTGACGGAGTCGCAGTTGATTGCGCTTCGGTTTGCATCGGATGCGGAGTTGCCGGGTCTTGCTATGCGGGCTTTGAATGAGGGATTGACCAGGAAGCAGATCAAGAGCTCGATTCAATCCTGGCGAGGGGATTACTTCCGGGTTTGATGTTTAGGTTGGTGCTTGGGACGACCGAGGGTTAGGCGCCTAGACGGCCCAGGCCCAAGCCGATGACGTAGGTGACTACGCCTTCCACGGCTCCTACCAGCGTCATCTCGAAGCCGCTGCTCCACCAGGAACGCACGGTGACCAGGGACTTGGCCGCGCCTACGGCGAAATGGGCTAATAGTGAAACTACGGCCGAAATGATGACGGCGCTGTAACCGGTGAGGAAGAAAAAGGGCACGATCGGGATAAATGCTCCGGCGGCTGTTGAGAGCGCGCCGGAGATGGCGGAAGTGAGCGGCTTACTGAGAGCCTCCTCGGTGGAGTTGAGCCGCTCGGCCGCGAGGGCACGGAGCATCTGGTCCGGGTCGCTCGCGATGTGCTCGACCATGTGATCAGCGTCCTGCTCAGGAAGGCCCTTCACCTGGAAATATAGAGACAACAGTTCCCGAGCTTCCGCGCCGTTCACGGCAATGGCTTCCCGCTCGCGCGCGAGCTCGGCCTGGTAGATCTCGCGCTCGCTCTTGGCCGCGAGGTAAGCTCCCGAACCCATGGAGAGCGCGCTGGCGATCATGCCGGCGATGCCGGAGAGCAGGACGTACTTGCTGTTGCCAAGGGTTGCGCCCGAAACTCCCGATACGATGCCGAAGATCGAGCCCAGCCCGTCGTTGACCCCGTAAATGGCGTCCCCGATCCACCCGGCAGTGTTGGCACGGCCCTGGTTGCGCTTGGACAGCAGCTGTTCCAGGAGCGTTTTTGGATCGAGCCCCGGTACAGGAGCACCCGGGCGTGGCGGATAGCGGCGGATCAGACTGCTGAGCTCGCGATAGTGTTCCTGCTCGTCCTCAATCACCCGTTCAAGGATGGCCACGCTGGGTGCGTCGCCGAGCGCTTTGAGTTGCTGGCTGTATTTGGCGATATCGCGGCTTTCATCGATTTCCAGGCGGCGCAGAGCCAGATCGTCGCCCCCGATGCGGTTCTTGAGGCTGTCAGCATCGCCGGCCGACTTGCCTCGGTAAACTGGCTCCGGCTCCCCCAGATCCCTCAATCGGCCCGCCCACAGTGCGGCATGTTCCTTTTCTGCCACAGCCATGTTTTCTAACGCCTGCTTGCGCCCTGGCTCGCGCTCTCTTTGAGCGAGCGCGCGATAGGTGTAATAGCCGGTCATTTCTGCCTGCCAGTTTTGTTCGAGAATCTGGGGTAGGCGTGGGTGGCGGGGCAAAGCCGGCGCGGTTTGAGAGATAGTGTCCAATCGCTTCTCCGATTCACGAGCCTTGGGGCACAGGGTAGCATCTTCCCGCGAAAGCCGGATGCAAAAGGACTTTGCTATGGTTGGCTAATGATGAAGTTTGAGCACTTGTTAACGGAAGCGCGCCATCCTGACACGGCCCACATCGACCAGCTCTCGACGCGGGAAATGTTGGAGGTGATCAACGCAGCCGATCGCTCCGTGGCGGATGCGGTGCACGCTGAGCTGGACCGGATTGCCCAGGCCGTCGATGGCATCGCAGAGCGCATGGAAAAAGGTGGCCGTCTTTTCTATACCGGGGCCGGCACCTCGGGAAGGCTCGGCGTGCTGGATGCCTCGGAGTGTCCGCCGACCTTCAATGTAGATCCCAACCTGGTGGTGGGTTTGATTGCCGGCGGCGACTATGCGTTGCGGCATTCGATCGAGGGCGCGGAAGACAACGCCGAGCAGGGGGCAGAGGACTTAAAAGGCGCCGGGTTCAAGGCTGGGGATACGCTGGTGGGGATCGCCGCCAGTGGACGCACCCCCTATGTGCTGGGTGGCATTGCCTATGCCAATCACCTGGGGGCGCTCACCGTGGGGTTGAGTTGCGTGCCTGGCTCCGAAGTGGAGCGCCGGGCGAAGATTGCCATTACGCCTGCGGTCGGGCCCGAGGTGATTACCGGTTCCACGCGTCTGCGCGCCGGCACGGCCACCAAACTGGTACTGAATATGTTGAGCACGGGCGCGATGATTCGCATCGGCATGGTCTACGGCAACCTGATGGTCAATGTGCAACCGACCAACGTGAAGCTGAAGGATCGGGCGACACGGATCATCGCCGCCGCCACCGGAGTGGACGAGGAGCGGGCCGGCGCATTGCTGACGCAGGCCGGATCCGTGCGGGTCGCGATCGTGATGCTGAAGCTGGGTATCACGCGCGAATTGGCGATGAAACGCTTGGAGGCCGGTCAGGGGCGGCTGCGCCTGGTACTGGGTGAGGGGCCGGATCTGCCGTAGCCGAGTGGGGGGCCGCTTGCGTCTATTCATAGACAGCGGTGGCGAGGTGCATAATGGCCTTAGGGTGGGGGGACGGAATGGGAGACAAAACCAGGGGTAGGGGTTTAGCGAAGTGGCTGATTTTATTGGCGCTTGTACCCGTTCCAGGTCTACCAATGCTGGCCCAGTCGAAAGACCAGCCGGACCAGGGCTTTGGGCCGGTCGATACCAGTGCTCCCGCCATAGCCCCGGATAAGATCGTCCAGCAGTTTGCGGCTAAGGAAAGTGAGTTCCGGCACGCCCTGGATAACTACACCTACCAGCGTGACGTGCGCATTCAAACCATCAACGACGACAACAAAGTCGATGGCGAATACCGCCAGGTGGTGCAGATTACGTTCGACACCAACGGGCGCAAATCAGAACATGTGACCTTCGCGCCAGCGAACACGCTGGAACGCATTCAAATGAGCCCGGCGGATGTTTCCGATATTGAGCAGCGCTTGCCTTTCGTTTTGACCACGGAGGATGTCGGGCAATACAACCTGACCTACGTAGGGCGGCAGAAGGTGGACGAGGTAGATTGCTACGTTTTTGATGTGGCGCCGAAGGTTATGGAGAAGGGCAAGCGGTACTTGAAGGGACGCATCTGGGTGGACCAGAAGGATCTGCAAATTGTGATCACGAGCGCCAAGAACGTTCCTGACGATATGCGCAAAGGGCACGAGGATTTGTCACCTCCGTTTACGACTTATCGTGAACAAGTGGATGGGAAGTATTGGTTTCCTGTGTATACCAAGGCCGATGCGGAGCTTCATTTTTCCGGCGGAAGTGGGTACATGAGTTCCGATGTTCGCATCCGGGAGATTGTGCGATATACGGACTACAAGCAGTTTCGTTCTACCGTCAAGCTGATCTTTGAGGGGCAGGACGTGACTAATAAGCCAGGCCAGCCTAATAATGCGCCGGCTAATGGGCAACAACAGCCGCAGCAGAGTGCTCCTCCGGCTAGCGCTCCGCATTGAGTTGTGATGGGGAGCGGCGCGTGGAGAAAAACGAACCTCAGGAGCTAAGAGTCTGCGTGACGACGATCATCACGAAATCGAGTCCAGCAGGGACGGCTGAACTTAGCCCAAGACGCAGTCCTGGGTCAGGTTGCACCATTGAAAAGTCCCGAAGGGACGACTGAAAAGGTTAGTCGAGGCATGGTCCTGAATTCGGGCAGCGGTTCGGGAATTCTCAATCGCGGACTATATTGAGATCGAGTGCGGTGGGATCGCCTCCGGGTAAGTTCCAGTCGTCCCTACGGGACTTTTCGTCTCTCGAATCTTTACCCAGGACTGCGTCCTGGGCTAAGTTCAGCCGTCCCTGCGGGACTCATTTGCAATCGTTAGGTTCCCTCCATCTAAGATCGATTGCATGGATACCAGGTTTCGAAAGCGAGACCTGGGGCATCCTTCAGGCGTTGTAGGTGGAGGAGGAGACGCGGCCACCTCTGCCTGTCCAATTGGTGTGGAAGAATTCGCCGCGCGGTTTGTCGATACGTTCGTAGGTGTGGGCGCCGAAGAAATCTCGCTGCGCCTGCAAGAGGTTCGCGGGCAGGCGGGCCGTGCGGTAACCATCATAAAAGGCTAATGCGGTCGAGAACGCGGGCATGGGCACGCCGATCCTGGTTCCGTAAATGATGGCCCTCCGCCACGCGGGATGGTACTTGTTCATTGCGGTGGAGAAGAACTTGTCCAGCAGCAGATTCTGCAGCTTCGGGTCGCGGTCGAACGCAGCCTTGATGTCGCCCAGGAAAACGCTGCGAATGATGCAGCCGCCGCGCCACATCAACGCGACACCGCCCATGTTCAAGTGCCAGCCCTGATCCTTCTCGGCCGCGCGCAGCAACATATATCCCTGCGCATAGCTCACCATCTTGGAACAGTAGAGAGCCAGGCGCACTTCCTCGATAAATGCCTTCTTGTCGGTTGACACTTTTCGTTTGCGAGGCCCTTTCAATACTTTTGCGGCCGCTACGCGCTCGCTCTTCAACGCCGACAGGCAGCGGGCAAATACACTTTCTCCGATCAGCGTGACCGGCTGCCCCAAATCGAGCGCTGAAATCGCGGTCCACTTGCCGGTACCCTTTTGCCCGGCGGCGTCGAGAATCTTGTCCACCATGGGCTGCCCGTCGTCGTCCTTCTTGGCGAAGATGGTCGCTGAGATATCGATGAGGAAGCTGTCGAGCTCGCCTTTGTTCCATTCGGTGAAGACTTCTGCGAGTTCATCGGCGGTGAGGCCCAGCCCATCCTTCAACAACTGGTACGCCTCGCCGATCAATTGCATGTCGCCGTACTCGATGCCGTTGTGCACCATCTTCACATAGTGCCCGGCGCCATCTTCGCCGACCCAGTCGCAACAGGGAGTTCCGTCCTCAACTTTCGCGGCGATTGCCTGGAAGATATCTTTCACGTGCGGCCAGGCTTCTTGATTGCCACCGGGCATGATCGACGGGCCGAATCGCGCTCCCTCTTCGCCGCCGGAAACGCCCGTTCCGACGAACAGAATGCCCTTGGCGGCAAGATCCCTGGTTCGCCGGGTGGTGTCGGTGTGCAGCGAATTGCCGCCATCGACAAGGATGTCACCCTTTTCCAGATAGGGAAGCACCTGCTCAATGGTCTGGTCGACCACTTCTCCGGCCTTGACCATGATCATCACGCGCCGCGGGGTCTTCAGCAGCTTGCACATCTCCTCGATCGAGTGCGCCCCCACGACCTCGGTTCCCTTTGCTTCATTGGCAACGAAATCATCCACTTTGGAGACGGTACGGTTGAAGACAGCGACCTTGTAGCCGTGGTCGTTCATGTTCAATACCAGATTTTGGCCCATGACCGCTAACCCAATTAAACCGATATCGCAATTCGCTTCTGACATGTTGGACCCTTCCCTTTTCAGCCCGGGCCGGATGTGGCTCGAAAATTCAGGCCGGAAGGCGAGATGATACCTGATCACAACCGTGGGAGCAAAAGCGTGGGAGCCACCCGGGCGCGGGTGGTTGGGTTGACTAGGAATGCAGGAGTGATCCTGGCTTGCGTTGACCTAAATCAGGAAGGAAGTGCAGCGACTTTCTTCCTCAATCAGACGCTGTTTGCAATTCTGTGACCAGGGACCCGACGGGGTTGATTACGGTTCGCACAGCAATCGTACCCATCGCTTCGCCGCGACGGTACATCAGATATGCGGCGACAGCGCCGGCAACGATTGTTCCCCAAAACAACGCTCTCTTCATCACGGCTCCTTTGCTGAGCACCTGCTCGCGGGGAGCCTGTGCTTGTCAATCTTGGATGCAAAAAGCCTCGTGGAAGCGGCCGCCCGCTCAAAAATGTTCGATGGAGGTTACGCGCACGCTTCCTGAAACCGGATTTGCGCTGCTTGACTCACGCCTTGCCATTGTTTGCCGATAACGAGTACTGCAGACCCAGAGGCGTGGTGAGCGGAGACCACTCCTGCGCCCGGAGAGACGTAACCCCTGATGAATCACGTTCTTAACGTTGCTGAAATAAAAAATCCTGACCTCTGGAATGCTACCGGGGGGTATTATCCGCGCGTCCGTGTGGACGAACTATTCGAAGTCACGGCGAGAGAGAGGCCAGACGATACCGCGATCACCTTTTTGAATGAGAGTATGTCGTATGGTTCGCTTTGCGCCGCGACGCATCTGCTCGCTACGCGGTTGCAGAAACTTGGGGTTCAGCCAGGAGCTCTCGTCGGCATCTGCATGGATCGCTGCACGGAGATGGTCACAGCTTTACTGGCTACCTTCAAAACCGGCGCGGCCTATCTTCCACTCGATCCTGCGTTTCCCCCTGACCGCATAGAGTTCATGCAACAGGATGCGCGTCCGCTGGTGGTTGTTACACAGTCTCATCTGCGTGAGAAATTCTCATTCACCGCAACGCATGTACTTTGTATCGAAGGAGACATGCCGGGCTTAGAGGGCGGCAACGTGGTGAAGTTTTCACCGCCACCGGATTCAAGTCTGGACGATATCGCCTACGTCCTTTACACCTCCGGGTCCACGGGTAAACCCAAGGGCGTGCAAATTACGCATCGCGCGCTTACCAACATGCTCATTGCCGTTTCGAACGACTTGGCGCTGACCAATTCGGATGTTGTTCTGGCCACGACGACGATATCGTTCGACATTTCTACCTTCGAGATCTTCGCGCCGCTGATCGCTGGAGCCCACCTGGTGGTTGCCCCTCGTTCCGTCGCCATCGATGGGAAACTGTTGGCGAAAGCCATCCGCGAGCATGGCGTCACGGTGCTTCAGGCGACGCCGGCAGGCTGGCAGGTTCTTCTGGAGGCCGGCTGGGAGGGGCAGGCAGGCCTTAAGATGCTCACCGCAGGAGAGCCTCTCACCTGGATACTGGCGCAGCGCCTGCTGGAGCGCGGCGCAGATCTCTGGAACCTCTACGGTCCGACAGAAGCTACCGTTTACGCAACAGGAAGCCAGATTCATAAAGACACAAAGATCACGGTCGGACGCCCGCTGGCGAACTGCACGGCGTACGTTCTGGACGAACACCAGCAACGATTGCCGACGGGTGCGGTTGGAGAACTCTTCCTGGGAGGAGTCTGTGTAGGGGCCGGCTATTTGAACCGGCCAGAACTAACGTCAGAAAGATTCCTCGCCGACACTTTCAGCAGTGAGCCAGGGGCGCGGCTCTATCGGACCGGCGATCTTGCTCGCGTGCTGCCGACTGGGGAAATTGATCTACTCGGTCGAGCCGACAACCAGGTCAAGCTGCGCGGTTTTCGGATTGAGCCGGAAGAGATAGAAGCGGTGCTGGATAGTCATCCATCCATCAGGAAGTCTGTGGCCAAGGTGGTTAACGTGGGCGATGGCCATCAGAGTCTTGTTGCCTACGTGGTGCCCAAGGATAAGAACCGCGTAGATGAAGAAGATTGGCGTCAGCACGCTTTGCGCAGCTTGCCTTGGTATATGGTTCCTTCCTCGTTCAAAGTCGTGGAATCGTTCCTATTGACGCCGAATGGGAAAGTCGATCGGAAGGCTCTTCCCGAGTTTCAATTATCAAAGCCGCTCGAGATAGAGAACGGAGTGGAAGTCCAGGAAGACTGCCTGGAGCTGACAGTACTCGACTGCTGGCGGAGGTTGCTGAATAGACCCGATATAGGGCTGGATCACGATTTTTTCCAGGCTGGTGGCCATTCGTTACTGGCGATGCGAATGCTTGCGGAGATGAACAAGAAGCTGAGCTTGAAAATCCCAGTCAGTCACCTCGTGGAAGCGCCAACGGCTCGCAAGTTTGCCGAGCAATTGATGCTGACCAAAGACGTTCCGTCACGGTATCTGGTCTCGATGCAACCGGAAGGATCGCTGCCGCCGATTTACCTGGTCCATCATCTTCTGGGGGATGTTCTCGTCTATCGTTCGGTCGCTCGTCAATTTGCGCCTCACCGCCCGGTGTTCGGTATCCAACCACCAGTCGATCTGATCCACCGGTCTCAGACCTACAGCCTAAAGGCACTCGCCTCCGACTATGTTGGCGAAATTCTAAAGCGCCAAACCGCGGGTCCCATCCATCTTGCCGGTTTCTCCAGTGGGAGCGTCATCGCTTTTGAGATGGGCCGCCAACTCGAGAACCTCGGGATCGACGTAGGCATGCTCGCAATCATTGATGGTGAGGTCCAGGCAGAGGGCCCTCCCATGCCGGCCGCCGTGAAGTACGCGAAGATGGTGGTGCGGAAGTTTTGCAAGATCGCGTTCAAGTTGGAGGACGAACTTGCGGACGGTCCAAGGCAATTCGTGATGAAACGCCTGCGGCATCTTTGGCTGCACTCCCGCGTTCGGGCTCTGGAGAATTCAGCTTCAAAAGGCGAGATCACCATGGAGCAGGCTCTCCTGCTCGCCGAGCGTGCCTATAAGGCGGAGCCGTATTCAGGATCGGTGCTGCTGATCCGCTTTCACGATGAGGCCTGGGAGTATGGCCCGGACCCGCTTATGGGTTGGTCCGGCCTGGTGGAAGGCGGCATCGAGGTTGTTGATTTGGAGGGTGGACATCTCACTGGGATGAGTCCTGTCGGCGCTCCGACTATGGTAGCGATATTGAGGGACTCTATCGAGAGGTGTGAGGCGGCGATCTCGACGACGACCCCATCGTCGCCTGAATCAGGCGCCGCCTAATCGGGGTTGAGCATTCGATCAAATGTTCTGGCTTCTGAGTAAATAGGAAGGAGCCATTGTCGGGGCTAAAGCCGCTGAGTAGGCCAATCCCATTTACACTATGGTTGCACTGCCACCCCATTGTGAGGGTTTGAAGGGCCTATAGCTCAATTGGTTAGAGCAGCGGACTCATAATCCGTTGGTTCCAGGTTCAAGTCCTGGTGGGCCCACCAGGCATTCCCCTCCGGAATATCTGCGTTGAGGACGTGCCGTTTCGGAGCGCCAGCAGATCAAGTTCGTCGCCAATTCCTTCAACCGTGTAAACCGGCAGAATCCGGATACGGAGGTGACCGACTCGAACTTCGGAGTCGTCAGCAGCGATTTTCTTCCGCGGCAAGGACAGCTCGGGCTAAGCTACTCTTTCTGAATGCCATCCGACCGGAGAGGTGCATGCGGACTTGTATGCGCCGCCTTTATCCTTTGCCACACCCTAGGGACCGTTGATTCATGATTGGAACCAGATCGTTCTCCACCAGACGAAGTTTTCTCGGTTCATTGATGACCGCTGCGTTCCTCTCTCACGATTTGCTGGGTCAGAGGACTCGGCTGAAATTATTGCGCGCCTTACCGGAAACACAGGCTTCGGAAGGATCGCTGGAGTTTGCATCGTCTGATACCAAACTCGTGGACGGCTTTCGCTGGGCCAAAGCCCAGGCGCTTGCCTACGTTCGTGAGAGCCCCGCAATCGGCCCCTGGTACGAAGCGGCGTTGCCCGGGAGGAACGCGTTCTGCATGCGAGATGTGTCTCACATGAGCAATGGAGCGCAGTTTTTGGGGTTGGGAGCAAGAACCAGGAACATGATGCGGCAGTTCACCGAAAACATCTCGGCTTCGAAGAAGTGGTGCACCTGGTGGGAGATCACAGGGGACGGTAAGCCTGCTCCAGTGGACTACAAGAGCGACCAGAATTTCTGGTATGACCTGCCGGCGAACTTCGACGTGGTGGATGCCTGTTACCGGCAATGGTTGTGGACCGGGGATGATGCCTATCTGGGTGACGTGTTTCTCAATTATTACCGGCACTCCGTTACGGATTATGTGAAGGCATGGGATCACAACCAGGATGGCCTGCTGGAGCATTTGCCCGGCGATGGCCACATGGGCATTGGCACTTACGATGAGGACCTGACCGGCGATGTGCTGGTGGGAGCAGACCTGATCGCGGCTCAGTATGCGGGTTACGAAGGCTATGCGGCCTTTCAGCGCGCCAGGAACGCGCACCCGGCGGCCGATGAGTTCGCGGCAAAAGCTCGAGAGCTGAAAACGCTCTACAACAGCAAATGGTGGAATGCATCGCAGAATCACTATTTCGCTGCACTGGGCGAAGACGGACGTTTTCACCCCGAACTGAAAGCAAGCACTGGCGGAACGGATATACAGTTCCCTCTGTATTTCGGCCTGACCGATAGCGGACATAAAACGCAGGCCTCGCTCGATCAACTGGAGAAGCGTCTGCAACTGGATAGCGCAACGTTAGGGGGAATCGTCGGAGGGGTCGAAGGCAGAACGTATCTGCCCGACATCTTCTACAAGTATGGGCGCTCCCAGCCAGGCTACGCGGTCCTGGTGGCGTTGATGAACCCGGCGCTGAAGCGCCGCGAGTATCCTGAAGTTTCGTTTACGGTGATCGGTAACCTGGGCGCCGGACTCATGGGCATTCAACCCTCTTCCCGTTCAGGACAAGTCGAAACTTGTCCTCAACTCACCGCCGAAACCGAGTGGGCTGCGCTGCACCACGTGCCCGTTGGCCACAATGTTATTTCCGTCAAGCATACGCATGCCGGGATGACCACTTTTTCAAACGAGTCGGGACCCGACATCGCCTGGAGAGCAAGTTTTCCCGGGAAGTTCGACGTGCTCCTGATCGATGGCAAGAAGACCCCTGCCGAGAACGCAACTCGTGCTGGAGGAATGGTTGAAAGCTACCAGGTTCTTCAGGTCAGACGCGGTAAAACGCACGAAGTGTCGGCGGGATAGATTGGTAGATGTGGCGCACATGATCTTGAGAGGAGTCGTGGCTTGCATTTCCCCATGGATGCGGACCGCGGCTTTGTCTCTGTTGGCGGGCCATCTTTTGTCGGGCAGTTGCGGGATGCAGGTCCAAGTCATTTCCCAAAGAAGATAACACCAGGGAGGAAAATAAATGACCGTTTTTCGCAGAGACTTCTTGAAGCTGGCGAGCACTGGCATGGCCGGGGCTACAGCGGGTATTTCACTCGGCGCTCAGGCGCAGACCGTAAGCATGCCAGGGGCAGGCACAAATGCGTTGTTCGACGTGAGAGCCTATGGCGCACGAGGGGACGGCGCTTCCATCGATACCGTGGCCATCAACAAGGCGATTGAGGCGGCGAGCACGCAAGGAGGCGGAACGGTTCGCTTCCCCTCGGGCACGTATGCTTCTTATTCCATTCACCTAAAGAGCAAGGTCGTACTGTACCTCGAAGTGGGCGCCACGATCCTGGCCGCCGATGTTGCGCCGGGCGGTGCCACCAGCGGCGCATGCTACGACCCGGCGGAGCCGAATAAGCCCTGGGAAGACTACCAGGATTATGGACACAACCATTGGCACAATAGCCTTATTTGGGGTGAGGGTATCCACGACGTCGCCATTCTGGGGCCGGGGTTGATCTGGGGCAAAGGCCTGAGCCGCGGCGGTTCTGAGGAACCGAAGGCGGAAACTCCCGGGATGGGGAATAAGGCGATCGCGCTCAAGAATTGCCACAACGTGATCCTGCGGGATTTCTCTATTTTGAAGGGAGGCCACTTTGGCGTCCTGGCCACCGGGGTCGACAACCTGACGATCGACAATCTGAAAATCGATACGGACCGCGATGGCCTGGATATCGATTGCTGCCACAACGTTCGGGTTTCGAACTGCAGTGTCAATTCTCCCTGGGATGATGGCATTTGCCCGAAAAGTTCGTTTGCGCTGGGCTATGCACGCGCTACGGAGAACGTGACGATTACGAATTGTTACGTCACCGGGGCCTATGTGTTGGGAACCATGTTGGATGGCACTTATAAACGCTGGCCTGCCGACTTCAAGGTCGCTCCCACAGGCCGCATCAAGTGCGGCACTGAGTCGAATGGCGGGTTTAAAAACATTACCATTTCAAATTGCGTTTTTGACGGCTGCCGCGGTTTTGCGCTTGAGAGCGTGGATGGTGCTCTGCTCGAAGATATTACCTTTACCGGGGTCACCATGCGCGACTGCACCAACACCCCACTGTTTCTCCGGCTGGGGAGCCGCATGCGCGGCCCGGCGGGAGTCCCTGTGGGCACGCTGAAGCGGGTCATTATCAGCAATGTTGTCAGCTACAACTCCGCGTCGCAGTTCAGCGGCGGGGGGCTGATTATGGGGGTTCCGTCGAATCCCATCGAAGATATCAAGATCAACGACCTGTATATGGAGCATCGCGGGGGAGGAACACCCGAAATGGCAGCTCGGGTGGTCCCGCAGATGGAGCAGGGATACCCCGAACCTTATCGGTTTGGCGACATTCCTGCAGGAGGATTCTTTATCCGCAATGTGAACAATATTGAGATGACGAACGTGGAACTTTCCTGGAGCCAGCCGGACGCCCGGCCAGTCTTCTACCTGGACAATGTGAAGGGTGCTGAATTCTTCCGTATCAAAACGCCGAAGGCGGCGAACTCGCCGATATTTGAGCTGAAAAACATTGAGGATTTCAGTATTGCCATGTCACGTAAGGTTAAAGACGTGCACCTCGAGAAAGTTGAGCTGAGAACTATTTCGAATTGATGAGTTGTTGCGTGAGAGCCGAAGAGCCGATTAGGGCGGCGCTTGGGCGCGGATTCTACGTTCCTTTCTTTTCCGTTAGAAGTCGTAACGCAGGCCGAACTGCATGCGCCGCGGCAGATTCTGCATCGCGCTGTAAGTGCCGAGGTTTCCTCCCGTGAGCTGGGTACCGAAGTACAAAGGATTGTCGTTGAAACGAACGCTGTTGGTGACGTTAAAAACCTCCCAAGCGAACTTGAGAGCCCCGTACTCGCCAAACTGCCAGGACTTGGAGAGCCCGGAATCGATGCCAAAGATTCCGTCGCCGCGGTAGGTATTGCGTTGTCCGGCTTCTCCTGGATAGGACAGGCGGACGGGGGTGCCGTTGCTGGTTCCGCTGTTGATCGCGTTCGCATTGGCAAAGACGGTCGGGGCACCATTGACGACCTGCTTCTTCATCTGGACCTTGCCGGTCGCCACGCCCAGACCCTCGATCTGCCAGTCGGTGGCCCAGCCGGGATCGACGAGACTGAAGGGCAGACCGCTGGCCCAGCGATTGATCCCAGACCATTGCCAGCCGCCAAGAAAAGCGTTGGTAAGAAATCCGCTGCCGCTGAGAAACTTCCTGCCCTGACCTACGGGAACCAAATAGACCCAATCGGCAGTGATGAGGTGACGGGTATCAAAGTCGGAGACGCCGCGATTGAGGCTGGGGTTCCAGGTGTTGATGATGTTGCTCAGGTTGCCGCCATTTTGGCCGCCTGTGACCTGGTTAAACTCACTCCCACGTTCCGTATCCGATCCCATGTCAATGGATTTGGAAAACGTATAGCTGAAATCGATGTTGAGGCCGTGGGAGGTGGGGTGCCGCAGAATCAATTGAGCTGCGTTGTAATAGCTCGTGCCAATGGTATCGAGCGCGTAGAGCGATGAAAACTGGTCCTGCCAAAAGCGGGTTCCCGACGGGCAGCCGTAGTTGCAGTAAAAGTCGATATCCGCCAGAGCGCTAGTCGCCCCCAGATTAGACCGATAGGGAGCCCACTCGTGGGTGTAAATGGCCTGGGTTGCGCTTTCTCCCAGATAGTCGAGACCCGCCATAAAGGGAAACACGTCTTCGAAGTATGGGATGGCGGAGACAGATGCGGTGGTGGATCCGCCGTTTGCATCCACCATGGCGGAAAGCTGTGAGCCGGCGGTAAAGTAGTCGACACCTGATTGCGTGTCACGAAAGTCCACCGGCTCGGCCAGATCGAGGCTTTGCAGCAGGTGACGGCCCAAGCGGCCAACATAATCAGCTTCCAGAGTGAAGCCGCCGGGAACCTGGCGCTGCACGGAAAGATCGATCGATTCGGAATACGGAGTCTTCAATTTATTGTCGAGACCCCAGGTGATGGCGAAATTCCCTGTTGGCGCAGTGTAGGGATAGGTGACGCTGCTGGCAGCTGGGGGGGTGGGGATCGACGGGAAGGTGCGGCGATCGACAAATCGCGGCGAGTCTTCATACCCGTACACGCCTGCCGGATTGCTGATGGAGGAGCTGGTGCCGAACGAACCTTGCTCGTCGAAGGTGTTCACCAACTGTTCGCCGTAATGGTCGAAGAAGATTCCGAAACCTGCGCGGACGGTGGTTTTGGTGTCGGGAGAATAAACGACAGCGAGGCGTGGAGCGAAGTTAGCCTTCTGCTTCGGCCAATAACCGGGTTTGTGATAGAAGGGCCCGCTCGGGGCAAACGTAAGGTCTGGCTCGTAAACCTGCCCCATCAGGGCCGCCGCGTTGCGCTGCAAAAACCAGGCATGGGTGTCGATGGTGGGTGAAATCTGTTGGCCCTTGGTTTCCCACGGAGTCTGCAGGATGGTGTGCCGCAGCCCGAAAGTGACCGTCAGATTGGGCAACGCGCGCCACGAGTCCTGTACGTAATACTCGAACTCGTTGGCGCTGAAATGCCGGTTGATAAAGGCGCCATCCGGCAATATTGATCCTGTGGTCGGACTGTTGATGGTGTAGTTCTCTTGTATCGTCACCTGGGGGATCGTTCCCACTAGATTGGCGTAAGCGATCCCATAGGAATTCGAAAAGCCGCCATCTACAGGCAAGCCGCCAACCGTTGAGGGGTCGGGAGGATTTCCGCCCAGCCAATACGGGTTCGAGGTAGCGGAGTTATAAGAGAGAGAATCGGATCCCCGGTTGTGGTGTACCAGCCTCCAGTTCCCGCCAAACTGGAGCGAGTGCTTGCCTTTATTCCAGCTCAGGTTGTCCGTGATGTTGTTCACCGGCACGGTGACCACGGTGCTGCGATTCTCTGACGTCAGGGTGGCCATGAAACGAAAGTCCACGTAATCGCCGGTTCCCGGACCACGCTGGCTGTAACCTTGGCGGATGTAGCCATAGCGCACGTCATTGACAAGGTTGGATGAGATCGACCAGGTGTCGCCGCCCGCTATCCCCTTGGTGTTGTCGATAAGGTTGTAAGAAGGGCCCTGCCCCGGAAATTGCTCCGTGCCTGCGGTTGTATCTTTCTGCAGGTTGCCGCGCACGAAAAGGCGATGGCTTTGAGCGGGGGTGTAATCAATACGAGCGATGGAGGTATTCAGGGTTACCGGGTTGGGGGAAGAAAAAGTGTACGAGCCGGTGTTGTAACCGTCGCCCAGCGAGGTACCGTTGGCGGCCGGAAACTGGTTCAGGTAGGTCAGTACATTTGGATTGGGGCCCGGCCCCCAGGGGCAGACCCCGTTGGCCGCGCAACCGCCGTCGAGGGCCGCGATCTGGCTGGCCGAAATGGTTGTAGTTTGTACATTACCGGAGGCGTCGTCGCCCTGATAGGTGATGATTCCCTGCTGGTAGCTGGCAGTGGGAGCGGTCTGGCTGACGATCTGGTTCTCCGCCTGGCGCGTGCCCTCGTAGTTCCCAAAGAAGAATAGCTTATCCTTGAAGATTGGGCCGCCTAGTGCGCCTCCGAAGCTGTTGCGGATCAGCTTAGGCGGTATGTTGGGCTCGCCGTTGCCAACCTGG
This sequence comes from uncultured Acidobacteriaceae bacterium, assembly GCA_963830325.1. Classification (GTDB taxonomy): domain Bacteria; phylum Acidobacteriota; class Terriglobia; order Terriglobales; family Acidobacteriaceae; genus PALSA-350. Next base: position 353,586 of record CAWHMV010000016.1, read on the forward strand.
GCGGCTTTATTGAACCAATCATTGGAGACGGTCGGAGTGGGCCGGTTGTACTCATACGCCGCACCGTGAAATTTGTTGGTTCCCGACTTGGTGACCATGCTGACCTGGGCCCCGGACGAGCGTCCCTGATCAGCATCGGCAAGTCCGGTGGTCACACGGAACTCTTCGACCGAATCCTGGGTTTCACGCAGCACGCCGGTGAAGGCGAAGCCGCTGATCTGGTCGTTGTCGTCCACGCCGTCCAGGGTGATGTTGCCCTGATCGGACCGTCCTCCGTTGACTGCGCCGCTCCGTGGATCGTTTTGCAGCGAGGGATTGCTGGCCCGGCCGGAATTCTGACCGAGATAGAGCACCCCGGGCTGCAGGGAGAGCAGATCGGGAACGTTGCGGCCCTCGCTCGGCAGCGCTTGGATCATAGCGTTGTTGATGGAACTGCCTAGAGAGGCATCGGTGGTGTTTAGGGTTTGCGCTTCCGCACTTACCTCGACAACCACCTCGTTAGCCTGGACAGCGACCGCGAAATCGATGGTCGCGGGTTGATTCACCAGCAGCTCGGCTGACTTTTTCTGGGCGGCGAACCCTGGCGCTTCCGCAGTGATGAGGTATTTGGCAGGAGGGATCTGGGAGAAGTTATATTCGCCCGCGCTATTGGAGGTCGTCTCAAAGCTGTGGCCGGTAGCGTTGTCGAGCAGGGTCACTTTTGCCTGCGGCACAAGGGCACCGCTGGAATCCTTGATCACACCGTGGAGGGACGTGTTTGCGTTCTGGGAAAGGCTGATCGTGGCGGAGCCAATCAGCAGAAACGCTACTACCGTTGCCAAATATCTTCTGGTCACGACTGCCTCCAAATGAACACGAGTAGCTGGGCCGGAATTGTTGGTTTAGTTGATGTCTTCGTAGTTAGGTCTTGCCTGGGGCCCTTAGCCTATCCGAAGCGGTTACGATTTATTCGCAGGCGGTCCACGAGACGTGTTTGTTCCCGAGCTGATCGCTCGCTGCCTGAGTCGAAGTGATGCTGGTGGCATTGTTCACGGTGGTCAGCGTAGCGCCAGGAGTCAAGGCAGCGGAGGGGTCGGTGATCGTGCCTCGCAACGAGCTGAACGATGCCTGCGACCAGGCCATGCTGCAAAAGGTGATGAACAAAAACAGGAATGCGAGAGGCTGGCGGAAACAGCGCATGCGTACTCCCTCCAAAAAACGTTTCCCGGTGGCACCCGCTCGGTGAATGGCGGGATTCCCTTTTAGTTGCTGAGGCCCGAATACACTTCAGGTCTTACAAATCTGCGGAGTTTCTATTTCGAGGCGGTAAAACTAGATTGTCAATTAATAAACGAGGTTTAGACAGAGATCAAGTAGATAAGCTACGGAATTTGTTCATAGGGTGACACGATCAGGGGTTGTATCAAAGTATGAGGATTTTGTTGACGGGGTAGTTCAGCCGCTTTGGTGGATGCAGAAGTTGACCGGGCTATTTCGGAAAGCTAGGGCAGGGCCAGGGAACACTGCGCAGGAACGGCTGCAAATAAGGGGCCCGACGCAATCCTGAACAATCTTCAGCCGTCCCTACGGGACTCGATCATGTTTCATGGTGTCCCCGGACTAGCGTCAGGCTTGAAAAATCGTCAAAAGACGTACCTCCGGGGGCTGAAGCCGTGCCGTTCGTTGCCCCAGTGGTGGCGGACCTGCCTACATCAATTCCTCTACGAAGGCTCGCGCCACATCGGCGGGAATCCGCGAGCTCTGCTTGACCAACGGCTCGTTGGCCAGCACCGGTTCTGATTCGTGCAGGGTGGGCACGTCGGTGCGCTCGAAGAATTTGCCGATGGGAATTTCGTCGCCCCAGAGCAGGGACTTTTCCATCGCGGCCATCCAGTTGGTCGAGTCGTACTCGGGGTTGTCTTCGAGCTTCTTTACCCGGGGACGGAACCACTGGAAAGTGTTGTCGTGGTTGTAGGTTACGCAGGGACTGAAGACATCGATGAAGGAGAAACCCTTGTGCTGAATCCCTTGCTTGATCAGTTCCGTAAGGTGCTTCTGCTCCGCGCTGAAACCGCGGGCGATGAAGGTGGCCCCGGCAGACAGCGCGAGCGAAATGGGATTGATCGGCCCTTCCACGTTGCCAAAGGGCATGCTCTTGGTCTTCATGCCTTTGCGGCTGGTGGGCGAGGTTTGCCCGGTGGTGAGGCCGTAGATCTGGTTGTCCATGACGATGTAGAGCAGATCGACGTTGCGACGCATGGTGTGCATGAAATGATTGCCACCGATGCCGAAGCCGTCACCATCCCCGCCGGTGACCAGCACCGTCATGCCGTGATTCGCCATTTTGAAGCCGGTGGCCACGGCTAACGAGCGTCCGTGCAGGGTGTGCATGCCGTAGGTGTTGATGTATCCCGGGAAATTTGAGGAGCAGCCGATGCCGCTGATGGTGGCAACCTCATGATTTGGAATTTGCAGCTCGACCAGCGCTTTTTGCACCGCCGCCAGCACGCCGAAATCCCCACAGCCCGGGCACCAGTCCGGATCCACCTTGCCCTTAAGGTCTGCCATGGTGGTCAGTTTTGGAGCCGCTATATCTGTCGCCATCGTTTGTCTCTCCTAGACCATGATCTCGTGCGTGGGAACGGAAAGTGTGGTGTTTCCGCTCAACTGTTCTTTGACTGCTTCCACAATGTGGTGCGGCATGAAGGGTTCGCCATCGTATTTGCGGATGTGCCCATTGGCCACAAAACTGGTTTCGCTGCGCAAGTAGCGGGCGAACTGGCCACTGTAGTTGTTCTCGATGATGATGGTGTGGCGGGAATTTTTCAGGATGCCGGCAATGTCGTCCCCATGCAGGGGAACGAGCCAGCGGATTTGCAGTTGGCTGGCAGTGATTCCATGCTCGGCCAATTGCTCACGCGCTTCCTCGATGACGCCCTGGGTTGATCCCCAGCCGATCAGGGTCACGTCGGCGTTGGCCGGCCCCTGCAGTTTGGGCGGCTCAACCGAGGCTTCAATGCCTTGGACTTTGCGCATCCGCTTCTCCATCATGGCCCGGCGCTTCACTGTGTTGGTGTATTCGTCGCTGATGAGCACGCCATCTTCATCGTGCTCGTCGCTCGAGACCACGTGGGTGTGGCCGGGAATACCCGGAACGGCGCGAGGGGAAACTCCGCTTTCGGTGATCAGGTAGCGTTTGTAGGATCCGTTGCCGTTGCCATTGGCAGAAGTGATCATCTCGCCGCGATCGACTTTGGGGTTGAAATCGAGAATCGCGGGATCGACGCTGAGACGGCCCTCGGCCAACAGAAGATCGCAAAGCACAATTCCGGGGCACTGGTAGCGTTCGGCGATGTTGAAGATTTCCGGGATCAGGGTGAAGCAGTCGCCGATATCCAGGGGAGCGGCAATGACGCGAGGATAGTCCCCGAAAGAGGCGCCCAACATCTGCCAAAGGTCGCCCTGCTCGGTCTTGGTGGGAACCCCGGTGGACGGGCCGGCACGCTGGCAGTCAATCACGACGACAGGAATTTCGGCCTGGGCGGATAGGCCGAGGGCCTCGCTCATGAGGGCAAAACCGCCTCCCGAGGTGGCGCACATGGCACGTACACCTGCATGGGCCGCGCCAATCGCCATGTTGATCACACCAATCTCGTCTTCCACCTGGCGAACCATGATGTTGGCTTTGCGCGCGTGGTCGGCCATCCAGTGGAGCACACCGGTCGACGGGCTCATGGGGTAGGCGCAGTAGAACTTGACCCCCGCTGCGGCCCCACCCATGGCCATGGCGGCGTTGCCGCCCAGCACGGCGTAACGGGTATCCGTCATAGGCAGCGGATTCGGGAAGGCCTTGAAATTTTGCGTGGCGTAGTCATAGCCGACGCGCGCCAGACCGACGTTCTCGTCGATGACGGCTTTTTCTTTCTTGCGGAATTGCTCGATGAGGACGCTCTCCAATGCCTGAAAGCCGATGCCGGTCATGCTGAGCGCGGCGCCGATGGCCAACGTATTCTGGGCTATTTTGTTGCGGCTGATGTCGGCCAGCTTGGAAACGGGCAACGGGCACAACTGTACTCCGTCGGCCGGCTTGCCTGGCTTGATGGTGTCGGCATTGTAGATACAGGCTCCGCCGCTGCTAAGTAGAACCAGGTGCCGGTCCATGGTGTCCTGGTTGAGGGGAATCAGCAAATCGATCCGATCACCCATATTGGTGATTTTGTCAGGGCCGGTCCGAATGGTGAGGAAAGTATGGCCGCCGCGAATAATGGACTGGTAGGCGTTGTAGACGTTCAGATGCAGCCCACGGCGGCTGAATATTTTTGCGAAGATGTCACCCGGGGTGGCTACGCCCTGACCAGCGGCGCCCCCAATACCAATAGCGAAGGACTGCCTCATCGATTCATCTCCAGGCAACGGGGGTCCTAGACATTCTTCAGGGACCGCCGGATCGTATCCGGTGAAACATTACTCAGGACAGCTTTGATGACGCCATCTTGAACGGGAACCAGCATACACCCAGCTTCCATGCTCTGGCAGCCCCCAGGTTTGCCTCCGGCGCAAATCGTTTCAAATCATTGATTTCACGCACTATCCGCGGCATTCCGCAGTTTGGAACGTGGTTCAACGGGTCTATGGAGCCATCCAGCTGTAAGCAATAAGGCGTAATCTAGTCTGTTCAGCCAGTGGCCGCGTATGGTTGGCCGATAGGTGACAACCGGGCTTAAGCATGGTGAGGAAATGGTTCATAGTCTTCCGATAGCTCCTGCGGTCGAACACCCCTGGGCCACCATTGTCGTGCTCCTGGGTGCGGCCGTTGTTTTTGGAGCAATCCCGTTGGGGATGGCCTGGTTGTGGGCAAGATTTGTTTCGCCCGCCAAGCCAGGTTTGCAGAAGAATGCGACGTATGAATGCGGTCTCGAAGCCAAGGGGGATGCGTGGGTACAGTTGGACGTCTCCTACTACCTGTACGCCATCGTTTTCCTGATCTTCGATGTGGAGGCGGTTTTCCTGCTGCCGTTTGCTGCCGCCTTCTCCGGCCTTTCGCTGGCGGCTTGCCTGGCCATGCTGGTTTTCCTGCTGTTATTGGTGGAGGGCTTAGTCTGGGCCTGCCAAAAAGGCGTGTTGACTTGGAACTGACGAGGATTCGATGGATCAGGATTTAAAGACCGAGCTAAGCAAGCACGGAATTTTTGCCACCTCGTTTGAAGAGCTCTACAACTGGGGGCGCAAGAATTCCGTTTGGCCGCTCACCTTTGGCTTGGCGTGTTGCGCCATCGAAATGATTGCCACCACCATGGCTCGCTACGATCTGGCCCGGTTCGGCGCCGAAATTTTTCGGCCGTCGCCGCGGCAAGCGGATTTGATGATCGTATCCGGGACTGTGACCAAGAAAATGGCTCCCCAGGTGGTTCGGCTTTACAACCAGATGCCGGAGCCGAAATATGTGATCGCTATGGGGGCATGCGCCATCTCTGGGGGGCCCTTCCGCGACGGCTACAACGTGCTTAAGGGCATCGATCGCTTTATCCCGGTCGATGTTCATATTCCCGGCTGTCCGCCCCGGCCGGAAGCTTTGATTCACGCCTTTATGGCCTTGCAAGAGAAGATCAGCGCGCAACAGCTTACCGGGGAGTCGAGACCCAGACATTTGAAGCAGGAGCTGCCGAGCGAGTTTCCGGTGCCGGAGTTTGGCGAGCACGGACTGGAGCCGGCCCAAAACGATGAGGTCTTTCGCAACCCGCTGAAGGTGCTTCAGGGATGATATTGCCCGGGATGACATTGAACGAGATCAGGGCCCGGTTGCAGGCGGCAATTCCAGGTTGCCAGGTGGACCTGGTGGTCAATGGGAGCCCCTCGGCCCAGAACTCGCTGCTCATCGATCGCCAACATGGCCTCGAAGCTGCCCGGGTGCTGCGCGGGTTGGAGTTGGATTATTGCTCCAACGTAACCGCGGTGGATTGGCCGGAGCGGGTGCAGACAGACAAGATCAAGTCGAAGGAAGTTGTCGATGGGGTGGAGAAAGAGATAGAGCAGACGGTCAAGACAACGATTCCGGGCTGCCTGGAAGTTGTCTACCACCTCTTTTCCATGGCAAAGAAAGAGGGGCCAGTGGTGGTCCGCATGCGCACCGGGAACCGGACGGATGATGTCACGCTCCCCTCTCTCACCCCGGTTTGGCGCAGCGCGGAGTTTCAGGAGCGAGAGGCGTTCGACCTCTACGGGATTGTGTTCGATGGGCATCCCGATCTGCGGCGCATCCTCATGTGGGAGGGTTTTACCGATTACCCCATGCGCAAGGATTATGTTCCTCCGCCTGACGATGACCTGGAAATACTGGGGGAGCGATGACACAGGTGGCGCCACCCGAGGCCGAACAAAACAACCTGATGGAAATATCGATGGGGCCCCAGCACCCATCGACCCATGGCGTCTTCCGCATGGATGTTCGCCTGGATGGCGAGCGGGTGATGCGACTGAAGCCGGTCTTCGGCTACCTGCATCGCAATCACGAGAAGATTGCCGAAACGGCCAGCTACCTGGCGGCCATTCCGTATACCGATCGGCTGGATTATCTCTGCTCCATGACCAACAACTGGGGATACGCGCTGGCGGTGGAGAAGCTGGCGGGGCTCACGGTGCCGGAACGCGCTGAGTATATCCGGGTGATCGTGGCCGAGTTGACCAGGCTGCAGAATCACGCGGGGATGGTGGGGTTTCTGCTGCAGGATATGGGAGCCAGCGGCACGCCGCTGATGTATGCCTTCCGCGAGCGGGAGAGGGTTCTGGACCTGTTTGAATCCCTGAGCGGCGCGCGCATGATGTGCAACTACATGCGATTTGGCGGGGTGCGGGTGGATTGCTCCGCGGAATGGCTTGGCCAGGCAGCGAAGCTGGTGGCGGGTTTTGGCGGGTTTCTGGATGAGTTCGAGCAGTTGCTGACGGGCAACGAGATCCTGATGGCGCGAACCCAGGGAGTGGGGGTGCTGCCCCGCGAATTGGCGATCAATGCCGGAGTCACCGGGCCGGGCCTGCGGGCCAGCGGGGTCAATTATGACGTACGCAAAGTGGACCGCTACGGGATATACGAGCGCTTCCCGTTCCGGGTGCCGCTGGGCGAACACGGCGATGTGTTCGACCGCTACATGATGCGGGTGCTCGAGATGCGGGAAACGCTCAAGATTCTGGAGCAGGCTCTGCGGGACATTCCATCGGGGCCGATCATGGATCCCAAGGCCCGGCTCCGGGGGTTACGTCCCAAGGTGGGCGAAGCTTATGGACGAATTGAATCGCCCAAGGGCGAGTTGGGGTTTTATTTGATCAGTGACGGCACGCCCAATCCTTATCGGTACCGGGTGCGGCCACCGAGCTTGATCAATCTTACGGTGCTTGAGGATATGTGCCTGGGACAGAACATCGCAGATGTGGTGGTGATTCTGGGGAGTATCGATATTGTGATGGGGGAAGTGGACCGTTAGTTGCAGTGAGTGCGGCTTCCCTGATGGGAAGTGACAATCTCAACGAAGGGCACGGCTTTAGCCGTGCCGTAGATGATATGAAGGCGGGACGGCTTCAGCCGCTGGGGTACGGTTTTTACAAGGTAGCTTGTGCGTGGACTTGAGCATGGAAAAAGACGTACCTCCGGGGCTGAAGCCCTCAATGGCAGGGGCTTTTATGGCACGGCTGAAGCCGTGCCCCTCGTTAAGGTTCGTTTTTATGGGATGGCTGGAAGACCTGCTATTCGTTAATGGCTGGTTTTTATGGGATGGCTGGAAGCCGTGGCCTTCGTTATGGTTCGTTTTTTGGCATCAATCAATGTGCCTTAAGTATTCAGAGCGGGGGCAATAGGGGATGTTAGGCGAAGGCATCGTTAAGGGATTAGCGGAAACCGCGCGGAACTTTCTGGGCAGCTTTGTCGACAAGGAGCGCCTGGTCACCGTGCAGTACCCGGAGGAGCGGCTGCCGGTCGCGGAGGCGGCGCGCAACTTCCCTTTTCTTATTTACGATGGCACGGATCCAGAGCAAGGGCTTCGCTGCGTGGCTTGCCAGATATGCGAAAAGGAATGCCCGCCACGATGCATCACCATCGAAAAGAGCAAAGACAAGAAGCCCGACTTTGTTGGCAAGCAACAGTTCTACCCCGCGGTCTTCGACATCGATGTATCGGTTTGCATGAGCTGCCAGATCTGCGTGGAGGTATGCCCCTTCGACGCCATTCGCATGGATAACGAGTTCGAACTCAGCACGGACGACCGCTTCGGCGGGCTCTTATGGACCAAGGAGAAATTGGCGCGCCCCAATGAGCACTACATGGCCATCCATCCGACGGAAGCAGCCGAAGTTGAGGCCAGGCGCGCAGAGGAACAGGCGCAAGCTGAAGCCAAGAAGCAACAACCCGCGGTGACGAAGTAATGCTGGACCAGGTGTTCGTATTGCTGAAGCACTGGCTCCTCGCCTATTCACCGGCAGTGCTCCAACCTGCTGTCTCAATTTTGCTGACCATTCTTCCCATACTTCTCGTCTTCCCAGTGCTGTTTGCCTTGACGACGGTTCTGGAGCGCAAGGGATTGGGCCGGATTCAAAACCGCTACGGTCCGAACCGAGTGGGATTTTATGGCATCCTGCAGCCGATGGCGGATGCGGTGAAGTCCTTGACCAAAGAGGATATTGTTCCTGCCTCGGCAGACCATATCGTGCACTTTCTGGCCCCCCTGGTCCTGTTGGCTGTCGCATTTGTGCCTTTTGCGGTTCTGCCCATCGGGCGGAATATGATCGCCGCGAACCTGGATACCGGGGTGCTGTTCTTCTTCGCCATTGGGGCGATTTCAGAGCTATCTGTTTTTATGGCGGGGTGGTCAAGCCGCAATAAGTACTCGCTGCTGGGCGCCATGCGGGCGGTGGCCCAGATGATCAGCTACGAGGTGCCGTTGCTGCTCTCTTCCGTTGCCGTCATCATGGCCGCCGGATCTCTATCGACGGTCGAGATCGTGCAGAAGCAAGCGGGCTTCTCAGGAATTTTCCCCCACTGGTATGTGTTGACGCCGTGGGGTTTCGCCGGATTTATTCTCTTCATGATTGCCGCCACCGCTGAAACCAACCGCTCCCCTTTCGATCTGCCGGAGGGTGAGTCGGAGATTATTGCCGGGTATTACATCGAGTACTCCGGCTTTAAATTCGCCTTGTTCTTTCTGGGAGAATATCTGGGGATGTTTGCCATTAGCGGTCTGGGGATCACCCTGTTTCTGGGCGGATGGTCGGCGCCATTGCCGTTTCTCACCTGGGTTCCGTCGTGGGTGTGGTTCTTTGCCAAGCTGCTAGGGTTGATCGTTGGATTTATCTGGGTCCGCGGCACGCTGCCCCGCCTGCGCATGGATCAGTTGATGAACTTCGCCTGGAAGTTTATGTTGCCGATGGCATTGGTGGTCGTGGTTTCGGCGGGAGCGTGGCGCTTTCTGGGCCAGGGCGTGATGCGGTGGCTGGTCAGCATAGTGTTTATTGCGGTGGCCTACGTGCTGTTGGCGCGCGGCGTGGAGACAAGAAACAAGATCGCGAAACGAACCTATCGTTTTGCTGAATGATAAGAATGAGCGCTACATTTCTGATTCTCGCGGCAATCACTCTGGCCGGCGCCTGCGCGGCGATGATGCTGCGCGGCCTGGTCCATTGCGCGCTGGCGGTGGCGATTGCCTTTGCCGGACTGGGCACGCTCTACCTCAACCTTGGCGCTCAGTTCCTGGGGCTGGCGCAACTGCTGGTTTACGTCGGCGCGATCGCGGTGCTGATCGTCTTTGTCATCCTGCTCACCCGCGGCGGGGAGAGCGACTCAACGACCTTGTCCCAAGTAGCTTTGCCGCTCACGGGGCTCGTGGTCGCTGGGTGCCTATTCGCCGTGCTCGCCTGGGCAGTCTTCCATAGCTTTGCCGTTCATCCGGCAGGAACGCCGGCTACTCCAGCGACCGTCCGTGAATTAGGCACCGTTTTGATGGACGGCTATGTGCTGCCGCTGGAGGTGATCGGGCTGATGCTCACCGCGGCGCTGATCGGAGCCGTGATTATTGCGATGAAGGAGAACCGGGACACGCCATGACTCCTTTAGCGGGGTGTTTGCTTGTTTCTTCCATGCTGTTTGCGGTTGGTCTTGCCGGTGCGTTGACGCGCAGGAATACCATCCTGGTGCTGGTGGGCATCGAGCTGATGTTGAATGCGGCCAATCTCAACTTCGTTGCGTTTTGGCGCTTCGGACCCCATGCCGGCGCTTCGACCGGGATGATCTTTGGACTTTTCTCTATCGGCGTCGCGGCCGCAGAAGCGGCCGTGGGGCTAGCCCTCATCCTCGCAGTGTATCGGCATACAAAAACTACTGATTTGAACCAGCTCACCGGGAGGCCACAGTAGAGCTGCCTATGGCCTCGACGGTGTGGATCGTTCGCTATCTGTGGTTGATACCAGCACTCCCGATCCTGGCTGCCGGCATCGGTGCGCTGCTGAAGCAGGGCCAGCGTAAAACCGCGGCAACATTGGCCATCGCCTCGATGAGCCTTTCTTTTGTGCTCGCGGTGGTTTCCTTTGCCCATCTCCTGCTCGAGCCTGCACGGCTATTCCTCAACTTTCCCTGGATGCAATTCGGATCTGAGTGGGTAAAGCTGGGGTGGGTGCTGGATCCGCTGGCGGCGGTCATGCTGGTGATGGTGACGTTCGTTGGGCTGCTGATTTTTATTTACAGCGTGGCGTACATGCACCACGACGAAAACTTCACCCGATTTTTCTGCTTTCTCTCCCTTTTTGCAGGAGCGATGCTCGGGTTGCTGATCGCCAATAGCTTGTTGCTGTTGTTTATGTGTTGGGAAGTTGTGGGGCTCACGTCGTACCTGCTGATTGGTTTTTGGTACGAACGGCCCGCGGCAGCGGCAGCGGCCAAGAAGGCGTTCATTACCACCCGGATCGGTGACCTCGGCTTGCTGCTGGGCATGGTGTGGCTTTACGGCCAAACGGGCACGCTGCTTTTCTACGACCACGGCGCGGGATGCATGGAGCACACGGCGCTCTCTCTGCTGGCGACGCAAACGATTGGTTTTGGCATGGCGGCCTCCACCGGCATTGCGCTCCTGATCTTCTGTGGAGCGGTGGGAAAATCGGGGCAGCTGCCGCTGCACGTATGGCTACCGGACGCGATGGAAGGCCCGACGCCGGTGAGCGCCCTGATTCACGCGGCGACCATGGTGGCCGCTGGCGTTTACCTGGTGGCGCGTGTGTATCCACTCATGAGCGCATCACCTGGTGGAGCGCTCGAAGTAGTCGCGTGGGTGGGCGCTCTGACGGCCATTTTTGCCGCGCTGGTCGCGGTGGCGCAGGACGATATCAAGCGCATCCTGGCTTACTCAACCGTCTCGCAGCTGGGCTACATGATGATGGGGATCGGCGTGGGCGGAGTCGCAGTTGGCATCTTCCACCTGATCGCGCACGCGTTTTTCAAGGCGCTACTGTTTCTGGGCGCCGGATCGGTGATCCACGGGTTGATGGGAGAACAGGACATTCGCGAAATGGGGGGCATCCGCAAATGGATGCCGGTCACCTTTGCCACCTATGCGGTGGGCACACTGGCGCTGTGCGGGTTCCCTCTATTCTTCTCCGGGTTTTGGAGCAAAGATGCAATCCTGCATGCTGCCTATGGTTGGAATGTTTCGCGGGTACCTTTTTATCTCGGAGCGATCGGCGCACTGCTCACGGCTTTCTACATGACGCGGCAGGTCTGCTACGTATTTTTCGGTAGTAGGCGTGGGGATCCAGCGCCGGAGCCGATTCCACCCTCGGAAATTGCGGCGACGGATCCGCACGAAGCCGCGCATGAGAGCCCCGGGGCCATGACGATTCCTTTGGGGCTGCTGGCAATCTTCGCGATCCTGCTCGGGTTCGTTGGAACTCCCGCATGGCCATGGCTGCAGGATTTCCTTGAGATGAGGCGCGCCAGTTTAGACTTCGCCCAACTGGCGGAGGACGGACTTATTCCGCTGATGCTGGCGTCGTCCTTGCTGGTCTTCGCCGGACTGGGCCTGGGCTGGTGGATATATGGGCGGAGGCCCATCCGGCGAGCGGCCAACGCGGATGCCCTGGAGCTGCTGCAGCCTTCGCTGTTCCATGCGCTGCACAAAGGCCTCTTCATCGACGAACTCTATGAGCTGACGATTTTACGGCTGGTATGGTGGATGGCGGTCGCCGCGAACTGGTTGGACCGATGGGTCTGGAGCGGTATTCCGCTGGCGGTTTCGGCCCTCACCAAGAGCCTTGGGTGGGTCGATTTCTCGCTCGACCGCTGGGTGGTGAACAAAGGTTTCGACGAAGGATGTAACGGCGTGGCGGATGGTGGACGATTGCTGGCGCGGTTACAGGATGGACGCATCCAGAACTATTTGCGGCTACTGGCGGCCGCAGTCGCGGCTTTAGCTTTCTACCTACTGCTGGGACACAGAGGATGAGCAGCAGCTTCCCCTCAGTCAGCGCCCTTACCTTGCTTCCTTTCGTTGGCGGAATTGCGGTTCTGCTGCTCGGGCGAGCAGGGCGGCCGGCAGCCCGGTTGACCGCGGTCATCTTCGCCACTGCGGCGGTTGCGTATACTCTTCTGCTCTGGTCCCGCTTTCAGCCGGCACTGGCAGGAATGCAAATGCAGGAGATGCACCCGTGGGAGCCGGCGATTGGGCTTGCGTATCACGTCGGCTTGGATGGCCTGAGTCTGCTGATGCTGGCAGTCTCTTCCATCGTCGTGCTCATGGCCGTCGGTGCTTCCTGGAGCAATCCCAAACAAGGACCGGTTTACTTTTGCCTGCTGCTGTTTCTGGAGACGGGACTCTTCGGCACCTTTACGGCGCTGAACTTTCTCCACTGGTTTCTGTTCTGGGAGCTGAGCCTGATTCCGGCGTTTTTCATGATCCGGTTGTGGGGCGGCCCGGGACGCGCGCGCGCCGCGACCCAGTTCTTTGTTTACACCATGGTGGGCAGCATTACCTTGCTGCTGGCCTTCCTTGCTCTCTTTCTCGCCAGCGGCAGCTTCGATTTTGTTGAACTGACCCAGATGGCGCAGACTGGACAGCTCGCTGCCGCCATTGGCCAAAACCTGCACTGGCATCAGTGGGATAGCGGTCACATCACCATGTTCTTGTTTTGCGGTGCGTTCCTGGGGTTCGCGGTCAAGACGCCGGTGGTTCCCTTTCACGGCTGGCTGGCGTCTGCCTACTCGGAAGCTGCGCCGGAGACCACCATGGCGCTGACCGGTGCGCTCTCGAAAATGGGCGTGTATGGATTTCTCAGGATCCTGCTCCCTATCTTCCCAGAGCAGATGTGGCGTGCCCGGACTGTTCTTTTATGGTTGGCCATCGCCACCATCGTGCTGCCTGCGTTCACCGCCTGGGCGCAGACCGACTTGAAGAGAATGTTTGCCTACTCTTCGATTAACCACCTGGGCTACTGCATTCTTGGCATCGTTGCGGTAACGGGTTCTACCGGGGCGGAGGCAAGCCAAGTGAGCGCAAAGGCGGCGGCGCTTACCGGCGTGATGCTGCAGATGTTCAGCCACGCCATCACCGCGGCGGTGGGCTTCTGGTTTTTGGCGCTCCTGGCAAGGCGGAGCGGCGGAGTGACCGGCCTCAACGATTTCGGCGGGCTGCGGCGCGCAATGCCGGTATTCAGCGGGCTGATGGGGATCACACTCTTTGCTTCTCTTGGATTGCCGGGGCTGATAGGTTTCCCGGGAGAATTTCTCATCTTTAAGGGGGTTTTCCCACTGGACTGGTGGGCGGCAGCTCTGGCTTTGTTTGGCCTGCTGATGACCGCCGTTTTTCTGCTCACGCTTTTGCAGCGCGTTTTCTCGGGTCCCTTGCATGAGCGCTGGGCTGCTATGCCGGACCTGACCCTAGCCGAACGGTGCATGCTTGCTCCCGCGATTGTCGTGATGTTCGCGGTTGGACTTTATCCCCAGGTCATTAGCGGGATGGTGCATGGGGCAGTGACGCAGTTTGTCGGCCTGGTGAGGTATTGAGCATGCTTGCCTGGACGATCTACGTCTCCTTTATTGGTGCAGTTGCGGTTATATTCACGCCCGGGAAGAGCCCTGTTGTCGCGCGTCTGACGGCGTTGCTCACAACAATTGCGGGGTTGGGGATCGCGATCGCCGCCGTAGCGCACTACCGCTCAGGGCAGATGATCACCATTGTGAAAGCGCCGTGGATGCCTCGGCTGGGGATTGAATATCATCTCGCCGCGGATGGCATCAGCCTGGTTCTGGTCTTGCTGACCGGGATTGCAGCGGTCGCCGGTGTACTTTTTTCCTGGAATATCGAACGGCGGGTCAAGGATTTTTTCGCTCTGTACCTGTTGCTGATTGGCGCGGTATACGGTGTCTTCCTCAGCTTCGATCTTTTTCTGCTCTTTGTTTTTTATGAGCTGGCGATTATTCCCAAGTATTTTCTGATCGCCATCTGGGGGTCGACGCGCCGGGAGTATGCGGCCATGAAGCTGGTGCTCTACTCCTTTGCGGGAAGCGCGCTGGTGCTGGCGGGCATGGTTGCCGCGTATGTTGTTTCGGGCGAGCGCACTCTGAGCCTGGATGCGCTGGCGCACTTTCCTTTCTCGACGCATTTTCAGATGTGGGCCTTCCCGCTGGTGTTTGTGGGATTTGCCGTGCTCGCCGGTATGTGGCCCTTTCACACCTGGGCGCCTACCGGTCACGCAGCCGCTCCCACCGCGGCCTCCATGCTGTTGGCCGGCGTGGTGATGAAGCTGGGAGCCTACGGCTGCTTGCGTGTGGCCATGATGCTGTTTCCGCGCGGGCTCGATCCGTGGGGATTCCACGTGCTCGGCTTTGGGTCGTGGCAGGAGGTTTTCGCAGCGCTCGCGGTCATCGGCATCGTCTACGGCGCGAGCATCGCGCTGGTACAGAAGGACCTCAAATTTGTGGTCGGCTACTCCAGTGTCAGCCATATGGGCTTTGTGCTGCTGGGCTTGATGACCCTGAACCAGATTGGCTTATCCGGCGCCGTGTTCCAGATGTTCTCTCACGGGATCATTGCCGGGCTGTTGTTTGCGGTGGTGGGGCGCATGGTCTATGACCGCACCCATACGCGCGACCTGGGGGAACTCTCGCGTATTCCGCTCGCCCGGTTATTCCCCTTTGCGGCGGTGACGTTCGTGTTGGCGTTTATGGCCTCGATCGGGTTGCCGGGATTCAGCGGGTTTATCGCCGAGTTGGAGGTGTTGATCGGAAGCTGGCGCGCATTCCCCTGGATGGCCTGGATCGCCGGGTTAGGGATTCTAATCGGCATTGCATTTTCGTGGCGCGCATTGCAAGCGACATTTTTTGGCGAGCTCGACGACCACACCAGAACAGGTGCTGCCGCCGATCACGCTGCCTGAGCGTCTGGGAGCGTGCCTGCTGCTGGCGAGCACGATTGTGCTTGGTCTCTACCCCAGGGTTCTGATGAATTTGATTCTGCCCAGCCTGAACGGGCTACTCTTCGAGCAGCTTCGGCGGGGTGACTGGCGATGACCGGGTCCGGTTACTTTGCACTTCTGCGGCTGACGGAACCCGAGATCATCGTGGCGCTGACGGGGCTGCTGGTGCTGGTGCTCGATCTCAGCTTCCTTCGCCGGACTTCGCTTGCGATGCGCTTTCGTGGCGCGGTGATTGCGTCCTCGATTGGATGTGCGGTTGCTTTGGGAGCGCTGGAGAGACTACCTGCGCAAGGCAGCTGGCCGGCTGGAATGCTGGTGGTCAATCCGCTGACGCAGCTGGTGCAAGCGGCGTTGCTGGTGCTTGCGATTCTGATTCTTCTCCTGGCGGACTCCGCGCGCTTCACCACGCATGTGGGCGAGTATTGCGCGCTGATGCTGTTTGCCACCACCGCCATGATGCTGCTGGTGAGTACACAGAATCTGCTGGTGATCTTCATCACCATTGAATTCCTCAGCCTTTCCCTGTACATCCTCACCGCCTTCGATAAACAGAGCAGGCAATCGGCAGAAGCCGGGCTCAAGTACTTTCTGTTTGGCGGCATGTCTGCGGGAATCCTGCTGTTTGGCATGAGTTTGCTTTACGGCATCTCCGGCTCGCTATCGCTGGGAGAGGTCGCTACCGCTGTGAACCGTTCGCCGGGCGATCCTCTGCTCACACTTGCTGTGGTCATGGTGGTGACGGGATTTGGATTCAAGATCGCGGCCGCACCCTTTCACATGTGGGCTCCAGAGGTATACCAGGGCGCGCCCACGTGGAGTGCCACGCTGGTCGCTTCCAGTTCCAAAGTAGCCAGCTTTTTCGCGCTGTTTGTTTTCTTCTACGTGGGGCTGATGGGAGCTGCGGGTAGTGCTGCGCGAGGAAATTATTCCATCGGATGGGCCCCCTTGATCGCGATCGTAGCCGTGGCTTCCATGCTGTGGGGCAACCTGGCAGCGATTGCGCAGACCAGTTTCCGACGGGTGCTAGCTTATTCCGCTATCGGCCATGCCGGGTATATGTTGATTGCGTTGGTGGCTCATAGCCGGCAGAGTTTCGCCTCGCTGGTGTACTACGTCATTACCTATGCCTTGGCGACCGTAGGCGCTTTCGGAGTACTCGCCGCGTTGGAGGATGAAAAGATCGACAGCATTGCGGACTTTCAGGGACTCAGTAAGCGTGCTCCGGACCTGTCGTTTTGCCTTTTGATCTTTTTGCTTTCATTGGCGGGCATTCCTCCGCTGGCTGGTTTTTTTGGCAAATTCTATGTATTTGTTGCGGCGCTGCAGGAACACTCTGGTTTGCTGTGGCTGGTGTTGTTGGCGCTCGGGATGAGTGTGGTTTCGTTTTACTACTACCTGAAGGTTCTCAAACAGGCCTACGTTTCCGAGCCTGCGCCGGGCGCGGCAGCCATACAGGTTCGGGCGACGACTAGAATCGCGTTGTGGGTCACGGCCGCAATGGTTATGCTTCTCGGCTGTTTCCCGGATTTGCTGCTCGACCGCATTGCTACCGCGCTCCACTGATCAAAAAGCGCTGCGAGAATTTGCGCTCTACCCTGGCAACAAATCCCGGGTGCCCCACATCTCGCTGGTTTTTCGCGAGATGTGGGATACCACTGCGCTCGACCCGAAGGCATTCGGCTCACTATCAACACTTAAGGTCTAGATCTGTGGTATCCCACATCTCGCGAAAAACCAGCGAGATGTGGGGCACCCGGGATTTGTTGCTAATTAAGTGGGAATACGGTGCGGTTGTGACCGGAAAACTCCAAACACCTAAAATGACACTCATGGCACAAACTGATCCGAAGCCCGAAGCTTCTCTGGCTCGCGGCTTCCGTGATGTGGACACAGCCGTCGTGGGCAAGCTAGCGCGCTGTCTTACATGCTTGGATGCCCTTCCTGCGTTCCAGCAATACAAAAACACCGTGCTTGAGATGATGAACCCGCAGCGCGGATCGATCACAACTGACCTTGGCTGTGGATTGGGCTTCGACGTGCGGCGCCTGGCTGCAATGGTGGGGCCGGAGGGTCGCGCAATCGGCATAGACGCGAGCCTTGCGCTGATTTCATCCGCGCGCTCCACCAGCGGAGGACTGCCTACGGTGGAGTTTATTCAGGCGGATATTCAGCATCTGCCCATTCGGAGCGGCTCTCTCAATTCTTGCAAAGTAGACCGGACCCTTCAACATGTGGAGCGGCCAGCCGCGGTTCTCGACGAGATCTTCCGAACGCTATGTTCCGGGGGCACGGTCGTATGCGCCGAACCCGATTGGGGCACCTTTGCTATCAACGATGGCCAGCACATAATCGCTCGGCAAATCGCCCAGGTGTGGAGTGAAGGCTTTCGGAACCCGCACATTGGACGCGAACTCAAAGACCACCTGAAAGAGGCCGGTTTCGTCGAACTCCAAGTCCAGGAATTTGTCTTGTCGACCCCGAACTTTGAGAGTTCTGACACCGTGTTCGATATCACGCAAAGCGCCTCGCAGTTGGCGAGAAGCGCCGGAAACGATGAAGCCTTAACCTGGATTGCAAATCTGCGGGATTTCCAAAGTCCGCTCTGTTGCTCGGTCACGCTCTTGATCAACTTCGGGAAGAAGCCTTGACCGGCTAAATTCATCAAAGGAGACAGCATGCCCATCGTTCGCATTGACTTCCTTGAAGGGAAAGCACCGGAGTACGGAGTTCAAGTTGGCCTGATCGTCGCCCGGGCGATGACGGAGGTTTTGAACGTCCCCAAAGACGACCTCTTTCAAGTCATCACGGCACACCCCAAAACCGGATTGCGGTTCGATCCGGATTATCTTGGCATCCACAGAACGGCCGACTGCATATTTTTGCAGATCACCCTGAACAGCGGTAGAACGCTCGAGATGAAGCAGCGTTTTTACAAAGCGGTGGCCGATGGCCTGCACGAAGGCCTCAGGCTGCGCAAAGAGGACGTCTTGATCAACCTGGTCGAAGTGCCAAAGGAAAATTGGTCATTCGGCAATGGGGAAGCTCAGTATGCAAAGTAAAGTTAAGTCTGTCCGTGCACTAACTGCGTGTGGGTGCCGGTTCCAAAATTGTGGGCGGCGAAGGTATTTCGGATGTCTTCATAGAGCGGGCCAATAATCGTTGCCAGACTCTCAGCGAGGCCCAGCACATCGGACGCCTGGGTGGGGACCGGAGTACCGGCGTCCTCATAGTACTTGCGGATGGCCTCCTGGAATTGCGCGGCCGATATGCTGATGTCCGGCACTCCAGCGACCGGCTTCCCGCTTGCCTCACTCGCCATGGCATGCATCACTCGGGCAACGTCCTGTTCGAACGCTACGCCGGCCTGAGCGATCGGCTGGGGCAAATTGCTGAGTGGTCTGTTCACCAGGTACTGCACAGAAGTGATTTGGACCTGCAGCAGGGTGCGGATCGACGGCTGCCAGCGCCGGAAGTCTTCACGGATTTGCAGCTGTCGCTGCCGCGACGGGCCGAACTCGAAGAGGACCGCGTCTGCTTGCGTGCTCACTGCCGGGAAACCGGCGTTGAGCTGATCGCGCAACTGGCGAATGCGTCGGATGGCTTTTGTCTGGTCTTTCTCGAGTAACTGCTCCGTCAACTCCGCAAACATCTCCAGGTTACGTGCAAAAAGCCGTTGCATTTCATCGAGAGCATTCTTCTGCCATAAGCGATCGTAGATGAGCCACATAGACATCAAGCCCAGAAGAACTCCGAAGACACGGTCGCGGGCAATGGAGAGCGAAGTCTGGATAGTGAATTCCTGAAGATTGATGAGGTAAAAGGCAAGGGCGAGCTGCACCCCAAGATAGGAAAGTCTCGGGGACGAGGTCGCAATCCAGGAGGAGAGGGCGGTGACAAACATGAACAAGAGAGTGAACCCGGCAATCGAGTCGAGGTAAGGCAGCACAAAGATCTGCGATCCAAAGCCAATGATGATGCCGCCGACGATCACGCCCCCGAGGCGCAGGAATTGCTTCTGCCGCGATGAGCCGATGGTGGAGAGTGCGGTGATGATGCAAGTCGCGATGCATGTACTGAGCCCTGGCCAGTCAATCGCTGTGTAGATGATGTACGTGGCCATGGCGGCCAAGGTGCCGCGCACGGCAAACTGAACATGGGCCGGGTTGGAAAACGCATCACGAGCAAAATAGTGCGTGGGCTGTTCCTCGTCCAAAGGAGCGGTAGCAAGCTCGTGGATGGTGCTGGACCCCGAAAATGCATCTGGCATGAGCGAGACGATTCTTTCCATCGACGACAAGAACGGCAGCTGCGAGGGCTCGGGCTGCGCAGGCCGCTGGGGCCTTTCCGGCATTCGCTTTTCCGCCAAAGCTTTGCGGAGTTGGTCGATGGTGTCGGCCAAGCGCTGACACCGGGCCTTATCGGCCGCGTCGATATGCGATGCGAGGTCTTCAGTTCCCGCGGACTTCTCGCGCTCTTCGAGAGCTCGCTGGAAGTTGGCGGCGACGTCCACCAATTGCCCCAACAGAGCAACCGCGGTGCCCAATTGAGACTTGAAATGCTGACTGTATTGAGAGCGGATGATGAGCCTTCGCAACCTGGCGGTACCGACACTGGAATACAGTGAAAGACTCTTTACCGATGCGCTGTCCAGAGGCTGTTCCGCCGCTGCGCAGCGCAAAACCGTCTCCACTGTGTGCAGGCGGGATTCGATGCCTTCGGTCAGGTCAGTGGCTGGATGGACGCGGCGAAAAACGTACTCGACAACGATGGTGACCACGATGCCGATTGCGACCACGCCGCCTAACCATAGTGTGTTTGAGACGCGGTCGTTTATGTTAAGCGTATTTCGATCCCACAGGGGAATGGCGCCGGCAATGGTGAACCCAAAGGCCACCGCTGTCCCATAGTCGTTGGTGATGCTGATGAGGAAGAAGGATACGAAGAGGCTTACGCCAACCCCCAGGAAGTGGGTCAGCGGATCGGCTACAAACATCGCTGCGCCGATCAAGGTGTAGACGGTAGCCAGCATAAAAGCGGCAATCGCCTTAAAGCCGGCGACCAAGGTCGCAGTGGGATTTTCGCGGCTTAGGAATAGGGTAAAAATCGCGCCCAGAAAGCCGTTGGGAATCTGGAACGTCATGACCACCAGCATCACGAGGGTCGCAGCGATGGTGACTCGGCCCACGACCCAGGCCCTGCCCGGATAAGGTGCGAGCTCAGTCTTGAGAAAGCTCCAAAACCATTTCCCGGCATCATCGATGGAGTTCAGATGGGAGACAGCCGGCAACGCTTTGCCTGGGGACGCCACGGCTATTTCCATCCA
Organism: uncultured Acidobacteriaceae bacterium; assembly: GCA_963830325.1. Classification (GTDB taxonomy): domain Bacteria; phylum Acidobacteriota; class Terriglobia; order Terriglobales; family Acidobacteriaceae; genus PALSA-350. Next base: position 374,326 of record CAWHMV010000016.1, read on the forward strand.
CGAATGACAACCACTGCGGACTCGCTCAAACGGAAAGGCTCCGACTCTGGCGCATTGATGCGGACGCGCACCGGGAAGCGTGTTGCCAGATGCACCCAGTTCAACGACCGCTGCACATCCGGTAATCCGGTAGAGGCAAAGGTCCCCACCAACGTGGAGTCAGGCCGCACGCCAAATCCCACGCTGTCGACGATCCCGTCATAGGTCACCGTGGGCCGGGAGAGAACGTACACATCGGCATGCATCCCGGGCAGGATATGGCGCAACTGCGTCTCGCGGAAATTCGCGACGGCCCACCACACGCGGGTATCAATCAGCGTAAACACCTGCTGCCCGGTATGGGCATAAGCGCCCCGGGAAATTGTGAGGTTAGTCACGCGCGCATCAAAGGGCGCGTACACCCTGCAATTGTTCAGGTTGTACTCCGCGGTGCGAATGGCTGAGGCTCGTCCCTCACGCTGTGCGGTGAGCGGATCAAGGGTAAGCACGCCATGTTGCGATTGATCAAGTTGCGCGTGGCTTTGCTCCCTGGCGGCCTTTGTCTGTTCGTACTGGGCTTGCGCGGAGACCACCTGGGTTTGCGCTAAAAGCAGTTGTGAGCGAAGCTGCTGCACTGTCTGTTGCCTGGCGGTAACCGCCGTTCTGACCTGGTCCACCTGGTCGACGGTGACGAATTGTTTGGCCAGCAATGGCTCAATGCGATGAAAGTTGTTGGTCTGGTACGCCAGTTCAGCATTGGCGCTGTCGAGTGCTGCCTGCGCGGCGGCGACGTTGGCCTTGGCCTCACCGACCGCGGCGGCGGCGCGGTCGACGTTTGCGGTAGCGCTGTCGGTATTCGCCCGCGCGGCCCCCACGGCGCTTACCTGAGAGGCGATGGTACGGCGCTCGTCGCTAATCTGGCCTTCCAGCGTGGCCAGATCCGACCTTGCTTTCTCGACCGCGTATTCGTAGGGACGCGGGTCGATTTCGAACAAGAGCTCGCCCTGTTTACGAAATTGGTTGTCCTGCACCGCAAGTTGAGTGATGGGGCCATCGACCTGGGGAGCGATGCCAATGAAATTGGCAAATACTTCCGCATCATCCGTGCGCGGATGGTTGTTGGTGCGGATGATGACCATCGCTCCCGTAAGGAAGGCAGCAACAACGATAACAACGCTGACGATCCTGCCGAGGCGCTGGTGCTGCGGATCTGTTTCGTCTTCGGGCATCGCATCTCCTCCCGGATTAACTGAAGAACACAAGCCAAAGGGTGAAGGTGAAAAACGCAGTCAAGCACGGATACACCAGGATCAAGGGGGCCAGCAGCTGATCCTCAAGCTTGATGCGCACAAAGAACAAGCGGACGACAACGGCAAGCAGGATCCCGACTATGCCGCATAGAATCCATGCGGGGAAAAACGAGCCGAGAATATTGAACGTGGGCGCACGGGAACATCCGGCGGCCAATAGCTCCGCAGCGAACAACACCCCGGCCACGGCTAGCCGTTGCATGTCTTGGCTGCGTGGCATTTGCAATCTTCGAGTCCATCTATTTCCGTTGCATTTTGCTGGCATGGGTTCACGGCCCTTTCGCATGAAGCAGGTCGCCTGTCTGGAAGGCTAATGCAGCCACACCGGTCAGCAATTGTGTTCGCGCACTCACATCGGCGGTGCGGGCTGCAGCCAGGGTGCGCTGTGCCGAAACCACGTCGATCTGGCTGCGCACCCCGTAGGTGTAAGACTGTAGTGCCGCGTTGTATGAAGAGGACGCTGCCTCGAGCAACGCGGCGGCTGCCTTTTGTTGACGCAGCGCCGTACGCGCGGTGGAGTATGCGGTCCAGACTTCGTTTTCCACCTGGTCTCGGATGGCATCAACCTCGGCGGCGGCCTGTTTTTGATCGGCTTTCGCTCGGGCCACTCGACTTTCGCGCGCGAAACCGTCAAAGAGTGTCCAGGTCAGGCTCAAGTGGGCATCCCAGAACTCCTGATTGGGCGAATAGACTCCGGGCAACTGATCCTGCTCCCCGTAAGTCTTGTTGAGCCCGGCGGTGCCACCAAGGCTCAGAGTGGGTAAGTAAGCGGTCTTTGCGGCTTTCACTTCGGCGTTGGCCGCGCGCAGTTCTGCTACTCGTTGCATGAGATCAGGCCGCTGGGCGAGAGCTCGATCAATGGAGGTCTCGACAGTGCTGGTCAGATCCTGGGGAATGGTCAGGGATTGAATGCTCTCGACCTGCAACGGGATGGTCGGCGAAACACCCAGGGCGGTGGCCAAATCGCCGTGTGCAATTTCAGAGGCTCCCACCGCGGCCTGCAAATCGTAGTCTGCCTGCGCTGCCGCACTGCGTGCCTCGAGTACGTCGGGCAGTGTGGCCAGGCCGAGGTCAAGACGCGCTTCGGCGGCCTGTTGCACAGTCTGCGCATTCTTTAGGTTGGCTTCCGCCGCGTCCTCCTGCCCCTTGGTATTGAGCACCCGATAGTATGCGGCCATGACCTGGTAGATGACCTTGCGATGGGTGTCATTGAAGAGGAAGTTGGCGGCGAGCAGCTCGTTCCTGCTGATCGCGATCTCATCCAGGCGCCTGCCGAAATCGAAGACGGTGTAATCCAACTCGAGAGCGGGTCCGTAGGACTCCAATGTCTGGCGAATAAAAGCGGGCGCAAATAAAATCTTGGTACGAACGCTTTGCGCGATCACGGCCGCCGCCACGCTCGGATACAAGGTGGATTTGCTGACGCCCAGGTCGGCGGCCTTGGCCTTGGCGTTCTCCCAGGCCACGCGTGTTTCGGGATTGTTTTGCTCGGCAAAATTGATCAGTTCCGCCAGCGCGTAGGTTTTGGCTGGGTCAGGAGCAACCACGGGAACCGACCGCACCGGGGCAGGCACGGACAGGGTCGACTGCCAGGGCTGACTTGGGGAAGCCGGTGCGCTCTGGGCAGATGCGGATCCTGCTGCAAGCAACACGCCGAGCATGGTGACCGAGTTGGTAAAAGATCTCTTCATTCCCCGATGCGCCAATGGCAGAGCTAATTCCCTATAGATGTATACCCCGAAGGATGGTCGTGCACATCAATAAGGTAAATTCCTCTGAGCAAACCGGATGATAGCATTCCGGTTCTGCGGCGGGGAAAGTCACGGGACAGGGAGAACGGGTCCTGAAATGACGGAATTCATTCTTGCGAATGAAGGGCGATGCGTGGTCCCTCCTGATTCGTTCCGCGCAACGGCAAAAAAACGCCGGAGGAGGTTAGTCCATCCTGGATGCGGGACGAGACGCGAACGGGCGGATTTTTGTCCGCCCGTTGCTGGTCATGGATGGCAAAGATCGACTACCGGTAGGAATTGGAAATGAGGACTTCGAGGTTGAGGGGAGTCGCAATGGGTTGATTGCTGACCATGCCGGGTACGAAACGGTACTGGCTTACAGCAGCGAGGACGCTTGCGTCCACACCCGCGCCAGCAGACTGCACGATCTTAAGATCAGTCGGCTTACCAGTCTTGTCGACGATCATGCCTACAACGACCTTGCAGTCATTGTTAAGCAGGCGAGAGGTGCTCGTCGAATCTGCTACGACATCAACTTTGTAAATCAACTTGGGAGCGATTACTCCAGTCGAAATACGCTTGATTTGCGGAGCAGGCCCGTTGGTGGCGACCTGGGTGGGGGCAGGCGAACTTGCCTGGGCATGAAGCATAACGGAGGACAGAGAGAATATGGCTACTATAAGTTTACGCATGATATCTATCTCCAGAGTTAAGGGTGCCCGTCACCAACATATCCCCCAAACAATTCGACTGTCAAGATGTTTTTTTGACACCCTGCATTTCATTAGGTATTTTTCACATTTGTTTACTACCAAGTGACCCATTTTAAAAATAAGCTCCCCAAAACTAAAGGTCTATGAAAGCGCGCCGAATCGCCCGCGAAATCCGTAGGAGACGACAGGGCTCAACCTAAGTCTTAGGGGAAAATTTATTGTGGAGGCGGTGCGGTTCGAGGAAACGATCGCGCCAGGTAATCGGTGATCTGGTCGAATTCTACGTCGGTGGCAATGGCTCCCCGCGCGGACATATTTTGCACAAGGCTATTCCATTCCTGCGCGCTGAGATGTTGGTTGGCGGCGATCTCTGGAGAGTGGCAACTGGAACAAACTCTGACCATCAGATCGTGTCCCGGCCCTGGTGGCAGATAATTTTGTGCGGAAGGCGAGGCGGCCAAGTTGTTCGCCGCAGGCGCTGGGTTCTCTGGCTTAACGAGCGAATGGCTTAAACTATCGACGCTCTCACCGCCGGAGAGGCTGAAGACGACGAGTGAGTCACTAGCCAGCGCAGCACCGACTCCGAAACCCCCAGTGGCTACAACAGCGATGTACTGCTGCCCCTTGTCATCGGCGTAGCTAATCGGCGTGGCCTCCGCCGAAGCAGGAAGCTTTGCCGTCCACAATTCTTTGCCCGACTTGGTATCGAAGGCGCGAAAGCGTGCGTCATCCGTGGCGCCAACAAAGGTCAGCCCGCCGGCAGTCACAATAGCGCCGCCAAGTCCGGGCCGGCCCGTGTTCTGCTTGCCGGGAGGCAGACTGTCGGTCACGCCCAACGTGGTTCGCCATGCAATCTTGCCGGTGTCTACATCGACTGCGACCAGTTGGCCCCACGGCGTTGGGGTACAAGGCAGATGATTACTGGGGTCCCAGAAACGAACGATTCCCGCGAGCGGCCCGGAATTGGAATAGCTACCGTCCGGGTTACGAATAATCCGCATCGGCTGGCCCAGGTTATTCACATTAGCGACAAACAAACCCAGCCTGGGGTCGAAGGCTCCACCGTAGTAGTTGACGCCACCCTGGGTGCCGGGCAAGGTGACGGTATAGCGGTTGAGCGCGGTCGGCGTATAAGGCACTTCCCCCAACAACATACTGTTGCTGTCGACGTATTGCTCGCACCACGCTTTGTGCTCCGGCGTGTCCTTGTACAGGTTGTCGCGGCTGAGTGTGTTTTGCGCCAGCGGCTCAGGTTTAAGTGGGAAGGGCTGGGTGGGTGACGTCTGTTCGCCGGGAACATCACTCTTGGGAACGGGCCGTTCCTCAACCCCATAAATAGGTTTGCCGGTGACGCGGTTGAGAATGAACATCAGGGCATTCTTGTTCACCGTGGCCACCGCCGGGATGATCTTGCCATTACGTTTTACATCGAACAGTGTCGGTGGCGTTTCCAAGTCCAGGTCCCAAATATCATGGTGTACCACCTGGAAGTACCACAACAACTTTCCGGTGTCGGCCTTGACGGCTACCAGAGAATTCCCGAACAGGTTGTTACCGGGACGATCGACCCCGACCCGATCATTATTGGGAGCGCCGAAGGGCATGTAGAGAATGCCGCGTGCCACATCCACGGTCATGTAACCCCATACATTCACCCCCGAACGATCTTTCCAACTGTCACCCGCCCAAGTATCGTGCCCTGTCTCGCCCGGCCGGGGCACGGAGTGAAAGGTCCAGACCAGCTTGCCCGACCGCGCATCCCAGGCACGGGTATCACCGGCGGGGCCGGGGCCCGCGAGCAAACCACCTGGGCCTTCCCCTGGACCCGCGCCGGTAATCACCAGGTTTTTGTAGATCAGCGGCGGCGAAGGCAGGATGTAGCTTTTGTCTTTCCCGGTGGTCATCACTTCCGGCGTCTTCAGGTCGACCACGCCGTGGTCGCCGAACTCCTGGTTCAGTTGGCCAGTGGCAGCGCTAACGGAATACAGGCGGCCGCGGCGGGTGCCGAAGATGATGGCCGCGCCCGAGCCCTCTCCACCGGGCCAGTAGTTGGCTCCGCGAACCGACGGCTGGTCTCCCTCGGGGATTTGAAACACCCACTGTTCGCGGCCGGTTGCCGCGTCGAGCGCGACCACACGGCTGTACGGAGTCGCCACATACATGGTTGGCCCCACCACCAGCGGTTGGTCCTCCGAGGGATGAAGGCTGGTGCTACCCGCCGGCTTCATGTGGTAGACCCATGCCACCTTTAGCTGGCTAACATTAGCCGGGGTAATTTGCATCAGCGGAGAGTAGCGGGTGCCCCCCGGGTCTCGGCCTGGCATGGGCCAGTTTGCAGCCGCGTCGAGCGGATTCGATTCATGAGCGGCCAGGGCAAACAGAAACGGCAGGAGCAACAGAAGACCGATCGCCAGATTGATTTTCCCCTTCAAAGCGAAGCTCCCTCTGCGTTAAGGGTTGCGCCCAACCGCTCCTGGACGCGTTCCCGCTCCCTTTGCCGGCCAGCGCGCTCCGGGTTGAGGTAAAGCCAGCACAGCGCGGCGATGATGTCAGAAGCGATCATCAGATGAATCAGCGCGGCCCAATTGCCGGCAGTCCTCTGCAGGATTAACCCGCCAACGACCGGCATGACAAAGCCGGCGAGATTGCCCAGCATGTTCATGGTTGCGGCTACGGTTGCAGTGTAAGACCCACCGATCTCCACGCACGAGTCCCACGAGATGGGCATGGTCAGGTCGCTAAAGAGGCTGGCCAGGCCCATACACAACATCGCGAGCGTTACCTCCTGGGTGTGAAGGAACACAAACAACAGCAGTGACGTACCGAGCAAGCCAAAGAAGGCAATGCGGCGACGCGGCAAGCGTACTGGGGCCAGCCCCGTGATGACAGCACCGAAGCCGCCGAAAAGCAGGGGCAGCACTGACAAACCCGCCGCATGGGCCGCGGTCAGGCCTCGCCCTTCGCGCAGATACGTCGGCAACCAGGTGATGTAGAAGTACCAGGTAAACGAGACGCAAAAGTACTGCAGGCACAGGATGAGGACTTCGGGAGTAAGCAGCAGGGATAGCCATTTCTTCTGCCCGGCATGGTGAGTCATCAAGACCCGCGACGATTCGAGCAGTTCCCTTTCCGCATCGTTGACCGAGGTGTGCTGCCTGGGATTGTCTTTAAACCAGAACCAGAAAATGGCGCACCACACCAGGCCCAGGCCGGCAAAAGCAACGAACGACAGCCGCCAGCCGATCAGCCCGATGGCAGCCAGCACCAGCGGCGGCGTGAATGCCCCGCCCCAGCGGGCGAATGCCCAGAGCAGCCCTTGCGCAGTGACGCGTTCCCGCGCCGGCAGCCACATGCTGAGCATGCGGGTGAGGATGGGAAAGCAACCCGCCTCGCCGGCGCCGAAGAGGAAGCGAATGACCCAGAGGGAGACGACGTTCCAGGCTGCTCCGGTCAAGGCGGTAAAGAACGACCATCCCAGCACGATCTGCAGCAAGACTCTGCGCACGCCGATCTTATCGCCCAGCAGACCGATGGGCACTTCGAATAAAGCGTACGAGAGGCCGAAGGCGCCGAACACCAGGCCCATCTGCGCTTTGTTGAGGTGCAAGTCATGGGAGATGGGCCCGGCTGCCTGCGAAATAGCTACGCGTTGCACGTAGGAGAGGATGGCGAGCCCAATGGCCAGGGCGACAATGCTGTACCGTGTTCGACTCGCCTTCATCCGCAGGCCCTCGTATGGTGGGGAAAAAATCCGCCCGGTCAGGTTACCAGCAAGAACGTATGCAGGGCGAGAGGTATCATCTTCCCAGCAGTCAGGGGGAAATGCGGGTGGCGATGAAGATTGATCTGTCGGGCCGGACGGCGGTAGTGACGGGGGCGAGCCGCGGCCTGGGTGAAGCGATGGCGAAGGCTCTGGCGGAGGCGGGCGCACGAGTCGCCCTGGTAGCGCGCGACGTAAAGCGGCTGGAGTCGGTCCGCGATGCGATTAGCCAGAGCGGCGGCACGGCGGCCGTATTCGCAGGGGACGTGACGCGGGAAGAGGACGTCGCTGCGGTGGCCCGAGCCGCAAAAGAGCTGTTTGGTCATGCGCAGATCCTGATCAACAATGCGGGAACAAATCTGCGCAAGGATCTGGTCGATTTTTCGCTGGATGAGTTTCGCGGCGTGGTGGACTCGAGTTTGATCTCTACGTTTCTCATGTGCCGCGCCTTCGTCCCGGGGATGAAGGGCAGCGGCTACGGCCGCGTTATCAATATGGCATCCATCATGGGTCACGTTTCTCTGCCCGGACGCACGCCCTATTCCTCCGCCAAGGCGTCGCTGCTTGGACTTACGCGATCCCTGGCCCTGGAACTCGCGCCCGAGGGCATCACCGCGAACACCATCAGCCCGGGGCCCATTGCTACGGATATGAATGCGGTTCTCTTTAACAATCCCGAAGTGAATAAGACGTTCCTGGCCAACATGCCGGTAGGACGGTGGGGCAAGGCGGAAGAGATCGGCGCCCTGGCGTGTTATCTGTGCTCGGACTACGCCGGCTTCATGACCGGAACCGACGTGATCATCGATGGCGGCTGGACGGCCAAGTAGGCTGTCAGCGGTCCACCTTTATCAGCACCAGGGCATTTGGTTCGAGTGGAAGGTCCAGCTTTCCGTTGGTGAGGTGTGTCTGCTCCGCCGGCGGTAGTGCGGTTTCGCGATTCAGTTGGTCTACCTGGCCTGGAGTCGGATCGACCGGCTTGCCCATGGCAGCGTACCGGGGTAGCACGTTGCCGTGTTGGCTATCGACCCGCTGCAAGGTGACGTTAGCATCGGCAGGAACACCCTGGAAGAGGAGTTCGATGGTCCGCGTCGCGCCGTGCTGTCCGGGGTCGGAGAGATTCCATGCGGCAATCACTAGCCCGCCGGCACCATTGCTGGTGACGATTACATTTTTCGATGGATTAGCGAGACGCCGGTCGCCGAGTTGGTGTAGTAAGGCAAAGCCATAGTAGCTGGGTTTGTTGATGCCGCCCTTGGCGCGCAAGCCGAATTCACCCTCGAACGGTTTCGGTATGGGCCCGCCTTCTTCAAAGACATCAGAGAATGTCCAGAACGACATCATGGTGACATTGCCATCGCATTGCCGCACGGTGTTGGCAACAGCCGGCCCGACAAAGGTCGTATCCCGGGATTCGTCCATGCCCTGCACATTCCACTCAGTCCAAAACAACGGCAGATCGGGCAAGGATGAGGCTTTAATCTGCCCTCTTACTTTTTCAATCGCCCGGCAGACTCGGTCATCCATGGGAATGTCTTCGTTGCTGTGGAAGAGATTCTGCACCGTGTCATCCGCATACCCGTGCGATGAAACAAAATCGAGGGGCACATGGTTGGCTGCGTCGTACTTAAGAAAATCGTCAACCCACGCGGCGGCGGCGGTTGCCGGGCCGCCAACGCGCAACCGTGGGCTGACCGCCTTCAAAGCCCGCGCCGTGTGCGCATAGAGTTCAAAGTAGGATTGCTTGCGCGGAATACCATTCCAGAAGTCGATATTCGGTTCGTTCCACACTTCGAAATACCACTGCGAAACCTCCTCGATGCCGTAGCGGTCCACCAGATGCTGCGCGAAATGGGTCATCAAGGCATCCCAGGCTTCGAGGCTTTTGGGTGGGGATACATTTTGCTTGTACCAGAAGGGGTGGAGCGCGTCAGGATTGAAGGCGAGCTTCTTCGGCATGAAGCTGATCTCGACCACGGGGCGGACCCCATCCTTCAGCAGGCCATCGTAGATTTGATCGACGTAGGAAAAATTGTAGACCGGGTTACCATGCTGGTCCTCGCGATAAACCCCGACCTCGTCATGAAGAATGGCATGAAAGCGAACGTACTTGAAATCTGTTATCCGTTTTACCGCACGCAGGTCGTCACGAAAGCTATCGCGCAGGGTGAGGATCGCGCGTCCCGAACCAAACATCTGTTCCCAGAAATGCGGAAAGGGCGTGGTCTGCGCGCGTGCATCGATTCGTACCTGCTCCGGGGCGTCGGAGAGCGCCACTGCAGGGAGCGGCAACGTGGTTGCGAAGACCAGGAAAGCAATGAATCTGGATCGAAGCAATGATTGCTCCTCATGGTCTCGGGTTGGAAACCACAGATCTCTCCTGTAGAAGCGGGTGGATGGTGGCAAACGTGTGCGCCTTTCCTAATGGAAAGGCGCACGCGCGGCCATGGCTCACTCCACGCTAGAAGCTGAAGCGTGCCTGGAAATCGATGACTCTCGCTCCCAGTGCGCCTGATGCCTGACTGAGGTTGGAGTTGGTGACATTGGTCGAAAGCTGGCTAGGGTTGATATTTAACAAATTGAAAGCGTTCAACATGTTGGCCTTGATTTCAAACCGGGCATTCTCACCCAGCAGCCGCATGCTGGGCAATCCGAATGCTTTGGCGATGTTGACATCAACATCACGATATTTGGGACCGGGAAAGGAGTTGCGATCGATTCCCGGCGGAGGGATAAAACTGGTAGCTGATTGTCCAGGATTATCTGCAATCGCATTCGAGTAGTCCGCGACCTCGAAATAGTTGTTCTGGAATTGATTTTGATTGGTTCCGTTATATGCGGCGCCAGGGTTAAGGAAATTGTTTCCTGTTTTGAAGGCGTCGTTGCTCGTGCTATGGCCGGCTCCACCGCGATAAGTTGGGCGCAGGCTCTGGAATCCGTAGTTGCACGAATTGCAGTAAATCTGGTGTGGCGCGGTATAGACCGGTGTCCACCCATAGCCGGAGTGAAAGGTCGCGATGCCGCTGAGTGACCATCCGCCCGCGATCTTCTCTGCCCAGTTATGGCTGCCGCGAAACAGAACCGGCTGCCATACACCAAACAGCTTGAACGATTGATTGATGTCGAAGTTCGATCGCCCATAGGAGAATTTCGTGTTGTACAGATAGGGATCGCGATAATACGGGCCCGAGTCGGTATCCAGGCTGTGCGCCCAGGTATACTGCGCTTCCGCGGAGAAGGTATGCGAGAACTGATGCTTGATGCCGGCCAGCATCATGTTGTTGTTCGACTTACCCTGGCTGCCGAAGGTGTTGATGCTATTGACCAGAGGGTTCAGGGGCGCCCCAACAATGTCTCCAAAAGCGTTAGCATCATAGTTGTACAAAGTGTGATGGCTGGAACTGCCCACATAGCCAACATTCGCTACCCAGGAGTGCCCCAGATCCATCTCCATGTCCAGTGAGTAATGGTGCGTGTACTCCGTGGGTAAGTGCCCGGGCAGAGCGCCGATGTTTGCCCCACCTACCGTCGGCAGGCCGGCGGAGTTAAACGTCGAAATGGCACTTGGGTTAGCTGGGAAGCCGAAGATATTCGTCGGGCTCGACGAGGTCGCGTAGAGGATATTGGGATTGATTTGCGTCGGGCTCTTGCTGCTGCCCGGAACGGAACTGGTTCCCGGTGGATTGAAATCGTAATTGTTAGCCGTTGCAATTTGCTGCTGGTTGTAGTTCAGCCCGTAACCGCCGCGGAAAACCACCTTACCGTTGGAGTGCGGACTCCAGTTGAAACCCACCTGGGGGCCGAAGTTGAGCTTTTGCGCGGTCCAGGCAGGGATTCCCGAGCGTATGGTGATCCCCGTCAAAAGCGCGGACCCGCTGCCGAACCCAAGCACGCCCATATTGTTGTTCTTATCCGTGAGCGGCCCGAAGTAGGAATAGCGGAGACCGGCGCTCAAAGTCAGGTTGGGTCGAGCCTTCCAGTCGTCTTGAAAGAAGATGCCGTACATATTCTCGCGGTTATCGTTGCGGTAGCCGCCGGGAATACCGGTCTTCGCCTGAAACGGACCACTTTCCTTCTCGGGGGCATCATTCAGGAAGTCCCACAGATTGTAGAAGGTGTAATTCGGCGCCCCGATCGGATCATTCAGATAGTACAGGCGGGTAAAATCGAAGCCAAATTTCATCGTTTGCGCGTGTTGAACTTTGGTGGCAACGTCCTTGTAGCCGTAGGTCCATTGGTCCAGATGGTTAGGCGCAGGCACGCCCAGAGAACCCAGGGCGATACTCCCAATCTGAGCAGTGCCGTTCGGGGCAAAGAGCTGGTCCTGGGGCAGTCCGAAAGGGGCCTGAGAATTGCTTCCCAGCTCGTCGTAGCGCCACCCCGCAGCATTGGCCCGGGCTTCATTCAGGAAGGTCGGCGAAAACGTGTGGTTCCAAATGACTGAGAAAGCATTGTTGGTCTGAGAGTGATTGAAGAGCTGATAACCCAGGCCGCCATTCAGTGTGGTCGTGCTCGTGGGAACCCAATAGATCGCGAAACTGGCATGGTCTTTGCTGGTCACGTCGGCGTCGAGACGTCCGCTGTATTGTTTGAAATCGCTGGTGGTCGGGTTGCTGATGCTGTACTGAGTAATATCCGCAACGTTCGAGAGTCCACTGCCCACGCCGGGTGAACTATTGTTAACGTATGTGAGGTCCTGCGTGCCTAGGCCTGTGGTCAGTGGCGAACCAATGTTCAAGCCTTGACCGGGGATGGTTGCGCAGTTTACTCCTTCGCTGAGTCCGGCATCGGCACAGTTTACGGACGCAATCACCGTGCCGCGAACGGCCGCTCCCTTGAAGTTGAGGTAGGTGGCGGCGATGCTGTTTGCCGGCGCAAGGGCCGCAAGGGCCGACGTGGGGAACCACTGCGTGCTGGTCGTGGCCACGTTCTGGCTTTGTCCTTCGTAGGCGAAGAAGGCAAAGACCCGGTTCTTCCAGATGGGTCCGCCAATGCTGCCGCCCAGTTGATTGTAACGGTCTTCATCCCGCAGCAGGCCACGCTCCTTGGCGGTCAACCTGGCGCCGGTTACCGGATCAAAGGCCGGCACGGAAGAAGGCCCATTCCATCGCTGATACGCATTCAGTCCAGGGCGGGTGACCTGGATGAAAAAGCTTCCGTGAAGATCGTTGGTTCCGCTCTTTGAAGTGATTTCGGTCAGCGCTCCTGAGAAGCGGCCGTTTTCAGCGTCGTAGGCATTGGTAACAATTTTGAGGTTGCCGACTGAATCTTGACTGGGAGTAATGATGGTCGATCCGCCCCACACGGCGCTCACCGTGCTGATACCGTCGATGGTGTATCCGTTGGTCTCAAACTGTCCACCGTTGGCGTTGGCGGAAGCGCCATTTTCCGTGGCAAAAATACTGCTCGAGTGTCCCAGGTTGCCGCCGCCATTGGAGGAGGCCCCGGTTTGCGTGCCGGGAGACTGAAATCCCCCACCTCCGCCTTGCTGCGCTCCATCGGCCAGAACTCCAGGCGCCAGCTGAATCAGGCTGGTCACGTCGCGTTGGTAAACCGGCATGTGTTGTACTTCATTCTCGGAAATGGTCCGCCCGATATTAGCTGTCTCTGTGTCCAATGCAGGCTCGGTCGAGGCGTCTACGGTCACCGTCTGCGTCTGCGGTCCAACCGTGAGCTGCACGTTGATGGCATTCGGCTGCTCTGGAATTAATTGCAGCTGAAGAAGATCTTTCTCCTGGAATCCGTCCTTGGTAACGACCAGGCTAAACTTATCGGCTGGCAACGCATTGAAGTTGTAAACGCCGCTGGCGTCGCTGGCACGCACCTGCTTTTCGCCGGTCCCGGTGTTGGTCAGGGTAAGGGTGGCGCCGGGAATCACCGCGCCTGCAGGATCGGTGACCACTCCCTGGATAGAGGTCCGGTACTGGGCCTGCAGCGCCGCGGGGTGGAGCAGCGACATAGCGGCCACACATAAAAGAACCACATAGGGCAGCCTGGTGAACGTAGCGCGGTGCCCCTCAAGCAAAGGTAACCGATCCTGATAGCTATCCATGGTATGCATGTGGCTCTCCTCAAGTGACAAGACCCTGCTCCGTTCCGCCGGCCGTTGGCGTTTCATCCAATGCGGCTCAACGGTCACGGTCTTCATAACTCTTCGCGGCGGGCGGCAACTTGCGTAATCTCTCCCACACAAGTACACGCAGCTTAGATGCGGGCAAGGGTTGAAAGGGGAGTCCGGCGAAAACTTATTTTTGCATACGTTTCGTAATGAGAAAACGCAAACGCTCGGTTTACCACATAAGCGGATAAGTTGAGCAGATATCGAAGGCGCGGCAGTGCCGGTTCCTAAAGACGGCAAGTATAACAACGTCGCGCAGAAAATCGCCAACAGGGCAGGAAGAGCTTCAGAAACCGTCCGGGAAGATAGAGTGGAGGTTGGGTGACTGAGTCGATTCCACCAGGCGGCTCAGGATCGCTGTGACTAAAATGTTTTTCGATCCATAGGCCCGCAACAGAACGTAAATTCTAGATCGGGCGCCCCAACCTATGATTTTGGATCTGACAAAAAAAGAGGGAGCGCAACCGCGCTCCCTCTTTTCGAATCGAAGGACCACTTAGGCCGCTTTCTTTGCCACGATGCCGTGGGGATCGATGACGAACTTTTTCGCTGCGCCTTTGTCGAAGTCCTGATAGCCCTTGGGTGCTTCGTCGAGCGAGATCACAGTTGCATTTACGATCTTTGCAATCGGCAAGCGATCATGCAGAATGGCCTGCATCAACTGCCGGTTATACTGCAGCACGGGCGCCTGGCCAGTGTGGAAATGCAGCGACTTCGACCAGCCCTTTCCGAAGCGCACTTTCAGGATGCCTTGCTTGGAGTCGTCATTGGGCGCACCTGGATCGTGCACCACGTACAGTCCAGGAATGCCGACACCACCGGCCACAAACACCACTTCCATCAGTGAGTTCAAAACGCTTGCCGGTGCAGGTTCGTCTGCCGCACCGTGACCGCTGGCTTCGAACCCGACGGCGTCGATACCGGCATCCACCATCGGCTCACCGACAATCGCCGCGATCTGATCAGCGAGGCTTTCGCTCTGTGAGATGTCAATGGTCTCGAATCCCATCTTCTTTGCGTGCGCCAGGCGTTCCTTGTTTCTATCGCCTACGATGACCACCGCCGCGCCCAAAATATGAGATGACGCCGCGGCCGCCATACCCACGGGACCAGCGCCCGCCACATACACTGTCGATCCCACGCCAACACCCGCTGTTTTCGCGCCATGAAAACCCGTGGGCAGAATGTCCGAAAGCATGGTGAGGTCGCGGATCTTATCCATGGCCTGATCTTTATCAGGAAATTTGAGCAAGTTGAAATCGGCAAAGGGCACCAGGACGTAGTCCGCTTGGCCACCGACCCAACCGCCCATGTCGACGTAGCCGTATGCTCCACCCGGCTGCTGCTGATTTACATTGAGGCAAACACCTGTGTTGCGTTCACGGCAAGCACGGCAGCGTCCACAGGCCACATTAAATGGAACGGACACCAAGTCGCCGACGTTGAGGAATAGTACGTCCTTGCCCTTCTCGATGACTTCACCCAGAATTTCGTGTCCAAGCACGATTCCTTTGGGTGCGGTCGTACGGCCGCGGACCATGTGCTGGTCCGATCCGCAAATGTTGGTGGACACCACCTTCAGGATGACGCCATGTTCGATGTGCTTGCCTTGGGGATCCTTGAAGACGGGATAGTCGATGTTGTGGATTTCCACCTTGCCTGGACCCTCGTATACTACGCCGCGATTGTTCGCCATACATTCTTCTCCCTTTCACGATCGGGACGATCATAGTCTTTGGATGCGTGTGCGGGAAAGCGAGGTTTGCGGTTTGGGCAGTTTAGGTGTACATGCTGGCGCGCTTATCTCTGGGATCGTAGTCAGAGTGATCGCCGGCCGCCAACACCGCCGCCGTCAGCTTTGAGGGCTGAGAGGTAGAGATCACCACATGAGGCTTATGAAGCACGTCGATCACGCGTTCATACAATCGATTGCGGACTTTGAGGCGGTCGGACGCCCGGGTAACATAGCGAATCAAGATGTCGACGCCGGCACCGGAGGGGCGCAGGTTCACTGACGAGCTCGCACTGGCATGGCTCAAACCACTGTGCCGCGGCACCCGCTTCCACTCCTGTTCGGCGAGCTGCGCATCCTGCTGTGTCTCTTCCAGGATCGCCTGGTGAAGCTGCGCCGCCTTTGCGTACGTATCCGGCGACGCCGGAAGGCTTAAGGACATCTCGTCCCACATCCATTGGCCGACTGTAGAGAAATTAAAGAATTGTCCGGTCACGGCAAAGTTGTTGATGAACGTCGCACGCCGGCCGGTAGGATGTCCCTTGTCTGCCCAAGCGCTGTTTTCAAGGATGGTGGTGCGGAAGAGATTGATTTCGATCACCTCGCCAGCCACCCCGTTGATTTCGACCCAGTCGCCAACCCGGACTCCGTTTTTGCCCATGAGAATGAACCAGCCGAAAAACGCGACAATGAAGCTCTGCAGCGCTACTGTCAGCCCGGCAGTAGCCAGACCGAGGATGGTCGAGATTTGGCTTGGTACGCCGAACGTGACCAACAAAACGCATACCACGCCAACCAGCTGTACACCGAGCCGTAGGATCGTATGCAGGGTCTGCATGCGCCGTCGATCAAACGTAGCACCGTGCAGTGCATATCGCTCCAGCAACGCTGTTCCTACCGACTCCAACAGGATGACGCACATCAGAATGAACGCCACCGTCGCCAGCGAATGCACGGCCAGGTGGGTTACGATGCGATGCTGCAGCTTAACCTGGTCTACCCACTTGCCGTAGACGCCTGCAAGCTGTTGCTGGGTCTGGATGCGATCATCGTAGATGCTGAGAAGTTGGCGCTGTTCCCTTCTCTGCTGCAGGCTGGCTAGCTCGGCTGCGTCGGGTTTCGATTTATTGGCGGCTGCAGCGTCCGAGCTGGCGTTGGCCTGGGCTTCCAGCTTATTGTGTTGCGCCATCAGGCTTGCCGCATCCGCTTTCGCTTGCTGCATGGCCTGCTGAATCAGTTGAGAGCGGCTGCGTTGGTTGTTCCATGCTTCCAACCGGCCGGCGAGCGTGTCGTATTGGCGCGTGGAAAGAACGGCCAACTGGCCGTTGCTTGCCTGCTGAGCATTGTTCTTGCTCATGGCCGCCTGGTGCGCCGCAAGCTCCTGTTGAATCCTGGTGCGCAGGTCGCCCGATGCCCGGGCCAAATCATGCTGCGCGTCGCTTAGGTCGTCCTGATCAAGGTCCAATTGCGCCTGGGCGACTTTCAGATCATCATTACCGGCGCCGTCAGTGGCAGACGTCAGAGTGTGTACCTGGGCCTGACCCTCCTTGACCGCCTGCTGCAGTTGTGCGACCTTCTGCGAAAGTTCCAGGGCTTCGCCGGTGGGGGAGAGCCGCTGAGTGCTGGCTTGGCGCAACGACGTGGCAAACGCCTGGTTCACCTCGTGATCGGCCAGGCGTTCGGCTTCGTGTGCATACTCCTCCTCTTCTTTGCTCACGGCGAGGGGGGCGAGCGCTTGCGCAATCTGCCAGGGATGCAGGTTGACGACGGTCGTCTGCTCGGAACCACGCTGCGCTTGTTGGCCTTTGAGGAAGGAAAGATGGGCCATCGCATCTCGCGTGGTCCAGGAAAATGCGAAGCAAACCACCAGCAAGCCGGACAGGACGAAAAGAGAAATAAGCCTGCCCCGGCTGAGCATGCGTTGCGGTGCCGTGTGATCCTGTTTTTGGAAATCGGGCAGGTTGCTTTCCATGGCCCATTCTGGCAGTTACCCAGGTGGCAGGGTAGACCCCGGTAGTTGTAGCCGCCTCAAAAATAGCAATGTCGCTATACTCAAAGCGCATCGCATGGGCTTCTTGTGAGAGATGGGATGAATCGTCGCCAGTTCATGAGGAACAGTGCCTGCGCAGCCATTACGCTGGCGGCGCCTGCCGTCCTGGGAAGCGACAAACCGATGATCGGTGTGCGCGTACGCAGCGGGCCTCCAGGGGCGAGTATTCCACCTGATTTCCTGGGCCTCGGCTATGAGATCTCCTCCGTGGCCAAGCCTGGCCTATTGAGCCGTACCAACAACGTCTATGTGCAGTTGGTGCGGACACTCGGTTTCGACGGCGTGGTGCGCGTGGGAGGAAACACCGCAGACTATGCCCGTTACAGTCCGGCAGCACAGGCCGTCTCCAGTCCCTTCGGAACCGTGGTCGACAATGCCGTTCTGCAAGAACTGGGCGGCTTTCTTCAGGCAACGGGATGGAAATTGATTTGGGCATTGAACCTCGGCCGCGGCTCGGAGGCAGACGCTGTTGCCGAAGCGAGGGCCGTACAGGCCATCGCCGGAGACCGATTGCTGGCCTTCGAGATTGGCAACGAGCCTGACCTGTTCTCGCATGCGAAGCACCGGCCAACAGGCTACGGTTATGAACAATGGCTGGCGGACTACCGCAGTTACAAGACGGCTCTTCGGGCTCAGCTTCCAGGTGTTCCATTGGCCGGTCCTGATGTTGCGGGAAAGACCGATTGGGTAACCCGGTTTGCCGCCGATGAGGGCAAAGATGCTGTTCTACTCACCCACCATTACTACCGGGAAGGGCAAAACCCGGGCAGCACAATCGAGAAGTTGCTGGGCGTCGATCCGAAGCTTCAGACCCAGCTCGAGCAGCTGCGAGCGGCGTCCCAGAGCTGCGGTGTTCCCTATCGGATCTGCGAGGTGAACTCGTTCTCCGGCGGCGGACGGCCCGGGGTGAGTAATACATTGGCGGCCGCGCTGTGGGTGCTCGACTATATGTTCACGCTC
This sequence comes from uncultured Acidobacteriaceae bacterium, assembly GCA_963830325.1. GTDB lineage: Bacteria > Acidobacteriota > Terriglobia > Terriglobales > Acidobacteriaceae > PALSA-350. Next base: position 392,681 of record CAWHMV010000016.1, read on the forward strand.
GCGTCCAATGGCTGCTCTGGAGTCAATATGGAAACGGGTGTGAATCAGCTCGGGTTTATCAGTTCCTACTCGCCGATCGGCGACGATGAAGAGGGTCATTACTCGGCTGCGCCGGAATACTATGGCATGCTTGCCTTCTCACTCGCTGGCCGGGGCGACCTGCTTCCGGTTGAAATCGATGCGCCCGCCACTGAGATCAAAGCCTATGCCACGCGGCCCAAGGAAGGCGGGCTGGTGCTTACCCTGATCAACAAGGGCGAGGTGGCTTCTGTACTGCAACTGGATACAGGTAGTCAAAGCCGGGATGCGTCTGTCATACGCCTGACCGGCCCCGCAATCGATGCGAAAAAAGAGATCATGCTGGGAGGAACAGAGGTCACATCGCGCGGCACCTGGAAAGCAGCCACTGCGGAGGTTCTACCGGCGCGCAAGGGACAGCTCACGCTCCCTATGCCCGCGGCCAGCGCAGCGATCGTGTCCATTTTGCAAAGTAATTCCTGAATCCCTACTATGGTTGAGGCTTGACGCCCAGGAGAACTACGCTGCACAAACTGACCATCGAAGAGCCGATTTGTATCGCTGCTACCGGAGATGTGTGCGGCGAAGGGGTGTTGTGGGAGCGAGATACACAATCCATTTATTGGACGGACATCAATCGGTTTCTTGTCCATCGCTATCTGTTGCAGGATGGCACCGTTAAAACTTGGTTCTTTTCTGAGCCCGTTACCTGCGTGATGGAAACCAACCGCCGGGACACTCTGGCGTTGTCTCTGGGTTCCGGCATCGCGCTGTGGAAGCCCCCTGAACCGCATACACAGTTGTTTGCTCTTCCCGGCTGGCCTTTTGTCCGCTGCAACGATGCCGCTGTGGATCCAGGTGGAGTGCTCTGGGTGGGGACGATGCGCAACAATGTGCTGGCAAATGGAGCCCCTGACGATCATGGCGGCAGAAATGGAGTACTCTACCGCGTCGAGGGGACCGGCGCGGCATCGGAATGGCGCCACGGCCTGGGCATTTCCAACACGCTCCTTTGGAGTCCGGATCGTTCCAGGTTCTATTTTGGCGATAGCCTGCAGAACTGCATCTGGTCGTACGAATACGACGCGGCCGGCAAAACCATCCGCGGGGAACAGCCTTTCTTCCAGGATTTCGAGCGCGGCTCGCCAGACGGGTCAGCCATGGACTCAGAAGGCTTTCTTTGGAATTGCCGATACGGAGGAGGTTGCATCGTGCGCATCGCTCCCAACGGAGAGATTGATCGCGTGATTGAAATGCCGGTGAGCAGACCAACGAACTGTACCTTCGGGGGCCCGCGCGGCAATGTGCTTTATGTGACCTCGGCTTCGCCGGCCGCAGGTCATTGGGAGCGCTTTGGAGGCGGCCTTTTCACGATAGAGACCAACGTGACTGGCATGGCCGAAAACAAATGGCTGCTACCTGATGGATAGAGAAACAGCAGATCTCTCACGAACAACAAGAGCCGTGCTCGTATCGAGCACGGCTCTTGTTGTTGTGCCGTTGTTTTGTCCGGGACGGGCTACCGTCCCGGGGGTTTAGTTGATTTGGATCGTAGCATTTTGGGGTACCGCATTGCTCACGATCGTGAGCGTGGCGGAAGGCGACCCAGCGGATTTGGAGGTGACGGTTATGGTGCAAGACCCGCCCGCTGCAATGGTTTTGCCCGCGCAGGTATCGGCTTCGGTGAAGTTGGTGCCTCCGCTTGTGAATGTCAGCGAAGTGAACGTCAGAGGCAGGTTACCTGTGTTGGTAAGCGTGGTGGTTTGTTTCCCGCCGACACCGGTGATGGTCATTGTTCCGGCGTTCGCCGCCAGTTGATAGACGAATCCGCTAACGTCAGTGACATAGATGCTACCCGATCCGTCAAGGGTCACGGCCGAAGCACCGAGCAGCCCAGTCATTGGCACCAGCAGGGTCGGGCTGCCCGAGGAATGGGTGGCCGGTATCATGAGGAGCCGGGAGCCGTCGGTGACATACATGTCTCCGTTGGGGTCAAACGCGAAGCCGGTCGGTCCATTGAACGCGCACGGAGTGACCAGGGCATCGCAGGGTGCAATCGCAACCAGAGAAGTAGTGGCTGTGCCGTTGAGGGCAACCTTCACGATCTGATTGTTGTTGCCGTCGCCGACGTAGAGGTTGGCGCCGGTGTTATCGACCCCGAGCGCTTGCGGGAAGCTTACGGTGCTGCTATTCAGAAGCACGCTGGGTTTGTACGTCGTGTCGTGAATTTCCCCGGGAACCATGACGATTTGCGGGGTGTTGCCACCGTCGGCGATATACAGGTTGCCGGCTAGGTCAACCTTGTTCGCCGTGGGAAGTCCCAGCGTAATGGGAACGGTGTTTACCACCGACTCGCCAAGTGACGGGCTAAAACTGAACACCTTGGGCGAACTGGCATCGGCCACGAGGAGGTCGGCGAACGCGTCGTAAGCGAGGTCGGTCGGATAGACCAGGTTACCGGTATTGGCCGTATTCCACGGGGCAAACGCCCCGCCGGACGAGGACAAAGTGACTATCTGTGACGCATTGCTGTTTGAGACGTACAGGGTGCCGAAGGACATGTCGGTCGGATTGAAGGTCACGCCCTGAGGCTGGTTCAGGCCGGCATTCAATGTTTTCTGCTTGCCACCTCCCAGCGTCATCTGAGGCGCATTCCCTAATCCGGAAAGGAACAGGTAAAGGATAGGTTCGGCCTGCGACCCGCTGCCGGCAGTAAAGTTGACTTGAATGACTCCCTTTCGAATCCCTGACACGAACGGCTTGAAAGCTACGTCGAAATTGCATTCCGTGCCGGCTGTGTACGTCACACCGGATTGACAATCGCCCGTGACGAAGGGCGCTTCGCTAAACTCCGGGTTGGTCATGGCCGGGGAATAAGGGAAGGTAATGCTTCCGGTCTGCGGAAATCTGTACGGAATCTTGGTGTCTACGGTCTGGTTCACCGCCGCAGGATTCAAGGTGATCGCCGGATTGCGCAGAGCGATTACGGCCGGAGTATTGGTCACGCCATAGAAGAAGCTGTCGCCGCTGTATTGGATAGTTACGTTGTTGTTACCGGGGTAGAACTGGATGCTGGGCAACAGTACGGTCGCGGTGGAGGTGGAGCCGGAAAGCACGCTGAGGCTTCCGGTGGCGAGGAGGGTCCCGTTGTAAATAACGCTCACGGATCCCGTAGGCGGAATGGGAAACCCAAAGAACGTGGCGTTACCGGCCACGGTAACGACGTAAGGGGTTGGCTGGCTGAAGAAGCAGCAATCGGTGTACTCGATAACTCCGCTGGAAACCGCCACATCATTGCCAACCGTGATATTCACGGTCGCCATTATTGGTGTTGTGTAGTCAGTCGTATCGTTGGGCGTGAAGGTCACGTTCAAAGGATAGATGCCGGGTGAGGTGAAAAAAGCCCCGGCTGCCGGGCTGTAGACAAACGTCCCGGGGAGATTGGCGCCCTCAGGCGTTGCTGCCGTGGCATCAAGCTGGGTGCCAGTGAGCCGTTCATTTACATTGATGGGCGTGGGTGTCGGCCAGGTAATGACTGGCGTCGCCTTAGTCACCACCAGCTGGGTGGTCCCGGTCGCCGACGTGTAACCAGCTGGGTCGCTGGGCACGAAGGAAACCGAAAGCGTATCGGTACCGACCGGCTCGATCGCACCAGCGGCGGGATTATATTTGTAAGTGCCAGGCACGACGACGGTGTTATTGGTGCCGAAGCCCAGCGCCATGATCACCACATTCCGCGTACTGGGAAGGGTCACGCTCACCAGGGTTTTGCTGGCATTCACGGGCAGCTGATATCCGTAGAGATAGTAGTTTCCTGAAGTCTTGCCGCCGGCTTGATTGTTGGCGTAAGCCATGGTAGCGACCACAGTTTCGCCCACAGGCCCTGCAGACGCAGTCCACGCGCTCATATTCACGGGCACGGTTGTAGTGGTTGCATCGGAATAAGTAAGGATAAAGGGCACATTGGCCTGGGCAGCAATCGCAGCACCAATCAAGTAGACATTCGAGTAGTTGCCCTGGGCGGGGAGGTTGTAAACCGCTCCGTTGGTAATAGCATTGGGAACGGTGGGTTGCCCCAGGGTAAAGGTGGTGCCCGCGTAATTGACCAGGCCGTTGTTGAGCAACGTGTAGGAATAGGCGAGGCTGCCATTATTAAAACCAGTCTGGTTGAAGGCTGTGCCGTCGGTAGTGGTCGAGATTACCTGCAACTGGCTAGTGGGTATGACAGGCGTGGGCCTTGCTGATCCCATGGCGCTGGCGTCGAGTTGCGTAGCGCTGAGCGGCGTGCCATAAGTGATGGGCGCCGGGGTCGGCCAGGAGATCGTCGTGGTGACGATGGGCGCGGGCGGCGGGTACACCAGCAACTTCACGCTGGCCGTGGCGGACTGGTAATGCGTTGTGTCGGTCGGTGTGAAGACGACTGACAACGTATCCGTTCCCACCGGCTCGATCGTGCCTGCGGGAGGGGTATAGGTAAATGTTCCAGGGATCAATGGCGTGGTGAGGTCCATGGACAGCATCACAATATTTCTCGTACCCGGCAGTTGCACGCTGGCCACTGTCTTGGTCGAGTCGAGAGGAATCTGATAGCCGTAGAGACACGCTGAGTCTGCTTGTGTGGTGCCGTTATCAAAGTTCCGGTCTTCGCTGCAGTTGATCACTGACTCGCCCGCCCAACCCTTGGCGTTGTACCAATCGCTCATATTCTGCGTGAACGTAAGCGTTGAATTATCGGTATAAGTCACGATAAAGGTCTGGCTGGCGGCGATGTTATTGACCATCGCCCCGAGCATATACAGGTTGGTGAACTTGCCGGCCGGCAATGGGATGGTGATGTTCGACACCGCGTCCAGCGCATTGTTCGGACCTATGGCAAACGTCAGACCGTTCCAAACCACGGTGCCGCTGAGGCTGGTCGTTTGGTATGAGTACCCATCGTTATCGAAGGATGTCGCCGGGGTATAGTGCGAGCCCGGGCTGTAGATGCCGGTGACGTTGTAGTAGCTTGAAAGCGGCACAGAAGTATAGCCGGTCGATGCCGTGGCATCCAACTGAAAGCCGCTCAGGGGCGTTCCGTAGGTGATAGGAGTGGGTGTCGGCCAGATGATCGAGGTTGCCTGCTGCACAACGATCTGAACCGTGGCCGTCTCTACGCCGTATCCGAGCAGCCTCTCGGCCGGGGTTGGAGTAAAGGTTACGGAGAGCGTTTGGGTTCCCGCGGGGAGAACTGTGCCACTCGCCGGCGTGTAGACAAACGTTCCGGGTATGGAGTCGGTCGCATTGAGTTGCGTGTTGCCGAGCGCGGTGCCGAGCAGAATCGGCGCTGGATTTGCCCAGGTAATGGTCGATGCCAGCGGCGCCGTTCCGGTTACGGTGTTGCTGTTGCTCTTAACGAAGCTGCAGTCGCCGGGAAACTTCGCCTGGAAGCTGTAGGTTCCGCTCGGAAGTACGTAATTCAGCACTGCCACTCCGCTGGAGAGCGGCGCCGTGCCGAGGAGCGTGGCGCCATTATAGAAAGAAACCAGGTCTCCATTGCTGGTGGTCGAGCCCTGGCTATAGGGACTGAGCGTGGCTGTCAGCGAAACCTGCTGGCCTGCAGCCACACCCGCCGGCGCAACGCCGAGCGTCAAGGTGGTAGCAAGCGTGCCGTTAGTAATGTTCACAGACGGCGAAGTGCTGGTGGCATAGGTTCCGTCACCGCCGTAGGTGGCGACCAGTGATTGTACGGAACATCCAGCCACAGTTACGTTAGAGAGGGTTGCCGTCTCCGCCTGGCCCGACAAGAGTACGCTGAGACCGTTGTTGGTGACTGCGGTCAAATCAACGCGATCGTCGCCATTGATATCGCCCACGTTGGCGAAAATGGAGCCTGCACCCACTCCATAGTAGGTCGCGGCTCCGAAAGTGCCGTTGCCGTTGGCTGCGTTCAGCAACACGCCTACGTTATTACTGCCGTTGTTGGCGGAAATGATGTCGGGGCTTCCGTCGCGATTGAAGTCGCCAATGGTTAAGTAGTAAGGGCCGCCGTTCATCGTGTACTTCTTCGCTGCCCCAAAACCGATGTTGTTGTTGCCGTTGTTGATCAGTACATAGACAGCATTGTCTGGAGCGCTGGTCGTAGCCAGATCAGGGTACCCATCCCCGTCAAAGTCGCCTAAGGTGACCGACCCTACCTGTTGCGCGCCGGTGGGGATGTAGATCACCGCCTTAAACGTGCCGTTACCGTTGCCTTGAAGGATGCTAACGGAGCCGGCGTTGTCGGAGGCTACGGCAAGATCCAGGTGTCCATCCTGATTGATGTCCCCCACCACAACATTCCACGGCGCCTGGCCAAGGTTGCCGCTGGTGTTGAGCGCGTAAGGGACTGCAGTGTTGAATGTGCCATCACCATTACCCAAAAGAACAGCAACATTACTCAAGCTGGTATTGGTCGCGACCAAATCCTGGATTCCATCTTCGTCAAAGTCACCGATGGCGAGCAGTCTCGAGCCTGAGTTCGCTGTGGCTACCTTGAAGTTTTTCGCCGTACCGAAAGTTCCGTCTCCATTGCCGAGATAAATGTTGACCGAGCCAATGCCGTTGGCGCTGAGTACGGCTAGATCCTGATTGCCGTCTCCATCGAAATCGCCCACAACTACGGACGTCGGCTCGAAAGGAGACGCGGTGGTAATCGTCGTGCCGTTGGTGAACGTTCCGTCACCCTTGCCCAGCAGGATGAATACCGAGCCGCTGTTGGCGGGAACCGCATAGTCGGGACGACCATCGCCATTGAAATCGCCAATCGCCGGTCCAATCGTGCCCCCGGTATTGCCATCGTCCAAATTGGCAAGGGGATAGGATTGATACGGGGTGAACTGACTCGCCGGGGTGGTGGTGAGGTTTGCGGTGCCCAGGGTTGCACTTGTGGTTGTATCCGTAAAAGTAACACTGCCGGTAGGTATCGTCGGACCGAACGCGGATACAGTTCCTGTGAGTGTGTAGGGTGCCGTCGTACCAGTGACAGCCAGGGCCGTTGCGGACACATAAAGTCCGGCAAAGTTCACCGTTTTCGTGGTGGATGGACTGGCTGCAAGCTTGGGCGTGGTCGTTCCGTTATAGGTGGCAATAAAATTATGGTTGCCGTTGCCACCGATTTCCGTCGCAAGAATCGCCGTTCCCTGAGTTCCGTTCGCGGATTGAACCTGAACCGTTCCTAATACTTCTTTGACGTTGCCGCTGCCGCTGTTGTATGTATCCGTAAATGTCACACTACCACCGGCAGGCGTGCCTCCCCCATTGATGGCCACCTTGGCCGTCATGGTGACGACCTGCCCGCTCGTCGCAGGCGTTGGGTTTGTCGTTACCGTCAGTGTTGTGGTCGTGTTTTTGGCCCATGCGGCCGGCCCAGCAGACCCCAACGCGAGAGCACCCAACAGCACTGGCATCAGCCGGCCAACAAGTACCTGTCTGGAAGTCATATAGCGCCTAAAGGCAACGATTGGGGAGTGCGTCATGGGTTTCAAGGCTCCGGAAATTGGTACGGTTAGTTCGCAAGCGTGATTCTTAGGAAACAAGCGCCTGACAAATAAGGAATCATTCATCACAGTCGTCCTGTCGGCGCACCGCTGGTAATGGATTGCACAGACATGCGTCAACTGCTGGAGAATACCTTTCGTTTTTGCACATTGTTATTACTCTTATGGGGGATTTAACGATTGTGTTCCTTATTTCCCAAAGCATGTATTTCTTACTTGCTCATTGCTAACCAGAACCTGCAAAGTGGTTGGCTCGGCAGATCGGTAATACTGCTCCAGTAACTGTTCCGTTATGACCGGTTCAGGCAACCGGTACTGCGGTATCCTTCCCAAAGCAGGGAGCGCGAAGCGGACGTGGCTATGGACAAGAGAGAATTTTTAAAAACATCCGGTATCTTACTTGCCGGCACAGTGTTGTCACCGTTGGGCTCGGGCGAGCAGGCGCCGGCAAAGCGAACAAATTGGTCGGGGAACTACACCTTTAGCACCGACCGCCTGCACCAGCCGAAGACGGTCGAGGAAGTGCAGCAGGTAGTGAAAGGCTGCAGCAAACTGCGGGCGTTGGGCGCTCGGCATTCCTTTAACGGAATCGCTGACAGCACCCAGGATCAGATTTCGCTGGGCCATCTGAACCAGATCGTTCTCCATCGCGAGTCCCGCGCCGTCACCGTGGGTGGGGGTGTCACCTACAGTCAACTGGCCCCCTATCTCGAGGGCCAGGGTTATGCACTGCACAATCTGGCCTCGTTGCCGCAGATTTCCGTTGCCGGTGCGATTGCTACGGCGACCCACGGTTCAGGTAACAAGAACGGAAACCTGGCTACGGCTGTGTCTGCAATGGAGGTGGTGACTGCTGACGGTGAGGTGCTGGCTCTCTCCCGGGACCGGGATGGCGACCGTTTTGTTGGGTCAGCCGTTCACCTGGGTGCGGTCGGTGTTGTGACCAAGGTCACGCTCGATGTCCAGCCCACCTATAAGGTGGCCCAGGTGGTCTATGAGAACCTGGCCATGGAACAGCTGGAGCAGCACCTGGAGGAAATTTTTACCAGCGGCTACAGCGTCAGTCTCTTCACCGACTGGCAGAATCACCGCATCGGCCAGGTATGGGTGAAACGGAGGGTTCAACCCGGGAGTGCACCCCAATTTGCCCCGGAATTGTTCGGGGCTAAGCCGGCAACGAAGAAACTTCATCCGCTAGCGGGCCATTCGGCGGAGAGTTGCACCGAACAACTGGGCATTCCCGGTCCCTGGTATGACCGGCTGCCTCACTTCCGCATCGGCTTTACGCCGAGCAGCGGGGCCGAGCTGCAGTCTGAGTACATTGTCCCCCGGGACCGTGGCTACGAAGCCATCCTGGCGGTCGAACAACTTCGCGACCACGTGACTCCTCATCTATTTATTTCGGAAGTGCGGACGATCGCGGCGGATAACCTTTGGATGAGCACGGCTTACAAGCGGGACTCCATGGGGATTCACTTCACCTGGAAGCCGGAATGGCCGGCAGTGAAAAACGTGCTGCCGATGATCGAAGCGAAGCTGGCGCCTTTTGGCGCCCGGCCCCACTGGGGGAAGCTGTTTACCATGCCAGGTTCACGGATCCAGCCTCTGTACCCGGAACTGGCTAAATATAAAGGGCTTGTGGCAAAGCACGATGCAAATGGCAAGTTCCGCAACCGGTTCCTGGAGAGCACGATCTACGGCTGAAAAGGTTGGTTCGGAAGGAGTGAAATGGAGCGTACCTCAGGACCTGAAGTTTAGTCCCGCAGGGACGGCTGAACTTAGCCCAGGACGCTAGTCCTGGGTACATCATGAAACATAATTTAGTCCCGCAGGGACGGCTGAAGATTGTCCAGGATAACGTCGCGGCCTAATTTCAGCCTTCCCTTCGGGACTGGTCGTCCTTTTAATTCAACCCAGGACTAGCGTCCTGGGCTAAGTTCAGCCGTCCCTGCGGGACTGAGTTTGGGACATGCAAACGAGCTACACCCGCCGACCCCTATTGGCCCGGCTATTCGATGATGCACGGTGTGCGCTACCTGATGTCTTCTTCTTCCGGCTCCCGCAACACTGCTTCCTCGATTTCCATGTCTCGGAACTCGTTAGAGTCGAATACCTGGCCACAATCCAGACATTCGACGTATTCGACGTCCTCTTCACGCGCTACGACGCGCACTTTGGGGTGTTTGCAGGCGGTGTCCATCTGGGAGGTCTGAGTGTGCAACCTGTGCTTCTCGGCAAGATTGTACCCGCCGGATTCCGGCTGTCAAATCTGTTTCTGTGCTTTCCGTCCCTAGGGACGAAATTTTCATCGAATTTGACGGCTTTCTCTAACGGATGCGGCTAACCTGGCCCAGGTTGACACACTTCAGCTGGAAAGCTCACTCACGGCACGCACCGGCTCCGGCTTGAGGGCGCTATCCTCAAGCTTGCCGAAAATCATCTTGCCCGATGCGGTCTGCAAGACACTGGTAACCGTAATCTCGACCGCGCGGCCAATCATGCGGCGGGCATGGTCCACAACCACCATGGTTCCATCATCCAGGTAACCCACACCCTGGTTGTACTCCTTGCCTTCCTTCAAAACCACGATGTTCATCTTTTCCCCGGGCAGCACCAGCGGCTTCAAAGAGTTGGCCAAGTCGTTCAGATTGAGCACCTGCACGTGATGCAGTTGGGCTACCTTGCTCAGGTTGAAATCATTGGTCACGATCGGAGCGCCCCTCTTCTTGGCCAGCTCGATCAGCTTCAAGTCGACCTCGCGCAGCTGGGGAAAGTCATCCTCGATGATCTGTACGCTGAGCAAAGGATGGGCCTGCATCTTCTGCAGGATATCCAGCCCGCGCCGGCCGCGCTGCCGTCGGGAACTGTCAGAAGAATCGGCGACGATCTGCAGCTCGCGCAACACGAACTCGGGCACCAGCAGTGTTCCTTCCAGAAAGCCGGTTTCCACCACATCGGCAATGCGCCCATCAATAATTGCGCTGGTGTCCAGGATCTTGAGGTTGCGCTTGCCCCCTGCAGCCCGCTCACCGGCGAAGAGCTCGGCCAAGCCCCCGGTGAAGTTCAGCAGGTCGCCCTTGCTGGCGCCTACTATCAACCCCACATACGTCATGAGCATGAGCACGAAGAGCTGCAACAGGGCACGAGTTCCACCCGGCGGCAGGCTTGCACTCAGCACCATGCCGAACAAAGCAGCCCCCGCGATCCCCAGCACACTGCCGAGCACGGCACCCAGGAGCCGCTTAATGCTCAATGCTCGTACGCGCAGCTCAAACACGATCACCGCGGCGGCGGCAATCGCACCAATCACCGCCGCGGCCCAGGGCTCAAGAGCAAAGGGGCGGAGAAAGTAACAAGCGGCGGTAAGAACGAGGATGAATAAAGTGCGGATAACAACAAGGTCCATGGAACTCCCGGCGCAGCGCGGCAGAAACAGCCCCCCGGAGTATACCGATCGCACACTATCAGGAGCAAAAAGAAATCCCGAAGCCGCATGCAAAGCGGCTTCGGGATCGGATGACGGATGAACAAACTAGTACTTGGGCACTTTGGGATCGATCTGATCGCTCCAGGCCAGAATACCGCCGGCCAGGTTCTTTACCTTAAAACCAGCCTGCTGCAGGAACTCCGCTGCTTTCTGGCTGCGGCCGCCGCTCTTGCACTGCACGATGATGTCGCGGTTCTTATCCAGTTCGCCTACACGCTTTTGCAGGTCGCCTAAGGGAACCAGGTACCCGCCGATCTCCGCAATTTTGAACTCATGCGGCTCGCGAACATCAAGCAGGAAGTAGTCCTTGCCCGCGTCACGCTGTTGCTTGAACGTGGTCACGTCGATCTGCTCGATGCCGTTGACTAGCTTTGCATCGGGCGCCGCGGCCGGCTGAATGCCACAGAATTGCTCGTAATCGATGAGCGCGGTCACGGTCGGGTGAGTGCCGCATACCGGGCAGTCGGGATTTTTGCGCAGCTTCAGCTCGCGGAAGCGCATGCCCAGCGAATCCACCAGCAGCAGGCGCCCGATCAGTGGATCGCCCTGGCCCAGGATCAGCTTGATGACCTCAGTGGCCTGGATGACGCCGACGAGGCCAGGGAGAATGCCAAGCACTCCGCCCTCCGCACAGGAAGGAACCAATCCTGGCGGTGGTGGTTCCGGATACAAGCAGCGGTAGCAGGGTCCCTGCTCGGTGGCGAAGACACTGGCCTGCCCTTCGAAGCGGAAAATCGAGCCGTAGACGTTCGGCTTTCCACTCAACACGCAGGCATCGTTTACCAGGTAACGGGTGGGAAAATTATCCGTGCCGTCGGCCACGATGTCGAAGTCCTTGAAGATCTCCATGGCGTTGTTGCTCAGCAACATGGTGTTGTACTTCACGATCTTCATATGCGGATTCAGGGCCGTCAGCTTTTCTTCCGCCGAGTCCAGCTTCAGGCGGCCTACATCTTTGGTGCTGTGAATGATTTGCCGCTGCAGGTTGCTCGAGTCCACGACATCGAAGTCGACCAATCCCAGTGTTCCTACGCCGGCCGCGGCGAGGTAGAACGCCAGGGGTGAACCGAGCCCGCCGGTGCCCACGCAGAGCACCTTGGCTGCCTTGAGTTTCTGCTGACCTTCCATGCCCACTTCGGGCAAGATCAGGTGGCGGGAATAGCGGGCGATCTCGTCATTGCTGAGCGACGGCATCGTCTGCACGGGTACTTCAGTCAGTGTTGCCATTTTCAATCTCCTAATTGCTCAGAACGACGCATCCGCCGGCGATCGAAGGGATAATCGACAGGCTGTCACTCTCCTTGACCGCCGTCTTCTCCTTGTCGCTCAGGTAACGAATATCTTCGTCGTTCAGGTAAACGTTCACGAAGGCGCGCAACTTGCCTTCCTCTGAATACAGCTGTTTTTTCAGTTCCGGATGGGTGAGGGTCAGTTCATCCAGCGCCTCACCTACGGTCGCAGCCTCAACCGTCACCGTGGCCTGCTTGGCGGCGAACTGACGGAGGGGGGTAGGGATGTGAATCTTCATTCGTCGAACTCTCTCCTTCTGATCTGGTTGCGTAGCGGGGATCACGGGGCCGGCGGTCAACAACGTTCGGGCCGCACGTGAATCTCCTCGTCTTCAAACCGCTTGTCATCTTCGCCGGTTCCGGCAAGAAAGAAGGAGTTGGTTTGCTTGGCTACGCCCTGTTCCACGCTGGTGATCACGTAGGAGCAACCCAGCCAGTGCGCTTCATTAAAATCGGTCGGCGACCAGCGCGCAGGATGGTCGGGATGGGAGTGGTAAAAACCCACGATGTCGAGGCTCTGTTCCCGTGCCTGACGTTGAATGCTGACCAGTTCCTGGGGCGCAATGTGGTAACGGTTATGGGCGGAATCGGTCCTCGTATTGCCGGCGCGTACGGCTACCTCTACCTCATTGATCCCATCGAGCGCCTTGCCGAGCAGCACTCCGCAACACTCATGGGGATAGGTCTCTTCGCCATGCTTGCGCAGCTGGGCATAAACCGCGTCACCGATCTCCAGCTTCTGCCCCAGGCTCGTCGTGGCCATCATTGCTCCCAAAACCGCTCGCTCAGGTACTTGTCGGCCGAGTCACAGAGGACGGTGACCAGGACGGCGCTTCTGCCTGCGCGAGCTTCCTCTTCGCCTATCTTCAAACTTGCCGCTACTGCCGCCGCGGCCGAGATGCCAAGCAACAATCCTTCGTTCCGGCCCAGATGCTTAGCCATCTCGTAAGCTTCCTCGGTCGACTGCTCTACGTGACGATCAGCCACGCTGGCATCATAGATAGGAGGCACAATCGCCGTAGCCATATACTTCAAACCTTCCAGCCCATGAAACGGTGAATCGGGCTGCATGGCAATACATTCAATCTTCGGGTTCAGCTCTTTCAGACGACGGGTGACACCCATGAAGGTTCCGCTGGTGCCCAGCCCAGCTAGGAAGTGCGTAACCTCTCCCTTAGTCTGCTGCCAAATCTCGTTCGCCGTACCTTTATAGTGCGCCTTCCAGTTCGCCTGGTTCCCATACTGGTCGGCGTAGTAGTACCGGTCCTTATCCTGCGCCAGCTCCCGCGCCTTCAGAATCGCACCGTCAGACCCGTCCGCCGGATCCGTCCAGACAATATTCGCCCCGTAGGCAGAAAGAATCCGCTTCCGTTCCGGAGACACATTCGACGGCATGCACAGCGTAACCGGAAAACCCTTGGCCGCGCCCAACATGGCATACGCGATGCCGGTATTCCCGCTGGTCGCGTCCAGTAAATGCCTTCCCGCAAGCAACCCCTGAGCCTCGGCTGCAGCCACGATCGAGGCGGCAGCGCGATCCTTGACCGAGCCCCCCGGGTTGGCCCATTCGGCCTTGCCCAGCAAGGTTATCCCAGGTAGATGGGCGGTCAAGCGGTCAAGACGCAGGAGTGGAGTATTCCCAATCCGTTCCAGGATGCTACTGCCTAGCGTGCCCGGCGTCGAGCTCACTTCCGTTTGCACTTCAGTTTGCATGCAAAGTCCCTGATTCAACTGGTCTACTCACGTTGCGGTGATCCGCGTCGATGTGCGAAAGTAGGATGAAGCAATCCTTAGTGTAGCTGCCATCCGAAAATCGAGGCAATCCACAGTCAGTCGCAACCATGCGAACAAAAGTACACTTCCTGACCTTCGATGAGGTTTTCAGCACTCTCCGCACCCTCGGATTTGATGTACAAGGGGTGCCCGAGGTCGCAAACCAGTTCCTGGTGAGCAGGTACGGGGCTGGCGCGGTCCTGGCCAAAGCAGTAGAGCCCGGCGAGGCAGAGAACAAGCTGCCACACACGGCCGTCTGGTGGAGGCACCGCCCGGGCTACCTGGTAAGCGGTGAAGTAGCCGCCCTGCTCGATCGCGGATATCAAAAGTTCTGGAAGACCAATCGCCTTGAGATCCCGGCGACAGCGGAGTCCCTGCAGGCGGTCCATCGTTTTGCCGAGGAGTTGCGCGAGGTGATCGGCGAACCGAGCCTGTATAACGAGTCGCTGGGAACAACCAGCGACAGTTACTTATACGACCGGCTCAAGGGCCGCGATTTGCCATTTGCCGAGCGGCCGATTCCAGCGTGGAAGTTGCCTCCTAAGACAACTTAGCTTCGGGAGAGAGAAACTGCAGATCCCTCGGCTTCGCTCGGGATGACAAAGGAAAGAGCGCCGGTTCAATGGAAGTATGCGTTCTCCCCTTTGTCATCCCCAGCCACAAACCTCGAGCAAGCCACAGCCCTCTCCTTTGTCATCCCGCCTGCCCCGGCGTGCCGTGGGAACAGCCAACTCGCTGAGAGCGAGTCGGGAGAGAAACGACAAAGCTTGTACCCTCTGCAACATCGAAGGGTGAAATCGAAGGGTGCCCCAGGTCTCGCTTTTGAGACCTGGGATCCCTCAAACCAATTCCCACTGGAAACACCCACCCTCCTCTTTGTCATTAGGAGCGTACAAGCTCAAAGGCAAACCCCACTCTTTCCTTTGTCATCCCGAACGAAGCCGAGGGATCTGCAGTTTACTTTTTCGAACGCTGCCGCTGTAGTTCCCGATAAACCTCACTCTTCGAAACACCGCGCTCGCGCGCCAAGCGCTTGAGCGCGTCTTTCTCGTCCAGACCCTCAGCCATCAGCTGCGACACTTGCTGCACCACGCTACCGCTCACATTAGCCGGCTGGGCCGACGACGTTGCCTCAATCAACAACACCATCTCGCCCCGCACCCGCTCGCGAGCAAACAGTGCACGCCGGACCTCCCCGGCTGTGCCGCGCAGAAATTCCTCGTGAAGCTTAGTCAGCTCGCGAGCTAAAACCACCCGCGCTTGCTCTCCCCACACCGCTTCCACATCGGCCAAGGTTTCGAGGATGCGATGCGGCGCTTCATAGAGCACCAGCGTGAGACCATCTGCCTTCGCGGCCAAAGATTCCAGCTCAGTTCGCCGAGTGCCCGGCTTCGCTGCCAGGAAGCCTGCGTACAGAAAGCGATCGGTGTCCATGCCGGAGGCGACCAGGGCACTGAGTGCGGCATTGGCCCCAGGGATAGGAATGACGGGCACACCCGCAGCCACCGCTGCTTTCACGACTTCGAGGCCAGGATCAGAGAACGCCGGAGTACCCGCATCACTGACCACGGCAACCCGGCCACCCTGCTGCAGCAAGGCAATCAGCTCCGCGGTACGCGCCTGTTCATTGTGTTCGTGATAGCTGACCGTGGGCGTGGAAATATCAAAGTGGTTCAGCAGCTTTTGCGTTTGCCGCGTATCTTCACACGCAATGCGGTCCACGCCCTTCAAGACGCGCAGCGCGCGAAGCGTAATGTCTTCAAGATTGCCAATCGGCGTAGCGACCAGGTACAGCCCGGGCTCAATGGGCGCGGATGGATCGGGCAACGATTATTCCTGGCTCTGGCGACGCAGTTTTCGACTCTCGGCCAGCAGGCTCATAGAGTGCATCAGGTTCTGCAGGGTCACGATGCCGACAATGCGTTCGCCTTCGGTCACCGGCACCAACGACAGTCCTCGCCCGGCAAAGCGGCTGATGGTCGTGCCCAAAGAATCCTCCGGCTGGGCCACATGAAAGCTTCGCGACATCACCGCCTGCACGTAGCCATTGCCCTCGCTGCGCAGCGCCGAAAGAATGCTTTGGCGGGAAATAATGCCGACCAGGCTGTCTCCGCGGACCACAGGGAAATCGTCCTGCAGGCTGTGAATCGACTTGTGCAGCGCATCTTCCAACGTGTCCGAGGGAGCGAGCATGGAGAACTCCGTCAACATAATGTCCTGCATGTTCACCGTATCCACCACGCTTTGGAAAAGCACGCCCTGGTCTTCCAACTGAGCGCCGATCAGGATGAAAAATCCGGCCAGCAGCAGCCACGCATTCATCAGCACTAATCCGGCAATGATGGCGGTCATGGCCAGGATCTGGCCCAGTCCAGTCGCCACCCGCGACGCCTGAGCCCTGCCCTGGGCCCGGGCAACTCCACCACGCACCACTCTGCCGCCATCCAGGGGATAGGCGGGCAGCAAGTTCAGCACGCCGAGAAAAACATTGACCCAAATGATGCTGCGAATCAGGTGCGCTGGGGTAATCCACGGCCGCTCCAGAAGAGTGAGCGTTGGCGACATGCCAAGGACGAGCATGGCTACTACCAGGGCAAAAGTGAGATTAGACAAAGGCCCGGTCAGGGCCATGCGCCATTGCACTTTGCTGGCGCCGGCGTGCTCCGCGCTCTCCGCGTTGGCATAGGCCACCAGCCCACCAATCGGCAGCAGCAGGATATTGCGCAGCTGCAGGCCGTGATACGCGGCCACGATCATGCGCGCCACTTCGCGGACGGCCACCGCACCCAGCAGCACCAGCCACAAGCCCACACCACGAAACATGGTGAGATGAACGCTCTCGGTGTAGGCCATACAGATGCCGAGCAGCAGAATGAAGAAGGTGTGAATGCGCAACTCCACACCCATCCATCTCCCTAAGGGGAACGACCATCCACGCATTGCATCCGTCCTTGCACTTCATTGTAGATCTTGACGATCCATTGGCCAGTAAAGGATTCATTTACCATCAAAACCGATGCGGGTGATCGGCGGCACATACCGTTCGCGGCGGCTGGCCGCGCCCCGCGGGCTGGCCACCCGGCCTACCAGTGACCGCTTGCGTGAAACGCTCTTTAATGTCCTGGCCCCGCGCATCGAAGGTGCCGTGTTCGCCGATCTCTATGCCGGCTCCGGAGCTGTGGGCATCGAGGCGATCAGCCGGGGTGCAAGCCTGGTCTACTTCGTCGATAACGCTCCCTCGGCCGTCGCCGCGCTACACACCAATCTCGCTGCACTGCAGATCACATCCGGCTTTCAGATTCTATCCAGCACCGTCTCCGTCGCCTTGCGCCGCCTCACTGAGCGCAGCCCGCAAGAGCGCTGCTCGATTGTCTTTCTCGACCCACCGTACGCGGCCGACCACGACTATACCCGCACGCTCAGCGGCATCGGCCACGGTGCAGATTCATTGCTCACTCCCGACGGCATCGTGATCGCTGAACACAGTCGCAAAATTCTCCAGCCGTTGGCCGAATGCTATGGCCCGCTGAAACGCTATCGCGTCCTCGAACAAGGCGATGCACGGCTGAGCTTCTACACCAGGTAGCCTCCGCCCCGATGCTCGCCGGTCTTCAGATTGACGTTGAACTCGAGCTCGCGATCCGTGGTCATGTCCCATCCCAGCCCCAGCAGGGTTTCTCCGTGAATAGCGGTAACGCGCAGGCCATCCCAACTGAGCCGGCCGGTTTCCCAGACCCTGCCTGAGCGCCCCCAGGCGAGCAGCGATTGAAAGCCAGCAAATACCAATAGTGCGTGCTCAGCCACAACCGTTACGCTGGTAACGGGCCGGTACGGCAACTGCTCCCATCGCGCCGGGTCAGAGGTGTCGATCAGGTAGGCGTAACCGCCGGCAACAGCGCAGATCCACGCCGGATCAGGACAGGCCCAAATGCCGCTGGGCACGTTGTCCCCTGCAAAACCCAACGCGCAGGTGACCAGGAACGGACCCGCCCCCGAAGGACGGATCATGATCTCCAGTGCTCCTCGTTCTACTTCCTCTACGAGTGCCGGGTATACGAATTGGCGCGCAGGCAAAATCATGGGGCGGGCAGTGAGAACCTCTGCCTTCCAGTCATGAGGAAAGGTGGAGTCAAGCACCAGCGGCAAACGCTTCGACTCGCTCTCGGACGCTCATTACGTGGGTTGGCAAATCGAGCCGGCTGCCGTCTTCGAACAGGGGGATCAGCTTGTCGAACTCCGGACCCGAGTGGGCCCCCGTAAGGATGATGCGTACAGGATGGAAGAGTTCCTTGCCCTTGACTCCACTCTCCGCCTTCACCTCATTCATCAGTTCCTTAAAGCGCTGCGGCGTAATCGCGCCCGCTTCTCCTCTGACCTTTTCTGTGAACGCCCGCACCACACGCTCGCCTGCTTCCGAAGTGAGCATGGCTGCGTCTTCCTCAGCGGCTTGAGCCACGCGCCAAAGAGTGGCTGCCTTTTCCGGTAGCTGCTGCAGCTGGTCCACTGCGGGTAGATAAAGCTCCAACACGCGATCGAACCAATACACGACAGCGTCACTGGCAGAGGACTGCGGCGCTAGCCAAGCGACTGCAGTGAAATAGGGCCACGCCAACGCCCTCAACTCCGGCAGCGGCGAATGCTTGATGGCTTGACGGTTCAGCCAATGCAGTTTGTCCCAATCAAAGACCGCCGGTGAAGGAGTGACCCGCTCCAACTTGAACTCCTTGACCAGCTCCTCGCGAGTAAAGATCTCCCGCGTTCCTCCCTCCGCGCCCCATCCGAGCAGGGCGAGATAATTCGCTAGCGCCTCGGGCAGTATGCCCATCTCACGGAAGCTCGCTACCGACGTAGCGCCATGGCGCTTGGACAGGCGCTCACGATCGCTGCCCAGGATGGTCGAGAGGTGCGCAAACTGCGGCAACGCCCAGCCGAACGCCTGATAAATGGCCACCTGCCGCGGAGTGTTCGATATGTGATCGTCGCCTCGAATCACATGCGTGATGCGCATGAGCGCGTCATCGATGGTGACCACGTAGTTGTACACGGGGATGCCTGAAGAACGGACGAGGATAAAATCGCCTACAGCCTCGCTGGCAAACTCCACGTCGCCGCGGACGATGTCATGGAAGCGCAGCGGCGCATCCGCCACAGCCAGGCGCACTGCGAAAGGCTCGCCCGCAGCGGCCCGGGTCATTGCTTCATCCGGCGTGAGAACTCTGCACTTGCCCGAATAGACTTGCGTGCGATGCTCGCGGAGCGCCACCTGCCGCTCCACTTCCAGTTCCTCCGCGGTACAGAAGCAACGGTAAGCCTTGACCTGGTCGAGCAACTGCTTTGTGTGTTGCTCATAGATATCGAGGCGCGCGCTTTGGCGGTAGGGTGTGTAAGGACCGCCAATCTCCGGCCCCTCGGACCAGTCCAGCCCAAGCCAGCGCAGGTCTTCGATCAGTTGCGCTTCGTAGCGAACCTCGCTCCGCTCCACATCGGTGTCTTCGATCCGAAGCAGGAACGTTCCGCCGGTGTGGCGGGCAAAGAGCCAGTTGTAGAGCGCGGTGCGGGCATTGCCCACGTGCAACATACCAGTAGGAGAGGGAGCAAAGCGCACCCGAGGAGAAGGGTCTGTCATAAGTCTGTTCTGATGCTATCAAGCGGAAGCATCATGCGAAGTGAAGTGCCCTATCGGAAGTGCTCCCATCCGCCTGCGGCGAGCGCGACCCGCTTGCCACCACGATCGAGTTGTATTTGCGGCCCCTTGCCTGGCTTCTTCATCCGGCCGATGGCATGGATCGACACTCCCCCCAGTTGACCGGGCGCTGCGGTCTTCGGTGAGGCGGTAAATAACAGTTCGTAATCTTCTCCGCCGTGCAATGCCTGCTCCAGGGTTGCGCGGGCGTCGACCGGCAGGGCATCCGCATCGATCTCCGCGGCCAAGCCGCTCTCTTCGCACAGATGCGCCAGATCGGTTGATAGGCCATCGCTCAGGTCGATCGCCGCGGTTGCCAACCGTGTCAACTTGCGGCCCGCAGCTAGCCTGGGCTCCGGATACAGATGCGGGTGCCGCAGTTTGTTTTTGCCAACAAAGTCGCCTGGCTTTCGCTCGAGAGCGCTCAACTCCGCTGCAGACCCGCCCAGGGCGCCCGTGACATAGATCAAATCCCCAGCCCGGGCACTCGAGCGCAGGAGAGCTTTTCCCCGCGCGACACTTCCCAGCAAAACGATATCGGCGACCACAGTCGGCGATTTGGCCATATCTCCGCCAGCCAAGGGCACCCGATAGCGCTTCGCCAGAGCCATGAATCCGTCGAAGAAGCAATCCAGCCACGCGCCGGTAAGCTCCGAAGGCAGGGCCAGCGACAAAAATGCTGCCTCGGGACGAGCCCCCATGGCCGCCAAATCGCTCAACCCGCGTGCCAGGCAACGATGGCCCACGCTTTGAGGCGGATGCCAATCCCGCCGGAAGTGCACATTTTCGAGCGAGAGATCGGTGGTAACCACAATCTCTTTCGCTCGACGCGGCCGCAAGACTGCGCAATCGTCGCCGATGCCCAGAGTCAGGATTCCACTCTTACGCTGGCCCATAAGTAACTGGTCGGCCCGTCTACGAATGCCGGCGATCAGTTCCCTCTCGGCTGCCGCGGCCTTTGGTCGACTGCTTTTACGCTCACCCGCCATGCGGTCAGCATACCCTGCGTTACCGAAATGCCTCTCCAACGGGTCATGCCGATCACACCTTCCGGGTTTGACCCACTAGATTCACTCTGTTAGCTTCAAGACTCGGCTCTTGTGCAAAAGCTGTTGCTGGAGTACAAGGCCTATCCCCTTCTTCGCGAGTGTGTATATTGCGCAAACGCTACTACATCATTTTTGTAGCCCGCCAGGAAGACGGCGATTTGCGCAAGATCCCAATTCCGCTGCACTACGCTTATATCTTTGTCGCCGCCGCGGTGATTGGCCTTTTCACCATCACTGGGATGGCCGGGTCCTACAGCCGCATGCTGCTCAAGACGGCTCGCTTCAACCAGATTCGGACCGAGCGCGAGAGCATACGCCATGACTATCTCCAGATGGAGCAGGTGGCGCATGAGAAGGATGTTCAGGCCGCTTCTTTAGGCTCTCTGGCTAGCGAAGTCAGTGCTCTTTACGGTCTCCGGCAAAATCGGCTCACTAAACCGGCTCTGCGGCGATCATTGGCGACGGCTGGTCCTGTGACCTCGGACGACATCAGCGATCAGCAGTACAGCCAGTCACTTGATCAGCTTTTAGCGCTGCGCTCCTCGGCGATGTCAGGGGAGATCATGCACGGTCTCAATTTCACCAATCGTTTCCCCGCAGGCATTGGCAGCATTGTGAATGTGGCGTATGCACCATCATTGTGGCCGGTGCAAGGAATCGTCACCAGTTCCTTCGGCTCCCGGCTTGATCCGTTTAAGGGCGAGGGCGCCTTCCATACCGGGATTGATATTGCAACCAACCAGGGCGACGCTGTTCGGGCGCCTGCGGACGGTATCGTCCTCAAGGCCGGCCAGGGCACCGGGTACGGCCGGGAAGTGGTCGTCGATCATGGCCATGGTGTCGAAACCTTGTATGCCCATCTTTCCGGATTCGCAGTCATCACGGGACAGGAAGTTCACCGTGGCGACATCCTCGGCTACGTCGGCTCTTCGGGGCACAGCACCGGTCCTCACCTGCACTACGAAGTCCGCATTCACGATACGCCGGTCAATCCTTCCAAATACCTGCCTGGCGCCCCTTCGCGGCAGTTAGCGAGCACCCCATCGACACCGCCTACCAACCTCAACGCCGGCGGCGCAGAGTAAAGCTTCCTCTTTGCCCGCTGTGGATCTGGCTCGTAGCGCTGTGCTGTGTGCCAGGCGTCTTAGGGCAGGGTCACTACCTGGGTTTTGACAAGAACGCCTATCCCGGGGATAAGCTCCTTCCGGATCTCCACCGCAGTTTTTCCTACACCGGTTATTGGCTGAACAATCCTCCTGGCGCAAATAGCAATAGCTGGCTGGGCAAGCGCGCCTTGCTCAAGGCCAACGGTTTCGGCTTCATGATCCTTTACAACGGACGCCTGGATAAAGAACTCAACGGCAAGGACGCCGCGGCCCTTGGCCGATCCGACGCCGCGGCCGCTGTCGCCGCAGCAAAACGGGAAGGCTTCGGTCCAGGTGCGGTCCTGTTTCTCGATCAGGAGGAGGGTGGACGGCTGTTGCCCGAGCAAAGCGCCTATCTCTTCGCGTGGATTGATACAGTGCGCGGATCGCAGTACAAGCCGGGTGTGTATTGCTCCGGCATCCCGGTAGCCGAAGGTTCAGGCAAGATCACCACTGCGGAACAAATTGCGAGTCATGAGGGAAGCAAGCCCGTGGCCTTGTGGGTGGTGAATGACCAATGCCCCCCTGCACCGGGATGCGTGATGCCGGGGAAATCGCTTGGTCCAGGTTCGAGCGGGATTAGCGGAGCGCTGGTGTGGCAATATGCGCGTTCACCCCGAACGGAGTTTGCGCGCCAATGCGGCACGACCTACGCGGCGGATAACAACTGCTACGCGCCCAATTTGCCCCACAGTGCGCAGACTTTTTTTGATCTGGATTTGTCTTCGTCCCCGGACCCGTCGGAAGGACGATAGAGTCGCGCTTTGTATCAGGGCACGACCTTATTCGAGCCATCAAAGGCCCAACAAGGATCTGGGCTTTATAGGCTGCGTGAGAACGACCCCTCGAGTCCCGCAGGGACGGCTGAACTTAGCCCAGGACGCTAGTCCTGGGTTCATCATGCAACATGATTAAGTCCCGCAGGGACGGCTGAAGCTTGTCAAAGATCCCATCGCGGCCCATTTCCAGCCGTCCCTACGGGACTTTTCGTCTCTCGAATCTCTACCCAGGACTGCGTCCTGGGCTAAGTTCAGCCGTCCCTGCGGGACTCATTTCGCAATCGCTAGGTCTGATTCCTAAAGGAATTCATCCCTCTTGCAGCATGCTGGGTTCTTCAGGGGCGCGCAGGCGGACCAAGCGATCGATGGCATAGGGAGCCCGGTGCGACGAGGTGTGATAATGCCGCACCTGCAGTTCGCCCAGCAGACCGATGGCAAGCATCTGAATGCCCGCTAGAATCAATACCCCGGCTACCACGAACAGCGGTCCATGCGTTTCCATCACTGCCTGTTGGGTGAACACCTTCAGACCAGCCAACATCAGCGAGATCGCGCTGCCCAGAAAGATGCCCAGTGCGCCAAACGTACCGAAAAAGTGCAGCGGCCGGGTCATGTACTTGAGCAGAAAACGAATGGTCAGCAGATCGAAGAAAACGCGGATGGTGCGGGAAATCCCGTAGTGAGACTTGCCCCGCTCCCGGTTCACATTCTTGATCGGAATCTCACAGATGCTGGCGCCATACCAGGAAGCAAGTGCAGGGATAAAGCGATGCATCTCGCCATAGAGAGGGATGTTGTGAATCACCTCACGCCGGTACGCCTTGAACGTGGTGCCAAAATCGTGAATATCAACCCCGGAAAGCTTTGCCATCAGCCAGTTGGCACAACGCGACGGAATCCGGCGCATGACGAAGCTGTCGATACGCGCCTTGCGCCATCCACTGACTACGTCGTAGCCCTCTTCCAGCTTGGCAACAAACTCCGGAATTTCCGAAGGGTCGTGCTGCAGATCGCCATCCATGGCCAGGATGAAATCGCCCTGGGAGTGATCGAATCCAGCGGCCAGTGCGGAGGTTTGGCCGAAGTTGCGCCGCAACTTGACCACCAATACCCGGCTATCTACGGCTGCAATTTCCTCCAGCAGCTTGTAGGTGCGGTCACTCGATCCGTCGTCCACAAGCACCAGTTCGAAACTGTCGCCAATCTGCTCCATAACCGCTTTGAGGCGGTCGTATAGCGCAGTTACGTTCTCTTCCTCGTTATGGAAGGGCACGACGATCGAATACTTTGGCATCTTAATAGTATAAATCCGAGAAAAGCACTCTCGGGACGGGATTTCTCGTCTTTTTCCGGCCCCCTTATAGACCGTCCCATTTCTGGATCTCCTCGGCCAGAATCGCACTGGCGCGCTCGCACGCGGCACGATCCACATCGTGGTGCGTCACCAGACGTACGGAGTGAGGTCCCACCGTCCCGGCAAGAACATCCCGGCTGGCCAGAGCGCTTACCAGGGCCTGTGCGTCTCCTCCGCCGCGCAGGCTGAAGATCACGATGTTGGTCTGGACCAGCGTTGGGTCCAGCTCCACCTGGGGAAGTTCGCTCAGGGCGCCGGCCAGATATTTAGCATTGTCATGATCTTCCTGCAGCCGGCCGGTCATCTCGTTCAGGGCGATGAGACCGGCTGCGGCCAAAATACCGGCTTGGCGCATGCCTCCGCCCAACGCTTTGCGAAAATTTCGCGCCCGCTCGATATTGCGGCAGCTGCTCACCAACATCGAGCCCACCGGCGCACACAAACCCTTGGAAAGGCAGAACATGACCGAGCTGAAACCGCTGGTCAGCTGGTCGACGGGGATATTCAATGCCGTCGCAGCATTGAAGATGCGCGCGCCATCGAGATGGACCGGCAGCCCCACATCGGCAGCCCCGTTCCAGATTTCTTCTGCGATTTCGGGCGGCATCACCGTGCCGCCGGCCATGTTGTGCGTATTTTCGAGAGAGATCAGCCCGGTGCGGGAGCGGAAATGAAGCCCGCGGGAGATCACCTTCTGGATCAGCGGCCAGGTAAGGATTCCTCGATCCGCATATACCGTGCGCAGCTGGCATCCGGAGAAGGCCGAAACCATAGCCATTTCCCAGTCGACCAGGTGACCGCGGGATTCGCAGATGACCTCCTGGCCATGCTCGGTGTGCATGCGGACCGCGATCTGGTTGCCCATGGTCCCGGTAGGAACAAACAACGCGGCTTCGCGGCCAAAAATCTCCGCCGCGCGTGCTTCCAGCTGGTTTACCGTGGGGTCTTCCCCGTAAACGTCGTCCCCTACCTCGGCTGCGGCCATGGCGGCCCGCATGGCAGGCGTGGGTCGAGTGACCGTATCACTGCGCAAGTCGATCGAGGCAGTCGATTGGCGAGTGGTCGTTTCGGGCCAAGGCAAAGTCCGGGTAGACACGGTTTCCTCCACACTCATCGCATTTGGAGCTTTTGCTCCCCGACTTCGAGAAAGCGGGCAAAGACCTCGTTGGAAAAGAGGAGACCGCGCCGGGTCAGCCGCACCACGCCTTGTTCATCGGTGAGCAGTTCCAGCTGGCATAGTTCGCGCACCAGGGGGCGAAAGTTCTCCACCCGATCGCCGCTGAATTCGGCGGCCAGATCCTGCCACGCGACCCCCGCGCGCAGGCGCAAACCCAGAAACCAGGCTTCTTCTAATTCCTCGCTTGAGCGAAGCTCGCGCACATCCTCACCTTTGTCACCCCGCAGGTATTCGCCCAGCACGGCGGTGGTGCAAAAGCGCAACGCGCCGCCGCTCCGGGTACGAACCATGGAGTGTGCATCCAGGCCAAAACCGAGGTAGGGCTCGCGGCGCCAGTACTTCAAGTTATGCCGGGACTCGCTCCCGACACGGGCAAAGTTTGAGATCTCATATGGCCGGAGTCCGTTGGCTTCAAGAGCACTGATAGCGCTCTCATAGAGATCAGCCGTCAGCTCTTCACTGGGCACTGTCTGCGCGGCGTAACGCGAGCCTCCAGCCAGCAGCTCTCGGCCGAGACGGGAATCCTCGTCAATCTCCAGCATGTAAATGCTGGCGTGCTCCACGCCGGTCGAGGCCAACACCTCGAGGGACTCCTGCCAACTGGCCGCGGTCTGGTGGGGCATGCCGGCAATCAGGTCGATGCTGAGCTTGCGCAACCCAGCGGACCGCACCCGTTCCAGGTCGCGCAGCACGACTTCCCGGGTATGGAAACGTCCCGTGGCCGCTGCCTCACGATCCACCAGGGATTGCACGCCGAAACTGATGCGGTTGACCCCAAAAGCCAGCATGGCCTCCAACGAGGGGTCGTCCAGCTGGCCCGGAGCACACTCCAGGGTTATTTCGGCTTGCGGGGAAACAGCAAACTCCTGGCGCAGGGTGCGGGCAAGCTCCCCCACCAGGGCCGCGGCCAGAACGCTGGGCGTCCCACCGCCAAGGTAGATACTGTCCACCAGTTCAGGGATCGCGGCGTCACCTAGCCGCTGCCGCAGGCTGCGGATTTCCCCACAAACCCGGGACACATATTGCTCGTGGGCTTTTGCCGACGATACGCCGGAGGCAAAGTTGCAGTAGGTGCATTTGGCGCGGCAAAAGGGAACCGAAATGTAAATGCCGAGAGAATTCATCCGCCGCCCTGCTCCTGCTATCTATGATCCTGCTATCTATTCTGACATCCCCGCGTTCCCCGTAACCGCACGTAAAATAAGAGTCGGCGCCCATGGCTGAACAAACCACCGAGAAAGATCGGAAACCCCAGCAGCACGATGACGATGTCGTCGGCAGGGCCTATGACAGCCGGCTGATGGGCCGTTTGCTGACCTACCTTCGGCCCTACAAGCCGCAGGCAGCGATTTCGCTAATGGCCATCCTGCTCAAGGCGGGATTCGATGTCCTCGGCCCTTACCTGACCAAAATTGCCGTGGATCGCTACATGACCGCGAGGCCAGCCCTCCATCCGGCGGCGTGGACCCATTGGCTAAGCCCCAATGCCCGGATGGGGATCACGCAGATTGCCGGCATCTATGTTGCCGCGCTGGTGTTCAGCTACCTGCTCGAGTTTGTGCAGACCTACCTGATGCAATGGACCGGACAGAAAGTCATGTTCGACATGCGCAGCCAGATCTTCCGCCACATCCAGAGCATGCACGTGAGTTTTTTCGACCGCAATCCGGTAGGGCGCCTGGTCACCCGGCTCACCAGCGACGTGGACGCGTTGAACGAGATGTTCACCTCCGGGGTCTTTGCCATCTTTGAGGATGTTTTCGTTCTCCTCCTCATCGTGGTCATCATGCTGCGCATGAACTGGTGGCTGGCTCTGATCGCTTTTGCGGTGCTGCCTCTCATCCTGGGGGTCACCCGGGTCTTTCGCAAGCACGTGCGCGACTCCTACCGGCGCATCCGCTCCGCCATCGCCCGCATCAATGCCTCCACCCAGGAGCATGTAAGCGGGATGAGCGTGGTGCAGCTCTTCAACCGCGAGCAGCGCTCCTACGAGGAGTTTGAAGACGTCAACCGGCAGCACATGGTGGCCTTCAAAGACGCCATCCTGGCCTACGCCCTCTACTACCCCGCGATCGAGTTGCTCAGCTCCGTAGCCATCGCCCTGGTGATCTGGCTGGGCGGATTTGGCGTGCTGCGCAACGCAGTCATGATCGGCGTGCTGGTTGCCTTTATCCAATATTCCCAACGCTTTTTCCGCCCCATTCAGGACCTGAGCGAGAAATACAACATCCTGCAGGCCGCGATGGCTGCCAGCGAGCGGGTCTTCAAGCTACTGGACACCCCTGCGGAGCTGCAAAGTCCGCCCGCTCCCCGTGCCTGCGACGGTTCCGGCCGCATCGAGTTCCAACACGTCTGGTTCACCTATCAAAAGCTCGACGCGCAGCAACTGGCCACCATCCAGCAAGCCGAGGGAGTGGAGCAGATCCTCGCTGCCACCCCCGAGGTGGAGTGGATTCTGAAAGACGTGTCGTTCGTGATCGAGCCCGACCAGACTGCAGCCATCGTGGGCCACACCGGCGCCGGCAAAACCACCATCATCGGCCTGATGATGCGTTTCTACGAGATCCAACGCGGAAGTGTTCTGATCAACGGTGTCGATGTGCGCGATCAGGACATAACGGAGTTACGCCGCTATTTCGGGGTGGTGCTGCAGGATCCCTTCCTGTTCACCGGCACCATCGCCGAGAACATTCGCCTGGGGTCAGATTGGATCACCGACGAGCGGATGAAGGCCGCAGCCGATGAGGTCAATGTGGGCGACTTTATCCGTGCCCTGCCACTGGGGTTCGATGAGCCTTTGCGCGAGCGTGGCAACAGTCTTTCCACCGGGCAGAAGCAGCTCATCAACTTCGCCCGTGCCCTGGCTCACGATCCGCGCATCCTGGTGCTCGATGAAGCCACCTCGAGCGTGGACACCGACACGGAGATGCGGGTCCGCTCGGCGCTCGAACGGATGGTCCAGGGACGCACCTCGGTCATCGTCGCCCATCGGCTATCGACGGTACAGCAGGCGGACAGAATCCTGGTCATGCACAAGGGCGTGCTACGGGAGTTCGGCAGCCACCAGGAACTGTTGGCGCAGCGCGGCATCTACTGGAAGCTCTACCAGCTGCAGTACAAGGACCAGGAAGTGGAGCCCACGCGGGCATCCACTGGCTTTTTGGACGCAAGCCTGGCCGTAGGCACGGACTAGAATGCCGAAGATTTTTCTCTCTGCCGGTGAGGCCAGCGGCGAGCACTACGGCGCACTGCTGATGGCAGAACTACGCCGTCTGGCCCCGCAAACCGACTTTTTCGGGCTGGGCGGGACGCGCATGGCAAGCCTGGGCCTGCGCCGGGTGGTGCGCGCCGAAGACGTTGCGGTCATGGGCATCACCGAAGTGATTCTGCACATGCCTCACATCTACCGCCAATACAGGAAACTGAAAGCCAGCCTGCACGCGGAACGGCCCGACTTGGCCATCCTGATCGACTTTCCTGACGTAAACCTGAGTCTTGCCGCCGAGCTCCGCCGTCTCAAAATACCCGTCGTTTACTTCGTGAGCCCCCAATTGTGGGCCTGGAAAAAATGGCGGGTGCGAGGCGTGAAGCGCAATGTCAGCCGGATGCTGGTCATTTTCCCCTTCGAAGAAGCCTTTTACCGCGCCCACGGCATTGCCGCCGACTTCGTCGGTCACCCGCTGGCGGATCTTGACCCGCCCACAGTGACCCGGGAGGAGTTTGCTAGCCAAAACGGTCTGGACGCGTCAAAATTCTGGGTTGGCTTGCTGCCCGGAAGCCGCACCAGGGAGCTCGAAGCCAACTTGCCGCCAATGTTCGAAGCCGCTCGATTGATGGGTCCGGGTTACGAATATCTCTTACCCGTGGCCCCCACGCTGAAAGATTCGCAGGTGCAGGCGTTTGCCGCCCAAGCCAAGGGGGCCTCGGTGCGGGTGGTTCATGATGCCCGCGCAGTATTGCAGCACGCCCGGGCCAGTGTTGTCGCCAGCGGCACAGCGACCGTAGAGGCCGCGCTGATCGGCAACCCCTTCCTCGTGGTCTACCGGGTCTCGCGCATCACCTATGCCGTGGCGCAAAGGGTGGTCCGTGTAGCCCATGTGGGAATGGTCAACCTCATCGCCGGGCGCCGAATTGTGCCGGAACTGATCCAGGATGACTTCACCGCATCCAAAGTCGTCGAGCAGCTGCGGCCCCTGCTCGAAAACGAGGAGGCTCGTGCAACAATGCAGTCAGACTTGCGCACCGTAGGGGCGACGCTGCGGGTAAACAGCGAGGGAGCGATTCAGCATGCGGCCCGTATAGCCCTGCAATTGATCCCCGCGGCGCAGCCGTCTCACTTGCAATCCGCTTTGGTTTCATCATGGCCCGCTGAATGATTTCGATGACGCTCAGTCCCCGTAAGCCAACCAGGGTAATGTTGCTGTTGACCGCCATGCTGGTGCTGACGGTCCCGCATCTCCTCGCCGCAGAGCGATCCAACATAAACATCACTGGATACGTGATCGAGGCCCAGCTCGATCCTGCGGATCACACCCTTAAAGCCACCGCTCGGGTAACGTTCACCGCGACGGACACCGTAAGTGCGGCGATCTTCGAGTTGCACAACGCGCTCAAGGTGGACAGCGTTACCGACGAGCAGCATCACCAACTCAGCGGAGAGCGTGGCCCTAACGCCACCATTAGCGTCGCCCTGCCGAGCCCCATGAGCAAGGGGGCGACTGCGACTTTCACCTTCGTTTATGAAGGAACGCTCAGCGGCACTGAAGAGAGTCCGGTGGAAGGACTCAAGGTGGCGTCGATCGGCGATCCCATTAGTTATTTGTTGTACGCGGGCCGCTGGTTCCCCATGGTGGGCTACATGACCGACCGGTTTACCGCGGAAATCCATGTGACCATGCCTGCCGGCTACCGGGTCGTGGGCAGCGGGAACACCGGGAGTCCGCGTTCCGTCGCAGCAGGTCAGCAATACACGTTCAACTGGACCAAGCCCAGCTTCCCCGGCACCATCATCGCCGGCAAGTTTAATGAGCCGATCTCTGTAGCCGGATCGCCCAATGTGCGCGTGTACCTCACCGACGCACACAAGCAGAGCGGTACAGAGTATGCACAAACGGCGGTTAAGGAATTCGACTTCTTCGGCGAGTCTTTCGGCGAAGGCGCGTCGCACCTGCTGTATGTCGTGGAACTGCCGGATGACACCTTGCCCGCCTACTGGGCGCCTGAGATCGCCGCGATTGCCGGCGCCCGGATCGCCGACCGCAACAACTACCGTCTCCTCGCCAACACCATGGCCCACCAATGGTGGGGGAGCACGGTGACTCCGGCAACACTCGGCGATGCCTGGATCACCAATGGCATGTCCCGCTATGCCGAGTTGATGTACGTCGAGCACGTATCCGGACAAACAGCGCTCCAGGCCGCGGTGACCGATATCTCTGCCGGCGCCCTGGCGTATGACACCATCCCGCTTACTTCGGCCGGGCGCCTGGACCCCTTCTCCCCACAATTCCAATCCATGACATTGGAGAAGGGGGCGATGGTGTTCCACATGCTTCGTTGGGAGATTGGTGAAGACAACTTCAGCAAAACCCTGCGAGCCTTGATTACGCAATACAGCACCAAACCAATCCGCACCCGCGACGTGGAAAAGGTAGCCGAGCAGGAGTCGCAACAGCAACTCACAGCCTTTTTTGCGCAGTGGCTGGATGGGACCGGGGCGCCGCAGTTTGTCAACAAGTACACCGTCTACCGGTTGGGCAACAACAAGGGCTTCCGCACCATTGGTGAAATTGGCCAGGATCTCGACCTCTTTAACATGCCGGTTGAATTGCGCGTCGAGACCGAGGGCAAAACGGAAATGAAGCGAGTGGACGTGGTCGGCACCAACTCGCAATATGTGGTCGACACATTCGGTCGTCCACGTCATATTTCGATCGACCCGGACAACTGGGTACTGAAGAACACCCCAGAAATGCAAGTGCGGATCGCCATTTTACGGGGCCAGCAACTGGTCGCTGAGGGAGATACCCCTGGAGCGTTGGCGGAGTATCAGAAAGCTCTCACTGCGAATCCGAATAGCTCGCTCGCCAGCTACCGCATCGGTGAGGTCCTATTCAACCAGCGCAACTACCAGGCGGCCGCGAACGCCTATCGTGATGCGCTCCGTGGGGACGACGAGCCCAAGTGGACCGAAGTCTGGAGCCACATCGCATTGGGAAAGATATTCGACGTCACCGGGCAGCGTGATCGGGCGGTGAATGAATACCGGCAGGCGGTGCAGACCAACGACAACACCCAGGGTGCGGTCAACGAAGCCCGCAAATACCTGCAACAACCCTACAAGAGGCCAGACACCGAATAACGGTGAATTGCATACCCGTCCGCTCTACGCTGCTCCCTGTCGAAAAACATTTCCAGGAGAGGTCCGCTCACTCGTAACGTAGCGCTTCCACGGGATCAAGACTGGCGGCCCTGATCGCAGGCACCATTCCACTCACCAACCCAACAACAATCAAAATCACCGTAGCCACCAACACCGTGGTAGGTGAAATCAGCAAGTGGATATCCGCAGCCTCGCCATTCTTGGCAATCGCGCTGTACAAGGTAATGCTGCCCACCACCAGCGAGACCAGGTAAGCGAGCGCAATCCCGCAAACCCCACCCACCCCGGTAATCACCAATGCCTCGGTGAGGAATTGAACCAGAATGTGACGCCGGCTAGCCCCGAGAGCCTTTTCAATACCAATCTCACGTGTGCGCTGTTGCACCGCGACCAGCATGATATTCATCAATCCGATCCCTGCAATCCCCAACGTCAGCGTGCCAATGAACGCCATCAACACCTGCAACGCCGTCGTAATTATGTGGAACTGCGAAAGCTGCTCCATCAGGTTGGCGACATAAATCGCGTTGTGGTCAGAAGCAGGAAATCCGTGTGCGGCACCGAGCGTACCCCGCAGCGCCGACTCGGTAGCTACATAATTGCCGTGATAATTGAACCAAATTCCATCCAGATACTTGGTATCCTTCACATCGCTCATGGTGCTAAACGGGATGTAAATGACCCGGTTGATATTGTCATCGCCTTCCTGCATCTTGGCCCGCAACACACCGATGACGGTAAAGCTCACGTCGTTGATGCGAATACGCTGGCCGACGGGATAAAGGCCCGAATAGAGTTTGCTCTTGGCCTCCGAACCGATCACGGCGACATGATTGCGCTGCTCTAGGTCCTTTTCGCTGTAAAAGCGCCCGTAATCAATATCGAGCTTTTGTACCTCGGCGACCTGCGGATACGACCCGCTCACCCACCAGGAGTAGCTGTGCGTATCGTTCTGCACCGACACCTGCTTGGAGACTTCGGGCACAACGTGGAGCACATCTGGAACGCTGTTCTCAATCAGAGCGACGTCGGACAGCTGAAGTCTTACCTGAACACCGGCCTTCTTGCCCCCGGCCTGCTCGCTGGTCGTTCCAGGAAACACGCCGATGAGGTTGGTACCGAACTGGGCAAAAATCGTTCCAATGGCGCGGCCAAAGCCGGCTCCATAAGCCATCAGCAGCACCACCGTAGCAATGCCCCAG
Organism: uncultured Acidobacteriaceae bacterium; assembly: GCA_963830325.1. GTDB lineage: Bacteria > Acidobacteriota > Terriglobia > Terriglobales > Acidobacteriaceae > PALSA-350. The sequence continues at coordinate 425,533 of CAWHMV010000016.1, forward strand.
GCCATGCCGATCATGGTAATCAGCGTGCGCCGGCGATTGTGCAGCATGGCTTCGTACGCCTGGGTGAACAAGTCGCGCAACATCAGCGTTTCTCCTATTCCTATTCCCTGCGCAGCGCTTCCACCGGATCAAGCCTGGCAGCCTGCCCTGCGGGGTAAACTCCGGCTACGACTCCGCTCAGGCAGAGCGCACCGAAAGCCAATGCCGCAGACCACGGCACCAGCCGCGGCGCATCAAAGCCCGGCACACTGTCGCCCATCGCACGGTTCAGTCCGAACATGAGCAAGCCCGCGGCCGCGATGCCCACCCCGCCGCTGATGCCGGTCAAAAACATCCCTTCCAGCAGGAATTGGGTCATGATGTTCCGGTTGGTCGCACCCAGTGCCTTACGCAGCCCGATCTCCCGGGTTCGCTCGGCCACAGACACCAACATGATGTTCACCACGCCCAATGCGCCCAGGGCCAGCGTGACGATACCCACTCCGCCTAAAAACAGGTCCATGGCGTCGAAAATCTTGCCCACCATACGCTGGGAATTGATCGAGTCCCATTCCTCAAAAGCATCCGGTGCGTCGGCGTCAAAACCATGCTGCTTGGCCACGATGGCGTGCACTTCCACCATCGCCGGCAGGTCATCCTCCCTGGCGATGGGCTGATATTGCAACGAGGTCACCGCATCCCGAGGGATATTCTCCCCGGTTAATGGAAACAGCTCGAGCATGGTGGTCAGAGGGATGTAGACTCGCTGATTGTCGCTGTCATTGTTGCCGCGCGCGATGCTGCCCGCAACACCGATCACCTGGAATCGCGTGCCGTTGAGGAGTATCCATTCCCCGAGCGACGGGCGGCCGGGAAAAAGCAGCGCAGCGGTCTTCTTGCCCATCACCACCACCCGGCGGCGCTGGTCCAGATCATCAGAGCGTATGAATCGGCCTTCGGCGACCGGAACAAAGCGAACCTCGCTATAGTTCGGTTCAACCCCGGTCACTTCCCCGCTGCTGCTCGACTCGTCACTCACTTCCTTGATGGTGGTGTTTTGCAGCATGGCGGTGATATTGCGCACGCGCGGCGCGCCGGCGCGGACGGCTGCTTCGTCCGCCAGGGTCAGTTTGTAAGGCCGCATGCCGGTGTGTTGACTGGGGACGGCGGGGATATTGCCGCCCCACATCATGATGACGTTGTTGCCCAGCGAAGCCATTTGACGGTGCTGCCCGGAACGGAAGCCCTCGCCAAAACCAATCAGCAGCAGCATCGAGCCGACTCCCCAGGCGATGCCGAACATGGTCAGGAAAGCGCGCAGCTTGTGCGCCCAGATGGCTCGAAAGACCTCGCCGAAGATGTCGCCCGGGGATTGCATCGCACTTAACCTCTCATACGGGTCTCGCGACGTGCTTGTTCCCAAAAAGGGTTTATTTGAGGTTCAGGGCTGCCATTGCCTCGTCGGCGCTGGGTGAGCTCACCTTGAGGTATTCTCCCACCCGCTTGCGTTCTTCCGCGGAAAGCGTGGGGGCCAGGGCCAGAATGCGCCGCAGAGTCGTCGAAATGTCATCGATATAGTTCATCATTCGGATTGCTTCGCCAGAAAGGGGCATGGGGTTCTTCCTCGTTACAATGGGGTATACCCATTTTCCGTGCTGGGCGCGAATTCGTAAAGCGACCGGGTCAATTTGGGTGGGCCAATTGCTGATCCCCGACCTCTGGGAAGCGCATCCAATGCACAATGTCCGTCGCCGACCAGATTTCTCCTTCGAGCCTCCCCGTGCCTGAGCCGGCCCCGGTAAAAGCCAACCCGCGCCTGGAAGCCTCCAACGAAATGCGGGAGTGCGTGGAGCGAGTACTCCACACGGACGCCCGGGTCCCGATCTCTACCTACCGGGTACAAATGCACAAAGGCTTTTCGTTCGCCAACGCGCAGAACATCGTGGGCTACCTCAAGCAACTCGGCGTCGGCGACTTCTACTCTTCGCCCATCTTCGAGGCCAGGCCGGGGAGCATGCACGGGTATGACCTGACCCGGCACGACCGGCTCAACCCGGAGCTTGGTGGCGAGGAGGGCTTTGCCAGCTTCTCGGCCGAACTGCAGCGCCAGGGTCTTGGGCTTTTGCTGGATATCGTGCCCAACCACATGGGGGTGGGAAATGACTCCATCTGGTGGCAGGACGTTTTGGAGAATGGCCACGCCTCGCGATATGCCGAATACTTCGACATTGACTGGAAGCCACTCAAACCTGCCCTGCGTAACAAGCTTCTCTTGCCCATTCTGGGCGATCAATATGGCGCCGAACTCGAGCGCAAACACATCCAGGTATCCAGTGAAGACGGGCGCCTACGGGTCCATTACTACGATCACACGATGCCGGCAGCGCCGCGCACGCTGAACCTGATCTTTGACCAGGCCGGTGGTGGGACAAGCCCGCTGCCGCAGTTTTTTTTCGAACTGCTGCAGCAGATTGATAAGCTTCCACCCCATGAAACCAGCAGCGATGAGCTACGAGAAAAGCGGCAGAAGCGATTGGAGGAGCTGCTCCCGGCGTTGCGGAAGGCGCTTCGCTCAGAGGAGATACAACCCGTTATCAAGCATGCGCTCGAGAGCATCAACGGGATCGAAGGAGACCCCCGCAGTTTCGACCGGCTCCATCGTCTGCTGGATGCGCAGCCCTATCGGCTGGCCTCCTGGCGCACCTCCGCCGAAGAAATCAACTACCGCCGCTTCTTCGATGTGAATGACCTCGTCGGGCTGCGCATGGAAAATCCGGAGGTCTTCGCTGCAACGCATTGCCTGATTCGAAGGCTGATTGCTTCGCACGCAGTGACCGGACTCCGCATCGACCATTGCGATGGCATGTTTAACCCCCGGCAGTACCTGATCCGGCTGCAGCTCCTGTGCCTCGCCAGCCAGTGCGCCGGCGGGGAGCCGCATCAGGAAACCGCCGCCAACGGCATCGAGCGCAGCGTACTCGATACGGTGCGCGGATACAACTGGTCGCAGAGCCAGGGGCCGCTCTACACCGTGGTTGAGAAAATCCTGGAGCCGCGCGAATACCTGCCGCCGGAATGGCCGGTGCGCGGTACTTCCGGCTATGATTTCGTCTACCTGGCCAACGGCATCTTTATCCAGAGTGCCAACGAGAAGCGCTTCAACGTACTGTATGCCCAGGTTCTCGGCCACCCGGTAGACCCGGACGAAATCATTTACCGGTCTAAACTGCAAGTGATGCAGACGGCACTGGCGAGCGAGGTGTACGCGCTCACCAATCTGCTCAGCCAGATTGCTGCTTCCAATCGAAAGGCGCGCGATTTCACCGACAACAATCTGGAGACGGTCCTGCGCCACGCCATCGCCGCCTTCCCCGTCTACCGAACCTACATTGACGATCGGGGTGAGTACGGGGCGCGCGACGTGGCCTTCCTGCGCTTTGCGATCGCCAAGGCCAAGCGCCTTAATCCGGACATCGATGCCTCGGCCTTCGACTTTCTGCGCGAGACCCTGCTGTTGCAGAATACCTCTCCGGCAGCGAAGCAGAAGCCTGATCCGCAAATACTTTACTTTGCGCTCAAATTTCAGCAACTCACCGGGCCGGTGATGGCGAAGGGGGTCGAGGACACGGCGTTCTACGTCTACACTCGATTCCTTTCTTCCAACGAGGTGGGCGGTTCGGCAAAATCCTTTGGTATATCGCTGGACACACTGCACCAGAGCAACCAGGAGCGCCTGAGGCACTCCCCGGACACTATGCTCACCACCTCAACCCACGACACCAAGCGCAGCGAAGACGTGCGCAACCGTCTCAATGTGCTATCTGAACTTCCTCAGCTCTGGTCAGCATCGGTGCATCGCTGGCAACGCATGAATGCCAAGTTCAAGCAGAAGATGGAAGACGGGCGTGTCGCCCCGGATAACAACGAGGAGTATCTGCTTTATCAAACGATCCTGGGTGCATGGCCTTGGCAAATGGAAAGCAACGAGGATCGCGAGAGCTATGTGGAGCGGCTCAAGCAGTACGCGTTCAAGGCCCTGAGCGAAGCGAAAGTCAATCTGAGTTGGATCAATCCCGACCCTGAATACATGAAGGCGGTGCACGCATTCATCACTGCCATCATGATGCCGGGGCCACGGGGAAAAGAGAGCCCATTTATTGACTCGCTTGGTTCGCTCTTGCCGCAGTTACAGATATTCGGGGCGGTAAACTCGCTCGCGCAGGTGGTGCTGAAGAGTGCGGTTCCGGGGGTTCCCGACTTTTATCAAGGCAACGAACTCTGGGAACTCAGCCTGGTCGACCCCGATAACAGGAGGCCTGTTGACTTCGATCAGCGCGCCGGCTACCTCGATGCGTTGCTTGCGCTGTCTGTGCAAGAAGGCCCTGGTGCGGTGTGCCGCGAAGTACTCGGCAACCTCGCCGACGGCCGAGCCAAGCTTTGGACGACCCATCGCGTGCTGCAACTGAGGCAGCAGGAGCACGCGATCTTCCGCCGCGGGGAGTACATCCCGCTCGAAGTCGCAGGGGACCACCAGGAAAACGTGATCGCCTTTTCGCGCCGGGATCCTTCCAGCGACCGAAGTGTACTGGCAGTGCTGCCGCGCTTCGCCTGCACCCTCATGCGAGGCAAGCCGGATTTGCCGCTCAAAGAAGTCTGGGGGAAGGATCAGCTGAAGATACCTGTCCCGCCGGGATCGCGCTTTACCAATGTTTTCTCGGGCGAATCCGTTACGGTGACAGAAGAGCAAACGCTGCCACTCAGCACTATCCTCAACATCTTTCCAGTCGCGCTGCTGGTTAGCGCAGACTAGAACAGACGATTGGAAAGGCGTACCTCAGGGGCTAAAGAGGTTGTGTGAGAATCAGGATTTACGGATTCAGTCCCGCAGAGCCTGCCCTGAGCTTGTCGAACGGGGACATCTGAACTTCGCCCAGGATGGCGTCGCGACCTATTTCCAGCCGTCCCTGCGGGACTGGGTCGTTCTTTTAGGTCCAACCCAGGACTAACGTCCTGGGCTAAGTTCAGCCAGAGCTGTCCAAATTAGCGGGGTAGTGAACGTCGTTGTGTTGATTTCATTGGACAAACGAGTGCTGGAACCGGGTATTGCGAAACCAGGTTGGGTCCTAAGGGAGCGGTAGATTTAGAGAGGTGCTGTCCAAGTGTGTGCGATAAAACTCCTGAGTATTGGCCGATAAAGGGTTTTGCAGACGGGCGGCAGGTTTCAGCTGTCCAAAGAGGGCTGAGAAATTTAAAGCGGGAGCGGAAGTTGGTCGTGAATTCCTGCCAGGGCAGGCGGCGGTTCGAAAGGACAATCCAACCAAGTCCATAGGTCGCGGTATACGAACAACTGCTGGCGCAACAAGGCCACGAGGTTGGAGAGCGACCAACCAAAGCTGGACTTCAACTGCAAATATTTCAAGATCAACATGGCGATCAAGGCGGTCCAGATCTGCGTCTTTAAAGCGTTGGCGCTGGTGCCCACGAATGTCTTGACCCGCAAAGATTGCTTAAGAGCTTTGAAAAAAGTCTCGATCTGCCAACGATCGCGATAGATTCTGGCAATCGTGCTGGCAGCAAAATCCATTTTGTTGGTCAGAAATTCGAACTTCTTGCCTGTCTCCGGATCGCGCACTACCACCCGTCGGACCGGCACACCGGTGCGATAACCGCGGTGGCCCAACTTCACTATCTGATCGGCCAGGATGTCGCCCTTTTCCGGTACCGGCAGTTCCTTCACCAGCTTGTAATAGCTGTTCCAACGCTGCCGGGTCACGAAGTACACACCTTGCTTGGTCAAGCTGGCGAACCACTTGTAATCGGTATACCCACGATCGAACACCACAATCGTGCCCGGCTCCAAAGCCAGCCCGCGCGCTACCTTCAGTTCGGCCACGCTGGCCGGCTCGATCACCGCATACTTGGGTAAATATCCGTCGTGATCCAGCAACAAATGCAGCTTAACTCCGCCTTTGGTCTGACGAAACTTGGCCCAGTCATACATCGTCGCGCTGAGGTCAATCACGCTGCCATCCAGACTCAGCAACTTGTTCTTAAAGCGGAATTTCTTCCCTCCTCGCACCTCCCGCTGACACTTTTCCAGCAGCCCCCCAAACACGGTCTGGTACAACTCCCACGGCCGATGCTCGTTGGCATAGGCCAAGGTCGACCGCTTGGGACTCTGAACCACACCCAGGTGCCTTAGCTTGCCTTCGCAAGCCGCCAGACCTCCACAGATTTCTCGTAACGACTGCGCCTTGCCCAAATGACAGAACAGCATCGCCACCATCTGCGTCCAACTGCTAAAACCCCGGGCGTGATGCTGGGCTTTATGATCGAGAACCGCCTGCTCAAACTCGGCCCTCGAAAATACCCCTAAAACCTGCGAAAAAATACTGCATACTCCATTCATGGCGGAAAGCTCCTCCTGTTTGAGATTGGTTTCTTGGAAAATCCCAACCTCAACCTAGCAGGCTTTCCGCCTCCTCTTAAAACGCTAATTTGGACAGGTCTGAAGTTCAGCCGTCCCTTCGGGACTTAGCTTGGAATCTAAAGCCTTACGCCTTAGGCGGCTCCACCCAGCCATCCCTGTCCGTCAACTCAGCCAACTGCGCCAACCCATGCGCTTGATGGCTGCTGAGCGCATCCGGTGCCATACGCCAGGTCCAATTATTTTCTGGAATCGCAGGCGTATTCATACGCGCCTCCGAACCCAGCAACAGCACGTCCTGCACCGGAATAATACAAACATCCGCCACCGACGTAGAAGCGGCGCGAATCAAGGTCCAAACCACATCATTGGGCGCCGGGTTCAAATACGTATGAACGGCATTCCTCTCGGTCTCCGTCACCCCGTGTTGCCACCACCCCAGCGTAGTGTCGTTATCGTGCGTGCCGGTATAGACAACAGTGTTGGTTTCATACCGATGGGGCAAGTAATTGTGAGCAGCCCGGTCGCTGAAGCCAAACTGCAAAACGCGCATCCCTGGTAGATCGAACTGCTCCCGCAGCGCGTCCACTTCCCGCGTGATCAAGCCGAGGTCTTCGGCAATCAAAGGCAAATCGCCTAACTGTGCGCGCAAGGCCGTAAAGAGAGCAGCCCCTGGAGCCTTCACCCACTCCCCATGGATCGCAGTCTCATCCTCCGCGGGAATCGCCCAGTACGCTTCAAACCCACGAAAGTGATCCAGCCGGATAATGTCATAGAGCGCATGGGTACGGCGGATGCGATCCACCCACCAATCAAACCCGCGCCTCTCCAGCACGTCCCATTTATAGATCGGGTTGCCCCAGCGCTGTCCCGTCGCACTGAAATAGTCCGGGGGAACCCCGGCCACGCGAATCGGCGTCAGGTCTTCACGTAGCTCAAATATTTCCGGGTGGGTCCACACATCGGCGCTGTCGAAATTGACGAAGATGGCCACATCGCCAATAAAGCGAATGTCACGTTCCGCACAATAGCTGCGCAGGGCCTTCCACTGTTCATCGAAAGCGAACTGGATCGCCTGCTCAATCTCGAGATCGTCCCGGCTCTCCTGCTGCAATTTGAGCAGCGCCTCCGGATCCCGTTGGGCGTACTCCTTCGGCCACGACAACCAATAGCCGGACAAAAACCTCTGCCGCAAAACGCTGTAGCGCGCGTAATCAGCCAGCCAGAAGGCATTCTCTTCACGAAACCGCTGGAAGCGAGCCCATTGCTGATCGTCGTGATGCGCCAGAAAGTGACGCGCGGCCTCGAGCAGAAGCGGCCACTTGCGCTGTTCCACTTCTTCAAAGCGCACGTTTCCAGAATGGCCCGGAAGCCCGGCAATGCGGTCCTCCGTAATCCATCCGGCCTGCACCAGCTTCTCCAAACTGATCAGCAAAGGATTGCCGGCAAACGCGGAAAGGGCCGCATAGGGGGAATTCCCATAGCCGGTCGGGCTCAGCGGAAGAACTTGCCACAGCCGTTGTTTGGCCGCGGCGAGAAAGTCGGCAAAGCCATATGCGGCAGGGCCCAGGTCGCCAATGCCCCCATAAGAAGGTAATGAGGAAATATGGAGAAGAAGTCCAGACGATCGTTCGAGGGCCATTCAATACCTTAATGGGAGGCGTGAAAAACCATGGCCTTCGCAGAAGACAGATTCCAAAGCAGCGTCTCCGGTTGCTCGCGAGCTAGCTTTGCATGCCCTGGGCCAGGCCCGTTTGTGCACGCTTGTTCATACGGATGCCACCCGCCTTCTCATAGCGATCGGTGAGAGCAGTCACAAAAACCGCAAACATCTGCTCCCGCCGTTCGTTGAGCAGCGACTCACGCGTGGTATCGAAACTCTTCGCGATCTCGTCCGGCGTCGGTTCCTGCTTCTCACCAATCTTGGCCACAATACCGCTGTGCCCGGTGTTGATCGCTTTACTGATCTGCCCCACCTTGAGGTCGAACAAATCGGGTGCCGAGGTGGACAAGTCGCCGATATCCGGCACCTGCCCAGTGTGTCCCACCAGATCGCTGCTCTTCATGGTGGCGCCGAGTTCCTTGGCCGCCTGGGCCAGATTGTTCTCCGCGTGCGCCTTGTCCGCCAGTTCGTTGGTCTTGCGCGCCAGCAACTGGGGCAACTGCTGCTCCCGGAAATCGTCCACTAAATGCGTCTTATATTCGTCGAATGTCGGCGCATGCGCCGGCTTCGAATCTGCCACCTGGAAAACCGCGAAACCCTCGCCGGTTGAGCTCACCTGTGGAGCCGCTCCCGGTTTGGCGCTGAAGGCCATCGTCAGCAACTTGGCTCCATCCGGGAGTCCAGGGAGCACCGCGTCCTTTGGCACATAGTCAGTCGTCACGACCTGCAGGTGATGCGCCTCGGCGGTTTTCGCCAAGCCTGACTTGGCTGCCTCAGTGGCTATCTGCTGCGCGAAGCTGGCCTGCTGGTCTGCCTCCGCCTGGCGGGTCAGCGTAGCCAAAATTTGAGCCTTCACCTCATCCAGCGACTTCAAGTGCGCTGTCTGCTTCTCTTCGACCTTGATGATGTGGTATCCGAACTGGGTCTTGATCACATCCGAGATCTGCCCTGGCTCTAAACCAAAGGCCGCTTTTTCAAATGCCGGTACCGTCACACCGCGCTGAATCATGCCTAACTCGCCGCCCTGCTCTTTGCTGCCGGGGTCATCGGAATTGGCCTTCGCCAAAGCGGCAAAATCGGCGCCGCCTTTGATCTGCTTCAGTAGATCCTCGGCCTTTTGCTTGGCCGCTGCGTCGACTTTGGGATCAGCTCCGGCGTCCACCTTGATCAGGATGTGCCGCACCTTTACTCCCTCGGGCACCTGGTAGTCCTTTTGATGTCCCTGGTAGTACTGCAGCACTTGCTGGTCGGGAACTGCGGGCGTGCCGCCCGGCACGTCGGTTTGGTTCAGTGCGATGTAGGTCAGCTTGCGGGTTTCAGGAATCGCGTCTTTGTACCGCCCCGCGCTCTGCTTGAAAAAAGCCTGTAGCTCCGCATCCGTGGGATTGATCTGCTTGCGCAGGTCTTCGGAGTTGATCACCGCGTAATCAAACTTGATCTTGGTTCCTTGCTGCCGATAGGAGTCGCGAACATCCTGGTCCGAGACGGTGACGCCGCCGGTCACCATAGCTTCGAGACGGTTGATCTCCAGCTCTTTTTTGACCTGGGTCTCGAAGTCCTGGATCGAAGTACGAAAGTAGTTCTGCACGAAGTTCGCGTACCCGTCCTCGCCGATGAACTGTCCGTTCGGAAAGAGCGCCTGGGCGAATGGCCCGGTCTGCATGGCGCGACGCAAATCAGAATCTCCGACCTGCAGGCCGAGGCGATTGGCTTCCTGCAGCAACACTTCCCGCTGGATGAGCGCCTGCGCCGCTTGCGGCATCAGGTACGGCAACACCATCTCCGGATATTTCTTCTGCTGCAGGATTCTCTCCGCAACCTGTTGCACTTCCGGGGTAGTGATGGTGGTAGAAGTGCCGAAGTAGCGGCCCATCAGCCCTCCGCTATGCACGGTGGCGTAGGCGTCCGTAGAGGTGTCGGCATCGGAAAAAATGCCGGGTACGAGCGTGATCACCATGGTGACGACGGCGACAGTGATGATGACGATGAAGATGATCTTGACGACGCGGTTGTCTTTTTGCAGGAAACGAATCATTGGATGGTAGCGACCTTTAGAGCGCAATTGCAGAGACTTTTGCTCGCTCTGCCGGGCTTATCAAGTATAGATCACCCTGGCCAGGTCTATTGTTTGACGCAGTTGCTTGTATAGTGGCGTCCCCGTTTCCGCCTTTGGGAAGCAGAAACGGGGACGCGGGTGGGTCATGTGACGGCTTATCTCCAGCGGCGGTAGTAGTACGGATAGCCATACACGTAAGGCCGCGGGTAAGCATAGACGTACGGATACGGATACCCGTATGCATACGGATAGGGAGCGTATCCCGGAGGTGGTGGTGCGTAGCCTGCCGGAGCTCCGTAACCATAGGGCAGCCGTTGTCCATAGCGACCAGCCGGCGGAGCAGAATTAGCCTCTAACCGGGAAGCGTCCTGATACGAAACTGGCTGCACTGATAGCGGGCCGGTCAGATGAAAGGTGATCAGGGATTCCGGAGGAACAACGCTCCGCGGGCCAGGGGTAGCTGCAGAAGCTCCCAGCCCCACGCCTGTTCCGGCGACCGCTCCGATAGCAGCACCAGGGCCGCCTCCGGCGATGGCACCGATCGCAGCACCCAAAGCGGCGGCACCGACCGTGTTTCCGGCAGTGTAACCACCCTTACCCGGACTGTTGGTGTTGAACGTATCGGTGGCGAGCGAGTAGGAGTTGCCGCCAAGGCTCAGCGCGGTCAACTGCAAAGCGATACTTGCGCCGCCCTTCAACTCGCCCGGCTTCTTCACGTCGACCACCCGGCCGGTGACAGTAGCCCCACGAGGAATCGCCAGCACATTGCCGACATACACGCTCTGGGCCACTGTTCCCTGAAAGAAGTCTCCCGGTTTCACTCTCTTCGAATCCAGCGGCTCGCTGGTACGAATGGACAACAACATCCCGTTCGACAAAGTGACCGGTCCGGATGGCGGTGCTGCCTGCGGCGCCCCCTGGGGACCTTGATATCCGTTGGGCGCGCCTTGACCGGGCTGATAGGCGGGGCGTGCAGGCTGTCCGTAGCCTACGCCGGCACCACCAGCGGGAGCACTCGGGGCCTGGCCCGGATCTTGATTCGCCTGACCGGGATATTGGGGCGGACCCTGGTCCGCATTCTGGTCCTGATCCTGCGCCGCACTATCGGGCGGGGGAATCTGTCCATTTTGCACATCGGGCGGCGGTCCAGCCTGGCCCCAGTTTCCCTGCTGGCCGGGCGTCGGTGTCTGTTGCGAAGTCTGCTGGGCAGATGCAACCAAGGCCGGAGCCAAAGCAAGGCTCGTGCCCAGCACTCCGGAAATTATCCATTTCGTCGAATTCATTGTTAACCCCTCTCGCCCAGGTGAGACGCCCGATCTGTCCTCCCGGACATACTGCATAGACGGTAATTCCCATAGACCGTCACTGGTGCTAACCCAGTTTTACGGCAAAAGTTATGCCCGCCGCCCTATCGCGCCGATATTTGTTGCGCTGGTAATGACCCATCCGGGGCAGTTGACGAGGCATGGCGCCAAGTTCATTTACTCCGGATGGCGAACGAATTGTGAGCTTCCCCCTTTACATGGTCCCCCGTTGCCGTGGTAGACATGCAAGCATGCCTGCCACTACGGAGAAAAACCTTCATCTCAGCCAGATCGCTCCCCGCATCATTCAATCCGAAATTCGCTCCATGACGGTGGAGTGCGACGCCGTCGGAGGCGTGAATATGGCCCAGGGAGTGTGCGATACCCCTCTTCCCGAGGTAGTCATGGAGGCCGCCATCCAGGCGATCCGTGACGGCTACAACATCTACACCCGGTTGGACGGGGTGGCCGTGCTGCGGGAGGCGATCGCGGACAAATTTGAGCGCCACAACGGGCTGAGAGTCGACCCGGATAAGGAGATCCTGGTGGCCTCAGGAGCAACTGGAGCCATGTCCTCCGCGTGCCTCGCGCTGTTCGATCCCGGCGACCAGGTGATTCTGTTCGAACCGTTCTACGGGTATCACTACAGCACCCTGGTTTCCATGCGCGTGGAGCCGGTCCTGGTGCCCATGGAGCCCTCCACCTGGGAGCTCGATTTCGATCGTCTGCGTGCGGCCATCGGTCCCCGTACTCGCGCCCTGATGATCAACAGCCCCGGCAACCCGTGCGGCAAGGTATTCACACGTCCGGAGTTGGAAGCCATCGCCGCCTTGGCCATCGAACATGATCTGTTCGTTCTGACCGATGAGATTTACGAGTACTTCATCTATGAAGGCCAGTCCCACGTTAGCCCGGCGACCATCCCAGGCATGGCCGAGCGCACGATCACGATCTCCGGCTTCTCCAAGACGTTCAGCATGACGGGGTGGCGGATGGGCTACCTGGCTGCCAGCAGCAAGTGGATGCCGGCCATCGGCTACTTCCACGATCTGGGGTATGTCTGCGCTCCTTCGCCCTTCCAGTACGCTGCAGCGGCCGGGCTGAGGGCCCTGCCGGACAGCTTTTACCAGGGGCTGGCCACCGAGTACCAGGAAAAGCGCGACCAGATCTGCGACGCCTTGGCAGCGGCGGGGCTCACCCCCGCGGTGCCTGCCGGGGCCTACTATGTGCTGGCCGATGCCAGCCGCGTTGAAGGCGAAACCGCCAGCGTGAAGGCCCGGAATTTGCTCCGCGCCACGGGAGTGGGCGCGGTTGCCGGCTCGGCTTTTTATGGCGGCGGCCGGGGGGAAAACCTCCTCCGCTTCTGCTTTGCCAAGCAGGCGGCCGAGCTGGATAGGGCGAGCACTGCACTGCGCAACTTCGGCGTCTGACCTCACTTCAGTCCCGCAGGGACGGCTGAACTTAGCCCAGGACGCCAGTCCTGGGTTGAATTTGAACGACGACCAAGTCCCGCAGGGACGGCTGGAAATAGGCCACGCCTTCCAGTCGTCCCTACGTCTCTCGAATTTGTACCCAGGACTACGTCCTGGGCTAAGGTCAGCCGTCCCTGGCGGGACTGAGTGTTTGCGGCCCCGCTGAAGTCATGCAAAACCCAACACATAGCATCAAACCCAACCCTCTGCCCTGGTCCTCTACAATCGATGAATCCATTGGGTGAATCCGAGCATCAGATACCTTGACAACAGAAGACTCAAGTGCGAGCCTAAGATACACACTCGCATACGATGACTGTGCAGGTAGGAGCAGCGATGGCAAAGATTATCGGTATTGATTTAGGCACCACGAACTCAGTGGTGGCAGTGATGGAAGGCGGCGAGCCCAAGGTTATCCCCAATGAAGAGGGAGGCCGGACTACCCCATCCGTCGTCGGATTTACCAAGAGTGGTGAGCGGTTGGTAGGCCAGGTGGCGAAGCGCCAGGCGATCACCAACCCGGAAAACACGATTTACTCGATCAAGCGGTTCATGGGCCGCCGGGCCAATGAAGTGACCGATGAAATGAAGATGGTGCCCTATAAAGTGAAGCCGCAGGGAGACCATGTCGTCATCGTGGCCCAGGGCAAGGAGTACACGCCGCAGGAAATCTCGGCGATGATCCTGCAAAAGCTTAAAAAGGCGGCTGAAGACTATCTCGGGACTACGGTGACAGAAGCAGTGATCACCGTGCCGGCGTACTTCAATGACGCGCAGCGCCAGGCGACCAAAGACGCGGGCAAGATTGCCGGTCTGGATGTAAAGCGCATTGTCAACGAGCCCACCGCGGCGGCGTTGGCGTATGGCTTGGATAAGAAGAAAGACGAAACCATCATCGTCTATGACTTCGGCGGTGGAACGTTCGACGTTTCCGTGCTCGAGGTAGGCGAAGGTGTGATCGAGGTCAAGTCGACCAATGGTGATACCCACCTGGGCGGCGACAACCTTGACCAGCGCATTGTGGACTGGCTGATCGACGAGTTCAAGAAAGACGACGGACTCGACCTGCGGGCAAAGGGCAACGAAATGGCCCTGCAGCGCCTCAAGGATGCGGCAGAGAAAGCCAAGATCGAGCTCTCGACCACGGTCGAGACAGAGATCAACCTGCCCTTCATCACCGCGGACGCGACCGGACCGAAGCACCTGGTCAAGAAGCTGACGCGCGCGAAGCTCGAGCAGTTGGTCGAGGACCTGTTGCAGCGCTCCATCGAGCCCTGCAAGAAGGCCATGGCCGATGCCCAGATCGACACCAGCAAGATCGACGAAGTGGTTCTGGTCGGTGGACAAACGCGCATGCCGCGTATCCAGCAGCTGGTGAAGGACCTGTTCGGCAAGGAACCCCACAAGGGCGTCAATCCGGATGAGGTGGTTGCTATCGGCGCGGCGGTTCAGGCAGGCGTTCTGGCCGGGGAGGTAACAGACCTGTTGCTCCTCGATGTCACGCCGCTGACCCTGGCTATCGAAACGTTAGGCGGAGTAGCGACCAAAATGATCGGCCGCAACACCACCATCCCGACCAAGAAGACGGAGACGTTTTCGACGGCCGCGGACAATCAGACGGAAGTCGAGGTGCATGTGCTGCAAGGCGAGCGCCCGATGGCGGCGCAGAACCGGACCCTGGGCAAGTTCAAGCTGAGCGGAATTCCACCGGCTCCGCGCGGAGTGCCCCAGGTCGAAGTCACCTTCGACATCGATGCCAACGGCATCCTGAACGTCACGGCGAAAGACAACGCCACCGGCAAGGATCAGAAGATCACCATTACTTCTTCTTCGGGTCTAAGCAAGGACGAAGTCGATCGCATGGCGAAAGAGGCCGACTCGCACGCGACCGAAGACCAGGCAAAGCGGGAAGAAGTAGAAGCCCGGAACTCGCTCGACAACATGGTGTACAACGTCGAGAAAATGCTGAAGGACAACGGTGACAAGGTATCCGGCAGCGAGAAGAGCGACGTTGAGTCAGCATTGGCTCAGGCCAAGACCACGTTGCAAGGCAGCACAAGCGCTTCCGAGCTGAACACTGCGCGGGAAAAGTTGACTGCAGCTTCGCACAAGCTGGCCGAGGCCATGTACAAGTCGAACGCCGCCGGACCTTCGGCTTCAACCGACAGCGCCGCAACCCCGGGTGCTGAGGAGAAGAAGGAAGAAGGCGTGATCGACGCCGAGTACGTAGACGTCGCCGACAAGAAGTAAGAACGCAATAGACCGCGTCGTAAACATGGCACGGGGCGCTCCATACGCCAGAGCGCCCCGTGCTTTATCAGAACAGGAATCGAGAGATTGCAGCCGGCGGAAGGCAGGACCAAAAATGACCGATACGATGTGGAAATATGAACAACTGCGAGCAGGGCAGATCTATAACCAGGTCATGTTCAACACTCGCGAAGAAGCGGAAAGCTTCGCTGCCCAGATGACCCGGGTAGAACCCGATCTGTTCTGGAGAATAGAGCCGGTAGAAGCACGGCTGTGGTGGAACTGAAGTGAGCCCGGGTCGCCAAATTGGCGACCCGGCATATTTGTGATCGACCCTGAACAAACATGGCAACTACACCGACGAAAGATTATTACTCCCTCCTGGGAATCAAGAAGACGGCCACACCGGACGAGATACGGAAAGCCTTCCGCAAGCTCGCGCGCAAGCACCACCCCGATGTGAATCCCGGGGATAAAAAAGCCGAAGAGCGTTTCAAGGAAATTTCGGAAGCCAATGATGTCTTAAGCGATGAGAAGAAGCGCAAGGTTTATGACGCGCTAGGGTACTACTCCGATCAGATTGACCCCGCAACGGCTGAGGCTGCGGCGCGCGGAGGCTATGGTGGCTTTTCGGGTGCGGGTCAGGCGGGGGGATCCACGCGGCAATCAGGCGGTGGACGCGGCCCCATTGATTTTGGCGGTTTTGACTTCTCCGACTATGCGGCCGGCCAAGGCGAGCCGGCGGGTTCGACCTCAGGCTCAAGCTGGGGCGGCTTCCGGGATATTTTCTCCAGCGTGTTTTCCCAGGGACAACAAAGGCAGCAGGGGCCCCAACCGGGAACCGACCTCGAGTACTCGGTCACGGTAGACTTCTGGACCGCTATCCGCGGCGGAGTGGTGCGCCTGCAAGTAACACGACAGGAGGTTTGCCCTACCTGCAAAGGGAAACCGAGCACCGGTGGCGGTACCTGCGCCGAATGCCAGGGTACGGGACAGGTCACCCAGATGGGCGGCCGGATGAAATTCAAGATCGAGTGCCCGCAGTGTGGCGGAACCGGTAAGCAGGCCCATGACTGTGCAACCTGCAGTGGCGAAGGAACCGTGTCCCGTACAGAGACGGTTGAAGTCCGCATCAAACCGGGAACCCGCGACGGACAGAGGATCCGGCTCGCAGGCAAGGGCAACGCCGGAATCAACGGTGGTCCGGCAGGCGATCTTTACCTGACGATCAAGATCAGTAGCCATCCCGTATTCACGCGCTCCGGGGATGACATCCAGGTTCAGATCCCGGTCACTGTGCCGGAAGCCGCGTTGGGAGCCAAAATCGAAGTGCCGACCATTGATGGCCGCGCCCAGCTGAAGATCCCGCCGGGAACCCAGAGCGGGCAGAAGCTGCGCATGCGTGGCAAGGGAGTTCCGTCGGCAGTCCACGAGGGCGCGCGCGGCGATGAAATTGTCACCGTGGAGGTGGTAGTACCCCAGCTCCGGGATGAGCGATCGAAAGAGATCCTGCGCGAATTTGCCAAGTTGAATCCGGAAGACCCCCGGCAGGAAACGTTCGCCAGCGTATAAGGCAGAGGCAAGAGAACGAAAATGCCCACAAAACGTAAATCAAAAGGCGCATACATGATCTCGGCGGTAGCCGAGATGTATGAGATCCACCCGCAGACGCTAAGGCTTTATGAGCGCGAAGGGCTACTGCAGCCCTCCCGTACCGTAGGGAACACGCGTCTGTACACGGATGAAGACCTGGAGCGGCTGGAGTTCATCCTCAACCTGGCGCGCGATCTGGGCGTCAACATCGCCGGGATCGCCATCATTCTGCAGATGCGGGAGCGCATGGAGGAGATGAATCGCCAGATGCAGGATTTCGTTGACTATGTGCGCACCGAGATGCTGGCCAAGATGCAGCAGGGAATGCCGGCCAGCGAAGGCGCCCTGGTCGCGCTGCGTCGGCCGCTGGCCGTACCGGTGGCCCCGCGCAAGCGCCAGGGTCCTCCGGGGAGCCCTTAGTTTAGGAAGCTTTAGGGGCCAAAGTGTACTCTAAAGGGGAGTTCCAGGTCAGCTGCAAGATGATGGACTTTCTACTGCTGCTCAGCATTATTGGCATCATCACCTCGACGATGTATGCCCTCCTGGTGGCCACGGGCGCGGTGCGCCTGGCTCAGCGCCGGCGCGCCCTGCTGCTTGGCACATTCGCCCCACCAGTTAGCTTGCTCAAGCCGCTGCACGGTCTGGAACCGGACCTTGAATCTCATCTGCAAAGTTTCTTTGAACAGGATTATCCGGAGTTCGAGATCATTTTTTGCGCGCGCACTGACCAGGATGCGGGTTTGGAGATTGCCCGGCGAGTTGCGGCGCGCTATCCGAAAATCCGGTCCCGGTTCTTGTGCAGCGGGAATGCCCCGTATGCCAACGCCAAAGTCTGGTCGCTGGAGCGTATGCAGAATGCCGCATCCCACCGGTTTTTCGTAGTCAGCGACAGCGATGTTTCGGTGACCCCCGGCTACTTGCGGGCGATCATGGCGCCGTTCGCCGAGGCGCGTGTTGGCCTGGTGACTTGCCTCTATCGCGGCGTCGGCGCCAGTTTCTGGTCCAGGCTCGAGGCCGTTGGCATGTCGATCGAGATGTCCGCCGGTGTACTGGTGGCCGAGATGCTCGAGGGGATGAAGTTTGCCCTGGGACCGACCATGGTGGTGCGGCGTGACTGCCTGGAGGAGGCCGGCGGATTTCGTGCCGTGGGGCCTTATCATGCGGATGACTTCATGCTGGGAAACATGATCGCCGCCAGTGGGCATCGGGTGGTTCTTTCTACCCACACCATTGATCACCACGTACTCAATTCCTCATTTCTCCCCTCGGTGCTGCACCAGATTCGCTGGATGAAAAGCACTCGCTTTTCTCGCCCCAAGGGACACCTGGGAACTGCACTCACCTTCAGCATGCCCTATGGCTTGCTGGCGGCGGGCATTGCCATGGGCCTCCATCGTCCCTTGCTGGGCGGGCTGCTGCTGATCTGGACCTGGGCTTCCCGGGTGGCGCTGGGCGCCCTCGTTGGTAGCCAGGTGGTCGAAGAGCCCAGGGTCTGGCGAAGCGCGCTCCTGTATCCACTGCGCGACCTGCTGGGTTCCTGCTACTGGGTCGCCAGTTATGTGAGCAACCAGGTCCGCTGGCGGGGCGAAGTCTACAATCTGCTGCAGGATGGGTTCATGAGAAATGATTCGAAGACCGGCGAGCGCGAGTCTGAGGCTATCCTGACGGCTTAGTCAGCCTTTTAGAGCTTACGAAAACAGGATTTACGAATTTAGTCCCGCAGGGACGGCTGAACTTAGCCCAGGACGTTAGTCCTGGGTACATCATGCAATATGTTTAAGTCCCGCAGGGACGGCTGAAGGTTGTCCAGGATTGCGTCCGCGCCCTATTTCCAGCCGTCCCTGCGGGACTGGGTCTTCCGTTCAAATCCAACCCAGGACTGCGTCCTGGGCTGAGTTCAGCCGTCCCTGCGGGACTTAGGTTGGAAATGGAGTTCACACACACTAACCCGGATTTCTCACAATCAAGATACAGATCTGGGCGAGGGGATTTAGAAAGTTGCTTGGAAAGGCCGTCTTTTCATGGCATAACTGCGTTGTCGAGACGTAGTGTTTGCCGTGCGGAGGCGGCCTTTCTGATGACAGAGTGTAACCAAGAAACGTTTGCATTTACAGGTCATTTTTCGCGCCGCGTGGAGGCAGGGTTTACCGCCGGTCAAGTTTTCCAGCGACGGCGGTGCGCTGCTGTTGCGCGAGGTGGACCGGAAGATCAACCTGCTGGGGCGGCTGGGGTGCTGCTTTGTCGATGGCCGATCGCCGTTGCTGGTCAAGCACCAGTTAGCTCAGATGCTGGCGCAGCGCATCTTCGGTCTGGCGTTGGGGTACGAGGACCTTTGCGATCATGAGCAGTTGCGCTCCGATCCTCTGCTGGCGTTGCTCAGCGGTAAGAGTGAGCTGGATAAGCCGCTGGCCGGCAAGAGCACGCTGAACCGACTGGAACTGGTTGGCCGCACCGGTCGCTATCACAAGATCGGCTACTCGGCGGAGTCTCTGGACCGTTTGTTGGGGGAGCTGTATCTGGAGTCCCATCGCAGTGCGCCGGAACAGATCGTGCTGGACCTGGACGCCACCGACATCCCGCTATACGGCCATCAGCCGGAGCGTTTCTTCCACGGCTACTACGGCAGCTACTGCTATCTGCCGCTGTATATCTTCGCCGGCGACCAGTTGCTGTGCGCGCGTCTGCGGGCGGCCAACCAAGACGCTGCCGCCGGAGCGGTGGAGGAAGTGAGCCGCATCGTTGCCCAACTGCGGCAGCGATGGCCGCAGACCCGGATCGTGTTGCGCGCCGACTCCGGCTTCTGCCGCGAAGAGTTGATGAGCTGGTGCGAGGCCAACAAGGTGGATTACCTGTTTGGCTTGGCGCGCAACCAGCGGCTGCAGAAGATCATCGGCGCCCAGATGCAGCAAGCTCGTGCCCTTCATCAGGGCACAGCCAAGGCGGCGCGCGTCTTTACCGGCTTCGCCTATACCACGCGCCATAGCTGGTCGTGCGCCCGCCGCGTGGTGGCCAAAGCCGAGTATCTCGACAAGGGCGAAAATCCGCGCTTCGTGGTCACTTCGCTGACTCCGGACCAGTGGCCCGACCAGGCACTTTACGAGAAGTTCTACTGCGCCCGTGGCGAAATGGAGAACCGCATTAAGGAACAGATGTGCCTGTTCGCCGATCGGCTCTCAACCGACGAGATGAAGGGCAATCAGTTGCGCCTCTACTTCTCCGCGCTGGCTTACACGCTGATGGAGGCGCTCCGCCGGCTGGGCCTCCAAGGCACGGAGTGGGCCCAGGCTCAGGTCGATACCATCCGTCTCAAGCTGTTCAAGATCGGTGCCATCGTGCGCATCAGCGTGCGCCGCATTATGCTTCAGCTCAACTCGACCTATCCCTGGAAACACCTCTTCGCACAAGCCTTCCACGCCCTGCGTTGCTGAAACCCGCTCCCAGCGGCTAACGACACTTCCACTTCGGCCCATGGCTCCGGCCTGGCGGAGCCATGCAAAATGACACCCTGCTAACCCCCAAGCAGCCCGCCACACGCTAGAAATTACACCGACCGGCCAACCCTATCACGCAAAAGCACTGCAACAGGCTCTCCCCACTCTCAATCGTGTCGCAGAATCTGTGATGGTGAGAAATGCGGGCTAAAGCCCTCATCGACGTTGCCTATTGCGGCAGGGCTGAAGCGGTGCCCTTCGTCAATAGCTTTTCTTCTCTGTACGACTACAACGGCCGATCGGTGTAGAGCGCTTTGTCGGAAAGCTCCTGCAGCAGATAGGCCCGGCTTCCCAGCAGCCCGGACACGTGAGCCCTCACATCTCCCGGCACGAAGAGAAACCTTCGCGGTCCGGTACCCCAGAGCGCCAGCAGATCTGCGTCACTGATCAGCACCCGCGGCGCGTCAGGATAATTCGATCCCCAGAGCACCGAGCTCACCCGTCCATTCACCAGGAGAGCCGGCCGCTGCGTGTAGAAAAGCAGCGAAGAACCGTCGGCCACATCGCCATAGAGAATGAGCGTGGCATCGGTCCCGCGGGGCGCGATGTGATTGATGGTGTCCGCCATGGCGCGCGACGAGAGCATCGGCTCAAACCTCACCAGGGCAATATGCGCGGCAATCAAAAAGACAGCGGAAGTAAAGGCCACGCTGACCGTGGCTTCGAAATGATGGCGCTGACGGCGCAGTATCCAGGCGATCACCGGACCCAGCAGAAGGCCGGCGGCCGCCAATCCCGCGGGCAGCCGAAGAGCGGCAAAGGACGGCCCCGTTAAATCGAATAAGTGAGCCATCGAGAGCGTGTAGCCCGCTACATCGCGATGCGCCAGAAGCGCGCCGATGTCACTGCCTGAAGGGAGGCCGCGCGAAGACCACAGGCCATATCCCAGCGCGGCAGCGGCCAACAGACCTACGAGGGCGAGTGCCGCCTGTGCTCCAGTGAGCCACTTGCTCGCTGTCCCGGGTGAACTTTCCTCGCTTGCCAGTGCGCCTGCCGTGAGCAACAGCAGGGGGAAATACGCAGGGAAAGTGTAGTACTCCTGGTTGGTGGAGATGGAGAAAAACAGCAGGATCACCGCGGCGTAGATGGCCAGCAACCAGGTAGTTCTGGTACGGAAGAGCGCAGAGCGCCCCGCAACGGAATAAGGGGCCGGCCGCATTCCGTTACGCCAACGTCTGCGAGCATCCCATGCCCGCCGGAGAGCGACCGGCAGGTAGATGCTCCAGGGAAAGAGCCAGACCAGGTGCAGGCTCCAATAGAGAGCAAAGGGCAGTTTGTTGTAGTCCACCGGATAACGCTTGCCCAGAAACCGGAGCACTTGCTCGTTGATAAAGTAGAAATAGAAGAAGCCGTGAACATTGCCGGGAGTGGGGATATTCCCCGCAGGGTGGCCGGCGCCCGGATTGCGCAGCCCAGCGAGAATGTGCCAGGGCGCGGCAATGGCGAGGAACAGCAGAATGCCGGAGAGCAGACGGAACTGGCGCCAGCGGCGCCATTCTCCGGTGAGCAGCAGATAGGGCACGGCGGCGAGGAAGAAGAAGACCGGGGCCACCAGCCCCTTGGCTAACATGGCCAACGCCAGGGCTGCCCAGGTCAGGTAAAAGCGGGAGGGTTTCCCGTCTTCCAGCCCGATGAGAAAACTGTAAAGAGCAAAGGCCAGCAGCAGAGTTAACAGGACTTCGGGAATGAAGATGCGGGTGAACAGAAAGACGCCCGCACTGGTCAGGATGCCGAGGGCTGCATAGAACGCCGCTCGCTCCCCATAGGCGCGACGGCCCCAGACCCAGGCCAGTATGGCGAGACCGAGTACCCCCAGGGTGAGGGGCAAGTGGGTGGCGAATACGTTGAATCCGAAGATGCGGTAGTCGGCGGCAGCCAGCCAATATGGCAGCGGCGGCTTTTCCAAATAGCGGACGCCATCCACTTTCAACGTGACCCAGTCGCCGGTGCGGGCCATCGATTGAGCGGCGGCCGCATGGTTGGCATCGGCGTCATCCAATAGCGGGGGCGTAAACAGCGCCGCTACATGGACGGCGGCGAAAACCAGCAGCAGCAGCGTCCAGGTACGCACTGTGGAGAGGACTGGAGTATTCTCGGGAGGCGCCTCGAGGGAGAGGGCGAAGTGATTCGACATGGCTCAGAAAAGCGCGGTCACTAAACAGCAGGATACCAGCCGGACTGGGGCGTCAGCGGTGGAGGACCCTCGGGCCCATTTGACCGCACTTGCGGCCGCGTTCAACGCTGCAATCGCGCAATGTGTGGAGGACGCAGACTCTGACGCAGTGCACCGCGTGAGAACGGGCTCGCGCCGCCTGCAGGCGACGCTCGAGGCCATGCTGCGCGAAAATGCGACCTTCGCCCTGGATCATC
Organism: uncultured Acidobacteriaceae bacterium; assembly: GCA_963830325.1. Taxonomy (GTDB): domain Bacteria; phylum Acidobacteriota; class Terriglobia; order Terriglobales; family Acidobacteriaceae; genus PALSA-350. Next base: position 448,138 of record CAWHMV010000016.1, read on the forward strand.
CAGCCCGGCCGTGGCTACGCCAACTGAAGCAGATCCGCCGGGCTGCCGGCCCGGTGCGCGATCTGGATGTGCATCGCAAGCTGTTGGAAAACCTGGTTGGCAAGGATGCCGCGCACAGCGATACCGACCCGCTCGACAAGCCTGCGGAAACGAAACAGGCGGAAATGCTGGACGACTGGCTTAAAAGCGAGCGCAAGCACCTGGCTCGTGGCATGCAGAAGGAGATCAGGAAGCGGCAGCACGGATTGGCGGAGCGGCAGATTGCGGTCCTGAATGCCGTCGGTTTGGTTTCCCTGGAGAGTGTGAGGACCGGGCGTTCCGCCGATGCTGTGGCCCTGGAGGACTTTGTACGCGCTGTCGACGCAATGCCCTTGCTGGACGCGGAGAATCTGCATGATTTTCGCAAGGCGACCAAGAAGGCTCGTTACGTAGCTGAATCCGCTGCGGAGAAAGGACCCTACAGCAGCGTGGCCAAGGCCTTGAAGCGGGTCCAGGATGCAATCGGGGAGTGGCATGATTGCCTGTGCCTTTTCGAAGAGGCCGGAACGGCGCTGGGAAAGGATGCTCCGGATCTGAGCGCACATCTGGAGCGCGAGGTGGAACGCCATTTTGCAGCGGCGATGAAGACCACCGAGACTATGCGCGCACGGCTTTCGGGAGAGTGGATGTCCCTCAGCAAACCACATCCTAAGCGGCCGGTGGCGTCCGTTACGATCCGCGACAGCCGTCTTGTGTCCGGCTTCTGAGCGTGAGAGGCACGGCTCCGAAAAGAAACCGCAGTTCTCTCCACTCCGCACATCGAACGGCTTAAAGAAAATGTAAGAGGAAGTGGTGTATCTTGAGGTGAAAGTCCCCCAGACGATGCAGACGTACGCGGCGATTGACATTGGTTCCAACTCCTGCCGATTAAAAATCGCGCGAGTCCAACAACACCAACTGAAAGTGCTCCACGAGGACCGCGAAGTGACGCGGTTGGGTGCGAGCGTGTTTGAAACCGGCGTGGTCTCTCCCGAGGCGATGGCGGGAACATTGCTCGCGCTCAAGCGCTTTTACCGTGCGGTCAAGCTGCACGGCACAGACCAGGTGCGCGCGGTGGCCACCTCTGCCTTGCGCGACGCACGCAATGCGCAGGCTTTTCTGGCCTGGGTCAAGTCCGAGACTGGCTGGGAAGTAGAGATCATCTCCGGCCTGGAAGAGGCACGGCTGATCCACCGTGGGGTGATGGGCGAACCGGGCACCCAGGGCAGGTGCCTGCTGGTCGACGTAGGCGGCGGCAGTTGCGAGATCACGCTCTCCGAGCGCAAACGCATCCAGGAAACGGTGAGCCTGCCGCTGGGCGCGGTCCGCCTGACCAAGGAATTTCTTCCCAGCGATCCTCCCACAGAGGAAGAGCTCGCCCGGCTGAAGCAGTTTATTGCGCGCGAGCTACGCAAGGCGGAGCGGCGTTTCGGTGCTCTGCGGGTCTCACTGGTGATTGCTACCTCGGGGACCGCGGCTGCCCTGACGCAGGCCAGCCAGGCTATGCGCAAAACGTCGGCCAGGAACGGCCGAGCCCGGCGCAAGCCGGTGGCGGATACGAAGAACGTGCGCCGGCTGACCACCAAGCTGACCGGCATGACCAGCGCCCAACGGAGCAGTATCCCGGGGATTGGGCCCAAGCGAACCGAGATCGTGGTCGCCGGCGCCCACGTATACGCTGAGCTGCTGGAACGTTTCTCTCTCCCCGGATTTATCTACTCAGAGCTTGGTTTGCGGGACGGAATCCTGGACCAGATGCTGGCCGAACAGGATGCCAAAACTACGGCTCACCAGGTGTTCGAACGGGAGCGCTGGCAGGGAGTGCTGGCCACCTGCAAACGCTATGGCGTCGACCCCAGGCAGGCCGATGCCGTGCGCCAACACGCGCTGCAGCTGTTTCGCGATATGCAGTCAGTACACGAGCTCCCCCGGGAGTACGGTTCCTGGCTGGAGGCAGCGGCCATGATGCGCGACGTGGGCAAGTTCATGAACTACCAGGGCCACCACCGTCATGCGCAATACATCATCGCCAACTCCGAGCTATTCGGGTTCACCCCGCAGCAAAGGGCGATCATGTCGGCCATCGCGCGCTACCTGGGCAAGTCTCGTCCTGACCCGGCGGACCGCACGATGCGGCCTATTCCTCCGGAAGAATTCAGTCGTGTGCAGCGGGCAGTTGTGCTGCTGCGCCTGGCGGTCGCACTGAATCAGGACCGCGCGAGCGACGTGCTCAAGGTGACGCTGCGTGTGTATCCCAAGCGGGTGCTGATGGAGTTGAGCCCGGGCCGCACCGGGGCGGAGCTGGAACTCTGGTCGCTGCGCAAAGAAGGCGACTACTTCCGCGAAGTTTTCCGGCGCGAGCTTTTTGCCGCACTGGCGTAAATCTGCCGCAGCATCCGCGAATCCAGCAGGGAAATCAATTGTCCCGGCCGGCGGGTGCAGTCGACGCGCGCGATCGCGCCCTTGCGCATCCGCATGCTGGCGGGTCTGGGGGCACAGATGAGCGAACCCAGAAATTCGGGCAGATTGGGATTGTGGCCTACCACCAACACGTTGTCGTACGCCGAGAGCGTGGTCACCAAAGCCTGGAAGCCCGCCACTGTTCCCGATGGCGAAAGGACGTCCGAAATCTGGATCTTGCTGTCGTAAGCAACTTCCGTACCCACCAGCGAGGCAGTTTGCAGTGCACGCTTGAGCGGGCTCGATATGACCAGGTCAAACTGGACCCGCAAGGCGTTCAGGTACCTGGCGATCAGCAAACACTGTTCCTTGCCTTCCTTATCGAGGGGACGCTTGACGTCAACAACAGGGTCGGCGCGGCGCACACCGGCGCTGGCATGACGAAGGATGTAAAGGTTCATGGGATGAGACTTTTCTTCTCACGCGGGGGTAGCTGGGACGCGAGCTCTTTCAATTCATCAGATTGTAACAATTCCCTCGGCGGAAGAGAAGGCTTGTTCAGAAGACCGGCGCCGGCGCCGGCAGAGGAGCCAGAGGGAGCCCCGGATCGGGGTCGGGCGGCGGAAGAGGCACTGGGTCGGGATCTGGAGCGGGATCGGGGCCCGGCTGAGGGAAGACGTGAGGATCTGGTGAACTCATTCCGGTTGGACGTGCTGCAGAGGACGGACGGTTGCCTATCAGCCGATTAGGGCAATGGCTTCTTTTCTGAATGAGAAAGTTTGTCCGGTTGAGGGGGTTCCTCCGGAGCGACCTTTTCGTTCTCGCCGGAAGTCGCTGGATCAGCTTCTATGTCGGGACTCACGCCGCCCAGTGGAAATTTCGTTTCGTGCCGGTCGAGGAGCGACACAGAGGGGTCATTGACTTCCGCTGGCTTGGCAGGCGGCGTTGCGGACACGGCTCCAGGTTCAGGGAACGGTCGCGGCGCCGGCGCAGGAATACCATCCGGATTGGCCCAGGGCTCAGTCTGCAGCTTAGCCACCAGATCGCGCAGTGTGGGTTCAGACAGGCTTGCCGGAAGGCCGACGCTCGGGGCAGGAGCCAAACCCTCCACGGCGGCGATCATGTCCGTGGTCAGCGGCTCCTCCGGCAGCAGCTCTTCGGTGATCACCATGGGTGGATCGACAACCATGACCAGCGTAGCCTCAAGCCCGCGTTGCCAAAAGCGGCTGACGAGCAGGAGAAATAGCCCAAGCTGTACCAGGAGAGCAGCCATCCATACCTGGTGTGCGGGCAGTGCTCTCCACAGGGAGAGACACAACGCGAGAGCGGTGACACCAGCTAACCCGGTGAGCAGGAAGCTGCCGAAGATACGGAAGAAATACCGAAAGAGCAAACGAAACGCCGGCACCAGCGCGAGGTGGACCCTGCGCTCTCCGTCCATGGCGTTGCGCACGATGTAGACCTCAACCAGATCCCACCAGAGACGCAAAAGCAGGGTAACGAGCAGAACTACGGCGCCGCTGATTGCCTCATACAAGAACATGCGGCGTTCGACGTAGACGGCGTCGACCCGAGCCAGCAGGCCGGCCCGTAGGGCAAGGAGAACGCACAGGATAATAGCTGCGCTGCCCCCAGCAAGGAGTGCGGCGCGCACAAAACGCCAGAAGTAAGCGACACCACCGCGCAGCAATACCGAAAGCTGCGGCGGCTCGGCGGCGACGAACACAAAGACGCTACCGGCGAAAAGAAAAAAGAGCACCAGCAGCTGGAGCAGACCAAACCACCCGGCTGTATGCATGACCATGGGGTAAAAGCCGGTGTCCCGCACGTGGAGGACCAACTCCACGATGTTGGCGATGTCGATCGTGCCGGCAATCTTCTGCGCAGCAAGGCTGTGGTCAAGGTAAGAGCTCAGACCGGTCGCGAACGGTACAGAGGCAAGCAGAGCAAAGAACAAATTGACGGCATACACCCACACCACACAAGGCCAGTTGCGCAGGACAAGTTGAAATCCCTGGGCAAGGAGGTTGGGTAGCGGCCGCTTGCTGCGAAGTTGTGGCCCTGAAAGAGGTAATTGGGTCGTCATGCTCACTCGGTGAGTTTCCCCGCGCTTTCTCAAACCAGGAACGATAACCATTGTCCCAACAGCTGCTGGGCAAAAACCCAGTAATTCGTCAATTTCAGACGAGCTGTGCGGTCCCGTTGCAGAACGTAACTATTATTGAACGAGTTGACGTCGAGCGGGACATTCCCATCCGGATCCACCTGGGCATACATGGCCCGGGAGGGCTTGTCCCAGGAGAAGCGGGCCCAGCGGTCATTGCCGTCCCAGGTAGCTTGCTCCTTCGAGCCGTCCTCGAAACCGACTACGAGGTTCACCGGAAAAACAAATGTGCCTTTGCGGCGGACCATCACGCTGGTATGGTACGGACCGCTCGCATCGCCGCTCTTCCACCATTCAGTGGGCTCGGAGGTGAGCGAGTCCACGGAGTAATCGAGCACCTCGGTACCCTTGAAAGCCTGGGCAAAGTAAGGCTCCAGGTCTTTACGTCCGGATACTTCTTCCACCGTATCCAGAAAATCGCTTCCGGTGGGATGGTGAAAGCGGTAGCGCATGAAGTAGACGCGCAGGGCCTGACGAAGCGTCTGCTCCCCCAATACGGCATCCAGCGTGGCGAGGGCAGTGGCGGTCTTGCCATACACGATGCTGCCGTAACTTGCGCTACCGGCGAATTTCCAGCCCGGGCGCACGATGGGGTCTTCGTCGGGATGAGAGATATAAAACATCCTCAACATCTCGGGGTCGCTGCCATACAGGGTGCTCGCGTTCACGGCGGAGGTATTCTGACCGGAAAGCGCGTTCATCACTTTGCTTTCGCTGTAGCTGTTGATGCCTTCGTCGAGCCAGGGTTCTTCAAATTCGTTGCTGGCGACCATGCCGTACCAATACTGGTGGCCAAACTCATGGGCTACGGTCACCCGCATGCCGAAGTTGAACCACGTGGGCTCCCACCACTCGGTTCCGCCGGTGATGAGCGTCGGGTACTCCATTCCGCCGATGGCCGAATGCGGCTCGGGATCGATCAAGGTGATCTGCTTGTACGGATAGGGTCCATACCACTCATCGAACTTTTGCATGCTCTCTTTCAGGATGGAGAGATAGCGGTCGCGCTGGTCAGCGTGGGAGGAAAGGACCAGGGCGTGCAGCTTCACCGGGCCAAGACTGTTCACGAACACATCGTCGGCGACCAAAAAGTGCGGCGACGCAGCCCAGGCGAAGTCGTGAATATCCTCGCCGCGGAAGCTCAAGGTCCTGGTGCCATCGGAGTTGGCTTGTTCAGCTGTCTGGATGCCACTGGCGCCCACGATATAACGCTGGGGAAGGGTGAGGTTGATGTTGTAGGTGCCGAAATCGGAAAAGAATTCTGTATCGGCGTGGTACTGGTGGCAATTCCACGTGCCGTGCCAGAGAACCCCCACCTTGGGAAACCACTGCGCCCCCATGATGAAGTCCCGTTTGTATCCGCTGCGCGCAACGGCAAGCGGGAATTTGTCGTGGAACGCGATCTGGAAGCGAACTACCTCCGTCGGAGCCAGCGGTTTGGGAAGGGTGACTTCCATCACCGTATGGTCATCTTGATTGCCATCGTCGGGGGCTATGAATCGCATGGTCTTGGAAATGTCACCATACCCCTCAACCGCGATGCTTTTGATATCGATGGAGCCCTGCTCCCCGTTGCGGTAGAACGAATCCGAACCATCCTGGTGGGATTCCCGGGAAAAGGTGGATTGGGGACGGAAAGCATTGAGGTAGAGGTGAAAAGGGATGGTGGAAACAGGCTGATCGGAGGGATTGCGATATTCGAGGACCTCCGACGCGTCGAGAGACTTGGCATCGGTATTGACGCTGGCGTCGATCCAGTAGGCCACGACCCGCTGCGAGAGTGGCTTTCCGTCAGGGGAATTCACTGCGGAAACCTGTCCCCAAGCGGATACAGCAAGCAGAAACGGAAATACCAACAGCGAACGCACTTGCAGGGAGGGCATGCGGCATTCTAGTTCATTTTTGTGGGGGAATGGGTAGCTCAGGTAGGAACGCGAAGCTAGTGAGCTATTGGTCACGGCGCGGGGGCTCTTCTCGGGACAAGAGGCGATCAACACAAACCTTCAGCAAAGGAAGATCAAGCTTCACAGTGTCCCAAACAATTTGATCCTCAACCTTGTGATAGCCGTGCCTAAGAACGTTTCCCATTCCACGCAGACCTTTCCAGTCGATCTCGGGGCACAGGTTTTCCCCGTCCCTCAGCCGGACGGAAGCCTCCGAAATAATCTGCATTTGCCGTCAACTGCCGACTTGGTCTTGAGGTCTGCGCGGCAAGCCTCGAACTCCACTTCCTTAAGAAAGAATTCGATGTGATCGATACTCTCCTGAATGTCGAGTAAATGCGCACGGACTTCTCTAAAAGGCAAGAACCGCCTCCCGCAGAGCTTTCCTGCGAACGGGTTCCTTCATCCAATCGGCAGAGGACAGATCAACTTTGACGCCTAGCAAATCCGCGAGACGGCTTTCAAGCCTCCCGACAGTCAGCAGCGTGATGCGTTTCGATTTATCGAAATCAGCCATCAGATCAACGTCCGACTGAGGGGACGCTTCGCCACGCGCGACTGACCCGAACACCCGCAAATGGACAAGGCCGGCGGCCTTCAGCTCCGGCGCGTGGTCCCGCAAGATGACAATGATTCGGTCCTTATCCATCCCAAAACTCTGACACATTCGTGCCTCTCCTACAATCTTTTACTGATTGCCTTCTGATCACCCTTGCAGGGGTTCCTTCTGTATCACGGTGCCTGAAGGTAGCGTCCATTGCTGGGAACGCAACAAGCCGGCCAGATAGCTTTGGTCCTGGCTAAGCATCAGGCCGCGGCGGAGCAGAGAGGCGGCGTAATCAGGCAGGGCGCGCACGCGGAGCCCGGTCGTCCAACCGAAGGCTCGATAGAGCCAGCGAATGATGCGGTGCGCGAACCAGGCGGCGAACGGATTGCGGGGAATGGCGAACTCAGAGACGACCCATTGCGCTCCCGGAAGTGCATGAGGGAGGACAGAATCGAACAGTTGCTCCAACTGGTGGGGGGAGAAACAGTCGAGGAAGAAGTGAGAAACGATCAGGTCGTAGGAGCCCGTGGGATTCCAGTTCAACGCATCGGCGTTGTGCAGGCGAATGCGCTGGTGGACCTGGGACTTGCGCAGGCGACGGTCGAGAAGCGTGAGCATGGCATGGCTGGAGTCGACGACATCCGCAGTCAGGGTGGGATTGGCGGCCAGCAGACGGGCCAGAAAGCGTCCGTCGCCATCTCCCAACAGGAGGGCGTGGCGGGTGCCGGTGAGATGGGCGAGCTGGGCATTGCGGCAGCGGGCGAGCCAGGGCCCAAAACTCATGTATTCGAGCCACCGATAGGGGCGGGCGACGCGATCGAAGTTGGCATTGGAAGCACTCACCGGGCAAAGGGGAACAGGGCCAACGGCGTGAGTAGGGCGGCGTCGGCGGCAATGCGCAGATGCAGGGGCGAGAGTTGGGAACTGCATGCGTCGAGGGTAAAGAGCAGACCGCTACTGACCATCGCCGCCAGATAAACCGCCGCCAGGCCCGGGGAAGGCGCAAGCACGGCCGCGGCCAGCGCAAACAGAGCAGTTACGGTTACGATCGGCCGTAAGTGCAGGCTGGCCCAGCGGGTAGTGAAGTGGAGGGCACCGCCCTCCCATTTTTCGATGCCGACACAATTGATCCAGCAGAGGAGGGCAAAGAAGATGATGGCGGGCGCGAGGTGCAATTTGCCTGAACCGCTGCCGACGCTCAGGCGCGACCAGGCGGGGACGGCTGTCGCGGCGGCAAACAGGATGGCCACTGCAAGTTCCTTAGGCAGCCGCGACGCGCCGCGATGAACCGCGAATAGATAAAGCAGAGCAAAGATGCCGATGTAAAGGTCGTCGCGCAAGGTCTCAGGGCGCATGTGGGTGAGTACGGACCAAGTCAGGAGTACTCCAAGAAATGCGGCTGCCCCTAGAAAAGCGGTCCGATGGCGAGCGTGAAAATGGTGGCGTTCCCGAAGCAGCCCGGGCTGAGATTGGCGTAGTCCGTCGAGAATGCGGTCGGCGACGTAAAGCAACCAAGTGCCAAGCGGGAGAAGCAGCGCCTGGGGAAGCGATAGGTGAAGATGCATGGCGCGGACGAAGAACCAGGACCAGAGAGCAGCGACCGTCGGCGCATCCAGACTGAGCAGATGCCACCATTCCGCGAGGTTGTAGATACGACGTGCCAAAGTTCAGTTTACGTCTGCGGTCCGAACGAAACCCACTTTGGGATTTTCACCTGGACCACAAGGCGTCAAAGCGGGCAAAAAGCGATCGTAGGGCTCGCCCGTCTTCTTCGGCCCATGTCCGCTTGGGCGAACAGGGGCACCCGTCCGACTTCCTCCGGCCTTTGTTACGACACAGACTCCTGTCGGACTGAGCGCAAATTCCCGGTTGGCTTGAAAGAAAGTGTGCGCCGTAAGGGTCCCCCAAGCAGATTATATGAAGGTTAACTTTGTAGTTTAGCTTTGCATATGCTAGCTTTAGAGACATGGATGACGCGCACGTACTGGCGTTGGCGGGCGACCTCCGGGTTGTGATCGGTCAACTGAGGCGGCGGCTACGAGAACAGGCCAATTTTGGGGACCTCACCTGGTCCCAGACATCGGTGCTTAGCCGTTTGGACCGTGAAGGTCCAGCGACAGTGACGAGCCTCGCCCGGGCTGAGGGTATGCGGCCGCAGTCGATGGGAGCTACCGTCTCCGCCCTCGAGGCAGCCGGGCTGGTTAGCGGCTCACCTGATCCAAAAGACGGACGGCAAACCATCCTGTCGCTCACCGCCACTTGCCAGGAATGGACCAAGGCGGGTCGAGCAGCGAGGGAAGACTGGCTGTTCCGAGCTATCCAAAACAAGCTTTCACCGGAGGAGCAAGGTGAACTTGCGAGGGCGGTCGAGCTACTCAAACGTCTCGCCGAAGGAGAACATCATGCCAGTCACTACTCTTGATCCGAAGACCGCCCTAGTGGTTATCGATCTGCAAAAAGGCATCCTCGGTTTGCCTACGGCTCACCCTACGAACGAGGTGGTGAAACGGGCAAGGGAGTTGGCTGATGCATTCCGCCGGCATGGATTGCCGGTGGTGCTGGTCAACGTTGACGGTGGAGCGCCCGGCCGAGCAGAACAGACGCGGAGTACTCGAGACTTCCCTGCCGGGTGGACCGACCTGGTCCCGGAGTTGAACCAGCAACCCACTGACCACACGGTGACCAAACGTACGTGGGGCGCGTTCACCAACACCGGGCTGGAGAAGCACCTGAGAGACCTCGGTGTCACCCAGGTGGTGATCGCCGGAGTCTCTACCAGCATCGGAGTCGAGTCGACCGCGCGCCACGCGCACGAAAATGGCTTCCACGTGACGCTTGCTGTCGACGCGATGACGGACATGAACTCGGACGCTCATCAGAACAGCATCACCCGCATCTTTCCGCGCCTGGGTGAGACCGGCACCACGCAGGAGATTATCGAGCTCCTGAACGAACGATGAATGGCACCTTCCGTTCGCTCGGGGGTTTCAACTACCGGATGTGGGCCGGCGGGGCGTTCGTGTCCAACGTGGGCACGTGGATGCAGCGCACGGCCCAGGACTGGATCGTCCTCACCCAACTGACCCATCACAACGCCACCGCTGTTGGGGTGGTGATGTCGCTCCAGTTCGGACCGCAAGTTCTCCTGCTGCCGCTTACGGGTTTTGCCGCTGACCATCTCGACCGGCGAAAACTTCTGTTCGCGACCCAAGGGGCCATGGGCGCACTGGCGCTGGGATTGGGAATCCTCACCGTCGCCCGACTGGTCCAGTTGTGGCACGTATACGTGTTTGCGTTTCTGCTGGGCTGTGTCTCCGCATTCGATGCGCCGGCGCGGCAGACGTTTGTTTCTGAGTTGGTGGTCGAAGCGGATCTCTCCAATGCAGTCGGGCTCAATTCCACATCCTTCAATGCCGCGCGCATGATTGGGCCCGCGATTGCGGGTGTTCTCATCGCCGCTGTTGGCTCGGGATGGGTCTTCCTGATTAACGCGGCCTCGTTTGCTGCGGTTCTCTGCTCGCTAAGTCTGCTGCGGGTGGACGAACTTCATCGTACGGACAGAGCCCATCGAACGCGAGGCAGCCTGGCGGAAGGTTTTCGATACGTCTGGAAACGCCCCGACCTGAAAGCCATGCTGCTCATGCTGTTTTTGATCGGCACGTTTGGCCTCAACTTCCCTATCTTCATCTCCACTATGTCGGTCACTGTGTTTCATGCAGGAGCCAGCCAATACGGGCTCCTGTCATCGGTCATGGCAGTCGGATCGGTAGCCGGGGCGCTGCTCGCCGCGCGGCGTGAGAAACCGCATATTGCGCTACTGCTAGCGGGGGCCGCGGTCTTCGGTTTCGGGTGCGCGCTGTCGGCGGTTATGCCTAATTATTGGCTTTTCGGTTTGGCCCTGGTCCTCATCGGCGTGTCCGCACAGACCTTCACCACCACGGTGAACAGCATGGTGCAACTGTCCACGGAACCTGGGATGCGGGGACGAGTGGTGGCGATCCTGCTGGCAATCGCACTGGGCGGCACACCCATCGGAGCGCCTATTGTCGGCTGGGTTGCGGATGCGTGGGGACCGCGGTGGGCGCTGGGGATTGGCGCCGGTTCGGGCCTTGGGGCTGCGATCGTGGGTGTGGGCTACCTGATGAAGTATCGGCGGTTGCGAGTGGGCGTACACGGCGGGCGGATTCGTTTCACCCTGGTTGAGCAGCAGGCCAATTGATGGTGGGCTGAGAGGCGCTGCTCTGGAAGCTGCAAAAAAATCGGTAGCTTACCTGGAGATATTACAAGGGATGAGATAGGCCTCTACTAGGAGGATCCCAGGTCTCAAAAGCGAGACCTGGGGCACCCCCGTCTTTTAAGGAGGCGGCCGTGGAGTCCGCAGGTCTCCTACGGGCTAAATCTCGTGTCTACTTTTTCCGTGTCTTTTTCCGTGTCCTGGCGTTCGAGGTTTTGCGGAGCAGGCTTACGCCGGCGTCGCTTGGTAGGGGCTGCGGATTCCGCGACAGCCGCAGGGACAGGCGCAACCACTTCCGGCCTCCAGGCAGGGTCGGGAATGCCGTCCACGCTGTCTCGGCCTTCGGCGACGCGGATCAAAAAGTCCTGGGCGTTGAAACACTTGCCCTCAGGGCCGCGAACGCGAGGATAGTCGCCCGCAGCTGTCTCTATGCGTGACTTTGCCGTGTCGGCCAAGTAGGCGGCCAGGATTTCGTTGCGGATGCGGTTGCGTATTTGGGCATCACGGATGGGGAAAACGACCTCACAGCGTTCGAACAGATTACGCGGCATCCAGTCGGCACTGCCACAATAGATTTCGTCCTCGCCGCCGTTAGCGAAATAAAAAATGCGGGTGTGCTCGAGGAAGCGGCCAACTACCGAACGGACGCGGATGTTGTCGCTCACCCCTGAAATCCCGGGACGGAGAGAGCAGATGCCGCGCACGACCAGGTCGATCTGGACTCCGGCTCTGGAAGCCGCGTAAAGCTCTTCAATCACCGCCTGTTCGACCAGCGAATTCATTTTGGCGATGATTTGGGCCGGGCGACCAGCGGCGGCGTGTTCCGCTTCGCGGTGGATCATGCGGATCGTGCTCTCGGCCAGGGTGAGCGGGGCCACCAGCAGTGGGGCGTAATCGTCGGATTCAGAGTGGGCAGTGAGGTAGTTGAAGACGCTGTGCACGCTGGCCGTGATCTCAGGATCGGCGGTCAGCAAACTGATGTCAGTATAGAAGCGCGCGGTATTCAGGTTGTAGTTGCCGGTGCCCAGGTGCGCATAACGGCGGGTCACGCCATCCGGATCATGGCGTATAAGCATGGCCAGCTTGCAGTGCGTCTTGAGCCCGACAATCCCGTGGAAGACCTGCACTCCGGCATCTTCCAGATTGCGCGCCCAGCGGATGTTCGAAGCTTCATCGAAACGCGCCATCAACTCCACCACCACGGTTACCTCTTTGGTTTGGGCCGCTTCGGTAAGGGCGTTGAACATGGGCGAGTCGGAACTGGTGCGGTAGAGCGTCTGCTTCATGGAGACGACCCTTGGATCCTGCGAACCCAACTGGATGAAGTTGACTACGGCGTCATAGGAGTCGAAGGGGTGATGCAGCATGATGTCGTGGTGACGAAGTTCGTCGAAGAGGTCTTCTGAACGGCGGTTGAGGCGCAGTTCCCTAGGCAGGAAGTCTTTGAATTTGAGGTCCGGGCGCGGGGTGTCTGTGTACAGGTTCATGAGGCGCGACAGGTTGACGGGCCCGTCGGTGGAAAAGACCTGGGAGTCGTCGAGCTCGAAATTCATGCGCAGGCGATCGACGATCTCGGCATCGGCGCCTTCTTCAATTTCCAGGCGCACAGCGTCGCCTTTGCGGCGATTGTGCAATTCGGAACGCACGCTGTCGAGCAGGCTGCGCGATTCTTCTTCCTGGAAATAGAGGTTGCTATTGCGGGTGACGCGGAAGGCGGTGGTGGAAAGGATTTCATAGCCGCGATACATGCCCACTGCGTTTTGCTCGATCAGATCGTGGAGAAACAGGAAATCCTGAGTTCCGGAGGTGGAGGGCAGAGGTATCAGGCGGGGGAGCGCCCTGGGCACGGTGAGCACGCCCAACAAAGCACCGGTGGCGCCCTTGCGCTTGCGTCGCAGCAATAGGGCCAGGCAGAGGGCTTTGTTCAGGACCCGGGGGAAGGGGTGCGCCGGGTCGATGGTGATGGGCGTCAACAGCGGATCGACTTCGCGCTGATAGTAGTTGAGGACAAAGGCGCGTTGGGCCTCGTCGATGTCGCCCCATCCGAGGACGCGCACGCCATTGTTGAAGAGGGCGGGGCGGAGGTCTGTGGTCCAGCAGCGGTATTGATCGCGGACGAAGTTGTGCAGAGAGTCGACCACGACATCCAGAGTCTGGCGCGGAGTGAGCCCATCAAAGCCCGGCTCGGTATATCCGTCTTCAATGCGTTGCATGATGCCGGCGACGCGGATTTCGACAAACTCGTCAAGATTACTCGCGGTAATGGCGAGGAACTTGACCCGTTCGAGCAAGGGATTCTCGGGATCCAAAGCTTCTTCGAGCACGCGGCGATTGAACCTTAACCACGATTCATCGCGGCCGATAAAGAGACTTTGCGGATCCTTGTTCACATTGTCCATAAAGGGAGAGTGACTACCAACTGTACTGACTCTGTCTACCTTACTAAAAGCACAGGAGAGGAATCCCTGACCAAAGGCACAATTATGCTCGTAATCTTGGCTGCTGGGCAGAGGATTTGACGCCCGGAGAGAGGTTGCGGGAGGATGGAAGATGACAAGATTACGGACCGGCCAACGGTTTGTCCGATGGTTACCCAGGAGATGCGTATGAACGAGCAGGATTTGGGCCCAGTGGCGGAGGCCAGGGAGTTGATGGCCGAGGATACGGCTTTACAGCTTTTTCAAATCGCGGCCCTGATGCTGGGCGACGAGCAGGAGGCAGTTTCCCTGGTGGAGGAGGTTGTGGCCAAAGTAGAGGCCGACCCATGCGCCGAGGGGACCCTGGCGTACGCCGAGGCGCGCACTCTTCTGGTGCGGACTGCGGTGCAGCGGATGGCCGGCTTGTACCCGGAAGCGTTCGTGGTGCCAACTTCGCAGCCGGCGGACGCGGTGTGTATTGAAACCGATGACCTTGGGGCAGCAGGTTTAACCGGGGACCAGTTTGGTGCGTTGATTTCGGGCGCGGGGCGCGCCGGGATGCGGGAATGGCTGGAACGATTGGCACCTGCCCTGCGGACGATTTTTGTGTTGCGTGCAGTGGCTGGACAAGACGGGGAGCAGACTGCGGAAAGCCTTCGCCAGAGTGGAGCGACGGGCGCGCAGGCGTGGCGGCGAGACCAGGTTGGGACCGCCTATCGCCAGGCGCTGTGCTCGCTTGCTACCTGCTTGATGAGCGCGCAGACTGCGCTGGTGCCGGCCTAGACCCGGGCAAAAAGTCACCCATCCGCACGTTTGACCATTGCTTTTGTCCCTGTCGGGTTATTCCTACGAAACTGGTGCGTTCAGGGCGCGCCGGGCCTTCTTTTTGAATAGTTCACAAGCAATTCGGCATCGAAGTTGGTGCTGCCGTTTTTTCAGGGCCATTAGGTTGCATGCCGAGGTCGATTGCAGGATGAGACGTAAGCCGGGTGAATTGTGGGGCACTGGGTGGAGACCGCTGGTGGTGCTCCTGGGCCTGGCTTTTATCCCGGCCGTGTCCCCGGGACAGGGTCCGGCTGCATCCCAGGGGCAGTTCCCGGCTGCAGGGGGTAATGGGTCTTCCGGCAGTAGCTCTGGCGCGCCCTCGGTGCAGGCGACGCCGGCGCAAGTAAATAGCAGCACCTACCAAGGCAGCATCGTGAAGCAGGCGCCGGTGCCGGGGGTTCTTCCGCTTTCGCTCGATCAGGCGATTCACATGGGATTGCAATACAACCTGGGCCTGGTGCTTGCGGGCACGAACTCGGGATCGGCCGGCGCACAGCAGTTGCAGCAATTGCAGGCGTTGCTGCCCACCGTCAATGCTTCCGCCAAGGAGGCTGTGCAACAGACGAACCTGGAGGCTGAGGGTCTCAAGATACCCGGTTTCCCAGCCGTCATCGGCCCCTACGGATATACGGACATCCGGGGTTCGGTACAGTGGTCGCTGTTGAATATATCGTCTCTGCGAAATTACCTGGCGGCAAAACATAATTTTGCGGGCGCCAGGCTTTCGATCGAGGATGCGAAGGATATGGTGGTGCTGACGGTCGGCAATGCGTACCTGCTGTGCATCGCCGATGCGTCGCGGGTGCAATCGGCCCAAGCGCAGGTAAACACCTCCAAGGTGTCGCTCGACCAGGCAGTGGCGAACCACCAGGCGGGGACGGCGCCTCTGTTGGATGAGTTGCGCGCCCGGGTGGACTACCAGACCCAGCAGCAAACGTTGATCACGGCGCAAAACCAGTATGAGAAAGACAAGATTGCCCTGGCGCGCACGATCGGACTGCCCCTGGAACAAAGCTACGAATTGAGCGACCAGGCTCCTTTTAAGGCGCTGGACACCCTGGACCCCAATGCCGCGGTGCAACAGGCGATCGCCCATCGGCATGACTTGCAGGCGTTGCAGCAACAGGTAGAGGGCGCCAAGGCTTCGCGATCCGCGGCTACTGCCGAACGCTACCCGACAGTCTCCTTTTCCGGCGACTACGGGTTGATTGGGCCCACGCTAGGCCACTCCAACGGAACCTTCGACGTTCTGGGCACGGCATCAGTACCGTTGTTTGAAGAAGCGAAATTGCGCGGTGATGCGCGGGATACGCAAGCGCAACTGGAACAGAAACAGGCACAGTTAAACGATCTGCGCGGGCAGATCAGCGCCGACGTGCGCGATAGTATTCTCGATATTCAGGCCGCAGCCAAGCAGGTTACCGTTTCTCGCAGCAACGCGGAATTGGCGACGGAAGCGTTGAGCGAAGCGCAACAGCGTTACGCGGCCGGCGTGGCCGACAATCTTGCGGTATCGCAAGCCCAGGCATCGATGGCCCAGGCGGATGACCAGCTGGTCTCGAGCCTCTACCAACACAATGTGGCGAAGTTGTCTCTCGCCCGGGCGCTGGGCATTGCGCAAACAAATTACAAGGATTATGTGGGAGGTAAGTAGCGGTGGCGGAACAGAATGCGGAATCAGGCCGTGCAACTACCGTGGAAGAAGAAGGTCCCCAAGCCGGCAACAATGACCAGCAGGATCTCGACAGTCCACCCCGCAAGAAGGGGAGACGCAGGTTCATCGTCATCGGCGTGGTCGCTGTTCTGATCGTGGGCGCGCTGCTCTTCTGGTGGCATTCTTCGTATTACGAAGACACCGACGATGCACAGGTGGATGGTCACCTGATACAAATCAGCGCCCGGGTGGCCGGGCAGGTGATCCGGGTTAACGTGGAGCAGAACCAGTCCGTGCAGGCCGGGACCTTGATTGCCGAGATCGATCCCAGGGATTTTGATCAGGCGGTGCAGCAGGATGAGGCCAGCCTGGAGAGCGCCGAGGCCAACTACGAAGCGGTGCGGGTGAATGTGCCGGTCATTGGCGTGAACACCGCTTCCAGCCTGCAGTCGGCTGCTTCCGGGGTGCGCACTTCCGATGCGACGGTGCAGCAGGCGCAGCGCCAGTTGGAAGCGGCGCAGGCGCAAGTACAGCAGGCGGATGCCAACAACATCAAAGCGCAACTGGATCTGAAGCGGTATACGCCGCTGGTGGAGAAGGATGTGATCTCCAAGCAGCAGTTCGACGCTACGGTGGCCACGGCAGATGCGTCGAAGGCGGCGTTGCTGGGAGCAAAGGCCAGCGAGATTGCCGCTGAGGATGCAGTGCGGATTGCCCGCGACCGGGTGGTGCAGTCGCAGGCCGAGTTGAGGAACGCGCAAACGGCGCCGGACCAGGTGAAGATTCAAAAGGCTAAGGCGGACCAGGCGGCTGCACAGGTGCAGCAGGCGCGGGCTGCCCTGGAGCAAGCTAGATTGAACCTGAGCTACACCAAGATTATTGCCCCGGCTAACGGCATCATCACCAAGAAAAGCCTGGAAGTGATGCAGAACGTGAGTGTCGGGCAGAATTTGATGACGCTGGTTTCATTGGACGATATCTGGGTCACGGCGAATTTCAAAGAGACGCAGTTGAGGCTGATGCGTCCCGGGCAGGGGGTCAAGATTCATGTGGATGCTTATGGACGCGACTACGACGGGAAGGTGACCCAGATCGGTGGGGCGACGGGGTCGATGCTTAGCTTGTTCCCGCCGGAGAATGCTACTGGGAATTATGTCAAGGTGGTGCAGCGGATTCCGGTGCGCATTGATTTGACGGACCGGAATGAGGATAAGGATCATTTGTTGCGGCCTGGGTTGTCGGTGGAGCCTACGGTTCGGGTGAAGTAGTGGGTGTTGGGCCCTTTAGCCGCTTTCATCACAAAGGTGTTTTGTACGGCCTTTAGAGGGTGGGTCAGAAGTCCGTTTCCAGGCTCAGTCCCGCAGGGACAGCTGAAAATAGGCCGCGACGCAATCCTGGAAAACTTCCAGCCGTCCCTGCGGGACTTAATCATGTCGCATGATGTACCCAGGACTGGCGTCCTGGGCTAAGTTCAGCCAGACTTGCCCAAATTAGATATTTCAGTTGGCCAATTAGCACATGAAGCCTTCACAGGCATTTAGAGGTTGCGGAAGACTGTCGAACGAAGGGCACGGCTGCTTCAGCCGTGCCGTAAATGGCTTGCGCGCTTGACGGCTTCAGAAGCCGCTGAGGTCCGCTTTTCGAGAGATATGAGGCGAAGTCAATTCTCTCCGCAGCCGGGTTCGCCGCAGACGATTGGAAAGACGTACCTCAGGGGCTAAAGAGCGTGCTTGAGAACACCATTTCCAAGCTGAGTCCCGCAGGGACGGCTGAACTTAGCCCAGGACGTTAGTCCTGGGTACATCATGAAACATGATTAAGTCCCGCAGGGACGGCTGAAGATTTTCCAGGATTTCGTCGCGGCCTAATTCCAGCCGTCCCTGCGGGACTCGTCGTCCTTTCAAATCCAACCCAGGACTAGCGTCCTGGGCTAAGTTCAGCCGTCCCTGCGGGACTCAATTTGGATTTTTGAAGCTAAAACGGCAGTTTCAGGAGACGACCAGGGCAAGCAGTTCGCTGAGATCGGCTACTGTGGTGGATACGGTTCCGCGGGGGATGGAGGGGCCGATGGCCAGGGCCTGTTTATGGCCTTCAAACCATACCAGGAAGGCGGATTGGTCGGCTCCCGGCAGGCGCTGCTGGTTGAGCCAGTTGTAGTAGGCGCCCATGTCCGCGTCCACCAACGAGCCCGCCAAATCTGGCTCGGCGTTGCCTTGGACACTAGTCAGCAACTCATTCATCGGCCTCTGCCGTTGCCGCGGGGCGAAGCGCACCATCACCGTGAGCGGCTGGGCCCGCCGCAGGGCCTCACGGGCTGTCCACTGAGCGAACGTGGTGCTGAATATTTGCGTCCCGGAACCCTCGGTGAGCAGCTTGACCTGAAAGCGGCCGAGCACCTCGTCTCCTGCGCTGTCCATACCGAGGTCTGATGGGACCAGCCTCGCCAGATGAGTGCGCAGTTCCTCCGGCCCCATGCCCGGACGCTGCAGTTCTGTCTGGATGTTTCGCAGCAACGCCGCGCGCACGGGTTCCAGCGCCCCATACGACACGCAGCTGAGCAACGGGCTGTGATCCGCCGGCTGACCTCCATCGATATACCAGTGGCCGTATGCCACTGGATGGGCTTTGGCCCTGGCCGCAACCGCATTCAGTAACAGCGATAGTCCGTTGTCGGGTTTGACTCCGCCAAAATACGCGCCGTGCTGGCGCAGGTTGCGAAATAACGGCGCGTCGTAAGTGTCAACGCCCTGCCCGATCACTGCAATACCTAGCCGGCGCGTGGGCATGGTTTCCGCGGGTATCGCTGACTGCAGGCGATCCCCGTAGACGGTCGCAGCTTTACGGAACCCATCCAACTGCTGCGTGGTCCACAAGTAGGCGGACAGCTGTTCCACAAACTGGGCCGGATGATTGATCCAATCGGACTGTTGCAGCTTGGGGGAAAGAGAAAATTGCGAGAAGGCCTGGAACCAATCTTTTACCTGCAGAGGAGATAGCGAACTCAGGTTGGCAAGTTCCCTATCGATGGATGCGCACTCGGCGGGAAATTTGTAATCGTAGTCGATCACTTCGCGGAGCAGGCTGGGCAGAAAGCTAAGCGGCAGCTGTCGCAGCGCCTCCAGGTGGGCAACGGCCAGGCTCCGCGCCTGAGGTGGATACCCTGCGAACTGATCGGCTTTGAGATCGCCTGGAAGCATGCGATTACACCAGTTCTTTAATCGGCTTGCCCTGGGAAAGTGCGGCAGAAAATCCCATCATCGCACCCAACGTGGGCACGAGATCTATCGACTGCATGGGGCGGTCATAGACCACGCCTTGCCTCACGCCTGCGCCCAGGGCCAACATCCAGGTGGTGCGTGAAGCTGCGTCGCCGGTGCGGTGGTGCTGAAATCCGTTGCCGCCGGAATCCTGGTCGGCATCGCGTCCAAAATCGGGCAGGATAAACAGGGTGGTGTTGCCGGCGTACTCGGGTTCGCTTTGCGCTGCTTTCCAAAGCTCCGCGCACAGGCGATCGGTGCGCCGGATGGCATCCACGTAAAGCGAGTAGGCGCCGGCGTGCGCAATATCGATGTCATGCATGGTGATCCAGAGAAGACTGGGCGACTCCTGCTGCATCAGCCTTCGCGCGATGTACATGGAGAGCTCGTCGGGACTGGCCACTGTGCGGGCATGGGCCTTGAAGTCATCGACCGAAAGCTTCAGGATCATTTCCAGCTGTTGTAGCTCAAACTCGCCGCCCGCGAGTTGCGGGGTGTACAGAGGAGTCTCGTAGTTGTCACGCAGCAGGTGCTCGTAATCCGTGGGACTGCCGGACATGGCCGCAGTGAGCAGGTGCTTGGGCAGCACTACGCGCGCTCCCATGCCGGAACCGTAAGAACGATAGTCGCTCTCGCCAATGCGATTGAACCCGTTGCTGGGAGCAACCACCCAGGCATCGGAGAGCGGCCGATGCAAGTCTTTGCGAAAGTATTCGAAGACTGTTGGATGTTGGGGAGGCACCGCGGAGAAGTTGTTGAGAGTTTCGTACACTCCGGTGGCCAGGCTGGCAGTGGCCACGTAGTGGCCGAGAATACCCTGATTCGCTACCTGGGTGAAGAAACTCGCCTGCGGGATGAGCTGGTGGAGCAGGTTAGGAATATTCTCCTGCCCCTCGGGGGCGAAGGTTTCCTGGTCGCGAGCGCCCCCGCCAAAAGTGATGACGATGGTCTTTCTTTTTTTTGCGGCCGCCGCTCCTCGCACCAAGGGGCTGGCGCTCATCAGCGTGGATCCCAATGCCACGCCCGCCGCATCGCGCAGGAAGTCACGCCGGGTGCGGCCGAGATGCCGGGCGACTTGCCGAGGAGTGGTTGGTGTGTCGCTCATTGATTGGAGGGCGGCTTGGTGGACGCCGCTGCCTTGGCCGCATAGACGAATTGCTGGACTTCTGCTCTTTCCTTGTCGACTTCGGCCATATGCTGTGCGCGCTGCTTTTGGTAAACGTCGAATTCCGCCTGGGCGCGATCCTTCTGGCCAAGATGAACATAGTCCTGTCCCAGGCGGTAATGGGCGTCAGGAAGGTTGGGATTCACCTCGAGCGCCTTCGTATATTCCGGAATGGATTTCGCATATTCATGGTGATCGGCGTAGAGATTACCCAACTGCACGTGGGCTTCTGCAAGCTTCGGATCGAGAGCCACCGACTTTTGCAGCAACGATTCCACTTCCCGAAGATCGAAGCCGGGGTCTTCGGCCCGCTTTCCCTTCCACAAACTCATCGCGTAATAGTAAAGCGCCAACGCGTTACCTGGCTGCGACTCGGAGAAACGGCGGAATCTCTGGATCACGTCTTGTGCCTGGTTCGGTGAGCTATCGTAGGCCTTGGAGAGAAAAAGATAACAGCGAGGATCAGCAGGGTTTAGATCGGCAGCTGTGAGCAGGGCCTTAACTGCTTCGTCGTATGTACCCCGCGAATAGAGAGCCATGCCTAACCCGATGAAGAGCCGCGGTGAGTTTGGGTAACGTTTGACAGCTTCCTGGAACACGTCAATGGCTGGCTCGTAGGTGCGGTGGAGAAGGAGTTCGCTACCCCAATCAAACAGGTTGCCCTCGCTCGGATCCATGTGTGCAGCGACTTCATATTCGTTCACCGCCGGCACAAACTCACCGCTCTTTTCGTCGATTTGAGCCAGCAGGTTATGCAGTTCTCCGATGTTCTTAATGTGCTCAAGATTCTGAACGAGTTGCCTGGCTTGACCAAGCTTTCCAGTTTGAAAATACGCCAGCGCGAGATCATACCCATTGTCGTAAGAAGGACGAATCTCCTGCGCTTTTTCCAGCAGTGGCACCGCCTCCGCAATTCTTCTGGACTGAATGTAGAGCTCACCCAGATTGTGGTTAGCATCGTAGTCGCGAGGGTCCAGTTCAAGAGCCTTACGAAACTGCCCCTCCGCCAATTCCGATTTGCCTGAATGGAAGAGACTGGCTGCCAGATTCGTTCGGGCGGCTGCCGAATCCGGCTTCAATCGAACGGCGATTTGGAGCTGCTCTACGGCCTTAGCATCTTGAGACTGTGCGGCATAAACCAACCCCAAAAGCTCATGAACCTCAAAGGTCCTTGGCGCATAGGGCAACAGGGCTTCCAGCTGCGCCGCAGCCTCCGCAAACCGTCCTGCGTCATATTGAGAGACTGCCGATTGAAACTGACGATCCAATGTTTGGGTCTGGTTCGCCTGGGTCTGGTTTTGATGGTCCTGGCCTGCGGCAAGCGCCGCGCAAAACACAAGAGAACTAAGAACCATCCGCTGGGACCAGTACTTTTTGCTCACAGCTCACCTTTGTTGTTACCGCGTGAGCGAAGCTACGCAGAAACACCCCGAAAGGCCGCACGGAAAGCGGCCTTTACGGGGTGTTTTCATCTTAGCCTAGTAATACAACTTCAAAGCAAATTGTATTTGCCTCGGAGCGTTGGGAGCATCGCGGGTAGATCCGATGGCGCCGAAGTTAGTGTTGTTGAAGTTGGTTGAGTTCGAAATCGAGACAACGCCGTTGCCGCCGAATCCCGGAGCATTGAAATTTGGATGATTGACGATGTTGAAGAACTCAGCCCGGAACTCCATGTTGAAGCGCTCATTGATCGGAATGCTTTTGAATGTGGAGAAGTCGAACCGATGGTACGACGGCCCGGTAGTCGTCCCCGGACGGTTGCCCAGATAACCGAAACCAGTCGTAGGTACGCATCCGGCTGGATTAGATGTTGCATCTCCGCCCAACAGGCAAGGCTGTTGGAAGGCTTTCGGGTTTCCCAACCAATACGGAGTCAATTTGCCGCTTGTATTTTTCGTGACCTTGACTCCGAGGTTCGGGCTCTGCCCGGGTACGGTCACATCGTTGCAGTTGGTGCCTTTTGTCGTGGCGGTTGGGCAACCGAGAGAGAGAGGCTGGCCGCCCTGAAGGGTAGTGATCCAATTTATGGTCCACCCTCCAACGAACGCATTCCCTAACTTACCTGTGTTGCTCAGATAAGACTTGTCTTTGCCGAACGGTAGTTGGTACCCGCCGCTGAAATGGAATACGTTGGTGACGTTAAAAGAGGCCAGTGACCAATCTCCACGAACACCAAAGCCCGGCACATCTGGTGCGCGAGCGCCACTCAGACTGCCGCCATTCAGCAAGTCGCCGGCGTCCGTAAAGGTTCGCGAAAATGTGTACGTGAGGAGGAAATTCAGTCCGCTCGAGAACTGATCTTCGAGCTTGGTTTGCAATCCGTTGTAAACACTGGCTCCAATCATTCGCCCAGTAGAACCACCTCCGAGATCTGGAAACGGCTCTTGACCCAGGGTTCCTCCACCGACCGGGCCCGTGGTACTGGCGTTGTACGGCAGGAGTGCGGTTACGTTATTCGCGCCAAGATTCATCTGAAGATTGTCGGCCTTTGTCAGTACATAACCGACCTGTGCCGACATTGAATGAGTGATCGCATACTGGAAAGAGAGGTTAGCGGCGAGGGTTTTGGGATCTACGAAATTGAACTGAAGCCCCTGCAGCCCTAAGCCTGATGCGTTCACGTCAAGAGGGGTAAATGAATGGCAGGAGAAGCCGGACTCAAAGGTCGCTGTTTGACCCGGACCTGCTGTCGCGCAGGTAGCGTACGGCGTGTTGTAACTAACAGGGGCGACGTTAGATAAGCCGGTCGGGGAGCCGTTAGGAACTTTGGGGTTGTACTCGAAGTTGTATACGAAGGGATAATTCTCACCAATATTCGGTCCGTAACCCTGATTCTCGAAAGCGTTCCAAAAGAGACCCACACCGCCGCGCGCCACTAGCTTCGGGGATACTTCATAGGCAAAGCCGAAGCGCGGCGCAAAATTATTGTATTGCGGCTTGAGCAATCCCTGGCCGTATTTGTCGGTCGACAAAATCGTAATTCCATCCTTGGCCAGCACATCGATAAAGCCGTTGCCGGCTAGTGACGGATTATTGGCCGTCGAAGACAATTGCCTATTGTCCTTGCCCGAAGCCGGGATGATGAACGTCGGAGTCCCATTATAATTGGGGACGAAGTTGGCTTGGCCGCCATTTGTCTCGTTAATGGGCCCAAAGTATTCCCAACGCAGGCCGAGATTGAGAGTCAGCTTAGGACTGACTTTCCAGTCGTCTTGGAAGTAAGTCGCGAAATAGGCTCTTTCGTCGTATGTTTTGTTGATGTTAGAGGAGCGGACATCGTCAGAGCCTCCGGAGAAATCGACTCCATTCGGAACTGTCGCGGCTGTCGGCGGCAGAATAAATTGTGCGATACCCGTGGTGCTGCCGTTATTGCCCGGAATATCCGTGAAGCTGCCGTTATAGTCGAATTGGCCGTGCGCCCAGGCGGGCTGGAGGGTGTTGAACACTACGTGCTGGTATTCAATGCCCATCTTGAAGCTGTGAGCGCCGTAAACCTTGGAAAAGTCGTCGACGACCTGAGTCGTCTGGGTGGTTTCGTCCGAAGGCAGGAAGTTGTTGGCGCCCAACGTCTGCAGCCCACCAAATCCGAATGCGGGCAGACCGCCGTTATTACTCACCTGCGGGATATCCGGGATTCCGTATTGCGCCGGAATGCCGTATGTAGAGCCTTCTGGCCCGAATCGTGAGGTGTGCAGGTGGTCCCATCCAAGCCTCGCTACATTGACCGTAGTCGGCGAGAATAGATGGGTATACACCGCCACACCCTGAAAAGACTTTGCAGTCTGGACGCCCTGCTGGAAGCCGCCGCCGTCCGCGACGCCCCCAAAGGGCCCCGGAATAAATTGCGGGTTGTCCCAATAACTGGCGCGCGCAAATACCTGGTTTTTGTCGGATACATTGACGTCGGCCCGGACGTCAAACTGGTTGTTGTGCTGGTAGAGGTTGGGACTGGTTGCAAAATTTGAACTGACTCCACCGGCGGTTGGTAGTGGGAAAAGATTCAACAGCTTGACGGCGTTGGGATCGATGCGGCCGGCGGGAACTTGGTTCAGGCCCGAGCAGGCAGCGAGCGAAATCGTCCCCCCCACACAGGTGCCGATACCAAACGGATCGCGAACATAACCAGTAGACGCTGCCGCGATGCCGGTAACGGGATCGACCGTGCCGGCCGTGACTGACCGGGTGGTTGCCGGGTCGAGGACTGTGCCAACGGGTATGAGACGTCCCAGGGCATCGGCTCGCGCCGCGCTCGAGGCATTCGCCGAGACCAACTCGGAAAGATTGGAGTAGCCGCTGTTGCGCTGCAACATGGTGGGCACTCCGATTCCAGACTGGGTGTTGCCTTGTACGTGCCGGAAACCCTGGTAATCACCAAAATAAAAGATCTTGTTCCTGATGATGGGGCCGCCAACGGAAGCTCCGAACTGGTTCCAGCGCAGCTCTCCCTTTTTAATCCCGTTGTTATCTTCAAACCAGTCCGCTGCGTCGAGCACATCGTTGCGGAAAAATTCCCAGGCTGCGCCATGGATTTCGTTGGTGCCGGACTTGACTGTTGCGTTGAGGACGGCACCCGCGGCACGGCCCAGCTCGGCACTGAAGTCTGAAGTCTGGACCTTGAATTCCGCAATCGCGTCGGGCGGAGGAAGAACGACGAAGTTTGTTCCGTTCAAGAAGTCCACGTTATCGGAATTGTTGTCGATGCCGTCCAGCAGGTAGTTGTTCTGCGCTGGGCGCAGACCGTTGGCGGAGAAGGCTCCGTTCGCCGCATTGCCGCGAGTGTCCGCCTGCGGAGTGTTCACGCCGGCTGCCAGTTGGGCCAGGAAAGTAAAGTTGCGTCCATTCAGAGGTAGGTTGTTCACGTTCCGCTCGTCGACCACCTGCCCGACCGACGCATCCTCGGTTTGCAACTGGGGCGGTGCGGTGGTCACCTCAACGGTCTGAGTCTCGACGCCGGGTTTGAGTTCAATATTCACACGCACATTCTGACTGACGGCCACGTTCACGTTCTGCTGGGTGGTCACAGAGAAGCCAGGAGCCGTGGCGGACACGGAGTAGTTCCCGATTCTGACAGGCGAGAAGGTGTATGTGCCGGAACTGTCAGAAGTCGTCACCACGGATAAGCCTTGGCCCGTGTTCAAGAG
This sequence comes from uncultured Acidobacteriaceae bacterium, assembly GCA_963830325.1. Lineage (GTDB taxonomy): Bacteria > Acidobacteriota > Terriglobia > Terriglobales > Acidobacteriaceae > PALSA-350. The sequence continues at coordinate 473,903 of CAWHMV010000016.1, forward strand.
CGTCACTTTGGCGTTGGGAACCACCGCGCCACTGGCATCCTGAACCAATCCAGTAACTGATCCTTCATCGACCTGGCCGAATGCACGCGGCGCCAGAAGCAAGCCGGGCGCCAGAAGCAAGCAGAAGGATGTAAGGGTTATGCAGCCAAAGGATTTAAACCGGCGGAAGAAATTGCGATCATAGCCCATCCGAAAAACCTCCAAGTCATTGAAACCACGGTCATTTTTGCGCTGTCGGGCGCTGACTCGATTGCGTACTCATTTTCTACAGAGGCCCAGTAACCGTTTTCTGCAGGGGCCCAGTAACCGGTTACATTGATGCCGAAAGGAAAGTTATTCCAGACAAATAACAATTGTCAACCAAAAGGTTGAGAACGTTTCCACCGAAAGGTGGAAATCGGGCGGGTGAAGGTCGAGATCGTCTTTTTTTGGGGCGATGAGGTCTCGGCACGTGGTGAGTCGCGGCGTTTGGCTGAGGTGATTCAGCCTGGATTTGCCCTTGGCGCCAGCATGCAGACACCCGACAAGAGCACGTTTACTGTTACTGTGATGGCATGGGCGACGTGCGGTGCCCTCCGTTCCACCCCGTCACGGAAAGATCGCGTGTCGGGGACCCCGAGTTTCGACGGAATGGCCTTGTCAATCCAGTCTTTTCGTTTACACCAAGCGTAAGAATGCTGCAGGCGGGAACCTTAAGGATGTCGCGTCACAAAAACGAGATCCAGTTCCCTTCCCGGCGGGCAATCCTAAAGAGCATGGGGTTGGCGCCCCTACTCCTCCGCCCGGCTCCCTTCCACGGATACTCGTTTGTGTTCGGTCCCCCGAAGGGCCTCCCGAATCGGAACGCCGGTCTCCCTTTCTCCGATATTCGTCTGACGCCCCACTATCCGGTAGCCTCCCCTTTGGAAGATGTCCTCCGTCTTGTCGCTCCGGGTTCCGATGATTACGTTACTGAAAAATATGCCTGGGAAATTGAGTCACTTCTCAAACAGTGGGGCCAGGCGCTCAAGGCATCGGCCCGCGACCTTTCAGCCCTGGCAAAGTCACTGGACCCATCGATCGAAGCCTCCCCGCTCGTTCCGGCCAGGGAAATCACGCTGCGTGCCGGGAACGGGATCACTATCACGAGAAGATTGTTTGACGGCCAGGTTGTTCCCGGGCGGGAGCGATTTCTCCAGGAGATCAGGGCTTGGCTGGGGCAGGTCTCAACGATGGAGACGGGGGTGGAGACTGCGGAATTCGAAATTACCGGTATCGAAGAAATCGCCAGCGCCCCGCTGACGGTTCGCCTGAATATCCGCTATGACATTGTCGCCAGGAGGAACGATGAGCAGCGTGAAGAGCGAGTTGGATCATGGCACACCGAGTGGTCACGCAATGCATCAGAGGGGTGGAAAGCCCGGAGGTGGGAGGCCAGCGAAGAAACACTCAGCGTTACGCACGGGCCGATGTTTGTCGACATAACCTCGCAAACTCTCGGCCGAGCGGAATCGTACACAAACCAGATGCTTCGTGGCTCCGACTATTGGCGTACCGTTCTGGATGGTGCGTGCGGCATAGACGTTTACGGCAACAATGGTGTAGCGGCGGGTGACTTCGACAATGACGGTTTCGACGATCTCTATGTTTGCCAGCCGTCGGGCCTGCCAAACCGGCTTTACCGCAACCGGGGCGACGGGACGCTGGAAGACGTAACAGAAAAATCGGGGGTCGGAGTGCTGGACAATACTTCGTGCGCCCTGTTCGCCGACTTTGAAAACAAGGGACGCCAGGATCTTCTTGTGGTTTGCGGCAGCGGTCCCCTGCTTTTTCTGAATCAGGGGGATGGGACCTTCTCGATCAAGCGCGACGCGTTCAAGTTTGAGCGTCCTCCGCAGGGAACGTTCACGCATGCGGCTATAGCCGACTACGATCGTGACGGACGTCTCGACGTTTACTTCTGCCTCTATAGCTACTACCTGGGACTGGACCAGTATCACTATCCGGTGCCCTATTTCGATGCCCGGAATGGTCCACCCAATTTTCTGCTGCACAACGAAGGGAACGCAACCTTTGTAGACAGGACCGAGGCGGCAGGATTGAATGCCGAGAACGACCGGTATAGCTTCGCTTGCGCCTGGGGCAACTACGCTGCCGGCGGCTTGCCCGATCTTTATGTGGCCAACGATTTCGGGCGCAGCAACCTCTACCGCAACAACGGTGATGGGACGTTCACCGCTGTCTCAGGCGAAGCCGGCATCGACGATCCGGGGGCTGGAATGAGCGCGAGCTGGTCGGATTTCGATAACGACGGCAAACAGGATGTCTACGTTGCCGATATGTGGTCGTCCGCGGGCCAGAGGGTTTCCGGGCAAAAGCGCTTTCACGAAAAAGCGCCGGAAGAGATCCGCGCGCTCTACCGGCGGCACGCGCGAGGCAATGCGCTCTATCGAAACCTAGGGAGTGGAAGGTTTCAAGACATCAGCCAGCAAGCGGGCGTTGAGATGGGCCGTTGGTCCTGGTCTTCGGATTTCTGGGATTTCGATCACGATGGCTACCCTGACCTTTACGTCGCCAATGGATACATCTCCGCCCCGGAACGGAACGACCTGGCAAGTTTTTTCTGGCGGCAGGTGGTAGCGAAATCGCCTGAGGATGCTACCCCCTTATTGGCTTACGAGCATGGATGGAATGCCATCAATGAATTGATCCGGTCAGACCGCTCCTGGAGCGGCTATGAACGAAATGTCATGTTCGCGAACAACCGCGATGGCACGTTCACCCAGGTTTCAGGCGCGCTGGGATTGGACTTTCCTGAGGACAGCCGCTCCTTTGTTCTCGCCGATATCGACCATGACGGACGGTTAGAGGTCATCCTTAAGAACCGGAATGCCCCGCAATTGCGGATCTTGCACAACGTGATGAAGGAAGTTGGTCAATCGATCGCGTTCCGCCTCCAGGGACAAAAGAGCAACCGCGATGCCATCGGAACCTCGATCACAATCGAAGTGGGCGCCCTCCGCCAGACGAAGTATTTGCAGGCAGGATCCGGGTTTCTTGCCCAGCACGCTAAAGAGATATTCTTTGGCGTTGGAAAGCCGGAAGGCGCCATTCGAGCCACAGTCCGCTGGCCAAGTGGGCTTTCTCAGGAATTCGAAAGTATCCCGGTCAACCATCGGATCGCAATTGAGGAGGGTTCGGCTGAATTTGTGGCCAAGCCATTCGCCGCACCACCTCAGGCCTATGCGCAAGCTGGACCACCGCTAAAGTTAGAACCGCCGCCCTCGCAGATAGACACGTGGCTGATTGAACCCTTGAAAGCACCGACATTTTCCCTGCCCGACCTCGCGGGCAACATGCGAGAACTGGGAAGTTTGCGGGGTGGCTACGTGCTTCTGAATTTCTGGGCGACTAGGGCGCCGCTTTGCGCCGACCAGTTGCGGCTTCTCCATCAGAACCAGCCGGCGCTGGCCAAAGGCCAGCTGGAGATATTAGCTGTAAACGTTGACGACGCGGGCGATATGCGAACGGCACGGTCGTTTGCGGCGCTGGAGAGGTTCTCCTTTCCTGTGGTTTTTGCGACGCAAGATGTGGCGGGCGTTTATAACATCATCTACCGTTACCTCTTCGACCGTCGCAGGGACCTCGCAATTCCCACCTCCTTCCTGCTCGACAGAGAGGGCCTGATCGTCAAGGTGTATCAAGGGCAGATTGATCCTCAGCGATTGTTGGAGGATATCAAGGCTATCCCAACGACCGCAGCCGATCGCATGCGAAAAGCGCTTCCGTTTGGCGGCGTGCGCTATCACGATGCGTTCCAGCGCAATGACTTCACCTACGGAGTGGCGCTCTACCAGCATGGCTACCTCGACGCTGCCGCCGCCTCCTTCGAACAGGTCATCGCTCAGAAACCGGACGATCCGGAAGCCCATTACAACCTGGGCACGCTCCACCTGAGGCGAAATGATCTTCAGCAGGCGCGTCAATATATTGAACAAACATTGAAGCTGCGTCCGAATTATCCAGAGGCATGGAACAATCTTGGTATGATCGCGGCCCAACAAGGGCAACCCGATGAAGCAGTGCGGGACTTCCAGCAGTCACTCAGTCAGAGACCGAATTTCGCGATCGCCTTGCTCAACCTGGGAAATCTTTATCGCCGGCAGGGCGCGTTTGACAAGGCACAAACGCTTTTGAATCGCGCGCTCGAAATTCAACCCGATGATCCTGAGACTAACTATAGCCTCGGGATGTTTTACGCTCAGCAAGGGCAAACGCAGTCGGCGGCGGACTACCTGCAGAAGGCAATCGCTCTGCGTCCAGGTTATCCCGAGGCTCTTAATAACCTCGGCGTTCTCTATGTTCGAGCCGGGAATTATACAAGTGCGGAAACCCAATTCAAGACGTGCATCCGAGTCGCTCCAGACTTCGATCAGCCGTATCTGAATCTTGCCCGTCAATACGTGACGCAGAATGATAAGGAGAAGGCAAGAGAAGTGCTGCTGGAACTGCTGCGGGTGCAACCTCAACATCGGGGGGCACAACAGGCCCTCGAAATGCTAAAATCGCTGCCTTGATGGGCACTCGGCGACGGTATGTGTGGATGGTGAGTCGCGTATTCATGCGGCAAGCAACCAGAATCGCGATTGCATGGTCCACCGCGTCGAGCTTATGCCGGGCCGGAAGTCTCTGTTTGCTTCTTCTTAGCAGCCTGACGCTCGCTGCCCAGCAGCCTCATCATTCCGCTACCGTCAGGGAAGCAGAACAATCTTCCAAACCCTCCCCAAATCTCCAGCAGGCTGAAGAGCTACGCCGGCAGGGCCTATTCGATCAGGCGAGGGGTAAGGTGCAAGAGGAACTGCAGCGTAATCCTGCCAGCGTTGAAGCCTACAACATGCTGGGCTTTATCTACGTCGACGAGAAGGACTACAGCAATGCTGTCGAAGCATTTCAGCATGCCTTGAAACTCGCTCCTGGCTCAGCAAAGACTCGCAACAACCTGGGAAATGTCTATATATCTGAGCAGAAGCCTGATTTGGCCGAGAATGAATTTCGAACCGTTTTGCGGACTGATCCCGGCAACCGCGATGCGAACTACAACCTTGGCCTCTTGCTGATGAGCAAAGGATCGGGCGGCGAAGCCATTTCGCACTTTGAACGCGTGCGTCCTGCGACGGTCGCAACACAGTTCAATTTGATTCATGCCTATCTCACAAGCAACCGCACCGCGGAGGCCTTGCGGCTGGCAACCGAACTTTCGGCCCAGAACAAGGATAATATCCAGCTTCATTTCTCACTCGGAATCATGTTGGCCGCGGAAAAACAATACAAGCCTGCTCAGTTAGAACTAGAAAAAGCCGATGCATTGCAGCCGGGCACCTTCGAGATCCTATACAACCTGGGACAAGCCTACCTTCGCGCTGGCGCATACTCCAAAGCGGAATTCGTACTAAGCCGCGCACTCAAGTTGAAACCTGACTCGCCTGACACGCTGCACCTGCTTGCTCAGGTCTATTCGAATGAGTCGCGCCCCCTCGACGCACTCGACCTGCTGGTTCGCGCTCACAAAATTGCGCCCGAGAATACGGACGTGATCTTTCTAATGGCCCGAGTCAGCATGTCTCAGAACTATTACGAAGATGCGATACCGCTTCTGGAATCGGGCCTTGCGATCGCCCCACAGCGCGCCGATCTACTGGCCGCGCTGGGCGAGAGCTATTTCATGGCAGGCAGGGTGGACAAGGCCATCGAAAAATTCCAAAACCTTATCAAACTCGATCCATCAGCGCGCTCGAACCTGTTCCTTGGCATTTCTTACCGGCATCTCGGGCGATTCGACGAGGCAAAACAGTATTTTCAGGACGGCCTCAAGCTCGATCCTCACAACAGCGCATGCCTATTTAATCTCGGTTTTATAGCAGAGCGGCAGGGAGACGACGCAAAAGCCGAAGCGATGTTTCAGCAGGCGCTCCGCTACAATCCGGACTTTGCCGCCGCGCTGTTGGAGCTAGCCAACCTGCGCATCGTGAGCAAGAAATATGCAGAAGCCGCCGACCTGCTCAGGAAATACGTGGAGGTTAGCCATAGCCCGGCGACCGGATATTACAAGCTCGCGATGGTGGAGCGAAGTCTGCACCAGACCGAGGCCGCCGATCGCGATCTAAAGGTATTTCAAACACTCTCCAAAGACGCTCCAACCGGTCCATATCCGTATGAGCACCTTTTCGACTATGTGGATAATCGCTCGAAGCTGGCTCCCCAGGCTCAGAATCAATTCGATATTACGCAACTCCACGACGAGATCAGCAAGCATCCAGATCAGCCGGAGGATCTGTACTTGCTCGCCGAAGCTTTTCTCAAATCCGGAAAGATGGCCGAAGCAAAAGCCACCATCGCTCAGCTCGACAAATTAAGCGCAGGCGACTACCGCACACAAAATGGAGTTGGCGTTCTGCTCGCGCGTTATCACCTGTACGACGATGCCATCCAGCACTTCCGCGATGCGCTGCGGGCGAACCCAGGGTCGGACGAAGTAATGTTTAACATTGCCGACGCTTACTTCCGAAAAGGCCGCTATGCCGAAGCACTCGATGCCGCCGGTCAGGTTTCAGAACAAGGGCGCAAAGATAACGCTTATCTTGCTTTGCTGGGAGACATCTATGCGCACCTGGGCGACACCACTCGCGCCACGCAGGTGTACGAAGATGCCCTGACGCGAAATCCGGACAATGATCAGGACTATCTCTCGCTATCTCTGCTGCAGCTTCGCGAAAACTCCATTGCTGACGCGAAGCAGACGTTATTGAGGGGCCAGGCGCGCGTCCCAAGTTCCGGAAAAATCCTCTGGGGCCTCGGAATAGTTTCAGCTTTAGAAGGCAACACTCCGCAAGCCGCTGATCAATTGGCCCGTGCGGTTGATCTCCTGCCAGAGTGGCCTGGCAGCTATTCGACCCTGGGTGTTTTCTATTTTGAAACCGGACAGATCGACAAAGCTAAAGAAGTCCTGAACCGATTCAAGAACAGCAGCCAAAGCGGTGCCCTGGACATCGACCGGATTGAACAGGTCCTGGCGCAGGCTCCGGCGACTTCCCCGGCTGCCAAGGAGCCTATGACCATGGCCAACAGGCAGCAGTTGCTCCGGCTGGCGCTATCGCTCGCCGACAGGACGCTCTGAGACGTGACTCATCGACTCTGGCTTGGCATCCTGATAGCCCTGATCGCCGCATCCGTCCAGTCCATCCGGGCTGGTGCTCAACAGCCCGCGAAGGCGCAGGATACGCCTATCCCTGTTCGCTACACTGACATTCGCAAGGCTGCCGGCATCACCTTTCTTCAGGATTCCACGCAAACCGACGAGAAGTACTATCTCGAAACCATGGGTACCGGCGTCGCCTGGATCGACTACGACCAGGACGGCCTCATGGACCTCTACTTCGTCCAATCTGCCGCGACCGACATTTACAAACCTCCCGCGCCCTTGCGCTCAGCGCTCTATCACAACAACGGTGACGGAACGTTTACCGACGTGACTGAAAAAGCCGGCGTAGGTGGCGAAGGACATTATGGACAAGGTGTGGCTGTCGGAGATTTCGACAACGACGGGTTTCCCGATCTCTACGTGACCGGGTATGGGCGCGCCATTCTCTACCACAATAATCACGATGGCAGGTTCACCGACGTCACTGCCAAAAGTGGACTTGCCGACGAGGGGGGATGGTCAACCAGTGCTGGATGGTTTGATTACGATAAGGACGGGTGGCTCGACCTGGTGGTCACCAACTACATTGAGTGGAGCCCAACCAACAACCTCTGGTGCGGAGAACGCGCTCCTGGTTATCGTTCCTACTGCAATCCAGGCAACTACAAAGGCCAGAAAACCAAGCTCTACCATAACAACCACGATGGCACCTTTACTGACGTGAGCGACAAGTCGGGGGTCGGCCTGCCCGAATCGAAAGGAATGGGAGTGGTGCTGGCCGACTTCGATAACGACGGCTGGCCGGATATTGCGATTGCTAACGACACCTGGCCGAATTTCCTGTTTCTGAATAACCACGACGGTACGTTCAAGGATGTGTCGCTGATTTCCGGACTGGCGGTAAGCGAAGATGGGAAGTACGAGGCTGGAATGGGCATAGATGCCGCGGATGTGGATGGCGACGGTTTGTTGGACGTATACATCACCCATCTTGATTTCGAATTGAATCGGCTGTACCTCAACAACGGAGACAGAACATTTACGGATGATACTTACCGCTCCGGTATTGGCGCAAAAGCGAGGCTGCTGAGCGGGGTGGCAGCCAAGTTCCTGGACTACGACAACGACGGCTGGGTTGACATCCTGCAATTGAATGGCGCCATGTTGAACAACGTGAGCCTTTATCACAGCGAGGTCTCCTACAAAGAACCGCTGCTGATGTTCCGCAACTTAGGCCACGGTCATTTCGAAATGTCGTCTGCTTCCCTCGGTCCCGATTTTCTTCGCCCGGTCGCGGGGCGTGGTCTGGCTACCGCGGATTTCGACAACGATGGCGACATCGACATTGCAATCAACAACCGCGGTGATTATCCGGAGTTGCTGCGCAATGACGGAGGCAATGCCAATCATTGGCTGGAGGTGAAGTTGATCGGGACAAAATCCAACCGGGACGGCACCGGCTCCGTACTGAAACTGACTTCGGAAGGATTTGTGCATGTGGAGCAGGCCGAGGGCGGTGGCAGCTATATGTCGGCCAGCGATCCGCGCATTCATTTTGGCTTGGGCAAGCGATCCAAGATCGAGTCGCTGGTGATCACCTGGCCCAGCGGCCAGGTCGATAAGCTGGCGAACGTACCCATCGATACCATCATCGCGGTCAAAGAAGGCACGGGCATGGTTCCCCATCCGTTCCCCAAGGTACCGACCCGATGAGTCTCTATAATCATCGCAAGCTATGATTTTTCCGCGAAGGCGCTTCCTAGGCTCATCTCTCTTCATGCTCGGCAGCACACTGACAGAGGCTCTTGCCACTCCCCTGTGGAAATGGAAAAACCCCGGTCTGGTGGAAGCCGCGGTCTCCGCTCCCACAACGTCGCCGGTCCAGTTTGTGGATGTGGCGCAGCAAGCCGGTCTCACCAGCCCCAACGTGTGGGGCGGCGCAGACCACAAACGGTCCATCATTGAAGCCAAGGGAAGTGGCCTTGCCTTTTTCGATTATGACAACGATGGGTGGCTGGACATCTACCTCACCAACGGAGACCGGCTCGATGCGCATTGGCCTCCCGGAAAAGCACCGACCACTCATCTGTATAAAAACAACCGCGATGGCACCTTTACCGATATCACCGAAAAATCGGGATTGGGGCGTACCGGTTGGCAGACCGGAGTCTGCGTGGGCGATTACGACAATGATGGATGGGACGACCTGTTCTGCTGCTTCTGGGGACACAACATTCTTTTCCGCAATAACGGAAATGGCACCTTTACCGATGTCACGCATAAAGCCGGCCTTGACCAGGCGAAGGTTCGTTGGGGCGCAGGCTGTACTTTTCTCGATTATGACCGGGACAGTCATCTCGATCTTTTCGTTTGCAACTACCTCAAGTTGGACCCCGATACCATCCCTCCCGAGAGCAACACCAGCTACTGCCAGTGGAAGGGCGTTCCTATCATGTGCGGTCCGCGCGGTCTTGCGGCCGATACCAACATCCTCTATCGCAACAACGGAGACGGGACCTTTACCGACGTCTCTGAGAGGTCGGGGATCCTGAAGCCTGGCCCCCGATACTCGATCACCGCCGTCTCTTATGATTTTGACAACGACGGATGGCCGGACATTTATGTCGCAGTGGACTCCGAACCCAGCATCCTGTTCAAGAACAACCACGATGGCACATTCACAGATATCGCCGTTATGGCTGGTTGTGCCTACAGCGACAACGGACATGAACAGGCTGGAATGGGCGTTGCCGTCGCAGACTATGACTGTGACGGCTGGTTCGATATATTCAAGACCAACTTTGCCGATGACACATGCAACCTGTACCACAACAATGGCGATGGGACCTTCAGTGACGTCACCTTTGCTGCCGGGGTGGGGGTTAACAATCGTTATGTAGCGTGGGGCTGCGGATTTGTGGATTACGACAATGACGGATGGCAGGACATTATCCAGATCAATGGCCACGTCTATCCTGAGATCGATAACTACCACTTCGATCAGACTTTCAAGAATCCTCGGCTGGTTTACAGGAATCTAGGGAACGGGCGTTTCAAAGACGTTTCGGCGGAGATGGGGCCGGGCATCAGCGAGCATTTCTCCAGTCGCGGCGCTGCTTTTGGCGATTACAACAATGACGGTGACATGGATGTGCTGATTTTGAATATGAACGATTTGCCGTCGTTGCTTCGTAATGAGGGCGGCAACAAACAGAATTGGATCAAGATCAAGCTGGTGGGAACCAAGTGCAATCGCACTGCGATTGGCGCGCGAGTGCGGGTGGTGACGGGGAAGCATATCCAGATGGATGAGGTTCACAGCGGCACCAGCGTCATGTCGCAGAGTGACCTGCGGCTTCATTTTGGGTTGGGGAAGATTGAGACGGTGGATTTAATTGAGGTGAAGTGGCCCACCACGCAGAAGATTGAGAAATTTAGTCAGGTCAAGGCGAATCAGATTATTACGATTCGTGAGGGTGATGGGATTATCAAGCCTCGATAGCGAGTAAGAGTGAAACCGCAGAGATCTCTCCACTAACCTTCCGGCGGAACTGCTGCGGTGGAGCCGCGAATTACTAGTTCGGCACGGACGATGTGGGTGACGCCTTCGCTTTCTCCACGGTGGCTTGCGGCGTAGAGGGAAGTGAAGGCAAACTCAGCGATTTCTGCACGCGAGACGCGGATCGTCGTCAGGGGCGGGGGCATGAAGCTGCTGAGTGCAATGTCGTCAAAGCCTACGACCGAAATATCTTCGGGAACGTGCAGGCCGGCAGCATACACGGCGCCCATGATGCCGATGGCGGTGAGATCGTTCGAGGCCAACACGGCTGTCGGACGCACGGGTAGCTTCAATATGTCTAACATTGCGGCGTAACCTCCATCGAAGCGGTGGTTCGCTGCACGAATGAAATCTTCGCTGCATTCGAGCTTCTTGCGTCGCAGGGACGCCAGGAACGCTTCATAGCGGGTCCTGGCAGAAGCGAGATTGACCGGGCCGCTGACAAAGGCGATCTTCCGGTGCCCCAGCGAGGTCAAGTGGTCAATGGCCTGATCCACACCGCTGTCGTAGTCGAGGGAGATGTTGCTGATCCCGTGTCCCACGGACCCGGTGTCCAGAAAAACGATGGGAATGCCGCGGCCGCTGAGCATCTGGATAAGCGCCGGGTCCATCTCCGAGGTCATGATGGCGACCCCGTCCACCTTGCGTTCCAACATACGCCGCACACACACTTCCATGCGCTCTGGCTGGTAATCGGTGTTCGCAATCAGGACTTCGTGGCCATGCTCAACGGCCAGGCGCTCGAAACACTTCACCAGCTCGGGGAAGAATGGATTTTCGATGTCGGAGATGATCAGGCCGTAGATGTAGCTTTTGCCTGTCCCGAGAGTGCGCGCATGGGTGTTGGGATAATACCCGGTGCGTTGGATCGCGGCCCGGACGCGCTTTTCCGTACGCGCGTCCACAGGGGCCGTGCCGTTCACCACCCGTGAAACGGTGGCTGTGGATACTCCGGCTCTCTTTGCTACTTCCCTGATGTTCATGCCTGTGGGTGGGCGGGACTGGCGGCTCACAGAGCTTGTGCTGCTGAACTGTACTGTCGCTCAACCTGGCGACTATTTTTTCTCATAATACACCGCTTGTCAGACCAATCGGGATTCCACCAAAGTGATGCGCACTACTTTGCCTGGAGCGCGTCGAGCCCTGCTTGCGCAATTTGCTCGTCGATTTCAGACTTGGCACCGCTGGCCGAGATCCCGCCCAGGAGCTGGCCGTCGACGCGAATAGGCAGGCCTCCCTGGTTGGGGAAGAAGTTAGGGAAAGCAAGGGCTTCCACGTTGCCTTTCTTGATGGATTCCGCTGCTTCTCTGGAAGGGCTGCCATAGGCGGCGGCGTCGCGAGCCTTCTTCTGCGCGAACTGCAGGGTGTTGAGCGACGCGGTATCTCCCTTTTCTAGAAAGAGCAGGTTGCCGCTTTCGTCCACGATACAAATCGTTACGCTCACGTTCAGTTCTTTTGCTTTCGCTTCGGAAGCAGCCACCATGGTTTTGACGGCGGCCAGGTTGAGATATTTCTTGCTCGGCAGGTCGCTCGCGAATGCCATCAAGGGAGCCAGCAGTACCGCCACTAACTTGAACATGAAAAGCCTCCTACTTTTGCTTGCCCGGCTGCCCATCGAGAACTACCAGGAACTGCTTCACTTCTCGCCGCTGCTGCTCGACGGCAGCAGCCTGCAGCTTTTCGATCTCGTCATGGAGTTTAAATTCCTGTGCGGCCTTTTCCGGCGATCCGATCCGATCATAGGCTACGCCTAACCGGTAGTGCGCCTCGCCGAGTTGCGGGTCCGACCGGATCGCCTTGGTGTAAAACTCAATCGCTTTTTCAGGTTGATGTTGGGAAAAATAGAGAATGCCGAGCTGCAGATAAGCGTCGCTGCACTTCGGGTCGATCGCCACTGCTTTCGTAAGCAGAGTTTCTACCTGGTGCTCGGCCCCGGGGTCGACTGGCTGGTCGTCGACTGACTGCTCCTGGCGCTTCCAGATGGCCATGGCGTAGAAATAGTTCCCCAGTGAATTCTCTGGTTGCGCCTGCACAAACCGCGCCAGTCTCGGCTCAATGCAAGCCAGGGGTTTCGGCGAGGCCATCTCTATCCTGCCCATGAAGCTGTAGGGTTCGGGATCCGATGGATTCAAATCCGAAGCAGCGCAGAGACTGGCCGCCGCCTGGTCGTAGAGAGCAGCGGCAAAGAGAGCGGTACCCAGAGCAGTCAACATTCTGGCTGAGTGCGGATGGGCCTTGCTTCCATTTCTGAAAACCTCTGCGGCTTGCCAGACGGCGCGATGCAGCAATAGCTCTGAGCCCCACGCGAAATAATTCTGTTCAGTGGGATCCAGGTGGACTGCTTGCTCGTCCTCATGAACCGCGGCCAAAGGATCACCTGTTTTCTCGTCAAGCTCACCCAACAGGCGATGCAGATCCGCATTGTCTTGCTGAGCCAGCATTTTCTGAACGTGCTCACGCGCCCGGGTGTAATCGCCGGATTCCTTGTAGGCCAACGCCAAATCATACTCATTGCCATGCTTCGCCGGATCGTCCGGTTTTAGAGTGAGCGTCTCGCGTGCGAGCGCTTCGCTGGTGCGCAGGGTGGCATCCGACCCGTGGCCGCCCACGGCTGTCCAATCGGTGACCCCGGCTACCGTGAAATTGGGCTTATCGGCGAATTCCATGGCTTGGACCGGAGATTGTCCATTGTCCTGGCCCTCTACGCTGAGGACGAGGTCGACGTGCTTTTCATCTCCGGAAGATCCGACTTGAACGGTGGCCGAGCGAGTGCGCTGTTCTGCCTTTTGGGCGCTGAGTTGATAGTTACCTACGGGAAGGGCCGAAAACGTGAACGCTCCTGCAGCGCTGGTTTTCGTCTCCCTGGCGCCCGGAACGCCTTCTTGTTCCAACCTGACCGAGGCATCGCCTACGACGCTTCCAGACGAGTTGACGACTGTGCCCCGGACCATCCCTCCATCCGTGCGCTGCGCGACCGCCAGCGACACGCTCATGAGCAGTGCGATGACTCCGACCACGGACCGAAGACACCGGCAGTGCGAACGCGGCAATCCAAAAGAACCCATCACGAGCGAAACCCGACTGTACTTCTGGGGAATTTTACTAGGTGGCTGGTGTTAACGCCTCCATGCCAGGCTCGCGCCTGTTTCAGCCTTGGCCGGGGTCGCACAAGTCACTGATTTGCGTCACGTTATCACTGGCGGTTGCAAATCAGGTGATGGGGGCGCGACCTGCCATAGGCTCCCACCTGAAGGAAGTGCGGCCCAGCTCCTGGGCAGGTACACGTTGGAGTGGGGAATGCGTGCTTACGAACCGTTTTCCGTCTAGCTATCATCTATATTTGAGACCTTAGAAGGCAGCCTGCGATATGCCGTTAGCGTTCGATTTTTTCCTGCATTTCGCCTACGTCATCCTTTTTCTCTGGGTGTTGGCGGAGCAGCTTGGCGTCCCCATCCCGAGCCTGCCCCTGCTGTTGGCGGCAGGCACATTGACCGCGACGCACAAGTTATCCCTCCCCCTGGTCCTGGTTGCTGCGGTGGCCGGCTGTTTCGTCAGCGATTCGCTCTGGTATCTGCTGGGCAAGCGTTTTGGCAGCACCATGGTGAAGCTGGTCTGCCGGCTGTCGTTTGAGAGGTCTACCTGCGTTCGCAAGACAGAGGACTATTTCACCAAGTACGGCGAGCAGGCATTGCTGGTGGCCAAGTTTGTGCCCGGTCTGGGCACGGTGGCGGCGCCCATCGCCGGTCAGACGGGGATGCGGTATCGGGTCTTCCTGGCTTACGATCTGGCCGGCGCCTTGTTCTGGGCAGCAACGATTACCCTGATCGGCCGTTTCTTCGGTGATGTTCTGCGCGTGCATCCCGGGGCGCTTTCCTTCATGGGCCATTTTGCAGGCGCAATTTTCCTGCTCGCCATCGCCGGCCTCCTGGGCTATCGGATCTGGAAGCAGCAGGCGTTTCTGAAGCAGGTTCGCACTTCGCGCCTGGACCCGGTGGAGTTGAAGCGCATGTTGGACGGAGGGCAGAACCCTTATATCGTTGACTTGCGCCATCCGCTCGACTATCTGCCCGATCCGCGGGTGCTGCCGGGGGCAATCCGGCTCTCCCCTGAGAGCCTGATGCAGCGCAGCGGAGAGATCCCGCGCGACCGCGACGTGATTCTCTATTGCACTTGTCCCAGTGAAGCGACGGCGGCGAAGATGGCGATGAAGCTGCGGCAGAACGGAATCTACCGGGTTCGTCCGCTGCTGGGCGGTTTTGACCAGTGGAAAAAGCTTGGGTACCCGCTGGAGCAGTACGAGGACCAACCCGCAAGTATCGCGTGACCCCTGGCTCGGTACCGATGTAACGAAGTCGATACGCCCCTGGACAGAAGCCTGGCACTGGTGGTTATTTTGCCCCATGGATCGATGACAATTCGGCCAGGGATGCACTTGCGTCCCAAGGCATTCGCTACGGGTGATGCGGCCCGGGCCTCGGAATGAAAGCGGATCCCCACTTCCGGGGATGGCCCCCAGGCGATGGCCCTGTTAGCTTGCCCTAGGTTCGAGGTGACGTACGGCGACACGCACGGCCTCGCGGGATGGAGAGATTTTTGGTATGGCGTTTACAGAGACTTACCACTGCGATGTTTGCGGTAATCCGAGGGGCGACGCGGAGGACTGGTGGCTGGCGTTGACCGAACCGGCTGCGCTCATTCCGAGTGCTCCTGAGCAGCCGATGCTGCGGTTGACGGCATGGAATGTCCTGCTCTCCCACGCTGCGAAGGTCCGGCATTTGTGTGGGGCACGCTGTGCGCAGACCCTGATGGACCGTTGGATGCGCGGCGAGTAGCCCCGATTCGCTGCAATCTTGTTGAGTTGGCTTTGGAGTCTGGAAAAGTTATCAAGACATGGTGTCCGGGATTTGGATGCGGATCGGGAACTCTCAATCGCGCAACATCTTGACAGAAGCGCCTGGGATTGCCTCTGGGCATTTTCAGTCGTCCCAACGGGACTTTTCGTCTCTCGAATCTCTACCCAGGACTACGTCCTGGGCTAAGTTCAGCCGTCCCTTCGGGACTTGCAATATGTAGATTCTAGGCTCAGGCCATAAGGTACGGCTTTCCCTTTCGCATCTCGAAAAACGTACCTCAGCGGAAAAACAGACTGCGGAAAAACTCGTCTTCGGGGTATGCCGGGGATTCATCCCCGGCATAAACATTCGGCCCTTAGGCCGAATAATTCTGCGGGATTTGTGTACGGGCTGAAGAGCGTGTGTGAAAACCGCGGATTATCGGCACGGCTCAATCCCTTCCGCGACCCGGGCGGCCCAAACAGGTTGTGGTCAGGGTCAAACGTCTTGCAGCCCGGATAGTATGGTGAGTGGGGTTTGGAGACTGCATTGGCATACGACGACCTTAGGGATTGGATTAAGACGCTTGATAAAGCGGGCGAGTTAAAGCGCATCCAGGAGCCGGTAGACCCAATTCTCGAGATCGCCGAGATTACCGATAGAGTCTCCAAATGGGGCAAACGCGCGGGAACCAAGGGCGCTCCGGGTGGCCCTGCACTGTTGTTTGAAAAGGTAAAAGGATACCCGGGCGGCCGGGTGTTGATGAACCAGTTTGGCAGCGAGCGGCGCATGAAGATGGCGCTCGATGTCGATAGTCTTGACGACGTTGCGGGACGAATCGAAGCTCTGCTCAACCTCAAGTCGCCGGAGGGCCTGCTGGGCAAGTTGAAGATGCTGCCCATGCTGGCCGGGGTGGGCCGGTTCTTCCCCCGCACGGTGGCCGCAGATGATGCACCGTGTAAGCAAGTGATACTGCGGGAAAACTTCAGCGTCCTGGATTTTCCTGTACTCCAGTGCTGGCCGCTGGACGGCGGCCGCTTCATTACCCTTCCCTGCGTGATTACCCGGGACCCCAGGAGCAGTAAACGGAACGTCGGCATGTATCGCATGCAGGTCTACGACGGCCAGACCACGGGCATGCACTGGCAACGACAGAAGGTGGCGGCCGAGCACCTTCGTGAACGGCTGCGAGCCGCGGCGGTCGCCGATGCTTCCGGAGATATGCGTGCCGCTCGCGTGAGGGTGATGGCTGAGACGGCTGGCGGTACAACGGCCTTACCCGCAATCACTCTGGCCCAGGGCAAGGACCGCCGGCTCGAAGTGGCAGTGGTGATCGGTACCGATCCCGCGACCACTTTTTCCGCTATCGTGCCTGCACCTCCAGAGGTGGAGGAGTTCGTCATTGCAGGTTTTCTCCGCCAGGCGCCGGTCGACCTGGTCAAGTGTGAGACCGTGGATCTCGAAGTGCCGGCGAATGCGGAGATCGTTCTCGAGGGCTATGTGGAGCTCGACGAGCTGCGCATGGAAGGCCCGTTCGGCGACCACACAGGTTTCTACACCATGGAAGAGGAATACCCCGTCTTCCATATCACCTGCATCACCCATCGCAAGGATCCGGTGTATGCCGCAACGATCGTGGGCAAGCCGCCCATGGAAGATGCGTGGATGGGCAAGGCGGTGGAACGTATTTTCCTGCCCCTGATGCGGTTGACCATCCCGGAAATTGTGGACATAAACCTGCCGGTGGAAGGCGTGTTTCACAACCTGATGATCGTGGCCATCCGCAAGAGCTACGCCGGGCAGGCGCGCAAGGTGATGAATGCCGTCTGGTCGCTGGGTCAGGCGATGTTCACCAAGTGCATCATCGTGGTCGATGAGGATTGCGATGTGCAGGACGTGGGCGAAGTAACGCTGCGGGTGGCCAATAATATCGACCCCGAGCGGGACATCCAGTTCACGCTGGGCCCCATCGACTCGCTCGATCATGCCTCGCGCCTTCCCAACTACGGCAGCAAGATGGGCATTGACGCAACCCGTAAATGGAAGGCGGAAGGCTTTACCCGGCCGTGGCCACAGATGATTGCCATGGATCCCTCCACCCGGGCTCGCGTGGATGCCATCTGGAAGAGCCTGGGATTGGAGTAGCCATCAACCGACTGTGGCACAAACTGGGCAGCAGACAGGAAGCCGCGTGGCCGCGCATGGAGCAGGGCGAGTACCGCACCTATCGCGCGGTGCACCCGTTCGATGAGCGGTTCGGGGTGGACACCAGTGGGTTGGTCTACGAGCTGCCTTCCGGCCACCAGCACGATCTATACAACAACGGTTACTTTGCGGTAGCGCCGTCGGTGTTTCACTCTGTCATGCAGGCCCTACGCGACCGGCTGGCACTGGATTACCGGCGATTCAGCTTCGTGGACGTGGGATCTGGGAAGGGCCGCGCGCTGTTGCTGGCTTCGGACTATCCATTTCGCGAGATCATTGGGGTCGAGTTGTCCCCTGAGCTGGATCGCGTCGCCCGGGCCAACATCGCGCGTTATACCGGCGCACGCAATCGACCGCCGGTCACCTCGATCCAGGGGGATGCGGCGGAGTTCCGGTGGCCACCCGTGCCGTTGGTTATCTACCTGTGGAATTCGTTTACCGGACCAGTGATGGAGCAAGTTTTTCACAACCTGGAAGCCTCGTTGGCGCAGCTCCCGCGAGAGTTGTACCTGGTCTACATCCACCCGGAACTGGAGTCGATCCTTGATGGGATCCCGTGGCTTAACCGCCTTTGGCGAGAGGACTTTGCGATGAACGAGGAAGACTACGCCGCGTGGGCTTTTCCCAACCGGGAGGAGATGTGCGCCATCTACCGCGGGTTGCCCGGGCCGTCCGTCACCAAAGTTTCAAAAAGCAGGTGACTATTTCCCTACACCAGGCAATTCGCGGTGCAGGAGTGGTTACCGCGGGTGCTAGGATTGCTTTGAAATCAGGCAGCAATGACTCAAACAGAAGCTGCCAGTAATCAGGACTGTGACTGTAGTTGTATTCATTATCCCGATACAAGTTTCCCACCCCCCGGGGCTTTGATCGAGAGATTGAAAAGTTTACTGCTGAATACCGTTATCTTCTGTACGGGTCCAAAACAGGAGAATGCCCGGTCCCCCCCGGCCGCGCAGATTTCGGAAGTCACGGACATCTACGCGCAGCGGTGCGTTTCACCGCATGAGGAGAAGGATCGGATGTTACCAAGCAAGCGCTTTCACCAATGGACACGCAAAGCGGGCCTGTGCCTGCTGATGGGATTAACTGCCTGCGCCGTAAGCCGGGCGCAGGACGTGAGTGTCTATTCGAACCGCATGGTTTTCGGCGGATTTGTCGAGTATTCCAACGACTCCAGTCACATGCTTCTTGGCTATGCCGATGGACGCAAGATCAACGCGCTGGGGGCCAGTTTCGAAAAAAGAAGTTTTCTCAAATCCAACGTGACCGGTTCGTGGTTGGCCGAGGTGCGGCCCTACATGACTCTGACCGACCCTACGATGACCGGCTTCATGCTGAAGTTTCCGGAACAGCCTACCTATTCCGGTTTGGTGACGTTTGCTTCGCCCGTTCCTGTGGAAAAGCCGGTAAATAGCACTCCTCTAAACGTGATTCTGGTGACACAGAACCAGGTGTACGCTGGTACCGCAACCTACGTTGGCGGAACACGGTCGACTTATGTGAGCGGCTTCAGCCCCCTGGGCTATAAGCTCAGCGCATTTCCACACCGGCACATCCAACCGTTCGTCACCGGCCTGGGCGGCTTCGCGATTTCACCGAGAGACATCCCGGTCTTCAACAGCTCCTCGTTCAACTACACTTTCGAATTCGGTGGCGGCGTGGAGATCTATCAAAGCCACACCCGCTCCATCCAGATGGAATATCGGTATCATCATCTTGCCAACACCAGCACCAGCAGTGGCAGTGTGGCGAACCCTGGCATCGATTCGGGAGTCTTAAAAGTGAGTTATTCCTTCGGCCGATAAGCGCCCAACCGAAAGCTCTCCGCCCATTCGCGATCAGGTCTGAGGAGTTATCCGTGCGCTCGGTCGAACGCGACTTGCGTCTGCTGATCCTGGCTGCTTCGGCGGGATCGGCGGATGGGTGGAGCTATTTTGGATTGGGTCACGCCTTTGTGGCCAACATGACTGGCAACACCGTGCTGCTGGGGCTTGCCGTGTTTCAGAATCACGGCGATTTCCTTCATCCTCTCATCGCTCTCGGATGCTATGTCGTCGGAGCGGCTCTCGGTTCGCTTTTGACCGGGAGCGTACGACCGGACACGGTTTGGTCGAGGGCGATCTCACGGACCCTGCTGCTGGAAGCTTTGCTGTTGCTGGCCGCTGAGGGCGGTTGGATCGCGGTTCATCTCCACGCCAGCCACGCGCCCAGCCTCGATCTTCTCCTGGCTACCCTCGCGCTGGCGATAGGGATGCAAAGCGGGGCGATGGTGCAGTTGAAGCTTCCCGGCATCGTCACCACGTACATCACCGGAACCTGGACCACGCTGCTGAGCGGCCTGGTGCATTTGGCAAGGCACGAGGGGCCGCGGGCTCCGGAACAAAATGTCGCATTCCAAGAGCGGCTGATGACGCAGGCCGCGGTGCTGTCAGTTTATTTTATTTCTGTGGTGGTGACCGGATGGTTCTTCCGGCATTTGCCTCTCGCGGTTGGCGTGCTGCCCGGATTGAGTGTGCTTCTGGTTGCTCTTCACGGCCTTATCTACAATGATTGAGAGGGGATTTTGTTGAGCCTGTGCGGCCCGACTGAAGTCATGCCCTGATACAAAGCATCAGAGCGGTGATTCCCCAACTTAATCTGACTTCTTGTCCTCGTGTCCGAGATTCAGACCGAATTTGGGGGCGGAGTTTGTGCCGCTCACTTTCACCGGGATTTCTGCCCCCGCGCCATGTTTGTGAAAGAACGGATCGGCTACCTTCAATGCCCAGCTCTTCCATCGCGAAGCAACCATCTGCGATAGCTTGGCTTGGGTTCTCACCTTGCCGGTGAAATCGAACTTTTTGCCGTCCAGAGTGTAAACGCCCGCCAGTTGCACGGTTGCCCCAGGCAGGCTGTAGTGCAGATCGTCCAGCATCAGCTTGCCGTCATTCATTAAAAATCTTCCGGTCATGCGAGAGCTCACGTCCTCGGCTCCAGGCTTAGCTTCCTTGGGGTGGCCTTCGGCTCGCAGGCTCAACATATCCACCTTGTCCTGCACATCGGGATTCGTAAAGTGAATCTGCTGGAGCCCGAAGGTCCCCTTCAGTCCGAGCTTCTGGGTGACGCTCTCTTTGCCTGGACGGATGTGCAGCTTGGTTTTCATGGTCAGCACTCCGGTCATCACCACCGGCTGCGTCTTCACTGCCAGTTGCAGAAAATCTTGTATACGGCCTGCAGGGACGTCGACATCGAGATCGATCGTGTGCCCCTGGCCTTTTATATTCACCACCGCGCCCTGGCAGGAAAACTCCGACGCACCCAGCTTCGCGTTCACCGGTTGAAGATAGGTATCCCCAGTTGTTCCGTCGACGATGGCTGAGAATTGCGTGTGCAGGGGTACAGGGTGATTCGCGGTATCCAGGGTAAAGTCCGGCACATCGGCGATTCCCTTTACTTCGATCCGATCGAGCCGGCCAGTGAAGTCGCCGACCGAATGCAGAATGCCGCCGATCCCTTTGATGGTGTTCAAGTCAGCATGCTGAAAGGTGTACTTGCCGGTGACATTAGACTCGCCCGGAGTCTCCGTATTCCACGGCCCAAAAGTCCCGACGGCGTGGATATTGCCTTTGGGTATGGCATTGATGAGAGTCGCATCGTAGTGCAATGGAGCGTTCGGGCCCACTTCCTTTAGCACGATGTGCTGTAACACGAAAACCTTCGGATCTTTGTCTGGCTTGTCGGTGCCAATCACCAGTCGTGAATCGTCGCAGACGAACTCATCCACATGAATCTTGATCTTGCCGCGGTGCTGGGAAGTCATACCATTTTGCCGCACCGACTTTGGGGGTATGTTGATGGCGAGCCCTTGCACATGCACCGACCTCACATGGGTCGGCTTCAAAAACAAACCGATCAGGCTGGCATGAAAGTCGAATCGCTGGACGGCGATGATAGGAGCCTTGGCCCCCGCGGCCACGACATCATCAGGGGCGAAGATCCGCAATCCGTTGCCGGAAACGGCTAAACCCTTGATCAGCGAAACCTGCAAGCCGTCCAATTCCACGTGGCTGTTGAAGCGCGTGCTCAGAGTCTCAATGACTCGTCCTTTGAGAATGGGAGCCGCTCGTCTCAGCACCACTTCGCCCACCACCAACAATACGATGAGGGAGACAAGCACAATCCAGAGGAAGAGGCGCCGACGGTGGCGCTTTCCAGGGCTTTGCGTGGTTTTGTCGTGAAGCACGTAGTTTTTTATCGTACCCAAAAACGGATCCCACTATGGAGATGCCATTCTTTCTCGTTTAGTTTCCGTGAGAGAAGCGAAAAGGCGGTGCTTTTACTGTGCTGGTAACATTTTTTGGAGCTACCGCGACCGGAGAGCCTTTCGAAGCCTCAACCTACGTGGACAACCGGGCGTTGAGCAGGATCTTTGATGGCCCGGCGCAGGACCTCGTGGGTTAGAGGCGCCGTGTCCCCTTCCCCGAGAAAGATGTAACGCATCGCGTTTACGACCGGGTTGACATCGGTCCAGTGAAAGTAGGCGTGGGGGATACATCCCGTGGCCTGATTCAGGTAAATGAGGAGCGCGGCAATGGAATTGGGAACAGCAGCGCTTGTGGCGCGGAAGATACGGTCGTTGCCTTCGCAGATCCCTTGCACCTGGAGATATTCGGTGAAGTCTGAGGTGTCGCCCCGCTCCACCAGGACAAAGTAGATGGGTGTATCAAGCGAAAGACCGTACATCTCGCGCACATCAGCCTTGGCCTGTTTGCGGTCTTTATCCGAGTTGCTACGCGGCTTACAGGCAATGAGGCGGATCGTTTGATGCGCACTTTCGGCCAGAAACGTCTGGGCCCCAGCGTCCAGGTGGACGCCGCTAATGCGCAACTCGGTAGAACGGAAGGCCCGCGATACGAGCGACATAAAGATCATAGTGACGATGAACATGCAGGAGATTTTCAGGCCCTCCGGCCGCTCATAGATATTCACCAATGTGGTGTAGATGAAGATGAGCGATACAAGGCCGAGGGCGGCGCGCGACAGCGGCGAACGCGCAGCGATGGTCACGGCGCAGGATGCAGAAGTAATCAGAACCAGAACGCCGGTAGCGTAGGCTCCGCCCTGGGCGTCGACGTCCGCGCGAAAGAGCCGGGTCACCATGAATGCGACCGATACGAAGACCAGAACCAGCGGACGCGAGGCGCGGGCCCACTCCGGCGCCATGCCGAAACCGGGCAGGTAGCGCGGGATGAGGTTCAGAAGGCCGGCCATCGCGGAGGCTCCGGCGAAGGCGAGTATGAGAATCGTGCTCAGATCGTAGAGGGAACCGAACGGGCCGCCGAGATACTGGTGCGCCAGGTACGCTACCGCCCTGCCGTTCGCCGGCCCACCCTCCTTAAATGCGGCCGCGGGGATGAGCAGGGTAGTGATGAAGCTGGTAGCCATCAGGAAAACGCTCATGATGAGCGCGGCAGTTGCAAGCAGGCGCCGGGTGTTGCGGATGCGGAGTTGGAGATTGTTGTCACACTCGATCAACGGCATGACGGCCACACCGGTCTCGAAGCCGGAGAGGCCCAGAGCGAGCCGGGGAAAGAGCAGGCACGACAATCCGATGATGGAAAGCAGGCTGCCGTGTTGGGTGAAGAGAGCGCGCTTCCAATCCACAAGAAGATGCGGCTGCTCGAGTACATGGAAGATGCCGACAGCGGAAACGATGAGATTTAAGGCGAGATAAACAACTACGAGCACGAACGCAATCTTGATCGCTTCCTTGAATCCCTTGAGGAAGATCGCACCCAATATGGCAAGCAGCACGAGGGTGACGCCCATCTGGTTCTGCAGGAAGCGCGGGGTGTAAGGATTGTGGATGAAGTGGGCTGCCGCGTCCGCCGCGGAGAGAGTCATGGTGATGATGAAATCGGTAGTAGCAAAGCCCAACAGGACAAGCACAAATACTTTGCCGTTCCAACCCGGGAATAGCTTCTCGAGCATGGCGATACTGCCCTGGCCGTAGGGGCTGGCTTCGGCGACCCGATTGTAGACGGGCAAGGCTGCGAACAGCGTAACGAGAACCAGGACCAGGGTCGCGACCGGCGACAGGACCCCGGCGGCGAGGAAGGCAATGCCCGATTGATAGCCGAGGGTGGAGAAGTAGTCCACGCCGGTGAGGCACATTACTTGCCACCAGGGATGATTTCCGTTGTCACCCTGCGCGTGAGCACTCTCGGGGCGTTCGACGTCAGAGAACAGCCAATCTGAAAAAGACACCGGTTCTTGCTCCTCGGTAGGCGGGGTTACCTGGGTTGCCAGGGCCTTTGCACGGAATAACTGGGGGTTGCGGTAAAGCCCGCCTTGTTGACAACGATGAGTTTTCTTCTGGCCAGCCAGCCGGCAGCCGCCTGGGCAGAGCTTTTGGAGATCCCAATCGACTCCGCGAGTTGCTGATAGCTGATGGTGACTGCTTTCCCCTGGCGTTGTTGTTCTGCGGCAAGCCAGAGGTACACGAGAAAACTCACCGGCCTGCGGTCGTGCCCGACCAGGTCGCGCATTAACACGTCGACTACGTAATCATCCACGGTGAGCATCGCTATACCAACGGTGAATATAGCATCGACTACCTGATTGCACCTTTGGATGATGAAGGTTATGTTGCGAACGAGAAAAATTTCAGGTTGGAGGAAGAAGAGAGATGATTCGCGGTATCAAAATCGTCAGTATTCCCGTAAGCAATCAGGATGTGTCGTTGCAGTTTTATACCGAGAAGATCGGATTCAAGGTAGCGACGGATCAGCCGTTTGGGCCCGGACAGCGTTGGATCGAACTGCTGATTCCGGGCGCCGATACGGCGCTGGCGCTGTTCACCCCTCCCGGCCATGAAAATCGGATCGGCGGGTTCCAGCCGATGACTTTCTGGTGTGACGACGTCTTTGCCACGGCCAAGCTCTTCAAATCCAAAGGCGTGGAATTAACAGCAGAGCCGAAGAAGGAGGTCTGGGGGACCATGGCAAAATTCAAAGATCCCGATGGCAACGAATTCGTATTTTCAAGCAAGTAAACCTGATACCGTGCTTTGCATGAATACGCCGAGCGAATATGACGCGATTGTGATTGGCACTGGGGCGGGAGGCGGAACACTGGCTCTGCACCTGGCCCAGGCAGGCAAGAACATACTGATCCTGGAGCGCGGCCCCTTCATGCCGCAGGAGAAGCTCAACTGGGATACATCCGCCGTTTTCCTGGACAATCGTTACCACACCAAAGAGACCTGGCAGGATAAAGACGGCAAACCACTCCACCCCCAGCAAGCGTACTTCGTGGGTGGCCAGACCAAGGTCTACGGGGCTGCGATGTTCCGCATGCGGGCTGAGGACTTTGGGGTGATCCAGCACAAGGGAGGTATTTCTCCCGCATGGCCCATTACCTACGCCGATATGGAGCCGTTTTATTGCCAAGCCGAAGAGTTGTTTCATGTCCACGGCGATCTGGGCTCTGCGCCCTCCGTTCTGGGCGGGTACGGATCTTCGTTTGACCCGACGGAGCCGTTTCACTCCTCCAAATATCCTTATCCTGCGTTTAGCAACGAGCCTCGCATGCAGACCATCGAGGATGATGTGCGTAAACTCGGCATCCATACCTTTCCCATTCCTCTTGGTCTTAAACGCAACCAAGCTGACCCGCTGGCTTCAAAGTGTGTCCGCTGCGATACCTGCGACGGCTACCCTTGCCTGGTTCATGCCAAGTCAGACGCGGATATCAATTGCATCCGCCAGATCATGCACTTCCGCAACGTCACCCTGATGACCAACTCCCGGGTGACCCGACTGCTCACCAACAGCAGCGGCACGGCGGTCACTGCGGTTGAGGTTATTCATACCGGCCCAGACGCTGCTTCCAAAGACGGGAACGCTGCGACGTATCGCGCCGGCTTCTTTGCTGTGTGTGCGGGCGCTATCAACTCCGCGGTCATTTTGCTCGCGTCTGTGAACGACGATCACCCTACCGGGCTGGCGAACCGCTCCGACCAGGTCGGCCGAAACTTCATGTATCACCAGGCCGATGCCTTGCTCGCCCTTGGCCCGGAAGACAACGAGGACAGCTATACCAAGACGTGGGGTACGAACGATTTTTACTTCAAGGATTCTGACCCTGGGTATCCTTTTCCTTTGGGTCAGGTGCAGCCGGTGGGCAGCTTCCATCACGAGATGATGAAGGGTGACGCGCCTCCGCTGACTCCGGGGTTTGTGCTGGAAAAGATGAAGCAGCACGCGGTGCCCTGGTGGCTCACGACAGAGGATCTCCCCGACCCGAACAATCGGGTCACATTGCACAATGCGACGCCGCTGTCGGTTGTGAATGCGCAGCCCGGTGTGGGCGGAGCCCATCCCTCCGGAGATACCAGGCACACCAACGAGTCGGAACAGGTTAGCGATTGCGGGCCTGGGCGGATTCAGCTGTCGTATACACCTAACAATGTGGAATCGTTCAATCGGCTCAAAGATCGGTGGGTGGATGTATTGAAGAAGGCCGGGCATGCGACGACGTCTGTGCCGCTGCACGCGTATTTCAAGAAGCGTATTCCGCTGGAGGGGGTTGGTCACCAGAACGGCACTTGCCGGATGGGCAATGACCCCGCGACCAGCGTGCTCGATCCGCATTGCAAAGCTCATGATCTCGATAATCTTTACGTTGTCGATGCTTCTTGTTTTGTGTCGGCGAGTGCGGTGAATCCGTCGTTGACGATCATTGCCAATGCGATTCGGGTGGCGGAGCATTTGTTGGCCGAAAGGCTCACGTGATCCGGGGCTGCATCCCTGATACCGCCCACTGGAGTTTCCACGATTCAGAGAAAGGAAGCCTGCCGCTGCACCAACCTGGCGAAGAAAAAAGGCCCAGGGGCTAAAGAGGGTGTGTGAGAACTCCATTTCCAAACTCAGTCCCGCAGGGATTGCTGAACTTAGCCCAGGACGCTAGTCCTGGGTTTGGTTTTGAAAGGACGACTAGTCCCTGTAGGGACGACTGGAAATAGGCCGCGACGCCATCCTGGACAACCTTCAGCCGTCCCTGCGGGACTTAATCATGTTTCAGGACTAGCGTCCTGGGCATGGAGTTTCTACATTTTCAGAGCCAGAGCGTGGGGCGGCGGACCCTAGAAACCCTATTTTTTAGCAGGCTACAGGCTTGATCCGTGCCAGCCCCGGACTTCAGTCCGGGGAAGCGGGTTTTCAAACCCGCGAGAACGCTTTATCTTGCAATGACCGGGCTTTAGCCCTGGTGAGAATGCCCCTAGCTCCCCAATCAACCCGTACGTTTTTCGTGACCTCGACGACTGCCGGGCGCCGCGCGCTTCTTCAATCCGATCGCATGGCTCAACTTCTGGTGGATGTTCTAGCGGAGAATCGTCAAAAGAGGCGGTTTCTGCTGCATGAATTTGTGATCATGCCCAATCACTTCCATCTGCTGCTGACACCTGCAGCGGAAATCCCGCTGGAAAAGGCATTGCAATTCATCAAGGGCGGTTTCTCCTATCGCGCGAAACGGGAAATTCATTTTGCTTTTGAAATATGGCAAGCAAGTTTCGTGAATCACCGCATTCGCGACGCGGAGGATTACAAACACCACCACACGTACATTTGGCAGAATCCGGTTAGAGCGGGCTTGAGCGAGAGACCGGAGCTGTTTGCCTGGTCATCGGCGTCTCTGGGGATGGAATTGGACGCCCCGCCACCAGGGCTAAAGCCCTAAATTTATATACCGGAACGTTCTCGCGGGTTTGAAAACCCGCTTCCCCGGACTAAAGTCCGGGGCTGGCACAGCTTAGGGGCTTGAGGATTGTGGGACGATAAGGTGGATCGTTTGCTGAGAACGCAATCCGCTCTGGGTTAGTGAAATCCCCCAGTGGGCACCTCGCGGCGCTAGGCGTAGCGAAACAGAGCTTTGAAGCCGTAATCCATGTGCTGTTGAATGTGGCAGTGGAACAGGGATAGACCTGGCTGATCGGCGACAAAGTCCACCACGGCCCGGCCATAATATGGAACTACGACCGTGTCTTTTAGGATGCCTCCCGTTTTAGTTCCGTTCATTTCCACCATCTCGAGCTGGTGGCGGTGGAGATGGAGAGGGTGTGCGTCGTCCGTGCGATTACGAAAGACCAGGCGGTAACGAGTTCCCTGCTTCAAGACGAACTCCCGCTCGTGCGGATAGGGTTTTCCGTTGACCAGCCAGGTGTTGAACTTACCGGAGCCGCCGGGAATCTTTTCGAAAACCATCTCGATGGTTTGGTCGGGGGCTATCGGGTTATCGCTGATCTTGCCAAAAAGGGTGTAGTCCCAGGCGGTCCGCGGCGCCACCCATTGGGGTTGCCGGTGCTGGTTTTCATATTCCACGATCACACCCAGGCCAGTGTTGCGGATTTTCTCTTCCGTCGCGCCCAGGATCCATACACCCGGCTGGTTCATCTCAACGATGGCATCCACCCGCTCCCCGGCACCGAGCAGGATGCTATCCACTTTCTGCGGAACCGGCACCGGATTGCCGTCCATGGCAATCACCAGAAATTGATGCCCGGCCAACGCGATGCGCCGATTCTCAATCGCACTCGCATTGAGAAGATGCATCAGCACCCGCTGGCTCTGCTTTACCCGGATCGGCTCCCCTGCACCCAACGCCTTGTCGTTGATGGAGTAGGTCATGGAATTAACCTCAAGGCCATTGGGGTCGGTGTTCAGAATCGCGGGCTTCTCCGGCTGCGGTCCGTGATGACCGTCGTCGTCATCGTCGTCCATGCTGCTGGTAAAGAACGGTTCCCAGTCGCGCAGGGAGAGAAAAAATTCCTGGTCGTATCGTCCGGGGTCGTTGCCGCCGTCTACGTAGACAAAACCGAATTGACCCGTGTAGGTTCCGCGATGGAGGTCGGCCTCGGCCATCGCATGCGAGTGATACCAACGCGAGCCGGCGGGACGCGGCGTGAACTGATACCGGCGGCGGCCACGCGCGGGAACCGGAGGCGTGCCCTGCTCCTCTACGCCATCGACTTCTGACGGGATCAACATACCGTGCCAATGCACCAATTCTGGTACATCCGTATCGTTAATCACATCCACGCTGACGGTCTTACCCTCGCGCATGCGCAGCACTGGGCCGGGAGAGCTGTCGTTGTAACCAGTGGTGCTCAGGATGTGGTCGGGTGAGAGCTCTACGGTAACCGGAGCGATGCGCAGGGTGTAATCGGCTTTGGTAGTCTCGGCCGGCGCGCCGGCGCCCATTTGCATTTGCGGGGCCTGGCCCAGCAGCCTGGCGGCGTTCGCTTGCGCCAAGGCCGCGCCGCCTATCTTCAAGAAGTCGCGCCGCTTCAAAAGACTGCCCCCTCGGCCTGACCTGCAGAAATCGTCTCACGCGGAAAGAGGGTGTGGCAAACATTTGCGTGGGGCCACAAACCACTCGGTCGCGGCTTGCGTCTATCAGATGAGAGGCTGGGGCGTTCTGGTACTCTCAAGGCACGCGCGGTGGCATTTTCGTTGAATGCCATGGGAGGGTTCAGCCCATGAAGCTCCTGCAAGCCAGTTCGGCGGCGCTGGTTGGAATGGCGTTGTGCTCCGTGGTCTACGCCTACCAGCGGACGGCGGACTTCGGCTTTAGCGACGATGCGGAAACGAATGTAAAGGCAGAGTTTTACTGGTCGCGACTCAGTTATAACGCGGCCGTCGGCAGCAGCTTCGGAGGCGGTTATGGGGGCTACGGCGGATACGGCTGGGGCCGTTCCTGGTCCCGCGACTACCCCAAGGCCGACCGCCAGGTTCTACTGTCGATGAAACGCCTTACCCGGATTCAGACCCGCTCTACGGAGCAGGTTGTCGATCTGGACTCTGACAAGATTTTCGACTACCCATGGGTCTATGCGGTGCAGGTACAAACCTGGTCGTTCACCGATCAGGAAGCCAAGCGTCTACGGGAATACCTGCTCAAAGGCGGCTTCCTGATGGTCGACGACTTTCACGGCACGGCGGATTGGGAGGACTTCATGAGCGGCATGCGCCAGGTATTTCCCGACCGCCCGATCGAAGACCTGGACGGCAAAGATGAGATCTTTCACGTGCTTTACGATCTGGACGAGCGCATGCAGATACCGGGCGAGCAATATATACGAACCGGCCGGACCTACGAGAAGGATGGCTACGTGCCCAAATGGCGCGCCATCCGCGATGATAAAGGCCGCATCATCGTCGCCATCTGTCACAACATGCACCTCGGAGATGCCTGGGAGTGGGCGGACGATCCGGATTATCCGGAGCCCTTCGCTTCCATGGCGTTCCGGGTTGGATTGAATTACATCGTTTACGGCATGACGCATTGAGGCTGGCAGACCGCGGGGACCCGGTTTCGTTACATGCTCCAATTCTTTTTCAAGTATCCGATGCCGGTGTTTTCCAAAGGCAAGTTTGTCCTGCTTGGCGCGTGGCCTGGGTGGGTGCTGCTGCTGCTCATTCTTGCGTGCGTAGCCGGCCTGGCGGTACTGATTTGGTCGCGGCTCCCCCAGGCAGCGGCAAACATCAGCCGTTGGCGCGCCGGGGCGGTCTGGCTGCTGCAGTCTTTGCTCATCGCGACCGTGCTGGTTCTGCTTTGGCAGCCGGCCATCACGGTGGCCGAGTTGGCGCCGCAGCAGAACGTAATCGCGGTTGTACTCGATGATTCACGCAGCATGGCGATTGCCGATAGCGGCAGGGACGGTAAGGCCACCCGCGAAGCTGCGGCTCAGAAAGCGCTCGAGGACGGCGTGCTGGCAGGCTTGCAAAAGAAGTTTCAAACCCGGCTCTACCGGCTTGACAGCCGCGTGGCCCAGGCCGCTGCGCTCAAGGATATCCAGCCTGCTGCTCCAGCTACCCACATCAACGATGGGCTGAAAGAGCTGACCAGTGAAACCTCCGATTTGCCCATTGGGGCCATCGTGCTGCTCAGCGACGGCTCGGAAAACTCAATCGACGGTTCCGGCGATCTGAGCCTGGAGACCCTGAATGCCCTGCGCAATCGGCGCATACCGGTCCACGCCGTCGGATTCGGGAAAGAGCAGCTGGCGCACGATTTGGAGTTGAACGACGTAAAGGTCGCCTCGCGGGCTATGGCTGATTCGCGCATCCCGGCCACGGTGACCATTCATCAAAGAGGCTATGCCGGCAGTAAGGCGCTGCTGGTCGTCCGGGATGGAGACAAGACCCTTGGCTCTCGCGAAATCACACTCGGCGCCGACGGTGCGACCCAGGTCGAGACCATCTTCTTTGGTCCGGGTGCCGCCGGCATCAAGAATTTGCGTTTCTCGCTCGGTCCGCTGGCCGGCGAAGAGAACCAGGACAACAATTCACTGTCTCGCCTGCTGGGAGTGACCGCTGACAAGCGCCGCATCCTTTATGTCGAAGGTGAACCGCGATGGGAGTACAAATTCATTCGGCGCGCCGAAGACGATGACAAGATCGTGCAGGTCGCCTCCATGCTGCGGACGACCGAGAACAAGATCTACCGCCAGGGCATCAGCGATCCCAAGGAGCTGGAGAATGGGTTTCCGGTTCGTCCGGAAGATTTGTTTGCCTACCAGGGCATCATCCTGGGCTCGGTCGAGGCGGGGTATTTCACTCCTTTGCAGCAGGAATTGTTGCGCGAGTTCGTAGACCGTCGCGGCGGCGGGCTGCTTTTTCTGGGCGGGCGCTTCGCGCTGGGGGATGGCGGTTGGGGCGGATCGAGCCTGGTCGATTTGCTGCCGACCATTCTTCCCAACAGCAGGAGCACGTTTCATCGCGATCCTGCGAACGCCGAACTCACCGCTGCCGGGTCGGATAGCCCGATCACGCGCCTGATGGATGACCCGGCAAAGAACGCCGACCGATGGAAGAAGTTGACCTACCTGATGGACTACCAGGACGCAGGCACGGCGAAGCCGGGAGCGACGGTGCTGGCGCAGATGAATGTGGGCTCGCGCAAGCTGCCGTTGCTGGTCACGCAGAATTACGGCCGGGGACGCACCGCAATCATGGCCACGTCGGGCACCTGGCGGTGGCAGATGAGCCAGCCCCTGGGCGACCCGGCGCACGATCTTTTCTGGCAGCAACTGCTGCGCTGGCTGGTGCTCGAGTCGCCGGGGCAGATAGTCGTTAGCGCGCCGGCCCAGACGCTGATGGACGATGGCCACATTCAGATTTCTGCGAACGTGCGCGATAAGGAGTACATGCCTGCTCCCGATGCCAAAGTGACCGCGCACTTCATCGGCCCGGATGGAATCTCGGCGATCGTGGATATGACACCGGCTACGGACAATCCGGGCGTGTTCCGCGCGGCGTGGACGGCGGAAAAGCCCGGCTCCTACCTGGCTGAGGTTACCGCCCAACGACGGGCCGATAAGGCCTCGGTAGACCTGGGAACCGATACGCTTCCCTTCCAACGAATCGATGGCGTTGCGGAGAGTTTTCACACCACGCAAAACCGCGAGCTGCTGGAGAAGCTCGCGTCAGAGACCGGTGGGCGCTACTGGAAGCCGGACGAGCTGACCCGGCTGCCGAACGAGATCTCGTATTCCGATGCTGGGATTTCTGTACGCGACATCAAAGAATTATGGAATATGCCGGTGGTGTTCCTGTGGCTGTTGCTGCTGATGGCTGCAGAATGGCTGCTGCGGCGCAAGTGGGGCGTGGTATGAGACCGGCTCTGTTGTGGGTATTGATGACCGCGCTTTCCGCGCACGCCAGTGTCTATTACGTCACGGTGGCAGGCCTTGGCGGCGAACCGGATTACGAGCAGCGATTTACTGCGAATGCCAAAGACCTCGACAAATTATTCAAGGAATCCGGCAGCAGTGCGCACGTTTATACCTTGTACGGGCCGCAGGCGACGCGCGTACAGCTTACGCAGACGCTCGCTTCTATCGCCCACGATGCAAAGCCGGAGGATGACTTTGTGCTGATGCTGATCGGGCACGGTTCTTTTGACGGCACCGACTACAAGTTCAACCTGGTGGGTCCTGACATCACAGCAGCGGAACTCGCAGAGATGTGCGATCGCATTCCCGCGAAGCGCCAGCTGATTGTGAATGCCACCAGCGCCAGCGGCGGATCGGTGGCCGCTCTGGAAAAACCCGGTCGCGGAGTGATTGCCGCAACCAAGAGCGGCACGGAGAAAAATGCTACCGTTTTCGCTCGCTACTGGGTTGAGGCGCTGCAGGACCCGACCGCCGATATTGATAAAAGTGACTCGATCAGCGCCATGGAGGCATTTGAATTTGCCCAGCGGAAGACCGCTGCCTTCTACGAATCGCAAAAAAGGTTGGCGACGGAACATCCGGTCTTCGAAGATACGGGAAAGAACGAACCCGTCCGCGAGCCGTCAAAGAGTGAAGGGGTGCTGCTGGCAAACTTCACCGTGCTGCGTATCGGTGCCGCCCAGAAACAGGCGAACAACCCCGCCAAGCAGGCACTGCTGGCAAAGAAAGAAGATCTGGAACAAAAGATCGACGCGCTTAAATATCAGAAGGCGGCTATGGATCCGGCGGACTATAAGCAGCAGCTCACGGCGGCACTGGTGGAGTTGGCGCAGGTACAACAGGAACTCGATAAATGAACTGGCAGCAAAAATCCGGAGTATTGCTGGTGATGGTGCTCGGAAGTATGAGCCTGTGCCATGCTGCGAATTCTCCGGATGCCTGCCACACCCTGCGCAAACACGGCCAGCAGGCTGAAGCGAAATCCTGCTATGAGTCACTGGTGCGCACCAATTCTCCATACCTGCACGCCGAAGGCTATTGGGGGCTGGAGCAGTATGACCAGGCTAACGAGGCGTTTCGCATCGCCACGGCGCAACCCGGCAGCGACCCTCTGTATAAGGTTCGCTGGGGAATGCTATTGCACGAGCGGTTCAACAATACCGACGCGGTTGGGTTGTTCCAGGAGGCACTGCAAAAAGATCCTAAGAACGCGCAAGCCTATTTAGGACTGGCAATCGTCAGCGCAGATGGATTTGACGGCAAAGCTACGGACTATGTCAGCCGGGCTCTGGTGCTCGATCCCAAGCTGGTGGAAGCTCACGAGTTCGCCGCCAACCTGGCTCTCGAAGACGCGGACACAGAACACGCGCTGAAGGAGGCCGACGCAGCCCTTGCGTTGTCTCCTGACGCACTGAACGCGATGGCGATCCACGCGGCGGTCGAGTTGCTGGCGGATCGTTCTCCCGACCCGTGGCTGGACAAAATACACAAAGTGAACGCCGGCTACGGAGAGGGCTATGCGCACGTGGCGCATTACCTTGAGCTCAACTACCGCTTTGAGGACGCGATCGGCTACTACCGTAAGGCGATCGAGGCCGATCCACGGTACTGGCCGGCGCGCTCCGCCCTCGGCGTTGGCTTGATGCGTTTGGGTCAGGAAGACGAGCCATTCCAGCAACTGGAGATGTGCTACAACAACGGTTACCGAGACGCTGAAACCGTCAATAGCCTGCGCCTTCTGGATAGCTACAAGAACTTCGTCACCTACAAAGAGAATGGCACCATCCTGCGGCTGCGCAAGAATGAAGCGGAGCTCCTGCATCCTTACTATGAAGCAGAGTTGCAACGCATCATCCGCACTTACGACAAAAAATACAAGATGAAGCTCACAGGCCCGGTACAGGTTGAGGTCTATCCCGACCATGAGGACTTCGCCGTGCGCACTATGGGGATGCCAGGCCTGGGCGCGCTCGGGGTCACTTTCGGGCAAGTAGTGGCCATGGATAGCCCCTCGGCGCGCAAGCCAGGTGATTTTAACTGGGGCAGCACGCTGTGGCACGAGATGAGCCATGTGTACATCCTTACAGCTACGAACCGCCGGGTGCCACGCTGGTTTACGGAAGGCCTGGCTGTGCATGAAGAAACGCAGGTATCGCCGGAGTGGGGTGACCGCGTGTCGCCTGAGATTCTAGCCGCCATTCGGGACAAAAAATTGCTGCCGGTGGCCAAACTAGACCGCGGCTTTATTTTCCCTGAGTACCCGGCGCAAGTGGTGGTGTCTTATTTTGAGGCAGGCAGCATTTGCGATTACGTCCAGAGTCACTGGGGTGAGGACAAGCTGCTCGACATGGTTCATTCGTACGCGCAACGTAAGACCACTCCGGAAGTCATTCAGGCGGACCTTGGCGTTTCGCCGGACGAGTTCGACAAGCAATACCTGCAGTGGGTGAACGACCGATACGGCAAAATGGCTGCCAACCTGGATGCGTGGCGGAAGGCGATGGTCCTGCTGGTTCAGGCCTCCGACCAGAAGCAGTATGACGCGGTGATCGAGCAGGGCGACGCGGTACGCCGCATGTATCCCGAATACATTGGAGATTCGAGTGCCTACGAACTCGTCGCCGTTGCAGATCTCGCCAAGGGCGACAAGAAGGCCGCGGTTGCGGTGCTCACGGACTATGAAAAGAGCGGGGGCGAGAATCCTTCGATGCTGAAAAAGCTGGCTGGGCTCGAAGAGGAACTGGGCCAGCCCAAGGATGCTGCTGCGACGCTGGAGCGTATCAACTACATCTACCCGGTCCACGATGAAGATTTACATCGTCACCTGGGCGACTTGTGGTTTGCGCAGTCGAACTACCCAGGAGCGATTCGCGAGTACTCAGCGGTTGTGGCGCTTAATCCGTTGGACAAAGCAGGAGCGCAGTTCAAACTCGCCCAGGCGTATTACGCCTCCGGACAGAAGGATAAGGCCGAGGAAAGCGTCCTGGCTGCCCTGGAAGCCGCGCCCGGGTATCGGCCGGCGCAGAAGTTGCTGTTAGAAATAGAACACCCGGAACAGAAGGACGCACCCAAAACGAACTAGTCGAGAGGAAGGAAATTGCCGATGGTAACTCTCCCTGAACTTAGCCAGGACGCAGCCCAACTGCAACATCGCATCGAAAGGTTCCATGCGGTCCGCGAAGGCATCCTTGCCCAGGTGCGCCAGGTCATCGTCGGACAGGAGGATGTGCTCGATCAAATTCTCACTGCGTTGTTTGTCGGTGGGCATTGCCTGATCACGGGCCTACCCGGTACGGCCAAGACGCTGATGGTGCGCACCATCGCGGAAACCCTTGGCTTGAGTTTCCGGCGCATCCAGTTCACGCCAGACCTGATGCCCTCCGACATTACCGGCACCGACATCATTGAAGAGGATCTCACCACCGGCCATCGCAAGTGGACCTTCGTGCATGGCCCGATCTTTGGCAACATCGTACTAGCCGACGAAATTAACCGCACTCCGCCCAAAACCCAGGCAGCGTTACTTGAGGCCATGCAGGAGCACTCCTGCACCGTCCGCGGCCACGTGTACTCGCTACCCGCGCCCTTCTTTGTGCTGGCCACGCAAAACCCGATCGAGCTCGAAGGTACCTATCCTCTCCCCGAGGCGCAGCTCGATCGATTTCTCTTCAACACCATCCTCGACTACCTCAGCGCCAGCGACGAACTGAAAGTGGTGGACCTCACCACCACGACTAAGGTGGCGACCGTGGAAGCCGTTACTACGGCCCAGGAACTACTGGAGTTCCAGCAACTGGTCCGCATGGTGCCGATCAGCGAACCAGTGGCGAAGTACGTCGTCAGCCTGGTGCGCGCGACCCGGCACAAGAATGAGAACGCGCCCGATTTTGTTAAGAAGTATGTCAACTACGGCGGCAGCATTCGTGCCGCGCAGTACATTGTGCTGGCGGCAAAAGCTCGTGCACTCTCCCGCCATCGCTATCACGTTACCTACGACGACGTTATCTCGCTGGCCATCCCGGTTTTGCGTCATCGCATTTTGCTCAACTTTCATGCTGAGTCGGAGCGCGTGGACGCGGATGAGATTCTCCGCCGGCTGATCGAACACATGCCGCCTCCGAAGGAGTCTTGATGCTGCAGCGCTTTCTCGATCCCGGTGTGCTCGCCAGCATCAGCAGCCTCGACCTGCTGGCCAGGACAGTGGTGGATGGCTTCGTTGCCGGTCTCCATCGCTCGCCTGATTTTGGCTTCAGTTCGGAGTTTGCCGAATACCGCGCCTACACTCCCGGAGACGACCTGCGCCACGTCGATTGGAATTTGTTTGCCCGCACCGAGCGCTGCTACCTGAAGCGCTATCGCGGTGATACCAACAGCCAGCTCACCATCCTGCTCGACGCCAGCAATTCCATGGACTACACCGCGGCCCCAGGCAGGCCGAGCAAGATGGACTATGCCCGCTTTGCCGCCGCCTCGCTTTTCTATCTCGCGATTCACAATCAGCGCGATGCAGCCGGATTGATCGTTTTTGACGACGAGGTACGCAACTACATCCGGCCCTCCACCCGCCAGGGTCAGCTGCACCGGCTATTGGCTGGCCTGGAGCAGGCTGAGCCGCGCGCGCGCACCGACTTTACCAAGCCGCTGAACCACTTTCAGGAGCTCTTGCACCGGCGGGGCATCGTGATCATGTTCTCTGATTTCTACGAGGACCCGGCAACTGTGGTACGCACGATCGAGCCCTTGCGGTACCACGGTAACGAAGTCGTTCTCTTCCACGTGCTCGACCCGAAAGAAATACGGCCAGACCTTCGCGGGCCCGCCATCCTGGTCGATCTCGAAACCAACCAACGGCTGGAAGTGATTCCCGAGTACGCCCGCACCGACTACACCCGAAAGATCGACGACCATATCGAGCAGCTGCGTAACCGTACCCGAGGTGCGGGCATGGATTACCACCTGCTGGTGACCGACCAGCCGCTGGACACCACGCTGCGCGAATACCTCGCCATTCGCCAGGGAGAGCGCTGATGGGATTTCTCAATCCATGGTTCCTGCTCGGACTCGCAGCGATTGGCTTGCCCATCTACATTCATCTGCTACGCCGTCATGTGACGACCCCGCTGCCCTTTAGTTCGCTGATGTTTTTTGAGCGGGGCACGCAAAGCTCCACGCGCCACCGGCGGCTTCGGTACCTGCTGCTCCTTTCTCTGCGCGCCGCATTGCTCTTGCTGCTCGTACTCGCATTTGCCAATCCATTTATCCGGCGGGCAAGCGCTGGAGTGAACGACAAACTCATGCTGGTGGTGGTCGATAACTCTTTCAGCATGAAGGCCGGCTCGCGGTTTGCGGATGCGAGGCAAGGCGCGTTGCAGCTGCTGGCATCGAGGCCACGAGCACAGCGCGGCGAGGTGATGGCTTTAGGTGGGCGGCTCGCAGTGTTGACCCAGCCCATTCAGGATGCAGGGGCTCTGCGCTCCGCTGTCGAGAGTATCCAGCCCGAAGACTCGCGCGCGAATTTAGGTGAGCTTGCGCACGGAGTGCGCGCCCTGGTAGAGACCGTGCGCACACCGATCGAGCTGCACCTGTTCAGTGATATGCAGAAAACCGGTATACCGGCAAACTTCGCCGACATGGAGTTGCCGGCAAATGTGTCTGTGGTCCTGCATCCGATGGGAAGCGGCACCACGCCTAACTGGACAGTCGAAGGGGTCAACGCTCCGGCTCAGCTTGCCGACCCGAAAGACCCGAAGAAATCGCGAGTGCAAGCGGTGATCGCGGGCTATGGAACGCCGGCTGCATCCAAGACCGTCTCGCTGATTGTAAACGGCAACACCATCGCGGCCCGCAAAGTCGAGGTACCAGCCGATGGCCGGGCAACTGTGGAATTTCAACCGCTCGGCGTACCCTATGGCCTCAATCGTTGTGCGATCAGGATCGACCCGGCCGACGGTTTTCCCGCGGATGACACCAGTGTGTTTGCGGTCAAACGGTCTGACCCGGAACGCGTATTGTTCGTTCATCAGCCCAGCGACTCGCGCTCAGCGGTGTACTTTAGCGCGGCGCTGTCTGCTGCCACCCAGGCCGCCTTCATCCTGCAGTCTATCGACAGCGAAAAGTCCGCGGACATTGCTCCCTCGAAGTACGCCTTCGTGGTGCTCTCCGACACCATGGCGCTGCCTTCGATCTTTGAAAATGCCTTGTTGCGCTATGTGCAAAGCGGTGGCAACGTGCTGATTGCGACCGGAACCTCGGCTGCACACCATACCCGCATCCCTGTCTACGGGGGATATTCTTCCGAGCCGCACCTGTATACGCGCAATGGTTACGCGGGAGTGGGCCAGACGGATCTTACCCATCCGGTGATGAATGAAGCAGGATGGGCCGATCTGAAGGTTTACTACGCGGCTGGTGTGGATACGGCGCACGCACGCGTGCTCGCTCGGCTGACAGATCAAACCCCACTCCTGATGGAAAAGCAAATTGGCGAGGGACACGTGCTTCTATTTGCCTCCGGACTAGACAATCTCACCAACGACCTTCCCATACGTCCTGCCTTTGTACCGTTTGTTGACCGGGCAGCACGCTTTCTTTCCGGCAATGACAACGTCAGTGGCAGCAGGCTGGTTGATTCGTTTGTTCCCTTGCGAACGTCTGCGGCGGCCAATCCATCGGCGGGTGTCGAAATCATCGATCCAGATGGCCGCCGCGCTTTGTCGCTCACAGAAGCTGCCAAGGCGCAGTCGTTCCAGTTGACGCGCGCCGGCTTCTATCGCATTCGCTTCGCCAATGGCCGGGACGCATTGATCGGGGTAAATCCCGATCGACGCGAATCGAACCTGGAGCCGATTGCAAAGGATATGCTCGCGCTTTGGGGCGGCCATTCCACGTCGCCGGCGACCACAGTGGGTTACGTGCAGGAAAAAAACACCTCCCGTAGCCTCTGGTGGTACGTTATGCTGCTTGTATTGGTGGCGGCGGTTGCCGAGTCCATCGTTGCCAGCCGCTACCTCGGCACACAGAGGGAGGAGGCATGAGCAACGCCAACCCCAATTCGAATCCGACGTCGAATCGAGACACGCTCAACCTCTATATCCACCAGTTGCATCAGCGGTTGCGTCTGGGTGTGTCTCTGCGCGGCGTGGCTATTCTCTTCGCCACCGCGCTGATAACAACCATCTTCCTGGTTCTTATCCTCAACAGTTTTGCCTTCCCTGTGCGCGGGCTCACCGGCGCTCGTTCGCTGCTGTTGATCGTCATTGCTTGCGCTGGAGGCCTTGCGCTTGCGCTTCCGTTGAGGCGCCTCACGCGCCGCCGCGCTGCGGTGGTGGCGGAGTCCGCTCATCCTGAATTCCAGCAGCGTCTGCTCACTTTCGATGACCGTGAAAAGAACGGCGACGATCCTTTCCTCGAGCTACTCGCTGCGGATACGCTTTCCGTAGCGCGCGACGCTCAGCCCGCAAACCTGCTCCCCAACAACAGACTGTACTTCCTGGCGGGCGCCGGCTTGGCCTGCGTGGCGGTGCTGGTCTGGCTTGTCACCGCGGGTCCCGGGTATTTGGGTTACGGAGCTTCCCTGCTTTGGACGGGCCCTAAGGCTGTTCCGCTTTATGACATAAAGGTTACGCCCGGCGATGTCGCGGTGCGCCGCAACGCCGATCAATTGATCACCGCTCACCTTATCGGTCTCAAGCCGGAAAGGGTGCGGTTGTTTGCACGCTATCAAAGTTCCAAAGGAAAAGGCGGTTGGGAGCCGGTCGCGATGCAGCCGATGGATCCCTCCAACTTTCAGTTCCTCTTTGCCGGCCTGCCTGAAGATGTCGAGTACTACGTAGAAGCTGGACCTCTCACCTCTCGTCACTACAAAGTGCGCGTGGTTGATTTGCCCTCGGTGAAGCAAATGCGGGTGACTTATCACTACCCGAAATGGACCGGCATGCAACCGGTCACTGAGGAGCATGGCGGGGATCTGCGTGCGATTGAGGGCACGAATGCAGAGCTGACAGTGCGGATGGATCGTCCTCTACGGAATGGCCAGCTCACGCTTGACGATGGAAAACAGATCACCCTGAGCGGCGGCGAAGGGAACGTCTACAAAGGTTCCATCGTGATGCAGAAAGACGGCGCCTATCATGTGGCGGCGCTCGACCAGGGCCAACCGGTTCGCCTGTCGGAGGACTACTTCATTGCCACCGACAAAGCGAACCCGCCAGAGATCGCCATTGACCGGCCGACGGGAGATTACCGAGCCAGTCCTATCGAGGAAGTCACGGTCGGGGTGAAGGCAGCGGATGAGTTTGGCTTGAACAAGGTGAGCCTCCACTACTCCGTGAATGGTGGGCCGGAGAAAACTGTTGAACTGCCGCAACAGCCGGGGGCGAAGAATGTGAGTGGCTCGACGACGCTGAGCCTGGAAGATTTCAAGCTGATTCCCGGGGACCTGGTTAGCCTTTATGCCACAGCGAAAGATGGGCACGCGGAAGCGCGCACCGACATGGCGTTCATCCAGGCCGACCCGTTCGAGCGCGAGTTCTCGCAATCGCAGCAGATGGGGGGCGGCGGCGGTGGTGGCGGCGGGATGGGAAACCAAACCGACATTTCGAAACGCGAGAAGGAGTTGATCGCCGCAACCTGGAAGCGCCAGAACGACAAGACGGCGTCAGCAAAGGATTCGGCGGAAGCGGGCAAGTTCCTTTCGGGTGTGCAGACCAAATTGCAGGAACAGGCGTTGTCTCTTGCGGCGCGCATGGATAGCAGGGATTTGTCGTCTGCCAATGAGGAATTCAACAGCTTCGGGCACGACATGCAGGCCGCTGCCGCGGCCATGACTCCGTCCTCCGACAAGCTGAAGCAAATGCAGTGGCACGATGCCATCCCGGCGGAGCAGAAAGCTCTGCAGTATCTGCTGCGCGCAGAAGCCACCTTCCGCAAAATACAGGTAGCGTTTGGCCAGCAGCGCGGCGGTGGTGGCGGCGGAGGCGGCGGTGCGGGCCGCGATCTGGCCAGCCTGTTCGATCTGGAACTGGATACGGAGAAGAATCAGTACGAAACCGCGCAGACGGGGTCGGCAGCAGACCAGAAGGCGAAAGCAGTCGACGATGCTTTGGCGAAACTCGATGCCTTGGCGCGCCGGCAGGAGGAGCTGGCTCAGCAACAGCGCAATCACCCGCAAACCATGCAGGAGCGCTGGCAGCAGGAGATGCTGCGCCGTGAGGCAGAAGAGCTGCAACGTCAGATGGAGCAGATGGCCCAGAACGGGCAGCAGCAGAATGGGCAGCAGGGGCAGAGTGGACAACAGAGCCAGCAGGGGCAGAAAGGCCAGCAGGGACAACAAGGACAACAGAGCGGCCAGCAGGGACAGCAGAGTGCCGGTGGCTCGTCTGACGGATCGTCTTCAGGTGGGCCGGCGGGTCAATCGCAGTCTGCCCGGTCTCGTGGATCTCAATCCAGTGGCAGTGGCGATGCTGCGGATCCGCGTGTGACCCAGGCCTTGAACCGGCTGCGCAACGCCGATGAAGAGATGAAGCGCAGCGCCGGGCAGGGGCAGAGCTCCGAGGCAGCGCAGCGGGCGGCTGATCAACTTCGCCAGGCTGCGGGTCTCATGAGCAGCACGCAGCAACAGCAAGCCACGGGCAAACTCGATTCCCTTGCGCGCGAAAGCGATCGCCTGAGCAAGGAACAGCATGGCCAGGCGGATCGTATCCGTAGCATGACCGGGCAACCTGGGGCCTCCAATCAGGAGCAATACCAAGCCAGGGTGCAGCAGCGCAACAAACTGGCGGAGGACCGGCAACAACTCTCCGACGATCTCTCTCAGCTGGAAAAGAACCTGCGGAATGCGGCACGTGAGCTGGCCCCGAGCCAACCTGGGGCCGCCTCAAAATTGCGGGACGCCTTGGGGGGCATGGACCAGACCGACCTGACGAACCGGACGCAGCGGACGGCCGACTGGCTCCGCCGGGGGATCAATCCTAATTCCAATGGAACGGAAGAAGGCATCGGCAAGGGTCTCGATCAGTTGAGCCAGCAAGTGCACCAGGCACAGCAAGGTTTGGGCCCGGGCAAACCTGGTCAGGGTCAGTCGCAGGGTGGCGACCAGACCGCAGCACTGGACCACGTGGAGCGGTTCCGCGATCAGGTGGAGTCTCTGACGGGGCGTGGACAGAATTCGTTGGGCCGCCAACCTGGCCAACAGCCGGGGCAAGTGCAAGGGCGGAATGGACAGCCCGGCCAGCAACAGGGGCAGGGTGATCAGCCGGGGCAGGGTGGACAACCGGGGCAGCGGCAGGGGCGATGGAGCAGCCAGGGTGGCCCAGGTGCTCAGATTGCTCAGGGCAATGGCGGAAATCAGCGCGGCGGAAACCAGGTCGCCCAGGATAACCTGAGCGGCGACGTGGGCAACTGGCGTTCAGGCGGCGGTGCGGTGGGGACAGCCTGGAACAACATCAACACCGGGAACAATCGTTTCGACAGGTCAAGGGGACCCGCTGCTCCTGATAACTCGCCGGTGCCGGCCGATCCGGAGCGGACCTTCCAACAAGGGATGGCGGAGCTAAATCAGCTGCATCACCTGGCTAAGAATGATCCGGCGGCTTTGAAAGAAGTCGAGGACCTGGCGCGTGCGATGCAGCGTCTTGACCCGAAGCGCTTCCCAGGCAATCCGCTGATGGTGGAGCAACTCCACGCCGAGGTGCTCGCCGGCGTCGACAAATTAGAGCTGCAGCTACGTCATGATTCCGATGGGCAGACACCCGGTGAGGTGCGAACGACGAAGGAGTCTACGATTCCGCCTGGGTATGAGGAAGCGGTGGCGGACTATTACCGCCGGCTTAGCAAGGGCCAGTAGCGCCGCCTTCACCTTTGTCATCTCGACCGAAGCGAAGCGCAGTGGAGAGATCTCTGTGTCGACGCCCCTTCCTGGAAATGCTTTTCGACAGAGTCATCCGCGGTTTTTCTTGGGCACGGGCTACTTACCGCGATAATCCTTGAACAGCTCTGGAAACTGCTGCTTGAGTGCTTCTACCTTTGGACGATCACAGACCAGGATGTAGGGATTGTCCGGGTGGTTCAAAGCGTAATCCTGGTGGTAGGACTCGGCATCATAAAACCCCTTCAG
Organism: uncultured Acidobacteriaceae bacterium; assembly: GCA_963830325.1. Lineage (GTDB taxonomy): Bacteria > Acidobacteriota > Terriglobia > Terriglobales > Acidobacteriaceae > PALSA-350. The sequence continues at coordinate 517,508 of CAWHMV010000016.1, forward strand.
CGGCACAACCTGGGTCACGATCGGCTTGCGGAAGACTTTGGCCGCGTCGAGTTGCGCGATATAGGCCTTGCTTATTTTTTGCTGCTCGTCGTTGGCGTAGAAGATGACGGAGCGGTAGGATTCACCGACATCCGGTCCTTGCCGGTTCAGCTGAGTGGGGTCATGAACCACGGAAAAGAATATCTGCAGCAGGCGCCCGTAGGTTATCTTCGACGGGTCGTAAACGACCTTCACTGACTCCGCGTGCCCGGTGTTCTCCTGACCAACCTGTTCGTAGGTCGCAGTGGCAGAGGATCCGCCCGAGTAGCCGGCCGTGGTATCCAGGACCCCTTTGACGCGCTCAAATACAGATTGCGTGCCCCAGAAGCAGCCGCCGGCAAACACCGCCGTCTGCTTTCCCGGTGTCTGGGACAAGGCGCTATCGGTCGCCGGAGGTGGGATTGGGGGCTTATCCGCTGCATTGCAGCCCAGACAGGCAGCAAAGGCTACCAGCAGTGTAACCACGGTGTTGCGCACGGCGAAGGAACGGGACATGGGACGACTCCTGGGAAACACCCTGTATTGAGACGACAATCCGGTTCGGAAGTTACATGTTATTCGATGCTTCACTTCGATTGCGGGCCACAAGCCGCCTCAAACTGGGTGTAGGTCCCTTCTTTGAGCGTCACTTGCGAGGTCTATTTGCCGGAGGCGCAAATCTGTCAGCTAAAATAGTGCCGTGAAACGCCAAGCATTTCCTCCGACAGCCCTCGGCATTCCTGTTCTCGCGCTTATGCTCTGCTGCGGCCCCGCGGTGGCTGCCGCCCAGCAGATGGAGCACTCGGCGCCTAGCCCCTCCACTCACCTCACCATCAAGACTTACGAGGGAAAAACACTGACGTTATCCCCGGAGGAGCTGGCGGCTTTGCCCCACAAATCGGTCTCGGTCTACAACGCCCATAGCAAGGCAAACGAGACTTACTCGGGTGTCCCACTTGCTGACCTGTTAAGCAAGGTGGGCGTGCCTTTGGGGGAAAGCGTCCGAGGTAAGGTCTTCCTCACCGGTGTGGTCGCATCGGGGGTTGACGGTTATGGTGTGCTGTACTCCCTGGCGGAGGTCGACCCGTCCATCCACACCGGCGACGTCATTGTTGCGGATTCGGTCGACGGGAAAAAATTGGAGAAGGATGGCGCGTTCAAGATGGTCTCGAGCGAAGAGCGCCGCCCGGCTCGTTGGGTGAGGAACCTTACCTCGATCTCGGTGGTGGAGGTAGAACCTTAGGTTCATGGCGTCCGGGTAGCGACCCGCTATAATGGAAAGACACCTGGGCCCATATGAAAACCACTGACTCTAGGATCGCTAAGCTCTTGTTTTGCCTTAGTTTGCTATTAGTCCTGCCCTGCGGCGCGGGCAATTCCAGCGCCAGCGTCCCCAATTACCGGCTACGGCTCTATCACTTGCACACCGGCGAACATATCGATGTGGTGTACCGGATTGGCGATCAATATCTGCCCGACCGTGTGGCGGAGCTGGACCACTTTCTTCGCGACCACCGAACCGGTGACGTGAAGGACTACGACGTGAAGGAGTTCGATCTACTGCACGATCTGATGGCTAAGCTGGGCCATCCGGATGGCGAGATCGATATTGTTTGTGGATACCGCACACCGTGGAGCAACAACTACCTACGGGAACATGGGCATGGTGTTGCCGAGCATAGCCAGCATATGGAAGCCAAGGCCATCGATATCCGCATCCCCGGCGTTTCCAGCGCCGAAGTCCGCGATGCGGCTCTGTCAATGGGCCGGGGTGGCGTGGGCTATTATCAGCAATCCAATTTTGTTCATGTCGATGTCGGCCGGGTACGCCGTTGGTAGCGAATTTCGCTCTCAAGGACGAGGGAAACACGAAAACCCGTACGTCGCGTAACCAGAATCATCATTCGTCCAACCTTTAGAGACTAAGCACTCGATGAGACCAAATCCGGCGCCAGCAGCGAAGTGGTGGAGGCGATGCCAGGCGCCAGCCGAGTGAGGGTAAGCACCGTGATGTCGTCGTCTTGTCCAAAGGCAACGGCCGCATCGGTAGCTTGTTTCGCGTCAGGCTGCGTCGCGATCAGTGCCCGCAGTCGCTCGAAGCTGAAGAGGTCTCCAGCAGGATTGCGCGCTTCCAGCAAGCCGTCGGTATAGAGGGTGAGCCGGTCTCCGACGGCGAGGTGGAACCGTACGTTTTCATACTCAGCATTGAGATCCAGACCCAGCGGCAGTGCTCCCGGCAGGGTAAGCTCTTCCCTGTTCAGGAAGGGAGCGGGATGCCCTGCATTCGCCAGGATGCCTTCTCCCTCGGCAGTCAGGCGTAGGGCCACGCAGGTCACGAAGCCGTCTTTCAACCGGCCATGCACGCGGCGGTTGAGGATAGACAAAACCTGCGCCGGATCGTCGAGTGTATCCGCCACTGTCCGAATGGTTCCAACAATGAGCGATACGGTCATGGCTGCCTTCAACCCCTTGCCGCTCACATCTCCCAGGACAAGCAATGCCGAGCCATCCGGCTGCGCGATGAGTTGAAAAAAATCTCCGCCCACCTGCTGCGCGGGCCGGTAGGCGCTGGTCACGGCGTAGCCCTCGAGGGAGGGCAGAGTTTCCGGGATGAGGACCTGCTGCAGCTCCTGGGCGCTTCTGAACTCTTGTTCGAGAGCACCTTGACGCTCACTCTGCGCGACTGTGTGGCGGTGGACGGCGTAGACCACAGCCAGCAGTAGAAAGAGCGTGAGCAGCGGGAGCAGGGAGAATGGAAAGCCGGCGAAAGTAAAGAGCGGCGTCTGAAGCTTGGTGGCAAAGGTCCAGTGAGTGAAGCGCACGCCCTGTCCGGTTAGGTTCCTGAGCCCAATGGTCAACTGGGTCAGTGCGGCAACAATGGCCATGACCCAGCGTGCTGCATCCAATCGCTTCCCGATGGCAAAGCCAACCAACACCAGCGGGTAGACCTCGACGAGCGTCACCGGAACGGAAAGCAAGCCGTCCGCTATCTGAAGAGCCTTGACGTGAGGGCCAGCCCAGTCCGAGGCGACGACCAAACCATCGAGCATTCCGCCGACAACCGCAATCCAGGCCAGAATGCGGGTCCATTTGGAAAGAAAAGGATGGCGGTCGAGTTCGAGAAGATTCAGCAGAAGGTACCAAATAGCCACGTCGGCGAGAGCCAGCACCGATTGGGCAATGGCGGTGGAGACGCCAAAGGCCCAGGGGAGGCGAAGTCCGTTGAGTAAGACCGAAAGCAGAAGGGCGCAGGCCCAGAGAGATAGCCAAAGCAATACTTTCTGATTGCGGTTTTGCAGCCAGGCCACCAGACCAAGCACCAGGATCAAGCAATAGAAAAGATCGACGCCAAAGAAGAATAGCTGGCTATGCAACCAGCGATAATCGAGTGAGCTTTTATATGCGGCGATGGCCTGGGAGGTCCCTACCACAGGCGGCCCGTTCAAGCCGCCGGCTTCACCGCTATCAGAGGACAAATAGGGCGCCTTCCACACCCGGAAGGCGAGTACACCCTCAGTCGGCTTCCCCAATCCGAAGATCTGTCGCGGTAGGTTCGAGTACCAAACCGGGTGTGGCGGCAACTTGCCCAAGTGGCCGATCAGATTTCCATTCCAATAGACCTCATAAGCGTCATCGATCCGCGGAAGCAGGAGCGCGAGATCGGAATCGACCCCGGTTAACTGGACGAAATTCAGATGGCGGCGGTACCAGGCATAGCCGGTGTAACCGAAGTGAGTCTGATCGCCCCAGGGTTTATCCACTTTGATCCGCTCCCAGCCCGAGTCATCGAGCCCAGGGGAGGCCCAGGCCGGGTCGTCTCCTAAATGGAACTGCCAATCGCCATCCAGCGCGACGGTACCTTTGCCTAGCCCCTCAATGTTTAAAGGCGCTGGCGGGGTAGCCGCGTGCGCGACCAAGCCCAATGCGAAGAGAACAAGCGCCATGCCAAACAACGGCTTGCCCTGCAAAATACGCCTGATCATGATTTCTGCATGATACCGGTTCGGGCGACGGTTTGAGGCCGCTGTTCTTATCTTCGGGCTGCAGCGTAAGGGGTTGGGCCGATGAGGCTTGAGTGTGTGCGTGAGGACCGATTGCAAAACCAGTCCCGCAGGGACGGCTGAACTTAGCCCAGGACGCAGTCCTGGGTTAGAAATTCGAAGGACGAAAAGTCCCGTAGAGCCTGCCCTGAGCTTGTCGAACGGGGACGACTGGAAGTTCGCTGGCGGCGATCCCGGTCCGATAACTTTTTCAGTCGTCCCTTCGGGACTTTTCGAGGGCGCATGCTAACCCAGGACTGCGTCCTGGGCTAAGTTCAGCCGTCCCTGCGGGACTCTCGCTTCTCTGAAGGGTACGGCCTTCAGGCCGTACATAACTACTGTGTAACGAATCCCGATTTAGCCGCTGAGGGCTGCTACTCTTCTCGAAATCACCCTTTCTCCGCAGCCTGCAAAAACCGTGGAGGAGAGTCGTGGCTCCATTTCTCTGTTCGTACGGGTACACTGGCTAGATGACGAAACCGTCCAGGGTTGACCTTGTCGGCGTGGGCTTGAATGCGACAGATACCCTGATCGCTCTGCCAAACTACCCGGAGCGCGGCTCCAAGGTGGAATACAGTTCCGCCACAGTATTGCCCGGAGGACAGGTTGCAACCACGGTGGTGGCTTGCCAACGCTGGGGCATGACCACCCGGTATGTCGGCATCCTCGGCGATGACCCCGCTGCGGCCCTTCACCATGGGGCCTTTACCCAGGCAGGAGTGGAACCGCAGATCATTACCGTGTCCGGCGGCACCAGCCCGCAATCGCTCATAATGGTGGACAGCGGCGGTGAGCGGACCGTGCTTTGCCGGCGGGATCCACGGGTGGCCTTAAAACCTGAAGATCTAAATCGCGAGTGGATCGTGAATGCCCGCGCCTTGCACGTCGATGGCTACGATACAGAGGCCGCGACCGTAGCCGCTGGGTGGGCTCGAGCCGCCGGCATACCCGTGATCGCCGATCTGGATGAGTTGTATCCGGGAGTTGAGAAGCTTTTAGAGCAAGTGGATTATCTGATCGTAAGCCGCGACATCCCATGCCGGCTGATAGGCGAGCCTGACCTCGAAATCTCCTTGCGTCAAATGCAGCGCCGCTATGGATGCTGCCTCACCGCAGCCACGTTAGGCGACAACGGTGTGCTGGCCTGGAATGGAAGCCAGTTCTATCAACTTTCTGCTTATGCTGTTCCCGTAGTCGACACCACCGGTGCTGGGGACATCTTCCACGCCGGCTTTATCTATGGACTCCTGCAGAACTGGCCGCTGGAACGGCAGCTCGACTTCGCCTGCGCCGCGGCCGCACTCAATTGCACAGCAAGCGGAGCCAGGGGCGGAATTCAATCAGTCGAGGCCATCGAGGAACTCATGGCCACCGGCATTCGGCACGCTCCCGCTCATATCCATTGCACAGCAGGTTCCGACTAGCGTCGCCGCCGGGATCTGGGTAAGTGGTGCGATCTACGGCGTCCAGAGGCCTTCATGCACTTTGCACGCCTGGGGAATCCGGAGGTTTCGACCGGGGGCCAGGCAAGCGGAGCCCGGGACGCTCGGGATGCACCTTTTGAGCTACACTAGTTCGACTCTATCCAAGGTTTCTGAAGGCACCTCAACCGTGTCTCATCGAAGGCTCATCTGGCGCCTCATCTTACCGATTGCGCTGCTGGCGTTGGTGCTCGGAGCAACGCTCGGCGGAATCTGGCATCACCACGCCAACGCTCCGGCGGACACCTGCCCCATCTGCCATTTGAGCCATCAAGCTATCGCACCGGCGCCGGATAGCATCCAGGTAGGTATTCCGGCCCCTCGAGGTCCCGGACTGGAGCCCCAAAGGGATAACTTCTGCCCCAGTCCTACCATCCGACGCCTTCCCGCCCGCGCACCGCCCGCATAAACAGTCCCCATTTTTACGTGCCGCCCTCGGCACGCCAAATTTGTATCGCCCTCCGCCAAGAAGGCTGACTGCCCATGCGTTTACAACGTTTGCTTGTTCTATTTTGTACCGTCACCGTAGCTGTTTCGCGGGCTACCTGGGCGCAATCTCCGGCTCCGCAAGCGCCCTCACCTCCTGCTCAGGCGCTGGCTCAGAATCCGGCATCGGTGACCGTTTCGCTGGATGACGCCATTCAGATGGCGCTGCGGCACAACCACAATCTGCTCGCCGCGCGCACCACGATCCAGCAGAGCGAAGCGGAAGAGATCACGGCCAACCTGCGCCCCAACCCGGTGATCTTGAGCGATTGGCAGTTCCTGCCGATTTTTCAGCCTAGCCAGTTCAGCGCGGATTACCTCGACAACATAGCGCAGTTCGACCTGGGCGTCAGCTACCTGTTTGAGCGGGGAAAGAAGCGGCAACACCGGCTGCGGGCCGCCAAGGACGTTACGGCGCAGACGCGATCGCTGGTCGCTGACAGTGAGCGCGGCCTTGCCTTCAGCGTTGCCAGCGGATTCATCAATGTGGAGCTTGCAGAATCGACGCTTGCGCTCGCTCAGCAGGATCTGCAAGGGTTCCAGAACACCGTAGACATCAGCCAGGCACGTTATAACGCCGGCGACATCGGCGAGAGCGATCTGCTCAAAATCAAGCTGCAAATGCTGCAATTCCAGACCGATGTATCTGCGGCCAAGCTTGCCCGGGTGCAGGGGCTTTCGGACCTGCGCCAGCTGCTTGGATATGAATCGATCGCGGCGGACTATGACGTGGCCAGTTCCTTCGATTACCAGCCGGTCAAGGGCAACGTGGATGACTTTCAGGCGATGGCACTGCAGAACAGGCCTGACTTGCGGGCAGCACAGCAGGGGGTGACCGCAGCCAACAGCCAACACGCCCTGCAACAGGCCATCGGGAAAAGAGACATCACCGGGCAAGTCAGCTACACCCACATTGGCTACCTCAACGACATCTCTCTGTTCGGGCAGATGCAGATGCCGATCTTCGATCGCAACCAGGGTGAAATTGCACGCGCGGCCTACGCCGTTACCCAAGCGCAGGAGCAGGAGAGGTTCGCCAACGGGCAGGTGATGACCGACGTACGGGACGCCTTTGAGAATTTGCGCACCAACGACCAGGTGGTGGGACTGTATCGCTCCGGCTATCTGGATGAAGCACAGCAATCTCGCGACATCAGCGAATACGCCTACCGTCACGGCGCGGCCAGCCTGCTTGATTTTCTGGATGCGGAGCGCACCTTTCGGGCCACGCAATTGGCTTATCGGCAGGCGCTCGCTTCGTACCTGCTCGCAACCGAACAGCTTCGCCAGGCTGTAGGAACCAGGAGCTTGCCATGATGACTTCATCCATTTCGCTCCAGAGTACGGTGGCGTTGGTTCTCGCAATGACACTGACGGCTTGCAGTTCCGACGATCGAAAGCGGGTAGGCCAAATGACTTCGTATTCAACCACTGCCTCAGCGTCTTCGGTTCCCCAGTTGTTCACAATTCCGCAAGACCAGATGTCGCACGTTCAGGTAGTGACTGTTCAGCCAACCCGATTGATACGTACGCTTCGGCTCACGGGTGCTGTGGCCTATAACGCTTTTAACACCACGCCAGTAATCACCCAGGTTGGGGGTCCGGTGAGCCGCATCCTGGTTGTGCCGGGGCAGCACGTCAAGACGGGTCAGCCCATGCTGGATGTGAGCAGTCCGGATTACTCGCAGTTGCTGGACGCCTATTTGAAGGCGGCGGACTCCTTTCGCCTGGCGGATAAGAATTGGGTCCGCGCACAAGACTTATACCAGCATCACGCGATCGCGCAGCGCGACCTGGAGCAGGCCGAGTCGGATCGCAACCAGGCCCAAGCTGACCTGAACGCGGCTGACCAGGGTATGAGGATTCTCGGCATCAAGAATCCTGGCGACTTGGCGAAGGCGCCGAGTTCAGCCTTAATTCCGGTGCTTGCGCCCATTGGGGGCGAGGTCGTCGAGCGCCTGGTCTCACCCGGACAGGTGGTACAGGCCGGGCAGACGCAAGCCTTTACGATTTCGGACTTAAGCACCGTATGGGTGCTGGCCAACGTATACCAGGCGGATCTGGCCGCGGTGCGCATGGGAGATGACGTGGTCGTCGAAACGGATTCCTATCCGGAGCGTTTCCACGGAAGGATCTCGTATGTGTCGCCGGCGCTCGATCCCAACACCAGAACGCTGCAGGCGCGCATTGTCGTCGACAACCCCGGGGAAAAGTTAAAGAGGGATATGTTTTGCACGGTGACGGTAACGGCGGGTTCTATCCCTAACGCGATTGCTGTGCCCGACTCGTCGGTTCTGCGGGACGACAACAATCAACCATTCGTGTACCTGGCCTCCAGCGCGAATCAGTTTGGCAGGCGCGACGTGGAGATTGGCGAGAGCCTGAATGGGAAAACGCGTATTCTGCGGGGCCTTTCCCCGGGAGAGAGAGTTGTGGGCGACGGCAGCTTGTTTCTTCAGTTTGCTAATTCGCTGCAGCACTGAGGAGGCGCCTTCCCATGATTCACCACATCGTCCATTTCGCGCTGCGGCAACGGCTCCTGATCCTGCTGGTGGTGGGGTTCATCGCTGTTGGTGGAGCGATCTCATTTCAACACATGCCGGTGGACGCGTATCCCGATCTCTCTCCGCCGATGGTCGAAGTCATCACGCAATGGCCGGGACACGCGGCGGAAGAAATCGAACGACTGGTCACGATCCCGACAGAAGTAGAAATGAACGGTGTGCCGAAGATGGCGGTGATGCGTTCGATTTCGCTGTACGGTCTTTCCGATGTGATCATGACCTTCGACGAAGGTACGGACGACTATTTTGCCCGCCAGGTAGTGTTCCAACGCTTGAGCGAGGTGACGTATCCGACCGGCGTAACTCCTACGCTGGCGCCGCTCGCGAGCCCGTCCGGGTTGGTCTATCGATATGTACTGGAGAGTCCTGACCGCACCCCGCAAGAGTTGAAGGTCTACGAAGATTGGGTGATCGAGCGGGAGTACAAGCAGGTTCCCGGGGTAGCGGACGATTCCGGTTTCGGGGGAACGGTGATGCAGTACCAGGTGCTGCTCGATCCGGCTCGCCTCTACGCGTACCACATCACTGTACCGGCCGTGCTGCAGCAGCTCTCAGTCAATAACTCCAATGCCGGCGGCGGATTTTATTCGCAAGGAGGCCAATTTTATTACGTTCGCGGCCTGGGCCTGGTGCACGATACGCGGGACATCGGCGATGTCATCGTGGGGTCGCAAAATGGAGTACCAGTGCGGGTCCGCGACATTGGCGACGTCACGATTGGGGGCGCTCCACGCCTGGGCGAATTCGGCTTCAATAAGAAGGACGACGCGGTTGAGGGCGTGATCATGATGCGCCGCGGTGAGCAAACGCAAAATGTGCTCAAAGGAGTGGAAGAAAAAAGCCGGCAACTGAACGAGCGTATTCTGCCCGCCGACATAAAGGTGCGGCCTTATTACGACCGCAGTGACCTGGTGCAACTGACCATCGATACAGTCGAGCACAACATGGTGGTGGGCATGGCCCTGGTGCTGATCGTTTTGATGGCTTTCCTGGTGAGCCTGCGCGCCGCGGTGATCGTTGCTCTCACCATTCCTTTGTCTTTGCTCTTTTCCTTTATTTTTCTGCACGCGCGCGGCGTCGCGGCCAATCTGCTTTCGATTGGCGCCATTGATTTTGGAATTCTCATCGATGGAACCCTGGTGATGGTGGAGAACGTCTTCCGTGAACTGGGCGCTCGCGAAGGTCAGAGCTACGATCTGCAGCAGGTGATCCTGTCGGCGGCCAAGGATGTGGATCGGCCCATTTTCTATTCAGTCGCAGTGATTATTGCGGGTTATCTGCCGATCTATGCGTTGGGTGGGCCATCGGGAAAGCTGTTCAAGCCGATGGCGGATACAGTGTCGATTGCATTGGTGGGCGCCCTGATTCTCACGCTCACGTTCGTTCCCGTCATGTGCGCTTACTGGTTCAAGAACGGAGTGCACGAGCGGGTAAACAAGCCATTTGAATGGTTACGAGACAGGTATGCGGTCGAGCTTGATTGGTGCCTCGACCATCCCAAGACCACCATGGTAGTGGCCAGCTTGATTTTCGCTGCTACGTTGTTGCTCATCCCATTCATTGGCGGGGAGTTCATGCCTCATCTGGACGAGGGAGCGATCTGGGTGCGCGCGACCATGCCGTACACGATCTCGTTTGAGGAAGCGAGCCGGTTCTCACCCCAGGTGCGGAACATCCTGATGAAGTATCCGATGGTCACGGATGTCGGCTCCGAGCTTGGCCGTCCTGACGATGGCACCGATCCGACCGGGTTCTTTAATGACGAGTTCTACGTGGGGCTTAAGCCTTACGGCGACTCGTCCTGGAAGAGCGGCCGCATCCGCAACAAGGCCGAGTTGGAGGAGGATATCCAGAAGCAGCTGAGTGGATTTCCGGGAGTCATCTTCAATTACACGCAGCCGGCCGAGGACGCGGTGGATGAAGCGCTCACGGGGCTCAAGAGCGCGCTCGCGGTGAAGATTTATGGGCCCGATCTGAATGTGCTGCAGACCAAAGCGCTCGAGATCAAGCGCCGGCTCGCCCAGGTGCCGGGCTTTACCGAGCTGACGGTGGTGCGTGAATTGGGCCAGCCTAGCTTGCTGATCGACGTCGATCGCGACAAGATCGCCCGCTACGGCATTAATGTTGCCGACGTGGAAGCGGTGGTACAGGCAGCTGTGGGTGGACAGGCGGCTACCCAGGTTATCCAGGGAGAAAAGTTATTTGACCTGGTGGTGCGCATGAAGCCGGAGTTCCGGCAAAATGCGCAGCAGATCGGCAACCTGCTGGTGGGGACGCCAACCGGCCAACAGATTCCACTGAGCGAGTTGTCGAATATTCACGAGGCTGGTGGCGCCTCGTTTATCTATCGGGAAAACAACTCCCGTTACATCGGCGTGCAATACAGCGTTGAAGGCCGTGACCTGCAGGGTGCTGTGCTGGCGGGGCAACATGCCATCGCGGATCTGGAGAAATCGTTGCCTCCCGGGTATCGGCTCGCCTGGGGCGGGGAGTACAGCGAGTTTCTCGAGGCGAAGCACCAGATTGAGATTATTGGCCCGCTTGCTGTGCTGATCATCTTCATGATCCTTTTCGCGCTTTACGGCAACTTCAAATTCCCCATAACCATTGCTATCGGTGTTTTGCTGACCGAGCCTGTGGGCGCGCTCATTGCGCTTAAGCTCACGCATACACCGTTCAGCGTGTCTTCCGCGTTAGGCTTGCTGGCGTTGATGGGAGTTTCGGTGGAGACGGCGGTCATTCTTGTCTCGTACATCAACAAGTTGCGGCTGGAGAATCGGGATATCCGCACGGCGACTCGTGAGGCTTCCCTGCTGCGGCTGCGGCCGATTGTGATGACCGCGCTGGTCGCTTGCCTGGGATTGCTGCCGGCGGCGCTTTCCACCGGGATTGGCTCGGATACGCAGAGGCCCTTCGCTATCGTGATTGTGGCAGGGTTGATCTCACGGCTATTTCTGGGATTTTTCGTCAACCCGGTGCTGTATGAGATGGTCGCCCGCGAGGGAGACGTATTACAGGTTTGAGGTGGACTAACAAACGTAACATTCCCGAGTGACCTTTGGGCCTGTACTCCCGTGCTGGAAAAAGCATCTCGCCACTTACATGGAAACGTGGAAAGGCTTTATCTCTTAGAGTAGAAGATATCGGCAGGCGACGGCTTCTCACGCAACCGCGCCCTGACCGGCAGTTGCCGGTAGTTTCGGCCTTCCGCGTGAGCGAAGGATAGCTTCACCGCTATCCGGTCCTCGCCCTATCCCTGTCACAAAATCCCCGACAACAGCCACCCGTGGCCTACCGCGGCTTCAAAGGCTGCTGAAAAACTCGCCTCTCTGAAGGGGACGGCCTTTTAGGCCGTCCATAACTGCTGTGCAATGAAACCGGCTTTAGTGGCCCATCGCCGCTTCAAAGGCTACTGAAAGACTTGCTTCTCTGAAGGGTACGGCCTTTAGGCCGTACATAACTGCTGTGTAATGAAATCGGCTTTAGCCGCTGAGGGCGGCTTCTTCTCGAAGCCGGCATTTTCCGCAGCCTATTTCAACCCCTTCGTATAACGAAGAGAGCCGCAAACAAATCCGTTGTAAGCCCCCAACAAACCAGCAAACCAAGGAATGAGACGACCTATGCCCAAAAATACTGTCACCGACCTCATCACCGATCAGGAAATGGCCTTTGCTCACCTGATCATGTCCGGAAGCATGAATGACCGCCGTGCCGCAGAAGCCGTCGGTCTCAATCCCGACACCGCCGCCTACACCAAAGCCAAGCCGCGCGTCCGCGACTACATGATCCAGCACCGCGCCGCCGTCAGAGAAAGGCTGGTGGACCAGGAAGCCGAAGGGCTGCGCAAGCTGAACATTGGTCGCGACCAGATCCTGGCCCGCCTCTGGGAACTGGCCACCCTCAGCTCCGAAGCGACCAGAGGCAGCATCGCCGGCCAGGTAAAGGCTCTTTCGATGATCGTAGCCATCGAAGGACTGATTCCAGACCGCCGCCTCTCCTCATCCGGGACCCAACCCGCGCCCCAGCCCGTCAACGCAGACATTTACGAAGCTGAGTGGCTCCGCAAACAGCAGCACCGAGCCGCAGGGAAAGAGCCCGGCGATGCCGTTGCCGAAGCCGAAGCCCAACCCGCCCCGCCCCAGCCTGCGCCGCGCCGTGGGGTGCCCGAGCCGGACCTTACTTTCGAGCCAGCCCCCAAACCAGCTAACGACATGTCGTCTCTCAGCCTTGACCGCAACCAACCCACCGTTACCAATCCCTTCATCAACCCCCGAAGCCCGAACTGGGTTCCTGACGCGACCAACAGCGTCTTCGATGCCGTTCTGGACCGAGGGAACTCCCTCAGGCTGCCCGTTTCCCTGGATAAACGCTTCTCCGGGCGGCGCCGCGGAAGTCGATAAAAGGCCAAATTTTATCGAATTTTACAAAATATCCCGCTCACCTAACCCGGGATGTGTGACCGAGCCAAAACCTGCTCGGGTCACTTCCGTCGGTCACAGATTAGGTCAACCGGCCTTATATAGGGTTTAAGGCATGTCCTGTGTCTGGAATTTGAGCCCCGTAGGGACGGCTGAACTTCAGTCTTGTCCAAATTAGAGGCAATAACATACTTGATTGACTACATCAAAAGGAGCGCAATATGGATACCGCGACAGGGCAGTCAGCGCTAGGATCCGGCGGAGAAGTAGTAAACCGGGCAACCGCGTGGAGGAGAAAACTCGCCAAACTCATGAGCAAGGCCAATATCTACCGCTTCTTTTCCCGAAAAGAAAAAGTCGTAATGATCCAAGTTAGACCACTTTTCGTCTGCGGGCAGAGTAATGTCTTCCTTCAAAATGGACTCTACCCGTTCGTCGTCGAGAGCAAGGCTTTTGGTAACACCTTTCATCGTCATGGCTGGTGTACCGGACAGAGTTGTCATTGTGCGGTGAACCATAAACATTGCGTTGGGGCTAGTTACGCGTCGTGCGGCCCCAAGGTAGGCGACTACCGCTTGGAACAGACAGAGCCTACGTTGTAGATAGTCAGCCCTACGGGTAGAGACTTGAAGAAATTGTGGAGGCATGTGCCGTCTCCCACAGATCCGCCAGAGGATTGAAAGAGTAGGTGAACGTTCTGTTTTTTGACTGTTGCGGCGGACAAGCATCCAAGTAGCTTCTGTATGTTCGCCTCATTTATACCGCCGCAAAAAATCGCATAGGCATCTTCCAAGTCTGGCATAGGTGGATGGTAGTCCCAAAAGGCAAACCTGACGAAGTCAACTCCGCGTCTGAGCTCGCGAGAGACGTCGGAAGAACGTACCTCCCCGCTCCCGCTTTTTCCGCAGCCTCCTCTAGGGAGTCCAGAAGCCTTCGTGGACTTTCCCCGCTTCGTCTTCGAGGAATGGCCCAGCGACGACGATCGGCTTTTGTCCGCGGGCGAATACTTCCCGGCAGGGCAGATCGAGGGTGGGATTTTGCTCGTGGCTGCCGGTGTAGCGCATGAGGCCGGTTTCCGGCAGCGCGAAGACAACGCGGCCCACGCCGATCCAATAGATGGCACCGGCACACATGGCGCAGGGTTCGGTGCTGGTGTAGAGGGTGCAGCGGGCGAGTTCGGGCTCGCTCAGCAGCTTGGCAGCCTCGGCGCAGGCCACCATTTCTGCGTGCTGCGTGGGGTCGCCGGCCGGGCGCACTGCATTGTTGCGTGCGGCGACGACGGTCTCGCCTCGCTCGTTTATGATGAGCGCGCCGAATGGATGGCGGCCATCGTTGCGGGCCTGGCGCGCGAGATCGATCGCTCGCCTTAGGAAATTCAGATCCTGTTCGGTTACTTGTTCCAATGTTTAGTTCTCCGGCTTCGAGGAAAAGAAAAGGTTGAGTAGGACCGCGGTCGCGGCGGTCAGGAAAATGCCACTGTTGAGAAAGAGGTGGGCTGTATCCGGAGCGTGCGCGAACAGTTGAGGGGACGCGATGGGCAATACGCCCATGCTCACGGAGACGGCTACGATGATCGCGTTGCTGGTACCGTGGTAGCGGACGCGGGTCAGTTCTTCGATGCCGGCCATCATGGTCATGCCGAACATCACGATGGACGCACCGCCCAGGACCGGCCGCGGAATACCGGCGATCACGGCGGCGAGCTTGGGGAGCAATCCGAGGAGAACGAGCAATCCGCCTCCCGCGGCGACCGCAAAGCGGCTCTTGACCTTGGAAAGTGCGAGCAGGCCCGTGTTTTGGGAATATACGTTGTAGGGAAAGCTGTTGAAGATGCCGCCCAACACGGTGGATAGCCCGTCTGCGCGAAAGGCTGCCGTCAGGGTTGCTGGGCCAATCGGCCGGCCGGTGATCTCACCGATGGCGAGACAGTTGCCGGTGGTTTCCGTCATGACTACCAGCATGGAAAGGCTCATGACCACGGCGGGCAGCAGCACAAAATGCGGCGGCCCGAAGAGCAGCGGATGGGCCATGGCAAACCACGGGGTCGCCGGCACTTGATGGAAGCTGGCTTGACCGGTCAGTGCGGCCAGGCCGGTGCCACCGATCAGGCCAAGCAACACGCTGAGGTTGGCGAACATGCCGCGGCCGAAGCGCTGGATGATTACGATCAGCGCAATGGTGGCCAGGCCCAGACTGAGGTGTACAAGGCTGCCGAAGTCCGCCGCAGCAGGGTCTCCGCCACCCAGCCAACCGCCGGCCACTGGCAGCAGTGATATGCCGATTACGGTGATCACGGAGCCGATCACGACCGGAGGGAAAAAGCGCAGCACGCGGCTGAACCAGGGCCCTACCAGGATGGTGAACAATCCGCAGCAAATGACGGACCCGTAGAGCGCTGGGATGCCGTAACGACTGCCGATCAGAATCATGGGCGGGACGCAGATGAAGGAGCAGCCTTGAATGAGCGGAAGACGAGCGCCGAACTTCCACCAGCCCAGGGTCTGCAGCAAGGTCGCGAATCCTGAAGTAAACAGATCGGCACTGATGAGTGCGATGACCTGCCGAGGGGTAAACTGCAGTGCGCTGCCCAGAATCAACGGTACCGCTACTGTGCCGGCATACATCACCAACACGTGCTGCAGCCCGTAGCAAAGCAGCTGCGGCAGGCTCTCCGTTTCGTCGATCGAGTCGGCGCCCGCCGGGATGGCCTCCGTCTCTGTGGTCATGGGAGGTTACATCATAACGCGCTCGTTTCTTCGCATAGCGGGCCATGTTGCTACCCTCCAGCCGGAGTTTGTGGAAGGGAAAGGAAGTGGCGTTGATGGTTTTTTGTTGTTCTGAGCGATGGAGTCTCATTTAGTAATTTCCAATGACTCCTATGAAGACCGCTTGTTTTTTGGCTGCTTTGATGTGCGCGGCGCCTGGTTTCGCGCAATCTACGGCTACCGCTCCGGCAAAGCTGGTGGTGACGAATGCGTTCATCCTGACCATGGCGAAAGACCAGCGCGAGCCGGTGAAGGGGTACATGGTGGTGGGCGAGGATGGCCGTTTGTTGACGGTCGCGGCGGGCGATCCTCCTGCGGGGTTGCAGGCCAAGGAGAGCCTGGACGCGGGCGGTCACTGGATTATCCCCGGCTTTATCT
This sequence comes from uncultured Acidobacteriaceae bacterium, assembly GCA_963830325.1. Lineage (GTDB taxonomy): Bacteria > Acidobacteriota > Terriglobia > Terriglobales > Acidobacteriaceae > PALSA-350. The sequence continues at coordinate 533,658 of CAWHMV010000016.1, forward strand.
CTGCTCATAGCCACTTGTGGCAGAGTGCGTTTCGTGGGTTGGGCTCGGACCAGACGCTGTTGGGATGGATCGACGCGCTGTACAAACCGGCGGTGAAGTCGAGCCCGGAAGACATGTACTGGTTCACGCTGGATGGAGCGCTCGACCATCTGCAGCACGGGATCACGGGCGTTTATAACTTCAACTTTGAGGCGCGAACACGGGGGCAGAATCCGCAAACCGCGGATGAATATGACCAGAGTGGGTTTCGCGCGGAGATGGACTCCGGCATTCGCTTTGTACACAGCATGTCCGTGGGCAAGGCAACCGAGTTAGGCGTGAAACCAGCTTATGGGGCGGAGCAGGCGGGGGTTCCTCTGAAAGCCTTTCTGGACTGGACGAGCACGCAGCCGAAGAGTAGCAACTTTCTCGCAGTAATGATCAGCGGGGGGACGGCGTTCAATAACACGTATCAGCAGACGTTGATGGAGAAGCAGCTGGGAGACGAGTTCCACCTGGCCAATGAAACCCACTATCTGGAGCCGCCGAACACGCAGTATGAACAGCAGAGCAAGTTTCGCTGGTTTATGGATAGCGGGCTGCTCTCGAAGCAGCTGATTTTCGGGCACTTTATTCATACCAACCCCTTCATCCTGGCGGAGAGCGGCAAGGCGGGAGTGGCGATGAGTTGGAATCCGCTGTCGAATGGGCGGCTGGCTTCGGGGACGGCGGATATCCCTGCGTGCCTGAAGGCGGGCATCCGGGTGGGCATGGGCGTGGATGGCGAGGCCAGTGCCGACGTGGCGGATCCATTTGAAAATATGCGCAGCGGGCTTTACGCCATCCGCGACAAGTATGAGGATGCGACCATCATGAGCCCGTACGATGTACTGCGGATGCACACCATGGGCAGCGCAGACGTGCTCGGCGTGGCTGACAGGCTGGGCAGCCTGGAGCCAGGGAAGTTTGCCGACTTCCTGATGGTCGATCCGACCCGGTTCCGGACGGTCTTCGATCCCTATGCTTCCCTTGTGTTTGTTGCCGGAGAGCGCGACCTGGAACGGGTTTACGTCGGCGGCGATTTGCTGGTGCAGAATGGGGCGATGCTGAAACAGGATATGGCGAAGGTGAGAACAGAAGTGACCCGTCGCGTGGGTGCTCTGCACTGAGAAAAAAGGATCGGCGGGTGTCCAAATCGCGGGCGCTCGCACGTCGTGGTAGTAGCGGACGACAACGCCCGCCTAAATCCACGACGGAGGTTTTTTATGCAATATCTATTGATGGCGTATGTAGACGAAACCGGCTGGCCCAAGATGTCGAAGAGCGAGCAGGAACAAGGAATTGCGGCCTATGCTGCCTACGGTGAAGCGCTCAAGACATCGGGCGTGATGAAAGGGAGCAACCGGCTGCAGCCGAGCTCGGTAGCGACGACGGTGCGGAGTAGCAACGGCAAGTCGCAAGTGCTGGATGGCCCTTATGTCGATTCGAAGGAGCAGCTGGGCGGCTACTTTCTGATCGACGTACCTGATCTGGATGCGGCCCTTTCGTGGGCTTCTCGCTGCCCCGCGGTCAATCACGGAGTGGTGGAAGTTCGCCCGGTCTGGAGCATGTAAGCCTGACCAGCTTTCCCTCCCTGGGAAGTGATCCATGAACACATGCACTGGCGATGAGGCGCGCAGCACAGCAGAAGAGGTTGTGCGCCGCAGCTACGGCAAACTGGTCGCTTTTGTCGCCGCGCGCAGCCACGACGTGGCTGCTGCCGAGGACGCGCTCTCCGAAGCCTTCACTTCCGCACTGCAAAGCTGGCCGCAAAATGGCTGCCCGAAAAACCCGGAAGCGTGGCTGCTGACAGTCGCCCGGCGCAAGCTGATCGACATGGTGCGGCGAGAGCACGGCAGTGAGTTGGTGGACCAAGACCTGGAGCGGGTGGCCCGAGTCTCTGCGCCTGCGGATGAGGAGATCCCGGATCGACGGCTGGCGCTTATGTTTGCCTGTGCGCATCCTGCGATCGAGGCCGGTATCCGTGCACCGTTGATTTTGCAGACTATTTTGGGACTTGATGCGGCCACCATTGCATCGGCATTCCTGATGTCTCCCACGGCCATGGGCAAGCGGCTGGTGCGCGCCAAGGGCAAGATCCGTGAGGCGGGCATTCCGTTTTGCATTCCGGAACGCGAAGAACTCCCGGGAAGGCTCGATGCGGTGCTGGCAGCTATCTATGCTGCGTTCTCTGAAGGATGGAGCGATGCGGCGGGTACGGATAGCTCGCGACGCGATCTGACCAGCGAAGCATTCTTTCTTGCCCGGCTGGTATGCGAGATGCTGCCGGGCGAGCCGGAGGCGATCGGCCTGCTGGCGCTGATGCTGCATGCGGAAGGCCGCCGGGGCGCACGCCGCAGCGAAGATGGGGAGTATGTTCCGCTGGCGGAGCAGGACCCGCTTCGCTGGGATTCGCGAATGATCTATGAAGCGGAAGAACTGCTGGTGCGCGCCAGCGTTTTTGGGATCACAGGCCGCTATCAACTCGAAGCCGCAGTGCAATCCGCGCACGTGTATCGCTGCCGCACGGGGCACGCAAATTGGGAAGCGGTGTTGCAAATCTACGACGCGCTCTTCACCATCACTGGGTCGCCGGTGGTGGCGATCAATCGCGCGCTGGCCCTGGCGGAACTATACGATGCGCATGCAGGACTCGAGGCAATGCCCGATCATGGCGGCGATGGCCGACTTGCCGAATACCAGCCTTACTGGGCGGCGCGGGCGGAGCTTCTCGCGAAGGCGGGTGCGCACGAGGAGGCGGGGCAGGCGTATGAGATTGCCATCGGCCTGGAACGCGATCCCGCGGTGCGGCGCTTTCTCGAGCGGCGACGCTCGGGAGTGTTGGCAGGGATGAGATGAATCGGCTGCTCGCTCAGGAGCCGTCCGGGAAGCCTCCGCGATGCAGGACCATCGGGTAGTGTGGTAGTGCGTCGGGTTTGGGGAGCGAGGCCCGCCATCCATTGGGATATGGTTCCAGGCAGCGAAGGAGCGGCGATGGTGGGGTCGAAGGGTCACCGACCAATTGGGCTAGCGATTCCCGGAGCAGGGCGACGGGGCGCTCGCCATAGAGCGCCTGCCATTGCTGCTCAATCGTCTCCACCAGTTGCGAGTAGACTTCGTTGGCTTTGCTTCCTTTGGGGGTCAGCAGAACCAACTTCCCCTTCTTGCCGCCCGGTTTCGATTTCACCGCTGCGTACCCGCGCTTGACGAGAAAGCTCAGGGACATCTCAATCGCCTCTTTGGACACCGCGGCCATCCGCGGGAGCTCACTCAGTGGGACTCCTTCATCGGTTAGCAGCCGCAGGACATTGGCGCTGATGGCGAGCGACACGTCCGACGTTTGTTCGAACTTGATGGCAAACCAAAGTAGAGCCCTGGAGAGCAGGGTTGGCAATGATAGCCCGACCGGGTTTGCCACTGCATTCGCGGTTCGCACGGGCCGCTTATGTTCCAGGGGTTTGCTGAACAGTCCGTAGCCGACGATGGGAAGACTGTCGGACAACGACACGTCGATTTGGCTGACAATCACGGACAAGGTGTGGCGCAGATGGTCGATGGTATCTTCGCCAAAGCGTGCACGCCAGCGAGCCTCAACCAGGCCGTCGAGTGTTGGCCACACCTGAAAAGCCGTGCGACCTTCCGGAGTGGGTCGGACGACTGCATCGGGATGCATTCGCCTGGCTGCGGTGTTCGATCCCTTGGGCTCGATCACAAGGTATCCCCACCAATCCGCCGCACGTGTCAGCAAGGTACGCATGTTCTTGTCCGGAATCTCGAGTCGAGCGCGCAGATCACGGATGGTCGTTCCTTCTGCATCGACGAATTGCAGGAAGTTTGACCACATGACTCTCGAGACGAGCCAGGGAACGTGACGTGAACCGGTGGATGCGCCGTGGTTGGTTGTTCGATGGGGCACTTGATGCTCGAATTCGTTGTCGAACTCAATGGTGAAAGCGACGAGCGCCTGCGATAGCAAGGCCAGCAGGGGTAAGTGATGCGGAGCATTGAGTTTTGAGGAATCCACGGAGTTTACGTGGCGGGCCATGCCATTCTCGATGGGGGATTTGTCGTTTCAACCACTGGCGCGATGTGCGAAAATCGGGTCGCCACTTCAAAAATTCTATCGTGACCAAAAGGCAAACTGATGCCGGATAAAGCAGCAGCCACCAGTCTCCTTACGCTTGACATTGTTCGAACCAGCTCCGCGATCGTAGTGAAATGCAATGGCAAGTTGGTCGCGGGTGTGAACGACGTGTTGTACAGCAAGGTCAGCGAGCTGATTCCAGAGAGTAAGAGAATCGTTCTGGACCTGACCAATCTTGCCCGGGTCGACAGCATGGGGCTGGGCACGCTGGTTCGCCTCTACGTTTCGTGCCGCTCAGCGGGGTGCAGTCTGGAATTGATCAATCTTGGGAAACAGGTTCGCCAGCTCCTGGGGACGACTCACCTGTTGTCGGTGTTTGCGATTGTCGGGGAACATGGCATCAAGATGGGCTGAGGACGCCAGTTCGGCCTAGGCCTTCCAAAACGGAGAAGGGCCGACCCTCTCCATCTCGTACCGCGCCAAGAAGTCCGCATCCCCGGCGTGCTGCCTGGCAGTTTCCGCATCGCGAAAGTATTGCTCCATTTTGCCCGCCGGACAGAAGGCGATGATCATGCGGGCGGGCGTTGTACCCACTGAGGAAAAGGTGTGGGGCACGCGGCGGGGAGCCAGCACAGAGTCTCCTGCATGCAAATGGACCCTTTGTTCGCCTACCTGGAAGGCCACTTCGCCATCCATCACGTAGAACCATTCCTCCTGATTCAGGTGCAGGTGTAGCGGCGGCCCACCTGGGAGGAGGTGCGTGTGCTCCATGACGAACAGGCCGCCGGCGGTTTCGCTGGTGGGTACCTTGAAGAGAATTGAGCTGAACCCCAAGGAGTGGGGATGGGCGGAGCGGTCCTCCCCGGCGAGGACCACGTGCAACGCGCCTGGGGAGGGCGATGCGGGAGCTTGGGCATGCGCCCGAGCGACGAGAAAATCCTGGAGACCGGCAGCAGGCGCGGCGACGGCAACAGCCTTGAGGAACGAACGCCGTTTCATGGCGGCTCCTTAAAATGTGGGCAAAGGGAAGCCGCCAAAGGATAGCGGAGCGAGAAGGGGTGGGCAAGAGGATTTACTGATAGGCAGTGGCTGAGCAGTGAAAGAATTCGAGATCGGGCTCCATTCCGCTAGACTTCTATTGTTTTTGAGTCGTCTCAATCGGAGGCAGGAAACTCCATGGCCTGGTTCTATCTCTTGCGGACTCGTTTCGTAGGTTCACCGCTTATGCGGGGAGGCGCGCTGGTCGTGGTGTTTGCGGCGCTTACGGGCGCGCTGAGCGCTCAGTCTGTGCCGCCGGCACTGGAGTCCCCTCCTGCGCAGCCCCCGCAGACTGGTCCACACGGCGAGAAGATCCCCGGTATGCCGAAATTTCATGACCCCGCGCCCTATGACATTGACGAGCGCACAGGGTACAAGCAGATTTTCGATGGTAAGAGTTTTACCGGCTGGGACGCCGATCCCAGCATCTGGCGGGTCGAAGACGGGGTGATGGTCGGCGAGACACTCGAGGGCAAAGCAAAGGGCAATAACTACATCGTCTATCGGGGCGACAAGACACGCGATTTCGATCTGAAGCTGCAGATGAAGATCGAAAAGGGTGGTGGTGGCGGGATTCAGTACCGGAGTGTTACGGGCGTGCCGTGGACAAGGCCGCAGCCGAAGGGGGAACCGCCGTACGACCTGAAGTTTATGATGACTGGCCCGCAGGCAGACTTCTGGTTCCCGGTCACCGCGCGGACGGCGTCGTACACCGGCCAGTGGTACTCCGAGAACACAATGCAAGGGATTCTCGCGTATCGCGGCCAGGTAACGCAGGCGCTGCCGGGCGAGACCAATCGCCTGGTTGCCAATATCGGCGACAAGCAAGCGCTGGGTGGCTATGTGAAGGTCAATGAATGGAATGACTACGAGGTCATCGCGCGCGGCGGCGTGATGATGCACATCATGAACGGCCAGCTGATGGCGGTCTTTATCGATGACAACAAGGACTCGGTCAACAACCAACCGGGACTTATCGGTTTTGAAATCGAAAGCCAGCCGTGCAAGATCTCGGTGCGCGATATCTGGCTGCGGACGTTCGACTAGGTTGTCGCACCCTGGTGCCGATGAGGGAGAATCTGGCGAGCGCCGAAAGGCTTGCCAGATTCCTGTCGCGTCCTGTTTCTCAAGCTTGTCCTCAGAGGGCGCACTACAAACTGAGTTTGCGTTTGGGCAATCACCGGTTAGACCCTTCAGCCCCACCAATGGCAAGTCATGATAGCGTGAAACATGGACCAGACCTATATAGTCTCGCTCTTCAGGTTCCTCGTAGTAGTGGCGCTAGTGCTGTTTTTCTGGCGTGGCTTCCGCGGAGGTCGACCTCCCAGACCGATGCATCCCTCCCCTGCAGATGACACCGCACTACTTCGGAAGCGGCGGATCAAAACACAGTGAACCATTCGAACCTTTGACGGAGGGTTGCGAGCCAATCGTTTTTGCCAGAAAGATCGCCAGCCTGACTCAGCACGTCGTCCGCATAGGTCTCGTCTCAGCCTTTCAATGCTCTTTGGTGCTTAGCGACCGACTCACTGGGTTTGGTTCTCCCTAATTGGCTTGCCTACCTCGTGCTGATGGGTGTAGGTTGTCTACACCTTATGCCGCAACCGAAGACAGGCTACCAAAATCGGATTGAACTTCTGCAGGGCACGCTGGACATGCTGATCCTGAAAACGCTGCAGTGGGGTGAGCAGCATGGTTACGGGATCAGCCAGGCGATCCGGGTGACGTCTGGAGAAGTATTGCAGGTCGAGACCGGATCCCTCTATCCGGCTTTACACCGGCTGGAGCGGCAGGGGTGGGTCTCTGCGGAATGGAAGAAAACCGAGAGCAATCAGCGGGCGAAGTTCTACCGGATTACCGCGCTTGGTAAAAAGCAATTGGCCTCCGATTACGAGCGGTGGGGACGGATGGTTGCGTCCATCGAAGGCATCATGCGCGCCAGGAGGAACGAAGTATGAAGCTGCGATGGCTCATGCAAGCGCTCGGGCGCAAGGCCGATTTGTCTGAGGAACTCGAGAGCCATCTTCGCATGGCTGTTGCGGACCGGGTGGCTCGTGGAGAATCGGCTGCAGAGGCGCGCAGAGCAGCGATGCGTGAGTTTGGAAACGTACCATTGATTGCAGATGTGACGCGGGAGCGCTGGGGCTGGATGCGGCTGGAGCACCTGCTGCAGGACATAAAATTTGCGCTTCGTCAGATGCGCCGTTCTCCCGGCTTCACGATCACCGCAGTTCTTACGCTGGCGCTCGGCATCGGTGCACTTACCACCGTGGCCACCTGGACCAATGCCGTTCTATACAATCCGTGGCCGCATGTTGCCGCACCCCGCGAGCTTCGCTTTGTCGATGCGACAGTCCTGGGGAACAACGGCTATTCGGTTCACTATGACGACTATCTCTTTATGCGCGAATCAGGCCATTCCTGGAAGGATGCGATCGCCTTCGCGCAGACAACAGTCAACCTCAACGAAGCGGATGCGCAGCCGCAGGCCATGGCGATCGGCCTTGTCTCCGCGAACTACTTTCAGTTCCTGGGCCTCAGGCCGCAGAGGGGTAGGTTTTTTCCACCGAACAGCAACGATCGCGCTTACGGGGCCACTGACGAGATCGTCCTCTCCGATGGATTGTGGCGCGATCGCTTCCATGCCGATCCCGCGATTGTGGGCCGTGCGATTTCCATCAATCGTCATCCGTTCACGGTGGCCGGCATCAGCCCGCAACGCTTCGCGGGAATCTTCGGCGGCGTCGCAGAAGCAGCATGGATCCCGCTCTCCGGACTCCGTAGCCTCTCCACGGATTTTCCGCCCGATCCTTTGATCCAGCTCCGCTACGGCCTGCAGGTTGCCGTTCGCCTTCGTCCCGAAGTGTCCGACTCTTCAGCAGCAGCCGAACTGCACGCGCTGGCCCATTCTTTCGCCCTTCATCAGTCCGCTGACCAGCGGGGGCATTGGGATTGGAACCTGCGGGACGCCGCGCACTTCCAGCGGGGTCTCTTCGACATGGTCGGCACGCAGTTGCCCGTACTGCTGGGGGCATCTGTCCTGCTCATGGTGCTGGTCTCGATCAACATCGCTTCACTCCTCGGTCAACATGCAGCGCGACGGCGCCGGGAAATCGCTATCCGCTCCGCATTGGGTGCGACGCCAGATCGCATCGCGGCGCAGGTACTTGCGGAGACTGGCTTGCTGGCTCTTGCCGGTGCAACGGCAGGATGGGCGGCCAGCACCGGCATGGCGCGTGCGCTTTATCTGCTGCTGCCCAACTTCGGCGTGCCGCTGGCATTCAACCTGCACAGCGACGCACGCATTTTGCTTTTGGTGACCGCGGTTGCGGTGGGGGTCACGCTGGCCTGCGGTATTTATCCCGTACGTCAATCGTTGCGTGTCTCGCAAAATGAGGCACTGCATGAAGGCGGCGCCGCGGTCGCGGGCGGTTCGCGCAAAGGGCTTGGCCGGCGCATCCTGCTTGGCCTGCAACTCGGCATCTGTTTCATCGTTCTGGTTTGCTGCGGCCTGCTCACGCGCACTGCCCTCAATATCGTGAACCGCTCCACCGGGTTCGACTGCGCCAACTGTCTTACGGGGAGTGTTGCTCTTTCGCGCTCGGGATATAACGAGCAGCGGGGCCTCGCGTTTCAGGCGGCCCTTCTGGACCGGATGCGGTCAGCGCCGGGGGTGGCCTCCGCCACGCTCACCACACATCTGCCCATGGGAGACGACGGCGCCGGCAATACGCGGGACTTCAGCATTCCCGGCTACGTCTCTTCCAAGGGCGAAGACCTGCAAGTGATCACTGATTTCGAAGGTCCTGACTTCTTTCACATCATGGGCATCGCCATGCGGCGGGGCCGCGAGTTCGACACACACGACAATGCTTCCGCCCAGCCGGTGGCCGTCATCAATGAATCGATGTCGCATCGCTACTGGCCGAAAGGCAATGCGGTCGGCAACAGCGTGATGGTCGACCAGCGCCTTCGCCGTATCGTAGGCGTGGTCTCCGACTATGCCTACTACGACCCAGCCAACACTGACGCGGAGCCACTATTGTTCCTGCCTCTCGCTCAGGACTACAACAGCGACGTTATCGTTGCCCTCCGCTCGCGTACTACGGCCTCCGCCATTACAGCGCAGCTCCGTCAGGCAGTCGCGGGGCTCGACAGTTCATTGCCGCTGGAAAACGTGCGCAGCCTCGAACAGGTAACCAACGAGCGATATCAAATATCGCGTATCCCGGCCGAATTGCTCAGCGTGTACGCCATCTCCAGCGTGTTGGTTGCGATGCTTGGGCTGTATGCAGTCACGGCCTACTCGGTTATCGAACGCCATCGCGAGTTCGCACTGCGTCTCGCTCTTGGCTCGACGCGCGCAGCGGTCTTCCGGTTGGTACTGAACGGCAGCACGTGGACGGCAGTTGTGGGTCTGGTAACCGGCGGCTTAGGCTCCATTGCGGCGGTGCGTTTGCTGCGTAGCATGCTCTTTGGTGTTGCGCCTTTCGATCCGACGAGTTATTGCGCAGCCGCAGTCCTGTTGTTGATCACTGTGTTCCTTTCCGGCCTGGTGCCGGCTCGCCGCGCCGCATCGGTCGAACCCATGCAGGCGCTTCGTATTGAATGAAACCGTGAAGGTTTCCATTGGTGGCGAATGCCCGGCTATACAAACTGCGGAAAATGACGATTTGTGCAGAGGGGCGAAGGTAGAACGTACCTCAGGGCCTAAAGGCCGAAGGTTGTCCAGGATTGCGTCGCGGCGTATCTTCAGCCGTCCCTACGGGACTGGGTCGTCCTTGCAAATCCTACTCAGGACTAGTGTCCTGGGCTAAGTTTAGCCAGGGCTGTCCAAATTAGCGGATTAACCTGCTTTTTGCCGTTCTAACTTGTTGATTGCTTTGAAGAGAGCTTGGGCGAACAAAAACGGGTTGCCTCTGTTGATAGGCTGCTATCTAAATGGCAACAGATTTTCGAGTGCTTCAGCCGTGCCGCACAAGCGCTCGCTCTCATGATGGCTTTCGAGCGTGTGTGAGAACTCCATTTCCGAACTCAGTCCCGCAGGGACGGCTGAGCTTAGCCCAGGACGCTAGTCCTGGGTTGGATTTGAAGGCACGACCAGTCCCGTAGGGACGGCTGGGATTAGCCCAGGACGTAGTCCTGGGTTGGATTTGAAAGCACGACCAGTCCCGTAGGGACGGCTGAGCTTAGCCCAGGACCTAGTCCTGGGTTGGATTTGAAGGCACGACCAGTCCCGTAGGGACGGCTGAGCTTAGCCCAGGACGCTAGTCCTGGGTTGGATTTGAAGGCACGGCCAGTCCCGTAGGGACGGCTGAGCTTAGCCCAGGACGCTAGTCCTGGGTTGGATTTGAAGGCACGACCAGTCCCGTAGGGACGGCTGGAATTAGGCCGCGACGAAATCCTGGAAAATCTTCAGCCGTCCCTGCGGGACTCAGCTTGGAAATGGAGTTCTCAAGCACGCTCTTTAGCCCCTGAGGTACGTCTTTCCAATCGTCTGCGGCGAACCCAGCTGCGGAGAGAGATGACTTCGCCCTGTATGTCTCGAAAAGCGGACCTCAGCGGCTGAAGCCGTCAAGCGCGCAGGCCATTTACGGCACGGCTGAAGCCGTGCCCTTCGTTCGACAGTCTTCCCCAACCTCTAAATGCCTGTGAAGCCCTCATGTGCTAATGGGCCAACTGAAATATCTAATTTGGACAAGTCTGATCTTCAGCCGTCCCTACGGGACTGAGTTTGGAAATGGAGTTTCGGCGCCGTAGTGCTCGGTCGAGGTCACCAAGATCGTCGGCTTCCCGTAAAAGGAATAGTAGTGAGGATTTTCAGGATCGATGGCGATGGTTTGTGCATGGGCCCGCACTAACGAAAACATGAGGACGAGAGCGGCGGTTCTGATCACGTCGAAGCATCCAGTAACAGGACCCAGTCGCCTTCGCCGTCGTGATTGTTGCCGGGTGGTGTGAACTGCCGTGTTCCGGTATTGGCAAATGGCTGGCCCGATATCGGTGTGGAGGACCCATTCGTCGGGTCAAACCATTTGGCACTTGCGTTAGCCTTCAGACTTGCCATGTTCACGGTGATCGTTCGGGCAGCCGGCATGTAGGCGACCACGAATGCACCATCAGGTGTCTTGGAGGTGGTGGCGTAATCGCTCTTGCTGACCTGGGTTTGCTTGATGTAGCCATAGGTCCCAAACCCCGCGGTGACTACGGAATGATCCTGGTCCGGAACCAGATCCTGCCACGGTAGAGAAGTAAAAAAGTCCTTCCAGATAGTTACCTGTTTCACCCCGGGCGTATCGATATTATTCTGCCATCCGGTCTTGAACGACCAGGTATACATGTTGCCGTAGAACTGCCCCTTACCTCCTGACAGCATGGCCCAGTACTCTTCACGCCGCAACACGGGCGGCGTCCCGAAATCGGGCGGGCTCCCGACATTCTCCAGTTCGTAGTGCGCTTCGATCATGAAGACCGGCATGACCGGCTTCTGGTTGTAGTTGTGCAACATCTGAATATACGTCGGGCCGTACACGTAAGCGCCACTGATCGACACGATCGCCGACCATGACGGATCGTCAAGGGAGGAGCCGGTGGGCGGATTGAATTCGATGGTTTGAATATGCTCCAGGTCGGCCGACTTGATGCCTTTCGCGACTGCTCTGACCAAGGCATCATCCTTCTCGTTTTGCCAACCGGAAAAATCATTGCCGTTCAGCCAAGCGACATTGGCGAACTTCTTGTAGCGGTTCCCAAGGTATTGACCGTAGGCGGAAGCGGCTGCCGAGCCGTTCTTGCGGAGCACGGGCAACCAACCGGCTGTCTCGACGGGATCGAGGAACACGAGGATGCCGTGTTTTGCTGCAAGCGAGACGATATGGTCGAGGCGAGCGAAGTAGGCTTCGTTGGGGGCGGAGAGATCGTAATGAGTGTAATCTGTGCCCCCGGGAAACAATTTGGTAAACGGTCGAATGCTGTCGGGAGTCTCCGCATGCACGTTAGTCGGATAGTCGCGGCCGGCACACGCCACGTCGATCCACCCCATGGTGTTAAAGCCGTGAGCCTGGCGGTCGGCGAAATAATCGTCGGCCTCCTTCTCACTCAATCTTGAGATCAGACCCTGCGGCGTATCGCCAACGATCAGGAACGGGACGTTGTTCTGGTCGACCAGGTAGCGCCCGTTGCTGCTGACCTTGACGGGGTAGGCGGGCGAAGTTGCGACGGGAGCTTTCGGGGATGCCGGCGATGCTTCAGATACCTGGGTCTTGGGTGGCTCGCATGAGATCAGCAAAGGAAGCCCTATGAGCATGGCGCACAGGAACGGGGTCGGTTTGCGGAAAGTATTGGTTTTCATTCTGCTTTCGTGACTCTTCGCCGGTACGTCCGCGGCTTCGGTTATATAACAGGCTCCTAGAATTCCACACGGAACGTCGCTTGTCCTTGCCGGTTACTGATTTGAGAACTTAGATTCGTGATCTGCCCAAACGTGGAATCGACGGAGTTAGTATCCGGTTCTTGAAATAGTCGACGACATCTTCGCGACTTCAACTGTCAGGCTCGTCTTGACGGTCTTGAATCCGGTTGCGTCCACTACTATTCATAAGTAGAAGGGTCCGACATCACGATCGGGCGCCGGAACCAACCTGTATGGGTCGCCAAGACAAAGAACCCGACCACCAGCCATAGGCAGCCCGCAATTTTGGCTGGGTTTCCCAGCCCTATCCAGATCACTGCGCAGAAAAGGAAGCCAAGCGCCGGCACTCCGAAATCAAGCAGGAGGTTTCTGCCTCTCGCATCCGCCCTCTGGAACCAGAATTTCCAGATGACGGCAAGGTTGACTCCCATGAAGCCTAGAAAGGCGCCGAAGTTGAGAAGTTCGGCAGCTAACTCATAGCTGATCACCTGGGCCCCGATAAAACCGATGACGCCAAGCAAGACGATGTTGATGTCAGGGGTATTGCGCGTGGGATGGAGTCGCGCAAAAAAGCGCGCTGGGATCACATTTTCCCTTCCCATGCCGAATAGCAATCGTGCGGCGCCTACTTGCGAAGTGAGGCCAGCCCCCACGTTGGCCACCACTAATAAGAGAGCCGTCGCTTTTAGCAGCGCCACGCCCCCGACACGGCCGGTAACGTCTATAAACGCAGTATCGACGTTAGTGAAGGTACTGTAGTTGGGCCACGCGAGATGGGCAAGGTACACCAGCAAGCCGCCGAACACGCCGGTAAACAGGCAGGTGGAAACAGCGGCGAGCAGGACATTTCTGCGCGGATTCTTTACATCTTCCGCCATGGTCGTGACCGCATCGAAGCCCAGGTACGTAAGCGCCGCAAACGATGTCGCCGAAGCAATCGCGCGCACGTGAAATGTACCCGGACGATAAAACGGCTGGATGGAGAACAACCCCAGTACTCCATGACGGATGGCGATATAGCGAATCGCCAGCACGATGAAGCTCAAGAGCACGATACCCATAAAAACCAGCAGCGCCTGGTTAGCCAGAGCGGTCGACCGAATCCCGCGCAAGTTCAGTATCGTGATGCCCCCGGAAAAGAACAGCGCGCCGATCACGAAGGGCAATCCGGGCAGAGCACGCTGCAGGGAAAGCGTTCCGTAGAGCGTACAGAAGAGTGGAATCAACATGTAGTCAAGCAGCATGGCCCAGCCGGCCACGAAGCCGGGATAGGGATGTATGCCGCGGCTCACGTAGGTGTAGGCCGAGCCCGCCGAGGGATACAGGGCTGCCATCCGCCCATAGCTGATGGCGGTTAATACCATGGCTACCATGGCGGCGAGAATGGTAACCACCACATATCCGCCCGACTTTACTTCCGCCAGTCCGTAGACGGTCGCGGGGGCGCTCGGGGTGACGGCGACGATTCCGTAGAAGATCAAATCCCAAAGTGTCAAAACCCTGCGCAGCCGGGGAATCTCCGTCGTGGGAGCGCTCACTGAGCTGACCTCTCATGCTTTCGCTTTTTGCCGTCCCACAAGGGGAGGCCGTTGCGGCTTACGGGAAACACTTCTACTTGTCCATGTTGAAATTCGGTAACGTGAATCCGGTGCTCCCCCGGCGGCGCGAAGGCCACGTTGGTTGGCAGCAGGCCGTGGGTCGGAATCCGATCCACCACCTCGCCGTTTAAGCCCAGGACGGTTACATCTCCCTGGCCAAAGACGGCGACATACAGCAAGCCAGAGTCGTCAAAGGCCATACCATCCGGTCCTTTCCACCCCGGCGGAGCATCCGCTCTGATCACGTTTCCAAACAATGTGCGCGGCCCAACCACCTCGCCATCCCGCCATGCATAGCGGTATATATTGCCGGTGAGCGTCTCGTTCAAATACAACATCCCGTCCTGGCCGAAGGCGATTCCGTTGGTGAATAGAATTCCCTGATCCAGTTTGGTGACCGCTCCACTCTCAGGGTCGACACGATACAGGCGGCCGTCATAGGGCACGTACATGTAGTCGGCGCGAATCTGGTTATTCGGGGCAAAATTATCGATCTGGACGCCTGAATCCGTGAGATAGATTGCACCATCTGGACCGAAGCACAGGTCGTTGGGAAACAGAAACGGCTCTCCGTCACATCCGTTGGCCACTACGTCGCATTTTCCGTCCATGGTTAGTCGCATCAGGGATGGGACCTTGGATTCGGCGACCCATATCACCCCGGCGGCATCGACCGCGAGACCGTTCGGCCGCCCGGTCTGCTTGATTGCGGATTTCGTTAGGCCGTCTGCGCTCAGGTGGGTCACGCAGCCCCGGTGAGCGGCGGCTTCTACCACCAGCCACGTGCCGTCGGGCAAGGCGACCGGTCCCTCCGGGGCGCCCAGATCACCGGCAAAGATCATAGGATTCCTCCAAGCGACTATACCTCTGCCGTTTGCCCACCATCGACGTACAACACGGAGCCGGTCATAAACGACGCATCATCAGAGGCCAGGAACAAGGCGGCGGCGGCGATTTCTTCGGGCAACCCGAGACGACCCATGGGAAATGTTCTGGCGAAGGCTTCCAACTGTTCCGGCGTCATGGCATTGCGCAACATCGGCGTGTCCGTCGGGCCGGGACAGATTACATTGACGCGGATGCCCTGCTTCGCGTGGTCGATCGCCATGGCGCGGCTCAGCATGTGAACGCCTCCCTTCGAGGTCACATACGCAACTGCACGCGCGCAGGCATCGTGAGCCCCGGTGGTCGAAGCTATGTTGATGATCGATCCACGGCCGCGCTCGATCATGTGCGGAAGAACAGCCCGGCAACATAGAAACGTCCCAGTGAGGTTGATGGCCAGCATGCGATTCCACGCGTCTTCCGTTGTTTCTATGACCGTACCGTAGAATAGAATAGCCGCAGCGTTGAATAAAACATCGAGGCGGCCATGCTGGCTGAGAATGGTCTCGACCATCCGATTCGCTTGTTCCGCCTGGGAAACGTCCACCTGGACAAAGCTGGCCAACCCGCCCTCGGCCTGGATAAGTTGTACCGTCTCAAGCCCACCCGGCGCGCTGCTATCCGCTGCAACCACATAGGCGCCTTCGTGGGCAAATCGTTGCGCCGTAGCACGCGAGATACCCGACGCGGCGCCGGTCACCAACGCTACTCGACCCTTAAGCTTCGTAGGAAAACCTCCGGCCTGCCACCCAGGGCCCAATCTAGGAGCGGCGAGTGCATTCATAGTCCTCCGAAGTTAAGGACATGGCTATAAGAAAACTACGAATGAATCTTGTAAAACGATGGTCCAGGAGAGAGTTGCAACGATCATGCTGCTGCAACAAAAGTTCGCTCGAATATCAGAGACGCGGAGAATCCATCTCGCATAATCTGCTGTCTGCAATAGTGGGGGCGCTGGGCGGGGCTTAGAGACAGGACTCATGAGACTTTCAGGAAAAGTAGCGGTCGTTACCGGAGCGGCGGTCGGCTTAGGGCGCGCCGTCGCCGGCCGCTATGCGCGCGAAGGTGCGGCAGTGGTCGTGGCGGATACGAACGTTTCCGGCGGGGCCGCTGCGGTCGAGGAAATCCGCAAAGAGGGGGGACGTGGAATCTTCGTCGCCGCGGACGTGGGAAAAGAGTGCGACGTGAGCGCTCTTTTTCAATCAGCCGGTGCCGAGTTCGGACGGATTGATGTGCTCTACAACAATGCGGCTGTCCTCTTGTACGGCCGTGATGTCCGAGCCCACGAACTGAGCCTGGAAGTATGGGACCAGGTTATGCGGATAAACCTGGGGGGAGCCTTTCTGTGCTCCAAGCACGCGATTCCGTTCATGCTCAAACAGGGCGGCGGATCGATCATCAACGTCGGTTCGCCCACAGGTTTGTCTGGCTGTGCGCCCGATCTCACCGCGTACAGCACCAGCAAAGCGGGGATTCTCGGGCTTACCCGCGTCATGGCGGCCGCCTACGCTCGAGACGGTATTCGGGTGAACTCGTTGATCCCCGGCACCATGGATACTCCCATGAACGAGTATTTGCTGAGCAACGAGGAAACCCGGGAGCAGTACCGGAAAGCAGTACCGATGGAGCGTCTGGGGATGCCCTGCGATGTGGAAGGGCTGGCTCTTTTTCTGGCATCGGACGAAGCGTCCTACTGCACCGGCGGTCTTTATACCTGCGACGGAGGGCTGACCGTTGTCTGAGGAGTTTCAGACGACTACCGGCCTCAATCTATAGAACCCATGTGCAACCGAGAGGCGTATGTCGCGTTTTTTCTTCAGGTTTTTTGGGGTCCCTTTGCTGCTTCTGTTGCTCGCGCCGTGTGCCCTGCCTCAATCCGAGCCCCAGATCGATGGGCCTCTTGTAGCCTCCAGAAACCCTAACTATTTCAGGGACGCGAAGGGTAACGTTCTTATACTGAGCGGGTCGCAGACATGGAACACGCTTCAAGATTGGGGCAGCGGTGGATCTCCGCAGATCCTGGATTTCGACGCCTTCATCAGTTTTCTGGCCGGGCACGGACATAATTTCACTTTGCTGTGGCGCGTGGAGATGCCGAAATTCTGCTCTCTTCCGGTGACCGCGAGTTCTCCACCCGATTTCAAGGTTAGTCCGCAACCATGGCAGAGGACAGGCCCTGGGAAGGCGACCGACGACGGTCTAAAATTCGACCTTACAAAATTCGATCCAAACTATTTCGACCGCTTGCGAGCGAGGACGCAAGCTCTAAGAGACGCTGGGATATACGCGGGGATCTATCTATTCACCGGTGAGTTTCTCAACCTTTTCCGCTGCGGAAGCGATGGCTACCCTTTCACCGGAGCCAACAACATCAACGGGATCGACGATGGTTATACCGAAGGCCCGAAGGGGACGAGCTCTATCACCATGACTGCGCCAAACGCCATCACCAGGTTTCAGGACGCTTACGTGGAAAAAGTGATCGACACGCTCAACGACTTACCCAACGTGCTCTGGATCGTGTCTGAGGAAGCTCCCGATAATTCGACGTGGTGGAACAACCACCAGATTGCGCATATGAGAGTCTATGAGGCCCGGAAGCGGTTTCAACACCCCATCGGGTACGCAGGGCTCATACCCAATACAAAAACAACAGATCGGACCATTTACAACTCCGATGCAGACTGGGTGGCGCCGGGTGTCAGGATTTCGCCGATCAGATCCTGCGGAGACGGGCACCCGGCATGCAAAGTGGACGTCAATGACAGCGATCACTCCTATTGGGAGATGTGGAAGGAGACACCGCAGCAGAACCGCAACTATGCATGGGAAAACTTCACGTCCGGCAACCAGGTGCTCTTTATGGACCCCTATCTCGTGCATTACCCCCGCCAAAATCGCAACCTGTGTGGCTCACCTAGCAACGGAATCTGCACCGGCCTGGACGAGCGCTGGGAAAACTTCAGGAATAATCTCGGGTACATTTTGAAGTATTCCCGCAAGCTGAATCTTGCCCGTGTCACTCCGCAGGGCTCACTCAGCTCGACCGGCGATTGCCTGGCCCAGACCCCTGCCGCCGGTGCGGAATATCTCGTTTACGCTCCCTCTGGCGGTTCGTTCACGGTGGATCTCACGGCTATGCCCAGGGAAAGGAAATTGGCAGTTGAGTGGTTCAATCCATCTACGGGCGCGGTGATCGTCAACGATTCAGTTCATTCGGGATCGTCACAACGGTTCACGCCGCCCTTCAGTGGAGACGCGGTGCTCTACCTGGTGGATACCGCAGGACATGCAACCTAGCAAGCGGAGCATTCCGTTGTTGAGATCTCAGATACGCACGCCGGCTCTCCTGATCGACATGGTGGCCATGGAGTCAAATCTCAAACAGATGGCGGCTTTCTTTGCCGATGGGCCAACACAGCTGCGCCCGCACTACAAGAATCACAAGTGCGTGGCTCTTGCGCGGCGGCAGTTGTCGGAGGGCGCCATTGTGATCACCTGCGCCACGCTGGGCGAGGCAGAAGCACTCGCCGGGAGCGGAATCCAGGGCATCCTGGTGGCAAATGAGATCGCGGGCACGATCGCGATCGAACGCTTCGTGCAGCTCCCGCGGACAACCGACATTATAGTTGGCGTGGATAATGAAAGGACGAGCATGCGATCATCGACATCGTGGAGCCCGATTTTCCTGCGCAGGTAGGTGAACAATTGGGGCTTTGGGCGCACTACAGTGATGCTACGGTCAACCTCCATCGCCAAATGTTCGGCATGCGCGATGGACAAGTGGAAGAGATATTTATCGTGGAGGGTTGAGAAGCTGATGGCCATCTTACCGAATTTCCTGGAAGACGCCATCGATCTTCATGTCCACAGTGCGCCTGATGTGGATGCCCGGCGCTTTGACGATTTGGAACTCGCGCGCGAGGCAGAGCGCGTGGGCATGGCCGCCATCCTCATCAAGTCTCATCAAAATTCGACAGTGGAACGCGCGTGGCTGGTTTCGAAAGTCGTTACCGGCATCCAGGTGTTTGGGGGGCTGGTTCTGAACGAGACGGTGGGCGGGTTGAACGTTGCCGCGGTGAAGCTTGCGCTGGCGATGGGCGCAAAGGAGATCTGGATGCCCACCCGGTCCGCGCACAATCACCGTTTGTATCACGGTGAGCAGGGTGGTATTTCGGTGCTTGATGCGAGCGGCGCCCTGGTTCCAGCGGCGCGAGCCATTCTGGAAGCGGTCGCGGAGAGTGACGGTATGATCAGCACAGGTCACCTGAGCCCGCACGAGGCGGCCGTCCTGATCCGGCAGGCGCATCAATGCGGGGTGCGCAAGGTGCTCGTGACTCACCCGGAATGGGCGCCGACGTTCTATCCCATTTCACTGCAGAAAGAGCTCGCGCTGCTCGGCAACGTGTGGTTCGAGCGGTGTTTTGTTTCTACCACGCATCTCTGCGGAGGCGTGCCCTTCGAAGCAATTGAGCAGGCGATTGTCGAAGTCGGCGTGGATACAACCGTGCTGTCTACCGATCTGGGCCAACCACAAACACCTCCGCCGGCGGAAGGCTTGCGGCTCTATGCGGATCGGTTGAAGAGTACAGGTTTTTCTTTCGAGCATATCCGGCAGATGATGTGCACCAACCCGGCTCATCTGCTGTCTCTGGACGGAGTAGGCGAAGTTTGAAGATAATCAAGGGCGCCTTGATCGGATGCGGGTTCTTCTCCCAGCATCACCAGGAGGCCTGGCGCCGCGTGCCGGATGCCGAAATCGTCGCGGCCTGTGATCTATCGCTCGAAAGAGCCCGGGCTGCGGCCCCGCGGGCTTATACCTCGGTAGAAGAGATGTTGAAGGTGGAAGAGCTGGACTTTGTCGATGTTGTCACACGGTCCACTACGCATCTGGAGCTCATCTCCCTGGCGGCAGAACGCGGGCTGGCGATCATCTGCCAAAAGCCAATGGCGCCTGACTGGGCAACTGCATGCCGCATGGTGGAAATTGCGGAGAGCTATGGCGTCCGGTTCATGATTCACGACAACTGGCGGTGGCAGTCCTGGTACCGCGCTGCCAGCGCGATGATTGCCCGGGGCGATATTGGAACTCCCCTCAAGTACGGATTCCGCTGCCAGGTCAGCCATGGCACGGGTGATGAGCCTTATCCGAAACAAGCGTATTTTCGTCAGCTCGAACGCTTCCTGATCGACGAGGTATTAGTGCATCACATCGACACTGCCCGCTTCCTTTTCGGCGATATCTCTTCTATCTATGCGGAGGCTGCGCGTACTAATCCTCGCATGGTGGGCGAGGATTACGCGATCCTGACGTTGCGTCATGTCAATGGTGCGATGGGGTCGGTGGAAGGTCACGCTTTTGTGAAGCACAACAGCAGTCCCACTCATGACGATGCGATATTCGAGGGGGACTCAGGGACGATCCGACTAAGCAGTTTGGGCGAAATCTGCGCGGGGGACGAGAGGATCTGGCGAGACTCGGGGACTGGATATCGTGGAGACAGCGTTTATGCTGCGCAGGCTCACTTTATCGATTGCCTAAAGAGCGGTCAGCCGTTCGAAACCGGAGCCCGCGAATACCTGGAGAAGACATTCGCCGTGGTCGAGGCGGCCTATGCCAGCTTGGCATCCCATTCCCGTGTAGAGATAGTTGAGTCATGACCATCTCTCAGCGCCGAGGGAGCGGGGAGGGGCGCAGGCCCTCCCAACGCTACCGGTACGTGACAAGCACAATGCGGCCAAGCGAAGAGCCCTTGCGCATAGAGTGAAAGCATTCGAAGAGTCCATTTTCGGGCCCATGGTCCCGGATTTCCTGCACGGGGCGCCACCGACGGGTGCGTGTGCGGCTTTCATTAAGGAAAGCCGCATGAAGTTCGTCAACGCCAGGGAGCTCGACAGGAAATCCGGGTGTACGCGGGGCGAGGGGCACCCGTCCAAAACCATTGACCGTGGTTATGGAGAGGACATCCGCCGGCTTCCCTCTCCAATACGGGACTCGATTTCGAGATGCTCGTTCTCACGCAGGGTCTTTAAGCCCCCTTGATAGTTACAGAAAGGGTTTTCACTCTTGTCTCCGGGCCACCATCTCGAAGGAAAACTTAAGCTCGTCCTTCAACTTAAGTGCTCCCCCGGCAACAGAAACCAGTTTGATGTCGTAGTCGGTCTGGTCCAAAGTGAAATCACCGGAGGCGCGTAGCATGCTTCCCAATAGCGCGACCCGCACGACAATTGTCTGATTGCGCGTAACACCATGCATGGTCAGCTTTCCATTGAGGGTGGCTGAACAAAGCATGTCCGCCATCTTCGTCACCGAGATGCTTGTGGCTTCATAGACGATCTCCGGAAACTTTGCTGTCTCCAGAACTTCCTGATTCATCAGGCGTTCTATTTCACGGAGATCTTTGTCGCTTATATCGTTCTGTACGCTCAAGGAAGCCGACTTGATAACGAGGCGGAACCCGCCGGCTTCCAGTTTGTCAGGGTTGAACTGCATCTCGCCGCTGAAGTCACGAATGCCAATGATCGGATTATGTCCCATCCTGGCCAACAGTCCAGTGGCAGACGCTTGCACCGTGAACCGGCTTGCCCGGCTATCGATTACGTAGCGATCCGCTGGAGTCTCCGTCGCTTGCACAGCGGCAGGGGAAATCTCGGCCATGCAGTTATCTCCGCTTCGGCTCCGACATCGCCCGCAGTTTGAAATATCGCTGGATGTCGGGCATGGCAGCGCTGGCTAGATTACCGACTCCGATTTGCGACATGTAGCGGCGGACGAATGGATTGGAAAGAATCAATCCCGCCCCAAAGACCATCAGGGAAATGCCCCCAAGCATGTAGAGCGTATCCTTGTCATTTCCATTCGCGGTCGTTTCTAACAGTTCAAGAGCCACGGCACATCTCCTTTCGCTTGCGAACTTCAGTTGGTTGTCTGCAACCGATCTTTACCCGGAAGCCGAAGTTGGCTGGTTGAAGCTTGGGTCAGGCATTGTGTCGCCATTGATTATGTCTGCCAAAGACCGCAACCCGGAGAAGAAGCGCCCGATCTCCGCCCACACCTCAGAGCCTCCGGAGAGCCCTTTCCAGTTGGCCCGAATCAGACCGACGAGCCTGTAACACTCATCAATAGGAGCAATGTAGTACTCGGCGCGCGACAGTTCGTGAGCGTGACCCACCCGGTTGACGAGCAGGGCCTCGATATCGGGTTGCAACTGGCTAAGGATTGGGTTCTCCTGCACGATCTCGTTCCAGGCATCAAGGGAAAGCTGGGATTCAACAGCTCCGGCGGGGCTGGGGTAGAGTGCAACCACTTTGCCCTCGATGCTCGATAGGAAGAAGAAGGCCATATTGATGGGGATGAAGAGGGTTTCCCACTGCGCATCCGTCATCTGGAAGTTGGCCAGAAATTGGGCGCGTCTGGACACGCGCCGGTATTTCCCGTTCGCCATCCCATCAAACAGGGTGGCACACGCTTCACAGGCACAGACAATCTGTCGTAAGGAAATCTCAACCAGGTGCGGATGTTCATGCGCCAAACCGGTGCTGCACAATTCACAACGCTCAGCCGGCGGCCTCGAGCGGGCGAACTGGCGAAGCGTGGCGAAGGCCTGATCGAAGGTAGGCGGGGTTCCCGTGGCAGACATGCTCAGCCTCTCTCAGCCGAACCAAAATGCAGTCTCAATCGGCACCATCCACGCGCGCGTGAACCGCCACCGAGTGCTGGAGCAAGCTCTGCAAGGGAACAAAGCCAGAAGAAGACTCCTCTTCCGGCGCTAGAATCGTCAACGAAATAAGATCCGGCGCCAGATCATAGACGGCGCCTTCGACGATGGATCGTAGATCCTTAATCGTGGAGCCGCGTGTATGACCCGAAGTATGAAGACGGAGTTGAACGGCTCCCTCATGAAGGCTGACCACCTCCACTCTACTGTCGAACTTGCGCAGACGCGCTCTGGCGAGGTCGAGCGCCCGCAAAACGCGGGTTTCCAAATCATCGGGATGCAGCGAATAGAGAAGAAGCAGGTTGCGGACGATCGGATCCTGGCCGAGTCTATCGATGATCGCCCCGCCCGACGCTCCCGATTCGCTTCCTGTCTGAAAGATCAGCTCCATGATTCGTTCCAGCCCTGAGCGATGGACCTCCATAAGAAGCTGGACTAACTCCCGGGCCGCTACCTTTGAACCCCCGCCCGGCACCTGGTCGATTTCTCCAACCAAGGTGCCGAGCCGCCGCATTTTTTCCTGAAATTCTTTTTCGCTATCCACGCCTCTCCTTCGACTGTGTGTCACAGAACGAGCCTGTTAAGGGAGTTGCTGCCCAAACATTGGAGAATGATGCGTCTCAAGCACCTTGCCATTCCCCAGATACATGTGCACACCGCAGGGCAAGCATGGATCGAAGCTTCTAACGGCTCGCATGATATCGATGCCTTTGAAGTTCTCCGGACCGTTTTCCTCGAAGATTGGCGTGTTCTGGACTGCGTCTTCGTACGGGCCCGGCGTGCCAAAGCTGTCGCGCGGATTTGCGTTCCATGGAGTTGGCGGATACGGGTGGTAGTTGGCGATCTTGTGATTGCGAATCACGACGTGATGCGATAAGACGCCGCGAACCGCCTCGTGGAAACCACAACCCAGCCCCTCTTCCGGAACCTTGAAGTCATTCCACGTCTTGGTTCTGCCGGCATGCAACTCGGCCAATGCCTGTTCCGCAAAGTAAAGAGCTGCGGCAGCGGCATACGCCTGGAAGTAAGTGCGAGCGCGATCCCGTTCAATGGCATTGCTCCATTTGGGAATCTTCCACTCGAATTCGACTTCAGGCTTCGACATCGTCTTGGGAAGGTAAATCTTTACGCTGTGACCAGTGGCTTTGACGTAGCCAATGTCCACGATGCCAGCCAGGGCGGTGGCCCAGAAACGCGCGATGGGGCCACCGCCAGTGTCCAGCGCCAGGTAGTCTCCGGTGCGCTTGTCGTACCAACGGGGGGACATCACCCAGGTGTACTTGCTGCCAAACTCGCGCTTCTGCGGCCTGGGGAAAGTGCTCTGATTCCAAGGGTGACGTTGATCCACGGGATTGCCCAGCGGGTCTTTTTTCACGAAGGTTTCGGCGTTTTGCCAATCGTCGTAGTACGAGCTGCCCAGCAAAATGCGGATATTCAAGTTGATGTCCACCAAGTCTGTCGTCACCAGCTGGCCGTCGACCACCACGCCCGGCGTCACGTACATGCCGCGGCCCCAATCGGTCATTTTCGCGTAGGTATAGTCGCAGACATCGGGATTGTTGAAGGAGCCCCAGCAACCAAGAAGGATGCGCCGTCGTCCAACCTCTTCGTAACCGGGGAGGGCTTCGTAAAAGAAATCGAAAAGGTCGTCATGCAGCGGCACAACCTTCTTCATGAATTCCACGTATTTCATCAACCGTACGATGTAATCGGTAAAGAGTTGAACCGTGGGTACCGTTCCCACCCCGCCTGGATACAGGGTAGAAGGATGCACGTGGCGTCCTTCCATCAGGCAGAACATCTCGCGGGTCATGCGGCTCATCTGCAGCGCTTCGAGATAGAACGCTCCTTTAAATGGATTGAGCGCCGTCATGATTTCGGCGATGGTGCGGTAACCGTGCAGTTCGGCGTGCGGGGCAGCGGTCTTCGTTGCCTTTTCCCAAACACCTGGATTGGTCTCTTTCACCATCTGCTCGCAAAAGTCCACGCCAACCAGATTGTCCTGGAAGATGTTGTGGTCGAACATGTACTCGGCCGCTTCGCCCAGGTTGACGATCCATTCGGCGATTGGGGGCGGCTTCACACCAAAGGCCATGTTCTGCGCATAGGTGGCGCAGGTGGCGTGGTTGTCACCGCAAATGCCGCAGATACGGCTGGTGATGAAGTGAGCGTCGCGTGGATCTTTTCCCTTCATGAAAATGCTGTAGCCGCGAAAGATCGAGGAGGTGCTGTGACATTCGGCAACCTTCCGTTTGCCGAAGTCAATCTTGGTAAAGATGCCGAGGCTGCCGACGATCCGTGTGATCGGATCCCAATTCATCTCTACCAACTGGCCTTTTTTAATGGCTTCTTGCTGGTGCTCAGCGGTAATCGTGCCCATCTTTTTGGCTCCTTTTTCAGTCGAGGGTTAGTAGGAACTTGGGTGATAGCCGGTTGTTAGTTCAGCACGCGGGTGCCGCCACTTAGGCTCTCGATTCACGGTTTCGTTGGTCATTGCCCTGAGAGCACGAATGGCCTGGCCGTAAATGCCGATGGCCATGCTCGAGACCTTCGCGCCGGGGGGCTCGTCCATGAAGGGCATGAATTTATCCGGGAAGCCGGGCATGGTGCAACCGATGCAGATGCCACCGACATTGGGGCAACCGCCGATGCCGGCCATCCAGCCCCGCTTGGGCACGTTGCAGTTCACCACCGGTCCCCAACAACCAAGCTTCACGATGCACTTGGGCGAACCATAGGAAGTGGCGAAATCACCCTGTTCGTAGTACCCTGCGCGATCGCAACCGTCGTGCACAGTTCTCTCGAATAGCCATTTGGGGCGAAGCTGATCATCGAGCGGGATCATCGGAGCGAGGCCGGCGACTTGATACAAGAGGTATAGGACCGTTTCCATGAAATTGTCCGGTTGCACCGGGCAACCGGGAACGTTCACAATGGGGAGCCCTGCCTTGGATTTCCAGTCCCAGCCCAGATAATCTGCCAGGCCCATGCATCCTGTGGGGTTGCCCTCCATGGCGTGAATGCCGCCATAGGTGGCACAAGTGCCGCAGGCGACGACCGCGAGTGCTTTCGGAGTCAAACGATCAATCCATTCGTTGGTGGTAATCGGTTGCCCGGTGTTGGGATTGGTTCCCAGGCCCGCCCAGTAGCCCTCTTTCTTGATCTTCTCGTTGGGGATGGAACCCTCTACAACAAGGACGAACGGATCAAGCTTTCCCTGTTCGGCCATGTACCAGTACTTGAGAAAATCGTCGCCGTTCTCGTAAGCGAGGACAGGATTGTGCAGATGCACTGTCGGTAAGCCGGGGATTGCGCCCAACAGAACATCCTCGACGCTGGGCTGGGTCGCCGCGGTAATGGATACCGAATCGCCGTCACAACCCAGACCAGCCGTAATCCAGAGTATGTGTATTTCCGCCACGGCGGGTTTCTTCTGGGTGACTCGGCCGTAAGGCGCTGCTTCCTTTGCCATATGCTGGACGCTCCTCTCGAATGTGTCTCTGCGGACGAACCATAGAAACAGAAGCCGGCTTGAAGTCACAAGCGGGACTGGCCCGATTCTTTTCTCGTGCCAAATACTTGAGATCGTATAGGGGGTTCCCCGATGAGGGGACTTGGAAGAGTGTCTAGAATTCAGGAGCGAAACTATGGTATGTCGGCAAGAGTGCTTCGGGGTCGAATGAGAACGACCATCACAAAATCGAGTCCCGTAGGGACGGCTCAACTTAGCCCAGGACGCAGTCCTGGGTTTGGCATGAGCGATTGAAAAGTCCCGTAGGGACGACTGAAAAAGTCTCGCGGAATATTTTGAAGTTGAGGTACCCTGGATGGCCTCAGGTAAGTTCAGTCGTCCCTACGGGACTTTTCGTCTCTCGAATCTCTACCCAGGACTACGTCCTGGGCTAAGTTCAGCCGTCCCTGCGGGACTGAATCTGCAATGCCGCTGAGATAAGCTTTTCCGGGTACATCCGAAAAGACGTACCTCAGGGGCTAAAGCCTGATCAGCCCAGCCTGTACGGCAAGGCTGTGCCCTTCGTCCAGATTTCCTTTTGCCGGGCAATGAGCATACTGGGTGGAACTGTGACTTCGTTCTGTCACTGATAGCTTGATTGAATGGCGTGTTGAACAAGCTCGCGGCCGCTGTGCAGAGATAGCTTGTCCTTGATGTGTGCCTGGTAGGTTTCGACTGTTTTTATGCTGAGGTGCAGTTTCTCGGCAATCTGGCGCGTGCTGCGGCCTTCGCCGATCAGACGGAACACCTCAAGCTCACGATCGGAAAGGGCGGAGAGCCGGGAATTCATGTCTGCAGAAGCGCCGCTGATGTATTGATGAAGCAGCTTGTTAGCCATTCGATCGCTCAGGTAGATGTCTCCGCCGAGAATACGCCGCACGGCAATCAGGACTTTCTCCGTGGCCTCCTGCTTCATGATGTAGCCGTTGGCACGGGCTCGCAGAGCGCGCTCTGCATAGATCGACTCGTCATGCATGGAGAGGATTAAGACGGGAAGGCTCGGGTATAGCGTCCGGAGGTTCTTCAACAAGTCCAGTCCGTCCGGACCATTCAACGAGATGTCCGCAATCAGGATGTCCGGCTTTTTGGCCGTGATTTCCTTGATGGCAGTCTGCGCCTCTTCAGCTTCACCGCAAACAGCCAGATCCCTCTCCCGGTTAATTAATAGGGCCAAACCCTGCCGCAACAGCGGATGATCATCGACAATGAAGACAGTTTTCTTCTTAGTACGAGTGACACCTTGCGACTTGGTGGTCTCAGCCATGTGCATGCTCCCCATTTTCCCTGACCGGAAAAGTGCAAGTAACGATCGTTCCACGCGGAGTGTCTCGCCGCGCTTCAAGGGTCCCACCGATTACTCCTGCCCGGTAGTTCATGATGTGCAAGCCCATGCCCTGGGTATTCGCAGGGTTTTCCGCGATTCCCTTCCCGTCATCTTTAATCAGCAAAGTGCCCCGGCCCCGCTCGGCCGACAATTGAATCAAGACACTCCGTGGGCCGCCATGCTTGATCGCATTGTTCACTGCTTCTTGAGCGATGTGATAAAGATGTGTGGCCATGGTGTCATCGTGAATCAATACAGGAGTTTCGCACTGAAAGCGACATGATACTCCAAAGAGATCTTCCACTTCAGCCGCCCATAGCTGCAATGCGGACATCAGCCCCTGGGAATCGGAAACTACCGGAAGAAGACCCCTGGCTAATTCGCGAGTCCTATGAATCGCTTCATTCACGAGCTTCACAATCTTGGCGGCATCCTGAGTTTCCGACCTCTTTTGCTCCGCTAATTTCGCTTGATGCACCTTCGCCATGAAGGCGATCCCGGTCAGATGCTGACCGAGGCCATCGTGCAGGTCCTGCCCAATGCGCCGTTGTTCTCTGGCACTTATATCGAGGATTGCCTTTTCCAGGTTCTTTCTTTCCGTGATGTCGATTCCGGTGGCGATGATGTAACGGGCCGTCTCTCCATTGCCGGGAAGCAACGTACTCGACCATGCAATCAGCCGTTGATCCCCGTGCCGCGTAACCCAACAGGTCTGATAGTCCTGCGGAAGAAGATCCGTACGGAGTAGCTCAAAATTGGCCTTGAAGCGATCTGTCTCCTCAGGAAGAAGAAACAGGTCCCAAACGCATTTGCCCTGAACCTCCTCCTTTGCATATCCCGTTGTCAGTTCACAAGCCGGGTTGAAGCGTAAGATACGTCCCTCGTCGTCGAGGACCACGACCAGTGCTCCCACAGTGTCCAGGATTGCGGAGACAAAGTTGCGTTCCTCCTGGAGCTCCTCTTCGATGCGTTTGATATCGGAGATGTCGAAAGCGACGCCATGAATACACCAGGGGTGCCCGTCAGGGCGGCGCATCATCCTGGCGTCGCAATGAAACCAGATAACGCGACCATCTCGCGCAATGACTCGATATGCGGAGCGCAGCGGCTTGCCCGAGAGGAACATCTCTGCAGCTTCCAGGCTCCAGCGTTGCTTATCATCGGGGTGAATGTGTTGGTACCAGCGGACTGGATCCTCCAGCCACTCTTCTCGCGAATATCCCAGGGCCGCTTCAATCTGGGGACTCACATAGGCCTCGCTGATACCCCGGTCGAGATGAGCCATGAAGACAACCGCCGGTATCTGCTCCAACAAAGCACGGTATTTGTCCTCAAGGTTCGGCACGGGCGCATCCGCGGCCGGTTTTTGCGCATTTCCATGGGAATGATCAGTGAAGTGATCGAGGACAGGGTTCAAGGCTGAGTCGGCAAAGACTCTGGCGAGATCGAGGAGGACAGCTTCGGCCTCAGCAATGTCAGGCAGGTCCGCATGAGCGGCAGCGGACTGACTTTTGCTGCTCTCCGGTTTTCGAACAGTTCGCGGAAACGAAGCCATTTTTACTCCCAACACCGTACGTTCGTCGGTTCATTTCCCGCCATTAGCGATGGGCTGCAGATGATTCTGCTTGTCCGGACCACGGGGTCTTTGCCGCCAAGCCGGCTCCTTGTTGAGCGATGCCTGAGTAAAGCGGCGCAAGGCATGGATGGCCCGGCCGTATGTCTGGACGGCGGCGGAAGATAACAATGAGCCAGGGGGCTGATTCATGAACGGCATAAATTTGTCCGGAAACCCTGGCATGGTGCATCCGATGCAGATACCTCCAACATTGGGGCATCCGCCGAGGCCCGCCATCCAACCACGCTTCCCCACATTGCACTGCACCACGGGTCCCCAGCATCCCAGCTTTACGATGCACAGCGGCGACCCATACTCTTCCGCAAACTGCGCCTGCTCATAGTAGCCGCCGCGATCACAGCCTTCGTGGACAGTACTTCCGAAAAGCCAGGTGGGCCGCAGGGCGTCATCCAGGGGGATCATGGGGGCGCGCTGGGCGGCCATGTGGAGCAGATAGAGGAGCGTTTCCATGAAATTGTCCGGCTGAACGGGGCATCCGGGAACGCAGACGATGGGTATATCCCCTTTCGAGCGCCACTGCCAACCTAGATAATCGGGCAGCCCCATGCAGCCGGTAGGATTGCCTTCCATAGCATGAATTCCGCCGTAGGTGGCGCAGGTTCCCGCTGCAATGACTGCCCACGCTTTCGGCGCCAGCCGGTCGATCCATTCACATGTCGTGATGGGTTGACCAGTTAACTGGTCGGTGCCGAAAGATGCCCAATAGCCCTCTTCCTTATTCGTTTCATCCGGAACCGAACCCTCCATCACGAGAATGAAAGGGTTCGACTTCCCTTCCGCCGCGCGATGAAAATGTTCCATAAAGTCTTCTCCCACGTCGGAGGACAGAAAAGGATTATGGAAATTTACCTTAGGAATCCACGGAAGGGCACCCATGACAATGTCCTCGATACTGGGTTGCGTGGCAGCCGTCATGGCAATGGTGTCCCCGTCGCAACCCAGGCCTGCGGTTATCCACAGGACGTCAATTTCCGAAATGGCCGACGATTTTCGGTCCGAGCGACGAGTAGTTCCCATGACGAGAATGGCTTCCCTTCCGTGCGGAACACAGAGCCCATTAGATTTTAACGCGATCATTCTCGGCCCCAAATTCGATTTAGGCAAGGCTGACCGGCTGGAGAGTAATAATGTCAAAAATATCTAATTTGCAAATCGCAAAATTGGAAATCGCCACTGCCGGTTAACCCCAGCTGTCGACTGCCGGCAACACGGGAAATGGGGCGTTTGCCGGGTTCCTACGGAGTCAGCCACAAGCGAGGAGTTCCGGTCAGGTGCAGGCCTAAGCCAACGATCCCCAAAGGAAAGGCCAAGTACAACAAAATGTGACTTTATGGTGCCGGGGGGGGTCGAACCCCCACGAGGTTGCCCTCGGCGGATTTTGGGTTTCCTCGCATCCCCGCAAGGTATCAAAGTAAGAGAAATGTTAGCGTAATTGCGCGTAACCTTAAGTTACTGAGCTACCGTAGTTTATCGGACAGTAGCGCAATCAACAGAAGCTGAGGAGTGTACCGCCTTCGTACCGGAAGACTACTTTGCGATTGCAGATGAAGACGGCGTCCCGTCTTACCTATCACGATTTGCCGGTCTAAATTTCTGATTTCTGAAACTTGTCGATTTTCACTTCCGGAATTCCTTCAGAGACTCGACAAGCCGGTTTTATAGCCGAGTGGGATCGCTCGCATCAAGCGTGTGGCCCAACGAGCTGGTTTGAACTGCAAGCGGTGCGTGACCGAACATGGCAACAAGTGCGCCGAAGGACCATACTGCATGAACGACTTAATGCACAAGTTCAGGCACACCCTCGCGCCCGGCCATCTGCACACCGACGGAAACATCCGCACCGTGCAAGCATCCTTTCCGGGGAGGGAATGGCCGGACGCAGCGGGAGTTCATCCGCGAACTCGCTTTGGGAGGCGGCCACTCCCTAGTATGGGCAGATCATACTCCTGAGGAAATGATCGATGCGTCGAAGCGCAGTTTCCTCGGGCGAGATTATTCTGCTCTCGAACACATCCTCAAGACCAGCCTCGGTATCAGGAGCTGAGACGAATCGACCCTAGTGTCATCGTCCGTGACCATTCGGATATTGCGATGTGGCTTTTGGGACGTGCGGCCTACTCCATCCAACACCGCGGAGACCCATGGGACACTCTGCAAACACTCATGCGGCGGATGATGTTTCCCTTGGTGTCGATGAAATGCCGCGTGTCGCCTTCTCGTGGGCGACAGCTGGTGTTGCATATTTCAAACGAAGCCAGTTAGCAACTTCTTGGGGATCGAAACGGACACCACCGCCCACATGGGAGCCAGGCAACCGACCCCGCGTGGCCATGCGATGGACATGCTTGTCATCCACTCCAAGGAGTTCGGACAATTCAGAGACCTTCATGGTTCCAATACGCGCTTCCGATTGTTCTACAAGGTTAACGCCCCGGTTCTCCCTTCACTGTCTGCGATGAACGAGTTGTGCGAGAGCGCTTCGGAACCATCGGGTGGGAATGTTCAGGGATTCTGCAGGCGCTGGACCGCTGCAACAACTTCTATTTCGATCGTCTGAGCCAGATACGAATGGCTCCACAGCATGGGGTGTGGACGCGGGGCATGGCTGATGCGCGGTCCTGGCGAGTGTCCTGTATTTGTCCTTCAACCCTGAAAGGATGGTACAAAGTTATAGTGAAAACCGGAGACAGGCCGCGACTCCTAGTAGATTCGTTGGTGCTCGGTATCATTGGCGGACTGAGCGCGCAGTTGTTTATTTGGACGTTGCGGCTCTCTCTTAAGATTTTCCTGTTCTCGCTCGCCGGTTACCACCCTCCCGGACTTCAAGAAGAGGGCGGAGTTCTTCGAGAGGTCATCGGTCCTCATGGGTTGTGGCTGATACCGCTCGCCACAACCGTGGGGGGCCTGCTGTCGGGAGCTCTTGTTTACGGCCTCGCACCCGAGACAGAGGGCCACGGAACGGACACGGTGGTAAAAGCCCTCCACTGGACAGGAGGAGCAATCAGGGCGCGCGTGGCTCCCGTGAAGATGCTTGCCTCAGCCATTACCATCGGATCAGGGGGATCGGCAGGACGCGAAGGCCCCACCGCCCTCATAACCGCTGGCTTTGGCTCAGCATACGCGAAGTTGCTCCACCGGTCCGAGTATGAACGGCGATTGGTGGTCTTAATGGGCATGGCCGCGGGGCTTTCCGCAATTTTCCGTTCCCCGATCGGCACAGCCATCTTCGCCGTTGAGGTTCTTTACAGCGGCATGGATTTCGAGGCAGGAGCTCTCATTTACTGCATGCTGGCGGCGATCGTCGCCTATGCCGTCAATGGATGGTTCGTCGGGTGGCAACCGCTCTTTCAGGTCCCGTCGCATTTATATGCCGCGGGCCTGGCAGACTACGGTTGGTACATTGCTCTCGGCGGGGCCAGCGGCATCCTGGCTTCGATTTTGCCCGAGGTATTTTATCGTTTTCGAGATGTGTTTGCAGCTTTACCAATACCCGCGTGGACCAAGCCGGGCATCGGCGGTTTACTCCTGGGTATGATGGCTCTCCGATTGCCTCAGGTACTGGGCGGTGGTTACGGTTGGATTCAGGAAGCGATTGACGGGCGGCTCGCCTTGGGGCTGCTTCTCGTTCTAGTCGTCGCCAAGATGCTGGCACTGTCCTTTACCGTCTCCTCCGGCGGGTCAGGAGGTATTTTCGCTCCCAGTCTGTTCGTCGGCTCGATGCTGGGTGGGGTCTTCGCAGCAATCGCCCACGTTCCTCCAGCGGGCTTGGTCATTGTTGGCATGGCGGCAGTTTTTGCGGGTGCGGCCCGGGTTCCCATTGCCACCTTGCTGATGGTTGTCGAAATGACAGGCGGTTATCAACTTCTTGTTCCCGCCGGACTTGCTGTCATGCTGAGCTTCGTGATTCAAATCAATCTCTCGTCGTTCTTCAAATACGGC
Source organism: uncultured Acidobacteriaceae bacterium (assembly GCA_963830325.1). Classification (GTDB taxonomy): domain Bacteria; phylum Acidobacteriota; class Terriglobia; order Terriglobales; family Acidobacteriaceae; genus PALSA-350. The sequence continues at coordinate 566,820 of CAWHMV010000016.1, forward strand.
AGCCTGTATGAAGCTCAAGTAGGCGGGCGTTCCGATTCACCGGCGCACATTGCCGAGCACGTTCAGATTGCACTACGACTGTTGGAACAGGGAAAAATAGTCTTACCCCCGCCCATCACCCATCTCCACCTCGCAGCTCTCTTGCAATCGGGGGTTGCACTGGATCTTCCAGACGGTTCACAGCTCGTGATTGGAGCGCTTCGACCAGAGAGTCCATGGGTGGGAAAACAGCTTCAATCTCGCACGCTTACCGGCTCGATCGTGGATTCGAAAGTTGCGGCGATTCTGCGCGGCAAGACAGTTTTGCGAGCTCGGCCCGAAACCGTCTTACAACCAGGCGACCGGCTCTTAATGATCGCGTCGCAGCAAGCTCAAGCGGAGTTGTTGGAACACCTGGTACCACCTTCCGTTTCGGCCGGACCGACTAACACAGTGGGTGTTTCCTGACATCTGGAGCAAAGCTTTGTGCTGGCCGCAAGACGGCAAAGCTAAGTTTGGTTCGGTGGCTCGCTGATTGTGAGATAGGCGCCATGCGCGGCTTCGCATGCTCAACGAGATTTGTTTGCTTCGCTGCCGTCCCGTAAGTGAATAACAGGCTTGATGAAGACTTGGTTGAATGCCCAAGTTATGACAGCGTTACATTCGCATGCAGCTGCCGCCAGCTTCTCACGATTCTTGATCCGCACGACTCCGCGCTGGTAATCTAGCAGTCCAGTCCGCTGGAATTCGCCCATAAGTATCGTAATTGTGGAACGGTTTGCGCCTATCATCTCAGAAAGATACTCCTGAGTGATCTGGAATGTGTCTGCCCGGGCATGTTGAAGGGCAATGAGCAACCATCGTGCCAGTCGCTCGGTAATCGAATGCATCAGGTTACATGCGCAACACTGGCTGGCCTGAACGTATCTCGCGTGGACGTATCGGTGGATCAACTCGTGGAATACGTCGCACTCTTCAAGCAAGCGGCGCAGTTCAACGGCTCGGACACGCCATACGCTGCCGGTGATCTGCATGACGCACTCGTGGGTACTCGTACCGTCACTCAGTAGGAGTGGAAGGCCAAGGAAGCCTTCGATGCCCAGCGGCGAGACGTCGACCGCCCGGCCATTAGCGAGTCGGATCAGTTCCGAGACCATCCCAGATTCGGGGAAGTAGCCATATTTCAAGGGATGCGATGGCATGCTGAAGATGTGGCGTTGAGGCGTATCGATCAGCTTTGCGCCCGCCAGGATTCGTTGCCGGTCCTGATCCGGCAGCGCGCCCAGTATCATGTTTAGCGGCTTCGGGATCACAGTGCGTTCTTCTCGTCTCATTTGGTGGAAAGTGCGAAGGTAGGGATGTTGCAGCCGTGGTTGCCTGTGGTTTTGCGACCTTCGAAGGTATGACACCATTTCCCTGAGTTCGTGCCGTCATGCAGCATGTGTTCTGGTTGTTGCAGGTCATGTGACCGGCCAACTCGTCGCGCCTCCCCGCGGATGTCTCGTGCCCATGCGGACAGGGGGAGCCTGGTCAGAAACGCAATAAAGAGTAAGTAAAACGAGGTCTTCAGGGGACTCCTCGTGCGGCGCGACCTCAAGCTTAAGCCGCGCTAAGGTAGTTGCACAAGCGGAAACTGCTCCTTCCCACCCCGCCCGGCCCACACGCAGTTGATTGAAGGCTCTTGGTGTGAACCACGACGTGTGCCTCGCAAAACGATTTCTCGGACAAGCTCCAAACCAACTTAACACCAGATAGCGGGCCACTAAATTTTGAGAGATACGAGAGTTTTCCGAGTTTTGTTGCCAAGCCAACAGACCAACCACCATTTCGTTGCCAAAATGAATGGTCGGCGGCCTGTGGCTCGGATTGGGCGCTGAGCCCCAAAATCGATGCTCGTCATGAACGATGAGGAAGGGACCGTTCGGATGGCTGAACTCACAAAACCCACCTTCGACGTCGCTAGCTTTCTGGCAAGCGCCGGATTAGGACGAAGGGTTTTGCAATTCAAGCCAGGACAGGCTTTCTTTTCGCAGGGAGATCCCGCGGATGCCGTTTTCTATCTGCAGAAGGGCCGCACAAAACTCACAGTCGTTTCAACAAACGGTAAAGAAGCCGCAATCGCACTGCTCTCCAGCGGCGACTTCGTTGGAGAGGAGTCGATTGCGGGACCGGTCGGGCTTCGACTGGCGACTGCTACGGCGATTACCGCCTGTTCGGCGCTCAAAATAGAAAGGGCGGAGATGATCCGCGTGCTGCACGAGGAACATGCGTTCTCCGATCTTTTCTTAGGCTTTTTGCTTGTCCGCACGATGCGAACCCAGGCAGACCTTGTCGATCAGCTTTTCAACTCCAGCGAAAAGCGTTTGGCTAGAATTCTCTTGTTGATGGCTGAACTCGGTAAGCCAGGAGAACGTGAACCGATAATTCCAAAGATCACGCAGGAAACTCTGGCGGGGATGATCGGCACCACCCGATCCCGCGTCAGCTTCTTCATGAACCGCTTCCGCCAGCTCGGCTTTATTGAGTACAACGGCGGTATCCGGGTTCGCAAATCGTTACTCAATATAGTTCTGCACGACTGAGCGCGGGCATTCGAGTTCCCGCAAACGAGGAAATGAGCGGTCTTCACGCAACGTATTCAGCTTTGGTCCTTCTCGTGCCGGCACGCTGGTTCAAATCCATTTCATTCGCAGCAGCCAGACTTTCACTCCTTGCGTCAGGCAAGAGTAGGCAAAAAGCGTAGCCAGCAGGATGGGCCAGTATAGCCTCGGCAAATGGACCAGGCCGAGCGACGCCGCCACGGGAGAATAAGGAAGCCATGCTCCGAAGGCCATGATGCATAGGGTTGTGATCAACAACGGCCAGCTCGCACGACTCTGCAGGAAAGGGATCTTGTTGGTGCGGATTATGTGGATGATCAGTGTCTGGGTCATGATCGACTCGACAAACCAACCAGTCTGAAACAACGGAGCGCGGGACGGAGCCCAGCATTTGAAGAGATAGAGCATGACGAAGAAGGTGGTGTAGTCGAAGATCGAGCTGATGGGTCCTATGCAGAGAATGAACCGCTTAATTTCTTTGATGTTCCAGGGTCTCGGCAGCGCCACGAGCTCCTCGTCGACTAAGTCAGTGGGAATGGGCACTTGCGAGAAGTCATAGAGCATGTTGTTGCTCAGAATTTGAATCGGGGTCATGGGCAAAAACGGGAGTAAGGCGCTGGCTCCCAGGACGCTGAACATATTTCCGAAGTTGGAACTGGCGCCCATCCGGATGTACTTGAGGATGTTCGCGAAGACCTTCCGACCTTCGATGACCCCGCCCTCCAGCACCATCAGGTCTTTTTCCAGCAGGATCAGGTCCGCCGATTCCTTGGCGATGTCGGTCGCGGTGTCCACCGAAATGCCGATGTCCGCCGCGTGCAATGCGGGGGCATCGTTGATGCCGTCTCCCATGTATCCGACCACATGCCCCTTGGCGCGCAGGCAGCGAATGATTCGCTGCTTATGCGCGGGAGACAGGCGTGCGAAGAGGGTTGTCTTTTCCGCGGCGTCAGCGAGTTCGGTGTCAGACATTTTCTCTAACGCGTCACCCAGCAGCATCGGGTCGGCGGGCAGTCCCACGTCTCTGCACACCTTACGGCTGATCAAGTCGTTGTCGCCGGTGAGAATCTTCACCCCGACGCCGTGCTTGTGCAGCGCCAGGATGGCACTTGCCGCGGTAGGTTTCGGCGGGTCGAGAAACGCAACGTACCCCTTCAGCACCAGATCGCGTTCGTCATCCCTGGAGCAAGCCTGCTTTCCCGGCAGCTCTTTCACCGCTACTGCCAGGACCCGGAACCCGTCGTTGCTCAGACTCGCATATTCGCCGCGTAGCCCTTTCATCAGGGCGGCGTCCATAGGCGACAGTTTTCCATCCAACTCGAACTGGGAGCACTGACGGAAAATCTCCTCCGGCGCGCCCTTGGTTAGCAGGACCGCCTTGCCTTCTGGACTTTCGACCAGCACGGACATCATGCGACGGGTGAAGTCGAAAGGAATTTCATCCAGCTTCTTGTATTTCTCGACCAGGGCTTGCTCGTGAAAATCCGAACTGTGCAAGATGGCCGTGTCGAGCAGGTTCTTGAGCCCGGTTTGAAAATGGCTGATAAGGTATCCGTCGAGCAGCACTTCATCCGTTTCGCGTCCGGCGAGATTGCAGTGGCGCTGCAGCACGACCCGGTCCTCGGTGAGCGTGCCGGTCTTATCGGTGCAGAGCAGGTCCATTGCGCCGAAGTTCTGGATGGAATTGAGCCGCTTGACAATCACCTTCTTGCGGCACATGGCAAGCGCGCCCTTGGCGAGGCAGACCGAGACGATCATGGGCAGCATCTCCGGAGTAAGCCCTACCGCCACGGCCAGCGCGAAGAAAAATGCGCTCTTCCAATCATGTTTGGTGAATCCGTTGATCAGGAAGACAAGCGGCACCATGACGGCCATGATCTGCATCATCAGCCGCGTGAAGCCGTTGATGCCCTTGTCGAAACTGGTCGGCGGCGCGTCTCCAGTGATCGAGTCGGCCATGCTCCCGAGGTAGGTGTTGACTCCCGTGGTGACTACGACTGCTGTCGCCGTTCCGCTTTCAACGCTCGTGCCCATGAAGCAGGTGTTCTTTAGTTCCGTCGGCGAGTTCGCCGGCTTTGGGTCGGCGTCGTGAAATTTCTCCACGGGAAACGACTCGCCCGTCAGCGTTCCCTGGCTGACGAATAGGTCCTTTGCGGAGAGCACCCGCACATCGCCCGGAATCATGTCGCCGGCGGAGAGATGAATGATGTCTCCAGGAACCAGGTCGCGCAGGGAAAGCTCGCGGGCATTGCCATCGCGAACCACGGTAGCCGTCACATGGATCATGGCCTTCAGCTTCGCCGCGGCTGCGTCGGCGCGCGCCTCCTGGAAGAAGCGCAACGCCGCGCTGAGCACCACCATTCCAGCCATGACGCTACCGGCGCGGGGGTCGCCGGTAGCGAAGGAAATCGAGGAAAGTGCCGCGAGCAGGATCACCAGAGGATTGCGGAGGATGAGCAGGAGGCGGAGGAACCAGCCGCGCCGTCGTTCCTGCGCGACTACATTCGGTCCCGTCTTTCGCGCCCGGTCTTCGGCCTCCCCCTGCGTCAGGCCTTCGCCGGTGGTGCGTAGCGAACGAAGCAGTTCATCGCCGTCCTTTCCTGCTGCATCGACTACAGCCGGGGACACACCGATGTTATGGTCTTTCGCTTTCGGTGCAGGCGGAGACTTATCCGGCGGCGGAAGAGCGGCCGGAGTGCCAGCGGCCTGTGGGTTACTGTCTTTGGCCACAGCCAACGCTGCGTCTGTCAGGTTGGCCGGCTTCACCCTCAGGCACTCCGATGTTCGCTGGTTTCGAGGATGGGTTCCACAGGATACAAGCGGAGCACGAGTGCACCACGCGGTGACATAGGAAGAGTTGCTTCCGATTCCCTAGCAGTATCCGTCCGTCCGGATGAGAAAACTGAGCTGTTTTGCTCATTACAGGCAAGCGCTTCTAGAGCGCATGTAAGTTGCCGTATGGTTCCCTACCCCTTACACCTCAAAAACCAAGGGCCAGGTGTTCTATTTTGATCAGACATCCGGCGTCGCCAGTTTCATTATTGTTCTGGTAACGAAGAACCGCGACGGTGTTCTTTCTTCGCCAGGTGTGGCTTCCCCTTACGACGGGGATATCTACCTAGATCTCAAGGAAGGCCGCGTAGCGTCATGTCCTCGACCGCGATTCTGTTCGAAGCTAAGCAACTCCATAATGTCGGTGACCGTCTGGACTTGCTGGCGGAGTTGCATCCTGTCGTCTCCGAGGCGCTTCTCGTGATCTCGGGAAACATCCGCCAGACCGCGGCTTTGCTGGAGGTGCTGGTTGTGACTAAGATGCGACCGGTCACCGGATCCGAATCGGAAAATCCTGACTAGTTCGTCGGCTGACTTATGGGTCCCCAATCGTGACCACCCTTTAGTGGACACCGATTCAGCCTTGCTATCGTCTTGTGCGGGGTCGCTGGCAGCCTCGGGGCAGGCATGGGATATCATCGTCTTCTTACCCATCGAGGGTACAAGAACCCCAAGTGGACAGAATATTTCTTGAGCGTATGCGGCACGCTGGCTTTGCAAGGTGGGCCAATTCGTTATGATCAAGAACTTGTGGGAGCGTCCTCGAGCATTCCAACCGGCCGATCATCGCATAGTGGCTTGTTTGCGTTAGGCGCGTTACGCGGTCCGTGATCGCCCTTGTGGTACTTCCACAATTGGTGGCTTTTCGGCGTTCTGCTCGGGCAATTTATCGTGCAGAATCACATCGAGCAGCGATTTGTGTACCCGGATCCGGCCGTTGTAGGCAATAAAGCCAAGTTTGCGGAACCGATTCATGAAGAAGCTGACTCGGGAGCGCGTGGTCCCTATCATATCCGCCAGAGTTTCCTGTGTGATCGGGGGGATCAGCGTTTCTGGTTCACCGGGCTTCCCGAACTCCGCCATCAACAGGAGAATTCGCGCTAAACGCTTTTCGCTGGAGTTAAAAAGCTGATCAACCAGATCAGCCTGGGTTCGCATACTGCGGGCGAGCAAGAACTTCACGAACACGTCGGAGAACGCATGTTCCTCATGCATCACGCGGATCATCTCTGCCCTCTCGATCTGGAGTGCTGTACAGGCTGTAATTGCGGTGGCAGTCACCAGGCGAAGCCCGGCCGATCCGGCAATCGACTCTTCGCCGAGGAATTCACCCGCCGACAGAAGCGTAATCGTAGCCTCTTTACCTCTGTCAGAAATCACGGTGATTCTTGCGCGGCCTTTTTGCAGATAGAAAACCGAGTCAGCTGGATTACCTTGCGAAAAAAACGCCTCTTTTGGCTTCAATTTCACAATTTGTCGTCCGAGACCTGCCTTCCCGAGGAAGGCGGCGGCGTCAAAGATCGTGTTTTCTAATTCAGTCATCTGAATGGTCTCTTCGTTATCCGACGCTTCAAGTGAGATCATTTTGGTAGGCGACCGCCGGGTCATTAAAACAACGTAAGCGGGTCAGTTCGCTCTTCCTGCAGTTTCACCTCTCACTGGAGTGGTCGTCTGTTCTCTTTTGATCACGGCAGCAAGTAGCCTCAAGCCCGGTGTCTCATTTCGCGGGATCACGGACGGGTGCGACCCGTTTGCTGCTTACATTTTCCCCCCTTTGGTTCAAGCGGCCTTGAGTGTCTCGCTCTTGGACGCGATGCATTGCAGCAGCTCATTCCAGGACTTGACGAACGAAACCGCTCCTTCGACCTGAAGTTGGTCGCCCAAAGCCTCAACGTGAATGCCGGCCTTGGCGAATTTGGCCAGCACCTCATCACCTTTGCAGGCGCGCGCGGGGACGCACCCGTCAATCTCTCCATGGTCGGCTAGGGCTTTCAAGGTTGCCTCTGGCATCGTGTTCACAGTGAAGGGGGCGGCAAGGGCATGGACATAGAGAGTGTCGGAGGCATTCGGATCCTTGGTACCAGTGCTGGCCCAGAGAAGGCGCTGAGCTCGGCCGCCGACATTGCAAATACGTTCCGAGCGGGGTGAATCGAGCAGATGCCGGTATCTCTCATGGGTCTGCCAGGCTACCGCGATGCCGAGTTGGTTGCGCAGCCACTCTGGCTCTTTGCTAAGTTTCACGCCTAACACTTGCTCTTGCTTTTCCCCTGAAGTATAAACTCACGGCGGTAGCGGCAAATACAACCACAATGACTGTCAAGAGGACGGGATGTCCGTGCTCCGTGATGAACGCGATTATCTTCTTTCCATAACGCGCGGAGAAGTAAGCCAGGATCATATATCGGGAAATTCTGCCAAGCGTGAGTGCAAACAGGAACTCTTTTACTGGATACTGCGTAGCTCCTGAGACCAACAGAAATGGAACGATAGGCACAGGCGGCGATAGCAAAGCAGAAATGGCAATCGAGCCGAATCCCCATCGCCCGAAGATTTCGCATACCTTATCCACCTTTACGCTTGAGAACCTACGTTTGAGCACTTGTCTTCCTCCTTTGTGGGCGATCCGGTATGTGACAAATCCTCCAATCACGGTGCCGACTGTCGCCATGAATGCGTAGTAAAGCCACAGCTGCTCCTGGCGCGCGGACAATACAATCGTTGCCGCATCCATGGTGCCCGGGAGCGGGATGAGGGAGTTGTCCAGGACCCCGAGCGGAATCAGTCCAAGGCCACCAAGTTGAAAGAGCCAGAGGCGCAATCTTCCTACGGTAGCCGGGAGCAACGCCGCGATTGCGTGTCCGATGAACATTTCAGGTCTGTCTTATGCTTTACTCAGCTGCATTCTCGCATGCAGTTATGGCGGAGTCTCGACACTATAGCAAGAAGCAACGCTCCCAGGTTCGTTGTTAGGAGCTACAGCATTTTCCTTGCGGTGCGCACGAAACACACCATCTCGACTCAGAAAATGATCCTCATTCTCACGCTCAAGAGTGTTGTTGTGTACGCTTTTGTAGCGTAGGTGGGATGGATTGAACCTTCTAAATCCGGGCCCAGATCGATGCTCTGAGTTAGGCGAAGCCGGTAAAAAGACTCGACCACACTTTCATGGTGTTTGCCGGAACGGGCCGGTTCGGTGTGGACGAATGTGACGCCAAACATATCTCCACGCCGTCCAAACGGGCGTACCTGGGCCAGGCCCAGCTCTTCTTCTTGCTTGATCGCCGTTCCCGCGGCCGTAGCAAGACCAAGCCTTCCAAAGGGTGTCCACCCATCGGAAAGTTCATGATTGAAGCCAACGCTGCCACCGTACCCACTGCCGAGAGTCTTGGTGTCGTCACGCCAAAAGTCGATGAGATAGTCCTTGTATCGCGCGCCGGGAGAACCGGAGAACCAACCCATCTCTCCGGCTTCCATATATTTTCGATTGACCAGCGTTTTGATACCCGTCTGTTGGGCGCCTTCTGTGTCGACGGTCACAGCGTGGAGATAAACATGCCTTGTAGCTTGAAGCTCGACCGCAGCTCCACCAGCATAGGTTCCATCCGAGGCGAACGCGAGATTACCGTCGCTTCCTCCATTTAGAAATTGTGTGCGCTCGTTATTGTTGAACATACTCAGACTTATGTATTGGTTCGGATGAATCTTACCCACATAAAATGACAGCCTCTTGTTTAATAAATCTTGCCGCCAGTAGAGGATGTTGAGTGTGAGGGGCTCCTGCGGGCCACCTCCCTGCAGGCAGTTGAGGTAGAGACCGGAGCCCAGGCTGTCGCTAAGGTTGAACTGTTGACTGATACCGATATTGGTGCCCGAGCGCACCAGAACGCTGATAGAACCCGCAGTACTTTCATGATCGTAAGCAACCCAGACTCCGTTAAAATCGAGGCGGCCGCTCGGCTGATTGTGCCGGATACTACCCGGCGTCGTGGTCGCGTACTGGTTTAAGAACGTGTAAGTTGCACCGAGTTTCAATCTCCCCGATTGGCCTGTGCGATCGTGTGTTCCGGCCGTCAGGTACACCGTTATGGGCTAAGGATGCAATTCACTCGCAGGCCACCACAGCATCACACCAGCGGAAGGAACATTCTGTTCCGTTCTGCACATGATTGTCAGATCTCGTGCGGAGTACCAGCGCGGGAACAAATTGCTCAGATGTTTCCCGAGACACTCTCTTGCGTTTTTGCCCCCTCCACAGTCTGCGTTTCAGCCATGGGTGAGCAAAAATGAACAGATCCCTTACCTCTAGGCGGACATACTGTGAGCATGGGTCTTTGTCGTTGCCTTGCGCGACGACAATTGCACTCAGGATGTTTGACTGGAAGCAGTTCTTTCCACCGCTCATTCCCTGAAATTCGAGTCCTTCCGATTGGCCTGGTCTTCGAGCGAGCCTTTCGGTTGATTGTTCAAGCCTCCTCTGGACTGAACGCCAGTCGAGTCAAGAAGAAGAGAAGGATCCCCATCGTGAGTCCGAATGCAGAGACTGCCCAGCATAAGCCTGTCCGCGAGGACAAGTCCAAGCCCGACGCGAAAGCTCAGGCCAAAGTCGATTTGAAGCCTGGTGCAAAGTCTGAGTCGAAAGACGATCTGAAGTCCCTTCCTATGGCGGAGTTGCAGGCAAAGCTGGGATCCACTCCAGAGGGTCTCAGCCAGGACGAAGCCCAGAAGAGGCTGACGCAATACGGCCCGAACGAGATCGCGGAAAAGAAGACCAACGCATTCCTGAAGTTCCTGAGCTACTTCTGGGGCCCCATCCCGTGGATGATTGAAGGGGCAGTCATTCTGTCGGGAGTCGTCAAGCACTGGCTGGATTTTTTCATCATCCTTTTTCTTCTTTGTTCCAACGCCGTGGTGGCATTCTGGGAGGAACGCCAGGCAGGCAATGCCATCGCCGCACTCAAGGCGACACTGGCAACGAAGGCCCGTGCCAAGCGCGATGGGAAGTGGGCCACTCCGAAAGCCAGTGAACTGGTGCCCGGCGATGTGATTCGTCTGCGGCTGGGCGATATTGTGCCGGCGGATGCGCGCTTGTTGACGGGCGATCCGGTGCAAGTGGATCAGTCCGCGCTGACGGGTGAATCCTTGCCCGCCACGCGCAAATCCGGCGAGGCAGTGTTTTCCGGTTCGATTATTCGAAAAGGCGAAATCGACGCCATGGTGTATGCCACGGGGACGAATACCTATTTTGGTAAGACGGTGCAACTGGTGGAGGAGGCCCATACCGTCAGTCATTTTCAGAAGTCGGTGCTGAAGATCGGCAATTACCTGATCGTCCTTGCGGTCGCCCTAGTGGCGGTGATTGTTACCGTCGCGCTCCTCCGTCACGATCCCGTCCTGGAGGTGTTCAGTTTCAAACAGCCAAGCGCCGAAGAGCTGGAACATGATTTTCTGTGGCGAACGACGCGCCACCTTCCCGAGCGTGGACGGATCGGTATGTTCAACCGTTCCTATTACGAGGAGGTGTTGGTGGTTCGCGTGCATCCGGAAATTCTCCGCAGTCAGGGGCTTTCGGAAGAATTGCGCAACGATAAAGCCATCTGGGAGGGGCGGTACCGCTCCATCGTGGATATGGAAGGCCACCTTCATCGCAATGGCACGAAGATCGTCAAAATATTTCTCCACCTTTCTAAAGAGGAGCAACGAAAGCGATTTCTGGAACGCATCGATGAGCCGGACAAGAACTGGAAATTCAGCCTATCGGATATTCACGAACGAAAATATTGGAAGCAATACGTGAAGGCATATGAAGCCTGCCTGCGTGCCACAAGTACCCATCACGCGCCCTGGTACGTTGTTCCTGCCGACGATAAGGAGAACGCCCGGCTGATCGTTTCGCGCATCGTTCTTGATGGGCTCGAAGGCCTCAAGATGGCCTATCCCAAAACCACTACGAAGCGAAAAGCGGAATTGGAGTCGATTCGCAAACAGCTACAGAAGAAATAAGGTTTGGCTGCCGCCGCCGGGCTCTCAGGACAGCGCAAAGTAGAGAGGGACGGGAACCGTGTCCACCAAAGATTAAGATCGTGGCGTTGTTAGCTAGAGCAGGGAAGTTCGGCGTGGGCATAGGTGCGTTATGTTTGATGAATCAGCAAATTCAAGAGAGAACGGCATGACGAAAATTACAAACTCTATTGTGTCGACACCCACCCAACCGTTCGCCGCCTCAGTCCCCTGGCTGGAAACGCAAGCAGAAGTCAGCGCATGCCGCTACGAGTTCGCGAGGATGAATACCCTCTCCCTCGGAATTGCGACCCGCCCCAATCAATTCATAGTCTCGTTTAGCTATTACGCTCACGCCAAAACGTTCTGTGATGAATTCACCTCACCGGTAGCCATGGGGAAGGGTGAGACCTTTCCCGTCTTTTACAACCCATTGAATCCGCAACAGCATAGTCGGTCCGAATCGGCTCCCACAACCAGGGTGCCCCTCTTTGTCTTTGGCGTTGCCGGGTCCATCGTCATCTCGCTCTTGTACCTCGGTATGATGGGCGGCTGCCAATAGGCGGCAGTTGTCCATTCCGGCAACCGGACCAAGTGATTGTCCCAATAGGTACCGCTTGTGTCGGAGTAGACCGTGCAGTCACATCCGAAGTCCGTCACGCTTGACGATCCTGCCGTTGAGCATACACATGCCACGCTTCCGTATCCGCTCGGTCCGACGATCACCTCCAACGGAACAAATTTCGATCCGGCGAACGGGCAGCGTTTTGACAGTCAGAGGCTTAGTTGTGGTGGGTGCCGGCTACCTCGTCAATCCGCGCTCCATCGTCATGTTGCACCACGACGGTGCGATTAAAGGCCAGGCCGCAATTCATTAAATAAGTCTCAGGAGGCAGTTCCCTGTATGCGCCAGCAAAACCTCAGGCCTCTGCGGTGTCCGAAGCTGGCGGCAGAAAGTACGAAGTGGGCTGAGGGTCGTGATGCAGGCCGGGTAGGAGCTTCCTTCCCTTGTCGCCGAGCAGGAAATACGCGACAAGGAGCAATAAGAGAAGTGTTACTCCGCTAAGGATCACTATTAGAAGGAAGTTCGGATGCTTGCGATCGTCGGCAGTGGGGGTAGGCTGTGTCATGTTAGTTGGATGCGTACTTCGATATGCATCGACCGCAGAAATACATCGGCGATCAAGAACACTACACCCTTGCTTCCGGAGGATCCGCGATTCCCCCGGGCGGCAGGGACTTCGGCACGTCGAGGCGAGCCACGCCGATCCGCTTATCAGCCATCCCATAATAGACGTCGAAACGATCCGGGCAGCCAAGATCATCGCGCCGGTCGATGCCGGTGGGGAACACGACATTAGCGATGGTGCCGCTGCGTTCCTGAGGTAACTCGGGCTTTAAGACCGGCTCCTTCGAGCGATAGCGAATCACGCGCGGATGTTTTTCGGAGAGCACCATCACCCCGGCCGAGTAACACAGCTGATGTGCTGGGCCGTTTGGTTCAGCCAGATCGCGGACGCCGTGATAAATGATCAGCCAGCCGTGCCGCGTCAGGATGGGTGGGGTGCCCCCGCCGATTTTCAACCGTTCCCATGGAGACACCGGTGTCGCCAACCGGTGATGCGAGCTGAACTGGCCAAAGCAGTCCGGTCCACTATCCCCGGAGGTCATCGGGCAGTAGGAAATCCAGATGCTTTCCCGGTCGAGATCCAAAGTGCGCGATGCAGGGCAGCATGCCGTTTCCTCGGGACGCGTCCCGGGGAACAGCGGCCTGTGCAGAATGGCGAGTTCCAGATCGCTTGACGGATTCGGGACAGCGACCGGAAACAGGCTGGCGTCCTTGTCGTCCATGTCGTCGACTGAGATCCCATGATAGGGAGCGAAGGTCGCCAGCCCCAAACGCTGCCAGTGGAACAGGTCCGTCGACGAGGCCAGAGCGATGCGTGGACCTCGAGGCGAATAGGCCGTGTAAGTCATGATGTAACACCGGAGCGGTTCGACGAAGGTGATACGAGGATCCTCGCAGCCCCCGCCGCCGTCGGAGCGTCTCTCGTACTCAGCTTCTGGCTCCAGGGCGATGCCGAGCCTCTCGATGGCCGTTGGATCGCCGGTTGCATTGAACTTTACTCGCGCAATCCCTATGCGCGAGTAATTCCCCTTTGCAACCAACCGCGGGAAAAGGTAGAGCTGGCCATCAGGACCACGAGCGGCGGCCGGGTTCAAGATACCTTCGACCTCATGTGGATTGCCCGGTTCCGGCTCGATCACCATGCCCAGGCGTTGCAACTTAAATCCACTCGGCTTAATCATCGAAGGTCACGCTTTTTGATCGCCATCCAAACAAGCAATAATTGTCTCGACAACCCGTTTGGTGTCGTCCGGTCCCCGAACTGGGATGGAAACCACGCCAGCCTGTTCAGCCGGATAATCGTTCCCTCCGGGGAACAATGCATCTCCGATGTAAATCATCTCTTTCAGTGAAATACCAAGCAGGTCTCGCAGCTTTCGGATGCCATAAGCCTTGTCTATACCCGGTTTGGTGACATCGATGGAGGTCGCACCACCGAGCCGGACAGAGAACCCGGGTATCAAGGGGTCAAGGAGAGCTTTAATCTTCTTCCGCTTGGCGAAATCGGGATCCCACTTTTCCTTTTCCGCTAGAGGCGCCTGCTGCCCTAATGCGGAGAAGGTGATTTGGCTTCCCCGGTCTTCAATTTCCTCTCCCCACTCCCTTTCGACCTTGAACCCAGATTCACCGAACGCTTTCTGCAGAGAGCTGGTGATTTGCTCTTTTTCCTTCGCAGTGAAATCTTCTGAATAGAGCTCTTTCCACTCGCTCGAGTACTGGAAGAATTTCGTGCCGCAAGTAGGAAGGACGGATAGGTTGACCAGCCGTTCATCTTGCGGAAGCTTGGAAAGCAGTTGCTCCTCAAACTGAGGCCAATCACCTCCGGAAATCACAGCCACCTTGACGATACCGAGAAGGTCATGCAGTAACGCGGACATATCGGCGCCCAGGGCCGATTTGCTTGCCGCGAGTGTACCGTCCAGATCAAAAACAATTAGCTTTTTCATTCACTGTCTTTCTGGGGGCCTTGCGAACCATCTCTGCCTTGTCCATTTACACAAGGGTCCGGTATTGCAATTTCCAGTAAACTCACCGCACCGTCCGGACGAAAACCACATGTTCCGATCGCCGCAGGCAAGAGCCATACTTCACCTTTACCCACGACGTAGCAGGTGCCACTGTGCTCGATCTGACCAGTGCCGGTGGTACATACCAGCACGCGCGGTACGCTCTCGGCGCCAACGGTAAATGGGCATTGTCCGCTCAGGCGCCACAACCAGAAAGGCTCACAATGAAAGAGCCTCTCCCGCTTGACCGGCGTCTCCGTCTCCACCAGGGCCGTCACCAGACCTGCCGCATTATCTACAAAGTCAATACAGGCAAGCGCCTGATCGACCTGGAGTGGTCGCGGCTGTCTTGTCTTTGCGTCAACATGGCCCCAGTCATAAAGGCGAAACGTAACGTCGCTGTTCTGCTGAATCTCAAACACTACGACGTCGCCGCCCAGAGAGTGAACCGTTCCCGCCGGGATAAAGACGCCATCGCCAGGCTTCGGCGTGATACATAACAGGTGGTCGGCTAAGCTACCGTTTGTAAGCGATTGCCGGAGAATATCTACAGTAGTGTCCGGATTCAGGCCCGCATAGATGCGGCTTTCGTTTCCTGCTTCCAGCACTACCCACGCTTCGGTCTTCGCTCCGACAGAAGCCGGCCGCAGGCCCCCGTGCGTGTATCCGGGGTGTACCTGGACTGAGAGCATTTCGTGCGCGTCGAGGAACTTCAGCAGCAATGGGAAGCGGCGAAAACGTCGAGCCAGTTTCCCCATCAGTTGATCCTGGAACTGCTCCATCAGCTGACCGAGATTCTGTCCTTTCAGCGGTCCATTGGCGATCCGGCTCGCATGGTCTTCGCGGTCGCTGAGTATCCACGCTTCGCCGATAGGGCCGTTGTTCGGGAGCGGCTCACTAAGCAACGCGGCCAAACGCCGTCCACCCCAAAGCCGATACTGATAGATCGGCTCAAATCGCAGAGGATACAAAACCATCTGGCTCATCGATTGTCTCCCCGCTCTACACCAGCGAGCGGGTCCCCACCATCAGATCTGCTTGATGATGATGCGTCGCAATCCACGGAGCACACGAAAGAATGGAACGGGTGAAACTCCACTATTGACTGACGGGAACTGAATGAGGGTGCCTGCGAGGAACCAACGATAGGTCTACGCTGGTTATGTAAATGAATAAGGCCACGGAGATACAGACGAAGCCCACCCAAAACCGCCAATCGCGGTGGGCGCGTTTCCAATAGGGACGATGAACATGCGTTTCGTGATGGTGATCGTGCACGATCTCATCCATTGATATCCTGCTTTCCTTTACAACTATGTCACTGAACCAACTCTCATTACTGTTCAAGTTTGCTCACTCGCGACCGGTCGAGGCTAAGACCGGTCGCGGAGCTACCAGGAATCGCAGCTTTAATGTGGCTCAGAGGCTCGAAGTTGGGTCGTTGAAGGATGACGCTGGCTATGCCTATTCGCTCCAGGGACGCTGTGTTCGGCTGCAGCATCTTCCAGGATGGCATTGATCAGTCCGCCGACCAGAATTGCGGCTCCGCTCAGATAGAACCAGAACATCAGGATGATCAATGTGCCAAGTGAGCCGTAAAGCAGCCCAAAATGGCTGAAGTGACGGACGTACAGTTTAAACAGCACTGAAACCGCCATCCAGATTACAGCCGCAACCATGCTGCCGGGCAGCAGCCACTTCCAGTTTTGTTCCTGAAGATTCGGCGCAAAGCGGTAGAGCCCCAGGAGCGCAATAATCAGTAGGAGCGCAGCGGCCGGCCACTGCGCAATCTTCCAGATAAAGAGAGCCGCTGAACCGGGTGCGATCTTGTCCAGGGCGAGTGGACCGTAGACCACAATGATCAACGCTGCCGTCAGCAGCACACCCATGGCAATGGCCAGCCCCACCGCGATCAGGCGGGACTTCCACCAGGGGCGCCTCTCTTTCAGTCCATAGATTGCGTTGAGGGTGTCAATAAGTCCGGAGGTCGCCGACGAGGATGACCAGAGCGCGAAGAGGAGTGAAAACCAGGCTCTTCCGCTGCCCTGTACACCGGCAACTCTCTGGGTGTGTTCTTTCCGGGAGAGCAGGGTAGAGCAGAGAGTGAACCCATGGCGGCCCTTCTTAAACTGACAGGCTTGAGTTGGCGAGAGTTGATTCGCGCTATCTGGCGGGGGTCAGTCGAGACCAATGTCACCAACCGCGCCGCCGAACTGGCGTTCTGGTTCCTCCTGGGCTTTTTCCCCATGCTTTTGTCCGTTACCGGCATGGTTTCGATGATTGGCTCGGCACCGGGTTCGCAAGGTACCCTGATGACCTACGTGGGCGAAGTCCTTCCTTCCGGTGCTTCGAGTCTGGTAAGACAGGTGCTTGCGCAGACGACAACAGCAGAGGTTACCTCCTCAAGAAAGATCGTGAATCGATGCTCCGGCACGCCTTTTCATAATCCCCTTGGGTGCTTGCCCGATCGCATGTACGCTTCTATCTGTTCCAGCGTTTTGCCATTGGTTTCCGGCACCAGCCGATAAAAGAAGATCCAGGCGGCAACTGCGATGACACCGTACAACCAAAAGGTCCCTGCGTCCCCAAGAAGGGCGACCAGGCTCAGGAATGTCACGGATACCACTAGGTTCATTCCCCAGTTTGTAACGGTTACGGCGCTCATGGCGGCACCCCTGACCTTTAAGGGATAGATTTCAGAAATCAACAGCCAGAAGATCGGCCCGAGGCCCACTGCGAAAGAGGCTACATAGATCACCAGGCTGCCGATGGCTAGATCCTTGGTTAAGCTCGCCAACTGCTGGAAGTGAAACGCGGCTCCCAGGATTGCCAAGCCAACAATCTGGCCCGCAACTCCGATCAGTAACAATGGCCTCCGTCCGATACGGTCCAGCAGGAAGATGGAAACCACATGGAGACACCACATCACCATAGCCAACCCTGCTCCCGCCAGGATCGCGGGACCAGCACCCTTGATACCGGCGAACTTGAAAATCGTCGGAGAGTAATAGATAACCGTGTTAATGCCGGTGATTTGCTGAAATACGGCCAGCCCTAAGCCCACAATCAAAGGCATCCTGAGGGACGGCTGGAACAGTCCAGCGATCCCGCCTTCGTCCTGTTGTTTCATGCTTTCCTGGATTTCAGCGATTTCCGGACCTACATCCGAGACCGTCCGTACACGCTGTAAGACCCGCTTTGCCTCCGCTAGCCTCGACTTGCTGATCAACCAGCGGGGACTATCGGGTAAGCGCCACATGCCAATCGCCAGCCCAACGGAGGGTATGGCCGCAACGGCGAACATATACCGCCATCCCTGGATGGCGGAAAAGGCATAGTCCACCAGGTAGGCGGTCACTATGCCGGTTGTGATGGCAAGCATGTTGACGGCAACCAGCGCGCCGCGGACATTTGGCGGTACTAATTCGGCTATATACATCGGAGAGATGAAGGAAGCGATGCCGATGGCAAGTCCGCTGACGATCATACCAGCAATTAACCAGGCAACCGTGGGCGCAAGGGCCGTGCCCACTGCACTCGCAGTAAAGATAATGCCGGCCAGGATGATCAGCTTGCGGCGTCCAAAGCGATTTGTGAGGACCCCTCCAGCAGCCGCACCTATCACAGCGCCCACGAGAACGGCACTGACAACAATCTCCTCCATGGTGGCAGAAAGAGAAAACTGCTTCTTGATGAACAGTATGGCCCCGGAGATAACGCCCGTGTCGTAACCGAAGAGCAGGCCTCCGAGGGCAGCTACCCCCACTGCGACGTAAACAAAAGGTTTTACGTCTGATTTCGCCTTTGCGGCCGATTCCGTCTTGGTTGTCACTTATCCTGCTCCTTTCAGCACGAGCGGACTTCGGTCGCTGTCACCCGCGCGCTCGATCGTGACCGTGCCTGCACCAGGTGATTCTGGCCTTCCCATTCCCCCCCGTTTGCCCCCCGGTTAGGCCAAAAGAAAGTGAAGTCCAGTTGTGACTGCAAGCCGTCCGGACCAACGTCGAAGTATTCTCCGCCGATGCCGGTGGCGTGCGACTGGCTATCCTGTGAGGTTTTCCAGTTGTCGGTTGTCCAGCGAAGGCGGAAAGGCTCAGGCGCACAAATGCGAAGCGTGTGCCCCTTCGTTGCTTCTGGAATCGGATGCTTTGGCAGCCAGAACTCTACTTTGCTGTCCGCCTCGCCATCGCGATACCGCGCGACGACTTCTGGAATCTGGTCGAATACCTTCCCGTCATGACACGAGCGAAGCAGACGCAAATATTCCGAATGGGCCCACAACAGGGGATTCGCCGAACCTGTCGGGCCCCCGCGATGCAGGTGAGCTTCCGGAATATCTGCTTCATCCCAAATCTGCTCCGGCAACAGGCAAGTTGCGTTCGAGAATTGCTCCATGGCATGCAAAAAGGGGCGGCAATCATGACCCGCGGCAAGCTCATAATGTCCTCGCTCACCGGTCAGTAGCGGCCAACCGCGGCCTTGACCCCACTGCGTGTAGGCACCGCCCCCGGGTTTCTGGCCATACCCGTCGTGGTTGTACCGGTGCCAGCAGGGACCTGAGGCAGTATCCATTTTGAGAATCGCATCCACCGCGCGCAGGCTCTCAACCACTAACGAATCATCAGCGGACAGGATTCCGTATCGCACCAACTGAAGAAAGCCCGCATCCACGATGTCGCGAGCCGGGTACGACTTGGGAGCGCCCGGGGGCTGACTGGTCAAAAAGAGTTCCGCCTTGTTGACGGCCCCTGCACTGGCGGCTTCTCCGGGGTTCGCAGGGTTTAGGCGCACGAAGTAACCAGGAGACCCCGCAACCAGCGAACCTTTGGTGGTGACCGTCCACGCTTCAAGATTAGTTTTGAGGAAATCGGCGTAACTCTCGAGAAAGGCGGCCCTGTCGTTATCCTGATCTTCACGCGCGAAAGAGGCTGCACAAATGAAAGCGGAGATGATCACGGCCAGGGTCGAGGGGGAATATCCACTGCCCTCTTCCCACCGTTCCTCGCCGGTTACTGGACCGCTATGCAGCAGAAAGCGCACAGCCCGGTTAACCATCACTCTCGGATCGAACTGGCCAAGCAGTTTAAGCTGATGAAGGCGCCAGGCTAGCAGAACGGGAAACGCAACTTCATCCAGTTGCATCCCTTTCCAGTAAGCTTTCCCGTCTACCCAGAAATTCTGAGGGAAGCTGCCATCCTCTTCCTGGCGTGCGGCCAGATAGATGAGAGCGCGCAAAGGTGCATGCGTGCCGCCTGCCGCGAGCAACCCCATGGCGCTCTCCACCATATCCCGGGTCCAAACCAGGTGATAACCGCCCTTCCCTTGCTTGTCGTTGCGTGCCTCACCCCACGGAATGGTAAGCGACGCGATAAACGCGCCCTGATACAGTTTGTCTTCGTGGGTCAATAACAGGTTATAGCTGGATTCAAAAAGCCGTCCCTTGTCTCCACTGACCTTGCCGAGTGGTTTTCTGCCGTTTACGGCTCCTTCCCACTGGTCAATGAAAAGTTGTCTGCGCTCCTGGTAAGGCACGCCCAAACTTTGAAACAGGCAAGACACGGCACTGGCGAGAGTTTCTCCGAAAGCGACACCGATGGTGAACTCCTGAGTCTTTGAGAGATCAAGCTCGCCGGTAAGCGCCACGTTGCCGTTCTTCGCCTCATCGAAGTCGAAATCCATCTTGCGATTGTTCGAGAGGTCGGTGTAACCGTCGCTGTGTCCGACGTAGCCGCAGGAAAGCTTCGAGAACCCGCAGGATGCGCCAACCGCGATCCAGCGGTCCTGCTTCTCGGCAACGAGCAACTGCTGCCCGGAGACTTCGACCACAAAGGCATTGTTGCCGTCGCCCCCGACCTCTAAATGAGGCGCGCATAGTACATAGGTTTTCAGCTTCTTGAGAAAGCCTTTCTTTCCTTCGAGCTTGGTGTGTATCAGGACGCAAGGCCGTGTCGGTTCCGCGATGATCTCTTTCACGAAAGAGAAACGCCCCTCAGAATCGTGTCTGCTGATTCGATATCCCTGCGAAGGCAGGATTCGTTCAATCTGGTAGCCCAGATCCCTCTTTTCTTCGAGAAACAATCCGTTTCCATCGGAAAACAGAAACTCCAGATCGCGCATTTGAGGGCGGTCGATTGTCGGGTAGTAGACCTCGGTGAGAATGCCCTGCCCGATGGTGAACCAGACGCGCCCGCCCATCGAGTGTGCCGTACCCACTCCATCTTTGGCGGCCCCTGTCCAGCGAGGCTCATCGCCAGGGCCCCCGGAGGCGCTCCTGTTCCCACGAAAATGCGCCATTTCTCAAGATCTCCTTTGTGAACGATCGTTGAACCGGCGGGCAGTGCGCCGCGCCGTCCCGAGTTAGACAGGCCGGCGCTTCATCGGCAGAACACTGCGCATCTGCCGCCTATCGAGCAGGAGTAGCCAGCAGGTTCTTGAGCGAATCAATTGCCTTTTGCGCTTGCGCAAGTTCAGCCCTGGCTTGATCCAGGGTCGCCTTCGCCAGCGGTGGCTGCTTTCCGCTCGGTTGCGCCCCCGCCGGCGTCGCAGCGTTCTCGAACAAATCGCTCAGCGACTCGTCAAGCGTCGGCTCCATGACGACTCTATCGCCCGTTGCCACGATCACGCGTTTCAGCTGAGGAAAGTTTGTACCTTCCGCCTTCAGATAGAGCGGGACCACATAGAGGAAGGAGTTCTCAATCGGAATCACGATCAGTTTTCCGCGAATGACTCCTGAGCCCTTCTGATCCCACAAGGTGAGTTGTTGAGAGATAGTCGTACTCTGATCGATCATGGCACTGATTTGGTTAGGCCCGTAGATCAGCTTCTCTTTGGGCAGCTCGTAGAAAAGCATTTTTCCGTAGTCAGGAAAGTCGCATCTGGCAGCCAGCCAGGCGATCATATTGTCTCTCTTCTGCGGAGTGAACGGAGTCATGATGAGGTACTCCATCTGTGAGCTCCCGGGAAGCTTCATCAGTATGTAGTAAGGCTCCATTGGGTTGACGGCGCCGTCGTACTTTTCTTCCGGGGCCACCCACAGATCTTCCCGGTTGTAGAAGACCTGCGGATCGGTCATATGGAAGGTCGAATATTCGGCCGCCTGGATGGCGAACAGGTCCTGCGGGTAACGCAGGTGGACCTTCAAGCCTGCTGAAAGGTCGTTCAAATCCTTGAAGACCCCGGGGAACGCGTGCCGGTAGACGTTGAGAACCGGGTCCTTCGGATCCATGATGTAGAACGACACCCCACCGTTATACATATCCACGACGATCTTTACCGAGTTGCGGATGTAATTGCTGCCCTGCGCCATGCCGCCCGCCTGCGGCTGCGAGTAGGGGTAGCGATCCGAGACGGTATAGGCGTCCTGAATCCAATAGAGCTTGCCGTCGCTCACCACGGCGTAGGGGTCCTGGTCGAGCAGCAGGAACGGCGCGATTTGGGACACGCGTTCCTGGACGCTCCTCCAGATCTGAATTTTGCTTTGTGGTGTCAGATAGGAGGTAAACAGGATATTCGCGTCTTTCTGTGTCCAAGCAAACAGGAGCCTCTTCCAAATGCCGTCCAGCGGGATTCCGCCGCTCCCCTGGTAGCTCGTATAGACATTCTCATTGCCCTTGGGATAGTCAAACTCCTTGATGCCAGTCGAGACAATCTTGTACCCCGGCGATACCTCACCATAATAGATTGCAGGCTGGGTGGTGTTCAGTCCTCCGTATTGCGAGACCGGGGGAATATCCTTGATTAGATACTGAGGAAAACCTCCGCCGATGGTCTTAGACACGGAGTTCATGACCAACCCGTACCCGTGAGTAAACTGCAGATTCTCGTTGACCCATGTTTGCGCTTGTGTCGGAAGCTCCGAGGCTAGCTCCCGGGATGAAAGCATCACCTGGTGATAGCCATCCGACAAATGATACCGATCTGTATCGACGTTATAGAACTGGTAGTAAAGCCGAATCGCCTGGGTCTGCTGATACGTCTGCAACAGCGGGCGCGAATCCCAGAGACGAATGTTCTGGATTGTGTCCTGATTCCTCGCGATCACCTCAGGAGTCAGGTCCGTAAGAGCTGGATACGCGGTCTCCTGAATCGCGTTGAGCTTATAAGCGTTTCGAGTGAATTCTATATAGTCTTTTATATAGGGTGTCTCACGGCTTAGCTCGCTGGGTCGAACGACGAAAGCCTGAACCAGTTGCGGTAGCACCAGAACACCCAGGACATACAGCACTCCGTATATGCCAATTCCTGCGGCCAGTAACTTAGCGCGTGGACGGAAAGCCGTAAGCGCGATGAGCCCACAGGCCAGGGCTGACACGCCGACCATTCCCCACAGCACGATATTGGTTACGTGCGCAGCGGTATAGCCCGCTCCATAAACCACGCCAAGTGTCGAATAAACGAGCTCATAGTGATCCAGATAAAAACCCCATCCGAACGTGGCAGACAGAATGAAAAGTAGCACCGCCAGATGCCGCGCAGTATTGGGGCGAATTTTGAAGTTATTGTTGTTGCCAGACTGTTGCAGCTCGAGGAGGACAAAACCACTCACTATGGCGAGAGCAGCCACGGTCAGAAAGATGAGGCTTCCCTGCAGGAGCTCATAAAAGGGCAGTCGGAAGAAGTAGAAACCAAGATCGACCTTGAAGAGCGGGTCGGCCACGCCGAATGATCCACCGTAACGAAACCGAAGGTATGTATCCCATTGCGCGGAGATACTGATGGCAAAGACGACAGATGCGAAAATCGCCGCTACATCCATCACGAACAGAACCAGTCTGGAGCTGAGATCTATATTGATTCTTCTCGCGGCCTCCTCGGAGGCGTTGACAATCTCACTGGAGGGATTCTCTCTCATGAGATCCCCAATAGCCCTCGCTGCGATGCGGAGGTTAATCCACAGAAAGAGAAACGCAGAAACTGCGGCTACGCCAAACATTACCCACTTGATCGAGAGTAGAGTCCAGAAGATCCCGGAGTAGTTTAGCTCCCGCATCCAAAGCCATTTCTGGACCAGGCCCAGGATCACCGACACAAGAATCACAGCCGCGAAGGCTGCAAACACGATCCACCGTACCCGATGGCCTATCGATGGCGGGAGAGCCGCGCGCGTAGACCTGCGTGGTTGCTTAGACTGCGGGGCGATGGGTTCAACTGCAGTTGCGCACATGGTGAATTCCTCTATTCGTTCGCGTCACGTCCGGATACTTAGTAACGCCCCGGAATGCTCTGACGTAACTTGTGTGGGTAACAAATAACCCTCAATGTTCTAGTGGAGAACACCGAGTTCTAACCGGGGAAGAAATTGCTGACGACCCGGCCCGTCGCGCAGGTAATAGCAGTGTCGTTGGCATCCTGGTCATTGCACGATTAAGAATGTCGGCCCGACGACAGCTTACGAACCATTTGAACCTGGGTTTCACCTTAATACGGCCGCTATTGCGCATCGGGAAACCCAAATCAGCCTCAACGTCCACTATTAAACGAAATGTGTGACAAATCTGATCAATTTTGGACAGTACACAACTATATCCGCGCTTAGGATGGTTATAAGTGGCATCCGAACTAAAAGGATCAGGCATCTGCCGGTTGTGCGAGCTGATCGCTTATCTTTTCGCGCGGGAACTCTGTCTAACAGTGAAGGGTGTAGTTCCGCGAAGCAGGGACACCTAAGCTCCCGGCACTCGAAACAGAGGCAGCTTGATAAATATAGATCAGGCCGGCTCTACGTCATCTCGCTCCCGGCGGAGGAATGAACTGGATGGCGAGCGAGCTCAAACAAGGACGTTCACAGCGAAAGAGGAAAATATATGGTTAAGCACCTTCTGATCTTTTCAACAATTCTGTTGGTCGCGGCTCCGCTCGCAATGGCGTCTAACCGTGAGGAAGATGTTGCCCGTACCGAAAAGGCTGCTCAGGTCTTCAAACAAATAATGGATACGCCAGATCAAGGTATCCCAAACGACCTTCTGGGATCAGCTAAGTGTGTTGCCATCATTCCAGGAGATAAGAAGTTTGCGTTCATTTTTGGAGGTAGTTACGGTCGCGGAGTGGTAACCTGCCGCACGGCCCACGGTTGGAGTGCTCCGATGTTCCTAGCTATTGACGGAGGAAGCGTGGGATACCAGATTGGGGGCTCTTCCACGGACCTCGTCATGCTTTTTATGAATGATCGCGCTTTGCATAGCCTTTTGAGTGACAAGTTCAAACTTGGAGCCGATGCTTCTGTGGCAGCAGGCCCCGTGGGCCGCAGTGCAGCCGCGGGCACGGACCTGAAGTTGAACGCCGAGATCCTTTCCTATTCCCGCAGCAAAGGCGTCTTTGCCGGGGTGAGTCTGGATGGAGCCGTGGTTCAGGCAGACAAGAGTGGGGATCAGGCCTTATATGGAGCCAACGTCGATAGACATGAGATCTTGGACGGCCAGGTCCACGTTCCAGCTTCTGCCCGGGACCTTATACATCAGCTTCACGCTTATACAGGTAAAACCATGGGCATGTAGTTGACCGCGCTTGTGGTGGTGAGGGCACGACGACCCTGTCGTGCCCGGTCCTTTTCACCAGCAGGGAGGAGAAGCAGTTCAGATGAGACCTAATTCCAATATAACGGGCCCTACGGGACGAAACTCACCGTGGCTAGGAACTGTAAAATTCCTCCTTTTAGTCCTGTTGGTAGTGATCATTTTTCTGCTTGGCCGAGACATGGTGCGCCATCGCTTCTTTCGAGGTGGCTGGGTCAACCAGCGCGACGTACTGAAACCGTAGCAGACACTAAAGCAAAGTTTACGTCCTTGCTCCCTAAGTGGCTCCTCAGCTCGTAGTAACGAGAGTCTCCTGAGCAACTGGAGGATGATCGAGCCTGCTTGGTCTTATGGCCTATTGCCTGTTTAGGAAGAGGAGTCATGAAAGTCTTAATGGGAGTTGACGATTCAGAGTTCTCCGGAGACTTAGTACGGGCTATTGTGAAGCAGTTTCGGCCTGAGACAACAGAGGTCCTGGTCTTGCATGTGGTGCAGCAGGTCGGACTGGCCGTCCCCGAAATGGACGCCGGCTACGCTCCTGAGATGGAAGGCGAGGGAAAGCTTGCCCACGCGTTGGTTGATCGCATTGCGAAGGATCTACGTGGTGCCGGCTTCAAGGCCGACACCGCCGTCGAGGTGGGAGATGTGAGAGAGAGCATCATCGACGCTGCCACGAAGTGGGGCGCCGACCTGATCATGGTTGGCTCGCATGGGCAGAGAGGTATTCGGCGCTTCTTGCTTGGCAGCGCACCAGAATTTGTAGCTCGCCATGCGAGTTGTTCCGTGGAAATCGTCCGCAGGTCGAAGAGTATTTGAAAGTGTCGTGCCGGCTAGTTTGCGATGGAAGACCGGCCTGTGCATGCAACCTTAACCGATCTTCAGCCTTGAGCTAAACTGCTCATCCTTTGGGTCGGGTTTGCTGAATACTGTTAGGAGTGCGAACCGCTGGCCAGGGCTGCTTCGCAGCCAGTTGGGTGCCAGGGATCATCGTGGCGTTGCTGCGTTGCAACCCTCCTCGCGTATCGAAATTTCCGAAAGACCAACCGTGTCAGAGATAGAGTCCGGGCTGCCGGAGGTTCAATGAAACGAGCGTTGCCGGTTACTACGCTGTTTTTGGATGTCGGCGGGGTCCTGCTCACCAATGGGTGGGACCATCTGGCCCGCAAAAGTGCGGCCAGAAACTTCAACCTGAATTGGGCAGAGATGGATGAGCGACATCGCCTGGTCTTCGAGACCCACGAAGAAGGAAAGCTCACTTTTCAGGAATACCTTGGCTGGGTGGTCTTTTATGAAAAGCGAACATTCACGCGGGACCAGTTTCGGGACTTCATGTTCGCTCAATCGAAGCCTTTCCCCAGGATGATCGAACTCATCACTCAACTCAAGCAACGACATCGTTTGAAGATCGTCGTGGTCAGCAATGAATCGCGCGCGGTCAATGCGCACCGCATTCGCACGTTCAAGCTGGACCAGTTGGCGGATACCTTCATTTCTTCCTGCTTTGTTCGCCTGCGCAAGCCAGATGTCGATATCTTTCGTCTCGCGCTTGACCTTGCCCAGACGCCGGCCGAGCAAGTCGTCTTTATCGACAACACAGCAATGTTCGTCAAGATTGCAGAAGATTTGGGGATGCGAGGCATCCTTCACAAGGATCACAAATCCACTAACGCCAAGCTGGCCTCTTTCGGATTACAGACGGACGGCGAGAGCCTCCAAGAAACCGAACAAACAACTCTATCCGGCGACGACCGAATGACCGCCGAAGTAGTTACACAGCTCTGAAACCGTAGCCGCACCCAGGAGAAATCACCCCATGCTCATTCAGGATCTGCTTCACGAGTCGCCCGAAGAATTGAGTCGAGAAGAGTCCCTCAAAAGCACTGACACGCTCACTTCAGAGCAGCTTCGTAAGATGAATGCCTACTGGCGCGCCGCCAATTATGTTTCGGTCGGCCAGATCTACCTTTATGAAAATCCACTGCTGAAAGAACCGCTGACTCTAGCGCACGTCAAGCCGCTGGTGGTTTCCCACTGGGGCACGACGCCGGGTCAGAACTTCATCTATGTTCACCTGAACCGGGCCATCAAGAAGTATGACCTGGATATGTTCTATATCGCCGGCCCCGGTCACGGAGGCCCCGCGATTGTGGGCAACGTCTACCTCGAAGGCACGTGGAGCGAAGTCTATCCCAACGTAAGCCAGGATGAAGCTGGCCTCAAGCTGCTGTTCAAGCAGTTCTCTTTCCCGGGAGGTATCTCCAGCCATGTCGCGCCGACGACCCCTGGTTCGATTCACGAGGGCGGGGAACTGGGATACTCTCTCAGCCACGCCTTTGGAGCGGCCTTCGACAATCCCGGCCTGATTGTCGCCTGCATCATCGGCGACGGTGAGGCGGAGACCGCATCGCTAGCCACCGCGTGGCAGTCGAATAAGTTTCTCGACCCCATCACCGACGGAGCAGTACTACCGATCCTGCACTTGAACGGCTACAAGATCAGCAATCCAACCGTGCTTTCCCGCATCGAGCACGACGAATTGGACCAGTTCCTCCGCGGCTGCGGTTGGACGCCTTACTTCGTGGAAGGCGATGAGCCGGAGAAGATGCATCAACTCATGGCCGCCACCATCGACAAGGCCGTCGAAGATATCCAGCAATTCCAAAAAAATGCACGGAGCAACAACGACGTCACCCGGCCCCGCTGGCCGATGATCGTACTCAAGTCGCCCAAGGGTTGGACCGGGCCAAAGTTTGTCGACGGACTGCAGATCGAGGGAACCTTTCGCGCCCATCAGGTGCCGCTTCTGGTTGATGGCGCCCATCCCGACCACGTCAAGCTGCTCGAGAACTGGATGAAAAGCTACAAGGCCGAGGAATTGTTTGACGAGAGTGGCCGGCTCATCGCGGAACTCGCCGAGTTGGCGCCGAAGGGTGACCGTCGCATGGGCGCCAATCCGCATGCCAACGGCGGACTCCTGCTGCATGACCTGCGCATGCCCGACTTCCACGACCACGCGGTCAACGTGGTTTCGCCCGGAGCGATTCAGGTCGAAGACACGCTGGTGCTGGGTTCCTTCCTCCGTGACGTCGCCAAGCTGAATCAGGACAAGCGCAATTTTCGTATCTTCGGACCGGATGAGACCGTCTCAAATCTCTTGCAGGCCGTCTTCGAAGTGACGAATCGCCAGTGGGACGCGCGAGAATTCGGCAATGACGAGTTCCTTGCGCCGCAAGGCCGCGTTCTCGATTCAATGCTCAGCGAGAACCAGTGCGAAGGTTGGCTGGAGGGCTACCTGCTGACGGGACGGCACGGGCTCTTCAATAGCTATGAAGCCTTCATTCGCATCATCGACTCGATGTTCAGCCAGCACGCAAAGTGGCTCAAGGTATGCAATGAACTGCCTTGGCGGCGTGAGATTTCGTCGCTGAACTACCTGCTTGCCTCGCACGTCTGGCAGCAGGACCACAATGGTTTCACGCACCAGGATCCCGGCTTTCTTGATCACGTAATCAACAAGAAGGCCGACATCGTACGCTGTTACCTGCCGGCCGACGCCAACTGCCTCTTATCTGTTTTCGATCACTGCCTGCGAAGCCGCAATTACGTCAACGTGGTGGTTGCGGGAAAGCACGCGCTGCCGCAATGGCTGACCATGGATGAGGCTGTCGTCCACTGCACCGAGGGGGTCGGCATCTGGCAATGGGCCAGCAACGACCAGGGCAGCGAGCCGGATGTAGTCATGGCCTGCTGCGGCGACACACCCACGCTGGAGATCCTCGCTGCCGTCTCCATCCTTCGCCAGCATCTGCCCGAGCTGAAAATTCGCGTCATCAACGTCGTCGATCTAATGAAGCTGCAGCCCTGCACAGAGCATCCCCACGGCCTCACTGAATTGGAATACGACTCGCTCTTCACCAAAGATAAGCACATCGTGTTTGGTTTTCATGGCTATCCCTGGCTCATCCACCGGCTGACCTATAGGCGGACGAACCACAAGCTGCATGTCCGCGGCTACAAGGAAGAGGGCACGATCACGACGCCCTTCGACATGCGCGTGCAGAACGACCTGGACCGCTTCCACCTGGTGCAGGACGTGGTGGATCGCGTTCCAAATCTGGGCTCTAAAGGCGCCTATCTGAAGCAGAACATGCAAGACAAACTCATCGAGCACAAGCACTACATCGACGCTCACGGCCAGGACATGCCGGAAATTCGGAACTGGAAATGGAGTGACACCAAGTGAATATCCGAGCTCTCGCAACAACCGCAAACGAGATGGTCGCCAACGGAAAAGGACTGTTGGCGATCGACGAAAGTACCGGGACTTGCAACAAGCGCTTCGCCCAATGTGGGATTCCCCAGAACGCCGAGACCCGTCGCCAATATCGGGAGTTGATCGTCAACACGCCGGGTCTTGCCGAGTCGATCAGTGGCGCCATTCTCTACGATGAAACCATTCGGCAGCGTAAGGACGATGGCACTCCGTTCGCCATCGCCCTCGCAGATCTCGGCATCATTCCCGGTATCAAGGTCGATGCCGGGGCAAAGCGGATGCCGGGTTTTCCTGGAGAGAAGATCACGGAGGGTCTCGACGGGCTGCGCGCACGTCTCGTCGAGTATGCGCAGATGGGCGCGCGCTTCGCCAAATGGCGAGCGGTGCTTGCCATCGGCGATGGTGTTCCCACGCTGGGATGCATCGAGGCGAATGCGCACGCGCTGGCCCGCTATGCGGCCCTCTGCCAGGAAGCCGGGCTGGTCCCGGTGGTCGAGCCGGAGGTGCTCATGAAAGGCGCGCACACACTGGACACGTGTGGCAAAGTGACCGAGCAGGTGCTGCGTATTGTCTTCCGCGAACTCTACTCACAACGGGTAAGGTTGGAAGGATTGATCCTGAAACCCAACATGGTCCTCCCTGGATCGGCTTGTCCCACGCAGGAGGATGTCGATGAGATAGCCGACGCGACCGTCGAGTGTCTGCTGAGTGCAGTGCCCGCCGCGGTCCCGGGGGTCGCGTTCCTATCCGGCGGACAGTCCGGGGAACTTGCCTCGGCCCGTCTCGATGCCATGAATGTCCGATTCAAGACGCGACTACCTTGGGCGTTGGCGTTTTCTTTCGGTCGCGCCATCCAGGAGCCGGCCTTGCAGATATGGCATGGCGATCCGCGCAACGTGGTGGCGGCACAGGAGGCCCTCTACCATCGAGCGAGGTGCGATCGGGCGGCACGGCTGGGCCAATACGATGCCACGCTGGAAAACGAGCATCGCCCTGGCGCCTTGCCCGAACTTCCGTCCTTGGTCCACGCGGTGGCCTCATGAAGACAGACAGCGTCCAACAAAAAACCATTGTCGGCAACTGGAAGATGCACACCACCTCCTCCGATGCCGGGCAGTTGGCCCGAGGAATCGTCGATGGATTGAGGAACCAGGAAGGCGTATCGATTATTCTGTGTCCGCCTTTTCCTTATCTCGCCTTAGTTGGAGATATCCTCAAGGGCAGCCGCATCGCGCTCGGGGCACAAAACATGTATCCCGAAAAGGAGGGCGCATTCACCGGTGAGGTTAGCCCAACGATGCTCCTCGATCTCGGCTGCAAGTGCGTCATCCTGGGACACAGCGAGCGCCGGCACAAACTCGGCGAATCCGATGCGTTCATCAACCAAAAGGTAAAGGCCGCCCTGGCTGCCGGACTCGATGTCATACTGTGCGTCGGCGAGACCTTGGACCAGCGGAAGGCCGGCCAGATGGAAACGCTGCTCGACCGGCAACTCGGCCTGGGTCTGGCGAATGTGCAGAGCGACACCAGCCATGATTTCTGGTGCATCCTGCTACCGAACATCCGGCTGCTTCCTTGCCTCCGGAAGCAGGCCAGATATTGTGGCAACGTTAAGCGAGCCACGTCACATTTTTAGTCGGACTTTACGCCACCCTTATCTCGCCTGGTGTTTGCACCTGCGCCAGATCATCAAAGAGCGAGCGATACTGAATCATCGCGCTACGCAGCTCTTCGGTGCTTGCTTCGCCCCTACCGAGCCGCAGTGCGATGTTGTGTGCCGATCGGTAGTTCTCTACTACACGCGGATGGTCGACGGAGATATCCGCTGCACGCTGTTCGAAATCGGCCACAGGATAACCACGAGCCTGCATCAACGAACACACCAACTCATCGGCTTCAGTCACTGCACCCTTTGGATAATCGACAAAACGGGATTGCACCGTCTCCCACTGAGACTG
This sequence comes from uncultured Acidobacteriaceae bacterium, assembly GCA_963830325.1. GTDB lineage: Bacteria > Acidobacteriota > Terriglobia > Terriglobales > Acidobacteriaceae > PALSA-350. The sequence goes on from CAWHMV010000016.1 coordinate 598,105, forward strand.
GTAGCGTTCACGCTCCGTCGGGTCAAGATCCCGGATCTTGAACTTTTCAACCCTTGCTTCACGATCTGCTAGTTTCGCTTCGGCTTTGCGTTCTGACCCGTGTTGTTGAACAGCTCGCTCATACTCCGTTCCGAATCTGACACGTAGTCCTGCGCTGGTGTCCTTCCGCTTTCTGATGTAGACAACGACGGCAGCAGCAATAATCAGCGCCACTACAACCGCGATAAAAATCAGGTTCGGGTGCATTAGAGTGAGATTCATATTCGACAACTCCTTACGCGTTTACGTCTGCGAGCGGTTACGCTCATCTGAAGTATCCAACTATCAACTTGCCGAATGCTGGTCAGAATTGATCATTCAACCTCAAGAGTGGGCGGAACCCCCGAGGACGCATGGAGCGCTGAGGTTCGTCCATCCTCGCCTGCGAACCAGCGCGGACATCGCGTTTGCTACCAATCCTTTTCCGTGTCTCTGAGAGCAACTCCGGCGGAGGAATGGGTTTCAGGAGCAAATCTAGGTCATGACCCTCTGCGCGAGCAGAGTCCAATAAATCCAAGTTAGACGGCTGCCCGGAAACGAGCAGGATTTTACAGGCAGGGTAAAGCGTCTTTATTCGGATCGCGAGATCAATCCCGGAAAGGCTCGGCATCTCGACATCCGATATCAGAAGATCGGGAGATTTCGCCCTGGCGGCGGCCAGCGCCTCTAGCGGAGAGGTGAAAAACTTCGCGGGGAACCCATGCATTTGCACGAAGAGGAGTTGCTTTTGTCGAGTGCTCGGCGGGGCAAGCTGCATGCAAACTCGGACCAGACCCACAGACTCGATATGGAAATCACAGCCGTCCGAGATCTCGTGAGGTCGTACCGGATTGTGAATGCCTTGAGTTCGCGGTAGTCTCGCGGCAACAACAACCGTTATACGTGGCCCCTCACGACCGGCTATGCTCCAAGACGTTCCGTTTTGCTCACCCGACGTCTGGTCGACTTTCGTTCGTTGGGCAGGATGCCCAATAGAGAGGCACCAACGGCATTTTCCGCGGGGACTTGGTCGTGCAAAACCACGTTGAGCAGCGATTTATGAACTCGGATCCGACCGTTGTACTCAATAAAACCGAGCTGACGGAAGCGATTCATGAAGAAGCTGACGCGAGACCGGGTCGTGCCGATCATCTCCGCCAGAGTTTCCTGTGTGATCGGAGGGATCAGAGTCTCCGGCTCTCCTGGTTTGCCAAATTCCGCCATCAACAGGAGAATCCGCGCCAGGCGCTTTTCGCTCGAGTTGAAAAGCTGATCAACAAGGTCCGCTTGGGTTCGCATACCACGGGCAAGCAGGAACTTTAAGAACAGATCGGAGAATGCATGCTCCTCGTGGAGAACGCGGATCATCTCCTCCCGTTCTATCTTGAGGGCTGAACAGGAGGTAATGGCAGTTGCAGCGGCCATTCTAAGGCCTAGCACTCCGGCGATCGACTCTTCTCCAACGAAATCTCCGGCTGAGAGAAGAGTAATGGTAGCCTCTTTGCCATTCTTCGAAACAACTGTCAGTTTCGCGCGGCCCGTCTGGAGATAGAAGACAGAGTCGGCGGGGTTTCCCTGCGCAAAAAAGACATCCTTGGGCTTCAGTTGGACGATCCGACGTCCTAGTCCGGCGCTCTTAAGAAAGACCGCAGCGTCGAATGTGCCGTTCTCTGCCGCAACCATAAAGGCCTCCTACATGGCGAAGTGCGCGCGCCCGTGAGGAAATAGGCGGTGAAAACAGAAAGATTCACTCTGATCCGGAACACACGAATGTTTCCGCTCCTACCATTATCTCCCATAGCGGAAGCGGTTTTCTGTACCATTTTGCTCAGTCTCGGCAGAGAACTTGGCGCTTTTAGCCGCATTCGGGCCGCCGTTTTGAGGATGGGAGGCCCCTTCAGGTTACAACCCAAAGACACAGAGCTGAGCTGTTTGAATCGGAAGCTCTACGCGTAAGATTACTATATCGATAACCTCCTTCGAGTAAATGAAATTCAGGAACTGGCTATAAACGGTGGATTCATCGAACCGGCGCTCCTTCAAGTTGGCCAGGAGCAGCCACTTAACGCGGTGTTGTGATAAGTGACCCATTCTCCCTCGCGCTCGCCTGTCCCGCCATCGTATCGGCTCGCGAAACAGGTAATAAGTCAGTCTCCTGGGTGGGCGTAGGGATATTGCTGATTACTGGTTCTTTATCGTTTTCCGTCCTCGGTTGTTCCTGGCCTAGTCCCATGGTCAAGGCTGTCAATCCGGCAAGACCACCTAGTTGCATTGATTCCACGGCGGTGCTGGGGACGATGACAATGGTGGAGTTTGCCTTAAGACCTTCGTACAGCATGTTCATGGCCCTCAAATGTAAGGCGACCGGGTTGTTCATATAGGTTTTCGCTGCTTCGCCAAATTTCTCAGCGACCTGACGCTCCGAATCTCCCAAAATCACGCGGGCCTGCCGCTCCCGTTCCGCCTGGGCCTGCATTGACATTGCATCTTCAAGGGAAGCGGGGATCAATACATCCTTGACCTCAACCGAAATTACGTTGATGCCCCAAGGTTCTGTGCGCTCATCAATAATCTTCCGCAGAACGTCGCTGATCTTGTCTCTGCCCTCGAGCATGTCCGAAAGCATGGTCTTGCCGATGACGTCGCGCAAAGCTGTTTGGGAGGCCCAGCTGATCGCACTCTGGTAGTCCGCTACATCCAGGGCCGCCTTTTTGGGATCCACAATCTTCCAGAACAGTACTGCATCTACATCTACAGGCACCGTGTCTTTCGTTAAGGTTTTTTCTGCTTTGAAGGAGCTGGTGAGGACTCGAGTGTCAATCCAGTAAGGAATACTATCAACTACGGGAATGATCAGGAACAATCCGGGTCCCTGAAGAGAACGGAACTTACCCAGGCGCAACACAACTGCCCGACTCCACTGATCCGCAACCTGAATTCCGGAAGAAATGAAAATGGCAAGAATAAGGGCGCATCCCATGACGGCTAGAGCTTCTATGCCGGCTGAAACTCGATAAGTGGCATAAGCCAAGACAGCGCCAGTACCCAGGATTAGGATAAATATCAAAGCGGCAAAAGAACCGTTCCTTTTCATTGCAATCACCTCATATGTAGCGACAGCCGGAGCCCGAATGGTTCCTCGGCTCCAGCATGGCCACGGTTCATGTGGATTTAGAAGGCGTAGTAGCCGACGACATGTTCATCCGTGTGCATATCTGAGGGGAGAATCTATTCAGTGTTTCCGCGGAATAAGATAACCCCGCTAACTCAGTCTTCCACCTTGTTAGTTCACGCGCTGAGCAATCCGATACAGCAAAGAGCAAAAATCCGGCTAAGCATCAGAGAGATGTGTTGCGTATTCGGCTGGTATGGAGGTCAACATTGAAAATCGTTCAACTCCTTGCGCGGTCTATGAAACAAGGGGATGCGCCACGGGGATCGACCCGATGCCGGGTCTGGCAAACATCGCAGATGGGGATAGCAGACGCGAGAATCCATCCCAGATAACTCCTGTCTTTCTCTGAAACCTCGTTCGGTCGCGGGCGTTGTAGTAGCCGAACGATGTATTCATGCGTGTTTCGCGCTGCTATCGAGAGGCTGGTTGTGTCGACACCAGCTTCTTCGAGCGCCTTAACTACCTGCTCCGCCTGCTCGTGTGTCTCATATATCGCGATTACTGAATCAGCTGTGGGCATCGCTCTCCCCCGGTTTCTTGTTGCACGGTTAAGGGATTTCAAGCTACAGCTTGGCCGAAAGCGCTGTCCCCACAGGCTGAGACCTCTTGGGGGCCGCTATGCTAGCTTTTCGCGGATCTCAAGCCAAACACAGTCCAAGTTTTCCACCCATCAACGAGAAATACTGAGCAATTCAACACATCAAACGGCGAATTCTTGGGAAGGAGCGCGTCGAAATCTCCTTCACTCATCCGAGTAGAATTTCACGCAGGACCAGGAAGATCTGCTCTTTGCTCATCTGGATGTACCCTTGTGCTGCGATGACGGTTTATGCGCTGCGTTCCCACCGTGGCCCCGCGTCGCGATGGAAGCCAGAGAATTCCGGTGTCGACCATTTCGGTGTCGGAAAGAGCGTGCGGAGTGCCGGATTGGAAAGTGGGGCTGGTGGGCTCCAAGAGCCAGCGTCTTCCCGGGGATCATCCGTCTTCGGATGAGGCGCCATAATTGCATAAAAGTCGATAAAATTTGGCTTTTTATCGACTTCAACGGCGTCGGCCAAAGGGGCCTTTTCTTAAGGAAAAGGGCTGCCTCAGTGAGCTGTTGGGGTCCAGAAGAGCATGGAAGCCACTGTCCGTCGAGAGGGGAACACGGTTCAACGCTGGCGGGATGAGGGGGCCGGCAAGGCTGGGCTGGTTGCGGTCATAGTCCAGGTCAGGGAGCGGAGGCGTGCGACCGATTTCATAGAATCCGAAACGGCGGGGAGAAGGGCCCATCTCCGACGATGGCAGAAGCGGTGGGCGAGGTCCTTAACCTGGTATATGTCCCCTGGCCACAGCGCGCGGGAACCGGTTATCCCACGCGGTCCGTAGGTGCAACCGGAAGAGGACCGGCACACAGCGCAGCACGAAGCCGAATGACCGGTGGTATGTTCGCCGCTGGTTCAGCAATTCCAGCAGCGCCCTGCTTCGACCCAGACGGGAGTTGAAGAACGCAACTTCTTCGTTGAGGGGAACGGTCTTCAGGTGATAGCAGAAATAACAGCTGTGCAGCGAGTGCTTGAGCGCACCCATCCCATACCTTGTCGCGTCGGAGAGCACCGGAAACGCGACGGCGCTTAACAGAAGGAGGCCGGCCAACCCGAAAAGTGCTTTGAACACGTCAAGGCGCCGGAGGGGAGGCAAAGGTATAAGAGGTAGCAGCTCCTCGCCCCAGACCGTCTTGGCCGAAACAATCACGCTAGCAAGAACGATGCGGTCGACGAACAGTTTCTCGGCTGCCCGCAGGCCGAAGACCCGCGCTACGTCTCCCGACAACAGGTCGCCTTGGGTGCAGAAAAAGCAAGAGTGCGCGTCACCCCCGGCATGCTCAGCGAACATCTCCAGCGGGTTTTTGCGACGGTTCGACGGCAACCGAAGACCATGCGTGATTTCGAGGTCTGCAACCACCCCGCGAAGGCTGCGTCGATCCTCTAGGGTCGCTTCGTCGGGGAGCACGATGATGAGATCCACGTCGGATGACTCCGAAAATCCACCGCTCGCTGCACTACCGAAGAGAATCACGCTGACCAGCGAACTCCCGCCAAACGGGTGTAGTTGGGCGACTGCATCAAGGTACTGCTGAACACGACTCGCCATCTTCCGCCTTCAGCTCCTTGTGCAGGACTGGCAGGCAACCTCCTGCTCTCCCCGTTCAGTGGTTTGCTTGAAGGAATCGGTCACGAAGTTTTTGCTGGCCCGTTCGGTCGATACCGAGTCCCTTATCAAAATAGGTTTCGATGCTTCCGTACTGGGACTTAACCTGATCGAACGACGCTTGCTGCAAAGCTGGCGTCGGTCAATTCGCTTGCGTGGATTGCAAAGCGCCGTCACTCTCGGGTGGCGTCTGTTCCCATTGCAAGGGTGACCGCATGAAGTACACCGGCCTGATCTTCCACGATCTTCGCCGGACAGCCGCAAGAAACCTCCGCCGCGCTGGAATTGCCGAGACTGTCATCATGAAAATCGGCGGCTGGCGCACTCGCAGCGTGTTGCGCGGTACGCAATCGTGAGCCGTGGTGACATGGTTGACGCAATGCAGAAGCTACAGCGCGCCGAACAGGAATCAAAGGCCAGTCACGTTATTGGTCACGTTGAAAGCACCGACTCCTCATCCAATCCCACCCGCGTAAATTAGTCAATGGAATGAGTAGGTAAGTTGGTGCCGGGAGGGGGGGTCGAACCCCCACGAGGTTGCCCTCGGCGGATTTTGAGTTTCCCGAGAATACTGTGTGTCTATGATAAATAAGCTTAATCGAGCGTAATTAGCGAACCAGCTAAACCCATTCCCACCTGTAATTTAGCGTAGTTTGCCGAAATTAGCGCGAACTGACGTCTGTACCCGAACCTGTACCCGAATTCCACGCATTCACCTAACCGTGAAGAGGCAGTAACGAGAGATATTGATGCACGAAAGCAACGGCCATGCTGCCTTCTCCTACGCTGCTGGAAACGCGCTTGATCGAGTTGTAGCGAATGTCACCTACACAGAAGAAGCCCGGAAGATTTGTTTCCAGCAGAAATGGGGCACGATCTGCCACCCAACCTGGCTGGTCGCTCACCTCGCGGCCCGTGCGGACATAGCCGTTCTCGCGTTGGAGTTGAGGTGGCAACCAATGGGTTACTGCATCGGCGCCGATCATGACAAACAGTGCATCTGCAGCCCGCCGGATCACAGGCTCCCCCATTTTGCGGGTTTCTATTGCTTTCAAGCAATCCGTGCCGTCTGCAGAGACCACCTGCGTTTCCGTCTCCACCCGAATGCCCGGCACGAGAGCAATCTGATCGATCAAGTATTGCGACATGCTGCGCTTCAGATCTTCGCCGCGGACCAGCATGGTCACTGAACTCGCGTAATCTGCGAAGAACAGGGCAGCCTGGCCGGCGGAGTTGCCGCCGCCGATAATAAAGACGCGCTTTCCTGCCACCGTGGGGGCCTCCGTACGTGCGGCTCCATACAAGACTCCACGTCCGATGAAGCGATCGACGCCGTCCGCCTCAAGTCTGCGCCAAGCAACCCCGGTCGCCAAGATCACCGCCTTTGTGGCAACCCTATCGCTGTCATCGAGTCCAATCGTGTATGCGCCATCGGGATGCGGAATGATCTCTTGGACTTCTCGGGTGAGAACCACTTCGGCTCCGAACTTAACTGCCTGCCGGAACGCGCGTTGACTGAGGTCATCTCCTGAGATGCCATTGGGGAAGCCGAGGTAATTCACGATGCGAGAAGATGTGCCAGCCTGACCGCCGGGAGCCTCGCGCTCGACCAACAAGACGCTGAGTCCTTCCGAGGCTCCGTAGACGGCAGCCGCCAGTCCCGCTGGGCCGCCGCCAATAATAACCACGTCATAGCTTTGGCGATGGGGAGCTGTTTGGAATCCGAGCGCTTCAGCTACCTTACGAACCGTAGGAGGATGGCTGACGCAGAACGAACCATCCACGACGACGGATAGGCCAGAAACCTCGCAAGCCTGGTCAGTCGGAGCCGGATGTGCGCTACGATCGCGGTCGGCCCACTCATAAGGGATTCGATTCATGCTCAGGAAGGTGCGAATCTCCCGGCAGTCGTCATCAAATTTCGATCCGACTATCTGTACGCGGCTGGAGGGAAGACTCAGCATGTACTTCTGCACGACTTGTACCCGCTCGTTAAGGGTCTGTAAGATCACCGCGCTGCACTCGGGCGAGCGTCGGATCAATTCCTGGAGGTGTTGCGGATCGAGCCGTGCCAAGTGGCAAGCTGTCTTCGCGCGGACGGAGGCGGGAGCTGACGTTGCCATGAGAATGGCCAATTCGCCAAAGAAATCGCCCGGCTTGTGCTCTGAGACTTCAGTTCGACGCCCCATCACATCTTTGAGCACTTCCGTGGTTCCGTCCATCACTACAAAAAAAGGGGTGGGCTCCCCTTCGTGAATGAGATACTCACCCGGTTCCAGATGAAGATCGGCAGCCTGCTGCGACAGCCACAGAAGGTTCGCGTCATTCAAGCAGGAAAAGATTGGTATTTTCTTCAACTCCGAGGATGTCAGCATGGCGACTGGTGTCCTTCTTTCTGTGCGGGTAGCACGGGTCCAGGGCCAAGGTTTTCAGTATGGGGCGGCATATGATGCACTGAAGCAACGAGAGCGACGAACTCCGGGAATGACTCAAATTCCGTTCTCAAATGCTCCCACTCACGCACAAATAAGGGACTGCGGAACCTCCGGTCAGCGGAACGGAACATCAACTCCCACATTCGTTTTGGTATCCGACGTTCGCAAAATAGAAGATAGGTTAATGAAACCAGCGTACAGAATCGCAACATTGAGATGGTTAAATTGTCCGTCCGCTCAGGAAGCTCCGTGCCAACTGGCACACTCAGCCAGAATGCCGCCGAAGAGTTCTTCAACAGTTCGTCATACTGGGCAGACATTGCCAGGAAGATCTGCGTCTTCACCTGCTCGCGGTGATTTAAGACCGCTACAACCACACCGAGACCTCCCATCAGAAGCGACAATAATGTTGCGTATTGGATGATGTGCCCAAAGTTCATATCGGTCACGCATGCACCCCCGATACTGCAGGCATCTCTGCCGGTTTCTCTGAAGCAGCCGGAGCCGTGTGCTCCGTTTGTTCCCAGCGGATCAACTTCAGATCCAGCACGACGAAGGAATAGAGAACGGGAACGAGCAGAAGCGTCACGAAAGTGGCGATCGTCAGTCCCCCAATCTGCGCATAGCAAAGAGGCTCCCAAAGCGGGCCGCCGTGTGCAGCCAACGGAAACAGCGCAATCACTGTGGCCGCAACCGTGATCATCACTGGCCGCAAACGAAGGATGCCGGCATCGATCAGCGCCAACTCCAATTCCTCGCCCTCTTCTCGTCGCTCCTCGATGAATTCAAACAGCACAATGATGTGGCTCACAATTACACCGATGAGGCTGATGATCCCAAGGAATGCCATAAATCCAAAGGGCTGGCCCATAATGGCGAGTGAAAATATTGCACCGACAACGCCGTACGGAATGGCAGCAAATACGATGAGAGGTTTGAAGGCATTCTTGAACTGTGCGAGGAGTGCCAGGTAAATGGCGCTAACGCAAATGAGCAGCACCGTAGTGAGATCAGCAAAGCCGCTGACCTGCTCTTTTTGCTCGCCTGCGAAGCGGAATATGAACCCGTCGGGAAGCTGCTTCTGGAATGCCTCCAGCTTTGGCATCGCCGCTGCGATTACCTCCGAAGGTAAATGCCCCTGCGTAGGCCAGCACTGCACAGTAATGGTCCGGTACTGATCGAAGCGTCGGATTTTAGGCGTTACCGGACTCAGGGCAGTCGTCGCCACCTGATCGAGAGGCACTGGAGGGGTGTCTTGCCGCGAGAAGACGTATAGACTGCGCAGATCGGAGAGTTGGGACCGCTCCTCCATCTGCATGCGTCCAACAATCGGAACCTGCTTGTTGCCATCTCTCAAAACTCCAGCCGCAATGCCATGAAGAGCCGCACGAACGGAATCGGAGACATCTGCGTTTGTGACGTGCGCCAGGTTTGCCCGATCCGCATCGACGTGCACCACTTCTCTTGCACTCGGCTCGCCCCAATCGTCTCGAACTCTGGCGGCGATGGGGATGTCGCGAAAGATTTGCTTCAGCTGTTCGGCTTCCGCTCTGAGACGTGGCAGATCTTCGCCGGAGATTCTGACCTGAATCGGGATTCCAACCGGCTTGCCCGTTTCGAGAGTCCTCGTATCGATGATTGCTCCAGGAATCTGTCTGTCCAGTTCCGGCTGCAAAAGGGCAAGCAGTGGGGTCGTATCATGATTGTCTTTCGTTCGCAGAATCACCTGAGCATAGTTGGTTTGCCTGTCCTCGGGTGTGGCGCTACTCCAGAAGCGAGGACCGCCGCCGCCCACAAAAGTCGTCATCGATTGCAGAACATCCTTCGGATGTCCGTGCTCCGGATGGCTCCTGCCATACTCTTCCGCTACCCGGCGGGTAATGGATTCCACCTGCTGAGTAACCGCGCTGGTCGCGCTCGCGGGAGTGTCTTCAGGCAGCCACACGTCGATGTAAGAAAAGTATTGAAGGTCTTTTGGAAAGAACTGCGGCTTGAGCGTGGAGAACACGACGCCGCCCGCTACCAGCAGGCCGAGCGATGCTGCCAGGCAGACTTTCCTGTGTTCAATGGCCTTCTTTGCCGTTCGAAAATACCAACCCGTGAACCCGCGCTGCCGCCTCTCCTCGATAGGAGTTTCGCTCCTGCTTTCCAATAGAAACGAACTGATGAGCGGCACAAAGGTCATCGAGACGAGCAGGGCCGCCAGCAGCGAACAACTAATGACGATAGGCAGACTGTACAGGAATTTGCCTGTATCTCCGGGCAACAGCAGAAATGGGAGATAGGAAACGATATTCGTGACAGTCGCAAACGCCATCGTTTTGAACAGCTTTGTCGGCCCCAGCCACGCGGCGACGGACCGTGGCTGGCCGGCACCCAGTTCGCGCACAATCGCGTCGCCGGACACCACCGGTACATCGACCAATAGTCCCAGCGCGATGATCAGCGAAGCGATTGAGACCTGTTGCAGGTCGATCCCGAGCGTGCTGATGACCCCAAACGTGATCGCGAGCGTAATCGGCATGGACACCGCAATCAGAATGGCCGTCCGCCAACTCCAGAAGCCAATCAAAGCCACAACTACCACCAGCACCAGCGCCTCGATCAAGCTGTGGCTGAAGAGCTCGATGCTGTCGTGTACCTGCAATGGCTGGTCTGAGGTCCGGGCCAGCACCAGGTCGGCCGGCAATGTTTTTCTCACGCTCGCCAGATTGGCGTCCACCTGTTTTCCAAAAGATCCGATCTGTTCTCCCTTCTTCATCTGGACCGAGAGCGTAATCGCGCGTGTCGTGATCCATCTGCCGTTTTCGTCGCGGCGCGTGTACCGGTTAAGGAAGGAAGGGGGATTCTCGTATCCCCTATCGATGTCCACGAGATCCCGCAAGTAAAGCGGCGTTCCGTTCGGCGACGTGCCTATCACTACATTCCGCAGATCGTCGATACTCTTGAACTCGCCTGTGGTGTTGACACTGACCGTGCGTCCGAGTGCATTGAGCGTTTGGCCGCTCTCCGGTAGATTCCGGGCACGCGAGGATATTGGAAAGATCTGCTGGTCTTAGCTTGTATTGCGCGAGGCGCTGCTGCGAGAAATTCAGAAATACGTTCTCGTCCAGTACCCCGGAACGTTCTGCCTTCGCCACGATCGACAGCGTTTTGAGGCTTCGCTGAAGGGTATCGGTAAAGTCGTCCAGGTCGCGATAAGTGTACTTGTCACCGGCCACGGCCTGAAGCGCCGCGGTAGTATTTGCCGGTTCGTCGATGATCGCAGGTTTCCATGCATCGGGATGAAGCTCATCGGTTTGCAGTTTCTGATTTGCGAACTTCCTCAAGGCCGATTGCAGATCAGGAGTGCTGAGGTTCGTCGCCAGGTCTACCCCTGTGAACCCCGCTCCCGAAAACACTCGCACATCGGAACATAGATGTTGGGTTGCCATGTCTCGGGTCACCCAAGACAA
>CAWHMV010000017.1:0-77840 GCA_963830325.1 uncultured Acidobacteriaceae bacterium
GGATTGTCTGTCCCATAAGGCCGCGGATGATATTCATGCTCGGTCACACTATTGCCTTCACCATCGACCATCATGTGCAGCCGGGCACAGAAAAAGTGCTGGTGATTGGGTCCGCCCAGACCCTCGGCGATCATGCCCCCGTAGGGATAGTCCTCACCGGGAGCGATCGCCGCCGTCTGGATAATCCCCGTAAGCTTCACTTCCAACTGGATCGTCCCATCCTGATACAGATACCAATAGAAGCCGTAGTCGTAGTTACCCACGGTAGCGAAAAAGCTGATCACCAATCGTCTCGACCGCCGCACTTGGTGCATCCCGGTGCGAAAGTCGAAGTGTTTCCACAGAATGCCGTAGTCTTCCTCGTGCATGCACACGGCATTCTTCATCACCGTGACCGCTCCCTGGTCCTCCACCATCGGAAAATCAAAGTAGTGGATCAGCCCCAGGCAATCGCACCCCAGCTCGAGCGAGTTAGCCAGCTTACCCAGCCCATACTCGCCGCAATCAAACGCATTCTTCCAGAAGTGACTGGTCGTAGGATCGCCATACGGAACCACCATCTCCGTCATGCTCGCCCGGTACACCAGTGGGCGCGAGTCGAAGCCCAGCTGATGCAACACCAGACCCTCGCGCGAAGTAAATCCCACCCGGAAGCTCCACTTCTGCCACTTCACCTCCCAGCCATCAATCGAAAAGCTGGGTCCCTCGGGCTGTGAAATATGCAACGGCTTCAGATCTTCGCGCGGCTTACCCAGTGATGCGGGATCGTAGTTATGTTTCGTTTTCGGGACAGGAATCACCACCTCATCGTCCACCAACTCCAGCACCCGCTTGGCGATCAGATCGACCACCGCAACCAGGCCTTCGATGGGGTGGGAGTAGGCGTTATCCGTGAGCGCGCCGCGATAGTAGCTCACCGCGCGCACCACGCGCTTGCCTTGCTCAAGAGGAAAGCCAAAGTTCCCAGCCGAAAACGGATCCACCTGCACCAGATGCATATCTTCATCCGTCAGGCCACGTCGTTTCACCGCATTCCGCCAACCCTCATCTGCCTTCACAATGCGGTCGCAATTAAAAAAGTCCTCCACCAGAACCGGAGGCTGTCCAAAGGGAGTCGTCTCGGTGTAGTGCTCCACCCACGAAACCAGTGTTCCCAGCGAAAGGTCAACTACGGCCTCGTGCGTCTCCCCGGTCTGAGCATTGAAGATCATAAGGAAAGCGGACCGTTGGATCGCATCTCCAGGCTGGTAGGCCAGAACCGCCGCTTTAGCCGGCTCATGCAAATGGACCATGGCGAAGCGGCACTCGGAGCCCAAGCCCTTACTCGTCTTGACCACCGCGCAAGCCTTCTGGATTTCCTCCACGCTCAACGGATCCAGCGGGTGCCCATGATTTCCCAAAGGCATCTGCGAATCGCCAACCACCGGTGTAAACGCCGCAACACTCATAACCATTCCTCCACATCAACCGGGCGCTCAACTGCGCCCATTAACCGATGACGGGTGCCCCACATCCCCGATTTCCTGTGAAGCTTCTTGGGTTCTGCGAACCCTTATGCGCCTTTCCTTAAAGAAAGGCGCACACGTGGTCGTGTCCAGTGCCGCGTTCAGGAAATTCGGGGCGTCTCGCTCGTTTTTCGCGAGATGTGGGATACCACAACTCTTCCCTTCAAACTCCATCCCTCAAACCTCATCCACCACCTGGTCCAACCGAACACGCACACTCCGTCGTGATAGCCCCACCGAAATCCCCATCCCCAACAACATCACCGCCAACATAATCCACGGAAAACTCCGCACCAACCCATCCTCACTCCCACTCAACGCCGGCAAATTCGCAACCAGCAAATACATCGCATAACCCAACCCAGCCATGCCCAACAGCGGAGCCACCAGGGTGTTCCAAACCCGCTTATCCAAACCATTACGTTGAAAGAAAACAATCACCGCCGCGCTGACCAGAAATTGCAACCCCACGATCCCAATCGTGGCCAACGCAGAAGTCCAACTAAACACCACCGTCAGAGGATCAGTCCCGCTCAGAACTGAACCCAACACCCCCACCGCCGCGCACCCTGTCTGCACATAACTAGCCTTATAAGGAGACTGATGCCGGGGATGAATCCCGGTCAGAAACCCCCACAACAACCCGTCCCGTCCGAGCGCGTACAAGTAGCGGGTAATGGTGTTATGAAAAGCCAGCAAGCAAGCGAAGATACTGCTCAGCAGCAAAGCCCGCATGATCCCGGTCCCAACCCGCCCGAGGTACTCATCACTCTTGGCAAACCAGAAATTCCCCGGGTCCACGAAAGCCGCGGCAACCACATGGTCAGCTCCATACGAGCTGATGATCGCCCACGTGGTAAACGCAAAGAACACCATGATGATCGAAACCGCCGCATACGTTGCCAGCGGAACCGTTCGCGTCGGATTCCTACTCTCTTCCCCATAAATCGCCGTGGCCTCAAAACCCACAAACGACGCCAGGGCAAACATGATGGCGATGCCAGGATGCCCGCCAAACACCACCCGCGGAGCAAATGGTCGCAGGTTGAATCCCTGTGGTCCCCCACCGTGACACACGATGGAGAGACTCAACGCCAGCAGGATGCCCATCTCCAGCGAGATGAACAGGCCGAGCACCCAACCGCTCAGGTCGAGCTTACGCATTCCCAAAAACTGCACCAACGCGATCGCGACCACGCTGTACGCGAACCACGGCAACTGCGCGCCGAGGAGAGGATTCACAATGACGGTAGAAAAGAATCCAAACAGCGCATACACGCCAACCTGCATGGTGGTGTACGAAACCACGGCGACAAAGGCCCCGCCCACGCCGAAGTGGGGGCTCAGTCCCTGTGCCAGGTACGCATAGAACGCGCCCGCGTTGACCACATGCCGGCTCATGGCCGCATAACCAACGCTGAAGATAAGCAAAATCAGGCCCGCAATGACGAACGCGCCCGGAACGCCAGCGCCATTGCCCAATCGGATATCCACCGGAATAATCCCCAGCATACCGGTCAATGGCGCGGCGGCGGCAATCACAAAAAACACGATCTGCCACATCCCGATCGCATTTTTCCGGAGCTCCATCGGAGACCCTGTCATGCAACATGCTCGCCTGTCCGTCAATTTTTGTCATTGCTATTCGCGCCACTTTGTTGATAACTTACGCCAACGGCCACGTCGCCGCGGCTTTCTCGGACCCCTTACAGGACCTCTCCAGCAAACCGCAGGTGACTCGAAACATGCAGCCGTTTACGCACTCCCCCTTCACCCACCCAATGATCCGCGCCAATCTCCTCGAGCCCATCCTCGAAGCGATCCGTGCCCAAGGTCACGATCCAGCCGCCTTTCTGCGCGACCACGCATTGCCCCAGGCCCCCATCGACCCCTATCAATTGATCCCGCTGGGCAAATATTTCGCACTCTTCGAGCAGGCCGCGCTCCTGCTCCGCGACCCATTCCTCGGCCTTAGATTAGGCCGGGCCTTCCGGCCGGAGCTGTTGGGGCCACTGGGGTTCATCTTTCAGGCCTCGGCTAATCTCCGCCAGGCATTGCTCCAGTTATCCGCCTACGTCAGCGTCTGGCAAAGCGCCACCCGGGTCGAACTGATCGCCGGCGACACCACCGCCGATTACATCTACCAGATAGGAGATCCCTCTCTCCGCCCACGCCGTCAGGACGCGGAGTACTCCATGGCCTCCATCTGCAGCCTGATACGCAACTTTCTCGGTGACCAATGGGTCCCGATGGAAGTCCACTTCGAACACGCCGGACCCCCAGGCAACAGGAGAGCCTATACCCAGGCTCTGCACGCGCCGGTTTTCTTCGGCCAAAATGTAAACCGCCTGATCATGCGCGCCGGCGATCTCGCCCGCGCCGGCATCTCTTCTGATCGATCGATAATTCCCTTCATGGAACGTCATCTCCACGATCTGGCCCGGGAGAGCAGGGAACCGGAGAGCTTCGCCCGCCAGGTCAACTACCTGATCGCCCGCCGCCTCGGTTCCGGCCCATTGAGCTTACCCTCCGTGGCCCAGGAACTCGGCCTCTCTGCCCGCTCCTTTCAACGGCGCCTCGCTGAGGAGCGCACCAGCTTCCGCAGCCTGGTCCGCGACCAGCGCCGCACCCTCGCCGAATCTCTGATTAAGGACCGCTCCGCGACCGTCACTGCCGTCGCCCACACGGTGGGTTATGCTGAGACTGCCGTGCTGTCCCGCGCCTTCAAAGTCTGGACCGGCGCCTCGCCTCGCGCCTTCATCCGAAGGGAGCGTCATGCGCCCGCTGGCAGCCGGTAAAAAACCCGGCTTGGACCGGGTACTAGGCCGACGCGACCTGGTGTTGCTCTTCGTGGTGGCCGTGGCCAACCTGAACCTGATCCCGGCCATCTCCGCCTCCGGTCCAGTGACACTGTGGTTGTGGCTATTGGCTCTCTCCTGCTTCTTCTGGCCGCAGGGCGCGGCCGTCACTGAGTTAGCCCAGAAGTGGCCCGGCGAAGGAGGCATCTATCTCTGGGCGAAACGCAGCTTTGGTGAAGAGCACGGCTTCCTCGCCGGCTGGTGTTACTGGCTTTCGAACGTTGTTTATCTGCCCACCGTCGTGCTCTCTTGTGTCGGAGTCGCCGTCTACGTAGCCGGACCAAGAATCCAGAAGCTTGCCGATAGCCATGCCTTCACCGGCGTCGCCTCGTTTCTCATCATTCTCTTTCTGCTCGCCTTGAACGTGCGTGGTCTCTCCCTGGGCAAGTGGATCAGCAATCTCGGCGCCCTCGGCACCATCGGTGGTGCGGCCATGATCTGCCTGCTAGCCTTCCTCACTCTCCACCACAATGGGAGCGCCCTTCATCCCGCTGATCTCCGGACTGGTTTCCATGACTGGCGCCTCTTCGCCGCCTTTGGGACCATTTGCTACAGCCTGATCGGTCTGGACCTGGCTTCCATCATGGGCGATGAGATCCGTGATCCCCGCCGTAACTTGCCCATCTCCATCCTCCTCGGCGGACTCATTGCCGGCTTCATCTACTTCGGCACCACGTTATCGATGCTCATCGCCATGCCGCAAAAAGAGATCGGCGTGCTCTCCGGTGTCCTGCAAGCCATCAACGTCATGAGTTCCCGAACCGGATTAGTGGGTGTGGTCGCCCCGCTGGCCTTACTGGAATGCATCGCCATCCTGGGAACCGCTTCAGCCTGGTTCAGCGGCGCAGCCCGTCTGCCCTTCGTCGCCGGAGTCGATCGCTATCTGCCCCCTATCATCGGCCGCGTGCATCCCCGCTATCACACGCCGTATGTGAGCCTGATCCTTTTCGCCGTCTTATCCTCCTTGCTGATCGGGTCCAGCTTCTTAGGTGTTTCCGTGGGCGAAGCTTATCTGACCATGTTGGATCTCGCCGTGATCCTCCAACTAGCGCCCTCGGCGTACATGTTCCTGGCCCTCCTCAAGCACACCTGGAGCGAGGGATCTGTCCTTAACGCCAACAAAGCCTATCTGACCGCCAACGCCGTATCGGGCCTGGCTGCCACCTTCGTCGGTCTCATTGTCGCCTTCATCCCCTCGCGCCAGGTCAACTCCGTCTGGATCTTCGAAGGCAAGCTCATCGCCGCCTGCCTCATCGTCTTTGGAGCCGCCTTATTCTTCTATCAGCGGGCGCTACGCAAAGCGCGCACCGCGCCCCTCGACCCCGACCTGGTCCCCGGAGTGGAATACGGCTCTTGAACAGTGGTGACGCCTTAGTCTTTGCGTGAGAGCCAGAAGAACCGCAGATCTCTCCCCTACGCTACCCCGTATTCCCCCTTCATTGGCAACAAACACCCGGCACCCGGGGATTTGTTGCCGGGGTAGCGTAGGGGAGAGATCTGCGGTCTCATTTTCGGTTCTCACGCAGACTCTAAAGCCATGAGGTAGGTTCTTCCCACATGTACACCAAAAAAAAGATGCGCCATAAGCTCCATAAGTCCTCTGGCACCACAACATCCGCTATAACTCTTAGAGATCCATCCCCGAGGTTTCATGCGCATCGTTCTGCACCTCGCTCTCCTCTGCGTCTCCCTCCTCAACACGCAAGCGCAGCAGAGCCCCACTCCGCCCACAGCCCCAAAGAGCAACTACCGCGTGCAGGAATTCATGGTCCCCATGCGCGACGGTGTACACCTGCAGACCGTTGTCATCGCCAAAGCCAATCAGACCCAACCCCTCCCCATCCTGCTCACGCGCACTCCGTACGGCGTTCTCACTCAACAAGACTTCGACAAACACGCCGAGAAGGATGGCCCCGACTGGGTACCGGACAGTTGGAAGGAACTCGCCGCCGACGGCTACATCTTTGTCTGGCAAAATCTGCGCGGCCGATTCAAATCCGAAGGCACCTTTCTGCTCACCTCGCAGTACGACCCTAAGGATCCCAAGCAACCCAACGAAACCAACGATGCTTACGACACCGTGGATTGGCTCATCAAAAACGTCCCCAACAACAACGGCAAAGTGGGCATCTATGGAGTCTCCTACAACGGGCTCACCGCTGCCCTGACCCTGCTGCACCCCCATCCTGCGCTCAAGGCCATCAGCGAGCAAGCCTCACCGGTCGATCAGTGGATGAACGACGACGATCATCGTTACGGCGCGTTACGAGAGAGCTACACCTTTGAATACGCGGTGATGGAGCAAGCGGACAAAAACAAGAACACCGACTTTGATTTCGACACCTACGACACCTACGACTGGTACCTGAAAGTGGGGCCCCTCACCAATCTCAATGAAAAATATCTCCACGGAACGTTGCCCTACTGGAACGACGTGATGCGCCACCCGGACTACGACCAGTTCTGGAAAAAAGAAGCCTGGGTCAACCAACTGCACAGTTCCACCGTGCCCAACCTGAATGTAGCCGGCTTCTGGGACCAGGAAGATCCCTGGGGGCCCTGGCAGATATTCCGTCACGCTCAGCAACACGATCCGGACAACACCAACTTCATGGTCGCCGGGCCATGGTTTCACGGAGGATGGGCCGCGCCTGTCGGAGACACCATCGGCCCCGTCTCCTTCGGCGGCCACAAAACCGCCCTCGAGTTCCGGCAAAATATCGAAGCCCCCTTCTTCCGTTACTACCTGCACGGAGAGGGAGAAAAGCCGGCGTGGCAAGTGACCACCTTCCAGGCCGGCTCGAACACCTGGCACACCTATACCGAATGGCCCCCGAAACAAGCAAAGCCTACCAACCTCTACTTCCATGCAGACGGAACTCTTTCCTTCGACGCGCCGGGAGGCAACGGACCCGCATATCGGCAATACATCTCCGATCCCGCGAATCCTGTACCCTACCGTGCCCGGCCCATCTCCCCCACCTACCCTCTGCCGGAATGGAGATTCTGGGAAGTGGCCGACCAGCGTTTCGTGGATCATCGTCCGGACGTGCTGACCTTTTTGAGTCCGCCTCTTGACCACGATGTGGTCGTGACCGGGGAGATCGCAGCCACTCTGTTCGCCTCCACCTCCGGCACAGACTCCGACTTCATCGTGAAGTTGATCGATGTCTATCCCGAGAAAGGGCAGAAGAGCGCCATCGAGCGAAATACCGCCTACGCGAACTCCATGAACGGATATGAGCTACCAATAGCAATGGAGGTACGTCGCGGCCGCTATCTTCACGGCTACGAGCAACCCACGGCACTCCAACCGAATCAACCACAGAAGTGGGAAATTCCACTGCGCGATCACGACTATGCTTTTCTCAAAGGCCACCGCTTGATGGTGCAGGTACAATCCACGTGGTTCCCGGTCATCGACCGCAATCCGCAAAAGTTCGTGCCCAGTATTTACCAGGCGGCAGCAACCGATTATGTTCCAGCAACCCAGCGCATATTCTGCACTCCAGGCATGCCCTCGCACCTGGTGTTGCCGGTGATCACCAATAGCAGCCAGTAGATCTATAAGAAACGCTGGACTATCGTTAGAACGCTGTCGTAGATGCATCTTCGGCTCGAAGATAGCCATGGAGCCGGTTTGAGCTTCCCCAGCTTTGACCCTCGCTGTGTGCAACTTTGCGTACGTACCGAAACCACGAGGAAAAAACAATGAATGCCAGAATACTTTTACCAGTGGCGTTGCTAGCCACGCTTTCCCCTTCGTCAGGCATAGCCTTGGGCCAGCAAGCAGCAACCCCCAACCTTACCTACGACGTCATCAACCTGGGTACGCCCCTCGGCGGCACATTCGCCAACGCCCAGACGCTTAGCCTCCAAGGGTTCGTAGCGGGCTATGCCAATCTGACGGGCGACGTTGCGCAACACGCTGTCCTCTGGCGGCCAAATGGGACCAAAGACCTGGGCACCTTGGGAGGTTCGAATAGCGCTGTGCTCGGCAATGTCTCGGGCTTTTCGGAAACGGCCACCCCCGATCCGTTGGCGCAGGATTTTTGTGCGACTGGCACCCACCTCACCTGCCTCGCCTTTACCCTGGTGAACGAGAGTGAGGTCGCCCTTCCCACCCTCGGCGGCAGTGACGCCGCTGCTTTCGGCAACAACGATCTTGGACAGGTGGTCGGGGTGTCTCTGACCACTACCCACGATCCAGGTTGCCTGTCCGGTGGCCAGCCGCAGCCGCCGTTTTACCAGGTCCAGCAGGCACTGCCGGCGGTTTGGCAAAATGGCAAAGTCAACCCACTCCCCTTGTTGTCCGGCGACTCGGATGGAGAGGCGAATGCCAACAACGACCTCGGTCAGATCACCGGCTCGTCAGGAGATTGTTTTAACAACCCGTCTGCTCACGCTGTGCTCTGGCAAAATGGCCAGGCGACCAACCTCGGCAATCTCGGCGGGGCAAAGAATCAGCAGCCCGTAGCCATCAACAACCTGGGTCAAATTACCGGCGGCTCCGATCTTTCCGGTGATCAGGTCCAGCATGCTTTCCTATGGCAAGAGGGAGTGATGCAGGACCTCGGTACACTTCCCGGTGACACTTTTAGCTTCGGTAATTCCATCAATAATCTGGGTCAAGTCGTTGGGAATTCGTGTGACGCGAGTTTCAACTGCCGCGCCTTCTTTTGGCAAAAAGGCAGCATGGTTGACCTGAACACCCTCATCCCCTCGAACTCGAACCTGGTCCTGAACTATGCGGCGACCATCGACGATCTCGGGATCATCGCCGGGTACGCGGTCGACGCAAATACAAATACCGCTCCCGCTTTCGTGTTAATTCCCAATCTAGGCGGGTTCGCGCAAGCTCCCCGGACGGAGGCAGCTCCCAGGGTTGCTATGTCTGATAGCCTGCGCACGCTGGTGCAACAAAGGATGAAACCTCGAGGAGCACGGCGGATCGGGCCCAGCTTCAGCGAGTCGCAGAAGTAAAAACTGTGAAGGACGGCCTTCCACTGGAAGGCCGTCTTCCCGTCTCAGGCAACGCTCCATTACCTAGGTCAGAGATAAGCGGTTTTAAAGGGGGTTGACGGCGAGGCTAGTCTATTCTTCAATAAGCAAACACGGTTGGCCGCAAGCCAACTCGGATCACAGGTCATCTTCACCGGGCCTGGCACGATTGCATTGCGGAATAGATACAACGCGAGGGGATCCCGGTGGCCCAATCCTACGAAGAAACTGATGCCAGTCACGTCCTGACCATGGAAGAAATCACAAGCCTCACCGAAGAGGGGGGCAAAGCTGCCGACACCCTCATGAATGTAGTCGCCCTGATCGCCACCCGGTTCAGGACTGATGTGTGTTCCGCTTATCTGCTTGAGCCGGATCGATCAAACCTGGTATTGGCCGCGACCCTCGGCCTTCATCCGCGATGCATAGGCTCCCTGCGTATGCCCCTCAGTGAAGGCCTCACCGGCCTGGTCGCCGAGCGGGTCATGCCGGTCGCGGTGGAGGACACCAGAAATCATCCCCGCTTCAAATATTTCAAGGAGTCGGGCGAAGAGGTGTACCACTCCTTCCTGGGCGTGCCCCTGATCGACCGTGGCATTCTGCAGGGTGTGCTCGTGGTGCAAACCAAAGAGCCCAGAGTCTTCCGCGAAAACGAAATTCGCATGTTGGCCGATGCCGCCAACCAGGTCGCTCCGGTGGTCAGCGAAGCGCGCACTCTGGATCGTTTCATCGCCCCCGTCCAGGAGCGCCTGTGGTCGGTCGCCCGCAATCTGTGCTGGTGTTGGGACTACGACTGCATCAGCTTATTTCGCGACCTCAACCCCACCCGCTGGTGGCAGCTGAATCAGAATCCCATCGCGCTGCTCAACGAGATGCCGGTAGGAGAAATCGAGCGCCGCGCCACCGAGTTGGGTCTGCATAGCCGCATCAACTATGTCTACCGCCGGCAGCAGGAATATCTACGCGCCGATCGCACCTGGGGCTCCATGAACGCAGGTGTGCTCCGCCCTCATCCCGTGGCCTATTTCTCCGCTGAGTTCGGCTTGCACGAATCCCTCCCCATTTATTCCGGCGGCCTGGGTGTTCTCGCCGGAGACCACATCAAGAGTGCCTCCGATCTCGGGATTCCCCTTGTCGGCGTCGGCTTGTTTTACGGCGAAGGTTACTTTCTGCAGCGCCTGGACAAGGACGGCTGGCAGCGGGAAGAGTATCTCCAGACCGACGTCACCCAACTCCCCATGGAACTAGCCATTGGCAAAAACGGGGAACCGGTCGTGATCGAAATTCAAACCCGCGGCGGCTCCATTCGCGCCAAGGTGTGGCGAGTCAAGGTCGGGCGCTGTGATCTTCTGTTGCTCGACTCCAAAGTCGCGGGCAATGCACCCGAGGACCTGGACCTGAGTTCCCGCCTGTACGGCGGCGATGCGCGGACGCGTATCCGTCAGGAGCTTCTCCTGGGGGTCGGTGGCTTTCGCGCCCTCAAGGCCATGGGCATTGCTCCGGGCGTCCTTCACCTCAACGAGGGGCACAGCGGGTTCGCAGTGCTGGAGGCGGTGCGTGACCGCATGCACGAAGAAGGCCTGGACTTCGACACCGCTTCCAACCAGATCCCCCGGGAAGTGATCTTCACCACCCACACGCCTGTGCCCGCCGGGCACGACCGCTTTCCTGCCGATCTGATCGAGGAACACCTGGGCCCGCTGCGCGACCAACTGGGCATTTCGCGACAGAGACTGATGGGTTTTGGCCGCGAGAATCCTAACGACCCGCACGAACCCTTCTGTATGACCGTGCTCGGGCTGCTGCTCTCGCGGCGTGCCAATGCAGTTTCCTCTCTGCATGGCGAGGTCTCGCGCGCCATGTGGAAGGGCCTCTTTCCCGGCAAGTCGGAAGACGCAGTGCCCATCGGTCACATCACCAACGGGGTCCACGTCCCATCCTGGCTGGCTCCGCAAATGTCGCGTCTGTACGACCGCCATCTCGGCGTCGGCTGGCAGGGCAAGAGCTCCTGGCTGCGCACCTGGGAGCCCGTCGAGAATCTCGACGACGGCGAACTCTGGGAAACCCACCTCGCGCTCAAGTCGCAGCTGATCGAGTTTGTCCGCCGCAGGGCACGCGAACAGGCCGAACGCCGCAGCGAATCGAGTGAAACTCTGCTCCGCCTGGGCAAGGTGCTCTCTCCGGATGCGCTCACCATCGGCTTCGCGCGCCGCTTCGCTACCTACAAACGAGCCAACCTGATCCTCGCCGATATCGAGCGGCTGGCGACCATGGTGAATGATCCCAAACGTCCGGTGCAATTCCTCTTCGCCGGCAAGGCCCATCCCCACGACGAGCCGGGAAAACTGGTACTGCAGCAGATCGCCGAGATGATGCGCGACTCCAAATTCGGAGACAAGTTCGTCTTCATCGAAAACTACGACATCAATGTCGGCCGCCACCTGGTGCAGGGCGTGGACGTCTGGCTGAACAATCCCCGGCGCCCCCTTGAGGCCTCCGGCACCAGCGGGCAGAAGGTGGTGCTCAACGGCGGCCTGAACCTGTCGGTATTAGACGGCTGGTGGGCCGAAGCCTACGACGGCCTCAACGGCTTCGCCATCGGGGGCGGCAGAACCCACTCCAATATGGACGTGCATGACAGCCGCGACGGCGAAGACCTGTACCGCGTTCTGCTGGAGGAAGTGATTCCTCTCTACTACCAGCGCGACAAGGACGGGCTCCCTCGGGGATGGATCACCCGCATGAAGCGGACCATCCGCACCCTGGGCTGGCGCTTCAGCGCCGACCGCATGGTGATGGACTACACCCGGAACTGTTACGTTCCCGCAGCCGGGGGCACCTCCAGTGAAATGAAGAACCCCTGCTAGAGTTCACCTGCGGGTGTGTCAAATCCGCGGCCTGTGGAACGAATCGCTTCCTCGATGCGAGCCAATTCCTCGTCTTGCAGTTCTGGAAACTGACGGCGTTTGTTCTTGGAAAGTGTGCCGCGGTTTTGCAAAACAAACCGAATAAGGGAGGAAGCGCGCGCGTTCGGCATATCCACGATGTCCTTTACTGCGGCCATCGATTTGTCGAATACCTCGAGAAACTCGAGCTCTTCTCGGAGGTCTTTGCGAATCGTTTCTGCGACCGCTTCGTAGAGATATTCTGTTTGCGGGGTCGCGTCGTAATACCGGTACAGCTGGTCGGTCTTATTCAGAACCGTAAGGCTCTGCTGGTCGTCCATTTTGTATAGAATTCGCGAACGGATGGAGTTTGAAAACGCGTTGAGCGCCGCGTCGTAGGCTTTCGGCGCACGAAGCATGGCGGCGGAGACTGGAAAGAGAATGCCGGGAGGAGCGAAATTTAGCTTGGCCAGGCTGTGATGAATCAGAAAACGATGAATTCGGCCGTTCCCGTCTTCGAAGGGATGAATAAAGACAAAGCCGAATCCCGTAATCGCCGCTGCACAAACAGGATCAACTCCTCCGCTTTCAACCTGACTCACCATCCCCATCCAGCCATTCATAAGATCATTTAAATCTTCTGGTTTGGGACAGATGAAGTGAACAATCGCAGTGAAGTCGGATGCGGTTTGGCCAACGTAATTTTGGTTAGGACGCCAGTCCTTTTGGGCATACCGCGGGTCGACAATTGAGTTTTGCAGCGCGACCAAGGCGTTTTTGTCGCTGGTGTCGAAGTCATCCGCGCGTCCCAAAGCGGCCACGAATCGCGAGGTGCGGTCTGCACTGGGCACTTCGCCTTCAATCGCAAAGGAAGACTTGGTCTCTTTCGTAAATAGATAGTGGACGGCGCGGGCGAGGAGAGAGGGATCTGCTCCCTCGATAATGCTTTTTGCTTCTTCGCCCAGCTGCTGCTGCATGGCAGCGTTCAGCTTGTCGCTGCGACGGATCATAGGGCAATATGCTTTGTTGCCTAAGAGATTGTCGACAATGCGCTGGCGTCGAACGCGTCTTCCTTTGGCGGTTATGTGCAATACGGGGTTCAACAGCATGACGTTTGCAGTTGGAGGGACGTCTGGAATATCCAGTACCTGGCCGGTGAGAAGCTCATAGAGGTACCAGGCACGCCGTGCGTACTTGCCGACTGGCTCAGTCTTGATCCACGCCTCGAACGCAGTCCGTTCTACTGCTTTAAAGAGAGCGTCCAAGACAGTGAGATCGATCGGCTCGTATCGCATCGCGAAACGAAGGTGCCCGAACACATCGGTAGGAGCGTACGTAGGCGGATACTGCTCCAAAACCGCGCCATCTGTGATTCGAGTCCTGCGGGCTCCCCGTACCACTTCCGAACGAACCGCAGGGTAGCTGACGGGAAGCGAGAATGTATCAATGAGCTTGTGCAGCCCAATTGCTTCACCGGATACTTTTTGCCTAAAATCAGTAAATCCCATGCTAAATCGCTAAGAAGACGCTTCAAGCAAACGAAAACGATAATTTTGCGTACCTCCATCCAATCATCCAAAACTGCTAAAGTCAACGCGAAAATATTAAATATAGGTAGTATTTTAACGAAATCATTAAATATGGCTAATTCCCGCTAAAGTATGGGACCCGTCGGCGGTCGAAACCCGAGCCAACGGTTTACGCTGGCTGGGCACACAATTTGTCTTTAGGAACGACCACCATGTCCCAGCATCCACCAACCTGGACCCGCCGCGATCTTATGCGTCTCGCCATTGCTTTACCGGCGGGAGCCTTTCTATCCAACCTGAAGCTCTTCGCCCAACCCCACGCCGGCAAAGTGAAAATCACTGACATCAAGGCCATGGGTCTGGACCACATCGCAGGGAACTGTCTCATCCGGATCGACACCGACAGCGGCCTCACTGGTTACGGCGAGGCGGGAGCCACCGGACCGATCGCCAGGGCTCGTATCGAAACCATGAAGCCGCTGTTGATCGGCAAAGACCCGCTCGCCATCGAGGTTTACTTCCAGCAGATGAGCTCTCTGATGTACAACTACGTGGCGCACATCCCCACGGTCAGCGGCATTGATATTGCGTTATGGGACCTGGCGGGAAAAATTACCAATCTCCCCGTCAGCACGCTGCTCGGTGGCGGCTTTCGCGAAACCATACCGATGTACTCGCACGGCATCGGCCTCGACATGTTAGACAAGACCTCCTGCCGTGAATGGGCAGCCAGAATCAAGCAGCTGCCGGAAGGCTTCACCGTCTACAAGAACAACATTCATGAAATCCTTCATGTGCAATCAGGCGTCTTTGCCCATACCCTCACCACCGCGCAACTGCGCGACGTCAGAGTCGGCTATGACAATGTGCGCGAGGCCGTCGGCGACGATATCGACATTGCTGTGCACTGTCACGGGGAGTTGGATACTCCGAGTGCGATCGGCGTCGCCAAGGCAGTCGAGTCGATGAACCCGCTGTGGATAGAGGACCCACTGAACCCGGTCTTCTCCGAAGGCTGGATGGAACTGCGCCGTTCCACCAATCTCCGTCTGCTGACCGGAGAGAAGCTGGAGCTGGTGCGCGGCTTTCGTCCCTTCCTCGACAACGGAGCCGTGGACGTGATCCATCCCGACCTCTGTTTTTCCGGAGGCATCACCGGCACCAAAAAGCTCGCGGACTATGCCGCGCTCTCCCGCACGCCCTTGGCCCTACACAACGTGGGTGGGCTGGTCATGACTTACGCCAATGCTCAGTTCGCTGTATCGATCCAAAACTTCTTCAAGTGCGAAAGCGCGCTCGCCCATCCCGGCCGCTATGTAGAAGCGATGGCGGCCTCCAATCCACCCCAGGTGAGCAAGGGGGAAATGACGCTTCCCAAAGGAGTCGGCCTGGCTGTCGATCTCAACCCGGACTTTCTCAAGAAGAACCTTGCCCCAGGCGAAACTTATTGGGGTTAAGGAGGAGGGAACACCTTGAAGACACTTCTGCTATTCGTGCTCGTCAGTGTGGCAACCTTACACGCTCAGAACGAAGGCCTGTGGGAAGGCTATGACGGCGAATGGAGCCACGCTTCCCGGCAACTGATAGCGCTCGCCGAGGCGACCCCCGCCGAAAAGTTCTCCTGGCGTCCCGCGCCGGGGGTCCGTTCCATCGGCGAAGTGTACATGCATATCGCCATCGCCAATTTCTATCTCCTGAGCGTGACCGGAGCCAAGGAACCGGACGTGCCGGTCAGCATGGAGAAGACGGTGACTCAGAAAGCCGACGTCGTCAACTGGTTGAAGCGTTCGCTGGATGCGGTAGCCACCGCGCGCGCCCATTTGAAGCCGGGCGATTATCAGCGCAAGGTCAGCATCGACGGCAAGACCGTTACGGTCGATGGCATGTATCTCCGCATCATCGTGCACGCCAACGAGCACATGGGACAATCAATCGCCTACGCCCGCATGAACGGTATCGTACCGCCGTGGTCGAAATCTGTGCCCTGAGCAGAAAACAGGACCTCGGGTTTTGTATGGGCTGAACTCTTTTCTGCAGCCTCGAACCAGTTCAGCACTCAAAGCCGCACCTAAGGAGCTAAAGAGCGTGTGTGAGAACTCCATTTCCAAACTCAGTCCCGCAGAGCCTGCCCTGAGCTTGTCGAACGGGGACGGCTGAACTTAGCCCAGGACGCTAGTCCTGGGTACGTCATGCAACATGCTTGAGTCCCGCAGGGACGGCTGAAAATGGGCCGCGACGCATTCCTGGACAACCTACAGCCGTCCCTGCGGGACTGGGTTTGGAAATGGAGTTCTCACACACGCTCTTTAGCCCTCATCCATGGTGCCAGTTCTCCACCGCCCATCCAAAGTCGTGCGCTAATGCAGAGCATGCCCTACGCGGCAAAAGCAGACGCCATCTGCTCCTGCTCCGACCGCCGGATGCGCAGCGCATCCGCTTCGTCACGCCACGTCTTCACCGCAGCGGCCACTTCCGCGATCAAGTCATCCGCGTCTTTCAGACTAAGCGCGTACATCTTATGAGCAGCGCGCGCGATCTCCACATCGCACGCAGTCTCTGTTTCATTAATCGCCAGCGTCAGGTCGTCCCGCTCTACCGAGGGATTGATGTCATACGCAGGCGAGAGCCGAACCCCGCGATCCTCGACAAAGAACCCGTGGTTCCGTAGGTGATCATCGGTATTGTGGATCAGGATACTGAACACAATGCGGCGAAAAAGCTGATGCGTATCACCGAGGGTATCCGCACCCTGCCGCTGCAGCAACTCCACCAACTCCAGGTAGCTAGCCCCTGGTTCGCCGTCACGTCTTTGGGTAAGCGTCATCGCGGATACAAAAGCCCTCCTGCCTCCGCCTGCAGTGCGATCGAATCGCTTAACCAGAAACGTCGATTGGTCGCCAGTATCCAGCAGTCGCGCTGCCGGCAAATGGATGCCGCACTTCGCAGCCAGCCGGTCCGCCAGCATCTCCCACGCGGCCATATTCCGTGTATCCGCGCGGCTGGGAAATTTTGCAATACAAAGAGCTCCTGCTTCGTCTCGCACCGAGGCTTTAGGACGAGCGCCGCCGAGGGAAGACCCAGGCGCCAACAATTGATCTAGCCATCGTGCGGTGTCCGGATTGTCTTCCCCATCTTTATACCGCTCGAGGCCCTCACTCGCTGCTTGCAGTTCACGAACAGAAGTGATGGGCGGCGCAGCCATGCGCGCGTCACTATCAAGAAACGCTCCCCCGGTCAGCGAGCGAAGGCGAAGTGCGCCGAGCCGAGTTTCGTCATGAACACCCAGCAGGAAATCCCACTCGGTCAATTGACGTGCCCTACGCTCCTCTTGCCGGGCACGAAGATTCTCCCTCCGTTGCATCAACAAACGCCCCCATCGATCAGGAGCTGAGTCGAGGAAAATGCCAAAGTTACTGCGGGACTGTGCCGGGTACTGCGCCCCCTCCAGCAACTGCAGATCGGGATCAAACGCGAAGGCTGACTCACTGGCCAGCCATTCCGGGGCATACTCGAAGGAAAACACTTCCTGCCGGCCGGAGCTCTGGGCGTGCAGTGTCCCCATCGGCGCGGGGCCACCCATCCCCTCTGCGTCGACATAGACCAGCACCGATTTCTGCCGGCCGCTCATTCTTTTGGACCGGCTTTCTTGACGCGTTCTGATTTACGTCGCGGCGCCCGCGCCCGCGTCCCCAGCTCAGCGTCCTGCAGCTTGCGTCCAAGTTCGTCGTCAGTTGCGAGACGGTTCAGATCCTGTTCCAGCCGGAGCGCCTGCATCACGCGGGCATAGTTGCCGAATGAGACTCCGGGATCGCCCTGCTCTACCCGGAATAACGTAGCCCGGGCAATGCCGGCACGCTGCGCCACTATGTCCGCCGAGTACCGGCGGCGCAAACGCGCAGCTTTCAGCCTCTCTCCGAATCCGTCCAGTATCCTGGCCAGCGCAGGTAGAATGCTATCTGTTTTCTCTTTCATAACGTCTCATATTTTACACATAAATCGCCATCAATGATCATTTAATGAGACATTATCGCAATTCGTCTGGACAGGCCTACCCGTCCTTCTGCTCCTTCGCCCCAGCAGAAGGTCAAAACACAGCAAGAAAGAGGGCGCCTCTACCGCCGATCGCCTCCGCTAGGTTTTTGTGGTCCCGACGGCCGGTTCTGCGGGCGCGGCGCCGGGGGCCGGTTCGGGGCAGAAGCGGGCCGGTTTTGCTGCGGGGGCCTGTTCTGCGGGGCAGGCCGTGTGGAAGGAGGCTTGCCACCGGGCGGTCGGGTGGAAGGAGGCTTGCCACCGGGCGGCCGTGTGGTAATTGGCCGGTTGTTGGGCGTACCCGGTCGTACCGGCTGGGTCGTCGGCCGTCCGTTGTTAGGAGGGCGATTATTATTCGGCGGCCGGTTATTCACGGGGGGACGATTTCCCGGACCACTAATAGGATGGGTGAACCCCGGCCGGGTTCCCGGGCGATTGACGGGTCTGGGCGGCCGATAATTCGGTGGGCGGTAGCCCCAGTTGCCGCCGTATCCCGGGCGGTTGCGATAAACCACGGGACGGGGGCGATACCAGATACTGGGTGGCCGATATCCGCCGCCCCAGCCGCCCCATGGGCCGCGGTTGTAATAAATCCGCCGGCCTCCCCAGTTCCATCCCCAGCCACCCCATCCCCAGGGCTGGCTGACCAGAAGCGCGGTGATGCCGATGGCAATGCCAAACGTGACTAAACCCGGGCCCCCGCCGCCTGTATACACCACCGTGGGATCATATTGCGGCAGGTAGACCACCTGCGGATTTGCCGGTTGAATCACGTAGATGGGCTGGCCTCCGGCCTGCTGCACCTCGACCTGTTGCTGTGGACTGGTCCGCAATGCGCCCGAAGCGTAAGCCTGGGCCCGCAAACGCTGGATTGCCGCAGACACCTCACCCTGATTCGCGGTGACGGCCGCTCCAATAGCGGCATAGTCGTCGATATTCTCCGCCATCATCTGCACCACCTGGGGAAAGCCCACCAGCGCGATGAATGCCGGATCAAAACCTTGTTGCTGGGCAGCCGCAGTCAGCTGGGATACCGTGAGGTTTCGGTTCTGGGCCAGCCAGTTGGCCACATCCAGAATTTCCTGCGGATTGGTGGAAGCGGTCGTGATCTGCGCCAGCAAGGCGTCGGGATACAGCGCAATCGGCGCCAGTAGTTGATCCAGCTCCTGCGGCGTGGGCGGCGGCGGGCCCTGTGCCTGAAGGTCGGGAGCAAGACCTTGAAACAACAGGAGGATGACCAACAGAAGGACGGCAGACAGACTCGGTTTGCTCTGCATCAGACTCTCCGCATTCGAACTAGAACGTCCACCATACTACTGTAGGGAAGGTGGCTCTTCCTGCGCAGGAACATCGCGCCGGGTAAGGTAAACCAAGTTTTGATGCGATCATGACCGACACCCAAAACCCGAACGCTCGAGTCAGCGCCGTTGTCCTGGCTGCGGGCACATCCACGCGCATGGGGCGGGCAAAGCAGCTCTTGCCACTCGGCGGGACAACGGTGTTAGCGCGCACCCTCGAGAATGTCCGTTCCGCCCGGCTGGAGGAGATTATTCTGATTCTCGGTGCTTCCGCGGACGCCATTAGCCAGCAGCTTCCCCCGTCTCTGCTCGAAGGCCTGAAGGTCGTGGTCAACCAGGCCTACGGGCAGGGAATGGCGAGTTCCCTGCGCGAGGGACTTTGCGCTCTCGATCAACGGACCGACGGTGCACTCATCATTCTCGGCGACCAACCGTTCATTCGTCCCCAGACCCTCCATCAAATAATGGATGAGTACCGCCGGTCCCGGGCGAAGATTGTCATTCCCTTCTACCAAGGCAACCGCGGCAACCCAGTTCTCCTCGATCGATCAGTCTTTTCCGAGGTGATGGCGCTGGAAGGGGATGTCGGCTGCCGGGCTATCTTTGGCAACCACTTGGAGGCAATCGTTAAAGTGGAAGTTGAAGATGAGGGAGTTCTGCTGGACATCGACGATCAGGACGATTACGAGCGGCTAAAGCACTAGGGAGTCACGTCCGCCTCGCACTGGCGAATCACGGCATCCGAAGCAAAATCAAGTCTGTTCAGGCGCTCCTCATGCAGGGGTAGGGGGAGCCCGTTGCCGCCGCGGCGCAGCGCCACCATCTGGCTCATCACGCTCAGGGCAATCTCCTCCGGGGTGGCCGCACAGAGGTGCAAACCTGCGGGCGCGTACACGGTGGCGATTTTTTCTTCGGCCGTTCCCCCGGCGCGCAGGTAGTCCAGCACCAGCCGGGCCCGATGGTGGCTGGCAATCAGGGCAACGTAGGCAGCGTTACCCTGAAGCGCCTTTTCCAGCCATAAATGATCCCTTTTATGTTGAGTCGCGATGACCACAAAGCTCTTCGGCCCGATCGGCGTTTCCGTGAGATCGAAGTCGTCCGTGACCAGTCGCTCAGCCTGCGGGAATGCGGTACGGTTGGCAGCCGGGTCATTGACGGTAATGGAAAAGCCCATCAGATCACCCAGCACCGCCAGGGTTTCGGCAATGCGGCCGTGGCCCACGATCAGAAGCTCGGGCTTGGGCAGAACCGGTTCGATGAATATTTCCATAGTGCCTCCGCAGGGCATGCCGACGCCCAATACTTCATCGCTCATGTCCACGGTAATCATCCGCGGTCTTTCCGTCTCCAGGCTCGTCAAGGCTTCGCTGCGAACCGCGCTCTCCGCGCACCCTCCGCCCACCCATCCCAACACCAGTTTCCCGAACTGATCGATAATGGCCTTGGAGCCACGGCGAGCAGACGAAGAACCCTCCACCCGAACCACAGTAGCGATGGCGAAGGGTTGGCCCTGGGAGGCAAGTTCGGCCGCTTTGGTATAGAGGTTAGAGAACATCCTTGAACCGGTATCATATTCTTTCGTCGCTGGCCGCTTCAACCATTGGGCGCCCGGATTTCCTGCACGCGGCACTGGACACCGCCGCGTGTGCGCCTTTCTTCAAGGAAAGGTGCATGAGGTTCGCAGAACCCCCTAGCTCGGCTGGAAATCCAGGGGTTGGCCTTGTATAGCGAGCAGGTACGCGCCCATTACGCCAACCCGCGCAACGTCGGCAGCGTCGCCGACCCCTCCGGCAAGTCGATGGTCAAAAGCGGGCTTGATAGCGACACGGTGTTGGTGTCTCTGCGCATCGAAAACAACATCATCCGGGACGTGAAGTTCAAGTGCATGGGATGTGCGGTCGCGATCGCCTGTTCCTCCATGGCCACGGAGATGGTGTTAGGAAAGTCCGTCGAGGAAGCCTACGGCATCACGGAAGCCTCCGTGGCCGAGGCCTTGGGCGGTATCCCCGAATACAAGATGCGCTGCAGCAACCTGGCCCCCGCCGCCATCCGCAACGCCATCGACGACTGGAGAAGCCGGGGCTAGGGGAGAGAAACTGCAGATCCCCCTCCTCAAATCCCGTCCCGCCACACAATCTTTCCCCCTACCACCGTCAGCATGACCTTCGTCTTGCCCACGCTGTTCGCCGGCACCATAAAGAGATCCTGGGAAAGCACGATCACATCCGCCAGCTTTCCCGTTTCCAACGAACCGACCTTTTTCTCCATGAACTCGGCATACGCACCATTCCGCGTATACCCGGCCAGCAATTCTTCCAGCGTAAGCCGCTGATCGGGATAGAACCCACCCGCCGGCAGCCCTTCAATAGTCTGCCGTGTCAGCGCAATCTGCATCGTGGGAAAGGGATTGAGCGTATCAACCGGCCAATCGCTGCCGGTGATCATCAGCGCCCCACTCGCTGCCAGGTCATGCCAGCGCAACCCCTCATCTAAACGGCTCGCGCCCACGTTATCCGCCCACGGCTCATCGCCCCACTTCGCTCCCAGTGACGGGCAGCACCAGGGCTGGACGCTCACAATCACGCCCAACTTCGCAAAGCGAGGCACGTCCACGGGCTTGATGGCTTCGATGTGTTCCACCCGCCACCGCCGGTCGCGTGGCCCATTCTCTTTCTCCACTGCCTCGTAGGCGTCGAGCGTCGTGCGCACCGCCCCATCGCCGATGGCGTGGGTCATGACCTGGTAGCCACGTTTGTCCAGCTCCAGGAAGTCTCTATGGAACTCCTCCGGCGAGTACAGCGTCGATCCCTTCTGTCCCGGCGTGTTGGCATAAGCCTCGAGCATGCCCGCCGTATGGGTTTCGATCACCCCATCGGCAAAGAATTTAATCACGCCGGCTCTCACCCAATCACTATGAAAGCGCCGTCGTGCCTCATCGAAAGTCGCTAACTCTTCCGGCGAAATCGTATGCCGAACCCCCACATCCGCGGCAAAGGCGGTCGTCATTCGTACCGTCAACTCGCCGCGCTGGTACAGCTCCTGGTACAACTCCATCTCAGGGATATCGCCGGTGGCATTCACCACCCCGGTGACGCCGTGGCTGTTTGCCTCTTTCATGCCCAGCCGGATGTGGCTCAGCTTCTGTTCGTGAGTCACTGGCATCACGTTCAGCACCAGACTTTTCGCGCCCTCCTCGAGAACCCCGGTCGCTTCCCCAGTTTTGGCATCGCGCACAATAATGCCGCGAACCGACGCTCCTCCGGCACCCGGATTGGGTGTCGTACGATCGATGCTGGCCGCAGCCAACGCCTTCGAATTGACCCATAAGCTGTGGCCATCGGAGGATAGAAGTGCGGCCGGCCGATCCGGAAATGCCTCGTCCAGCAGTGCCCTGGTCGGCAGCCCGTCGGCCGTAGGGAAGAACCCGTAGTTCCAGCCCGCACCGTAGACCCACAACTCGTCTGCCTTCGCAGGATGCGTCCGCGCATAGTCGAGCAAAATCTGCCGCACCTCTTCCACGGTCTTGGCGTCGTAGAGCAGCACACCCGCCAAACCGGCGCTTCCCCACAAAAAGTGAGTATGGGTATCGATGATGCCGGGCATCGCCATGCGTCCGCCCAGGTCGATCACCTGCGTCTGTGGTCCGCGATATTTCTCTACTTCCGTGTTCGCACCGGCGAGCAGGACCTTTCCTTCGCCAACAGCGACCGCTTCAACCCACGGCGCGGCCGGATTGGAAGTGTAAATACGCCCCTTCACCAGCAGCAGATCTGCCGGTGGAGTCGCGCCATAGGCCGAGAGTCCGCAACAGAACACCAAAATGGAAAGGGTTCGCACGTTTATCTTCTCCAAATCCCACTCATAGCCGCTTTGCATTGCATCTAATCACGTACCTGCAAGGAGCCACATCTCATGAACCCTGGCCGCTTACGATCATTCGCGATGTCCGCCGTTCTCCTCTTAGCCCTTCCCGCCGCGTTTGCTCAGGCCACTGACTCCAACGCGAAACAAGACATGAAGGACGCCGGATCCGATACCAAGCATGCTGCCACCAGCGCCGGGCATGGCGTCAGCCAGGGCAGCAAGACCGCATACCACAAGACTGCTTCAGGAACCGAGAAGGGCTACGATAAAACCAAGTCCGGAACTAAGACCGCATATCACAAAACAGCGTCCACGACTGAGAAGGGCTACGACAAAACCAAGTCTGGCACAGAGACTGGTTATCACAAAACGGTGCAGGGAACCAAGACCGGCTACCACAAGACAGTGAATGGAACCAAGACCGGGGCTGACAAAGTGGGTGACACGCTTACGAATAAGCACCAGCCGCCGGCCGATGGCCCTCAGCGGTAACTACGGTTCTTGGCTCCAATCGCAGAGGACGGTGCTGCCGGTACGGCTGCTCTCCACCGCCATCTCCAGCACCCGCATGGTTCGCCACGCCTGCAGCGGAGTCACCTCCAGCGCCGCATTTCCATGGATCGCATCGCGAATATTGATGTAGTAGCCGCGGTAGTCTCCAGCCTCGGTAGGGACGCGCGTGCTGACCGGCTCTCCTCCCTCATCGACGGTGAGTGTCCCCCAGTGCTCCGGACCTTCCACTCCCCAAGGCTTGGAAGAAAACACATCTCCGGCGAGCAGATGGGCCTCCTGGCAATCAATCCCGAATTTCCGGAAGATGCCCTGGGTGCCGTTGAGGGTGAAGCGAGGTCCTGGATCGCGCGCGAGGCAGGTAGCACGCAGCCACACGCTCAGACCAGACGGCACCGCCTGTGAATGAGACAGGGGGTAATGCAGGCACAGGTCGAACGCATCGTCGCTCCGGGCGCCCTCTCGTTCCATCCGGACGCTTGCCCAGACCGAACCAGGAACACCAAAGAGCACTAATGCCTGGTCCACCAGATGAGCGCCCAGGTCCCAAAGCACGCCCCCGCCCGGACCGCCATCCTCCCGCCACGCGTGCAGCCGCGGCAACTGGCGAAACCGATCATAGTGGGATTCAAACATCACCAGCCGCCCCAGCCGATCGTTCTCCAGCAGGTTACGCACGGTCAGAAAGTCCCCATCCCAGCGCCGGTTCTGGTAAACGCTCAGCAGCCTTCCCCGGGCCCGGGCCAGCCGGAGCAGCTCCGCGGCTTCCATGGAACTCAGGGCAAACGGCTTATCGACGACCACGTCACGGTCAGCCAGCAGGCACTGCCGGGCGATGGGCAAGTGGCTGGCGTTGGGCGTGGCTACCACCACCAGCTGGATGCTCGTGTCCTTCAGCAGGTCTTCGACCGAAGTCAGGATCTTCACATGGGGAAACGCCGTGGCAGCCTGGGAGCCGCTTCTCTGCACGATGGCGGCCAGCTCCAGGCCCTCAACAGCTTGAATCACGTTCGATTGAAAGATCCGTCCTGCGAACCCAAAGCCAATCAAGCCAACCTGGATGCATTTCATGAGTCCTGCGGCTCTCCCTTGAATCTTTATACGTGAAGGGGAATTTGGTTACTTTTGCCAGTTCCGAAGTTTCCCCACCGGGGCCCTGTTAGCTTGACAAACCGGCACCAAGACAAGAGTATTAAATCCTGATGCAGACTCTGCTCATTCCCGCTGGCTGTTGTTGCTGTGACAAATGTTGTCCTTTGTCATACAGCACGAGCGGGTGTGAGTTTTCATAGCAGAGAGGTAGGGAATCCCTACCAGCCTTTCGCATAACTCAGACTAAGTAACCACAACCGCTGCCAGCCTCTGGCGAGCGGTTTTTATTTGATTTCAAAAACGGAGAGGAGCCAATTTGCCAGCCCCCAACTTGCCAGCCTTGGACACAGAGACAATGCCGGTAGGCTCCGCTCCGAAGCTGAGCCACCTCCAGATGCTGGAGGCGGAGAGCATCCACATCTTCCGCGAGGTGGCCGCCGAGTTCGAGAAGCCGGTCATGCTCTACTCCATCGGCAAGGATTCTTCCGTCATGCTGCGGCTGGCGCAGAAAGCTTTCTATCCCGGGCCCATTCCGTTTCCTCTCCTGCATATCGATACCGGTTACAAATTCCGCGAGATGATCGCCTTTCGCGATGACTATACCCGCCAGCTGGGAGTGGAGCTGCTGGTGTGGCGCAATGAAGCCGCGCTTGCGGACGGAGCCAATCCGGTGGCGCTGGGAACACGCCGCTGCTGCGGATTACTCAAGACCACCGCGCTGCTTGATGGCTTGCGTGCCCACGGCTTTGACGCTGCTTTCGGGGGCGCCCGCCGGGACGAGGAAAAATCCCGCGCCAAGGAACGCATTTTTTCCTTTCGCGACAGCGCCGGCCAGTGGGATCCAAAAAACCAGCGCCCCGAACTGTGGAACCTCTACAACGCGCGTGTAAACCCGGGCGAGAGCATCCGCGTATTTCCCCTCTCCAACTGGACCGAATTAGACGTCTGGCATTACATCCACCTGGAAGACATTCCGGTAGTCCCGCTCTATTTCGCGAAGGAGCGGCGGATGCTGGTACGCAGCGACAGCCTGATTCCCATCGAACAATCATTTGTCCAGGGCCTGCCCGGAGAAGAGCAGTGGGTGCGCTGCCGTCTGCGGTCGTTAGGGTGCAGCCCCTGCACCGGCGCCATCCGCTCCGATGCCGACACCATTCCCAAAATTATTAGCGAGCTGGTCGCGTTCCGTTCGTCCGAGCGAGCCAACCGGGTGATCGATCACGATCAGGACGGATCGATGGAACTGAAAAAGCGCGAGGGCTATTTCTAATGCCACTCTCCCTCGATCCAGTAGAAGACATGTTTTCCATGGAAGATTTTCTCGCCGCTGAGCAGGCGAAGGAGCTGGTGCGGTTCAGCACCGCGGGCAGCGTGGATGACGGTAAGTCAACCCTGATCGGCCGGCTCCTCTATGACTCGCAAAACGTCTACGAAGATCACGTGCGCGCCGTGACCAAAGCGGCCAGCGCCAACGTCGCGGCCGCGATCGATTTTGCCCAGCTCACCGACGGCCTGCGTGCGGAGCGGGAGCAGGGCATCACCATCGACGTTGCCTATCGCTACTTCTCGACCACGCATCGCAAGTTCATCATCGCCGACACGCCGGGCCACGAGCAGTACACCCGCAATATGGCCACCGGTGCTTCCACTGCGGATGTGGCCATCATCCTGGTCGATGCCCGCAAAGGCATCCTGACCCAATCGCGCCGTCACGCCTACATCGCCTCCTTATTGGGAACGCGCCACATCGTCGCCGCCGTCAACAAGATGGACCTGGTGGACTACTCACCCGAGGTCTTTGCTGGCCTGCAGCGCGATTTGCAGCAGCTGGCACACAAGCTGCACATTGCGGATCTGCAGGTGATCCCCATCAGTGCATTGCTGGGCGACAATGTAGTCGACCGCGGCGTGAACATGGACTGGTATGAGGGGCCGACGCTGCTCGAATATCTGGAGACTGTGCCCCTGGGACAGGACGTCACGGGGCGACCCTTCCGTCTCCCTATCCAGCGAGTGATCCGCCCTGACCAGGACTACCGCGGGTTCGCTGGGCAGATCGCCTCTGGTGCAGTCTGGCCGGGCGACCGTGTCGTCGCTCTACCATCCGGCAGAACCAGCCGGGTGAAGAGCATCACCACCTTCGACGGAGATCTGGCGAGAGCCGTAGCGCCCATGTCGATCGCGGTCACGCTCGAAGACGAGTTGGATATCAGCCGCGGAGAGATGCTGGCTGCAGCCCACCAGCCGCCGGTGGTTGCTGCGAACTTTGCTGCCGCCCTGGTCTGGATGAACGCCCAGCCCCTCGAGGCAGGCAAGAGCTACCTGCTGAAACATACTTCGCAGACGGTGAAGGCCAGGGTGACGGCCATCAAGCATCGCGTGAATATGCAGACTCTGGATACCGAGCCAGCCGCAACCCTCGAACTCAACAGCATCGGCGTCGTAAACGTTGAGACCATGCGTCCGCTTTTTCTCGACCCCTATGTCGCGAACCGGTTAACCGGCAGCTTCATCCTGATCGACCCCGCATCCCATGCGACCGTCGCCGCCGGCATGGTGCGCGAGGTGTTGAGCGGCCAGCAGGACACGACCACCGTGGCCGCCATAGCCATCCGCAACCCGGAACGACTGCGCACCGTCGAAACCGGGTTGATCCAAGCCGGGGTGCAAGTGGTAACGACGCGCACAGCCAATCGCGATCTGTGGCAAAAACTGTTACAGATAGGAGTGGTCGTTTTAATCGAGGCTGAGGGGCAATCTGATTTTCCCGCCGAGATCTCGATCGCCCAGGATCCTGCTGCATTGGTCTTTGAGCCGATGGAAGAACCAACCATCGACATGGTTTTGCGTGCGCTCAACAGGAGCAACCCATGAGTCTTCAA
Source organism: uncultured Acidobacteriaceae bacterium (assembly GCA_963830325.1). Taxonomy (GTDB): domain Bacteria; phylum Acidobacteriota; class Terriglobia; order Terriglobales; family Acidobacteriaceae; genus PALSA-350. The sequence goes on from CAWHMV010000017.1 coordinate 27,454, forward strand.
GAAAAAATTACCACCGCGCGCATCCTGGTGAACCAACAGATCGCGGCCGCCAGCAAAGAAGACATATGCGTAACCAGCAGCTTTCAGGCGGAAGATATGGTAGTAGTGCACCTGGTGCGGGAAGCCATCGGCGATGTGCCGGTGATCTTTCTCGATACTGGATACCACTTCGCTGAGACCTACGAGTATCGCGACCGCCTGGCCCATGAATGGAACCTGAACCTGGTGAATGTATTGCCCGCGCTCACGGTCGCCGAACAGGAGTCGCAATTCGGCATCCTGAATCAGACGGCGCCCGATCGCTGCTGTGGCATGCGCAAGGTCGGTCCTCTGTTTGCCTCGCTCGAGCCTTATCGCTTGTGGTTTACCGGGCTGCGCCGAGAGCAGGCTAAGACCCGTGCCAACCTGCAGCCTGTGGACGCCTTCACCTTGCCCACCGGCAAGCAGTTGCAAAAGATCAGCCCGCTGGCCGACTGGTCGACCCGCGACGTTTGGCAATACGCCGAGCAATATGGCATCCCGCTGCTGCCGCTTTATGAAAAGGGCTACACCAGCATCGGCTGTGAGCCATGTACCAGCTTGCCCTTCGATCCCGATGACCCCCGCTCCGGCCGCTGGGGTGGCCGCAAGCAGGAATGTGGTATCCACGTGCAACCGCAATAGAAGAGAGTCCTTATGTTGCAGCTGTTGATAGGTTTTTCGATAGCAGTGGTGATCGCGCTTACGGGCGTGGGCGCGGGCGTGGTTACGGCACCGTTATTGATACTCTTTCTTCATGTGCCGGTAGAGATTGCCGTGAGCACCGCGTTGGCCTACGCAGCGGTGGTCAAGCTGATCGTGGTTCCGGTGCAAATTGTGCGCAAGCAAGTCTCCTACCGGATCCTGCTCTGGATGCTGGTCGGCGGCGTCCCCGGAGTGATCCTCGGTTCAATCTTCTTCCACCATGTCGCTCAGCACGGCCCCAAATCGCTGCTCTACATCGTGCTCGGCGCCATCATCATCTTTTCTTCCGGGTGGCAGCTGTTCCGCCACTTTCGTCCCGACGCCATCACCCGGCCCACGACCGACCGCACCAAGTGGATGGGCTTCATTACGTTTCCCATCGCCGCTGAGGTAGGTTTCTCCTCTTCCGGAGCGGGGGCGCTGGGCACCGTCGCCCTATTGGGCCTCACCTCCCTGACCACCGCCCAGGTAGTCGGCACCGACCTTACCTTTGGTCTCGTGCTGTCCGTGGTAGGAACGGGGGTTCACATGATCGGGGGCTCATACGACTCGGCATTATTGTGGAAACTGGGAATCGGCGGCGTCTTCGGAGCAATCGCCGGCAGCGGCGTTGCACCGCGCATACCCAATCGCCAGCTACGCTTCGCCTTATCCCTCTGGCTAATGACGATAGGCTTCCAGTTTGTCTATCAAGCCGCCCATTTCGGGGCTAGATAAGCCGCCCCTGAAGCTCTAAATCCCAAACAAATCCCGGGTGCCCCACACCCCCGATTTCCTGTGAGGCTTAGCGGGTTCCACAAGCTTCATGCGCCTTTCCTTAATGAAAGGCGCACACGAGGTCTTGTCCCGTTGCCGCGTGCAGGAAATTCGGGGCATCTCGCTGGTTTTTCGCGAGATGTGGGATTCCACTGTGCTTAACCGGAAGCGTTCGACGTCCTAAAGCACTTGAGATTTGGATCGGTGGAATCCCACATCTCGCGAAAAACCAGCGAGATGTGGGGCACCCGGGATTTGCTGCCGATAGAATGGGGGACACAATGAAGATACTACCCTCGGAACTTCATACCAGCCGCAAAGGACCCGAAGCATACTTCACCGGCACAGTCTGGCTCAATGAAATCGTAGGCGCCACTCTGCCCTCGCATCTCAAGGCAATTCGTGTCTGGTTCGCCCCGGGCAGCCGCACGGCGTGGCACACCCATCCAGTGGGCCAAACACTCCACGTGTTGGATGGTCTTGGCCTGGTGCAATCAGCCGGCAAGGCACCGCAAATCATTCGCCCCGGCGATACAGTATCGATCGCCCCCCAAGAACGCCATTGGCACGGCGCCGCGCCGGGAAGGACCATGACCCACCTGGCCCTGCAAGAAACAGACGAACATGGCAGTGATGTCGTCTGGTTGGAACACGTCTCCGACGACGAATACTCCCAGCCGCCTATTTAATCGCGCCATGCTGGTTGGGAACGTCGCGGGTTTCTTCCGCACTCTTGACCGGGTCCCGATCCGCATTCTTCTGATACGGCGCGCGATCGTGCTGGCTCTTTTCCCTATCTTCCGGCTGTTCTTTCTTCTTGGTTGGTTTGGGCATAAAACCCCTCACATCCCAGATGCTGACCAGCCCTCCGAGTTGCCCGGCCTAGGTATCCAGCCGGTACTTGTTCTCCGCCAGATGAAACATCGGCCGCCACACCAGCCGATTCACCGTCACCACCATGAGCGACATAATGATGGTGGCCAACAACAAAATAGAAAACTGACCATGATCGCTGGCCGCGCTGATTTGTGCCCCCAGCCCCAGCGTCTGCAGGGTTCGGTCTTTCAGGTGGAAATACTCCGCCACGATGCTGGCGTTCCACGCGCCCCCGGACGCAGTCACCAGCCCGGTCACCAGGTAGGGAAAAATCCCCGGCAGAATCACCACTTTCCATTTCTGCCAGGTAGAGAAGTGGTAGAGCTGGGCCACCTCCTTCAGGTTAGAAGGAATCGCGCTGGCCCCCGCAATCACATTAAATAGGATGTACCACTGGGTGCCCAGCAACATGAGAGCGATCGATCCGATCCCCAATCCGCCACCGGCTTGAACCAGGCCAATGAGAAGGATAGGAAAGATCGCCGTCGCCGGGTAGGACGCGGCAATCTGCGCCAGCGGCTGGGCTACCCTGGCCAGGCGGGGATGAAAGCCGATCGCAACCCCTACCGGAATTGTCCAGGCGGAGGCGATCAGCAGAGCCGCATTCACGCGCAGAAACGTCGCGCCCGCGCCTTTCAGCAACTCCACGATCTCCGCTCCATGGATGTGACGCAGCAACTCCACTGCCCGGAAAGCGGCAAACGCTACCAGCAAGGTACCCGCGACAATGAAGAGGAGCGCCGCCAACTGCGATCGCTTGCGGGGCGCGTGGGTCGGTCGCGCGACCAACTCCCGCTGCCGCCGCGCTAGCCCGCGATAGATGCGCTCGCTCACCGGCACCACGGTCGCCTGCTTCAACCAGCCCAGCGCAGTCGAGTTCTGCAGCATGTAAAGGATGGGCGAAGTTTTGCGGCTGGTGCTCTCGCCCTGTTCGAACTTGAACTTATCCGCCCAGGCAATCACCGGGCGCCACACCAGCTGATCAGTGGCGACAATGATCAGGATCATGGTCACCGACCCCCAAAGCATGGCATGGCTATCGCCCGTACTCGCCGCCCTCTGCAGGTAAGAGCCCAACCCCGGCAGGCGGAAGTCGCGGTCGCCGAGGACGAACATCTCGCATGCCATCAGGAAAAACCATCCACCGGCAACGGAAACCATGGAGTTCCAAACCATCCCAATGGCCGAGTAAGGCAGCTCCAGCTGCCAGAACCGCTGCCATGCGGAAAAGCGAAATACCCCGGCTGCTTCCCGGAGCTCTCGCGGCAGGCTCTTGAGCGAGGAATAGAAACTGAAGGCCATGTTCCACACCTGCCCGGTGAAGATCAGCAGGATAGCGCCCATCTCAATGCCCAGCTGGCGCCCGGGAATGAGCGAGATCATAGCCAGCATCACCGCAGGCAAAAAGCTGAGGACGGGAATCGATTGGAGAATATCGAGCACCGCGATCATGAACGGTTCGGCTCGGGGAGTGTAGGCGGCCATGTAACCGTATCCCACGGCGAACGTCAGGCTCAGCAGGTACGCGACCCCGATGCGCACGATGGAATAGAAAGCATAGAGGGGCAGCATTTTCGCCGAGCGTGAAATTGCGATCGCGGGTACCGGATGACCCATCCAATACTCCGCAATGCGCAAGACAGCATAGAAAAGCGCAAGCCCACAGGCGGCAACACTCAGGTCGAGAAAAAAAGGCCAGGTCCGCTCTAACACCAGGGAGCGGGAAAGAGTGGGCACGCGGAAGAGCCTGGTTGGCTCGCTCATTCAGCCTGTGCCTCTTCCACCGCCTCTGGTGACTCTTCCTGCTCGGGAAGGATGAACCGCCTGCGGGAAGCGTCAAAGTCAAACAACTCCGCATAGCGGCCCCAGTTGATGGCCGTCTCCAACTGCCGCAGCGTCTCATCCGCGCTGAACTGCTCATCGAGCATGTCGAGAAAAAACTCCTCCGGTACGGTGTGGTCCGACTTGGTATCGAGCGCGCGCGTAATCTGCCGCAGCAACAGCACATTTTCGACTGCTGCTTTACGGAACAGCTCCTTCTGCCGCAGGATCTCCGATTCGGCGTACTCCCGTCCCGCGTCGGTGATGGCTGCGTCGCCCTCTTCTACCTTAAGGAAGGTGAGCAATTGTGCCGCATCGACAATGGGCAATAGGTCGTCGATCTCGAACGACAGGTCGTCGGCCAGGCGGTAAATGTCGGCCCGGCCGTTGTAGTCGATCAGCAATTCCAGCAAGCCGGCAATGCCTCCGGGCCGGGCGTGGGGAAGCATCTGGTAGTGCATCTGCCGTTGATCGCGCGCTGCCATCCTCTGCGGTACGGCAGAGGGGGCCACGTCCGGCCGGGTGAGCACCTTGTAGATGTAATCCACCAACTGGGTGAAGGCGGCGCTCTTGCGGTCGCGCGGCTGGGTCAGAGTCACCGCAAAATCAACCCGCACATGCCCCGGGTTACGGCCCAGCACGATGATGCGATCGGCCAGCAGCAGGGCTTCTTCAATGTTATGCGTTACCAGAAAAATTGACTGCGTCGGAATCGTCTTCTTATGCCACAGCTCCAGCAGTTCACTGCGCAGGTTTTCCGCTGTCAGCACGTCCAGGGCAGAAAAGGGCTCATCCATAAAGAGCACTTCCGGCTGCACCACCAAGGCACGGGCGAATCCCACCCGTTGCCGCATCCCTCCGGAGAGTTCTTTAGGGTAGGCTGCCTGAAAACCGTCCAGTCCCACGGTGTTCAGGATCTTGAGACTCTGTTCCCGTCGCTCCTCACTCGAGATGCCGCGTGCAATCAACGGCGCCTCGACGTTATCGAGTACCGTTAACCAGGGAAAAAGCGCAAAGCTTTGAAAGACGATGCCGACGTTTACCTGGGTCTGCAGAATCGGTTTGCCGTGCCAGAACACCTCGCCGGCCGATGGGCGGGAGAGCCCGGCCAGCATGCGCAGCAGGGTAGACTTACCCGAACCCGAGGGGCCCAGCAGGGCGACAATTTCTCCCTGCACAATCGACAGGTCAGTGGGCGCGATCACCTGGATGCGATTTTCGCTGGGTTGAGCGTAGTACTTCTCAACCTGCTGGGCGCGGATGATCGGTTCAGCCATGGGGAAATGTCCAAGGAAAGGTTTTGTGGTCAAATTATCTTATATGGTGACTTGGCGTCGTAATCTCGACGGGCGCGCCACAACACTACACCGGGATGCAGCATCTGAGTCCGAAGTGTATGATTCCAGATGCCGCGTCAGCGTTTAACTACTACGATATCGTGACCTGCTTCGCCGATCGGGAGTGCTGAAGCGACGAGCGTCAGAAAGACATAGATCGTTACTCAGGAGCAAATGACCAATTCACAAACAAAGCCCAAGGTGCTGGTAGCAGATGACGAGCGAGTAATCGCAGACACGCTTGCCATTATCCTAAACCAGAGCGGGTTTGAAGCCACAGCTGTGTACAACGGCGAGAAGGCCGTCGAAACAGCGCGCACACTGCGGCCCGACATGCTCATCTCCGACGTCATCATGACCGACATGAACGGCATTGATGCCGCGATCACCATTCGGACCATGCTGCCCAACTGCAAGATTCTGCTTTTTTCTGGCCAGGCTGCGACTGCGGATCTTTTGGACCGCGCGCGCGTCCAGGGCCACGAATTCGAGATACTTGCCAAGCCCGTGCACCCACAGGATCTGTTGGCGCGTCTCCGCAGTTAAGACTGTGGACGGCGCGGTCGCTGTTTGGCTGAAATTGACTTGATTATCAGGCGGGGAGTTCCGCGTGGAGCAAATGGAATCGGTGCTCTTGTCGCAGCCTCCCCCATCATTCTTTTAACCGACAATTCATTGAGTCTGCCCGCCGAAGGCAGGCGGACTGTTCCACCCCACCCGCCTAGCTAGCCCAAACCACACCTCGACGAAGGATCTGGGGAACGCGCGAGTTTCCCCCGAGACACGGCTCTAATGCTTTGTATCAGGGCACGACTTTAGTCGGGCCGTAAAGAACCCAACAAAGATCTGGGCTTTAGCCCCTGGGCTTTTTTCGCCCCAGAATTCTCTCCGGACAAATATTTCGGGCAGGATACGCCCTAGCAGGGGCTGAAGCCCAATTCTCTTTTCATTCTTTGCGGCCCGACTAAAGTCGTGCCCAGATACAAAACCGCTGCCCTTCGCGGAGCTCGGGCCGAAAGAACCCAACAAGATCTGGGCTTTAGCGCTTGGGCTCTTTTCGCCCAGAATTCTCTCCGGACAAATATTTCGGGCAGGATACGCCCTAGCAGGGGCTGAAGCCCAATTCTCTTTTCATTCTTTGCGGCCCGACTAAAGTCGTGCCCTGATACAAAACCCCTGCCCTTCGCGCCCCACGCAGGCCTGTGTGGTCCTCTAGTGCAATAAACCAAAAACAGCAACGCTGTTTGTCGTTCCCACGTACACCTTTCCATTGGCAATCATGGGAGGAACAAATTTGTTATCGGAAAAATGATCGCGGCTGTTTGGCGCCTGGTTGCTGTCGTACAACTCGGTCGGTAGGTTCGTCGTGTCGTAGGCGTGCAATATCCCCGCGCCGCTCTGGTTTTCGATGGCCCACACGATCCCATTCTGCGCTCCGTTCGAGCTTACGCTCGGGGTGGCTCCAGGATAGGGAAAGCTGGTGACCGATTCGCTGGCGGGAGTCGTCGCCAGCAGCGCACTGGTGATCGGAAACGCCTTCAGGTGATCGCCGGTGCCGGCGTAGTAGACGGTGTTATTGAACAGAGCAGCCATGGACCACGCGCCTCCACTGAGGGCATTCGGCAGCTCCTGATAAACCGCATTATTACTGCTGGCATTGAACTTTCCCATGTTGTCGCGATCGACCACATAGATATTGGTGTCTTTGCCGGCGCCGACGGCGAGATGCCGGGTGTTGCCCTTGGCATCTGTTTGATCGGGCAGAAGCATGGCGCCTCCGGAGCCCAAATCCTGGTCAGCGTCACTTTCCGACTGTAGGTTGTAAGCCGCGAAATAATCCGCCGCGGCCAGCACGTTCCCGGTCGTGGATACCTTCAGGAACGCATTCCCAAAGTCTCCATGGGCAGGAAAGCCATTCGCGGTCAGGGTGGAGTCGAAGGTGCCATTCGCGTCCAGGAAGAAAATATTGCCCTGCGTATCCCCGGCCAGGCCGGCGCCGCTCATCCACACTGAACCCTCGCCGTCACCAAAATGAGGCGTGGAAGGCCCGTTCGGCGTCAGGTTCAACACGCTGGTTTGCTGGAGCGTGCTTTCACTGTAGGCCATGACCCAACCCGTATACGGATCTTCATCGCAGTGCGAAGTCCATGCCAGGTAAATCTGCCCATTCATCAATAGCAGACCCACCCGCTCTGCATATTGACCGGGATCGAACACCTGCATCCCGTTGTTGGAACCGTAGCCGGTTCCCGGGAACGAGGCCGCAATCTCCGTCGGGCTGCCCTGCAGTTCCGCTCCGGTGGCGAGATCCAACGCATGCAGCCGCTGATGATACTTGCTGCTCGCGTCCTTCGACATGGCAACCAGGAACACAGTACCGTTGGGCCCGTGGGCGCGGTCGATCACCGGGGTGTCGGTGATTCCGATCTCTGGCGTGATCTGGCCGCAGCCATGATCGTCACTGGTGGTCTCATTCGCGCCCAGTGCGCTTACTTTCCAGATCTGGGTTCCCGTGTCGGCGTCGAACGCATAGGCGCTCCCGTGTTCGCTAACTACGATCAGCACATTATGCGTCTGCCCTGCCACAGAAAGGCTGCTTACATAAAGAGGCTGACCGTCGACCTTGCCGTCCACTGGCAATTCACGGAGCTTGCCGAAACTATTGAAGTTGACATTTTGCGACGTGAGTATCGTCTCCGAAGCATTCCATCCGTCGCGGGCGTTGTCGTCGTGATACGTGGTCACGTTCACGCCTGCAGAGGCAGCCACCGTAAGAGCCAGCGTGGCGGTATGGGTAAGCGAGCCGGAGGTGCCGGTGAATACCAGGTTAGCGCTCCCTGCCGGCGCGCTATTGGCCGCGGTGAGGGTAATGCTTTGGGGCGAGCCGGGAGTAAGCGAAACCGACGCCGGGTTGGCCGTCACCCCGGCGGGCAATCCACTCAATGCCACAGCGGTGGTCCCGGTGAACCCGTTAAGCGCCGTCGCCGTCAACTGGACTGCTTGCCCCATCCCGCCGATGATCAGGCTTAGAGACTGAGGGCTGACGGCAAGTGAGAAATCAGCTTGCGCCGGTGGTGGGGTGATCACGGTGATGGGCAGCGAAGCTGTGTGCGTCAGAGCCCCCGAAGTCCCGGTTAACGTGGCCGTCGAAGACCCGGCAGCTGTTCCTGCAGGAGCCGTCAGACTGAGCGTGGCGGCAGTGCCCGGCGTAAGCGTGAGGGATGACGGCTGTGCTGTCACCCCCGTCGGCAGCCCCGCGATCGCGACTTGAACGTTCGAGGAAAACCCATTCTGCGCCGTCGCCAGTACGGAAACAGTGATCGCCGTGCCGTTCGCTGTCAGGCTCACCGACGCCGGCATCACGCTGAGTGAAAAGTCGGCGGACGTTGCCGCTGTTACCGAAAGCGAACCCTGCGCGCTGGCGGTCTGGCCATTGACAGTCGTGGTAAACGTTACCGTACCCGAGGTAGCGGGCGTCGAGGAAGCCGCTGTCATTGTAAGCGGCAAAGCGACTCCCGGCGTCACCGACAGTATCGCCGGGGAAACGGTCACTCCGTTAGGCAATCCGGACATCGAGACAGTCGCCGCACTCCCGCCTCCCGGCGCGCCCAACAGCAGGGAAGCTTGCTGACCGGCTGCGCCCGCGGTTAAATGAATGCTCGAGGGAGAAAGAGTCAGTGTGGGCTGCGCCACACTGTTGCTGCCACTGCTGCTACTCCCGCCACTACAGGAAGCGAGACCGCTGATGATCAAGGCGCTGACGACAAGCGAGGATACCCCCTTGAAGAACTGATGGAAGGGACGGGTAGAGTGAGACATGGCGGCTCCCGGGCGTGCTCGGCTCTGGCGGACGGGCAGACTCTGTGCTTTCTCGGCAGGAAGCATTGCCCGACGTACCTTGAACGCCGGTCCAATGCTAACTCTCGTGGAGTCCAGCGTTGGTAGATTATGTCCTTATCGCGCTCCCGAAAGTGGTATCGCGCCTCACCCGTTTTGGGGCTTCCCTAACGGTAACAAGCCATAGCCATGTGCCAATCATGGTGACCCTGCAAAGGCGCGGCCGTTCTTGCAGGCTTTGCGCACTCGCGCCGCAATGGGGGTTGGATCGTTGATTGCGGCGAGAGAATGCGGACGTGGTTCGCTTTCACACGATGTCCGGCGGCGTTAAATGGCGTCAGACAACGGTCAAAAATAGGCCTAGTCTTAAGTCCACAATCGTCGCAAAGGTCAAGATAATTGTTGCTCTTGTCTTTGGCCGGAACCTCTCGCCCTACGCCGAGCATTGAGTCCAGCGGCTTTGATTGCACCCCTAACCTGCTGTCGTAGGTGAGTGCGAGGGCACTCCGCGATGTCCCCTTTGCGGCTCTTGTGCAAAGAGCCACATCCACGTATCAATCGTTGCGGTTCTGCCGAGATGCAGCTTGTCCCACAGGCTTCGTCTCGTTATGCCGATGTGCGGGCAGTTGCACCGTTGTTTCATTTTTGGAGCTTTGTATGAGAGTGCTCAGCTTTTTGTCCCGGCATGATCTGAAGAGACGAGTCGAAAAGGCTCTCGGCGCGGCTCACTTTGTCGTACAGACAGTAGAATCCGCGAAAGAATGCTCGTACGCTACGCAGCACACACACTACGACGGTGTTCTAGTCGATTCAGATTCCATTGACTTCCGAGATACTCTGGCGCTGATACAACAGCTGCGGCGGGAGAACGCGGATGCGTCGTTGTTCGCCTTTGCTCGATACCCTGATCTGGAGCAACGATTAGCCCTGTTCGAAGCTGGCGCGGATGATTACGTGCGCGAGCCGTTCTTTGCATCGGAGATGACAGTACGCCTTGGCCTCTCCATACGCCTGCGCCGCGCAGCCTCCGGTGCCACTGCGTCGCGTACGGTCAATAAGCTGCGCTCCGGCGATCTCGAGCTGGATTTGATTCGGCGCAGGGCCACTCGGCTGGGCAAGGAAATCGATCTGCGGCCGAAAGAATTCCTCCTGCTTGAATACTTGCTGCGGAATGTGAACCGCCCGGTTACCCGGGCGATGATTCTCGAGCACGTGTGGAACTCATCATTCGAAGGTTTAACGAACGTGGTCGACGTGTATATCAGCTCGCTGCGAAGCAAGATCGATCGAGACTTCCCGCAAAAGTTAATTCAGACCAAGCGTGGCGTCGGCTATATCTTTACCTGCATGACGGCCTGCCCAAGCCCGGATACCGGCCGCCTCGGAGGGAACAGTGCCACTGCTGAGCTATAGCTTCCCCAGGGAAACTCACTGCTGCGACTGATGCCGCGAGGCAGCACTCAAACAACTATCTTGCGCATCCAGCCTGAGGCGCCGCGGACGGAAAGGAATTAAATTACAGAATCGATTAAGTATAGTTATTTAAGTGATTTCTCGGGAATGCCAAACGCTCCTTCCCCCGGGGCGAATGGGAGTGTGCAACAATCATTCCTTTGCGTCTGCAACTAGGGGCGGGACAGAAAGGCACGCTCATGGCAGGAATCGGTGCAAGGCTCCGTGCGATTCGACGGCAATGGCAACTCTCTTTGCGAGAGGTTGAGGAACGCAGCCTCCGTTTTGCCCAGGAACGCGGTAGTCAGTCCTACCAGGTCTCGGCCAGTTGGCTTGATCGCCTGGAACGCGAAGAGCACGAATTGACGGTCAACAAGCTCATCGCTTTAGCCTCCATCTACAACGTGCCGACGGAGCAACTACTTCGCTCCATGCATCCGTCAAATGAACCCGCCCTGAATCTCAAGCAGTTGTCCGGCCCAAATGCGACCATATTGCTCACGGAAGGACCACTGGAAGCCCAGGCGAGATATCTACTCCCCGATCTGCCTTTCCCGGATCTGCTGCCTGATGAGACCTCGTTGCTCGCGACCGACAATGGTCAGTCCTTGGCGCCCTACCGGCGGGGCATCATCGGCAAACGCGACCTCACCCTGGATCCCATGATTCCGGCCGGCTCCATCGTTCAGATCGATACCCAGAAACGCGCAATTTCTCTGCGGAAAGACTGGACCCACGAATTTCAGCGGCCCATCTACTTCCTTATGACCCGGGAGGGCTACGTTTGCGGCTGGTGTGAATTAGACAAAGGCGCGGACTGGCTGACGCTCATCCCGCATCCCCTGTCGCCCGCCTCCAGCCGGAGGTGGAAGTACCGCACAGAAATCGAAAACATCGGGCGCGTGATCGTGGTGGCCATCCGATTGGCGCCCTGACAGGCTCGCATAAGCATAGGAAAGGGTGTCTGAACGTAGGGCACGGCTTTACAGCCTGCGGAAAAACGCAAAACCGAGGGGTTAACGGAAGGTCGTCCATCGAGACGGTCTCTACAACGCCTTTTGCAGCTCCGCAAGCATGGAGAAATTACCTGCCTCGTAAAGGCTAAGCACCCGGCGGGTCATGCGATAGTAGCTGACCACGGCGCGCTGCGCATAGAAGGCAAAGGATATTTGCAGGTTACCCTTCTGGGCTGCCCCTTTGAGACGCTCGACATGCCACTTCAGTTCCCGCGCATCCAGTCGCAGCCGTTCCGCGATTACCAGCGCCTCCGGGTACCACTGCTGGACATAGAAAGCCAGATCAATCAGTACTTCGCTATTTCTCTCCAGGACTTCGAGTCCCTTCAGCCCACCGATTAATTTCCATACCTGCGATGGATCCAAACTTCCGGCGTCCTCGGCTACCTTGGGTTGGCCCGATTCGTCCACCAGGTCCAGAGCAACTTCAGCGATGTTATTCCGATCGATCCAGGTTAGTTTGGCCAACAGCTCTTCCCAACTCGCCGGCGACGATCGGCGGCTCCGGAAATAGTAATATCCTGCAATCAGGACTAGAGTGATAACAAAAAGCCCAATCGCAGTGACGAAATGGAGGTTATGCGTATTCACAGCTCTTTACGCGATCGCAAGTCCTCAAGATCGTATTCCAACAGCATTTGCAAAGTAAACATCTTTTCCCGCATCTCCGGCGTCATGGTGCGAACCGCCCGTTCCTTACGCCATAAACTGATGATCCAATAGTTAACACAAGCCAGATATGCGGCCATGCGCACATGAGACAAAACAATGAAGGTTGGTAACTCCCGGCCGACCCCGAAGTAACTATGGCCGGTCTCGATGAGTACACCGAGCAGGGAATACGCTCCTAGTCCCTGGGCAATCTTTGCCACGTGCGTTCTCCAGGGAAGTCGTGCGTGGATAGACAGAGCCATCATGGCGACGAAAAGTTCGCTCTGCAGCGCAGCCGCGAACAAGTTTCCTTTAGTGGAAAAAGATTGCATCCATGTTCGCGCCGGCGGGCTCGCCAGCCAGGTCAGAACAAACGCTACCGATAAACTCAGGCTAAACAACCAGGCAAAGCTGCTTCGCACGTCGTGCGCCCAAACGTCCAGTGGCCGGAAAACGCGCGAGGCGATCTCGTAGACAACGCAAAGTTGCAGTATCGTATCGAGGACGGTCAACGACCAGTAGGTATAAAAATAGCCGTCCTTGGTCCCGTAACGCAGCACGAGGTACAGAACAATCGTTTTGATGACAACCAGTGTGATCAGCGCTGTAAAGAAGGGGAATCCTTCGGCCCGACGCCGATACCAGAGAACGAAAAGCAAGCCGAGATTCTCCAGAAAACCAGCCGCCCAGAACAGGAGATCCAGACCGGTAAGATGCATGCGAGAGTCTCCTTCAATGCATCCAGTCTAGGCCGGTGCGGCCTTTGCGGTCCTAATAGCTGTGGACGATCCCGGATACATGGTGAAGATGGAGTCCGCCGAACCGGGTGTGGCTTCTTGAACCAAAGCCGCACCCGATAGACCCGGCTGGCACGTCTGCCAGAAAACCATCTTCGCCCTCGCATCGGCCACAGTGATTGTGAAGACCGCTTTAGCAAAAAGACATTTTACGCCAAACCGAGAAAAGCGAGGATCGTGTGAACAACTCCCGGCTCTGGATCCGTGCCAAGTGGGGTTGAGGCGAGGGCGACTGGGGTGACCAGCGCGAGGAGGGTTGCACTGACGGCGATCTTGCGAGCAATCTGTTTCAGCATGGGGGTCTCTCCTTGGAAGTGCAAATGTGCACTGCCCGGAGACTACGGCGCAGAGTCGCAAAGTCCGAGGGTTTCACTCGTGATGTTGCTTACACGTAACAAAGACCTGCCGCTGCTAATCCTTGGACACCTACTCCGGCAAGTGCGTTGGAGGCCTATGATTACTTGGCGTTTAGCGCCCTTAACAGATCTGGGCGTTTCCGATAAGCAACAGTCATGGCTGCTCCCTCACCACTTTGCGACACATAGTTTATTCCTCATGTAAGTCGTATCGGCACTTAGGCAGTGGGGATTAATGGGCAAGCAGCTGAACCCCCGTGCCGCCGATCCGCCAGTGCGATCCTATTTGTCACAATCAACAGGCTATTAAGAAGTAGATTAGATACAATTGACAGAGCAAATGAACTCTGATATTGCTTCTTCACTATGTAAGTTGCTCTCATCGTCCGGATTGGGATTTTCACTTCTGTCTCGTGCCTTACTCCTCGCTCCTCTCGCTACGCGGAGTACCGAATACAGCGGCTCAGTGAAAGACCTGCCGGATGCGATCCCGGGGATTCATTGAGCGCTCTCTTACTAAATCTTGATGTTGACACTGCAGCCTCTACCGACGTAATGCAAAGGCGCTTTGCCTTACCGGTATAGCGGTTCACGATAGGTGTAACGGTAAAGATGCCGTGCACCAGCATTTCACCAGGAACAGCCCCACCGAACGAGGGCAGATCGGACACAGCAATCGTGACGCTGCTGAACGACAGGTTCCCGGAGTCCGCTCGATCGCGGTTACGATCCTGGAGATACTCTTGAAGGTGCTCACTTTCTTACCCCGCTGTGATCTGCAAAGAAGAGTTGCAAAGGCGCTCAGCTCCGCTCAGTTCGTTGTGGAAACGGTTGTCTCCGCGAGGGAGTGCCTGCAGCTTACCCGGTTTGCGCCCTACGAGGGTGTCCTGGTCGATTCGGATTCCCTTATCTTTGGGGACATTGTGTTGCTGGTGAAACTGCTGCGTCAGGAGAACTCCAACGCAGCGCTGTTTGTCTTCGCCCGATACCTTGACCTGGAGCAACGTTTGCAATTGTTTGAAGCCGGTGTGGATGACTGCGTGCGGGAGCCGTTCTTTGCCTCGGAATTGGCAGTCCGTCTTGGCCTTTCCATACGCTTACGGCAGGCAGCTGCCGATCTCGCCGCCGCCAACAAGGTGAACGTGCTTCGTTCCGGCGACCTCGAATTGGATCTGATCCGCAGAAGAGCCGCACGCTTGGGCAAGGCGATCGATCTCCGCCCAAAAGAATTCCTGCTGCTGGAATACCTGGTGAGAAACGCCAACCGTCCAGTGACACGAACCATGATCCTGGAGCACGTATGGAACTCCTCGTTCGAGGGTTTGACCAACGTGGTCGACGTGTATATCAGTGCCTTACGAAAGCAAGGTCGATCGCGACTTCCCACAAAAATTAATTCAAACCAACCGAGGCATCGGTTACACCCTTGCCTCCGGGAGTGCTCCGCCGGCGGAGTCGAATGGCCATGGCGCCCTGCCGCCACATTCGGTCCCGCAGCCATTGAATGGGCAGGTGCGGCGAGCGTAGCCAATCGCTCATGATTGCCGCACCATCCTCTCCTAACCGGCGAAACCGCCGGCTCCAGATGGCGCACTATGCAATGCGTCGCCCCAGCTGCGGGGAGTCAGACGAGACTCCAAAAGCGCTCCGCGGGACCCTATGTCTCTAGCTCCGAAGCAGCTTCTGGAAACCACTCCTGCGATGCCTCGGTGAATAATTTTTAATCTCGCTGCGCATAAAGTCTTCAGGTTCTCCCACTAATCTCTCGGCTACAGCGGTCCGCAATTGGTTGTTGGCCAAACCTGAATTTCCCGCGGGGGTTTGGATCAGGGTACTGAACAGGCCCTCGGCTGATGGCGCGTCCAGGATTGTAAGAGCAAATAACTGTTTCCGTGGTGTGTCCCCGTGAAACCACTCCGCGCATCATCATCACGTCACAGTAATTGTGAAGCCGCACTCGACCTAGGTATTCGGAGGCAAAATGGCTTCGATAACTGCACTCCCGGTAGATGCGGCCTATCCGCTCACCGGTCCGCCTAAAATCCGCTGCCACCCGTTGCCATGCTCCTTGGTGTTCTTCGCCTGTGACGGTGTCGCCATCATGCTTACGGGAAGCCTGGTCCTCCTGGGCAAACGCGCCAGCAGTGGAGGTCTGGACATCCATCGCTATTTGGCCCTCTGGCCCGTTCTTGGAGTGTTTATCGCGATCTTTTTCTCTTCTCATCTCTATCCCGGCGTCATTCATAACGCAGTCACCGAGCTTCGCCGCCTGGTCCTCGCTGTGACGCTTAGTTTCCTGGTGACGGCGGGCCTGATCTTTGTCACTCGAAGCTCGGATAAATACCCCGGCCGGGTTCTTCTCTTATGGTGGATGGTGGCGATCATTGTTACCCCCTTACTGCGATCCGTGGTGCGGGCCCGAATTTGCCATAGATCCTGGTGGGGCATTCCGGTGGCCGTCTTTTACACCGGAGACGAATCGATTGAGATCATCCGGGAGCTGGAAAATCATCCCGAGATCGGGCTGAGGCCGGTGGTCGTCCTCTCGTCCTCTTGCCCCACTCTGCCCAGGCACACCCTGCCGGTCGTGGATATTCGGCTCGCTGCTGCAGTGAGGGCCAGTGGGGTGGAGCGTGCCATGATCGCCCTCCCCGATGCAGGTTCCGGCAAGCTGCTGGAAGAACTGGAGAAGTTCGAAAGCATTTTCCCGCGTCTGATGATGATGCACAGTTCCACGGACCTTTACAGCCTGACCGTGGACGCTCGCCAGCTGGGTGATTGTTTAGCGGTTGAGTTCAGAAGAGATCTGCTTCTACCTCTCCCGAGATTTACCAAACGCGCCATCGATCTATTGGCGGTCGCCCTCACCGTTCCGGCGGTGGTGCTCACCATTCTCGTGGTGGGCTTGCTGGTGAGACTGGAGTCCCCCGGGCCCATTTTTTATGGTCATCGCCGGATCGGTCGCGGTCATTCGAAGTTCCGCATCTGGAAAATCAGGACCATGCACGTCAACGGGGATAAGTTGCTGCAGGATGCCCTGGCGAAGGACGAAGCCCTGCGTGAAGAGTGGCTGCGGGAACGCAAACTGCGCTGCGATCCTCGTGTCACCCGCGTGGGCAAATTTTTGAGGAAAACAAGCCTCGATGAACTACCCCAGTTCTGGAATGTATTGCGGGGTGAGATGAGCCTGGTCGGCCCACGCCCCATCGTGGAGGACGAGATATCAGCCTACGGACCTAATTTCTCCCTGTATTGTCGGGTCACCCCGGGCCTCACGGGTCTATGGCAAGTCTCCGGACGAAACCAGGTAAGTCGTCGAGATCGAGTTCGGCTGGATAGTTACTACGTTCGCAACTGGTCTCCCTGGCTGGATCTTAATATCCTGGCGCGTACCGCGAGGGTAGTCATCACCGGACAGGGCGCTTATTGATTGATCGCGACCGCAGCAGGAGGAGATCGTTCGTAGGTATTCATGAAAATCGTGAATGCAATGAATAAGTCGACATGGGATGCGGGACGCAACGCGCTCGCATTAAGTAAGTCAGAAAGAAGAATGATGAATAAGGTAAGAGACAAGCGTATTCTGGTGACCGGCGCCGCGGGTTTTATTGGCGCGCATGTCGTTCGCCGGCTTCTTGAGGATGGATTTGAGGTTGTCGGTGTGGACAACCTGAACAATTATTACGATCCGAGACTCAAGGACGCGCGGCTTAGGAAGCTCTGCATAGGGCCCCGATTCTGGTTTTTCCCGCTTGATCTCGCAGATAAAGAACGGGTCGAAAGTCTTTTCCGCGACGGCGAGTTCGAAGCCGTTGTTCATCTCGCAGCGCAGGCGGGAATACGTCACTCCCTTACCAGCCCAGACGAATATGTGGCCAGCAATCTGGTCGGTTTCGTGAATGTACTCGAAGGAGTTCGCGCGTGTACCTGCCGGCACTTTGTATTCGCTTCTTCGAGCTCCGTCTACGGCTCCTTCAATAAGATCCCTTTTGCCGAAGAGGACTCGACCGATTATCCGGTCAGCCTCTACGCCGCGACCAAGAAAAGCAACGAGGTAGTGGCCCACGCTTATAGCCACCTGTTTCACATCCCGACGACGGGACTGCGATTCTTCACCGTGTACGGTCCGTGGGGACGGCCGGATATGGCAGTTTTCAAATTCGTGGATGCGGTCATGGGTGGCCGCATCATTGAACTTTATAACTTTGGCCGCCTGCAGCGCGACTTCACTTTTGTCGACGACATCGTGGAAGGAATTGTTCGTCTCTTACCGCTACCGCCGAAAGGGGATGGCAAGCACGGACCAGGCGCTCAGGCCCCTATGCGGCTATGCAATATCGGGAATCAACAGCCGGTCGAACTGCTCCACTTGGTTCGCACCATCGAGTCCTGCCTGGGGAAAACAGCCGACATTCGCCTGATGCCCATGCAGCCGGGCGATGTCTACGAAACCCAGGCCTGCGTTGACAGGCTGAAAGAAGTTACGGGGTACAGCCCTCACGTCTCCATCGAAGACGGCATACGCCGGTTTGTGGCGTGGTATCTCGGCGAATATCTCCCCCTCGGACTGGCGGAGCCACTTCAATTTCCAGTACCGCTTCCGGTGCAGAGCGTCCATCAGAATGCACCAGCCTCGATCGCCGGTGAGGGATAACACCTCACCGGCAATGCACGTGGAAAGGGAAATGAATGGACACCCTGGCGATAGTCTCTATGTTGGCCGTCTGTTGGCTTCTGTTGCTTGTGCTTTTTATGCAAATGCGCAAGCTTTCCAACCTCACCGCGAAGGCGATTGACCTGTCGTCGCCTGTCCTTGGCCGTATCGAGTGGCTGCAGGCACTTTTGGAGCAGTCGGAGCGATCCGCACGTGAGGAGAGCGCTCGCAATCGCGTGGAGCAGACCGCCCAGGCGCAAGGGCTCCGTTGTGAGGTCGTGAGCCTTCTGACCGGCATCGGAGACTCCGTTTCCGCAAAGCTGGAAGGGTTCACCAGGTTGAATGACCAGAGGCTTGAGCTTCTCCGCTCGGGAATAGAGCAGCGCCTGGATCTCTTTACCACGGAATCCGGCCGCAAGGTCGACGGACTCACTCAGGCTGTCGTTGTTTCATCTACCAGGCTGCAGGATGAGCTATCGGCCAGGCTGGTAGAGTTCAAGTCTTCGCTGGATACAACCATCAGCCAAACCCACTCCCTGCAAAGCCAGCAAGCCGACGCTGTTGCCGGCGCGATTCGATTCTTGCAGTCAGGCGTCGACGCGAGCCTCTCGCAACTGCGTGAGGAGACTGGGACCTCGTTCAGGAACCTCGGCGACGGCGTGTTGTCAACTCTTACCGGCATCTCCAACATGCAGAACGCCGAACTGACCGAGATGAGAAACACGGTGGATACCCGGCTGCTCCACATCCAGGTCGATAACGAGAAAAAGCTGGAGCAAATGCGGCAGACTGTCGACGAGAAGCTGCAGGGAACGCTGGAGTCCAGGCTGGGAGAGTCATTCCAGCAGGTCAGTGAGCGCCTGGAACAGGTTTACACCGGGCTGGGAGAAATGAAGACGCTGGCTAACGGGGTAGGCGATCTGAAACGAGTGCTGACCAACGTCAAAGTACGGGGGACCTGGGGAGAAATACAGCTGGGCGCGATCATCGAAGAGATCCTGGCCCCGGATCAGTTCCGCAAGAACGTGGCCACCGCGCTCCCGGACGAACGCGTGGAATACGCAGTTAAGTTGCCGGGCCGCGATAGCCACGGCGAGCCAGTCTGGCTCCCGATTGACGCAAAGTTTCCTTTCGAGGACTACCAGCGTTTGATGTACGCATCTGAACGGGGCGATGGGGAAGCCGTCGACCGAGCCGCGAGGCAATTGGAAGCGGCGTTGCGCCTAAGCGCAAAGGACCTCTCCGAAAAGTACCTTGCACCGCCCCGGACCACCGACTTCGGCATCCTGTTTCTTTCCTCCGAAGGACTCTATGCAGAAGCCATGCGATACCCTGGCTTGGCTGACTCTATCCAGCGGGAGCACCGCGTCGTGTTGGCGGGACCGAGTACACTGGCCGCACTCTTGAGTGCCTTGCAAATGGGGTTCCGAACCCTTGCCATCGAAAGACGATCGAGCGAGGTCTGGGAAACCCTGGGCTCAGTAAAAATCGAATTCGGCAAGTACGCCGGCGTCCTGGCAAAAGTCAAGAAGAAGCTGGGCGAGGCACAAAACACGATCGACAATGCCGAGACTCGCACCAAGGCCATCCAACGCAGACTCAGGGACGTGGAAGGCGCTGAAGACCCAGAGCTCGCCGCAGAGTTCCTGGCGGAGGAGGAAGCCTTGGAGGATATTCCTGTACTGACCGGCGGAAGCTGAGCGCTGCAGGACACCTGAAGCTGAATCGCTCTTGCGCTCGAAACTCTTGCGGACACTCCCTTCGTCATAGCTGTAGCAACCTTGCCGGTTATGTAATCTTTGGCGGGGACTGCGCAGCCTTCTGAAGGGAAGTCATGTCCATCCGCACCCGCATCGGATTTCTCCTGCTCACCCCGGTGCTATGCACCGCCGTATTTTTCGCACAGCAGAACACGCCGCCGCCGGCTTCGGCCCCCGCCTCGAGGATCGATCTCGATGTTGTCGTTACGCCCAAGTCCGGGCCACCGGTCGCCGGTCTGCAGCAGCAGGACTTCACCATTTTTGACAACAAATCTCCGCAACGCATCGCGTCCTTCCGGGCTCGTAGCGGCAGCCAGGACCCCGTCCACGTCATCCTGGTGATCGACGCCGTGAACACCGCGTACCAGACCATCGCTTACGAGCGCGGACAGATCGACAAGTTTCTGCGCGCTAATGGCGGACGTCTGGCCCAGCCGATGACCCTTGCATTCTTCACCGATAAGGGAACACAGCTCGAACAAGGTTTTTCCACCGACGGCAACGGCCTCAGCGAATCTTTCGACCACTACGACATTGGTCTGCGCGACATCCGCCGCTCTTCGCAATACGAGGCGAACGACCGCTTTCAGCTCTCCATGACGGCTCTTCGTGAGCTCGTCGAGCAAGCGGCCAAACTCCCCGGACGCAAGATGGTCTTCTGGATTTCTCCGGGGTGGCCAATCCTTTCCGGTGCCCGCATCGACCTCGACTACAAGCAACAGAACCAGATTTTCGGCTCCGTGGTCGGACTATCCACTGAGCTCCGGCAGGCGAGGATAACTCTGTACAGCGTAGATCCGTTGGGCTCCAACGAAGGAGTAGCCCGCACCCTGTATTATCAGGATTTTCTGAAAGGTGTGAGCAAGCCGAGCCAGGTCAACGTCGGAGACCTAAGCCTGCAAGTCTTAGCCGTGCAGAGCGGAGGACTGGCCCTCAGCTCCAGCAACGACGTCGTCTCGCTCCTCGATAAATGCATGGCCGACACTGAGGCCTACTATGAATTGTCCTTTGTTCCTGCTCCAGCCGATCGTCGCGACGAATATCACAATGTCCTCGTCCAGGTCGCAAAACCCGGCGTCACCGCACGCACCCGCACCGGCTACTACGCGCAACCCTAAATCGCGCGAAGCAACCGCGCGGGCAGCGTAATCAGGGCCACAACCAGCTCCAGTGCACCGTGCACGGCGACGCCGGCCAGGCGGAACGGCAACAGGATCAGCCACACCAGCGGATACAGGACAATCGCGAGGATCGCCAGAGGCCAGCAAAGAAGAAAGAGAATACACCACAGCAAAAACTTGATCATCGATACTTACCCCGCAAGGCTACCTTAGCCCCCATGAGTGATACGCACTCTCTGCTCCACAGGTTCCAGCCGCACCGATGAGACTTATCCTAAGGACGTCACATCTGACATCAAGAGCGACGACTGAGGAGGAGCTCATGGCCAACGGAATCGTCAACAAACCCAGCAAGCATTCGGTCGATGACACCCTGGGCAAACTCCAGAATATCCTCGAAGCAAAGGGAATCCCCGTCTTCGCACTCATCGATCACAGTGGCGAAGCAGCGAAGGTGGGAATGAAAATGCGTCCGACCAAGCTCCTCATCTTCGGCAATCCAAAGGGAGGCACCCCCCTGATGCTCGCGGCGCCGAGCATCGCCATCGACCTGCCACTCAAGATCCTGATCTGGCAGGATGAACAGGAAAGGGTTTGGGTCTCCTACAACACCCTGGAATATCTGGCGGAACGGCATGGACTGCCCCCACAGCTGGCGCAGAACATCGGCTTCATCGAGACGCTGGCCTCCAACATCGCGGAGTAACACTAGAATGTAGGTTCATGCCTGAAACCGCCATTCAAGACCAGATCGTCGCGCTGGCTCAGGAGGCCGGTTTTTCCAAGTCGGGCATCGCTCCGGTTCCTCAGCCCGGGGAGCCCGGGCTGACTGAGTTCGAAACCTACTACGAGAACTGGATCGAGCGCGGGTATGCGGGCGAGATGGAGTACCTGAAGCGCCGCGACCAGAAAAACCGCCTCCTGCGATCCTCACCGCGGATCGCCGTCCCGTGGGCCCGATCCGTAATCGTCTGTGCCGCAAACTACAACGTGGACGCACCCAGGTCCATGGACCCAGTCTCACCGGAGAGCGCCTGGATAGCCCGCTACGCCTGGACTGGTTATCAGTCCGAGTCTTCCCAAGGCCCGTCACGGCCGAGCGACTACCACGATGTCCTGCTGGCCCGGCTTAAGAAACTGGAGCAGCGATTGCAGCAAGAGCTTGGCCCCTTCCCGTCCCGGTGCTATGTGGATACGGGCCCCCTGGTAGAGCGGGTTTGCGCCCTGTACGCAGGCATCGGCTGGATCGGCAAGAACACCTGCATCCTCGACCAGCAGCTGGGTTCGTTTCTCTTTTTGGGCGTGATTCTTACCGGCCTCGAGCTGCCATCCGCTCGCGCGGTCACGTTTCCGGAAGACCGCTGTGGCAGCTGCACCCGCTGCATCGATGCCTGCCCAACCGGTGCTCTGATCGCGCCATATCAGATGGACGCGAGCCTGTGCATCTCCTACCTGACGATTGAGAAGCGCGGGCCCATTCCCGAGCCGTTGCGTTCTCAAATGGGACGCCAAGTCTTCGGCTGCGACATCTGTCAGGACGTATGCCCCTGGAATCGCCGGGCTCCGCTGAGTACAGATCCGGAACTGGCGGTCCGCCCGGAACTGGTCAACCCGGCCCTCGCCTGGCTTGCGGAACTGGATGCGGAGAGCTTCCGCACCTGGTTCCGGCAGTCTCCCGTGCAACGCACCAAGCTGGGTGGCCTGTTGCGCAATGTAGCCATCGCCATGGGGAACAGTGGACTTGCCGGCTATCTGCCCAAACTTCGGGAGTGGGCTGCCGCCGCCGATCCGGTGCTTGCCGAGGCAGCACAATGGGCCCTGGCTCGCCTCTCAACCGCCGAGACCAATGCCGGCGACCACCTCTGATCTAATTTCAGGCGCTGCGGACCACGTTCGCGGCGTTGAGTCCTTTGGGTCCTTGCTGGCATTCGAACTCGACCGCGTCGCCCTCGTTCAGAGTCTTATATCCGTTCTCCTGAATAGCAGAGAAGTGTACGAAGACGTCCTCACCAGTGGAACGTTGGATAAACCCATATCCTTTGGCTCCGTTGAACCACTTGACCACGCCATTTTCCTTCAAGCGACTTCCTTTCAGTCTTGATTAAGCATCTCGGGCATCCTAGAGACACCACGGGCGGCCGCTATGTGTCTACGGCAAATCGTGGTTGACCTGGAATGCTTTGAGGGATGCAACAATTACACCAATTGGCCTTCCGAGCGTTTCGAACAGTGAACTTCTGTTCAAGCTTGATGATGTTATGGCAGGAATTGGAATTGAGTGCAAGAGAAATTTACCTGCCTGAGCCATAAGATAACCAACGGGAATCGACCAAACGGTATCAAGGTTGTAGTTGCTGGATCGTGTGGGTCATTTCGAGTGGATGCCCAGACTGCTAGCATGAATGCCTATGATGCCCAGCGTGTCGATACCCCGGACAGTGGCAATGGCAGAACAAGACGACGCACTCGTTGGTGTCCCCGCCAGACCGAAGCCGCCGGCTAAATTATCCAGCAACGCTGGCGTGGGAAAGGAAATCTGGAGCCTTGCTCGCTACATGGCCCAGACTGAGGTGCATACCTACGCCTTCAGCGTTGCCGCCAATACCATCTTGTCCCTGTTCCCATTCATCGTGATGATGTTCACCATTGCGCGCGTGGTCTTCCACTCCCACGCTATGGAAAACGCGATCGCGGACATGATCCGTTACTTTCTCCCCACCGGCCAGGAGTTCGTCACCAAGAACATGGAGATCGTGGCGCATGCCCGCAGTCGGGTACAGCTTGCATCGGTAGTTTTGTTGCTCATCTCGTCGACCGGCGTCTTCCTGCCCCTGGAAGTGGCGTTGAACCGGGTCTGGGGTGTCACTCGGAACCGCTCTTATCTTATGAATCAGCTCGTCTCGCTGGGTCTCGCCGCAAGTATTGGCACCATCGCCCTATTGAGCGTTGCCGTCACCGCGGCGCAGCGATCGGTCCTGCAATTCCTGTTCTTCGGCCATATTAATAATGTCGCGTTTGTCTTCCTGTCCCACTGGCTACTGCAGATTTCGGCAGCCGCCGCCAGTGTCGTCCTGTTCTTCCTCATCTACTGGATTCTTCCCAACCGCAAGCTGCCCGTACGCGCCGTTCTACCGACGGCGATTGTGGTCGGCCTGTCCTGGGAATTGGCAAAGATGCTGTACATCGGTGCTTTGCCCTGGATGGATCTTCATTCGGTCTACGGTCCCTTCTCCGTCTCCGTCAGCCTGATGCTATGGGCCTTCATCACCGGCCTGCTCTTGTTGGCAGGAGCCCACCACTCAGCCTCACGCCACGCTCTGCGTCTCGCTCACCTGGCAGATCTGGAACGCGCCAAAGAAGAACAGCAAACTCCCTAGCCAAACTGTCCCGGCACAAGAGTGTGCGTGAGAACCGATTGCAAACTGAGTCCCGTAGGGACGGCTGAACTTAGCCCAGGACTGCGTCCTGGGCTAAGTTCAGCCGTCCCTACGGGACTCAGTTTCGTGTTTCTTCAATGAAAGGCGCACACGCGGTCTTGTCCTATCGCAGCGTGCTGGAAATCGAGGCATCTCGCTCGTTTTTCGCGAGATGTGGGGCACCCAGGATCTTTTTGTACGGGAAACCCCTACCGAACCAGGAACGCTTTCACGACGATGTCATTCGGCGATCGTCCTGCCGGGAACAGCGTGAACAGGGAAGCCGGATTAGCCGTGCGCACCACCGCAATATCCCCTGACTGCGCATTCACCACCAAAAGAAAACGCCCTGAAGCAGAAAATGCCATCGCGTCGGGACCCTCGCCCACCTTCACTCCCGGACGAAGCAGCTTGCCATCGTCAATGCTGTAAATACCCACCCGTCCCACGCCAAAATCGCTCACATACAGCAGGGAATTGTCTGCGCTCACCAGGCCCCGTACCGGGTGTGTCCCCATCAGATACGCGCCACCTACCTCATTGGAGGAAGTCGCGAGTTCAGAGATGGTGTCGCTGTCGTAGTTAGAGACAAACGCCTCCCCGCCATCCGGCTTCAGAGCGATGTGGACCGGGGTCTTGCCTACATCAAGAAAACTGAGAAGAACGTCCGTTGGGGCGGGATCGCTCCCCCCGGCATGGGCCAGCCCGACCACCATAATCTGGTGCCCGGCGGAGCAGGTAACGAAAGCCTTGGAGGAATCAGGCAGGATGATGGCATCCGTTGCCCCCGGGCAATGATCGAAGCTGCTTCTTACCTTCAACGAATGCACATCGGCGATGCTGACGCTGCCGCTGGCACGATTGGTAATCACCAGCGTCTTGCCGTCGTTGGCGATCCGGGCCATCCCGGGTTCCTCACCTGCGCCAATCACCCCAATCTCACGACGGCGCGCAAGGTCCAGCACCGAAACATTGTTGGATTTCGAGTTGGCCACGTACGCGCGGTCACCCTGCGCATCCACGTCGATAAAATAGGGCTGCCGCTGGACATGAATAGTCGCAGCGACGGTGTTGGTCTCCGCATTGATCACCGTGACGGTGCCACTGCCGGAATTCACCACATACACTTCATTTCGACGCGGGTTCACCGCCAGCCCGGAAGGGCTGGCGCCAACGGCGATCACCCGATCCTGGCGCATGTTCACTACATCGAGCACGGTCACAGTGTTGCTGCCACCATTACTGATGTAGGCGTACTCGCGATAATTCGCCGGATAGTTGGGAAAATCACTCTGCCGGCAACCCACGGCGCCCAGCGCGATCAGGGCCAGCCAGGGCAGGCAGCGGCTAAGCATGCGTCGCACTCAGTTCTCTATACCCTCGCGGCAGGGGCAGGTTCGGCAACCGTGATTCCACGGGGCAGAGAGCGGTGAACGGCATCGGCGATCTGCGCTATCTCATCCATGAGCTCAACAAACTGATCAGGGTACATGGATTGTGCGCCATCGGAGAGAGCTTTGTCCGGCTGGTGATGCACCTCGATCATCAGGCCGTCGGCTCCGACCGCGGCAGCCGCGCGCGCCAGGGGCAGAACCATGTTGCGTTTGCCTGTGCCATGGCTGGGGTCCACGATGATGGGCAGATGGCTCAGCCGCTGCACCGCGGGCACAATACTCAGGTCAAGGGTATTCCGGGTGTGATCGGCAAACGTGCGTACTCCGCGTTCGCACAAAATCACCTGGTAATTGCCTTCGCTCATCACGTACTCGGCAGCCATCAGCAGCTCGTCCAGGGTCGCCGACATCCCGCGCTTCACCAGAACCGGCTTACGGGTCCGGCCGGCTCGCTTGAGCAAAGAAAAGTTCTGCATGTTGCGGGCCCCGATCTGAATCACATCGGCATACTCCGCCACCAGGTCGAGGCTCTCGTTGTCCAGAGCTTCCGTAACAATGCGTAAGCCGAACTTGTCCCGTATCTCGGCCATGATCTTGAGCCCATCTTCGCCCATACCCTGAAACGCATACGGGGAAGTGCGCGGCTTATACGCGCCGCCCCGGAAGAACTGCGCCCCCGCCTTCGCAATCTGCTCTGCCACCGTAAAGGCCTGTTCCCGGGATTCGATGGAGCAGGGTCCGGCAATCACCGCCAGATCCCGTCCGCCAATGGTCGCATTGGTGCCCGGGAAACGGATGACCGTATCCTCTTGCTTTACATCGCGGCTCACCAGTTTGTAGGGCTTTGAAACCCGAATCACTTCTGCGACGCCGGACAGCTCTTCAAGATCGCCCTGTTCGACAGCGCCGCTATTTCCGGTGATGCCGATGGCGGTACGCTGCGCCCCAGGCATGGGGTGGGCGCGAAAGCCCATCACTTGAATCTGTTCGCAGACGGCCTGAATTTCTTCCGCCGTTGCCTGCGGTTTCATGACCACGAGCATGAGGGTTTACTTGCCTTTCCGTGCACTCTAAGTGTACTGGCTACAGTGAGCTGCGGCAAACATCTGGTATACCTGAGCAGATGAATCACGCACCCAGGCTGCGCCGCTTGCGCCGGCAGATGAAACAACAGGACATCCAGAGCTTGCTGGTAACGCATCTGCCAGACGTGCGCTACCTGTGCGGGTTTACCGGGTCCAACGCTCTCCTCGCCATCACCGCCGGTCGTGCGGCCATGTTCACCGATGGCCGCTATATCGTCCAGGCGAAGCAGGAAACCCAGGCAGCCCGGGTGGTGATCGCTGCCAAGTCCGCACGTGACGAAGCTTGCAAATGGCTGGCCGCAAACGGAGTCAGCCACTGTGCCTTCGATCCCGAAACGACCACGGTTGCAGACCTGGAACACTACCGCAAAGTCTTGCCTCCCGGAAGAAGGGGTTTCTTCCAACCGCTAGCCGAACCCCTGGTCCGCAATCTTCGCCTGATCAAGGATGAGGACGAACTCCGGCTGATGAAACAAGCTGCTCGCTTGGGCGTCGTCCTGTTCCATGAACTCCTGCCCCAGATCCGGCCAGGGATGCCGGAAACGGCGGTCGCCGCCCTGTTGGAACACAGCGCCCGAACCCGGGGAGCCGAAGGCATGTCCTTCGAGACCATTGTCGCCAGCGGTCCCCGTTCGGCCTTGCCCCATGGCCGCGCGACATCCCAGCGGTTGCCCCGTAAAGGCTTCTTAACTCTAGACTTCGGTGTTATTCTCAATGGTTATTGCTCAGACATGACGCGCACGGTATTCCTGGGGCCGCCAACACGCCGGGAGCGCTTCACGTATGATTCTGTGCTGGAGGCGCAGCAGGCGGCCGTCAAGGCGGTCAAGCCAGGAGTCTCCTGTGGTGACGTAGACGAAGCAGCGCGCAGCGTCCTTCGCAAGGCTGGCTTGGCTGAGTACTTCACTCATTCCACCGGCCATGGCGTAGGGCTCGAGATTCATGAACCACCCCGCATTGCCGCGGACCAGTCGCAGTTCCTTTTGCCGGGGATGGTTGTCACCATCGAACCCGGCGTCTACATTGCAGGTCAATTTGGAGTGCGCATTGAAGATATGGTTGTCGTTACCCGGAACGGCGGGCAAGTACTAACCCCCGCATCCACCGGTTGGACGCAACTCTGATGCAGACGAGAGATTCATGACGCCTGATGAAATAAGAGAGTTAAAGGAACTGATCGAGTTCCTGAAAGAATACGATATTGGCGATTTCGAATTCGAACGCGGCGACTTCAAGATTCGCCTCAAGTTCGGCCAGCGGGCGCCGGCACCCGCCGCTTCGGCCCTGGATATCGCCCGTCTCGGACAATTGTTGTCGCCCTCGGGGCATATGCCCCCGGCTGTTTCGCAAGGCATTCATGCCGTAACCTCTGCCGGATCGGCCGCAGACGCCCCAGCGCCCTTGGTCGAAGAAGAGAAATTGCACATCGTCAAGTCTCCGATCGTAGGCACGTTCTACGAGTCGTCTTCGCCGGGTGCGGCCGCCTTTGTCAAGATAGGGGATACGGTCGAAAACGGCCAGGTGCTGTGCATCGTCGAAGCCATGAAGCTGATGAATGAGATCGAATCGGACGGCGCCGGCGAAGTCGTGAAGCGCCTGGTCACCAATGGCCAGCCGGTGGAATACGGCCAGCCGCTTTTCGCTCTCCGGCTGCACTAGATCTTTCCGCGGCGTAACCGTCACAGCAACTCTACGAAGAGGTCAGGCCCCGATTGGAACCTATGTTTCGAAAACTGCTCATCGCCAACCGCGGCGAAATCGCACTTCGGGTCATCTGCGCCTGCAAGGAACTGGGGATCCGCACGGTTGCCATCTACAGCGAAGCAGACCGCAACTCACTCCACGTCCGCTTTGCCGATGAAGCAATCTGCATCGGGCCGCCGCGATCGGCAGAGAGCTATTTGAACGTGCCCGCAGTGATCTCGGCCGCGGAAATCGCCGATGTCGATGCGATTCATCCCGGCTACGGCCTGCTCAGTGAAAACGCGAACTTCGCCGAAGTCTGCCGCGCTTCCAATATCAAATTCATCGGCCCCACCCCCGAGGCCATACGGCTCATGGGCGAGAAGGAAAAAGCTCGCCAGGCGATGAAGCGGGCGAAGGTACCGATCCTGCCTGGGTCGGAAGGCGTGCTGCAGAACGAGGAAGAGGCCCTGGCATGGGCCCGTTCGGTTGGTTTTCCGGTCATCCTCAAAGCCTCGGCCGGCGGTGGCGGACGCGGCATGCGCGTCATCCGCTCTGAAGAGGAACTGCCCCAGCTCTACCAGGCGGCGCAGACCGAGGCGGCAAACGCCTTCGGCAACGGCGACCTGTACATGGAGAAATTCATTGAGCGCCCCAGGCACATCGAGTTCCAGATCCTGGCCGACGAGCACGGCAACGTCGTCTCCCTGGGAGAGCGTGAATGCTCGATCCAACGCCGTCATCAGAAGCTGATTGAAGAGGCGCCCTCGCTCAAGGTGACGCCCAGGATTCGTGAAGACATCGCCAAGACACTCAAACGGTGCTTGACCTCCATCGGTTATCAGAACGCGGGTACGGTGGAATTCCTTATGGATGAGGACGGCAAGCTCTACTTCATCGAGATGAATACCCGTATTCAGGTGGAGCACCCGGTCACCGAGGCTGTGACGGGCGTCGACCTGGTGAAAGCGCAACTGCGCATTGCCGGAGGGGAAAACCTGGGCAGCATTCTTCCGGAGTCGATTCCAATTCGCGGCCATTCCATTGAGTGCCGGGTCAATGCCGAACATCCGGAGAAGTTCACACCGTCAGCTGGACGCATCACCGCCTTCAACGTTCCTGGTGGCAACGGCGTGCGTGTGGATACTGCGCAGTACGCCGAGGGCATCGTGCCGCCTTATTACGACTCGCTCATTGCCAAGCTGATTGTCCATGGCAATGACCGGGCGGAAGCTATGGCCCGCATGTCCCGTGCACTCGAGATGTTTGTGGTGGAGGGCATCCACACCACTATCCCGCTGCACCGCCGCATCCTGGAGGACCAGGAATTCCGCGAGGGGAATTTCGACACCAAGTTCATGGAGCGGTTCTTCGAACGGGAGAAGCAGCGCCGTGAGCTCCTTGCACAAGTGTAGGCTTCCTCCGCTCTATCCCATTCTGGACGCGGGCCTCCTACTCCGGGCGGAGCTTTCGATCGAAGGCTTCGCTCGTGAATTGCGCCAGGCCGGTATCCGCTTTCTGCAATACCGCGACAAAGAGGCAACGGACGAGGTGGTGCTGGAGCGGGCAGCGCTGCTGCGCACCATCTTCCCAGCGTCCGATAGCTGTCTCATCCTGAACGACCGGGTTTCTCTCGCATCCGCTGCGCGCTACGACGGAGTCCATGTCGGCCAGGAGGATCTATCACCGGCACAGGCCCGCGCGGCGCTCGGCACCGGGGTTCTGATCGGCGTATCGACTCACGGTGAGAGCCAGCTTCTGAACGCGGCAGACGGCCCGGCGGACTACGTGGCCATCGGACCGGTCTTCGCCACGGCATCGAAGCAGGATCCAGATCCCGTGATCGGCCTCGAGGGGGTTCGCACCGCCCGCGCCATGACCGCTAAACCGCTGGTCGCCATCGGAGGCATAACCCGCTCTAACTGCGCCGCCGTGATTCAGGCTGGAGCGGATTCAGTTGCCGTCATCTCCGACCTGATTCCGTGCCCCGGAAGCTCGACGAGCGAGCTGGTTGAGGAGTTCTTGACCGTGCTCCGTGATCACGCCCGCTAACCTTTGCTGGACACACCAACCGGAAAACGGTATAGATCTAACAACCATCCGCAAGCTGATCGATACCCTTATTTCCTTAACTGGAGGATCATCCGGACCCGATGCCTAGATTCCTGGCAACCAAACCCCTCTCGATACTCACCAAAGAGGCCTACGAGGTAGGGGAGAACACTCTCAGGCGCTCGCTCGGCCCGGTCAACCTCATCACTCTCGGCATCGGCGCCATCATCGGCGCGGGGATCTTCGTGCTGACTGGCCAGGCAGCCGCGCTTCACGCCGGTCCTGCAGTGGCTCTCAGCTTTGTCTTTGCCGGCATCACCTGCGCCTTTGCCGGGCTCTGCTATTCGGAATTCGCCTCCATCATCCCCATCGCCGGCTCTGCCTATACCTATGGCTATGCCACACTCGGCGAGTTGGTCGCCTGGATCATCGGTTGGGATCTGGTGCTCGAGTACGCTTTCGGTGCCGCTACCGTGGCCTCCGGCTGGTCTGGTTACTTCATGAGCCTGCTGGAGCAACTGCACATCGACATACTGCCGCCTCAGTTCACCACTACCTACGGCAACGTACTCTATTCCTACGGCGGCAGATGGCTGCCCGCGGCGTCTCTCCCTTCCACCGTCGACGCTACATCGCTCAATCACGTCACCGGCGTCTTCAACTTTGTCGCCTTCTTTGCCATCTTGGTGGTCACGGCGGTGCTGGTCATCGGCATCAAGGAATCGGCCAACCTCAATTCCGCCATTGTGATCGTGAAGCTTACGATTGTCGGCATCTTTCTGGTTTTGGGCGGGTCTTATCTCTTTCATCATCCTGAACTCGCCCGGGTCAACTGGCATCCTTTCATTCCTCCAGCTGAGGGGCCGGGCAGGTTCGGTTTCGGCGGCATCACGGCCGGAGCGGCATCGGTCTTCTTCGCCTACATTGGTTTCGACGCCGTCTCGACCGCAGCGCAGGAAGCGCGCAACCCGCAGCGCGACATGCCCATCGGCATTCTCGGTTCGCTGGTCGTTTGCACCATCTTGTACATTCTGGTTTCGACTGTACTCACCGGGCTGGTTAACTACCGCAGCCTCGACGTGAGCGATCCCGTGGCTGTCGGCATTGACGTGACCGGGGTCTCCTGGGGCAGCCTGCTGGTCAAGATCGGCGCCGTCTTCGGCCTGGGCACCGTCATGCTGGTGATGTTGCTGGGTCAATCGCGCGTCTTCTATTCCATGTCGAAAGACGGGCTACTCTGGAAGTGGGCCTCGGCCGTTCATCCCAAGTTCCGTACTCCATGGATTTCGAACATCGTCGTAGGCACGATCGTCGCTTTCCTCCCCGCTCTTCTCCCCATCGATAAGCTCGCCGCGCTGGTAAACATGGGTACGCTGCTCGCCTTCACCATCGTCTGTGCCGGTGTATGGATCCTGCGCCGCCGCCACCCGACCCTGGAGCGGCCGTTCAGGACGCCGCTGGTTCCGCTCGTGCCCATCCTCGGCATTTGTAGCGCCTTCTATCTCATGATCAAGCTACCCCTCCTCACCTGGGAGGTACTTATCATCTGGTTGGTCATAGGTTTGGCGATCTATTTCACTTACAGCATCAAACACAGCAAAGTGCAGGCCATGAGCCCGGCCGAAACAACCGGCCGCAGCCGCTAAACTCCGCACCAAGGGCAGCTTCAGCCGTGCCCTTGAACCTGTTTTTTTGTTTCCTGAAGCGTAGGCCCTGAAGACCTCCTCCTGCCTCGTCAAATAAATTCGCGATAAATATTCGCACTTAGAAGCGTGCAAATGGCCTTATACTTCTCTGGCCTAAGAGGAGGCGTCCATGAATAAATACTTTGCGGAACTGGTCGGTACGTTTGTCCTGGTTTTCGGGGGCGTCGGTAGTGCGGTGCTTGCGGGGAGTCACATTGGTTTTGCCGGTATAGCTGCCGCCTTCGGGCTTTCACTGCTCGCCATGGTGTATACCATCGGGCCGATTTCCGGTTGCCACGTGAATCCAGCGGTTACGTTAGGAGTCTTTCTCGCTAGGAAGATCAATGCCCGGGATGCAGCTGCATACATGGTGGCGCAGGTCATCGGCGCGGTCATCGCATCCGCAGTTATCTTATTCATCGCTAACGGCCTTCCGGGCGGCTACAGTGCTTCCGTGAGCGGTCTTGGGGCAGACGGCTACGGTCTGCATTCTCCGGATCATTATTCATTGGCTGCCGGCTTCGTTGCTGAGGCGGTCCTCACCATGTTTCTCGTCCTCACCGTTTTGGGAGCAACGGACATCAGCGCTCCGGTTGGCTTTGCCGGCCTGGCCATCGGCTTGGTCCTGACCCTCATTCATCTGGTGGGGATTCCCATCACCAACACATCCGTCAACCCGGCACGGAGCATCGGTCCGGCCATCTTTGTCGGCGGGTGGGCCCTGCAACAGTTATGGATGTTTATTGTCGCGCCGTTCGTGGGCGCAGTGCTGGCGGCAATCGTCTATGCCGGCCTTCGGCATCCTGCAGTGCTGATCACCACCCGGAAAGCAGAGCAAGCGCTGCCTGGCGAACAGATCGATCGGATCGCCTAAAACTGTATTTCAGACCCTTGGGGGAGAAGAAACTCCCCCAGCGTGTGTGAGAACTTCATTTCGAAACTCAGTCCCGTAGGGACGGCTGAACTTAGCCCAGGACGTTAGTCCTGGGTTAAGTTTAAGGACGACCAGTCCCGCAGGGACGGCTGGAAATAGGCCGCGACCCCAACCTGGACAACCTTCA
This sequence comes from uncultured Acidobacteriaceae bacterium, assembly GCA_963830325.1. Lineage (GTDB taxonomy): Bacteria > Acidobacteriota > Terriglobia > Terriglobales > Acidobacteriaceae > PALSA-350. Next base: position 60,987 of record CAWHMV010000017.1, read on the forward strand.
GCCGTCCCTGCGGGACTCAATCACGTTGCATCGGTACCCAGGACTAGCGTCCTGGGCTAAGTTCAGCCGTCCCTTCGGAACTAAATTCGCAACTCCTGGTTCTCACAGACGCTCCAGCCCTCATCAGTCGCAGTCCTGTGCGGCACGGTCACAGCCGTGCTCTTCGCAAAAGCCCGTTTTTCGAGCCGATCGGCGGGGTGGAAGTGTGCGCCTTAAGCGCCCTATGCGCCCTTTGTGTGGAAGTATGCGCCTTAAGCGCCCTAAGGGTGCTGGTGTGGGCTAAATAACCTTCCGCGCCACACGGCGAACCAGCTCAGTCGTCACGCCATAAATGGCATGCGTAACCAATTCGCTGGCATGCTCGCGCGCAGGTTGATTCTCCGGGCTTTCGGTCAAGCCCATCATGGGCAATGCGGATGCGTGCGTAATCCCGCACAGCGTCAAGCCAAAGTTGGCGCCCAGTCGCCCCGTGACCACCGGCTGATACTCGGCCAGTGCTCCGTACACCCCTCCCACCAGAGCCCCAAATCCCCAGTGAATCGCTTGGACCGAGACCTCCTCCTGCTTCTCGGTCAGGGGATGGTCGACCATTCGATTCACCAAGACGGCGGGAGGAGGAATCTGTCCCAGGGTCCGAGGTGGATACACCGCCTCTCCGACGGCCTTGGCGGCCGCTCCCACCAATCCCCCGAGGGCTCCAGCAACAAACCCTTTGATCAGCGATCGCTTACGGCGAGGAGACGCAGCTTCTTCGGTCGTCGTCATATAGATACAGTGCGGCCTTTCGTCCTGTTACCCTAAATCGTCAATGTAGGTAATACAAGGTTGGAGAGAGTATGGCCATCAGCCGGCAGTGGACCGAATGGCATCTGACGCCCAGAGGTTGGATATCCGGTTCAAGCCGCCGCGACGGCGAAGGGAACGTCTGGCGTGATGAACCAGAGGACCGGATCATTACCTTTGTCTACCAGGAACAGGTTGACAAAGCTCATCCCGAGCCGCATGCCACGGTACAGGAATCCTGGCGATCCAAAGGGGTGGGGGCCGGTGCCGGTGTCGACGACCTACTGACCCAGCATGGCCCCTGTCCGCGAAAACTTTAAGTAATTGCTACCTATGCCGTTGTCTTGGAACAGAGCTCATTCATCGCCCGCGTCAACTCCTGGGCAATCATGGGCGCTGTCGCGGTTTCAATGGCAGAACGCTGCATCAAGTACACCAGCTTGCCGTCGCGCAGTATCGCGATAGCCGGCGAAGTCGGCGGATGACCCTCGAAGTACGACCGGGCCCGCTCCGTCGCTTCCCGATCCTGTCCGGCGAATACGGTGATCGCCTGGTCGGGCAGGTTCTTGTTCTGGAATGCCAACCTGACCCCCGGGCGCATCTTGCCTGCGGCACAGCCACAGATCGAGTTCACCACCAGCATCGTCGTGCCTGGCTTTGCCAAGGCCGCGTCAACTTCTTCGGCGGTTCGCACTTCTTTGATGCCTGCGCGCGTAAGCTCTTCGCGCATCGGGATAACCATAATTTCGGGGTACATGCTCGCTCCTTGGAACACTCTCCTCGATTGTAAAGACTCAACCCCGGTTTAGCCAGTGCAGATGCCTGCGCATGGGCTCCTGATATACCTTGATGGGAAATGCAGTTCCTTGAGCAAGTACCGCTGGCCCCATACACCACCTTCCAGATCGGCGGTCCCGCCCGTTGGTTTGCGGAGGCGGCGAGCGAGGACGATATAGCCGCCGGCGTCGCGTTTGCCACAGAGCGCCGTTTGCTGCTCTTCATTCTGGGCGGCGGCAGCAACCTGCTGGTTTCCGACGCTGGCTTCCCTGGTCTCGTCCTGCGCATTGCTCTGCAGGGGATCGCATCCACCCACAAGAACGACCAGTTCATCGTTTCGGCAGCGGCCGGGGAAGATTGGGATGGGTTGGTTGCCTACGCTGTGGCCGCTAACGCTGCGGGTGTCGAGTGCCTTTCTGGCATCCCCGGGACGGTGGGCGGCACGCCAGTGCAGAATGTCGGCGCCTACGGGCAGGAGGTTTCGCAAACCATCGTAACGGTACGGGCGTTTGATCGGAAAAGCCTACGATTCATGGATTTGCCCGCCGCGGACTGCGGATTTTCCTACCGCCGCAGCATCTTCAACAGCACCCAGCGGGAACGCTATGTGGTCAGCCGCGTTGATTACGCCCTGCACAAGGATGCCCCCGCCAACATCGTCTACGCTGACCTGACCCGCTATTTCGCCGCCCGCAACGGCGCCACGCCCACACTGGAAGAGGTTCGCGACGCCGTGCGCTCCATCCGTGCGCGGAAGGGCATGCTCCTGGTATCCGGCGATGCCGATTGCCGAAGTGCCGGTAGCTTCTTCAAGAACCCTGTCGTCCCGGTAACGGTACTCGATTCACTGTCTCAAGAGCTGGGTGTTGAAAAGGGAAGCATTCCCGCCTATCCGGCGCGGGACGGCGAAGTGAAACTCTCCGCGGCATGGCTGATCGAGCGGGCCGGCTATCAGAAGGGATTTTCACTCGGGAACGCGGGAATCTCCAGTCGCCATACGCTTGCCCTGATCAACCGAGGGGGTGCCAGCGCGGCTGAAGTCGTGGCCCTACGGGATAAGGTCACCGGCACCATCGACTCGCGTTTCGGCATTCGCCTGGAGCCGGAGCCAGTCTGGCTGGCGTAAGTAGCGAATGCGATTTAAGTGAACAGAGTGAGCAATTTAGCCTTTACAGCTTCAAGTATCTGTTAAGGAACGCTCTCGAGCGGCCGATGCAGCTCAAGGGGGAGACTGAGATGGCCTCAACCACGATGATTCACGTGCGTGTGGACCAAAAGGTGAAAGAAGCGGCGGCAGTCACCCTGTCCCTTCGCCAAGTTGCCGCAAAAGTTGTTCTCTCCGGCTGGCTAATACAACTGGCGCTGGTCCATGAGCCTGGATCTGGCCGTGATCGATCACCACTACATCCGCTGCTGTCTGGAAAGCTTCCGCCACATCATGCGAGACATAGAGCGCGGGAACCTCCCTCTCGGTCAACCACGTGGTCAGTTGCTGAAGAATGGAAACCTTCAGATCCGCATCCATGCCCGTAAACGGTTCGTCCAGCAACAAAAGGCGCGGTCCGGGAGCTAGCGCACGAGCCAGCGCCACCCTCTGCTTCTCGCCACCAGAAAGGTCGCTGGGCATCCGCTTGGCAAGTTGGCCGGCCTGAAAGAGTTCGAGCATCTCCCCCACGCGCTCTTTGCATGAGCGCGCATCAAGTCCGGAAAGACCAAAGGAAACATTGGCAGTTACATTCATGTGGGGGAAAAGTGTCGGCCGCTGCGTAACAAACCCGATGGCGCGTTGGCCGGCGGGCACCCACACTCCTTTTTCCGTGTCCACCAGCGTGCGTCCGTGCAAAACTAGCCGGCCACGGTCCGGTGTGGTCAAACCTCCAATCACGCGCAGCAGGGAAGTCTTTCCGGCGCCCGAGGGGCCGAAGAGCACAGTCCAGGGCGCCGACAGAGCGCACGATACGCGCAGCGATAACTCGCCCAGCGTGTGCTCGACGTCGACCTGCAGATAATCAGACACCGGCTCTCCCCCGGCGTCCGTAGATGATCAACAGCGCCAGAAAGGAGAAGCTCAGCAGCAACAGGGCCGTGTGGTTGGCCTGTGTGTACGCGAAGTCCTGAACCTGATCGTAGATGGAGATGGAGAGCGTCCGCGTCACGCCAGGAATGTTGCCGCCAATCATCAGCACCACCCCAAACTCGCCCACCGTGTGGGTGAACGCCAGGATCGCCGCGGTCAGCAGGAAAGGGCGGACCAGCGGCAGCAACACCCGCACCAGGATTCTGCTCCGGTCAGGAGATAGCAGTTCCGCCGCCTCCAGAATCTCTCGATCGACCGAGCGGAAACCTGCGGTCACGGGCTGCACGGCAAAGGGCAGGCTGAAGAGAACAGACCCGACCACCAGCCCGGCAAAAGAGAACGCCAGCGGATGGCCGAAGATCGCGGATACGGCTCTGCCCGCCGCAGTCCGCGGAGCCATCAGCACCAATAGATAAAAACCCAGCACCGTCGGTGGCAGCACCAGCGGCAGCGCCACCGCGGCCTCCACCAGCGGTTTCCATCGCGCCCGGCTGTAGGCCAGCCAATAGCCCAGTGGAATAGAAATGGCAAGCAGGATTAGAGTAGTCAGGGTCGCCAGGCGAACAGTGAGAAAGATAGCTTGCTGGTCCATACGAGAAGAAGAGTGTGCTACGGCGCTTTCAATCCGCGCTCGGCCAACTGCTTTCTGATAGGTGGGGAAAGCAGAAAGGCGAGAAATTGGTGGGCCTCTTCCGCCCCGGATCCCTGCTTGATCACGACCGCACCTTGCAGCAGAGGAGGGTACGAATCCTCCGGGACCGCGACATATTTCCCGTCTGCGCTGAGGCGCGGGGTGAGCGCGGAGGTGAGCGAAATCAGGCCTGCATCCGCGTTGCCCGAGTCGGCATATTCGGCAGTCTGCGCGATGTTCTCCGCGACCACCAGCTTGTCCTTTAAAGCATCGGCAAGTCCCAGCTTCTGAATGGCTGCCTTGGCTGCGCGCCCGTAGGGCGCATGTTCGGCATTGGCTACCGCAACCTTGCGTAGCGCAGGACTGCGCAGCGAGTCAATGCTGATCGGCTGCGCCGGTGAGTCGTTCCGCGCCCAGAGCACCAGCGTTCCGCGGGCATAAGGTATTGGCTCGGCACTGTCCGCCAAACCGGCGGCCGCTATCTTCTGAGGGAAGGAGAGGTCCGCCGAAAGGAAGAGGCCGAATGGACCCCCGTTCAGGATCTGCGTGGCCAATGTGGCCGAGGATGCGTAAGAAGCCTCGACCTTCTGATGAGACTGACGTTCAAACTCCTCAATGAGCGCGGGCAAGACCGGTTGGAGGTCCGCAGCGGCCGCAATCTTCAGCGTGCTGTTCGGCTGTGCGTTCGCGTAGAGGCAAACCTGGAAGGTGGCAACCAAGAAGACCGGAAGCCAGCGGCGTTTAAACACGCAGCACCATCACTTCAGTGGACTTGATGAGTGCCGCTGCTGTTTCGCCCACCTGCAGCCGCATCTCCCGCGCCGCTTCTGCGGTGATAATGGAGGTGATGATCTGCCCGCCGATCGAAAGCTTCACCTGTGCCAGCAGCCCCTCGATCTTCAGCTCGACGATACGGCCAGTGAGTTGGTTTCGTCCGCTCAGCGAGCGCAGCATCTCTCGCCTCGGTGTCTCGGGACGTTTCGCCTGGTGCAGCAGGCTATCGAGCTCAGCTTCTGGAATGCGGTAGTGGCCGCCCGGCGTTTTCACTGCCTTCAATTTTCCGCGATACAGCCACTGTTTGATGGTGGGGTACGAGATTCCCAAGCGCTGCGCGGCTTCGCGTGGTGAGAGCAACATACTGCGAAATTATACGATACTGTGCGGCTTAGCCATGCGAATTTAGCAGAACGAGCCGCGATGCGGCGTGTCGCACGCGCAACCATGCCCACTTCCTTCAGCAAAGATCGCCACACGGTTTGGGGAGGCCCCTACGAATTCAGAGTGCCTCGAAGAGATCCGTTCCGGCGAATGAAGCAAGCAGGGCGTCACCGCCGGATAACAGATTCGAATGCTGCCTGGAGTTCGGCTCCCTGGCTCTCCTGTGTATGTGAACCAAGATTCTCCGGATCCCATTACTACGTTCATCATCTCAGTGCCCAAGTGGTCTGACGGAACGGTTGCTCCAACGGATTACGAGTAAATCCACCGTAGAACATCTCCCTCGCTGCCAAATCGCCGAGTCACTCATTGAGCCGCGATCTTCAATGAACAGTGTCCCGGCGGTTTCCTGACAGCTCTTCGATTTGTCGTCGAAAGAAAAGTCAAAATGTCCTGTTGCTTTCCAAAAGGAAGCATGTCATTATTCCTGTTGGAAACCTAAAGGTGGACTCTCGATGAAGGAAAAGCCGGACGTCTTGCAAGGAACACTTGCCCTGATGGTCCTCAAGACATTGGACCTCCTTGGGCAGCAGCACGGCTACGGTATCGCCCGGCGCATCGAGCAGATCAGCGGAGACCTTCTGGATGTGAATCAGGGCACGCTCTATCCCTTGCTGCTGAAGCTGGAGCATGAAGGCTCGATCGCTTCGCAATGGGGAGCCTCGGAAAACAATCGCCGAGCCCGCTTCTATCGTCTAACAGCGGCCGGCCGTAGGCAACTGCAGGCAGAGACCCGCGATTGGGAGCAAACTGCGGCGATCATCGCGCGCTTTTTCAAAGTCAAAACGGAGGACCTGGCATGAAATCCCTACGACGCCTCTCGATACGTCTGTCGAATTTGGTGACAAAGCGGAGTGCCGACCAGCGCCTGCAGGAAGAGATCGCCGAACATCTTGCGTTCCAGACGGAGGAGAATGTGCGCGCCGGCATGCCGCCTGCCGAGGCGCGGCGCCAGGCCGCACTCAAGCTTGGCTCGGCCGAAGCGATCCGGGAACAGCATCACGCCGAGCAGAGCCTTCCCTTCTTCGAGAATCTGCTCTTCGACCTGCGGTACGCGGTGCGCATGCTTGTGCGATCCCCTGGATTCTCTTTCATTGCGATCGCCACCATGGCGCTGGGCGTCGGAGCCACCACCGCGATCTATAGCGTGATCGACGCCACGCTGCTGCACCCTTTGCCGTACCCAAACCCTGCTGAGTTGGTGCTCATCCAGGACGATCTTTCCGGCGTAGGCGCGCAGAACGTCGGGATCTCCGTTCCTGAGTGGAGAGACCTGCAGAGTTCCGGGATATTCCAGTCCGTGTCGTTTTCCGGCACCGGCGCAGACGTGAACCTCACCGGCAGTGAACAGCCCGAGCGTCTCAGCTACAAGCATGTTACGCCGAATTACTTCGCGGTCCTCGGTGTAGACGCGCAGTTGGGTCGCACATTCGATCCCCACGATGCTACTCCTGGCTTCAACTTAGAGGCCGTGATCAGCGACGAGCTGTGGAGAAGAGAATTTGGAGCCGACCCGCACATTGTCGGCAAAGCTCTGCGACTCGACAACGACGCTTATCACGTTGTGGGCGTCATGCCGCGCGGTTTTCGTGACCTGGGCTCAACCAGCGAGGAGCGGAAAACGGAAACGTGGTTGGCGGCTGGCATGGCCGGTCTGCCGTTTCCGCCTCCGCTGCGCGGTACACGTCTGCAGGGTCGCGCGGTCGCGCGCCTGAAGCCCGGTCTCTCGATTGCGGCCGCGCAGGGGCACCTCGATGCGCTGGTTGAATCGCTGAAAAAGCAATATCCGGCGGAGTATCCGGCACAGACCGCATGGACCGTGCGCCTGAGTCCGCTCAGCGAAAGCGTCGTCGGCAGCGTTCGCCAAACTCTCATTCTGCTGTTCGGCGCGGTAGGACTGGTCCTGCTGATCAGTTGCGTCAACGTCGCCAATCTTCTGCTTGCCAGGGCCAGTGTGCGAGGGCGTGAGGTCGCGGTTCGCCAGGCTCTGGGAGCGCAAAGAACGCGCCTCATCCGCCAGTTTCTCACCGAGAGTCTGCTGCTCTTCCTGCTTGGCGGGATCGCCGGTTTTGCGACTCTTTTCTTCACCAGGAAATTCCTGCTCGGGTTGATTCCGGAAAGCCTCCCGCACCTGAGCGACATATCGATCAACTGGGGCGTGCTGGTGTTCGCCCTCGCCGTCTCCGTCGCAGCCGGAACCGTCTTTGGGCTTGCCCCGGCCTGGCTCATGAGCCGCTTCGATTTGATCGGTACGCTTCGGCAGGAAGGACGAGGCTCAATTGGTTCACTTGGGCGTTCGCGCGCCCGCCAGATTCTAGTCATCAGTGAATTGGCGCTCTCCCTGGTGCTCATGGTCGCCGCAGGCCTTCTGCTGCGCAGTTTCTGGGACTTGTTCAAGGTGCAGCCCGGTTTCAATCCTGACCGCGTCATGGCCATTCAAACCTGGCTGCCGGGGCCCAACGATCCCAGTGCGGATATCTACCGAACCGCCACCAAGGAATCGGTCTTGCTGCGTGAAATTCTTCGCCGCAGTCGAACCCTGCCGGGCGTAGAAGAAGCGGGCGTCGGCGACGTGGCCGCTCTTCCCCTGGGCCACAGCCATCCCAGCCCGCTGCCGTTGATCCGCGAAGGCCCTAACACGAACGATGACACGATGGACAATGAGGCTCCTATGATCGATTCTCCCATCGTTTCGCCTGAATACTTCCACCTGTTGGGCATGCCGCTGCTGCGCGGACGCCTTTTCAGCGACCAGGACCTTGAGGATACGCCCCAGGTTGCGGTCATCAATCAGGCCGCGGCTCGCACCTACTGGCCAAACCAGGACCCGCTCGGCAAACGCGTCCGTTTGCGCTTGGATTCCCGCGAGCTGTTGAGCTCTGCCAAGCCAGCCTGGACCATGATCGTCGGCGTGATTGCGGATGCCCGCACGGAATCGTTGGCGGACGCGGCAATTCCGCAGATCTATCGCAGCGTGTACCAGCACCCGGCCAAAGACCTGGCCATCTTTCTTCGCGGACAACTCGATCCCAGCGCCATCTCCACACAAGTGCGCGAGCAGGTTCGGTCCATCGATCCAGAACTCCCGGTCTTCCATGCGGAGACGCTGGATGACCTGCTCTCCACCTCGCTTTCCGTTAGGCGATTCTCGATGGAAATGGTGGCGTTTTTTGCGGCCACTGCCTTGCTGTTGGCCGGGCTTGGAATCTACGGGACTATTTCCTATGTTGTGAATGAACAAAGACGCGAGATCGCCATTCGCCTCGCGCTGGGAGCGCAAAGAGGCAACATCCTCAAGATGGTCCTGCGGCGGGGACTCGGTCTGGCCGCCGCCGGCGCCGGGCTGGGTGTGGCCGGTGCGCTCATCGTCTCTCACCTCATGGCCGGACTGCTCTACGGCGTGTCGCCTACCGATCTGCCTATCTTCGCCGGCGTCACCCTTGTACTTACTACTGTCGCGCTCGCCGCCAGCTATATCCCGGCGCTGCGCGCCATGCGCCTCGATCCAATCACTACACTCCACTCCGAATGACTTCCGCCTTGAGCCAGCGAAGGCGCGCGTTGCCTTGGCCCATCGATAGCACTCGCGAGCGCCTCGCTCTGCAACGCTATCTTGATGGCATCGAGAAAGCCGACGTAAGCCACCTCAGAGCAACGTCAGTCGCTCTGCGCTCGTCCACACCCGGTCGCTTTTTGCTATATTCTCCTGCATGAAAATTCTGCTGTTGAGCTTGTGCCTGGCGACCACCGTGCGGACGACGGCGCAATCCGTTGAAGTCAGTTCCTACGTCCCGCCCAAACAATCGACCGTTCTCGCTACCACCTTCGTCGACTGGAACTCACTCGTTCCAAACCCTACCTCGACCGGCCAGGTGCGCCATGTCTTCGACAACTCCACCGTCGCCATGGACAAGCTTGAAGTTCACATCACCACCCTCAATCCAGGCATGGAATCCCATCCCATCCACCGCCATCCCTGGGAAGAAATCCTCCTCGTCAAGGATGGCGACTTCGAGGTCTCCATCAACGGCCGCAAGCAGCACGCCGGCCCCGGAGCCATGGTTTTCCTGGCATCCAACGATCCGCACAACGCCCGCAACGTCGGTAATAAACCGGCCACCTACTACGTCATCAACTTCGTCACGGACCTCTCGCACTCCGCATCCGCTAAGTCCGCCGCTACACAGGCCGTCCCCGGCAAACTTGCCTCCTCCGTGATGGACTGCAACCGTCTGCCCTCCACACCCACGCCCTCAGGTTCCCGAGTCGTCTGCGTCAACTCGCCCACCCTCACCTTCCTCGCTCTTGAAAGTCACATCACGACTCTCAACGTGGGCCAACAGACAGCCACCAATATCATCGATTCAAACGACGAGATCGTCGTCATCAAATCCGGCCAGCTTGAGGTCACTGTCAACGGCATCGCCTCGCGCATGAACGAAGGCTCGCTGCTCTACTGGGCTCCCAACGACAAGCGGACCCTGCGCAACATAGGCTCCACCCCCACCTCGTATCAGGTCATTCGCGTCACTTCAGCCAAATCGCCAAAGCCCATCGCCAACTGACCAGTTCAGCCGTTGTCAGCCATCGCTGCCAATATCTCCAAGCGTGCATCCTGGCGAGCTTTCGATTGATAACGGGACGGCGGATTGTCGCCAGCGATCGTTAGCTCACTACAAGCTATCGTTTATGGGTACCGATCCTGCCTGGTGGGCTGCACTTCGACCGATCCTGGCGTATCGCGAAGCTGTTACACACTCCAGCGCGGGTCCATTGCGGTGCCGGCTCACCGCAGCTGTTAAACACAAGGTAACTGCCGAGTTGGCGACAAACCACCCAGAAAAGCCAGTAGGCTTCCTATACAGCTGGTGATGGTCGGCGCACCAGCGAGCGCGGGGACGACGAGCTTTGGTTTTTCTTAAATGGCGGATAGCGCAATTGCTCCCAAGCGAGTCGATTGCTGACGGTCGAAGCAATGCTCTCGGAGATCCCGAGCCACCGGCGTCATATTTTTCACCGGAAACTCCGGTTCGGCAAGCTAGTCCGCCGCGCTTACAGTCTTCTCAGCCTGCTGTTTGAGGAGGTCTTTGTCCGCAAGATCCCGAGGTTTCAGTTCGATCGTCACCTTGTCGATCTTTCCGTCAAACGCAAACGGCAACTTGTAAGTGAAGTCTATTGGTGATCCAACGTCCCTGCCGACGTCCAATCCCTCGCCTAACGAGAACTGGATCGGGATCGTGCGCTCAAGGCGGCCTTCGCCGATTGTTACGCCGTTTGCGGCCATCGTGAGCTTTCCGCCCTTTCCCATGCCGCCGCCGTCGTAATTGAAATCCACTGCAAGCGTTGTCTTTCCTTTCGGCAACGGGTCTTTCGCCACCATGGTGAACCGTTCAATGGATAGGAAGTTGTAAACGAATGTCGGCTTACCATCGCGCAGATAGAGGCCGTAACCGCCTTCGAGACCTCCGTGAGTGACGATCATGCCGTTCGTGTTACCGTCGAGCACCTCGATCTCCGCAGTGATCGTCCACGACTTATTAACCATCGACGGCGAGGCCGCGTCAGGGAGACCGATGGTGCCGGGATAATAGGTCATTGTCGTGCGTCCTGCAGTCAAGCTGGGTCGGCCCATGGCCTCAGCGTTCATCCTGATGACGCCTCGCCAATCAAGCGGGAGCACGTTATATTTCGTTGCCTCCACCCACCAAAGGTCCTGAAGCTGTCTTAGTTTTTCGGGATACTGTTGGGCCAGGTCGTGTGCCTGTGAGAAGTCCTCATCGATCTTGTAGAGCTCCCATTTCGCTTTGTCGATATCGAAACCGCTGCGGTTCGGATCCCAAGGGACAAAGGATGGGCAAGACGCCATCCAGCCGTCGTGGTAGAGGCCCCGGTTGCAACCCAGTTCGAAATACTGTGTCTTGCGTAGACTCGCGGCCTTCGCGTCATCGAATGTGGACGCAAAGCTGATTCCTTCGATCGCCTTTTGCTGAACTCCATTCAATTCAGTGGGCGGGGTAACTCCGCAGAGTTCGTACAGGGTCGGGACGACGTCAATCGTGTGCAGGAACTGGTTTCGCAATCCACCCTTGTCTTTTATGCGCGCCGGCCAGGAGACGATCATCGGATTGCGTGTTCCGCCGAAGTGGCTGGCGACCTGCTTCGTCCACTGGAACGGTGCGTTCATCGCGTGCGCCCAAGCCGCCGGGAAGTGGTTAAAGTGCTTAGGGCCGCCGAGCTCGTCGATCGCCTTGATGTTGTCCTGCCATTTCTCCGAAAACCCGTTGAAAAACAGATTTTCGCAGAGCGATCCCTCCAATCCGCCTTCGGCGCTGGCGCCATTGTCGCCGGCAATGTAGATGATCAGGGTATTGTCGCTATCGGGCAGTTGCTTGACTGCATCCACCACGCGGCTCATTTCGAAGTCGCACTGCGCGCCAAAACCGGCGAACACCTCCATCATCCGTGCGTAAAGACGCTTCTGATCGGCGTTCAACGAATCCCACGCGGGTAGGCCCGCCGAACGAACGGTTAGCTTGGTGTCCTCGGGAACGACGCCCAGCTTCTTTTGCCGTTCAAGTGTCTGCTCACGATATGTGTCCCAGCCCTCATCGAACATTCCCTTGAACTTGTCGATCCATTCTGTCGGAGTGTGATGCGGGGCATGCGTGGCGCCAGTCGCCACATAGAGGAAGTAGGGTCTGCCGGGCGAGATGCTCTTGGCCTCCCGGACCCACGCAATCGCCTTGTCTGCAAGGTCAGTGGTCAAATGATAATTTGGGTCCGTCGAGGCCGGCACGAGATCCCGGTTCTGGTAAAGAATCGGGTTCCAGTGGTTCATGTCTCCCGCATTGAAGCCGTAGAAATAATCGAACCCGAGGCCATTGGCCCATCGGTCGAAAGGCCCCACAGCGCTCGCCTCCCAGGTAGGCGTATTGTGATTTTTGCCGATCCAGGCTGTCATATATCCATTTTGTCGCAGGACCTCGCCGATGGTGCCGCAGCTTCTGGGCAGGATACAGGTATAGCCGTCGTATCCCGTGGCGATCTCAGTGATGCCCGCAAACGCCGCCGAATGGTGATTACGACCGGTGATCAGCGCGGCTCGCGTCGGACTGCATAGCGAGGTCGTGTGAAAGTGGTTGTACCGCAGCCCTTCGGCCGCCAGACGATCCATGGTCGGGGACGGGATACCGCCGCCGAATGTACTGAACTCACCAAAGCCGGCGTCATCAATCAGAATCAGCAAAATGTTTGGCGCACCTTCAGGAGCCTGCACCGGTTTTGGAAACTGCGCTGGGTCGGAGTCGAGAAATGTGCGGCCGATCTCCCCGGGAAAATGAAAATCGGGCCGGGGTAACACATTTGGTGTGCTGCCATTGTTGCTCCGGTTTGCCATGGTGCTCTCCTATGTCTCTTTACGGTGTGCCGCCTCGTGGGCAGCACACGGGTTCTTGCCGGCTAGTCGTGTGTGCCCGCGAATGCCGTGTACATTGCGTTAAGTTTGCCCTCATCCTCCACGCTCAGATTGCGCGGTCCCAACTCGATGTCGACGCGCTCGACTGTGCCGGTGAACGGAAACGGCGGTCGATAGGTGTTGCTAACGGGCGATCCTGTGTCCGATCCCAGACCAAAGGTGTCGATGCCGAAGCGGCCGGGGACCGTATGGGCAATCCGGGCGCGACCCACCTCTTTGCCGTTAATTCCGATCACCGCCTCGCCCCCTTTGCCCAGACCACCGCCGTCGTAGGCGAACTCCATCGTGACGGTAGATTTGCCGGTCGGAACTGGAATGTTCGAGACCAGGTTCGTGCGCTCTCGCTCGAACCAGTTGTAATGGTAGACAAGCTTACCGTTCTGAACGTACAGGGCAAATCCAGCGGATATCCCTCCTTCCGCCAAGATCACTCCTTCGCCTCCGGCGGGCGTGTCGATCTGTGCGGTGATCCTGTGCGAAACGTTCTTCGTGTTGGGCGCCGCAGTCTCGGCCAACCGGGAAGCACCGCCGTAATACGTGAATTTGGTGCGCTTCGGGTCCGAGCCACCGGGTGACGGTTTGGGCACAAAAGCCCGCCCAATGCCACGATCATCGAAAGGGTAAACGTGGTTCTTCTCACACTCCTCATCGAAGAGCGTTTTCAGCTCGGCGAGCTTGTCGGGATATTTGGCCGCCAAGTCGTTTCCTTCGCTGAAGTCCTCGTCGAGGTTATATAGCTCCCATTTATCGTTCTCCCAATGGCCCGGGGCTAAATCCTGGCGCCAGGGCAATGTATGCTGCGCACAGGCAATCCACCCCTTGTCATAGATGGCCCTATTGGTGAATATCTCGAAGTACTGACGTTCGCGCACAGGTCGAGCCTTGGCGTCGTCGAAGGTCGAACTGATGGATACGCCGTCCATCGGTTTCTGATCGACACCATTGACGCTTTCCGGGGCCGGGATGTGAGCGACCTCCAGGATCGTGGATGCGATGTCGATCAGGTGCGCGAACTGGTCGCGCACTCCACCGGCGTCCTTGATCCTCGTGGGCCACGAGACCACCATCGGATTCCGTGTCCCGCCCAGGTGAGAGGCGACCTGCTTGACCCACTGGAACGGAGCGTTGCCGGCCCACGCCCAGCCGACCGGATAGTGCGGCTCCGTATGCGGCCCGCCAATATCCGCGAGGATCTTCATATTGTCTGCCAGGGAAGACTGGACGCCGTTAAGATTCATTACCTCGTTAGCCGTCCCCGAAAAGCCCCCCTCGGAACTCGCACCGTTGTCGCCCACGATGAAGAAGATGAGGGTGTTGTCGGCGTCCGGCAATTCCTGAATGGTGTCGAGCAGGCGGCCGCACTCGTTATCCGCAAAAGCGAGATAGCCTGCGAAGTTTTCCATAAACGCTGCAAACAACGTTCGCTCATCGGCGCTCAACGAATCCCAAGGCTTGACCCAATCCGGACGCGGGGTCAGAACCGTATCAGGCGGAATGACTCCTAATTTGAGCTGGCGCTTAAAGGTCTCTTCGCGCACCGCGTCCCAGCCGGCATCGAACATGCCCTTGAATTTCTCTCGCCAGTCGCGCGGCGAATGGTGTGGGGCGTGGGCCGCTCCGGGGGCGAAGTAGAGGAAGACAGGCTTCTGCGGCGCGACCGATTTGTTATAGCGCAGCCAGTGAATCGCCTTGTCGGTCATGTCTGTCATGAAGTGATAGCCATCTTCGGGCGTCTTGTCCGGCTCCACAGCCATCGTGTTCTCGAATAGCACCGGATAGTACTGGTTGGTCTCGCCACCGATAAAGCCGTAGAAGTAATCGAATCCCAATCCCGTCGGCCAGCGGTCAAACGGGCCCGCGACACTGCTCTCCCAGTCGGGAGTGTTGTGATCCTTGCCGAACCACGAAGTGCTGTAGCCATTGCCTTTCAACATTTCACCGATGGTCGCGGTGGACTTTGGGATCATGCAGTTGTAACTCGGGAAACCGGTGGCCCACTCGACCAGAAAGCCCGAGCCACAATTGTGATGGTTACGCCCGGTGAGCAGCGCGGCGCGCGACGGGCCACAGATCGCGGTGGTATGGAAGCGGTTGTAACGCAGGCCACGCGCGGCAAGCTTGTCGATGGCGGGTGTCGGCACTGGACCACCGAAGGTGCTGACTTGGCCGAAGCCCACGTCATCCAGCAGAATGACGACGACGTTGGGCGCACCCGCGGGTGGCGCCGGAACCCTGGGCCAGTCCATTTCAGACTCAAGATAGGTCTTGCCGATCTTGCCCCGAAACGGCAATTCCCGCAGCGGAAGCTTCGAGCGATCGCGATCTGCTTCAATGTTTGGCTTAGTCGTCACGGTTCAATCTCCATGATGAGCTTTTGAAACTTTTCTCGATTTTCGGGCCTGAGGGTCCCTACTTCCGCGCGTTCACAGGCTAGGGGCTCCGCCTTCGCGAAACAACTGTCACAAGAGACAGGTCCGGGCTTGCGTTGCGAGTGATAAATTCTAAACTCGAACAGCTCAGACCATTGTTCGTGCAGCGTTTACAGCGACCTTTCCCGTACGTCAGTCTTTGCCCCAGGAAAGCTGGAAGATGCCCGAACCGCCCAAAGTATGGCCGCGGAATGCCCCCTCGTACTTCCACGTCCTGGCCAAGCCAACCGGAGCAGTTTGCAATTTGGACTGCAAGTACTGCTTCTTCCTCTCCAAGGACACGTTGTATCCAGGGAGCCAGTTCCGGATGGGGGACGACGTCCTCGAAGCCTATGTCAAACAGGTCATTGAGTCACAGCGCGAGGCCCAGGTCACAATCGCATGGCAGGGCGGCGAACCGACGTTGATGGGATTGGACTTTTTCCGGCGGGCAATGGCGCTGGTACACAAATACAAGCGGCCGGGGATGACACTAGAACACACCATTCAGACCAACGGCATTCTCATAAATGAGGAGTGGTGCGAGTTCCTGCGAGAGAACAATTTCCTGGTCGGGTTATCGATAGATGGTCCACGGGAAATGGACGACGCCTATCGCGTGGACAAAGGCGGCGGACCAACCTTCAGCAAAGTGATGCGGGCGGCTCGACTGATGCAGCAGCATAGAGTTGAGTTCAACATCCTTTGCACCGTGCACGCGTCTAACGTCGCACATCCACTGCAGGTCTACCGTTTCTTTCGTGATGAACTGAAGACGAAGTTCATACAGTTCATCCCTATTGTGGAGCGAGCCAGGCGAGAGCTGCTTGAAATTGCGAACCAGGGTTGGGGCGAGAGCAACCACACCCGACCGCTTTACAGGCAGGAGGGGAGTCTAGTCACGGAACGCACAGTCGCCTCCGAGAAGTGGGGCCGGTTCCTGATAGCGATTTTCGATGAGTGGGTGCGGCATGATGTAGGTGATGTCTTTATCCAGCTATTCGAATCGGCGTTAGCATCCTGGATGGGACTGCCTCCTTCTTTGTGTATCTTTGCGAAGACTTGCGGCAATGCCTTGGCGCTGGAACATAATGGTGACCTCTATTCTTGCGACCACTTCGTTGAGCCGAACTTTCTCCTGGGCAATATCAAGAACCAGCACCTGGTACAACTGGTCGCGTCTGACAAGCAGCGACACTTCGGGGACGCCAAACAGAATTCCCTACCTCGCTATTGCCGGGAGTGCGAGGTAAAGTTCGCCTGCAATGGCGAATGTCCGCGCAATCGATTCGTTCAGACTCCTGATGGAGAAGGTGGCTTGAACTACCTATGCGCCGGTTACAAAGCTTTCTTCATGCATATCGACCGTCCCATGAAACTCATGACGGACCTGTTGCTTCGGAGGCGAGAAGCTTCTGATGTAATGGAAATCCTGACTGTGGACGTTTCTCTTTCGGAGGCAACGCAGTAATCATCGCTGGAGAAG
>CAWHMV010000018.1:0-234662 GCA_963830325.1 uncultured Acidobacteriaceae bacterium
TAAGCCGCGCCAACACCATAAAGGATAGTACCCACGGCGGTACCCGCCGTTCGGAGCGCTTCAGATGCGGCAGCCGGAGAGGCGTGGGACTGATGAGCCACCCCATTTCCGCAAGCATCGGGCCGATGCCAATCCACGGAAACCGCGGCTGGACCACAAGGCCGAAATCTTGTCTCCCACTCAAGGGCGAGACGAGCGGGACGGCACCGATCGCGCTCCCGGAATCGATATGGAGCAGAACATCTCTCCCGTCGTAGTCCCGCTGGACGCTCACTTGGAGGAGTTGAAAGAGCGGTGCGTTTTGCGTGATGAATTGGTCAGCGAGTCGCGCCGCCTGGGCTGCGGGGTCAGCGGAGGCCTTGCTTCCGAAGAATGCGATCGCCAGCCAAGGCGGTTCATTAAGCGGATTTAACAAAGGAACTATTCTCTGCACGGTCAATGAGAGCGGATCTACCATAGATCTATGCCCGCCCACATAATCCGCAATCCGGTACCCACCCCCGAACAGCTGGGGAAGATTCTTGGCGTCAGTTCAGAGCGTGTGGCGGCGGTGAGGCAGATCATGGACGGGTCTGCCAAAGAAAAGAGACGCTCGAAAACGACAGCGCGAAAGAAATCAGCCCGCGTTCGGACCAACGGTCGAGCCACCGGCAAACGCTAGAGCGCATGTGCCACGATCGAGCCCCATCGAGTCTGTCTTCCTCAGCATCCCGTACGACGACGAGTTCGAAAATCTCCACCTTGCCTACATCGTCGGACTTCACAACTTGGCCCTCGCATCAACGCTACCCTCGTGATCCCCCGGGGCAAAACGCCGCATGGCCGCCGTCCTCATATTGCAAAAAAGGTATAATGCAGTAAATGACATGGTCCGTTGCATTCATGGACGAAAAGGTCAGAGGCGTTTGAGGAGTTTCCTCTTGATATTCGAGCCACCTTTCAACGCATTGCGGAACTGATTCAGTCTCACGGTCTTGAACGTGTGCGCGAGCCCTATGTGAACCATCTGGAGGGTTCACTTTGGGAAATGCGCATGAAGGGCAAAAGCGGAATCGCACGCGCCGTCTACGTGACAGCAGTGCAGAAGAAAATCGTCATCGTTCACGTGTTTGTGAAGAAGACGCAGAGGACGCCCCGTCGCGAAATCATGATCGCCCTTAAACGGGCGAAGGAGATCCAATGAAGCGCAAGTTCATTTCGGCTGAAGAATCCTTCAAGCGCTGGAAAAAAGATCCAAAGTATGTTGCCGCCTACGATGCACTCGCAAAAGAATTCGCCCTCGCCTCTGCCTTGATCAAAGCAAGGAGCGAAGCAGCGATGACGCAAGAACAGGTCGCCGAAGCGATGGGCACCACACAAGCCGTAGTAGCGCGCCTTGAAAGTGGAAAAGTCTTGCCGTCAGCCCGCACCCTGGAGCGGTTTGCCAAAGCAACGCGCACCCGCTTGCGCATCAGTTTTGAGCCTGACCGTGAAGCTGCCCGCTGACGCTCCTGGGCCGAACTAGACCTGGCGGCCTTCGAATTCCTGAGCCAACTCTTAGGGATTAATTCGGCGAGACACTGATACCTACTTCCTTGCACACAGCTCACAAGTTCAAAACCCGCCAGCCTTTCGAGAGTGGGTGGTGATCCGCCGCGAGAGGGTTGCTTGAGTGTCGGGTCTACGCCTTTCAGGCAACGGGGAAACCAGGGGACAGTCTGGCAGTCGACAGTTCACCTGTTAACCAAGTTGGACGACGGCTGCCGGTCAACCACCGGACAACGGCGCCTTTTTTACCAACGAGGGGGCCGATAGAACCTATTCCTGGTGATCTGAGGTGTACAAGAAATGAACGCACCAATGCTGGGTGGTATTATATGTCATATCTGACATATAATACAGGTGAGTGAGTCCGAAAGATAGACCGTTGGCATGGCTTCACGGCGCGGTTAAGACCCCTCCGTTTTCCAGGGCGGCGCGCCTCGAAGCCGGGTTCCTACTGCGACGGCTTCAGCGCGGTGAATTGTTGTCGATGCCTCAATCTCGCCCGATGCCGAGCATTGGCGGACGATGCCATGAGCTGCGAATCAATGACGGCGGTACTCATTGGCGTCTGGTCTACCGTATTGATACGGATGCCATTGTGATTTTGGAGGTCTTCGCCAAAAAGACCGGTGCTACGCCGAAAGCCGTGATCGCCACGTGCCGTGAGCGTCTAAAGGAGTACGAAAATGCGGGAAAGTAAGCGCAAGAAGTTGGATGCAAAGGGTTGGAAAATCGGAACTGCGAAGGATTTCCTCGGTATGTCCGATGAGGAAGAGTCATACGTCAACCTTCGGCTAAAACTCGCGGAGGGTCTCAAGACACGGCGTCAGGCCCATGGGGTCACTCAGATCGGACTCGCTCAGGCCATCAAGTCCAGTCAATCGCGAGTTGCAAAGATGGAGGCGGGCGACCCAACCGTGTCTCTCGACCTGCTCGTCAAGTCACTATTTGCACTGGGTGCGTCGAACCGGGAACTGGCGGCGATCATTTCTCGACGCTAAAGCCTTTTCACTTCTGGTGCATACAGAGCCACCGATCCCGACGCGGCTTTTCCTCAAGAAAAGCCGCACCTCGCCGCACCCGAGCGCCGCGCAGCGAATCCCACTCACTGATCACCAATACCCGCAGGGAGTAACTTCCAGTTAACTACCCCTCCATCCTCATGTTTATTTCCCAACCCTCCTTGTACGCCACAAACAACCATGGGATGGTGAGTCCAGCGACCAACTGAGTCGGTTCGTAACCGCCACAGAACCTCGACCATAAGCAACCAAAGGAGTGGCCATTCATGGCAGCCAATCCAAACCAACCCTCCCAAGACCTCACCACCCCGGCCCTCTACGTGCCCACCGCCGCCGAGGTAGAACACCGCCTGGCCCAACTGCAAAGCCTCATCCCGCAGCCAAAACGCAACCCGCCACCCATCCCCAAGCAGCCAGAGCCACCGCGCGCGGCCTCCCCTCCACCACCCACCCACCCACAACTCGACAAAGCCGCCCTCCACGGACCCGCCGGACGCATCGTCAACACCCTCGCCCCCCACACCGAAGCGCATCCCGCTGCACTCCTCCTCCAATTCCTCGCCGCCTTCGGCAATCTCATCGGCCCCGGCCCCCACTGCATGGTCGAATCCACCCGCCACGCCCTCAACCTCTTCGTCATCCTCGTAGGCGATTCCAGCAAAGCCCGCAAAGGCACCAGCTGGAACCTCATCGCCAACCTCTTCGCCGGCGTCGACCCCTCCTGGCTCTCCACCCGCGTCAACACCGCGCGCCTCACCGCCAACGGCCTCGTACGGGCCCTCCGCGATCAGCAGCCGCCCACCGACCGCCGTCTCCTCGCCCTCTCAGAGGAGTTCGCCACCGTCGTCCACTCCCTCAAGCGCGGCAACGGTCACCTCTCTCCTTTGCTCCGTTGCGCTTGGGATAATGGCAACCTCCCCACCCTCGACATGCACCACCCACTGCGCGCCACCGGCACTCACCTCAGCCTCATCGCGCATATCACCCAGCGGGAGCTCACCCAATCCTTCCAGCATCACCAGGCCCATAACGGCTTCGCCAACCGCTGCCTTTGGACCTGGGTCGAGCGCAGCAACTGCCTCCCCGGCGGCAGCAGCGCGCCCGCGGAGGAACTATCCGCCATCGCCGGCACCCTGCGCAGCGCCGTTGCCTGGGCCACCGAGCGGCCCGAAATCCTCTTTCACCGCGACCAGGAGGCTCAGCAGCTTTGGGTAGATTGTTATGAGTCGCTCAGCTATCGTCATCCCGGCCTGCGGGGTGCAGCCACAAGCCGCGGCGAGGCCCAGGTCCTGCGCCTCAGCGCCCTCTATGCCGCGCTCGACCGGAGCGAGATTGTCTGCCTCCCTCACCTCGAAGCGGCCTACGCAGTATGGACCTACTGCTACCGAAGCGCCGTCCGCCTCTTCGGCCTGGCCACCGGAGACCCCATCGCCGACCGCATTCGCGAGGCCGTCGAAGCCTCCCCCAACGGCCTCTCAAGGAATCAGATCAGTCGTCTCTTCTATGGCCACGTTGATAGCGGACGCATCGATGCTGCGCTCGAACAACTTGCCGCCTTCGGCGCACTCGCCGCCTACATAGAGCAAACCGGCGGTCGACGCTCTACCCTCTGGTTACCCGTCCAACAACAGCAAGCCGCGGAGGCACTTACGGAAAATGAGTAACCAGCCGAGTAGGTCTTTTCTCGCTTTTCGCTCAATCTTTTTTCCGCATGGAAGCGCCGGCCGGGCCTTATCTCTCTTTTCTCTCACAAAGCGCATTCTTTTTTCGGAAACCTTCCCCACACTCGTAAACCCGGACCACTCGCCATCTAGCATGGAAGTGCGCAGTCGCCAAGCCAAAGAAAGGGAAGGGAACCAAAGTGCCGGAGGGAAATGAAATACACCGCTATGCCAAACTCCACGCCGCAACCTATGTGGGCAAGACCATCTGCGTGGAATCCCCCAACGGCCGCTTCCCGGGCGCGGCCTCACTCACCGGCCGCAAGCTCAAATCCGTGATCGCCCACGGCAAGCACCTGGCCTACGACTTCGGCCGCGATCACAAGCTGCACATCCACCTCGGCCGCTTCGGCGACTTCACCGAAGGCAAGATGCCCTTTCCCGAAGTGAAAGGTGTGCTCCGCATGCGTTGGTCCACCGCAACCGACTGGCTGGAATTGCGCGGCGCCACCGACATTTCCGTCTATTCCGATGCCCAGTGGAAGGCGGTCGAAGCCCGCCTGGGTCCCGATCCCCTTGCGCCACACGCCGACCCTGGGCTGGCCATCGCCTACATCCGCAAGGCCAACACTCCCATCGCCGCTCTCCTCATGGGCCAGGCCGTCTTCGCCGGCATCGGTAACATCTATCGTGCCGAATTGCTCTACCGGGCCCGCCAGGACCCCTTCGCAAAGGGCAAGGATGTTCCCGAAAAAACCCTGAACGCCCTCTGGCGTGACGCAGTAAAGCTGATGGCGATATCTCCAGGCCCTCGCCTTCTCCCGCAACGTGCCCCTGCTTCGCACCCTCGGCTGGTCCGGCCTGGCATCCAGGTCAATTGGGTAAAGGAGATTGCCTAAAAACCTAAGCTTGCAGGCCCCTCCTGCGCCTCTGCACCTCCGCAAAAACCAGCAGTGGATCAAAGGCCCCCGCGCCGCCGGATGCCGGCTTTTTTTCTGCATGGCCACTCGCTATCAGCTTTCACGATACACAGAATGTAGCTACAATAAGCTCATGCTCGTTTGGGACGAGGCCAAGCGGAAGACCAATTTACAAAAGCATGGCCTCGACTTCGCAGACGCCGGTTTGGTCTACGACAATCCCAACAAGATCACCTTCCAGTCGCCTCGAAAGGGAAAAGCGCGGAAGCAAGATATCGCAATGGTCGCGGTGCATGGCAGGGTGTTAACGCTCGTCTATGCGGAGCGCAAACCCGAAATACAGGTGATCTCATTTCGGGTCGCCTCGAGAGTGGAGAGAGAGGTCTATGAACAAGCGCAAGAGTCAGACTGATTGGAAGCGAGTAAAGGCAATCAGGGAGAGTGACCCGATCCCGTACTCGCCGGAAGATGGTCCCTATGACCCGAACAACGAAAAGGCGGCCAAGGCCTATCTCTCGTCAGCGATCGTCCGGCGGCCCGGACAGCGAGGGAAACAGAAATCCGCAACCAAGCAACTGGTGTCCCTTCGTCTCTCACCGGCCGTTCTTGAGTATTTCAAGGCCACAGGTCCAGGGTGGCAAACCCGGATCGATGATGTGCTGAAGAAAGCCGCCGAAAAGCAGCGGTAGTTTCCCTTACGATCGAATTCCACTCTTCGCATCCCAGCCCAACTGTTACTATGGCGCTCACCACAAAACTCACTACGCAACGGGCCTTCAGGAGGCCTCCCTTATGACCACCAGGCCCGTAGCTCTCCCGCGCCCGTACGCCACGCCCGCGGCTTTCCTGCGCAAGTACTTCTACTTCTGTATGTCGCTGCTCATTGCCGTCGTCGTGATTTACGGCTTCAGCCACACCATCGGCCACAACCTCCTGCACGCCTCGCCCATACCGCCCTTCATACTCAGCATCCACGCCATCGTCTTTCCCGGCTGGGTCCTCTTCTTCATCCTTCAGTCAGCGCTGGTGCGCACCCGCAACGTACCCCTGCATCGCACCCTGGGCTGGTTCGGCCTGGCGCTCGGCATCGGCATCCTCGTCCTCGGCTACCTGACCGCCATCGGCATGGACCGCTTCTTTCTGCAACGTCACCACGATACCGAGACGCCGGCCTTCCTCATCATCCAGTTGATGGACCTCTGCTCCTTCGCCATTCCCTTCGCGCTCGCCATCTACTGGCGCCGGCGTCCCGAGTTCCATCGGCGGCTCATGCTGATCGCCTCCTGCGGTCTCACGGACGCGGCCTTTGGCCGCTTTCCCCTGCTACCGCTCGCTTTCTCGCCCGGCGGTGTAGACGCTCTGATCCTTCTCGGCATCCTGCGCGACCTCATCGTCGACCGTCGCATCCACAAGGTCTATCTCTACGCCTTTCCGTTGCTCCTCCTCTTTCAGATCTTCTGCGTGCAAACTTACTTCCACACCTCACCCTGGTGGGTGCGCATCGCCACCGTGCTCCTGCGCTAAGCCCGGCCTCCAGGAGACACTTACGTGCCGCACCGGATCCCAGCGGAAGCGTTTACAGAGAAGGCGAATTTACTTACAGCCGATAGCTACCTTTGGACCCTCGACGTTCATCGAACGCTCGTAGTTTTGCCGGCCCATCGCGAGCAAACGCGCATGATCCTGCCCCGTTTTTCCATAAATCCGCCCGCTTTTCATCAGCCTTTCTGCCAGTTCATGAGTGTGTCCTTGTGTTCCAATCACTCTTGTCACCTCCAGCGAACACGAGGTTTACGTGAGCACGGAACAGGAACTCCGGCAAAAACTACGCAAAATTGCCGCTCTTTTCGAGGGTGCGACCACATCCGGGGAGCAGGACGCTGCGGCAGCCGCCATCGAGCGCGTGCGCGCCGCTTTGAAGCTAGCCGAGCAAACCGAGAAGGCTGTCGAATACGATTTCCGCCTGCCCGACCGCTGGAGCCGCCGTCTGTTCACCGCCTTATGCCGCCGCCACGGGCTCAACCCCTACCGCTATCCACGCCAACGTTATTCCACCGTTGTTTTGCGCGCCCCTGCCTCCTTCATCGACAAGACTCTGTGGCCGGAATTCGTCGCCATCAAAAAAGCCCTCGATGAATATCTGGAGCAAGCCACGGAGCGCATTATCCGCGAAGAAGTCTTTCGCGCTGCTGAAGAAGCGGAAGAACGCGTGTCGTAAGGCATCATTATTGACAAACCCCAGCGCACAAGACTAGATTTGCGGCTCATTACAAGGGTCAAGACACGCAACCGGGTTTCGCCCCTTCCGCGCATTCCCATAGGCCCGCACGTCTCCACCTCTTCGGCCCTGGTCGCGCGAACACGTATCCCGGTACCCCCCGGGCTTAATCCATCTCATCCGTTTCGAGGAAAACTATGCACGCTCTCGTCCGTAACCTTTTCGCCGGCTGCGCCCTGCTGCTGCCGCTCGCCGCCGTCCTCTCCCCAGTCCTCAACGCGCAAACCGCGCCCGACGACGGCCCGCCCAACGTCCTCGTCATCCATCGCGAGTACCTCAAACCCGGCAAGGGTGGCCAGCTGCATGAGCGCTCAGAAAGCGCCTTTGTCCACGCCTTCGCGGACGCAAAGTCCCCGTATCACTACTTTGCCCTGGACTCCCTCTCCGGCCCTTCCCGCTCCCTCTTCCTCTTCAGCTACAACACCTTCGCCGATTGGGAAAAGGAGACAGCCGCCATACGCAGCAACCCGGCCTTAGGCGCGAAAGTCGACCAGGCTTCGCTGATGGATGGCGATCTGCTTACGGGCTACGACGCCGGCGCCATGATGCTTCGTCCTGATCTCAGCCTCAACAAGGGCTCGATCGACGGCGCGCGTTACTTTGAAATCACCGCCTTCGTCGTCAAACCCGGCCATGTCCACGACTTCACAGAGCTCGCCAAACTCTACATCGATACCTACCGCAAAGTCGCTCCCCAAACCCATTGGGATACTTTCGAGGTAATGTACGGAAGCCCTATACCCACCACCGCTGGAGGAGAGGTCTTTCTCGTCTTCAACCTGATGAAGTCTCTCGCCGAAACCGACAAGAGCATTCAGGACTCTGACAAATTCGCGAGCGAACTCGGAGCCAGCGGCATGCAGAAGGTCAGCGAGCTTACGGCCGCCAGCATTCAGCTTTCGACCACCAACCTGTTCGTCATCAATCCTCGCGAAAGCAACCCACCGAGCGAATGGATTAAAAAAGACCCAGGCTTCTGGAAAGTCCAATAAGGAAAAAAACCAGAGCCCCAGGACGGGACAGGACGAGCTTCCCACCGGTAGCTCGCCCTGCGCTCTCCCACCCGCGGACCCTGACGCGCCCCATCTACTATGGAAGTGCGCAGCTCGCCCAAAAGGAGAGGACAAGCGCACCAACCCAAGGATGGGGAAGGAAACCACACGTGCCGGAAGGCAATGAGGTACACCGCTACGCCAAGCTGCACGCCGCGACCTATGTAGGCAAAACCATCTGCGTGGAATCGCCCAACGGCCGCTTCCCGGGCGCGGCCTTACTCACCGGCCGCAAGCTAAAATCCGTGCTCGCCCACGGCAAGCACCTGGCCTACGACTTCGGCCGCGATCGCAAGCTGCACATCCACCTCGGCCGCTTCGGCGACTTCACCGAAGGCAAGATGCCCTTTCCCGAAGTGAAAGGTGTGCTCCGCATGCGTTGGTCCACCGCAACCGACTGGCTGGAATTGCGCGGCGCCACCGACATTTCCGTCTATTCCGATGCCCAGTGGAAGGCGGTCGAAGCCCGCCTGGGTCCCGATCCTCTTGCGCCACACGCCGACCCTGGGCCGGCCATCACCTACATCCGCAAGGCCAACACTCCCATCGCCGCTCTCCTCATGGACCAGGCCGTCTTGGCCGGCATCGGTAACATCTATCGTGCCGAATTGCTCTACCGGGCCCGCCAGGACCCCTTCGCAAAGGGCAAGGATGTTCCCGAAAAAACCCTGAACGCCCTCTGGCGTGACGCAGTAAAGCTGATGTCCGACGGCATGGTAGACCGGCGCATCGTGACCACCCGAGCCAAAGACCGCCCCCACCCAAGAGGCAAAGCCCAACGCGACGAGGTCCACTACGTCTACCG
The DNA here is from genome assembly GCA_963830325.1 of uncultured Acidobacteriaceae bacterium. Lineage (GTDB taxonomy): Bacteria > Acidobacteriota > Terriglobia > Terriglobales > Acidobacteriaceae > PALSA-350. The sequence goes on from CAWHMV010000018.1 coordinate 9,263, forward strand.
CCGCCACGGCCAACCCTGTTTCGTTTGCGGCACCACCATCCAACGCCAAGACCTGGCTGGCCGCACCCTCTACTGGTGCCCAACCTGCCAGGCACCGACCGGTGACAAATAACCAGTGGATAAACAGACGGGTGCCCCAGGTCTCGCGTTTGAGACCTGGGATCCTCCTAGTGAAGGCCCATCAATGTTCCCTGTTATGACCCCAGGTCAAAACAAACCATGACGGACCCCATCCAAACAGGGAAACCTCGTCGCCAACCACTAGCGCCCTCCTCAACGCGGAAGCGACGTCCCCATCAAAGCCGAAATCATTCCTCAAACCCTACGGCCCATGGACAAAAGCAGTGGGGGGCTGCGTGAAAACGATCGTAGCAACCGTGCCGCTAGCCCGAGCCTTCGCCCATCCGAAGTCCGCTCGTGTCAGCACAGCAGGCGCGATCCGCGCGCGATACCACGGCAGTCCACGTAGAGTTCTCTTCAAAGCCACCTCCATCAACCTTTCCCAAGATGCTCGCTGCACTGCGAGTGAAGGAGAAAGTAATCGCCGTAGTTTCCATGCGCCAGAGTACCAACGGGGCACAACAGGGGATCAGATAGCGAAACCACCCCCAATTGCACCCACCGTTGTGCGTTTAAGCCCAAGCGCGACATTACCTACGGCACCCCGGTCTGAAGCGCCACCCACGGAGGACCTCGTTGAGCCCACCCACTCCCGCGTGTACGCTGAATAGCATGGGTGCCCTTCTCGCACTGCGCGCTGGCAGGTACCTGCCGATCCTCTGCCTGGCCCTTTTCCTCCCCACCCTCCAAGCCCAATCCGGCACCTATGCCAGCTCTGCGGAATACCAGGGCATGCTCCAGGAACTCCGCGCCCCCGCGCCCTCTCCCATCTACCTCGCCACCGGACAAAGGCCGCTCCCCGACGACTCACTCAAGGTAAAGCAGCGAAACACCCGCACCACCCTGAACCTGAAAACACAATCGATGCAAATCACCATCGATCGCCAATCCGCCACCCTCACCCTGCTCAATATGCAAACCCACGCCTCCTGGGTGTTCTCGCTCCCGGATCAAACGGCAGCAATCACCAACATCACCCGCCAACAAAACAACTGGACCATCCCTTTCGGTAACACCACTCTGACCTTGCAACTCATGACCGCCGGCATGGCACGAATCACCATCGCCCGCCCCACCCCAGCGTTGCCCCAATCCCCGCAAACCATCCACATCGCCGGAGCCGATCCCTGCTTCGGCCTCGGCGAGCGCTTCTTCCAGGCCGCCCTCTCCAATACTCAGTTCGACGTCCATCCCGCCGACCGCTCCGGCGAGCCCGGCCACAACTGGAGTTACGTAGCCATCCCCCTCGTCTACACCCCCACCGGCCTCGGCCTCTATGCCGACACAGTGTTTGATACAAATTTCAACTTCAACGCCGCCGGCTCCACCTTCGATCTGCGGATCGCCAACACCCCCGTAACCTTCTACTTCCTCTCCGTTCCCAATCCCAAAGCCATCCTCGAGCAATACACCGCACTCACCGGCCGTCCCGAAAACCCACCCCTATGGACCTTCGGACCCTGGATCACCGCCCTCCAGGGAAGAGACGCCGTCTTGGAGGAAGCCCAAAGAATCCGCACTGAAGGCATCCCCGCCAGCGCCCTCTGGGTCTTCGACGAACTCGACGAGCCCAACAACCTCGGCTGGCCCTTCTGGTTCTCCAGCTACTACGGAGACCCCCGCGCCTTCAACGACATCCTCCACGCCCAGGGCTACAAGGTCCTCGGCTACGTGCATCCCTATCTCCGCGAGCGCATGATCCCGTACCCAACCCCAAGCCCGACGTACGCGAGAGGAGTAGCCGAGAAACTCCTGGTCACCGGCATCGACGGTCTTCCCCACGGCCCCATGTTCGAGCCCGTGCGCACCGGCAACCTCGACTTCACCAATCCCCGTACCGTCGACTGGTGGCAGGAAATGCTCACCCACGCCGCCCGCGACCAGGCCTGGGACGGCTGGATGGAAGACTTCGGAGAATACGTTGACGACAGCGATCACCTCGCCGCCGGCGATGGAACCCGCCTCTCCGAAGTGTATCCGTTGCTGTATCACAAGATCACCAGCCGCATCGTGTTGGCCCTCAACCCCAACATCGTCTCCTTCGCCCGTTCCGGTTTCGTAGGCACGCAGCAATTCCCGATGCTCTGGGGAGGCGACCAATCCCACGACTGGAAGCGCGACACCGGCCTACCCTCCGTCATCACGGCAGGCATCACCGCGGGCATGTCTGCCTACTCCACCTGGGGACCAGACATCATCAGTGATGGTTACGATAGGGAACTCTGGCTGCGCTGGGCGGAATTCGGAGCCCTCACCCCGGTCATGCGCGACCACCCTTGGTCCCGGCCCAAGTTTTCTGTAGACATCTGGCACGACCCCGGAACCATAGCCCTATTCCGCCGCTACGCCATCCTGCACACATCCCTGCTGCCTTACTTCGCCACCTACGCAGCAGAAGCCCACCGCACCGGAGTGCCCATCCTGCGCCACCTGGTACTCGAATACCCAGAAGACCCCCGCGCCGCGACAGCCGAGTATCAATATCTGTTAGGCGAGAGCCTCCTGGTAGCCCCAGTCATCGAGCAGGGAGCGGTAACCCGCAAACTCTATCTGCCAAAAGGCGACTGGCTGAACTACTGGACCGGAGACCATCTCACCGGAGGAGTAGACGTGACCGTTCCCGCCCCCCTCGACCAGATACCCATCTTTGTGCGAGCCGGCGCGATCCTCCCCTTCAAACCCGAGAAGCAAACCGCCACCCTGAACTGGAGCGACCCCAACCTACTCAACGGTCCGTTAGTCTGGAAAGCCTACCCAAGCAAAGCCAACAACACCTCCACCTTCACCCTGCCCGACACAACCACGGCAACCTTACAAACCACCCCAACCAACCTGACGATCACCGGAAGCCTCACCTAACCCCCGTCCCTACGAAGTGATAGTCACCACAACCGCCGCACCAACCACCGTGCAGCTGGACGGTAAGCCCCTGTCACAAGACAACTGGCACTACGACCAAGCCACTCATCAACTAAGCGTCACCTTCACCGCCAAAACCTTCACCCTGGTGCTAACCCCTTAACCGAACTCCAAGGACCAGGACGGGTGCCCCACGCCGGGGCCTTCCCAGCCTGAACGAGCCCCTGGGTGCCCCACACCCCCGATTTCCTGTGAAGCTTGTTGGGTTCCGCGAGCTCCATGCGCCTTTCCGTAAAGAAAGGCGCACACGCAGTCTCGTCCAGGGCAACGTGCAGGAAACTCGGGGCATCTCGCTCGTTTTTCGCGAGATGTGGGATACCACAAACCTCCACCCAAACCCCGTCGGGCTCGACATCACACCCGGAGAATCGCTAACCTATATCCCATGGCAACCACCCCTGAAGCCCCAACCGCAACCCCCACCTGCCGCCTAGTCCGCGCCGGAGAACCCTATCAGGGCAAGCAAGGTCTCATGTACGCCCCCGCAATCTCCGCGGAGGCCGTAGGTTCCCAAGCCATCCACATGCAGCTACTCACCATCCCGCCGGGTGGCCGCGCCAAGGCCCACAAACACGCCTCTCACGAAACCGCCATCTACATGCTCAGCGGTGTAGGCGGCATGTGGTACGGCGATCAACTCGAGCAACACGTCCTGCTCGGCCCCACTGACTTCCTCTACATCCCGGCAGACATGCCCCATCTCCCTTACAACCCGAGCGCCACCGAAAACGCAACCGCCGTAATCGCCCGCACTGACCCCAACGAACAGGAGAGCGTAGTCCTCCTACCGCACCTCGACGCCCTCCACCCGCAATAGCAATTCCCTTTGTGGAAACAAGCCGTCGCGTTCCGGGAACCGGCACCCTCAATTCATCTGACTTCCGCGATCATCCCTGCCGATAATCTCCAGCATAAGAACAGATCAAATCGGCAATTGTGCCTACGCCTGTTGCGGAAGCTTAAGGGAACCTCCATGCCCTCTCCGTTGAAGACCCGTCTGCTCATCGTGGTCTGCCTGCTCGCCTCCTTATTGTCCCTACCCCAGCAAATCCGCGGAGACAACCAACATCCCTTCATCTCCTTCCAGGTGCCGGACAGCCGCGCCACCTACCCGCTGAGCATCAACGAAGCCACGACCGTCACCGGCTACTACATCAGCAACTCCGGAGTAAGCAGCGGATTCGTCCGCTACCAAGATGGGCAAATCCTCACTTTCGATGTCCCCGGCAGCAACGCGACCATCCCTGTGAGCATCAACACCGCCGGGGACATCACCGGCTACTACAACCTTCCCAGCAAGACGCCCATCGCGTTCGACATCCCGCAAGGCTTCGTACGCACCCCCGACGGAAAGATCACGACCTTCGGGAACCCAGTGACCACGGCCAGTTCTTCGAGCTTCTGGGCTCAGCCGGTCACCATCAACGTGGCCGGTGAAATCATCGGCAACTATCCCGATGTCGCCTTGGCCTCAGTGGTGTTTCTCCGCTCGGCGGCCGGGGTCGTCCTCACCTTCAGCCTGAGTCTTGGTTCCCATTACTCCACCGTGGCTACCGGGCTGAGCGCAGGCGGGGCCATTGTCGGCTACGCCAGCAGCCAGAGTCTCAACCTGGCCCAGGGCTTCTTATGGAGCGGGCAGGGCACTCCTCCTAATCCCGGCGGCGGCTTCACGCCCATTACCGTAGCCGGGAGCACCGGAACCTTCCCCACCGGCATCAACGCGCACGGGACCATCGTAGGCTGCTACGCCGCCGCTGGCCTCTTCCACTACTTTGTGCGCGCCCGCGATGGCTTGGCCAAAACGCTCTACCTTCCCGGCACCGTCCCAGACTGCATCGCCACCGTCTCTCCGGGCTTTATTGCTGTCGTGCCCCAACCCATTCTCGTGAATGACCAGGGGACCATCATTGGATACACCACGAACGTCGCCAAAATCGCAACCGCCTTCATCCGCCTGGAAGACGGAGTGGTCACTACCTTTAATTACCCGGGAAGCAAACAGACCATTCCCACCAGCATCAACAACTGCGACGTGATCACCGGCTACTATTCGCAAGGGCAAGAGATACTAGGCTTCCTTCGCGAACCTTGACCACGCACTATAATCGGCACCCATGAAGACTCCTCTCTACGTTGCCGGAGCCCTGACCCTCGTTCTAACGCTCCGCGCCACCGGCCAAACGCCAGACCCCTCCGTGCTCGCACCTATCGATGCCATGTTTCAGGGCATGACGGAGCGAGACCCAGCCGCCATCAAATCCGCGGCCTTGCCCGGAACCATATTGGTGCTGATGCGAGACGGCAAGCCGGAGCAGATGACCATAGACGCCTTCGCCGATCACTTTAGCAAGCCCAGCAAGGCCCACCTGGAAGAGCGCATTCACGATCCCCTGGTGCGCACCGATCACGACCTCGCCGTGGTCTGGGCGCCCTTCGAGTTTCTGGTGGACGGCAAACCAGACCACTGCGGAACCGATCTCTTCAATCTCGTGCAAACCGGCGGCAAGTGGCTCATCGCCGGCATAGCCGACACCGGAACGAAGGCCTGTGCCGCGAAGTAGGGCTGAGACTTAATGATCGCTTAAGCTAACCGTCAGGAGGAGAGGGAACTGATCGAGCCAAAGCGCCATCCATTCGCCTTCCTGGCTGTCCTGGTCTTGCTGGCCGGCACGGCTCATTCGCTGCCCAACCGGCCGAGCCAACAATTTCTCATTGCCTCAGACCTTCACTTCAACCCCTTTGCCGACCCCACCCTTGTCGCCGAACTGGCTTCCGCCCCGGTACGCAAATGGGAGGCGATTCTCAACCGTTCAAAGCCAACTGCCTACAGTCCCTATGGTCAAGACACCAACTGGTGGCTCCTGCGGTCTGCCTTCGACGCTATGCGCAAGACGGACCCCGATCCCGCACTGGTCATGATCACGGGCGATCTGCTGGCCCACGGATTTCCCCAAACCTACGCCAAGGCCACGCATGACACCAAACCAGAGCACTATCGCGCTTTTGTATCCAAGACGGTTTCCTTTGTCACCGCGGAGCTGCGCCAGCGATATAACAAGTCGCAAATCCTCCTGACCCCCGGCAATAACGACGATGAATGTGGGGACTACGACATCGAGGGCGGGGGGCCATTCCTGAAAGACTCAGCAAGGCCCGCTCGAAATCTCGCCCGGGCACATGGCCAATTCACCGCTGACTGGAAAGCTCTCGGCAGCTTCACCCTCCGGCCCAGGTCCATCGCCGGCGTGCGCGTCATCTCCGTGAATTCAGTCTTCTTTTCGAACAAATATCAGGCCGCAAACTTCGCCGACTCCTGCGCGCACGTTGACTCGAAAGCCCCTGCCCGAACCTTCGCCTGGCTGGAGTCAACCCTCTCTCACGCCGCACAAAATCACGAGAAGGTCTGGCTCATGTTTCACAGCCCTCCGGGAATTGACGGTTACGCCACCATGGTCAGCTATCGGTCGCTCTCCCAGGCCGCGGACTCCAAAGATCTGTGCAGCCGAGCCATTGTCCCGATGTGGAAGCCCTTTTGGACCGACCTCTTCACGCACCTCGTGGCCGAATATCGAACCACGATTACCGCCATGATCGCAGGCCACGATCACACCGATGACTTTCGCGTCATCCATGGGAGTGAAAACGATGCGCAATTCGTCCTGATCAATCCGCCCATCTCACCCATCTACGGCCAGAATCCCGCCTTTCGCGTCGTAACCTTCGCCGGCGGTGGTCAACTGGTCGATCAAAACACCTACTATCTGACTAACCTCCAGGCTGCGCAGAGCGACGTTCCAGGCATCTGGGCCCGGGAGTACAGCTTTGTTGAGAAATGGCACAGCCCGCGCCTGGACGCGGCCAGCCTTAACACCATCTACGACCAGATTAGAAGCGACGCGGAAGCCAGTACCCAATGGCTCACCTTGTTCAACGTCTCCAGCGCTCACGACCACGTGCCCGCAAACGGGGTGCGAACCCTCGAATGCGCCATCGAAGCTCTGGACCCCGCTACCTATAAGGCGTGTTATTGCCCGATCCCATAGACTGGTCTTGATATTCCGAACTTTTCCCCCATGCTCCTCACCGTCCGGCAAGCCATTCCCGCTGATATCCCGGCGCTTCAAGAACTCATCCGCGCGTCCGTTCTGGGTCTGCAGGCGGCCGACTACACCCCCGAGCAACTGGAGCTAGCCCTGGACCGCGTCTTCGGCGTGGATACACAGTTAATTAAAGATGGAACCTATTTTGTAGCCGAAGCCGGGGTTGATCGCGACCAGGTCATAGCCGGCTGCGGAGGTTGGAGCAAGCGGAAGACGCTTTTTGGAAGCGACCACTGCGCAGGCCGGGAGGATGCTCTGCTGGATCCTCGCCACGACGCGGCAAAGATACGAGCTTTCTTCGTACATCCTTCCTGGGCACGCCGCGGAGTGGGCAGCCGCATCCTCGGGGTTTGCGAGGCAGCCGCCGCAGCCGAAGGTTTCCGCCGTCTCGAAATGGGAGCCACCCTTACCGGAGTGCCGTTGTATCTTGCCCGCGGTTACGTGGAGGGGGAACATCGGCAGGTTCCGCTGGTACCCGGCCTTTTCCTTCCCATCGTTCACATGGAAAAGCAGCTATAGCTGTGTCTTTTGGTCCGCTCTTCCCGGGCAGACTTTGCCTCCACCGAGTGGCCGCGAGGGGAATAAAGTCTGTAACTGGTGGTGTCCTATCTTGCTACTGGAGTGTTCTTCTTGTAACTGCTCGTGCCGGGGCGGACGCACTGACCTGTAACTGCCATTTCGGTACCGCTTCTTTTCTCTGAGTCGGTCCCGTCTCCCACTGGACTGCTTGCGCAAAGAAGCTGAAAACAAACCGCTTATTGGCCCGCGTGTGAGAACGGGCAGAGGCAGCTGGAGGCTGCGAGGTAACCGCCCGCGGGGGATAGGCGGGGACCCCAAAACCCGCAAAAAACCGGATTCCACAGAATCGTTTAAGTATTTTGCGAAATTTGCTTGACAACCTTATATCCGGGGGATTCTTATGCTCAGCGGAACCCAATAAATACGGCGCGATGCACGCGTTGTACTACCGAACGATTTTGCAGTGTTTTTGGAGAGGTGTGTCAGTGAACGTACGCAGATTTTCGCGGATAGCCGCGCTCGTTTCATTCCTTGTGTTCTGTGGACAACCCTTACTAGCCCAGGGCGTTTTCGCGACCCTCACCGGCGTGGTCTCCGATCCCACTGGCGCCGTCGTACCTAACGCCAAGGTTGTTCTGACAGACGCCGGATCGGGCTCTGCGCGTGACAGCCAAGCAAACTCGGATGGCTTCTTCACCTTCGCGTCGGTGCCTGTCGGTACTTACAATCTGTCAGTCACGGCTGGGGGCTTCAAGGATTTCGCTGCCACCAATATCACGTTGGGCGGTGGCGAAACCCGCAACGTCAACGTCGCGATGAATGTTGGTACCGCCGCCGAGACCGTTTCCGTCGACGCGGGAAATACCGCGCTGGCGGTAACCGACTCGGGCGAGCGGTCATTTGCGCTGAGCACCAAGGAGCTGGAAAACTTCGTTCAAGTCGGCAGTAACGCGGCAGAATACATCAAGATTGTTCCGGGTTTCAGCGTCAGCAACGGCACCCAAAACCATGCCAACTACACCGGCCAGACCGTCGGTATCAACGGTAATGGAGATTCAGGCAGTCAGAGCCCGCTCAACAATTCCTCCGCCTACAACGGGTTGCCGGTTAACTCGCTCGATATCGTAGCTGACGGTGCGCACGTCTCCGATCCCGGTTGCAACTGCGATACGCCGGTCAACCCTAACTCTGATTTCCTGCAGGAATTTAAGGTGCTGACTTCCAACTTCAGCGCAGAAGACCAGAAGGGCCCGATTGTCATCACCTCGGTTACCAAGGCGGGAGGCAGCTCCTTCCACGGAAGCGCATTCTTTACCGCTCGCAATCACGTGCTCAACTCGAATGACTGGTTGAACAACAACAGCAACGTGAAACAGCCGGCGAACTCCTACTACTATCCCGGGGGCACCATCGGCGGCCCGGTCATCATTCCAGGAACGCGGTTCAACAAGAACCACGACAAGCTCTTCTTCTTTACCGGCTTTGAGTTCTACAAGCAGACGCTGGACACAGGGTTGCTCAGGGCGACAGTACCGACCCCCGGTGAGCTCACGGGTAATTTCTCGCCGGAAGAGATAGCTAAAGAAGGCAACATAACTGCGTCCGGCAAGGCCCCGGGGCAACTCACAAGCGCCGCGATTACGAAATTCGGCGGTACCCAGATCAGCCCGTGTACTGGGCCCGCCAACGGTACTTGCATTGATCCGAATATGCTCGCCCTGGCCAAACTGTATCCCGCAGCGAACGCGGATCCTAACTCGACCGGCGGCTACAACTACACCCAGTCTGAAATCTTCGCTCAGAACAACAGGCAATGGACCATTCGGGGGGATTACAGCATAAGCGACGCTACCAAGGTCTTTGTGCGCTACAACTACCAGCGCGAGACTCAGCTGTTCCCGGTTGGTCTCTGGTGGCGCAATGGTGACCAGGTTCCGTATCCGACCGCGGTCGAAGGCAAGAACAAATCGGATGCTTATTCAGGCTCGATCACCCATGTGTTCAGCCAAACCATGACCAACGAAACGGTGATCGCGTATAGCTTCATCGGCTTCCCCAACGTCTTTGCCGATCCCAAGAAAGTTGATCGCAGCGCGGTTGGTTATGGCTACACGGGGGTTTACAACAATGGCGTGAGCCAGATTCCTTCCTTTGGCCAGTTTGGGCCGAGCGAAGCAGCGCTGGTCTTCAATCCCGGGGGCTTCGAAGCGGGTGGACCGTCTGAGGGCCTGTATGCTAACAAGTGGATGCCCAGCGCGAGCGACACGCTGACCAAGCTCTGGGGCAATCACACCGTCAAGGCTGGCTTCTTTTATGAGTGGATTCGGAACTCACAACCGGCGAACAACAACACCAACGGAGAGGCTCTGGTTTCCGCCTCCGGCAACAGTTTCAGCAACGGCAATGAGTATGCCGACCTGCTAACCGGCAATCTCACTAGCTATAATGAGGCAAACAAGAATCGCCTCAATGATATCCATTACAGTACCTACGAGTTCTTCGGGCAGGACTCCTGGAAAGCGACCAAGAAGCTAACCCTGGAGTTTGGTGTTCGTTTTACCCACTTCCAGCCATGGATCGATGCCTTGGGCTTCGGCTATTCGATCTTCAATCAATCCCAGTTCGCTCCCGGTTGCGCGTCTGCACCGACGTTCTGCGGCTTCGAGTGGCATTCCAAGGACCCCACCGTTCCAGTAGGAGGCTTCCCGACCAGAACGTTGTTCTATCAACCCCGCTTTGGAGCGGCGTATGACGTTTCCGGGACTGGCCGCACGGTGGTCCGCGGCGGGTGGGGCCGCTTCTACTACCATTCTGGTCAGTTTACGAGTGGCTTGGACGCATCTGCCGGAGTAGCCCAGGCAAATGAGTCCCCGAGCAATTGGGTCGGAGGGCCCGGCTGCCCGACCAATCCATCGACCGGGTCGGCTTTGCTTACTGCTTACCTATCGTGCATAAACCTGGCTTCAACGCCGGCTTCGCCAGCAGCGGTGGATAGCAGCGACAACAAACAGCCGTATACGGACGGTTGGAGCGTTAACGTCGACCAAGCTACCCCGTTGCAAGGTCTCTTCGAACTGTCCTATGTAGGCAACCGGAGCAGAGACGGACAGAATACCGAGGGTGGTGCCGGCAGCAATATCAACCTGGTTCCTGCAGGATCAATGTTCAAGGCCAGCAACCCGGCAACGGCAAATGCCAACCTCTACCGCCCGTTGCAGGGTTATGGCGATCTGAATCTTGCAACCAACGACATCTATCAGAATTACAACGCTATGCAGGTCAGCTGGGCTCGGCATGCTGGGAAGTATGTGATCCAAACCAACTACACTTTCCAGAAGGCGTTGGGAATCATTTCACCTACGATCGACCCGTTTAACCTCAAAGCGAACTACGGTGCCCTGGGCTCGAACCGCACCCATCTTTTCAACGCCGCCTACTCGTTTGACTTTGGCCAGGTTGTCCATTCAAACGCCCTGGTGAATGGAGTTGCAAACGGATGGCAGCTTTCCGGTATCACGCAGTTGGAAAGCGGAGTGAATCTTACCTACCAAGGAACGGGCGGCGGTGGTACTAACAGCATCAATGGCAACTTCAATGCGGCGTATACTTGCGTCGTCACCGCCGCGGAAAAGGCTAACGGTGTATCGTGTCCGCAGTCGGCGGCAATCATTCCGGGCTCGATCAGCACCGCGAATCCTACGGGCATCGCAATCAACAACCAATCGATTCTGGGAACCAGTTCCCAGCAATTAAACCCACTCGTCACCTGCGATATTCGTGGACATGTTGTCGCCCACCAATTCGTCAATGGTAATTGCCTGCAACCAAACCTCACGCCTGGTGTGAATGGGCCAACGCTGCTCCCAGCGTCCTATGGTCCGGCGTTCATTGATTCCGACTTGGCGGTCTTCAAGAACTTTCAAATTAAGGAAAGTATGAAGCTTCAGCTTAGGGCGCAGGCCTACAACTTCCTGAATCATCCGCTGTATTCGTTCCCCACCGGAAGCAACCTGACCCTGCAGTTCACGCAGGATCCGGTTAGCCAGGTGATCACACAGGCGAATACAAACTTCGGCCTCACAACCCAGAAGCAGGGGTCGCGCATTATTGAGTTCGGAGCGAAGTTCTTCTTCTAAACTCGACAGGAGTACATAAAGAGCAACGGAAATAACCTCGAGGGTTTCTGACGTACCGATATACTTGTTGTGGTAACCGAACAAGTCCCCGGTATGCGGAAGCCCTCTCTTCTTTTCGTTCTCACCCTTGCCCCAATCTTCCTCGGCATCGCGCAGGGGCAGTTATCCCCGCAGCAGCTGATACAGGATGCCATGCAGAAGCAGCAATCGGGCGATCTGCAAGGCGCCGTTCCGGAGTACAGAGAATTTTTGAAGTTGCACCCTGAAGTCGCCGCCATTCATTCCAACCTGGGCGCCGCGCTGGCTGGGTTGGGCCGGTATGAAGAGGCTCTTCCCGAATACAAGACGGCTCTCAGGCTCTCTCCCAAGCTGGAAGGGGCAAGGCTGAACCTGGCCCTTGTCTACTACAAGATGGGGAAGATTGACGACGCAACCACGCAGCTGGAGAAAGTCACCGCCGAGGATCCAGCAAACCACCAGGCGGTACTGTTGTTGGCCGACTGCTATTCGCGCATGGGCCGCCAAGACGAGGTGATTCGCGTTCTCGAGCCAGCCGAGCAAAAGTATCCTGACGATCTAGCGATTGCTTACCTGTTGGGAACGGCGCTCATCCGCCAGAATCGCGTGGAGGAGGGACAACTTCTGGTCGATCGCATTCTGCGCAATGGCGACTCGGCAGAGGCCCACCTGATGTTAGGAAGCGCAAAAATGAATGTTCAGGATTATGCCGGCGCTCGCGATGAGTTCGCGAAGGCGGTTACTCTCAATCCAAATCTTCCCGAAGTACACGTCTTATACGCCAAGGCTCTCATGTTTACCGGCGACTCCGATCTCTCAGCCAAACAATTCCAAGCGGAATTAGCCGTGGATCCTTACAATTTCGAGGCCAACCTGCAACTGGGGGCGGCGGCAAGGCTCGAGCAAAACTATGAAGTTGCCGCCAAATACTTCGCGCGAGCAGAAGAGACCAGGCCAGGAGACCCCGGCGTTCGCTACCAGCAGGCGCTGATTGCCATCGACGAAAATCATCTCGACGAGGCACGAGAGATTCTCGAGAGCTTGGTAAAACAGTCTCCGCAATTTACCGAGGCGCACGTCTCACTATCGCTGGTTTACTATCGGCTGAAGCGGCCGGAGGACAGTAAGCGCGAGCGCGAAATAGTGCTTAAACTGACGGCGGAAGCACAGGCCAAGCAGCCCGGCGCCAAGCTCAAGTGATTTCCTGATGAAGAAACATGGCCTATTGCTGTGTTTGCTGTTACCGATAGGCGGGGTCGCACAAACGGACTCAATGGCTCCGGCTGCGTGTGCGCAATGCCACGTCGAGGCCTTGACTCAGCCGGGCACCTACATGGCGCATGCGCTGGAGACCGTGGACAAGGGCAAGGTGCTCATCGGTCATCCGGTGCTTTCCACGACCGTGGGCAAATACTCTTACCGCATCGAACGAAAGGGAGATCAGAGCGAATACTCGGTTACGGATGGGACCGATACGGTCACCATGCCCATTCGTTGGGCGATGGGAGCTGATTTTTCGATTGGCCAAACTTACATTCTGGAGAAAGACGGCCAGATGTTCGAGAGCCGTGTGAGTTGGTTCCGCGAGTTGAGCGGTCTCGGGCCCACATTGGGGTACGTAGGCACGACTCCGGCGAACCTGCAGGACGCAGCCGGCAGACTACTCGGCCAGGACGAAAAGCTGCGCTGCTTCGGATGCCACGCGACCGATGCCGTACATGGAAAGCAACTCGCTCTTGATCATCTGATCCCAGGGGTACAGTGCGAGCACTGTCATCAGGGAACGGTAGAACACCTGGCCCAACTCAGCAATCATGACGCGCCCGTACCTAAAGAATTGTCACGGCTCATCGGGCTCTCTGCGGATCAGGCCTCGAATTTTTGCGGCCAGTGTCATCGGACCTGGGCGGAGATAGCGGTGGAGCCGCACCCCAGCATCGCCAATGTTCGCTTCCAGCCTTACCGCCTGACAGGCAGCAAATGCTACGACCCTGACGACGCGCGTATCAGTTGCCTGGCGTGCCACAACCCGCACCACGACTTCGGCCCTCAACCAGTGAATTTCGATCCCAAGTGCCTGGCCTGCCATGGCAGCGCCAAGGCTGCCGCCGGAAAACCTGTCGCCCCAAAAACGGGCGCGAAGGCTTGTCCCGTGGCAAAAAGCAATTGTGTTTCCTGCCACATGCCGAAGCTTGAGCTGCCAGGGGCCCATTACAAATTCACCGATCATCGTATCCGGATTGTAAAACCCAATGAACCTTATCCGGGTTAAGGGCGAATAGGATAGGGTTAATGACTTTTTCCAGGCGCGCGTTTCTGCGAATTGGCATGCTGGCCGGGGTTGCAAAGTTCCTTCCTGCTTACGCCCAGACATCGGCCCAGACATCAAAGGAGCCTTTTTTCGTGGAAGTGCCGCCGTCCGCGTCCGGCATCCACTGGGTGCATGAAAACGCAATATCGCCCAGCCGCTTTCTGCCGGAAGCACTCGGCCCCGGCTGTGCCTTTCTCGACTACGACAACGATGGCTGGATGGATATTTTCCTGGTGAATAGTGGGCCCAGCGACTTTTGGAAACCGGACAAGCCGGTGCACAACGCCCTTTATAAGAACAACCGCGACGGCACGTTTACCGATGTGACGGAAAAGGCTGGTGTGGCCGGAGCCTACTTTGGCATGGGAGTCGCCGTGGGGGACTATGACAACGACGGCTGGCCAGACATGCTGGTCACGGCCTACGGGCGATGCATTCTGTACAAGAACAATCACGATGGAACCTTCGCCGACGTGACCGAACACGCGGGGGTCGCCACTCCCGGGTTCACCACCAGCGCGGTTTGGTTCGATTACGACAATGACGGCAGGCTCGATCTCTTTATCTGCAGCTTTGTCGATCCGGTCGGTGTCCGGAAGCTGGAGTGCGGCAGTAACCAGATCGGCCGAAACTATTATTGTGTGCCGCGCGTGTTCAAGCCTAGCGCGAGCTATCTCTATCACAACAACGGCGACGGCACCTTCACCGACGTCACCAAGGGAACGGCCATTGCGTCTGCCTTGGGAAAGGGCCTCGGAGTGGTCGCCACCGATATCAACAACGATGGCCGCATGGATCTGTTTGTCGCCAACGACACGGTGCAGAATTTTCTATTCATGAATCGGGGCCCCGGGGCGAATGGTCAGTGGAAGTGGGAGGAGACCGCGTTACAGGCCGGTGTCGGTTTCAGCGATAGTGGTCGGCCTCGTTCGGGCATGGGTGTGGATGCCGCGGACCTCAATGCTGATGGATATCAGGATCTGTTCGTTTCCAACGTGGACCACGAAATGTATTCCGTCTACGTCAACAACAAAGACGAATCATTTGCCGATGCCGCGCAACCTAATGGGGTGGCACGCAGTACTCGGCTCATGAGCGGGTGGGGTCTGAAATATTTCGATTACGACAACGATGGCCTGGTCGACCTTATCTTAGCGAACGGCCATCCTGACGACATGATTGATTCCTACTCCATGCAGGTGCATTACAAAGAGCCGCTGCTGCTGTTTCACCAGGGTGCAGATCATAAGCTGCATGATGTGACCCAGGAGGCGGGGCCGGCCTTTCGAAAGGACTGGGCGGGGCGAGGATTAGCAGTAGGTGACTACGACAATGACGGCGCAGTGGATGTAATCGTTGGCGTCAACGGCGGTCCTCCCGTGCTCTTGAAAAACAACGCGGCCAAGGGCAACAACTGGCTGGGACTGAAACTCGAGGGTGTCACGTGCAACCGTGATGCTATTGGCGCGCGCATCGTCTGGAAAGCAGGCGGTAAAGTGCGTGAGCGGCTTAAGAATAATGGCGGCAGCTATCTCTCCTCACACGATCCGCGGGAAGTGCTTGGAATTGCCACTGCCACCGAGATTGATGAACTGGAAATCCACTGGCCAGCACCTAGCAAGCAGGTTGAAAAACTCACTCATCTCGCTCCCAACCGTTACATCCATATTGTGGAGGGGAAGGGAGTGGTCTGATTCTTTCCCGGATCCTCTTTTCTTTGATCCTATTCTGGCCGGTCAGTAGTGTAGCCGCGAGGCCGGTGCGATCCGTGCCCCTTTGTTCCGGGGTCACACTTTCGGCAAACTACCTGGCGATGGTTGGAGATCAGGGGCCGGGTTTTCGTTTCACCCTGGTGAATAAAACCAGCCGCGCCATCAAGCTGGCCGAGCCCATTCCCTCCAGCTCCCACTGGTATGCACGGTCGCATGGCCGATGGTTGTGGAGGGCATCCAACGGAGCGGGTGGGAGCCTGGTGGACGCAGGCAATGTGCATGGCCGCGTGGCGGTTTATCCCCTATCCCCGGGAACGGGTGAGACAACGTGGGTGGTCCTGCCACCGCACCAGTCAAGGGAATGGATGGAAAGCCAGCAGCAGAACCCGGTTCTTGCGTACAAACCTGGTTGTGCCCAGTGCTCGTATCCGGGCGAGAGCGAGTATCAGGTGGTGTTTGCCTACGCCTATCATGCCCCTGGCGGTCAGCAACCGGGGCAGTTGCCCTGTGGTTTGCGCTCGGCTCCGGTCCCGATGCCACCGAAAAACTAAACTCCTGGGGCAGTCTTTACGTCAATTTCTCATGAAGTGGTGCATGCGCGTTGGTTTCCGCAGCAACCATGCGCCAGACCGCGTGTTCTTATCACTGTGGTAGAGATGCAGGAGAAACACCCATGAAGAACCAGTTATGTCGTATCGCACTCAGTGGTCTTTTGGCCACTGGACTCACCCTTGGCTCGGCTGCCGCTTTTGCGCAGCAGGATAGCCCCGCCGCCCCCGATGCTTCAGCCCAGCAACCTGGCCCTGGCCATATGGGGATGGGGCGTCAACCGATGACTCCCGACGAACAAGTTGCGCGCATGACCAAGCGCTACGATTTATCGGCGGATCAGCAGACGCAAATCAAGCCGATTGTTGCCGACACCCAGCAGCAGATGATGGCTCTGCGCCAGGACAGTTCCTTGTCCCGGGACGACAAGATGGCCAAGATGAAAACCATTCGCGAGGGTGCGAACACCAAGATCTCGGCGATCCTGAACGATAGTCAGAAGCAGAAATTTGCTGAGGATCAACAGAAGATGCAGGAACGTATGATGCAACACGGCGGGGGAGCTCCCGCAGGCGGACCTCCAGCTCAGTAACCCTTTCACCTGCGCCGGCAAGTTCCGCCCGGGATTTGCCGGCGATCAGCTTAGTAGATCGAGCACCGGCTTCCATTCTCTTCCTAGCGATTGCGCCACTGCCTTATAGGTAAGCTCCCCGGCGTAGGTGTTCACTCCTTCACACATGCCTGGATCTGCCTTGATGGCTGCAGCGGCGCCGTGTTGCGCCAGGCGCAGGACGTACGGGAAGGTTGCGTTGGTGAGCGCAAGGGTCGAGGTATTCGGAACGGCCGCGGGCATGTTGGTGACGCAGTAGTGGACCACTCCATCCACTACGTAAGAGGGATCGCTGTGGGTGGTTGGCTGGGCGGTTTCGATGCAGCCACCCTGGTCAATCGCTACATCGACCACGACCGCTCCTTTTTTCATACGGGAGATCATTTCGCGGGTCACGATCCGGGGCGCCGCTGCGCCGGGAATCAGCACTCCGCCGATGAGCAGGTCGGCGCCTTGCACTGCGCGGGCCACGTTGTAGGAGTTTGAGGCCAGGGTGTAGACGCGGCCGTTGAAGATATCGTCGAGTTCGCGCAGCCGATTGAGATTTAGATCAACGATAGTGACGTTTGCTCCCATGCCCAGGGCGATTTTGGCGGCGTTGGTGCCTACGATGCCGCCGCCCAGGATGCATACGGTTGCCGGTGGTACGCCGGGTACTCCGCCAAGCAGGAGGCCGCGGCCGCCCTTTTCTTTTTCAAGGTAGGTGGCGCCGACCTGCACTGACATTCGTCCTGCGACTTCTGACATCGGTGTAAGCAGGGGAAGTGTGCCCGCGCGGTCGCGGATGGTTTCGTAGGCGATGCCGGTTACTTTGGTGGCTAGCAGCTTGTCGGTGAGGGCAGGGAGCGGAGCGAGGTGGAGGTAGGTGAAGAGGACCAGGCCTTCGCGGAAGAAGGCGTATTCTTTTTCGATCGGTTCTTTCACTTTGACGATCATGTCGGCATGGCCCCAGACGTTGTATGCCGCGCCGACGATCTCGGCGCCGGCTGCCTGGTATTCGTCGTCGGAAAAGGCGGAAAGATCGCCGGCCTCGGTTTGCACCAGGACGGTATGGCCTGCATCGACTAACGCCTTCACGCCGGCGGGGGTAATGCCCACCCGGGATTCATGGTCTTTCACTTCCTTGGGAACGCCAATGATCATCGAAAATTTGCCTCGCAAGGGAATGCTAGCAAATGCGGGTGGGTGGGGGCTGGGGATGAGAAAAAGGGGAGAAGGGCTGCTGAGGCGGACTTGGTTAGGCAGAAGGAGAACCGCAGATCCCTCGCCTTCGCTCGGGATGACAAAAAGGAGGGGGTTGTTGTAAGGAAAGGGCGGTTGCTGGATGAGAGGTCGTTTGTCAGAGGAGACCTGATGTGGGGCGGACGCCTCTTTTCCACCAACAACCGCGTCTTCCTTTGGCAACCGCCCTCTCCTCACAACAACCCTCTCCTTTTTGTCATCCCGAGCGAAGGCGAGGGATCTGCGGTTCTCCTTCCTTCACTGTTCGCTCAGATCTGACCACGATGGATTTTGTTCTTCGATGAGCGCGATTTTCTTGGCGCGGGTCCAGGTCTTGATTTCTTTTTCTCTTGCGATCGCGTTGCGCACGTACTGGTAACGCTCAAACCACACCAGGCGCTCGCATCTGTAGTCAGAAGTAAACCCCGGAGTTGTCCCCGCCTTATGTTCCGATACTCGGCGATCCAGGCTGTTGGTCATGCCACAGTACAGAACGTGCGTTCGGCTGGCCATCATATATACGAAATAGTGATGGTCGCGCCTTCTCATCACTCGCCCGTATCAATCTGCGCGCGCTGCAGCCGGTCGGAGTAATCCACGTATACCGCCTTCCACGAGCTATAAAAATCAAGCGCACCCGTGCCGCCCTCGCGGTGACCGTTGCCGGTGTGCTTCACTCCGCCGAAGGGCAGATGCACCTCCGCCCCGATCGTCGGCGCATTCACATACGTAATCCCGGCCTCCAAATCACGCATCGCTTTGAATGCCAGGTTCACATTGCGGGAATAGAGCGCAGTCGATAACCCGTATTCAATGCCGTTGGCAAACGCAATCGCCTGGTCGAAGTTGTCGCATTCGAGCACACTGACGACCGGCCCAAATACCTCCTCCCGGGCAATGCGCATCTCCGGACCTACACCTCCAAACACTGTGGGGGCAAAGAAAAATCCCCTGCTTAGCGGATCCAGGCGATGCCCACCAGCCAGCAGCTGGGCGCCCTCCTTCTGCGCGATCGCGGTGTAACGCGCAGAGGTCTCCACCTGCTGCTGGTTGATCTGCGGCCCCATCTCCACCTGGCCGTCCAGGCCATCCCCCACCCGTAGCGCCTTCGCTCTCTCCACCAGCCTGCGGGTAAAGTCCCCGGCGACGCTCTTTTGCACAATGATCCGGCTGGTCGCCGTGCAGCGCTGGCCGGTGGTACCGAAAGCCCCCCAAACCGCGCCATCCAACGCCAGGTCGAGGTTTGCATCCTCGAGCACGATCATGGCGTTTTTGCCCCCCATTTCCAGCGAGCAAGGCTTGAACAAGCCGGCGGCGGTCTGAGCGACAATCCGGCCTACCTCACTCGAACCGGTAAACGAAATGGCGTCCACATCCGGATGGGCCACCAGGGGCGCCCCGGCATCCGGACCAAACCCGGTCACAATGTTGACCACGCCGTCCGGCAGACCAGCCTCCATCAACAGTTCCACCAGGTTGATGGTGGACAGCGGAGTATCTTCAGCCGGCTTGATCACGCAGGTATTGCCGCAAACCAGGGCAGGAAACAGCTTCCACGACGGAATGGCCATAGGGAAGTTCCAGGGAGTGATCATGCCGCAGACCCCTACCGGCATGCGGACAGACATGGCGAATTTGTCCCGTAGCTCCGAAGGCGTCGTCTGACCGAAAAGCCTGCGCCCCTCGCCCGCCATGTAGAAGGCAGTGTCAGCCGCCTCCTGCACATCGCCCCGCGTTTCGCTCAGCACCTTGCCCATCTCGCGCGTCATCTGCCGAGCCAGCTCCTCTTTACGCTGCAGCAGCAACTCGCCGGTGCGGTAAAGAATTTCGCCCCGCTTGGGCGCCGGCACCAGCCGCCATTGGCGATAGGCTGCCCGAGCTGCCCGCACCGCGCGATCTACGTCCGCCTCGCCGGAGGCCTGAAACTCTCCCACCACATCGTCCACATTGGCGGGATTGTGATTGAGAAAAGTCTTGCCGCTCTCCGCACTCACCCACTTGCCGCCAATCAGGTTCTTGTAGATCTTCGTCGTCATACACGTTCCCTTCGTTGAACTTCAGAGGATAACTCAGGCGTACCGCCGTTGTTGCATCCGCGCCCTGGAGCGCAGCGTCAAAACAGGTCGTATGCCCTAAAAGTGGTGGTAAAGACTCAAAAGAGTAGCGGTGCAACAAAGCAACCATGGCCGTACAATGAATCCGGGTCGACAGGAAAAGTCCTGCATTCATGTCATCAAACGGTTTCCATTCGCGTTCTTCGCGGACGCACGGTGTGCGTTCGTTGTTCAGCGTATTCTCGAGCGATCTGGCAATCGACTTAGGCACCGCGAACACCCTGGTATATGCGCGCGGTAAGGGCATCGTGGTCAACGAGCCCTCGATCGTCGCCATCAACAAGAACACGGGCGAGGTCGAGGCGGTCGGCAAAGAGGCCAAGGAGATGCTCGGCCGTACGCCTGGCAATATCGTTGCGATCAAGCCCATGAAGGACGGCGTCATCGCCGACTTCAAAATCACTGAAAAGATGTTGAACTACTTCATCCAGAAGGCGCACAACCGCAAAATGCTGGTGCACCCGCGGATCGTGATCGGTGTCCCTTCTGAAATCACACAGGTAGAAAAACGGGCTGTGGAAGACTCCGCCTATCGCGCCAAGGCGAGCGAAGTCTTCCTGGTCGAGCAGGCCATGGTCGCCGCGATCGGCGCCGGACTGCCCATCACCGAGCCCAGCGGCAACATGGTCGTGGATATTGGCGGCGGCACCACCGATATCGCCGTCATCTCACTATCCGGCATCGTCTATTCCCGTTCCGTCCGCATGGCCGGCAACCAGATGGACGAGGCGATCATGAACTACCTCAAGCGCAAGTACAACCTGCTCATCGGCGAGCGGACGGCAGAGCAGATCAAGATTGATATCGGATCGGCCTATCCGCTGGACAAGCCGCTCACCATGGAGATTAAAGGGCGCAACCTGATTGAAGGCGTGCCCAAGACCATCACCATCGATGACAGCGAGATCCGTGAAGCGCTTACGGAATGTATTTCGACCATTCTTAACGCTATCCGCGTAGCACTCGAACGGACCCCGCCGGAACTCAGCGCCGATATCAGCGATCGTGGCATCGTTCTGACCGGAGGGGGTGCGCTCATCAAGAATCTCGACAAGCGTATTCGCGAGGAAACCGGCCTGCCGGTCTCGATTGCGGATGATCCCCTGGCCAGCGTGGTGCTGGGCACCGGCAAGATGCTGAGTGACTTCCGTTTGCTGCGCAAAATCAAGATCGATTGACCCCGCTGGCCAGTCGATCTAAAAGTGAGTGGAAGCAGCGATGGGTTTCGCTTGAGCCGGTATAAAAACATCCTGTTTTTGGTGGCTGTGCTGCTGGTCCAGGTCATCGGACTGGCTATGCAGATACGCAGGCCCAACCCCAATGGCGGGGATGGCAAGACGGTGCGCCTGATCCGCTACTGGGCCATCAGCCTCATGTCGCCACCCGAGAAAGTTGTGCACGGCACCGGCACCGGTGTGCGCGGCATGTGGTCGAATTACCTCGATCTTCGCCACGTGCGGCAGCAGAACCAGGAGCTCAAAGACCGGGTGAGCCGTCTGCAGCTGGAGCAGGCAGGGTTGCTCGAAGACGCGCGCCAGGGACAACGGCTGCAGGCGCTGCTGGGATTCAAAGAGCACTACATTTACAGGACCGTTCCGGCTCAGGTGATCGGCACATCGGGCACAGACCAATCCCGGATCCTCACTATCGATAAAGGTTCCAAAGATGGCCTGAAGCCGGACATGGCGGTCATCACTCCCGACGGCATCGTGGGCAAGCTGCGAGACGTGTTTGGGCACACCTCACAGGTGCTGGTGATCAACGATCAGACTAGCGGGGCGGGGGTGCTGCTGGAGTCCACGCGGCTGCGTGGAGTACTCCGTGGCAACGCGCTGGGCCAGCCGCAGATCATCAATATGCTTCCCGACGAGCGAGTCAAGCCGGGAGAGCGGGTCATCACCAGCGGTGGGGACCAGATCTTTCCTCGCGGACTGCCCGTGGGGGTGGTGGATCAGGTGGTGCCGGATACTTCCAATCCACCGTACATCGACATTCTCATCAAGCCTGCAGCCAATCTTGGACACCTCGAGGAGCTGTTGGTGATCACCGAGGCTTCCGATCGCATGCCGCCGACGGCGCAGCAGGACATGGCCCAGAGTGCAGCCGAAGGGGCTGCGGTGAGCAAGCAGCGGGCCTCGGATGTCCTCGCCGAGCGCCTGCCGGGGCTGAATGACCCCAACGCGCTCGCCGACCCTGGCCCGGGCCAGAAACCGGCCAATCCGGCGTCGGCCACTACGGTTCCGCCGCCACTGCATCCGCCCCCGGCCGTTCATCCAGATCATTACAGCCCTGATTCGACGCCGCCAGCCACAGCGCTCACGCCGGGACAGGCTGTTGTCGATCCAAAGTACGCGCCTGGACCCAGACCGCAGGTGAGCGAGAGGGTGTCTGCCAAGCCGGCAGGAAGTAAAACGGCGAGCGACCCGGTGCTGGAAAGCGGCGCAGAGGCGCCAAAGCCGGATTCCGGCGCTCCCGTAAAGCCTAAGCATCCTGCAACCAACCCGGTAACGACGGGCCAGGAGGCCGTACCCGGCTCGATCCATCCGCCGGTGGCCAAGCCGAAAGTCCCGAAGGTGACCGAGCCGGCTGCGCCCCCAGCACCTGATGACAACCCCGGACCCGGGGATGGGAGCCAGCCCCACTAAGCGGTATCAAGGCTCGGGAAAAAGGCTGCGGCAAGAGGAGAAAGAACAGCATGGCAATGTCGGCATCACTAGCGCGGAGGGAACTGGATGTGCAGCGCTATCCGCTCATCGTGGTGGTGCTGGTGCCGTTGTTGGCCATCTTTCTTCAGGTCCTGATCCCCCGCTTTATCCCCAAGTTCGACATTCTCGACCTGCCCTTGCTGGTCACTATTTACTTCTCGGTAGGCTGGCGAAATCCGATTGCCGGCACCATCACCGGAGCGGTGATCGGCCTGGTTCAGGATGCGCTGACCAGCCGCCCCCTGGGCATCAACGGGATCTCACAATGCGTGGTGGGATTCTTCGCCGCCTCGCTGGGAGTCAAGATCGATGTAGAAAATCCCGGAACCCGGCTGCTGATCAACTTCGCGTTCACTTTGCTGAACATCGGGATCTACCTCTTCATCATGCACCGCATGCTGGCGTTCAACGTTCGGACGAACTGGCTGCATGAAGTCATCAAGGCAGTGATTAACTCGATTATCGGCGTGTTTTTCTTCGACATCCTGGACCGTGTCCGGCCGCGGGATTAGAGCAGTTTCGCAATTACTGTGGTCTGATAAAGATCGCGAGGAGTGGTTTTCCTTGGCAGAAAACCACGAAAAGACTTATCGCTTCGGTCTACATCGATTGCGAAGCTGCTCTAAAGAAACTTGCATCGAAACGACAGCAGAAACGTCACAGTATGGGAATGGATCAATTGTTCAATAAAGAAGAGAGACTACCGGCGTTCAAGCTGACGATCATACAGTATGTGATCGTCGGCATCCTGCTGGTATTGCTCTCGGGGTTGTGGCGGCTGCAGGTGATCGGTGCGCAGAACTACCGCACGCTGGCGGAGCAGAACCGCATCCGCAAGGTGCCCATCCTGGCTCCGCGCGGCAAGCTATTCGACCGTGAAGGCCGCTTGCTGGTGGACAATTACCCCTCCGTTTCCTGCTTCCTGATCCGCGAACCCGGCCGCGATCTGCGTGCGGACTTCCCCCTGATTTCGCGAGGGTTGCACATGAGCATAGAGCAGCTGGAGGGGACGCTCGCCCATTACGCCCTCGCGCCCAAGTACGAGCCCATCCCGCTCAAGCAGGACATCACGCCGGACGAGGTGGAGTTTATCGAGTCTCACCGCGACGAGCTGCCTGAATTGGAGACCATCGACGAACAGCGGCGGCTCTATCCGCGCAATGGCTTTGCCGCCAACCTGATCGGTTACGTCGGCGAAGTGAGCGATGACATGTTGAACGACCCGCGCTTCGCCTACTACGAGCCTGGCGACGTGGTCGGCAAGTCCGGTGTCGAGCAATCCTACGATCAGCTGCTCCGCGGCACGGATGGTTCGCAAGACATTATCGTGGACAGCCACGGCAGGGAAGTAGGCATACTGGGCCGCGAGCCTGCGGTACCCGGTCAGGGCCTCAAATTGACCATCGATCTGGATATCCAGCGCGCCGCCGAAGCTGCCATGGGCGATCATAATGGGGCGATTATCGCCATCGACCCTCACACCGGCGCGGTGTTGGCGCTAGTCTCACGGCCCGCCTTCGACCCTAATGATTTCTCCGTGCGCGTCTCCCGCGACGAATGGAACAAGCTCATCACCGATCCTCGCCACCCCCTGCTGGACAAAGCAATTCAGGCCCAGCTAGCGCCAGGATCCACCTTCAAAATCATCATGTCGCTGGCAGGCCTGGAAGACAATGTGGCGCAGAATCTGAAGGTGGTCTGCAACGGTGGCGCCACGTTCTACGGACGCTTCTTTGCCTGCGACAAGCGCCACGGGCCAGTCGACATTCTGCACGCTATCCCGCTTTCCTGCGATACCTACTACTACACGCTCGCCGAACGGCTGGGCATTGAGAAGATTGCTTATTGGGCGCACAAGGTCGGCATCGGGATGAAAACGGGCATTGATCTGCCCGGGGAAGTCAGCGGCGTGATGCCCTCGGAAGAATGGAAGATGAAAACCTTCCACGAGAAATGGTATGCCGGAGAAGCGATCTCGGTAGGTATCGGGCAGGGAGCAGTTGCCATCAGCCCTGTCCAGTTGGTGCGGGCGATTGCCGGGATTGCTTCCGGCGGCGTGTTGAAGCGTCCCCACGTAGTGGAACCCGACCAGTTGTCGGCCGAGTACCGCCAGGCGATGTATGACTCGTATCCGGGCAGTGGCGATGTGACGATACCGATTACTCCCGCAGTATGGGAGACCATCACCGAGGGCATGGCGCTCACGACCAACAGCGGTACGGCAGCGGCGTCTCATTTGGCAAATATCGACTTTGCCGGCAAGACAGGCACGGCGCAGGTGGTGAACCACAGTGCCGGAATGAAGAGTCTTGGCGTCGGTGCTGAGCGCGCAAACGCCTGGTTTGTCGGAATCGCCCCGCGCCGCAATCCGGATATCGCCGTGGTGGTCTTGGTGGAACATGGTGGCTGGGGAGCAGAGGCGTCCGCACCTCTGGCTGCACGTGTCATTGAAGCATTCGTCGATAAACAGCGCCGGCTGGACAACAATCTACAGGAAGCCAAAGTGCCTTCGAAGGTGGAGGTGGGCGCGGTTTGGTCGGAAAAGCCGGAGGGCAAAGCCATCCCGGAGAAGACTACGACTGCGTCGGTTAAGGATCCGGTTCCGGCAATGCAGGGTGGACACTTCACGGTGCCGGTGCGGTGAGCGGGTTTTACGAACTTAGTCCCGGAGGGACGGTTGAACTTAGCCCAGGACGTCAGTCCTGGGTTTGTTCGGCGCAGATGAAGAGTCCCGCAGGGACGGCTGAAGATTGTCCAGGATTGCGACGCGGTCGATTTTCAGCCGTCCCTAACGGGACTGGGTCGTCATTTTGGACCCAACCCAGGACTATCGTCCTGGGTTAAGTTCAGCCGTCCCTTCGGGACTGAGTTCGGGAAAGGGGCACCCGCGGGGCTTATAAGGCCTGCAGGCTTTTAACGCTGGGAGTAGAACGATGCGGCGATTTATCTCATTTCGCGATTTCGATTGGCTGCTCCTGGGACTGGTGCTGCTGCTTTCCGTCATCAGCATCTTTGAGATCTATAGCGCCACCCTGCACACCAAGTTTGTCGGGTTCGAGACCAAGCAGATCTTCTGGCTGCTTGGCGGACTGGGGGCAATGTTCGTCTTCTCGCTGATCAACTATCATCGGCTGCTCGAGGCAGTCCATTGGATCTATTGCTTTTGCCTGGTCTCGCTGGTGGCGGTGCTGGCGGTGGGAACCAAGGTCATGGGTGGCAGGCGCTGGATCAAACTTCCCGGCGGCATTCACTTCCAGCCCTCCGAATGGGTCAAGCTGGTGCTGGTCGTCGCCATGGCGCGATACTTCTCCAACCTGGCCGGCAAGGACCTTACCTGGAGCGATATCTTCAAGGCATTCCTGCTGGTTGGTCTGCCCATGCTGCTAGTCCTGAAGCAACCAGACCTGGGAACCTCACTCACTTATATACCAGTGCTGGTCATCGGGCTCTTCCTGGGCGGTCTGGAATGGAAGAAGGCACTCATCCTGATCGTAGCCGGCCTCGTCCTGGTGGTTCCGGTGTGGGCCAAGGTCCTGAAACCTTACCAGAAACAGAGACTGACCAGCTTCCTGAACCCGGACACAGATCCGAAGGGCAGCGGATACCAGGTGAAACAGTCACTGATCGCGGTGGGCGACGGAGGGGTGTGGGGCCGGGGAGCGACCAAGGGGACGCAAACGCAGGGCGATTTTCTGCCCATTCCCTATACGGACTTCATCTTTGCCGCCTTCTGCGAGGAGCATGGGTTCGTCGGCGCCGTGTTTGTACTCCTGTTATACTTCCTCATATTGACGCGTTTGATTCAAAATGCTCAAACAGCCGCGGATATTTCCGGTACGTTCCTGATCATGGGCGTGGTCGCAGTACTCATCTTTCAGATTGCAGTTAACGTCGGAATGGTCATCGGTCTGATGCCGGTCACAGGAATCCCTTTACCGTTAATGAGTTACGGGGGGTCCTCGGTATTGTTCACTTTCCTGGCTCTGGGCATTGCGATGAACGTTCGCATGAGCCGTTTTGTGAACTAGAGCAGTGTCAACTAGGCTTAGATTTTTCAGCATTTTAGATAGCCGGCCAGGTGAATCACCGGGGCCGGGCAGGATTTAGGAATGAGCTCGCAGAGAAGGGTAACGGCCCCGCCTGATTTTAAGGCTGAAGTGGTCACCGACTCTTTGCGCCCGGACAGCCTTGGAACGCCAGGCAGCACAGCGACCGATTCCGGTCAGGGCTGTGCGCCGGTTTCTCCGCACAAAGAATTTCGCTGGATTCCATCCCGAGGATCACGCGCCTTTGCCCAGGCTTTCTCTCCGTCTGACCTAATCCTTCCCAGCATTCCGGGAGTGGGATAGCAGCTACCCGCTCCGATCTGCCGCGCCGGCCTTCCGCCAGGTTAGACCTGCGGATAGGAGAGGCAGCATGTCAAAAGAAATTTGTGTTTCCAGTACGCCCCATGAAACGCGTCTGGCCATCCTTGAAGACGACCAACTCACAGAGGTCTATTACGAGCGGGAGAACGAATACACTCTCGCGGGATCCATTTACAAGGGCCGGGTCACCCGTGTCCTTCCCGGTATGCAGTCGGCTTTCGTCGACCTGGGACTAGAGCGCGATGCGTTTCTCTATGTCACCGATTTCATGGAGGAGCAGGAAGACTCCTCCGACTTCGAACGCATACCGGTAAACGGCGAGGATGCGGGCCGAGGGGGCCAAGGCCGGGAATCTCAGAATCGCCAACCGCGCGCCGCTCAGGGGTCCCCAGAAGAAGAGACGGCCCCAAGGCGTAACGGTGCCCCGGCAGGCGGTTCTGCTGGCTCGGCGCCTGGTGTTCAGGCGCCCGGCGGAGAGTTTGAGGATGGAACACGGAAATGGCGCGGCCGCCGTGGCCGCCGCAAGGGCTTTCGGCCATCGCAAGGCGGGCAGCAGCCCAATCAGGAACAGGCAGCCCCAGTAGGCCGCCCGGAAGCTACGCGGTTCGCCGAGCCGGCCACGCCTGTCGAAACGGAGTCCTATGCAGCTCCCGCCCCTGCCGTTGCATTCTCTCTGCCAGGCGAGTCGCTTTCGAAGTATGGCGGTCAAGCCGCAGCCCGGACACCCGCATCTCCGGCATCGGCGCCGCCAAAAGCCAATGTCATTTTGACCAAACCCTCGACCCTGATTGAGACGCCGATCGAGTGGAACGGCGACGGTCTGCTCCCCGGCGAGTCCATCTCACGCTATCGAGGTTCTGCCAGCGAAACCCCGGCTCCCACCAGCAGTGAAGCGGTCACTTTTGACAACTTGCAGGAGCCGGAGCCCGTGGTACAGGAAGCGGCCTCAGCGCCTGAGGTGGGTCCGGAGCATGAGCTTCCCGTTGTCCATGAAGCAGCGGGGCCCGAGGCCGAAGAGGCGACGGAGATGCAGGAAGAAGAAGTCCTGGCCAGCATGGCGGATGAGCCTATGGCACCGGTTGAGTTTGAACCTGAAGAGGCTTCCGCATCGTATCGTGTCGATCCTTCTGCGCCCAGCGAGTTCCGTTTTGCCACCCCGTCTTCGACCCTGGTTGAAGAAGAGGAGGAGCTGGCCCCTGAAGTAGAAGACAACCTGCCACCGGAGCCAGTGGACCTGCGCCCAGAGGCCAGCGAGGAGCCTGCCGCATTGGCCGCTCCCACCCCAGGCTTCATGGAACCGGAAACGGACTTTGAAGATCTTGAAGACGACGTGGAAGACGGAGCCCCCATAACCGGGCTGGTGGAAGAAGAAGAGGTCACCGATGAAGAAGAGTACGACTTCACCCCTCTCTACGTAGAGAGCGAGGACCATGACCTGCAGGACCTGGAGGAGGAGACTCTCGACCAGGAAGTCTCTGTCGGCAGCGCGATCGGCGATATGGTGCGTGACGCGCATATCGACCAGCGCACGGATAGCGATGCTTCCGGCCTCATGATCGAGGAGGAGGAAGCAGAAGATGAGATGGAATCCGTTGAGGGAGGGGAAGAGCCCGAAACGGAAGCGGAAGAAGGTCAGGTAGCCGCTGTGGCCGGGCAGCCGGCTCGCCGCCAACGCGACGATCAGCGCCGTGGTGGGCGCGGCCCTCGCAACGATGGCCGCCGCCGCCACAATGGACGCCGGCAGAATGCGCAAACCAGCGACCTGCCGATCATCAGTGAGTTGTTGAAGCAGGGGCAGGAAATCCTGGTGCAGATTGCCAAGGAGCCGATTGCCAAGAAGGGTGCGCGCATCACCAGTCATATCGCGCTCCCGGGCCGCTTTCTGGTGTTCATGCCGACGGTCAATCATGTCGGTGTGTCGCGGAAGATCTCTTCGGATGAGGAGCGGCAGCGTCTGAAGCGCATTCTGATCAGCGAAAAAGGAACTGTCAGTGGAGGCTTTATCGTCCGCACCGCGGCCGATGGGGCCAGCGAAGACGATCTGCGTGCAGATATTCGGTTCCTGATCAGCCTGTGGACCGAGATCAAGCAGCGTTCCGATACGGCGAAGGCACCGGCCCTTATTTATCACGATCTGAACCTGGTAGAGCGCATTCTGCGCGACCAGGTGAGCGACAACTTCTCCACCATCTGGGTCGATACCGAGGTGGAGTATGAGCGCATCGTTCGCTTCCTGAACCGTTTTCAGCCCTCGTTGGTGCGGCGCGTCAAGCTGTACACCAAGGAGACGCCGCTGTTCGAACAGTTCGGCATACAGGAGGAAATCAGCAAGGCACTCAAGTCCAAGGTATGGCTCAAGTCTGGCGGATCCATTGTCATCAATCAGACCGAGGCCCTGGTGGCCATCGATATCAACACCGGCAAGTATGTCGGTAAGACGGCCCGTCTGGAAGACACGATTCTCAAGACCAATCTCGATGCCATCCCGGAGATCGTACGCCAGATTCGTCTGCGCGACCTGGGCGGCATTATTGTGATCGACTTCATCGACATGGACGAGCGCAAGAACCGGAATAAGGTGATGCAGGCGCTCGAGGAGGAGCTCAAGTCGGATCGGGCGCCTTCAAAAGTGCTTCAGTTCAACGATTTCGGATTGGTCGCGATTACCCGGAAACGGGTCAAGCAGTCGCTGGAGCGCACGTTGAGTACCCAATGCGCCATCTGCGCCGGGACCGGCATGGTCAAGAGTCCGACCACGGTTTGCAACGAGATCTACATCGAGATGCGCAAGATGCAGAACCATCTGGAGCGTCAGGATGTCCTCTTGCGCGTACACCCTGAGGTGGTCAAGACGCTGAAGCTCGGGAACGCCCGCTGGCTCAATGAGCTGGAGGAGATGAGCGGTAAAACGATCATCGTCAAGAGCGATCCGGCCCTCCATCCGGAGCAGTTCGATATCCACTAGAGTAGAGGGTCCTGCCTTCGGGCAGGCCCTATTTCCTGTTAAGCTTGCTGACGTTGATGCACCTCATGCGGCTTTCCTTAAAGAAAGCCGCACGCGCCGGTGTTTATGGCGCCCCGTGCAGGAAATTCGGGCAGGCCCTTCTGCGCCATATAGCGTTAATCTGCCATCCTTTGCAAACTTCTCCGCGTCAAATCAGTCACATCAGTGTTAACTGGGAGAGACTCCGTTTTTTGGGGGGTTCTCCAAATCTCAATTTTCAAGGGTGATCAAACGATGTTGTCGGGTCCCGGTTCCTTTGTTCGGTTCACAGTGATAGTGTCGGCCCTTTCCTCCTGCCTACTGGCCCCTGCTGGTTTTTCCCAGGTAAGTTCGAGCGCGGCAAATCATCAGGCCTTTGAAGCTCTGTTGCAGGACCAGTATCCCAACCAGGGTGGCTACAACAGGCCGAGTTACAACAGCCACCATAACGACAGCTTGACCGACCATGTGGCGCTCGAACTGGGTGCCGGTTTCAACGTGCCTTCGGGCAATACAACGACGTGGCAATCGGTCGGCTACAGCATCAACCTGGGCGGCGGGTGGATGTTCAACGACAGGATCGGTGTTTTGGCGGAGTACACCTTCAACCGCGGCAATATTCCCATCAATACGTTGACGAATATTGGTGAGCCAGATGGCAATGTTCACGTGTGGTCATTGGGGCTGGAGCCGATCATCTACTACAAGACCAGCGGACACCTTGGCGGTTACGTAATTGGCGGCGGCGGATTTTATCGTAAGGTCACCACCTTCACCGAGCCGGTCTATGTTGGCGACTACTGCGACTATTTCTATGGTTGTTACCCGCAGTACGAAAACGTGACGCTCAGTCATTTCTCGAGCAACCAGGGCGGCGTCAACATCGGCACCGGCGTCACCTTTAAACCCAATGAAAGCGGCAAAGCAAAGTTTTATGCCGAGGCACGCTATGTGTGGGTAGACTCTCCGACAAGCTCGAACAGCAATGTTGGGACCGGCACGGTTAACATGTTCCCGGTGACGTTTGGGTTCCGCTGGTAGGTTTAGCTGAGCCTTTAAAGCCCGTCTCCCTGACAAGGGAGACGGGCTTTAAATGTCCACGACTTAACTACACAAACGGCGCGGATGCGTGAGAGCGACGTCCAAGTTGAGTCCCGTAGGGACGGCTGAGTGTAGTCCTGGACGTAGTCCTGGGTTGGTATGCGCCCTCGAAAAGTCCCGCAGGGACGACTGAAAAATCACCCGCGATTGCATCCTGTGCAACTTTCAGCCGTCCCTACGGGACTGAATCGTCTCTCGAAACTCTACCAGGACTCCGTCCTGGGCTACATACAGCCGTCCCTTCGGGACTGAATCGAGAGCCCGTGAGTGTTACGCGCACACTCTACCGGGCAGTACACATTTCAGGCTGAAGACTCGGCCGACCGTAGCAGGACTGCCGCTTCTGCTTGAATTCTGCCTCGGCCTTCCATATTCTTCTCGTGTACCTCGGTGGTCTCTGCCGTTCCGATCAAGAGACCCTACCCACGTTCTCCAACTCGCAGGGAGCATGGACGGAGGAATTGCGAGCACACCGCGGTGGTGTGCTTACTTTTGCCCGCCACCTATCGAATCATGGAGGAACGTATGAATCGCAACAAAACCATCGACTACATCGAATTTCACGCCAACGATCTGCCCGCAGTGAAGCAGTTTTACACTCAGGTCTTCGGCTGGGAATTCGAGGATTATGGCCCCGCTTACACCAGCTTCAAAGATGGCAGGATAGCTGGTGGATTCAGCCTGGGACCGGTCGCGCCGGGCGCAGGACCGCTCGTCGTCATCTACGTCGACGATCTTCCCTCCACGGAAAAACAGATCAAAGATGCCGGGGGGAAAATCACCAAGAACATCTTTAGCTTTCCCGGGGGATCGCGCTTCCATTTCACCGATCCCGACGGAAACGAATTGGCCGCATGGACTGAGGGTTGATGTAGGCTACACGCCCACTGGAAAAGGCTTCGGCGAGGACTCATCGGCATTGGCGCTGCCGATCCGAAAGCGCTCAAACCTGCCTTCCAGCAGAGACATCAGGCCGGTGTACCAGTAGCCGAGCACGAAGAGCAGCAGAAACGGCACAGTGAAATAGTTCTCATTGACGATTGCATACCAGATGGTCAGCGCAAAGTAGCTGCCGATCAGGAGCTCAATCCAGGGCACGATGCCCAGCCGCTTGCGGTACTTGCTGGCCTGCGGAACCTGGCCGCGCTTTTCTATGCGGTATTTAGGGGTGCGCTTGAAGGCGGTCTTGATGCCAAAGAGCGCCTCCATCACCGCCTTGGTATTAGTCACAGTTAACCCAATGCCCAGAGCCATCAGAAAGGGAAGATACAAAAAGGTTCTGTACCACTTCCCGGGAAACAACTCTCTTTGAGAAACCAGATAGAACGAGGAGATGGAAAACGTGGACGCCATGAAAAGCGGAACGTCGATCAGCAGCATTTGAAACCATCCCTGATAAAAGCGGATGATCATAGCCGGCATCAACAACGTGGAAAGCACGATCATCAGCGGATAACTGATGTTTGCCGTGAGGTGGTAAAACGCCTCCAGCTTGACATGGAAGGGCGCGTCGCTGCGGAACATCATGGGCAGGATCTTCTTCGAGGTCTGAATCAGGCCCTTGGCCCAGCGCGCCTGCTGGGTCTTGAAAGCAGTCATTTCAACGGGTAGTTCGGCGGGACACTCAACGTCTTGCAGATATAGAAATTTCCAGCCTTTCAGCTGCGCCCGATAACTCAGGTCGGTATCTTCGGTCAGGGTGTCGTGCTGCCAACCTCCCGATCCATCAATCGCCACCCGGCGCCACATGCCGGCAGTCCCGTTGAAATTGAAGAAGGCTTGGGTGCGTGATCGTCCGCCGTGTTCGAGGACGAAGTGGCCATCGAGCAGGATGGCTTCCACCTGGGTAAGAAAACTGTAGTCGCGGTTGAGATGGGTCCAGCGCGTTTGCACCATGCCAATTTTCGGATTGGCAAAGTGATGCACCACCTGCATCAGCCATTCTTTCGGGGGAACAAAATCAGCATCGAAGATGGCGACAAATTCACCCGTTGCGACGCGCAAACCCTCATCCAGAGCCCCCGCTTTGAAGCCGTGGCGATTCACCCTGTGGATGTAGACGATCCTGTGGCCGAGGGATTGATAAAGCTCCACAGCCGCCTTGGCGACCTCCACCGTGTCATCGGTGGAGTCGTCCAGTACCTGGATTTCCAACTTATCGGCGGGATACTCGAGATTGCAACAGGCCTGGATCAGGCGATCGACGACGAATTGCTCGTTGAAGATGGGGAGCTGCAAGGTGACGGTAGGGAGCTCTGCAAAATGCGACTCCGGCTCTCGCACCGCGTTCTTCCGGTTCTTGTAGTAACGGTACACCAGCTGGTAGCGATGGATCCCATAGAAGGCAAGGATCACCATGACGATGAAGTAGGGAACTAGAAGTGCGGTGTCAAACGAGTTCCAGCGATATAAGTGTTCGAAGGTCTTGTCGGCATAATGGGTCTTGAAATAGTGCTCGAGGCCGTGCTGCGGATAAGCCAGGCACAAACCCCATCGGCCATGGAGCAGAGCCTTCATAGGGAAGTTGCGGAGTTGGTCAGTCATTGCCAGCAGGGCATTCCCCTCCGTGCTTACACTTCGGATTATCCGCCAAGATGCACATCCTGCGTGGTTTGATGCATCCTGCGGCGGTTCTTACCAGGCTCAATTGAGAAAATAGGTGGTGTACAAAGTATCCCGCTGCACAGGCCGGAAACCGGCGCCGCGGATCACATGCCGCAGTTCCTCTTCGGTGGTGCAATTGGAGGTTCCTGCGGCCTTGACCACATTTTCTTCGAGCATCACCGAACCCACGTCGTTACCGCCGAAGCGCAGGCCAAGCTGCAACACCTTTAACCCTTGCGTGACCCAGCTCGACTGCACATTCTCCACGTTGTCCAGGTAGAGGCGCGAGATGGCCAGTACCTTGAGATACTCGACCGAGGTGGCTTCATCCCACTTACGGCCGCCGAGGGCAGTGTTGGTAGGCTGAAAACTCCAGGGGATAAATGCTGTGAAGCCCCCTGTTTCTTCTTGCAGGCGCCGCACCTGTTCAAAGTGATTGATGCGCTGTTCGAAGCTTTCGCCGACGCCGAACATCATCGTGGCCGTGGTACGCATCCCGAGTTCGTGAGCAGTGCGATGCACATTCACCCAGTCCTGGGTGGAGCACTTCAGCCGTGCAATGCGATGCCGTACTTCATCGTCCAGGATTTCTGCGCCGCCACCGGGAATCGACGACAGGCCAGCATCCCGCAGCCGGGCGATGGTGTCGCGCACGGAGAGATTGCTGTACTCCGCGATGGCCAGAATCTCTGAAGCGGAGAAACAATGCAGCCAGACCTGCGGGAACCGCTGTTTGATGCCCGTGAGCAGGCGTTCAAACCATTCGATCTTGAGGTCGGGGTGCAGGCCGCCCTGCATAAGCACGCCGGTACCGCCCATTTCGACGGTTTCGGCGATTTTCTGGTAAATCGTTTCGAAGTCGAGAATGTAACCTTCGCTGGCGAGCTTACCTTTAAGAGGCCGATAAAATGCACAAAAGCTGCAATACTCGGTGCAAAAATTTGTATAGTTGATGTTGCGGTCAACGATGTAGGTAACTACGCCCTCGGGGTGCAGCTTGCGCCGAAGCGCATCGGCTTCCATACCCAGGCCGATGAGGTCATCGGAGCGGAAATAGTCGAGAGCTTGAGTCCTGGTAATCGCCACATACGTATTTTACGGGTATGTCGGCCTACAATCCAGTGCTCTGTGCAAGAGGTCCTGTGCCGATATAGGGCTGCGAAAGCGGCCTCTGTAAGCTGGTTGCGCCCTATCACAACCAGTTGAAGGCTTCCGTGCCGGTTCTTGCGGCATGTTCGATCGAACGTTTTACGATAAGTTCGTCAGTTTCGCGGGCCCAAGCCATCACTACGGAGCGCTGTCAGTTTCTTGCGCTACCCCCATCTTCTTCGAGGAAGGTTCCGTTTCTATGTCCCAATTCAAATTTGCCAGCCGTGCCTTTTCGCGACTTCCCACCACTCTGCGCCTTGTGCTGGGAGTGACTCTTGGACTCACCTTCGCCCTTCCCGGGCATTCACAGAGTGCTCCCAGCGCTGCGCCGGCGCCGGATGTGATCATCTTCACAAACGGAGATCAGTTGACTGGCAAGCTCCTGCGTGAAATCGGTGGCAGCGTGACCTTTCACAGCGACATTGCCGGAGATGTGATCGTAACCTGGGACAAGATCAAGTCCATTCACACTGCACAGCAGTTTGCCGTGATTCAGCAGGGCCAGCATGTGACCCGCAAAACGGCTGATACAGATGTTGCCCAGGGCGTCGTCCAGGTTCAGGATGACCAGGTCAAAGTGGCAACCGGCACGGGGGGCACTACCAAAGACATCCCGGTGAAGAACACACAGTACATGATCGACGAGGCCACGTACGGTAAAGAAGTGCGCAGAAATCCGAGCTTCCTTTACGGATGGACGGGCTCGATCACCGCCGGGGCAACGGCAGTAGAGGCGACACAGAACAGCCGGGCATTTACCGGAGCGGTGGCCCTGATACGCAGAATTCCTACGGTGGATTGGCTAGACCCACGCAACCGAACCATTTTTGATTTTACCGGGGCGTACGGCACGGTCACCCAGCCCGGCACGGTGGGCACCAAGACCAACATCATCCACTTCGATGCTGAGCAGGATTGGTACATCTCGCCCCGTTTCTACTTCCTGGTGGACACGTCGTTTGACCACAACTACTCGCAAGGCCTGGACTTGCAGCAGATCTATGGTGGTGGGTTGGGATACACAGTCATCAAGACGCCGAAGCAAGAGCTGGATGTCAAGTTCGATATCCACTACGAGAGACAGCAATACTTCGTGACGCCGAACATTGTGCCGCCGCCTCCGTTGACTCCGAGTAAGAACCTGATCGGCGCCAACTTTGGCGACACCTACATGTTGAAGCTGCCGCACGGCCTGGTCTTCAACCAGGGGGCAGTGATCACTCCGGCATTTAATCAATCCAAAGCCTATTCGGCCGAGGCCACGGCGGGTCTGGTGTTCCCGGTGTACAAGCGGCTCGGATTTACTGTGGGCACGTTGGACGACTTCCTGAACGACCCAGCCGCCGGCAGCAAAAAGAATTCCTTCCAATTCACTGCCGGGGTCACGTACACGCTTAAGTAGGGTATTGCGGGGCCGCTATTGCGGGGCCGCTGGGTCAAGATCCAGCGGCTGTTTCAACAGCGTCAATACACCAGGGGGCAGGGGTTTATCTGCGTTGGCCAGCAGTTGCGACACCTGCCACATCTCTGTCTGGTTGAGCACCTTCTTGAAGGCGGGCATGCCGGAGAGACGGATCCCGTTGGCTACCTTCCAATAGGTTTCGCCCGGGGGGTCGTCGCTGACACCGACGACTCCGTTGCGGTGCGGCTCCCACAGCTGGGGCGCCTCGGGAAACATACCCTTGGCGAAGCTGGCGGGACGTCCATAGAGACCGTGGCAGGCAGCGCACTGCTGGCGGTAGATGTGAGCGCCGATCTCCAGGTTGGTTGGACTGGCCTCGACTGGGGGCGTCTTGATCAGCTCACGATCGATGCGAGCGTGCATCGGGATGTCCACGATTCTGGCCTCGAAGGGCAGAGGAGCGTCGCCGGTGGCCACCGGGGGACTACCCGCGGTGAGGTAAAGCCAGATGCCTATTGGCACAATCAGCAAGCCGATCACGAGCCCGATCAGGAATCTCATTCAGTTCGCCCTCTTTTGCCGCGTGGGATAAGAAAAGCTGCACTCTCCGGTCCTGAGAAGGATATAGCAAGCGCAGAAATGCTCTAATACTAACCAGGACATCAAACCGTATTTTCATCGCCGAGTGGCGGCAGGCAGTGGAGGCTTTCAGGTTCATGCATCATAGCAAGCGTTTTGGATGCCAAGTGTATCCGCTTCTTTTTTTGATCATTCTCGCGGTACCCGGGCTCATGGCGCAGAATCCCACCGATAACAGTACTCAGGCTCCAGCACCAGCTCAGACAGAGCCCGAGAATCCGCAACAAAATCAAGTTCGCCTGGCCCAGGAGGCTCAGGCACGGATACGGGCACGTCGGCAACAGCGAACACAGCGCGTCATTCAGGATACGTACAGCCACAAGTTCGAAGTCTATGGCGGGGGTGGCTATATCCGCTTCCGTCCCGGCAGTTCGCTGCAACACATCAATGAAGCCGCCTGGAATGCCGGCTTCACCGATTATCTGCGGCCGCGGCTGGGGGTTACGGCGGACTTGCGCGGTTATTATGGAACCGCGTTCATCACGCCCAATGAATTCAACATATTCAAGCCCAGTATCAGCGAGTACTCCTTTATGGCGGGCCCGCAGTATCGCTTTGTGCGCCGCGAGCACTGGGCGATCAGCGGGCAGGTCCTGGTGGGTGGGTCCAAGGGCAACTTCAATGCCAACGGCGCCGAGCTTCCCGGGCCGTTGGTCGGACTGTGGAGTAACGGTACCAGCGTCAGTTTTGCAGCGGGCGTGCCGATCGACTACAACATCGGGCCTGGGCTCGCTGTACGTCTGCAACCGGGCTATTGGTTAACGACGTTTGGGGGCACGACGCAGGTAAAGAATCTAGGCTTCAACGCGGGCCTGGTGTATCGCTTCGGGCGGCAGTAACGGCAAGTGAAGGGTATGGACTTTTAGTCCATAAGCCTTTAGGGCTGTTTTCCAGGCGCGCGAAAAAACTCTGAAGAAGGGCACGGCTTTTAGCCGTCAAGCCGTGCCACTCTCATCGTGCCGATGAGGGCTCAAGAGGGTGTGTGAGAACCTCCATTTCCAAATTCAGTCCCGCAGGGACGGCTGAACTTAGCCCAGGACGCTAGTCCTGGGTTGGATTTGAAAAGACGACCCAGTCCCGCAGGGACGGCTGAAAATAGGCCGCGACACAATCCTGGACAATCTTCAGCCGTCCCTGCGGGACTCAATCATGTTGCATGACGTACCCAGGACTGGTCGTCCTGGGCTAAGTTCAGCCGTCCCTGCGGGACTGAGTTTGGAAATGGGGTTCTCACACACCCTCTTCAGCCCCTGAGGCACGTTTTTCGCGCTTCTTGAAGAGATGATTCGGACCTGAGTGTATTTAAAAGCGTACCTCAGCGGCTAAAGCCGCGTGGCGCTTAAGAGATTGACGGCACGGCTGACAGCTGAAGCTGTGCCTTTCGTTCAGAGAATGTTCCCTATCTAGCTCAGGCGGTAACAGCTTTGTCGCGTTCCTTCGCGGCCTCTAAGGGATACTGCGGTTCCGTCATCCTGACCGGGTCCAGGATCTCTGCAATTTCTTCTTCGGTGAGCTGCTTCCGGGCGCGGGCGATCTCAATAATCGACTGCCCAGTGGCCACGGATTCCTTCACAATCTCCGCCGCCTTGGCGTACCCGATGTAGGGATTCAGCGCCGTGGCCAACGATACCGTGCTCTGCGCGTACATCTGGCAGCGCTGTTCATTGGCGGTGATGCCTTGAACGCAGTACTTGTCGAACTGGCGCAGCATGTTGCTGAGGATGGTCACGCTCAGCAATACGTTGTAGGCCATAGTCGGCATCATCACGTTCAACTCCAATTGCCCGGCCTGCACCGCATAGGCGACAGCCGTATCGTTGCCGATGACCTGGAAGCTGACCATAGCCGCGAGTTCCGGAATGACCGGGTTGATCTTTCCCGGCATGATCGAAGAACCAGGCTGCAGGCTGGGAAGGAAGATCTCCGCAAATCCTGTATTCGGTCCGGAGCTCAGCAGCCGGATGTCGTTCGAAATCCGGATCGTTTCCAGGGCGATTCCACGCAACGCTGAGCTCACGTCGGCCATGCAGGCGTTGGATTGCATCGCCCAGCGCATGTCCTCGGCCGGCACTAACTGCTGCCCAGATATGCGGGCCAGATGGGCAATGGCTTTCACCCGGTAGTCCGGATGGGTATTGATGCCCGTGCCCACGGCACTGCCGCCCAGGCCCAATTCGCGCAGTGTGCTGGAGGCCATCTTCAGGAACTGCTGCCCCTTTTCGATCGCCAAGCCGTAGGCCGCAAACTCCTGCCCCAGGCGCATCGGAACCGCATCCTGCATGTGGGTGCGGCCGGATTTCATGATGTGGTGAAAGGCCTGCGCCTTTTCCGCGAACGTCGCAGCCAGGTGGTCCAGCACCGGGTAGAACGTGTCGAGTGCTAGCAGCGTGGCCAAGCGCATGGCGGTCGGGAAAACATCGTTGGTCGACTGCCCGTAGTTCACGTGGTCGTTGGGGTGCAGGTGGGCGTACTCCCCTAGTTTCCCTCCCAGGATTTCGTTGGCGCGGTTGGCGATGACCTCATTTGTATTCATGTGCAGGCTTACGCCCGCGCCCGCCTGGAAAACATCGACCATGAATTCCGCGTCCCACTTGCCGTCGATCACTTCCTGGGCCGCCTGGATGATGGCGCCGGCACGCTTCTCATCTACCAACCCGAGCTCCTTGTTGGCCTCTGCGGCGGCACGCTTGACCATACCCAGGGCGCGGATCAGCGGAGGATAAGCGCGCGTACCGGAGATAGGGAAATTGTCTATCGCGCGCGCTGTTTGCGCGCCGTAGTAAGCCTTCGACGGCACCTCGACAAAACCAAGCGAGTCTTTTTCTTTGCGGACATCGGACATAAGGATGTGGCTCCTGAATAACCCTTGTCGAACGTTCGATTATAGCGATTTCGGCTGCCTGCTGTGAACGACGGGTAGGGCGCCGGGCTGCTCATCGTCTAAGCTATAGAAATGGAGCAAAGCCGTGGTGTCCCGAAGGAAACTTTTGACGTGCTGGTGGTAGGGGCCGGTCCGACCGGTCTCGCCTGCGCCATCGAGGCCCAGCGGGTCGGCCTGAACACTGTTTTGGTGGACAAGGGGTGTCTTTGCAACTCCCTGTTTCATTACCCGTCGAACATGACGTTTTTTACCACTCCTGAGCTTTTGGAAATTGGCTATATGCCATTTTCCAGCCCCAACCAGAAGCCAAGCCGCAACGAGGCGCTGGAGTACTACCGGAAAGTCGCCGAGCATTACCAGTTGGAGTTTCGTCAATATCAGAAGGTGACCGGAATTACTGGAGAGGACGGAGATTTCGCCATTACTACGGTCGACCGGTTTTCCCGGCATCGGTCCTACGGGGCTCGCAAAGTCATTCTGGCTACCGGTTACTATGACTTGCCAAACTACCTCGAAGTCCCCGGGGAAGAGCTGCCCAAGGTGTTGCACTATTACCACGACCCCCACCCCTATTACGATCAGAAGGTGCTGGTGATCGGAGGCAAGAACTCGGCCGCCATTGCCGCCCTCGACCTGTGGCGCCACGGAGCTCATGTAACCCTGGTGCACCGGGGTGAGAAGATGCACCATCACGTCAAGTACTGGATTCTGCCGGATATCAACAATCGCATCAAGAATGGC
Organism: uncultured Acidobacteriaceae bacterium; assembly: GCA_963830325.1. GTDB lineage: Bacteria > Acidobacteriota > Terriglobia > Terriglobales > Acidobacteriaceae > PALSA-350. Next base: position 50,164 of record CAWHMV010000018.1, read on the forward strand.
GAAGTCACCGCCCATTTTTCGAGTTCGGTGGTCAGTATTGGGGAAGACTCGGTTGACTTGCTAACGCCCCGAGGTACCGTTACCATCGATAACGACTACGTGTTTGCCTTGACGGGGTACCATCCCGACTTTGATTTTCTGACTGCTCTTGGTGTGCGCATGGAGGGGCAGGACCGCTGCCCGGCCTGTGATCCGCAATCGCTCGAAAGCAATATCCCCGGTCTCTACCTCGCTGGAGTCATCGTTGCAGGCATGCGAACCAATGAAATTTTCATTGAGAATGGCCGCTTCCATGGCCGCCAGATCGCACATGATATTGAAGCCAAGCTTGCAGGCAAAGCCCCGGTTAAGGTTGGTTGAAGCAAGGTGAAGGGAAGGAGGGCCGCTAAATGAGTTGGCTAAAACCTCGTTCGATTCGGGGTCAGCTCATCTCCGGTCTCATCCTTTTCGAAGGCTTGCTGGTGGTTGTCTTCGCTATCCTGCTGGTCCGCGAGCAGGCGTTGGAAATTCATGAACGGGCTCGCCTGCGGCTGGAATCCGAGGTCAACCTACTGGTGCTGCAGAGTCAGGATTCGCTGGCCCAGGGCCAGGCAGGATACCTGGTGCCGATTCTGCGCGCCATGGTCAACTCCCCCGTCATCCGTGCAGCCATGGTTACAGACATCAACGGCCGGGTGATCGCCAGCAGTGATCCGGAGATGAACGGCAAGGAGCTGCTGACCCGCCTGGAAAAGAAGCATCTGGAGGACACCCCCGGGGCGGTGATTTTTCGTGTGCCCGGCGGAGCTCGTGAAGCGGTCCAGGCGATACGCGTCGGTGGACAACTCAGCGGATTTGCCTGGGTCTATGAAGACGCGAGCGCGGCATGGCAGGAGATTTACTCGCTCATACGCATCACCATCATCTTTGCCGGCCTGGGAGCTCTGGGCACGGCGGTGATCGCCGGCGCGCTTGCCCGGTCCATTACCCGCCCGCTTCGTACCCTGCTTGCGGCGACCCGCAAGTTGATTCGTGATCCTGAAACCAAGGAAGGATTTCCGCTGGAAGTGACCTCGAACAACGAGTCCGCGGATCTGACCCGGGCTTTCAATCTCATGGTGACTTCGATTGAGGAGCAGAGAGCTGGGCTCAGCGACACCCTGGCACTGCTCGACTCCATGCTGGAAAACGCGCCGATTGGTTTCGCCTTCTTCGATCGCAAGCTCCGCTATGTGCGCGTTAACCAGTTTATGGCTGAGATGACCCAGATGCCGATCGGCAGGCACCTGGGGCGCTCGATTGCCGAAATGCTGCCTGATCCGGCGGCGGAGGTGTTGCAGCGGCAGGTCCAAAGTGTCTTTGAAACCGGGCAGCCAGTCACTCAATTCGAGCTGAACACGACCCTGCCGGGCGACGATACCCAAGTGCGGAATTGGCTCATCAATGTATACCCGGTCAAGGCGACGTCCGAGGCTGTCCGCTGGGTAGGAGCGATTGTCGTCGAAGCGACGGAACGTAAGCGCGCAGAAGAAGCGTTGCGGAAAACTGAAAAACTGGCGGCCGCCGGGCGCCTTGCGGCTTCGATTGCCCACGAAATCAACAATCCCCTGGAGGCGGTCACCAATCTTCTCTACTTGCTGCGACACCAGCCTTCGCTGGATCGGGAGGCGACCGGCTACGCCGACCTGGCACAGCAGGAAATTTCCCGCGTCGCCGAGATGACGCAGCAGACCCTGCGCTTTTACCGTCAATCGACACTCCCGGTGGTCGCCAATGTTGCAGAGTTGCTGGAGTCGGTTCTGACCCTTTACGTGGGGCGGCTGGTGGCGCTGCAGATCGAGGTTTCTCGCAAGATCGGGCGGGATGTCGAACTTTACTGCTTTTCCGGGGAGCTGCGCCAGGTCTTCGCCAATCTGATCGGCAATGCCATCGACGCCATGGCGAAGGGAGGGCGTTTGTCGTTGTCCGTACGGCGTTCCCATTCGTGGGTGGATGGCACCTCCGGGATTCGCTTGTTCGTTGCGGACAACGGGTGCGGTATGACTGCGGCAACGCGTCAGCGGATCTTTGAGCCGTTCTTTACCACCAAGGAAACGACCGGCACTGGCCTCGGTCTGTGGGTGAGCAGCGAGATTATCGTCAAGCATAATGCCACGGTGCGGGTGGTCAGCCGTACGGCCGGCGCGGCAGACGGCAGGCCGTCTGGGACGGTGTTCATGCTGTTTTTCCCTGAGAACGGGATTGGTACACCTCCGGTGGCAGCCCAGGCTGCGGCCACGCAGAGTGTCTAGCGTTGGGTTGAAGTGCCGTCAGAGTGTGCGTGAGAACCGCATTTCCAGTCTGTCCTGACCACAGCTCACCCAGGGTCCATGGTCAGGAGAGATCCAACCGAGCGAAAAGCACAGGGGCTCAAAGAGCGTGTGTGAGAACTCCATTTCCAAGCTCAGTCCCGTAGGGACGGCTGAACTTAGCCCGGGACGCTAGTCCTGGGTTGTATCAGGAAGGGCGACCTAGTCCCGCAGGGACGGCTGAAAATAGGCCGCGACGCAATCCTGGACAGCTTTCAGCCGTCCCTGCGGGACTTTAATCATGTTTCATGATGTACCCAGGACTAGCGTCCTGGGCTAAGTTCAGCCGTCCCTGTGGGACTAAATTCGTGAATCCTGGTCTTCACACATGCTCTTGAGGCCCAAATCTTTGCTGGACCTTTACGGCCGCACTAAAGTCGTGCCCTGATACAAAGCATCAGAGCTGTGACCCCCAAGAATTCGCGCACTCACTTTCCCACAAGCCGGACTGTTCAGCTTGCAGGAGGACACTTAGGGGTTAGCAGCGGTCGATCCCGACACGGGGACCGCGCAACGCGGCGCTTGCGCCACCGGGGCCAGCTTCGAGCGCGTGACGTGCAGGCGGTTGATGCGCATATAGCGTATCCGCAAGCCGCCGGCCACGTCGGGCATGGATAGCGGGGTCTTGGTCAAATCCACCAACACCAGCAGCGCTGCCTCTGCTGGATTGTCGTAGCTTTGGGTCACACCCACACCAAAAAAAGCCGGGTCTGCCATCAACTGCGGCGCAAGCTGTCGTTGCACCGCCGCAGCGGCCCGCAGAACGTCGGCAGGTAAATGAATGCCTTCCACCTGGGGCAGTGTTGTGGGCGCGGTGCGCGCGTTCAGGGTCGCCGCGTCAGTAGGGATCACTACCGTGCGCACGCCGTTGAAGACCTTGGGAACCGCGATCCCCGGTTTGTTCTTGTCCACGTAAACAATGACCGCCGCTTCGCCCGCGCTGTCCAGGCTCTTGCCCGGAGCAGTGCCCAGGATTCCGTTATTCAGCAGCAGGGCAGTCGCGGATTCTGCCGCGGACTTTGCGGCCGCCATCTGCAATGAGCTTACGTTGGCAGTCACCGGGGGCGTGTGTTCATCGTAGTTGGAGCAGGTAACGGGATGAGGCGCCCCGCCCGCGATCTGGAATTCCTGCCCGTCCGCCTGGCTCTTCTGACCCAGTTCGCTCAGCACATCCTGAATGGGGTTGGCGACGCTGAACCCGTGGTTGCTGTCGTCGGCGCCGCTGGCAAAAAACAGGCCCACCGGCTGGGCGTTGCTGGCGTCGAGCACCAGTGCGCCGGAGTCTCCACTATCAGCAAAACTGGCCCCGGGCATGCCGATCTGATTCACGTAAGTCTTGGTGTAGTAGGGCTGGGTCTCGGCGCAATCGTAGTAGTAATCCACCTGTACGCTCAGATCGACGGTGTTGACTGTGGAACAAGTCAATCCTGTCGTGCGCCCGCTCTTGACCACGTGCAGCTGGTTCAGCAGGCCGGCGGTCAGAGCCTCCCCTTCGCCAGCCACGGGGGCTGCAGCGGTCAGCACGCCATTGACCGACGGACCCAACTGCAGGATCGCGCCGGTTCCGTCGACTGCGGGCGTTGCCGCCGCCAGTGCTGCATCCACGTTGGTCTGCCTGCTCTGCAGCGGCACCACGTAGCGCAACGACCCCACACTGCGACCGGCTTGGGGGTTGCAATTCAAATCGACCAGAGCGGGTTGCACGACCGTATCCCCGGCGCGTGCCTGGTCTGATTCGGCCAGTACATGGTTGTTGCTCAGGATGTAGGGATTGCCGTTACGGTCGGTAACCAATGCGCCCAGCGTTCCCCCGCAACAGTCATTTACGTACTCCTTACCACCGCCGTCCCGTCTGGAGTCGTAGTCGTTGGCGTTGCCCCCTGACGAGCCCATCTGTACGTATCCGGTCTGTACAGCCTGGTTCTGCAGGCCCGAGCTGAGGAATCCAGCCCCGTTGAGCAGAATATGCAGGGCCGCCGCGGAGTGAGGATTTTCCGCCGCCTGCCCCACCAGAAAGATAGACGGGCTGCCGGGAGGCAAGCCCCGCGGGGCGGTATAGGTCGCTGTGCAGTAAGTGTAAGAACGGTTGGAGTGGTAGCAGCGGGTTTCCCCCACACTGCCGTAAGCATCCCCAGGATCAGTTTCACCCCCCGGGGTGGTCGACAGGGACCAGCGGATCGACCCGGAGTTGACCTCAGCAATCTCTCCCCTGACCTGAACCGTGCCGCCGGGCGCCACGCTGGCGGTCTCCGGGGTGAGCACCTGGACGAATCCTGGGGTGACGGTGAGTGGGTAAGTCGCTGTGACCGCCGGATCACTGCGCGAGGTGGCCAGGACCTGCACTTGTACCTGGTCACGTGAAAGCAACGGAGGCGGCGTATAGGCGCCATTTGCGCTGATGGTCCCCTGGCCCAGGGAAGCGTCGTTTTGCCCCGCTGCGATGGCCCACTTGACGCTCGCGGAGGCTCCGGAAGAGAACCGGGCAGTGAACTGGTCCGTATGGGTGGTATCAAGGGTGGCTTTCTCCGCGTTGATGACCAGGCCGCCCGGGCTGGCGCCGACGGCTCCGCAGCCTGCGGCCAGCAGGAGCAGAAAGGGAGCGGCGAAAGGCAGCGGACCTAGTGCGGATTTTGCCATTGCTGCTCCATACATCGCCCGATTCACGCGGCCCCCGAACTCACGGACCTTTGATAGACGGCGAAAATCGCCAAAGGCCTACGGCCAGTGTAAGCATATGCCAGCCGGGGTAAGCAGTTCATGAAATTACGAGTTCCGGAGACCGGATACAAATCACCCAAAATGGTGAGTGACGGCAGCGGCGGGATAATGATACTCACCATGGCTAAACGTATACGCCACCGCGCGTAGTCCCCACAGTACTCCAGTAAAAGAAACTGTGGCGGTATCTTTTTGGGAAAGGAAGTACGGACATAGAAAAGCCCCGTATCGGGCTGCTGAGGTTTGCGCCATACGATACGGAGCTTCAGCCTATAGGCTGGTCATTCAATACTCAAGCAGCCGCGTTCGACTTGTTCGCGCGCCGGGCGAAAAAACCGCCGTCATTCATCGATGCAGCAATCACGGTAACTGGCCCGGCAGCCTCCGCCTTCATCCGGCGGATTTCGCGCGCGCTCAGCGGCGTCATGCGCTCCCGTGAGTAATAGATCTGTTTACCGCAGTCCAGACAAACTTTGTAGGTCTGCTGCTCGAGCGTGAACGGCCTTGTCTGACTCCAATGCCGGCAGCCGAATACAATATCGTAGAAGAAACCAAGCAGGTTTTGAATCCATGTCATCATAAAAAGCTCCCTTAAACCAGGTGCGGCGTTGTCGGTAAAAATCGTACTGTTAAGATGCATTCTGCACGAAAATGTCGCGTTTGTCGTAGGGAAAATACAGCTTTCGTCCCCGACGGATCACCCAAAGGTTACTGGTCTTTTGATAGCCCAGCAATTTCAATCAGATAGCCGCGGGACCAACTTGGGAATAGCAGCTATCAGGCAACAATTCGGATGACTATCTTGCCGAAATGTGCACCCGTTTCCATGCATTTCAGGGCTTCCCGGCCCTTAACAAATGCATAAATCTGATCCACTACCGGCTGCGTACGGCTAGGCACAATCGCCCGATTCATGGCTTCGAAATGAGCCTTTGAGCCGACGTAGATGCCCTGGATGCGAACCTGGTGGTGGAGGATCAGTGGGATGGGCAGTGGTTGTTCTGACTGGCTGAGCACTCCAATTTGCGCGACCGTGCCGCCGTAACGCGCGGCTTGCAAAGACTGACGACTTCCTCCACCAGGCCGTTCCCAAAGAGAAACGGCAGTTCAACGCAAATAGTTCAGGTACAAGAGTGGGATGCAGCGGCATGCCGTACCATAGAGATATGGCACGAGGGTGGGAGAGCAAGTCTGTAGAAGAGCAGCAATCAGCCGCAGATCTAACCGCTTCGGGCGCCTTGATCGACGCAGCGAAGAAAAACGTGCTGGAGCGAGCAAGGATCGAGCGCCAAAGGCAGGAGCTAGACTTGCAGCGGGAACGCATTCTTTCCGAGCGTACCTCAAGCCCGGTAAGACGGGCTGCGCTGGAAGCAGCGCTGGCCGATATCGAGTCCCGCCTGGCTCTTCTCACCTGAGCCTCGGGCACCCGCCCAAGGCTCTCAGAGGAAATCCTACTGTGGCACGTTGCTCGTTCCCTGCGCTGGGGTCATGGTTCCCTGGGGGGCGGCTTGCGGCTGATTTGTGGCCGAGGGCTGGCTTTGCTGAACACCAATTGCGTTGCCTGATACCACCATCTGAACCCGGCGATTTTGAGCTCTACCTGCGGACGTCGCATTATCGGCGATGGGGTTGCTCATGCCATAGCCAGTCGCGCTGATGTTGTCCGGGCCGACACCTTGGGAGACAAGGTAAGCGCGCACCGCATCGCCTCGCTGTTGCGAAAGCGTCAAATTGTACTGATCGCCGCCTATGTTATCGGTGTAGCCTTCGACTTGAACCTTTAAATTGGGATAGGCGAGAAGAATGCCAGACACTTTCGCCAGCTTTTCCCGGGCTTCCGGTTTAAGCGTGTATTTGCCGGAGTCAAACAAAACGTCGGACATATTCACAATTAATCCGCGCGCTGTCTCCTGAGTCTGCAAGACCTGGCTCAGCTGCGAGCGTAGTCGCTCGCGCATCTGCTCCGTCTGGTCGGTCGCCTGCTGGGCGCTATGCTCCGCTGCTGCCTGCGCGGCTCTCGCATTGGCTGCTGCTGCTTCCGACTGGGCCGCGGCGGCATCGGCTTGGGCGCGCTTCAGCGCTTGCTGTTGCGCTTCGATCTCGGCCTGCTGAGCAGCAGACTGCGCTTGCTGCATGGCCAATTGCTGCTGGTGTTCCTTCTCCTGCTGCATTCTGCGCAAGGTGCTTACGCGGGCATCTTCCGCGTCCTGCACCGCACCGCGAGCATAGGTGATCATGACCTTGCGCTGGCTCTTCTTCCCATCGAGCGCCTGCGCGTTCTCCAGCTCCTGTTTCGCCTTAGCGAGGATGTCTGGTGCGTATTGCGCCGCGCCCATGGCCTCGGCGATCTGCACCGCGTTGATGGCCTCGTAAAGTTGGAGAGGAGATTTATCGCTGGGCTTGACCGGGTTCAGCACCGCGTGCTGACCGGCCGTCTGCACGTAGGCTCCACGGGGCAGCAGGTTGAAGTGCACGTTCACGGTGTCGATGATGCCAGTGGTCTTGTCTTTGGTGACCGTATTCTGCATCACTACCAAATCGCTGGGTGTCGTCACGGCGAAATAGGGTTCGGCGGTGACGATCAGCGCAAATTGCTGCAGATTGGTGGTGACGTTCATCTCAGCCTTGGAACCGCCGGGCATCACCTCACCCAGGTTTACCGGCCGCCCCTGCGGGGTGATGGCCCACAGCACGTAAGTCAGATATTCGACACCGAAACTGTTCGCGGGGACGAAACCCTGGAATTTGGCATTGATGTATGTCTGCCCCTTGCTGGTGACATTCGCTTCCCCTTTTCCCTGGGGAAGGAGACTGGTGCCGGCGAAACCAATCTTCGTGCTCCCGCTGCGGTGCCAGTAATTGATAGCCGGAATGTCCCGCCCCACAACCTGAATCCGGTAGAGAGGAACGTTATTGCCATTGCCGTTTTCGGCCGGCATGATCGGTTGCGATTGTTGCGGCTGCGCGGTAGGGCTTGGCTCCTGCGCGTAGACGGCACTCGAGGCAGCGCAAAGCAAAGTAACGAGGAGCACTCTTCCAGCGATCATCTTGTCGAACTCCGGTTCCGAGGTTCAGGCGCGTTCAACTTCGACGGACTCGAGGCGAAGCCAGGAACGCTCCCTCATCCAGTCCGCTACTCGTGATAGACGCAAGGTCGGAAAGCCCCATAGATCCTTGGTCGCATACCCACAAAGATGCTTGGGCGCAACTAGTCAGATGCAGGCGTGGATCGCTGCGGGCGCGAAAACGCAACTGTTTTCCGTATCGGACTAAGGAGGATGCCCTTGGAGTAAAAGGGGGTTAGGTTTGCAGCGCCACCAACTGGTGCGCTATGGCAAACAACGCCAGTTCCAGACGCGTGGAAACTCCCGTTTTATCGAAAATATTCGACAGATGGCGCTTCACCGTCTCTTCACTGATGCTGAACTGCTTGGCAATATCGCGATTGCTGCACCCTTCGACGATGCATCCAACTACTTCCAACTCACGCGGCGTCAGGCCATAGGTTTTGCGTTCGGGCACGGCAGCCTGCTGCATCAGCTCATGCAGAGCGCCCACCAGGTTAACCACGCGCTTGCCGCCAATCCAATAGTCGCCCGAGGAAACCGCGCGGATGGCGGTGGTGAGATGGTCGGCCAGGGCATCTTTCAAAACGATGCCACGGGCACCGATCTGGAGCGCTTCGATGATTTGCTGGGTGGTGATGGTGCTGGTCAGGAGAAGAATCTTTACCGTTGGCGAACCACTCATGATGGCCCGCATGGCTTCCAGACCGGGGAGACGGGGCATCTGCAAGTCGAGCAGGAGGATGTCTGGCAGCAGTTCCAGGGTTGCCGTGATGGCCTCATCGCCATCCGATGCCTCGCCAAGCACTTCAAGGCCAGAATCGCTCTGAAGCATGTTTTTTACGCCGATACGCACAACTGGGTGGTCGTCGGCAATGACAATACGAATCTGATGCAGGCGGTCGTTGCTGGTCTTAGGTGTGGATGAGATTGTCGATGTGGTCATGGGGGGCCCTAGGTAGTTTTGGTTAAATTTCCTGCCAAAAGCATACGCTCCAACTCACTACATGCGTTCAGTAAATCAGCGAAAACGCCGGGGGTGGCCGCTTCTTTGCTACCCCCCACTTCCAGGTTGGCGGCGAGCTGGGCGAGTCGGACGGCTCCGACCATAGACGCCGCTCCTTTAATTCGGTGGGCTAGCGGACGGACGCCATCGTCATTCCCACCGCCTTGTTGCACGTAATTCTGGAGATCACGGATACAGGACCGGGTATCAGCAATGCAGGCGGAAAAGAGCTCCAGCAAGGACTCTTTGGGCATCATGGCCAGCAGCTTCTTGATCACGGTCATGTCAAGCGCTAGCCCAGCCGGGGATCGCGGCGCTATCCTTCCGGGATGAGCCACGCGAACACCGGGTTTCCGGCCGCGTTTTTTTGGGGTGAGGGCGCGGCGCAGGTCGTCGACGGCTAGCGGCTTCAGCAGGAAGCCGTCAAAGGCAAGTAATTGCTGGCGTTGGACTTCCGACGCGCTCATGGCCAGCAGCAGCGGTCCGGGGCTGCCCATGGCGCGAACCTTTTCCGCTAGTTGACCGCCCGAGACACCGGGCATCTGCAAGTCTACGAGCAAGACATCCGGACGACCTGATTTATCGGATGAGAGCAATTCCAGGGCGGTTCCGGCGTCGTTGGCACGAACCACCTGGTGGCCCTCGTGAGCGAGAAGCAGAGCCATGAGTTCGAGGCTCACCGCGTCATCATCAACTAGAAGAACCTTGTGCCGGGCCTCGATTCCACTCGACCGGGTCATTTAAGGGGGATGCCTCCTGGATAGGTCCTTTTGCAGCTTAAGGCATTCTGCAGCAAATGGCACTCTAAAGTGTTACCCGACGACACGCAAGTAACGATTGAAGGGGAAATGCTCTAGAGTCTTTGCTATGGCTTCTGACGACGACGTCCGGCAGCAATTGGCGGAATTGTCGGGCCGGATCGCGTCTCTGGAGGCTGAGGTCCAGAATCTGCGGGCGGCACAGCCTTCTGCTCTTGCGGCGGAAGCCGCCACTCCCAAGCCTCCTTTAAAAGTAACGGAAACGAAGCCGGGGGAAGCTGCTTCGCTGGAAAGCCGGATCGGGGGCCAGCTGCTGAACCGGATCGGTATCCTCGCTGTGCTCATTGGCATGGCTTGGTTTCTGAAGCTGGCCTTTGACCGCAATTGGATCGGGCCTCCGGTTCGCGTCTGGATCGGTCTCGCCGCCGCCGCCGCTCTGGCGGGATGGTCAGAGCGCTTTCGCCGCCAGGGATTCCCGGCCTTTTCTTTCAGCCTGAAGGCCCTGGGCACGAGCATCGCGTATCTCTCGCTTTGGGCGGCTTCCAGCATTTTTCATCTGGGCCCATCCTGGCTTATTTTTCTCGCCATGACCGCGGTGACGATCGCGAACGCCGTGCTTGCCCGTCGCCAGAATTCGGAGCTGCTGGGTCTTTACGCGCTAGCCGGGGGCCTGGCTACGCCGGGGTTGCTTTCGATAGGGCACAGCAATGAGATCTTTCTCTTCTCCTACCTTGCCTTGCTGAATGCCGGCGCGCTTTTTCTGATGGCGGCCCACCAGTGGAAGCGGGTGGCCTGGGCTGCGTTGCTGGGAACGGCGGTTTACTACATCGGCTGGAGCGTGATTGAGGACGATCCTTCTCACTTGCCACTCATGGTTTTCTTTCTGGCACTCTTCTTCGCTCTTTTTGCCGTGGCTCCTTTCCTGATTTTGCGCGGGGCCAAGGTGTTGCCGGCTTCGTTTTTCATCGCCTTCCCGGTCGCCAATGCAGCAGCGACGTGGGCTGCGCTGATGGTACTTTTCGGCGCCAGGGGACAGCATGCCGGGCGCCCCTGGGTCACGATTGCCCTCGCCGGGGGATGTTTTCTGATTGCAGCCGCCAGGCGCCGGCCGGCGGTCCTCTCCTCTACCAACGTTGGTTTGGCCATCTTTTTTGTGACTGTAGCTGTGCCGCTGGAGTTTGACGGCACAGCGGTGAGCCTGTGCTGGTTGGGCGAATCGCTGGTCTTGGTTGCGCTGGCCCGAGCCGGTGCAAATACGGCGATGAGGTTTTTTGCTACTTCGGTGTTGACCGTGGCCGGCGTTTCTCTCCTGGTGGATTGGATCGCCGGGACGCCGCAGCCATTAGCGGTTGTGACCAACATGCACTTCGCCACCAACCTGGTGGGGGCGGCGGTATTTGCGATTGTCACCCGCCTTAGCGTGGGTGGTGGACCGGGGCGCGCCTTTGGTAGTTGGACCTACCTGGCGGCCTTTTCGACCGTTGCTTTCAGCCTCACGGTACTGGTGGCTGTCAGCCTGGAGATTCACCATTACTGGTTCTGCGGGGCCGGCTTCTTTCGTGACTTCTGCGGCGGGTATGGTCAACTGGAGCGCCGCACTATTGACGCGGGATGGGGCTACAGTGCGTGGTGCATGATTTATGGTGCAGTTCTCATGGCCGCAGGGTTTTTCCGGCGCAGCGCTTTTCTGCGCTGGCAGGCTCTGATTGTTCTCGCCTTCAGCATCGCTAAGGTTTTCCTGAACGGGGTCAGCCAACAGAGCCAGGGTTATCGGGTGCTTAGTTTCCTGGCGCTGGGGGTACTGCTGCTCGCCATCAGCTTCGCCTACCAAAGAAACTGGCTACGCCTGCGCGGATAGGAAGATTGGACCGGCTAACGATCAAGAAAAGTCCCGCAGGGACGGTTGAATTTTGCCCAGGACGTTAGTCCTGGGTACATCGTGAAACATGATTAAGTCCCGCAGGGACGGCTGAAGATTTTCCAGGATTTCGTCGCGGCCTATTTCCAGCCGTCCCTGCGGGACTGGTCGTACTTGCAAATCCAACCCAGGATTGCATCCTGGGCTAAATTCAGCCGTCCCTACGGGACTTTGAATTATCTGCTTGCAGCGCGACAAACAATCCAGGCTAGCGCAGGGCGGGCTCGATCTGGTTGAGCCAGTCGGGTGGCTTGAGGATCTCTCGCGGCTTTGACCCGTCGGCAGGACCGACGATGCCGTCGCGCTCCATCATGTCGATCAAGTGCGCTGCCCGGCCGTAACCTATGCGCAGCCGCCGCTGTAGCAGGGAGGTGGAGGCCTTGCCGAATTCCAACACCAACCGTACCGCATCTTCGAACAGCTCGTCGTTGGTGTCGCCATCCTCCGGCTCCGCATCCAGGTCGCGGCCCTTCTCATCCCGAGGAGACTCGAGGAAGCCTTGCACGTATTCCGCTTCTCCCTGGTTCTTCCAGAAAGCAACCACGTCTGCGATTTCTTTTTCGGTGACAAACGGCGCGTGCAGACGCTGCAGGCGGGAAGTTCCCGGGGGGAGGAACAGCATGTCGCCGCGTCCCAGCAGGGCTTCGGCTCCGTTCGAATCCAGAATGGTTCGCGAATCCACCTTGGTCGCCAGCCGGAACGAAACCCGGGTGGGTACATTGGCCTTGATCAGGCCGGTAATCACGTCCACCGACGGCCGCTGCGTAGCCAGCACCAGGTGGATGCCAACTGCGCGGGCCATTTGCGCCAGGCGGGTGATCGCCTCTTCAACATTGGCTTTGTCCAGCATCATCAGATCGGCGAGCTCGTCGATGATGATGATTATGTGCGGCAGCGGCTGCTCCTCTTCCCCTTCTTCGAAGAGGCTGGGCGTTTGGTTGTCGAAGAGCTTGTTGTATTGATCGATATTCCTGACACTGCGCGAAGCTAACAGCTTCAGCCGCCGCTCCATCTCGCGCACCGCGTTCCGCAGAGCGTTGGCGGCCAGCTTGGGTTCGGTAATGATGGGCGTGAACAGGTGGGGAATGCCTTCATACATCCCCAGTTCCACCCGCTTCGGATCGACCAGGATCAGCCTTACCTGCTGCGGCGTCGCCTTGTAGAGCACGGACATGATCATGGCGTTGATGGCGACCGACTTGCCGCTGCCCGTGGAACCGGCGATTAAGACGTGGGGCATCGTCGCCAGGTCGGCGGTCACAATGCGACCATTGATGTCTTTGCCCATCGCCAGGGTTAGCTTGGACTTGGTTTGGGTGAAGTTCTCCGCTTCGATCACGTCGCGCAGCCAGATGGTTTCACGGTCGTGATTCGGCACCTGGATGCCCACGGTACTCTTTCCCGCCATACGCTCGATCAGGATGCTCTCGGCGCGCATCGCCAGGCATAGATCCTCTGCCAGGCCGGTCACCCGGCTGTACTTGACCCCGGCTTCGGGCCGGAACTCGAATGTGGTGACCACTGGGCCGGGATTGATCTGCACCACCTGGCCGCGGACGTCGAACTCCGCGCATTTTTCTACCAGGACGCGGGCCTGGCCGCGTAGATCGTCTTCGCGCACAATCTGCGACTCGTCGCTGCGGTGCAACAGCGTGCTCGGCGGCAAGCGGAAGCCGCTGACGGCGCGGGGGGCCAGGGTGACCGGGCGGACGTCGGCGTCGGCGCGGTTCTTCACCGAGATAGCTTGCGCTTGCTTTGCGGGCGCTGGCCGCTCCGCTATCGGGGCTGCCACGACCTCATCTGCTTCGTAAGCCGTATCGTCATCCATCGGCTCCGGCTGCCGATCGGGAATACTGGTACGCGGCATCTGGTTCCAGAGCGACGGAGTATGCGGCTGAGGAGCGGCTTCAGATTTCGCTACGGGCTCGCCAGCGCTCACGTCGGCAAAGGCGGAGCGGCGTGAGGCGGGCATTCTCTCCTCGTCCTCAACTCGCCGCGGTTGCTTGCCGGCGGTGTCTCTCGCGGCAGCGCGTTTCGCGGCATTCTTCTCTGCGTGGGCGACCGCCCGTTTCTGGGCCCAGGCGGAACGCCAGTTGCGCACCCGGTCACGCCACGCCAGCGCGAAGGCGAAGTGCACCGCGAGCCACTGTTGAGCCGTGTTGAAACTGAACGTGGTGGATAGGTAGAGCGCGATCACCACCATGCTCACGATCACGATGGCGGCGCCCGGAAAGTTGAGGTACTGGACGAGGGAATCCACCACCATGCGGCCGGTCAGGCCTTCCACAGGTAGGGCGTGCATCCAGCGCACATGGCCAGGTATGAGGCCGAAGACCGCGGGTGCAAACACCAGGTAAAGGAGAACACCGGAGACCTTCGCCCCTAGAGAGCCCGCCGGGCGCGATCGCAGCCAGGTCCACCCCAGCGCACCCAGCATCAAGGGGACCATAAAGGCGGCGACCCCTTCCAATTGCAGCAGTATGTCGCTGAGGGAAGCGCCGATAAGCCCAATCCAGTTGTGGGCGGGCCTGCCCATGGCGCCTACGGTATTGAAGGACGGATCAGTGGGGCGATAGGAGGCCATAGCGAGGAAGAGGAGGCTCGCGGCCACCATCAGCACCATGCCTGTCACTTCATTCAGGCGACGGTTGCGAGTCGGCGTCAATGCCAGTTTGAGTGGCTTCATCGGGGATCTTTGCGGTGCTTGCCGTCTGCAAAGAATTGCCAGATGCGGCCGCCAATTCGAACGCCAGAGTGGCTTCATTATCCCAGAGATAAGCAGGGGAAAACGAAAAACAGCGCCGCCGGACAGGGCGGGGAACCGATTCCGTGACTCCCTGAAAAGGAGGGGCGTCCGAAGGGCGCACCGCAGATCCCTCGGCTTCGCTCGGGATGACAAAGGAAAGTGCGTTATCACCTGGAGTCACTGTTCTCTCCTTTGTCATCCCGAAGCGAAGCCGAGGGATCTGCGGTGCGCCCTTCGGACGCCCCGAATGTCAAGGCCTAGACGCTGGCAGCGGGCTACTCAGTTGAAGGCGCCAAATCCCGTTACGGCGGATGAGAACGTGCAGGACATTTTCACTGAACGCAGCCTGGGTGCCAGGCTTGGTGTAGACCTTGGTATAAGTCACGCAAGCCGTATCGCCAAACAGGTGTTGCCGCATGTTAGTAGCGGTAATCAGATACGGCTCGCGACGGCGTTCGTGCCGGTCAAGACGGCTCAAGACATCCGCTTTCGTGGAAGTTGAACCATCCGGCTTGAGTCCGACGTAGTCGTCGGCAAGGATCGTGCCCGCGATCGCTGTGTCGTCTTCTATCTCAGCCCGCAGATACTCTTCTTCCAGCCGCCGTAAGATCTCAAGGTCTCTCTGGGGAGAGTTAGCGGGTGGCTGGGCAGATAAAAGCCTGCCGGGAGCAAGAATGATCAGGCTCAGGAACAGGGCAGCCATGCTCCGACCGGTGCGCTGGACGCTACTTTTCGACTTCAACTCCGCGCCAGAAGGCTACATGGTTCTTGACGTTACGGGCTGCCGGCTTGGGATCCGGATAGTACCAGGCGGCATCCTGATTTTCTTGTCCGTCGACCAAAAGACTGTAATACCGCGCTTGTCCCTTCCAGGGGCAAGTCGAAATCGTCGAGCTGGGGCGAAAGTATTCCCGTTTCAGGGAGCTCTCCGGGAAGTAAATATTGCCCTCAACCATCTCTGTTGTATCGCTTTCCGCGATTACTTTGCCGTTCCAGGTCGCCTTTGCCATAACTTGGGTTAAATCCTGCATTCCTTCCTACCCTCTCTCACCTTAGCAGATGGATGCCCGCCATGGCATCTACGCTCATTAGACGATCGAACACACGAAAAAGCAGCAGTGCTCGGCCAAGCCGAATGCACTGCCGCTAGGTTAGTTAGAAAGGTTTAATAGGTTTAGTGCATCTCCGAAGCGCCGCTGGGCTTGCCCTGATCGGCCAGCATCGAGAGCTTGGTGATGTGGATGGTCTTCGCGGAATCATCCATTTTGGCGACTACGCTCACATGATGACCCTCGTGACCCTTTACCGAATCGGGATCGTCGATGGTATAGACGCTCTTATTGGCATCGTCCACAAAAACCGGCTTTGCTCCGCCGCCGATGCACTTTTTCACGCAGGCCGCATCCGGAGCACTGCCGTTGTGTTTGGCTCCGCACATCGAATCACTGATATATCCAGAGACCTTCGCGGCGCTCATATCCGCAGCCATTGCCGGGACGGTCGAGAGTGCTAGAACTACCAGAAACAATTTCATGTTGGCTCCATGCGATCGAATAGATGAAACAACCGCCTAGGGATTTGTACGCCCCAGCCCGCATCCTGGCAAGTCCCGCGGGGAAAGCGCTTTGACCCCACTCAACCGACTGGAAGCGGCTCTGCCTTGGTTTGATAGCGCATGGCCTCAACAGATTCGACTTGAGGCTCGGCAATCTTCCTGGAATAAGTGCAAGCTACCTGCTCTGCCGGCTCCTCCGCCGCGCCTTTTTTAGCCCGCTTTTTGGGCGCCTCGTCCTCCGCGGCCGACTTGCGATTGTTAGGACATACCAAGTAGGTCCCAGTGGTTCGCATCTTCTCCAGCAGATAAGGACTGCCGCATTCCGGGCACTTCTCCGGCACGGGCTTGGCATTCGAGGTGAAGTCACACTTCGGATAATTGGTGCAGCCATAGAAGAGGTTGCCGCGCCTGGCCTTACGTTCCGCGATGTCTCCATCGCCGCACTTGGGGCACTTCATCCCTTCGACCAGGTTCTGCTTGATGTACTTGCATTTTGGATAGCCACTGCAGGAGACGAACTCTCCGTACTGACCGTTGCGCAGCACCAGTTGTAGTCCGCATTTGGGACAATTCTCGTCCAGCGGTTGCGGAGCCTTTTGCTGCTGTTTCTGGGTAAGCTTGCGCGTGGTCTTGCAAGGCGGATCCTCGTTGTAACCGGGACACGCCATGAACGCGCCGAAGCGTCCCCGCTTCAGCACCATGACCCGGCCGCAAGCCTCGCAATACTCCTCCGTCTGCTCCCCTTCCTGACCCTCCTGAGTATTCATCTCGGGTTTGGCAGCGAAGTTCTCTTTGGTGAAGGTGCAGCTGTTCTTGTCTTTCTTGTTATAGGTACTGCAGGCGAAGAAGCTGCCGAACTTACCCCACTTCAACACCAAGGGGGAACCGCAGACATCGCACTTCTCGTCTGTCGGTTTTTCCATCCGTTTGATGTTTTCCATGTGCTTGCCGGCATGTTCGAGCTCTTTTTCAAAATGCCCATAGAAAGCACCCAGCAAAGTGGTCCAGACCTCCTTGCCATCTTCGATATCGTCCAGTTCTTCTTCGAGCTTGGCGGTGTATTGCGGGTCGAAGATATAGGGGAAGTTGGCCACCAGCAGATCGGTGACCACAAAGCCAATCTCGGTGGGGACAAATTTCGCGCCCCTGCCCATGCCTACCTTCTGCACGTATTCGCGTTCCTGAATCGTATTAATGATGGTGGCATATGTGGAAGGCCGTCCGATGCCGCGCTCTTCGAGCTCTTTCACCAGCGAGGCTTCATTGAAGCGCGGGCGAGGCTCGGTCGCATGCTCTTCGGGCAGCAGACCGTTCAATGCCAGCGCTTGTCCGTTTTCAAGCGCGGGGAGCCGATTCTTGAGCTCCTCGTCCTCATCGTCCTTTTTCTCTTTGGCCTCCTCATAGACTTTGAGGAAACCGTCGAACTTCATCACCGAACCAGTAACCCGGAAGTTATAGCTCCGGTCCGCTTTGGCTGCGATATCGACGGTCGTCTGATCGAAGACGGCAGGGACCATCTGCGAGGCGACGAAGCGCTGCCAGATGAGCCGGTACAGGCGATACTGTTCGTCACTGAGATAGCGCTTAATTTCTTCCGGATGATGATCAACGCTGCTAGGGCGGATAGCCTCGTGTGCGTCCTGCGCGTCCTTCTTGCTTTTGAACGCGTTGGGCGCGGCCGGCAGATAGTCTTTACCGTGGTTTTGTTCGATCCACTTGCGTGCTTCTTCGATCGCATCGGGCGAGACGCGCGTGGAATCTGTACGCATATAAGTGATGAGGCCGACCGCGCCTTCGGTGCCCAGCTCAATACCTTCATACAAGCGCTGCGCTACACCCATGGTGCGGCGCACGCTGAAGCCTAACTGGCGCGAGGCATCCTGCTGCAACTTGCTGGTGGTGAAGGGGGCGGTGGGATTGCGCCGGCGTTCCTTCTTTTCAACGTTCTGTACCGACCACTTGGCCTTTTCAAGCGCGGCGATCACGGCGTCCATCTGCTGCTTGTTGGGCAGCGAAGGAGCATCCACGGTTTCGACGACAGCCTTTTCCCCATCGATGCCGGTGAAGCGCGCAGTAAACCCTGTCTTTTCGTTGGCTGGAGTCAGCTGGGCGTCGAGGGTCCAGTACTCAACCGGAACAAATGCCTTGATCTCACGCTCGCGTTCCACGATGAGACGCAGAGCAACGGTCTGTACCCGGCCTGCGGAGAGGCCGCGCCGTACCTTGTCCCACAATAAAGGCGAAATCTGGTAGCCCACAATGCGATCGAGCACGCGTCTTGTCTGTTGCGCGTCCACCAGGTTGCGATCCACTTCGCGGGTGTGTTCAAAGGCGTCATGCACCGCCTTCGCAGTAATTTCATTGAACGTGACGCGACGAATCGAATTGCCCTTGGAAAGGCCCTTCAGCTCGTCTTCAAGATGCGCTGCGATCGCTTCTCCTTCGCGATCAGGGTCAGGCGCCAGATAGATAGTGGTCGCAGCCTTAGCCAGCTTCTTCAGCCGGTCGACAACTTTTTCTTTTCCCGGAATGACGATGAGTTCAGGCGTGAAACTGCCGTCGCTCAGGTCCACGCCAATCTTGTTCTTGGGCAGATCTTTAATGTGGCCGACGGAGGCTTCGACGGTGAAGTCTTTTCCGAGATATTTGCTGATCGTCTTCGCCTTCGCGGGGGATTCGACGATCACTAGTGATTTACTCATTGCATTCCTTAAACCCGATGACAACCAGGGACAACAAAACCTCTTCCAATGGGACTGACTGTACCACCTGGAAGGTTCACAGTTATTTACTTATCGTGATCCGCGTGTCGGCGTGCAGCTTCCACCAGCGTAGTGCAGGATGTGCTTTCTCCTGCCCTGTCTGCAACTTCCGCGTCTGCAACTTATGGTGCAGGGAGACGAGAACTTTACATTCGTCTGACGTAGTTCTTGCCCGGAAGTTGTTTAATCCGGTTGGCAAGCTCGAGCTCGAACAAGGCGGTAAAGATCTCAGAAGAAGTCAGTTTTGACTCCAGCAATTCCATCAGCTCATCCAACTGCACCGCTTCATCGTGGCGCAACGCGGTGAGCACTACCTTTTCCGGCTCCTGCAGCGGAAGTTCTTCCACAATCGATGCAGCTTGCTCCGGTTGCGATGCAAAACCTAGTTCGCCTTCTAATTGCAACCGTACCTGCGTGGGTAGCTCCTGCCACACATCCTCCCATGTTGCCACCAGCTTAGCGCCCTGTTTTATCAACGTGTTGGGGCCCCAGGCGTTCTTGGTGGTCACGTTACCCGGCACCGCATAGACGTCGCGATCCTGCTCCAGCGCGCAACGTGCGGTCACCCGGGTACCGCTGTTCTCGCCGGCTTCCACCACCAGCACGCCGATGCTCATGCCGCTGATGATCCGGTTGCGCTTGGGAAAGTTTTGCGGCGCCGGGAAGGTACCCAATCTGTACTCCGAAACGATGGCACCTCCGGCGACGAGAATGTTTTCGGCCAGAGATTTATTTTCTTTAGGGTAAATTACGTCCACCCCGGTGCCCCATACCGCGACGGTGCTGCCGCCTGCGGCGAGGGCACCACGGTGAGCGGCGGTGTCAACACCCCGTGCCATGCCGCTGAGAATGACCATACGATGGCTGGCCAGGTCGCGGGCCAGTACCTCCGCCATCCCCGTGCCGTACGGTGTCGGATGCCGCGTGCCCACCACAGCGATTGCCGGTCGAGCCAACAGCTTCACGTCACCCAACGCCCAAAGCACTGGCGGAGGATCGAAAATCTCCCGCAGCTGCTCGGGATAATCCTCGTCCTCGAAGGTGAGGATCTGGCCTTTTTGTTCTCCGACCCGCACCAGCTCCCGTTCCGCCTCGGTGCGCGCTTTGCCGGTGAAAAGAAACTGGGCGGCGGCCGCAGGAAAGTTAAGCGACTCGAGTTCGGTCAAAGAAAGCCGAAAAAGGCAGGAGAGATCGGCTAAAGTCTTCGCAGCCCTCAGGATTCGCTTAGGTCCCAGGCCGGGCGTGAGGGTGAGCGCCACCCAGGCGAGCCGGTTTTGTTCAGGCGAATTCATCGCTGCATGCCAAGGTACACTAATGAGTGACCCGCCAACTCAAACGCCGCATGCGCATGGCGGCGATTCACTTCCTTAATCCTGCTCCATTAATGTGGGACTTCGAGCACGAGCCCCGTCGCAGTGATCTGCGTGAACGCTACCAGATCGGCTACACCACGCCGTCACGATGCGCGCGCGAGTTGGCTGCCGGTGAAGCGGATATCGGCCTGGTCCCGGTTGCGGCCCATGCCACTACTCCCTCGCTGCTCATCGTACCCGGCTGCGCCATAGCCGCTCTCGATCGGGTGCGCTCCATCATTTTGGTGGTGCGTCCCGAGCAAGGGGTAAGCGCGGTGCGAACCGTCGCCGCAGACACTTCTTCGCGGACTTCCTATGCTTACACCCGCATCCTGTTCAACATCTTTTGGAAGGTTCCGGCGGTGTTTGTTCCCCACCCGCCGGTGCTTGAATCCATGCTTGCGGTTGCGGATGCGGCTTTACTCATTGGTGACCCCGCCCTTCTGGCCCTGGAGGATCGAGAGGCCCGCGAGGCCCGGACGGGGGAGCGGCTGCTCTACCTGGACTTGGCTCACGAGTGGCATAGCTTTACCGGACTACCTTGGGTTTCGGCGTTTTGGGCGGTACGGTCAGGGGCACTGGAGGAGACCGGGGCGTGCGCCGCGGACATGACCGCGGATCTCCAGGCTTCCCGAGACCACGGGCTCGCGCATTTGGAAGACCTGGCCGACGAGTGGTCGGAACGCATCGCGGTCCCCCGGTACACCATCCGCTTTTATCTGAGCAAAAACATCCACTACATATTGGATGAGGCCTGTCTGCGCGGGTTGGACTTGTTCTATCAGCTGGCAGCTGATTGCGGCGCCCTGCCACCGGCGGACCCGTTGACCCTCCTCTAGCTATATCCAAGCGGGATTGCGTCGAGGGACCCTCTTTATGCGTCCAATGGGGCAATGATTCAGTTATCCGCGAAGCATGAGGCCGCAAGGCAGGGGTCGAAGGCCGCTGGGACTGGCCACTCGGCGCATGGCCTGCATTGGCTGATGGGGTTCGGCACCCTGGGGTTATTCGCGGTTTCGGTGATCGATTCGTCGATCATCCCCCTGCCGGTCCCCGGGAGCACCGATCTTCTACTGATTTTGCTCGTAGCCCATCGCGGAAATCCTGTGTTCGCGGCCGTTGCCGCCATCGTGGGGTCTATCCTGGGCGGATATTTGACCTGGGCCACAGGGGCGAAGGGTGGGGAGGCCGCGCTCCATCGCTACCTGCCCAGACGATTTGGAAAGCGCCTCTCCGCGTGGGTGGAGAAGCGTGGGGTGGTTGCCGTCACCCTTTCAGCGTTGCTCCCTCCCCCTTTTCCGCTCATGCCGCTGTTGCTTGCTGCCGGCGCTTTAGGGGTTTCGCGAAAGAAGTTTCTGATCTCTTTCAGCGTAGCGAGGGCTTTTCGTTATTCCCTGGTAGCCTGGCTTGCCGACCTATACGGCCGGGCAGTGGTCCGTGCGTTTCGCCACTATCTGTCTGGCTGGAGCACGATAATCATGTGGATTTACCTAAGCTTGGTGGTCGCTGGTATCTTGTACGGTCTATGGAAGTTCCGCCACCAGCGCCGTCAGCCAGGCATGCCCCACGGCGCCGCGCTCAGCACAGAATAACTGCTCGTCTCAGGCACGCGCCCCGTCAAGGACGGCTCGGTTTTGCGCTTGGTCTCTCGATGGAAAAACTCTCTAGACGAAGGGCACGGCTTCAGCAATGAGGGCTTTAGATCGTGTGTGAGAACCAGGCTTTTCCAAATTTAGTCCCGCAGGGACGACTGAACTTAGCCCAGGACGCTAGTCCTGGGTACATCATGAGACATGATTAAGTCCCGCAGGGACGGCTGAAGGTTGCCCAGGATTGCGTCGCGGTCTATTTTCAGACGAATCAATTTGGTCTTTGAGCTCGTCTGTGAGCCTAGAGTTGTGCGGTAGGTATCCAGGACTTGCGTCCTGGAAAAGATTCAGCCGTCCCTGCGGGACTGGTCTTGCTTCGAACCTCTACCCAGCACTGCGTGCTGGGCTAAGTTCAGCCGTCCCTGCGGGACTGGGTCGTCCTTTCAAATTCAACCCAGGACTAGCGTCCTGGGCTAAGTTCAGCCGTCCTCGTTCGACAAGCCCAGGGCAGGCTCTGCGGGACGGAGTTTGGAAAAGCCGTGCCCTTCGTCAAGGGACTTCTTCCCACGGCACGGCTAACGTCGTGCCCCTGTCCCAGCTTACGGTTCGCTTCCTACATCTCCCAACGTAATAAACAAGCGCCTACAGTAAAGCCCGCGCCAACCGATGCCAGAAGGACCAGGCTTTCCTTCTGCAACCGATGCTCATCCAGGGCTGTTTGCATGGCCAGCGGGATAGTCGCTGCGGTGGTGTTTCCGAAGCGATCGATGTTGATGATCACGCGCTCCAGCGGCAGGCCCAGGCGCTCCGCCGTAGATAGAATGATGCGCTTGTTCGCCTGATGAGGGATGAAGCAGCCCAAATCACTTGCGCTGACGTGGTTGGCCTCCAGCAGTTTGCTCGAGGTCTCGACCATCTTGCGCACGGCGTACTTGTAAACCGCCTGGCCGTCCTGGTGGACGTAGTGCATTCTCCCCGCGATAGTTTCAGGAGAAGCAGGGCACCGGCTGCCTCCGGCTGGCATATTCAGTGCCGCCGCACCGGAGCCATCAATCTCATGCCGGAAGTCGATCAATCCAACCTCGCCCTCTTCGGTCGGTTCGACCAGGACCGCACCGGCGCCGTCGCCGAAAATGACGCAGGTAGTGCGGTCGGTATAGTCGATGATCGATGACATGGTGTCCGCGCCGATGATCAGCACCTTGGAGTGCACCCCGGACTCGACCAGTTTGGCGCCGACCTGAAGGGCATAAAGAAAACCGGAGCAGGCCGCGGAAAGGTCGAAGCCCCACGCACCGCGGGCGCCGAGCTTGTCCTGAACCAGACAAGCCGTGGCAGGGAAGAGCATGTCGGGAGTCACGGTGGCGACAATCACCACCTCCACCTCGTTGGGCTGGATGCCCCGCTGGGCCAGGCAGCGACGCGCTGCTTCGACCGCCATATCACTGGTAGCCATGCCGGATTCCACCAGATGGCGCTCGCGGATGCCGAGACGCTGCATGATCCACTCATCGGAAGTGTCTACTAGTTTCGCCAGATCGGCATTATTGAGGATGCGGGGCGGCACATAGGTTCCCAGGGCGCTGATTTTGGCGCGGCGTGGTGCACGCGAACGCAGTTCGATGCTCAATATACTTCTCCGTTATTCGGTATTCGCGAAGGGAAGCCGGTGGCTGACGAACCACAGTGGAAGAGGGGAAGAGGAGTTGGAAGGATCACGGGCGGTCGTCTGTACCGGGCTACCTACTGCGCACGCACTGACCCGTTACCGTTGCTTCCTTCCGGACCTGGCGGGGTTGGCGGGGTTGCGTCGCGTAGGACCCGGCACCCATTGATAATATCACCGGCACCGCGGTGCGATCGACCCCCACGGGTTCATCAGTAACCGTTGGCAATCAAGTATTCCACGGTGAGATCAAACTGCTCCCCCTGTTGCTCCTTGGACGATCGCTGTTCCATAAACTTGATCATCACATCCGCTTCGATATTGACGGGCTGCCCGGCCTTCAGGGCATGCAAATTGGTCCGCGCATAGGTGTGGGGAATGATCGCCACGCTCACCACGTCGCCTTGCGGCGTGCCCGGCTCCCATCGCGCGATGGTCAGGCTGATGCCTTCGATCGCGATGGAACCCTTTTCTACCATGTAGCGGCTTACGTGCGCGGGAACCGCCACCCTGAGCCACCAATCCGCGAGCGCCGGATCGGCGTGAGCATCGACGGGCTCGAGGCTTAACAGCGTGCCCGTGCCGTCGACATGGCCCTGCACTACGTGGCCCCCAAGCGGAGTTCCCGCCGGCGTCGGCAATTCGAGATTGACTGTGGACCCCGGAGCAAGCAGAGAGAGGGAAGTGCGCGCCACCGTTTCCGCAGCCAGGTCGGCATGAAAACGAGGCGGAGTCGCGTCGGATTCGATATCCACCGCGGTCAGGCACACGCCGCTGACCGCGATGCTGTCGCCGGTGCGCAGCACCGCGTTATGAATGAGGGGTGCGGCAATCGCAATCCGCATGGAACCGTCGCGGTGTTCGACGGCGAGGATGGCGCCCGTGGTTTCTATCAGCCCGGTAAACATCTCAGCTTAATTTAAATCACTTCCGACCAGGGATCATGGAGGCAGGCTTCCAGTGCGAAATCCTGGCCAAACTGTTTCAGCGAATAGTTTTCAATTGCAGGCAATCCGTCGATCGAGGTGAGCATCGGGACCGCCGCCTGGCCAAGAAACCTGGGCGCGTAAAACAGGGTGAGCTTGTCCACCAGCCCCTGGTTGAGGGCGGACGTGTAGACCTCCGCACCGCCTTCGAGCAGCACGTTGGTGATCTGTATCTCCGCCAGGCGCACCAGCGCCTCCTGCAAAGGAATGCGCGGGCCACGGTGCGCGATCTGCTGCAGGCGAACGCCACGAGCTTCGAGCGCCCTTTGCTTGGCGACATCAGCCTGGCTGAAAAAGATGAGCACGTCCTGGTAAGCAGTCTTTACCAGCTGGGAGTCCAGCGGAGTGCGCAGAGTGGAGTCCAACACGATGCGCTGCAATGGCCGCCGCCGGGGCAAGTCGCTGCGGTCCGTCAGCAAAGGATCATCGGCGAGGATCGTTCCCACCCCCACCAGCAGTGCATCGGCAGCGTGGCGCATGCGATGCACCTCAGCACGAGCTTCCGCTCCGCTGATCCAAAAGTGGCCGCGGACAGAATTCTCTGCCGGCGCGATGCGGCCATCCAGCGTAGCAGCAACTTTCATGGTGACGAAAGGAAGAAAGTTGGTGATGAATTTTGCGAAGCCGTCGTTGAGCCTGCGTGCCGGCTCCTCCAGCACCCCGGTCCTGACCTCTATCCCAGCCGCACGAAGCTTGGCGATGCCTTTACCGTGAACTTGCGGGTTGGGGTCGGCGGTTGCCACCACCACGCGCGCGATGCCGGCGGCTATCAACGCGTCCGCACAGGGCCCCGTTCGTCCCTGAAGGCTGCAGGGTTCGAGGGTCACATACGCGGTCGCACCATGGGCCAGAGGGCCCGCCTGTTTGATGGCAATGACTTCGGCGTGGTCGCGGCGATCGTACTCATGAAAGCCCTCGCCCACCACGTCCTCACCCCGAACCAGCACGCAGCCAACGGCCGGGTTAGGGGAGGCGAGACCGACAGACTTCTCGGCCTGCTGCAATGCACGCTCCATCCACTCCTGGTCAATATCCGGCATCCTGATCTTTCTAATTGCCGAGCAAAGAATCTACAAAGGCTTTGCTGTCAAACGGCAAAAGGTCGTCCAGCTTCTCTCCTACTCCAACATATCGCACCGGCACCTTGAGTTCACGGGCAATGGCCACGGCGATACCGCCTTTCGCGGTTCCGTCGAGCTTGGTGAGCACGATACCCGTGACCCCCGCTGACTCGGTAAACAGCCGCGCCTGTTGCAGTCCGTTTTGTCCGGTCGTCGCATCCATTACCAGGAGAACCTCGTGGGGAGCACTGGGAATGATCCGTTCCGCGGTTCTCCGCATCTTGCTCAACTCCGCCATTAGGTTGTCTTTGGTGTGCAAGCGGCCGGCAGTATCGACGATCAGGACATCGGTAGCCCGTGCCTGCGCCGCGCGCATGGCATCGAAGAGCACGGCGGAGGGATCGCCACCTTGCTTGGTCTTGATCATCTCGACCCCCGTGCGCTGGCCCCAGACCTCCAGTTGTTCGATAGCCGCGGCGCGGAAGGTATCGGCCGCGCAAAGCAAAACCGTCTTGCCCTGGTGACGGAAATAGCTGGCCAGTTTCCCCGTGGTCGTGGTCTTGCCGGTCCCATTCACCCCCACCAGCATGATGACGAACGGTGGCGCGGTGTACCGGGGTTTGAAGAAGTTCTGTTCCTCCCGGGCGTCCAGGATGGATTGGATCTCTTCCTTCAGCAATTGCTTCAACTCCGCGCCGTTGTGGATCTCGTGCCGTTTCACCCGGGCACGCAGTGCCTCGATGATCTCCGTCGACGTTCCAATCCCCAGATCCGAGGCCACGAGGCTCAGCTCCAACTCTTCCAAGGCGGCTTCATCGACCTCGTGGGTCAGGGCGACAATGCCTTCGATCCGATCGGCCAGGGTCTCGCGGGTGCGCGAGACTGCCTCCTTCATGCGGCCGAATATGCTCTTTTTTTCGGGTTCTTCCAGGCTGCCAAAGAGGGTTTGGATCATCGATACTGCACTCGATACTGCATGATCTGAGTGTACAAGAGCACTTTCCCTTCCAACTCTGCGCAGGGAAGTGCCGCGATGTGCGGCTTTTCTTGAGGAAAACCCGCGTCGGCAGCGGTTGCGCTGTATTAGCGGGAAGGGAAAGTGCGGGGGCTATTCGTCGCGGCCAGGCCGTGCCATCAGTTCGCGGATGGCGTCCTGCGGAGACTTGCCGTGCTCCAGGATCGCGGCCATCTGTTCCGTAATGGGCATCTCGACATCATGAGCTTTGGCCAGTCCGAGCGTCGCAGAGGTAGTCCGTACGCCTTCCGCTACTTTGCCCTGCAGTTGGGCCAGGACGGCGGCAAGCTTGTGTCCCCGGCCAAGTTCCACTCCGACTGATCGGTTGCGGGAGAGAGGCCCGGTACAGGTGAGCACCAGGTCCCCCAAGCCAGAAAGGCCGGCCAGCGTTTCCCGGCGGCCGCCGCAAGCCACGGCTAGGCGGGTGATTTCTGCGACCCCTCGAGTAATGATGGCCGCGGCGCTGTTGTGACCCAACCCCAGACCGGCCGCGATGCCGGCAGCGATGGCGATGACATTCTTGAGCGCTCCACCCAGCTCCACGCCAATCACATCATCGTTGGTGTAGATCCGCAGGGCGGGCGCGCTGAGTTCCTCCTGCAGCCAGTTCGCCAGCGCACTTTCGGCGCAGGCGATGGTGATCGCGGTAGGATCGCCAGCCGCTACTTCCTGGGCAAATGAGGGTCCGCTGATGACGCTCAGCAGGTTGCCGTCTAAGCTGCCAGCAAGGCGATGACCCGTTAGAACCTGCCCGATGACCTGGGTCATGCGCAGAAAGGTTCCGTCTTCGATACCCTTGGTGGCGCTGACGATGCGTTGCCCCGGCGCAAGATGGGGAGCCATCTTCTGGTAGATCGTGCGCACATGTTGGGAGGGGACCGCGCTGATCACAATTTCGGCGCCTGCCAAGGCCGCAGCCAGATCCGTCAGTGGGTTGACCTGGGTAGGGATAGGAAACCCGGGAAGATAGGTTCCCGCTGCCGACGCATGGGACCACAGGGCGATGGAGTGATCGCCGCGCCGGGCCAGGCTCAGGGCCAGTGCGGTTCCCCACGAGCCGCTGCCCACGATGGCAATGCGGCTCACGCGCCGGTCTTCCCCGTCTTCCCCGTGTTTCTCGCCGCGCCAAAACCGTGCTCCGTGCCTTGCACCAGGCGCACGATGTTTTGCCGGTGCTTCACGATGACCATCCAGCAACAGACAAAGACAGCCGCGCCGGATACATAGCCATATCTTCCCGGCGACAGCCACAGGGTGAGGAAGGGAAGCACGACCGCCGCCAGAATCGAAGCCAGGGATACATAACGAGTCAGAGCCACCACAGCGAGCCATAATACAAACGCAGAGAGCGCCGCCAACGGGCACAGTGCCAGGAAGACGCCAAACGCCGTGGCCACTCCTTTGCCACCCTTGAAGTGCAGCCAGACGGGGAACATATGGCCGAGGATAACGAATAGTCCGGCCACGATGGCGAGATGGGTGAGGGTCGTCGGATCCTTCCCGCGGCCCAGAAAATCTGCCACTGCCACTGCGGCATAACCCTTGCTGCCATCGAGGACAAAGGTAAGGATTCCCAATCCCTTCGCGCCCGACCGCAGCACGTTGGTGGCTCCGATGTTGCCGCTGCCCTTGGCGCGGATATCCTCCTTGCGCACCAGCCACACCAGCAGGAACCCGAAGGGGATGGAACCCAGCAGATACGCCACGATGACGACGATCAGATACAGAGACATGGTTGCGTCCGGTTTGAGTGTAGCAGCGACTGTATAGCTGATTGGTGTACGGCGGTCATCTGGTAAATTAGGTTCCGATGTTCATCAAGTTTATTTTGCAGTACGCAGCTGTGGGAGTCACCGCGCTAGCGGTCGCATTGCCGGCCCAGGCAAGCAACCCATTGGTGATTAAGACGGACCAGGGCAAGGTCCAGGGAAAAGTGAGCGCGGATAGCCAGACGCGGGATTTTCTGGGTATTCCTTTTGCTGCGCCACCCGTTGGTCCCTTGCGCTGGAAGCCCCCGCAACCCGCTGCCAAATGGCGAGGCGTACGCCAGGCCACCAGCTTCGGCTCGCGCTGTGTGCAGCAGGAGCACTACGACGACATGGTGTTTCGCGATCCAGGCGAGAGCGAGGACTGCCTCACCCTGAATGTCTGGGCGCCCGCTGGTAAGCCCAAGGGCAAGCTCCCGGTCATGGTCTGGATCTTTGGCGGCGGGTTTGCGGGCGGTGGGACCTCAGAACCGCGGCAGGACGGCGAACATCTGAGCCGCAAGGGCGTGCTGGTGGTCTCCATGAATTACCGGCTGGGCATTTTTGGTTTCTTTGCCACCCGGGAGTTGGCTGCGGAGGACGCACACCACGCAGCTGGCAACTACGGACTGCTCGATGAATTGGCTGCTATCCAGTGGGTGCACCGCAACATCGCGGCCTTTGGCGGCGACCCGGACAACGTCACCATTTTCGGCGAGTCGGCGGGTTCGTTTGCCGTCAGCGCGCAAATGGCGTCGCCGCTCGCCAAGGGCTTGTTCGCCCACGCCATAGGGGAAAGCGGGGGAGCGTTTGCCAGCAAGGAATTGAATTTTCCACCGCTCGACAAGTTCGAAAAAGAAAACGAGGAGTACTTTCACAGCGTTCTCACCGACAGCAGTTTGGCCGCGTTGCGAGCGACCAGCAGCGCTGACATACTCAAACTGGCAACGCAAAAGGCTCCCGGCAAACCTCGCTTCGGGCCGGATATCGACGGCTACTTTCTGCCTGAAAGCATTCCTGCAATTTACGCCGCAGGTAAGCAGGCGCACATACCGCTGATTGCGGGTTGGAACCAGGATGAAGGAACCAGCACCATTGTGAAGGCGCCGGAAAAAGGGACCATGGACGGTTTGCGCGCTACGGCCGTGAAGGAATTTGGCCCTCGCGCCGAGGACTTCTTGAAGGTGTACCACGCCAGCGACGACGCTGAGGCTTTGCGCGCTGCGGAGGACTTTTCCGGCGACAACTTCCTGGTTTATTCCACTTGGGCATGGCTGGAAGCGCAGGTGAAGACCGGCGGCTCCCCGGTCTACCGGTACTTGTTTGCACTTGCGTCGCCCGGAGATCCTTACCACCCCGTCTCTGCCGGTGCTTTTCATTCCGATGAGATTGAGTATGTCTTCGGCAATCTTGACTCACGCAAGGGAGCGACCTTCAGGCCTGAAGACTACAAGCTTTCCGACCTGATGCAGACCTACTGGACAAATTTTTCCCGAACCGGAGATCCCAACGGTGATCCCGCGCCGCGCTGGCCCAAATACGATGCGGCCGGCAACTGGCAGGTGATGCGGCTTAGCCCGGACCCTGTTGCTGCACCGGACCCGCATCGCGATCGATATCTTTTTCTGCAGCAGGTTTGGGGAGACGAAGGTCCCAGGTAGGGTCCTGCGCTCCGGGCCGAGGTTCATCGCGGGCTCAGCTTCACCTGCATCGACATGCCCGGTTTCAGCAAGGGCGACGGCTTTTCCAGGTTGCCGATGACCTCGATACTGCCGCTGGCTCGATCAACGACCGGGCTGACCCGGAAAACGCTTGCCGCCTGCTTCAGATGGGGATAATCCGTAGTGTTCAACTCGAGTTTTGCTCCCCGGGGAAAAAAGGCCATGGCTGACTCGGGCACGGTAAAGATGATGTGCAGTGGCGCCTGCGCCGTGATCCAGAACAGGGCGTCGCCCTTCTTGACTCCCTGTGCCTCATGCACCGAGCGACGGCCTACCACGCCATCGAACGGGGCCGTGACGCGCGATTGGTCCAACTCGACATTGGCGGCGCGCAACTCCGCCTGGGCAGCAGCTTCGTCAGCCTTGTAACGGACCACCCGCATGGCCGCGGCCCGGCGCAGATCCGCGTCATGGCTCTGTCGCTCGGCCTCCAAGGTCTGTATTTGGGCGCGCAGGGAATCGAGTTTGGCCGCCTTTTCTGCGCGCGCTGCCTGCAGGGCGCGATCGTCCAGCAAAGCCAACACCTCTCCACGCCGGACATGATCGCCAATTTCGACCTCCACCGTGGTGATGCGCCCGTCGCGTTCGGCTACCACGTCGGCCTGCTGGTCCACGATCAGCGGCCCGACGGTAGTGTAGGCGCGTCCTTCGCCGGTTGCCGGCGCCGCGGCTGGGGCGGCGGCGGCTGGATTCGATGGCGGGTCTGCGGCCGGAGCAGCCGGTGACGAGGCCAGCACCGGTCCCGGCGCTGCGGCGGATTCCTGGTTGCAGCCGGCAAGACAGCACAGTGCCGCGGTTGCGGCCAATACGCAAGCGCTACGGTTACTTATCCACAATCTGCGCGGCATAATGGGTACCACCTGATCCATCCCATTAGCTTGTCCCATCCGCTGCTGTTCCCGCAACAGGGGGGTATCCAATGGGAAAGCCCCGAGAATGTTGACTGTTTAGCCGAACACCGGTTTGAATGGTCATGCTAGGCTGCTTGACGTATGGGGCAGGATAGGTTGATTGTTAATCTGGTCGGAGAGTAGCAAGCGGCATGTTGGGTGTAACGAAAATCTCGGCTGGGAGAGGAAGACGTGGATCTGGACATTCGACAGAGCGGTAACATCTGTTGCCTGAAACTGAAGGGACCGCTCAAGTACGGAGAAGGTGTCAAGCAGCTTGACGAGGCGGTCGAAGGCGCACTCACCACCGGACACATTCAACTCCTGCTGGATCTATCCGCAATGCCCTATATCGATTCCAGCGGGATCGGTGCCATCGTCGACGCCCTGCGCCAGGCCAAAAAGGCCGGTGGGGACGCGAAGCTGGTCAGCCCCTCCCCCTTTGCCGCGAAGACCTTCAAGATGGTAGGTATTCTCACCCTGTTCAAGGTATACGACACCGAGGCCGCAGCCGTAGAGGCATGCCCAGCATAGGGTCTTCCGCTGGTTGGCTCGAATTGCTTGAAGTCCCGAAGAGCCTGCCCTGACCTTGTCGAACGGGGACGGCTGAACTTAGCCCAGGACGGGCGACAAATGATTTTCCCGGGAGTCACCGTTCTGATGTTTTGTATCAGGGCACGACTTTAGTCGGGCCGTAAAAGCCCAACGAAGATCTGGGCTTTAGCCCCTGCGCTTTTTTTCGTCGTCAGAAAAGACACCCCTGTGTTGCGCCTCCCCACAAGGATTTTGTACAGGACGCGCCGTTAACAGGGGCTAAAGCCCAATCCTCCTTCCGTCCTTTACGGCCCGACTAAAGTCGTGCCCTGATACAAAACAAGGGTCAGGGAGTGGGACGCGGGTGTTGGTGGTGCCCCGGGCAGGAAATCCGGATACATGGGCCGAAAACGACGGGGCGCAGCCCCCACGATCGCTTTTGCTAAATCACTCCGACGAAGGCTGAACCTTCGCACATCGAGTCTTACTTCAATCGCCGCCGCACCAAATCAAGCGCCAACTGACTCGTCCAGGCGCGAATATGTTCCCGGTCGCCGCCGAACCGCCGTTCCACAACATCAGTCTGCTTGCCATCGCTGACAGCAACGTAAACCAAGCCCACCGGCTTCTCTTCCGACCCACCGCTAGGACCCGCGATCCCAGTCACACCTAACCCAAACGTCGCGGATGTCTTCCGCCGAATGCCTTCCGCCAAAGCCCCAGCGACTTCCTTGCTGACCGCCCCGTTGGCTTCAATGACTGACGGAGGCACCCCCGCGAAAAGCGTCTTGAGCTCATCGCTGTAAACCACCGCTCCCCCCACAAACGAACGCGAGCTACCGCTAATGCTGGTCAGGCGCTGCGCCACCAAACCCCCGGTGCAACTCTCCGCCACCGCCAGCGTTGACGCGTGCATGCCCAGATAATAAAGAACGATTTGTTCCAGCGACTCGGCCTGGGCAGAGTAGATGAATTCCTCCAGCTCCTCTTCAATCTTTCCCGCCAACTCGTCCACTCTTGCCTGGGCGGTCTCCTGGTCACCTTTAGAACAAATCAGGTTGAGCGTAATGTCGCCAGTATGGGCGAGGATAGTGGTATCCACGTCCTTGTACTTGGTGTAAATCGGCGCGATGCGCGCATCGGCCTGCGATTCTCCGATCATCGCCGCCTTCAGCGTACGCATGGCGATGGTTCGCTTGGGGACCACAGCCCGCAGCCGGTCCATGCATTGGTCGTCAAACATGGCCTTCACTTCTGTCGGTGGCCCGGGGAGCAGAATTACCAGCTTGCGATGCTCACCATAAACCGTGTCCAGCCATTGCCCGGGCGCGGTGCCGCGGCCGTTTTCGAGAATTACCGAACCATCCAGCACATCGGCCTGGCGGGCATTGTTGTCGGTCATCTGTAACCGCCGGGCAGCGAAGCGCGCGTACAGTGCGCCGACGATGTCCGGATTGCGGCGCAGGCGAATGCCCAGCGCTTCGGCCACAGCCTGCCGCGTCAGATCGTCTTCCGTGGGGCCCAATCCGCCCATTGTGATCACGATGTCGGTGCGACCCAGCGCAATGCGGATGGCGTTGGCGAGATTTGCCAGCCGGTCTCCCACAATAGTTTTGAATGTGACATTGACGCCCAGCTGCAACAGCCGGTCGGTAAGGAAGAGGGAGTTTGTATCTTGCCGGTAGGGAGTTAGCAGTTCTGAACCGACTGCAATAATTTCGCAATTCATTCTTACCTGGATCCTCTAGAAAAGACGCACGCCTTCGATGCCCAAGCCAACATCATAGACCGCGCCATTAGCAGCCAGGATCGCGTTCCCGCCGGGGACGAAAGCGAGACCTACGATACCAGAGCCGGCAAGCACCACGGAGGCGTCGCCCGCCGGAGTAATGCAGACAATGCCGCGAGTGCCGTGAAAGGAAGCAGAGACGTACACGTTGCCGGCGACGTCGAATGCCAATCCCTGCGGACGGCCGAGCCCTCGATAATAGACGCGCACCACGCCGGCCTGATCGATGGCGTAGATCGAGTCATAGCTGGAAGTGCTGGGCGCGGCCACAAAAAGTGTTCCATCCAGGCCGAAGGCGAGATGGTAGGCAGCGATACTGGGTTCCAGCGTGGCAAATACAAAAATCTGCCGGTCCTGAGCAATCTTGAAGATGGTTCCGCTGCGGTCCCCCACGTAGAGATTGCCGGCAGAATCGAAGGCAATCCCGGTGGCGATCCCCATCCCCTCGGCATAGACCGACGATGCACCCTGAGGAGAGACGCGGTGCACGGTGCCATCCAGCCGCGAGGAAACATAGAGGTACCCATGGGCGTCGATAGCCAGGCCGGTGGCATTGGTAATCCCGCTCACGAAGGGCTGCATCTCTCCCGTGGGCGTGATGCGGTAAACCGAAACGGCGGTTTTTTGCCCGCGCGGACCGGAATCCGTGGAATAAATGTTTCCGTTAGCATCCACTGCGGGATTGCCGACAGGATGAAGATTTCCCGTGATCAGGCGAGCGATCTTAAGCCGGATGGCATTGCTGGATTGTCCGTTCTGCCGGATCTCCAGTTTCCCGGTCTGCACATCCTCGGGAATGCGGACGACCATCCGGTTCGAACGGCTGAGCAGAATCGGAGCCACGATTCCGTCGAGCACGGCCACGGGCAGGCGCGAGCGCACGGCGCCCAGTTGTGTTCCGCGAACCTCGATTTCTCCGCCCGGAAGCGCTGCATCGGGAACGGCGGAATCGATCCTGGGCGAGTTCGGAATGGGTGACTCCTTGGAGAATCTCATCGGCTGAGTTCCTGAACGCTTGTTAATTAATCATTTCGATGCAAACCGAAAGGCCTCAGCCAATCCAGTGTTGCAGCGCCAGCATCAAGAGCAAAGCATACACGCCTGCAGCAACATCATCGAGCATGATTCCCCAGCCTGCAGGCATGCTCTCAAGCTGCCGCGCAGGCCATGGTTTCACGATGTCAAAGAGACGGAAGAACAGAAACCCGGCTAGCAAGTGACTCAAGTTTACCCGCGAATAGATCAGCGCGATCCACTGCCCGGCGACCTCATCAATCACCACGTGTCCGGGGTCAGTA
The DNA here is from genome assembly GCA_963830325.1 of uncultured Acidobacteriaceae bacterium. GTDB lineage: Bacteria > Acidobacteriota > Terriglobia > Terriglobales > Acidobacteriaceae > PALSA-350. The sequence continues at coordinate 84,665 of CAWHMV010000018.1, forward strand.
CGTTCGCTCTCTCGTTCCACCACCGTTGCGGCCGGCACACCGATCGCGATCGCGCCCATCGCAGCCGCCAAAGTCAGCCAAGCCAAGGGCGCTGGAGCAAGATGCAGACCCTTCGCCGCTCCCAACCATAGCAAAGCTGCCGCCGCAGATCCCCAGCTACCCGGTCCGGGCCGGAGCAAGCCGGCGCCGAAAAACGTCCCTACCGCCCAAGCCCACGCCGTCTTTCCGGCCCAGGCGGTCTTTCCTGCCCAAACCGGCTCATTCATCGCCGGGCTGGCGGGGCTGCATCCCTTCAATCTCTTCCAGTAGCTCGGGATCGAGCACCGGCGAGGAGATGCGGTAGACTCCGCTGGCCCACTTTCCCAGGTCGATGGTCTTGCAATGATCGCTGCAGAAGGGGAAATCCTCATCTTTGGCGGTGACGATGTTCCCGCAAGTCGGGCAGCGCAGGCTTTTCATTTTTTTTGCCCGTTGGTTCATCACAACATTCCTTTTACGAAATAATCTTGCCCACCAGGTCATAATCCTGTGACTCGGTGATCTCGCATTGGTAAAACTGCCCCGGGTTCAATTGCTCGAACGGCCCAAAATCGTTGATATAGACCTTGCCATCGATTTCCGGAGCCTGATGCTGGGTGCGGCCCTCCCATAGCAGCGGAGTTTCCTCGGACGGCCCTTCGACCAGCAGATCGAATAAGCGGCCCACCAGGCGAGCCCTGGATTTACGGCTAATCGACTGTTGCAGGCGCATCAGGGAGCGGTGACGGGTCTCAATGGTCCGCGCCGGCACTTTATCGCCCAGGTGAAAGGCCCCGGAACCTTCTTCATCGGAGTAACTGAAGACCCCTAGCCAGTCGAGCTGGGCGGCGCGGACAAAATCGCTGAGCACGGCAAAGTCGGCTTCACTTTCGCCCGGAAAGCCGGTAATGAATGTGGTCCGAATCGCTACATCGGGCACGGTTGCGCGCACCCGCTCAATGGTCTTGAGAAAGATATCGGCGTTGCCACCCCTACGCATGCTCTTTAACACTGCGGCGGATGCATGCTGCAGCGGCATGTCGAGGTACTTGCAAATGCTGTCGTGCCGGGCAATGGTGTCGAGCAGCCGCCTCGTAACCTTGTTGGGATAGGCGTACAGGAAGCGCAGCCACTTGAGATCTGGAATCCGGGCCAGGCCATCGAGCAGTTGCGCCAACCCGTCCTTCATGCCTAAATCCTCGCCGTAACAGGTCGTATCCTGCCCAATCAGCGTGAGTTCGCGCACCCCCTGGGCGACCAGCTGTTCGGCTTCCGCGACCACTGACTCGAAACGCCGCGAGCGAAATTTGCCCCGGAGATTGGGTATCACGCAGAAACTACAGGGATGATCGCAGCCTTCGGCAATCTTGATGTAGGCCGAGGACTTCTGCGTTGCCAGCAGCCGCGGCGTGGTGTGGTCGTACAGGTACTGGGGAAGCTTGGCTTCCGCGCCTTCCCACTGCTCGCGTGCGAAACGCCCCTGGGACTCGCGCAAATCGCCCTCTGGCCGGGAAGTGCTGCTGGGGAGGATGGAAAAAAGCTGCGGTGACGGGGGAGGCGCGCTCGGCGCATCCAGCCCGGCGGCGGCCAGAATGGCCTCCAACTCGCCGGTACCGACCACGGCGTCCACTTCCGGCATATTCTTGCGGATTTCGTCGCGGTACCGTTCCACCAGGCAACCGGCTACGATCAGTTTGCGGGCCTTCCCGGATAGCTTGTGCTGCGCCATCTGAAGGATGGTGTCGATCGACTCCTGTTTCGCCTTGTCAATAAAAGAGCAGGTATTTACCACCAGAATGTCGGCCGTCTCCGGGCGGTTGGTCATTTCCGCGCCTGCCTGGTCCAGCAAGCCCATCATGACCTCGCTATCGACGAGGTTTTTGGGGCAGCCCAAGCTCACAAACCCGATACGCGGCCGCGGCTCCAGTACCGCATTCGCAACACCGCTTATGCCCAACGGCACTTCTTCTGTTATCTCTTGCTTCACCTCCCTATTCTAGAGCAATCAGCGAGTTACCGTTTGCGACGTTACTTCAGCGGAACCTTCCGTGCGCAAGGCGAAACAACCTCTGGGGTAATGCGTCCGTCTATTAAGTAGTCAGAAAGGAGGGCGCCCCATGCACGTTCCAATGACGGCGGGTGTAAAACACGGACATCATGCCGATATGGGCCAGCCCATCAAGTGCGCCGTGGTCCTTAAGCCAACCGAAGCTCAGAGACACAACAGGGAGATGGTTCGTCACGTCGTGGTGGTCATCGCGCTGTTAGCAGTGCTCCTCTTGATTGCAATCGCGTTTTATTACATCGAGGGCAATTCGGTCACCGTTAAGCACATCAATTCGCTCGCTGCGCATCATTCCTTTGCCCGCTTGAGCTAAGAACAACTCCCCCAGACAATCAGGCATCCCTAAGGCATTGAGAAAGGTACGAATGAAAGCCTTAGGCATAGTTTTGATCGTCCTGGGTGTCCTCGCGTTGGCCTATGGGGGATTTACCTACACCCACGAGAAGAAGGTAGTGGATCTGGGCCCAATCCAGGCCTCAAGAAAAGAAACCAACACGGTGCCATTACCCCCAATTCTTGGCGTCGTGGCCATCATCGGTGGCGGTGTTCTCCTTTTCACCGGCAAACGATAGGGCTAAACGGCGGCGGGAAAACTCAATGCCGGTGGTCGGAAGGTAGGTACGGGCTTCAGAGCGTGTCTGAGAACCAGGATTTTACGAATTGAGTCCCGCAGGGACGGCTGAACTTAGCCCAGGACGCAGTCCTGGGTCTGGAGTTTCTACATTTCAGAGACGATGTACCTGAGGAAACACGGGGTTTCCGTGAGTCACCGCCCTGATGCTTTGTATCAGGGCACGGCTTTAGCCGTGCCGCACAGGTGTAACTATGATTGGGCTTTAGCCCCTGCTCGCTTTCGTTCTGCCAGATAGGTGAAGCAGTAAGGAAACTTTTCCGGCGAGTCCACCAACCCTTTCCTAACGGGATTCTGAGCAATATATTCCTGATGGCACACATAGCTCTCGCGATTGTCGACGCGCACCTCGGAAAAGCCGCGTTGCCACACCTCTCCCAAATACCCCAATTCTCTTTTCAGACGATAGGAAAATCCACCCTTGATGAATTGCATGACTCGCTCAACGGTGCTATCGCCTGAGACCGTGATCAGCAGATGCAGATGGTTCGGCATGACTACGAAATCATGCAGTTGAAATTTTCCTTCCTTCCCATAGAAACAAAGCACATCGATCAAGAGCGTAGCGTTGCGGTCCGACTGTAACAACGTCTTGCCCATGCTTGTCTTCGTGGTTACGAAAAACGTGCGCGACGGACTCAGGATTCGATCCCCGCTCGCATTGCGCTTAGGGTTCGCCATCCCCAGGGGCTAAAGCCCTATTCCTTTCCGTAGTGTTTGCGGCATGGCTGGAAGCCATGCCCTGATACAAAGCCAGTCCTGATCCAATCAGAAGCGTAGCACTGCAAGGGAACGGGGAGCCGCCTCGCCTTGGAAAATGTAGAAACTTCAGGCCCAGGACGCTAGTCCTGGGGACACCAAGAAACATGATTGAGTCCCGTAGGGACACCTGAAGGATTGTCCAGGATTGCGTCGCGGCCTATTTTCAGCCGTCCCTGCGGGACTGGGTCGTCTTTTCAAACCCAACCCAGGACTATCGTCCAGGGCTAAGTTCAGCCGTCCCTACGGGACTAAGTTTGGGAATGGAGTTCTCACGCACGCTTTCCAGCCCGTACAGAACAGGTTGCGGAAGAATCTCTCTACGAAGGGCACGGCTTCAGCCGTGTCCCCATGAGCCTGCGGCTCACCCAAGGTGATGAAAACCATCGGATTCGCCCATGATGGTTCTAAAAGGTTTAGATGTCGTTTTCGACTGTGCCGTAAATAGCCCACGCCTGACGGCTTCAGCCGCTGAGGTACGCTTTTCGATCGGCTACTCGTGTCACGCCCGTTACTGGGGAGTAATAATCCCCCCTGCCCGATGTCTCCTTGGTAAGACCACTCCGCGATGATCAACTTCTTCTTCCCCTGAATCGGCCATGTCATGACGGGCCAAAAGAACGCCAGCACATAGAGGGCAAACGGTTTGCGCCGTTTCGGCCGAAATGTGGGTATGGCACTGGGTGCACTCCAGGTAGGCAATCGAAGGCATAAACCTATGATATCGGAAGGGTTTCCCATTTTGAGACACTCCCGGCAGCCGGGCGAAGAACAGGTAAAATAGAGGAGTGAGCATCCAGCTAATTGCGATCGACATCGACGGTACTCTGATGCCTTCGACAGGCCCCAAAATCAGTCCCCGGAACTGCGCCGCCCTGCAAGCGGCCGAAGCTGCGGGTATAGAGATCGTCATCTCGACCGGGCGGCGCCAAGCCTACGCTATGCCTTTGATTGCCCAGGTGGGTCTGAGTGAGAACTCGGTGATGATTTCTTCCAACGGGGCAGTGGTACGCGGTTTTGACGGTCAGTTGCTCGATCGCCGCTTTCTGCCGGTGGAAACCGCTCGGCAGCTCTGTCTTCAGCTGCAAGGCTACGGCACCCTGGTGTTCACATTTGACCGTGAAGGAGTGGGCGCCCTGGTCATTGAGAGCTTCCAACAGTTGCACGCCCGCATTGACCGGTGGGTGGAAGCCAATAAGCCCTACCTGGTTGAGTTCCAGCCCATCGAGCGAGCTTTCGATGCGGGCGAGGAACCGATCCAGGGCATGATCTGCGGTACAGTCGCGGAAATGGTGGAGGCGGAGAAGCAGTTGCTGATGAGCGACGTGGCGGGGCAGATTGCCATGCACCGTACCGAGTACGCCGCGCGCAACCTGAGCATTCTCGACCTCTTACCGCCCGGTTGCTCAAAAGGCGCGGCGCTCGACAGTCTGGCCAGCATTCGCGGCCTGGAGCGGAAACAGATCATGGCCATCGGTGACAACCTCAACGACCTGGAAATGTTGGAGTATGCCGGGCACGCGGTAGTCATGGCCAACGCAAGCGAAGAGATTCGCTCCCTGGCGCGCTGCCGCGGCTGGGAGCTCACTGCCTCAAATGATGATGACGGGGTGGCCCTGGCCATCGAAGAGGTACTACGCGGGCGAGGATCCATGCAAGATCCCGACCGTAATGGGGAAGAGGAATTCGCCGCTAGTCCCGTGGTACAGTTTGCCCAATGAGCAAAACGTCCGCCTTCGCCTGCTGGATCGGGGTCCTCGCTTTGCTGGGGATTGTTCCTGTCCTGCACGCTGCTGAAGAGGTCACCCTGAAAAATGGGTTCAACCTGCTGTGCGATCACCGGGAGCAGGCTGGCGATAAGGTGCGGCTGTTTACCAGCCAGGGCAGCAGTAATTTTGTCGAAGTCGATGCAGCTGAGATCGCGTCAGTGGACATAGTTCCCGATCCACCTCCGGCGGCTGTGTCCAGCGCCGCCACCGCGCCCAAGCTTACCAACGCAGATGTGCACGAGTTGATTGCCCGGGCAGGCGCCACTCATAATCTCGATGTCGACTTGCTGGCAAGTGTGGTCCGGGCCGAGAGCGGCGGCAATATCCACGCGGTGAGCCGCACGGGAGCCCAGGGCCTGATGCAGTTGATGCCTGGAACCGCGACGCAATTAGGCGTGACCGACAGCTTCCGTGCGGATGAGAACATTAATGGCGGCACATCCTATCTGGACGCTCTGCTGCTGCGCTATCACGACCGCCTGGCACTGGCGCTGGCGGCCTACAACGCCGGTCCGGCAGCGGTGGATAAATATCACGGGATACCACCGTATCGCGAGACCCAGGTTTATGTGGCGCGCGTAATCCGCGAGTTCAACCGTAGAAAGCAGTGGGAGAGGCAGCACCCGGCCGGCACCGCCGCTCTCTCCTCCACGCCACCCAACCGGTAAACCTCTCAACCGATCGCTTCGCATTTTGGAGTCGCATGTGAAAAAGCATTCCTGGATCATGTACCTCGTAGGAGCGATTCTCCTGGGTGCGCTGGTGTGGCTGGTCCACAAGCGAGTCCACTTTCAGTGGAGCATCTTTCGCGATGAATTGCAGCACGTGGATTGGCTCCGCATCGTTCTCGGCATTGCCATGGTGGTGTTCTGTTACTGGCTGCGCGCGGTGCGTTGGGGAGTTCTGATTAAACCGCAGAAAAAGGTCAGCTCCTTTGCCTTGCTGGGCTCGCAGGTCATCGGCTTCACCGCAGTGGCGCTTTTCGGTCGCCTGGCAGACCTGGTGCGTCCTTACCTGGTTGCGAAGCGAACCAAGCTGCCGGTGAGCTCGCAGATAGCGGTTTATACGGTGGAGCGCATGTTCGATCTCGGCGCCATGGCGCTGATATTTTCGGGTGCTTTACTGCTGGCGCCAGACCGCGCGACGCTGCCCCATCACGAGGCCCTGCAGCACGCTGCCTTGGGCGGCCTTGCGCTGACCGTTGTTCTCGCCATTTTTGCCATCGCCGTGCGTGCTTCCGGTTTAGCGGTCGCCGCTCTTGCGGAAAAGGCTCTCGGCTCTGTGTCGCCCTCGCTTGGTGTATCGGTAGGAACCAAAATTCGCGCCTTTCGCGACGGGCTGGACTCCATCGCCACCATAGGAGACTTCTTCCTCGCTCTCGGCCTTTCCCTGGTCATGTGGGGCCTGATCACGGCTGCTTACCTCGAGACTGCCCGGGCCTTCGTGCTCTCGCCCGAGTTGTCCGCGATGACTCTCGCGCGCTGCATGGTGTTAATGGCCGCGAGCATGGTTGGCTCCATGGTCCAACTGCCGGTGATCGGATGGTTCACCCAGATCGGCGTGACCACCGGCGTGATGCAGCAGGTCTTCCATGTGCAGTTTGAGCCCGCACTTGCCTGCGGCGCCATGCTGCTGATCGTCACCTTCATGTGCGTGATTCCTATCGGGCTGATCTGGGCCCGCGTGGAGCACGTTTCGCTCAAGAAGGTCTCTGAGCAATCGGAACACTTCAGTCAAGAAGGCACCGAGCAGACACCCGCCATCAGCGAAGCCTGACTTCTTGAACCCTTCCTGACTTCAAAACCGGGTGAATCTTTTCCCACAACAAATCAAGGGGTGAACCCTTTCCTAACCACAAACTCCGGGTGCCCCACATCTCGCTCGTTTTTCGCGAGATGTGGGATACCCAGGGTTCTGCTCCAGTATCGACAGTGCCGACCGGACAATTCTGCGACTGCTAGAATTTAACTACTGATGAGATGCCCTTATTGCGGATTTGCGCAGGATCGAGTCGTGGATTCGCGCGAAAGCAAAGAAGCGGACTCGATTCGCCGCCGTCGCGAATGCGAGCGTTGCAACAAGCGCTTCACCACCTACGAACGCATCGATGAAATCCCCTACATGGTGGTGAAGAAGGACGGCCGGAGGGAAAAATTCGAGCGCCAAAAGGTGCTGAGCGGCCTGCTGCGCGCTTGCGAGAAGCGCCCTGTCTCCGCAGCCAAGCTGGAAGCGATCGTGGATGAAACCGAGGCATTTCTAGTCGATTCCCCGGAACGAGAACGAACCACCAACCAAATCGGCGAGTTGATTATGAACCATCTTAGGACCATCGATAAGGTCGCCTACATTCGTTTTGCCAGCGTTTACCGCGACTTCAAAGACGTACGCGAGTTCAAGGAAGAGCTGGAACAGCTCCTCAACACCAGGGATGCATCCAAGACCGGCAAACGATAATCGCCGAGGAGAAACAATGGCACCAGGCTCACAGGAGAGAACGCACACAGTAACACTGCTTGCCGGCGACGGCATCGGGCCGGAAGTGACGGATGCAGTGGTACGCATTCTCGAAGCGGCCATCGAAGGATCGGGTGCGAAGTTTGCCTGGGAACCATTCCTGGTCGGCGCCAACGCCTACGAAAAATATCACGAGTACATTCCGAAAGAAGTCTATGAGTCCATCGAGCGGAACCACCTGGCGCTGAAAGGGCCAGTAGCCACGCCCATCGCCGGCGGTTTCGCCTCGATCAACGTGCACCTGCGCAAGAAATTCGAACTCTTCGCCAACTTCCGGCCCATCAAGAACCTGCCCGGGATGGATACCCGCTACCCAGGCGTAGACCTGATCATCGTGCGGGAAAATACAGAAGGCGAGTATGTAGGTCTGGAGCATGAAGTAGTGCCCGGAGTCGTGGAGTCGCTCAAAATCGTCACCGAGAAAGCTTCGACCCGGATCTCGAAGTTTGCCTTTGAATATGCGCGCAAGTTCAAGCGGCGCAAAATCCACGCCATCCACAAAGCAAACATCATGAAGATGTCCGACGGCCTGTTCCTGCGCTGTGCGCGCGAAGTGGCCAAGGGCTATCCCGAGATCACCTACGGCGAGCACATCGTCGACAACACCTGCATGCAGTTGGTCATGAACCCCTACCAGTACGACACCCTGCTCACGGAAAACCTCTATGGCGATATTGTCAGTGACCTGTGTGCAGCCTTTGTGGGGGGCCTGGGGCTGGTTCCTGGCGCCAACTTAGGCACCGGGTGCGCGATCTTTGAAGCCGTTCACGGCTCGGCGCCCGACATTGCCGGTAAGGACATAGCCAATCCGACAGCGCTGCTCCAGTCCGCCATTCTGATGCTGCGCTATATCGGGGAAACCGGTACTGCCGATCGGGTGCAGTCCGCCCTCGAGAAGGTGTACATCGAAAAGAAGACACTGACACGCGATGTGGGGGGCACCAGCGGCACCAAGGCATTTACGGCTGCCGTTTTGGCGGCGCTGTAAGAATCGAGTCCCGTAGGGACGGCTGAACTTAGCCCTGTCCAAATCAGGTTTGAAAGATGCCTCGGTTCAGCAACTGCCCTTTCCTTGCAACGACCCTCTCCTTTTTTTGTCATCCCGAGCGAAGCCGAGGGATCTGCGGTTCCGCGGACCACTCCTGGAAACCCGGAATGACAAAGGGGAGGTTGGTGTTTCCGTCAGGACGGTGATGATTGATGGAGGTTGTGGGCCGGTAGGAGCGGGGCACACGAATGGCGCACCACAGGTCCCTCGGCTTCGCTCGGGATGACAAACAAGGAGAGGGTCGTTGCAAGGAAAGGGCGGTTGCTGAACCGAGGCATTTTTCAAATCGAGTTCAGCCGTCCCTGCGGGACTCGATATCGAGATATTCGTTCTCACCAGACTCAGCAACATAGGATTGACGCCCCAGATGCTGTCGCCCGGTCGGAGGCTGCCGAATAGTCTAAAATAAACAGAATATTTTCAAGACCATGCAGACAAGACACAAGATTGGCATCCTTGGCGCCACCGGGGTCATTGGTCAGCGCTTCATCCAGTTACTCGAGAATCACCCGTGGTTTGAGATCACCTGGCTTGCCGCCAGTGACAAGTCCAGCGGCAAAGCCTACGGTGAAGCCACCAAATGGAAGCTGGAGACGCCGCTCCCCACCAGAATCGCCGGGATGACGGTGTCGCCGGCCTCCCCCGACGGCGCTCCCAGGGTGATTTTTGCCGCCCTAGACACTGATATTGCGCGGGAACTGGAACCTAAATTCGCCGCCGCCGGTTGCGCCGTGATCTCGAATTCCAGCGCCTTTCGCATGCAGGCGGATGTTCCGTTGGTCATTCCTGAGGTTAACCCGGACCACTTGAACCTGCTCGAAACGCAGAGCTGGCGCAAGCAATCCGGCGGCTACATCGTGACCAACCCCAACTGCAGCGCCATCGGTCTGGTTCTGGCGCTCAAGCCGTTGGCCGATCGCTTTGGGCTGGAGAGCGTCTTTGTCAGCACCATGCAGGCCGTGAGCGGCGCTGGGTATCCGGGCGTAGCCTCGCTCGACATCCTGGGCAATGTCGTTCCTTACATCAAGGGTGAAGAAGAAAAGCTGGAAGCGGAGACGCTGAAGTTACTCGGCAAGTTGAGCGGAAACAGCGTGAAGCCTCTGAACGCCCGCGTCAGCGCGCATTGCAACCGGGTTCCGGTCGAAGACGGCCACACCGAGAGTGTGAGCATCAAGCTGGCTGCCCGAGCGACGCGGGAAGAGATTCTTGCCGCCTGGAGCGAATTTGCGCCGCTGGCGAGCTACGCGCTGCCCACCGCGCCCAGCCAGCCGATCGAATGGAGCGCTGCCGACGACCGGCCGCAACCCCGGCTGGACCGCATGCGCGGCAACGGAATGGCCGCTACGGTGGGCCGCCTGCGCCCATGTTCACTGCTCGACTGGAAGTTCACCGTCCTATCCCACAACACCATCCGCGGCGGCGCGGGTGCGGCAGTACTGAATGGAGAGTTCCTGGCCGCGCTGGGCAAACTCGTTCCGGCGGCTGCCAGCGATCACGTGGCCGTCTCCGTATGAAGCCAGTAGTGATGAAATTTGGCGGCACTTCTGTCGAAGATGCTGACGCCATCCATCGCACCGCCAAAATTGTCCGGAGCCGGGTAGCCCGGGGTCAACGGCCGGTGGTCGTGGTCAGTGCCATGGCCAAAGTCACCGACCAGCTGCTGGCCGGCGCGAAAGCTGCAGGCCGTGGAGACCGAAACGGAGCGTTGGCCATCAGCTCGCGCTTGCGCAACCGTCATTGCGACACTTCGGCCCTGCTGCTCCCGGCGGACCGCCAGGGAGAACTGCAGAACTGGATCCAGCAGGAATTCGAGTCGATCGACGAGATTTTGCGCGGACTTTCCGCGGTCGGCGAACTGACCCCCAGGACCAACGACATGGTGGTCAGTTTCGGCGAGCGCCTCTCCAGCCGTATGGTGGCCGAAGCCTTCCGCAACAAGGGAATCAATGCAGCTCATGTCGATGCGCGGACCCTCATCGTGACCGACTCCCAGCACGGCAAAGCAACCCCGAATAGCGCCCTCATCGAGGCGCGGTGCGGCCAGCATTTGCAGCCCCTGGTCGATGCCGGGCAAGTGCCGGTGATGGGCGGCTTTATCGGCTCCACGGTCGACGGCGTCACCACCACGCTGGGTCGTGGCGGTTCGGACTACACTGCGGCGCTGATTGGTGGCGGGATGGATGCCGAGGCTATTGAGATCTGGACGGACGTGAATGGCATCATGACAGCCGACCCCAGGGTTTGCCCGGATGCGCTGCGCGTCAAAACCATCAGCTTCGAAGAAGCTGCGGAGTTGGCTTATTTCGGAGCCAAAGTACTTCATCCGGCAACCATTCTGCCTGCCGTGCAAAAAAATATTCCGGTGCTGGTACTCAACTCACGCAATGCAGAAAATGAGGGCACCCGCATCACCGCCCTGTCCACTCACTGCCGAAGTCCCTTCAAGTCCATCGCCGCCAAGCGGAGGTTGACCATCATCGACCTGGTAGCCAGCCGGATGCTCATGTCGCATGGTTACCTGAAGGCCGTCTTTGAAGTCTTCGATAAGCACAAATGTGCCGTGGATATGGTGTCGACTTCGGAGGTAAGCGTTTCGCTGACTGTCGATTCCAACGAGCAGTTGCCGGAGCTGGCCGCCGAGTTGAGCAAGCTGGCGGATGTTACCTACGAAGGACGAAAAGCCCTGATCTGCATGGTGGGCGGAAACATCCGTGGTCAAAACGGGATTGCAGCCCAGGTATTTCATGCGGTGCGCCACATAAACGTGCGCATGATCTCGCAGGGCGCATCAGAAATCAACATGAGCTTCATGATCGACGAGGATGATGTGGATGAGGCGGTGCGCTCCCTGCACGCGGCCTTTTTTGTCGATCCCGATCCTGAGATCTTCGACGTCAGCGCAAGAAAAACGGTGGAAAGCGTGCAGCGGTAACCATGATCTTCCTAGTGTTGGGGCGCGGCAAAACGGGCCAGGTGGTGGCGGATGTCGCCGCTCAAAGAGGACATAGCGTCCGGGTGATCGGCGAAGAAGAAAATGCCAATGCGTCCTCCCTCACCGGTCCGATGTTGGCCCAGTTCGACGTGGTCTTCGATTTCACTACGCCACAGGCGGTCATACCCAACATGCGGGCCTGCCTGGCAAATGGAGCCCGCGTGGTGGTGGGCACTACCGGATGGTATGAAAAGCTTCCCGAGATACGCGCCATCTGCGAGCGGCGGAATGGCGCCCTGCTGTACGGCGAGAACTTCTCCATAGGTGTGCAGGTGATGTATGAACTGGCCCATCGCCTGGTGCCCCTGGTGCATGGATTTGAGCTCACCATCAGCGAAACTCACCATAAGAGCAAGAAGGATGCGCCCTCAGGAACCGCGCTGGCGCTCAAGCAGATTCTGCTGGAAATGGATCCGGCGCTGAAGATTGAGATTGTTTCGAATCGTGAGGGCGAGGCTGTGGGCACGCACGTCATCAGCGCTCGTTTGGGAGACGATGTCATTGAGATTCGGCACGAGGCAATCTCTCGCCGCAGTTTTGCCGAGGGCGCAGTCCGCGCAGCGGAGTGGCTCTGCGGCAAGGCAGGCTGCTACGACTTCAAAGAGATTTATCCCTTGTTGGGGTAGTAGACTCCATTTGTTATGACCCTCAGCGGCTGTGGCACAGCACTGGTGACCCCCTTTCGTAGCGATGGCAGCCTTGATGAGGAAACCCTCAGCAAGCTGGTGGAATGGCAGATCGAAAGCGGCATTCATTTTCTGGTCGCGTGCGGAACGACTGCCGAAACGCCCACGCTCACCCATGAAGAATGGCTGCGGGTCATCCGCATCGTGACCGAGGTCGCGGCGGGGCGGGTGCCGGTCCTGGCCGGTTGCACCCACAATTCCACTGTCGAAGCGGTAGCCCGGGCAGGCGAAGCTGCCTCGGTGCCGGGAGTCACTGGTCTGCTCACCGCGAATCCCTTCTATAACAAGCCAAGCCAGGAGGGACAGTACCGTCACTTCCGCGCGATTGCCGAGGCTGTGGGTTGTCCTGTGGTGCTCTACAACATTCCCAGCCGCACCGGCGTCAATCTGGAGCCGGCAACCATTCTGCGCCTGGCTGAGGATGTGCCCAACATCCAGGGGGTCAAGGAGTCGAGCGGGAACGTGCAACAGATTGCTGAGTTGATTTATTCCTTACCACAAGGCTTCGCGGTTCTGGCTGGGGACGACTTGATGGGTCTCCCGGTGATCGGATTGGGTGGAGCAGGGTTGGTGTCGGTTGCGTCCAATGAAATTCCGCGGGAGATGTCGAGCCTGGTATCCGCGGCACTCGGTGGCGATTGGGCCACCGCTCGTTCGTTAAACCGACGGTACTTTCCGCTGATCACCGCAAACTTTTGGGAGTCAAGTCCTGGCCCCGTCAAGTGCGTGATGGCCATGATGGGGCTGCTCAAGGAAACCTATCGCCTGCCCATCGTGCCGGTGGCTCCGGCGACGCGCGCGAAGCTGAAGGCCCTTGCAGAAGAATTAGGCCTACTCGTCTAGGTCGTAAATATTCAACCAAACCTGGGTGCCCCACATCTCGCGAATTCAGTCCCGCAGGGACGGCTGAACTTCAGAGCTGTCCAAATTAGCGGGGTAGTGAACGTCGTTGTGTTGATTTCATTGGACAAACGAGTGCTGGAACCGGGTATTGCGAAACCAGGTTGGGTCCTAAGGGAGCGGTAGATTTAGAGAGGTGCTGTCCAAAGTGTGTGCGATAAAACTCCTGAGTATTGGCCGATAAAGGGTTTTGCAGACGGGCGGCAGGTTTCAGCTGTCCAAAGAGGGCTGAGAAATTTAAAGCGGGAGCGGAAGTTGGTCGTGAATTCCTGCCAGGGCAGGCGGCGGTTCGAAAGGACAATCCAACCAAGTCCATAGGTCGCGGTATACGAACAACTGCTGGCGCAACAAGGCCACGAGGTTGGAGAGCGACCAACCAAAGCTGGACTTCAACTGCAAATATTTCAAGATCAACATGGCGATCAAGGCGGTCCAGATCTGCGTCTTTAAAGCGTTGGCGCTGGTGCCCACGAATGTCTTGACCCGCAAAGATTGCTTAAGAGCTTTGAAAAAAGTCTCGATCTGCCAACGATCGCGATAGATTCTGGCAATCGTGCTGGCAGCAAAATCCATTTTGTTGGTCAGAAATTCGAACTTCTTGCCTGTCTCCGGATCGCGCACTACCACCCGTCGGACCGGCACACCGGTGCGATAACCGCGGTGGCCCAACTTCACTATCTGATCGGCCAGGATGTCGCCCTTTTCCGGTACCGGCAGTTCCTTCACCAGCTTGTAATAGCTGTTCCAACGCTGCCGGGTCACGAAGTACACACCTTGCTTGGTCAAGCTGGCGAACCACTTGTAATCGGTATACCCACGATCGAACACCACAATCGTGCCCGGCTCCAAAGCCAGCCCGCGCGCTACCTTCAGTTCGGCCACGCTGGCCGGCTCGATCACCGCATACTTGGGTAAATATCCGTCGTGATCCAGCAATAAATGCAGCTTAACTCCGCCTTTGGTCTGACGAAACTTGGCCCAGTCATACATCGTCGCGCTGAGGTCAATCACGCTGCCATCCAGACTCAGCAACTTGTTCTTAAAGCGGAATTTCTTCCCTCCTCGCACCTCCCGCTGACACTTTTCCAGCAGCCCCCCAAACACGGTCTGGTACAACTCCCACGGCCGATGCTCGTTGGCATAGGCCAAGGTCGACCGCTTGGGACTCTGAACCACACCCAGGTGCCTTAGCTTGCCTTCGCAAGCCGCCAGACCTCCACAGATTTCTCGTAACGACTGCGCCTTGCCCAAATGACAGAACAGCATCGCCACCATCTGCGTCCAACTGCTAAAACCCCGGGCGTGATGCTGGGCTTTATGATCGAGAACCGCCTGCTCAAACTCGGCCCTCGAAAATACCCCTAAAACCTGCGAAAAAATACTGCATACTCCATTCATGGCGGAAAGCTCCTCCTGTTTGAGATTGGTTTCTTGGAAAATCCCAACCTCAACCTAGCAGGCTTTCCGCCTCCTCTTAAAACGCTAATTTGGACAGGTCTGAAGTTCACCCGTCCCTGCGGGACTGAAGTCGCGAGATGTGGGGCACCCAGAAATCTCCCGTTAGGAAAAAATTTCAATGACCATTGATTCGAAAACACTGCAGGCCGACATAGAACGATTTTCCTTGGCCGGTGCCGAAGCTATCGGCGACCGAGGAGCCATGGATGCCTTTCTCGAACTGCGTAGCGCTCTCAGCGCCGGCCGGGTGCGGGCCGCCGAGCCGGATCCTGGAACCGCCCTCGGATGGCGGGTCAACACCTGGGTCAAGCAGGGTATTCTCCTCGGCTTCCGGCTGGGCTCGATGGTGCAGATGGGCGGCGATGAATTCTCCTTCGTGGACAAGAGCACATACCCCGCCCGCCGCTTCGCCCCTGAGCAGGGAGTGCGGGTGGTCCCCGGCGGATCCGCCATCCGCGAAGGCGCCTTTCTCGCCCGTGGCGTGGTCTGCATGCCGCCCATGTATGTAAATGCCGGCGCCTACGTGGACGAAGGCACGATGGTCGATTCCCACGCCCTGGTTGGCAGCTGCGCCCAAATTGGCAAGCGAGTCCATCTGAGTGCCGCAGCGCAGATTGGCGGCGTGCTGGAGCCCGTCAACGCCACCCCGGTGATCATTGAAGACGACGTGCTCATCGGCGGTAACACAGGCGTCTATGAAGGCACACTGGTCCGTCGCCGCGCCGTATTAGCGGCGGGCACCATCCTGACCCGCGGAACACCGGTCTACGATATCGTCCGCGGTGAAGTGCTGAAGGCATCCGCGGATCACCCCTTGGTGATTCCAGAGGGCGCAGTCGTCGTGCCGGGATCGAGAGAGCTGAAGCGCGGTGCAGAGCCCGCCTGGGGCTTGAGCCTGTACACGCCGGTAATCGTTAAGTATCGCGATGACAAGACCGATCTAAGCACCACTCTCGAGGATCTGTTGCGCTAAAGCACCTCTCCGATTGGAGGAAAGAGATGGGTGCTTCTGCGTGGTAGCATTAGACGTTAATGTCTGCAGGTAAGTTACAAGTCATCCCCCTGGGCGGGCTGGGCGAATTCGGAATGAACTGCCTGGCGCTTCGCTGGGCAGACGACATCATCGTCATCGATGCCGGTCTCATGTTTCCCGAGACCGAATTGTTGGGCGTCGATATTGTCGTCCCCGATATTACGTACCTCACCGAAAACCGCCAGCATGTTCGCGCCATTATCCTGACCCATGGTCACGAGGACCACATCGGTGGGCTGCCGTGGATCCTGAGTGAATTGAAAGTGCCGGTCTACGGGACCGAATTCACGCTGGCCTTTGTCGAAGGCAAGCTGGAAGAACACAAGCTGCTCGACAGCTCGGAACTGATCGAGATTACGCCGCGGCAAAAGTTTCATCTCGGCGCTTTCACCGTCGAGCCGATTCGCGTCACCCACAGCCTGGTGGACTGCGTCGCCCTCGCTATTGAAACTCCAGTCGGCGTGATTGTGCACACCGGCGACTTCAAAATCGATCTCTCACCTCCGGACGGCAAGCCGTTCGACCTGCATGCCTTTGCTGAGTACGGCAAGCGGGGCGTGTTGGCCCTCCTCCAGGACTCGACCAACGTCGATCGCGCCGGTTACACCCCCAGCGAGTGGGCGGTGAAACCGCGATTGGACGAGGTCTTCTCGCGTACCAAGCAAAAGCTGTTCTTCAGCTGCTTCTCGTCTTCGATTTACCGCATTCGTATCGCCCTGGAACTGGCCCAGACGCATCGCCGCAAGGTGGCCATCGTCGGCCGATCGATGGTGGAATCTTCAGAGATCGCGCAGGATCTTGGCTACCTCACTGTGCCCGGCGGGTTGCTCATCCATCCCGGGCAGATCCGCGACTATCAAGCTTCTGAAGTTATGGTTCTGATCAGCGGCACGCAAGGGGAACCTATGTCGGCTCTTTCCCGAGCCGCGGTCGACAATCACAAACACGCGCGCGTCGAGCGGGGCGACACGGTGGTGCTGAGTTCCCGGGTAATACCCGGCAACGAGAAGAGCATCTACCGGGTCATCGATCACTTATGCCGCCGCGAGGCCAACGTGATCTATGACGATGGTGAAAACGGATTGATCCACGTCAGCGGACACGGCAGCCAGGAAGAGATGCGGCTGATGATCAACCTGCTGCGGCCGAAGTTCTTTATCCCGGTGCATGGGGACTATCGCCATCTGCAGAAGCACGTGCAACTGGCCAAGAACACCGGCGTGGTGCAGCAGGCGCTGCTGCTCGAAGATGGCGACGTTCTGGAAGTGGACGCCAACACCGCAGTCAAGGCGGGCAAAGTGACCACCGGTCGAATTTGCATCGATGCCGGTTCCACCACGGATGTGGTCGAAGACCTGGTGATCCGCGACCGCAGGCATTTGAGCGAAGATGGCATCGTGTTGGCGATCATCACCATCAACAAACGCACCGGCAAGGTGGAGCGGCCGCCGGAAGTAGTCACCCGTGGCTTCGTAACCGGCGAGATCGCTCTCAGCGAGCAGGCGCAGGAGATCGTCAATCGGACACTGGAATCGTCCTCGGCGGAAGAGAAGGCCGACTACGGGGTGATGAAAGAGAAGATCCGTCTCGATCTCAAGCGTTACATCCAAAAAGCCACTTCGCGCCGGCCCATGATCATGCCGATTATTCTGGAAATCTAAGTGCTGGTCACGCTACCCGAGCTGCGCGCAGCCCAGGAGCGGCTTCGCGGTGTTGCGGTGCACACGCCACTGATTCGTCTCGAAGCCGGTAATCTTTGGATCAAGGCTGAGGGGCTCCAACCCATCGGCAGCTTCAAGCTACGCGGAGCCTTCAACAAAATCGCCCAACTGTCTGCCCAGGAGCGTGCGTGGGGAGTGATCACCTACTCCAGCGGTAACCATGCTCAGGGCGTTGCCTACGCAGCTCGAGAGCTGGGCATAAAAGCCGTCATCGTGATGCCGTCGAACGCGCCGCACGTAAAGGTAAAGGCGACCCAGGCGCTGGGCGCGGAGATCGTCACCGTTGGCCCAGCGAGCCTGGAGCGCAAAGCCCGGGCCGAGGAACTGGCCGCCACCTGCGGGTATGTGGTCATTCCTCCGTACGACGATCGCGACATCATTGCCGGGCAGGGAAGCTGCGGTTTGGAGATTATGGCCGACCGGCCGGATGTCGAACTGGTGCTGGCGCCGGTGGGCGGAGGTGGCTTGCTCAGCGGCGTCGCGGCTGCTGTGAAGCTGACTTGCCCCAAAGTGCGGGTGATCGGGGTAGAGCCGGAACTTGCCTCAGATGCGGCACAGAGCTTCAAGGCGGGTGACATCGTGTCGTTCACCGGCGAGCAGACCAGCCGGACCGCGGCTGATGGGCTGAGAACCCAAAGCGTGGGTGAGCTGAATTTTGCCCACATGCAGGCTTTTGTCGACGATGTTGTGACCGTGACCGAAGCCGAGATCCGCGAGGCCATGCGGCGAATGATCTTTGCTGCCCGCCTGGTTCCGGAGCCCAGCGGCGCCGTGGCGTTGGCGGGAGCGCTTTTCCGTCGTGAACAGTTGCCGTCCGCCCGGCAGACCGTTGCGATTATGAGTGGCGGCAACGTCGAACCGTCCGTGCTGCGCAGCGTACTCGAAGACGAGGTCAGCGTATTCTAGTTCTGGATTCGTCTAAGTATTTATGCGTACTGGATTCATCGCTTTTTCTGCCCTCCTTGTAATCGCGGTCCAGGCGAATGCGGCCCAAAAGCCGCCAGCTCCCAGCAATGGTCCCAAGGCAACCGTTATCCGCAATACCAACCTCTACGTGGCGCCGGACAATTCCTCCTCCCGCCTGGCGGAGATCTCGCCGGGCAGAGAAATGGTGATCGTGGAGAAAAATGGCCCCTGGCTGCGTGTCTTTGCCAACACCGACGAGGAGATCTCGAGATCGCAGGATGCGCCGGTCTTTGGTCAAGAGGCGGCTGCCATCCCGGTGTCCGGATGGATGCCGGCTGCAGGCGTAGTTAGCTCGGAGACCCCCAAGGGCGACTTGATCCTCTTCGGCGCCGCTGCAAGCCAGGAGAAAGATGCCATGTTGCCACGGGCGCCCCAGAGCGTTGCCCAGGCAGCGCGTCTCCTCTACCAACGCATGTCCGATTTCTTCCCCCAATCGCCGCTGGCCCCAGAAGCCGCCTGGCGTTCCGCCGACATACGCTGGCAACTGCAAAAGGTCGACATATCCTCTCTCCCTTCGGCGCATGAAAAAGACGCTTACCTGCGCGACCAGATCGACGATGAGGAGTTCCGCAAGCTAAAGAAAGCCTACCCTCGTTCAAAATGGGCTGACCTCGCCGATTGGGACATGATGGATAACAAAGTATGCGGCGATTGGCAGGGCTCTACCAAGTGCCCCCAGAAGGAAGCCGAAATGTATGAAAAGTACGCCCAGGAGCACCCAGATTCGCCGCGTGCTGCCGAGGCGCTCTACAACGCCGTCTACCGTGAAGGCGCGTTGAACGACATTTACAGCGCCAATGGAGACGACAAAAAAGCCGGCGAGGCCAAGGCGAGAGCCGTAACCATTGCAGGTACCATTGCCGCCAAATATCCCCAATCGGACTATGCCGCCCGCGCTGCCAGTCTGGTATACCAATTGCAGGAATCAATTCCCATCTACGGCGCCGACCGGCAGTAACGTTACGGTTGCCGGAGGGCCTTTGAACGATTACATCCTGTCGGTTTTGCTTGGCATCGTCGAAGGACTGACCGAATTTTTACCCGTCAGCTCAACGGCGCATCTCAGGCTGGTGGAGGCGATGCTCCACGTCGACTTGGCCAGCCCTTACTGGAAGATGTACACCATCGTGATCCAGTTGGGCGCGATTCTCGCCCTGGTGCTGCTGTTCACTGGGCGGATTCTGGAATTTTTCCGCACCTTTCCCCAGGGAGAAAATGGGGACCGTACTGTCCTCACCCACCCTCTTTCTCTGACCCTGGTGGCCTTTGTTTGCACCG
Organism: uncultured Acidobacteriaceae bacterium; assembly: GCA_963830325.1. Taxonomy (GTDB): domain Bacteria; phylum Acidobacteriota; class Terriglobia; order Terriglobales; family Acidobacteriaceae; genus PALSA-350. Next base: position 104,503 of record CAWHMV010000018.1, read on the forward strand.
CAATTCCGTCGCTGTTGCTGGTCAAGTTAATCGGGAAGCATCTGGAAAGCCTCCGCCTCATGGCATGGGCGCTGCTGATTGGCGGCGTCGTGATGTGGCTGGTGGATGCCTTAAGCGTGCGTCGCGATCTGAAGACCAAAGATGTGGAGCAGATGACCCTTTTCCAGGCGGTGTGGATCGGCCTTTGGGAGGTCACGTCGGCTGTTTTCCCAGGTGTCTCGCGATCGATGTCTACCATCGCCGCCGGTCAGGCAGTGGGCATGACGCGCACCGCGGCCCTCGAGTTCAGCTTTCTCTTGTCTATCCCGGTCATGATTGCGGCGACCGGCTATGAATTTCTTCGCACCCTCCATCCCAAGCAGGTCCCCGTGGGAGAAGCGATCGTCCCCTTGGTCATGACCACGCATGGTTGGATCGTGCTGGGCATCGGCTTTGTGGTTTCCTTTGTCGTTGCCCTGGGAGTGGTAGAGTGGTTCCTGTTGTGGGTACGACGCCACGGGTTTGTCATCTTTGCGCTCTATCGCATCATCTTGGGCTCATTGCTGCTGGCCTTCGGCGCCAAACTTGCAGGAGCCTGATTAGGAGGAGCCATGAGACTAAGCAAAACGTCAGGCCTCTGTTTGGCCGCCGCCTTACTTTCCACGGCCGCTCTGGCCGACAGTCTGGTCCAGACAGCAACCCTCAAAGACCTGCAAACCGTGGGCACCACCACCAAAAAGCAGAAGCATCAGCAGTATGACCTGGTTATTGATACGTCAACCAACGAGTACATCTGCCGTACAAAGCTGGGCAGTTCGCTAAAGCCGACGCAGTTTGTTGTGGGATCTACGCTGCAGTTCAAACTCAACGGCCAGAATGGCGAGGCCACCACTTCAGAAGGCAAGAAGACGAAGTGCGGAGTCGTGCGCGTAGCCGCTGCGCCTGTACCATCTGCGACACAATAAGAATGAAGAAAACTCAGCCTGGGAGATGGGCTGGTAGGTACGGTCTTTAGAGTCTGCGTGAGAACGACCGTCACGGAATCGAGTCCCGAAGGGACGGCTGAACTTAGCCCAGGACTCAGTCCTGGGTTGGGATTCGAGAATGGCGAGGCCATCACTGCAGACGGCGAGAAGACGAATCGCCGCGCCCGCTCCGTCCGCGACACGATAAGGATCTGGAAAACTCAGCTGGGAGACGGGCCGGTAGGGTCGGGCTCTAGATTCTGCGTGAGAACGGCCGTCACGAGATCGAGTCCCGCAGGGACGGCTGAACTTAGCCCAGGACTTAGTCCTGGGTAGGGATTCGAGAGACGAAAAGTCCCGTAGGGACGACTGGAAGTTACCCTTCCATTTCGAGATATTCCGCGATTGAGAATCCCGGATCCGCTCCGAATCCAAGACCATGCCCGGTAAGTTTTTCAGTCGTCCCTGCGGGACTTTTCGATGGCACCCGCCAACCCAGGACTGCGTCCTGGGCTAAGTTCAGCCGTCCCTACGGGACCTGATTCCTTAATGGTCATTCTCTTTTAGTAAGCTTGAACCTGCTGCAATGGCAGCCTGATCTGAAAGCACGTACTGCCAGGCTTCGATTGAACGGTTACAAAGCCGCGGTGCATGCGCACGATTCGGCTGACCGCGTCCAGGCCCAGCCCCAGCCCGCTTCCTGGAGCCTTGGTCGTAAAGAATGGCTCGAAGATCCGAGCCTGCAACTCCTGCGGAATCCCGGGACCGTTGTCCCAGACCTCAATGAGCAGCATATCGCCGGCCGTGCGGACCAACAGCCTGATCTTTCCTTCGTCGTGAACCGCATCCAGGGCATTCTCGATCAATGCCGTCCAGACTTGGTTGAGCTCCCGGCCATACGCACTTACGCTGGGAAGGTGGGGCTCGTAATCGCGGATCACTTCCATCTTGCGCAAGCGGGAGGCGACCATGGCCAACGTGTTTTCCAGACTCTGAGGGACATCGACCTCCTGAATGGGCATCTGGTCCATGTAGGAGTAGTCCTTGATGGCGCGTATCAAATCGAAAATGCGCGCCGTGGAGTCCAGCATAGCCTCGGCAATTCTCTCCGTCCGCAGGGATGAGGTGAACTGCGATAGGACTACGGCAATGGCCCCTTGGTCCAGGTAGCCGGCGAGCGGTTCCAACTGTTCAGGCACCACGCCAAACTCGGCCAGCTCGGGCGCGATATGCCATGACTCTTGTATGTCATGTCGGTGTAGCCAGCTGACAATTTGATCTTCGCGATGGGTCTGCTCCGTTTCGGCCGGCATGCCCAGCCTTTTCGCCTCGGTCCGTACCTGATCCTCCCAAGCCATGACCTTCTCGGTCTTCTCGGAGTCCAGACACAGACGTCCTAGATTGAAGCGTTCGTGTCCATAAACGCGCAATTCTTCCAGAACCCCGGCGGCCGATCGCTGCGCGGCCGAAGCTGGATTATTAAGCTCGTGAGCCAAATTCCCCGCCAGTTTTCCTAGCGCATTCAGCTTTTCTGACTGCTGCTCCATGCGCGTGATCTCGCGAACCCGGTCCAGAAGAATGCCGACAAATCGTTCGGTGAGCACCGGAATCGTCCGCATCATCTCCGGAAAGAGCGACCGGTCAAACTCCAGACCCCAGGTCGGGGCAGAGGTATATCCCAGCCCGCCGTAAGCCTTCATACGGGAGAAGGGAAGCAGGCCGGTGATCAACCCGGAGCGCCCTATGAACAGGGCAGCGGGTCCACCATGTTCCCGGCGGACGTAAATCTCACCCTTGAGCAGGATGGTCATCTTGGTGGCAGGTTCGCCTTCGCGGAAGAAGACCGCGCCCGACTCCGCAAAAACCTCGGTGCCGTGGGTGGCTAACCACTCGTAATCCGCCTCCTCCAGATCGTGAAGGGGGCCTATTTTCTTCAGAGCCTCTATCAGTTCGGGAACTCGCGCCGGGTCGTGGGGTGCGCGGTACGGAGGTGGAACGGTGGTGAAACCAGGGATCGTAGCTTGGGTCGTCATGGCACCTCGCGGTGTTCTTTTGATCTTAGCCGATGCGGCGTGGTTCCAGTTCCCGGAAACCTCCGCTGGCGTGGCCGGCAGTTGATCGCTTCACTTGGGAGTGAGCCGGTGGGCCTATTCTTCGCCTTGTGGTTCCGGCCTCATCTCGTCCTTGCGCATGGGCATGGAATCAATCAGCCGTTCGAGCTGGTCCACCGGTACCGGGGCCTTGTTGCTCAGCTTTTCTTCTCCATCTTTACCGATCAGGATCACCAGAAAATCAGGCGGTTCGACCTTGAAGCGGTGACGCATCGCTGCCAACTCATCCTCGCTAAGCCTGGCGGTAGGGACCTTTGAGCCTGGGATGGGCTGATTATGTCCCTCCGGCACGATGGGGACGTACAGCACGCTTCGACTCTTGAGCTCGATTGCATGAGCTTTCAGTTGATTGAACTCCTGCACCATCTGGGGATTGTCCAGACTCGGAGCGAAGACCAGCAATGGGCGGTAACAGCCCCGCATAGCCCGCAGGGTGTTCGGCTGGGCTGGACACCCTGCACTGGGCTGTGGATTCCGGGTTTGCCCAGTCATCGCAGCCGAGGAAAAGGCCGAGATCACAACAAAAGCGGAAGAACGCAAACCCAGCGGAAAGCGCATGCAGAGTAGACTCGAAAAAACGTGTAAGGGGTGCGTTAAAAACTCAAGAGATCCCCAACGTAACCACGGTGGTCCTCAGTCCCGCAGGGACGGCTGAACTTAGCCCAGGACGCGAGTCCTGGGTTGGATTTGAGAGGACGACTAGTCCCGCTGGGACGGCTGAAAATAAGCCGCGATGCAATCCTGGACAACCTTCAGCCGTCCCTGCGGGACTTTGATCACCTTTCGTGATGTACCCAGGACTTGCGTCCTGGGCTAAGTTCAGCCGTCCCTGCGGGACTAACTTGTAAGTCCTGGTTCTCACTCACTCTCTAAAGCCCTCGTCACCCCGGTGCGAACCTGGCCAGGATGACGGTCTTTAGCCATCCAGGATACTAAGCGCCAACTGGCTCGGCCAGGCGAGGTGCCGCGCCTGGACCGTCCACCGTGACCGTTACCGGATCGAGGAAAGGCATGGCCGCGCGCAGCTTGCTGCCCACTTCTTCAATGGAGTGTGCCGCTTCCTTGCTGCGCATCTGGTCAAACTGCTTGCGTCCGGTCTCGTTCTCCTTGATCCAGTTTTTGGCAAACGTGCCGTCTTGAATCTCGGTCAGAATCTTCTTCATCTCCGCGCGGGTGGCATCCGTAACCAGGCGCGGCCCAGCGGTATAGTCGCCATATTCCGCAGTGTCGGAAATGGAATAGCGCATGTATGCCAGACCGCCGCGATACATAAGGTCGACAATGAGTTTCAACTCGTGCAGGCACTCGAAGTACGCCACCTCTGGTTGGTAGCCGGCGTTCACCAGGGTTTCAAAGCCAGCCTTCACCAGGGCGCTGACACCACCGCAAAGCACAGTCTGCTCGCCGAAGAGATCGGTTTCGGTCTCTTCGGTAAACGTGGTCTCGATCACTCCAGCGCGCGTGCTGCCGATGGCCTTGGCATACGAGAGCGCCAGGGCATGAGCCTTACCAGACGCGTCCTGCTGCACCGCGATCAGGGCCGGAACGCCGCCCCCTTCAGTAAATACCTCGCGCACCCGGTGTCCAGGAGCCTTGGGGGCGACCATGCTCACGTCAATCTCCGGCGTAGGAACGATGGTGCCGTAACGAATGTTAAAGCCGTGCGCGAACATCAGCGTCTTCCCCTTGCCCATGGCGGGAGCGATGTGTTCGTGGTAAATCGCCGCCTGCGATGTATCGGGGGCCAGGATCATGATGACGTCGGCCCACTTGGCAGCATCGGCTACGGAAAGTACTTCGAGGCCTGCACTCTTGGCCTTCTTGATGGACCGGCTGGTGGCCGGCAAGCCGACGCGCACATCGACACCAGAGTCCTTCAGATTCAACGAGTGGGCATGGCCCTGGGAGCCATAGCCGATAATGGCTACTTTTTTTCCCTGGATCAGCGAAAGATCGGCATCCTGGTCGTGATAAGTCTTGGTCATTAACCTTTCCTTTGTGTACAGATGTAGTTACGTTTGTTGATGAGGCAGGCCGCTATCGTTGGGGAGGGTTTCCTCTTCCTCCGGCAGCGCATCCGCCATTGGCACGCCTACCGCGCCATTTTTTGATTCGACATCGCCCAGCGCCTCGAGTACGCGGCTGGTATGGTGCCCGCGGCGCATCACCATGCGCCCCGTACGGGAGATTTCAAGCACCCGGTCTTCATTCTCGTTCAGCACCTGGAGCAGGCCCTCGATCTTGCTCTCGCTGCCGGTGATTTCGATCATCAGCGAACCAGGCGCGAGATCCACCACGCGCGCACGGAACACGTTGACCAGTTCGAAGATGTGCGAACGGGTCTTGGGTGTGGTGGCCACCTTGATCAAGGCCAGTTCGCGGCTCACCGAGGAGAAGCGGCCGACGTCATCCACCTGGACTACGTTCTCCAGCTTGTAGAGCGACGCCATGATGCGATGGCCGGCAGCCGGTGGTGCATCGGCAACCAGGGTCATGCGCGAGATGTTCGGGCGTTCTGAACCACCCACGGTGACCGAGGAGATATTGATGTTCAACCGGCGGAACAGCGACGCTACGCGGGTAAGCACACCAGGCTTATCTTCCACGTAGGCGACGAATGTGTGCTGCATGTAAACCTTTCTAGACGTCCGACGCCGTTTCGATCAGTGGATTACTGGCCGACGGCCGGCGGATCATCTCGTGCAGCGCGGCTCCGGGCGCGATCATCGGGTAAACGGTATCTTCCTGCTCCACCATGAAGTTGATCAGGAAGGGGCCTTTGTGGGTACGTGCGGCCTCGACCGTTTTCATGACCTCCGAGCGCTTGGTCACCGCCGCAGCCTGGATGCCGAAGGCTTCCGCCAACTTGACGAAATCCGGCGAGAAGATCGGTGAGCATTCATAGTTCTTTTCGTAAAACGTCTCTTGCCACTGGCGGATCATGCCCAGGTAACCATTGTTGATGATGGCGATATTAATATCTAACTTCTCCTGCACAATGGTCGCCAGCTCGGGGCTGGTCATCTGGAAACCGCCGTCCCCGGCGATGGCCCACACTTCCTTGCCCGGACACGCGACCTTGGCGCCAATCGCCGCAGGCAGGGCAAAGCCCATGGTGCCCAGGCCGCCTGAGGTAATCAGAGAGCGCGGCTGCTCGTGCTTGTAATATTGCGCTTCCCACATCTGATGTTGGCCCACGTCGGTCGTGATCAGCGCATCGCCCGACGTTGCATGCCAGAGATCGTTGATCACGTGCGCGGCATAAAGATGACCGTTGTCGGGCAGGTTCTTGATGTCGCGGACAGCCGCATCCCCTTTCATGCGATTGACGGTATGCAGCCATGCCGCTCCGTCACGGGTACGAATCCGCGGCAAAAGCTGGTCCAGCACCGCAGCCAGATCGCCGATTAACGACACCTGCACGGCGACGTTTTTGTTGATCTCCGAAGGATCGATGTCGATATGAATCTTCTTCGCTTTGGGTGCGTAGGTTGCGAGCGATCCGGTGACCCGGTCGTCGAAACGCATCCCGCAGGCAATCAGCAGATCGGCTTCCTGAATCGAGTGGTTGACCCAGGACTCACCATGCATGCCCATCATGCCCAGGTTGAGCTTGTGGGAAGCAGGAAAGCTGCCTAGGCCAAGCAGAGTACAGGCCACAGGGATTTGCGCCCGTTCCGCCAGCGCGCGCACCTGGCTCATTGCACCCGATTGGATGATGCCGTGCCCCGCAAGAATCAGGGGACGCTTCGCGTTAAGGATCAGCTCCGCCGCCTCAGCAATGCTTGGTTCGGCCACACTGAGCATGGGGTGGGCACCCACTTTCCCCGGCGCCGCCGCGGCAAAGTCGAACTCCGCCGTTGCCTGCTGCGCGTCTTTCGTGATGTCAACCAAAACGGGCCCCGGGCGCCCCGACTTGGCAACACGGAATGCATCGCGCAGCACCGGCGCTATGTCTTCGGCACGAGTGACGACATAGTTATGCTTGGTTACCGGGAGCGTGATGCCGGTGATGTCCACTTCCTGGAACGCATCGGTGCCCAGTACTTTGCTTCCTACCTGGCCGGTAATGCACACCACCGGAATCGAATCGAGCATCGCGGTGGCGATACCCGTCACCATGTTGGTCGCGCCGGGTCCGGAGGTGGCAATGGCCACACCTACGCGGCCAGACGCCCGTGCATAGCCGTCCGCCATGTGCACCGCGCTCTGCTCATGGCGCACCAGGATGTGGCGAATGGGGAACTTGCGCAACGCATCGTACGCCGGCAAAATCGCTCCGCCGGGATAGCCGAAAACCTCGCGCACTCCTTCGCCTTCGAGCGTGGCCCAGATAATTTCCGCCCCGGTGAGCCGGGTGTGTTCATGCGTGCTCATATAGCTCCTTGGGTGGTAGCTGCATTCGCCGGCCTCGGCGCTAACCAGAATTCCTTATCGTGGTTCTGCTCAAACTTCTCCAAGGCGCCGCCGTGCTTAAGCGACAACCCAATGTCGTCCAGACCCAGCAGCAGGCACTCGCGACGGAACGGATCGGTCGAGAAGGGAATGGAGAGGCCATGTTCATCGTGCAGCTTCTCGTCTTCGAGCGAAACCGTGAGCTGGTAGCCAGGGATGGACGCGGCACGTTGCATCAGCGTCTGCACTTGTTCTTCGGGCAGAGTGATGAGCAGGATGCCGTTCTTGCCCGCGTTGGAATGAAAAATATCGGCGAATGAAGACGCGATGACGCAACGAAATCCATAATCGGAAAGCGCCCACGCTGCATGTTCGCGCGAGGATCCACAGCCGAAGTTCTTCCCCGCAACCAGAATCTCCGCGTCCTTGTAGTGCGGATGATTCAGAACGAAATCCGGATGCGGTGCGCCGGCATCTGGTCCCTCCTGAATGCGCCGCCAGTCGAAGAAAAGAAATTCGCCGTAGCCGGTGCGTTCAATTCGCTTCAGGAACTGCTTGGGAATGATCTGATCGGTGTCGACATTCTCGCGATCGAGGGGCGCGACCAGGCCCGTGTGTTTGCGAAATGGCTTCATTGGAGAGACTCCACTGCCTGCGCAGGAACAGGGTTGAATTGCCATTTACGGACGTCGGTAAAGTGGCCGGAAACCGCGGCCGCCGCGGCCATCATCGGACTTACCAGGTGGGTTCGTCCACCGCGGCCCTGACGTCCTTCAAAGTTACGATTGCTGGTGGAAGCGCAGCGCTCGCCGGGTGCGAGAATGTCCGGGTTCATTCCCAGGCACATGGAGCAGCCGGGCTCGCGCCAGTCAAAACCCGCTGCGCGAAAAACTTCATCCAGTCCTTCTTCTTCGGCCTGCTTCTTCACTTGCTGCGATCCGGGGACGACCATCGCTCTCACCTGCGGATGAACATGGTATCCGCTGACTACCTTGGCCGCGGAGCGAAGATCTTCAATGCGGGCGTTGGTGCACGAGCCGATGAAGACTCGATCAATCGCCAGCTCTTCGATCGCCTTGCCTGGTTCCAGCGCCATGTATTCGAGTGCGCGTTCCCAGGCCCGGCGTTCCGCCGGAGAATGGCTGGCGGCGGGATCGGGCACACGGTCCGTGACCGGTACCACCATCCCAGGACTGGTTCCCCAGGTGACGAAAGGCGCGAGGTCTTCGGCATGCAGCACCAGTTCGCGGTCGAACTTGGCGCCGGGATCGCTCGCGAGCGACTTCCATTCGGCCACTGCACGATCCCAGTCGGCGCCGGTGGGGCTGAAGCGCCGTCCCTTGACGTAGCGAAAGGTGGTCTCATCAGGAGCAATCATGCCCGCTCGAGCGCCGGCCTCAATGCTCATGTTGCACAAAGTCATGCGGCCTTCCATGGAGAGAGCACGAATCGCCTGACCCGCGTACTCGATCACGCAGCCGCTAGCGCCGTCGGTTCCTATGTGGCCGATGATGCCCAGCGCAATATCTTTAGCCGTTACCGCATGGCCGAGTTCGCCATCCACCGTGATGCGGAAGGTCTTGGGCAGCGATTGCGGCAGGCACTGGGTAGCCAGAACATGCTCCACTTCTGAAGTGCCGATGCCGAAGGCCAGCGCGCCAAACGCGCCGTGAGTGCTGGTGTGGCTGTCACCGCAGACGATGGTCATGCCCGGCTTGGTCACGCCTAGTTCCGGGCCGATGACATGCACAATCCCTTGCTCTGGTGATTGAACGTCGTAGAGAGGAATACCGAACTCGGCGCAGTTGGCCCGTAAAGCGTCCATCTGTTTGGCTGCGATCGCATCTTCGATGATGAGCCGGTTAGCAGTCGTGGGTACGTTATGATCCACGGTCGCCACCGCCCGGTCCGGACGCCGCACGGTTCGCCCCGCCAGTCGCAGCCCTTCAAACGCTTGCGGTGAAGTGACCTCGTGCAACAGATGCAGATCGATATAGAGCAGGGCCGGTTCACCCTCGGGAGCCACTACCACATGCGATTCCCAAACCTTTTGAAACAGCGTTCTCGGGCCAAGCGACATATTCATTTTCCTCACTCACCCAAGCCTTAAGGAAAAGGACGGGTGCCCCACGTTCGCCCCACCTGCCCCGGCTTGCCGTGGGGCGTACGGGGGACGAAAAAGATCCTTTTCCAATGCTTTCCCTGGACCTCTCTACCAATTTCCGCGCCCAGGAACCATCCGCCCTGACTAAACCGCGTGCAATGACTGCCGGCGGTCAATCAGTTCGTTGAGAGTCTGGTGCACCAGCCTACCCATCTCCTGGGTGGATACATGTTGACCAGGCTGTCCCTCGCGCAACAGGTCAGCCGTGCGGTAACCCTGCTCCAGAACCTTCTGCACCGCCTGCTCCACGGCCTGAGCATCATTTTCCAGATTGGCGGAGTGGCGTAACAGCATACCGGCGGTAAGAATAGCGCCGAGCGGGTTGGCAATCCCTTTGCCCGCGATGTCGGGCGCCGAACCGTGCACCGGCTCATAGAGGTTGACCGCCCCACCAATGGTCGCCGAGGGCAGCATGCCCAGCGAACCCGTGATGACCGCAGCCTCATCACTGAGAATGTCCCCAAACAAATTCTCCGTAAGCACAACGTCGAAATTACGCGGAGTATTCATCAGGTGCATGGCGCAGGCGTCGACGTATTGGTGTTCCAGAGCGATCCCCGGGTACTGCTGAGCGATCTCGATCACCGTCGCCCGCCACAGTTGAGAAACCTCGAGCACGTTCGCCTTATCGACCGACGTAACTTTCTTGCGCCGTTGTCCAGCCAGATCGAAAGCTACCCGCGCCACCCGAGCGACCTCGTCTCGCGTGTAACGCATGGTGTTCCAAGCTGCTCCGCTTTCCCGGTCCCAGGCCCGCGGCTCGCCAAAATAAAGCCCGCCCAGCAGCTCGCGGACGAAAAGAATATCCGCCCCATCCGTCACCTCAGGGCGCAGCGGCGAGTTGGCGGATAAAGCCTTGTACGCAACCGAGGGACGCAGATTAGCGAAGCCCCCCAGCGCCTGGCGAAGCTGCAACAAACCTGCTTCGGGACGGCGATCCGGGGGCAGGGCATTGAATTCGTTGCTGCCCACAGCGCCCAGCAGCACGGCATCGCTTTCCAGTGCCGCGTCGAGCGTGGCCGCGGGAAGAGGCGTGCCCGTCTGGCGAATGGCTTGGCCTCCAATGGGCATCTCGGTGAACTGGAAGTCATACCCGCCGAACTCCGCCACCGAGGTCAGGATGCGTACCGCCTCGCGAGTGACTTCCGGGCCTATCCCGTCTCCGGCGCCGACCAGAACCTTCAATTTCATTAGCTACTCACCTCGTATTCAGATCTGTAACTCCGCTTCCGGCAACATGGCGTCAGCCGGGCGGTAGCGCGCTGGGAGGAGGGAGAGAAGGTCCTGGTCGAAAATAGCTTTTCTCCGATCGGCCAATTCCGTGAAGCGGTGATAAACCGCGTCCAGATCGGCGCCATCGAGGGCATATCCGAGCTCCTTGAGCCGGTGCGCCAACGCCCGCCGGCCAGAATGCTTGCCCAGCACCATGCGATTGGTGGGTACACCCACAGAAGCGGGAGTCATGATCTCGTAAGTCAACGGGTGCGCCAGCATACCGTGCTGATGAATGCCTGCTTCGTGAGCGAAGGCATTGCTGCCCACCACTGCCTTGTTCGGCGCCGGCGTAAAACTGATCACTTCAGAAAGCAACTGGCTGGTGGGGTAAAGCTGCTCCAGAACCAGGCCGTGCGCGTAGGGAAACTTGTCCGGGCGCACCAGCATGGCGGCAGCCAATTCTTCCAGCGCCGCATTTCCGGCCCGTTCGCCAATGCCGTTGATGGTGCACTCGATCTGCCGCACACCGGCTTCCAGCGCCGCCAGGCTGTTAGCGACGGCCATGCCCAGATCGTTGTGGCAGTGAGAGGAAAGCGTGATCCCAGCGACCTGTGGAACCCGTTCGCGCAGCCTACGGAAGATGGCGGCATACTCGTTGGGAACGCAGTAGCCCACGGTGTCCGGCAGATTGATCACCGTCGCCCCGGCTTCGATGGCCACCGTGACCACACTGCACAGAAAATCAGGATCTGAGCGAGATGCGTCTTCGGGAGAGAATTCCACGTCGTCCACATAAGTGCGTGCCAGGCGAACCGCGTTATCGACCTGGTGCAGCGCCTCCGCCCGTGTGATCTTCAGCTTGTGCTCCAGGTGAATGTCCGAACTGGCCAGGAATACGTGGATGCGGGAGCGCTCCGCACCTTCCAGTGATCGCGCGGCGGCCTCGATATCCTCTCGCCGGGTACGGGCAAGGGAAGCAATGCGGGGACCGCGCACTTCGCGGCAGATGCCGCTGATAGAGGCAAAGTCGCCAGGAGACGCAATCGCGAAGCCGGCTTCTATGATATCGACGCCCAGGGCTTCGAGCGCGTGCGCCATGCGCAGCTTTTCCGGGATGGTCATGCTGCAGCCCGGGGACTGTTCGCCATCACGCAATGTGGTGTCGAAAAAGAACACTCGATCGAGGACTTCGTTTTGGCTCATCGAGGCGCCACCCTTCACGAACTCTTTTATTATTGTCGCGGATCTGGTTCTATAGATCAAATTTATAATACTTCTAAAAATCATAATGTATGCTTATACAAGTGCATAAACCTAGCCAGAACGCAATTGTGACTTATGGACATTCATCAACTGGAGACGTTTCTCGCGGTCGTCGAAGAGAAGGGATTCTCTCGCGCCGCCAAGCGGCTGCACCGCACCCAGCCTGCGGTTAGCCAGGTCGTTCGTAAGCTTGAGGGTGATCTGGGCGAAGTACTTTTCGAGCGCAGCGCCAGGGATGGAACCCTTACTGCGGCCGGCGAGGTTCTGTGCGACTACGCGCGGAGAATGTTGACCCTCCGGACGGAAGCCACCAGCGCGATGGAAGAGCTAAAATCGCTCGACCGCGGCCGCCTGCTGATCGCAGCCAATGAATATACGTGTCTCTACCTGCTTCCAATTCTGGACCGCTTCCGGCGTCTCTGCCCGCAGATTGGGGTGAGCATTCAGCGCTCGCTGGCCAGCAGGATTCCTGACGAACTACTGCAACGAACGGTAGAGATCGGTATCCTCTCCTTCCGTCCCGAAGGGGATCTGTTCAAGTCCATCGCGGTTTACACGGACGAGCTCGCCCTGGTGGTCAACCCGGATCATCCCTTGGCGCGCGAGAAGGGGATAGCGATTGAAGACCTGGGCGCGGAGAGTTTCATTGCCCACAATGTGCCCTCGCCCTTGCGCCGGCAGGTGGTGTCGGCTTTCGAGAAACATAAAACCCCGCTGAACATGGGGATGGAACTGCCCAGCCTGGAGGCTGTCAAACGCTTTGTAGCCATGGGCAACGGGGTGGCCTTGGTTCCTGGACTGACGGTGGGTCGCGAGCTGGCCAGCGGAGAATTGGTGCAGGTGCCGGTAGAAGCGCTGCGATTTGAACGTCACTTGCGCCTCGTGCACCGCAAGCAGGCCAACCTGTCTCATGCGGCCCTGGCGTTTCTCAAGGTGGTGCGCTCGCTATCGCTGGAGCGCGGCTCGCCCTATGAGTTTCGCGTCGAACGGGCGGGTTGATGTGCGTGCACGCGCTGGGCGCAGGTACAATTGCCAAAGTGGATCACGGATTTCGGTTGCGCGCAGGCGAGAGGTTCAGGAACGAATGAAGAAAACGCTGTTGTTTTTTCTGCTACTGCCGTTTCTAGCAGTGGCGAGTCAGGCCCAGGAAAGCCGTCAAGATGTGAGTGTAAGCGTAACCGGCATCTTTCCCCCGTTTATCACCGGCAATGATGTGCAACAGAGCGCGACGGATGGATTAGGCGGACTCATCAGCTACCGCTACATGCTGACTCCGAGGAGCGGGCTCGAGGTCAATTATCAGTACGCCCAGAACGCGCAGAAGTATTACACCAGCTTCAACAACGTGAGAGTGCATGACCGGATGCAGGAGTTTTCCGGCGCCTACGTGCTCAACGCCAATTTCAAGAACTGGAATCCGTTTCTCGAAGGTGGGCCGGCGGCCTTCATCTTTTCGCCCCTCGACGACGCCAGCACCACGCAGATCGATGTGAAGCAGCAAACCATCCTGGGGGCGGTTTACGGTGCCGGAGTCGCGTATGAGCTCAGCCCCAGCTGGGACATCCGAGCCGAGTATCGTGGGCTGCTCATGAAGACCCCGAATTTCGGCCTCGAACCTCAGAAGACGGGCCGCTTCTATAACGTCTACAACCCAGTGATCGGCATCGCCTACCACTTCTAGAAAAACTCTCCTGACGTACGGCACGGCTTCAGCCGTGCCGTACGTATTGGGACAGTTCCGAGGAGAGGGAAAAGTAGGTACGGACTTTAGTGTGTGCGCGAGAACCTGGCGATTGCAAAATGAGTCCCGCAGGGACGGCTGAACCTAGCCCAGGACGTAGTCCTGGGTAGAGATTCGAGAGACGAAAAGTCCCGTAGGGACGACTGAAAGTAACTCGGAGGCAATCTCGGTCGCCTCAATCTCAAAATGTTCCGCGATCTAGAATTCCCGATCTGTCCGGATCCAGGACTATGTCTCGACAACTTTTCAGTCGTCCCTGCGGGACTTTTCCATGGCGCATGCCAACCCAGGACTGCGTCCTGGGCTAAGCAGACTGGAGAGACCCGTTAGACCTACAGTCTCCCCCACGCTAGAAAATCCGGTAAGCGATCCCGCTACTGAATCCATCCGGGCTCAGAGAACTATTTTGGAAGTTAAACCAGTGCTGATATTCATACTCAACCGCGCGCACCGTGAAGCGGTGAAAGTGAATATCCAACCCCGCTGCCGGCGCGATTAAAAGGTATCCCCCATGCCCGTAACTAAAGGGAAAATTCATCTGGCCATTGCCAATCATGAACTTCCCGTAGGGTTCCCAACGGTGAATGCGCCACCGGTATCTCGGGCCGATATTGTAATTATCCTGGTGCACGGAGTAAGTCTGGCTAAACCGGAGGAAGCGCACCTCACCTTCCACTCCGATGTGGTTCCGCAGGTTGAAATCCAGAAAACCGCCGATACCATAAAGACGGTTGGGACCGTAGTCGGGGCTGAAGTCGGAAAAGAATCCGCCCCCCACTAAGTGGGCACCCCCTCGGCCGGGAGCAATGACCTGTGCATGAAGCGGAGAACTCGACCACAAGGAAAGCAGGAGGGAGAAGAAACTTGCTAGCAGATTCCTTTTATTCATGCGCACCACGCAGATGATTCCCCTGAAAAAATCAGAGGCGGGGTAGATGTAAGTCTACCCCGCCTCTGTCCTGCGTTACTTCGAAGATATCCCTTTGGTAACCCCTCTGGCAGCGGTTTACTGTGGGCTCGGTTGCGTTGCCGACGCCTGGGCCGGAGCTGCGCTCTGCTGCGTATCGACCGCCGGAGGAGCAGCAGTGTCTGCTGATCCGGCTGCCGGCGTAGGAGCTGCCGCGGCGGGTGGCGCGTAACGGATTAAGCGGAAGAAGACCGGAGTTACCTCGAAGGGCATCTTATCCCGCGCGTTCATGATGGGAGGGATCCTCGCATTCAAGCGAATCACCTTGTCGTCCCAGGCATCGATCTTCAGGTTGCTGCCCAAGGGCAGGGCGGCGACTTGATCCAGCTTGTTCATATCAAGCTTCGGTGCTTTGGGTATCAGGGCATTCAGCCAGGGTTCCCCGGTGGTGCGCAGGAGCGAATCGCCCAGTCTCGGTGTATTGAGCGCTGTGAGCTGCTTCGACCGTGCGTCCAGCGCGGAGAAAAACAAGCCCGGCTGAGAGAGCTGGTTGGCATAAACGGAGTGGTTCAACAGATCGAGTGCCTTCTTGGCAGCCAATTCGTTATCTGCATCCGAGTGCGACATGTGGATTCGTTCAAAGGTCGCTTCATCAGGGAACAGAAGACGATCGTTGAAGGCATAACGGGTGTCAATGTGGTGGCCCAATACGATGTGCGCCAGCTGGAAGGAAAGAACAGCAGCCAGATCCGCTTCCGTGGGCAGAACATCGATCAAGCCCTTGCTCAGGATAATGGTGTTGCCGACTGCCAACGACTCCAGCGGAGCAGTCAGCAGCACGCGGCAGTGAATCGCATCGCTAATCTGAATGTTGTTGCCGATGACGATATTGTTGGCAACCTGCTCCAGAATCTTGTCGAAGTCGCTGGGGGGCGCCAGCAAGCCTGCTTGCACCAGGCGGTCAAGGACGTTCTCCTCTGCCTGGGAGATCCATTGCCGCTGGGCTTGCAGCGGGCTGAGATCCTGGTTTTGATCGCTCTGGTCCTGAACGTCGTCGATCTTGACCGACTCGTTGTCAGACTCGTGGGTGGGCAGCTTCAGGCTATAGCCCCAGATATAAGTCTGGGCCTTGAAAGATACCGGGTGCTCTGAGCTCTTCTGCGTCTCTTCTACATAGACGCCGACGGGGAGCCAGAGACCAGGCTGGAGATTTTCGCGCCAGCTGTCAAAGTGGAAGTAGCTCGAGCTGTCGTCGTCCTGGTTGCCACCAGTATAGGTGCCGTTGAAGCGGACGATGTTTCCGGCCTGATCCTCAACCCAGATACGGCCCGTAAAGCGGCCGCTGCCGGTGCCAGGCTTGGGGTGCACGTCGAAAACCAACGTGCGCACCGCACCCAGAAAATCGCGGCGGACATAGGTGAAGTCATAGTGCTGCTGGTCGAACGAGATCGGGTCCAGGAACATCATCTCCATAAAGCCGGCGGAGATGTACTGCATCTTGAACGCCTTGGTCAGACCCGAGACATACTTCATCGATCCTTTGAACAGACCCTTGCTGTTGCCCTGCTCGGAATAGGACGTGTCGCTGATCGACTTGCCGAAGTCTACTCGGCCAAGAAGATACTGATCCGATTCCGGCACCGCATACAAAACCTGGTCGGGTCTCATATTTTGGATATAGGTCTGCACCAGCGGAGAGTGCTTCTGGATCTGCTTGATGGTGACCTTTTCGGCCGCAATCGCTTTCTGCACCAGCGCGCTCTGTTCCGGCGACAGGGCCATTGGGGGCTGATACTTGGTTTTGGCCTGTGCTGCAGACGCGGTGAGCGTAAGCAGCAGACTGGTAATCCAAACTCGACGCAGGGTCATTTCCTGGCTCCTGTAACCTTTCAACGATTTCGAACTTTTGCAGAATTCCTGGTACTTGAAATTCGTAGAACCTGGGCAACTACTGGCTAAGCCAGCTGGAAGGTCACGTGAATCAAGGTCGTGTGATCTACCGGGTGCCCATCTTTTTCCGCGGGCTTGAACCGGATTTGCTCGGCAACACGCTTTGCCGCCTCATCCAGACCATGCCCTAGGCCATTCACTACGCGCAATACCTCTACCTGGCCACTGGCCAGGAAACGCACCTGCAAAGTAACCTCACCCTGGATTCTCAACTGAGCAGCTTCCGGGGTGTATTGAGGATGCGGCTCTGAGATCACAACCGGTGGAACAAAGGCCGGTTCCGTTGTTTTGATGGCCACCTGGGTGGGTGCGGGGCCGGCAGTGGCAAAGCCCGCCGACGCAACCGTACCCGTGCCACCGGGTTTGCCGGTGCCACCGACTATGCCATTGGCGAAGCCGGCCGAGGCCACCTTGCCATTGTCGTGTCCGCCGGGAACGCCGTTGGCGACTCCGGCGCCGAAGGAAGTACCGGAAACCGCACCTTTACGCGCTGCGCCGGCGCCCGTAGCCGCTCCGGGGGCACCACTGAAGGAACCCACCGCCACCAGTGCTGACTTGGTGGAGTTGGGATTTGTCTTGGCTCCGATGGGATCACCAAAACCGCCAGCCTTGACGTCAGGCTTGACCTGGTTGTTTGCCGTCTCCGTCGGTTTCGGGCTGGAGAACAGACCGACCTTGGGTTGCGGCGGAGGAGCGACTGCCTTCGGCGGCGCCGGAGGAAGCTTGGGTTGCTCAGGCTGGTCCAGCTTTACCGGTTTGGGAATCTCAGGCGGTGGCTGGATCTTAGGAATAGTAATCTTCGGCGGGGTCAGTTTGACCACCTCGGGTTGAGGTGGGGCAAACACCTTCACCTTAGGCACCACAATCTTTGGTGGTGGCGGAACTTCCTGAGGAAAGATCAGGGTCTCGTTATACTTTTGCTTCTCAACTTTATGGATGGCTGCGGTGAACAGGACCAGCAAACACATAATGATGATGTTCGTCACCATGCTGACCCCAAAGGAGCCCCAACGGCCTTCCGGTTCGGGGAGGAGTCCGAAGGTATCGCGATTCAGAAGATCTTTCGGCATAATTGAAATTCCCTAAATTCTCTCTAGTCGTAAGGTGATGTGCGAGCCACCGGGGTGATCAAAACGCAGCTAAAACACTCGTACACTCAAACTGACGCACGCCCGAGACCAATGCTTCAATATCCCCGAGCTCCTGCCGAGAAACCTGCAGCCATTATCGACTTTCGCGCCGTCATAATCTCGGTACCAAAGTACTTGCGGATAAGGTCACGATAGACGAGATCTCGCGAGGATGCAGTAACCCAAAGGTGGAGCGGTTGGGAACAGAAGTGTATGGGTAAGGTATGAGGAGAGCCATAGCGTTTCAATCCCAGCTCCGGGGGCAGACCCAAAGCATGTAAACCCTTATTGGAGGCGCATCGTTGATTCCCATCGGCGTCGCCCATAAACCCCACAATGTGAATCGCAGCGATGGTTTTTCGTTGCTTGGTCGTATGGCCTTTTAAAGGCTCTGCTCTAAGAGTACAAGAAGGGGATGTGAAGGCGTGAAGATTTTGGTAACAGGTGGTGCTGGTTATATCGGCGGAACGGTAACGCAACTCCTGCTGGATCGAGGCCATACGGTAGTGGTGTATGACAACCTTTGTCATGCCCAGCGATCCATGGTGCCCGCAGGGGCTACGTTCGTTGAGGGCGATGTTGCTGACAGCAAAAGGCTTGATGTGCTATTGGCGGATGGCTTTTTTGCCGGCGTGATGCACTTTGCCGCGCTCATCGAAGCCGGGGACAGCATGCGCGTGCCGGAAGTTTACTTTCGGAACAATACCGCTGCCACCTTGGGCCTGCTGGAGGCCGCGGTAAAGAATAATTTACAGAAATTCGTTTTTTCCTCCACGGCCGCAGTCTATGGAGAGCCGGTGAGCACTCCCATCAAGGAGGATGCCGCTCTGATCCCCACCAATCCTTATGGCGAATCAAAGCTGATGGTGGAGCAAATGCTTGCCTGGATGCACCGCATCCACGGCTTGCGCTATGCCAGCTTGCGCTATTTCAATGTTGCGGGCGCCATTCCGGGCCGCGGAGAAGCGCATGAGCCGGAATCTCACTTGATTCCGCTTATTCTTGACGTGGCTCTGGGGCGCCGTAAAAACATCAAAATCTTTGGTCAGGACTATCCCACGCCCGACGGCACTGCGGTCCGCGACTACATTCACGTGCAGGATCTGGCGGAGGCTCATCTACTAGCGTTCCAGGCCCTCGATGAGCGCCCTCGGATGATCTACAACCTGGGTAATGGGCAGGGCTTTACTGTGCGCCAGGTCGTGGAGTCCGCCCGCCGCGTCACGGGGCACCCCATTCCTGTGGAGGAGTTACCTCGCCGCCCTGGCGATCCCGCGGTTTTGATTGCCAGCTCGGCAAAAATTGAAAGCGAACTCGGCTGGAGGCCTAAATTTTCCCAGCTCGACGATATCCTGCGCAGCGCCTGGGAATGGCATCAGCAGCGCTACCAACGCGCATCAGCCTGAGTACAATGCTCAAGGGTGACCCAGATAAGCATTCCAGATAAGCATTTAGGATGCGGGGTCCATCTCGTAACAATTATTGAGCGCTATCAGAGGAGCAGAAGCAATGGAATCCGGCACCATCCATCCCAACCTGAGTTCGATCCTGCGCGAGCACAGAGTCTTTCCGCCCCCCGCCGAGTTTGCCGCGCAGGCGCACGTCAAGAGTCTCGAAGAGTACGAGTCGCTCTATCGCCGTTCCATTCAGGATCCCGAAAACTTCTGGGCAGAGATCGCACGTGAGCTCCACTGGTTCACCCCGTGGACCCGCGTGCTTGATTGGCAACCTCCTTCGGCCAGGTGGTTTGTGGGTGGCAAAATCAATCTGTGCTACAACTGCGTCGATCGTCACGCCCTGAGTGACAAGAAGGACAAAGTCGCCATTTTGTGGGAGGGCGAGCCGGGCGAGACGCGCACGCTGACCTACGGCGAGCTTTATCTCGAGGTACAGAAATTCGCCAATGTACTGAAAGGCCTCGGCGTCCGCAAGGGTGACCGGGTCGCTGTATACATGGGCATGACCCCGGAGCTGGCCATTGCGCTCCTGGCCTGCGCGCGCATTGGCGCCGTACATTCCGTCATCTTTGGAGGATTTGCGTCCAATGCCCTGGTCGACCGCATCAACGACGCCTCCTGCGTTGCGGTGGTTACCCAGGATGGATCCTACCGCCGCGGACAGGAAGTGCGGCTCAAGGCCATCGTGGACGAGGCCCTGAACAACTGCCCCACGGTAAAGCACGTGGTCGTTTATCGCCGCACCGGCTCGACAGTCAACATGAAGCCGGGCCGCGATCAATGGTGGCACGAGTTGGCAGCCAAGGCGCCGGCGGAGTGCCCCGCGGAGCCGCTGGACGCAGAAGATCCGCTCTACATCCTCTACACTTCGGGGACCACGGGTAAGCCCAAAGGCCTAGTCCACACCACCGGTGGTTATTCGGTGCAAACCTACCTCACCAGCAAGCTGATCTTCGATCTGAAGCCGAACGATGTTTACTGGTGCACTGCCGATATTGGCTGGGTCACCGGACACTCCTATGTTGTCTATGGCATCCTGCAGAACGGCGTCACCACGCTGATGTACGAGGGCGCGCCCAACTATCCCGAGCCGGATCGCTTGTGGAAGATTGTCGATGACCATAAGGTCACCGTTTTCTACACCGCTCCGACGGCTATCCGCGCCTGCATCAAGTGGGGCGATCAATATCCTTTGCGGCACTCGCTCGCCAGCCTGCGTTTGCTGGGCACCGTGGGCGAGCCGATCAATCCCGAGGCCTGGATCTGGTATCGCGAGATCATCGGTAAGGGACGGTGTCCTATCGTCGACACCTGGTGGCAGACCGAAACGGGAGCTATCATGCTCGCGCCGATGCCGGGTGCGGTGCCCACCAAGCCCGGTTCGGCCACGCGCCCGTTCTTCGGCATCGAGCCCGCCATTGTGGACCGCGAAGGAGAAACCGTGCCTGCCGGCGACGGCGGGCTGCTGGTGATCCGCAGGCCGTGGCCCTCCATGGCGCGCACCATATTCAATGATCCCGATCGCTACGCCAAGACGTACTGGTCGGAAATTCCTGACTGCTACTTCAGCGGTGACGGCGCCCGGGTGGACCAGGATGGCGACTACTGGTTGATGGGGCGGGTCGATGACGTCATTAACGTGAGCGGACACCGGTTGGGCACCATGGAAGTGGAATCCGCGCTGGTGGCCCACCCCAAGGTCGCCGAGGCTGCCGTCGTCGGTCGCCCGCACGACTTGAAAGGGCAGGCCATTGCCGCTTTTGTTTCGCTTGAAAGCAGTCATGAGCCGTCGCCGCAACTCAAAGAAGAACTGCGCGAATGGGTGGCCAAAGAAATCGGCTCGCTGGCCCGTCCGGATGACATCCGTTTCACTCAGGCACTGCCTAAAACTCGCAGTGGCAAAATCATGCGCCGCTTACTTCGAGAACTCGCAACCAGCGGAGAAATCAAGGGCGACACCACCACACTCGAAGACTTCACCGTCATCGCACAACTGCGAGGGTCGGAAGAATGACCTTTTGCAGGCCTCAACCGGCTGCCGTGCCATCACCGGAGTCGAGTTGATGAAGGCTTTTGGGGGGTGTGTGAGAACCAGGATTTACGAATTTAGTCCCGCAGGGACGGCTGAACTTAGCCCAGGACGCCAGTCCTGGGTAAATCAAGAAACATGATCGAGTCCCGTAGGGACGGCTGAAAATCGGCCGCGACGTAACCCTGGACAACCTTCAGCCGTCCCTGCGGGACTGGATCGTCCTGTCAGATCCAACCCAGGACTAGCGTCCTGGGCTAAGTTCAGCCGTCCCTGCGGGACTAAATTCGTAAATCCTGCCGAAGCCCAATGATCGCTTTCGCTACATCAGCAACGAAATCCTGCGGTGAAAGGCTCAGCTCTGGCTGGCTTCCGGCTCCGGCGCAGAACCTGCCTCAGCCTCAGAATCATCCTTGGGCACGTACTCCTCGACCGTGAAATAAAACGTGCTACCGCGGCCCGGATTGCTTTGCACCCAGATCCGGCCACCATGCTGATTCACGATGCCGCGGCACAAAGCCAGGCCCATCCCGGTACCGCCCTGCATGCGCGAATCCGAAGCGTCCGCCTGCTGGAAGCGATCGAAAATCAAATCCAGCTTCTCCGGAGGAATACCCGGTCCCTGATCCTGCACCTCGAAGGTGACTTCTTTATCGCTGCTTGCGCGCGCAGCCAGACGGATCTCGCCGCCCTTTTCGGAGAACTTGATGGCATTGCGGATGAGATTGCCCAGCACCTGCAGGATGCGATCCCCGTCCGCCCAAACGTCGACCGGCTGCGCGTCGATGCGGAAGGTCAATCCCGCGCGTGCCGCACTCGATCGCTCCGGATCCATTGCCCGCCGTAACAAATCGATAGCATTCCATTCACTCTTGTGCAGCGGCAGACTGCCATTGCCAATGCGCTCGAAGTCGACAATGTCGTTCACCAAGCGAACCAGCCGGTCGCAGTTGGCCAGTGCAATATCCAGCATCGGCCGGACTTTCTCCGGACGCTTTTCAAGGGCCCCGCTCGCCACCAGGCCCAGCGCAGCGCGCAACGAAGTGAGCGGCGTGCGTAGCTCGTGGCTGACCGTGGCGATAAATTCGTCCTTCATGCGGTTCAGCCGGCGCCGCTCCGTAACATCCGTGAAGGCAACCACAATACCGTCCACCTGGCCGCGCTCCACCAGCGGGCAAGCCACATATTCCACCGGCAGCGATTTCCCATCTTTCCGCCAGAACACATCGTCGTCGACATGCAAGGGCGTTTCCCGCTGCACACTGCCAAAGATAGGAGACTCCTCTACCGGGTACGGTGTGCCGTCCGCACGCGAGTGATGGATCAGCGCATGCATGTTCTGTCCCAACAACTCTTGCGGTGAGTAGCCCAGCATCTCCGCTCCGCTGCGATTGATGAACGTGAGCCGGCCTTCCATATCCATACCCCAGATACCATCGCCCACTGAATCCAGAATCGATTCATGCCGGCGTGTCAGCGCATTCAGTTCCTCTTCTTTCTGCGTTTGCTCGGTGATGTCGATACCATGACTAAGCACAAAGGGATCCGTGCCCGGTAGCTGTAACAGCTTGTTGCGATAAGCGACGATGCACAGCTGGCCCGCTTTTCCTCGCAAATAGAAGCGTCCCTGGTGATCCTGATCCGGCGCTTGCTTCAGCGCCTCGAAGTACGCGTCGTAATCGGCCAGATGGTCGGTGTCGATATAGTTGCGCAAGGGGGTGCCGATCAGCTCCTCCGGCTCGAAGCCCAGAGTGGTGGCGGCATGGGAGTTGATGGAGAGCAGCACACCGTTCAGATCGTGGGTGCAAATAAAGCCCAGGCTGCTTTCCACTAACTGCCGGTAGCGTTCTTCGCTGGTGCGCAGAGCCGTTTCCGCTTCCCGCTGCTCGGTCACGTCTGCGCCGGTCATGATCACAAAACCAACTTCGTCCTGGGCATTCACTAGCGACGTGGCTGTCCAGGCAATTCGCCGCAGACCGCCCGATTTGGTGCGCCAGTTAATTTCAAACGACTGAGTTCCGTTGCCGGTGCGCACTTGTTCGAAGATGCGGATGGCGGTCTCGCGTTCCTCCGGCGGGAAAAGCTCTTCGGGAAAGGCGCGGCCGGCCAGGTCGCCGAAAGTGTAGCCGGAAATGGTTTCGCAGGCTCGATTGAAGCGCACGATGCGGCCCGCGGTATCAAATACCAGCACCAGAGCACTGATCGTGTTGAGCACCGCGGAGACGAAGTTTCGTTCCACCGCAAGCGCCTGCTCGGAACGCTGGCGCGAGCGAACAACGCTCTCCTGCACATGGCCGGTTGCGTAAAGCTCCAGGCGCGTGCTGACCTGCCGGGCGAGCACCTGCAAATTTTCCAGGTTGCTGCGGCTGAAGGCGTTGGCCTCAACAGAACAAACAGCAACCGTGCCCAGAATCATGCCGGAAGCAGAGAACACAGGAGCGCCCGCGTAGGAACGGCATCGTACGCCATCGTCAAGCACAATGCCTGACGCCGCGAACCGGTGGTCTTCCAGGGCATCTGTAATCAGGAGTGGTTTGCCATCGAGTAGAAGGAATTGGCACGCCGACCCGCTGCGGCGTATTTGGCGCGCCGCAAAACCGACCGTGGACTTGAACCACACGCGCGACCAGTCAAGAAAGCCGATGAACGCATACGGTGCATTGCAGATCGAGGCCGCCATGCGCGCGATCTCATCGAACGCGGGGTCGGGGAGCGTGTCAAGAATCTCATATTGCAGAAGAGTCTTGAGCCGCTCGGTCTCGTCGTGCTGCACGGTTGCGGAACTTGAAAGCATCGGTGTTCTCTGCATCCTTAAGCTTCAAATCATCAATTACCCGGGGGCAGGTAGAATGCGAACGGAAAACACTCCGGTCATTCAACAAGGGGGACATGCAAACGCCTGGGGGATGATTGATACAGACTGGGTACATCCTAACCTGAGAGTCGTACTCCTGTATGTGGGAAGGGCAGAACAATCGACCGAAGTTGCAGACTGCAGGTTACCTATGTGGAAGGTTGAGCTTTTCGTACGATCTATCTAACCGTAAAGTAATGGCCGCAGGTAACACAGCGTGATGGAAACCCAACAAGTCGTAACTGGTGACGCCGCTTCTCTCCGCAAGCATGCGGTCGCTGCTGTGGGGATGGTCCTTTATTGTCTGGGACTATTAGCAGCTGCAATGCATGCAGTGCATATCGGGCTGCCGCTCCGCCTCGCGGGCCTGGCCCTGTTAGCCTGGTCAGCCTGGCGGCGGCGCTCGTTGATGGCCTGGATCTTCTGGGCCATGATCGCAGGCGGTGAGTTGGGCGCGGACGCACCGGCCCATGCCATCAGACTGCGCGTATTCAGCGACATCTTCCTGCGCCTGATCAAGACCATCGTTGCTCCATTGATTCTGGGTACCCTGATTACGGGAATCGCTGCCCATGGGCAGATGCGCAGCCTGGGAAGAATGGGCCTGAGGGCGCTGATCTATTTTGAAGTTCTCACCACCATCGCCATGTTGGTGGGACTCGCGGCCATCAACATTACGCGCGCTGGGGTAGGGTTGGCCGTACCCCAGCAGCACACAACGAATATCCCAGCCGCGCAAGCGCCGCTCACCTGGGATGCAGTCTTACTGCACACCTTTCCCGAGAACATAGCCAAGGCCGTAGCCGACAATCAAATTTTGCAGGTGGCCGTTTTCGCCATCCTGTTTGGCTTGGCCATGGGTCGGCTGAGCCCGGAGCATCGTGCGCCATTGCTGCGCGTGATTGAATCGCTGACCCATACCATGTTCGCCTTCACCAACATCGTGATGTATTACGCTCCCGTGGGCGTAGGCGCCGCAATGGCATACACGGTGGGGCAAATGGGACCGGGCGTGCTGTTTCACCTCGGCCGTCTGCTGCTTACGCTTTATGCCGCGCTGCTGGCCTTCGGTTTGGTGGGCTTGTTGCCGGTCGCGTTGATCGCAGGCGTGCCCATCCGCAGATTCTTGCGGGCGGTTGCTGAGCCGGCCACCATTGCCTTCGCCACCAGTACATCGGAAGCGGCATTGCCTCGCGCCATGGAAGCGATGGAAGCCCTCGGGGTGCCCCGCAGAATTGTGGCCTTTGTCATTCCCGCCGGCTACAGCTTCAATCTGGACGGTTCCACCCTTTATCTCGCGCTGGCATCGGTTTTTGTGGCCCAGGCAGCCGGTGTGAGCATGGGTTGGAAGCAGCAGATCGTCATGCTCGCTACCCTCATGCTCACCAGCAAAGGCGTGGCCGGCGTACCCCGCGCAACCCTGGTTGTGCTGCTCGCGACGGTGGCCATGTTCCATTTGCCGGAAGAACCTATCTTTGTAATCCTCGGTATCGACGCCCTGATGGATATGGCACGGACCAGCGTCAATGTGGTCGGCAATTGCCTGGCTTCGGTGGTGATCGCTCGATGGGAGGGTGAATTTGCCCAGGCTTTGTCCGCAGCTGACGCGCCGGCAGTTGAGACCCTCGATGCCCTGCCATAAAGATAATGTCGGCGCCCGGGCAAGCTTGCTATACTACGTGATTAAGAGCAGTTAGTCGCGCCTGCAGGCCCCACCCGGGGTCTTTTTTGATGGCGCGATGCAGAAAAGGGTCGCAAGGGCGTACACGAGACACGATGGGGAAATTACTCGATACGATTCACTCGCCCGCGGATATCAAGAGCTTTACCGTGCCGGAACTGGAGGCATTGGCTCAGGAGATACGCGAGCAGCTGATCCTCGTACTGTCAAAGACGGGCGGCCACCTCGGTCCGAACCTCGGCGTCGTAGAACTGACGCTGGCTATGCACTATGTCTTCAACACTCCTTCGGACCGGTTTGTGTTCGATGTAAGCCACCAGGCCTACATTCACAAATTGCTCACCGGCCGGCGTACTCGCTTCAACACCATGCGCCAGCCTGGAGGACTGAATGGCTTCGCCCTGCGCACCGAAAGCGACCACGACTGCTATGGTGCAGGCCACGCCGGTACCGCCCTCTCTGCTGCGCTCGGCATGGCGGTGGCCCGCGATCTGGCCGGCACCAAAGAGAATGTGATCGCCTTTGCCGGCGATGCCGCGTTCACCAACGGCATTAGTTTCGAGGCGCTCAACAATATCGCCCAGCAAACCAAGCGCCTGATTGTCGTGCTGAACGATAACGAATGGTCCATCGACCGCAATGTCGGCGCCATTGCCAATTACCTGCACAAGATCGTCACCAATGAGCGCTACACCAACCTGCACGATTCCGCCGCCCGCCTGCTTGAAAAACTGGGCGGGAAAACTGCCCGCCAGATGGTGCGTAAGGCGGAAGAAGCGGCCAAGGGAATGCTCTGGCCCTCCTTGCTCTTTGAGGAGTTTGGGCTCACGTATTACGGTCCTCTGGACGGCCACAACATCGGTCTACTGATCGAAACCTTTCAGTTCCTGAAAACTCAGGAGCGCCCTGTCCTACTCCATGCCATTACCCAGAAGGGACGCGGCTTCCAGCCGGCGCTCGACAAGCAGAAGAAATTCCACGGATTGGGCCCTTACGACCCGGATACCGGCGAGACTACGCCGGCTGGCCAGCGTACCTACTCAGAAGTGTTTGCGGACACATTAGTCAAGCTGGCGGATGCGGACCCCAAGGTAGTGGCGATCACCGCGGCCATGCCCAACGGAACAGCACTCGATCTTTTCCGCCCTCATCATCCGCGCAGGTATTTCGATGTAGGAATTGCCGAGGAGCACGGGGTCATCTTCGCCGCCGGTCTGGCCACCATGGGCTTCCGTCCGGTCTGCGCCATCTACTCCACCTTCCTGCAGCGTGCCTTTGATCCCATCGTGCACGATGTCTGTCTGCAGAATCTGCCCGTCGTCTTCTGCATGGATCGCGGCGGCCTTTCCGGGGATGACGGCCCCACCCATCACGGACTTTTTGACATCAGCTATCTGCGTGGCATTCCCAACATCATCCACATGGTTCCCAAAGATGAGGATGAGCTGGCAGACATGATGTATACGGCCTTACAGCAGCCTGGGCCAACAGCGGTGCGCTATCCGCGCGGTACAGGACCGGGGGCTACTGTGAAGGCTCATCCAGTAGCTCTACCCATCGGCAAAGCGGAAATCATCAGTGACGGCGACGACGTGGCAATTTTCGGGTTGGGAGCCTTACTGCCAATGGCGCAGCAACTCGCCGCTGAACTGCGGCAGCAGGGTTTCTCCGCAGCCGTGATCAACCCCCGCTTCGTGAAACCGCTGGATCGCGATGTACTTGCCGAGTACGCTCGCCGCGCCGGTGTGATCGTGACGTTTGAAGACCACGTTCTGATGGGCGGTTTTGGCAGTGCCGTCCTGGAAGCGCTGAGCGACATGCAGATCGAAGCGTCGGTAGTGCGCATCGGCTGGCCCGACCGCTTTATCGAGCACGGCAAGGTAGACCAATTGCGGGCCAAACACGGCATCAGCGTCGAAGCGGCTCTGGAAAAACTTGCCCCTTATCTGCAGCAAAAGACTCGGAAACGGTTAGTCGCTCGGTAGAAAAACATTTCCAGGAAAACTCCGCGGAACTGCACTTGAAAACGCTTTGACCTGCACATACGAGGCCCCAAAGGGCGCACCGCAGGTCCCTCGGCTTCGCTCGGAGCCTGTGACTTAATACCGATTAGTTTTAATCCCGCCAGGATCGAGCATGTTTCGTTATGGTCGGATTGCGAAGCGGCCATCAGGCCAAGGTGCGGTTCTACACTGTTCCGCTTGCCATAGGGTGCTCGATCCTTTCTGTTTTCGGTGCTCGATCTTCTGTTTTGCTCATTCAGCTCGGTTTTAGCTGAGAAGCGCCTTGCTGAAGTGGGTCAGGTTGTAAGCCAAGGCGCACCATAGCGCCACGCATTTGATTTTGTTGAGGCCACGTACGGTCAACGGCGCCAGCCCGCGATGAGTTCGTAATTCAGCGTTCGCTGTTTCGCTGGTGGCGGCCCTTTGTAGGTAGATTTTCTTGCCTTCTTCGCTTCCCATGCGTTGTTTCCATGCCTGGATCGCTTCCGAATCACTTGGCTTGGGTGTCAACTCCTGGCCCCGGTTCTGCGGGTTTCTGGCCGGTTTGGAAGGCACGAACAACTCCACCCCTTGCTGGTGGGCCTCGACTATGTCCTCCATGCACAAGTAGCCGCCGTCCACCAGGTGCTGTTTCACCTTGCCACTGGTTCGTTGTTCCACTTGCTGACGCATCGGCTCGCTCAACCCAGCCGAGTCGGAACCCTCGTTGCTGACTTCCACCCCCAAGATGGCGCGGCTTTCGGTGTCGGCAGCCAACTGCACGTTGGCCGCGGGGTTGAAACCACCGTTAGCCATCTTCATCCCCCGCATGGCCGCGTCCGTGGTGCTTACCCGCGGCTGCTTGGCTCGGATCTTGTCCCCACACTTGCCTTTCCCTGCCCTCTGCGCCGCCTCCGCCTGCTTCTTCTTCAGCTCCGGCAACTGCGCGATCGCCTGCTCCAACCGCTCTTGTCGCGACTCCGCCGCTCGCTTACGCGCCGCCTTCTGCCGCGTCGTTACCGCTGCCGATTGTGCCGGCGATTCCAGCTGCTCGCGCAACTCCGACACATGCTGCTGGGCTTGCACAAACAGCTGCTGCAATCGTTCTTCCCGGCGAAAACTGCTGCTCCCGGCGCTCACCCGCACCCGCACTCCATCCTGACTGATGCGACTCACCCGTACTAACTTCTTGTCCACCAACGTCACTAGCACCTGCGTAAACAGGGCGTCTAAGGCACCCGCGTGATCGGTACGGAAGTCAGACAGCAGGCGATGATTGACACTGACCCCGCCACACAACCAGCGAAACGGCAGACTCTCTTCACAGCGACGTGACAGCTCCCGTGCCGAACCTATCCCGCGCACACACCCATACAGCCATAAACCCACCAGCAGATGAGGATCAGTCGCATTACGACCAGCTCGCCCTTCACGGGCTCGGATCGGCGCGCAAAAACCGCTCACGTCCAGCTTCTCCACTACCGCCATCACCGTACGTACTCGATGATCCGAGGACACCAAATCATCTATGCAATGCGGTAAAAGAGAAAGCTGAAGACGCTCTGCTTTACGAAGACGCACTGCACCCTTCTGCTCGACTTCCCCTGCCTCGTTATTGCCCATGTCTCTTCTTACAACTTCATCCCCCCAACCGCTCAATGTTTTCAGAAAATTGCACCAAAAAAGTCACAGGCTCTCGGGATGACAAATAGGGGAGGGTGGTTGTAAGGAAAGGGCGGTTGCCAAGGGACAGGGCGGTTGTGGGGCAGGGAACTTCTTAGCGATGCCCTTTCCTTTAGCAACCGCCCTTTCCTTTGGCAACCACCCTTTCCTTTGGCAACCACCCTTTCCTTTAGCAACCGCCCTTTCCTTACAACGACCCTCCCCTATTTGTCATCCCGAGCGAAGCCGAGGGACCTGCGGTGCGCCCTTCGGGGGCCTCGTATGTTCATGTCAAAGCGTTTTCAAGTACTCCTTGGCCGTGGAGGGATCTGCAGTTCCGCGGGACTTTTCCTGGAAGTGTTTTTCTACCGAGCGCAGCTGGTGGAGAGATTTGTCGTTTTTCTCAAGGTTTAGTAGCCGCCAACAGCACAGGCAGCATCCGTTGCCGGTGAGCAAAAAGCGAGCGGATCTGCCTCCGTACCGCCAGCCCATTGGCCAAGTCCCCAAGCCTCCCCAAAGGGAGCTCATACTCCACCGCATCGCTCACCACGCTCCCCATCACCCCGTCACGGACCTCATCACTCACCCGGTGGCAATGGCGAAAGTATTGGAAAGGACCACGCCGTTGCTCGTCGCAGAAATAATCATCCCAACGAAATTCCGCAATGTACGCGTCCCACTCGAGTCGCAATGGGAACAAGGGAATGGGTCTAAAGCTGATCGTTATCAGTGACCCCTGCCCGGCAACGACCTTGCCCGTGGAAGGCGCCTCAGGCGGTGAGACATAGTTAGCTCTCTCCACCCGGGCGCGCTGCCAAGCGGGCATCAAGGGAGGAAGATTCGCCGGGTCGGCAAAAAAGGCAAAGACGCGCTCCCTGGGGTAGGAAACCCACTGTTCGGTCTGGAAGTGGTGCCGCATACGTTAACCCTACACAACAAAGCAGGCGCCCATCAGGCGCCTGCTTTCGAGAACCAGGACATCGTTCGAGTCTGTGTTAGTTAGGCATCAGAACCGTATCGACCACGTGGATCACGCCGTTCGATTGAATCACGTTCGCAATCGTAACCGTCGAAGTTCCACCCTTCTCATCGGTGAGAACCAGCTTGCCGCCGTCCATCATCGCCGTCAGCGTGCCGCCCTCAACCGTCGTCAGCGTAGCCTTACCGCCGCCCATCTTGATCTTCTTGGCAATGTCCTTAGAAGTCATCTTGCCGGCCACTACGTGATAAGTCAGAATCTTCTTCAAGGTAGCAAGATTTTCCGGCTTCAGAAGCGTATCCACTGTTCCAGCAGGAAGCTTATCGAAGGCCTCGTTGGTCGGCGCGAACACGGTGAACGGTCCAGGACCTTCCAGCGTCTCGACCAGGCCCGCAGCCTTCACGGCGGCGACCAACGTGGTGTGGTCCTTGGAGTTGACCGCGTTTTCTACAATGTTTTTGGTGGGATACATCGCTGCACCACCAACCATCGGATCCTTCTGTGCGGACGCGTGAAGAGCAGAAAATCCCAACATCAGTGCCACTGCAACGGCAAGTAAATTTTTCTTGTTCATGAGTATTCCTTTCACTTTCATGCTGTGTTTAGCTGCACTCTTAGTACGGGGCACGATGCCCAACGGATCTCCGCATACCCCAAAGGTAAGTGCGCTTTCGTAGCTTCGCTGTTGAGCGGGCGGAGGGAGTGACTCAGTCCTGGTGACATGATCAACAGGAAGGGCAGGCGTTCATCTGCACCGAAATGGGACCATTGCCTTCTGATGCGCGTTCAGTTTTTTAATCGATACTTCACCTGACTGGCAGGTGAATGCGGGCTCTCCTGCTCATGGCGATGCGGCGCCAATATCCACGCCGCGCAGGGGTGTATCATCGGCATGAATGCATGGTTGACTATTAACGGCGCTTTGACAACGCATTCCCATCCAGACCGCAATCGCTGGCTCATCGCAATTGGCGTCCTCAAGCTTCTGAAGGCGGTTCTCTTCGTCTCCATGGGGTTTGGCGTCATCCGGTTGTTGCACAAAGACATTGCTGACGTCTTACTGCGGACGGTGACGGCCCTGAGATTCGATCCTGAGAATCGTATCGTCAACGTTTTGTTGGAAAAATCAGCCCTGCTGAGTCCCCACCGGCTCAAAGAGATCAGCTTCGCTATTTTTCTTTACGCCGCGCTGGACGTTATTGAAGGCACCGGACTGGTGCTGGAAAAGGTCTGGGCGGAATACTTCACCCTGATCCTGACCGGCTCTTTCCTACCTTGGGAGCTGTACGAAATCATTCGCCACGTCACCGTGCTCAAGATCGTGCTCACGCTGCTGAACCTGGCCGTCTTTATCTACCTCGCCCACGTAGTCAACGAAAAGGTGAGAGCGCGACAGCAACGTCCGAGCCGGTACTGATGAAGAAGGACTCCGGCTCGTGATAACACTTAAGTGTTATGTGGCTTGCCTGAGTTTTGCTCAGTTGACAAGTACATCTCGCGCAACCTGAATCAACTAAGGCAACACAGCATGTTGTGTATCGAGAGCATCTAGAGCCAACCAATTGTATTTTTCACTAACCTCGCCCTAAACCCCCGCTTTCTCAACAATTTGCCGGAATTTCCTCTTTGACAGCCTCCCTCGCTGGGCTAAGATGTGGACAAAAGTGGTCGAAAGTGGAAACAAAGAAGCGATTCTGAGTGGGCTCAGCCACAAAAAGTGAGAGTAACTGATGTTTCGTGGCAATCACCCAACTCGCGTCGATGAAAAAGGCCGGCTTAAGCTGCCTGCCGAGTTCAAACACCTGGTGGATGAGCGTTACGGAACGCAGTTTTACATCACCAGTAAGGATGGACGCCGGGCCGAGATTTACCCCCTGCCGGAGTGGGAAAAGATCGAGGCCAAGCTGGCGTTGATACCCAACTTGAACCCAGCCAAGAAGAAGTTTCTGGACCGGGTGAACTATTACGGGCAGATAGCGGAAATGGATGCGCAAGGGCGGGTCCTGTTACCGCAGATTTTACGGGAAACGGCAAAGTTGGCTGGAGATGCCGTGGTGTTTGGGCAACAGACGTACCTCGAAGTGGCCAACCACGACGAGTTCAAGCAGTCCATGGACACCGATCCATTGACCGCGGACGATCAGCAGACTTTGGCGAGTTTTGGGCTATAGGACAGGCCCCCCAGGGGGAGCACATGGTACCGAGTAGCGAGCGGCATGTGCCGGTTCTTTTACAAGATGCGATCCGTTATTTGAATGTGCGTCCCGGCGGAAACTATGCGGATGCCACGCTGGGGTTTGCGGGGCATGCTGCAGCCATCGCCCGGGAATTGGGCGGACAGGGCCGGTTGATCGGGTTCGATCGCGATCCCGATGCGCTGGAATTAGCGCGGGCCCGGTTCCAGGCTCTGAGCGAAGAACTGGGTGAGCAGATGCCGCAGTGGGAGCTCTACGGCGAAGAATTTTCCGCCATGAGCCGCCACATCGCGGAAGGCAGTCTGGATGGGCTGCTGGCCGACTTTGGGGTCAGCTCCATGCAACTGGAGACAGCGCACAGAGGATTTAGTTTTCAGGCGGACGGGCCACTCGACATGCGGATGAATCCGCGGAGGGGCGCGACTGCCGAACAAGTGGTAAATCAGGCCGACGAAAAAGTTCTCGCCGACCTGATTTACGAATTCGGAGAGGAAAGGAGATCGCGGAGATTTGCCAGAGCCATTGTCAGGGCGCGGCCGATCAAGACCACGGCACAACTAGCCAAAGTCTTATCAGCCGTCGCCCCGGCGATGAAATCTGAGCGAGGCCGCCATCAGATCCATCCCGCGACCAGGATTTTCCAGGCGCTCCGAATTTACGTAAATGCCGAGCTGGACGAGATACAGGCGCTGTTGCAGGCGGCGCCCAGGCTGCTGAAGCCGGGTGGAAGGCTGGTAGTGATCAGCTTTCACTCGCTCGAAGACCGGCTGGCAAAAGATGCTCTGCGCGAGGGCGCGCGGCAGGGAATTTTTGAGGTGTTTACCCGCAAGCCGGTGACGGCGAGCGAAGAAGAGACGGATCGCAACCCGCGGGCGCGCAGCGCTAAATTGCGCGCGGCAGAGAGAACCGACAAACGGCAGGAATGAAGTAGGGAAGTGGAACGGTAATGAAAATCGGACAGGCATCATAGGGCGGAAAAATGGCAACGCAGACAATCCCGGCATACGAACTCAACTACGGATCGCGACGCTCCAACCAGCAGGTCGCGGACCGGAACCTTCATCTATTCGCGGCCCAGCAGCGCGCTCGCCGAGGACCCACCCCTGAGGTCTTCTGCTGTAAGCGGATGGATAATTCTCGCCTGGTGAAGGCGGCAGATCCGGTGCGCGTGCGCGAAATGCGTATCTTCACTGCGGCGATGACGGTGTTGTTTGTGATCGTAATGTTTTATGGCCTGCAGCATTTCAGCGCGATTGAATATGGATACAAGGTCGAGGCTCAGAAGCAGCAGCGCACCTTGCTCGAAGAACAGAACCGCGAGTTGCGGCTCGCCGAAGCGCAGCTTTGCGACCCCCACCGCATCGATCAAATGGCCCGCAAGCTAGGCCTGGATGCGCCGAAGCCGGGCCAGGTGGTGCGCGGTGAAGATCAGTTTGATACCAACGCACCCGTGATGGCACAAGCATCGCCGATGCCGCTAGGACGGTAAACGAAGGGCGCGGCTTCAGCCGTGCCGTTTGGGACGGGACTACCGAGACCTGTAGAGCGTGTGTGAGAACTCCGTTTCCAAACTAAGTCCCGCAGAGCGCGAGCTGGACGGGACGACTGAACTTAGCCCAGGACGCTAGTCCTGGGTTGGATTTGAAAGGACGACCAGTCCCGCAGGGACGGCTGAAAACTACGAGGCGACGCAATCCTGGACAACCTTCAGCCGTCCCTTCGGGACTTAATCATGTTTCACGATGTACCCAGGACTAGCGTCCTGGGCTAAGTTCAGCCGTCCCTGCGGGACTGAAGTCTCTAAAGGCCCTGAGGCTTTTATCTGACGGGTGGGAAGGCTTCCTCTTGGGTACATCAAGTGCCACTGTCCATTGCTCTGCGCTAGTGAGAGATTCAAACTAGCGCAGATGTAGAACTCCTTCATGGCAGGTGCAGTTGAAACAGCTTTTTTTCTATCGTCAACCAAAGCGCACACAATCACAGACCCAAGGGCCGGGTGATTCATCTGCTCGCCCGGTTTCTACCGGTACGGTGCACCGCCGCCTCGGCTTGCTCAATATTTCACTTTTCTTTGTTGTCTGGGTTGTTTTGATCTGCGGCCGCCTGGTCTGGCTGCAGGTAATCCACCACAAAGACTTCGTGGACCGTGCCGCCAGGCAACAACAGCGCACCTTTGAGGTGGCGCCGCGCCGCGGTATCCTCTACGATCGCAACCTGCACGAGTTGGCCATGACAACACTGGCAGACTCGGTGTACGCCGTTCCATCAGAAATTGAAGGCGATGCAAAGCGGCAAGCTGTTGCCGCAGCCTTGGCCAAAGTTGTACATACCGACCCGACCGACCGCTTCACTTCCGCACATCAGATCGCCGCTCGGTTGAACGCCTCAAGAAACTTCGCCTGGATCGCGCGCAAACTTGATCCCGCAGAAATCGCCCGGGTGAAAGCGCTCAATCTCAAAGGGGTGTACTTCCAAAAGGAATTCAAGCGCTTCTATCCCAACAGCCAACTTGCCGCGCAGGTCCTGGGATACGTGGGCACGGATGACAATGGCCTGGGAGGCATGGAGCGTAAGTTCGACCGCGACCTGCACGGTGTTCCCGGCCGCATGCTCACAGCGCTCGATGCTCGCCGGCACGTGTTGGACAGTCAGGAGCGTGAGCCTGACCCGGGGCAAAACCTGGTCCTCACCATCGATGAAAATATCCAGTTCATGGCTGAGCGCGCTCTGGACTCAGCGCTCGAACGCACTCATGCCTTGAATGGCACGGTCGTTGTACAGGATCCTTATACCGGGCAGATTCTAGCCTTGGCCGTCCGGCCCACCTTCAACCCCAACGACTTTCGCCACGCCACTACCAGTCTGCTCAAGAACCACGCGGTCAGCGATGTGTATGAGCCGGGCTCCACCTTCAAGCTGGTCACCTACTCCGCGGCGCTGGAACAAAAAGTGACCAACCCCGAACAAATGATCGACTGCCAGGGAGGCAAGATGGAGCTGGCGGGGAGGATCATTCACGACAGCCATCCCAATGGCATACTGACTGTCTCGCAGGCACTGGCGGAATCCAGCGATGTCGCTGCGGTGAAGCTAGCTCTGCGCATGGGTCCGCAAACCTTCAACAAATACGTTCAAGATTTCGGGTTCGGGTCTCGCAGCGACATTGAACTACCGGCCGAGACACGGGGTTTGCTCGCACCCACCAAGCGCTGGTCAGGATCGAGCATTGGCTCCATTGCCATAGGACAGGAGGTGGCGGTGACTCCCATTCAACTGGTCACCATGGTCTCTGCTATGGCCAACGGCGGTGTGTACCTGCCCCCTCACATCCTGATGGAGCGCAGTGACGGGACAGCCGGCAAGCTTCGGCCGGTTGCCTTTCATCCCCAGGCCGAGCTGCCGGATCCGCTACCTACCGGTGCCCGCCGCGTGATCTCCACCATGACAGCGGCCCAGATGCGCAAAATGATGGAAGGGGTGGTGCTGTTTGGCACGGCCAAGAATATTGCGCGGCTGAACGGCTACACCTCCGGAGGTAAAACCGGCACCGCACAGAAGATTGATGTGTTGACTCATCGCTATTCCAAGACCAAGTACATCGCTTCGTTTGTGGGCATTGCGCCGCTCAACAATCCTGCCATTAGCGTGGCGGTGATCATCGACTCTCCGCAAGGGAACCACTACGGCAATGTGAACGCCGCTCCGGTCTTCCGCGAGGTGGCCCAGGAAGTACTCGAATATCTCGGCGTGCCCCACGACACCAACCTGACCCCGCAAACCGATCTGGCAAAAGCGCAGTCTGAGCCTACGCTGGAAGAGGCACCGCCCGAGCCCACCGGCGATCTCGACGCACTTTTTGCCGAGGTCAATCATCTGCCGGCCGATGATCCACTTCGCGGCACGGTGAACGGCCAACAGCCGGTGCCTTCCGTGGCGAATGAGCTGGCGTCCGGTCAGGAGCAGCCGCAACCTCCGCCCGCACTCCCTCCTGCTGCTTCTGCGCCTGCCTCGCATGCATCACCAGCAATCCCCGTGCGTGCGCCGGAACCGAAACCAGAGCCGCCGCCGTTCGAAGAGGCAGCGGTCGCCCCGCCCGAGCCTCACGTTTCCGGCCATGGCATCGTGGTCAGTGCCGCGAATCGGGTCGGAGTTCCTTCTTTCCTGGGTGAACCGCTACGGGTGGCTGTGGAAACCGCCGGAACAGCCGGACTGGCGCTGCAGATTGTAGGTAGCGGTATTGCCAGGGAGCAGGTTCCCGCACCTGGGAGTATGGTGCCTCCCGGTACCGAGATCGTGGTCCGCTTCTCTCGCTGATCTTCCCTTACACTGTCACACATGGGACGAGAAGCCACATGCCACTGTAAGTGGGGCGCAGAAAAAGAAGTGAACCTCGTTGTACTCTGTGTCAATTCACAATCCGAACTACAGCAATACCTTGCAGCCGAGACCTACACTTCTCCTCTATGGATCGTCCACCCCAAAGGGGCGAACAGCGAGGTTAAAGAATCAGGTTTGCGGGCCCTTTTTCGTAGTCGCGGATTCATCGACACCAAAGTAGCGTCAGTATCGGCCAGGCTCACCGCGCTTCGCTTCGTCAAGCGTAAGAGCAACAGCGAAGCGTGAGCGGCCCTTTGGATCTCGATAGCGTCCTGCGCGGCGCCGACTTCGTCCGGCGCGCCGGACCCAACCCGGAAATCGCGGGCGTCGAGTACGACTCCCGGCGAATCCGCGAAGGCTCTCTCTTTGTCGCCTTTCGCGGAGGCACGACAGATGGCAATCGATACTTGCCACAGGCAGTGGCTCAGGGTGCCCGAGCCATCGTTACCGATTCCGCCGCGGGCTTTGCCGCGGCAACAGCACACCCGGGTTTAGCCGTCGTCGAAGTGACCCATGGCCGGCGTGCCCTCGCCGCTGTCGCGGCAAACTTCTTCGCCCATCCCGAGGCGCAGCTCAAACTTAGCGGCGTCACCGGAACCAACGGCAAGACGACGACGGCATTTCTTCTCGAGGCGATGCTGCGTAACTGTGGGCGCAAAACAGTCCTTGCCGGCACCATCGAGTACCACGCTGCAGGCAGAGTCTTTCCCGCGCCTCACACCACGCCCGAGTCGCGCGACCTGCTGGAGTTATTTCGTGAAGGTGTGGATAGCGGCGCGACCGAGGCCGTCATGGAGGTCTCCTCACACGCTCTCGACCAGGAAAGAAGTGCCGGTTTGCATTTTGACGTGGCGATCTTCACCAACCTCACCCGCGATCATCTCGATTACCACGGCAGCATGGAGAACTACTTTGCCGCAAAATTGAAACTGTTCGACGGCTCCCTGGGCTCTCTGCCGCGGGTCGCGATCCTCAACCAGGATGATGCGTATGGGGCCACGTTGAAGTTCCACGCGCGCAGCCCGCTGATCTATACCTATGGGCTGCGCCAGGGAGACTTCCGGGCGGAGCGGCTGCAGATGGAGCCTTCCGGCATGCGCTTCGCCATGGTCACGCCCTTCGGGGAAGTGCCGGTTGCCACGCGATTAACCGGAGGGGTAAATGTCTACAACTTGCTGGCTGCGGGAGCCGCGGCTTCGGCCCGCGGTCTCACGCTCGACCAGGTCGCGCAAGGAGCAGCCTCGCTGGACTTTGTGCCCGGCCGTTTTCAGTCAGTCGATTGCGGTCAAGACTTTGCCGTGGTCGTCGACTATGCCCACACCGACGACGCCCTGCGCAATATCCTCGCTGTTGCCCGCGAGTTCGTGAGCCAGAGAGGCGGGCGGGTCATCACCATGTTCGGCTGCGGCGGGGATCGTGATCGAACGAAACGTCCCCTGATGGGCCGTGCAGCCGGCGCGGGGAGTGACGTGGTGGTGCTCACCTCTGATAATCCGCGTGGAGAAGATCCGTTGGCGATCATCGAGCAGGTGCTCCCCGGTCTAAGCGACGCTTCGGCGCCGGTCATCGTCGAACCAGATCGTCGTCACGCGATCGAATTGGCCATCGCCCAGGCACGGCCGGGGGATCTGGTGCTTCTGGCCGGCAAAGGACATGAAAAAACGCAAACCATCGGCGATCGGGTGATACCGTTCGATGATGTGGCCATCGCGGGGCAGATGTTGCGCGGCCGGGAACGAAGCCAATGAAGCTGCAACTACAAGACATCGCGACTTATATGGGAGCCGAGCTCAGGCCGCGGGAGGGCGACCCTCTGCAGGAGCCGGCGACGGGATACTCCATCGACACCCGCACGCTCTCACCGGGAGACCTGTTCTTCGCCGTCCGCGGTGAGCGTTACGATGCTCATGACTTTGTCGCCGCCGCGTTGCAGCGAGGAGCTCGTGCGGCTGTGGTCTCCCGCAGCAAGGTCACCGAGTTGCTCGACCTGGCACATACCCACACCTTGCTGATTGTGGACGATCCGCTGATCGCCTTGCAGACGCTGGCCGCCGCGGTGCGCAGACATTGGAATAAGCGCGTCATCGGAATAACCGGCAGCGCCGGAAAGACCACTACCAAAGAGGCTGTGGCGGCGGTTTTGGGGGCGCGCTTCGCGGTTCTTAAGTCGCAAGGAAACCTCAACAATGAATTCGGCATGCCCCTGCAACTGCTCAAACTGGAACCGGAGCACGAGATTGCCGTGATCGAGATGGGCATGTCGCACGCCGGCGAAATCGCGGCCCTGGCTCGTATCGCTCACCCCGATTGGGGGGTCGTCACCAACGTCGGCAGCGCTCACGCCCAGAATTTTCCCGATAGTATGGCGGGCATCGCGCGTGCCAAATATGAGCTGGTGCAAAGCCTGCCGGTTTCCGGTGTCGCTATCCTTAATTGTGACGATCCCTACGTAGGCCAGTTCGGGCGCGACTTCCACGGGCGTTCCATTTATTTCGGTATGGGGCCGTGTGCCGACCCACGCGCCTCCAACATCGAGGAACTGGGCGCTGAGGGGATGCGCTTTCAAGT
Source organism: uncultured Acidobacteriaceae bacterium (assembly GCA_963830325.1). Classification (GTDB taxonomy): domain Bacteria; phylum Acidobacteriota; class Terriglobia; order Terriglobales; family Acidobacteriaceae; genus PALSA-350. Next base: position 144,107 of record CAWHMV010000018.1, read on the forward strand.
CACCGCAGGCGAAACGCAGGCAACAGTCACCTTGCCGCTGCTTGGCCGCCACAATATGTGGAACGCGATGGCTGCGATCGCAGCTGGGTTGGAAGCGGGCATTCCCCTTGCCGAGTGTGCCACTGCCGCCGGTCGGCTCCGGCCTCCTGACAAGCGGGGCGAAGTGCTGCGCATTGGCGACGCCACAGTTATCAATGATTGCTACAACTCCAATCCGGAAGCGCTCAAGTCGATGATCTCGACCCTCGCCGCCATGCCGGCCAAGCGTCGCATCCTGGTTGCTGGTGAAATGTTGGAGCTGGGGCCGGAGTCAATCTCATTGCACCGCGAATGCGGTAGAGCCGCTGCCGAAGCCGGCATCGACCTGGTCGTAGGAGTGCGAGGAAACGCTCAACACCTTGTCGAAGGCGCGCGCGAGGCCGGAGCACTGGCCATCTTCCTTCCCTTGCCGCTCGAAGCCGGCGAGTGGCTGAAAGCCGAGTTAAGACCAGGCGACGCCGCACTGCTCAAGGCCTCCCGCGGCGTAGGCCTGGAGCAAGCACTCCGCGTTCTACAGGGATAGACCCGAAACGTGGGTTGAACTCGAGTGTGCGTGTAACCCATTTTCCAACTCAGTCCCGTAGGGACGGCTGAACTTAGCCCAGGACCTTAGTCCTGGGTTGGATTTAAAGGACGACCAGTCCCGCAGGGACGGCTGGAAATACGCCGCGACGCAATCCTGTGCAATCCTCAGCCGTCCCTGCTGGACTTATCGTGTCGCATGATCAACCCAGGACTGGCGTCCTGGGCTAAGTTCAGCCGTCCCTGCGGGACTAACCCCCTCACGGTTCGCACCTTACTCTAAGAGCCCTCATGCGTGTCGAAAGGCTGAAACCCTACCCGTCGTCATCAAGACAACTTGGAAACCTGTTGCCATCGAGACAGCGGCCGATCAACCGAACCAACCTGCTTTTGTTCGGCTAAACTCTCTTCAAAGCAGTCAAAAAGTTACATCATCAAAAAGCTAGCTGAATCATTAATCTGGACAGCTCCGGGATTCAAAGCGCCACCTATCGCACCCACGCTAGTTGCCGCCGTGGTTCGCGCCGAAATGCGACGCCGACACACCCGAGAACGCTTGTAAGATAACCACGGGTATCCTTGTGCGGGTAGCGGAGGAAGTTTGCTTTACTGGCTCCTTTATCAGAAACTTTTTCCCTACTTCAGACCCTTCCGCATCTTCCGGTATCTGACGTTCCGCACCGCTTTTGCCAGTCTCACCGCAATGCTCATCGCCCTCCTCATCGGTCCATTCGTGATTGAGAGGCTGCGCGAGTTTCAAATCGGCCAGTATATCCGCGAGGACGGTCCAAAGGATCACCAGAAAAAAGCCGGCACCCCAACTATGGGCGGGGTACTTATTTGTATCGCCATCCTTTTGCCCACGCTGCTCTGGAGCGACCTGTCCAATCCCTTCGTCTGGTTGGTTATGTGTTCCACCCTGGCCTTCGGCGCCATTGGCTTCGCCGACGATTACATCAAGGTCATCCAGCGGCGGAGCCTCGGCCTGACCGCGAAGCAGAAGCTGGGCCTGCAGATGATCTGCGGAGTAGCCATTGCGCTGGTGCTGTTGGCCATGCGGAGCGAGGGCGTTTACTCCACCCATCTCATCGTGCCCTTTCTCAAGCGTTTTCGTCCCGATCTATCCATACACATGCTCGGTGCGATTCCCCATCTGGGTGTCATTGCCTTCCTGCCCTTCGTCATCTTCGTCACCCTGGTCATCGTCTTCTCCAGTAATGCGGTGAACCTCACCGATGGGCTGGATGGCTTAGCGATCGGTTGCACCATCATCGCCGCCGCGGCTCTCACCGTGCTTACCTACGTCAGTGGAAATGCCGTCTTTTCCGACTACCTCGAGTTGCAGCGCATGGCGATGGTCAGCGAAGTCACCGTATTTTGCGGAGCCATGGTGGGCGCCAGCATCGGCTTTCTCTGGTACAACGCTCATCCAGCCGAGGTTTTCATGGGCGATGTGGGTTCGCTTGCCCTGGGCGGCGCCATCGGCACTGTCGCCGTGGTCATCAAGCAGGAATTGCTACTGCCGTTTATCGGAGGCATTTTCGTTCTGGAGGCGATCAGCGTCATACTACAGGTAGGCAGCTACAAGCTGCGCAAGAAGCGTATCTTTAAGATGGCTCCGCTGCATCATCACTTCGAGTTGATGGGCTGGTCGGAGTCCAAAGTCATTGTGCGTTTCTGGATTGCCGCATTGGTGTTTGCGCTCTTGGCACTCACCACCCTGAAACTACGTTAACCATGGACCGCTGGATGGAATTGAAAGGCAAGAAAGTATTAGTCGTTGGCCTGGGGAAATCGGGCCTCGCTGCGGCGCTCTTTCTGCGCCGGCGCGGGGCGCAGGTCACCGTCTCTGATCTGCGCAGTGCCGAGGCGCTGAGCAAAGAGATTCCCTCACTGATGGAAGCGGGGATCGCGGTCGAAGCCGGCGGCCATGGCCTGCTGACCTTTCGCCGCCAGGACCTCATCGTGGTCTCCCCGGGTGTGCCCTTGTCCACCCCGGAATTGGTTCAGGTACGCAACCTGGGCCTGCCGATCATTGGCGAGTTAGAACTGGCAGCCCGCTTTCTCAAAGGCGATGTGCTGGCGATTACCGGTTCGAATGGGAAAACCACCACCACTACCCTGTGCGGCGAGATCTTCTCTGCCGCTGGGCTCAAGACTGTGGTCGCCGGCAATATCGGCCTGCCGGTCATCGAGGTGGTCGATCAGAGTGCGCCCGGTACATGGTCGGTGCTCGAGGTTTCCAGCTTTCAACTGGAAACCACGGAGAGCTTTCATCCCCGGGTGGCCGTGATCCTGAACATCACTCCGGACCATTTGGACCGGCATGGCACCTTCGAGAACTATGCAGCCATGAAGGAAAAAATCTTCGCCAACCAGACCGCGGAAGACTATCTAATCCTCAACGGCGACGATCCGGTCGTGCAGCAGGCAGCCAGCCGGACCAAGTCGCAGGTCTTATGGTTCAGCCGCAGCAAAATTGTCCGTAGTGGAACCTTTCTCATGGGCGGTATGGTGATGTTCCGCCCCTCGGAGCAGGGTAAGCCGATACCGGTCGTGCCTTTGGCGGATATACCGCTCAAGGGCGAGCACAATATCGAGAATGTACTGGCTGCTGTTTGTGCGGCCTGCGTGGCGAGTGTACCCGCCGAGGTGATTGCCCGCACGGTCGCCTCATTTGAGGCTGTCGAGCATCGGCTCGAATTCGTCGCTTCCATCCACGGTGTTGATTACTATAACGACTCCAAGGCAACTAACGTCGACGCCACAGCCAAGGCGATCGCCTCGTTTCCGGGCAATATTCACCTGATCCTTGGCGGCAAGGACAAGAACTCCGACTACACCCAGCTGAATGCGTTACTGCGCGCGCGGGTCAAAGCGGTGTACACCATTGGCTCTGCTGCGGAAAAAATCGAAGGTCAGATCGCCGGAGTCACCAGCATTATTCACGCAGGTACGCTCGAGGCCGCGGTCGACCAGGCAGCCGGCCAGGCCGTCGCCGGCGACGTCGTCCTTCTCGCCCCCGCCTGCTCCAGCTTCGACCAGTTCGAAAACTATGAAGAGCGGGGAAGGGTCTTCAAGCAGACGGTGATGGCCCGTCGTGGAGCAAACGAAGGGGCAGGCGTATGGCAAAGCGCGTAGGGGTCGACAAATGGCTCTTCGGCGTGACTGTCCTGCTCGTCTTCATCGGTTTGTTGATGGTGTTCAGCGCGTCCGCGGTCATGGCCCAGGATCGCTATGGCTCGCCTTACACCTTTGTGCGATCACAGGCAGTATCGGCGGTCCTCGGCTTGATAGCCATGATCGTCGTGATGCGCATCGACTACCGCAGATTCAACCGTCCGATCATTGTGTTTCCGGCGGTAGCCATCACCACCCTGTTATTGCTGGGTGTGTTTCTCCTGAGGGACTCGCACAACACCCATCGCTGGATCCGCTTCGCAGGGGCTTTCTCCGTTCAGCCATCGGAGATTGCCAAGCCCGTGCTGGTGCTGTTTTTAGCCTGGTTTCTCCAGGACAAGCTGCAGTCCATCCGCGACTGGCGCAACACCCTGATGCCGGCGGCTTTGCCCAGCCTGGTGTTTCTGGTGCTCATCCTCAAAGAGCCTGACCTGGGTACCGCGCTGGTCTGCGCCGCAGTGACCGGACTGATGTTCTACCTGGCAGGGACGGAAACGAAATACTTCGGCTATGCCGCGCTCGCCGCCGCACCGGTACTTTACTTCCTGCTCTTTCGCGTGCCCTGGCGGAGGGCGCGCATGTTGGCCTTCATGAACCCGGAATCCGATCCTCAGGGATCCGGCTTCCATACCATTCAGTCGTTGATCGCGGTGGGCACCGGCGGGATCCGTGGGCTCGGCTTTATGGAAGGCCGGCAGAAGCTGTTTTACTTGCCGCAACCGCATACCGACTTCATCTTCGCCAACATTGCCGAGGAGCTCGGGCTGATCGGCGCGTTGGCCATCATTGCCCTGTTCGTTGCCCTCGGGTATCGAGGACTGCGGGCGGCGAGCCTGTCGAAAGACGTGTTCGCGCGCTTTCTTGCCTTTGGCATAACGGCGACCATCCTCATCCAGGCCTTCTTCAATATCAGCGTGGTGCTCGCCCTGGTCCCGACCAAGGGCATTACGCTGCCGTTCATCTCTTCCGGCGGCACGTCTCTGTTCATAACCCTGGCGAGTGTTGGGGTTCTGTTGAGTCTCACCCGGGAGATTGACTGACGGGCATGCGGGTCATGATTGCCGGGGGCGGCACGGGCGGCCACGTGATTCCCGCGCTCGCGATTGCCGGTGCCCTCAAGTCCGCCTACGACGCAGAGGTCTGCTTTATCGGCACCGCCAGGGGAATGGAAACCCGGCTGGTACCCCAGGCCGGTTATGCTCTCGAACTCATCGAGGTTGGCCAGCTCAATCGGGTGAGCCTGGCTACCAAACTCAAAACAATAGTCGCGTTACCGCGTGGCATCCTCTACTGCCTGGGCCTTTTGCGTCGCTGGCGGCCTGAGGTGGTAGTGGGTGTGGGGGGGTATGCTTCCGGGCCGGCGATGCTGGCGGCGCTGATCCTCCGCGTACCCACTCTGGCCTTCGAACCCAATGCTATGCCCGGGATGGCCAATCGGCTGATCGGCAAGCGGATCAGCGCCGCCGCAGTCAACTTTGCTCCAACACAGGCTTATTTCCGCAATGCTGAGGTCACTGGGATTCCTGTGCGTTCCGAGTTCTTCACCCTCGCACCTCGGCCGCCGCAAAGCGCACCTCGGCTGCTGGTTATGGGCGGAAGCCAGGGCGCCCGTGCGCTGAACCAGAAGATGCCGCAGATCGCCAAGGCGCTTTTAGAGGCGGTGCCCGGCCTCACCATCCTGCACCAGGCCGGAGCCCGCCACGCCGAAACTACCCAAGCCGCCTATGCGGCCAGTGGAGCGCCCGCAGATCGGTGGCGAGTCCAGGCCTTTCTCGAGGACCTGCCCTCACAGTTTGCGGCTTCGGATCTCATTCTCGCTCGCAGTGGAGCGAGCACGGTAGCTGAGCTTGCCGCGAGTGGCAAGCCTTCGCTGTTGGTGCCTTTTCCGCAGGCGGCAGACGATCATCAACGGAAGAATGCTGAGGTGTTGGTGGAAGGTGGCGCCGCGGTGATGCTGGTGGAGCAGGATATGACGGATGCTCGTTTGCTGGACGCGCTTAGCGGACTGCTGGGCAATCCGGGCAGGCTGCAGGAAATGTCAGCCCGCGCCCGAACCTTTGCTTATCCCCAGGCAGCCGCGAGAATTGCTGAGATGGTCGCCGGGCTTGCGTCTTGATGATGGGCCTAATCCGGGACGGAAATCACCCGAGTGGAATCGTATCTGTTACCAAAAGTCACGAATTCCCGTAGGCGCTCAAGCAATAATTCGCCTTCAACCGTGGTACCGGAGAAATCTGGCGGATTCTCCCACGGCCTGTAGGTCCATTTACTCCACAAGATTGGTTTCTGAGTATCCGGCTCCCAGAAGTCATTGCGGTTTTCCATTAAGGGAAAGCAATAGTGCGTGATGGGATTCTCTAAGGAATGAGAGCCGGTAACCTGGGAAAAACTTTTCAGGTGATGATGAATTCCCAATTCTGCCGCGGCAATTGCGTATCCCCACATATCACTCAGCCAGCCGGTGCCGCTGAGCGCTTCCCGGCAGACAGGATCGGCCGCGATCTCTATCGATTTCTGCAGCCAGCAAACGGCCAACTCAGCAAGGCAGGCCCGATTGATACAGACGTAGATTCCCACTGGCTGAACCTTGGCACGGATTTCCTGTCTGCAGTGACGGTCAATCACTGTACGGTTCCCTGGGATATCAACAGACATATAGTCGTGCTCTTCGGAATAGGCGTGGCCCGCTGTCAATGGGCCGGGATCGACTACCGGACGGACAAACATGGAATCAGGGTCGACGATCAGGACCGTTTCATCTCGAGGCCCGTCCAGCGCAGCCCACTCCGCGATTCCACCTGGCTTGTTCAGGGTAAGAAGGGGTGCGTTGGGAACGGAATCTTTGTAGTTTGCAACCCGGATGCTGTTGCAGGTGAATGCGATCTCCGGTTCCTCGGTGGCAGCAACCAGGGCGGTTAATTCCGCGTCCATGCCCGCTTGCTCATAGGTGTAGCGAAGGAATTCCGCTTGCCACCACATGTAGGTCGTATTTTCACAGCTGAAAACTACGCGCACCGGGCCAGTGTAGATCCATATATAATTGCGACGCCAGCGGGTCCACCCCAAATTTCGTCTACAAGTTTTCCGGGTCTCGTTAACGGAGATTGATCCAATGTCCTCGCCTAGGAATCCCATCGAAACGGTTCAAACGATCAAACCGGTCATGCACTCGAAGGAACCGCCAGTACATCGCCCGGTGACGCCACTGGTGCCGCCGGTTAAAGAGCCGGTGCCGCCACTGGCGCCGCCAGTACATCGCCCTGTGCCGCCGCTGGTGCCGCCGGTTAAAGAGCCGTGCCGCCACTGGCGCCGCCAGTACATCGCCCTGTGCCGCCGCTGGTGCCGCCGGTTAAAGAGCCTGTGCCGCCACTGGCGCCGCCAGTACATCGCCCTGTGCCCCCACTGGCGCCGCCGGTACATCGCCCCGTGCCGCCGCTGGTGCCGCCGTTACATCGCCCTGTGCTGCCACTGGTGCCGCCGGTTAAAGAGCCTGTGCCGCCATTGGCGCCGCCCGTTCCGCGGCCCGGCTGAACCGCTACTTTCATCCGTGTGACGACTCAACTGCTTCATCAGCGATCCGTGACTGGTCTCGATTGGCAATTCGACCCGCCAGCAGAGGTGTTGCAATCTCGCCTGTTTGCAGCCGGCGGATATCTCGTGGTTCGCGGATTATTTGATGAAGAGACGCTGCAGGGTTTGCGAGAGGAGGCGGAGCGTGTGCGGATCGAGGCTGAACGAATGGTTCTGACGGATTCGGACGGAGCAGAGGGCCGCGGCGGCTCTCCGGCACGGGCCTATCGATCAGGCGCTGGTGGCGAACTTCATTGGGGGCTGCATGGGTGCCAACAGATGGCCGAGACGCTGGCGGGCGTATGTGGGCTTGGCGTTTCCGCGTCGGGCAGTGGGACTTATTCGTATTACGAGCAGACTGGAGATTTTCTCGCCGTCCATCGGGATGTCCTCCAGTGCGATATCGCCGTCATCACGTCGCTCACCAGGTGCACGATGGATTGCCCAGCAGGCGAATTGGTCGTCTATCCCGATTTGATTCGCGAGCCGTTGTCCGCCGTTCGCGCGGCGGGGAGAAGCGCGGGAACATCGGTACCACTCGATCGCGGGCACACCATGATTCTGCTGGGTGGGATTGTGCCCCACGAACTTGCTCCCACCTCTCCCGGACAGGAACGCATCGTTACGATCAATTGCTATCGCGCATTGACTGCCGCTGAGGACTCTCATTTCCAAACTCAGTCCCGAAGGGACGGCTGAACTTAGCCCAGGACGCTAGTCCTGGGTCAATCATGAAACATGATTGAGTCCCGCAGGGACGGCTGAAGGTTGTCCAGGATTGCGTCGCGACCCATTTTCAGCCGTCCCTGCGGGACTGGTCGTCCTTTCAAATCCAACCCAGGACTAGCGTCCTGGGCTAAGTTCAGCCGTCCCTTCGGGACTGAGTTTGGAAATTGAGTTCTCACACACCCTCTTCGTGACGAGGCTCGAAAGACATCCCAACCATGATTCGAGGTTCTGTCACCGGCTGCGGCGTGCAGGTATAATCCGCCTCAACATGGCACTGGCCGCGGGCGCGAAAGTTGATGGCTATGAAGTTCTGGGCCTGTTGGGCGCGGGCGGGATGGGCGAAGTTTATCGTGCCCGCGACCCGGTTTTAAAGCGAGACGTGGCGATCAAGGTTCTTCCGCCCTTTGTTGCGAAAGACCCCGACCGGCTGTGGCGCTTTGAGCAGGAGGCACAGGCGGCCGCGGCTCTGAACCATCCAAACATCCTTGCGGTCTATCGATTCGGCGTCTTCGAGGGAGCGCCCTACCTGGTTTCTGAACTGCTGGTGGGAGACACTCTGCGACAGCAGTTGAGGCATGGCCCCATGTCGCTTCGCAGGGCGGTCGACATGGGCGTTCAGATCGCTCATGGGCTCGCGGCAGCGCACGACAAAGGCATCGTTCATCGGGACCTGAAACCGGAGAATCTGTTCGTCACCAAAGAAGGCCGGATCAAGATTCTGGACTTCGGCCTGGCGAAATTGATGCAGCCGCAACAGCCGAAGGTGGAGAAGGACGACAGCGCGCCGACCCAGACTTACCAAACCGATTCTGGCGCGGTGATGGGCACGGCCGGCTATATGTCTCCGGAAATGGTGCGAGGCGAGTTGGTCGATCATCGGACCGATATCTTCGCGTTTGGCGCCGTACTGTATGAGATGTTGGCCGGCAAGCGCGCCTTTCAGCATTCGACTTCCGCCGAGACGATGACGGCCATCTTGCGTGAAGATCCGCCGGGCGTTTCGCAAATCGCGCACAACGTGCCTCCCGGGTTGCAGCGCGTTGTCCATCGCTGCCTGGAGAAGAATCCCGAGCGACGCTTCCAGTCCGCCTCGGACCTGGCCTTTGCCTTGGAAGCCCTGTCGGACTCGGGTATTTCGTCGTCGGCTGCCGTCCAAGGGCCGCAACAGCGCCGGCAACGAAAAGCGCTGGTCTGGTGGATCTCGCTTGCCGCGGTAGTTGCGGCATCCTTCGCCACCTACTACTTCGCGGCGGATCGTGAGCAATCGCCGTTTGCGCACTACTCGCTGCAAAGAGTGATCGACAGCAAACACGTAGGGAGTATTGCCATTTCGCCGGACGGTATCTATCTGGCGGCCGTGGTGAATGACGCGAATGGTGCGCAGTCCCTCTTGCTTCATCACATTCCGACCAACAGCCAGCGAGCGATTGTCCAGGATCCGGCCTACAAATATGATCGCGTCACGTTTTCTCCGGATGGCAGCTACATCTATTTTCGGATCGATGCCCTGGGGCTGCCCAGGCCCGATCGGCGGGACGAGTATAGGATACCGGTTCTCGGCGGTCAACCGACACGAGTAATTGCCGGAGTAGATTTCCCTCTCACCTTCATCGATGGGGGCCAGAGAGTGTGTTTCTATCGCCAGGGCCACACCGCGGGTTCTTACCAATTCCTCAGCGCCAACGCGGACGGCAGCGACGAGCAGGTTCTGGCCAACGGGAAAAAACCATTTCCAGAGCTTGCCGCTTGTTCTCCGAGCGGCAGATTCGCTGTTCTCGAAGACGCGCTTGGCAATGTCGAGAGCCTCGAGTTCGGCTCGGAATCGACGCGCACCGTAGCTTCCTCCGCTGCGCTGGGCGGATACCTGAATGACATGCGGTGGATCCCAAACGGGAAAGGTCTCTTCATAACCGGGTGGGAAAAGATCGACTTTGCCCCGGTCAGCTTTCTTTCCTATCCCTCGGGAAAGTTGCGACAGATCACGAACGACCTGAGCGTTTATTCGGGCATCAGTCTCACCGCCGATGCCAGGACCATCGCCACCACGCAAAACGACTTGAACGCAAGATTCGCAGAACTCCCTCTGGCGGGCTCGTTGCGGGAAGACCAAACCGGCGAACTGGTGTGGTTCACCTGGTTGGATAACAACACAATTGTGGCCAACGGCGCCGGAAATCTGAGGGTAGTCAATCTTCTCAAACACGAAACGACTGCGGTGAATGTAAAGAACGGATTTTTGTTTGGCCAGCCGTCTTTCTGTGGGGGGGACACGATGGTCCTTGTCGGCGCCGCTCTCCAGGGGGATCTTCGTCGCGTCTATACACTCCATCTCGATGGCAGCGGATTGACACAGGTGACGAAGGGACCGATGGATACATTGCCGGAGTGCACGGCGGATGGCGAATGGGTCTTCTATGCCGATGCCACCGACGGGAACAATCCGATTCTGATGCGGCAGTCCCTCCGGGGTGGGGCTCCGCAGAAGGTAGCGCAAGGGCGTGTATGGTTTGACGTTTCTTCGGATGGCAAATTGCTCGCCACTGCCGCCGCCGGCAAAGGCGCGCCTCTGCAGATCGTTTCGCTCGATTCTCTGCGAACGATTCGAAGCTTCGCCACCCGTGATTTTGATGATTTTGACCGCTTCGCGTTTTCAGCCGACAACAGGAGCATCTTCTACGTCACTGAGAAAGGCGAGGACGCAACGATCTGGCGGCAACCCCTGGACACAGCTACTCCCGTAAAGGTGGCAAGCCTGCCAGGGAGGATGGTGAATTGGATTCGGCCATCACCGGACGGCAAAAAGCTTGGCCTCATCCTGGAGGCGCCCACCTCAGAGGCCGTGCTTCTCCACGATGTCCGGTGATGGTTCTTCGCAGTTACGGAGATAGCTCTGCGATTTGCACGTGATAGGGTTCAAGCAAGCTGCCTGTCGCGCGATCGACGGTGGCGCGTGCGATCTGGTAGCTAATCTGCGTTTGTAACAGGTTGAGTTCCGATTGCGCGAGTTTAGTTTGAGAATCCAATACAAAAAAATTCGTCTCAGCGCCAAGTTCGTATTTCCGCTGATCGGCAGCGAGTGACTTCCGGGCAAGTTCCAGAGATTCTGTGCCCGCTGCAAGAGTGAGCTTCGCCTCTTCCAACAGATGCACAGAATCCTTGACCTGCCGAACTATCTCTTCTTTAGTTACTTGAGAGGTGTATAAATCATGCCGCCGTGCTACCAGCGCACTGCCTAGATTCGCTTTCGCGGCTCGATTCCTGAGCGGAAGGTTCAGAGTGAGTGTGCCCCCGTACCCCGGGAAACCAAAGCCAAACATCTGGCTGAACGATGTTCCCAAGCCGCCCTGGCTGATCAATTGCCCTGTGTTCAGGTCATATTGATTTCCCCCAATGCCGTTGGTCTGATAGAAGCCAGTGAGCGAGAGGTCAGGCTTCAGGGCGTTGTGGGCGAGCCGAATGCTGGTTTCATCATTGGCGAGGGCATCGTTCGCCGCGGCAATTTCCGGACGGGCGATGAGCGCTTTTCTAAGGATCTCCACAGGATCGACATTCTCGATCTCTCCCTCTGGCTCCGGCTTCTCGACCAGGTCCAGCTCGAGCGCTGCCAGCGCCGGATCCTGATCCACACCGATGGTAAAACGAAAGGCCTCCTGCGCCTGCTTAAGAACGTATTCGCTTTGGATGGCCTGCAGCCGGCGAGCAGCCACTTCCGATTGGGAGCGATAGATGTCGAGCGGCGGCAAGGCGCCGAGTTCCAGAGCCCGCTTGTCATGTTGATAGCTGCTCTCGGCCAACGCGAGCGACCTCCGCTCGACATCGAAGCTTCCGCGTGCCTGGACGACGGTCCAGTATTCCGTGACAACTTGCAGGATAGCGTCGTTCACCTGGGCCTCAAAGCTGGCGCGCGATTGCTGAAGAGCGCGTCGAGCAATGACGAGAGGAGCAGTGTTGGCAAAGCGCCCGGCATAGCGCAGAAGAGGTTGGGTAAACTGCAGGGTCACCGTCGAGTTGACGTATGGATTAAGAAAGTAAAAGCTGTTGTTGGTGGACGTTCGATTGCTGGAAAAACCGGCGAATATATTGGTTCCGGTCATGAACGTCTGGGTGTAACTCGTCTGCACAGTCTGACTCAGCGTGTTCAGAGCAGCGCTACTGGTATCGCCCACACCTTGCAGTTGGCTATAACCGGAATACGATACTCGATTGACATTCGCGCTGCTTTGGATCAAGGGGTCAAACGGCTTGTAGGTGCCAAGCAGGGAAAACTTCTGCGCTTCCACCTGGGTTTCTTCGATGCGAATATTGCTGTTATTTTCAAGCGCCAGGCGCACCGCATCCTGAAGACGAAGATGTAACCTGCCGTCGATCACATAGTCTTGCACGTGCGCCGGAGGAGAAAGTTTGCCGGACTTTACCTGCTGCGTCAGGAGCGCCGAATAGCTTTCAGGTGACTGCGCATCCGCCGGGAAGAAGGCGATCAACATAGGCAAACAAAACAGTGCAATGCGGAAAAGACCCATCGTGCCGCTCCGGGATACTATCGAAATCTACTCAATAAGGTGTGCTCTTCGTCATTCAACTTTATTCATAGCGGATTGCGTCTACCGGATCGAGGCGGGCCGCTTTCATCGCAGGATAAATCCCGAAAACCAGCCCCACGCTGATGGACACGAGAAAAGCAAGTGCGATCGAACTTGCGGTTACGATGGTCGACCATCCTGCCAGCCAGGCGATCAGACGAGACAGGATGAAGCCAAAGATGATACCCAGCGTTCCGCCAGTGAAGGAGATGGTGGTGGCTTCGACGACAAACTGTCGAATGATGTCGGATTGTTGCGCGCCAACTGCGCGGCGAAGACCAATTTCGCGTGTGCGCTCAAGGATGCTGGCCAGCATAATGTTCATGATTCCGATACCGCCAACGAACAGAGAGATGGACGCGATAGCAACCATGACGGCATTGAATAGACGCTCCGTGCGTTGTTGCTCGGCAAGAAGTTCGGCAGGGACAATGACACTAAAGTCGCTCGCTCCATGATGAGAGGAATTGAGAACGGCGCTGACCACTTGTGCCGCCGCTGTCATGTCGACGTTGTCCCGCAGGTTGAGATAGATACCATCAATTTCATCCCGCACTTCGCTGTAGCTGTCTTCCAGACGAAGGATGGCCGCCTGGAAGGGAATATAAATGACGTTGTTGGGGTCTTCGGTAGGCACTCCCGCCACGTCGGTCTGCGCGCTGAGTTGCGGACTCACGATGCCGATCACGCGGAACCATTGCTCATTTACCTTTACGTACTGCCCGATCGGATCGGCCGCTCCAAACAGGTTGAATTTGGCGGCAATGCCCAAAACGCAGACAGAAGCGGCATGATCTTCGTCCTGACGATCGAAAAACTTACCGCTCAACAGGTGAAGGCCGGCAATTTGCTGGTACTGCGGTTCGACTCCGAAGACGGCAGGCACATCCTGCTGCGATTTTGGAATGGTCTTGGATGGGGTCACACGCTTGCGGGGCGTCGACGCCTGAATGCCGTCAACGTCATCAAGTATGACGCGATAGTCCTCAAGAGTTAAGCCGGGAGAAGTCTTGCGCATCTTTTGATGGGCCTGCCACTCGGTGGTTTCTTTGGCCTCCACGATGAGATTGCGGACACCCATCTGTTCAATGAGCGCCATCACTTTCTGCCTGGCGCCGGCACCAATGGACAACATGGCGACCACGGCCGCCACTCCGAAGATCATGCCCAGCATGGTCAACAGTGAACGAAGCCCGTGCAGCATGAGGTTCTGTAGGCCGAGCTGTACGTCCCGAACCCACTGCTGGTAGGCGAAATTGAGGCCTCGGGCAGGCGGAGCAGTGCTTCCCGATGTGTTGGACATCTAAGGTGTCCCTCCGCCGGGCGTTGCGGGGGCGCCGGCGCTTTGTTGTTTTCGTGGAAGCGTCGGATCGATCATGGCAACGGAAGTCCCTTCGCTCAGTCCCTCGATCACAGCGCGGCTTTCTGTTTCGTCCTTGATCTCGATTTCCTTTTGCTCATAATCCTTACCGTGTTTCATGTAAACGATGTGCTTGCCATCCTTGAGGAATAGCGCCAGGCGAGGGAGGTAAAACACATTTTTTCTGGTGTCACCAAGAAATAAGAGCTGCGCTGTCATCCCCGAGTGCAGAGGTGCGTCCGCATCGGAAAGCTGCATGGTGACATCGAAGGTGCCCCCGGCGTCATCCTCGAAAAATTCACGGGTTGACATTCCGCCGACTTGTTTGACCTTGGCGTGATACGTGCGCCCAGGCAATGCATCGAACACTACGTCTACGGATTGCCCCTGCTTGACGTTACCGCGATTACGTTCGCTTATCTTCGCCTTTAGTTCCAGTTCTGTTGGATCGACTACCTGGGCAATGGCGCTTCCCGCTTGCGCCTGGTCGCCTGCGTGGTAATCCGGCACCGACATGCCGGTAAAAAAGAAACCTCCCGTGGCATCCATGTTTTTTTGAATGGAAATCAGTCCATCCATCGGCGCGGTGACGCTCATCTTGTCGATATTTTGCTGCGCTTGATCCATCTCCAGTTTTGACTTGTTGTATTTCTCCTGGGCTAAATAGACCGAGGCTTGCCCCGACTTGTTGTGCGATTCAATGTCTCTCTCCAGCTCGGCGAGCAGCTGCTTAGCCTGCTTGAGGGCGGCGTCATTTTTTGCCGCATCGATGGCGCTCACGATCTCTTTCTTCTGCACATCAAGTTCCGCTTTTCTCACATCGTAGCGGGCCTTGAGCAGCGCCACTTTATCCTGGGCCTTAAGCACGGCAGCGTCTGCCTTTGCCTTGGTGATCTCCTGCTCGGCCTGCAATAATTCCGAGCGGCTCTGCTCCAGCTTGTAGCGCTGTTCGCTCGGATCGAACTCGATCACGACGTCGCCCTTCTTTACCGGCAAACGGCCAGCCAGCAGCCGAGTGATCTGCAGTGCGCCGCCGCCAACAGCCGGAGCGGTGAGCATCATGGTATGGGTCGCATTGAGTTCGCCGTTGGCATGAACCTTCAGATCGAGGTTGCCGTGCTTAACCTGGGCCAGGGGAATGCCGTCGCTTGCGATCGCGAGGCGAGACCGGCTCAGTGCAAACCCAATCAGGATGACCACGGCAAGAATTGCCGCGAGGGTTGACCAGCGGGTAAGAGGTCTCAGCTTCATGCGTGCCTGCTCATTCCTTTACCGAAGGATCCTTGGCTGTAGGATCCTGCAGTGCCACTCGATCCCCGGGGTGTAAACCGCTGGAGACAAGGATGCGATCGCGGCTCCTACGGCTAACCTCGATCGGTTGTTCCCGATATTTTGATCCATCCACGACGTAAGCCACCGTCTGACCAGACTTCTGAAAAGAGGCTTGCACCGGGATGGCAATTGCATTGGGAATGCGGTCAACGATTACGGTGATCTGCGCGGTCATGCCGGGCTTAAGGCGCGGATCTTTCTGATCCAGCGCGATCTGGAGATTGAAATCTCTGGGTATGGGCCAGCCTGCGGAGAAATCCATGGTGGCGATGGTGCCGATCTGTTCGAGCTTGCCGCTAAACTGCCGTTCAGGAATCGCATCCAGTTGAACGGTTGCGGATTGGTGGGCTGCAAGACGGCCACGATCCGCTTCGTCCACTCGCGCCGAGACCCGCAAAGTGGAAACATCTGGTAGTTCGGCGATCGGCGCCCCCGCCCAGACCCTCTCCCCCGGCTTGAACGGAGCCATATTCCCCACATGCCAAACCGATACCAGATTGAGCAGGCCGCTGGAAGGTGCGACCAAGGTCATGGTGGCCAGGGAGCGCTGCGCACGCTCGAGGTCATACGCCGCTTTTTTGCTCGCGTCTAATTTGCTATCGACGTTGGCGTGGATAACGGCGCGATCTGACTTCAACTTTTCTTCTACTTCATGCAGTTTCTGCTGGGTGTTTGCTACTTTCAGATTGGCTTCGGCTCCCTCGATTTTGGATACGATCTCCTGTTTGCTGGCGTCCAGCTTTGCCACTTCCACATCGTATTGGGCTTTGGTAACGGCGGTCATGTCTTCTTCTTCGGTGAGGCGCGATTGCGCCCGCATTTGGTCGATGGCTGCCTGGGCCGATTTGAGGGCCGATCTATCCTGCGCCAGATCCTGCTCGGTCTTCGATTTGTCGAATTCGACGATCAAGTCGCCCTTCTTCAGATCGACGCCACTGTTTGCGATCTTGAGGATTTGCAACTCTCCCGCCTCGGCCGGAGCGGAGATGCTCAACGACTTCATCGCCTTCACTTCGCCTCGAAACTGAACACTATCGACGAACTCTTCTCGTTTCACCGCGAATGCTGGAATGGTAGAGGATCGATGGGAGAGGTGTACCAATCCAAAGATGGCGGCACTGCTTGCGAACAGGATTGCGGCCACGATCATGGCCTTGCGCCGCGTGAGCAGGTTCCGGATTCGACCCGTCATCGCATGTTCTCAGCGATGTTAGGGGCGCCAGACGGCATGGTATCTACCGCGGCCGACAGGCCGGGCAACAGCCTCGGGTCGGTGCACATGATGGACCAGGTGGCGGAAAAGGTGCGCACCTTTTGAGAAAAGTCGCCGGGCCTTCCCATAGGGTCGATTACTTTCAACTGTGCGGGACAAACCAGGTCGGGGTAGGCATCAAGATGTACGCGCGCTTTTTCCCCGTCGTGAAGCGCCAGCACATCCTGCTGATTGACCGGAACCTGTACCTCCATTTCGGAAGGGTCGACGACCTGCATGAAGGGCACGCCTGGCCGCACTTGATCGCCTTCCTGCACTTCTCCGATATTCCCCTGCTTCCAGATGGTGTTGAGAACAACGACTCCGCTGATGGGGGAATGAACCTGCATGAGGGCGGCGTTTGCCTGGGCATGCAACATGGTTTCGCGGGCACGATCGCGTTGGATTTCGAGGATGCTAATGGAGGCCTGCGCCGTCTTCCTTTTCAGACTGAAGGTTTCTTTGAGTTGATCCAGCGTCGCTTTGGCTTCGTCCAGGGTTTCCCGGGCTTTTTCGGCATCAATCCGCGAGAGCAACTCGACTTTTTGCATCTCCAGTTCCGCTTTGGCTAGATCGCCTTCGGCTACCTTGATTTCGGTTTCGTCCTTGGCCCGAGCCGCATCTTCTTTGGCTTCTTCCTGCAACACATCGTCAGCCAGTTTGCTATTTTGCGCCTGTTTGTCCAGGGAGTCGCGTAGTTGGGCCTGGCGGTCAAACTCCACCAGAATGTCTCCCTGCTTTACGCTGGAGCCGGCTGCCCGCAGGTCAGTGATGGTGAGAGTGCCTTCCTTTTCTCCAGCAAGAAGTGGGGCCTGGATGGAACGTGTCCGGACCGCTTGGGTCGTGCCCTTGAGCCGCAAGACGCCGTTGGTTTCAGTCGGGGTAGAGGATAGGGGGCTGTGAGAGGCCGGGGCCTTCTTGTGTCTCGTCAGCCACAGAGTTGTGGCCAGAGTACACAATACGATTGCGGCGATAAGGACTGGCCAACGTCTCTTGCGCCACCAACTTTGCTGCTGGCTGGTTGGCTCCAGGACGGACGAGGGTTCAGTGTCAGGCTCAACAAGAGGTGCTTGCATCCAACGGTGCTCCTGTCAACGCAACACCATAAATATAGTCGGTCAAATCCAGGTGTTGACTTACACTTCGCCTCACGTCGCAGTCTTACTCGTAATTCACAGCTTAGACGGACAGGGATGCAAAATCGCTCATTTTTTTTGCTTTTCTTTCACGAAAAAAGACTGGATACCGCGACTGCTTCAGGAATTCCCCGCAGGCCAATCCGGATGCAGCGAATCTCCACAGCGATCGTCGCTGACCTGCGAAGGGCCGCACAACCGCCCTAAGCCTCGAAAAAAAGTGCGCGCCCTATGCGCCATAAGCCCCTCCGGGGGAAAGTTGATAGCGATTGAAGCAATCTCATCTGCTCTTAAAGCTGGTAATGGATGCTGTCGTCACCCTTGCTTCCTTCCCAATACTCACACTCTCCATTTGCGCAGTAACGAATTTCGCCGGAAAAATCCTTCAACCAATAGCTAACTTTCGAGCCAATTTCGTACGTCATTCAATTTAGTATATAGTTTGCTACATAGCAATAAAAACGTTTATTCTCTGCTTACCAGAGAGAACGTATTGTGCAATGCCAACCTGACTCGACTGGAGGAGCATGGCCCTTGTGAGACGGCTTTTGCATTCAGGTCCCCTCTTGTTTTTGATCGTCCTCTCCCCGTTGGGGGTAGTGGCCCAAACGGAGTATGCCGGAAAGCTCGAGGCAGGGCTTCATGTGGACCTTTCCGGTTTGAGTTTCGCGATCTTCGATCCGGTTTCGGCAGACGACGCGAAGTTGCTTGGAGTGACAACGGAGCCAGCAGACAAGGTCTTCGCCGGCAAACTCGCGTTGCCGAAGGACGGTGCCCTACGCTATAACGCGCTGATCGTTCGACCGTCCGCAGGAAGCGACATCCTTTACGTTGACGCAAACAGAGATGGGCGCTTCGGGGCGGGAGAACGAATTCCTTTTCGCACTGTTGAGCAACCGCCCGACGATCGCCTGAAAAGCCTGGCAGGCTTCGATGTCGACCTGCCCAAGGGACCGTTTCGTGTTTGCCCGATGGGCGTCTGGCTCATTAAGGACCATGTTTCGTCCCCGGCGGGTCCGGGTCAGCTTGCGGTGCCCTATACCGCTCAGCCGTTTGTACAGGGATATGCCCAGCTTCCGAATCGCACGTTGCTGGTCAGGTTTGAATATGACTTTGACGACCTGGGGATCTCGCTTAGGGATGGGCGCGAGTGGCTGGATATTAATGGCAACGGTAAGTTCGATATGACTCCAGGCGGCGGGGAGTTCTTACGCGCACGAGGGAGTGCTCCGGTGTTCCGGGTGAGTGATCTAACGCTTCAGATACAGTCGGTGGACTTGAAAGCAGATCGGTTTGTGCTGCGATCGGTGCCCGCATCGGCCGATCATCGCATCCGCCTTTTGATCGGATCAGTGCTGCCGGATTTTGCGTTTACGGATTTTAGCGGCACGCGACGGCACTTGTCCGAGGTGAAGGGCCGATTTGTCCTGTTGGACTTCTGGGCAACGTGGTGCGTGCCCTGTATGGAAGACCTTCCGAAACAGAAGAAGGTGTATGAGGAGTTCCATGGGCAAGGATTTGAGATTTTGGGGATGAACGGTGACGAGACACCGGGAACAGCCGAGAAGGTAGTGCGATTGATGGGCATCCCCTGGCGCGAGGCCCGGTTCGACAAAAACTTGTTGCAAGATCGATTCCAGATTTCGCTGTGGCCTACGATGATTCTGATCAACGAACACCGCGCGATCATCTCGATGGGTGAAGCGAATCACCTGCCGCTCGATGGTGAGCATCTTTCCGATAGTTTGAGAACAGTTTTTAGGAAGCTAGACTGAACGGTTCAGACCGCGGCAGTATCGGGATTCGTAGATGTGGCATTTGCATTAGGGGTTGGTCCGTCTGTCCCCGCAAGTGCCTACAGGGTCCGTATCGAAGCAAAGGCCGAATGGAATCGGACGGGTGCCCCTCGATAAGGTCGAAGGTTTTGTCAAGGGCAGGGATGTCCTGTCCGGTGAATAATCACCGCGTGTTGGCCAAGGCGGTAGAGGACCAGTACCCTTTGTCATCACGCGTTAATCAGTATCAGTGGGAGGCTTTTGGCCTGCCACCGCCCATCGATTCGATCGAAGAATCGATCATGATTCATGTTGCGAACATCCCGCCGCCGTAGAGGAGGGGGAATGTGGGAATCGGCAGTATCGATTTCCATCATTTCCCCTCCTTCTTCGCCCGATGGGATGCGAGAGCGCCCAATCAATGTAGCGGTCTAGCTTGCGCCGACCAGGGGCACCCGCGGGCTGCTCTCGATAGGCACGGCTTTCTGGGAGTTCTGATCGGTGCGTAGCACCCAGTAAAGCCGTACGGCCAATTTACGTGCCGCAGCCACCTTGGCGACTGCCTTGGGCTTGTTGCGGGACAGGTGAACGTAGTGCTTGTGAAACTGCGGGTCGAGCCGGGTCACGCTCTGCGCCGATCTCGTTGGTTCGCAAACTCGATCCCGGATTTCTGAAAAGCAATAGGGCGTTCCGTGGATGCTATCATCCCAGTCATGAAAAGACAGGATGGAACTCAGTCTCACGATTCGTCAAGAGCTGAGGATCGCCACCTGGCCTTCGACCGGCAAGAGAAGATCATGCAAATGTTCAGCGACAATGCGAAGAGCTACATGCAACTGAGCGGACTCGCGTTGACTCTCACCCTCACATTTGCCCATGAAATTCTGCACGTCCCGAAGGACACAAATATCGCAGACGCCTGGATGATAGCCATGTGGATTTGCTTTCTGACGACCATTCTTGCTGGGGCGTTTTATCAATACCTGGCCGTTAAATTTTTGGAACAAATGCTCGATAAGAATTCCTACAATCTATGGGCTTGGCTGCAACCGGGACGAGTTTATGGGATCATGCTAGCGGCTTTTTACGCTGGATCAATTATTTTTACGGTCTATGCCATCGTCAGACTCCGTGGTGGAGCTAGTCAATCCTGAGCAGATTCCGTGCAGCAAAATTTGAAAAGAACCCCGAAAAGAACCCACATTGGAGCGTGTTCTGGTCCAGCGTCAAAACCAGGAGCGGTACACGCCTACAGAAGAGCAAATGCAGGAATCCGTCCAACCTCTTAGAGCGCTAGCTCGTTCGGCAATTAAATTTCCAGGCCGCTCTACGCATGTTGCTCTCCACTTACCGACATGATTTCTGTGACTGATTCCTGATTTCGTCCACGAAACCTCCCCCAGTCCTGTGAGAGCCGGATCGTTCGTCACTCGCTGCGCAGGACGGCCATGGGCTCTGTGGAGGCGGCGCGGTGGGCGGGCAGGTAGCAGGCCAGCAAGGCTGTCGTCAACAGGATCGAGCCCACCGCCGCAAAGGCGGAGAGATCAAACCTGCCAATGCCGAAGAGCATGCCTTGCATGGTGCGCTCCACGAAGTATGCGCCGGCCAGGCCCAGAGCCAAACCGGCGGAAGCCAGGATCACGCCTTCTTTGATAACCAGGCCGATAACTCGCCCGCGAGTCGCCCCCAACGCCATGCGCAATGCAATTTCGTGGGCGCGCTGGGTGACGGAAAAGCTCATCACGCCATAAATGCCCACAGCGGCCAGCAACAAGGCCACTCCCGCGAAAGCGGCAAAGAGAACCATGCTGAAGCGATCACCGGCTAATCCCTGGTCCCTTACCTCTTCCATCGTTTTCGTATCGGAGAGCGCGATCTGCGGATCTGCGGAGTGCACGGCGGCGGCGATACTCTTCGTCATAGAAGCAGGATTCTCCGCAGTGCGCACGCCTATACCCGTATTCGGCCACGGTATCTGCCAGAACGGAACCAGCATCTCGGGATAATCCCGACGCAATCCGAAATCGCGCACGTTGTGAAATACGCCGACAATCTGCCATTCCACCGGAGGGCCCAGTTTGGTGACGCCGGGAATTAACTGCTCCACCAGCAGCCTTTGTTGCAAAGGATCGGTTCCGCCCAGATACTTGCGCGCTAATTCTTCGTTGATGACCGCTACCTTTACGCTCGAGGCCGTATCCTGGTCGTTCAAAAATCGTCCCTTGTCCAGGCGAATGCCATAGGTCTGGAAATAGTCCGGCGTGACCATGCCGAACCCGGTACCGGGTCGCTGGGATGGGTCAACGACGCCGGATTTGCCGGCAATGATGAAGGGCATACCGAAGCCCGCACCTTCCAGTGGCCTGCTGGTTGCCACCGCGACATGCGAGACTCCCGGCAGAGCCTGAATGGCCGCCATCATGCGGCGGTAGTAGGAGATGATCTGGTCGGGCTCTTTGGAGCGGGAGTCAGGAACCTGAAGATAGAAGGTCAGAATGTGGTCGGTGCGAATGCCCAGATCGACATTCAGCAAATTGCGGAAACTGTGAATGGCTAATCCCGCCCCGGCGAGCAAGGTAAGCGCCAAGGCAAACTCGCTCACCACCAGCGCCCTGCGCAGACGGTGGCGTCCACTGCCGGTGCCGGAGCGGCCACCCTCCTTGAGCGGCTCGGCAGGATCGATACGCGAGGCATACCAGGCCGGAACACAGCCGAAAAGAAGACCGGTGAGCGTCGTAACGGCGATCGCGAAGCAGAGGATAGGCAGGTTTATGCGCAAATCCGCCTCAGTGGGCAGAGTTCCGCGCGGCATCAACGCGAGCACGCCTTGCAGCAAGGCATAGCCGAGGGCGATGCCGAGAGCCCCGCCGAGAAAGGCCAGCAGGAGATTTTCGGTCAGAAGCTGCTCGAAGATCATGGCCGGGGTCGCGCCCAGGGAACTGCGGATGGCCATTTCCTTCTGCCGGCTCATACTCCTGCCAAGCAATAGATTGGCCACGTTGGCGCAAGCGATCAAGAGAACAAAGCCCACCGCACCGAGCAGCAGCCATAAGATGAGCTGCGTCTCTTTAGGCACCCATTCCAGTTTTTCCGGGTCC
This sequence comes from uncultured Acidobacteriaceae bacterium, assembly GCA_963830325.1. Classification (GTDB taxonomy): domain Bacteria; phylum Acidobacteriota; class Terriglobia; order Terriglobales; family Acidobacteriaceae; genus PALSA-350. The sequence continues at coordinate 166,680 of CAWHMV010000018.1, forward strand.
ACCACGGCGCCCCAGCCGTGATTGCTCGTGGGGTAAGCCTGCGCGATATGCGCGGTGACGTTATCCATATCGGCTTGCGCCTGCTTGATAGTGACTCCCGGTTTCAACCGTCCCATCACCAGCAGCCAATGAAAGTCGTGGTTGATCTGCTCCGGCCTGAAGACAAGCGGCACACACACCTGGGCCGGCGCGCGATCGGCCTGCCCCACATCCGTTATGCCTATCACGGTGCGTGGGGAGCCATCGATACTCATCGTCTTACCGATGATGTGGGGATCGGCGCCCAACCTCTGCCAAAGCTTGTGGGTCAGGATGACGACTTGATCCTTGCCTGCCTGCCCTTCTTCCGGCAGGAAATCACGCCCCATGGCGAACGGGGTGCCTAACATGGTGTAGTAGCCCGGCGTATAGCTGGCGCCCTCGACGCTGATGGGTTGGTCTTTGCTGGAAATGTTGAACTCGCCCTCCGCGACGGCTTTCAGGTCCTTAAAGGTTGTGTTCTGCCGGCTCCAGTCGAGGTAATCGCCGGCCGAAACGCCGTTGGGATGGCCATTCACTCTGGACCAGACCACGACCAGCTGGTCCGGATTGGGAAAAGGGGTATCTGCGATCAGCGACGCATAGTCTATGGTGAAGATCGCCGTGGTGGCGCCTATGCCCAGCGCCAACGTCAGCAATACGGTAAACGTGAGGCCGGGGTTCCTGAGCAACCCGCGCACGCCGTAGTGGAGATTCCGCAGAAGGTTCCGCATAGGAATGGCTTGGAGACAACTGTACGCTTATTACCTGACGTTTTTCGCTGTCTGTTTGCTCGGCTGATCAGCATGGAACGCGAGCGAAAATTTCCAGCGCCGGAAGATTGGTGCGTTCATTGTCCGGTCCCCGCGACGCGCAGGTGTTCCTGCGTTCCTCGAGGTATGTTTTGAGACAGCGTTTAAAGCGCTTCAACTCAATGCTTCAAGAACATTCATACCCCCGCTGTACTCCCGGTTCTGTCTCTCCATTTTCTCTCGACAAAACGGGTCACATCTTGCGGTGTGATCACTCCGTTCAGTTGCCCGGTCGCCTTTCGGTCGACTACGGGCAGCAACCCGGGGCTCTTATCCAATCGTTCCATCACCACCTCTATCGGATGGTCGGAGTGTGCGTGGGGAAAGTTTCTCGTCGCGATCGATGATATCGGTTTGTCTCCCAACCCGGTTGTCATCGCTGTCTGAACCTGTTCCCGGGTCACCAATCCAAGAAGCGAGTCGTTGTCACCGACGGGCAGGCACTTAAGTCCATCTTCCACAAATGAGTTCGCAACCGTTTCCACTGTGGCGCCTGAAGGAACCATCGTGAATTCACGCGTCATGATGTCGTGTGCCCTCCAACTTGGGAAAGTGCTTCGTGCCCTCACGTCAGGCAGGTGGACGTTGTCTTGTTCCAACAGGGCTCGGTAAAGGGGCTTCGATTGGTAATGCCGTGCGATTACAAAGCTCAGCATGTTCGCGATCATCAACGGCAAGAAAATCTGGTAATCCTGTGTCAACTCAAAAATCATGAAAACGGAAGTGAGCGGAGCGCGAATAATTCCGGCAAACAATGCACCCATCCCAACCAAGGCGTAGGCCCCTGGGCTGCTGGTCGCCAGCGGTGCGAATCGGTGTACAAGAAAGCCAACCGATCCCCCCGCCATCGCGCCGAGATAAAGCGTTGGCGCAAAGATGCCGCCTGCGTTACCCGACGCATAGGAAATAATGGTTGCGACCAGTTTTGCTATGCACAAAATCACCATCGTTCTGAAAAGAAGGCTACCGCTCAATGCCTGATCGACAAATTCGTATCCCACACCACGGACCTGAGGAACGAAGATCAGCAGTGCACCGATGAACAGTCCTCCGACGGCCGGTTGAAACCAATGGGTCTTGACGGGCCACCTTAGAAAGAATGCGCGGACACGCAGCAAGCCCTGACTGAACGCCAGAGACAGGATTCCGCCCACTATGCCCAGACCAGCGTAGGCGACCAGCTCCGTCGAATTAAACAGGTGATATGCGGGAACGTGGAAGACCGGATTATTTCCTAGAATCGAGCGCTCGACAACGACCGCCGTGACTGAGGCGGCGACAGCGGATCCGAGCAAGACAGCGTTCATGTCGCCAATGATTTCTTCGAGCGCAAACAGCACGGCCGCAATGGGTGTATTGAACGCAGCTCCCAAAGCCGCTGCTGCGGCTACTGGAACCAGATTCCGTGCACGTGCTGGAGACAGATGGAACCACCTTCCGATGATGGACGCCAATCCAGCCCCAATCTGAACGGACGGCCCCTCGCGTCCCATCGAATGTCCGCACCCGATACACAACACGCCAGTGACAAATTTTCCGAAAGGGACACGAGCCCTAATATGTCCGTGATTGAGATGAAACGCGGCTTCCGTTTGAGGGACTCCGCTACCTCGTGCTTCAGGAAAATACTTCCACAATAAAATGCCTGAGACGAAGCTGATCGCGGTCGGAATCGCCAAAACACGCAGGGGTGAAGGGTCGATCCCAAAAAAGAAAAGTGTAACGAACTTGATCGATAAGGTGAACATGACGGCAGCTAGTCCAGCAAAAACCCCGATCAGGATCGTGATAAAGATGAACATCTGGCTCTCACGGACTCTGAGTCGCTGCGCGAAGTCATAGCTCCTCATTGTGCACCCAGGTGCCGGCGTCCAATGAGTATCAGCCCCAGGTCGGCTCCGGTCGCATCACCGCAAACCTTGTTGGCGGTTTCTTCAATCTGGTAAATCAATTCAAATTCAGAGCGCACGGCATCGCTGTCGGGGGGCCTGCGGCTCTCCTGAATTGCGCGTTTTGTCTTCTCGGCCTCTGCTTGAAGGGATTTCAACTCCGATGTCTCTTCTCCACTTACGTTGACTCCGGCACAGCTGGAGGCGCGTCGCAGGGCCTGATCGAGGCCGCGAAGCAATCGCGCCTGACGCTCAGACTTACTCAGCTGAGGTTGTAGTGGATCCCATGAGACAACAGTCTGGGTGAGATCGAAGAGTTGCTTGGGAAAGCCACTGTCTCGTCCTCGATCCATTGCCGCTTGCAGGTAGTGCAGCGCTTTCGTGTAGTCGCCCAGCCGGAAAGCTGCATCCCCAGCCCCGGCCAGGGAATCGGCATTGCGTGGATCAGCCCGGAGTGAGATTTCAAAGTATGTGAGCGCGTGCTGGGCATCGCCTGCGCTCAAGAAGAGGTTCGCAATTTCTGCATCGGCCACCGCATTCTGGGGAGTTTCCATTCCGAGGATCAACAGTTCTGAAAGGGCGCGGTTCCGGTCGTGGTGATCCAGAAGAAGATGAATCAACTCGAGTCGAACCTCCTGCCTGCGTTGGTCAACGCGGTTCCCAGTCCATCTTCCATAGAGCGCATTCTGGTAGAAACGCAGAGCATCGGAAATGTTGCCGGAGTTTGCTTCCAGTTTTGCCAGCGACAGATTGATTTTTGCATCCTCAGGGTCCGATTCACGCAGTCGAAGCAGAGCCTCCCGAGCCTCCACCGAATGATTTCCGGTCAAAAGAGCGTCGGCGAGGGCAAGCGCGAATTTCCGATTGTCGCGGTCACCTGCAATCGCCCTCCGGAACGAACCAATTGCCGATTCAACGTTTCCCGAGCTTAACTGGCTGGATCCTCGCGCATACCAGATCCCCGCTACTCTCTCTTCCATTCTCTTTTCACTGTTTGCCATCGTCTTCGCCACAAGAAACAGGCCAACAGCAAGAAGGGAAAGTAGAACCAGCAATGCAATGTCTTTATGGATCTCCCGGTACGCCTCTTGCGCTGTGCAAGTGGCGCATACTCCGCTGGTGAGAGGACCAGCACAACTTCGGCAGATTTGGGTTTCCACCATCGCAGTTCGCGAACTAAGAAGTCGGGCGAGCCGTTGCCGCCAAAGCAGAATTCGAACACCGCCTCGGCCGTCCATGTTGGATTTTACGGCGTTGCCGGGCTAGACGGGAGAGGAATCGACGTGAATTCAGGTCTCCGAGAGTTCCAGTGACACCTTAGGACAAACTAAAAGGCTTTCCCGCATGCTATCATGACGCTGCTCTTACAAACTGGCATCCAGCTCTCCTGTAGTGTGCTTGTTGGTTGAAACGGAACGTTGCCATGGTCATCGGCGAGCGGGTTCGTGTTTCTTTGACGAACGTCCTCCTGGCGGTGGACTTCTCCGAAACCTCACTGCTTGCGTTTCCTTTCGCCACAACCATTGCCCATCATTACGGGGGCAAAGTTTTCCTCGCCCACATTACCGAGGACTCCGATCGTCCGCAGATCGGGCGCGAAGCACGGCACATGTTGGACACGATGCTGATGGCAGCCGAAGAGGGCGCGCTAGCTTCCATTGCTGGAGCCTCATACACGCCTCATGTGGCAGTATCTGATTACGGTAGCGTCTACACCACCCTGCTCACAGTCGCCAGTAAAAGCAACGTTGACCTGATCGTGATCGGAACGCATGGTAGACAGGGGATCAGGAAGCTGCTCCATGGATCAAAGGCTCAGGAGATTGTCTCGCTCTCGTCCAAGCCGGTCCTGGTCGTAGGACCCATGGTCTCAACCAAACCCGAATTTAAGCGGATTCTCTACGTTACCAACTTCTCGCCTGCCGCGATCCACGCGTTGCCTGTTGCTGACTCGCTGAGAGCTACCTTTCACAGCTCGCTGATTTTATTGCATGTGAATGATTGCGACGGCGACGAGACACCTGCGAATGCAGTGCCGAGGACAAATAAGTTCCTGGAAGATGCGCGTGCGGCAGGCTATGAAGACCTGACGGACAACGTCGAGGTGGTAGTGGAGTTCGGCGCTCGTGCAGAGCGGATCCTCGAGGTGGCACGAGCCCGACATTCAGATCTCATTGTTATCGGTGTGCAAACCCATAAGGGCGTTCGTGCTCGTCTCGCCGCTCACCTGCCAGGCTCTGTGGCATTCGAAGTCATATCGCGGGCACATTGTCCCGTTCTTACCGTGGCGTGCTCTACCATGGAACACAATTATGTCCGGGCAAAGCCCTAAGATGAGAGTGGCTGCACGACGAAAAAATACTGATACGGTGACAGAAGGGACTTTTACGCACCACTTACCCGTAGACAAGTAAACATTTGTGTCCCTGGGGAGCTGGGGAGCTAGGGGGACAGCATACCTATCCCCAGAAATTACTGCAATCGGTATGCCCTAGGTTTCCCGTCCCTGGGTTTCAAGCCGGCTCCTCAACGAAGGCACGGGCCAGAACTTCATGTGCCGCGCGCCTATGCATCTTAGTCGAAGAAGTCGCGATCCTCTTCCGAAAGGTGCGCCTTGGCTTGCTGGACTCGGAAGGTGATGCCGAGGCCCGGCTTGTCCCAGACGTCGATGAAGCCGTTTTTGACAATCGGATCCGGCAAGCCGTCCACGATGTCATACCACCATTCGGGCTCGCCCTTGGCGTATTCGAAAGCAATATAGTTCTGCGGCAGCGCCGCACCCATATGCACCTGCGCGGCGACGCCGAACAGTCCATCGAAAATTCCGTGCGGAGCCACCAGGATGCCGTGGAGATCGGCGTACTCGGCGATCCACTTCAATTCGGCGATTCCGCCCACATCCTCGGGGTCCGGCCCGAGCACGTTGACCGCCTGAGTCTCGATCACCTCCATGCAGTTCTCCCGGAGATAGAGTTCCTCCCCGGTGTGAATCGGCGTCGAGGTGCTTTGGGTCACTTCCTTGAAGACCTGGGGTTTTGGGTAGGGCTCGTAGTCGCCGGTGATCAGGTCTTCAAGCCATGCAATGTGCAGTGGTTCGACCGCGCGCGCAAAGCGGATGGCGTCCTTGACTACCCAGCCTGGTCCGCAGTCGAAAGCCAGGCCGATGTCAGCGCCGAGGGCCTTTCTCGCGGCCTCGGCGCAGGCGACGCAATTGTCGATGCCACGTTCGGTCATCAACCCACGATCCATGTAAGGCGCCGCCGGTCCATGCCATTCCTGGCCATACCAGGTGTTAGGGATGGCCGTCATCATGGGCGTATTGTGGAAGCCGATGGGCATCTTGACCAGGGTGTAGCCTTCCTTGGCCTCCTTCAGCTTGGCGGCAAACTCGGCGTAATCCTGCGGCGTGCGGGGCATCGTCATGGTGGCGCCTATGTTGTTTTCGGAGTTTCCGTAGGGACGGACGCGGTCGCGGATCTTTCCGCCGAGCAGCTTATAGACTGGCAAGCCGGCCGCTTGTCCGGCGACATCCCAGAGCGCGATTTCGATGGCGCTGACCGCCGCGCCCCACGGCTTAGAGGCGCCCATGCGGCGAATCTTCAACATGATGGCGGCGACGTTGGTGGGGTCTTCGCCGACGAGATAGCGCTTATAGAATAGGACCATCGGTTTGAGAAACGGCTTGGCGGATTCGGCCTGACCGTAACCGGAAATTCCCTGATCGGTGACGATGCGCACGGTTGGATTGCGGCCGATGATGGCACACTTGAGGTCTGTAATCTTGATCGGTCCGCTTGCCTTCGGTGTTTGCGGGGGACTTATAAGAGCACCGTTGGCCCGACCGGCAAGCATCGTTGCCCCTGCTATTCCGGTGAGCGATCCCACAAATCCTCTTCGCGTAAAGTTACCCATAGTTTTCTTCTCCTCGAAAATCTTTGTTCCATGGCGTTGGCGATCGAATTTCACGCTGACCTGGAGCAGAAATCATTATTACGCGTGCGAGCCGCTCTCGAGCGCCAACATCCCTCTCCAGATCGGATCGGAATACCCGTTTGCACTTGGCCCCGTGGCTGACGGTTGTCGCTAAGGGAACGGAAGCAAACACAGCTCCGGTGTATTTCGAAGCTGGGAAGACCGGCTGGCAGCTCAATTTGCCGAAGGCTTCTCCGAGTCGCAAACGATTCTCAAATCTGAATAGTGAGTCCATACTGGAATGCGTGGTTGCCGGCCGGTCTTACAGGTGAGGAGGCCTAACGTTGCATGGTCCTCGAAATGGGCAAATGGTTAGCCGTGTTGGTTCTGGGCGCTGGTTGTGCCCTGGCACAAACCACCGTCCCTGATACCCCCGCGGGACGTACGCTTCAGGCGTGGCTCGACGCCTTCAATAGCGGTGATCGAGCCAAATTGGAGACCTATGTCAAGACCATCGATCAGCAACAGTCCGTCGATGGCATGAGTGCGTTCCGTAGACAGACAGGCGGATTTGAGTTGCTCTCCATCGAGAGCAGCGAGCCGTTGCACATCCGCTTCCGGGTAAAAGAAAAGGGTGGGCCCACCACCGCGCTGGGCAATCTTCTGGTCAAGGCCGGGCAGCCGCCGACTGTGTCCACTTTTGGGCTGCGCGCGCTGCCTCCCGGAGCTGTGCTGGAGAACGTAACCGTCGACGCGGCTATGCGCAAGAAGCTGATCGACGGTATAGCTACCCAGTTGAACGAGTATTACGTTGATCCGGTGCTGGCGCAGAAGATGGCCGATGCCATCAAGGCTCATGAATCCAAAGGTGACTACAACGCGATCTCAGACGGGGATGCATTGGCGGCGCGTCTTACCACGGACCTCCGAGACGTCAGCCACGACAAGCATTTGCACGTAGACTTCAATTCTTTCAAAACGCCGCCGCGAACCGGGCCCTCTCCGGAAGATGAAGCGCGCTTTCACAAACAAATGGAGCGCGACAATTGCGGGTTTGAAAAGGTTGAGATCCTGCCCAATAACATCGGCTACATAAAGTTCAATGCCTTTATGGATGCATCCTTCTGCGGCTCGACCGTGGTTGCGGCAATGGGCTTCGTGGCTCATACCGATGCGCTTATCCTCGACCTGCGGGAAAACGGTGGCGGCCAACCGGCAATGGTCACCATGATTGCCAGCTACTTGTTTGATAAACCGACCCACCTGATCGACATCTACAATCGCAAGGAAGACTCGACTGTACAGAATTGGACGCTCTCGTACTTGCCGGGAGCCAGGCTGGCGAAGGAGCCAGTATTTGTGCTGACTGCGCAGCGGACGTTTTCGGGCGCCGAGGAGTTCGCCTTCGATCTAAAAAATCAGAAGCGTGCCACCATCGTTGGTGAGACCACGGGCGGCGGTGCCCACCCGGTGTCCGGCCATCCAGTTGCCGACTATTTTATGCTTGCCGTGCCGTTCGCCAAATCGCTCGACCCGGTGACGAAGACCAACTGGGAGGGCACCGGTGTGGAACCGGACGTGAAGGTACCCGCGGCTGATGCTCTGGAGACTGCGGAGAAACTTGCGCTCGGGAAGATTCAAGAGACAGAAAAAGACAATAAGTAAGGTTTTGAAAACGCGTGTAGCCTTCCCGGCCTACCGTGGGTCCCGCGGGGACGTCACCAAATTAACGGCAGCAGGCGGTGCCTCACCGTATTTTGATACTCCGAATAGCCCGGTAGGTTCTTCACCAGGAACTTTTCCTCACTTAGCAGTCTCCATATAAGTGCAGGCATCATCAGGGCAATCGCGGACAATCCCCACAATGAGCCAAGGGAGAGCGGTATGCCAACTAACAGGAAGATAGCTCCCATATACATCGGGTGGCGTACCAGTTTGTACAGTCCCGTCGATATAATCTTCTGTTCGGGAGCGAGTTCGATCGTTGCCGAGGCGAAGGTGTTTTCCTTGTACACAAGAAATACGATGAAGAATCCGAACGCAACCAGAACATCACCTGCGAAGGAAACAGAAGGCGATAGTGGGGTCCAGGCAAACCGATGATCAAGCGCGGAAACAACCAGTAGCCCGGCAAACCCTATGGACGTGATGGTCTGTATTATTTGTTGGCTCGTCTCCTTCTCGGCCGTTGGCCCCGCATACACCCGCCGCTCCAAGAGCTTCGGGTCTTTCTTCGTCAGATAGACGGTGATCGCAACCGCCGACGCTCCGAACACAGCCAGGAAGGCCCATGCTTGCCAGTAACTAAGCGTCCACGCGGGAAGAAATAAGAGTGCCGCCATGACCAGGAGCAAGAACAGGAGGCCGCCAAATGCCTTCTTTTTCAAATCCTTCAAGGGTGTCACCAAATTAGAGCCGTCCGTCTCATGCCTGGTTTTCACATTGGAGCGGAGGTAAGAGAGCTTCTGCTTCTTCGTTCCTCGGCGTGCCCCGGTCGCCGAAGGCGTCCGGCAAGATTGCTGGTGCCACCGCCACTTCGGTGCTCATATCAGCCCTGTAACGGATGAGCACGCGTACGCGCTCTAATGCGGGTTGCCCGTCGTCCGAATCTGGTTTGAACTTCCATTTACGCACTGCTTGCATCGCCGAATCCCGGAAGAGAGTTGGGCCGGTGAGGAAGCGCGTGCCGTCGATCACGTCGCCGCTGGTCGATATCAAAAGACCGATACTGACCGTTCCTACGACCAGAGGCCGCACCTTTGAATCAGGGTAGCTGGGCAACACGCACCGCAGGATACGTTTCGTCGCTTCTTGGGGCGTGAGATTCCGGATCGGGCTCCGGGCGACTTGCGGCGGATTGCCGCGAACGAAAAACTCTTCACTCCCACGGTCGTGCCGGCCGGAGCTGTCATGGAAGTCAGCTTTGTACCTGGCCTGGAGGCGCCCGTCCTCCAGCGGCAGGAGTTGCATCGATGTGGTCGCGAAGCCGTGATCCCAAGTTGCTGTGCAACCTGCGCCGTGCAGCACGCACTGTACCTCGCCCCAATCGCAATCGGCAGGATGACACGCGCCCCAAGCTCGGACGAATAGCCGGTGATCGTCGGACCGGACGACGAGTCTTGTGACTCCTCCGGTGGCGGGATTGCCATTGATCCAGCTTCCGGCGATTGAATCGGCGGCGACGGCCGTTGCAGCGAAGATGAACGGAAGCAGCCACGGGCAGAGTTGCATCGCGCACCCTCCTCAAATATTTTCCGATTCTATGGATACGGTGACACGATACCTATTCACCTGAGCTCGCTCTGTCATCTGTCCGGGCCGCAGGCGATCAGTTGAACTTGCTGCAATAGATATGCTGTCACCGGATTGACCTGCGAATCGAGACCGGCAGGGCGGTGTGTACTTGAGGCTGACGCCTGGGCAGTATGCGAGATTGAGACAGCACTAGTGGGTCAATCTCTCACACGGATCATTGAGCACTGATGCGCATGATGAGGCTGGGGGCTACGCTACAGGCTCCGGGTGAGGGGGCATGCCAAGTGGAGCCGTCAGCATAGGTTACGGAGTTCACGTCAATGGTTCTGATAGTAGAGAAATGGGTAAACGAAAGTTCACGGGAAGCGCTGCTATTTCCCTTCACGTCCAAGGCGACATCCACCGTCTTCCAGATGTCAGGTGTTGCAGCGGAGACAGGGATAACTCTCCATTTGTAACCGAACCCGTGAGCTGTGATTTGCGCGCTCACGATCTCGTGAGGCAAGAAATTCGTCATTCTCAAGTCAAACCATTGCTCCGTTCTCGGAGCAACATCGTCTGCTGGCACGGCTCTAGCATTCTCGTACTCAAAGAGACCGCTGCTACGCTCCACTTGCAGCCCCACGGGACACTTGGAAGGATCAATGCGTGGGGGCAGCGTGAAACTCTGTCCGAACATTGATGTGGTTGCGAGCATGATGGCAAGTGGGAGAATGCTGGCGGATTTCATGTCTGCCTCCAGGCTCGTACGCCTGACGTAAACAGGCTACTCCTGCCGATTTCCTTGAGCAAGGCTCGCACGATGGCGGGTAGTAACTGGGGGGTATAGTGGTGGGGAGGTGCCGACATGAGCGAATGGCAGAACCGCATGGGAACGATTCGGGTTGGAGCTATGGTTGTTGTACTAGCGGCCATAGGGGTTATCTGGCTTGTTCGCCACTAAGCCTAAGCCTTTGCCCATCTCGCCTTTTGAGCTGCAGCGCTCACGTTTTGCTGGCGAGCCAGGATTGCCGTTCAAAAGCGTCTCGATGCCTACCTTGGGCGGGGAATCGTTCCCTATAAGAGGTGGGCGTCAGGAACATGGTTCTTCTTGCATGCACACGTTCAGAGGGGCGCGCTAGACTTTCGGTGCTATGGAGTCCTGTCGAGAGTGCGAAGCGATTTTGCTGGAATACCGAAGCGCCTTCCGTGACTTCTGGCTCAGCGCGAGCCCAGAGACACGGGACGTGTACCAATCGGTTGCGAACCTTATCGGGGGGACCGAGGACGACGTGGTTCGCCTAGAAGGTTTGGTTCCGCCATTTCGTACCCTGGTCGCAGAGCAGTTTTTCACCGAGCATCGGCGCGAGGGTGGTCCTTACCTGGGAACGTCGGAATCTGACCGGATACGTGAAGTGATTGGCAGGAAGATTAAGCACCAAATGGCTACGGGGCATTTCGTGAAGTTTGCTATCGGGAGATAGGGGGACACACGCGAGAGTTCCTCCGCATGGCGGCCCAGATAGCCGGCACGTGATAGGCTTTGCCACTGAACTTGGTTCTCACGCACATACTAAAGCCCTCATCGATGCAGCCCAGTGCGGCAGGGCTGAAGCGGTTCCCTTCGTGCAGAGACTTTTATCTCGGCGGCTCAGCGCGTGCAAAAGAAAACGGCTGGCGAGGTTCGCCAGCCGTTCCTGTCGATCAGTGTAGAGAGTTACCGGTGTCCACCGCCACCGCCGTGTCCACCGCCACCGCCGCCGTGGAAGCCGCCGCCGCCACCACCACCGTGGAAGCCACCACCACCACCGCCACCATGGAAGCCGCCGCCCCCTACGCTACCGCCGTGGAACCCGCTGGCTCCGCCTGCGTTGCCGCCGTGGTAGCCACCGGCGCTGCTGCCGACGAATGCGTGGGTGCCACCGGCATAACCGGCTGACCCGCGGTTAAAGCTGTTTCCAGCTCGGGCGTATCCAACTCCGCCGCGATAACCGTTGTTATATCCGGTGCGGCCGTAGTATCCACCGTGTCCGTAGTAGCCACCGCGACCATAGTATCCACCGTGTCCCCAGTAGCCGTGATACCAGGGGCCGGCGCCGATAAAGAGACCACCGACAAACCAGCTCGGTCCATAGTAGCCATAGGGCGCGCATGCGTAGGGATAGTAGTTGTAGTATCCCCAGGAGCAGACCGGAGCAGGGTATCCATACCCATAATCCCCGTATCCTCCTCCGTCACCGATCCCGATGCCCACACCTATCTGGGCGTTAGCCGGAGTAGACATCAACGCTGCGGGAACCATCAGCGCACCGAGCAGCATAAAATATCTGAGAAACTTCATTTTGAACCTCCGCGCCAAGGCATCATGCAGTGCGTAACCAACCGCTTTGGCGATTCTTCGAACACCCTTGGTTATCTTCGGGTGCCTACAACATAAAACAACGTTCCTGGGAAAAAGTTGCGCCCGCGTGGGGGTTTTGGCAAGGGGATTGCTATCTTCCGATAGTCCATATGCTTATCCACCAGACACCCCCATCCCCAGCGGCCATTTCATGGTTGCTACATATTAGATGCCTCCCTGCCCGTACGGGAAGCAGAACCTCTTGGCTGTTACAGTAGGTGGGAGAGAATCGCACCACCCTTCCTCCCCCTGCTATGTTTGCCAAAGCGCAACGTGTTCATTTTATTGGAATTGGCGGCATCGGCATGAGCGGCATAGCCGAAATCCTGCTGAACCTCGGGTATGCCGTCTCCGGATCAGACCTGCGCCAATCCAGCGTTACCGACCGGTTGGTAAGCCTTGGCGCGACCGTTTTTGAGGGCCACGGCGCCGGCAACGTGGTTGGTTCCGGGGTGGTGGTCACCAGCTCCGCAGTCAATGAGCAGAACCCCGAAGTGGTGGAGGCACGGCAGCGCAAAATCCCCGTCATCCAGCGGGCCGAGATGCTGGCGGAGCTCATGCGGCTCAAATACGGCATCGCGGTGGCTGGGATGCATGGCAAGACGACGACTACCTCGATGATTGCCACGGTGCTGGCTGCCGGTGGGTTAGACCCAACCGTGGTGGTCGGCGGCCGGGTGGATGCATTGGGCTCAAATGCTCGCCTGGGGAAGTCGCATTACCTGGTCGCCGAGGCTGACGAGAGCGACCGTTCGTTTCTCAAGCTTTCGCCCATCCTTTCTGTGGTGACCAACCTCGATCGCGAACACATGGATTGCTATCGCGACATGGAAGACGTGGAGTCGGCGTTCCTCGAATTCATGGAGCGGGTTCCGTTTTACGGAGCATGCACGGCTTGCATCGATAATCCTCAGCTGGCTGCGTTATTGCCGCGGGTGCGGAGGCGCGTGTTCACGTATGGGATGTCTCCGCTGGCCGATTATGTGGTGCGCATGCTGCCTCCTGCGGAGGGGGTCCGCTCCCGCTTTGAGGTGGCTGCCGATGGCTTGGTGCTCGGGCCGTTTTGTCTCAACGTACCCGGCCGGCACAATGTGCTGAATGCAACCGCCGCGGTGGCCATTGGGAGCCAGCTGGAGGTGTCGGGCGAAGATATTGCGCACGCGCTGCGGGACTTTCGCGGAGTGGATCGACGCTTTCAATTAAAAGGATGTGCTCGCGGTGTGAATGTGGTCGACGACTATGGCCACCACCCCACCGAAATACGCGCTACCCTGAGCGCCGCACGGGAGTCGGGTTATCACCGGGTTCACGTGATCTTTCAGCCTCATCGCTTTACCCGTACCCGCGACCTGATGGCCGAGTTCGCCACCGCTTTTGATGACGCCGATACTGTCCAGGTGCTGGACATCTATGCCGCCAGCGAAGAGCCGATCGCCGGCATTGATTCGAAAGCCCTGGTGAAAGCTGTTGGCCGCAAAGAAGTCGAATACGCTTCGTCGTTCGAGGAGGCAGTCCGTCGAACGGTCGCCCAGGCCGCAGATGGCGACGTGATTGTCACCCTGGGGGCGGGAAGCGTGTCGCAGGCGGCGAGCATGGTGCTCGAGGCGCTTGCACAGGCTTGATTGGTTTGCGGTCTTGCCCCCTTTATTTCCGCCGCCCCAGCAAAGATAAAGCACAGGGGCCTCAGTGTTTGCGTCAGAACCTAACGATTGCAAGATGAGTCCCGCTGGGACGGCTGAACTTAGCCCAGGACGCAGTCCTGGGTAGAGATTCGAGAGACGAAAAGTCCCGTAGGGACGACTGGAAGTTACCCGGAGGCAGTCCCCGGGTGCTCCATCCCGCTCCTCGACTCCAGGACGATGTATCGATAACTTTTTCAGTCGTCCCTACGGGACTTGTCAAGGGCGCATGCTAACCCAGGACTGCGTCCTGGGCTAAGTTCAGCCGTCCCTACGGGACTTGATTTTCGGGACGGTCGTTCTCACGCAGACACTAAAAGCCCGGCTTGTTACGGCCCGACTAAAGTCGTGCCCTGATACAAAGCATCAGAGCGGTGACCACCGGAAAACTCGCGCATTCCGCAGATTTGTCTTGTGTGCCTGGTTCTTTAGATTCCATTTGGGTTCGCGCGGTGGAACGCAGCCGCCAGGAGGCGAATCGCTTCGGGCAGGTCTTGCTCAGAGCTTGCGGTGAAGCAGATGCGAAAGCAGTTGTCATCCGCTTCGCCGGCGAAAAAGGCTCGTCCCGGGGCCACGCCTGCTCCGGTCTGCTGCGCCCGCAGGAGCACCGCTTCCATGTCGACCGGACGGCGCCATCGGCACCAGATGTAAAGGCCACCCTCGGGTATCGAAAACTCCAGCTCGTCGCTCAGAAAGTTTTGCCGCAGCGCTTTTACGGCAATCCTCTGTAACGCTGTGTGCGTCGCCTGCAGGCGTAGGAGGTGCTCCTCGAAGGTACCGTTTTCCAATAACTCGGCCAGAGTGAGTTGTAGCAGCCCTTCGGTAAAGAGGTTGGCGCGCATCTTGATCAATGACAGTTGCTTGACCATGTGCGGAGGCGCCGCAATCCACCCCAGGCGCAGGCCAGGCGCAAACACTTTGCTGAAGGTGCTGAGATAGATCACCACGTTGTGCTTGTCCATGCGATAGAGGCCAGGGGGCAGCGATCCCGACAGACGAGTACGCGAGTAGACATCATCCTCGACGATCGGTACCTGGTAACGGGCAGCTAGGCGGAGCAGTTTCCCCCTCTGCTCTTCGTCCATCGTTCTCCCCGTGGGGTTGTGAAAGGTGGGCATGGTGAAGATGAACTTCGGGCGGTACGCGATCAACAGCCTTTCCAGCACTTCCATGGACCATTCCGCTGTGTCCCATTCCACCAGCCGCGCTCCGGCCGCCTGCAGGGCCTGAATGGCTCCCGGAAATGTAGGCCGGTCGATGATGACGCGGTCTCCCGGCTCGATCAGGCAGCGCGCCAACAGGTCGATGCCTTCCTGCGCGCCGGCCACGATCAGGATGTGGCCAGGATCCACGTTGTCCAGGGCTCCGATCGCCCTTCGCAAGCGAGGCTGCCCCTCAGTAGGCGCAATCGCCATCGCCAGCAACGCGTCGTTGGTCAGTACCTTGTTGACTGCTTTCCGAAACGCCGCCAAGGGAAAACAACTCAGGGCCGGTGTCCCTGCCGAAAGGCGATAGCGCAAATTCGGCAGCCGGCTTTGGGCCAGCATTTCGAGTACAGGCTCATCGAGCAGGTGGGCCTGCCGGGAAATTTTGCTGGTCCAGTCAATCGGGTTCTCTGCGGGAGCCGCCGGGCAGATGAACGCGCCGCGATGCGATACACGGCGGATTGCTCCGCGTTCCTCCAACACCCGGTACGCCGCCGTCACGGTGTTGCGGCTAACCCCCAGCTGCGCGGCCAACGCTCTTTCACTGGGCAGACGATCGCCGGGCAGGATGCGGCCGAGGGCGATCTGTTGTTCGATATCCCGCGCCACCTGGGCAAGCAGGAAATCGCCGTTGGCTCGCACCAGGTGAAAGCGATTCGCTGTGGCCGCCATCGTCAAAGACCTGCGTACCAGTCGTACCCGAGCTTGGTCCAGTAATCGTCAGGCTGCTGGCCGGTGTAGGCGATGAGGCCAATTCGCTTGATCTGCTTGTAGCCGTACTTGGTGGGCGCGTGGAGCCGCAACGGCGCTCCATGATACTGCGTCAGCGGGCTGCCGCCCATTTCTGTTACCAGGAGCGTTTGCGGGTGCAGGCAAACGTTCATATCGTAACCGACGTAGTAGTCGCCGTTCGGCGTCTCCATGTATACGTAGCGGGGGAGCCGGCCATCGGGCTGTTTTTCTGGTGGATATGCAGCAACTAGGTCCGCCATGCGCACGCCACTCCAATGCACAATCTGGCTCCATCCCTCGATGCACTTGAATTGCGTGACCAAGTCATGCTTGGGAAGTTTGAGGATGTCGTCCATAGTCAGCAGCAGGCCGGGTGTACCGGGCATAATCGTAGATCGGCTCTCGCCTGCCTCTTCGAGCCCTCGCGGCATCCGCCCGGCGCGCTCCTGGCGGATTTTTTCCCCGGCCAGCATGGACTTCGGAGCCATTTTCTCTGCCGTGTCGGCGCTGGGAGCCACCTTCGTGTCGTGGCCCTGGTCTTCGTGGGTTTTCACATCGGCGTACCGGTATTCCCAGGCTGTCACATCCGGGACATATTGCGGATAGCTTTTTGCGTTGGCCACGCCGACCAACTGCAAACGCCAACTCTCCGGGACGAGGGCTTGCTTCAGCCCGTAGACTCCGTTGACGCGCAGCTCCTCGGCACGCTTGAGGGGATAAGTCGGGGCCAGTGCGCGCTCGTCGAAAATGGTGCGCGAAAGGCTGGCGTTGGCCTGGAAAATCCTGCGGAAAGGCTTCGGCTGCATGCCTAGCCGCTGGCTGTTGTCGATCCACTCGTAGACGCCCCATCCTGCGGCTGCGGCGACGGCGGCGATGGCGAAGCTGCGGCGGGTATGTTTGCGGCTCTCCTGTAGAACTGCTTCGTCGGCTGCCTTCTGCTCCGCAGCTTCTGTCTCTTTGTCGTCGAGATCGCTCATCCCCAACTCTTCCTCTCTGCTTCCAGTGAAGGCTCCTGGATCGGCTTCACTTCCAGTCCACTCACCATGCTGCGGAAATTGTTCCAGCCCGCCAGCACCACCTGAGTCACGTGAATGAGGAAGAAACCGCAGAAGCCGAGGGTCAGCAGAAAATGCTCCCATCGCGCCATTTCGTAGCCACCCAACAAAGTCGTCACCCAATGCAACTGGGTCGGCTTGTAGATAGCGAGCCCGGTAATGAGACTCCCAAGGCCCATCAAAATTACAGAAGTGTAGGCAATTTTTTGCGCGCCGTTGTATTTGGTCTGCGGGGGCAGGTAGTTGCTCAGGTGGAGGTCCTTTAACGTCACCTGGATGGCTTGTATCAGGCTCTTCCGGTCGGGCACCACGAAGCGCCATTCGCCGGAGAAGATGGTGAAGAGGACATAAAGGAAGCCATTGATGGCAAAGATCCAGGCAAAAAAGAAGTGGAATCCCAAACCTTCTGTCACGTGGTAGGGCGCATTCATTGCCTTCCAGAACCACTCGGGGAAGAAGCGGACGAGCGTGACGGGTCCTACGCCGAGCCGGTAGACCGCGTGGGGGTGCTTGTAGGCATTATCCGAATCGTTCCAATAGATGAGCAGACCGCTCCAGACCATGGTAAAGAGCACGGGGAAATTGATCCAATGCATCCAGCGGATCGCGAGCGGATGCTTCTTATCCACGCGAATTTGAGCGGAAACCGGAGGCTGCGGGGTTTCGACTGGAGGTGGCGGCGCCGCAGCAACCGGCTCCTCGGTAGCCGTGGTGTCCGGCTCTGATGGCGTTACCACGGTTTCCGGATTCGGCTGGACGGACAAAGGCATCGGGTTGGTGTTCTTTTCTTCTTCGGTCATGACCTGTGCCCCAGGTATCAGCATCTCGCCTTCCGAAACTGTGTGGCAAGGCCAGTTTTCGCGGGAGGGTGCCAGAGCAATGGTTTCACGGTTCTCTGGAGGGGAGTCCATTTAAGATTCAGAGGAACGAGGTTCCGCGTGCGCGCTCCTATATTTCAGATCGACGCCTTCACCACCCGGCGGTTCGCGGGAAATCCCGCCGCAGTCATGCCGCTGGAAGCCTTCCCGGCGGATGCAACCTTGCAGGCCATTGCTGCGGAGAACAACCTGGCCGAGACCGCATTTTTGCTGCCCGATGGCGAAGACTATCGCTTGCGCTGGTTTACCCCCGCGACGGAAGTACCCCTTTGCGGCCACGCCACCCTGGCCAGCGCCGCGGTGGTCATGGAGCGTCTGGAACCGGGGCGCACCTCGGTGGTCTTCCACTCCGCCAGCGGCCCGCTCCCGGTAAATCGCATCGGCGCTGGTTATGTGATGGACTTTCCCGCCCGGCCCTCGGAGCGGATCACGCCGCCGCCCGGGCTGGTTGAGGCGCTGGGTGCCGAACCTGCCGAAGTCTTCGCCAACTCCTTCAATTACCTGGCTTTTTTCGAGAGCGCGCAGGTTTTGCGTGGACTGTCTCCTGACATGCCGGCGGTGGCGCGTTTAGACCGCCCGGGTGTGATCGTGACTGCGCCGGGAGAAGGGAATTACGACTTCTTCAGCCGCTACTTCGCGCCCGCCAAGGGCATTCCCGAGGATCCCGTAACCGGGGCCGCACATTGCATGCTGACGCCCTATTGGGCCAATCGGCTGGGCAAGACATCGTTTCGGGCCTTCCAGTGCTCTCGCCGCGGCGGAGAGGTTCTTTGCCGGCTGCGCGGCGACCGGGTGGAGCTGGAAGGTTCCTGCGTCTTCTATCTTGAAGGCGAAGTCGAGATCTGACGTATCACCTGGGCCTTTCAATACTGGAAGGTTCAGCCGTCCCTGCGGGCTCAAGAGGGTGTGTGAGAACCTCATTCCGAGCTGAGAGGATACCTATTTCGACAAACAAAGCCGCTTTGGAGGCGGCGTTTTGGTTTGTATCAGGGCACGACTTTAGTCGGGCCGCAAAGAATGGAACGAGACTGGGCTTCAGCCCCTGCTGGGCGTACGCTGCTCGAAATACGTGCTCGGAAAGAATTCTGGGCCGAGAAAAGCCCAGGGGCTAAAGCCCGGATTTTTGTTGGGCCTTTGCGGCCCGACTAAAGTCGTGCCCTGATACAAAACAAAACCCGGCCTCCAAAAGCAACTAGCTTCCGACCAGGTTCAGTTTCACCTCATTCACCGGAATGGTGAAAGTCTGCAGCGGTACCAACGTGGCCGCCGGTTCCCGCACTGTGCTCACCGCCTTGAACTCGCAGGTCAGCAGAGCGGGTGTGATGGTGAGCACCGCGTAGCCGTGGGTGGAAGAGTCCCAATACTTGATGTGCGGATTGGCTGCGCGAATGATGGGATCCAGCAGGTTGGGGGGAATCCCCATATGTTTCGCCGGGATGGGAGCACTCGGCAGTTCAACGGCCGATTCGATGTCTTCGGCAAGATTTGCCGAGGAGATGGAGCCAACCATCAATTCGATTCCCACTGGACTCTGGAAGGGATTGTCGAAGTCCCGCTTGAGATAGCCCGCCAGGAAGGTGTGCAAATCGCCGGTGATGGCGACAAAATTTTGGACCTTCGCGCTATGCACCGTGTTGAAAATCAGATTGCGCTCTTGCTGGTATCCATCCCACTGATCCAGATCGATGTACACCAGGGCGAACTTCAGTTGCATGAGCATCACTTCGTTGGCCCAGATTTTCCAGGTGGCGGTTGAGCCGGTCAACTGATCCAAAAACCATTGCCGCTGGGCCAGACCGAGCATGGTGCGGCTGCTGTCTCCCATTTCCCCGCAGCCCAGCGAGAAATAACGCTCGCCGACAATATTGCTGCCGCATGGGGGCCCATCCCGATAAAGACGTTCATCAGTGACCACTAGGTCCATGAGGGTGCCGAAGCTGAATTTGCGATAGACCTGGATCGACTGTTCCCAGGTCTGGGTTGGATCGAAGGCCACATCAGCTAGTCCGTATTCGCTCCAGGCCTGGTTGGCAGCCTGCCGCAGCGCGGGTTGCGGAGTGGTCGCGGTGTTCGGCGCGGTGTTGTCGTCGGGATGGAAATCCTGATGGCAGTCGTTGGCGAACTCGTGGTCGTCCCACAGCTGAATATAGGCAAAGCTTTCATGCACTGCCTGCTGGCTGGGGTCGCTGCGGTAAACCTGGTAGAGGTGGCGGTAGTCATCCACGTTTTGCGGAATCGCGCCTCCGGACGCAAAGGGAGGGACGGCGCGTACCGCATTCGTTTGGGTGACGGTTTCATATATGTAGTCGCCCAAGTGCACCACGTACTCTACATCTTCGAGCGCCAGGTAGCTGAGAGCCGTGTAGTAGCCGTTGTTGTAATCCTGGCAGACGACGTAGCCGATCTTGAGTTGTGGGAGATCCGCGGTGGCGGCAGGGAGGGTCTTGAATCGGCCGGTGCGGCTGGGTACCTGGTTGTAGAGGAAGCGGTAGTAATAGACGGTGTAGGGCGCCAGAACCGGATTCGAGATCGGCAGCTTCACCGTGGCATCCGCTGCCGGGTCCACGGTGGCCACCCCTTGTACCAGGATGGAGGTGAAGCCCGAGTCCGCCGCGATCTGCCACGCGATGTTGCCGGCGGAAGGATCACCCATCGCCGTGGGTGCAATGCGCGTCCAGAGCACAATCCCGGTGGGCTGCGGGTCACCGGATGCGACCGATTGTGGGTAGGTCGCGGCCTGATCTTGCGCCGTGTACCCAGGGTTGATCGCGAACAGGGTTTGGATATCGTCTGCGGTCAGGCCCGAGACTTCCGGCCCGGAGATGAATGGTACCTGGTTCGGATACGTTTGCGCGGACCCTACAGCACTGAAGACCTTGTGCATTGGCGAAACCCAGGCGATGGCACTTGCGGTCGCGGCTGCGCGAATAAAGCTGCGTCGCTGCATGGATAGAACCTCCGGTCGAGTTTGAGCGTGCTCACCAGCATGTCTCTTGCTCAGATGCAGGTGGTTCATAGCCGGCGGCCGGCTGCACAGCAGTATCCCTCAAATTCTTGAATGCCGTGCAAATCTCAGAAGTAGGTGAGGGTTCGCCGCCTGGTGTCGGTGGTTTCAAACGGAGCGCCGGGGCTGGACGAATTGGAAGTCATTTTCTCCGTCCAATTGCCGTGGTCATCGTATTGATACGTAAAATGAGCTTCGGAATTTTGCGCCGGCAAGGTCTGTTCCTGTTCGTTGCTGCCGGGTAAACTCTGCGTGATCTCGACCGCGACGTCGCCTTTTTCGTTGTACGTGGTCTCGATCGTCTCGTCCTGGTTGAAGAAGCGCCGGCGAGTTTCCTTGACACGGTCTTGCGCGTCGTAGCTGTAGGCTTCGGAAGTAGCGCCCTCGTGGCCGCCCATTAATTTTTTAAGTTGTTCCCGTAGATCCGCGCCGGATGCTCCTGAATCCGCCAGAATTTTGGCTCGTGCGTCCGCCGGAATCAGGCTCAATGGGTCGTCCAGGATTTGCTTTTCTTCTGTGACGTTGCCCTGCTCGTCGTAGACGCTCACCGTCCGGCTCACCTCCGCGCCCTGGGCATCGCGAATCAGCACCTCGGTAGGCCGGTCGTTCTCGTCATAGGTGGTGGTGGTCGTTCCTCCGCCCGGGAGATTGGGGCGATTATCGGCTACTTGCATGGGAGAACCCGCAAAGGCGACGTCCAGCCGGTAATCCTCGGCTCGCGATTTCTGTACTTTCGTTTTGCGTCCGCGCTCATCGTAATGAAAGGTGGTTGGATTGTCAGAAGTGCTGCTGTCCGTGATGCTGGAGAGTCTTCCCTGGTCATCGTAGGCATACGAAGTCACCCCGGGTGGTTCGCCTTCTTTGCCCCAGGTAGTTTTCAGGAGCTTGCCGGACGCGTACGTATTGCGAACCATCCAGGCGGAACCGTCGGAATTGCGGTTGCGCGTCGACACCATGTGCCCTTCCTGGTCGTATTCTGTTTCGATCCGCATCGTCCGCTCAGGGATTTGCGTGCCGTTCGAAGTGGTCACCGCCGGGTAGGTGAATTCCTCAACGCAGATCTTTACCGCACCGCGCAGACCGGATCGGACCCGGTCGGAAGGGGGTTCCTTTCGCGAAGTTTTGCCGTCCAGATTTTGCCCAAAGCCGAGCAGAGTTGCCAGGGCGAACAGAATGGCGCCGGAGAGCTGCATACGGACTTTCTTCCCGCTTTTAAGCAGGTGAAGAATAACACCGCGTTTGGCTTACAGCGCTTCGTCCGGTGGTCCGGTCTGGTTCTGAACCCCAGGATTTCATCCTGGGCTAAGTAAGTTCAGCCGTCCCTGGCGCGGGACTGGTACCCGCTTGGTATCTGAACCCCAGGATTTCATCCTGGGCTAAGTTCAGCCGTCCCTGACGGGACTGGTCCGGTTTGGTTCTGAAAAAACGCAGGATTTCATCCTGGGCCAGGTTCAGCGGTCCTAAAGGGACTGAATGCCATCTTCTCCAGACGTTTGTAACGTGACTTATGTATTCCGGTCGCATCTGCCGAGCAGGTTTCGTCGAAGGGAAGAGCCGGATATTCTCTGGAGAACATCCAGTCCCGCTAGGGACGGTTGAACTTAGCCCAGGACGCAGTCCTGGGTCCATCAGCGACGTCGATCAGTCCCGCTAGGGACGGCTGAAATTGACCCAGTACGCAGTACTGGGCCTTTGCCGCCACTCTCATATTAAGGTTGGAGCAGTCATGCGTAACGGCACCTCCCACTGAGGATAAGGAACCCAGCGATGTCATTCGCCACTCCCCTTCTGGTTACATCGACGCTCGTCCTCGCCTTCGCCGCCACGTGCCCCGGGTCAGCCAGCCAGCCCGAAGGTACCGTGACCATCGATCACCGCATACAGACCGCAATTCAGGGCTTTCCCGGGGCAGTCAGCCTGTATGCCGAAAACCTCGACACTGGAAAGAGCTATGAGCTTCGCGCTGACGTCCCGGTTCCCACCGCCAGCACCATCAAGCTACCTATTATGGTGGAGCTCTTTGCCGAAGCTCAGGAGGGAAAACTCGACTGGAACCAGAAGCTGGAGCTTACCGATCAAGACAAGGTGTCCGGCAGCGGCGTGCTGACGGAGCTCTCCGGGGGAGACCTCTTACCCATCCGGGACCTGATGCACCTGATGATCGTGGTCAGCGACAACACCGCCACCAACCTGATCCTGGGCCGAATCGGCGGAAACGCGGTCAACCAGCGAATGGCTCAGCTGGGGCTCAAGCAAACCGCCGTCATGCGGAAAATCATGCAGACGAAGCCGGAAAGCTTCACCGACGAGGGCAAGAAACCGGGTAATGACCGCTGGGGCACGGGCAGAAGTTGCCCACGCGACATGGTCGTCATCCTGGAAAAACTCTACCGCGGTCAGTTGGTCAGCAAGGCTGCTTCGGAGGAAATGATCAATGTCTTGAAACGCCAGCAGGATCTCCAGGGGGTCGGCCGGGATATGAAGGACACGATCGTCGCCAGCAAGTCCGGCGCGCTCGATCACCTGAGAAGCGAGGCTGCAATCGTTTACTCTCAGCATGGACCCGTGGCTATGTCGATCACCGTGAACAACATCCCGGTGGTCGATTACGGGGTAGACAATCCGGGCAATCTGCTGATTGCTGCGCTCTCCCAAATACTGGTGGAGGAGTTGGCTCCGGCAAAGTAATCTACTCGTGGGCGGATGCCGCCAGACAAACGGGTGTTCTCCAACTGCCCGTCGTCACAGCCAAGTTAAGAAAAAGTGTTTTCCTCAATAATCTTGCTTGCATTTCCGATAATGCTGTGGATATAGTACAGAAACTGAAGTAAGTCCTCTGGGTGAAAGAGCAGCCTGTAGAGAGTTGCCATTCGTTCCTGTCAGTAGGGCCCGTTTAGACATTGTTGGTTTTGGAGGCGAGTATGAAACGCATTTCCTTATGGGGCTTCGCCCTCGTAGTGGTCCTAGCGGCGTGTGCCGTTCGTCAGCCAGTGTTGGGTCAGCAGATCACCGCGTCGATCACCGGCACCGTGGAAGATTCGGCCGGAGCGGCCCTGAATGACGCTACCGTCACCGCTCGCGACACCGAGCGCGGTACTTCCTCCTCCACCAAAACCACCCAGGGTGGTGTTTTTAACTTCAACAGTCTTCCTATTGGCACCTATGAGTTGAAAGCCGAATCGGCCGGTTTTAATACCGAAGTCCTGCCGCCGATCACCCTCGTGCTTAATCAGAGAGCCCGGCTTGAGTTCAAGATGAACGTCGGCGCGGTTACCAACACGGTGCAGGTCACCTCTGAGGCTCCGCAGCTGCAGGCCGATACCACCCAGGTCAGCACCCTTATCGATGCGAACACGATCGTCGGCATTCCGCTGGCGACGCGCAACTATGTTGAGCTGACCCTGCTGGCCCCCGGTAGCGTCACCCCGGACAACTCCACCTTCAATACCGGTGACAATACCAACGGCGGTGGCCGTCCGTCCATTGACGGGCATCGTGAGCAGTCCGATAACTTCATCCTGGACGGCATGGATAACAACCAGACGTCAGAAAACAATCTGGGTTTCACGCCCTCGCCGGATGCCATCCAGGAATTTAACTTGATCACTTCGAACGCTCCCGCCGAGTTCGGTAACTTTGCCGGTGGGATCATCAACGCTTCCATCAAGTCGGGCACCAACAGTTTTCATGGCGATGTCTGGGAGTTCTTCCGCAACGACAAACTCAATGCCAACCAGTGGGAGAACAAATTCGACGGTCCGGGCAATTTCCTGCCCCGTGCGGCTCTGCGTTGGAACATGTTTGGTGGCACCATCGGCGGCCCGATCTGGAGAGACAAGCTGTTCTTTTTCGCGGATTACCAGGGCCAGCGTTTCGACCATCCGACCACCAGCGACTTCATTACTGTTTTCACCAGCGCCGAGCGCAATGGCGACTTCTCGCAGCTAAAGACGCAGCTAAACAATCCGATCACTGGCGCGCCCTACGTCGGGAACCAGATTCCCATGTCACAGCTCAACCCCGTGGCAGCGGCTCTCTTTGCGTCCAAGTTCTACCCGACCCCGATCAACGGCAACCTCACCAATAACGCGATCAATCAGACCAACTCGGCCTTGAACACTGACCAGGGCGACGCCAAGCTCGATTGGAATATAACCCAAAAAGACCGTCTCAGCGCCCGATGGGCGCAGCAATATCAGAATGACCCCATGACCAACTCGCTGTTGATTCTGGCCAACGGCACCACGCATGCTCCGGTCCACAATGCCGTTGGGACGTGGACGCACACCTTCGGCCCCAACATACTGAACGAAGCTCGTTTTGGCGCGTCATGGATCACCATTACGACGGGTACCAACTTTAGCCCCAGTATCGGCGACCTTGGTACTGAGCTCGGAATTGCCAATGCCAACACCGTCGGTCCCGGCCTGCTGTTGCTGGGCTTTGGCGGCGGCACGGCGCCTGCGCCCGGCAATGGGACGCTCACCAATGTTGGCAGCAATGTGATAGCCCAGAACTTCGCCGACACCGTAATCCAGTTTGACGATGGGGTGACCATCACCCATGGCAAGCATGTGTTCAAGACCGGCTTTCAGATGTGGCGGTTCCGGCTGAACACCTTCTACAGTGGCAATAGCGGCGAGTACGGATCTATCCTCTTCGGTGGTTCCTTCAGTGGTGATCCGGCAAGCGATTTCTTTACCGGCTATCCCGTCGCGACGGGTAAGGGCGTCAGCACCGGCGGTACCTGGCACCAGTTTGCATGGAGATACGCCGGATACGGCCAGGACGACTGGCGCATCACTCCGACCCTGACTCTCAATCTCGGATTGCGGTACGAAGCCACCACTCCCTGGGTGGAACTGAACAACCGTCAAGACAACCTGAACCTGGTGACCGGGGCAATCGAATATGCGGGCGTAGACGGCAATAGCCGCGGGCTTTATAACTCAGATTACGGGTTGCCGGCTGTGCAACCGCGTGTGGGCTTTGCCTGGTCTCCCGCGAGTCTGCAAGGCAAGACGGTCCTTCGCGGCGCATACACGATTTCTTCGTACCTGGAAGGAACCGGCACCAACCTTCGCCTTGCCCGGAACCCTCCCTTCACTCCGACGGAAGTCTCCGCTTCCTACAGCACGCCAACCGTACAGACGCAGTCAGGGCCAGGCGGCGCGGTTCCTGGCGATCCGTTCGCGGGAGCGATCATGTACGTTTGGGCGCCCAAGGTTCAACCTGAGATGAATCAGCAGTGGAACCTGACCGTTCAGAGCGAAGCCAGCGCGACGACTACTTTCCAGGTTGGCTATGTCGGCGAGCACGGAACCCATCTGATCGTTCCAACGCCTTATCTTCAAAAAACGCTCACGAATGGGGTACCCACCCCTGGGCTCTACTTCACCGGCAATCCCACCTTGATTAATGACATCTCGCAGGTATCCGGGACCGCCAGCACGGGTTTCCAAACCTATAACGCGCTGCAGGCTGTGTTGCAGAAGCGTATCTCCAACGGCCTGGAGGGGCAGGTTGCCTATACCTGGTCGCACTGCCTGACCAACAACAGTGGGTACTACGGTAGCTGGGGCTCGGCAACGCAGGCGACACCGGGATCCCCCTATTACCAGAATCTCTACGACCCGCACGCTGATTACTCGAGTTGCTACTTTGACTCGAAAAACATCCTCGCTGCCTATGCTACCTATGATCTGCCGATCGGTAAGGGCAAGATGATCGGCAACAACATGAACTCGGTGGTCAATGCGGTTGTGGGCGGCTGGCAGGCTTCCACCATCGTCTCCATTCACAGTGGGTTCCCTCTGGCCGTTTACGAGGCAACCGACACTTCCAACACCAATGGGCGGGGACCTCGTCCCAACTGCTCGCCGACACAAATGCAAGTGTTCGGTCGTCAAGCCAGCATTAATAACGGAGCCTTCCAGGGATTTCAGTACATGAGCCCAGCTGGATATTCGGAACCAGCGACTGGCACCTTCGGCAATTGTCCACTACAGGGACCTCAAACCGGAGCAGGTTACGCGGATACGGATCTCGGTCTGTCGAAGAGCTTTCATATAACCGAGTCCAAATACTTCCAGTTCCGGGGCGACTTCCTGAACGCGTTCAATAACGTTCAATTAGGTCATCCCAATACAAATTTCCCAAGTTCAACCTTCGGATTGATCAATACTTCGCAACCCGCAAGGAACATACAATTCGCGTTTAAGTTTTACTATTAGGCGCCTGTTAAACTCAGGGGCAGACGCAGTTAGCGTCTGCCCCTTGTTTTTTTGCGCTGCGGGAAAAAGGATGATTTGTGCGGAGAGAAAAGCAAAAACGTACCTCAGGGGCTAAAGCCCTCATCCTTGTAGCGCGGTGCGGCACGGCTAAACAGGCTGCGGAAGGACTCGCTTCTATGAAGGGTACAGCCTTTAGGCCGTACATAACTGCTGTGTAATGAATTCGGCTTTAGCGCTGAGGGCTGCTTTATTCTTAAAAGCCCGCATTTTTCCGCAGCCTGTAAAGCCGTGCCCTTCGTCCAGAGTCTTTCCGCAGCCGGTTTAGCCGCTGAAGGATGGCTCGCTTCGTAAGCTTGTATAGCCGTTGAGGGGCCGCTTCTGATCTCATGATGCGTAAATTCGCTAAGCTGTCCCCTTCGATGGTCCTCCTATTCGCTGCGGGCGCCTCATTGGCGCAAGTTTCCAGCAAACCAGCCGTTGCTGTTACTCCCGCTGCGGCCGAACATGCCGTGACACTGGCCGAGAGCGGCCGTTGCGCGGAGGCGTTGCCCGTCCTGGCAAAGTCAGCCGCGCACATCACCGACAAGGAGCTGCAAAAGAGGGTTAGCCTTGATGGCGTCCGCTGTGCCACCACGCTACAGCAGATGGAACCCCTCCAGGAATTCTTGCGCGTGTTGAGCCGGCAGTTCCCGCATGATCCCGAAGTGTTGTACATCTTGACCCACGCTTATTCCGATCTGGCGGCGCGCACGGCAGCCGAGCTGGCTACATCGGCTCCGACGTCCGTTCCTGCGCTCGAAATGGACGCCGACGCGAGCGAACAGCAGGGCAAGTGGGATCAGGCAGAGAAGGACTATCGAAAAATTCTGGAGCAAAATCCGCGCTATCCGGGCATTCATTTTCGCTTGGCGCGGCTGATCCTATCCAAACCGAGTCCGCCGGCGGACTTTGCCGAGCAGGCCAAGAAAGAGCTGCAACAGGAACTCGAAATCGATCCTGCGAATGCCGGCGCTGAATACGTGCTGGGAGAACTGGCGCGTCAAGCCCAGGACCTACCCGAGGCGGTTAAGCATTTCTCCAAGGCTGCGGAGCTGGAGCCTAATTTCGCCGACGCTTACCTGGGGCTGGGCATGGCGCTTCTCGCCGACAAAAAATACCCGGAAGCCGTCGCTCCGCTGGAAAAAGCAGTCAAACTTCAGCCCGCGAATCCTGCTGGACATTACAGCCTGGCCACCGCCTACGCGCGTACTGGACGTCGAGAAGATGCGGCTCGCGAATTTGCTTTGCAGCAGAAGACCTCGGCAGGCGCACAGGGAGCCCAGCCTCCGCAGTGACCGCAATCCACAAACGGTTATCCCGCCGGTACTTCCTCCGGACCCTGGCCGGCACTGCCGGGCTCGCCGGCGCGTATGCTTCCTGGCCGCGATTTGCCGGCGCCGCTTCCGCCAATCCTTATCCCTTCGAAGAAGTACCCGCATCCGCTAGTCACATTACCTGGGTACATACGGCCGGCAAATCGCCTCAGAAATACCTGCCGGAAACCACAGGGGCGGGCTGCGCTTTTCTCGACTACGACAATGACGGATGGATGGACATCTATCTCGTCAACAGCGGCAAATGTGACTTCTACAATCCCGATCCGCCTTTGCGCAACGCGCTTTATCGCAACAATCGGGATGGAACCTTCAGCGACGTCACGGAAAAAGCCGGGGTGGCGGCCGGCGGCTACGGACAAGGGGTTGCCGTGGGCGATTATGACGGCGACGGCTTCTCCGATCTCTACGTCACCCAGTATGGGAAATGCATTCTGTATCACAACAACGGTGACGGAACCTTTAGTGACGTTACTGAAAGAGCAGGCGTCGCCGCTCCCGGATGGGCCTCAAGCGCGGTCTGGTTCGACTACGACAACGACGGACGGCTCGACTTGTTTGTCTGCAACTTCGTCGATTTCAATAAAGCCAAAAATCTCAATTGCGTCGCTTATAACAAGCCCGGGTATTGCGTTCCGACGCTGTACAAGCCATCGGCCAGCTGGCTCTTCCACAACAATGGCGACGGCACCTTCACCGATGTCAGCCAATCTTCAGGCATTGCGAAACACCTGGGAAAAGCCTGGGGCGTGGTTGCGACCGACCTGAACAATGACGGCAAAATGGATCTCTTCGTCGCCAACGACACGGTCCAGAACTACCTTTATATGAACCGGGGTAATGGGAAGTTTGAAGAGATAGCCGCGCTCGCCGGCGTCGGTTTTAGTGAGAGCGGCCGGCCCCGTTCAGGGATGGGCGTGGACTCCGCGGATTTCAACCAGGATGGCTGGATGGATCTCTTCGTGGCCAACATCGATCACGAGAGGTTTTCTCTTTACCAGAACAATCACGATGAAACGTTTGATGACCAGGCCAACGCGACCTCGATCGGCGCCGCGACTCGACTGCTGAGCGGTTGGGGACTCAAGTTTTTCGATTACGACAACGATGGCAATCTTGACCTCTTCCTTGCCGACGGTAATCCGGATGACATGATTGAGACCATGCAGAAAGACGTGACCTATCGCGAACCGCTGATGCTGTTTCACAACGACGGCAAGACGCTGCACAACGTCAGCGCAGAAAGCGGGCCGCTCTTTGCCAGGAATCTCTCCTCCCGGGGCCTGGCCATCGGCGACTTCGACAACGATGGCGCCGTGGACGTGCTGGTCTCCGTCAACGATGCGGCTCCACTACTCATGCGCAACCTTGCCGCCAAAGGCAATCATTGGCTGGGAATCAAGCTGGTGGGCAAAAAGTCGAACCGTGACGCGATTGGCGCGCGTGTCACCTACCAGGCCGGCGATC
Source organism: uncultured Acidobacteriaceae bacterium (assembly GCA_963830325.1). Taxonomy (GTDB): domain Bacteria; phylum Acidobacteriota; class Terriglobia; order Terriglobales; family Acidobacteriaceae; genus PALSA-350. Next base: position 196,572 of record CAWHMV010000018.1, read on the forward strand.
TCAAGCGCAGCCGAACAAAAGTAGGCGGGGGAAGTTATTTATCCTCCCACGATCCGCGTATGGTGCTTGGCTTGGGCACCCGGACCAAGGTCGACTGGGTGGAAGTGAAGTGGCCGGAGCCCAGCGGTAAGACGGAGAGGTTTAGCCAACTTCCCATCGACAAGTACGTCACCATCAACGAAGGCGAGGGCACTCAAAAGAACTGAAACCCATAGATAGTCAGCAGAATCATTGGGCCTTTAGAGCCAAGGGACGGCTGAACTTCAGACCTGTCCAAATTCGATTTTTCAGTTGGCCAAACTGGACAACATATGAAGCCTTCACTGACCCTAAGAGGCTGGGGAAGAGACTGTCGAACGAAGGGCACGGCTTCAAAGGCTGGTGAAAAACCAGGTTTTGTATCAGGGCACGACTTTAGTCGGGCCGTAACAATTGAGAATACGCTGGGCTTTAGCCCCTGAAGTACTTGTGTCCCGAGCAATCACCCTAAACGAAGGGCACGGGTTCAGCCGTGTCCCCATGAGCCTGCGGCTCACCCAAGGTGATGAAAACCATCGGATTCGCCCATGATGGTTCTAAAAGGTTTAGATGTCGTTTTCGACTGTGCCGTAAAAGCCCTACGCGGTTCACGGCTTCAGCCGCTGAGGTACGCTTTTTCGAAGCTGCAGGGCGAAGTCATCTCTTTCTGCGCAGAGTTCGCGAGAAACGATGGGGAAAGACGTACCTCAGGGGCTGAAGCCCTCATGATTGCGAGTGCTATGCCGCCACACACTGGCTCCAAAAAAAGGTTCTGCCACCGCTACGAAACACTGGTAATCCGGATCAAAGACTACGATGACATTCTTTCGCAATATCACCCTTTTCCTTTGGGGCATGGGAGGGGTAAAAGGGAAGAAACGAGGACTTACCGCGCTTACCGCGCTTACCGCGCACATATTTGTGGCATGACAGGAAACAGATCATGATTTCCCATGAGGGTTCATGCACCGGTTGAGCGCGCTCGACTTATCGTTGGTAGCGATCTACCTGGTGGGCATCACGCTCTTTGGTCTTCAGTTTCGCAGCAAAGACCGGTCCTTAAAGAACTACTTCCTAGCCGATCGCAGAATTCCCTGGTGGGCGATTGCACTCTCCATTGTGGCCGCCGAAACCAGTACGCTGACCATCATCAGCGTGCCTGGCCTCGCCTACACTGGCGACTGGGGATTCCTCGAAATTGTCCTGGGCTACCTTCTGGGCAGAATCGTTGTCTGCATCATTTTTCTGCCCCGCTATTTTCGCGGGGAACTACTCACGGCATACGAAGTCATCGGGCAGCGATTTGGTCCGCGGCTGCACAAGCTCACCGCCTTTCTTTTTCTATTTCTGCGTGCGGCTGCGGAAGGGGTCCGTGTCTTTGCTGTCTCGATTGTCGTGGGCATTGCCATCGGCACACGAGATGTCGTTTCCATCGCCATCATTTGCATCCTCACGTTGATTTACACGCTGGAAGGCGGAATGGCCGCCGTGATCTGGACCGACGTCGTACAGATGGGACTCTATATTGCAGGCACCATTGTCAGCGTCATCCTGTTGGGACAGCGGGTCCCGGGTGGCTGGCAAGGCATTCACCTGCTGGCCTCAGGTGCCGGCAAACTCACCATTTTCCACTTCGGCTTCAGCCTGAGCCAAACCTATACCTTCTGGGCTGGTCTCGCCGGCGGGTGTTTCCTGACCATGGCCAGTCATGGTACGGATCAGCTCATGGTGCAGCGACTGTTGGCGGCGAAGAACCTGCGCGACTCGCGCGTCGCCTTACTGAGCAGCGGCGTCGTGATCCTGGTTCAGTTTGCGCTCTTTCTTGCCATTGGTACGGGGCTCTACTATTTCTATGGTCATGTGACCAAAGGCAAGGCTCCGACGAATCCGGACCGTGTTTTCCCGGCATTCATCGTCACCGAGATGCCGTACGGCGTCGCCGGGCTGATGGTCGCAGCCATCCTGGCCGCCGCAATGTCGAATCTGAGCGCTGCGGTCAACTCACTCAGCTCCAGCAGCATGGTCGATTTCTACCTGGCGTGGAAGCCTGATGCCGATGAGCGTGAGCGTGCGCGGTTGTCGCGCGCCATGACACTTTTCTGGGCGCTCCTGTTATTTGTGCTGGCGCTGCTGTCCCGCGGCGGAGGCCACGTGGTGGAAGTCGGGCTTTCGATCGCGTCGGTAGCCTATGGAGCACTGCTGGGAGTTTTTCTCCTTGGTACCCTTACCAAGAGCGCAACGGAAACAGGCGCCATGATCGGCATGATCGGGGGCCTGGTGGCCAACGTCCTGCTGTGGAAACAGCCCCACTGGTTTCCGGTCCCCAAAGTTGCCTGGACATGGTTCGTGCTCATTGGATCGCTGCTTACGTTTATCTTGGGATGGATGATGAGTAAGTTCTTACCCAGAAAATCCGCGTCGAAAATTGCGGTGCTGCTCATCGTTCTGCTGGTTCCGCAGTTGAAGGCGCAGGACGCGGAGTTCCGGCAGATCGATCGCATTGTTGAAGGCGGCATTGCGGCCAAAAAGTTTCCCGGCGCGGTGGTCATCGCTGGGCACGACGGGCACATCGTCTTTCACAAGGCCTACGGCAACAGTTCTCTGACACCTGCACCCGAACCGATGACCGAAGACACTATCTTCGATCTTGCCTCGTTGACCAAAGTCCTGGCCACCGCGCCCGCCGTCATGCAGCTCTACGAGCAGGGCCGCTTCCGCCTGAATGATCCGGTTGCGGAATATCTGCCCGAGTTTGCCGCCAATGGTAAGCAGGACATCACCATTCGCCAATTGCTTACCCACTACTCTGGTCTGCCTCCCGATGTCTCGCTGGAAGACCCGTGGCTGGGCAAAGAAGAGGGATTGCGGCGCGCGTTTGCGGCGACCCCGGTGACGGCTCCCGGCGTGCAGTTTCGCTACAGCGATATCAATTTCATCGTGCTGGGTGCGCTGGTCGAGAAACTCTCTGGTCTCACGCTGGATGAATATCAAAAACGCTACCTGGCGGAACCATTGGGTGTGGAGCATATGCGATTTCTTCCTCCTGAAGACTGGCGCAGCCGCATAGCACCCACGCAATACGATCATGGAGTCATGCTCCGCGGGTTGGTGCATGATCCAACCTCCCGGCGTATGGGCGGCGTTGCCGGGCACGCGGGACTCTTCAGCACTGCCGGCGACGTTGCCATCTACGCACAGAATCTGCTGGATCGGCTTGCCGGAAGGCCGAGCCGTTTTCCGCTCCAGCAACTTACGCTGGAAAAGATGACCACGCCCGGCCAGCCGGCTACCGGCACAGCACTGCGTGGACTTGGCTGGGATATCGAATCGCCTTTTTCCAGCAATCGTGGGGAGTTGTTCCCGGTGGGTTCGTTTGGTCATACGGGGTTCACCGGGACTTCCCTATGGATGGACCCCACCAGCGATACCTACGTGGTTTTTATGTCGAACGCCGTTTATCCCAACGGGCCAACGGGGATCAACGCCATCCGTGGAGGAGTCGCAACGGCCATTGCCAGGTGGGTGAAAGTGCACGCCGATGGTGGAGCTCTCTCTGCCACGCTGACCGGCTATAACGAATCGATCGCTGGTGAGCGGCGTTGGCAGGATCGCAATGGAAAGGTCACTGCGGGCATTGATGTTCTGGAAGAAGATCACTTCGCCCCACTGTCTGCGCTGGCTGTGAAATACGGCGGCAAGTTACGGCTGGGATTGCTCACCAATCAGACCGGGCTCGATGCCCAGGGCCGAAGAACCATCGACGTCCTGGCTCAGGAAGCGGAAGCAGCTGTTCCCGGCCTCAAGCTCGAGCTGCTCTTCAGCCCGGAACACGGAATCAACGGCGTGCTCGACAAGGAAGGCATTCAGAATGGGAAGGACCCATCGACCGGTCTGCCCGTGGTGAGCCTTTATGGCGCCTCAGCCGCCGATCGCCGGCCATCCCTGGAAACGCTGCGTGGGCTCGATGCCGTGCTCATCGATCTTCAGGATGCAGGAGTGCGCTTCTACACCTATGAGACAGTGGTCCGATATTTTCTGGAAGCCGCGGGTCACAGCGGCACGGACATTGTGGTCCTCGACCGTCCCAATCCGATCGCAAGCGCGTTTGTGCAGGGCCCGCTATCTGACGCTGGAAGCGAGAGCTATGTCAACGTCGCGCCGATACCGGTGCGGCACGGTATGACGCTGGGCGAGCTCGCACGCTATTGCAATGGGGAGTACAAACTGGGCGCACCGCTGAGCGTGGTCGAGATGAAGGGCTGGCAGCGGGGCGACTGGTTCGATGCCACGGGCCTCACGTGGACCAATCCTTCTCCTAATCTCCGCAGTTTGCGGGAGGCGATTCTTTATCCCGCCCTGGGCTTGATCGAGACGACAAATATTTCTGTCGGCCGGGGAACCGACACTCCTTTTGCCTATGTCGGGGCACCCTGGATCGACGGTCCGCAGCTTGCGCGCGCGCTGAATGCCAGGATGCTGCCCGGAGTGCGATTCCTCCCGGTGGAGTTCACGCCCCATTCTCCCTATCCTTATGCTGGTCAACTCTGTCGTGGAATCGAGCTGATCGTCACCGACCGCAATGTTGTCGACTCACCGGAACTGGGTCTGGAGATCGCTTCCGCTCTCCGCAAGCTGTATGGAGACAAGTACGCATTGAATAAGATCGAAACCTTGCTCGCTAACCGCAGCGTGCTCGAAGCCCTGCAAGCCGGGCGCGATCCACAACGCATCGCCGAGGACTGGCAACAGCAATTGCACGATTTTGAAACCCGGCGAAAGCCTTACTTGCTTTACTGACCCACGAACGCGCCGCCGGACCAAAAACCCACTCTCCCTTTACTGACACCCTCTCCTTTGTCATCCCGAGCGCAGCCGACTTGCCCGCGGCAGGTTAAGGGAGGAATGAACATGGGAAGCGGTGTTTGCAATGCAGGCCCAGAGGGCCGGCACCAAAAATCAGCCCAGCCCGGAAGGGCTGGGTCCATAGGCAGGCGGTCGAGCGCCGGAGGTGCGGCACCACACTCTCGTTTGTTCATTAGGAGCGCAGCCGGAGACTCAGTCCCGAAGGGACGGCTGAACTTAGCCCAGGACGCCAGTCCTGGGTTGGATGTGAAAGGACGACCAGTCCCGAAGGGACGGCTGGAAATAAACCGCGACGCAATCCTGGACAACCTTCAGCCGTCCCTCCGGGGCTCAATCATGTTTCATGGTCTACCCAGGACTAGCGTCCTGGGCTAAGTTCAGCCGTCCCTCCGGGACTAAACCCTCCGGGTACGCTCCCCCGGATTTCCTGTGGAACTTGGTGGCGTTGACGGTATTCATGCGCCTTTCCTTAAGAGAAAGGCGCACACGCGATCTTGTCTAGTGCTGCGTGGCAGGAAATCCGGGTCGGGATGACAAAGGGGAGGATTGGGTTTCCATTTGGGATCGGTTGGACGGATCCCAGGTCTCAAAAGCGAGACCCCACGTGTGTTTCGCAACCCTTTCCAACCAACGCACTCTATCCCGCAAGCGTGCCCATTTCCCAGGGAGATACCCCTAAGATTCCGTGAATTTGCCTGAAGCAATCCCTAGAAAACCGCGATATAGTTTGGATGGCAAATCTCACGACCTGACTCGGGCGTGGCAAAAATCGACTCACAAGCAAACCGTGTAACGGTGTTCGCGGACGATGAACCGGTGGAGCAGTTTTTTCGCCCCGCGGCCACGTCGCCAACGCGCGCCAAAACAACGCAGGATGTCTCTTCCGAGCGCACCGGAAGCCGCAGGCCGGCCAAACAGCCCGCCGATGCTGATCCGGACACTGAGGACGATACGTTTCTGCGCGCACGGCGACGCATCCCGGTCCGGCGCGGTCTCATTCCTCCTACCAGAACTGGTCGCATCCTCGCGGCGGTTGCTGCCGTCATCGCGGTGGGCGCCCTGTTCCTTCTGGCGATCCTGATACGTAACTTTTTCCGTGACGATCCTCGCTTCCGCATTGCCACCTCGTCCTCCATCCAGATCATGGGCAACAGCCAAGTGACGCGCCCCGAGCTGCTCTCGGTGTTCGGATCCGACCTGGGCCGCAATATCTTCTACATCCCTCTTGGCCAACGGCGCGCCGCATTGGAAGAGCTACCCTGGGTGGAACACGCGACGGTGATGCGGCTGCTGCCGGATCAGCTGCGCGTCGCGATCATCGAACGCACTCCTGTGGCCTTCGTGCGCCAGGGCAGCACCATAGGCCTGGTAGATGCTCACGGGGTCCTGTTGCACCTGCCTCCGGCGGCTATGGCCGCAAAGCACTACTCCTTTCCGGTGGTCACCGGTATTTCCGCCCGGGATCCACTCTCTGTACGCGCCGCGCGGATGCACCTATACCAGCAGTTCATCCATGAGCTGGACTCCGGAGGAACGAAAGTCTCCGCCCAGCTGAGTGAAGTCGATATTTCCGACCCGGAAGATATTTGGGCTCTCCTTCCGGCCCAGGGCAACGACATCCAGGTGCACTTCGGCGATTCCGATTTCCTGGCCCGCTACCGCAGCTACCAGCAGCATCTGCCGGAGTGGCGGCAGCAGTATCCGCATTTGGCATCCGTCGACATGCGTTATGAGGACCAGGTCGTCCTCGACATGACGAAGCAGGCCAGCAGCGAATCGGGGCAGGATGCCGCCAGCAGCCCCAACCAACACCATCCAGCAGCAGTGAAACACCCGGCGGGGAAACCTGCGGCTAAATCGACCAAAGCGGGAAAAACAAAGGGCTGATACCACGGCAATGAGCCAGAAAAGCGAAGACCTACTCACCGTACTGGATGCCGGCAGCTCCAAGATTCGCGTGCTGGTTGCAGAGTTGCATGAAGGTGCGTTGCGCTATCGCGCGCACAGCGTGGTGAATGCGGAAGGCATGCGCAAGGGGCTCATCAGCGATCTTCAGCCGGCAAGCAGGGCATTCAACCAGGCGGCTACCGAAGCTGAGCAGATGGCGAATGCCGTTATCGCCAACTGCGTTGTAGGCCTGGGCGGTACCCATGTGCGCGGCGTTAACAGCCAGGGCGGCATCAGCCTGGGTAACCGTCAGCGCGAGATTACGCGTGAGGATGTACGCGCTGCCGTTGACCGCGCCCGCTCCGTCTCCCTGCCCGCCGATCGGGAAATCCTTCATCTATTACCTCAACAATTTATCCTCGACGAGCAGCCTGGAATTCATGATCCGATCGGGATGATCGGCAACCGGCTGGAAGTAAATCTGCACATCGCCACCTGTTCCGCGAGCGCGGCGCAAAGCGTCATCACCTGCGCCAACAAAGCCGGCCTCGAGGTGACGGACACCGTGTTTGAAGGCATCGCCGCCGCCGAAGCGACAGTCTCGGCGGACGAGCGGGAACTTGGCGCCTGCCTCATCGACATCGGAGCCGGTTCCACCGAATTGGTTGTGTTTTTTGAAGGCGCGGTAGCTCATACTGCCGTGATCCCTGTCGGGGGCGACCACTTCACGAATGACCTTGCGGTCGGCCTTCACCTGTCGGTGCAGGAAGCGGAGGCGTTGAAGCTGGAGTACGGTCACTGCGTAGTCACCTCGGTTCCTTCTTCGAGCGAACTGGAGTTGATTGCCGGCGGTACGCATGTTATCCGTACCATTAAGCAGCGTTTGCTGAGCGAGATTCTGGAACCGCGCGCCCGTGAGCTTTTCCAGCTGTTGCGGGAGAATCTGCGCCAGGGTGGTGTGCTGGGCGCGCTCGGCGCTGGTTGCGTGCTCACCGGCGGAGGGGCTCGGTTGCCCGGGCTGCTGGACGTAGCTGAAAGCTTATTGCGCGTTCCGGCGCGGCTGGGCTATCCTGTGCCGCTTTCCAGAATGCCCGACGAGCTGATCCAGCCGGAGTTTTCGACCGCCATCGGCATGCTGCTTTACAGCCATCGCACCAGCGTGCTGCGGGCGGCCGAAGACCAGGGACTGCGCGCTAAGTTGCGCGCCATATTCGCAGGCAGTTTATAGTCACCAGAACGGCATAGGACAGGATCTACGTTACGCAACCAGAATGGAGCAGAACCCGATGAGTTATTCCGATGAAATCCGCATTCAATACAACGATGACGTCGCTCGCGGAGCCAAGATCAAGGTCATAGGCGTGGGTGGAGGCGGCGGGAACGCCGTCAACCGTATGATTGCCGCCAAACTGGAAGGCGTGGAGTTCATCGTCGCGAATACCGATGTGCAGGCCCTGCAGCTCTCCCAGGCCCCGGTCAAGCTGCAATTGGGGGTCAAACTCACCAGCGGCCTGGGCGCGGGCGCGAATCCGGATGTTGGCCGGCGCGCGGCGCTGGAAGACTCGGAGAAAATCATCGAAGCCCTGGAAGGCGCGGACATGGTCTTTGTGACCGCCGGACTGGGCGGCGGCACCGGCACTGGCGCGGCCCCCGTGATCGCTTCGCTGGCCAGCGAAATGGGGGCGCTTACGGTGGCAGTCGTCACCCGTCCCTTCAGCTTTGAGGGCAAACGCCGTATGCAGCAGGCCGAGCGCGGTATGGAAGAACTGCTCGAAGGCGTCGACACCATGATTGTCATTCCCAACGAGAAGCTGCTCGCAGTGGCCAAGGATGCCGGCTTCTTCGAGTCGTTCCGCGTGGCTGACGACGTTCTGCTCCAGGGCGTGCAGGGCATCTCCGACATCATCACCATTCCGGGCATCATTAACCGTGACTTCGCCGACGTGAAGACCACCATGGCCGGGATGGGGTACGCAGTGATGGGCACCGCCGTACGGAGTGGCGACAATCGCGCCATTGCGGCCGCCCAGGCTGCCATGGCCTCACCTCTGTTGGAGGCGGGTGCGATCGACGGCGCTCGCGGCATTCTCATCAACATCAGCGGTTCCAGCTCGCTCCGGCTGAGTGAGGTGAACATAGCTTCGACCCTCATTCAAAATGCGGCTCATGAAGACGCCAACATCATCTTCGGCGCCGTTCTCGACGAAAGCATGGGCGACGAGGTCAAAATCACGGTAATCGCCACCGGTTTCAAGCAGGATCACATGGGCCGCCACAAGCGCGCCGCCAGTGACGCCCTGGTGCCCCGGGTCTCGGTGCAGGGCCAGCCGTCGGTTCCGCGTTTTGCCAGCGAAGAGGCGGTCGAGGAAGAGCTTTCCCCCCTTTTCCAGTCCCGGAAAGCCATGCCGCAATCTCCACACAACGAGCGGCCCGTCATTAAGGAAGCGTCGAGGGAAGTCTCTAAGGATGCGTCGCCGGAACCGGCACCGTTTACTCTGGCCCCCCAGCCGGTGTTGATCGAGGAAGTTCCCAAGCCGCAGCCTGCTCCCCCTCCGATGGCACCCGCCGTCCACGTCAATTTCGACGAGCCGTTTGAGGAGGAGTACGCCAGGCTCATTCCCAGCAAGCCCGATCCGGCACGCGAAACCATGTCTTCAGGGCGAGGGGCGGAAAGTGCCCATCGTAACGAAGCTGACGCGCACTTGGAAAACCTTGATATCCCAGCCTTTCTGCGCCGTCCGGTGAATTAGGCCGGATGTCACCACTCCAGTTGGATCGGCGCTCTAGCGTTACGTTCGCGTACCCAATTGTGGTACGGACATCAGCAAGATCTCATTGGAATATGGAAATGCAGAAAGAATTCGTGTCAAATGAGTGTTAAAGCAAGTTAGGTATTGCAACAAGGGGTCGCGGGTTCGGTCTTGGGATCGTGGCTCATGTAGTACGGCGTTACTTGAGTACCCGGAACTTCCCGGGGCACGTATCATCTTTATAGCCATGGTTTCGAGAGGAAACGCGCGGTGAACAGACAGCTCCTACAACGTACCTTCTACTTCCTGCTGATGATCGGTCTGGCCTCCGCTGCTTTAGCGAAACCTGCCCATGCGCGTCCCACACGGCCCACCCATCATGCTCACGTTGCCCGGGTGCAGGAGAGTGCCCATGCCCGCCGGCACATGGCTGGGTTGCGTCATGCGCGCCCAGTTGCCGAAACCCGGGTCGTGACGGTACACACTCGATCTGGACGGGTGGTCCGCCGCGCGGTTCTGGTGCGTCATCGTTATTACGAGCATTTCTCGGCCAGCTCGTTCACCGATTCTGACATCACCCAGGGTGATGTGACTGCGGGAGAAGATCCAGTGGTCCGCCAGGCGGCGATCGACGCGCTCGGCAACATGTATGGCACCGCGGTAGCGATTGACCCCAGCACTGGCCGCATTCTGGCCATGGTTAATCAGAAGCTGGCACTTTCGAGTGGCGCTGAGCCTTGCTCGACGATTAAGGTTTCGGTTGCTCTGGCTGCCCTGGAAGAGGGGATCGTCACCAAGGACACCCCGGTAAACCTGGGCGGCAGATTCCACATGAACCTCACCGAGGCTCTTGCCCACTCCAATAATCTTTATTTCGAGACAGTTGGACGTCGTCTCGGCTTCGAGCGGGTGCGCCACTATGCCAATTCCTTCGGCTTGGGCGAGCTGGCCGGCTGGAACATACCTGGCGAGCAGCTTGGTATCTATCCTGACCAGGTATTGCCTGAGAGCGAGGGTGGGGTTGGCCGTATGTGCTCCTTCGGTCAGGGCATTTCGATGACTCCCCTGCAGTTGGGAGCCTTGGTCGCTTCCATCGCGAACGGCGGCACTCTTTATTACTTACAGCACCCGACCACGCCCGACCAGGCGGCAAATTTCCAACCGCGCGTGAAACGGACGCTTGAAATTGGCAACTTGATTCCTGAGGTTTCTGTGGGCATGGAAGGCGCGGTCGATTACGGCACGGCGCGGTCCCTGCACGCTAACTTCAACCAGCTCCCGATCCTCGGCAAAACTGGTACGTGCTCCAACAACGGAACCCGTTACGGCTGGTTCGCTTCCTTCGCTAATACTTCTCATGGGCGCATCGTCACGGTGTTCTTCCTGGAGGGTGGCCGTCCTACCTTCGGGCCCAAGGCAGCGGAGTTGACGGGTGTCTTCTACCACAATCTCTGGGACCACAGCTATTTCGCAGAGAAGCTCACGACGGATACGGCTGCCGATACCACAGCCACCCCCGTAAGCCAATAGCGTTTACGCCGCATCAGAAGAAGGGCCTCCCCTCGGGGAGGCCCTTCTTCTTGCGGAAGCAGAAGTGCACGCTCTCCTTTTCTGCTGGGCTGAAAACGTACCTCAGGGGCTAAAGCCCGACGTATTCTCAATCATTTACGGCCCGACTAAAGTCGTGCCCTGATACAAAACGAGTTTTTCAGCCGCTGTGAGAACCAGGATTTACGAATCTAGTCCCGCAGGGACGGCTGAACTTAGCCCGGGACGTTAGTCCTGGGTACATCATGAGACATGACCCAGTCCCGCAGGGACGGCTGAAGGTTGTCCAGGATTGCATCGCGGTCTATCTTCAGCCGTCCCTGCGGGACTGGGTTTGGAAATGGAGTTCTCACACACAGGAATGCTCTACGATGCTAGTAAATGAAGATACTGACCGCTGACGAGATGCGCACCGCCGATCGGGTCACCACCGAACGCTTCGGGATCTCTTCGCTCGAATTGATGGAGCACGCCGGGCGCGCCGTGACGCGTTTCATTCTGCGCGAATTGCCTCACTGCCGGCACATCGTAGTGCTCTGCGGCAAAGGGAACAACGGCGGTGATGGCCTGGTAGCAGCGCGCCATCTGGTGGAAGCCGGTTGCACCGTCTCCGTGCTGATACTGGGGGATCCGGCAGAAGTACACGGCGACGCGAAGACCATGCTGGAACGGCTCCCCGGAGCGCCCATCAGCATCAAGGAGGAATCTGATTTTTCCGCGAGCGGCTGTGAGGCCCTCCTGGAGGGTGCGGAACTCTTTGTGGACGCAGTGCTGGGCACCGGGTTTCATCCCCCGATGCGCGGACTGGCAGTTGCCGGCCGCAAGGTCCTGGAGCGCTACGCCCGGACGCCTGTGGTGGCGGTGGATCTCCCGTCCGGCTGGGATGCCGATTCACGAGAATTTTTCGCGAGCGAAGCCTACCGTGCGGATGCGGTAGTGACGTTTACTGCGCCCAAGCTGGCCCACGTCTCGGGAATGCTGACTCGTGGACCCATCGTGGTGGCGCCGATTGGCTCACCGCCTGAGGCAGTCGAGTCCGCTACCGGCCTCACCTGGGCAGGAGCGTCCAAAGTCATCGCGGACCGCCCTCGTTCGCCCAATTCCAACAAAGGGCAATTCGGGCACGTCCTGATTATCGGGGGAGCCAGGGGCAAGTCCGGCGCTCCTTCGATGAGCTCGGTCGCAGCGTTGCGCATGGGTGCGGGGCTGGTTACTGCCGCTGTCGCGCAATCGATTTTGCCCACTGTTGCTGCGGTGACTCCGGAACTGATGACCGTCGCTTTGCTCGAAGGAGAGAAGGGTGAAATTTCCAGCCGGAATCTGGAACCCGATCTCCTTGATCCGGTGTTGGAAAAAAAATCGGTCATCGCTATCGGTCCGGGTATGGGACAGGAGGAGGAAGCGGTCGAGTTCTTCCTGGGCTTGTTGGAACGGACGAAGGTCCCCATGGTCATCGATGCCGACGCCCTTAACGCCCTGGCCGCGAATCCCGGGCACTTGAACGGTCGCGGAAGGCTGCTGGTGTTGACTCCCCACCCTGGCGAAATGGGCCGGCTGGCGGGGATGAGCATCCCGGAGGTGGAAGCCGACAGGGAAGGTATTGCCCGGGACTTCGCGACCCGCCATGCGGTGACCCTGGTGCTGAAGGGGTGGCGCACGATCATTGCCCATCCGGACGGCCACATCGCCATCAACACGACCGGCAATCCGGGAATGGCCAAGGGAGGAAGCGGCGACATTTTGACCGGGATTGTGGCCGCGATGATCGGCCAGTATCCGCAACAGCCCGCCGAGGCTGTGGAAGCAGCGGTTTATCTTCACGGTCTGGCTGCCGATTTTGCCGTAGGTTGGCAAGATCAACATACCTTGCTTGCGATGGACACGGTGTCGCATCTCTATGAAGCATTTCGCTTTCGAGCGGAGGACCTGGGAGGTTATGTTTGGTTGCAGGGGATCGCAGGCATGTTGAAGGAGCTGGAATGACTGTTCGACGATTCGTCAGCAACAGCAGCAAAGAAACCATCGCGATTGGTGGGGAGATTGCCCACATGCTGTCATCGCCCACGTTGCTCTTTCTTCGCGGAGACCTGGGTGCCGGCAAGACCACCCTGGTGAAGGGAATCGCCCAGGCTCTCGACGCCGCCGATCCAGATGAAGTGACCAGCCCCACCTTCACCCTGGTTCACGAGTATGACGGGCACCGCCAAGTCGATGGCAAGGAACACGACGTTAAGCTCTACCACATCGATCTCTATCGCATTCAAGACGAGCGCCAGTTGGAAACCATCGGCTTTGACGAGCTGGCGACCGAAGACGCGATTCTCCTGGTGGAATGGGGAGAGAAGTTTCCCATCGTGGTGAAACGGAGCGATGGCGAAATACTGATCGAACACGCCGGCGGGGACACGCGTAACATCACTCTCAAAATGAAAGAAAAAGAAGCGGTCTCTTAAGGTAGTGCTTTAAGCTGCAGCCAGGCTCGAAGGAAATCCCCGCGGACCTGTCCTGGAAACGCGGAATACCACGTTCAAGCAGAATAGTCATCTCGACCGCAGTTGCCATGGACCGTGGCCCGCCCAAGGCGATGAAAAGCGCCTCGGTCCAGCAACGACACTCTCTGCAAACCTTGCCCTTTCCTTCGTCATCCCGAGCGACTGTCTTAATTGTCAAGCGACCGGCGGTGCCCGTCTCGAGATTGAAGCCGAGGATTCTGTACCGTCCTCCCCCTGGACGGGTGCCCCATGTTTGCGCCGGCGTAGCCGGGGCACTACATGGGTTGAACAAGATGGGGCGAAGCCCCTTCCGATGTTATCTGTTGCGTGCACCGAAACCAAAGAACGAGAAGGACCCTCACCCGGCGAGCCGAACGATGCCAAGCCGAGCGACTCTCTAAATTGTCAAGTGGTCCACTCATGGAAAAGGCGGTAGCGAGCTGCCTCGGGAAACGCTGAGCGTTTTCCGCTTTCCCACGAGTGCAGCGATAGGTAGCCTGTCGCAGAGACTTCACTACCACGCAACAGAATTGTCGTCGCGAGAGCCTGGGACTTTTTCGATCTTTTCGTGTCTTCTGCATATCCAACAGCTGTATTTCAAGCCCCCACAAAGCCGTCATCCTGAGCGAAGCGTTTCGCAGATCCATCGCTAACAGGGCGCTTTATGCGCGGAGTCGAAGGACCCCGGCGATGCTTGTTGGTAGATGCTCTTGGGAGCTTTCCCGCCGCAAAACTACAACGGGAGAAAATAAAACAAAAGAAAGAGCGGAGGATGGCTATCGATTCCCCATATGGGTCCACTGGCAGCCAACGGAACCGCCGCCGCAGACTTTGCGTACCCCTCTTCAGACAAGCAACACCAGGAGGAACGCATGCTGGCAGATCTGCGCGACGCGCTGCGCCAATTACGAAAGGCCCCGGGCTTCGCGCTGACGGCGATCATCACCCTCGCCCTGGGCATCGGAGCCACCACCGCCATCTTCACCCTGGTGCATCAGGTCATGCTGAAGTCTCTGCCGGTGGTCAAGCCCGAGGAGTTATGGCGCATCGGCGACAAGATTCGCTGCTGCAACTGGGGTGGTTACGTACAGGGGAGCGACGGAGACTTCTCCCTATTCTCCTGGGAGATGTACAAGCATTTTCGCGCCCACACGCCGGAGTTCAGCGACCTGGCCGCTCTGCAGGCGGGCACTGCGCCGCTGGGCGTGCGCAGAGCCGGATCGCAATCTCCGGCAGATACCCGCAACGGGCAATACGTCTCCGGCAATTTCTTCCGCACCCTCGGCATCAATCCCTGGATCGGGCGCATGATGACCGACGCCGATGATCAGCAGGGCGCACCGCTGGTGGCGGTGATGAGCTATCGCATCTGGAAAGAGAAGTACGGCGCCGATCCCACCGTGGTGGGCGCGGGCTATCAGATCAACGGGCATCCCTTCACCGTGATTGGCGTCGGGCCTCCAGGCTTCTATGGCGCGCGGCTCGGCGGCGGCAGCGATGCCCGACTTCTGGCTTCCTTTGACCTCGGAACTCATCCTCGATGGAGTGACCGCACGCCTCAAACGGCCAGACGGAAACTTTCTCGACCTGCTGGGCCGGGTGCGGCCGGGGGTAAGTCCGACCCAGCTCGAAGCCAAACTAAGAGTGGAGCTCCACGATTGGCTGGCCAGCCACGTGCCCGATATGCAGCCGGGAGAGAAGCAGCTCTGGCAACAAGAGACCCTGCATCTGACGCCGGGCGATGCCGGGGTCGCGGCGATGCGCGATCAGTATCAGGACGGGCTGAAGCTGCTGTTGGTGGCTGCGGCCTGTGTGCTGCTCGTGGCCTGCGGCAACCTGGCCAACCTGATGCTGGCGCGGGGGCTGAAGGATCGCGCACAGACATCGATACGAATGGCCCTGGGCGCATCCCGCCATCGCCTGGTGCGCAAGGCCCTGGTCGAGTCAGTGCTGCTGGCAGTGACCGGCGGAGTACTGGGGATTGCGGTGGCCTATGCAGGAACCAGGCTGATTCTCTACCTGGCCTTCGAGGCGGGTAGGCCGGACAACTATGTGCCGGTGAGCGCGTCTCCTTCATGGCCTGTGCTGCTGTTTGCGCTCGGCGTCTCGCTGCTCACCGGCATTCTGTTCGGGGTCGCTCCGGCGTGGACGACCTCGCACGCGGATCCGGTCGAGGCACTGCGCGGAGCGAATCGCTCGGTCAGTGGGCGTGGTTCCTGGGCCCAGAAGTCCTTAGTGATTGGGCAGGCCGCGATGTCGATTGTTCTCTTGTCCGCCGCGGCTTTGTTGGGCAAGAGTCTGCGCAACCTGGAACACCAGAATTTCGGATTTGCAACCGAGGGCCGCTATCTCGTGTACATCAACCCCACGCTCGGTAATGACAAGCCCGAACAAATGGAGCCGAAGTTCCGGGAGATCGACGATCGCCTGCGGCAGATTCCGGGTGTGCGCATGGTGGCGCCTGTGCTCTATGCGCCGATGTCGGGGGATAGCTGGAACAACGGCGTTCGCATCGCCGGCAGACCCGAGCCCCCGGCCAAGGAAGATACGAGCGCCGGCTGGGCGCGCGTGATGCCGGGCTTCTTTGAAACCCTCGGCGCGAAGATGGCGATGGGCCGTCCCATTACGGAGGAGGACACGGCCACCACGCGGACGGTAGCCGTGGTCAATGAAGCCTTCGCCCGGCGATTCTTCAAAAACGAGAACCCGCTCGGCAAGCATTTCGGCCCGGACAAGATCCAATATGCGTCCAAGTATGAAATCGTCGGCGTCGTGAAAGACATGCGTTACATGACCTACGACTACAAGGACCCGATCGGGCCCATGTACTGGATATCGGAGGCGCAGACCACCCACTGGGACGATCCTGACTATGAGGCTGGCGAGATCTGGTCGCACTACCTGTACAACATCGTGATTTGGGCGCCCGGCAATCCTCCGGGCATAGAAGAAAAGGTGCGCAAAGCCTTGGCGAGTGTCGATCCCGATCTGGTGCTGTATGGGACTGATTCGTACGACAAGATAGTCCGTGGAGACTTTCAGCAGGAGGACATGATTGCGACCCTGACGACGCTTTTCGGTGCGCTGGGGCTGGTGCTTTCGGCGGTTGGCCTGTACGGCGTGATGGCCTACATGGTGGAGCAGCGCACGGGGGAGATCGGCGTCCGCATGGCGCTGGGCGCCGATCGAGGAAATGTGTTGCGCATGGTGCTAAGGGGCGCCTTTTCCCAGGTCGCCATCGGACTGGCGATCGGCATTCCCGCCGCGATCGGCGCCGGCAAGCTGATGACGCAGCAATTGTTCAGCGTAAGACCCTGGGATCCGGTCATGCTGGCCTCGGCCACGTTGGCGCTAGGACTGGCAGCGTTGCTCGCCTCGGCGCTGCCCGCTTGGCGCGCTGCGGGCGTGGAACCCATGGTGGCGCTGCGTAACGAATGAGGGATGGATGACTTGTTTTGGATGAACCTTCACTGCGGGATGTATTAAGGAAAGTTAAACCTTTTCGCGTGATCTCGGCGGCGGGGACATAGACACTCGATTACCCGAGCGTTAGACCTGCAGGGCGGGTCGTTTCTTTACCACCTCCAGGAGTGTTCCAGTCCCGGTCACGGTAGGGACAGCTATCGCTAGCTGCCCCCCGTACAGATCCGTGCGAGCGGAACTACCGCACACGGCTCCTACCTTGGATGGGTGGCGTCGAAGCGCACGTCAGGATAAGGATGCAGGACACGAGGACGAGGGATCCATCGTTCGAAGGTTGGGCGGATGCGTTTCCAACTCGGCCGGCTGCGCTGGCTGCGACGTCCAAGCATGGAGCGCCACAGATTGCACAGCCGATCGCGGAAACGGCCCAACGTCACCGTGTTACCCGGGACAGCATGATAACGGTAATAGCCTTCGACCACACGTTTCAGCCACTGTCCTACGACGCTGACCCGCTCATGCATCCGCTCACGCAGCACCGCTTTGATCTTGCGCAGTGCCGCTTGCATCCGCTTGGGTTGGGTTGTGCGCCCCACGACGAAATAGCCTTTGGAGTTCGTCGCACAGTAGTGCGTGAACCCCAGAAACGTGAAGGTGGCGGCTTTGCCTTCACCACGCCGCTGCCGGGTAACCTGGGCGAAGCGACCGAACTCAATCAGTCGCGTCTTGTCCGAATGGAGCTCCAGCGCGAAAGACGCTAACCGTTCCCTGAACTCTGCCAGGAACCGCTCCGCATCTTTACGGTGCTGGAAACCAACCACCAGATCGTCAGCATAGCGGACCACAACGACCTCTCCGCTCGCTACTTTCTGGCGCCACGCCTCGATCCACAGATCGAAGACATAGTGCAGATACACGTTAGCCAGCAGCGGCGAAATCACCGCTCCTTGTGGAGTGCCTGCTGTCGTCTCCGACCATTCGCCGTCTTCCGATACTCCCGCTTTCAACCATTTCTGGATCAGCCGGAGTATGCGGTTGTCAGCGATTCGATGCGCCATAAACTTCATGGTCCATTCGTGGCTCATGTTGTCGAAGAAGCCCCGAATATCCGCATCGAGTATCCAGTTCACACGCTTCCGGCTGATGCCCACATGCAGCGCGTCCAGCGCCTGATGTGGGCTACGGCCCGGACGAAAACCATACGAAAAGCCCCGAAAGTCTACCTCGTAAATCTGGTTGAGGATGCGGACCACCGCTTGCTGGACGATCTTATCCTCCAGCGCCGCGATACCCAGCGGACGTTGCCGTCCGTCGGCTTTCGGTATGTACACTCTTCGCGAAGGTTGCGCCCGGTACGTTCCCCGGTGCACTCGCTGATGGAGGCTGGTTAAGCGCTCCTCCAGGGCGTGCTCATACTCCTGCCAACTTACCCCGTCTACTCCCGGGGCCGCGTTCCGCTTTAAGGCGTAGTAGCTTTCCCGTAGTAGATCAACAGTCAGATGGTGCAGTAAGGCAGTGAACTGCTCCTGCTTCCTTGCCTGCGCCCTTCGGCGCACGCCGCCCAACCCCTGGGACACGCGTATCCCGCTCTGTGTCGGATACGTGTGGTGCTGGACGTCGTTCTCCTTGGTCCGCGCCCTTCCCTCCGCCGCCTCCGCGAAAGCCTTCGCCTCTTTGTTCGGTAGCTTCATAGGTAATATGGCGCAGTCCGACTCCTCCAAAACGTACATGCCCGGATCATGGATATTTCACCTTTCCGGACCGGTCTGCTCGCGCAGACGTTCTGGAGGTCTCCCGGTTCTCGTGCACATTGCTTCCTGACGTGCTGGGGGTCTTCGACTACGCCGAGCCCAGCGGCCGCTCGCGAAGTAGCGCGGTTCGCTAGTGTTGCCTTCCCGCTGTCAGAAAAGGGTCGGCACTCGGATCGTTTGTTTTCGCAGCTCAATGGCCCGCCCGCCAGTACCTCTGTCTACGCTTCGCTATGACCCCTCGCGAGATCACAGGCAAGACTCGAGGCCAGAATGGAGTCGCTTCTCCTTTTCCGTAGGGCTCTCTCATCCCCTACAATGTGCCGGTTTAGCCCGGCGCTCTCTGACCACAAATCTTCGACCTGGGTTTCCCGTCCCGGGGTTTCACCCCCGGGAGGCCGGCAATCCAGGGCAAGCCTAGATGCTGGTGGCGCCGTTAGTGGGTGAATTGTTGGATTATCTGAAATAGATGCTTACAGCTTCTCTGAAAGCCGACGCAAAGCGTTACTTAGATAAAGAAGGATGGAACGGATCCTACTAGGCTTTTGCGGATCACTCGGCGAATACTCAATCCGTCCACGCTTTTCGAATTGGCTTTGCAGGTGCAACGCAATAAAGTACGGCTCGTAAGTACCATGGGGCCGTAAGTGCGCGTGATAAACATTCTCGCTCAAATCATTCTCTCCGGCTTCGGTTGTCTTTCCTGCGATAGGAGATGGTACGACATCCAACCGCAATTTGTTGTTCTCAATCAGGAGTTTTGCTTGGATACACGCCCATCCGTTGAATATTCGTTTCGGGGTAAAGCTATTCGCCGCAGCTTCAGCACGCGGCGTCAGATAGTTGAGTACCTGCCTTTCGGCACCGGTGCGTCCAAGCCGGTCCAGTGAAACCTCTCCACTGTCGCGCGCCTCCTCGAAATTTCGAATGTCAATGGACGGGACCGGTCTTTGATCAGTCGCACCTGCTAATGAAGGGCGAGGGAAAAGTCGCCTGCCTAACAGTTCTCCCTTTCCTATTTTTGCGTTATCCGGCGTCCAGCGTGCCATTCTGTCTTTGCAGTCCCTAGCAAGTCGGTCATCGTCTGCAAATGGGATCGTAACTCAACAACTTCGCTAGGAACAAATTTCTTTTCTACGGTCTCTTCCCCAGCAACGGCGAAGACATAGACCACACTAGGGGCAACGATGCA
Organism: uncultured Acidobacteriaceae bacterium; assembly: GCA_963830325.1. Classification (GTDB taxonomy): domain Bacteria; phylum Acidobacteriota; class Terriglobia; order Terriglobales; family Acidobacteriaceae; genus PALSA-350. The sequence goes on from CAWHMV010000018.1 coordinate 216,493, forward strand.
GGTCATTTTTCCGCGAAGCCCCATAAACTCCGCCACTAAATCACCCGCCGCGGAAGCATAGATATATGGCTCGCTAGGGAGAAGAGCAGAAGTAGAACGAAAAAAATCTACTGCCGCAGAACCTACGGCTGTCCGAAGCCAAGCCCCATCTTCCTGGCCGGGATAAGGTTCTGGCGCTACTGAAGCCTTGATTCGCTGCTCCACGGTCGATAGCCAGGCCGCGTCAAACGATATGCCAACTGGGTTGATCGCCACCTGGGTAGCGTAAGGTTCATCATTTTGTTGAGTTGTCTTAGGTGCGTAAATGGGGATGAGCGCACCACTCACCGTTGAACCTACCGCTACAGTTGTTGGAAGGATCGGCATTAAGCCTCCTCTAGAAATCTGATTGTCTCGTCTTTCAATAAGACAAAGAACTCCTGCCTCCCAGTCGTATGGGCCGCTTCGAGCCAGCGCTTCACTAGATTCTGGTCTCTAGTCTCGAAAGCATCGGGGGTGAAGACATCAATATCGGCAACGACAGTGGTCTTCGCTGGCAGAGACCCCATAACGAACGACGGCGTCGCGATCTTCACCGTGCAGAGCATATTAGTCGATGCAGTCAACGTCCTGTTAATGTTGATCCCATCCTCAACAGCCTCGGATCCGATGGTAAGCGCCACATCAAGATCGCCAGCATCTTCTATTTGGTGATCCGAAGTGAATGCATTCACATAACGCAGGCCGAGACGCCCTACCACAAGACCGTCGGTTTTCGAAAAAACGGCTTCCACGACCCGCTCGACCTCTTTTCCAAAGGTCGCCCAACCCTGATAAGGATGTCTCAGGTGATAAGACACGACTCTCGACCCGATGCGCAACGAGCGCTGTTCCTTTTGAAGCTCAAAAATCGGCTGGAAACGTAGATTGGGGTCTACCTCACGGATTTGCTCTGGGATGCCGAAAGCAGGCAGCCGGGACTCTTTGAAACCCTTCCACTCTTCCATCTCGCTGAGCCGCACAAGAAGAAATTCCGGTTTCGTGAGGGTCTCGAAACGAATTTCGATCAGCGCTTCAATGATCGCATCATGCTTAAGTTTCCTCGGTACGTGGCTTCCGCGTTTAGACACCTTCTCCTCGATCCAGAACCATTTGCGGTCCAGTCCACAATATCACCGTCACCGCAACGCGATCTCGCGCTGAACCCTCGTGTTTTCAATAGATTGTTGAATTATAAACTTCATTTCCACAGGATGAGCGCCCAGCGGCTCGTCCTGGGACATCCTGGCTCGAAGCAACAGATTGCTGATGGTTCAGGATGCAACCCGCTTCCCGATCTGATATGACGGTATCCCACTGTAGCCCTCGCGTCCATAGTGCTCGCTGAAAAAGAAGAGGAAGAAGGGGAGGTTAACTGGGAGTAAACACTTTCCACTTGGGGGATCGTTACCGCGCGGGGAAGTTTGTGGGATGCGAAGTTTACGGGATAGACAGAGCAAGCACGATTACCGGACTACGCCCAATTCCAGGAGGCCCAGAACAAGACCTTCGCGGCCGAGAGAAGGAGAGGGGGAAAAGGGGGACAACCCTGAACTGCGCGATTTTCCGTCAGGACTAGAACAGAGAGAACGAGAGAACTGGAGAGATGCGGACAGAGATGCGGGACAGACGAAATGACAGAGATGCGGGACAGACAGAGATGCGGGACAGCGAAATACCCCCCCATTTGCGCCGTTGCTTTCTGTTCATTGGAGGCTTGTTTCGTCTGTCCCGCATCTCCCCATTGGAGGCTTGTTTCGTCTGTCCCGCATCTCCCAACGCTTGCACGTCGTCATCTAATTCGCGCTACGAGCGCCATACTCAACTGGTTAGCAAATCCGACACATTCTGCGAAATCGCTGCTAGCTTATCCACATAGACTAATGATTGGTGACATCGTAATCGGCGTTATAGTGGTTGCGTTTGAGGTGATTGCAAATGAGTAGCACAATCAAAATTTACGCTCCCGATCAAATCTATGTACTAACGAATCCCAACGGATATACGGTAAGCGACAAAGGCCATCTGTCGGTTCGTCCCGGCAGTGCCGATGCATATACGCTTGGGGCAGAAGTCGTGACAAATCTTCCGTTCTTAATATTGAAAAAATAATGGTTTTCTGTGGGCATGTGCTGCAAGCGCGCTAAAATTCACGCCAGAACAGCCGGCCGCCCTGACGCAGTTTCCTGAAAGAAACTTAATGAATTATTCGAATTATTCGAATTATTATTGAATTATTATTATTCGGTATTATTCGGGGTATTATTCATTCGGGACAGACGAAATAACCCCCAGATGGATGTGACGATCTAGCCGGATCTAGCTTAAAGCCACTTAATCATGCTCCGAGCGAAAAGTTCATCAATACATCTCATGATTGATTCGCGGCGTTTGCTGTACGGGGGATGGACTGCCGAAGAGGGGCCTGCAGACTCTACACCTGCTCGCCGAGGGATGCAGGTGGGTTAGGGTGAATGAATGGTTCGATTCGCTCGTGTGGTTGCTCCAGGTGCTCCCCATCACATAACGCAGCGAGGCAATGCGCGGCGCTTCATCCTTGAAGGTGATGCTGAGCGCAGCGTCTATCTCGCCTTGCTGCAGCAAGGCGTCCAGCGACATGGGGTAGAACTGATCGGCTATTGCCTGATGTCCAACCACGTTCATCTCGTTGCCGTCCCACACAGGAGGGACGCTCTGGCGCGTAGCTTGAAGGATGTACATGGGCGGTTTGCCTCCTATTGGAATGCGGTCAATCACTCCAGCGGCCACGTGTGGCAGGGCCGCTACTATTCCTGCCCGCTCGACGAGGGACACCTATGGGAGGCCTTGCGCTATACCGAACTTAACCCCGTTCGTGCCTCCATGGTGACACAGGCTTCAGATTGGCCATGGTCCTCTGCCGCAGTTCACTGCGGTGCCGCGCCGGTAGCCCCTTGGCTGGATATGGACCTTTGGGGGCGTCGACGGTCCAGCGATGGCTGGCGTGCTTACCTGGGGGCCACTCAGGATGAATCCAGCCTACTCGCCATTCGCGATAGCACTTACAGCGGCCGTCCGCTAGGCTCTGCAGAATTTGCTCGTGCGTTGGAAAGGGAAGCCCATCGACCCCTGACTCCGCAAAAGCGTGGGCCCAAGAAGCGGCCTGAGTCCGGTAGGGAACAAGCTACCTTCTCTTTCGATCCCTTCTGACATTTAGCTGCGCCGATCTTGGTGATCCGGGGTAATTTCGTCTGTCCCGAAACTCCTGAAACTCCTGTCCCGAAACTGGTAACCTCAGTCGATCACTCATAGATTTTCTACGTTAATCAAATTACTCTTTAATGCCCAAATAACGATGCGCACCCTATTTGGCGCTCCCGTTTTCATCATAATGTGGGCCACAGAGTTCTTGACGCTTTGCTCGGTAATCCCCCCCATCATCGCCGCTATTTCTTTGTTAGTCATTCCGTGAGCGACAAGTTTTGCAACTTGTCTTTCGCGTGGAGACAGGGGGCGATTCAACATCGGCTTCCGTAAATGATGCGTAAACCGTGGCTTCCCATGCCCGTTTATGCTCGAGGGCTGCGTTGCTGAAACTGTATTTGAGGAAAATGAATGATACACGCTTTCAAAGTTTGGGCTGGCATTCGTGGAAGCCATGTTGCCCTCCTACTGGGCCACTTCGGTTAGCGTCTCGTAGGTGCTGTAACACCTGCGGGGCGCGCTGTTAGTTTTAGTGGCCATTCTTCATGGCCGCCGTTTCATTTGCTGGGGCAACTTTTAAACTTGGCTTCCGCTAAGCTGCTTTAGAATCATCGGTCTAAAAGATGTATTCGGTAGTCGATGACGCTATGAATCAAGACACTTTAAATCAGCCAGATAGAAGAAACCCACGCTAACCAAATGTGGGATTTTTCACAACCATCGTCTGTAACAGTTGCGACAGCAAATCACAGCTTGTCCATTCGAATATTCCTTGGACTAACCAATCGCGGGGCGCGTTCCAAACCCAGCAAAATGGCCCTGCGAGCCAGGATGATGGCATTGTGCATATCTCTAAGATGTTTACTAAGGTCATCTTCCGTGAGGCCGGTGGATATCGTGAGCTGGGAAAAGAAGGAGACATCACTGAGCTGCGTTCGAATGGCAAGCACCATGTTAGCCAGGAAAACTCCGAGGACTACCTCTTGCGCCAGTTTCTCGAAATACGCTGCCGGCATCGCTTTGAGAATCGCTTGATGTTCGGCGGATATAGCTAGATTAGCTTGAAAGGTGATAAACCCCGGACGCTCTTTCATGTGGATGATGTAAATGGACTCCCCGTCCGGCAACGTAGTTTGCAGTCCAAAATTCCACGTCGGATCGGAGGCGGATTTCGTGCTCAGATCAATATCGTCGAGCCAGCCTCGAATCGTCGGCTCCAGACTGTTGGCACTCACTTCAAACTGCCTGAAACGAAGTGCCCGGATGCCCCAAAAGCCGGCGACGATAGCGCTCATCAAAGAATAACCAATCATTCCGTATAGAAACGTGCTGATAGCGTGGTGAACCATGCCAAATTCTTCCTCCCGCGATTCATATTTTTCCCAGGCTGGTGGGAGTCTCTGCAGAAGAAGCGATCCCCGTATAGCTCGGTCAGCTCAAAGAGGAGCTGCAAAGAAGCAGATATAGCACCGAGACGATCAGGATTTGTTGCGCGAGAGCAAGGAAGATTGCAAATGGTGGGGCTGCGGCGCCGTAATCGGAAGGCGGAGGATTGTCTGACGAATGCTTACAGATTCCTTGGGGGGTATCTGGCTCACCGCTGCATAGAGCGCTTTCGAGGTATTGTGTTGGGAGAGGAAGAGTTGTTGCGCCCTCCGATAGAGGGGCAGAGCATCTTCCCATCGGTTCCCCCCATGGAGTTTCAGGACAGACGAAATTACCCCTGATTACGAAGAACGACTGACTTCTCTCCGACACACTCCCAGGCTGTCCGCCTTCCCCCCTTCCCCCGTCGGCCGCATGGAAGCGAAAGCATTTGCATCCACCCATTGGGCGTATTACTCTTACAGGTAGGAGTAATACAAATGCGTATCACTTCAAAAGGCCAGGTGACCATCCCCGCGGAAATCCGCGAGCAGGCGGGCCTTCTTCCTCACACCGAGGTAGATTTCGAGTATGACGGCAAGACCGTCCGCCTCGTCCGCTCGAAGAAAAGCCGGAAGGATAGCCGGGGGGCGCGCCTCGTCGCACACCTGCGAGGACGTGGCGACGTGGATATGACCACCGACGCAATCATGGCTCTCACGCGCGGCGAATAGATGGCCGCTGTACTTGTCGACAGCAACGTCCTGTTAGATCTTATGACCGAAGACGTGCAGTGGTTCGCATGGTCTTCCGCAACCATCGCGGAAGCAGCCGAACACTCTCGTCTGATCATTAATCCCATTGTCTATGCCGAAATCTCGGTACGCTTCTCAAGTATTGAGGCAGTGAACGCGGCGATTCCAACAACTTTGTTCGATCGAGAACCGATTCCATATGAAGCTGCGTTTCTTGCTGGAAAGGCCTTCAGCATTTACCGAAAGCGTGGAGGGAAGAATCGCTCTACCTTGCCCGACTTCTTTATAGGCGCTCATGCATCCGTAGCTGGATATAGCCTACTGACGCGCGATGCGACTCGCTACCGTACTTACTTTCCCAGGCTGGCTCTCATTGCCCCGAAACGATGAGAAGCGCCTTGGAGGAAACAGGTGACGAGGAAACAGGTGACAGACAGGACGATTACTTACATATTCCAGGACTGTAGTGGACCCCAAAAGTGAGACACGACGGCGGCGGAAATAGGGGACATTAATCGGCCATAATGGAGCAGGCCGATGAGTAAGAAGAGGAAGAGCTACAGCGCGGAATTCAAGCAGGAAGCGGTGCGCCGGATGGCGCAGGCAACGACCATCAGTGGTCTGGCCGAAGAGTTGGGTGTTCGCCGGAAGTTGCTTTACCAGTGGCGCCACCAGTTGGAGGCGGAAGGCAGGGCGGGGCTGGAGCGACGCAGAGGCCGGCCGCCAGGGAGCAAGTCACAGACCGTATCTCCGCCGAGACCCAGTGCATCCGAGTTGCGGATCGCTGAACTGGAACGACTGCTAGGCCGTAAGCAGCTGGAGGTGGATTTTTTAAAACGAGCCTTCGAGCAAGTCAGGGGAGCAGCGCCGAATCGTACCAGCGATGGCGACAAGGCGTCTATCGGGGCATCGAAGTCTCGCTCTCGTTCGAAGGAGTAGCACTGACCGTGGAACAGCAATGCCAGGTGGCCGAGGTAAGCCGCGCGGGTTTCTATCGCTATTTTCTGCATGCTGCGCCAAAACAGGCAGACTTGTTGCTGCGTGCTCGCTTGCAAGAGTTAGCGGTTGCGCATCATCGCCTTCGTGGCTACCGCATGTTAAACGCTCTGCTGCAGCGTGAAGGCCAGCTGGTCAATCACAAGCGTGTACTGCGCTTGATGGAGATAAGGGGACACCACCTATCCCCGGCTCCCCACGAGCATGTCTTTTTTCGAACCATCGACCCACCCGTCGTGGCCTTCCACAACAGCCTGGACGACACCATCGCCAGCATCACGCCGGGCACCCACAAAAGCCGTTCTGCCACCCATTTCATCCCGCTGCAAACGGGCATCCCAGATGACTTCGGGACGATTCGGGACAGGATGACTTCGGGACGGATAATCCCGAAACTCCCGTCCCGAACTCATCCGGATCAGCCGATGTGCTCAGCGAAGCACACGAGGTTTTGCTGGCGCACTTGGCCTCGATGCCGGAATAATGCTATTTAACTGAACCAAAATGTTCAGCAGCAAAACAATACGCTAGGCGGGCATGACTTCTCAGAATCGTCACTTCAGGACAGCAAACGAAGCATATCTCACCAGGCTCATGCCACGACGCAGAGCGCACGCCGTCGCTTTCCTGCTCGTCTTGATGTTTCTTGGCGAGCTCGTATTTTCCGTGCGCCGCCAGTCCCTGAGCTGGGACGAGGGCGATCACATCTACGCCGGTTACGAGAGCTGGGCTGCCGGGGAGTTTGGCATCAATCCAGAGCATCCACCCTTACTCAAAGAGATTGCCACCCTTCCGTTGCTCACCATGCACCTCAGAGCTCCTCCACGGAAGAGCCCTACGTTTTCTAAAACCGAAGCATACTTCAACGGTCGCAGCCTGATCTATGACAACGGCGGTCTCGAAACCGCAAGCAAGATTATCTTCCGCACGCGAATGATGGCGGCGATCTTTTCGCTTGCCCTGGCCACTGTGGTCTACTTCGCGGGTCTTGAGATCTTCGGCCCCGTTGCGGCCCTCTTCGGTCTTGCCCTTGTCGTCTTCGAGCCCAATCTCATTGCCCATGGTGCCTATGTAACCACGGATATGGCCGTGACCTTCGGGATCTTCGCCACCGTCTACGCACTGTACCGTTTTCGCGTGCGGCCCTCCATCGGCAGGCTCGCGGTGGTGGGGGCAGCAACCGGCGTGGCCCTGGCGCTCAAGCACTCGGCTGTTCTTCTGCTTCCCATCACACTCGTCCTATTGGCTTTCGAGCTCGTGCGCCCGCCTGCGGAGGAGAAACGGGCTCAGGTCCTCCGCCTCTATGCGGCGGCGTTTGCCGCGGCCATTGTCGTCGGATTGCCGATCCTATGGGCTACCTACCATTTCCGCTTTCGCGCGCACCCGGATGGAGGCATGCAGCCCACCCTCAGCGCGTACATGAACTCGCTACACGGGGTCGAGCCCAAGGTGTACGGACTGCTTGCCCGATGGCATATCCTTCCCGAGTCGTACCTGTACGGAATGGTCGACATCCGCATGCAGTCTGTAGCCGGGCAGTCGTTCTCAACCTATATTTTCGGACAGGTTCACGCACATGGTGTCCCGTACTACTTCCCGGCCGCTTTCGTAATCAAATCTACGCTTGGCTTCATGCTGCTCCTGGTACTTGCCATCTATGCGGTTTTTTCCAAGCACCTCGCAGGGTGGCAGCGGCTGAGCTTTCTCGCCGTGCCGCCCCTTGTCTATCTCCTGGTTGCGATCGATACGGGTCTCAATATCGGTGCGCGCCATATCCTGCCCATGTATCCGTTTCTCGCCGTACTTATAGGTGGCGCGGTCGTTTCCATCTGGCCGGAGAAGCGGCTCTGGATTTACGCCACACTCCTGCTGCTCGGCTGGCATGTTTTGTCAGCAACGCGGAGTGCGCCGAATTATCTGGCGTACTCCAACGAATTGTTCGGCGGCCCGGCAAACACGCACCGATACCTCACCGACTCCAACACGGACTGGGGACAGCAACTCGTCTCGGTAAAGAAGTACCTCGACCAGCACCACATCCACGACTGCTGGTTTGGCTACTTTGTGCAACCCTCCATCGACTATCACGCGTATGGGATCCCCTGTCGTCAACTGCCGACCGCAAACAGCATGTGGACCGAACAGCAGGTCGATGTTCCCGCCAGGATCTCCGGAACGATCCTGGTGAGCGCCGGTACGCTGACAGGGTACGAGTTCGGCTCCGTCATCCTTAGTCCGTTTCAGCCCTTCATGAACGTGCGACCGGTCGACACGATTGACGACGGCGTCTTTGTGTATCGCGGCACCTTCGATACCTCGCTGTCCTCTGCGTTTGGGTACTTCACGCGTGCTACCAAGGCACTCACCGACAAACAGTTTGACGCGGCTCTTTACGCAGCCGAGCAGGCCATTACAATCAATCCCAACCTCATGCAAGGGCAGATCGTCCTGGGAGACACTCTCGCTGCGCTTCATCGCGACCACGAAAGCGCAGCCGCATACAACAAAGCTCTCTCCATCGCACTGCGTATGGAACCCAGCGCCAAAACTGACTGGATTGCGACGCTCCACACGAAGCTGGCCGCTCTGCACCCCTGATCGTCTGTCCCCAGTCGGTTACTTTCCGCTTGGCGACGATAGTCTCGAAATCCGGTCGCATAGATACGTCGACATGATACCTATTGCAGCAATTCTAGCTGCTCGCCGTCGACACGGTTTGCTGTTTTGGGGCCGGGAGATCGGCGCGCGATCGGTCGGCCAAACGAGCCCGTGGTAAAGTGAAGGTCCCCCGGCATAGGAGTGCGACATAATCTGGTCCTCGTCCAGCTCCTGAACGGTCCAACGCTCTTCTCGGGTATTTGGTTTCCCGATCGGTCATTCAAAAGGCGGGAACTGTGAATCGGCGTTCTTTCCTCTGGCAGGGTCTTTGTTCGGCACTTCCGTTCTGGACGAGGGCCGGCTTTTGTTCGCAGGTAGCGGCGATGCCGGTCTCGAAGCTGACCGAAGCCGAGCTCACCACCTTTGCACGAGGATTTACTGGAAATATCTTCCGCCCCGGCGAGGCGAAGTACGAACAGCTTCGCAAAGGCTATGCTGCCAAGTTTGACGCACATCCAGCGCTCGTGCTCCGTCCTGCCGGTCCACAGGACATCATGGCCGCCTTGACCTTCGCAACTTCGAATCATTTGCCTCTCGCCGTCCGATGCGGAGGCCATAGCTATGCCGGATACTCCTCGTGTGATGGAGGCCTCGTGCTCGACATGTCCGGCTTCCGCAGCATGAAAATTGCAGCCGACAAAAGCAATGCCCGCCTCGGCGGGGGATTGTTGTGCGGTGCGGTGGAGATCGAGACCTCGAAGGCAGGGGTCGCGGCGGTGCTGGGTCAGTGTCCTTCCGTGGGGGTAGGTGGGTTTCTTCTCGGCGGAGGCGTAGGTCCGCTCATGAGCAAGTACGGTCTCGGCTGCGACAACATCCTTGCCGCGGATTTGGTTCTGGCCGACGGACGACAGGTCAAGGCTAGCGCGCACGAGAATGCAGACCTTTACTGGGCCATTCGCGGAGGAGGCGGCAACTTTGGAATAGTCACCACATTCGAGGTGGCGCTGCATCCTGTCTCGAAAGTCTTTGCGGGAAATATCACCCTTGAGTCAGCGGACCCGCGGGAGTTTTTGCGGGCTTTCAGGGACTTTCTTCCTACGGTACCAGACGAGCTCACTCTGATCGCCTTAATGTCCACAGAGCCCAATCACAAGCCTCAGCTAGAAGTCCAGGCCTGCTACGTTGGCGAGCAAGGCGAGGGAGAGAAAGCGCTGACACCTCTTCGTCATCACCCGGCAGTCGTACAGGACACGGTTCAGTTAAGGCCGTACCTCGAGCTTGAGCAGATGGTACCCAACGACATTCCGCCCAGCTACCATGAACACTGCGGAGGATTCTTCACCGAGCTCGATGACCGAAGGATCGAGATTTTCGCGGCTGCATTTTCGAGCCCGCCGTTTCCCGTCGAGTGCTTCCTCGTTCATCTCCACGGAGCGGTGACGCGAGTACCGTTAGCCGCGACTGCATTTCCATTGCGCAGAAACGGGATTGCCTGCGACGTTGGCGCCTACTGGACGGCCGCAAATGGTCAGCGAGCAAGCAGGGAATGGATTGACGCGCTAAGCACAAAGCTGCCTGTGGACGAAGACGGCACCTACGTGAACGGCATGGACCGTGTAGGAGAGAGCAGCGTCCGACGCGCCTACGGTGCCAACTACGCGCGACTCCAGCACGTCAAGGCGCGCTACGATCCCCACAATCTGTTCTCACTCAACCAAAACATACGGCCCGAATGAAGTAAACCCGCCCCGGATGCGCTCGGAACGTTCGCCAACGCACGCACACCGGCCGAACCCTGAACAACCCAGTGACGGACAGGACGATCACCAACCGGTCTACCCTTCGAAAGTAATCGCCCCATCTCTCACCTCCATTAGTCAGGGCTAATACGGTGACAGCTTCACTAGTGTCCGGTTCGTTTGTTTGGGGATGGCTGTAAGTGCAGCATGGAGTATGGTTTTTTGAACATTCGGCGGTGTCGACGATTTGAAACGACTGATACGGTTTGCGACGCTGAGCTTTGGTTTTGTATCAGGGCACGACTTTAGTCGGGCCGTAAACGAACTGTAAGAGATTGGGCTTTTAGCCCCTGAGGTACTTTTTTCCCGGAAGCGTATGGGCTTTAAGAGGGTAGAAAAGAACCGCAGGTCACCCGACGCAATCAGTCCCGAAGGGACGGGACAATCTGTAGCCCGGCACGGGAGTGCCGGGAAGGATTTCAAGCAAATCGAGTCCCGAAGGGACGACACAATCGGGAGTTCTCACGCAGACTCTTCGGTCCCTGCCATCGCACATCCCACGCGAAATGTCCGTCCGCAGGCAATTCTAAGCAGTTCACGGATGCAACGCAGATTTGCTACCTCATTGCCTATGTCCTGATCGCCATCATCAAGAAAGAACTCCAACGCGACGCCTCTCTCACACTTGTCTACAGATTCTCTCCGTCTTCATCTTTGAAAAAACACAGATTTCATGCGCCTTGCAGCAAATTACCTCAAACCCACCCGCACTGCCACGCTAACCAGCTGATTTTGTTCGACATCGAACCGGACACTAGTGTGACAGCTTACCTATTGCGGATGTCCCGAAACTCCCGAAACTCCTGGCCCGAAACTCCCCTAAACTCTTGTCCCGAAACTCTAAGTACTCCCTTTACGTGTACGCCTTCTCTCCGCCGACCTGCGAATCCCAATACGTCGTAGGATCGGTGAAGAACTCACCCTGCCTGCAGAGGTTGCGCATCGCTTCTTCATTGACTTTGATGCCCAGGCCCGGCCCCGTCGGAACGGGGATGAAACCCTGAACCACAAGGTCCCCTTTGTCGGTTAGGTCTTTGTGCCAGGCTGGCTGCGGCTGGTGCCATTCCATAGCGAGGAAGTTTTCGCTGGCCGCTATCGCGTGCGCGCCGGCCGCGTAGCCGATCGGGGTAGCGTTGCTGTGGACCATCATCCCCACCGAATATTTGGCCGCCATGTCGGAGGTCTTCTTCAATTCGAGACAGCCGCCGATCACAAGGTGATCCGGGTGGATGTAATCGACTGCACGCGCCTGGCAAAGCGGCTCGAGCGATTCCACCAGGTAGGCATCTTCGCCGGTCAGGGTGGACACCTTGACCGAATCGGTGATGAGTTTCCACTCCTCTACCCGCATCCACGGGACCATGTCTTCCAAAGTCGAGGGATTGATCCTCTCCAGCGCATTAGCCAGCTTGATGCAACTCTTCACGGTGAGGTGCCCGAAATGGTCGTGACCCATGGGAGTGTCGCCAGCGTCGCCCATGGCTTCCTTAATCGCAGCGACGTGGTCCGCTACGAGTTCACATCCCTTGTCGCTGATCTCTAGTCCCTCATAGTAGTTCTCGGGGGGGAAATCCCCCGGTTCCCCGTAATAGCCTGCCGGAGCATAGATCGTGCCCGGCTTGCCGCGGAGGATGGGAGCTACGGGCAGGTCGTATTTGAGCATCGTAAACCCCGAGGCGACTCTCTCCTTATAGTCGGCGGCGATGTCTGCGATGGAGTTCGATTTCGGGTCACCCTCGCTGTACATGCGGATCTTGTCGCGGAATTTCCCGCCAAGCATCTGATAGATCGGCACGTCATAAGCGTGGCCGGCCAGATCCCACAACGCGTTCTCAATCGCGTTAACGCCGCTCCCTTGACGGTTATATCCGCCATGCAACTTGATCTTGCGGAAGATTCTGTCGACGTTGCAGGGATTCTCGCCGAGTAGTCGCGCCTTATGCATCAGAATGTAGTTCGGCTGGGGACCGTCCCCGATCGCCTGGCCGTAACCCGAGATTCCCTGATTGGTATCGATTCGGACGACGATCGTGCCGCCAGAGGCCGCTCCCGCTCCGGGAGTCGCAGGAGGCATCTGTCCCCTGGGGGGGCCGCCACGGCCCGCGGCGCCGCCGGGGCCGCCTACGCCGCCGGAGCCGCCCGCGCTGCTCGGGCCGCCATTGCCCTCCCGGGCTGCCTGGCCTCCCGGCCCCCTCAGAACGGCGATGCGCATGTCAGTGATTTTCAAGTCCGACGCAATGGAATTCCGGTTGACATTCTGGGGATACGCTTCCAAGTCGGCCAAGAGGCCAAGCCCCGCGGCTGCCGCGCCCATACTCAGAAACGAACGACGCCCAAATTTTGTAGACATTATTCTCCTTTTCGCCACCAAGACCGACTCGCGTCTGGAACCGGTTGATTGTATCCGAACCTATGTATACGAGCTCAAATTTCGAAGCAGATGCTCGCCCGCCCGGAGGTTCATTCCTAGAACCAGTACACCTTCGCCGGCTCGATTACGATGGTGTTCGCAAGTGGGATCGGCCTCATCCCTGGACAGCCTCAATTGCGCGGTAAGCGGCGCTTCGAGCGGCCGCGGCGAGGGACGGACGATCAGGGACGCGCCGCTCGCACGAGAAACGGTGGCACAGTTGGACGACTTCGCCGGCTGGGTCAAGGCGAAGCGCGTGGAACTAGCCCCCGTGCAAGCTGTCCTCTCTTGCGGAAAGCTGAACGATGGCCGGTTGCCGGATGGGGAGATGGCCGTCAACCTGGAAGAGCGAGATTCGCAAGCTGTGCGAAGTGCGCGGGCGACGGTTCCGAGTGGCGCTTCCTGCCGACAGAGATTCCTGGGTCGCGGGAACCCGGCCTGCGGCTCAATCCGCAACTGGGCCGCATTCTGGCCAAAATGCGGGCGGAGCTGACGAGCGCCGAAATTGCGATGAGCGGATCGTATTTCTTTCGATGACGTGCTGCGCGATCCGCGGCGCTACGGCATTAAGAACACCACCGACAAAGTGCGCCGGCCGGGCGCTGTTCGACGAAGACGCGACGCCGTGTGCACCGAGCGTGTTGTCGGCAAGCCGGAAGTATGCCGTGTAATCTCGGTTGACGCCAATCTTCGCCGATGCGCTCATTGACCAATCCAAACAGGAAAACCCCAACTGTCCGTGTTTCGGGCGAGTGATCGCCTACCGGACCGAACTCGAAAGTCGGGGTTATGTCCGGATTGCCGACTATACGTCCATGTGATGAGGTGCGCGTCTAACAGCGCCAGGTCCAGGGCGAAACGGACCGTCTTCTGAATGCAATTCTTGACAGGTAGGACAATCGGTCGATAGCCTCGTCTCTGTTCCGACCAGCGAAGACTGCAGACTTGTCCGTTCGAGATTCTTACTACCGATTACAACGGACGAAGCATCCTGGAGCCATACCAAATTGCAAACCTTTCTTTGCTAGAAAGCGCGCAAGAGATTGAGAGGATAATGGCACCTATTTCCAGGAGAAGTGTTATCAAAGGCGGCCTCGCGATCCCGGCGACCGGGTTCCTCTCCGGTTCCGCAGTGGTTGCTGTTGCCGAATCCATGGCTGTACAGTCCACCATTGCATCTGCTGCTGCAACGCAGCGCGAACGACTTCTGCTCGATTTCGGGTGGCGCTTTCACTTCGGCCATGCCAGCGACGCGACGAAAGACTTCGGCTTCAGCAACGGCCGCTCGCGTGAGTTTCAGAAGGCAGGTAACTTTCTGCCGGTTGCCGCACTAGCATTTGATGACAGCGACTGGAAGGCACTCGACCTGCCTCATGACTGGGTGACCGGTCTGCCGTTCAAGAATGATCCAGCGCTCTCGAGCAAAGGCTTTTACCCCCTCGGCCGGTCGTATCCAGAGAACAGCGTTGGATGGTATCGGCGCATCTTCGAGGTTCCGGAGGCCGACAAGGGCAAGCGAATCTCAGTCGAATTCGACGGTGTCTATCGCGAAGCCCTGGTCGTATTGAACGGCTTTTACATTGGCCAGCATCGTGGCGGCTACGATCCCTTCCGCTTTGACGTCACGGACTTCATCAATCCCGGTGCTCCCAACGTGTTGCTCGTGCGTGCCGAAGCCACGCTGAGCGATGGCTGGTTCTACGAGGGCGCGGGCATTTACCGGCATACCTGGCTGGTGAAAACGGCACCAGTACATGTGAAGCAGTGGGGCACGCTTGTGCGCTCCGCGCTGCAAGCGGGTAGCGCGAAGGTGCAGATTCGCACCGAGGTATCGAACGAAGCGAACACTCCGCAGAACGTGCGCGTGATCTCGACGATCCTTGATCCGGCCGGTAAGGCGGTCGCGAAGACCACCAGCACACCCGTCGGAGTTCCGGACGGGGAGGAACGCATTTTTGAGGACCAAGCGAGCGTTTCTCTCCCTTCGCTGTGGTCCCTTGAGAAGCCGTATCTCTACACGCTGCTGACCGAGATTGAAGCTGGCGGGGCGATCGTCGATGGTTACGAAACCCGCTTTGGCATACGTTCGATTCGGTTCGATGCCGATCTGGGATTCTTTCTGAATGGCCAGCCGGAAAAAATCAAAGGCACCTGCAATCACCAGGACCATGCCGGTCTCGGAGTGGCGCTGCCGGATGCGGCCCAGGCTTTCCGGGTTCACACCCTGCAGGAGATGGGCTGTAACGGCTATCGCAGTTCGCACAACCCGCCCACACCGGAACTGCTCGATGCATGCGACGAGATGGGCATGCTCTTCCTCGACGAGACGCGGATGATGTCGTCGAATCCCGAGGGGCTGGCTCAGTTTGAGAACCTGGTGCGGCGAGACCGCAACCACCCCAGTGTTTTTATGTGGTCCATGGGCAACGAGGAACACGAGGCGACCACCGAAACCGGCCTGCACATTCTTACAAGTATGAAAAGAATAGCGACGGAGCAGGATGGCTCGCGACCGGTCACCGTAGCCCCTCCGCCATTGGGCTTTGACCTTGGCCACGGCGGCCTCGTAGTTTCCGACGTGATGGGCTACAACTATGCCGATCCGCAGATTGAGGCGTACCACAAAGCAAATCCGAAGATCCCGGTGATGGGTACGGAGAACGTCAGCGCCGTGGCTACTCGCGGAATCTACACAATCGATGCGGAGAAAGGTTTCAGCAGTTCGTATGACCCCTATACGACAACCGGCCGTGCGTCGGCGGAAGGCTGGTGGCGCTTCGTGAACGCACGGCAGTGGATGCCCGGCGGCTTCGTGTGGACAGGTTTCGATTACCGAGGAGAGCCATCGCCATATCAATGGCCGAACATCGGCTCGCAGTATGGAGTGATCGACACCTGCGGTTTTCCCAAGGACACGTACTTCTACTATCAGGCGTGGTGGACTGCGAAACCTGTACTGCACATCTTTCCGCATTGGAACTGGCCTGGCCTTGAGGGCAAGGAGATCGCCGTGTGGGTCCACACGAACATGGACAGCGTCGAACTCCTGCAGGATGGCAAGAGCCTTGGCGCAAAAGACGTGGCGAAGGATTCGCACGTGGCATGGGACGTGACCTACCAGCCGGGGACGCTTGAAGCTCGCGGCTTCAGGCATGGCCGGCAGATGATGGTTGCCCGGCGCGAGACAGTTGGCAACGCTGCGAAGCTTGCCATCCGGACTGACCGTGCCGTGATCCTCGCGAATGGCGAAGATGTTGTCTTTTGCACCGTGGAGGTGCAGGACGCACAGGGCCGCGTGCTGCCAATCACCGATCAGGAGGTAACCTTCATAGTCAGCGGTCCGGGCAAGCTGATCGGTGTAGGCAACGGCGATCCCACATCTCACGACTCGGACATCGGCCCCGGGCGTCACGCCTTCTCCGGCCTGTGCATGGGCATCGTGCAGGCGAGCAAAAGTGCCGGCGACATTCGGATAGACGTCACCTGTCCTGGAATCACTGCAACCTCTGCCACAGTCGCCGCAAAGAGGGTGACGCTGCGGCCGCAGGCTGCTAAATGGGAGCGCGAGGTTCCCAAAGGTCCAGGAGTTACAGGACTCTGGCGGCCAACTTCGGTGCCCGGACCCTCGGGCCCCGATCCGCTGCAGTTGGCGGTTGCTGGCGATACGCTTTACACCTTGGTGCAGAACGGAGGCACCTTGACCGGAAGGCTCGAAGCGCCGGCCGGTGGTTTTGGCCCCGGAGGCGGCGCGGTAGGCGGCTCCATCGAAGGCACCGTGGACGGGAAGAGCATTTCATTTCGCGTCGGTACGGCGACTTACACCGGTACCGTCAATGGAGAGCAGATTGAATTGCGGAAAACAACTCCGCTGTCTCCCGGGCTTGCACCGACGCGCCCGGATGAGACCGGTCCAAAGCCGATCATCGGGCCGCCGCCTTATGGCTCGGATCCATCACTCGCAGGTTTCCGCAATCGAGGAGCACAGGCACCAATCCTGCTGCGAAGAGCCAACCGATAGTGAGGCTCGTTTGTGATCCCGAAGGGACCTTCCCGATTCATTAAGGGAATCTCTCGGAAATAGCGCTCATCCTCCATTTGGACGACAAACCGGCTTCTCGGTCGGCCCTGACGGCGAAACACAGCCGCAGACACCGATTCATCCGAATAAATAAGCTCATGGTCCGCCACAACGGAGGGTGGCCACCATGAAGAAGACGCCCAATGGCAATTCCAAGGGGAAGAAGAGCCGGCCTAAGGCTAAGCTCGGTATCCCCGATCTAGAGCACTCAAAAGCCGCGGTCCTACGCAGCCTCGGTTCCCCGGACTCCAGGCGTGGATATCAGCATGCCATCGATGAGTTCGTCGCTTGGTACTGCTCTGAACCACGGCTGGCCTTCAATAAAACCGTGGTCTTGCGCTACCGATTTCATTTAGAGGAACGCGGCCTCGCGCCTGGGACCATTAACGTGCGGATGGCTGCTGTTCGGAGACTGGCCTTTGAGGCTGCCGATTCCGGCCTCTTAAGCCCTGAACTGGCTGCGGGCATCCACTGCGTGAAAGGTGTTCGCAAACTTGGATTCCGTTTGGGCAATTGGCTGACGGCGGGTGAGGCGTCGGCTCTTTGGCATCTTCCCGACGGGCAAACGCTCACAGGAAAGCGCAATCGAGCTATTTTGGCGATCTTGCTGGGCTGCGGGCTGCGTCGCCGGGAACTCGCGGAGTTGACTTTGGAAAGCTTACAGCGACGCGAGGAACGCTGGGCTATCGTGGATCTTGTAGGCAAGGGCAGGCACATCCGAACCGTTCCTGTGCCAACCTCGGTGAAAGAGACGCTCGATGCTTGGCTGGCAGCAGCTGGGATTGAGAGCGGACCGTTATTCCGATGTGTCTGCCGGGCCGACAAACTCTGGGGACGCGGCATTTCGGAGAAGACGGTCTGGCATGTCGTTAAGAAGACTGCCACCAGCATGAAGATCCCTCAGCTCTCGCCACATGACCTTCGAAGATCGTGTGCGCGGCTTTGCCATGCTTCCGGCGGAGACCTTG
>CAWHMV010000019.1:0-113826 GCA_963830325.1 uncultured Acidobacteriaceae bacterium
CGTTTTAATGGCACTTCATTGTCCACTTTCCTTCAGTTTATTGCTGTACCCTGTAACGTCATTATTCTTAAGCATCTGCAAGTATTGTTCGTTAAACCACTATCCATCATGTATTTAACGAATTCGCACACAGCGGACTGCCATCCGCCAGGCTTGACGACTACCCAAATCAGCAAGGCATTTTGCCGAAACAAAGCCAGTGAATAAATTCAACAGCACTGGGCTCACTCGCCGGCAATGACCGCCGGTCTATATCTCGTCGGCGTTCTTCTTTGGGCTCCAGGTCGTTAGCGGCGGACTCTCCGGCTTGCTCAGGGCGTTTATCTGCCAGCAGATCACTGGCAGCTAACATCCACGGTCAGGTGTGTGACTTCACCTAGCGGGCGGTCGTGGCCTAAGCTGTCGTAGGTGAAATACCGCTGCGACACTTTGCGGAGCCCGAAGCGAGAGGTTGCGACCGAATCTCCGATTTGGGAAGTGAAAAGCGGCACGCTCGCCGGCCAGACTTGTACATCGGCTTCATGGACGTTTTGCTTTGAAGTGATCTGAACGTTATTTGCATTTCCAGGAGGCGAGCAAGAGACTCGAGCCGCTTAAAGGTCTTCTGGTTTGAGCCCAGTATGCTTAGCGATGCGAGCGAGCATCCTTGGCCCGATCTCGGCGCCATCGCGGAAAGCCCACGTATATTCAGTTCGCTTAGGGTGAACGAGCTGCTGATGGGAACTGCCCTTTTTGCCCGGTTTAACTACCCAGCCGATCTTTGCCCGGGCTTTGCCAGGGCTTTGAGAACCCGCTTTGCCTTACAGCTGGGCCAGCTGCTCAAGCAAATGAAAATTCAAGGTCCTTGGATTCCACGACTTCGCGGGCTAGTGCTTCAACCTTCTCCGTCGCTTCCTCGCGCGTGTCGCCGTATACCATGACGCCTGGAAGAGCCGGAATCTCAGCAAGCCAGCGGCCGTCTGTTTCCTGTTCAAATTCGATGGTGAATGTCATCTGTGAGCAACCAAACTTTTTAGTCGCCACTACTATAGACCACCATCGACTGCCTCAAGATGCTTAAAAGGTGCCATTTTCGAGAGCCACGCTTAAGCTGTTTCACTTTTGCAGGAGACTTTTAGTGGATCGCAACCTAACCTAACGCAATCAATGACTTAGACTACAAGCCTACGCTCTGTAAGGCGAAGTCTGGCAGGTTTGCGCGCAACTGCTGGCTGACGTGGCTTTCGGCCAGGTGCGCGTAATGCGTTTCCGTCATCCTGGTATCGCTGTGACCGAGCAGGGCAGCGATCACCTGCAGTGAGACGCCACGTTCGGCTAAGTGGCTTGCATAAGCGTGGCGCAGCAGATGGAAGCCAACAGTCGGCCGAATGCCGGCAGCTCGGCAAGCCACTTTCATGTAGTGCGTCTGCTGCGTGTGCTCCCACGGCTCGCCGGCGCGTCTGCCGCTGATGTGGGCAAACATGAACTCGTGTTCCTGTCGGCCTGTACAAACGTCGATGAAGAATACCTCTCCTGATGTGGTCAGAGGGATCCATCGCGGTTTACCGGACTTCGATCGCTCGATCCGCAGGGAGCCGTTCTGAAAGTCGCCTACCCGCAGCCGGCATAGCTCGCCGTACCTGGCGCCGGTGAACAGAGCCGCACGAACCATCGGCCGAAACTCAACAGGGCATAGCCTAATCAGCTTGGCGGTTTCTTCGAGGGTCAGGAAGCGGATCTTCGGCGCGTTGACGCTCCTATACGGCGTTATTCGACGCCATGCAGCATCACTTTCCACGCGCCCGTTCTTGAATGCCTGGTTGAGCGCGGCGCGCAACGTCGCCCAGACCCGGTTGGCGGTCGCCCGACGCTTGCGGAGGGTTTCCAGATCATCGCCGCTCAGCCGGCCGCTCTCAGGGCTGCCCAGACGCGAAAACCAAGCCTGCAGATGGCTGTGCTTCAAATCCCGAAGCTGGATGGAAGCCAGGGGCCCGACAACGTGCTTTCCAATCGAGGAACGGGTCCGCTCGAGTTTGACGCCCTTGTGGGCTTCGCTCGCGTCCAGGTAGTCGTTCACGGCGTCCATCATGCTGTAGTCACCTTCCAGGAACTCGCCGGACGTCTGCGCGGCCTTCTGTTTTGCCCACGCCAGGCAAGCGGTAAGCGCAGCATCGTGCGGCATTCCTTTGCCCGTCAGATCTGCTTGCGCGACCCCCAGATTGCCGAAGATATACTTGGTTCCGTCGCCAGGTCTCTTAAGCCTGCTTAGCCAAACGCCGCCCACCTTATTGCGCCGGAAACCGATAAAAAGACCAGGTGAAACGGGCGACCAGTACACTTTGCCGGGTATTCCGGCCTTCCGATCCGCAAGCCGAGCCAGGTTCATGGATTGCATTTTCAGTAAAAATTCACTAAAAGTCCATGGCACCAGCGGTACTCAGAAACGGTGCAACTAAGGTCGTAGATTTTGCCTTATGAGTGTGCTGAGACCCGCATAAACACTACACGAAATGCTCATACGGCCTTCGTCAGAGCGGCTAAGTTGCTGATCCCTTTGGGGCCCCGGTAACCCACTCTCAAGGCGGAGAGTTCGGGTTCGATCCCCGATGACGCTACCAAGCGATTTGACAGTCTTCCTTACCTCGCCAGCGGTTCCCTGCATCCTATTTCCTGGCACCATGAGGGAGTTTGCTATGGCCGCGAACCAGGAAGAAACAAGCAAGATACCCGTCGATGACGCGACGGATCAAACCGGGCCCCGAGACGTTAAGATCGATCGCACCGCGCCCGCCGGGAGCGAACATTCTCTAGGAGCGCAGAGCGTTCGCGATGGCCGTCCCGCCACCGACGACAGCGTTGTCGAAGCCATGGACGAAGAAGGCCCCGGCATTACTCCCGTTGACCCGGAGAAGAAGAGGCGGTAGCCCGGAGTTCATTCGGAAGGCATGGACTCCTTCAACGACTGCGTCACGTCGTCGATGGAAGTCTTCTGGCTTAGTTGATGGATGTCGCTGTCTTCTGCGACCTCGGCTAAGCCAGCTTTGAAGACTGGATGCGGATAGCGCAAGGGGCGCCCACCGACATTGAAGAGACGTCTCAAACGGCGTACTCTATCGGCAACTTGATGGCGACGGGTAAATCGAAACCGGCGCACGGCACCTCCGGACCCACAACTCACAAAGGAGCAATTATGGGCTTACTCGATGCTTTGACGTCTATTGCCGGCGGAGCTTCTCCCGAACACCATGGCGTGGCCGATGCCCTCAGCCAGGTGATGCAGGAGCACCCAGGGGGAATGGACGGTATCCTTAGTCAGCTAAAGCAAAATGGCCTCGGCGAACAGGTTCAATCCTGGGTCAGCCCCGGAGAAAATAAAGCCATCAGTCCGGACCAGGTCCAGCAGGGTTTCGGCCAGTCGATGATGGAAAATATTGCTCAGCGCGCCGGCATTTCTCCGGCCGTTGCCAGCGGCGTGATCGCCGTCGTTCTTCCCCTCGTTGTCTCGCACCTGTCCGGCAATAGCGGGCAGCCCACACAACAAGCCGGTCTGGCTGGCTTGGCGAGCAAGATTTTCGGAGCATAATCCGAATCCCATCCTTGAACCCATGTAAAAGGTTCAGGGATGGGCTCCCGCCTTGCAGAAGGCTAAGCTCTCTCAGAGCTCGTTCGAAAACCCTGGATTCGTCACCGTTATCGTTTGGCTGATGGTATGGAAGGAAGAGTTGTCTTTGGCGCGGGAACATCCGGCGGAGTGGGCATTCCGTAGAAGTCGACGTACCCGCTCGGCCTAATGTCAGTGTCGCGGAGCAAGTCCTCGGGTTTCTGGGCGAAGGCCGCAATGGATACCAGCACAAGAATCACCACGGCGGTCACTGAAATAGACCTCATGACACCAGCCCTCCTTGGGCGTTCGTTGAAGATCGGGTCTGCATCGTCTCCAGAACCATCGTTGCCTTGATGGTTCTGTCATGAGTAGTGCGCTCCAGGTTCATTCCGTTACAGGCAAGGCACGCGAAGGGTTTTCGAATCAGCAGGGGACACCCCGGCAAATTACTGCGCGGGATGGCTGGTTTTCTACCGGATGCCGGCGCTGACCATAAGGCCCATACCGATGGTCATCTCGACTGCGTTACCCCGGGCTGCAACTTTTGCATAGGCCTATTCCCCGAAGGATGTAGGCGGGGTACATTCCTATTAGCAAAGTTACAAACCTGCAGTTATGGAGCGTTCGCTATGCCTTGCGTTGCTATGAGAATACTTGAAAAATCAGCCGCTGCCGGCCTGCGTGTTCTGCTGGCGGGCGCTATGTTGTCGATTTCGCCCGTGGCCGCACTGGCCGCCAGCACCAACTTTCATCCAGGCTTTGCGGGGATTTACGTGACCCGCGCGCCGAAAACATCTCCGACCATGAGCGTTAGCCTGGGCGCGGATGGATCAGCCACGGTTACGCAGGATCCAGGTCAGGGATCCAGCACCTTGTTCGGACGTTGGCAGGATGACGGACATCAGATCAAGGTCACCTTCGATGCGACGGAAGGCGAGCCGTTGCCGGCGCCTATGGTTTTCGAGCCTGTGCACGGTAAACTGCAGGCCATCTCCTGGGACCACCAGGCTTGGGGTACCGCGCAGCCACCGGCCATGATCAAGGGATACAAGGTCAAGTATCTGTTCTGGTCGACAACCATGCGGTAAAGATGCGCTGAGGGAAATCGATGTTCTCATTTGTCCCAACCTTGATGCGCGCGCCATACTTTTCGCGCGGACGGTCGGGGCAAATGAGAAACATTTGCTTACCCTCTGTTCGCCTCGCCGGTTACAGGTGATATTTATTCCTGGCAGGGGGTAGCCTGCGGAGCACTGTTACAGATATATTTCTTAGCCAGGGCGTACTTGTTTCTCCAAATGGCGCGGAACCCAAACGGTCAGGGAAAGGTCTGCAAAGCCTTTGTTTGGTGGTTCGATTCCATCCCGCGCCTCCACTTTTCCACCACTACACGGCTGCTTCATGACTACCCTTCAGCGGTGGGGGTAACTGCTTCTTCGAATTTCTTCTCAAACAATTTCACCGCTCGCTAAAGCCTTAACGCGTACCCGCCGATAGTCCCAATAAGAGACATAAGGTGGACTATATTAGGGTACTTCTCGTCGACGATGATGAAATTGTGCGCATGGCTTTGACTGGAGCACTGGAGCAGTCTGGCTTTGTGGTAACGTGCGCGGCCGGTGTGCCGGAGGCGCTGAAGCTTATCAGCGGTCCGGAGTCATACGACGTACTGCTGAGCGATCTGCACATGCCGGGAGCAGGGGACGGGCTCACGGTGGTAAGCGCCATGCGGCACGCCAACCCCAAGGCAGTGACTTTGCTTTTGAGCGCATTTCCGGAGATGACGGCCGCGGTTGCGGCCATCCTGCAGCAGGCCGATGAGATCCTGGTGAAGCCGATCGACCTGGCGTTGCTCATCGAGATCATCAAAGAGAGGGTGACGGGCGGTCCCCAGGGAAAGAGGCAGATTGAGACAGTTGCCTCGATCCTGGAACGCGCCAACGAAGGCACCATTCTGGAGTGGTACGCGCGGGTTGAAACGAACCCAACGCTCATGTCGATTGCGATGAGCCGCGAACAGCGCTGCCGCCATCTTCCAGTGTTCTTTCAAGAATTGGTAGTCCGTCTCCGCTCTGGCCAGCCTATCGGCGCAAAGGAGCTGACTTCGTCAAACGCCGCTGAGCACGGTGCTAACCGCTCCCGGCAGGGCTATACCGCCGCTATGTTGGTCGAAGAGTCCCGGATGTTGCAGACCAGCATCTTTCACACCTTGCAGAAAAACCTGGCCACCATTGACTACAGCGTGTTGCTGGTTGGATTGATGACCATAGCTGATGAGATCGATTCCCAACTTAGCCAGGCCGTCACACGGTATACCCAACAAGGTCTTCAGGCGCCGCTTCCGTCGAGCCAGCCCAATGGCGCTTATGTCAGCTGAGGACAGGGCCAGCTTTGAGTTCCTGGCTGAGAACAGCTCAGATGTAATTTGCCGTGCCGGGGCGGACGGGGTGTTGCACTTCGTTTCTCCCTCGTCCTTCCGCGTCCTGGGCTGGAAGCCGGAGGAGATGACCGGCAAGAGGCCGGATGACTTCATTCTTTCTGAAGATGCTTCCTTTATTCCAGACCAGCTGATCTCGGGTATCGAGGATTCTCCCCTGACCGTACGTATGCGCAAGAAGGACGAGACGATTGCGTGGGTTGAGATCAAACATCGCGTGATGTGCGACTCCGTTACCGGCGAGCCCCGGGAAACGATCGTCGTGATGCGTGACATCACGGAGCGCAAAACTTTGGAAGAGCAGCTCTCCCTATTGGAGCTCACAGACTCGCGCACCGGACTTTCCACCCATCGTGCTTTTGATGAGGCGCTGGAGCGGGAGTGGAATCGCACCCAGCGGGAAGGGTCGCAAATCTCGCTGTTGTTGCTTGACTTTGATCACTTTCGCCGGTTCCACGATTGGCGGCAACATCGGGAAAACGATTCTTGTCTAGCCAAAGCTGCCGCTGCGGTGATTGGCGCTTTACGCATCACTGATTTTGCCGCACACTACGGCGCAGAAGACATTGCGATCATTCTCCCCTCCACCGACTCGGGTGGTGCAGCCAGAGTTGCCGCAAAGGTGCAATCTGCCACCCAGCTTCTCCGCTCTGCCCCTAGCGAGAAGGGGAAAGGCGAAGGTTGCGTCACGGTGTGTATCGGCGTCGCCACGGTTGCGGCTCGCCCCGGCGCAATCGCGAGGATGCCGGAACTCCTGCGTCTCGGAGCCGATAACGCGCTGCAGAAAGCGAAGGGAAGTAGAATCGCGAAAAGAGAGGCCGCCGTAGCTGTTGCCGGAAGTGGGAGAGCTACGGGTAAACCTTGATCCAGTGATTGCGCATCTTGGGCCGAATGACCTGACCTGCTGTTTCAGAAGCGATCGCGTTGGTTGATTCAACAGGCATGTGGCAGTCGATGCAATTCTCTGCAATTTTCGGTCCCATGGTTTTTGACATACCACAGCTTTCCACCCGATGGCAGCTAAGGCAGCGGTCGGAATACGCCGCCGCCGCGCGCTCCGGCTGGTGGACATCGTGGCAGGTAGAGCAGCTCATGTTCGGGGAGGATACGTAACAACGACTTTTCTCGAGCAGGCCTACCTGGTTTCCATGCACGTCCGGATGCGCCGCTAAATCGCCTTCGTTGGGGTGCAGATAGGTATCCAACGATTTTCCCGGGATGTAGGAGAATGCCGGGACCAACTCTTCACTGCGAATACCGTTGTGGCACAGCGCGCACAGATCAACCTGGCGGTCGCGCGAAAATTTGGCGGGGTTGAGAATCGCTTCTGGAGACGAATCGACCGTAGCCGCGTTCTTCTTTGCCTGGTGCAGCGCAATGTGGGCTTCGCCCGGCCCGTGGCAGCGCTCGCAGGCGATCCCGGTCACCAGGCTCGCCGGGTCGTACTGATTGCTGAGCGGGTCCGGAGAGCGTGCTTGTACGAACGTGGCGTGGCATTCCAAACACCGCGGGATGACGGCTCGGGAGAAAATCATCGTGCCGTCTTTGAAGCCCGGGCTGTTGATCCACCGGCTGCCATCTGACCAGTAGCTTACGGGTAGCTCATATAGCCGGCCCCCGTGCCAGTAGAGATAGCTCTGACCGCGCGCGCCCGAACCGATCACGATGTCCATCCGTTCGGTTCTCGTCTTGAGCTGGCCCGGCCAGCCGGCTACCGCCGTTTGGTAGAAACCGTTCGGTTTTGCCTCCATCTTGAAGTACAGGCCCGGGTTGTCGGTCGCGGTCGCCGGATCGGCGATCATCAGCACGTTTGACCCCTCATGGAATGAGCCAAGAATGGAATCCTTGTTGGCCGGCTGGGATGTCAGGTGGTGCGAAGTATGCAAATAAGAAGTGCCCTGGTCCCGATGACACGACAGGCAGGCAGCGTCTCCCACAAACTTTTTGTGCGGAGGTTCGGGCGTCGCCTGGGTCGCGGCCTGGAGTGCCGCGCCGAGAAGGGCTAATAGTGCCACGAGCTGCGAAGCTAACTGTGCCCATGACAAGGAGAACTCCATTTCGAAACTCAGTCCCGCAGGGACGGCTGAACTTAGCCCAGGACGCTAGTCCTGGGTCGGATTTGAAAGGACGGCCCAGTCCCGCAGAGCCTGCCCTGAGCTTGTCGAACGGGGACGGCTGAGAATAGGCCGCGGCGCAATCCTGGACAACCTTCAGCCGTCCCTACGGGACTCATCATGTTGCATGGTGTACCCAAGACTAACGTCCTGGGCTAAGTTCAGCCGTCCCTGCGGGACTAAATTGGCCCAGCCTGTGTGGCACGGCTAAAGTCGTGCCCTTCGTGCTGAGACTTTTTCCGCAGCCTGTTCAGTTCACTGCGGGCACCCATGCTTTCTTTCGTGAACTCTCGAGCACCGCGTCGAGAACCCTCATCTGGCGTATCCCATCCTCGAAGGTGGGATACTCGATGGGCGCGTTCTCATCGGCGACTCTCTTGTAGAAGCGGCGGAAGATTTGCTTGAAGGTGTCATCGTAACCTTCACTGTGACCGCCCGGCAGGTCAGCCCAAGCTGTAGCCCCATTGGTCAGCAGGGAAGGATCCTTGACTACGATCTGATTGGGAGAATTACGGTGGCCGATCCACAGCTCGTCGGGGCATTCGGAATTCCACGCTACCGATGCCTTGGTGCCAAAGATCTCGATGAAGAGGCGGTTCTTGCGCCCCACAGAGACCTGGCTGACCGTCAGCGAACCCTTTGTCTTCTCCCCCATGGCGAAGATCATCGCGCCGAAGTCTTCGGTCTTGATGGCCACTTCGTCATACTCGCTTGGCTGCAATGTTTTGCCGGTGAAGGTTTCGACTGAGCCCTTAGGTTTCTTGCGGATGTCGAGGAAGGTGGTGAGATCGGCGCACAGGGAGCTAATTCGCCGGCCAGTGATGTGCTCAGCCAGGTCGCACCAGTGGGTTCCGATATCGGCGAAGGTGCGGGACGGCCCTGATTCGATGCGCCAGTTCCAGTCAGTGTCGTAGAGCAGCCAATCCTGCGAATAGGTGCCCTGGACTACTTGCACGTCGCCCAGTTCGCCCGCTTCGCGCATGCGCCGCATATTCTGCACCTGGGGATATGCGCGCACGTTGTACAGGGTGCAGTGCGCGAGGCCCTTTTCCTTGGCCAGGGCGAGCATCGCGTTCGCTTCCGCGATGGTCGAGGCGAGGGGCTTCTCGCACAGTACGTGCTTACCCGCTTGCATCGCGGCTTGCGCCATGGGGAAGTGGAGTTCGTTCGGAGTACAGATATGGACGGCGTTGAGCTCCGGATCAGCGAGCAAATCCTGGTAGTTGCCGGTGGCGCGCTCGATGCCCAGGGCGTCGGCAAACTTCCGCGCCGCCGCGGCAGTCCGTCCGGCAACACCGACCACTTCTACATTGCCGAGGCGGCGGAGTGCTTCGGTGTGCACCCGGCCCATAAAACCAATTCCAAAGATGGCGACCTTCAGCTTTTTCATATCTTATGAGGGGCGGGCGAGGGCCTCGCGGCGGGTTCGCACCAATGCGTCTTTTCCCATGAACTCATGGGGAACGTAATGAACCACCGGCGCCGATCTTCCCCGCACGATGGGCAACGCGAAGCTCAGCAGATCTGTGCCGTAACGTTCCGCGTGAAAGAAGACTGTTCCAATACACGGACTGTCCGGATTGGCGACAACGTCCATGATCTCCATGCTACCGCCGTGGCCGACGATTGCAATCTCCGTCCCGTTGCCCGCCTGTTTTGCGGCCTCCACCGCCCCGATTGCACTTTCATCATTGATGCCGACTACCAGAACCTTTTTCCTCGATCGCGACTTGAAAGCGCCGGCCGCGGCCGCCTCGGAGGTCGCTTTGTCACCTCCACCGTCGAGATGGACGATGGCTTTCTCCGGCAACGGCCCGAGCCGCTCCTGAACGCCTTGCAGGGCGCCGACCAGCCTGCTCTGGATGGTTCTGCCGGCACGCGGTGACTCCAGTAGCAGAAGCGTGTCTACCTGAGAATTCCAGTGCCTAGTCGCGTAGTCCGCCAGCGCCACGCCGGCAGAAAAGCCCGCGCGGTAATTGTTGACGCCAAAATATACCGTTCCGTGATGCGGATTCACCAGGGAGATGAGAGGAATCTCAGAACGCGACAGGATGTCCGATATGACCGGCGCCACATGCTCGAATAGCTGAAATTCAATCGCCAGATCGACCTTGCTGTCAGCCATCTCTTCCGCGTTGCGAATGGCTGTGTCTGCATTGCGATCGTTATCCCAGACCACCAAGTCAATTCCGGCTGCGGCAGTGGCCTTCTCCAGGCTGCGTTGGATCTCAACCGCTATGCAAATGTGTTTAGACAGGTTGGCGAAGCCGAAGCGGAGTCTCCTGCGCAACCGGTTAAGGCGGTACTGCCGTCCGGACTGGGTGAGGTAATCCCGCAATACCAAGGTATGCAGGATCCGGTAGGCAGTGGTATGCGGAATTCCGGTTCTCTTGACCACTTCTTCGAGCGTCAACGATTCGGTCGCAGAGCCGAAGCAATCGAGCAGTTCGATGGTTTTTGCGATGATCGGAACCCAGTATTTATCGACCTTGCGAGAAATTTCCTGTCTCTCTGGTTTGGTTTTCATAGTTCATCCCTGCAGTACTTCGGCGGTTATGCTAGCACCAAATTCGATTATCTTGAAAAGAGTTCTATTGGGAACTCTCCTTAAATCCAAAGGTTCAAAACATCGAGCCGAATCCGTTCTTTTTGAGTGCGTCCAATCGTTCCGTCGGAGGAAGAGAGGCAGGTTTTACCTGCGTGCCCAGCTCTATGCCGCGCGCGGAAGTTGTGCCATAGGCTGGCCAGTGGGGAAGCCCGGTCCCGTTGGGATCTCCGGTTCTGGCAAAGTTGACCCAGTAGCTTGACATGATGCCGGCCAACTTGCGGTCGGTGTCCGTCCAGGGACGTTTCACAGAGTCAAGGTTGTTGAAGACGTAGACCAGCTCAGCCGAGTGATAGGCGCCGTAACGATCGCTGTCGTGTCCAGGCGGATGACGATCGAAGTAATAGACGTACGCCGGATGCTTGTTCTCGACGGTGGCAATTTCCAGAGCGGTGCCGGCCATATAGTCCCGGACAGCATCGATGGTCGCTTGCCAGGCTTCCTGATCGGAGTGCACGGGGTAAATCTTGAAATACTCTTCCGCGTGGGATCCGTACCTGGTCTCGATCCGGCTCTTCATTTGCGCTTCTGTAACCGGAGTGGGTACGAGTGTCGTGCCTTCATTGGCGTTCGATCCGGCGAGGAGAGAATGGGTATTTTCCGCTCCCGCGGCAAAAACATCGTGCGGGGCGGCGGTCAAAAAATAGCCATCGACATACGGGCGGAACCTGGAGACGTTCACGCTGGTTCCGTCGGGAGGGGGAATCGCTATCCGTTGAATCTCTGCGGCCGGCTTCGCTCTCAGCCCGGCAAGGGAATCGACACCCACACGCTGGGCAAACTTCAGGCCGGCCTGCTCTTCTGTTTTGCGATCGCTGGCCTGGACGAATCCTCCGCTTTGCACGATCGCGCGTCGAAAGTAGCCCTTGGCGAGTGGCGAGGCACAGAGACTCAGCACCGAGCTTGCGCCTGCGGATTGTCCGAAGATGGTTACATTGTCCGGATCACCGCCGAAGTTTTGTATGTTCGCTTTCACCCATTTGAGAGCCTGCAGCTGATCGAGCATGCCGTAGTTCCCGGAAGCGTGAAAGGGGCTCTCGCTGGCCAGCTCGGGATGGGCGAGAAAGCCGAACACGCCCAGGCGATAGTTGATGGTGACAATCACGACGCCCTTGGCGGCCAGGCTCTCACCGTTGAAAGAAGGTAAAGAGCCGGAGCCCTCGACAAAGCCGCCACCGTGAAGCCACACCATGACTGGTCGCTTCTCAGCGGCCGATCCGGCTGCCGTCCATAGATTCAGGTAGAGGCAGTCTTCGCTCATAGGCTCGGGACTTTCGTAGAACTCGACTTGATAGAAAGAACCGGGCTTGAGAGCATTCTGCATGCAGACATCGCCGAACTTGCCGGCGTGTCGAACTCCAGTCCAGGAAGCAACTGCTTGCGGCCCTCGCCAACGGAGATTGCCGATGGGCGGAGCGGCGTAGGGCACACCGCGAAATGCGGTCACCGACGGATCCTTGCCAGGCGTGCCCTGAAGCATACCGCTGGAGGTCTTTACCGGTTGATTCAATTCTGCGGAAGCAGGCAGCGAGCTGGTGCTGAAGACCATGAGTCCTGTCGCGGTGAGCGAGATGATTTGGGAAATCAATCGGTACCTCTTTCGTGGCGCAGTAAGGCCGCGATTCAAAACTTCTGCGTGCTGCTCGTAACGACGGGCAGGGTCGCGCTGCTGGTGGATAAGTTGGGATCGGTCATCGACGATAGGCGCTCGCCCGCATAGGGGCTGTTTCCCGCGCCGAAGGCAGTTGGCAGAATCAGGCCTTCGTAAAAACGTGCCACTGCAGATACGCTTTCATCACCAGTACTTCCTGCAAGGGCCGCATTCGAGAGGGTGTCCGTTGCATTGGTTGGAGCGTCCGCTCCAGCAGGAACCTGCCACGCTTGCCAGTACTCGATGGAGGAAGGAGTGATGGGCGAACCGTCCGCCCTGGTTCCCTGGATGGTGCGGTTTACTCGTTCCACGATAAAGCCGCCGCGGGGCGAAGCGTGAGCCAACTGCCACTTGCCTTCGCCGCCAGGATTGGTTGCGTAGCGCAGCCACTGGCCGTCAATGTCCACGCCGGCGACCGCGATGGTTAATGGTGTCAGACTCCCCGACGCGGAAACCCGGTCGTTGTCGGCCGCAAAGGAAGCGGCGCTGCCGTCGAGCGGACCAGCAGTGAAACTCGCCCGCCAGTCGCCGTTTTTCGGCCAATAACCGCCTTTGCCCGGGACGATCTGCGCGGAGACTCGGTTACCGCCCGCCTGGGCGACGTAAACGAACTGTTCGCTCTTGCTGTTTGCGGAGGTCTTCATCACTACCTGCGACCGGATGGATGATCCAAACTCCCATACCGCACGGCCGATCTGGAGCGTAGCGCTGGTGCCAGGAGATGAGAGCTTGGTGTTTTCTATCTCCGATTGGCTAATCAGCCCGTTGCCAAGTTCCGAGATAGTTTGCTTTCCTTTTTCCTCGTCAAAGGTATAAGTCAGCGAAAACGGGTCACCAGGCGGAATGAGCGTATATGACCTGTGTCCGAAAATAGGCCCTTCGCCAACTCGGATCTCACCGGTGGTTCCGGTGATCGTCACCGTGATGGTTGCGGCTCCCGCTGTTGTCGAAAATAGTGCCGCTGTAAGGATGAAGGCCGCTAACTTCACAAACGCTCCTGTTTACCCGGCTCCGATAAAACCCGGGTACAGCGTCATCCCACCGTCGATGTAGATGGTGGTGCCGTGCACATAGTCTGACTGGTCAGAGGCCAACCACACTGCCGCACGGGCCACGTCTTCGGGTTCGCCAATCCGTTTCGCGGGTATCAGCTTGAGCAGGGTGGACTCGAAAATTTCCGGTGACGTCAGCTTCTCCACATTCATGGGGGTACGGATCGCGCCCGGTGAGAGGGCATTTACCCGGATACGCAGGTGTGCTACTTCCTGTGCCAGGCTCTTCATGAACAACATGAGGCCGCCTTTCGCTGCGGCGTAGTTGGCATGGCCTTCCCACGGGATGATGTCATGCACCGAGCTCATGAATATGAGCTTGCCGCAGGCGTAGGACAGAGAGTGATCGATGCCCTGGCGCTTAAACGCTCGAATGGCTTCGCGGGCACAGAGAAACATGCCGGTCAGGTTTACGTCGATCACACCCTGCCACTGCTCCAGGGTCATCTCATCTACTTTTGCGTTGAGTTGAATGGCCGCATTGGGAACGCAAATGTCGAGCCTGCCGAAGGTCTTGAACATGCATTCGAACATCGCCTTGACTTCGCTTTCGCGCGATTGGTTGGCCTTGAAAACTACGGCCTTTCTTCCCAGAGCCTCGATCGCTTTTGCTGTCTCGAGAGCTCCTGGTTCATCTGAGCTGTAGTTCACCAGCACATCGGCGCCCGCTTGCGCAAAGCCGATCGCCATAGCCTGGCCTAGCCCCTTGCTCGCTCCAGTCACTAAAGCCTTCTGCCCCACCAACACCTGGTGTATAGGGGCCGGCGGCATTTCATTTGGGGGAGTGTAGCGGTTTTTGGAGTTCACGGATGGTCCTCTCGGGGCGAGGAGGTGATTACGCGCAACATCGTCGGAGTGACTGCGCGCTCAAACAAAACTGCGCCATCGGGTCACCGATTGAGCAGCGATCGGCTCGTTCACCTTCAGATAGTTCTGAAATTGTTTAAAGTGGGGCGTGTTGAGGTGATGGTCAATTGCGGCCTGGTTGGCGAACTTCTCATAGAACATGAACTTCGAAGGATCCTCAGGATCAAAGTGAAGTTCGTAGACGAGACAGCCCGGCTCTTCGTGCGTGGGAGCAACAAGTGCATGCAACTGGGCTCCGAGTTTTTCTTCATGACCCGGGGCCGCCTGGAAATGAACATTGAGGATGATGGGGGTGTCAGCCATGATTTCCGTAATGAACTATGGACTAGTTAACTGCGCACTAAGTTCATATATTTCCGCTTCTCAAGGTGTCAAGGTCTTTTTATTGTTGTAGTTCCGTATTGAACTGTGGGGGCATTCAGTAGAGTTTTGTTGTTAGGGAGCAAGACCTCAGATCCCTCCATTCGCTGCGCTTCGGTCGAGATGACAATTCTGTTTGAGGATAGAATTTCCTGGAAATGTTTTTGCGGTTCTCAATTCTGGCTAGGAATGCCGAAGCGAAGCTCCTGTGTTTTGATGGCATCCTCCCGCTGCGTCTTTGTAAGCTGGCTGGCTTGTTTGGCCATCTCTTGCGCCTTTGCGGTGTCTCCCAGTCTTTGATAAGTCCGGCTAAGCTGGTAATACGTCGCGGCGTTGCGCGGATCGAGCTTAAGCACCTGCTCGAATTCTTCCCGCGCTCCTTTCCACTGTTGCAATTTCATGTAAAGGAGACCCAACTGGTAGTGTGGTTCGACCACTGTCGGTCCAAGCTCCTCGGCACTCTTCAGCGCTTCCAGTGCCTGCTGCTGCTGGCCCAGTTGCAGGGAAACCAGGCCAAAAACATATTCGAGGGCAAAATCACGCGGAACGACGCTGCGCGCTTCGGTCAAGATCTTGAGCGCCTCCTGATCGTTTCCCTCTTTCATGTACGTCTGAGCCAACGCTACGTGCCCCAACGCGAGCGTCGGATGCTCCGCAATTGCTTTGTGGTAAGCCTCACGCGCCTTTTCCCGGTTTCCCTGCATCATCGCGATGGCTCCCAAGCGAATCGTCAATGGGTAGTCATCGGGAACGAGTGGCATACCGCGCTCGACGATGCTGGTCGCTTCGCTATAGCGATCCAGATCGATCAGCAGCCGGGTGCAGTCAAGGTAACGATCAGGATTGATCGGGTCCGCTGCAATTGCTTTCTGATAGGTGTCAAGAGCCGGTTGGGTTTCACCCGCTGATTCGTACGCAGAGGCGATCTGCGTCAGCAGGTTGGCATCGGTCGCATGCTCGGCAGTGATTGCGTCCAGCAAGGGGACAGCCTGCTTGGGCTGCTTTGCCCGCAGCAGAGCTATGGCAAGGTTGTATTTGTTCTGCCAGGAGTCTGGTTGCATGTCGACGATACGCTGGAACCGCGCTACCGACTCGGCATACATTTGTTTTTGGGTGAGTAGTTCCGCAATTTCGTATTCCTGCTCCACGGAGAGAGTGGAGTTTCGTTCGAGAAGCTGAATGAGTTTTAGCGCTTCCTCAGGAGCATTCGATCGGAGGCATGCTTTGATCGCCATCAATGCGGCGATCTGGTCATTGGCAAGCAGGGACTCCGCCGGCTTGATATGAAGCATCGCTTCCTGATCCCGGGAAGTATCGAGATAGAGGATTGCGGAGTAGTAGTGGACGAACGGGTCAGCGCTATCGAGGGCAAGCGCTGTTTTCAGGTGCTTTTCCGCGAGCTCGTACTGCCCCTTCCCCAGGTAATTAAACGCCAGGTTCTTATGCGGATCCGGGAGCCGGGGATTGAGGCGGATGGCAGTTTCGTAATCTTTGTTGGCCGCGTCGATGCGGCCGAGTTTGGTTTCTGTAATGCCGATAAAATTTTCAAGCGAGGCATCCGCAGGCCGCAAGCGCCTCGCAGCCTCAAACTGTTCAAGCGCTGCCTCGTATTTCCCATGCTGAAAGAGCGCCACGCCGCTTTGCAACGAATCGCCCTGTCCCAATGCAACGCAGGAAAGTAGAAGCGGCGCCAGCGCGAGGACACGGAGATTCATTGCTCTACGGATTTCAGCGTTGTCATTTGCGTTTCATCGTGAGCCAGACTTTCGAGCTTGAGTTTGCGGGAGATTTCGAATTGTGCGTTGGCCGCCTCTTTCTGGCCCAGCGAACGGTACACCAGTCCAAGCTGGTAGTGGGCCAAGCCCTGGGGATCGTGGCGAACCGCCTGCTGGAGCGCAGTCTCCGCTTTGGCATAGTCTTTCTGCATGTAATAGGCCTTGCCCAGTTGGCGGTAAGTGACCCATTCATCGGGGTCCAGTTTTACCGCTTTTTCCAGGTAAGGGATGGCATTGGCTGCGTCAAGGCGATCAAGGAGAATGGTGCCCATTTCGGCATTCGCTTCTGCGTGGTCCGGGTTCAAGCGCAGCTCGGCTGCCAACTCCTCTCGGGCCGGGTCTTGCTGACTCATCTTCAGGAGCAGATGACCAATCGAGAAATGCACTCCCGGCAAGTCCGGGACCATGCCTTCGACCACTCTGTATTCAGCCACGGCTTTCTCGTCCTGCTCTGCATTCTGGTAGGTCTCGGCCAGGAGCTGGTGTGCCGGATAGGAATCCGGAGCCACGGCGAGCAGATGCTCGAGAGTGGAAAGAGATAGGTTCCGATAGGTTTTAGCCAATAAGTAATCGGCTTGCAAGTCGTTCGGATGCAGCTTAACCCAGCTACTCAAATCGGCAGCCGCGGCTTCGAAATCCTGACGATCGAAACTGTCAAAGCCGCGCTCGCGGACGGTCGACGCATTGGCATGAGCGGTGTTGCCGGTGAAGTCTTTCCAGGAGGAGAGAGATGCATCGTCGCTGGCGAGGCGAGCATTGGCATATGCCAAGGCGAGGTCTCGAGAAGCACTCGGCGGAGCCGCTTGCAGTGCGGGAAGGCATGCGCGAAGCTCATCCTGAGCGTGTGGGGATAAGTCCTCGGCCCCAGCCGGATAGGGACGAGGCAAGCCAAGAGCATTTGCTGCCTGGTGTGGTCCAGCGTGAATGGCTTTCCCAAATAAGGCCAGCGCATCGTCAGGCTTGTTTTCAAGCAAGGCTATCTCGCCCAGCCTAGCGAGGGCAGCGGCTGAGCCTGGATTTGCCTCCAGTTCGTGCTGATACTCCTGGGTTGCAATTTCCAGCTTGTCCCTGCGCACGGCAATGTCACCCAGGCCGTAATGGGCGCCCTGCCAGTGAGGATCTTGTTCGAGCGCTCGATAATAGTGGGCTGCCGCGTTTTCCCAGGAACGCTCGTCTTTGTAGATGTCTCCGTAGACCTGGTGCGCCAGGGGCTCGCCCCTGGCCGCAGTGAGAACACTCTGGATACCCAGATCAGCTGCCTTGCGATAGGCCTCTCCCAGATCCAACAGCAGCGCCGGATCAGAAGGGAAAAGCAGACTAGTCTTGCGCGCCTGCTCGATCGCCGGCTGGATTCGTCCGTCATCCCACAACGCTCTGGCAAGCCAGGTATGTGCCTGCTTATTGGCTGGTTCCAGTCGCACCGCTTCGACAAGTTGTGGGACTGCGAGAGCCGTCTGTCTCTGCTTTACGTAGTCGATACCCAGGTAGAGGCTGACGCCGGGCAATCCGCGCTTCAGCTTTTCGGCCTTGGCCAGGGTGCGCGCAGAGTCTGCAAATTTTCCCTGGACGTTGTACACCAGCCCCAGACTTGCGTAGGCCTCGGCAACATCCGGCCGAAGACGGATAACTGCCAGGTACTCTGTTGCCGCGAGATCGAGGTTGCCTGCATCCTGCGCCTGGTGGGCGGCAGCGAAGTGTTGCGCTGCTTCCGCGTCGGCATCCTGCGCCCAGAGTTTTGCGCCACAAACCAAGGTAGAGAAGGCCCAAAGAGCGGTGTACCCGATGATCAAAAACCGATGGCTGCTGCAACTCAGCATGGACCTGCCTGGCGACGACCGTCGAAAAGAATAAGGGGGGAACGCTGAGCGCTCCCCCTTTGGTATTGCCAACCTATATATCATACTTCGCGATGCGGAAGGCCGCGGGTTGCCGGCCTTCCGCATCCCGGTTACATCAGAACGTTATTCGGAAGTTAGCCTGTAATGTTCGAGCCGACGAAACAATGCCCGACTCGTTGTTGTTGGTTTCCGAGTTGGGACCGGTACCGCATTGGAACTGCCCGAAGGCTGGATCCCCTACGTGATAATCCATACATCCAAAGCTGTGGCGGTTGAATATGTTGAACGCGTCGAATCGGAAGAGGAAATTGACCCGTTCCGTAAAGAGCGGGATTCGTTTGGAAGCTTGCAGGTCCTCTTCCTTGTGGGTGAAGTTGCGTACATTGCCGAGCGTTTTCGGAGCATCTCCAAAGGTATAGTTCGGCGCTTGGGTGAAAGCGGCAGCGTTAATTTTGGCAGTCGTCCCAAATTTATAAGCCCCGAGTTTCCCAAAGAAGGCGCTAGGATTTACCCCTGGGACTACGTTAGGCCGTGCGTTGCCTCCCGTTGCCTGGCCCGCAAAGGTACCAGCGGTCCAATTGTTTTCCTGCACGAACAGAGGGAAGCCGGTCGCGTAGGTATCTATACCGCCTAACGTCCAGCCGCCGATCGCCGCATCGGTCAATTTGTTGACATTACCCCCCCACTTCTTTCCTTTCCCGAAAGGAAGCTCATAGGTGTAAGCAATTTTGAATTGCTGCGGTTGATCGAATTCGCTGTAGGTTTTTTCCTTCCCGGGATCATAAGGATCAAACATTCCGCCTACGCCGCCATTCCACGCTTCCTGCGGGGCATAGTCCGAATCAGCATTCGTAAGATTCTTCGACCAGGTGTAGTTGCTCAATATAGTCAATCCAGACCCGTAGCGCTTGGTTACTTGTATCTGCAGTGCTTCGTAACTGTAATTGCCCCATGGATTGGCGCTGAACGACGTGTCCAAGTCTTCGGTCGAGTACTGCGGGAAAGGCCGCAGAGCCTGAGCAACCGTAGCGCCAGAGCCAAAGTCGTTTTGGAAGTTCGTGTACGGGTTGCCAACAGCCGGTAGTCCCGCGCAAGCGGGGTTGCCCGCGGATCCCGCTAGTGGAACCGCCAGGCAGTTGCCGTATACCAGGGCTGATGCAGGAGCAACGTTGGGATCCTTTAGCAACGCCTGCAAGTGACTTCCATGGTTGCCGACGTATGCCATATCGACGAGCCATTGGCCGGGGAACTCGCGCTGTATATCGAGTGTCCAGTTATTCACGTCGCCAGGCCTGCCAAGCCTGCTGGGGAGCATTACCGGGCCACCGCTCGCCGCGCCACCGCCGCCACCGTTACCGTTCAGGGCGGTTGGGGTGATGGTCGGCGGTATCGAGCCGGGATAACTTTGCACTGTGCTGGGGATAACGGAAGGTGTTTGTTGGTTGATCGGGGTAGGCCATTTATATCCGGCGGCGAAGAAGCCCAGACTGTCGGTGTTCGCGAAGTTGGATATCTTCATTGGGGTTTGGTAGAGGCCGTAAGCGGCGCGGACTACCGTCCGGGGGTCGATTTGGTATGCCAAGCCTACGCGAGGCCCCCACGATCCCCAATACTGGTTCATCGGGGAGCATCTGCCGTCTCTGCCTGGGCCAGTTCCCTGAAACTCGTACGCACCAGGCAGGCCGTCGGCACCGGGATTGGCCAGGGTTGGATTGACTTGAGATGTCCTGCACTTTTCCTCAAATACTGGCTGCGGGATCTCATAGCGCAGGCCCAGGTTCAGGGTGAGCTTGGGGCTAACTTTCCAGTCGTCCATGGCGTAGAACCCCCAACCGTGTACGCGCATGGCAGCGGTTTGGGGGCCACCAACGTTCCCGTTCGACGCCGCCCCGAGAAAGAAGGATGCCGCGCCCGACCCGGAGTTCGGATCGACGGGGTTGCCGTTTGCCAGATTTCCAGCGGAAGTCAAAGCATTGTCGAAGCCGAACTGGGGAGAGGCGTTGCTGAAGTAGTTCGAGTTGAAGCCCTGGCGCCGGTACACAAAGCCAAACTTCCAGTTGTGCCTGCCTTTAACCCACGACACCGAGTCGTCCCATTGGTAGCTATTGTCTATGAAGGTGCTGTTGTCGCCTGGAGGCGTGGGCATCGTGGCTGCCGTCGCGGGGACGTATTGGATGTGGTTACCGGGGATAAGAATGTCCTGATAGTAGCCGTGAAAGTCGATCTTATCCGCCCATGATCCAACACCGCCTTCACCCTGCTCGATGCGGAAGCGGCGGGTATAACCGGCATTGAAGTGGTTTAAGAGCGTGGGCGTGATGGCATAGTCTTCACCGATGCGAACATAGTGTGTCGTGGTACTGCCGAAGCTCTGGTCGTAGAGACCCTTCGGCCCGTAGGAGTAAATGTTGATAATCGGCAGGTCGGCTTGCGCATAGCTGCCGAAGAGCTTATGCTTCTGCCCGATATTCTGGTCGATGCGGGTCGAATAGAGATCGTTGTTGATCGGCGCCAGAAGGGTATATGCCAGGTTCTGAAAAGGCTGACCGGGGTTGGTGGCTACCGGGAGATAGGGAATGAAGGCCTTGGCATACGGGTCGAGCCTATCCGCCGGAATCTGGTTGTTGGGAAATGCCTGGCAGGGTTTCCCCAGGTTGGCTCCTGAGCAGGTGGTGTAGTCATAGATTTTCTGTGCCGGGTAAGTGACGCCATTGATGGTCTCGCCGTTCAGGACCTGGGAAAAATCTCCCGTCCACATTTGCGGCGTCGCCGTCGAGGTAAGGGCGGGGCCACCGGACTTGAAGCGAAATCCCTCATAGCTGAAAAACCAGAAAGACTTCCCCCGACCGTCATAAATCTTTGGGATAAATACCGGACCGCCACCAAATCCGCCAAAGTCGTTTTGGGTATCGTTCTGCCTGCCGACGCCGGTGTGGTTGTTTTGCCAGCTGTTGGCGTCAAACGCCGCGTTCTTCAGCAGGTCATACACGGCGCCGTGGAAGTCATTGGTTCCCGACTTGGAGGCCACGTTGACGAAGCCGCCGCCGGTACGCCCGAATTCCGCTGCGAAGGTGCTGGTCTGTACTTTGAACTCAGAGACCGCATCGACGCTGATGCCGAAGTTCCACTGGTAGTTCGGGGAAGCCAGCTGAATCGACGAACCATCCAGGATCACGTCAGCTTGCCCCGTTCCCGCGCCGTTGAGTTTAAAACTAGACTGCGATTGGGCGTTGCCCGTTGCATCACCTTGAAACCCCGGGGTCAGCGTCATGAAATTGAGGGGGCTGCGAATCACGCCACTGAAATTCAGTGGGAGTTGCGCGATCAACTGCCCGGGGACCGTGGTCCCTACGTCGGAGCTCTCCGTCTGGATCTGTTGCGCGTTTGCCGTCACGGTGACCGATTGCGAGGCCTGACCTACCTGGAGGGCAATGTCGAGGGTGCTCAGTGTTCCGATCGAAACCGTAATGCCTTCCTGAACGGCTTCTTTGAAACCTGGGGCAGTTACCGAAACTTTGTAAGTGCCGACCGGCAGTTGGGGATAGAGAAAGCGGCCGT
This sequence comes from uncultured Acidobacteriaceae bacterium, assembly GCA_963830325.1. GTDB lineage: Bacteria > Acidobacteriota > Terriglobia > Terriglobales > Acidobacteriaceae > PALSA-350. The sequence goes on from CAWHMV010000019.1 coordinate 21,841, forward strand.
CGCCGTTGGTAGCCAACGGGTAGGTAGAGTTGGTGTTGGTATTGGTGATCGTGACAGCAGCATTCGGAACGACAGCGCCTGCTGGATCGTGAACGGTACCCACCATGGATCCGCCGCCGGCCTGGGCCCACATCGCTGACGACGTTGCTAGAAATACCGCGAACACTGGCAATAACTGCTGCAGAGCAGTTTTAAATCTATTGGTCTCGATCACAGATCTTCTCCTCAAGTTACAACTTTGTTGGTCAGTCTTAGTACCGTGGATGGCCTTACGATGGCCTCTCTATGTCGGCTGCACATCGTTAAAAATCATTAGTTCCCTATCGAACTAATTACCTACGCAAATTGCTCGGCATTGGTGCGCGGTAATTTCATATAGTTGGCGTCAGATGAGTGTCAAGAACTATTTCTAAAACCAGTTCCGTATTGAACTCTTGTAACCAGGGCTGTGACGTACTTACGTGCTAAGGCCTTAGCATCTAGGCTGTTTGTGGATTGACTGCCAAGATAGGTGCTTCCGACCCCGATTTGTATCATGCCCACTATATCCGGCGCTAACGGACGAGTTAACTAGGGATTTCCCTAGTTGGCTTGGAGGTGTGGCTACTTACTATTCAGGAGGCGAGGGTGGTGCCGAACGCGTAGTGTCCAGATTTGGGCAGCTTCTTCCCGGAAGCAGCAGGAAGGAAATCGCAAATTTCCTGGCTACGTTCGCTCTCCAGATGAACATTTCCACGAGACGTCCGCAGAACTGCAGATCCCTCGGCTTCGCTCCCAATGAACAAAAAGCTAAAGTCAATAGAATCACCATCGATTCGAGCGTTCATTTCTCTCTTAACTTGCCGCAGGCAAGTCGCTTGCTCGGGATGACAAAAAGGAGAGGGTTATTGTAGGGAGAGGGCCGTTGCCAACGGACAGGGCGTCGTTAAGGCGGGAGACCTTCAGCAGCCGCCCTTGCCTTCATTAACCGCCCTTGCCTTACGACAACCCTCTCCTTTTTGTCATCCCGAGCGAAGCCGAGGGATCTGCAGTTCTGCGGACGTCTCGTGGAAATGTTTTCGACCGGCCCCTAAGCTGGACGGGAACGTGACCTCGCGTCCCCTCGCTCTTACGATGCGGATCCATCGGGATTTGGCAACAGCAAATCACGGACACGAACGGCTAATTCGTGTGTGGCCTCGAGGAACTGGCGCAGTGTACGGACAGTCGGACCGTAAGTGTCAAATTCGGCCAGCGAGAGCCCATCTTCGTTGTAGGCGCGGCGGAAGTCAGGGAACTTCCGCAACAGCTCGTCGACAATTTCAGGGTCCACCGGATTTTCGATACGGGAGGCGACACGGACGTCGCTGCCATTGAAGCGAACCTGCCACTTGTAAGGCGGAGAAATCACTACATCGCCACCTACCAGTTCACTCCATTGCATGTGATTGCGGAATGCCGCGGAGAGCAGGCGGACGCGATAGCCGCGTTCCTGAAAGATCTTGTAAGCCTTTTTGAATACCGCGACCCCAGCCCATTCCAGGTAGCCGGGTTCGAGGATAATATCCTGCTTCTCGGCGACCACCTTCAGCCAATCGTCCAGCCTGCCGCCCATGATCGTACACACGGGACCCATCCGGGATATATCCAGACCTTCCTTCTGCCGCCGTTGGAAGCCCCGCTCCATCGCTTCGGCGACGGCAATGCATTGCGGCAGCGCAAAAGAGACGGTCGCATTGATGCTGATGCCGCGATAGGTCGCCTCCTCAATCGCAGCGATCCCTGCCTGGGTTGCAGGAATTTTCACGATCATGTTCGGCGCCAGGGCATTGAAGCGCAACGCCTGCTGCAGCAGGGCGTCGGCATTGCGATAGTAGTGCGGATCGGTCTGAATCGAGAGCCTGCCGTTTCTGCCTTGGTACCGGGCGAAAACCGGCAGCAGCAATTCTGATCGCTTGGCCGAAATCTCTTCCACCAGCTTCCAACCAACCTCTTCTTCCGTTGCGGTGGGGAGTTCTTTGGCAAAGGCCCGGATGCGATCATTCCAGAGATGAGCTTCTTTTTTAAGGGCGTCCAGTACGATGACGGGGTTGCAGGTAGCACCCACCGCACCATGCTCGATCGAATAGGTCAACTCCGATAGGGTCGCCGAGTCGTTCCACAGGCAGGTGGGCGTCGTCTGCGTCATCTCGTACAAAGGGCTCTTGTACGCAACCGGCTTCTCCAGGGTCTTACTCATGACTCTCCTCCGCTATTTCTCCGGATACATCAATACTTTAATCGCCTTCTTTTCGTCGCATAGGCGAAAAGCGGTTTGCCAGTCCGATATGGGAAGCTTGGTGGAGATCAGATCGTTCAGCCGAATACGACCCTCGGCGTAGATCTTCATCATGCGCTCCCAGGTACGAGCGGTATAGCAGACGGAGCCGGACATCGTTAGCTGCTTGTAAAAGATCAGATCGATGGGGAATTGAATATCCTGTCCGCAGATGGCGACCTGGGTGTAGCGCCCCATGGGACGAAGGGATTCGAGGCATCCACGGACGGAGCTGGGATGCCCGGCACACTCGAAGGCCACATCCACGCCGACTCCGCTGGTGTGCTCCTGAATCGCTTCGTTGAGGCTTACCTCGCCTATGTTGATCACGGCTGCCGCGCCAATACGGAGGGCCGCATTCAAGCGTTCCGTGTCTCCCGGAGCACCGGCGACGATGGTTCGTATCCCTTCCGCAACCAGTAGTTTGAGGCAGAGGAGTCCCATGGGTCCTGGCCCGGAAATGAGGGCGGTGTCTCCAATGCGCACATTCGTAATTTCGGTGACTGCCTGGACCACGGCCGCGAAGGGTTCGCTCATGGCGGCTTCGTCGAGTGAAAAGTTTTCAGGAATGCGATAGAGCTGATCGGGACGCATGACCACGTAGCGGGTAAATGCGCCATTTACCCCGTGACCCATGCCCCGGCGATTGGAGCAAAAGATGAAGTATCCAGAGAGGCAGTACTCGCATTGACCACAGGTAACTGCGGTGGCTCCCAGGCCTGTAACTCTCTCCCCTATCGCGGCGTGGTGGTTGACGTTCCGGCCCACCTCGACCACGGTGCCGGAAAATTCATGCCCCAGAATGACCGGAGGATAATTGCGAAACGTATCGTGAAGAACGTGGATATCCGTGCCGCAGATTCCACAATAAGCGATCTCCAGCTTTACCTGGTCGTCTCCGCAACGAGGTTCCTCAACTTCGCGTATATCGACGTTCCCTTCGCCACTCGCGTACTTGACCAGAGCTTTCATGTTGGCGGGTCCTTAACCGCTACGAACTAAATGCGTGCAACTTATGTACCGCTTCCATCTTTCACAGCGTTCGCGAAAGGTTGGCTTGTGACCTTCAGGGTGTAGACGCGAGCGGGGGCTACGCAGGTTTCAAAAGAGAGTAGCAAGGGCCTCAAAGCGCACCAGACTCCATGTCAGGCCACCATCGACAACAACTCTTGCAAAGATCGACCATCGTCCAAGTTCCTGTTGGAACTCCTTTATAGTTAGTATCTTGTCGCAATATAAGGCCGAGCCAGTCGAATTAGCAAGACGGGCTCTGGTAACCAAGGTGGAGTTTACCGGGCGACCGAGATAGTGGGCATGCACAGGCTTGACCGCTTAAGCATTGGTTTTGCTGGCTGTTTTAGCGGGGAAGCGTGTAGTACTCATAGTGGTACTGCCACGTCAACTGGCTTCCGGGTTCCGCAGATATATCGATAAACGGCTCAACCGCGATGACTGAGCGAATAGACCAGAGCGCCATCTTCGCCACCGGTCGATCCGCGGTGATCAACATCCCAGCCTTGACCGTCGAGTTCTCGATGCGAACTTTGTAGTCTTCTGGAGTGTTGCCAAAGCCCTCGATGGAGGTGTAAACGCGGTCCTGCCCTTGGAGAGTTTTGAGGTACACAACTTGATTCTTGCGGATTTCCGCGAGTTCCTTTTCGACCGGTGGATTGCTTGCGATGGCGAATGGCAGGGTGATGGTGAAGCCTGCGTCGGTTGGCTGTTTATCCAATACCAGGAAGTTATGATCGTAGACGCTGGTATGGATCGCGTGCGTGCCCACGTTCTTGAAACTATGCTCGATTAACAGCTGGGGCTTGCCGGCGACGAGGCTTATCTTCTTGTGGTAGATGTACCCATACCCTGAAGAGGCGTCGTGCAGCTCCTGGGTGAACTCTACGGCATCCTTGCTTTTCTTGACGCTCCACTTACCGCCGTTCACAACTTCATAGAGCCGGTAAGCGGTGTAATGTGCGTCGTCTGGCTTGCGCAGTAGGCCGACGCCGATTTTGAGAAAGGTTCCGCCGGGCTTGGCCTCGTCGTATCCCAGCACGGTGAACTCCTCGACTGGGCCGGTGATTGCACTGCAAGGGCCGGCAACGATGTCTGCTCCCCGATAAACGAAGTCAGAGACCGTGGGGTCGGTTTGGGTAAACCACGGACCATAGTAGCTGTGGCCGGCATACTGCAGGTTCGCCACCACTCCCGACCAGTCGAACCTGGTGCCGCGGTAGAAACCAGTGGTCGCATCAGGCAGGTAAAGTTTTACCCGCATTACGGAATTTGCGATCTCCGCGTGGGGAGGGGCCGGGCTAGCTTCTGCCATTCCGGGCAATGCAGTGAGTAGCGACATGATGGTATAGGCGATTACTTTCATAAGATCAGTGATGGTCTGCAGGTGTGGGCAGGCTGGTGGACGGAGACAACGTGGGCGCGCCCGGCGCCACATCGCCGGTTGCGGCCCATTCCACGCTCCGGTCGAACGCATCCATAAAGCCGGGTTGACTCATGGCCAGAAGATCATGACCGATGACCATCATGACCACTCTGCCCTGGCCATAAGGAACGGTCCAGATCACGGGCTCCACCTTGCCAGTCCCACCCTTTACGTTGGGATCATCGAAGGCAGTGGCCAGCACATGAACGTTGGGTTTCAGGTCTATCTTGTGATAGAGCTCGTCGTTGGCTACGAATGTCGGCGGTAATCCGCGACTGATGGGATGATCGCGATCGACCCAGTCCACGGCAAACACGTGGCGCGTTGCGTGACCGATGTTGTCGAGCTTCCAGGTCATTCCGATCATGTCAGCGAACGCAGCCCAGGGTTCCCCTTCCAGGCGCCGAGGCTCGGTTGCGCTGCCTCCGGCCTGACCGAAAAAGGGTCCGTACGTGATCCCGTGGACTCCGACCATTCCTTTGCCTGAGCGAATAAAATCCTCGACCGCCTTCTCTGTCACCTCGGGCCATCGCGGCCCATAGTAGTAATCTACCAGCACGTCGTAGTTGGCCAGCGTAGCTGAGGTGATGCCGGCGACTTCTTCTTCAAGCTTCACGTCGAAACGCCCAGTGTTTGTCAGTATCCCCTGCATGAACGGGGCTGTCCCTTGCCAGGGGTGAGACCAATCCGAGCTGCCGGTAAGCACCAGCACGCGAATTTTGTGAGCGGGCGCTGCGGTGGGCGCTTGCGCTGAGGATGGCCGTGCAGCCATGGTGAAGAGAGCTAAACAGCACACGATCAGTAGCTTTTTCATTCCGTACCTCTTAAGGATTGCCTGGGAAAGGGCGAGGTGTGATGTCGGCATCAGTCAGGCCCAGGGCCCACTTGATGGCTCCAATGTACATTTGCTGGATGCGCGCATCATCCAGCGTTGCTTCCAGATGGCCGAAGGTTGAGTACCATACGCGGCCCTTGCCGTACTTCTTGCACCACACGATGGGGTAGTCTCCATCGGTGCGCAAGTCGGCAAGCTTCTTGAGATTGGCCTGAAACTGGTCTGCCGACGGGTGGCGATTCGGATTCGGCTCTGGCTGCAGTGCGGCAAACACTTCGGGAAATTTCTTCGGATTCATCCGCATGATCACGTGATCTACGTCGCGTGAATAATTTGGACCCACGATAGTGTATTGATCGCGAAACGTGAATTCCTTCGGGAAACCCTGCACTCCAGGGAAATTGGGATCTTCGACCACGATGTGCATATCCGCGGAAGGGAACTCGCCGACCAGGTTTCCCCCGATCATCTCGGCGTATTCGGGCCATAGAAGAAGGTGTCCTCCATTGCCCGCGTGCCCAGCGATGAAACCTTTCCCGTCTTCGTGCACGAACGACAGCAGGTCGGCTTTCTGCTGATCGGTGATGTTCCAGGGGCCCTCGCCCATATAGAAAACGGCGTCGAAATTGTTCAGGTTTCTTACGTTGTAGCCGGCGATCGGTTGCTTGGTGAGGAGATGCATGTCGGTGCGGATCACGGTGATCCAGGCGCCGGACTCACGCCCCAGCCGCTCTACGGTGGCCAATGTGTGCGAGGCCGAGTCGTGATGATAGCCGGGGGAGGCGTACCATTCCTGCGGATCGGCGATGGCCAGAATTCTCTTCTTGCCTGGCCAGGGATCGTCGGGCGGCCGGGCCGGCGCCGTGTCCTGTGCCAGCAACTGTGGAGCAGGGCGGTTGGCCTGCGCGGCGTAGAGCGCCGGGGCAGAAAGTGCCCCCGAGGCTGCTGCCAATCCCTTCAGAAACTTACGTCGCTCCATACTCCTCCTGAAAGCCGTGCCGTAAATATCAACGTGTGTAAAACGGCTTTGGCCGCTGAGGTACGCTTTTCACGACATGTAGGTCGATCATGAAGCATAGGAAAAACGTACCTCAGGGGCCAAAGAGCGTGTGTGAGAACCAGGACTTACGAACTCAGTCCCGCAGGGACGGCTGAAGGTTGTTCAGGATTCGTCGTGGCCTATCTCCAGCCGTCCCTGCGGGACTGGATCGTCCTTTCAATTCACCCCAGGACTCGCGTCCTGGGCTAAGTTCAGCCGTCCCTGCGGGACTGAGTTTGGAAATGGAGTTCTCACACACGCTCTAAAGCCCTCATCCACCCGGCTCTGTTTGGCACGGCTGAAGCCGTGCCCTTCGTCTAGAGCCGTGTCCTTCGTCTAGAGACTTCTTGAGTAGCTTGTCCCCCTAATGACCTTTTGCGATCTTCTTATTCTCAGACTCGGGCACTGCAAATGCGAACCACTGATCGTTGGCGGCGACGAGGAGATACTGCCGTCCATCCAGTTCATAGGTCATGGGCGCATTGGTTACAAATTGTCCCAGGTTGACGTGCCAAAGAGTTTTGCCTGTGCCCGGATCCATGGCCAGGAAATTTCCGAACGAATCTCCTCCAAACAACAGGTCGCCGGCCGTCGACAATAAGCCGGAAATCAAGACTCCGCTTTTATCGCCTAACTCGTGGCTCCAGACTACCTTCCCGGTTTTGTAGTCAATGGCCATGGTCACGTAATCCGGGGGAGAACGAAAGCGGCCATAACCCGAGGTTGTGAAATAAGCCCAGGTGTGGGCCGCATTGACAAAGATGAGGCCCCGCTTTGGATCGTAAGAGGGTGACCACCAATTCGTTGCCCCAATAGGATACGGAGAGACCAGCGCTCCCGGAGGGTTAGCGTCCTTGGTGTAGTCGGGGATAGGCCGGCCTTGCGGGTCGATACCTTTCGCCCAGTTGGTCTCGGGCATGTATTTGGTTGTCAGTAAGTGCTCCCCGGTCGTCCGATCGAGAAGAAAGAAATAACCATTGCGGGAAACCTGCGCCAATAGCTTGCGCCGCTTGCCCTTGAACTCTCCATCGAAAATGATGGGGGTTTGGCCAGCATCGTAGTCGTGGGTATCGTGTGGAGTTATCTGGTAGGCCCAAACCAGCTTTCCTGTATCCGGGTTCAGGGCAACGACCGAAGCCGTGTACAGGCTGTCTCCTTCAGGTGTTGGGTGCGGCGCGCGGTCCATGGGAACCCCGTTGCCGGTTCCCAGATAGTAGAGATTCAGTTCGGGGTCATAAGTACCAGTCAACCAGGGAAAGCCGCCACCTTTCGCCATGGTAGCGTCATCGACCCAGGTTTCTGAGCCGGGGGCACCCGGATCGGGGTCCACCCACCATTTCCATTGCAGCTTGCCGGTCTCAGGATCGCGGGACTCCAGCCACGCGCGAATGTTGTCGTTGTTGCCCGGACCGACGATGACGTGATTGCCAATGATCAGCGGAGAGGTGGCGGAAAAGAAGTCCTGCTTTACGTCTGCGACCTGGACTCGCCAGCGCTCGGTGCCGTCCTTGGCATTCAAGGAGACCAGGTAATTGTCCGGCGACATAAAGTACAGCCAGCTGCCATACATGCCCACGCCCCGGTTGGCCACGTGGATGGCCCGGTTGTTGGGCCATGTATAGTGCCAGAGCTCGCGGCCGGTGAGCGCATCCATGGCCCAGACATTGTCGGTGATGGTGAAATACAGCACCCCATCTACCAGCAGCGGCGTGGCCTTGATCCTTCGCCCTTCGCTAGCCTGTTGTGCATAGGACTCGCTGCCAAAATCCACATGGTGCGTCCACACCAGGCCAAGCGAAGCTACGTTGGAAGCGTTGATTTGGGAGAGTGTGCTGTACCGCCGTCCGGAGTAATCACCATTATAGGTAGGCCAGGTATCTGTCGGCGGCCGGTGGAATGCTTCCGGATCCAGTGTCTGCGCATAGAGACAGACGGGCAGCAACAATAGGGAAGCCAAACACAAGATCGGCCTGTACTTCATTTGAGTGTCACCAGGTAAGCCAGGAGGTCGTGAATGTCTTTATCGGTATACACGGGTAGCATTGCTTTGTGTGCGGCGAGCGGGTCGACTACCTCAACTGATTTTGTCCGGTCACGGGGCCAGGTGTGATAAACGCCCGCCGAATCCACGAGAGAGACTGTGAACTCGTCAAGATACTCGAGCTTGCCCTTAACGGATTGGCCTGAGGGCAGGACGACGGTTACCTCGGAGGGCTTTGCCGGCGGTGTCAGAAAGGATGTCGTCAGCGCGAGCGGCTGCTCTTTTGATCCAATATGCGCCAGGTCACCGGTGGCCGAATGACAGGTGCTGCATTTTCCCGCACCATTAAAATACGCGAGCCCGGCTTTTGGATCACCGACCAGCAACGCGGTTTCTGGAAGCCTGGTGCCGCGAACTTGCTGGATACGCGTGTGCAGGAACGCCGAGATGTCCTGCACCTGCTGTGGTTCGAGAGTAGGAAATGCAGGCATGCCGAGCGTGGGCCGGCCCTGCTTGAGAAAAGGCCCGAGAGTATCCCCGCCGTGGTCCTGAAACACCAGCGGGCTGCGCAGCAGATTTGGCGCCTGTTCGGTTCCCGTGGCTTGCGATCCGTGACAGAACGAACAGCTGGAAGAGAAAATGCCCTGGCCTCGGTCAGCAGCGGCCTTATCAAGAGGGGGTGCCGGAGTGGCTGCCGGGGCTTGAGCGCTTGCAGGTTCTACGAGTGCCGCCGTCATGAAAATTCCAAGACACGCAAAGAGTAGCGCGGTAATGAGCTTCGATCGCTTCTTCATGGACCAACCTCGGGCAACTTATCCGGTTTAACTCCGGCTGACTTATCAGAGCTGCGGGCGACCGAGATAGCACTCTCCCTCTTGATAGTTTGCCGACGGTAAGTAAGATAGCGTCAAGCTCACCGAGGGTTCCCTTATGAACTAATTCCACAGGTAAGCTGAAACGGACACTATACCCGGCGTTTACGGGCTGTCAAGAGTTGGGCCCGTTCACGGCAAAAGCGCTTTGACAGACGGCCGAAGCTCAGTATACTGTCGTGTCGCGAGCAGCCTGAAGCGAGGCAATAGTTCATAAGGGAACCAATCGAGCGGAGTGATAATTTTTATCTTGCGCGCTAAGTTTCCTGGAGCTGGAGACAGAACATGAAGGTCCCTTTTTACTTCTTCACCATTTTCCTTGGAATCATCCTTGCGGTTCACCTTTCGATGAACGGCAAGGTAGGCAGCGCGCTGGCTAACCCACGCGTAGGCAATGCAATCTTCTGGTGCATCGGTGCGCTGACCGCTGTTCTCATCGGCCTTACGGGCTGGCGCGCGGGTGTCTTGAGCGGTTTGAAAGACGTTCATCCACTGTTGCTGACTGCCGGCGCTTTGGGTGCCTGCCTGGTATTCGCGATTGCCTGGTTGCTACCCCAGGTAGGGGCTCGAGCCATGTTCATTACGCTGATTGCGGGGCAAGTGCTCGGCGGCATGATTCTGTCTCACTTTGGGTGGCTCGGTTCACCCGTGCAACGCATCTCGCTGACCAATATATTGGGAGCCGCGGTCATGATATGCGGGGTGGTTCTCGCGACTTATGTCAGGGCGGATGCCTAGTCGTGAAAAAGGTAAAACTGGGGAAGTCCCATCTTGAAGTGAGTGCGCTTGCCATGGGCAGCGACTTGATCGGAAGCAAGATCGATCGCGACACGGCGTTCAAGCTGTTCGATTTCTACAGCGAGAATGGCGGGACTTTCATTGACACGGCAAACATGTATGCGTGCTGGCTCCCCAGCTGTGTGGGTGGTGAAAGCGAGACAACTATTGGCGCCTGGATGAAGGAACGCCGCAACCGCGACAAGATGGTCATTTCCTCCAAGCTGGCCTTCGACTATCCGGGATGCGAGGGTGGGCTCAGCGGGGCTGAGATTCAGCGCGAATGCGAGAAAAGTCTGAAGCGACTGGGGACTGACAGGATCGACTTGTACTATGCCCATCGCGACGATCGCGCGATCCCGCTGGAAGAAACCATGAAGGCGTTTGACGGCCTGGTGAAAGCCGGCAAAGTGCGTGCCATTGGCGCCAGCAATCTTGCCCCGTGGCGCATCGCAGAAGCGAATCTCGTCAGCCGGACGAATCATTGGACGGAGTATTCCATAGTGGAGCAGAGATATACCTATCTGCGTCCCCGTCACGGGGCGGATTTTGGGCCGCAGATATTCATTAGTGAAGAGTTGAAGGATTATGCGCGGGTGCATGGGACAGCCTTGATCGGCTATTCGATTTTGCTGCAAGGGGCCTACACCCGCTCCGATCGCGAAGTGCCGACACAATTTGCCGGTCCGGACTCCGATGAGCGATTGGCCGCGCTACGGGCAGTGGCCGGCGAGGCCGGATGCAGCCCGTCGCAGGCGATCATTGCCTGGATGCGGCAGAGTGAACCGGCGATCCTGCCCATCATCGCGGGGAGCAAGACGGAGCAGTTGCGGGAGAATATCGCGGCCTTGGATATCACGCTCAGCAGCGACCAGATGCAGCGCCTGGACATGGCGGGCAATTCCCAGGTCAAGCAGGGATGGATTCAACCGACCTGAGCGGGGAGTCTGCTCCCCGTTCACCGGATCGAAATTCCACTGCGGCCGGCTACGTTTGCTAATCATTCGGACCGGCCGGGGAAACAACATGACACAATAGAGGAAGCATGGTTTAGGTGCGGGAGGTGCCGCGCTATGAATACCTTAAAGACTGCTTTTCTGCTGACTGCTCTCACCCTCTTCCTCATGTTGATCGGCGCTTATTTCGGCGGCCGCAATGGCATGATCCTGGCTTTCTTTATCGCCGCCGGGATGAACTTCTTCAGCTACTTCCATTCCGACAAGCTGGCGTTGTCGATGTATCGCGCCCAGCCGGTCACCCGCGAACAACTGCCGCGCGTCTACCAGATAGTGGAGCGCATTTTGCCTCGCATGGCTCTGCCCATGCCGAGAATCTATGTCATTCCCACGGAGTCGGCCAACGCGTTTGCCACCGGGCGCAATCCCAGGCATGCCGCAGTTGCCGTCACCCAGGGCATTCTCAATCTCCTGAACGATGAGGAGCTCGAAGGTGTGCTGGCTCACGAGCTTGGGCATGTTAGGAATCGTGACATCCTGACCAGTTCCATCGCCGCCACGCTTGCCGGGGCCATCACGCTGTTGGCGCATTTTGGGGGCATGTTCGGCGGCGGCCGCGATGATCGCCGAGGAATTGGCGGTGGTGGGATTCTGATGATGATCCTCGCTCCCCTCGCGGCGACCCTCATCCAGCTGGCGGTTTCCCGTTCGCGGGAATACGAGGCTGATGCTACCGGAGCGCACGTCACGGGAAATCCCTACGCCTTGGCGAGCGCCTTGCAAAAGCTCGACGCCTATTCCCGGCGCTTGCCCATGCCGGCTTCACCGTCGACTGCCCATCTGTTTATCGTTGCGCCCCTGTTGAGCGGGGCCAGCCTGGCCAATCTGTTTTCTACCCATCCGCCAATGGCGAGCCGGATTGAGCGGCTCACCGGCCGGGCCCCCGTGTAGCATCGATACGCCACTTATGAGAACCCTCTTTCACTCGCTGGTATATCTTGCGCTCGGTGTCTGGCTGGGCGCCCTGATATTTTTTGGCGCTCTTCTTGCCCCCCTGGCGTTTAGTCAACTGCCGCCGTTGTTTGGCGCTCAGGGTGTGCACGCCGCCGGCCTGATTGTCGGGGGATCGCTGGTCCGCCTGCACTGGATGGGCCTGTTCTGCGGAGTCGTCTTTCTGATCGTGATGTTGGTGGGGCGGGCCCATTACCGCAGCATTATTCCCCAGTCGGTGCTGGTCCTGTTGATGATGGTGCTCACTGCGTACTCGCAGTTCTCCATCATCCCCCGTATGGACACGGCTCGCGACTCCATTGGCGGCAATGTGGACGCGGTGGCTGCCAATAACCCCGGACGCCAGATCTTCGATAGTTTGCACCGGACCTCAACGCACGTGGAGGCTCTGGTGCTTTTATGCGGGATTGCCGCCCTGGCAGCCACGGCTCACTGGTCCCGGCGGGAGATATAAGGGCGATATACTCCTCTATAGCGCCGCAAGGCCCGCATGCAGTAAAAATCTCTGGCGCGTAAGCGCCGTTTGGCTGGACGGCGAGTCCCATGAAAACTGGCATCATTGGTCTGCCTCAAGTAGGCAAGACCTCCCTGTTCAAAATCCTTACCAAGGCAAAGGTCGAAACGCCGGCATACTCCAATCCTCGCGAGGCTCATCTCGGCGTGGCCAAAGTCCCCGACGAACGGCTGGACAAGCTCGCGGCCTTGTACAAGCCCAAGAAGACCATCTACGCGACGGTGGAATACGCCGACGTCGCTGCTGTCGGTCAGGAGGCACTCAAGGAGAGCGCCTTTCTCACCCACCTGCGCGACAATGATGCCCTGATCCATGTGCTGTGCGCGTTTGAAGACGACTCCATTCCTCGCGTCGGCGGCATCGATCCCCTGCGCGATATCAAGAACGTCGACTTCGACCTCATCTTTTCCGACCTTACCCAGGTGGAAAAGCGCCTGGAGCGCCTGGAAAAAGATCTCAAGAAGATGCGCACCACTGACCTCGAGAAGGAGCACGCTCTACTCTTGCGCTGCAAGGAACAACTGGAGCAGGAGAAGCCTCTGCGTGAGATGGAAATGTCCGCGGAGGAGAAGAAGCTGATCCGCGGCTTCATGTTCCTTTCTCAGAAACCAATGCTGTTCGTGTTGAATATCGCCGAAAGCCCTACCCTGGGTGCCGACCTGGAGTCGGCCGTCGCACGCTACAAGCTGGAAGAGGTAGCCTCGCGGCCCAACGCGGGCGCCACCGCGATTTGCGGCAAAGTCGAGGCGGAACTTGCCGAGATGAGCGATGAGGAAGCAGCCGAATTCCTTTCCTCCTACGGATTGGTGGAGAGCGGCCTGCGCCGTCTTATCCGCAAGAGCTACGAGCTGCTGGGCCTGGTGGCCTTCTTTACGGTGGGCGAAGATGAGTGCCGTGCCTGGACCATCCCGGTCAATTCACGCGCTCAGGAGGCGGCCGGAGCCATCCATTCGGACCTGGAAAAGCATTTTATTCGCGCCGAGACCATCCACTGGGATACTCTGCTCAGCGCAGGGTCGGAAGCTGCGGCACGCTCCCAGGGCACGCTGCGGCTCGAGGGCAAGGAATACCGGGTCGAGGATGGGGATGTGATGCACATCCGGCATAGCGGCTAGTCTGTAAGACACCATGTCCAACTTTTCACTCTCGCTGGTGCTGGGCCTGGTGGCAGCGCTCGCCGATGTTTTGGGTGCACTGATCCTGGTTCGTACCAGCTGGGAGAAACGCTATCTCCGATACTTCGTGGCCCTGGGTGCAGGCTTCATGCTCGCGGCCGCGCTGCTGGAGATGATTCCGGAGAGCTTTCGTCTTTCCTTCCGCTGGACTCCGGCGTTGGTCTTAGCGGGCTACTGCCTTATCCACCTGCTGGAGCACACCATCACTCCACACTTTCATTTCGGCGAAGAGAAGTGTCATGACGAGCTGCTTTCGGTTTCCACCAGTAATTCCGTGGTCACGGGTCTGGCGGCTCATTCGCTATTTGACGGTGTAGCCATTGCATCCGGCTTTGTGCTGTCCACCTGGCTGGGCTGGATCATCTTCATCGCCATCCTGCTGCACAAACTGCCGGAGGGATTCACTGTAGCCTCGGTGATGCTGGCGAGCGGGCAAAGTCGCAGCGCGGCACTCACCTCGGCCGTGATCGTGGCCGCAGCGACGTTAGCCGGGGTGCTGGTCATCAACTTTTTTCCTGGATGGGTACGTGCTGGGCTACCCATTGCGGCCGGAGTAGCCATTTACGTGACGGCTACGGACTTGGTGCCGGAAGTGAATCGAGAGCCCGGAATCCGCATGGCGATCGTCTTCTTTGCCGGGGTTGCGGGATTCCTGATCTGCAAATTACTGGCCGACGGAATTCTCCGTTAAAGAATTTTACGTGTAACGGACCCATGGTTCAGTTGGTGGTGGAAGGTTTGAACGGGGGTCTATCAGCATGTGTGAGAACCAGGATTTACGAATTCAGTCCCGCAGGGACGGCTGAACTTAGCCCAGGACGCAAGTCCTGGGTTGGATTCAAAGGACGACCCAGTCCCGAAGGGACGGCTGAAAATAGGCCGCGACACAATCCTGGACAAACTTCAGCCGTCCCTGCGGGACTCAATCATGCTTCATGATGCACCCAGGACTAGCGTCCTGGGCTAAGTTCAGCCGTCCCTGCGGGACTGAGTTTGGAAAATGGAGTCTCGCACACGCACGCTACGCTGCCAGGCGGTCCCGCAAGGCCTTCACCCGATCATGAGCCATCAGGATATGCCTCTGCTGGCGCAACAAAATTTCCCGCAGCGGCAAGGGGAAATCCTCGCTGGCGAGTGCTTCCTCATAGGCATGCTTCGCCTCGTCCTCGCCCTTTTCAGCAGTAGCCAGCAATGCGTGGTCACCGCCGCCGAGCCGGGCCTTCAGCTCACCCCAGGCGCGATGCACTTTCCCCGCGGTCGAGCTGGGTACCTTCACATCCTTCACGCCGAAGTGGTGAAGTTCATTCTCCAGTTCCGCGGCGAAACCAGCACGCGCCAGCGTTTCCTCCCGGAACACCTTACGCGCTTCCGGGTCTTTCAGGTTCTTTTCCAGTTCGATAAACCCCTGGTGCCCGTCCCGCAGGGTCTCAATCAGGTCGCGCAGTGTTTTTTCGGTCTTCTCTAGATTTTCTGACATTGTTAACGTTCCCTCTCCCTCTTCAGATGTCTGTCTGCGGGAAGGGTTGTGCCATGTATAGTGTGGTGGTTGCACCACTTGTGGGAAGGATTCACTGGGCTCAAATGAAGATCATCGTCTTCGGCGCTACGGGAGGAACCGGCAAGCTGATTGTTACCCAGGCGCTGGCCAAGGGACACACCGTCACGGCTTTTGCCCGCAGCACCGAAGGGCTGCCCAAGGATCCGCACCTGCGTGTCATTCAAGGAGACATCTTCGATTTCGGCGCTGTCGTGGACGCCGTTCGCGGCCACCGCGCCGTTCTCTCCGCGCTGGGCGCCCGCAGCCGAAAAAAATCTGACGTGCTTGCCCGGGCCATGCCCCACATTCTTGAGGGGATGCGCCAGGAGTACGTAAACCGGCTGATCGTCCTCGGCTCGGCTGGGGACCACCCGGATTGGGGCAAGTACCAGAACGCTCTCACCGTCACCGGACTATGGATCGCGAAGAAGACCGTGCTCAAGCATCCCTTCGTCGATCAGGCGGCGCAGGAGCGTCTGATCGCAGCCAGCGATGTGGATTACACCATTGTCCGTGCTCCCCGGCTCATGGATGGCCCGTTCACCGGCAACTACCGGGTGCTGCCCGACGCGCTCCCACCCGGCGCGTTGCGCATCAACCGTGCCGACGTGGCCGACTTCATGCTGCTGCAGCTCACCGATCCGCGCTTCCATCGGCAGGGGCCCTACATCGGCTCGGGGGGCGATTGAGATTAGTGTCCCATGGCTTCGGCAGCCTGCTTCTTACGCTTGGGCGGGCGGCGCATGACGAATGGCAACGGAACGAGAATGGCCGCGACCACGCTAAGAATCCAAAAGGCATTCTGATAGCTCAACATCGATGATTGCCGCAGCAACTGCTGGTACGCATACCCGGTGGCTGCAGCTTTTGCCTGGGCGGCGCTTTGTCCCGCAGCTATCAAGGCGTTCCTGGTCTGAGCGAGAAAATTCTCGTAACCGACACTGCCAGGGACAACGTTGGCAGACAGCGCCGACTGATGCGTCTGCTGGGTCCGGATGAGAAACGTGGTCAGCAGCGCCGTGCCCGTGCTGCCACCAAAGTTGCGGGCGAAGTTTGAGAAGCTGGAGATCTGGTTGTTCTTGCCTTGGGGCACGCCCACATAGTTCAGCGTACTGATCGGGATAAAGATGAACGACAATCCCAGCACCTGGAACACGCGCCATAGCACGATATGGCCGAAGCTCACGTTCAAATCCAATCGCGTCATGTTGTAGAGGGCCAGCGAGGTTGCCAGGAACCCGATCGAAACCATCAGCCGGGCGTCCATCTGCGAGACCAGCTTGCCCGCCACAGGCATCATCACCATCAACACCAGTGCCCCTGCGGAAAGCGCCATACCTGCGCGCTCCGCGGTGTAGCCCATCAGCCCTTGAAGAAATTGCGGAATCAGAACCGTCGTACTAAATAGAACCGAACCCAGGATGAATTGGAAGCCGACCGCGGTACCGAAATTGCGATTCTTCAGCAGTTTCAAATCGACTATGGGATCGGGGTGTCTCCACTCCCACCAGACGAAAAATGCCAGCACGGCTATGGACAGCAGAAACGTAAGCGTAATGGTACGATCCCCGAACCAGTCCTTCTCTTGCCCCTTATCGAGCACGAACTCCAGGCAACCAACACCCACCGCCACCAGGCCCAGGCCCATTTTGTCGATGGGATTGGCTTTGGCTCTCTCTTTCACCAGGTAGGGTGGGTCTTCGACCATCCGGTTGCTGAGCAGCAGGGAAAAGATGCCGATCGGCAGGTTGATGAAGAAGATCCAGTGCCAGTTGAAGTTGTCGGTGATCCATCCTCCCAGTGTCGGTCCGATCGCTGGCGCAGCCACGACGGCCATGCCGTAAAGAGCGAAGGCCTGTCCTCGCTGTTCGACCGGAAACGTATCTGCCAAGATGGCTTGTTCGCTTGGGGCCAGCCCGCCGCCGCCGAGCCCTTGCAGGATGCGGGCCAGAATCAAAATTGGCAGGGTGGGGGCAAGACCGCAAAACAGCGAGCAGATGGTAAACAGCGCCACGCACGTCATGTAGAAACGCTTGCGGCCAAAGCGAGTCGAAAGCCAGCCGGATATGGGCAGAACGATTGCGCTTGACACCAGGTAGCTGGTCAGGACCCAGGTAGCTTCTTCCTGGCTGGCGCCGAGCGTCCCCGCCATGTGGGGTAGGGCGACGTTAGCGATGGAGGTATCCAGTACCTCCATAAATGTCGCCAGGGTAACCGTGAGCGCAATCAACCAGGGATTGTGCTTAGGATGCCAGCCTTCCACGGACGAGTGGTGCACCGGCTTGGCGGCAGGCTTTCGCTGCGGCTGTACTGTCGCTGTGACCAATGCTTGTCCCGGAACCCACTGGAGTTGTTTTCTCGATTGTACGAAGCTTCAAGGCATTGGCATAGGCCACGGACGGTGCAGGAAAAGATCCGGCACATCCTCTGCAACGGATCCCAGCTGGAAGATCCACTCTCCCCTTGGTCATCCCGAGGAGACGACTTGCCTGCGGCAAGTTAAGGGAGGAATGAACGTGGGAAAGCGGTGTTTGTAATCCAGGCCCGGAGGGCCGGTGCCAAAAATCAGCCCAGCCCGGAAGGGCTGGGTCTATAGGCAGGCAGTTGAGCGCCGGAGGTGCGGCAAATGAGGGGAACGAGCCTTCACTAGTCGACCTGCTGCTTGGCCTTATACCCGTCGCGCGTGATCACGTCATACTTCAACGGGTGATGTTTCTCATCCTGCATCTTTAAAGGCTGGCCTTCGTTGTCGACCAGCTCCACCCTGATCTTCCGATAGCTGCCGTCCTGCTTGGCATTGGTCGGTGTGTAGGTCAGTACGTACTGGTTGCGGATGGAATCATTGATGGAGTGAAAGATGTCGGGCATCTCGCCCGCGAAGCGGGGGAAAAACGACTGGCCGCCCGTCATGCGCGCAAATGTGGACATCTGGTTGTCGGCCTGTAGGTAGTCGATCTCCTTGGGGCCGAACATACCGGTACGGGCGTTGCCGGTGATCCTTGCCGCCTGTCCCGTCCCGACGCTGAAGATAGTGACATTGGGCGTCGCCTTGATTTTTGCCAGCACCTTGTCCAGGTTGATTTTGCTGAACGAATCGTACCCCGACCCGATCAGAATTACATACTTGCGACCTTCAATGCGGCTGAGCCGGTCGAGTGTCGAATACACCGCGTCGAACATATCGGTTTCGCGGAAACCGGGTATGACTAAAGTATTCAGGGATTCGTAGACCAGCCGTTTGTCCTGGGTAAAGTCGGTCAGGATCTGGGTCTTAAGGTCATAAGTCACCACCGCGACATAATCGTCCGGCTGCAATTGCTGAGCAAAGGCATACGCGGCGTTCCGCATGTCGTAGACAAACCAGTAGTTGGTGGAAGCAAACTCGCACAGCAGAACCGCTGTGATGGGCGCCTTGGTGCGCTGAAAACTAACCACCTTTTGCGGCGCGCCATCTTCGTAGACGCGGAAGTTGGCGGGCTGCAGATTGGGTACGAACTCGTGTGTTTTCTGCAGGATGACGCCCACATCGAGGGTCACCTCAGGTACATCGACGCGCAGCGAAAAATTCGTCAGACCGGGAGGATTCTTGACCTTCGGCTCGGGTGGCGGTGGGGGCACGTCCGGCTTCTCTGCCTTTTTGGGAATGGCAATCACGCCATTGTCGCCGCCCGGACCACCGGAATCAGGCCCCGACTGGTCTGGCTGCTGCTGCTGGGGAGTATTGGTAGCCGGCGTGCTCGGTGTTGCCTGGCCCTCGGCCGAACAGACCCAGGTTGCAGCGGCGACCAGCAGCGCCAGGGATGCAACGGATAGCTTTTGGCAATTCCACTTCATCTAATTCCTCGTTTGCTACAAAATAAAGGGTTGGCGCTTAGTAGGCCCTATGCTCCGACGATGGGAACGTCTAATCTGTAGACGTGTCTACGAGCCGTATATCAACCCGTTTTTCTGTTTTAACCGCAGTTTTTCTTGTTGCGGGAAGCCTGGTTGCCCAGGTTAACCCGGTTACTCCGCCTTCGTCTGCCACCGCTGGAATCTATCCCTTATCCGACGTACACCGCGGCCTCCATGGCGTGGCCTACACGGTTTTTGAAGGCACGCAACCGGAAGCCATGGATGTGGAAATACTCGGGGTGCTCAAGAACGTCCTCGGCCCCGATCAGGATATGATCCTGGCGCGCCTCCACGGCTCCAAACCAGAGTACACCGGAGTGGTCGCTGGCATGAGCGGTAGCCCCGTCTACATCGACGGGAAGTTACTGGGCGCGCTTTCCTACAGGATCGGCCAGTTCAGTAAGGAACCAATTGCAGGCATAACTCCCATAGCCGAGATGCTGGCGGTCAACGGTACCGCTGAGCCTGAGGTCCTTCGCGCCGGGAGCGGCCCCATGTGGAAGCCCGACTCCTCGTCTAACCCGGCAACTGCCACCGCGGACGCGACCGACATCCATCCCATCGAAACTCCCCTGGTCCTTTCCGGCTTCAGCCCGGAAGCCGTCAGATTCTTCCAGGAACACGTTTCGGTCATGGGGCTGACTCCGGTTGCCGGCTTGGGCGGCAGCGCTCCTGACGATGGCAAAGCTGACTCTTCTCCTCCGTTGCTTCCCGGTTCGGCGGTGAGCGCCCTGCTCGTCCGGGGCGATCTCGAGATCGCTGCCACCTGTACCGTGACCTATGTCGATCCCCACCAGGTACTGGCGTGCGGCCACCCCATCACCCGATACGGCAACGTTTCTATACCCATGACCAAGGCGGACGTCGTGGTCACGCTGGCTTCGCCCCTGAACTCCTTCAAGATCGTAAACACCACCAAGACCATCGGCGCCTTTACCGAAGATCGCTCCTCAGCCATCCGTGGTGTGCCGGGCGAGTCTGCGCGCATGATCCCGGTGACCATCCATACCCATGGTGGCCGGAACGACCGGACCCTGCATATGGAGGTAATCGACAACCCGGATATCACTCCGGGAGCGATCATGGTCTCGCTTTACGAATCCCTCCTCGAGACCAATAACTACAGCGAAGAGCTTACTTATGAGCTGCGCGGCACAGTTGCCATCGATGGCTATCCGATGCTGCATCTGGATTCGCTCATCGCCCCTACCGAGCAGTTGCCCTCGGCTTTGCGGGCGGCGCTTACCGTAGGCCAGCGCTTCCAGACCGTTTACGGCAATTCGGCACGAGTGCGGAACATCCAGCGCATCGACCTGGACATCGATTCCCTTCCGGGCCGGCGCAGCATCCAGTTGGAGCGGGCGCAGGCGACCCAACCGGCCGCTCATCCAGGTGACACCGTCATGGTAGAAGCCACGCTGCGGCCGTTTCGCGGAGAACCCAAGAACCTCCGCATACCCATTCCGCTGCCCTTAACGTTGAATCCTGGGCCATTGCGGATCCTGCTCAGCGATGGACCCACCCTCGACCGGCTGACCGCCCATTCTTCTTCGACCGAGGGGCCTCTGGAATTGAGCAGCATTATTCACCAGATGAACGCGGTGCACCAGGACGACCGCTTGTATGTAACCCTGCTGCTACCCAATGCACAGGCGGTGGTCGACGGCCGAACCCTGGCATCGATTCCCATCTCGATGGCCAACGTGCTGGAGCCGCTGCGCACCAATCGCGGCATCTCGCTCAACGGCGAATCGGTCGTTCCCGTGACCTCTATTCCGGTGGAAGCCATGCTAAGTGGTATGCAGGTTGTGTCCGTGGAAATCGAATAAGGTAGACTTACGCGGGCCCTGGTTCCTAATTCCACTGCCAAGGGCAAACGCCTTTATGCCTCTCTTTCAAGGATTCGCCGCACATGCGGCTGGCGCTGAACTACTGCCTTACAAATACGATCCTGGGGAAATCAAGCCGAATGAGGTGGAGATTGCCATCTCCCATTGCGGTATTTGCCGCAGCGACGTCCATATGGTCGACAACGACTGGAGCATCAGCCAATATCCCCTTATTCCCGGACACGAGATTGTCGGCAAAGTCACGATCACCGGAAGCGCGGTGCTGGGACTGAATTCCGGCGACCGGGTGGGAGTGGGCTGGCAGGCCAACTCCTGTGGGCATTGTGAGTGGTGCCTGCAGGGTGAGGAAAACCTGTGTGCCGACAGTCAGGGCACTTGCGTGCATCGCCACGGCGGATACGCCGACCGGGTGCGGGTCAACGCACGGTTCGTAGTTCCCATTCCCGACGGCCTGGAAAGTGAGCGGGCCGCCCCTCTGCTCTGCGGCGGCATCACTGTCTACGCGCCGATTCGCAGCCATGGTGTCAACCCCGCTTCGCGGGTGGGGATTGTCGGCATTGGTGGGTTAGGCCATCTGGCGGTGCAGTTTGCCCACGCTTTTGGAGCGGAAGTTACGGCGTTTTCCACTTCCCCGGCCAAAGAGGCGGACGCGCGCTCGCTGGGCGCAGACAACTTCGTCAATACACGGGAAACCAAGGGGCTCAAGAATCTTGCCGGCCACTTCGACTTCATCCTCTCAACCATTGAGGCAGACCAGGACTGGACCGCGTATGTTGCGGCACTGCGTCCCCACGGCAAACTGTGTTTCGTCGGGGTTCCGCCCGGCGTATTGGGACTCCCGGTCTTTCCCCTGGTTTCCGGCCAGAAGGTGGTCACCGGCAGCCCGCACGGAAGTCCACTCATGATCCGCGAAATGCTGCGTGTGGCCGAGCGCCACAAAGTCCAGGCCATCACGGAGCGGTTTGCCATGTCCAAAGCAAACGACGCCATGAACAAAGTAAAGAAAAACAAGGTTCGTTATCGAGCCGTGCTGGCCACTTAAAGGCTTCGAGATGACAAGTCTGCTCCCAGGAAGTCCTAAAGTCTTCCTGGGAACACGGAATTCCGTCCACAAAATGAATTGTCATCTCGACCGGAGCGGACCCGGATTTCCTGCCACACAGGACTGGACAGGACAGCGCGTGCGCCTTTCTTTTGAGGAAAGGCGCATAATGTTTTGCCAACGCCACCAACTTAGACAGGAAATCCGGGGTAGCGCAGTGGAGAGATCTCTGTGTTGACGCCCCTTCCTGGGAATGTTTTTCGACCGAAGCGCAGCGCAGTGGAGAGACCTGCGGTTCCTCCTTGCGGCTCGCCCGTGGTCTCGACCTGCGCAACACGACTTACCGCGCTTACCGCGCTTACCGCGCACATATTTGCGGCATCCCCTTGGCCGCATTTGTGGTGAGAAATGCGGCCTAGTAGACTCGGTTCAGAATGATGCCTCGCGTCGTAACAGCAAGTCTATTGGCTCTGATTATTTATCCACAGGTTGTTTTGGCCCAGGGAACCCGTCTCTGGGTTCAATCCCGCTACGAAGAATTTGAAAAAGGCCAACCGGAAAGCGCCGCGATTTCCAGCCGCGGATACCTGGAGGCGGGTCCCGCTCTGAAGTCGGTGTTGTTGACGCCTTCCACTTATATCTGGGATGTAGCTTCCGATAGCCAAGGCAACGCCTACCTGGCCACAGGCTCGCCGGCCACCGTGCTCAAGGTTACGAGCGCGGGTGTCTCGACCAAATTGTTTTCGACCAAGGAGCTCACCGTGCAGGCTGTACGGGTGGGCCCGGATGGTTCGGTGTACGCGGCGACAGTGCCCGGAGGTAAGGTCTATCGCATCAAGCCTGGTCAGTTCGGCCTCGACGAGAGCAGCGCCACGGTAGTGTTTGACTCCGCGGCCATGACCCAAAACGCGACTTCAAAGCCAGGAGATCAGGCGCGTTACATCTGGGATCTGGTGTTTGATGCGCAGGGCGTGTTGTATATCGCGACAGGTGGACCTGCCGCGATTTATCGCGTCGACGTATCCTCGGCCACCCCTCGTGCGGAAGTCTTCTTTCAGAGTGACGAGCAGCATATTCGCTGCCTCCTCTTTCAACCCAACGGGGATCTCATTGCCGGCAGTGATGGAGGAGGGCTGGTTTATCGCATTGGCAAAGACCGCAAAGCCCTGGTGATTTACGATACGCCCAAGCGTGAGGTGACGGCTCTGGCTCAATCTGCGGATGGCCGGTTGTACGTCGCGGCGGTCGGTGAAAAGACCAAGAGCACGTTGCCCCCTCTGCCGGTCCAGGGAATTGCGGTGGCCACCGCAACCATTACCATCGTGACCCCCGGCTCGGTTCAGGCTTCCAGCAGCAATGGCCTTATTCCCGATGGCTCTGAAGTGGACGAACTGAGCCCCCAGGGAGCTCCGCGCAAGCTGTGGGCTACCCGCGATGACGTGATTTATGCCTTGCACTCTACCCCGCAGGGACTTCTGGCTGCCACCGGCAATCGAGGCCGAATCTATCGTGTTCAGGAGGACGGGTCTTTCTGGGACCTGGCTCACGCCGCAACCGGGCAGGCAACGGCGTTTGCTGCTGCTCCGGATGGGCTCTACATAGCTACCAGCAACACCGGCAGGCTTTACAAGCTGGCAAACCAACCAGCTGCCCAGGGCACCTACCTGAGCGACGTGCTCGATTCAGGGGTATTTTCCCGGTTCGGCCGGATGGAAGTGAATGCTGATGGCAGCGCAGGAAGTTACGAGATCTTCGCCCGCTCCGGGAACGTGGAAAATCCGGAGCGGAACTGGAGCGAGTGGCGCAAGATCACCCCGGACGCCGGCTCTTCCGGCGTGCCTTCCGCCCGATTTGTTCAGTGGAAAGCGGTTCTTTCGCCAGGGTCTCGGATCGATTCTGTAGGTATCAATTACCTGCCGGTGAACATCGCTCCGGTAGTGGATGAGATTGCGGTCGAGCCGGGAGCGAGAGCTAACCAACCAACCCCACCGAGCGGCCAGCCGCAGCAGGTAACCATCAATCTGCCCTCCGCCCAGAACGCTCTCAGCTACACCCAGGATCCCTCCACAGGGCCTTTAACCGCGGTCCGCGATCGCACCGCCGTGACGGTGCGCTGGTCAGCGCACGACGACAATGGCGACGAGCTGGTTTTCGATGTTTACGTCCGCGGAGACGGGGAAAAGAACTGGCGCCTGCTCCGGTCGCGCGTGAGCGAACGTTTCTATTCCTTCGATTCCATCCGTATCCCCGATGGCGGTTACCGGGTGCGCGTAGTGGCCAGCGACGCGCCCGCGCATGTTTTGGGTGATGCGCTGTCGGGTGAGCGGGAGAGCGATCACTTCATCATCGATACCACTCCGCCGGTGCTGACGGGGCTGCAGGGAAATTTGCAGTCCGGTGTGCTGCATGGCAGCTTTGTGGCTACCGATGCCACCTCGCCCATAGCCCGCGCAGAGTATTCACTCGATGCTGGCCGATGGCAGGTTCTCGAGCCGGTAGGAAAGCTCTCTGACTCCTTGAGCGAGCACTACGACTTCAGCATCCCGCTTGCGTCGATCCCCGTGCGGCCCACTCCAGACGAGCCGGAGGGATCTCCGCCGCCCGTCACCGACCCGCAGGAGCATATTCTTACCGTTCGCGCTTATGACCGGTACGACAACGTGAGCGCGGCAAAGACCGTTCTTCACTGAGCACGATGCGCTTCGAACTTTTTGTCGCCGTGCGCTACCTACGGGCGAAGCGCCGCCAGGCGGTCGTGGGCGTGATCACCGTGATTTCCATTGTCGGTGTGGCGGCGGGTGTCGCTTCCCTGATCATTGCCCTGGCTATCACCAATGGTATGCGTCGCGATTTGCAGGACCGGCTGCTGGGTTCCACGGCTCATGTGCAGTTGATGCGGGTTGCCAGCGATGGCATCCGCGACTGGCGTTCGCTGACGGCGCGGCTGCAGCAGTTGCCCCACGTAAAGGCGGCTGCGCCAGGGCTTTATGAGCAGGTCCTCATCTCGCGCGGTGCCCGCTCCGGTGGCGCGCTGATTGAGGGCATAATCCCGCAGCAGGAACGCCGCGTCAGCGATCTGTTGTCCAACGTAACCCTGGGGAGCGCTGCTGCGCTTGATCCACAACCAAAGGGCAACCCAAATGGCAGCGAAGCCCAGGCCCCGCCGCCCATCGTCATTGGGCACGACCTGGCCGACACCATCGATGCCAAGGTGGGCGATACAGTACTGATCACCAGCCCGCAAGGGGAACTCACGCCACTTGGGCTCATACCGAAATTCCAGCGGTTTCGCGTTGCCGGCATATTTCATACAGGCTTCTATCAGTACGACTCGAGCATGGCGTTCACCAGGCTTGCGGATGCGCAACGCCTCTTTGGCGAACCCGACGTAGTGTCAATCATTTCTTTCAAGGTGGACGATCTCTATCGCGCGGATCAGATCGGACGTGCCATCGAGCAGGCCGCGGGACCGGGATTTCTGACCACGAATTGGATGGAACAGAATCGACCCCTCTTCCGTGCGCTGCAGTTGGAACAGATCGTCACCTTCATCGTCATTGGCCTGATCGTATGTGTCGCCGCCCTGAACATCCTCACCGCGCTGACCATGATGGTGATGGAAAAAACGCGGGATATTGCGGTCCTCATGTCGTTTGGAGTCAAACCGCGCCAGATAAGGACAATCTTCTTGCTCCAGGGGTTACTCATCGGCTTTACAGGGACCCTTTTGGGCTTGATCGCCGGCTACAGTCTTTCCTGGATCGGTGGCCACTACCACTTCATTCATCTATCCGCCGAGGTGTACTCCATCGACTATCTCCCCTTCGCTGCGCGCTGGACCGATGGGGTGATTGTGGCCGCTGTCTCCCTTGCGGTATCGCTTCTGGCTACTCTTTACCCCTCCCGCTCTGCTGCCAGGGTGCTGCCCGCTGAGGCTCTGCGCTACGAGTGAAAACGGGCCCGAATCGCAGCTGGCATCTTCCGCATCAAAATGCTGTGGATATCTCGTCCGAGGTAACCACCTCAATGGAGGAGTGAACAAGGGTACTAATGTATTTTGGAGCACCCAAGCACAAACCCTCTTCCGTAGAGGGGTGCATTAGTGATACATGAAGATAGGTCGCGATTGATTACCGACCTCAGAGGCAGATGAATGGAACTGGGCGCCGCCGCAGACGAAGCCACCGCAGGCCGGCTGGGGACGCTCGGCAGCCGTCCAGGTGAGCCGGTCCCCGAGCTGGGGCCCACACTTGTGGACGTTCGCGATCTGCGCAAGGTGTACGGGAAGTTGGTTCTTTTTGAAGCAATCAACTTTCGCGTGAGAAAGCAGGAAATGCTGGCCATCGTCGGTCAGTCGGGTGCGGGGAAAAGCACCTTGTTGCATATACTTGGGGCGCTTGATACAGCATCGGCGGGTGAAGTATACTTTGGTACAACACTCTTGCGATCCTTAACCCCCGTTGAGGCAGCGGACTTTCGCAATCGCGAGATCGGCTATGTCTGGCAGTTTCATTATCTTCTGCCGGAGTTTACAGCTGCTGAAAACGTCGCGCTTCCCCTTCTCGCGCGAGGTAAGTCAAAAAAAGAGGCATTGCAGGAAGCCATTCACTGGCTGGGCGAAGTGGGACTGGCAGACCGGTCGACCCATCGCGCAGGTGAGCTTTCCGGCGGGGAACAGCAGCGAGTCTCCATTGCCCGCGCGCTGGTCACTAAGCCCAAACTTTTGCTGGCGGATGAGCCTACAGGAGATCTGGATAACCAGACAGCGGAAGCCCTGTTTAGCCTGTTAGAGAGCCTGCACGCAAGCTATGGTCTTACCTCAATCCTGGTGACCCACAATATGCCTCTTGCCAGGCGTTGTGATCGGGTATTGCGGTTGGCCCATGGACGGATGGAGGAAGTGTCTTCGCTGGAAGTCTGAGCGCAGGCATGGTACGAACGGTTTACCCCAAAAGGGTGAGTCGTGACAGTGGCTGGATCGATATAAGATTGGTATGAGCTTCTATCCGCCCAGCCGAGTGGTTTTCCCGGAGCCAAGGGTCCCGGGAAGATGGAACAGGACGAAAGTTGCCGTAAGCGTCGAAAGGTGACGCCTTCGGGGACAACTTTTAAGGGGGAACATGTTCGAACGGTATACAGAAAAGGCGCGGCGCGTCATCTTCTTTGCACGGTATGAGGCCAGCCAGTTTGGTTCCCCATATATCGAGACAGAGCACTTGCTGCTTGGTCTTTTGCGTGAGGATAAGGCGCTGACGAATCGCTTTCTCCGCTCCCATGCTTCGGTTGAATCCATCCGGAAACAGATTGAAGGTCATACTACGATTCGGGAGAAGGTTTCTACTTCTGTCGATCTGCCTTTGTCGAACGAGTGCAAGCGGGTTCTGGCGTACGCAGCTGAGGAAGCAGAGCGTTTATCGCATAAGCACATTGGTACGGAACATCTGTTGTTGGGACTGCTGCGCGAGGAGAAGTGCTTCGCAGCGGAGATATTGCACGAGCGCGGACTGCGTCTGCTCGCTATTCGTGAAGAGTTGGCACGGGCCACGCAAGAGAAGGCTCCGCCTTCCCAACGGAATCGCGAATCCAGCCTGCTGGTAGAGTTTTCTCGCGACCTGACCCAGGCCGCGATGGACAACCAACTCGACCCCCTGGTCGGCCGCGATCAGGAACTCGAGCGTGTGGTCCAGATCCTGTGCCGCCGCACCAAGAACAATCCGGTTTTGATCGGCGAGCCCGGAGTAGGAAAGACGGCCATTGTCGAAGGGCTGGCGCAGCGTATCTCCGACGGCGAGGTGCCGAGTTTTCTGGCCGACAAGCGCGTACTGGCTCTCGATCTGTCGCTCATCGTTGCCGGAACCAAGTACCGCGGCCAATTTGAAGAGCGGCTTAAGACCATCATGAAGGAGTTGATGGAGAACCAGAACTCCATCATCTTCATCGACGAGCTTCACACCCTGGTGGGCGCAGGCTCAGCTGAGGGTTCGCTCGACGCGGCCAACATCCTGAAGCCGGCTCTCTCTCGCGGCGAGATTCAATGCATCGGCGCAACCACGCCGGCGGAATATCGCAAGTCGATCGAGAAAGACCGCTCGCTGGAGCGTCGTTTTCAGGCAGTGAAAGTACCGCCTCCGAACGAAGAAGATGCGATCAAGATCATCATGGGGATTAAGGACCGCTACGAGAAATTCCATGCGGTCAGCTACACCGATGACTCGATCCACTTCGCGGTGTCGCACTCTAACCGCTACATTCCGGATCGGTTTCTTCCAGATAAGGCAATTGATCTTATCGACGAAGCAGGAGCTCGCGTAAAACTGCGCCAGACCTCGCTGCCGGAAGAGATTACTGAGGTGCAGAAGCGCATCAAGTTCATCGTTCATCGCATGGAAAACGCGATCGCGAACCATGAATTTGAGAAGGCGCGGTTCTACTCTGACGAGGAGCGTAAGGAGCGCGAGAACCTGCGCGCCCTGCGCGACAAGTATCACCTGGATGATTCGACGGCCGGCATTGTCGGACGCGAGGACATCGAGGACGTGGTCAGCCGCTGGACTGGGGTTCCGATCACGTCAATCAAAGAGGAAGAGACCCAAAAGCTGCTCCGCGTCGAGGAAGAGCTGCATAAGCGTGTGATTTCACAGGACAAGGCGATCTCCGCCCTGTCTCGCGCGATTCGCCGCTCCCGTGCGGGTCTCAAGTCGCCCAATCGTCCTATCGGTTCGTTCCTGTTCCTGGGCCCGACCGGTGTGGGCAAGACGGAAATGGCGCGCACCTTGGCCCAGTTCCTCTTCGGTAGTGAGAAGGCTCTGATCCGCTTCGATATGTCGGAGTTCATGGAGAAGCACTCGGTCTCCAAGCTCATCGGTTCGCCTCCGGGCTACGTGGGCTACGAGGAAGGTGGCCAACTCACCGAGCGGGTGAAGCGTTCGCCCTACTCCGTGGTCCTGTTGGATGAAATCGAGAAGGCGCATCCAGATGTGTTCAACATCCTGTTGCAGGTTTTCGAAGACGGTCAGCTTACCGACGGTCTGGGCAACACGGTGGATTTCAAGAACTCGATTATCATCATGACCTCCAACATCGGTGCAAGGCACCTGCAGAGGAAGCAGGGGCTTGGCTTCCAATCAGACAGGGAAGACCTGTTGATGGACAAGATGGAGGAACTGGTCAAGAACGAGGTGAAGCGGACCTTCAATCCAGAGTTCCTGAACAGGCTGGATGAAGTCATCATCTTCCTGTCGCTTTCGGATGCGGATCTGATCCAGATTCTGGAGTTGCTGGTGCAGCAACTGAATTCCAATCTGATTCAGAAGGCGATCACGCTCTCGGTGACCGAGGATGCCAAGAAGTGGATTCTGGAGAAAACGCTAGTCGACCGCACCTACGGAGCAAGACCCTTGCGCCGTGCCCTGCAGCGCTACGTCGAGGATCCATTATCCGAAGCATTGATCGCGGGCGGTATCGCTGAGCGTCCCGCGTTCCTCGAGGTCTACCTTGAAAACAACCAGCTTTTCTACCGCCCAGTAAGCGAAGTGGGAGAAGACAAGTCGACGGGCATCCTGCTCTTCAGCAACTAGCAGGTCGTACGTTAAGCAATGGGCCGGGGGCGAAAGTCTCCGGCCTTTTTGCGTTTTGATGGGGCTACCCCACTGGGCTCATACGGACTCTGGGTGGAAAGCCGCACCTCACGGGCTAAGAGCCTGCGTGAGAACGACCATGACGAGATTGAGTCCCGTAGGGACGGCTGAACTTAGCCCAGGACGCTAGTCCTGGGTTGGATTTGCAAGCACGACCAGTCCCGCAGGGACGGCTGGAAATAGGCCGCGACGAAATCCTGGAAAATCTTCAGCCGTCCCTGCGGGACTCATCTTGCAATCGGTAGGTTCTCACGCACATACGCACATACTAAAGCCCTCATCGACGCAGCCTATTACGGCACAGTCGAAAACGACATCTAAACCTTTTAGAACCATCATGGGCGAATCCGATGGTTTTCATCACCTTGGGTGAGCCGCAGGCTCATGGGGACACGGCTGAACAGGCTGCGGAAAAACTCGGTTTCAGGGTAGGCCGGGGATTTATCCCCGGCATAAAGGTTGTCATCTTTGTGGCCTTTAGGCCCTGAGGTACGCTTTTTCCGGTACCTTGCCAAAAGCGTGCCTCAGGGGCTGCCAACGCGTATGCCAAACCCGAGTGACCTTTGGGCTTGTACTCCCGTGCCGAAAAAATCATCTAGCCACTTACATCAAACCTGGAAAGGCTTTATCTCTTAGAGTAGAAGATATCGGCAGGCGACGGCTTCTCACGCAACCGCGCCCTGGCCGGCAGTTGCCGGTAGTTTCGGCCTTCCGCGTGAGCGAAGGATAGCTTCACCGCTGTCCGGTCCCTCGCCCTATCCCTGTCTCAAAATCACCAACAACAGCCATCCGTGGCCTACCGCTGCTTCAAAGGCTGCTGAAAAACTCGCCTCTCTGAAGGGGACGGCCTTTAGGCCGTCCATAACTGCTGTGCAATGAAACCGGCTTTAGCCGCTGAGGGCTGCTTTCTTCTCAAAGCCGGCATTTTTTCCTCAGCCTGCTTCAACCCCTCTGTGTCACGAACAGATCCCCAAAACAAATTCGTTGTGAGCCCCCGACAAACCAGCAAACCAAGGAACGAGAAGACCTATGCCCAAAAATACTGTCACCGATTCCATCACCGATCAGGAAATGGCCTTTGCTCACCTGATCATGTCCGGAACCATGAATGACCGCCGCGCCGCAGAAGCTGTCGGTCTCAACCCCGAAACCGCCGCCTACACCAAAGCCAAGCCCCGCGTCCGCGCCTACATGAATGAGCACCGCGCCGCCGTCAGGGAAAGGCTGGTGGACCAGGAAGCCGACCTGTCCCGCCTGCCCCGGCTTGCCGTGGGGCGTGCCGTGGAGGGGCTGCGCAAGCTGAACCTTGGTCGCGACCAGATCCTGGCCCGGCTCTGGGAACTGGCCACTCTTAGCCACGAAGCGACCAGGGGCACAATCGCCGGCCAGATCAAGGCTCTTACCATGATCGTAGCCATCGAAGGCCTGATTCCGTCCGGAATGAATGCCCGCCGCCTTTCGCCATCCGGGACGCAACCCGCGGCCCCTCCCGTCGAACCAGACATCTACAAATCACAATGGCTCCGCGAACAGGAGCATCAACCTGTGGGCGGGGAGTCAAGGGACCCCGTTACCGCCACGAAAACCCCACCCGACGCGCCCCAGGTCTCCGAGCCGGAGCCTGCTCCCGAGCCAGCCCCAACACCGGCTAACGACACGTCGTCTCCGAACCTTGATCGCAACCAACCCAGCCTTGCCAATCCCTTCATCAACCCCGTAAGGCCGAACTGGGTTCCCGACGCGACCGGCTGCGTCTTCGATGCCGTTCTGGACCAAGGCAGCTCCCTCAGGCTGCCCTTTTCCCCATATAAACGCTTCTCTGGGCGGCGCCGCTGAAGTCTATAAAAAGCCAAATTTTATCGAATTTTACAAAATATCCCGCTCACTTCTCGCGGGACTGGGTGACCGTGCCAAAAAACTGGTAATTCGTCGAACTTACCTTGGTGGCTCAAAATCGACTGCCCCGCTTTTAAGAAAGCAGTAGCTCGATATCTTCCCGAGTAAGGTCTCGGATGAGGCTGTTCTCTGCGCCGATGATGGCGTCAGCCAAGTTTCGCTTGGTCTCCTGCAGTTGCAGCACTTTTTCTTCAACAGTATCGCGGGCAATCAAACGATAGGCAAAGACCTGGCGCTCTTGACCGATGCGATGGGTTCGGTCGACAGCCTGAGCCTCGACAGCAGGATTCCACCAGGGATCGAGAATAAAGACATAGTCGGCAGCGGTCAGGTTCAAACCCACGCCCCCGGCTTTGAGGCTGATGAGGAAGAGAGGGCAGCTGGGGTCCTCCTGGAAACGCTCGACTCGGGCTTGGCGGTCGATCGTCTTACCATCGAGATATTCGTATTCAATGCCGTCGCTTGCAAGACTGGCACGAACGATCGCGAGCAAGCTGGTGAATTGGGAAAATACGAGTGCCTTATGGCCTTCTTCAACGACGGCATGCAGTTGCTCCAGCAGAACAACGAGCTTCGCGCTGGGGTCTTTCACAAGTTTGCGGTCCACCAGCCCTGGGTGGCAGGCTGCTTGTCGCAGGCGCAGCAGCGCTTCAAGCACCTGTATCTTTGACTTCCCGATGCTTTCCGCGCCGATCTTGTGCAAGAGAGCTTCGCGGTAGTGGTCGCGCAGCTCGTTGTAGAGGGCCCGTTGGCGGGTCTCCATCTCGCAATAGATGGTCTGTTCGATCTTTGGTGGAAGTTCCTTGGCAACCTGCTCTTTGGTGCGCCGCAAAAGGAATGGGCGTAGCGCACGCGCGAGCAACTTGCGGGTCTCGCCGTCAGGATCTCGCTTGGACGCGCCCGCGAGCGGAAAGGCCGCAGACGTTCCCAGCATGCCGGGGTTGAGGAATTCGAAGAGCGACCAAAGCTCGCCCAGATGATTCTCGATCGGCGTCCCACTCAGCGCTAGTCGGTGATGAGCGCGCAGCAGGCGGGCTGCCTTTGCCGATTCGGTGTTTCCGTTCTTGATGGCTTGTGCCTCGTCGAGAATCACATAGTCAAAAACTCTGTCTTTAAAGTGCACAGCATCGCGGCGCAGCGTGCCGTATGTGGTGAGGATGACGTCGTAGAGGGAGAACGCATCCTTCTCGCGTGTATGGCTGCGTGCCGTGCCGGTGTAATCCAGCACGCGAAGTTGCGGAGTGAATCGCTGAACCTCCTGCTTCCAGTTGAAAATCAGCGATTTGGGAACCACCACCACCGATGGCGCTTCAATCTTCGCTTGCGTCCGCATTTCGCGGCGGGTTTCTAGAAGGGCAAGCACCTGCGCGGTCTTACCTACGCCCATATCATCGGCAAGGCATCCGCCAAATGAGAACTGGCGGAGGAAATGCATCCAGCCCAAGCCTTCCCGCTGATAGCCGCGCAAGCACCCGTTAAAACCGCTGGGCTGTTCGGCGGGACCGATCGATGCAAACTGTGCCAACTCCTCGCGCACACGCCTGAAGGTTTCGTCGCAATCCAGGGTTGGCTGTGTCGCTAGGAGGGCGTCGAGGACTCCGGCTTGGCTGGGGCGGAAACGAATGTGATCCCCGTCTGCTTCGCCCATGTTGGCCACATCGCCGAACCGGCGCAGCCACTCTTCCGGCAGTAAGCCGTAAGAGCCATCATCGAGCGTCACCATCGTCTCGCCCCGTTTGAGCGCCGCCAGCAACCGCGGCAGTTGGGCCGTCGTCTCTCCGTATTCGACCGCGCCTTGAAGTTCGAACCAGTCCACGCCGCTGGCGACTGAGGCGCTACCCTTACCAGGTTGGCGAAACAGCTTACCGGCCGCAGTGACCAGCCAACCCAACTCAGCCAGAGTGCGCACAGCGCGCGGCAGCTTGCTAGGCGTAAGTGTCCACTCTGCGTCCCCGGTCCAAGACCCCGCGGTAAACCGTATGCCGGCTTCCTGCATTTGCTCTATAGCGGCTTTTTCCAATACGCCGTCGCGCCGTATGAATCGTCGCGCAGATGCGTCGTAGATGCCTCGCGATGGCGTCTTTTCCGCCACAGAGTGGCCTTCATATTCAAAGGACAACTCCGCTGTCATACGTGAGTTAATCCTTCCGTAACTCTTGACGGGCCCTGAAATTTTGAGGCATGGCCGTGGAGGAACCTCGACTTCTTCATATCTCCACTCCTCGGGCAGATCGATCGCAGGCAGCGTCGGCGAGCCCAGCAGGCTGCCAAGAAACTCCTCCCGTTCCTCATCCGGAACTGCGATAGAGCCGTTCTTGCGTAGGCCCGTGATCCAGGCAAGCGTCTCATTGTCGGCCAGCCGCGCGACTGAGTCGCGCATAACCAGAATGCCGCCACCTGTTGCCAGCAAGGGTTCGTTCACCGCCATCCGCTGCTCCCCGCGGCGAAAGTCCCCTGTCAATTGCCATCCGGTCGGTCGGCTTCCGCAAATCTCCAGAACAAATCTCCACGGTTCCCCATCGTCCCACTCGATGGGCAGCTTCTCGAGTTCATCCTGGGAGAAGGGGAGAAAGCAGCGTCTAGTTCCCAGCACCCTGGGCAGCACAGTCTGCGCCATCAGCGGCGAGAGTGAAAAGAAGTCGGGACCACGATCGTAGCTGTCGTAATAGTCGTACGACTGATAGGGATTGGCCTCAATCAGCAGGGTCAAAATCTCCCGGTCCTCTTGAATAGGCAGGCCCGCAATCCGGCCTCGAGACATCGGGCATGGTTTGGGAATATTCCTCAATCCACCCTCTTTGTTGCGCCCCCGGGTTGCAATACCGAGCGCGAGGGCGCCGGTGGCGCTACTCCGAGCGACGTCCAGAATGTAGACAAGTTCCGAGCGCGCGGGCCACGTTGGCCCACCACTTCGACTGGGGGCCTGAGTCTCCGTAATCCGGCCTAACTGCGCCTTCCAGGCCGGCAGCCGGACAGGTGGAGAGATCCGACCGTTCTTATCCAGTTGGACGGTCGGCGCGGATCTCCAACTCTCGTTCGCGATCGTCATCACATCCCCGCGGGCTTGCTTTGCGGCATGCTCGCTTCGCTCGAGCAACGTCTCTTGTTCGAGGGCCATAGGACTCTCTACCTCGGAGAGATGTCCTCGCTCCTCCGCTTCCAGGATCGTGGCCCAGATGTGCTTACAGAGATTGCCGTGCTCCTCGAAAAAGGGGCAGTCACACCCGGCCGTCAGCTTGCCGTTCGACCACTTCAGCGAGACGTTGTAGAGCTCCGATCCTTGCACCAGCGCGCCTACTTCGGTAGGCGAGCCCACGCGAATCATCACCCGCTTTCCCATGAAGTATTTTTCGCCGCGATCTCTCGAGGAGGCACTGAACCCCTTCGCCAGGATCGCAGGGAGCTGGGCGCGCGAGATATTACCTAAATGACTCACTTGTTCATTCTAGTTAACCTCTAGCAGCAGCAGACAAGGTACGTAGTGGATATCGCAGCAAAAACCATGAGTAGTGCAATTGGGACTTGGCTTCCTTCTTGCCGACGTTCTCTATGCGGCCAGACGCTACCCCTCCTATTCCTGGGGTTCGCCCGCTTACAATTTGCTTAGAGAGCGAACGAGGAGCATCTTCTGAAACGAGTCCGCGTTATCGATTCACACACCGGCGGTGAGCCTACCCGAACCGTCATCGAAGGAGGCCCTGGCCTCGGCAGCGGCGACCTGCAGCAGCGTCGCCTTCTGTTTCAGAAGGATCACGAAGCCTTCCGCCGGGCCCTTGTCACCGAACCGCGTGCCTCGGAAGCGGTGGTGGGCGCATTGCTCTGCCAGCCCACCCGTGCGGACTGCATTACGGGCGTCATCTTTTTCAACAACAGCGGATGCCTGGGCATGTGCGGGCATGGAACCATCGGTGTTGTAGCCACACTCGCGTATCTGGGCAGGATCCAGCCCGGTCCTCATCGCATGGAAACGCCAGTAGGCGTTGTGGGAGTCACTCTGAACGAAGACGGCGCCGTGACCTTCGAAAACGTACCCAGCTACCGCTGGGCCGCTGCCATCAATGTCGAAGTGCCCGGATTCGGTGTGGTGACCGGCGACGTTGCCTGGGGTGGCAACTGGTTTTTTCTGATCAAACATCACCCCTTCACGATTGCAAAAGCGAACCTTGACCAGCTCATCCATTTCACCTGGCAGGTTCGCCAAGCACTCACCGCCGCCGGCATTCGCGGTACGGAGGGCGCCGAGATCGACCACATCGAACTCCATAGCCCGGGCTCATCGCCAAACGTGAACAGCCGGAATTTCGTGCTTTGCCCAGGCAAGGAGTACGACCGGTCCCCCTGCGGCACGGGCACCAGCGCCAAGTTGGCCTGCTTGTATGCCGAAGGCCTCCTGGCTCCCGGCCAGGTCTGGCGGCAGGAAAGCGTGATCGGGAGCATCTTCGAAGGCCGCATCGTTCTGCGAGACGGCCACCTCCTGCCCACCATTACCGGCGCAGCGTTTATTACGGCCGAGTCGACCCTTATCCTCGATCCCCGTGATGCCTTTTGCTGGGGCATCCCGGCATGATCACAACGTTCGACGCAGTCATTGTTGGTGGGGGAATTGTGGGCGCCGCATGTGCCCTGACTTTTACCCGCCAGGGTTTGCGCCTGGCACTGGTGGAACCCGGGGAGATCGGCGGCGCCGCCACCGCTGCAGCCATGGGCCACATTGTCGTTCTCGATGATTCACCGGCTCAGCTGGCGTTGACCCGCTACTCGCAGCTGCTATGGCGAGAGATGGCAGGCCACCTGCCACCGGACGTGGAATACACCCAGCGCGGTACGGTCTGGGTGGCGGCCGATCATGAGGAAATGCAGGAGATCTGTCGCAAACACAGTGTCTATACTCAAAGCGAAATCCCGTCCGAGGTGATATGTCGGGAAGCGCTCGCGTCCCTCGAGCCCGCATTGCGCCGCGGCCTTGTGGGGGGATGGTTGGTGCCTGAGGATGTAGTCGTAGCCCCCCAGCTAGCTGCACGATCTATGCTCCAGCAGGCCCTCGCAGCGGGCGCGACCCTGGTTCGAGAAACGGCAGCTTCCATGAAATCGGGTGTCGTCGTGCTTAGTAACGGCGACCAGCTACACGCGCCCATTCTCGTCAACGCGGCGGGTGAGGGAGCCCCCGCGTTGACCCCCGGACTTCCCGTAGCTATGCGCAAGGGACATCTGGCAATCACCCATCCCTACCCCGGATTTCTGCGCCACCAGGTCGTCGAGCTGGGATACCTGAAGAGTGCACATATCACAACCACGGATACAGTAGCTTTTAACGTGCAGCCAAGACAGAACGGGCAGCTGCTTGTCGGTTCGTCACGTCAATTTGGCGTCAAGAGCAGGGAAGTGGATGAGCGAATCCTGACCCGTATGTATGCCCGCGCCGCGGAATACGTGCCGGCGTTGCCGTCACTTTCCATCGAACGGACCTGGACCGGCTTTCGCTCTGCCACTCCAGACAAGCTGCCGTTGATCGGTCCTTCCGCGGACGACGAGACCCTCTTTCTAGCCACCGGACACGAAGGTCTGGGAATTACCACCTCGCTGGGAACCGCACAACTCCTGGCAGATTTCCTTGCAGGGAGAACACCGGCCATCCCGATAGCTCCCTACTTGCCTTCGCGGGCAATGTTGGCGTAGGGTTTCGCCTCTCAGGTACATTGAACAGGCTTCCGTAAGGAGAAGCAGATCAATGCCAGAGGTTACTCCCGCTCAGTCAGAAGCCCTATCGGCGCAGGCTCAACTCATCCAGATGGCCTGGGCACATCAAATCTCCAGCCTGGTACGTGTGGCCGCCGAATTGAAGCTCGCGGATCATCTCGCTGAAGGGTCCAAGAACGCCGAGCAGCTGGCGCAATTAACCTCGACCCATGCACCATCGCTCTACCGGGTCATGCGAACTCTTGCCAGTCTCGGACTCTTCACCGAAGATGAACGGCATTATTTCGCGCTCACACCACTCGGAGAGCCGCTCAGATCGGGAACGCCGGGTTCTGTCCGCAACTCCGTGCTGACCATGACCGGCGACATGTTC
Source organism: uncultured Acidobacteriaceae bacterium (assembly GCA_963830325.1). Classification (GTDB taxonomy): domain Bacteria; phylum Acidobacteriota; class Terriglobia; order Terriglobales; family Acidobacteriaceae; genus PALSA-350. Next base: position 59,660 of record CAWHMV010000019.1, read on the forward strand.
TGCAAACCACTCGCTAACCTGCTTTACTCCGTCCAGACGGGCAAAACCGGATTCGGCAAGGCATTTGGCGCGGAGATCTTTGACTGGCTTCCTCACCATCCAGAAGAAGCGGCGATGTTCAGCGACCTGATGGTAGGTTTTCACGGTCCGGAAACGGCTGCGGTCGCCGCCGCCTACGATTTCAGCGGACTCGCCAGCCTGGTGGATGTGGGTGGCGCCACTGGAAACATGCTCACCACAATTCTCGGCAGGCACCTTGGGCCGCGCGCGGTGGTATTCGACCTCCCTCACAACCGGGCCGGCGCCACCACGTTTATCCAAGCGCGTGGCATGGGGGATCGCATTGAATTTGTGGACGGTAGTTTCTTCGAGAGCGTGCCCTCGGGCGGCGACGCGTACCTGATGTCCCATATCATCCACGACTGGAGCGAAGATCAGTGTCTTACCATCCTGGGCAACTGCCGCCGAGCCATGAAGGCAACCAGTCGCTTGCTGATCATCGAGATGGTCCTCCCGGCCGGTGATACTCCCCACACCGGCAAGATGACCGATATCGTGATGCTGACCGTCCCCGGCGGCCAGGAGCGGACGGAGCTGGAGTATGGCCAGCTGCTCAAAAAAGGTGGATTTAAGCTGGCGCGAGTAGTGCCGACCGAATCAGCGGCTAGCATCGTGGAGGCCTTTCCCGCTTAGCCACTCCTGCTCCGTAGGTAGACTGGTTGAGGCAAAGGAGCACATCATGGAGCTTGCACTGGAATTGAAACCCGCATCGCTGATCGGTTTTGGAGATGGCGCAGAAGGAGCATCCTTCACCGGCGTCAACCCGGCGACTGGTGCAGCGCTGGAACCGAAGTTTTTCTCCGCAAGCGCCGAGGACTTGGAGCGGGCCGCTGCGCTGGCGCAAAGCGCCTTCCCCATCTACAGCAATCTCTCAGGCAAGGAAAGGGGCGCCTTTCTGCGTAGCATCGCTGCTTCCATCGAGGCGGCGGCTCCGGCGATCATCCAAAGGGCCCATCTGGAAACAGCACTGCCTGAAGCGAGACTGACAGGCGAGGTGGGGCGAACCTGCGGCCAGCTGAGACTCTTCGCTCAAGTAGTGGAAGAGGGTTCCTGGGTGGATGCGCGCATCGATGACGCCGATCCTGAGCGAAAGCCGCTACCCAAGCCTTCCATCCGCTCCATGCACAAGCCGTTGGGACCGGTGGCCGTTTTCGGCGCCAGCAATTTCCCCTTGTCCTTCTCCGTCGCCGGTGGAGACACCGCTTCCGCGCTCGCCGCCGGAAATCCGGTCATCGTCAAGGCGCATCCGGCGCATCCTGGAACCAGCGCCCTGGTCGGCCAGGCCATCCGCGAAAGCGTGAAGGCCAGCGGCCTGCCGGAAGGTGTTTTCTCCATGCTGTTCGACTCCGGAGTGGATGTAGGTGTCCAGCTGGTGAAACACCCCGCCATCAAAGCAGTGGCGTTCACCGGCTCCTTTGCCGGAGGTACGGCGCTCATGAAGCTGGCCGCTGCCCGCCCAGAGCCGATCCCTTGCTACTCCGAAATGGGAAGCGTCAATCCTGTATTCGTTCTCCCCGGCGCATTGAAGCAACGGGGAAGCGCAGTGGCCACCGGTCTACAGGCCTCCTTTACCCTGGGAGCCGGCCAATTCTGCACCAAGCCAGGACTTGTGCTGGTCCCGCAACAAGACGGCACACCGGGATTTATGAAGGAATTGGGTGACAAGGTCAGCGGCACACCCACGCAAACTCTCCTGACCAAGGCCATCGCCGATCGTTACCGGTCGGCGGTCAAGGGTCGTTTGGCCGACGCCGACGTGCTTGCGGAAGGGGCAAAAGCCGAAACCAGCACCGACGCCGCGACCGTACAGGCCTCGCTCTTTGTTGCCGATTACAAAGATCTGATGGAACACGAGGAACTGGCGCAGGAGATCTTCGGGCCCACGACCGTCGTGGTTGGCTACCAGGATCGCAAGCAGTTGCTGGCTGTCGCCGAACAATTGGAAGGTCACCTCACCGCGACCCTGCAGGCGGACGAGAGTGAACTGGCAGACTATGCTGACCTGATCGACATCCTCTCCCGCAAGGTGGGCCGCCTGATCCTGAACGCCTACCCCACCGGGGTGGAGGTCTGCCACGCCATGGTGCACGGAGGTCCGTTCCCGGCCACCAGCGATGGCCGCTCCACGTCCGTGGGCAGCCAGGCCATCTTCCGCTTCACCCGGCTGGTCTGCTACCAGTCTTTTCCCGACGCCGCTCTCCCGGATGAGCTGAAGAGCAATAACCCGCTGGGAATCATGCGCATGGTCGACGGAGACAGAACCCGCAAGCCCTCCCGCAAGCCCTCCGCCTAGCGTCCCGCTATGCGGTCCGCGTGACGACCCCCGGGCCACCCCTGTAAACTCACTTGCGACACGAAGAGAGAGGGTTGGCCGTGGAACTCGAGGACAAGAACCGCAGGGACTTCCTGAAAATGGGTAGCGCAACGCTCGCAGCCGCGGCCGTGCCCGCCGTTGGATCTTGGACCGCAACCAGCTACGCTGCCATCGTAGGCGCCAACGATCGCGTGCGAGTCGCCCTGATCGGCGCAGGCGATCGCGCCAAGCAGTCATTGGTACCCGCGTTCCAGGATCACGCCAAGGAGCTCAACTTCGAGTTCGTCGCCGTCTCCGATATCTGGAACCGTCGCCGTGACGAAGGTGCGGCCTTTATTCAGAAGCAGTGCGGTGGCAGCCCCATTGCCAGCATCCGCAACAATGACGAGCTCTATGCCCGCAAGGATGTCGATGCGGTCATTGTCGCCACCGCAGATTTTCAGCATGCCTTGCACGGCGTAGAAGCGGTGCAGGCGGGCCGCGACGCCTATGTGGAGAAGCCCACCGCTCACACCATGGAGGATGCGCGGGCGTTTCGCGCCGCGGTGAAGCAGACCGGAAAGGTCGTAGCTGTCGGCACACAGCGCCGCAGCACGCCCAGCTATCAAAAGGCCTACGAGTACATTCAGTCGGGCAAATTCGGTGACATCGTCGCTGTTGAGATGACCTGGAACGTTAACCAACCAGGCCGCTGGCGCCGCCCGGGTGTTGTGCCCCTGCTGAAGGAGCAGGATACGGACTGGAAGCGCTACCTGCTCAACCGGCCCTACGAGCCATTCGACGCTCGCAAGTATCTCGAGTTCCGCCTCTTCTGGCCCTATTCCTCGGGTATTCCCGATCAATGGCTGGTGCACCAGATCGATACCGTTCATTGGTTTACCGGCTATCCCCATCCGCGCAGCGTGGTGGCCAACGGCGGCGTCTACCTCTGGAAGGATGGCCGCAAGAACTGGGACACCATGACCGCCGTCTTCGATTACGGTCCGCTGGATGATCCGAGCAAAGGCTTTCAGGTGATCTATTCCTCGCGCATGACCAACTCCGCCGGCGGAATCAAGGAGATCTATTACTCCAACGGTGGCATGCTCGACATGGATAAGCAGTGCGTCAACTCCGAAGGCGGAATGACTGCGAAGTCAGCCGCCGAAATGGCCATGAAGCAGAACTTGCTGGGCGACTATTCTCTCAGCGATGCAGTCATGAAGGCGGAGACTTCGGCCAACACGGGCAAGGACCCCATGACTTCCGCTAACATGCGCAACTGGATGGAGTGTGTTCGTTCCCGCAAGCAGCCCAACGCCAGCATTGACGCGGGGTATAGCCATTCCGTGGCGCTGTGCATGAACATCGCCGCCATTCAGACCGGCCAGCGCGTCACCTTCGACGACAAGTCAGAGCGGGTGATGGCCGGGGACAAGGTCTATGAATAGGTGGTTCTTCGGCTGCCTGCTGGCGGCCTTCACTCTGCAAGGGATGGCATTTGCTGCAAACGGCACCAAGGGCGTGCAGGTAGTTGCTGACGAAGCTCACCAGCGGGTCGATATCACCATCGACGGCACGCCCTTTAGCTCTTACGTCTGGCCCGGCACCCTCAAGAAGCCGGTGCTCTTTCCGCTCATCACATCCGATGGGATCGATGTGGTGCGTGGATTTCCCCTGGCGCCTCGACCCGGCGAGCGCGTCGATCACCCGCACCACGCGGGAATTTGGTTCAATTACGGTAACGTAAATGGCTTCGATTTCTGGAACAACTCAGACGCCATCAAGCCTGCGGACCGCGAAAAAATGGGAACCATTCGCCAGCAGAAAATCGTCTCCACCAAAAGCGGGCGAGACAGCGGAGAACTGATCGTCGACTCGATATGGACGACAGGCAAGGGCCAGGACATTCTGCAGCAGAAGACCAGATACATTTTCTCGCCGAAAAAGGATGAGCGAATCATCGACCAGGTAACGACCCTGCACGTCCTCGATCGGGTCGTCTTCAACGATGACAAAGAAGGCTTGCTGGGCATCCGAGTCGCTCGCTGGCTGGAGTCAGCCGACGAAAAGGGTGGCACCTTCACCGACGCAAATGGCCGGCCCACAGAAGTGACGGCCTCCAACGCCCCCGGCGCCACAGGTGTATATCTCACCAGCGAGGGCAAGCAAGGCGATCAGGCATGGGGCACACGAGGCCGCTGGTGCGCACTAACTGGTAACACCGAAGGACACACCGTCACCATAGCGATATTTGATCATCCCGGAAACCCCAACTATCCCACTTATTGGCATGCCCGCGGCTACGGCCTCTTTGCTGCCAATCCGCTTGGGCAGCACATCTTCGACCCCAAGGCGCCACCATTGAACTATACCGTCGAGAAGAATCAGAGTGTAACCTTCACTTACCGGATTATCGTCCTGGCGCGTGCGCCTCTCCCGGGGGAGATGAACCAAAACGCGGACGCATTCGCGTCCGAATACCGCTAGCCCGAAACAGATGTCAGAGGTTGTGGACGGGTGCCCCACGTTCGCCAAACCTGCCCCGGCATGCCGTGGGGCGTACGTGGGCCGAAAAAGACGGGGCGAAGCCCACACAATTGCTGTGCTCGGAAGGTGTAGTCAAGCCTTACGCCGGATCAACCAATACACCGGAAGACCAGCGATCACCAGCACCAGACCGGGCCAGGTCGTGGCTGGGCGATCGATGAAAAGGCAAAGCACGACCGTGCTCGCCCCAAGAACATAAATCGCCGGCACCACCGGATACCCCGGCGTGCGATACAAACGTTCCGCATCCGGTCGCTTGTACCGCAGCACCACCACTGCGGCAATCGTAAGAATATAAAACAGCAACGCCGCCGAAATAATGTAGTCAAGCAAATCGCTGTAGAGGTTGCCATAGCCCTTAGCCGGCGAGTACGTAGTCAGCAGCACCAGAATACCGGCCCATATCCCCTGGAACAAGAGAGACCATCCGGGCACGCGAGCCCCATTCAACCGCCCTGCAGCAGGAAAGAACAGCCTATCCCGAGCCATTGCGTAATAAGCGCGTGGACCGGCCAGCACCAGGCTGTTGATGCAACCAAACGTCGACACCATAATGACAGCGGCCAACGCCTGGCCTCCCCATGAGGGGAAAATTGCCTGCAGCATCGCAGTCGCTACGCGATCATGGGGCGCATGTTGAATGGAGGGGAAGTCCAGCACCGCCAAATAGGCGAGATTCGCGGCCAGGTACAACAGCATCACGATCACGGTGCCGATGGCCAGGGAGCGGGGAAGCGTCGTCCTTGGATCCTTGACTTCCTCGGAAGCAAACGTGATGTCGTGCCACGAATCCGCGGCGAACAGCGACCCCGACTGAGAAACACAAAACACCATCACCAGGCTCAGGATGGAGACGAGAGAACTGCCTGGGTGCAGCGTAGCCGGCCGCTGCCAGAAATCGGCCAGGTTTGCGTGCACGGATGATGCATGCCAACCCACCGTTAGACCAAGCACGATCAGTGCTCCAAGAGCGCCGAGTTTGGCTACCGTAAACGAATTCTGGATGATCTTTCCATACTCGATGCCCAGGGCATTGGTCGCGGTAAGCAGAGCAATCACCAGCAGGCCAACCAACTGGGCAGTGGATAGAGTGAGCGCGTAATGGGCAGAGAGATGTATGGGCGGAATCAAGTAACGCGATTCGGAAATCGATGGCGCCAAAACCCCTAGAAACCGGGCAAACGCAACCGCAACTGCGGCAATCGTTCCAGTCTGGATCACAGTAAAAAGCGTCCATCCGTAGAGGAAGCCCCAAAGGGGCGAGTACGCCTCGCGCAGGTAGAGGTACATGCCGCCCCCGCCAGGCATCATCGAGGCCAACTCGCCAAAGGAAAACGCGGCCGCAATGGTTAGCACCGCGGCAAAAACCCAGGCAGCTAGAAACCATCCCGGACCGCCCAGGATACGCGCCATATCGGCCGGGACGATAAAAATCCCAGACCCGATCATGACGCCGATCACGATCATGGTGGAGTCAAAGAGCCCCAGCGCCCGCTTGGGCCTGCGTTTCTCTTGGATCTCTTCTCGCTCTTCGCGAGTACGTTTGGCGACAGGATTCACTGCCAAGATGCTATAACGTTCCCCAATTTAGGAGAAAAGAAACCGCAGATCTCTCCATCCCCTGGCTGTATCGGAAAAGTGATCAGTAGTACCCAAAAGACGACTGGAAGTTGGAATCCTGGACCATGTATCAAATGACTCTTTCAGTCGTCCCTGCGGGACTCTTCGATGGCGCCGTCTACCCAGGACTGCGTCCTGGGCTAAGTTCAGCCGTCCCTCCGGGACTCGGAGCCAAGTTGTTCATAAGGAATCGAAGCGCAGGGATCCGGTCCCCTACTTCCGGGACCGCCGAATCTCTTCTGTGAGAATAATCGCCTCAGCGATCTCGCGGATCGCCTTCCGCTTCTGGCGGCTTTGCTTTTGCAACGCCAGATACGCACCCTCTTCATCCAGGTGCAATTCCCGTTGCAGAATCCCCTTAGCCCGATCCATCAGCTTTCTCACCTCAAGCCGATCGGCGAGCAGAACGCGTTCGCTTTCGAGGCGCGCCATCTCCAGCTCGGCGCCGACCAGAAAGCCAATCATGGAGATCAGCCGCACCTGGCGCGGGCTGTGGTGGTGGGGCTTGCGATGCTGCACATTGATGACCCCTACCATTTTGCCCCGGCAAAGAATTGGCACGGAAAGAAATGCTTCGAAATGATCCTCAGGCAAATCGTTGAACATCTTGAAACGGGGATCGCTCCATGCCTGGGATCCAATAGCCACAGGCCTTTGATGCATAGCCACCCAGCCGGTAATGCCCTGGCCCAACTGCAAGTCAAGTTCGTCCACCAGGTCGGCGTGGGGATTCTTGGAAGCGCGCAACACCAGCTTCTCTCCTTCGAGAACGTAAACGAAGCAGGAATCGCACATCACTACCGTGGAGACAAAATCAACTACCCGTTCGAGCACAGCATGAAACGGATCCGCAGCCGCCATGCGGCTGCCAATCTCATGAAGGAACTCGATATCCCTTACTTCTTCGGCCCTGGGGCCTTCTTCGGTCATTACCACATCCCATGTCTGGTTAGGCGACAAAAAATTGCGCCATTTTACTGTTGCTTTCGTGCGCTGGTACCGTTACCCTAAGCTCGTTTCCGTCCTCGTGCAGCTTCCTGCCAGGTTACGGGTGGTGAACGTTCTCCCTGTCGAAACGTAACCCTTCACCACGTCTTCCTCGTTGTATTCTCTGTGGCTCCATCTTCCAAGTTGAAGACTGATCGTTCTCCATTTCTCCATCCTGGTTTCCAGGAGCTGGTTTCGTGCGTCGAGGTAAGGAAGTGCAGATGCAAGCAGTGTCCTCATAAAGCGCAGCGCACACGGCGCCCGGCGCTGCCATGACGGAGCTTCGTTCCACTTCGACAGCAATCCGGAAAATTCCAATTCTACCATCCAAATTCGCCGGACACGGCCATTTGGAAAGATGTAAGGTGGTTCAAAAATGAGTCTGAGCAGGCGTGATTTTCTGATGAGGGTAGGCCGGGCCGGCGGGTATGGCGCCGCCTTCACTATGATGCAGTCTCTGGGGCTGTTGCCCGTCATGGCTTCGGCGGCAGCCACCGTCGAGCACCCGGCAGGCTCCGGCAAAGGGACCAGTGTGGTCATCCTGGGCGGCGGCATCGCCGGCCTGGCATCCGCGTATGAGTTGGGCAAACTGGGCTATACCTGCACCCTGCTCGAGGCCCGGGAGCGCGCCGGCGGCAGAAACTGGACCGTTCGCAACGGTACCAAAGTAGAGTTCACCAATGGCTTCACCCAGAACTGCGTGTTTGGCGAAGGTCTCTACCAGAATGTAGGCCCCGCCCGGCTGCCGTCGGTGCACCGGACCATGCTCGGTTATTGCCGCGAGCTTCAGGTTCCGCTGGAAGTCGAAGTGAACGCTTCGCGCAGCGCCTACCTGCAGGCGAGCACGCTCGATGGCGGCAAAACCGTGCAAAACCGCCAGGTGGAATACGATACCCGCGGCCACGTCTCTGAGCTTTTGGCCAAGTGCATCCAGCGCGGCGCCCTTGATCAGGAACTGAGCCGCGACGACAAAGAGCAGATGGTTGAATTCCTGAAGCAATACGGGGATCTCTCTCCCGATCTGTTCTACAAAGGATCGTCGCGCGCCGGATGGAAGATCAGCCCCGGAGCGGCCGATACGGTGGGTGTTCCCCACGACCCGCTTGATATGCGCGCCTTGCTGTCGGCTCATCTCTGGCGCGAGTTGATGGAAGAGGACGAGATCGACTGGCAGGCAACGATGTTTCAGCCGGTGGGCGGGATGGACCAGATTCCCATGGCTTTCAAGAAGAAGCTGGGCAGTGTGGTCCGCCAGCGCGCAGAAGTGGTCCAGATCCGCCAGAACGAATCGGGCGTAAAAGTCGTTTACCGTGACGGGGCCACCGGCAAGAACGAAACCGTGAGTGCGGACTACTGCGTTTGCGCCTTGCCCCTGACGATCCTTAAAACCATGGATACGGATTTTTCTCCGGAGTTGAAGGCGGCGATCGATGGCTGTTCCTATGACTCCGCCTACAAAATCGCCTGGGAGTCGCGCCGCTTCTGGGAGCAGGAGTGCAACATCTACGGCGGCCTTTCGTTTCTACGACAGCCTGTGGACACGATCTGGTACCCGAGCGCCAGGATGTTCTCCGAAACCGGCATCATCCTGGGTGGCTATGGAATTGAAAATGGCTCAGAATTCGGCAGTTTGCCCAGTCAGGAAGCCAAGCTGGCTGCCTCCCGCAACTCGATTGAGCTCCTGCATCCCGGTCGCTCGCAAGAGTTGAAGAACCCCATCTACGTCAGTTGGGGGCACATTCCCTACAACTTAGGTTCCTGGGTCAGCGGCGCCGACGCCGGCGCGCCCCCAGGTTATGAGGTATGGACCAAGCCCCAGGGTCGCATCTACCTGGCGGGCGATCATACCAGCCACATCGTCGGTTGGCAGGAAGGTGCGGCCCTTTCCGCGCACCGCGCGCTCGACCTGATCGCGGCCCGCGTGGCGAAGGCTTAGGAAGCTGATCTCTCGGAAGTTGAGAGTCCGAACGAAGGGCACGGCTGACAGCTTCAGCCGTGCCACAACAGGCTGGGCCGATGAGGACTTCGGAGTCTGCGTAAGAACGACCATCACGAAATGGAGTCCCGAAGGGACGGCTGAACTTAGCCCAGGACGCAGTCCTGGGTTGCCCAGCGCCATTGAAGAGTCCCGTAGAGCCTGCCCTGCGCTTGTCGAACGGGGACGACTGAAAAGTTAATCGAGACATGGCCCTCCGGCAGTCAATCGGGAATTCCATCGTTGGAATATTTTGAGATGGAAGTGCTCTTGGATCGCCTTCGGGTAACTTCCAGTCGTCCCTGCGGGACTTTTCGTCTCGAATCTCGACCCAGGACTGCGTCCTGGGCTAAGTTCAGCCGTCCCTGCGGGCATTTTTTAATCGGTAGGTTCTCACGCAAACACTAGGCCCCTGAGGTACGGCCCTTCCAATACCGCGTTGTGAACAGCACCAGGTGCGGCTGAATTCGTGCCCCTTGTTCAGGGACGCTGTCCCTACCGTCCGAATCTGCTTACGAAACCACTCAGCGCAGCCTTTTTGCTGTCGCTCACCGCTCCCGAAGTGCGCCACAGAACATGCCCTGTCTTATCGGTCAGCAGCAGCACCACCTCCTGTTCGGAGGAAAGCTGCAGAGCACGGAGAAAATGCGCCTTGTCCACGTACAAGGGGACCGTATAGCGCCGCGGTTGGGACGGCGGCAAGCTGGTGCGTAAGGACGCGTTCAACCACCACCGGTAGAGGCCGTTTGCGCGAGGAGAGATGGGCAACAACCAGGTCTGCACCGAAGGGCTCCCGGGAGTCAGCACAGGCAGCCAGCCATCGACCTCAGACTGCTGATCCCGCTGAAAGGAAAGGATCAGCAGATTCAGCGGCGCGGTAAAATCCGTCGGCAGTGTGACTTTGGCCCGGTCGAGCGCGTATGCCGTAACAGGGGGTAAAACTGCCGACGGGGGAGACTGATTTTGCGGAGCTGCTAGCGCGCAGGGTAACGCGAAGAGGGTGAAGGCCAGTGTCCGAAGCAGTCGCATTCTGTCTAACAAATCTTAACCCAGGATTTCAGACACCCAGGTCTTGATGTGGCGGGATGAAACACCGAAGCCACTAGGCGGGTCGAGTATCATAAAGAAGTGAGTAGCCCCATTACTTTTGCGCCTGAGCGCCACAGCTTTCAAACCGACGACGTCCTTCTGCAGCCGATCGCAGAAAAGGTTTTGGCAAACCAGCGCCTCGACTTCAACGATGGCGTGGCGCTCTACCGGTCGGGCGATATCCTGGCCGTGGGCTGGTTGGCAAACTTTGTGCGCGAACGCCTGCATGGCAACGTGGCTTATTTCAACGTCAACCGCCACATCAATCCGACCAACGTTTGCGTGGCCGCCTGCCGGCTGTGCGCCTTTGGCCGCAAAAAAGATGGCCCAGGTGCCTACACCATGGCCCTGGAAGAAGCGTGGCAGACTGCTGCCTCCGGATACAGCGAAGCCGTGACCGAGTTCCATATCGTCGGCGGTTTGCATCCCGATCTTCCGTTCCAATACTTCCTCGACCTGGTGGCGGGCCTCAAGGAGCGCTTTCCCCAAGTACACATCAAGGCTTTCACCATGGTCGAGGTGGCGTACCTGGCAAAACGCGCCAAGCTCACGATCGCCGAGACGTTGACCAAAATGAAGGAGTCCGGCGTAGATTCCATGCCGGGTGGCGGCGCGGAGATTTTCTCCGATCGGGTAAGGCACATCATTTGCGATCACAAGATCGACGGCGACGAGTGGCTGGAGACAGCGCGCACGGCGCACCAGCTAGGGCTACGCTCCAACGCAACCATGCTCTATGGGCACGTCGAGAACGATGAAGATCGCGTCGACCACATGCTGCGCCTGCGTGCCGTGCAGGATGATACCGGAGGGTTCCAAACCTTCATTCCGCTAGCCTTCCATCCGGCCCACACGGCCCTCGATCATCTGCCCACGACCACCGGCCTGACTGATATTCGCCAGATCGCGGTGAGCCGCTTATTGCTGGATAACTTTTCCCATATCAAGGCCTACTGGCAGATGATGACGGCCAAGATCGCGCAGATCTCCCTGCGTTTCGGCGCCGACGATATCGATGGCACAGTGGTCGAAGAAAAGATCTACCATGATGCGGGCGCGACCACGCCGCAAGGGATGCGGCGCGCTGATCTGATTCGGTTGATCCGTGAGGCTGGCCGCGAGCCGGTGGAGCGTGACACGCTCTATCGCAGCGTCGTTCGCCACGAAGATACGTTCACGGTTGCGGTTTAAACTTCCGCGCGGCTCTCTGCGGGCGGAGGATTCAAACCCGGTACCGGCCGAAATGGTTTCGCCGTGCCCGCCGGCGCAGAGAGGCGAGCCTTCTGCTTGCGCCGTACTTCCCGGATAGCTACCAGGATCAGCGCGCTAAACGTGATAATTAAGAGGATGAATGCGTAACGGCCGTGCAGTTCCGTTACTTCCCCGTACAGCAGCGCCAGACCTACAAAAACGAAAAACACATGGGCACAGAAGACTTCGAGAGAAGCTTTGCCCAGGGTTAGAAACGGTTCGACCAGGACCAACCTGGTCAAGTATTTCCGTGACCAGTAAATCATGCATGAGAAAGCGAAAAGGTTCAGCATGCGCAGCGGACCGATCTGCCATTTGTCTAACGACAAGCCCAGAACTTCCTGCGTGAGATGAGGCCCGAGCCAGTCGTGGCGCACGCCTAGAAAGAAGAGGCAAATGGCCCCGCTCAGCGGAAACACATAACCGGGCAGCCGGCTTAAAGGGTTCTGACGCTGTGCCGACTTGGCCCCCAGCCACAAAGCCAGCACCCAGATGGCCTGCCAGGCAAAAAGGTTGAAGGCTCCTGTCTCCTGCAGGGGTATATGTAAGCCCGTGGCATGCACCACCAGGTCATGCATCCAGCTGCGCAAACCAAACTGGGCCAGAATCCAGATGGCGCCACTTACCAGAAGAATGCTGTTCCAACCCTTGCGTACCGCCACCCCGAGGATGTACGGCGTGAGTAGTAGAAAGGTCACATACATGGGGAGTATGTCGAGCAGCGGTGGGCAGTAGATCAGCAGCAATGACCCGATGATCGCGGTCAGTGGGTGGGCCAGGTAGAAGTTGAGCAGGTTGTAGATGGCCGCGCGATGTGTGTGTGCGGCGAACGCCGCCACCACGGTGAACACCATGGCCAACATAATGAGGTGGTAGCCATAGATTCTGAGTGCGCGCTTCCACAATTTGCTGCGCACGTCGTCGCTGTCCTCTTCCGCCCGGTGGATGTACAGGGTAGCCACCAGCATGCCGGACAAAAACACAAATCCTTCGGCCGATGAAACGAAACCAAAGGGTTGATTCACCAGCTCACTGAGACGTGTAGGCAGGTGTGTCAGCGTCATCCAGACCAGAAAAAGTCCGCGCAGGGCGTCCAGCTCCGGACGGCGCTGTATCTTGCCCAGCTGCAATACTCTTCGCGAAGCGGACTTCACATCCATGTGCAACACACCTGTCGGGCCGATTTATCCGCTCTCTATTAGAGACGCAGTTTGCGGCCAGAGGTTGCGAGAAAGGGGGAGGGAAAGGGCTGCACTCGCCTGCAGCCCTGAAACGTAATTTTACAGAATGAACCGTTGTGTAGACAGAAGGATGTTTTGCGGAAGATCGATTCCCCTAGTACGCGGGAATACCAGTAATGCTCTGTCCGATAATGAGTGCATGGATGTCGTGCGTGCCCTCGTAGGTTTTCACTGATTCGAGGTTCATCATGTGCCGCATGACCGGGTAGTCGTCGGTGATGCCGTTGCCGCCCAGAATGTCGCGTGCCATTCGCGCGCACTCCAGCGCCATCCAGACGTTGTTCCGCTTTGCCATGGAGATGTGTTCAAAGCTCACTTTGCCCGCGTCTTTGAGCCGCCCCACCTGGAGCGCGAGCAGTTGACCCTTGGTGATCTCCGAGATCATCCAGGTCAATTTTTCCTGCACCAATTGGTGGCTGGCGATGGGTTCCTCGCGAAACTGCTTTCTCACCAGTGCGTACTGAAGTGCGGTGTCATAGCAGGACATTGCCGCTCCCAGGCCACCCCAGCTGATGCCGTACCGGGCCTGGTTGAGGCACATGAGGGGCGACTTGAGGCCACCCGTGCCGGGCAGCAGATTGCATGCCGGGATGCGCACATCCTGCAGAGAAAGGCCGGACGTCACCGAGGCCCGCAGCGACCATTTGCCATGCACATCGTAGGCCGAGAAGCCGGGCCGATTGGTCTCCACGAGAAACCCTCTCACCTTGCCATCCTCGTCGTCCACCTTTGCCCAGATCACGGCTACGTCGGCAATGGAGCCCGACGTGATCCACATTTTTTCCCCGTTGAGAATGTATTCGTCACCGTCTTTGCGGGCGCGCGTCCGCATGCCCCCCGGGTTCGAGCCATAGTCAGGCTCGGTTAGCCCGAAGCACCCGAGCTTCTCGCCTGTCGCCAGCAGCGGTAGCCAGGTATTCTTCTGCGCCTCGCTGCCGAACGTGTAAATGGGATACATGACCAGGGCCGACTGCACGCTGACAAAGCTGCGCAGGCCCGAGTCACCGCGCTCCAGCTCCTGCATCACCAGGCCGTACTCCACATTGGACATGCCGGCGCATCCATAGCCCTCGAGGCTGGCGCCAAAGAAGCCAAGCTGGCCCATCGGCTGGATCAACTCTCGAGGAAACCGGCCATCGCGATTGCACTGTTCGATGATCGGGATCACGTTGTCTTCGACGAACTGGCGCGTGGTATCGCGTGAAAGCAGCTCGTCGCCGGAGAGCAGCCCATCAAACTGTATAAAATCAACACCTTTAAATTTGAACGCCATGCCGGTAGGCACCTCAGAAAGCTGGTAGCAAACCTTTAAGACTAGCAGAGATCGTGCACCCCGTCAGCGGAACCCAAAGACAGCCCTGAAATTCAACCCCAAACGAAAAGTAAGGGGAGTGGGACGGGTGCCTCATGTTCGCACCAGCGTACACCCGGATTTCCTGTCGAGTTCGATGGCGTTGACGAACTTCATGCGGCTTTCCTCAATGAAAGCCGCACACGCATCCGTCGGTGGCGCCCCGTGCAGGAAATCCGGGACCATGGGCCGAAAAAGATGGGGCGAAGCCCCCTCAATCGTCTTGAGCTAAGGCAGGCAAAGAACTGAGACAGTTACATTTCGTTGGATTTGCCATTGATTCAGCACAGACCCCACCGCCCGCTTACGACAAATATTCTTTCAGGAACGGATCGTCACTGTGCACCAGGTCATGCGTAGAGCCATCGAAAACAATATGCCCGTCATGCAGGACCAGGAAATTCGTTTTTGAATCCAGCCCCCCATTAGGAATGGGAACCATGTGGTTCTTTTCCCGGTCGAAGGTGTGCGTGGCCAGCATGAAGGCATCCTGCAAACGATGCGTCACCAGCAGTGAACTGGTGCGATAAACGTCGCGCTGTTTCATGACCAGCTCAACGATCGTAGTCGAAGTAATCGGATCCAAACCCCCGGTTGGGGAGTCGTAGAGGATCAAGTCTGGCCGGTTCACAATCGCCCGGGCAATCGCCACCCTGCGGCGCATGCCGCCGGAAAGCTGGGATGGAAACTTGTCCAGCGTCTGCTCCAGTTCCACGAAGCGAAGCGCTTCCGTCACCCGTTGCGTGACTTCCGCCTCGGGAATTTTCTGCTCCATCAAGCGGTAGGCCACATTGTCCCGCACCGTGAGCGAATCGAACAGGGCTCCCTCCTGAAACACCATGCCAATGCGCCCCCGCAACTGGAAGAGCTGCTCTTCCGGCATGTTGTCGATTCGTTCGCCGAAGACCGTAATGGTCCCGGAGTCAGGCCTTATCAATCCATTTGCGAGCTTGAGCAGCACGCTCTTGCCACTACCTGCGGGTCCCAGAAGGATTCTGGTCTCCCCCGGAGATACAGTCAGCGAGATATTCTCGAGGACCTGCTTGCCTTCAAAGCCGATCGAGACGTCATCGAAGACCACGACCGGCTGCGAAGGATCGTCTGTTGTTGCCGTGGGTGCGGTCTGGGGCGCGGTGACCATAGTCTAGAAGCCGAAGACATTGATCATGAACTGGCTGATCAAAAAGTCGACGAAGATGATGAGCACGGAAGAGACAACCACCGCCTGGGTGGTGGAGCGGCCAACGCCCTGCGTACCGCCGCGTGTGGTCATGCCATAGAAGCAGCCGATGCTGGCAATGATGAAGCCAAACACTACAGGTTTTACCAGGCCCTGAAGAATATCGGGAAAACGCAGCGTCTGGTAAGCCGTGTGGAAATACTGAGACCCGTTCTGTCCCAGCATGACCACCGATACAAACGCCCCACCCAAGGTACCCACAGTGTCGGAGATGATGGTGAGAAAAAAGAGCATGAAAACGGTGGCGTACAGGCGCGGCGTCACCAGTTTCTTCAGCGGATCTGTGCCCAGCGCACGCATGGCATCAATCTGCTCGGTCACCATCATTGAGCCCAACTCACTGGCCATTCCTGAGGCATTCCGCCCGGAGACCATGAGGCTGGTGAGAACCGGGCCGAGTTCCTTGATCATCGACAGACTGACCAGTTCCCCGGTAATGGCGGTAGCGCCAAACTGAGCCAGCGAGGATGCGGATTGCAGGGCCAGTACCCCGCCGGTGAAGAAGCCGGTGAGGATGACGATAGGCAGTGACCCTATCCCGATAGAGTCCGCCTGGGTGATCAGGTCGCCAAAGTAGTGCGGACGCTGAACAATGTTGGCGAGAGCCCGGCCCGCGAGTACGGCATAGTCCTGCACTGCGACCACGTACTTCTTGGCCAAGCTTTCAATCGAGTCGAATGGCATACCCAAGCCGAGGGTACCACACGCCCCGCTCTAGTCTTTCATCCGCTTCTTGATCTCGATAGAGAGCCGTTTGATCTTCTGGTTGAGGGTGGAAAGGGGAATGCGGAACTGCTCCGCCGCATCCGTCTGGTTCCACTTGCAGCGCTCCAGTTTGTCGATGATGATGCGCCGCTCTATGTCTTCCAGAATGTCGAATAATGAGGCGTCTGGATTATGCTCCAGCAGGCTGGAGGAGTAACTGCGGCCAGTGAGGTGGCCAGGAAGAAGATCGAATCCAATGGTGGGCGTGGAGGAGAGAACCACGCCGCGCTCAATGACGTTTTCCAGCTCGCGCACATTGCCTGGCCAGTCGTAATCCATCAGCACTCGCATGGCTTCCGGCGCCAGCGTGCGTGCCGGCAAATCGTTCTCCTCCGCATAGCGCTTGAGAAAGCTCGCGGCCAGCAGCGGGATATCTTCGCGACGGGTGCGCAGCGGCGGCAGATCGATGGTGATCACATTCAGCCGGTAGAACAAATCTTCGCGGAATTTACCTTCCCGCACCGCCTGCCGCAGATCAACATTGGTGGCAGCGAGTATGCGCACGTCCACCTGGATCTCGTGCACGCCGCCCAAGTGCATAAAGCGGCGGTCCTGCAAGACGCGCAGCACCTTGGCTTGCGTATCCATCCCCATGGTGCCGATCTCGTCCAGGAAGAGGGTGCCAAAGTTAGCCATTTCAAAAAGTCCCTTTTTGGCTGAAACAGCGGACGTAAACGCCCCCTTGACGTGACCAAAAAGCGTGGACTCGAGCAGATCGCTGGGCATGGCGCCGGTGTTCACGGGCACAAAGGGCTTGTCCCGGCGGGGAGAATTGGCGTGCAGCGCCTTGGCGATGAGTTCCTTGCCGGTTCCGCTCTCACCCTGTATCAGAATCGTGGAGCGGGTCGGAGCTACCTGTGCCACCAGGTCGAAGATGCGCAACATGGGCTCGCTCTTGCCCACGATGTTTTCAAAGTTGTAGCGCTGCTTCAGCGCGCGCTTGAGCTGGACATTCTCTTCTTCCGCGCGTTGCCGGGCGGTCGCGGCACGGATATCGGCCAGAAGTTTTTCGTTGTCCCAGGGCTTTTGGACAAAATTCTGCGCCCCACCATTCATGGCGTCGACTACGTTGCCGACGGTTCCGTAGGCGGTGATCATGATCACCGGCAGGTTGGGTTGGCGCTCGCGGATGCGCGCCAGAACCTCCAGGCCATTCTGTCCCGGCAGTGCCAGGTCCAGCAAAACGAGGTCATAGGTTCGGCTATCGATGGCCCTGAGACCAGCCTGGCCTTCAGGGGCCAGGTCGACGACATAGCCTTCCAGCACCAGCAGTGTCTCCAGCGATTCGCGAATGGCTGCTTCGTCGTCAATGATCAGAATGCGCGCTGCCGGTTCGGGGTTCGAGACCTGGGCTTTGTTTTGCGCAACGAGAATGCCGGCCTCAGACATGGGCGGGTTTCCTTGCCATGGGAAATTCGAGATGGAAAGTGGTACCGCTACCGATCTGGCTCTCCACCTGGATCTTGCCCGCATGCTCCTGGATAATGCCGTAGCTCACTGCTAACCCCAGTCCTGTGCCCCTGCGCTGCCCCTCGCTCACGGTCCCTTTGGTGGTGAAGAATGGGTCGTAGATGCGCTGCACGTGTTCCAGCGCAATGCCCGAGCCGGTGTCGGAAACGTCCACCGCTACATGCCCGTTTGCCTGCGTGGCTACCCGCAGTGTACCGCCAGCCGCCATCGCGTCCTTGGCATTGAGAAACAAATTGAGAAAGACCTGCTGAAGTTTGCCGGAGTTGCCGAGAATCGGCGGAAGATTATCTTCGAACGAAGTTTCCAGCTGTACCTGCGAGACACGGAACTGATGTTCCAGCAGCTTCAGCGTTTCTTCGATTACGTGGTTCAGATCCAGAGCCGTAAACTCCGCCGCACCAGTGCGCGAAAAATTCAGCAGGCCATTCACGATTTCCGAGGCCCGGAACGTCTGCTGCGTAATTTTGTCCAAAAGCGGCGCCACTCTTTGATCTCCTCGCACTTGTTTGGCGAGCATCTGGGTATACGACGAAATCACGGCGAGGGGAGTGTTGACCTCATGAGCCACACCGGCTGCCAGTAGTCCAATGGAGGAGAGTTTGTCGGCTTGTGTCAGCTGTGCTTCCAGCTCCATGCGCTCGGTTATGTCATCCACGATAATGATGCGCCCGACCACCTCAAAGTTGCGCGAGACGAGGGGCGCGATGGCCACGTTGGCACAACGGTTCTCGCCGGTGCGCGTCTGCAGCCGGAAGCGGTAGAGGTTGTGGACTCCAGGCTCATCTTTCAAGCGCAGGAATTCGGCCACAAAATTCTCCGGCAAAATGTCGCGGAGATACTGCCCCATCGCCTCCTGGCGCGACATGGCGTACATCACTTCCATCTGCGCGTTCCAGCTCTCGACCCTTTCTTCCAGGTCAACCGCGAACACGCCGACATTGATCGACTCGACAATGTTTTCGTTGAACTCCTTCAACCGCTCGTATTCGGATATCTTCTGCTCCAGGCTGGCGTACAGACGTGCGTTCTGAATCGCGATCCCGATATAGCTGGCCATCGATTCCAGCAATTCCACGTCTTCGCTGGAGAGGAAGTCTCCATGTGTGGTGCGTCCCAGCCCGATAATGGCGATGGTCTTTTCCTGCAAGCGGCAAGGGAGGTAATAGTTCAAATCGAGCGAGGCTGCGGAGTGGCGTTCTTCGGGCGTCAGGTGAAGCGCCTGCTGCGGATTCTCCAGGAAGATGTGGGTGCCGGCATCCGGCTGGTCGAAATTGAGAAAATCCAGGCCCGGATGGCTTTCCCGGCCCAGCAGTTGTGCCGGTAGCCCGTGAGCCGCCATCAGTCGATAGGCACCGTTCCGATCGGGAAAAAAGATGGCTACCCTCGCCACCAGAAGCGTTTCTGACAAGCGATCCACGATGGAAGTGAGCAGCCTGCCTAGATCGGTCTGTGAGCTCAAGCCGCGGCCGAACGTGATCAGGGTCTTCCGATAATCGTAGCGTTTATGGTCGAAAACCCGGTCGACCCGGTCTTGTATGGCCCGTTTGAGCGGTTCGAAAAGCTGGGCGGTGATGATGATGGCGGCAATCAAGCCCCAGGCGCCCGCACTGGGCAGGCGGGTGTGCACCAGCTCCGCCGCGACTGCCACTGCGCCGAAGTAAAGCCCGACCAACGCCGCTGTCGCCAGGGTATAGGTAACCCCTCGCTTGAAGATCAAGTCGACATCCATCAGGCGGTAGCGGACGATGGCCCAGCTAAAGGTCAACGGCAAAAAGACCAGGCAAATCCCACCCAGCTTGGTCAGGACACCAGGAACGGGAATGCCGGTGAGAAAAGGAATGACATCCAACACCGTGAAGGGAATGACGGTCAGCAACGTTCCCCGCGTCAGCCACTTCAATTGCTGCCGGCGAAGCGGATTCGTCTGCCGCAGGTAGTTGCGCAGGAAAACCAGCGCGGCCAAGACATAGTAGATCGCCAGGTACGCCGTCGCCAGCTGGTCAAGACGCGTCTTCAACAGCCCTGTTGCTTCCCATCGCAGCATCGCTACCACTTGCAGGACGATGACACCCAGGCCGGGAAGATAGATCAGGGAGTTGATCCAGTGCCGCCGTGCCGCTGGCCGCTCTTCTGGAAACGCTAACGCGAAATGGAGGAACAGCGCCGGTTGCAGCGCTCCGGCCAGAATCTTGCCCCAGTAGATTGTCCAGTCGAAACCATTGAACCGGCCTGTGTAGTCGAACGAATAGAGAACAAAGGACGCTAGACAAAAGACATAAAAGTGAGTCGCGCGGGGTGCTGTCCACCGCCTGAAGAGGACGTAGAGACCGATGGAAAGGTAAACCAGCGCAATCAGCCGCAAACCCTGGTTTTCGGTCCGGTCAGAGGCCTCAATCAAGACGGATGCGTGGATAGGAACGCCTGAACGGATCAGAGAATAATCCGCGTTCCGCCAAGTGCCCACGGCAAACCACTGCCGGATCAGGGAAGAAACCCGCGGCGTAGGAACGTTGTTTGCCGCAACCAGCAGATCCCCAGCTTTGATGCCGGCTCGCTCGCCGGGACCATCCTTCACTACCCTCTGTGCCCTTAGGCCTCCGGGCGCTTCTTGCCATATCACCTTGTCGGTGGGCTGAGGATATGAGCCCTCTTTGGAATAATTCAGGGCGGCAAGAACCGCGGCCGCCAAAGTAAACCCGGCGAGAAGAACGACGGCCACCCGAATTTGAAACGTCTTAAGCATCGCGTTGCTGCGCAGAAGAACAGAGGTTCCCCAGGACACAAGAGCACGCTATGGACCAACAGGAAAGCCCGGCCACCCGGCGGACCCCCAGGGATCGCCCATTTACGGCCCCAGTATACCCTTGATTCAAGAAGAGATATACGAGGATCGATCAGGGCGCTACCAGCCTGGTAATTCCCGTAACATGGGATCTGCAGATTTCCACCAGCTGGATATGACACTACATATCGATAAATCTTATTTTTGGGAATTTCGGATGGCTTCGGTGGCTTTCGCTTAGACATCTTTTTGCTCCTCCATTGCGTTCTTAGCTAGCATGAATAGAATGTGAATCCGGTGGATTTGCACTGGAGGGCAAGAGGTCAAATGGCATTGGCTCGTTGGATGTTGGACGCATTCGGGCGAATCCAGATCAATAAGCATTGGGTACGGGTGCAAGGACACCAGATGCACTGCCTCCAGGCAGGCGCCGGCCCAGAGCTTATTTTGCTGCACGGCCTTCTCGGTACCGCCTCGACTTGGGAGATGACCGTCCCTCGCTTGGCCGAGGAGTCGACGATTTACGCTGTGGATGCCCTAGGCATCGGCGAATCAGAGCGGGTGCCGGGCATCGATGCACGACTGGAAGCCCAGGCTAATCGGATGATTGAGTTTATGGATGAGTCAAACATCGGCGCGGCGGACTTTTTGGCCACCTCGCACGGTGGCGCCGTCGCTCTGACGCTGGCCGCGAAATACCCGCACCGGGTTAGAAATTTGTTGCTTCACGCCCCAGCGAACCCCTTCTCGCATCTCGGCGACCCTCTGATCAACTTCTATCTTTCGGGTTTGGGGACCTGGTTCGCGCATCGCATCGTCACCCTGCCCGCGTCCATGCAATCGCTTGCCCTCGGCCGCATGTACGGCGATCCCACCCAGGTACCGGACGGTTCGCTGGCGAAGTACATTGATTCTCTGCGCGTGCCGGGAACCGTCGATTATGTCCTCAACATGCTGAAAACCTGGTTTGATGACATGGCTGGGTTAGAGCGCGCGCTCGCGCACGTGCGTCACATCCCGGCACTTTTGCTGTGGGGCGATCGGGACCGGGCCGTGTCTCTGGATTCAGCGCAGAACCTGCGCCAACGCTTTGATCGGGTGGAGTTTGAGCTCCTTCCCGGCACTGGTCATCTGCCCTACGAAGAATGCCCCGAAGCTCTGGCCCGGCTCGTGAACTCCTTCTTGATAAGAATTCGCCAAAGCGAGACCGGTCCCAAGCTGGTGAGAGGCAAAGCGCACGCGGGGTAGTTCTCGGCCGTCTCCGCCGGAACCACGACACGCAAAGACTTTCTGCTCTTTTGACGAAATTCCGGGCCATCGGCTAGCGAAAGCGCGCATACTTGGTCTAATAGCCATAGCGGAAGTGGGCCTAGGGTTATATCCAGGTGCGACAAAGAGGTCGTTATGAGCAATATGCTGCGCAAGAGCCTGATACCGGCAGAATTAATGGTTGCGAGCAGCTTGCTGCTGGCGCCCAGCTTCACCCTTACAGGGTACGGACAGAACAATCCGCAAACCAGCCAGCCCCAAGCCAGTCAACCGGCGGCCACTCCGCCGCAGGCCAGTCAGCCAGCTCCGTCAGACACTCCGCCCGCCTCAGACCCGACGCCGGCGACCGACCAGAAAATACCGGGTGTAAAACAAGGCAGCGTTGACGACGTGAGCGCTGTGGGCACCCGCGATATCGGCGGCCGTGGCATGGGCAACTGGTACTCGACCGAAACCGAGATTCGCATGGGCAAGTCATACGCCATGCAGCTGGAAAAGAGCGTTAAGTTCATCAACGACCCGGTCGTGAATGAATACGTGAACCGCGTCGCGCAAAATCTGGTCAAGAACTCTGACGCCAAGGTACCCTTCACCATCAAGGTCATCGATTCTGATGAAGTCAACGCCATGGCCTTGCCGGGCGGCTTTATGTATGTGAATAGCGGCCTCATTTTGACTGCTGACGATGAAGCAGAAATGGCCGGTGTGATCGCGCATGAGATATCGCACGTCGCCGCCCACCATGCTGTTCGTGAGCAGACCCGCATGAACTACGCTCAGTTGGGCACCATTCCGCTGATTTTCATCGGCGGCTGGACCGGGTATGGCATTTACGAGGCGGCGCAGATAGGCATTCCGCTTACCTTTCTGCAGTTCTCTCGCGGTTTTGAATCGCAGGCCGATTTCCTCGGTGTGCAGTACATGTACCGTGCGGGCTACGATCCGCAGGCTTTCGTCACCATCTTCGAAAAGCTGGAGAACCTGGAGAAAACCAAGCCGCACCTGATTGCCAAAGCCTTCTCGAGCCACCCGCAGACCCCCGATCGCATCGAGGCGACGCAGAAGGAGATTGCCACCATATTGCCGCCGCGCGCGGAGTATGTAGTGACCACCTCGGAGTTCGACGACGTCAAGGCTCGTCTGGCGCGTATCGAGAACAAGCGCAAGTTGAACGACGGAGGCAAGGGCAACCAGCCAACTCTGCGTCGCGCCAGCAGCACTAACAGCGATCCCAACGCGACGGATTCCGATAAGCAACCCGGTAACGACCGCCCCACCCTGCAGCGCCGGGACGACAACTAACCGACCTTCATGCAACGAAAAGGCCACCCAGAATGGGTGGCCTTTTCAGCTGCGGTTTCCCTTTGGCTCCCGAACGGTTGTCTTGCGGCACAAACAAAAATTCAACCTGGGGCCCTCGACCCTCAGCAACCCTTCTTGCACTTTGCCAGAATCGCCGCCTGCAACCGCTCGCGCAGTCCAGCAGGCAACTCATAAACCTCGTGATTCCTATAAATCTGGATCGTCTTTTGCGTCGTCTGCATGGTGATCAGGCAGTGTTCGCATCCGTCGAGGTGGGCCTGCAGTTCGGCGACCAGGCCGGTAGGTACCTGGTTGTCCAGAAAATCACCGAGTTGCGCCAAAAACTCTGAGCAGTTCATTTAGTCCCATCCTCATTCTTCCGGAAGTAACGGCTCAACCGCTCCCGCAACTGCAGGCGCGCTCGAAGCAGCCGCGACTTCACTGCGGGCACGCTCAGCCCGAGTGTTTCCGCGGTCTCTTCCGTCGATAACCCTTCCACGTCGCGCAACACGAAAACCACCCGGAAACCGGGCGGCAAACCCTGAATCGTCTTGCGCAGAATCTCTGCCAGCTCCGACTGCCCGTACATCATCTCGGGGTCGGGCCTCCACTCGGCGAGGTCGCGCGGCATGGAGCCTTCCTCCGTCTCCACGTCCTCGTCGATCGATACCATACGCCCGGTACGCCGTTTGCGCAGCCGCATCAGCGACTCGTTCACCGCAATGCGCACCAGCCAGGTATAAAACTTTGAGTTCCCCTGGAACTGCTCCAGCTTCTCGTAAGCCTTTAAAAATGCATCCTGGACCACATCCTCCGCATCCTCCCGGTTCTGGGTGATGTGCTGCGCGATACGGAACACCTGCCGATCGTACTGCTTAACCAGCTGTTCAAAGGCCTGTACATCGCCCTCTCGCGCTCGGTTAACCAGCAAAATGTCAGGGTGAACTTCTTCGGTCCCTTGTGCTTGGATGATAGGCATGTGTGACGGGTTCAGAAATTCGACCTTTCCAGACCGTTCTCCACCCTGGTACACGTTTCGGGATGTGCTCGAGGGAGAAGGGACATTGATGCTTGCGCGCATTGGGTGGGCCGCCCGCAGGCGCTACGCGTCCTCCTCATACTAAATGGGCATGGCGGCACACCGCAAAATGCGTAATCTGCGAAATAGGCATCATTTGCCGTGGCAATGCGCAACCAGCCGTCGGCCTTTACCGGGCTGCCGGTGAATCGACTGCAAAGCTGCCGCGAAGAAGAACAAGCAGTGAGGGGACGTTTTCGCTTGAAACGCAGGTGATTTGGGGGCCGTGCCGGCATTCTTTGTAGACGCCACCATGACTTGATGAAGAAGGGAAACGCTCAGGCTGACTCACAAGAGCCGGCTAAGAAAACCGCAGCGCTGTAGCGGCTCAAAATGCTCCAGTATCTACCACGCCTCACTACTCCCGATGTGGGCTGGTAGCGGTATTTGACTGGGTTCCCGATCGGGTCGGTGGTGGCACGAAAGCCTACGCGCAACCAAATTTTCCGCTTAGAGTCTTTAATAGGGGCAGGTTTGCAGATTGCTATGGTGCATCCGCTCGGGGCAGGCAAGTGGAAAGGGAAGCAATACATCGAGTGATGACTGTACGAACCCTATTGCCCTTGCTGTTACTGCTTGCCGTGAGCTGGAGTGGAGCCACGTCGCAGACACCACCGGCGGAGCATAAGCATCCTGCGGCGCACCATCCCACGCCTGCGGCCACCCATGCCAAGGCCCACCGGGCCTCGTCACGCGTTCGCCATGTCAAATCGCGCCGGAAACCGCGCAGCGCCAGGAGCATTGCCCGCAGCCGGAAACTCCAGCGGGCGTTTGTCGCCTCCTCGCAGCTGCGGCCTATGGCCCAGGAACTCGCAACCATGCGGTCGCCCGCAGCCTACGCTGGGGTCACCGCCTATGCCCACGCCCATACGGGAGAAGCAGCCTCCGCGGCCTACCTAGCCCTGGGACACGCCTACCTGTTGGACCATCGCTACCCGGACGCAGCCGCCAGCTTCCAGAAAGCGAATGCCTTAGGCAAGACCATGGACGACTACGCCGATTTTCTCGCTGCCCAGGCGCTGATGGAATCCGGCAAGCTCTCGGACGCGGAGACCCTGCTCAGGGGTTTTGCCGCAAAATATCCTGATAGCATTTTCGTCGGCCGTCTGCCGGTGATGATCGCCAACCTCTCGCTCGATCAAAACGATCCCCAGACGGCGCTGAAGGTGCTCCGCGAACACGCAACCGACCCCATCTCTGGCCACGCAGACTTTCAGCTGGCCCTGGCCCGGGCAAACCAGATGACGGGCGGTTTGGACGAGGCGGCAAAGCTCTATCGCCATATCTTTCTCGGTTTTCCTTTGAGCAATGAAGGGCAGCAAGCCAAGGCCCAGCTCGCCGTGGTGGGGGCCAACCCGCCGCTTACCATGGCCGAGCGGAGAGCCCATGCAGACGCGCTGTATGCCGGCGGTCGGTTTGCCGATGCGGGCGAGGAGTACCGCGCTCTGGCCAATGATCCTAAATCGGATCCCCAGGCGAAGAGCGCACTCCTGGTGGCCGCCGCGTCCTGCGACCTGAAAACCAAACGGCTCAACAGAGAAGAAGTGGAATCACTGCCCGACAGTCAGGATGAAAACGGCGCCCGGCGCACGTATCTGGCCGTCGAGTTGGCTCGCAATAAGGACGATGGCGGCACGGTGCAGTCCTTGATCACGCAGATGGAGCAGCGCTTTCCCGAGAGCCCGTGGCTGGCCGAAGCGCTCTACACTTCGGCCAACATGTACCTGCTGCGTAAGGATTATCCCCAGGCCATTACCTACTACAGTGACTTGGCCACGCGTTTTCCCACACACCGCTATGCGCCCAGCAGCCATTGGAAGGCGGCGTGGTTGAACTACCGTTTGGGAAATTACTCTGCGGCGGCGGTGCTGTTCGACAAGCAGATCGCCCTTTACGCCGGCGGTAAAGAGATTCCTGCAGCCCTTTATTGGCGCGGGCGTCTGTACGCCGATCAGGAGCATCAGCCCGCCATGGCCGCGGCATACTATGAGACCGTCTCCCGCGTCTTTGAGCATTACTACTATGCCCAGCTCTCTCGCGACCGGTTAGCGGAGCTGGGCTCCGTCACCCCAGCCGACGTTGCCATGCTGAGCAACATTCAACGCGAGGAGATCCCGGCACTCACCGACGACGTGCCCGAAGACGACGAGCACGTGATCAAGGCCCGTCTATTGGCCAACGCCGGATTGAACGAATACATCCCCGCGGAAATTCAGGCCGCCGATGGCAGCGAACAGTGGGGAGCCTTTGCTGAGGCGGAGATTTACTCCTCCGACGGAGAAACCTTCCGCGCCATGCGGGTTTTGAAGCGGGCTCTGCCCTTCTATACCTCGGCGCCCATCGACACGATCCCCATGGGCTACTGGAAAATTCTTTTTCCCCAGCAATACTGGAGTTCCATTGAGGTGCAAGCCTCGAAGAACGGTTTGGATCCGTACATGGTGGCTTCGCTCATCCGCCAGGAGTCGGAGTTCAACCCCACGGCCATCAGCTCCGCCAACGCTTTCGGGCTCATGCAATTGTTGCCCTCCGTTGGCCGTTCCATGGCCAGGGAAGAGGGCATTCGTCATTTCAACGAGGTCGAGTTGCTCAATCCGGAGACCAATATCCGCCTTGGCTCACGCTACCTCAAGCAGACATTAGATAAGTTCGACGGCCAGGCTCCGTACGCCTTTGCTGCATACAATGCAGGCGACAGCCGGGTAACGGATTGGCAGTCGATCGGCAAATATCACGGCATGGATGAATTCGTGGAATCGATTCCTTTTACCGAGACTCGCGATTACGTGCAGGCGATTCTCCGCAATGAGTCGATCTATCGCGCCTTGCATGAAGCAACCCCGCCTGCGCAGTCGAGCACCGTTGCCCAACAGAAGCCGTCGGGCGCCATCGCTCAGCAGAAGCAGTCGGACATTCAACAGAAGATGATGCCCGCGCAGCAGTAATGGGGTGTGTGCATCTTGGTGCATAAACAAAGGGAATTGATTCGTGCGAACGAATCGTGCATTGACGAAAACAGGGCTCGCGGAAAGAATGAGTTCAATGTTCGGCTTGCAAACGAAACTTCACCTGGGTAGGTGACTCGGCCAATGAGTAAGCATCCGCAGAACAGATTTCGCAGGCTTGTGATTGTGGGCCCGACTGACAAAGAACCCCGGCTACACTCGAGTGGGCCGCGTTGGTGGGGGCCACGGTGCCCCAAGGCCGTACGGATCAATCAGGAATCGCAGACCACCCAGGCGCAATTCAGATCCCTCCGCATGGCGGTGATGCCGACGCTTTCCCGCGGCATGTGGTTTGAAGCGCTGGCCTGGATCTGGAATTTTGTGCGCAGCTATTTTGCCCATCCGGCCGAGCGAAAGCGCGGTGCGGTGGTTTTATCTTTCCGTCGAGCTGCGGCAAAAGATGTGTTTGTCACCAAGAAAGCCAGCGGCAGCGTCTGTTGGAATAACGATCGTGAAGCAGCACCCCAGGAGGGAGGCAGAGGATAGCGAGAGCATTTCTGCAGTTGCAAGCAAGGAATGCAGGGCTGAACCCTGCACGCTACACATGTACGGTGATCACAGGTAACAGGATCGCACAGGAGGAATAAGCATGTTGACGGATCTTGAATTGCTTGGAGAGTGGATTCCAGAGCAGATGGAACCTGGAACCTTGTTTGTGCTGGAGAACACGGGAGCGATGGGCGAGGCGAGCAACCCTTACGTTGCCGTGCTGGCTTGTCCTCATTGTGGTGCGTTAGGTTTGATCACGAAGATGCAATACAGCGGTATGGAGTCGATGATATGCGGTTCCGATTACTGTTCGTCCGAGTACTACCTGAACGATGAAGGAATCGAGTACCGAAAGCCGCACTAGAGACAGGAACCGGGCAGAAAAGGAGGCCGCTTGCGGAAAACACCGCAACGGCCTCCTTTTTTTGTGCGGCCACCGCGGAACAAACTCGTCGCAGTGATTGAGAAGGCAGACAACTCCATTCGTTGTGACAACGGGCGGCTTCCTGGAGAACGGCAATCCTGCTACATC
Organism: uncultured Acidobacteriaceae bacterium; assembly: GCA_963830325.1. Taxonomy (GTDB): domain Bacteria; phylum Acidobacteriota; class Terriglobia; order Terriglobales; family Acidobacteriaceae; genus PALSA-350. The sequence goes on from CAWHMV010000019.1 coordinate 88,009, forward strand.
GCTCAAGGTAGGCCGCCTGCAAATGTGGCCGTCACAATTCCCTGGCTCTTCGCGGGGCGTTGGTATGCGACCACGTCAGAATAAACTCAGATGCCCTAGACCATAGACTTTGACGACGGTGCGTGCCCGGGCCTCGTACCTTTGAACGCGATTCACGTCTGCTCTGATTTGCGTTCCACTCCAGCGCTTCCGCAACTGATGGAGACGGCTTGGTCGGAAACGCCTTCTCATATCGGTCGATGGCCGTCTGGATCACAAACATGTCCCACGGAGTCAGCGTCATTGAGCACCTCCCTACTGGGTTCGATCTAACGATTGTTGATAGACGCGCGATCAGTCTGCTGCGGGGCCCTTGGTTTGGTCGTCGTTTGTTTCAGTCTTCTGGCGTGGAGCAAAAGTTCGGTGACAGGCCGCTTGGCCGGAATGCCAGAGTACGCCCTCCGTCCTGTCGACGAGAGTCCCACGAACCAACCTCGTAAACTGTCACCGTGGTAGCGACCAACTCACGGTGCGCCTGCAAAATGTGGTAAGTGTCATCTCCACAGATACAGATTAACGACTGCCCTACGGATTATTTGTCACCGCCATGAAATTTTACGATTTTGATGATACGAAAACTTGGTGGCGGCATGTTTGCTAATGCCGATGGCGGTCGACGAACAGGGGCAGCCCTGCGAAATTCCTGCACTCGCAGCGATTCGAGGGCTATGCAATACTGGCTCATCAAGGGGCAGGCAACCCGATGCGGACCATGTCGACCCACACATGGTCAAGTTAAGCCTTTTATTTTGATATACTTGACCAATCATGCCCGGATGGCGAAATCGGCAGACGCAGCGGACTTAAAATCCGCAGGCCGCAAGGCCGTGGGGGTTCAAGTCCCCCTCTGGGCACCATTAAAATCAATCACTTAGGCAGTTTTGATCGGTTGCTGGCTAAGCTCCCAGTCCGCTTGGTGCCACTTTTTCTGTTTTGCTCCATCGGCGTGTGAGTTTATCCCATGCCGAGACGAACCCCTAAAAAAGAACGCGGTGTCTTTGAGAGAGTCCCTAATTCCGGCATTTGGTGGATCCGATACAAAGTTGCAGGCGTACAGCATCGCGAGAAAGTGGGCCGTCGAAGCGACGCCATGAAGCTATACGCAATTCGTAAGGCCGACATTCTGCGTGGCATGAAAATGCCGGCGAACGTGAAAGACAAAGGGATCAAGTTCAAGGTGATCGCTCAGGAGGCCATCGAGTGGTACGCCAATCATGAGCGCAAAGACCTGCGCAATTTCAAAAGCAGAATGGCTTTGATTGTCGAGAACAATTCACGAATACGTTATTTGCTGGCGCAGGAGGAGAGCCGGCTTCGCGAAGTGATCGCTCGGCGGTTCCCGATTCACCTGCCGTCTTTTGATATTGCTTTGAACACCGGCATGCGCAAGCAAGAGCAGTTCAGTCTGGAGTGGTCACAGGTTTCGCTTTCCAGCAGACGAATTCACCTGACGATGACGAAGAACGGAAGCACTCGCGAGATTCCGATGAACCGGACTTGCCAGCAATCGTTCGAAGTGCTCCGTGCTTTAGGTCCGCACGGGGGACGAATCTTTCAGTCCAAATACGGCAAAGAGTTGAACAATCCGCGGAAGTGGTTTGAGTTGGCGCTCTGTTCCTTCGCCGGAATCCATGAACTATCTGTTCAATCCTCTTCACCCAGATGCTAAAGGGGTGGAGATCGAGTGGTGCAGGTGCATCAAGTACGACAAGCGACTGTTTCACATACTCGAGACGAAATGATGAACCGTTCAAAGCGATCCTCTTTTCAAAGCGCCTCGTGGTCGGTGTCGGCACTCTAAAGCTGATTCACAGCGACGTGGCGAGCGTGCTGGAACATTGGGTCAACTGCGGAGAAAGATTTCGCTTGTTCGCGATGATCGTTGAAGAGTGGGCAGGAAAGCGCATTTTCGTTGCGCCTAGGGACAACACGGTGGATGGATCGCCGACCGGCGCGGGACGCAGAACAAACCGGCTGACCATGGAGAAGATGGTGCCGTTGGCGCCGATATCCCGGCTGACCTCAAGTCCGTAGGCCAATTCGTGCAGAACCCATGCCCAATCCTGCTCGGAATTCGTGCGCCGAGTCTGCAAAATCCAAGCGAAACGCTGCGGGATTCGATTTGGAATGGCTGAGATATTCGACCTTCCGAATGGTGAGGGCAGGAGCGGGTTGTACGACTGGTGGAATCACGACGGCAAGGCGGCTTCCGTCGGCGAGTTGCGCATTCAGGACAGGATTGTCTTCCTCTAGCCGTTTTCCGACAGGATGCACCTTGAGAGTCCATGACCGGGTTACAACAGTGCTGCGCATCATGTTCCATCCTTTCTGATTCTGCTTAGCGCTCGTCCTCGAGCAAGGTTTTTGGCTCTTCAATAGAGATCGGCCCTCGAACAAAAAAAGTAAGGGTGACAACTGGATTGCACTCGGGTGGGAATCGAGCCGAAGTTTTTCAGCGGGTTGAAGAGGGGGGCGAACACACAAGGGTAGCCCCTGAACTTACCTGTCCGCGTCTCAGATAGAGACGGTCCTCGCAATCGACTCCTGAGCAACATGGCCGATCCAACAGGGACTTGAAACAGCGGAAACAGCGCAGGCGCGGTGCACAATTCCTTCCTTCTACACCTTAAGCCCCCGGCCGTCGCGCGGCGCTTAACTACCGCACCGAGGTGGCCAAGATTCACACAAAGTGCAGGCGCTCCCAAAGGCTTAGAGTGTAATTCCATCTACCGTGGGTAGTGCAGTTTTACGCAATCCTTGCAAAATATGCACACGTCGTAGTTGATGCACGGTTCCCAGCAGTTTGGCTTTATTAATCGTCGCCAAAATGGACTTTTTGCTTCGCGGAGTTGTGTATCATCGCCTCTGAAGCTGCAATTTGCTCTTCGTGGTAATGCGAATGGAGCCATGTTATCGATCGATGGCTCCGGTCTTCGGCCGCCTTAAATTGTTTTAGGAGCTGGTGTTAGGCAACACAACTAGAACAAACGTCATCTGTACCTGCTAGCGTGACGTCGAAGTGATTCGAAACCAGCATCCTAGGCTTACGTCACCAGGGTTCTGATAATCCTCCTTTGGCCCATTTTATCTGCCTACTTTAGCTCAGGCTACTCCCCGTGCTTTAGGGAGCAGAGTGGGTGAACGCGTTTTATTACTTAGTGCAAGGAGCAGCTAGAGAACATAAGCACTCACTAAACTCAAGCCTCAACTTAGCCGATCAGCCTGATCTGATCGCCCTGACATGCGCTATCGAACGGATGTATTTGCATTCGCTTGGAGGACATCTAAGTTGATTGAAATTAAGGCGAACACTATTTAGCACTATTGGAGTAGTTTCAGCGTGACACAAACACCGATTTACCGAGCCACACTTGCGATAGGTGCCTGCATGATTGGCCCTTGCGCCCAAAATGCGTATCTCCGCAGTCGACGCACACTAAAGTCATCAATGTTCTTCTTGTCGGTGTGCGGTATTCTATCGGCACAGGCCTCATATGCCGGTGCTGCCCAAGCCAGTTACGGTGGGCACAATATAGTGTTGACGTCGTTCTCGTGCGGCAGTTCGTCTATAACGGGGGCAGGGAACGACGCTTGCACGGTAACGCTGAGCGCGGCTGCAAGATACGGCATGAACGTGAGCTTGGCAAGCAACAAGGCAGCTGTTACTGTGCCGGCTACGGTGACAGTTCCTGCGAATGTTACCAGCGCACAATTTACAGCAAGGGCATCGGCGGTCACGTCTGCCGAATCGGTGACATTGACGGCAACCTTAGCCGGCGCCTCGAAGAGCTTCGTCGTTGAGCTCCTCAATGCTGCGCAACCGACGTTAACGATAAGTCCGTCCAGCCTGGTATTCGGTAACGTGGCGGTCAACACGGCATCTACATTGCCGGTGACGTTAACCTCGACGGGGACAACGGCAGTGACGATCAGCTCAGCGAATTTGAGCGGTACGGGTTTCACCCTGTCGGGAGGTGCGACCTTCCCGGTCACGTTGAATCCGGGTTTGGCCCTGACCCTGGACGTTCAATTCGATCCTACGGTTATCGGATCAGCGACTGGACAGTTAGCCATTCAGAGCAACTCGGCGACCAGCGCCAGTGCCGTGATCGGCCTGAGCGGCACCGGGGAAAGCGCGTCACATCAGGTCAGCTTAGGTTGGAGCGCACCTGCAAGTTCCCCCGCTCCAGTCGTAGGCTATTACGTCTATCGATCGTCTGGCGGCAGTAGCGCTTACCAGCAACTCAACTCCTCAGTCGACACTCAAACTACCTATGTGGACAGTACAGTTCAGGCGGGTTCGACCTACGACTACGTCGTAGAAAGTGTTGACGCTGCCGGGGTAGAAAGCAACCCGTCTGCCGGCGTCCCTGCAACGATCCCCTAAAGCGAGGCCGGGTTGGAGTTGCCGTGGCAAGCTCGTTGAGCTGCCACAGGGCCAACCGGACTCGTGCGCGCCAGGGGAGTCGTCGGAGGGAATGATCTGGGTGCCATCGCATCGATGTCCGCGGCCTGCTCCTCGGTGAAGAAAACTAGGTGGACCGGCTGGCCTGCTGCCCGTTCTGCGCGCGCGTTGGCGTCCAGTATTCCCGGACCAGCCCGAGGCAAGCCAGATTGTCCCAGACAGGAACGATGAATCAATGCCGGCGAACGGTGTGGATACTGGGCGGGTCGAACCGCACGTCCGCGTTTGGGCACCATACGCCACCCCCGGGTTACCTTGGTTACGTGGCCGACTGCCAAAAATAAGGTGCAACGATTCGTACGCAATTCTGCACAATTCATGCTACGCAGATGCTTGGTTCTTCTGACCTTAGGCTGATTTCAAGCCGAGAAGGCTAGCTATGGCAAGTCTAAGAGCCCGTTCATTTAACCGTATCGGTTGTGGTTACCTCCTGCGCGCCCAAACGTCGAAATCAATCAGTGGCTAATTCGTGTCATTGAGGGACCCCGAAGATGGAGTGACAATCCCTTGACGCGTTACCTTGCAAGATTGAGTTACCAGGCGGCTTCGATCTCAATTTGCTTGAGGGGATTACAATGACCTGCGAAGTTCTTGGTAGGCTCCAACGTGAAAAACCGATAGCGTCTGGAGCCGGGCGACTCCCTCGAATCGAGGGAGCTGCAGGCCCGAAATTTACTAGAGCCACTGCTTGGCAATGTTCGTTTATTAACTTCGGAAGCGTAGGCACATTTATAGAGGTGGGGACATTGTTCAGTTCATATCCCCCATGCAAAAGAGGTCCGATCCCTAGACTCGACGGTTTGTGGGCGAAGCTGTTCACAATATTGACGTGTTGCCTCACCGTCGTCGCAGTCTCAGGTTGTGGTAGTGCGTCGGGAAGCAGCACGACAGGCACGACCAACACGGGCACGGCGGGGACAGGGACGGCCGCGTCGGCGGCATTGAGTGCCCTTTCTTGCAGCAACGCGTCCATGACGGGAGCGGGTAGCGATACATGCACAGTGACGTTGAGTTCGGCTGCCCAGAGCGGCGTGAGTGTGGGCCTGACCAGCAGCAGTGCGGCGGTCACGGTTCCTGCCACGGTGGCGGTTGCGGCCGATGGGACCAGCGCCGGGTTTACCGCCAGTGTATCGTCGGTGACCGCGGCTCAATCGGTGACCCTGACGGCTAGCACGGGCGGCATCTCCAAAACTTTCTCTCTGCTGCTTATTGTTGAAGGCACGACCGTACCCACGTTAACCATCAGCACGGCTAGTTTGGCGTTCGGTAATGTAACGGTAAATACTCCGTCAACGCTGCCGGTGACGTTAACCTCCGCGGGGACGGCGCCGGTGATTATCGACTCGGCAACATTGAGTGGGACGGGCTTCACGATGTCGGGAGCCACGTTCCCGGTCACTTTGAATCCGAGCTTGGCGCTAACGCTGGAAGTGCAGTTCGATCCGACAACGGCGGGAGCCTTGACCGGGCAGCTGACCATCAAGAGCAACTCGTCGACTAACGGTACGGCGGTGATAGGCCTGAGTGGCACCGGAGCAAGCACAAGCGGTTCACATCAGGTGGCCCTGAGTTGGGATGCGCCCAGTAGCTCTTCTGATCCCGTAGTAGGCTATGACATCTATCGCTCGACGGGTGGCAGCTCTACCTATCAGCTGCTCGATTCTTCGGCTGACACCCAGGCAACCTATGTGGATACGAACGTTCAGGCCAGTGCGACATATGTTTACTACGTAACCAGTGTTGACTCCTCCGGCGTGCAAAGTACTGCGTCCAACCTGGTCACCGCGACGATTCCCTAGACTCATGGCAAAGCGGCGGTCGCGGGCCCGTCCGGCAACATCATTCGCGCCATACACCTTCCGCAAAACCAGAGACCCGCGAGCAGGCTTGGAGCTTTAAGCAAATTCAATATCAGCCAATCTCAACGCTGTGGATAGCTTCGCGTATCCTTCAGGCATTTCCTGCACGCCGTATTAGTCCACAGAGGTTACTTAAGGAACCTGTTGTTACTTCTGTACTGGTTCGCTCCACAACCATTACTAATTAGTGTGATTGAGGAGGAACCATCGTGGAGCGACAATCCAATGGCGTGGAAGAAATGCAATCTACCTCGTCAGGCTGTCCGCACGATCGAACGACCCGGCGGCTTCGATCCGAACTCGTATGAGGTTACTCCGACGTAAACGATGACCGGGTTCACGGCAGCCGGAGAGCTCCGCAGCCTCTAGATTTGACCGGTAATACTCTTACAATTCTTCTTTTTGTCTGCCTCTGGAAAACAAGCACGTTTACAGAGGGGTGACGCGTTGTTCAGTTCATACAGTGCCGGCGGCCGCGGTCCGATCCGCACACTCGACGTTTCGTACGCAAAGCTTTTTGTCACGCTGGCATGTTGCCTCATCATCGCCCTGGCAGGTTGCGGATTTTCGTCGAATTCTTCAACTGCCGGGCCACTTAGCGTCTCACCTGGCTCCATCAGTTTTGGTGCCGTGCCGGTTGGGCAAACCGCCACCACAAAAGTCCTCATTCTGAATGAGACTTCGGCCCCCGTCGCCGTATCACAGGTGAACGTTTCCGGACAAAATTTCTTTCTTAGCAGCCAGAGCAATCTTCCCACTACGATCAACGGCGGCTCTGTCGCCAACTTCCAGATTGGTTTCAAGCCTGGCAACAGTTCTAGCTATTCCGGACAATTCACCGTGATGGGTCCAGGCGGCAAGCAGATCTATGTCGGTACGATCAGCGGTCAAGGGGTCGGTGACAATGGCAATGCCAACAGTGCCACATCCATACTTACCGTCAGCGCAGCCAATCTGGCATTTGGCAATTTGGCGGTTGGCACCGCATCCACGCAATCTGTGACGTTGGCCTCTACGGGGACAGCGGCAGTTACGATTAGTTCGGCCACGCTGAGCGGTACAGGCTTCACGCTATCAGGAGGTGCATTTCCGGACCGGCTGAATCCCGGCCAGTCGTTGACGTTGAAAGTGCAGTTCGATCCCGCCACCGCAGGAGCGGCGTCGGGTCAGTTGACGATTCAAAGCGACTCAGTAACCAATAGTACAGCGGTAGTCAACCTGAGCGGCACGGGTATGCCGGTCGCCAGTCCGCAGCTGACGCTGAGCACGGCCAATCTGACGTTCGGCAATGTGACGCTGAACACGTCATCGAAACAGCCCGTGACCCTGACCTCCACTGGGGCGGCGCCGGTCACCATCAACTCGGGATCACTGACAGGCAATGGCTTCACCATGTCGGGCGCGACGTTCCCGATGACCTTGAATCCGAGCCAGTCGGTGACCCTCAATGTACAGTTCGATCCAACTGCCAGCGGACCAGCGTCTGGGCAGTTGACGATCCTGAGCAACTCGTCGACCAATAGCACGGCGGCGGTCAATCTGAGCGGCACGGGAAGCGCGGCCACAAATCCGCAGTTGACGCTGAGCGCCGCGAGTTTGACGTTTGGCAATGTGACCGTGAATTCAGCCTCGACGCTACCCGAGACACTGACTTCTACGGGGACGGCGCCGGTGACGATCAACTCGGCAACGCCGAGTGGTACTGGCTTTGCGGTGTCCGGAGCCACGTTCCCAGTCACCTTGAATCCCGGTCAGTCCGTGACCCTCAAGGTACAGTGCGATCCCACCGCCCCAGGAGCGGCTTCTGGCCAGCTCACGATCCAGAGCAACTCGTCGACCAACGGTACGGCGGTAGTGAATCTTAGCGGTACGGGCACGACGGCCACAAGTCCGCAGTTGACGCTCAGTGCGGCGAGCCTGACGTTCGGCAATGTGACAGTGAACACAGCCTCGACCCAGCCCGTAACCTTGACTTCTAGCGGAACGGCGCCGGTGACGATCAACTCGGCTGCATTGACGGGCACGGGCTTCACCATGTCGGGAGCCACGTTCCCGGTCACTTTGAATCCAAGCCAGTCGGTCACGTTGAATGTGCAGTTTGACCCCACTACCACAGGGGCGGTGTCTGGGCAGTTGATGATTCAAAGCGACTCGTCTACCAACAGCACGGCCGTAGTCAATCTGAGCGGAACGGGCACGGCAGCGACGAGTCCACAACTGACGCTGAGCGCGGCCAGCCTGACGTTCGGCGATGTGACGGTAAACTCGGCATCGACGCAGCCCGTGACGCTGACCTCTACCGGAACAGCGCCGGTGACCATCAATTCGGCCGCAACCAGTGGGACCGTGTTTACGGTCTCGGGAGCCACGTTCCCAGTTACCTTGAACCCCGGTCAGTCCGTGACCCTGAATGTGCAGTTCGAACCCACCGCCACTGGAGCGGCGACGGACCAGCTTACGATCCAGAGCGACTCGTCTACCAACAGCACTGCGGTTGTCAGTCTGAGCGGAACCGGCACGGCCGCCACGAGTCCGCAGTTGACGCTCAGCGCAGTCAGCCTGATTTTCGGCGATGTGACGCTGAACACGGCATCGACACAACCGGTGACGCTGACCTCTACCGGAACGGCGCCGGTAACCATCAACTCGGCGACGTTGACGGGAACTGGCTTCACGGTGTCGGGAGCTACCTTCCCAGTCACCTTCAATCCAGGGCAGTCCGTGACCCTGAATGTGCAGTTCGATCCCGCCACCACGGGTGCAGCTTCTGGACAACTGACGATCCAAAGTGATTCGTCCACCAACAGCACGGCAGTTATCAATCTGAGCGGGACCGGTACGGCCACAGTGGTGCCGAATCCGCAATTGACCATCAGTCCTGCGAGCCTCGCATTCGGCAATGTGACGGTGAACACGCCAACGACATTGCCGGTGACGCTGACCTCCAGTGGGACAGCACCGGTGACCATCAATTCGGCAGCGTTGACGGGAACGGGCTTCACGATGTCGGGAGCCACCTTCCCGGTGACCTTGAACCCGACCCAGTCAGTGACGCTGAATGTGCAATTTGATCCGACGGCTACAGGAGCGGTGACGGGTCAGCTAACCATCCAGAGCAACTCGACGACCAACGGTACGGCGGTAGTGAATCTTAGCGGTACGGGCACGACGGCCACAAGTCCGCAGTTGACGCTCAGTGCGGCGAGCCTGACGTTCGGCAATGTGACGGTGAACACAGCCTCGACCCAGCCCGTAACCTTGACTTCTAGCGGGACGGCGCCGGTGACGATCAACTCGGCTGCATTGACGGGCACGGGCTTCACCATGTCGGGAGCCACGTTCCCGGTCACTTTGAATCCAAGCCAGTCGGTCACGTTGAATGTGCAGTTTGACCCCACTACCACGGGGGCGGTGTCTGGGCAGTTGACGATTCAAAGCGACTCGTCTACCAACAGCACGGCCGTAGTCAATCTGAGCGGAACGGGCACGGCAGCGACGAGTCCACAACTGACGCTGAGCGCGGCCAGCCTGACGTTCGGCGATGTGACGGTAAACTCGGCATCGACGCAACCCGTGACGCTGACCTCTACCGGAACAGCGCCGGTGACCATCAATTCGGCCGCAACCAGTGGGACCGTGTTTACGGTCTCGGGAGCCACGTTCCCAGTTACCTTGAACCCCGGTCAGTCCGTGACCCTGAATGTGCAGTTCGAACCCACCGCCACTGGAGCGGCGACGGACCAGCTTACGATCCAGAGCGACTCGTCTACCAACAGCACTGCGGTTGTCAGTCTGAGCGGAACCGGCACGGCCGCCACGAGTCCGCAGTTGACGCTCAGCGCAGTCAGCCTGATTTTCGGCGATGTGACGCTGAACACGGCATCGACACAACCGGTGACGCTGACCTCTACCGGAACCGCGCCGGTGACCATCAACTCGGCGACGTTGACGGGAACTGGCTTCACGGTGTCGGGAGCTACCTTCCCAGTCACCTTCAATCCAGGGCAGTCCGTGACCCTGAATGTGCAGTTCGATCCCGCCACCACGGGTGCAGCTTCTGGACAACTGACGATCCAAAGTGATTCGTCCACCAACAGCACGGCAGTTATCAATCTGAGCGGGACCGGTACGGCCACAGTGGTGCCGAATCCGCAGTTGACCATCAGTCCTGCGAGCCTCGCATTCGGCAATGTGACGGTGAACACGGCATCGACGCTGCCCGTGACGTTGACCTCCACAGGGACGGCGCCGGTAACCATCAACTCGGCTGACACTGAGTGGGACTGGCTTCACGATGTCGGCAGCGACCTTGCCGGTCACCCTGAATCCGACCCAGTCGGTGACGCTGAATGTGCAGTTCGATCCAGCGACAGCGGGGGCGGCGACGGGTCAGCTGACCGTCCAGAGCAACTCGACGACCAACGGCACGGCGTTGATCGGCCTCACAGGCACAGGCACGGCGGTGGCAGGGGTATTGAGTGGGCTGTCTTGCACCAGCGCGTCGATGACGGGAGCGGGGAGCGATACGTGCACGGTGACGCTGAGCTCGGCTGCCGGCAGCGGCGGTGTGAGTGTAGGCCTGACCAGCAGCAGTGCTTCGGTCGCGGTTCCTGCCACGGTGGTGGTTCCGGCCAATGCGACCAGCGCCGGGTTTACGGCGACGGTGTCGTCGGTGACGACGGCGCAATCGGTAACCCTGACGGCGAGTGCGGGTGGCGTTTCCAAGACCTTCGCACTGCAGCTGAATGCTGCGGTACCCACGTTGACTATTAGTCCGGCTAGTTTGGCATTTGGCAATGTGACGGTGAACACGGCATCGACGCTGCCCGTGACGTTGACCTCCACGGGAACGGCGCCGGTAACCATCAACTCGGCTGCACTGAGTGGGACTGGCTTCACGATGTCGGCAGCGACCTTGCCGGTCACCCTGAATCCGACCCAGTCGGTGACGCTGAATGTGCAGTTCGATCCAGCGACAGCGGGGGCGGCGACGGGTCAGCTGACCGTCCAGAGCAACTCGACGACCAACGGCACGGCGTTGATCGGCCTCACAGGCACAGGCACGGCGGTGGCAGGGGTATTGAGTGGGCTGTCTTGCACCAGCGCGTCGATGACGGGAGCGGGGAGCGATACGTGCACGGTGACGCTGAGCTCGGCTGCCGGCAGCGGCGGTGTGAGTGTAGGCCTGACCAGCAGCAGTGCTTCGGTCGCGGTTCCTGCCACGGTGGTGGTTCCGGCCAATGCGACCAGCGCCGGGTTTACGGCGACGGTGTCGTCGGTGACGACGGCGCAATCGGTAACCCTGACGGCGAGTGCGGGTGGCGTTTCCAAGACCTTCGCACTGCAGCTGAATGCTGCGGTACCCACGTTGACTATTAGTCCGGCTAGTTTGGCGTTTGGCAATGTGACGGTGAACACGGCATCGACGCTGCCCGTGACGTTGACCTCCACGGGGACGGCGCCGGTAACCATCAACTCGGCTGCACTGAGTGGGACTGGCTTCACGATGTCGGCAGCGACCTTGCCGGTCACCCTGAATCCGACCCAGTCGGTGACGCTGAATGTGCAGTTCGATCCAGCGACAGCGGGGGCGGCGACGGGTCAGCTGACCGTCCAGAGCAACTCGACGACCAACGGCACGGCGTTGATCGGCCTCACAGGCACAGGCACGGCGGTGGCAGGGGTATTGAGTGGGCTGTCTTGCACCAGCGCGTCGATGACGGGAGCGGGGAGCGATACGTGCACGGTGACGCTGAGCTCGGCTGCCGGCAGCGGCGGTGTGAGTGTAGGCCTGACCAGCAGCAGTGCTTCGGTCGCGGTTCCTGCCACGGTGGTGGTTCCGGCCAATGCGACCAGCGCCGGGTTTACGGCGACGGTGTCGTCGGTGACGACGGCGCAATCGGTAACCCTGACGGCGAGTGCGGGTGGCGTTTCCAAGACCTTCGCACTGCAGCTGAATGCTGCGGTACCCACGTTGACCATTAGTCCGGCTAGTTTGGCATTTGGCAATGTGACGGTGAACACGGCATCGACGCTGCCCGTGACGTTGACCTCCACGGGGACGGCGCCGGTAACCATCAACTCGGCTGCACTGAGTGGGACTGGCTTCACGATGTCGGGAGCGACATTCCCGGTGACCTTGAATCCGAGCCTGGCGATAACGCTGGACGTGCAGTTCGATCCAACGGCCACGGGGGCGGTGACGGGCCAGCTGACCATCCAGAGCAACTCGTCGACCAACGCCACGGTGATGGTCGGCCTGAGCGGCACAGGAAGCGCCCCGCATCAGGTGACCCTGACCTGGGATGCGCCTAGCAGTTCTACGGATCCGGTCGCCGGTTATCACGTCTATCGATCAACCGGTGGCAGCTCCGCGTATGAACTGCTGAACTCGTCGGCTGACACCCAGACGACCTACGTGGACACCAATGTTCAGAGTGGTACAACCTACGACTACATCGTAAAAAGTGTCGATGCCTCCGGGGTGGAAAGCACCGCGTCCAACGAGGCCACTGCGACCATACCCTAACACGGGAGAGATCGCTGGTTGTCAGTGGTCTGAGAGGCGCTTTGCTACAGAGAACTCGTGAGGCGCTACGTCCCGATTCGTCTAGTCACGGGGCCACCAGGAAAGCCACTTGCTGGTCGTATGCCTCTCCGTGTTGTAGTGACGATCATTTGATCCCTCATGGAAGCTGGCAGAAGCTTATCTGCTCTCTTGAGCCACTCGGCAACCATCTCTTCCGCCTCGAGCCTTTGCTCGATCGTCATCGTACTTCCAACACTTTCGCTGGTCCGCGATATTTGTTGGCTAGCGATCAAATACCACTTGTAGGCTTGTGTGAGGTCCTTATCAGCTTTTCGAGCCCAATGAAACCGAGCCAATTTGAGTTGTGCGATCGGCACGCCCTGTTCAGCAGCTCGTCGGCACCCAACCAGAGTCGAATCGTTCAGCAAACCATGATCCGCATAGTCCTTCTCAAGGCGATTTACCGTCGATTGCGATTGTCCATTCCGATTCAGGGCCATGGACAGAAGCTCAAGCCGGCTGGAAACTCCCAGTTTTTCAAAGACCTTAAAAAGGTAATTCTTGACGGTGTGTTGGCTTAACCCTAAGCGTTCCGCGATCTTCCGATTTGACAAGCCTTGGGCAACGCTGTCCACGATCTCCATCTCTCGCTTGGACAGCTGCTCCATGCCCCGAGCATTGACTGCCGGAACACTCCGCGAAGAAACCAAGGCTTGAATCAGCAGGCCCATTTGTTCGCTGTTAGCCCAGATCTGCCCCTGATGTACGCTTCTCACGCACTTGCTCAAGGTCTCAACTGACTCCTGCCTGCTCAGCACTCCTCGGGCACCAGCTCGAAACGCCTCTACGACCGAACCATGTTTTGAGGAGTCAAGAAGCACGATCGCGCGGACGTTTGGGTGCAGCGCACACACCTCCCGCAAAACCTCAAACCCGCGGCCGGGCTTCTCGTCCAGTTCAGAACTGAGCAGAAGAACATCAATGTCGTGCAGGTGTCCTCGTGCAATCATTTCCTCCGAGTTCGAACCTATTACCTCGAACCCACCGTGACGTCTCAGTGCATCTGCCAACAACGAGGTGTGCAGCCGAGTATCGTCCGCTACCAGTACGCGGATGGCTGACTCCTGAGTTCCATCGAGCATTCCCTACTCCATTACAGCTTTTCCTGTTGACCCTGTGGAGGGAAGCAGGGGCTAACGAGCCACCGCTCATTCCCTTCGTTCGAGACGCCTAAAAGATGCCCCAAGGCGCGTGGCTCTCTGCAGTCTTTCCCAGTTGCAAAGACGAGATGCTGCTGATATGGGCCTGTAAGGTCATATCCGCGGAGAGTCCACGGGGGGATCGGTTCAATGTACATTTTGCGAACAGTTAAACACATTATTCTAGGGCATTTCCGTGGGAAAAACCTAGTGAAGCCTTGTTTACAGAGCGGTTCACCGAACAAGAGAGCGTTGTCTATTGCAACGTTGCTCTCCACCCCCACACGCAGAATGCAACCACACTCGTACAAAGCGGAGCGAGTAGCTGCCGCAAAGTTAAATAAATCCACCAATATTGCTTTGGAAAGTACTTTTAACTATACCTTGGTCAGCCTGATGATAGGGTGGCAACTGACAAGTTCATCAGAACGGTAGAGAGAATATTCTCCGATGTCAATGGGATATTTGGTAACCGGATAACTGCTTACCTTTGTCCTCTGGTAACCCGCGTTATCCACGTCCAGTCTGGCTTTAAATACGTCGCAATCGCTTGACTCCAACGGGCTTCTCGTGTGCAGGAAAGGCAGTTCATTTTCGCTGACGACTGGGAAACGTTTCGCGCCTGGTTGAATCAGACGTTTCTCTGGAGCATTACTGGATGAGAATATCTCCTCGGAGTGGATAGTCCCCGACAATAGTGCACTGGAGGAGAAGTGCTTCGCTGAGATGTTGTACCTCTTGCAACAACTTGCATTGGGCTGTACGCTGAGTTTTCTTTACCAACCGACCTGGCCGAAGTTCCCCCACCGAGCCACTCAGCGTATTGTCGCCCAGCCTGAAGTTGTATCACTCTAGGTTGGTTTACCAGTGCCGCCAAACGAGCTCTACGCGGTGTTTAAAACAGCAACGATGAAACTAACTGCAATGGTCTAACGAATCCGATTAATGCAAGAACGCCGTATTGTGGATACTAGGTGAATAGCGATCGCACTCAGCCCAAGTAACCCGGCGCTATGTCCCGGGGGATTGCGGTGCGGCCGTAAGTGACGTCGGCTTTTCTGCTTTGCACTGAATGTCATTGGCTATGTTGAATTTTGAAGGGTCACTGCGAAATGTGACTCATAGGGCGAAGCCATGTATAGGCACAACAGGAATTCTGAGCGTTGCGCTTAGTGAATGAGCCCGGCAGCAGGAAAACTATAACTATCCCATGTTTGTCTACGGGATCCCCCAGATTTCCAGATCGGAAACCTTCCCCAAATACCATTCGATACGATTACGGGCAACCAGAGAGGTTGCAGAGGGGCGAAGTTTTGGAAACCGGCAGTCAGGCGTGGCAGTCTCCAGATCCACCAGCAATGGTTGAGCAAAATGGTGAGAACTGGTATGCAGTGCATATCAGGGCGCGGCACGAAAGAGCCGTGGCTCACCGCCTCTGCGAAAGGGGCGTAACAACCTTCTTACCGACGTTTACTGAGGTGCATCGCTGGAAGGACCGAAGAAAAACTATAGAATTGCCATTGTTCAGCTGTTACTTGTTCGTCAAGCTGATGCCTCGCAACGAGGAGCGGCAGCGTGTACTTCGGACTGACAGTGTGCTGGGACTGGTCGGGACGCAGGGAGTAGGCACGCCTATTCCCAACGAGCAAATCGATGCCGTTCGAATGCTGGTCAACGAGCGACTTCCTTGTTGCGCCCATCCATTTCTCAAGACTGGACAACGCGTGCGGATCCGGGGGGGCGCCCTGGAGGGATTAGAGGGAATTTTCCTGTCTCGGCACGGGGAACGGCGGCTGATCATATCCGTGGATGCGATGCAGAGATCTTTGGCGATTCAGGTAGAAGGGTACGACGTGGAACCAATTTAGCCAGGACTCTTACGAATTGGGTCTGGGGGTGCGACTGCGCCGCTGAACCATGGCCGCTCCATTGTTCCCTCACTCCTCGCCAAGTTTCAGGATTCAATCTCCGCAACAATCGGTCAGCCACGCCCGGGTTTGGCGTGGGTGGCCTAGAGCTTTCACGGGTCTTGTCTGCTTTGCTTGTGTTGAGAATTGCGGCTAGAACCTCCCCTCGCCGCTCGTTGCCCCTATGAGCCAACCCCCGGTAGGAAAAGTGATCGATACAGCGAGACTGCTATTCGTCAGCCGCGACTCTGTTTTTGTTCGCACGCTCTGGTCGATGGGGGAATCGAGCTCCTGGCAGCTTGAAATCGTCGGCAACGTGTGGGAGGCGATGGAGCGCGTCCAATCGGGGGTAACGCCAGATCTGCTCTTGCTGGACCTGCCCCAGGGCGATGTCGATGGCCTGCACATCTTACGCTGGCTGCGCCGGCTCCGTCCCGCATTGCCGATGATCCTCATTGGTCATTCCGGCGATGTTCGCAAGAGACAGGAAGCGATTCGCCTGGGAGCGCGGGACTATCTCGTCAGACCTCTGGATGACCGCCGTCTCGCGATGGCCATCCGGAGCCACGTTTCCGGGGTGTGCGAGGCTGTGGAACTGGACATCACGAGCGAAGATGTCGAGCTAATCAGCGACGACGCGGTGTTCATCGGGGTCAGCCCGATCATGCGCAAACTCCGTGCCCAGGCAGCTCTCCTGGCGGAATCCAGTGCGCCGGTGTTGATTCTTGGCGACGGGGGAAGCGGAAAAGAGACAACCGCGCGCCTGGTTCACAAGTTGTCGCTTCGTTCCGGCTTCGGGTTTACAAAAATCAATTGCGCGGCGCTTCCTGGCGACCTGCTGGAAAGAGAACTATTCGGGCACGAGTGGGACGGCGACTCTACACCAGTTCACATCCGATCAGGAAAGCTGGAGCTGAGTGCAAAAGGTACGATTCTGCTGGACGAAATCACCGAGATGCCGGTCGGCGTGCAGGCCAACCTGATGCGCGTACTGCAGAACAAACGATTTGTGAGACCAGGAACTTCGGCCGCCGTGGAGGTCGACATTCGCGTTCTGGCCGCGAGCAGCACAAATATGGAACATGCTGTCGCTGAAAAGAGATTTCGCGAAGATCTCTATTATCTCTTGAGCGCTTACACCATTCACGTACCCCCGCTGCGGGAGCGCAAAGAGGAAATACGGCTGCTATTGCAGCATTTCATGCACAAACTTGCCAAGCACTATGGCCTGTCTCCACGCGACTTTTCGCCGGCTATGATGGAGGCCTGCCAGGCATATTCCTGGCCGGGCAATCTGCGAGAACTGGAAGCGTTTGTCAAACGCTATCTCATGACGGGCGACAAGGAACAAGCGTTGGAAAAAAGCCAGCCCGATCCGGTACCCAGGAATGGTGCTTTAACCCCGTCGCGGACTTTGAACCAACTGCCACCATCACTGAGCCATTCTCGCGAAGGCGCTACTGTGCCCGGCTCGCTTAGATATCTGGTCCAGAGTGTCAAGTTAGAGGCCGAGAGGAACGCGATCGCCGCGGCCCTGGAGAAGACAGGTTGGAATCGAAAAGCTGCCGCACGGTTACTCAAGATCAGCTATCGCACACTGCTCTATAAGATTGAGCAATACCAGATCAGAGCATCTGATCTCTCTCCGTTTCCCGGGGGCGCCGGAATCCAAAGGTAAGGGGACAGGGTTCCGCGGACGCACCCGGCTAGATACATCACGGGAACAGGTGGACGTGATCGGCGGCCATTTCTGTGATCGTCCACAGGAGTCGTTATGAAAAACAAAACCGAGCGCGAAGTAAGCATGGGATTCGTCCTGATTGTCCTTACCGGTTCCCTATGGGCGCAAGTGCCGGACCCCCCGGTTCCCGGTGCGGTGACTTCGCTCGCGCAGTCGGTCCAGAAGCCGCACGATGCCAGCTTTATCATCGGTAATGATGACCTCCTGGCGGTCAATGTTTGGAAAGAACCGGATATCTCCCGCTCAATTCCTGTGCGCTCAGATGGAAGAATTTCTCTGCCCCTGGTAGGAGAATTACAGGCCACGGGACGGACTCCGTTGCAGCTCGAACAGGACATCGCCGGCAAACTTCGGAACTACATAGCGGAACCGGAAGTCACGGTAATGGTGCAGGAGATTCACAGTCAGAAGTTCAACATCCTGGGACAGGTTATGAAGCCGGGATCATACTCGCTGGACCTTGCGACGACGGTTCTCGATGCAATTGCGACTGCTGGCGGGTTCCGAGACTTCGCTAACGAAAAAGGCATTTACATCCTTCGCCAGAATCCTGATGGTGGTGAGACCCGCATTGTTTTTAACTACAAGAAGGTTATCAAGGGCAAGGATCTTCAGCAAAACATCAAGCTTCAGCCGCGCGATACCATCGTCGTGCCTTGAGGGGTGTCTATGTTTAAACGACTTTGCCTTAGCATCGCGCTGCTCCTACCGATCCCCGCTTGGTCCCAGGTGCCCTTCGCGGTGGGAGGCGGCGACCGAATGGCAACACCACCCCCAGTGAGCGGTGAAGCTTTGCCGACTGGGGTCGGGTCCGAAGCTCGGTCAAATTATCTACTCGGCGGACTCGCGCTCACCACCGCATACGGTAACGACGTGGAAGGACAGATCGGCGCCATTCCGGTCTCCGACTTTAGTTACTCGTTTTTCCCCTCGATCGAAATCGACAAGGCCACTTCGCGGCAGCATTTGATGTTGACTTACACCCCAAGCCTCACGATCTATCAAGGCACGAGCGCACAAAATCAATCGACTCAGGGTCTAATCACGACTTTCCAGTACCTGCTAAGTCCTCATGTAACGGTGACCCTGCGGTACGACCTTAATAAGACCGGGAACGTATTCAATCAGCAAGATGCGCTTTCGGGACCGCCGGTATCTGGTTCGCCACAGCCTCCGCTAACCGGCGCGATCGATTTGGTCGCAGACCTGCTAGCCAATCGGGCGAATGCCCAACTGACGTATCAGTTCAGCAGGAATGCTATGGTCGGCCTCGGGGGAACATATACGAATCTGGACTACCTCCAAACCAAACGAAGTCCAAGGTCTCTACAGCTCGAATACGAGCGGGGGGCAGGGCTTCTATAGTCACCGAGTGGCCAGAAACCACTACATTGGTGCGACGTATCAGTATTCAAAAAGCCTGACTTACCCTCCGAATACATCCAGTGATGTTCAGACAAACACGGTCCTCCTTTTTTATACGGTTTATCTGAGGCCCACCGTTTCTTTCTCGGTCTCAGGCGGTCCACAGTTATACAGCATCTCCCAGTCTGCCCTGCCGACTTACAACTCATGGTCGCCTGCTTTAACCGCAACTATGAGCTGGCAAGGGCTCCGCACCAATTTTGCGGCCAGCTATGCGCGAGTCATTAATGGCGGCATGGGCCTGGTTGGAGCCTTCCAATCCAATAGCGCAGACGTATCTGCGCGATGGAGGCTGGCACGCACCTGGGGCTTGGGAGTTGTGGCGAGTTACGCGATCAACAAAGGGTTAAGCCCGTCTTATTTCCTATCCTCCCAAGGGGGACACAGCATCTCGGGAGCTGTCTCGGTCCATCACCAACTCAGCGAGCACTTCAGAGTGGAATTTGGATATTCCAATCTGCACCAGAAGTACAGCATACCAGCGGTCCTCGAGGTGCCTAATATCAATCGCGGGTCCGTCTCCCTCAGCTATAATTTTTCCAGGCCGCTAGGAAGATAATCATGCCAGAAGCCCTCGAGGAACAGAACTCAGAACCGCTCGATATGCAGCGCTACCTGGACCTGGTACGCCGCCGCTACCCCCATTTCCTGATAGCGCTACTTCTTGGCTGGCTGGTAGTCTGGGGAGTTAGCTGGGTTCTCCCGGTAACTTATAGGTCCAGCACGCTGATCCTCGTGGAACAGCCCACGATGTCGAAAGACTACGTCGTATCGAATATCAATGAAGATTTGCAAGACCGGATACAGAACATCAGTCAACAAATTCTTAGTCGCACGCGTCTTCTCCATATTATTGACGAGTTGAGCCTCTATGGCGGGAGCCGCAGCAAGCTCACGCCGGATGAAAAAGCTGCCAGCATGCGCAAAGACATCGAGATCGAGCTTGTGCGCGACACTCGCAACCTCGAGATTACGGCATTCAAAATCTATTTTTCCGCGCGCGACCCCCATGTTGCTCAGCAGGTCACCAGCGAATTGACCAACCTCTTCATTAACGAAAATCTTGAAGTGCGCCAGCAACAGTCCGAAGACACCACCAGGTTTCTCGAAACCCAATTGGAAGCCGCGCGGCAAAGTCTTGCCGCACAGGACGCCAAGATCCGGGCGTTTAAAGGGCAGCACGTAGGCGACTTGCCTACCCAGCAGGCGAGTAACCTGCAAATCCTGTCTGGCTTGCAATCGCAGCTGGGGAACGAACAGGATGCGCTCAATACCGCCCAACAGCAGCGAATCTACCTGGAGACCCTGATCAGTCAATATCGGTCCACCCAGGCGCCTACCCGGACCACGCCCGACGGCACTCCAGTCGGCTTGTTGGCAATTGACCAGCAACTCTCCAAATTAAAGTCACAACTCGCTACCCTGGGTGCTCAGTACACCGACCAACACCCCGATATTCGCAGCCTGAAGGTCGAGATAGCCAAAACTGAAAGGATGCGGAGCGAACTCGTTGCAGAGCTGAAGAACAAGAACAACGCCGCCAGCCAATCCGACAAAGGTACGGCCGCCACCGATCCGGCGGATGTGGCACAAAACGCCGCGGTCCTGCAGCTGCAAAGCCAGCTGCAAGCCAATAAAGCCGAGATTGTCAACCGTCAGCAGTCGGTCGCCGGCTTCCAAGCCAAAATCAACGACTACCAGGCACGTCTGAACGACGAACCGGTGCGCGAGCAGCAGCTGGCAGATCTGACCCGCGGTTACGATCAAAGCAAGGCTAACTACGACGATCTCCTGAAAAAAGAAATCGAGTCAAAGATGGCCACCAGTATGGAACAGATGCAGAAAGGTGAGCGATTCCGCATGATCGATCCACCCAGTCTGCCGCTGAAGCCGGACTTTCCGGACCGCCTCAAGTTTTGTGGAATGGGGTTAGGTCTCGGTCTAGCGTTGGGCGTTGTGGTGGCCGGGGGACTCGAATTCATCGACGATCGGCTGCATAGTGAAAAGCAACTTAAAGCTCTGTTGCCGATGAAGGTGATTTCCGAGATCCCGGAGATCTTAACGGCGTCGGATGAACGAAAGAACAAGCAGAGGGTTTGGTGGGCATGGGCTATGACTGCGCTCGTATTTATCACTATCGCAGCGGGTTCTTTGTTCAGCTATCGACACAGTTAGGTTTCGCTTCCCAATGTACAAGACCTTCTTCAATCTCGCCCGCAATCCGTTCGAACTGACGCCCGACCCCGCTTTTCTCTTCTCCACCCGGCGGCACAACGAGGCGCTGGCAGCACTCTATTATGGCGTTCGGCAGCGCAAAGGATTTGTTGTGGTGACCGGAGAGGTAGGTACTGGAAAGACCCTCTTACTTCGCTGCCTGCTAAAACTGCTCAAACAGAGCCAGGATGTCGCCTACGCATATCTATTTAACGGCCGGCTCTCTTCCACGGAGTTCCTGCAGTACATCCTCTCCGATTTCGGGCTCGCCACCACTGGCAAGAACAAAGGCGAGCTCTTGCTTGACCTGAGTCGTTTCCTGGTCTCACGGGGAGCGAACAAACTTACCACCGTACTGATCCTCGATGAGGCGCACCATTTGTCCGCGGACATACTTGAAGAGGTCCGCTTGTTGACGAATTTGGAGACGGCCGAAGACAAGCTGCTGCAAATCGTCTTGGTCGGTCAGCCCGAACTTGAAGAGAAACTCGATTCCGTTGAACTCAGGCAACTGAAGCAACGAATTGCTCTTCGCGCGCGCCTTGATCCCCTGGATCTGGAGGCGACCAAAGGCTACATCGAGCGGCGCCTCCAGATTGCGTCAGCAGCCCCGCAGGCCGACGCCTTGTTTCCGGAGCAGACCATTAGGGCTGTGTATCGTCACTCGCGCGGTTTCCCTCGTTTGATCAACACCATTTGCGAAAACGCCCTGGTGGTCGCTTACGCCAGGCAAATTCGAAGTGTGACCCCGGATATTATCGAAGATGTGGCAACGGAATTCCGCCTCGATGTAGTTCGGGTGCCTCAGGCCAGGACGCATGTTGTCCCGAACGGAATAGATATTCCGCGACCCACAAACGGTGTTGTCCCGGATCTGTATTCCTCGTTGCAAGAACCCGTCGCGAGCGAAGCCGAGGCCGGCGGGTCGTGGCCGTTCAAGTGAGGAAACATGAGCCTTATATTTGACGCGTTACAAAGATCGGAAGCTGAACGCTCGGGAGTCGATTTGTCTGCCTTGCCGGCAGCCACTGAGGTGCTGGAGCTTGCGGAACTTCGTGCCGTTTCGGAACGGGACGGCATGAAAAAGTCCGAGAAACTGGGCCCGGCGCGAAGCGCGGCACGCGACACGCCGTCTGCGGTCCGCATCGTCGCGCCAACTGCGGTCGCAGTAAACGATCCCCCACCGGCAGAACTTCCCCGGATTGACGAGCACCAGGATGATGTATTCCCCCAATTCCAATCCCAGCAGGTGATGGTTCCCGCCGAGAACAAGTTAATTTGCTTCACCGACACCGAAAGCCCGGCAGCGGAGAACTTTCGCTTCCTGGGGATCCGCCTGCAACATCTTCGACGGGAACGGGCACTTAAGAAAGTGCTTATCACCAGCACAATTCCCGAGGAAGGCAAAAGTATGGTGTCGGCCAACCTCGCCTGCAGCTTCGCGCGAAGAGTGCGGCAAAGGATATTGCTGGTGGAGGGCGATCTGCGGCGACCGACTTTGTCCAAGATGTTCGGGGTGGGAACGCTTCCCGGCCTCAGTCAATGCCTCCAGGGCGAGGGCAATCTGACGAAGAGTATCTACCACCTCGAAGGCCCAGGCTTCTGGCTTTTGCCGGCGGGTAGCGCTCTGGAAAATCCTCTAGAACTCCTTCAGTCAGGGAGACTCTCTGGAATGATGGATCAGCTCACTGTCTGGTTTGATTGGATCGTTATCGATTCGCCCCCGGTGATGCCCTTGGCCGACACCAGCGTCTGGATGCGGTTGGCGGACGGAATCCTCCTGGTCGTGCGCGAAGGAACTACCGAGAAACGGCAATTAATGAGAGGGCTTGAAGCGCTCGAGCCCAAAAAAGTGATTGGCGCGTTGGTGAATGGCTCCAAGAGGTCGACGGCTAATGTCCAATATTACTCGAGAGTCCCGTCCACGGCTTCAAAGCCGGACGCCGGATCGAAAGAATAGGTTGGCCTCTGATCAGGCCAAGTATCTCTCAACGCGCCATCTCCGAGGGCTTACGCCCCGATTATTCCGTCAAAGCTAAAAGTGTAAATCAGTTGTTTACTCCTGCCTGGCGAAGAAGGATACGGGATAGGGGAGGAAATCGTGACTGTGCGACGTTCGGGTAATGATTCAAACCCAGTACATCCTCGCTTCAAGTCTGTAGTGCCTGAAGAACGCGAGGTCCTGAACGAGGACGCGTTTCAAAGGATGATCGCTGTTGAGCGCAAAAGGACAGAGCGTTCCAGGATACCCTTTCTGCTTATGCTGCTGGATGCTGGCAATCATGAAGCTTCGGAAAAGAATGGGAAAGCCCTCGGCAGTATCGTCCCCACCCTCGTGTCATCCACTAGAGAGACAGATGTGATCGGCTGGTACAAAGACCGGGCTACAGTTGGTGTGATCTTTACCGGACTCGCAGTCGATGAAAAGAACTCAGTCAAAAATTCGATTCTAAGTACGATCCTCGGCAGAGTGAGCACCACGCTACGAGACAAGTTGACGTTAGAGCAATTCAGCCGGGTCAGCATCTCGTTTCACTTCTTTCCCGATGATTGGGACCATGACATTTCCGGACGCCCGAGCAATCCGGCCCTATATCCCGACCTGGCAACCAGGAACATTAGCAGGAGACCGTTATTGGGTATAAAACGGTTGATGGATATTGTCGTCAGCGTCGTGGTGTTGATCGTGTGTGCACCTCTGTTCCTGCTGATGGCAATCGCAGTCAAAGCATCCTCCAAAGGGCCGGTCTTTTTCAGACAACAACGGATCGGACAGTATGGCCGATCCTTCACATTTCTAAAGTTTCGGTCGATGCGCATCGACAGTGATCCCAGCGTCCACAAAGAATATGTAATGAAACTGATCGCCGGTCAGGCGGAGCGGTTGGCGGCGAGCGGTATTGGGCAAGGTGTCTACAAGCTGACCAACGACCGCAGGGTCACGCGAGTGGGGAAGTTTCTCCGCAGAACCAGCCTGGACGAACTTCCGCAGCTCTTGAATGTTCTTGAAGGGACGATGTCGTTGGTGGGCCCCCGCCCCGCGATCCCCTATGAGGTGGCGGCTTATGATACCTGGCACCGCCGCCGTGTGCTGGAAGTCAAACCCGGAATTACCGGGTCGTGGCAGGTGAACGGCCGAAGCCGAGTCAGATTCGACGAAATGGTCCGGCTTGACTTGCAATACGCCAGGTCGTGGTCGCCCTGGATAGACATCATGATTCTCATGCGCACACCCCGTGCAGTGCTCCGTGGAGACGGTGCACACTGAGCTCTGCATCCGAGCTGTTTCTTTCATCCGGTTATTACCTACTCATTCCCGAGTTTCCCTGAAGCGCCCCGGATTCGGCGAAATCGATGCTTCTCGCAATCATCGGCACTATATAAGAGGCGGTGAGACATTTTGAACTTCGGTGTAATTGGGTACGGCTACTGGGGACCAAACGTCGTCAGAAACCTCGCGAGCCTGGAGCATTCCCAGGTGCTTGCTATTGCGGAAACGAGTCCGACGGCACGAAAGCGAGCACAGAGGGCCTATCCGGGTATCGACGTTACTCGAGACACTGCGGAGGTCCTCTCGTCCACTGCGATCGACGCCATTGCGGTGGTCACTCCGGTCTGGACTCACTATGAGTTAGCAAAAGCTGCGTTGGAGAACGGCAAACACGTATTTGTCGAAAAGCCCTTCACGTGCAATGCCGCGCAAGGGGAGGAATTGATCAACCTGGCGCAGAAAAAGAATCTGAAAATCATGGTGGACCATACCTTTCTGTTCACCGGTGCGGTGAAGAAAATCCAGCAATTACTTAACGAAGGGACCCTGGGCAAGCTCTATTACTACGATTCCACTCGCGTCAATCTTGGTCTTTTCCAGCACGATATCAATGTCCTTTGGGATCTTGCGGTGCACGATCTCTCGATCATGGATTACCTCATCAAGGCGCGTCCGGAAGCCGTCGTGGCCACGGGTCAGAGACATTTGAACGGGTATGAAGATGTTGCCTTCATGACGCTCTACTTCCCTGAAAAAGTCATCGCGCACATCAACGTCAACTGGCTTTCCCCGGTAAAGGTACGAACCACGCTCATTGGCGGCGAAAAGCGAATGCTGGTCTGGAATGATCTCGAGGCCGACGAAAAGGTGAAGGTCTACGACAAGGGAGTGGACATTACCAACCGGGAAGGTGTGTACGAGTTGCTGGTGAACTATCGCTCCGGCGACATGTGGGCTCCTCAACTGGAGCAGGTTGAGGCTCTACGTCAGGAGTTGTCCTACTTTGTGGATTGCATTTCTACCGGTAAAGAGCCTTTTAACAATGGTTGCGCCGGGCTGCGCGTGGTCAAGATGCTGGAAGCGGCCAGCGAATCGTTGAGCAAGAGGGGCGCCCTGGTCAACCTATGAACCCCTACAATTGCATCGCCGACGATGTGAAGCTGGGGAAA
>CAWHMV010000020.1:0-80511 GCA_963830325.1 uncultured Acidobacteriaceae bacterium
TGACCGTGGAGGATGCTGGAGTCGGGTTCGATCCTCAAGTTGCCGACAGACTCTTCAAAGCGTTCTACACAACAAAAAATAACGGCATGGGAATCGGACTTTCCGTCTGTCGCTCGATTATCGAGAGTCATCGCGGCCGTCTCTGGGCAACACCAAATGACGGTCAGGGAGCTACGTTTTCATTCTCCATTCCTCACGCATCCGAGAGCGCGATGGGTGCCGACCGTAATCGCGACAGTGGTTCTTCGTCGGACGTGACGGATGCGCCGTGAGGGACCTATGACGGTTAGTTGCGTCAGCGGCAGGCGACTACGAATCTGTCCGCGACTTCGAGAGGATGAACAGGCTGGCGCAGGGCACTCTTGCTGATGTCGGCGGCAAAGCAATACCAAAGCACAATGGACGCCGTCGTTTGAGTGGTGCATTCTTGTTACCTATGATGCTAGCCAAACGTCCGCTTGTGACAGTGATCGATGACGACGAATCTATGCGTGAGTCCCTACCCGACTTACTATTGGAGTTCGGCTATGTAGCGCGAGCGTTCTCGTCCGCGAAAGAGTTCCTTGTGTCCGATTGCCTTGACCAGACCAAGTGCCTTATCCTCGACATCGCCATGCCGGGCATGACCGGACCCGACCTCCAGCACGAATTGAAGGTCCGCCGGAAAAAGATTCCGATCATTTTCATCACTGCGAACAGAGACGAGACTATCCGCGCGAGAATGCTCGAACAGGGCGCCGAGGAGTGCCTGTTTAAACCTTTCGGCGATAGCGCTTTGTTTGAGGCGCTCCAGTCTGCACTGAGCGGCAGATGAGCGATTCGCGCCTCGTTCAGGCGTCTTAAGGAGTATAGAATGAACATGACGCGCGCACTTGACAAGGAATTGGCGCCATCCCACATGTCGTATGCCCAACCAATCGTGTTCGTTGTGGACGATGATATCTCTGTGCGCGAGTCGGTGGAGTTGCTAATCCGCTGCGAAGGCTGGCAGTCGGAGACATTCGCATCCGCGCAAGAATTCCTCAGCCGTCCACGAGCTCTTGTTCCGAGCTGCCTGGTACTTGACGTTTCACTTCCAGACCTCAACGGTCTGGATCTTCAGAAGCGCGTCGCCGTCGAACGGGCTGAGATGCCGATCATCTTCGTCACGGGCTATGGCGATGTGCCGATGACGGTCCAAGCCATGAAGGCCGGGGCTGTTGAATTCTTGACGAAACCGTTTGGCGATGAAGTGCTGTTAAGAGCCATCCGGCACGCGATCGAACGCAGTCGTGTCGTTCTTGATCGTCAGGCAGAGATCCTGGCCCTTCGAGACTGTTACACGTCTCTCACCCATCGCGAACGGGAGGTCATGGCGTTGGTGGTGTCTGGCCTGTTGAATAAACTGATCGGTAGCGAACTCGGCATCAGCGAGATCACGGTGAAGGCCCACCGAGGCCAGGTGATGCGAAAAATGAGAGCCGACTCTCTCGCCGACCTGGTGAAAATGGCAGCGAAGCTTCGCCTCGCACGTGCCCCAAGGCTAAATGGCCCCCGGGCGAGTTGATCATCTATATCCACGCTCGCGTAATCCCCATTTGCCGGCTGGGGCTAAGTCGAGTTGTCTCGCTTCGCGCATCCCGACCCTCAGACAATTCGCAACCACCGCGAGCCACATCCGTCGAAGTTCCCGAAAATATCCGGTGCCGATCTCACTGCTCGGAACACGCGACACGCTCGCAAGTTCCGAAGCATTGCTGCGGTGGGCATCGAATAGTCCGTTAATCAGATGAAGGTTGCCGGGGCCGCAACTGCAGCTTCCACTTCAGTCAACGCCCTCAGATACAATCACGAACCTGTCGGACAGCTTGAATCCGGTAACGGATACATGAGCGTCACTTATCACCTCGATCGGTACCAAAGTATCGGCGATACCATCGTCCAATTGTTTCGCACCCGCGCCTCTGATGTAATCGCATCCGTGATGACAAGAAAAGATCAGCTTGCGCTTGAGCAACCTCCACAGCATGCGTTCGACTGGCTCTTTGTGGCCGTTTTGAGCGTGACGGCGGGTGCGGTCGATGTCATTGGATTCCTTGCACTCGGCGGACTATTTACCGCGCACATTACGGGAAACATCGTAATTCTGGTTACCCATTACACAACCGGTGGCTTTAGCCGGATCGGACCGATGATCGCAGTTCCGGTTTTTATCGCTGTTTTGGCGGCCGTTGTTTGGGTTTTCAAAGACAGACCAAAGCAGCCTACTTTGCGAGCATTGTTGATTTTACAGGCGGCACTTCTGACTGGATTTCTCGCGCTTTCTGTCGCGCTTGGTCCTTTCAGTAATCCCGGTAGCGCAGTTGCAGCGTCTGTGGGAATGCTTGGGGTTGCAGCGATGGCCACTCAAAATGCACTCGTCAAACTCGACCTGCCGGGCTTCCCTACGACCGCAGTCCTCACCACGGATACTGTCCTGTTTGCCATTGACCTCGTAACTCTGGCATGCGGCAATGTCTCGCCTGAGGAAACGGCCCAGGCTCGGCGCCGAATCCGAATGACCATTCCAGCCATTGCGGGTTTCGTCGCCGGTTGTGCTGGAGGCGGATTGCTTGAACTTCACTTCAAGCTTTGGGCTTTGGTATTTCCAGTTGTCATGGCCGTGATTGCTGTCCCGTTGAGCGGGGGCATCTCACGATCGATTCCGGTGACGAAAACCCAGTTCCCTCGCGCTAAGCAGGAGGGTAGGAATTCCATGGAAGGCTGTCCGATACGACAGATGTTGTTGGTCGTTTTTAGGAGTCTAAGGCTCGGCAGCGCGACTGATATGAAGGTATCGACCGATACTTTCGTCCAGTAGCTATCGACGCTTGTGACTTCATCTTAATTGTGTACGGAATACGAGTTTCTGAACAGGAGATTAGGCATGTCAGATCAGAAAAGAGCAACCGTGGTGGAAGCACCGCAAGACAACGTTCGACCCCACCAGCCGGGCGAGGATGTTTTTACAGCCGTGCTCCCCGAAGATGTCAACTGGAAATCCTTCGCAGCGTTTCCACCTTCCGTCCTCTTAGCCACCATTGTCGGTCATCCCTCGCAGCCCGGGCCCTACACGATCAGGGTCCGAGCGCCCCACGGCGTGAAACTGATGCCACACCGGCACCCGGAGGATCGAGTGTACACCGTCATATCCGGCGTTTTCTACATAGGCCTGGGCGATCAGTTCGACCCCAATAAGCTGCAGGCGTACCCGCCGGGGAGCGTCCTCGTGCTGCCCGGCAACACGCCCCATTTCCATTGGGCTAGATCCAGCGAGTACGTCACGCAAGTGACGGCGATTGGACCGCTTGGGCTTGAATACATCAACCCGAAAGATGATCCGCGAAACAACAAGTCTTAGGAGTCATCTGGCGATTTCCGTGACGGCATAGAGAGTGGCACTAGGAATCCACAATGATCATCGCAAAAATTGAGACATTTTCCGCTGCGCATCCCCTTCGAACCGGATACGCGTGCTGCAGCCTCAGCGCGGGGAAGGAAGGGACTACCTGTCGCGGATTCGCTGCTCGTTAGGTGAGCACCGACCAGGGATTGGAGGGTTGGGGAGAGGCGTTTGGTTTCCGCGCGGTGCGGTCGGAGAAATTGGCCGTCGACGAACTGATCGCACCGGTCTGCGTGCAGAAATAACAAAAGGGAGAACGAAGATGAAGCAACTTGATGCACATAGAGAAACTGTAGGGAGCGAACTTAACGCGCAAGCGGACGCAGTCGTGCTGTCACGCCGCACGTTCTTCGAGAGGGCAGCGCTTACGGGAGCCGGCATTCCTCTTCTGACCGGAGAGAGCTACGGACAAACGAGACAGAAGCAGCAGAAAGACCGCCAGGACGGCAGCAGCAGCGACCCGGGGCCCGAGAACAAGTCGCTTCTCGCGGAGAACCCTAACTCCAATCAGCCCCCTTTTACGGATCATGGAAATCCAGGTGCCATCTGGTTTTCCTTCGACTTAGCACCGAAACGTATCCAGGCCGGAGGATGGACCCACCAGGTCACGCAACGCGAATTGCCCACCTCGAAGGACATTGCCGGAGTGAACATGCGGCTTACCGCGGGATCGTTCCGCGAACTACACTGGCACACCGCTAATGAGTGGGCGATCATGCTCACCGGAAAGGCGCGAGTCTCCGTCATGCAGCCGGACGGCAAGATGTTCATAGATGATGTCGGTGCGGGAGACCTCTGGTACTTTCCGGCTGGCTATCCACATTCCATTCAGGGCCTGGAAGGTGACGGATGCGAGTTTCTCCTGGTGTTCGACGGAGGCGCTTTCTCCGAAGACGACACGTTTCTTCTCTCGGAGTTTTTAGCTCATACGCCCCCGGATACTGTACAGAAGAATATGGGTTGGACCCGGCAAGCCTTCGATCAGCTTCCGCCCACGGAGTTGTATATCTTCGAGGCGCCGCTGCCGGGACGCCTGGAGGACGACAAACGCTTTCTTGGCGAACATCTGGAAACCAAGAACAGGTATACCTTCAATTTGGCTGGCATGGCTCCCACCCAGCTGAGATCCGGAGGTCAAGCGCAGGTCGTTGATTCGAGCAACTTCCCGGCGTCGACTCAGATCGCAGCGGCTATGGTCACGCTCAAGCCGGGCGCAATTCGCGAGATGCATTGGCACCCCAATGTAAGCGAGTGGCAGTACTGGATTCGGGGCAAAGGCCGCATGACGGTTGTCACGACAGGCGCCACAGCGAGAACCATGGATTTCAACGCTAACGACGTCGGGTATGTGCCTAGTATGGCGGGCCACAGCATCGAGAACACAGGGACTGAAGATCTTGTATTTCTCGAGATGTTTAAGAGCCCACGCTATGCCGACATTTCTCTGAACCAGTGGATCGCTCGCATGCCCGACAAAATGGCTGAAGCACACCTGAAACTTCCGCTTTCCACGATAAGGAGCGCTCCTCAAGGGGACAACGATGTGCTTCCCCGCTGAGCCATGGAAAGGGGTGGGATCCGTTATCCCGAAATGGAGACGATCCTGTTAGATGGGTTCTCGTTCTTTGCGTCACTAACGCAGAAAAAGAAGAATATGCAATTATCGAAAATGCCTCGGAGCAATTTCTCGCTCCCTCAGCACCCTGCCCCGAGGCATTTCCGATCAAGGCTAAGGACTACTCGGCCAAGTGGCGAACAGGGCAGCGAAGCGAACGAGAGGACGCTAAAAACCACACCCTTGTTTGGAAGGGTAACTGCGATCTCGAAAATCTTGCGAGCGTGATGCCATCTTGTACGTATTTCTGAAAACCTTTCGCTGCGACCTGCAGGCGGTAGTGTCCGACCGGAAGTTCCAGAAGAACGTAGTTGCCACTGCGATCGGTCGTCGTCATGCGCGACAAGGCCGTTTCCGTCTGCTGCGCTGTCACCTCGACGCCCACAATGACTGCGCCGCTTGGATCGGTAACTGTTCCGCGAATGTTTCCCGTGATCTGCTGCGCAGAAGAACTGAGGCACGCAAGCAATACAATTGCCACCACACCGCGAACGAAGTTCATGTTATTTTCTAGCCCCCAAAGACTTGCACTACAAGTGGGTAACACTGTCGGATTCGCGTGACACCCTATTGATATGAATGGTCGTAACATGTGCCCTAGAGAAGGTGCCGCATCATCAAGAACTCCGTGCATGACAAAATACTGGCGGGATCACCAGCAGCAGGGTCCGCCCAGGTTCAAGAAAACATGAACAAATCGTGGTGGGCTGCACGCATGGATAGTAGTTGCTATGCCGCTGGATTGTCCTGCATCGGTCGATGGGGAACTTTCTCAACCGTTCGGTGTAGCCTCTTTCATCGGAATCAACGCATATGTATGCGACATCCGGCGCTCGCTCGTCCGGTTTGCCAGGCACGACGATTACCTCCGGCTTCGGGCAATAGTTGATGCGCACTATCTTTGCGACGATTTCAGATAGCCATGCTCGGCCAGGTGCTGACCCATTTGCGCATACATGCCGGCATCGCGGGGCTGCCATGCTACCAGTCCTGCGTTTATCTTTGCCTCCATCGAAAGGTGGGTTATCGTTGCCGGGGGAGATAACAGGTCTCTTTAACGCTCATCTTTCGGTCTTCTTCAAAATGGGTAGCCGCACACTCTGATGCCTTTACCTGCCGTCGGAGTTTACGACAACTTATCTCTCTCGAAAAGAACCAAACCACAGCCACGACAAGCCTGGATCACAACCTCAAAGGACAGGGGCGTGAAAAGCCCTTCAGTTGTGACGTTGATCGTGCTCGCCCGTTGGGACGAGCACTCTGCCCAAGCCTACCGGATCTTCGTCATGGGCTGGCCGCGTCCGAGGGCGAATGGCTGGATTTTATGGTATCCGTGGCTCATACAGTCCGACGATCGGGATCGCGCTGCTGACAGATCCAGTGGAAGGCTCCAAGACCGCACCTTAACGACGCAAGCAGCGAGCGAAGAAACATCGTCGACCAGAAACCTTCCGCGCCCACCCGCGAGTAGATAACGTTGATGCTCCAGGCTGGAATGGTATACACATCACCAGCTTTGAAAAGGCCAATCCGGTTTCTGACGGGGGCGTCGTAAAGCACATCCTCGATGGCACTGTTAAAGAACCTTGCCAGGCTCAGCACACGCTGGCTGTAGATGGAGGCCGGCAGATGTGGGATGCTTTTCCGCTCGTGAAATCGGATAATCAGCCTCGATGCTTCACGTGCGTGCCGCAAAGCGGCCGTCACACCATTGGAAGTCATCGGGTCCACCATCGCCGCAGCCTCGCCGGCTACCAGCCAGTTAGGTCCCGCGGTCCGGGCAAAAACCCGGCAACGAAACGACGTGATTTGAGGTGATTTCGTCACGGCGTCTTTGGACAGGTCTCGCAGATCAGGAAAGCGTTCCAGTTGTGCCGCGAAAATCTCCCGAACGCTCAGTCCTCGCTGCCGTGCCTCTTTGACTGCCTCGCCGCGACATACATAACCCACACTGATGGTGCTGGGATGGATTGGTATCTGCCAGACCCAGTCCATATAATCTGCCCCTGCGACATCCGCGTAAATTGTCGTTCCTTCGATCGACTCGGAAACGTTGAAGTAGTCCCAAATGGCAACCTTGCGTGGGCCATACTGATAGACTGGCAGGCGAAAGACCCGCGGAAATAAGCTAGCGCCGGACCCGGAGGCATCGAGAAACCAGCGCGACACGACGCGGTCGCCCTTCGCCGTCAACACGGCCTTCACGAACCGCTCCGCGGCCTCAACACGTACAACACGGTCGTTCAATACCCTTATACCGAGGTCGTGGACTTTCTTACGCAGTTCACCGTTCAGTCGGGCGCGATCGACATGCAATGTGCGGAGATTGACGTTGTAAGGAGGCTTGCCCAGCCACGCGCCCGGGATATATTCCTGCTGAGAGCCGTCTTTGAGCTTTAGGACCACATGACGTTTGTAGGTTGCAATCCGCTGCTCGATCAGATGCTCCATCGGCAGTCCCAGCCCTTTCAACAAATCGGGAGCGGACCAATCGAGCGACTCGCCCACGGGACTGCTATCGAGCGCACCCGCGTCGATGCATAAGACCTTTAGGCCCGCCTCGGCGAGATGAATGCATGCCGACATGCCCGCGAGCCCCGCGCCGATCACGGTTACGTCCGCCTGCTCTGTCATGTTCTGCGGGAGCATCCAGCTATGGCAGGCGGTATTGTGAGGCAAACATGGAGTCTGCTCATCGGTCCGAGTCCTTCTGGCGAACAGCCACTCGATTTGGAATCACGGCAGAGCCCGGCGCACTTGGTGTGCTTGCCGGAGATGTCGCCGGGCATGGGCGTTGCACGTCAGGAAGAATTCAAGCAGGTTGAGACGGAAGTAACTGGCTACCGGAGAGGAAAATCTAAAAGCGGTGAGATCCAGGCCATCCGCGTCCGCAATCCTGTGCCGCAAGGCTGCCTGCGAAATCACGAAATGCGCCAGCTCCTCGCGTGGAGAACAAAGTAATTGCGGGCACAACAACGCCGGCGCTCGCATTCTGATAATGGGCCGGGATTCGATACGCCACTTCAAGAGGCGGCCATAAAGACTCAGGCTGAATGGTCCGTCGCTTTGTGGTCTCAATAGTCTAGTGGTTGCCAGAGCGCTATCCACTACCGGCAGAAAGACTTCGGCAGTGATGCGCAGATGTGCGAGGTTCTCGGTGATGGACCAGCGGCGAGGTCGCGGCCGCCAGCACAGCTGATCCTCGCTCAAGCCTGTGCAAAGCCGCGTGGCCTCCGTATCTATGGCGTAAGTCGCTTCGCTTAGTCCACTTGTTTGCGTCAAGTTCGCAGGGCAAGCCATGCGTGCTCTTTCCGAAACGAATTAAACCCTTCCGCCGTCATGCGCCAGATCTGAGGATGGGCCCGATAATGCTACCTCGCGCGTACATTTTCCCGCCTCATCCAAAAGGTGGAGATCATCCGCGGCAGGGGGAAGGTCGCTTCAGGAGCCTTCTCGTTAATCCAGAGTGAATTAACGTCCAATATTGCTGGAGAGCTCGCCGATTGCCTTTTAGGACAAAAAGAAGCCCGACTCGATGGAAAAGGGCCGGGCATTTCGGAGCGTTGTAATGTTCAAAACAGACGGCCGCCATGGCAGGAGAGTTTCACAACACCCAGTCTAGCCCGCTCGTCGTAGCTTAGCTCCCCGAGCCCGTTGCCTGGTTGTTCTGCTGTTCGGTCACCACACGGCTCTTTGTGCCCGCCATGGTTCCCACGAAGACTTCGACTCATCAGACTAGTGTTAGGAAACATCGTTGGCCAATTAGTGCGGCGATGCCGACAGCGCCTTGAAGGGACGTAGCTATCACGATCTCGCGGGTAATGCTCTTCACCTTGATTTGCCGTACGGCGATGGACAGGTTCATGGCCGTGCTGGCAATCGTAACTTGTTGAGTGTTTTGACGCGAGCTTGGCCGAACAAGATTTAGGTTGCCTGTTGATCGGCTGCCGTCTAAATGGCACGAGTTCTCAAGGTGCGCTGATGAACGACTTTAAGCCTACCCGGCACTCCCGTGCCGGGCTACAGGGTGTACCGTCCCTGCGGGACTGCAGGGGCTGAAGAGGCTGCGGAAAAGCGGAACAGAGAGGGAAGACCATATCCTCAGTGGCTAAAGCTGTAAAGCTCGTAGGGCCATTTACCGTACGGCTGAAGCCGTGTTCTTCCTTCGATATTCTTCCTTACGCCTCTTAAGGCCAGTGAATGCTCCTTGTGCTGACCAAATTGGTCAACTTAAAAATCTAATTTGGACAAATCTGAAGTTTGGAGGGCTCTGTCTCTTATCCCGCCAAGTGACCACTTCCAGGTAGCCGACCACTCGCCAAAAAAACTGTCAACCAGTGCATGGGCCTACCAAGTCTGCTTTTTTCAAGATAACAGTCCCCTCTGACCACTCATGCCCAAGCCACGCAAAATCGCCAAACCGCGTTTCCAGGCGCCCTCACCGCGCCGGTCCATCAGGTGAACGGTGTCCAACCCTCAAAGGACAGATGTACCAGTTTGCTCAGCACTTCGGTGGCGCGATCGCTGGATGAACAAAGTCGAAGGAAATACGCTACCCTGTGGTTACGTCATGGGTGTCCATGGAGCATTGGCTTCGGGGATCCCAGGTCTCAAAAGCGAGACCTGGGGCACCCTTCACGTTTTTCCTTTGGCTTTGGTTGGAAAGGAAAATTCCCATCCAAGGATGAATTGGTGAGTGTTCGGTAATCGGTCTGCCCATCCAGCCGAGCAGGATCAAAGGCCACTCAGGGTTTACGTCGAGGCTGAAGAAGAGAACCGCCGATCCCTCGGCTTCCCCGGTTTTCCTATAGAGATTTGCGGCTTCGGTCAACTGTATGTGGTTCTCTTCAGAGAGAACCACATAAGTGGCGACGGTGAGAGCGGTGAAGTAGGAAATCCGGGTACGCTCGGGATGACAAAGGAAAGGGCAACGGTTCCATAAACAGTGGTTGCTGAACCGAGGAGATTTTTAAAATGTAATTTGGACAGGGACTGAGTTTGGAATTCTGAGTTCTCACACGCTCTAAAGCCCGACGTACGCTCAATCATGTGCGGCCCGACTAAAGTCGTACAACAAAACCGAGGTTTTCAGCAGCCTCTGAAGCCGTGCCCTTCGTTCGACGGTCTTCCACAGCCTCTTAAATGTCAGTGCGGCCGCCCGCTCTACTCCTCCCGGAGGATTTGCAGCGGTTTTTGGCCCAGCATCCGGAAGCTGGCTGCCCAGCCGGTGGCCGTCGCCAGTACTGCTGTTCCCACCAGTGCGATCGCCGTCGCCAGCCACTCTATATGAAAGGCCACGTCTAACCGATGCAACAGCACCCGGGAGAGCAGGTTGGCGAAGATCACACCTACGAACCCTGCGAGCAAGCCGAGCACAATGAACTCCACGCTGAAGACGGCGGCGATGTGGTTCCGCTTCGCGCCCAGGGTCTTCAGCACGACGACCTCGCGCACCCGGCGAAATTGAGTGCTGGCAATGCTGGAGGCGAGAATCACTGCACCCGCAAGGATTGAAAATGCGGCTAGGAAACGAACTACGATGGTGATCTGCTGCACCACTCCCTGGATGGTCTCAATTACATCGGCAATGTTGATCACCGTCACCGTGGGATAGGCGTTAAAGAGTGCTCTCTGCACTGCCCCTACCTGCCGCGGGTCGACATGCACGGCACCATACCAAACTACGGGCAGACCAGAGAGCGCTCGCGGCGTGAGGATGAATTCGCTGCGCGCATATACGTGCTGGCCATTGTGACGGATGACCGCAGTGACCTTGACCGGAATGGTTCTTCCATTGGAAGTGAACACAATTTGGGAACCGAGATGCAACTGAAGACGCTGCGCAATATGCTCACTCACGGCGAGCGATTGCCCATCGTCCCTGTCCCACCAGGCTCCCTGCGCCATGGTGGATCCGACCGGCAGCTCCCTCGACCAGGTGAGTGACACGGTCTGTAGCAAGCGTTGGGGGTAATTCTTCAGCTTGAGCCCGTCGGCCGCAGTACCGTCCACGGAAACGATCCGTCCCGCTACCGAGGGAAGGGTCTCCACATCCCCCTCAACCGCCGGCTGCTGCGCCAACAGATGCTTGACGCCGTTCAGTTCCTTGCTGCTGATATCGACCAGGAAAATATTGGGCAGGTTTGGACCAGACGTCAGCTTCATCTCCCCGATCACGCCATGCTGCATGAGAAAGACGGTGAGGATCAGCATCACGCCCGTGCCCAATGCCGCCAGCACGGCGGCGGATTGATTGCCTGGCCGGTACAGGTTCGCGAGCCCATGACGAACGGCGGATTGCAGATGTATCCGGGTGCGCGACAAAAATGCGCGCAATACCCGCAGGGTCAGCGCCGACATGGCAAGGATGACAATGAGCAGCGCGCACAGAGCCCCTGCGAACCAGCGCCCGACTACGACCGAATCGGAGAGCGCGGCAGCGATGGCACCTAAGCCTAACAGAATGACGACGGCGATGATCCATTCCGCCCTGCTCTGGCGCAGGCGGACCCACCAGCTCTGCTTCGCGCTGGGCTCCTCGACCATTCTGCGTAGCACCAAATTTGGCCGGACGGAGCGAATCTGTAACAGCGGTGGTAAACAGAAGAGAACCGTGGTCAGAATGCCCGTGCCTAGTCCCGCCAGCGCGGAATGCCAGGGAAGACGCAGATCCAGGCGCAAGGGCAGGAACTTTCCCAACAAGGTGGGGAAAACCCACTCCACGCCCAGGCCCAGGCAGACGCCGATCACGCCACCCACCAAGCCGAGCAGGATCGTTTGGAAGAGATAGATGCGCAGGATGTCCGAGGACCGGGCACCGATCGACTTCATGATGGCCAGCACTTCGACCCGTTGCTGCAGATGCGCGCGCATGGCCATGGCCACACCGATCGCGCCCAGCACCATGGCTACCAGGCAGATCAGGCTGAGCAGGCCAGTCGAACGCTTCAAGCCGTCGGTTAACGCGGGGTTGCTCTCTCGAAAGTCGGTCACTTGCGCATCGGGTAAAACTTGTTCCAGGCGAGCGCGCACGGTGGCGATGTTGCTGTTGGCAGGCAGCTTGAACAGAAAGCGTTCGCCGGAACGGCTACCCTGCTGTATCAGGCCGCTCTTTTCGAGCGCGCTCTGGGTCATCATCACCCGGGGCCCGAGTCCCATGCCCGAGCTCATGCGGTCCGGCTCGTGCACCAGGATGGCTGCGATGCGGAAGGTACTGTCGCCGATCTTCAGGTTCGCTCCGACCTGTGTGTGCAGGCGAATGAGCAGGTCCTCGGCGACCACCACGGTCGAATCCGTGAGCACGTGGCGGAGATTCCCTGCCGGCTGCAGATCGACTGTGCCGTAAAACGGATATTGATGCGGATCCACTGCTTTGAGCGACACCAGCAGAGGCACCGGATCGACTGGCGAAGAGACCATCGAAACTGTATCCGTTACCTGGGTCCGTTGGACGCCACGCGAGGCCATTACGTTCAGTTGCTGTTCTTCTTCCTGGGTCGGCTGGCGAAACATGCGAGCGGAGAGATCTGCCGCCATGATGGTTCGCGCCTCGCCGAGCAGCGTTTTCTGAAATGAATCGCTGAAGCCGCGTACACCCGTGAGTGCGGCTACTCCGATGGCGACGGAGATGATCACAAACAAGAATTTAGCTCGCGAGGCTTTCAATTCGCGCCAGGCTATCTTTGCGGCGGAGGTCCAGGTTAGCGAGGGTTTTTGATCGATGCCCATTTCAGGCCTGCCTTTGCATGGTGTCTTCGACGATCATGCCATCGCGCAGAACGACGCGGCGATCGGCGTGGGACGAGACTTGCGCGTCGTGGGTTACCAGCACCAGGGTCGCCCCGCTGGTGCGATTTCTTTCGAGCAGCAGATCGAGTACATGGGCGCCGTTTTCGGAATCGAGATTGCCGGTGGGTTCGTCGGCAAAGATGATGGGCGGTTGCATCACAAAGGCGCGGGCTAGAGCAACCCTCTGCTGTTCGCCGCCGGAAAGCTGAATGGGGTAATGATGCATGCGATCTGCGAGTCCGACACTGCGCAGCAAGTCGGCTGCGGTGGCGCGGCCGTTTCCTCCGCCGTTCAGTTCATGAGGCAGCAAGACGTTTTCCAAGGCAGTGAGGGTCGGGATTAGTTGGAAGGATTGAAAGACGAAGCCCAGTTTTCGACCGCGCACTTCTGCCAGCTTGTCCTCAGGCAGACGGCTTATCTCGATGCCGTCGATTAAGACTTCTCCTTCGGTGGGTGAGTCGAGACCGGCTAGGAGTCCCAGCAGGGTGCTTTTGCCGCTTCCCGACGCACCCATGATGGCCACAAATTGCCCGGCGGGGATCAAGAGATCAATTTTCTTGAGGATCTCGATGGTTCGGTTGCCATTTCGAATTGATTTTTTTAGTGCGCGGACTTCAATCATTTCAATGCCCCGTATTTTTGACTAACAATGTGGGAGATACTTCAGGAAAACGTACTTCAGGGGACAAAGTGTCTGCGTGAGGATCGAGAGAAAACCGCAGGTCTCTCCACTCCGCTGCGCTCCGGTCGAGATGACAATTCTGTGTGACGCCGAGACTCCACGCTTCCACGAAAGGTTGGCTGAACTGCAGATCCCTCGGCTTCGCTCGGGATGACAAAGGATAGGGCGACGGTTCCATAAAGAGTGGGTGCTGGACCGAGGCGTTTCTGGTGCACTTGGTCCAGAGCCGAGAGAAAAAGCTATCGTTGGGCTGCGCCCGTCGTTTTCGGCCCAAGTACGCCTTGGCGAAGGTGGGGCACCCGTCCGATTCCCTTCGGCTCTCTGCTGGATGCTTTAGAGTGGGCTTGTGAGCTCCCGATACATCGCCGGCCTTTTGTTCGCTTGCTTGATGATGACCGCTTGCCGGTCTAAGACTCCAGAACCTACAAGTCCTCAGCCGGATGCTTCGGAGGCTGCCAGCCCGGCCGCCGACACGACGGCTGCGGTACCCGACGGGCGGCCGGTGATCGTGGCCTTCGGTGATAGCCTCACCGCCGGCTTCGGCGCGGACACGGGCGATAGCTATCCCGATTACCTGGAGAAGGACCTGAACGCGATGGGCTATCGCTACCAGGTCGTCAATCAGGGGATCAGCGGAAACACCACCAAAGACGGAGTCGACCGGCTCCAGGACGCATTGCGCCTGAAGCCCGTGGTGGTGATCGTGGCTTTTGGCGGAAATGATGGGCTGCGCGGATTGCCCATCGCCAGCACGCGGGAGAATCTCGATCGCATCGTGTCCACCCTGCTCGATTCCGGAGCTAAGGTGGTGCTGGGCGGCATTACGCTGCCGCCGAACTACGGTCCCGACTATATCCGGCAATTCAACCAGACCTATGCGCTGCTGGCGGCTAAGTATCACGTGCCGATGCTGCCGTTTCTGCTCAAAAACGTGTACGGAGTTCCCGGCGGAATGCAGGCGGACGGTATCCACGCGACAGACCAGGGAAATGCCCAGGTGGCAAAAAATCTGCTGCCGCTGATCGTGCCCGCACTCAAGAAATGAATACATCAACCCAGGACCACAATGGGTTGAAAGAGGGTGCCGGCCACGCGACGCACAATCGCCACCAGATCGCGCTGGCCAGCGAAAACCTTGGCCAGCGGAGCAGTGGAGAACTCGGGCAGATTCACCGCATTCCCGTTGCGCAGCCGGCCGGCTATCCAAAGGTCGGCCGTGGTGGCAGGCAGTTCCGGCAGCAGGGTCCGCGGATGAGGCAAACTTTGCTCCAGCGTTCCGGCAGCCGCCTGGGCGGCCAATTCCTCGAGCGAGAGGGCCTGGCTGAGGGTGAAGGGGCCCGCGGCTACCCGGCGCAACCGCGCCAGATGAGCACCGCAACCCAGCGCTTTGCCCAAGTCATGAGCCACCGAGCGCACATAGCCTCCGGACGAAATGCGGATCGTAAACTCGGCACATTCGCCGCGCAGCTCGCCGACGCTGAACTCCTCGATCAGGAGCGACACCGGCTTTAACGCTACGGTCTCCCCACGCCGGGCAGACTTGTAGGCGGGCTTGCCATCTACTTTTTTGGCGGAGTAGGGCGGAGGGGTCTGCTCCACCTGGCCGCGAAAGTGCGCGGCGGCCTCCTGGATTTCCCGGCTGGAAGGCAAAGGAACGCCCATCACAGCCGTGGTTGTCGGCGCACCTTCCGCATCGTAGGTATCGGTGGCAAACCCAAACCGGATCGCTCCGGTGTAGGTTTTAGGCAGCGGGCCGAAGAATTGGGCGAGGCGGGTGTACTTCCCCAGCAAGACCGGTAACACCCCGGTCGCCATTGGATCCAGAGTACCCAGATGGCCGATCATCGATTCGCCGGTTGCGCGACGCAGGCGGGACACGACATCGTGAGACGTCATCCCGCTCGGTTTATCGATCACCAAGAGCCCATTCACACTCTCTACTATAGAGTTTTGGGCTGGACTCTGCCCTGGCCAGCCGCAAAGCTAGTAGCCGTTCTGTGGGCGGGACTGGACCAGGGTCAGAAATTCCGCGCGGGTGTTCTGCTGGTGGAAGACTCCCTGCATGGCAGAGGTCACGGTTGAGGAGTGCTGCTTCTCTACCCCGCGCATCATCATGCAAAGGTGCCGGGCCTCGATGACGACGCCTACACCCTGGGGATCAATCGCATCCTGAATGGCGTCGGCAATCTGACGGGTAAGCCGCTCCTGTACCTGGAGGCGCCGGGCAAAAACCTCTACCAGACGAGCTATCTTGCTCAGGCCAATCACCTTTCCCTTGGGGATGTAGGCGACATGAACCTTGCCGAAGAAGGGCAGCATGTGATGCTCGCACAGGGAAAAGACTTCGATGTCGCGCACGATCACCATTTCGTCGTAATCAACATCGAAGAGCGCGCCGCGCAAAATTTCCTCCGCGTCCTCCTGGTAGCCCTTGGTCAGAAAGCTCATCGCCTTCGCGGTCCGCTCGGGCGTCTTCACCAAGCCATCCCTCGTAGGGTCTTCGCCTAACCGCGTGATCAACTCGGCATAGAGATCCTCGGTGGAATATCCACTCAATCCCCTACCGACGGGAGGCTTACGAACGACTGCTGGATGTGCCATGCTTTCCCTTTCCTGCATATTCGAAAAAGTTGTTCCGCGTCTCTTCCACCCTCACTCGTTCAAGATCAGCGTGAACAAAGTGCTCCGCGAGCAGGTCGTGAATGGCTATACAAAGATTCTCGGTGGTGGGCACTTCCTTCGAGAAGCGCTCATCAAAATTCAGGTTGGTGTGGTCAAAACGGTCGATCACGTTGGATTGGACACAGTGATCCAGGTCGGCCAGATTGCAGACCATTCCGGTCACGGGATCTACCTGCCCGCCAACCGTTACTTCCACGATATAGTTATGACCGTGGCCGTGGGGATTGCTGCACTTGCCGTAAACAGCGCGGTTCTTTTGCTCGCTGTAAGCCTCGGAATAGAGGCGATGCGAGGCACTCATGATATATCGACGCGATAAGTAAGCTCTCATGCTTCCCCGTAGTAGTCGGAGAATAAATCGGGCGTCTCGTACACCCTTACCCGATGCAGCTTAGCTCCGTCGATTTGATTCTCCAGGCGCTTCCAGATGGCAATGGCCAGGTTCTCGGTGGTCGGAATGGCGTGTTTGAATTCCGGGACTTCGAGATTCAGATGGCGGTGATCATATACGTCCACTACCTGGCGATTGATCACTTCTTTCAGCTCTTTAAGGTCGACGACAAAGCCGGAAACGGGGTCTACTTCGCCCTCTACGGTCACTTCCAGGGTGTAGTTGTGACCATGGCCGTTTCGATTCGCGCACTTGCCGAAAAGACGCAGGTTTTCCTCCGCCGACAACTGGTCCGACCAGTAGTAGTGGGAAGAAGAAAACTCGGCTTTTCGGGTGAGCAGGATCATAGGGAATCCTAGCCACGATTATATCGATTCAAGAGCTGCAAATAAGATGCGGTTGCAGGGCTATCTTATTCATTATTTGGCACTTGAAAATTATTCGGATTTGGTTCAGCGCTTGGTCGTGGAGTAGGCCCGACCCTTCCATGCCACTTCGCTGCGCACCGTGTGTTGCCACCAGCTACGCGCCAGCAAGAAGCAGAACAGGGGCAGACCAAACACCGACACTGCACAATCGATCGCAGAAAAATTAGATTTCGCTACCCGGGCATAAAACCTCCACAGCACTCTTATCCAGACCAGGGCCAGGGCGTAACGGGCGATGGGCCGGGCAAACAGATGCCAGAGCAACAGCGGCAGACCAAGAAGCAGCAGCAGATCGAGGGCCTTCCAGCCCGCCATCATCAAGGGAAAGGCAAATAACCTGGCCAGATTCTTGGTCCAACCCTCTATCATGCCGCCGAAGCTGCGGTACATGCGGGTGCTCAGAGCATCGGGCGCGTAGCGGAAGCGGATGGGAAACTTTCTGCGTTTCAAGAGGAACGCCAGGTCAACGTCTTCGAGTAGGGACGTGGACACCGCCGAGTGACCGCCCACCTGAAAATATGCGGCTCGCTGAACCATCAAGAACTGCCCGTTGGCAGCAGCAACCCGCGAAGAGGGGTCGGAGACCTTGTCTGGTGGATAGGCGAGGGCAAGTTCGGAAAAGATCAGCGGCATGAGCGCCCGTTGCCAGAAACCCGTCACCACCTGCCGCGGCGAGTAGGAAAGCATCGCCACCTCTGCGTGTTGCGCTTCGTGCAGGGCTCTCTGCAGGTTGCCGGGGGTGTGTATGGTGTCCGCATCCGTAAACAGGAGCCATTCTCCCTGGGATTTTTCGGCTGCGGTCCAGACGGCGTTCGCCTTGCCGGTCCAACCCGGCTTGAGGGGCTCAGGATCGAGGACGGTCACGGGCGCCAGGTCGAGCGCGATGGAGCGTGTCGCGTCGGTCGAACCGTCGTCTACCAGCAGTAATTCCCAATCCTCGGTCAGGGCAAAACCAGGTTCTGACTGGGCCAGCAACGACTGGAGGCATGGCCGCAGGACATCGGCCTCGTTGCGGGCGGGCACGATGA
The DNA here is from genome assembly GCA_963830325.1 of uncultured Acidobacteriaceae bacterium. Classification (GTDB taxonomy): domain Bacteria; phylum Acidobacteriota; class Terriglobia; order Terriglobales; family Acidobacteriaceae; genus PALSA-350. Next base: position 18,036 of record CAWHMV010000020.1, read on the forward strand.
CCGAGAGACGCATCATTCTTCCTTTCCGGAAGCTATTGATTGCATTATAGAAACGCGAACGGGTCCCACGTGGGGACGGTTGTCATTATTATAGGAAGCGTGAACAGGTGGATTGGCGGATTGGTGTTCTTGCTCTCGCTTGTGCTGGCGGCGGGGTGCGATCGGGGGGACCATCCGCGGCAAATCGGAAAGCCAGCTCCGGATTTCACGGTTGTTGACGGCTCCCGCAGGGTGGAGCTGAGCAGTTACCGCGGTAAGGTCGTGGTGCTCAACTTTTGGGCAACGTGGTGCGCGCCGTGCATCGAGGAGATTCCTTCGCTTAACGAGTTGCAGCGACAAATGCCGCAGTTGGTGGTGCTGGGAGTGTCGGTGGACCAGAACGAAGACGCATACCGGCAGTTCCTGAACGAGCACCGGATCAACTTCACCACGATTCGCGATGGACAACAGCATAGCAACGCGCTGTACGGGACCTTTGTTTTCCCGGACACTTACGTGATCGATCGCAAGGGCGAGATCCGCCGGAAATTTATCAATGCCCAGGATTGGACGTCGCCCGAAATTGTGAACTACCTTTCCCACCTGTAGCACCAGTGAGTGTTTTGGTTGAGCCGGTGCGCATTGTTATGATGGCAGCATGACGACCAATCTAGACGTTCTCTATCGCTACGAACTGCACCCGACAGAAGCTGCCATGATCGCGTTGGGTAAGGCTCGCGGAGTCTATGGGATTCGCAAGATTGTGCTCGACGAAAAGCAGAAAACGATGCGCGTGGAATTCGACTTCACCCGGCTCAACCGTAGCGTGGTGATGGAGCTGCTCCGCAGCGCCGGTATCGACATCGTCGAAGAAGTCCCGCTGGCAGCGCCGCCAGCGCCCGCAGCAGAGCCCGCGGCGCCCTTGCCTCCGAAGTAAAACCGGTTCGCAGACAGTCGGCGCCAGGCGCTGATGCACTTCACGACGAATCGAGTACGGAAGTTTTAAGCGTCACTCTCACTGACACTTTTAAGCCTTGTCGCACCGACTCCTCTTCCACTGCCGTTCAACTCCCTCCGCTCGATCTCCAATCCACAAGCGTCATGCGACAGCGAAAGTGTGCCGATAGGGCTAATTGAGTATCTAAGTCGGTCTCGCCAGGAGGACATGGCAAACCCGGATCTGGAGCGCAATGAAACCAGTCCTGATGAGAGCTGTGGCCTGCGGGTCGGTGCTTCTTGGCTTAGCCCTCCTGGTTGCTCAAGGTCAGAACGGGCAAACCGACCTGACTTCCCTGCAGATTGAAGACCTCATGAATGTCGATGTGACTTCAGCTTCGAAGAAGGAGCAGAAGATATCCAGGGTTCCGGCGGCGATCTTCGTCATCACGCAGGAGGATATCCGCCGCTCTGGTGCGAACAATATTCCGGATCTGTTGCGGATGGTCCCCGGACTGGAAGTGGCCCAAATCACGCCTAGCACATGGGCGATCAGCGCGCGCGGTTTCAACGGCCAGTATTCCAATAAGCTTCTGGTTTTGATTGACGGCCGCACGGTCTACACACCGCTCTTTTCCGGGGTGTACTGGGATGCTCAGGACGTGCCACTCGATTCCATCGATCGGATCGAGGTCATTCGCGGACCAGGTGCGACGGTCTGGGGGGCAAACGCGGTCAACGGGGTCATCAACATCATGACCAAAATCACCAGGGAAACGCCAGGTGGAATAGCAACAGCGGAGGGAGGGACCCTGGACCACGGAGCAGGGATGGTGCGTTACGGGGGAAGGATCGGCGCTCGTGGGGCCTATCGCGCATTCGCAGATGGGTTCGAAATCGGTCCATTCCTCACTCCAGATCACCAGAATGCTCAGGACGACTGGTACCGCTTCCACGGCGGATTCCGGGTCGACGAAGAGGTCTCCGCTAAAGATTCGCTGACCATGGAAGGGGAAGCGGTCAGAGGGAACGCGGGAGAAATGGTAACTACCATTGTCTCCCTGCTGCCGCCAGTAAATGCGAACCTTGCCCTGCGCGATCGTTTTTCCGGTTGGAATGTGCTCGGGCGATGGGAGCGTGTGCTGTCGCCCGGTTCGGAAACCACGCTCCAGGCCTACTTCGATCGCAGCAACCGTGGCGATACAACCTACGGATACGGCTTGAATACGTTCGATGTCGACTTTCAGCACCACGGAGTCTGGCGTCGCCGGCAGGATTTTGTGTGGGGACTCGGTTACCGCGTGAATTCCGACAAAGTCGCGCAAGAATTTCGCTTCTCGGCAAATCCACAGGCGCTTATCTATCAGATCTTCAACTCTTTTGTACAGGACGAGATTGCAGTCCGCCCCGATCATCTCTACGTCAGCGTAGGAACTAAGCTCGAGCACGATTACTTCAACGGATTTAACCTGCAACCGAACGCCCGGGTCACGTGGGCCCCAGAAGGTCGAGAGATGTTTTGGGCGGCGATCTCTGGCGCCCAACGAACGCCGTCGCGCGGCGAAACTGCGGTTCGCGAGAATGAAGCGGTATATCCCGGACCGGACAATCTTCCGATTTTGATCAGCGTGTTTGGAAATCCCGCGCAGAAGAACGAGCACTTGATCGCCACCGAAGCCGGTTTTCGTAGGGCGTGGACGGACAGACTATCGTTCGATTCGGCGCTCTTCTTCAACCAGTATCAGGACCTCCTCTCGGGGGAACCGGGAGCCACGCGCCTGGAGGCGGACCCTCCGCCGGTACATCTGCTCATGCCCATCGCTATCGCCAACTTGTTACATGGAGAGACCCATGGTATCGAGGCCTTCGCCAGCCTGAAATTGGCTGACCGATGGACGCTTAGCCCCGGGTACACATTCCTCACCATGCACCTACACCGGGACGCGACGAGCCTGGATGTGGGCACCGGTCCGGAAACCGAAGGAGGCATTCCCAACCAACAGGCTCAGTTGCGCTCGAACGTGAACCTTCCCTGGCATTGGGAGTGGACCACCTCTGCTTATTTTGTGGGACGGCTTTCCGCTCCAAAGATCGCATCGTACACGCGCCTCGACGTCAACCTGGTATGGCACCCGTCGGACAAAATGTCGTTGGGCGTGGTGGGACAGAACTTACTCCAGGATCTTCACCAAGAGTACTCCGACTCCGCCTTGACGGTGACACCAAGCCTGGTCCGCCGCAGTGCTTATGCCAGGCTCACGTGGCGGTTCTAAATGCGCATGACGTTGTCGGATCATGCCGGCAGTGCCCTGGGCGCACGGTCCGCGGGTTCCTTGTCGACTTCGCGGGCCCTTCGTTGGGTGGCGTTGCTCGCGTTTTTTTTTCTCTGGCTGGCAGGGACTGGGAAAAGAACCGGGGCGCAGACAACCGCCGAAGAGTACCGGGTCAAGGCGGCATTTATTTTCCATTTTGCTCAACTCGTGGACTGGCCTCCGGAGAAGCCGCCAGGAACGGACCATTCGCTGGTTCTGTGCACCCTCGGGGAAGACCCCTTTCAGGGGGTACTGGAGGGCACGGTAGCGGGCAAAGCAATCGGGAATCGAATTCTTCGCATTCGGCACCTTGGGGAGCCACAAGATATGCAGGCCTGCCAGATAGTCTTTCTCGGCCGGGCGCAAAGCAAGCGCATTCCTATGTTGGTGGCGAATTTGCACAATGCTCCGGTTCTGACGGTGGGCGAGACCGCCGGTTTTCTCGATGCGGGTGGAATGATCGACTTTCTCCTCGAAGACAACAAACTCCGCTTCGAGGTCAATCTCGAGGCAGCCGAATCGGCAGATCTCAAAATTGGATCGCGGTTATTGGTGCTAGCGCAACGGGTGGTGGGAGAAAGCCATGGCAAGTAAGGGCATGATTTTCAGAGATCTTACAATTCGGCGAAAACTTGCGCTGTTAACCCTGACCTCCAGCGTCTTAGCAGTCATTTTGGCTTGCGTTGGATTCGCTATCTACGAACGACAAAGATTTCATACCGACATTGCGAACGAACTGGCGACGTTGGCTGACACTCTAGGGGCAAATACGGCGGCCTCTCTTGCCTTCAACGATCCTAAGACGGCTCGGGAAATGTTGGCGGCCCTACGCACCGAAGATCATGTGTTAGGGGCATGCCTGTACGACATTCACGGGCAAATTTTTGCTGAATATCGCCGAGCCGGCCTGGGGGCTAAATTCGCGATGCCCTCCTTGAAGCCCGATGGCGCCTACTTTGGAGCAGCCACCCTGGCGCAGTTCAAAAGTGTATATCTCGGGAGCGACAAGACCGGCTCCATCGCAATCGTTTCCGATCTGAGTGGTATCCGTGCCAGATTCTGGGAATACACCAAGATTGCTATTCTGGTTCTTTTCATTTCCATCCTGGCCACCTACCTGATCTCTGCGCGCCTTCTGCGCATCGTGAGTGACCCGATTGTGCAACTTGCCAAGATTGCCGGACGGGTTACGGCAGAGGAGAACTACTCACTGCGGGCGATCGCCCGGAGTAATGACGAAAGCGGAATCCTCGTAAGCTCATTCAACCAAATGCTGGAGAGAGTTGAGCAGAGGGACCTGGCCTTACAAAACGCGAAAGACGAGTTGGAACAGCGAGTGGAGCAGCGCACCGCCGATCTGCAAAGGGAGGTGCTGGTGCGCATCCGGGCGGAGCATGAAATGCGCCTGGCCAAAGATACTGCGGAAGTAGCTAACCGGGCCAAGAGCGAATTCCTTGCCAACATGAGCCATGAAATCCGGACGCCGCTGAATGGCGTCATTGGCATGACCGATCTGGCACTGGACACGGAACTTACTGAAGAACAACGAGACTGCCTGGAAACTGTCAAGCTATCCGCCGATTCTCTGCTCATCGTCATTAATGACATTCTTGACTACTCCAAGATTGAGGCGGGAAAGATTGAACTGGAAGTCATTGACTTCAACCTGCGCAACTGCGCGGAAGAAGCCTTGAGAGCATTCGCCTCGGCCGCCGATGAAAAGGGTTTGGAACTTCTTTGCGATATTGCGCCCGACCTGCCGGAACTGGTGGCGGGAGATCCAGGTCGACTGCGCCAGATCCTTCTGAATCTGCTCAGCAACGCGATCAAGTTCACGGCTCACGGCGAGATAGCTTTGAAGGCGCAAATGGATGCCGAGGATGATGACAGTCGAGTCATCCAGTTTACGGTAGCCGACACAGGCATCGGCATCCCTGCGGAGAAGCAGGAGTTTATCTTCTCTCCCTTCACCCAGGCTGATTCATCGACGACACGCGAGTATGGGGGCACCGGGCTCGGGTTAACCATTTGTGCGCGCATGGTAGCGATGATGGGAGGAAGAATCTGGCTGGAAAGCGAGGTTGGACGGGGCACGCAACTCCACTTCACGGTGCGTTTAAAGTTAAGCGGCAAAAAAGCCGAATCGGACGTTATGGTTCCGCTCGAAACGTTGAACGGGCTCAGGATCCTGGTAGTCGACGACAACAAAACCAACCGGCGGATCCTACACGGGATGCTGACACGCTGGGGAGCAAAGACAACCTGCGCGGCAAGCGGGAGCGAGGCCTTAGCAGAATTAGACAAAGCGTGCAGCGCCGCTGGGCCCTATCAGATGGTTCTGACCGATATGCACATGCCCGGTATGGACGGGTTTGGACTGGTGCAGGAAATCCGGCGCAGGCCGGAAATATTGCCGGTGACAGTCGTCATGCTCACGTCAGCTGGTCATTCCGGTGATGCGGAGCAATGCCGCAAATTGGGAATTCACTCTTATCTTTATAAGCCGGTCAGGAGGCAGGAATTGCTGTTAGCGATTTTGCGGGCGCTGGGTCATCCGCAGACCACCCCTTCGCCCTTAGCAGTGACCCCGGCGGTGCCGCAAGCCAGGAGCCTGCACATCCTTCTGGCAGAAGATAACCGCACCAACCAGACGGTTGCCACGCGCGTGCTGCAGAAGATGGGGCACTCAACGATGGTCGCCGGCAATGGCAAGGAAGCTCTCCTGGTGCTTACGACGCATCGTTTCGATTTGGTTTTGATGGATGTGCAGATGCCGGAAATGGATGGGCTGACGGTTACCAGGAAAATCCGCGAGAGCGAGAGAGAGACGCACCTTCACCTGCCAATTATTGCCATGACGGCTCACGCTATGAAGGGCGATCGCGAACGTTGTATCGAAGCCGGGATGGACGGATATATTTCCAAGCCAATCAGCAGCAAGGAGGTAGCAGAAGCCATTGCCAACATCCTGCGCCTGCAGGGCGAAAGCACGCCGGTCATCAGCCTGGAAGCTAAACCGACGGATGCCACGCAGCCTACCGCGCCCAGCAGGATTGTCTGGAATATGGGCGAAACCCTGGAACGACTCGGCGGCGACGAAAAACTTTTTCACGAGGTCATTGAAATATTCCTGGACGATGTTCCCAAACACATGGCCAGCTTAGGGCGGGCTATTGCAGCGGGCGATGCAGAGGCTGTAGAAGGAGCGGCGCACACTCTCAAGGGCGAATTGGGATACCTGGGAATATCCGAGGTCTCGCAAAAGGCACGCGAACTGGAGGAGTTCGGCAGGAACTCAGATCTTCGATTCGCCGCAGGTCTCTACGCGAGATTTGCATCAGAGCTCTCCGAACTGCTGACCTCGATGCGCGCCACGATGGGCGCCAATCCCGGCGTGGAAATGGTTGCCGGGCGAGGGCCAAGCGAATGACCACGGCCGGCGGAATGAACGGAAATCTCACCGAGTTTCTTCGCCCGGGTAGTTCCTGCAACCGGGTGCTGGTTGCGGAAGACGACGCGATGTTCCGCCGGATATTGCAGAGCTGGCTGGAAAACTGGGGGTACCTGGTTACGGTTGCGGAAGACGGCGCAAGAGCCTGGCACGTTCTTCAACAGGAGCCCCCGCCTCAACTGCTTATTCTCGATTGGATAATGCCGGCGATGAACGGCCTGGAGTTATGTCGCAAGGTTCGAGAATGTAACCAGACTCCTTACCAATACATACTTCTCGCAACCGCTAAAGACGCGAAGCAGGATCTGGTCATGGGCCTGGAGGCGGGAGCGGATGACTATCTCACCAAACCGTTCGATAAAAGCGAATTGCAAGCTCGTCTGCGAGCCTGTAATCGGATCCTCACCCTGCAGGACGATCAGATCCGCGCCCAAGTGCAACTCCGTTTTCAGGCGACCCATGATGCGCTCACGGGGGTCTGGAACAGGAGTGAGATTCTGGAGACGTTACGCCGGGAGTTGGAACGTGCGGCGCGCTCCAAAACTGCCACTGGACTTTTGATGCTTGATATCGATCACTTCAAGAACATTAATGACACCTATGGACATTTGACTGGGGATGTGGTGCTGAAGGAAGTGACACAACGCATTATCAGGGCGGTGCGAGGTTATGACTCAGTCGGGCGCTACGGTGGAGAGGAGTTCGTAATCGTACTCCCCGGTTGCACGCGGGAACAGATTGAACACGGCGCGGAGAGGATTCGCTCCGCCGTGGATGACGGTCCGATCGCCGCGAATGAGTCGACGGTCTCGGTCACCGTCAGTATCGGTGCGGCCGTAACCACGGTGGAGAAACATGGCTTGATCTCGGATACGGAAATGCTTGCAGCCGCGGATAGCGCGCTGTACCGGGCTAAGAAGATCGGGCGCAATCGAACCGTCTTATCCGATTTTGTGTTCAACGAAATCAGGTAATTCGTTTGCTCCGCGCGTTCGCATACCAGATGTTTGCGCTCCCAAACAACAGGCAGGCGAAATTGACTACCGCATTCAGAGCGCCCCTCGAACCTGAATATTGGCCGTGCCGGAAATTACAAATCGCGTCGAGCATGCCCAGGTAGACCATGGAACTACCGGCTACCGCAGTCGCGATGGCCGCGCGCGGATCACTCTTCATCAGCCAGTGGCTCGCCAGCCAAAATGTCCCCACGATCCAGAGGATATCCGGGAGAAGAAAGCACCACTCGAAATCCACCACGTTCGCGGGTAGGTCATGATGATCGTTCCAGAACGAAATCCAGAAAAACACGATGGCTAACGCGGCTATCCGCTGCGTCCAGGCAAAGCGGCGGGTGGGTATGTTCACATTCACTTCCTCTGCTAATGAATAGGCGGATGGTGAAAAGTACGGGCTGAAGTGTCTGCGTGAGAACGACCGTCCCGAAATCGAGTCCCGTAGGGACGGCTGAGCTTAGCCCAGGACGCAGTCCTGGGTTAGCATCCACCATTGAAAAGTCCCGCAGGGACGGCTGAAAAGTCATCGATACATGGTCCTGAATTCGGGGAGCGAGATGGGAGTGTCAGGGGGCTGCCTCCGGGTAACTTCCAGTCGTCCCTACGGGACTTTTCGTCTCTCGAATCTCTAACCCAGGACTGCGTCCTGGGCTAAGTTCAGTCGTCCCCGTTCGACAAGCTCAGGGCAGGCTCTTCGGGACTGATTCGTAAATCCTGGTTCTCACATCATCTAAAGCCCAAATTGATTTTGTCGGGTTATGTGCGGCTGAAGCCCGTACCCTTCAGATCCCAGGTCTCAAAAGCGAGACCTGGGCATCCTTCGGGTTGTTGACGGGGGAGGGGGAATGGGATCTTAACGTATTGAAATCTGGATGGTGCGCGCGGAGAGATTCGAACTCCCGACCTTCTGGTTCGTAGCCAGACGCTCTATCCAACTGAGCTACGCGCGCATGCGTACCAAAGTAGACTACCAAACGGGTTCAAAAACGCCAAATTACCTGTCTGCCATGGGCTCTTCCTGCATCCAAAGTTATCGATGGCACGCCCATATTGGACCGGACAAATCTCCGTCTCGCTGGTTAGTTTCGCGGTTGAAATTTATCCCGCGGTTACCTCTGGCCGCCCCTTCCAATTTCACCAGATCGACCGGTCGACGGGGGAGCGCATTCACTATCAGAACGTTGCCGCCGATGGTGACGAGGCGGACGACTCTGGCGATGAACGGAAGCGAGGGGCTCTGCATATCGCCTCCGCAGCGGACCACGATGATGACAAGCATGTGGTGGAGAAGTCGGACATCGTCAAAGGTTACGAATACGAAAAGGGCAAGTACGCCATCATTGAACCGGATGACCTCAAACGACTTCGTATCCCCGGCAAAGACACCCTGGAAATCGTTCAGTTTTCGCCGGCCAGTGAGCTGACTCCTTCGCTCTATGTGAAGCCCTACTTCGTCGTCCCCAAGAAGGGTCCACAAGCGACGGCCTTCGCTGTCGTGCGTCAGGCAATGGTGGATACAGACATGGTTGGCATGGGTGAAATCGCATTCGCCGGGCGGGAGCACGTGGTGGCGTTAGCCCCGCCTCCCGACCGCAAGCAACCGGGCATGATGCTGTACGTTCTTCGCTTCGCTGAAGAGCTGCGTGATCCCGGTGAGTACTTCGGCAAGATTCCCGCGGTGAAGCCGGATGCCGGTCAACTCAACCTGGCCAAACAGTTGATCAAGACTTATACCCGTCCGCTGGAGCTTGATAAGTTCAACGATAACTACGAAATGGCGGTGCGCGAGCTGGTGGAAGCCAAGCTGGCCAACAAACCGTTGCCTAAGGAAAAGCCCGCAAAGGCCCGCGGCAAGGTCGTGGATTTAATGTCTGCCCTGCGTCAGAGCCTGGCTGCGAAAGATGCCCCGAGAGCCGCCAAGCCGGCAGCAAAGTCCGCGCCGGGTAAACGCAAATTGAAAGTTGTGGCCGGCAAGCGCAGTAAGACGGCGTAGGCGGGTTGTGGAAATGTCTCCTCGGGTCCGCGTGAGAACAAAAAGGAAACCGCAGATCTCTCCACTACGCTACGCTCCGGTCGAGATGACAATTCTGTTGTTGAGAAGATTTCGTATTTTTCCTGGAAATGCGGAATTCTCTTCTCAAACAGAATTGTCATCTCGACCGGAGCGTAGCGTAGTGGGGAGATCTGCGGTTTCCTTTCGACTCTCGCCCAAATGCTTCCGGCCTTTGCTACGACATAGTTATCTCGCTTAAGGCGCGGAGAAAGCGGTCCACTTCTTCTGCTGTGTTGTAGTGTGCCAGCCCGATGCGCAGAAAGCCGCCGTCTTTCTCTACATCGAAGTGCTCGGTAAGGTTGAGAGCGTAGTAGTTCCCGTCCCAGGTAAAGAAACCTCGCCGTCCCAGTTCGGTTGCCAATTGCAGTGGTGTATGGCCTGCGATACGGACGGCAACCGTGGGGCAACGGGCGTCAAACAGCTCAGGATCGCTGATGCCATAAAGTGTGAGGCCCGGCATCTGCAGGAGCCCTGCTACCAGGCGTTCGACCAAAATACGCTCGTGCCTCTGAATTGCGTTCCACGCCGTAAGCAGGCGCGCGCGCCGGTTCGACTTCGCAGGGTCGATGCGGCGTCCCAGCTCGGCAAGGTAGTCGACACAGGCGGTGATCCCGGCAATGCACTCGTGGTTCAATGTGCCCCACTCCCAGGAAAGGGGAACTGCGTGGGTATTGGCCGCGATCTTGTAAGGTTGCAGCCGCGTCAGGTGCTCGTGTTTGGCAAACAACACGCCCATGTGCGGTCCGAAAAATTTGTAAGAGGAGCAGACGAGAAAGTCGCAGTCGAGCGTGCGCACGTCAATCGGGCCGTGCGGCGCGTAGTGGACCGCATCGATGTAGGCTATCGCTCCGACCCGGTGCGCCATACGGACGACTTCCCTTACATCGTTGATGGTTCCCACCGCGTTCGAGGCGTAGCCAACCGCTACCAGCCTGGTCCGGCTGGTGATTTTCCGCGCCAAGTCATGCATGTCCAGGGTGCAATCCCGATCATGAATCTCGGCCACCCGGACGCTGACGCCTCGTTCCTCCAAAGCCAACCAAGGGGAGTAATTGGCATCATGGTCAAGACGAGTCACTACGATCTCATCTCCGGCATTGAGTTCACGGCCAATCGACCGGCTCATGGCAAAGGTGAGCGAGGTCATGTTCGCGCCGAAGACGATTTCTTCCGCATCGCAGGCAAGAAAGTCCGCCATGGCGCCACGAGCGCCGGCAAGCATCGCGTCGGTACGCTGGCTGGTAGCAAATGCCCCGTCGGTGTTGGCATTGCTGCGGCGCAAATAATCAGAGATGGCGTCGATCACGGTTTGCGGAACCTGCGTCCCGCCCGGGCCATCGAGAAAAACGACGGGATGGTCGTTGACGGTTTGCAATAGAGACGGAAATTGGGAGCGGACCCAGGCCAAATCCAGTAAGTCGGTAAGCTCGTTCCGGGTTGCAACGGTGAGGTCGTCGGTGGTCATGAGCAACTCGTTCCTCGGTCTGTTAAGGTTCCTATCGAGAGAGTACAGAGTACCTGAGGACACTGTTGGGCAGGCAACGAAAGGGGCGCTAACGCTCTCCAAAGCGCAGTAAGACCGGGTAAAAATTCTTCCCAGGAAAGGTTTGGGATGGCTGGCAAGACAACGAAAGCAGCGCAACCTCGCACGGCAAAATCCGCAACGCGCGGTGGTTCCAAGGCTCCAACGTCTTCCGGACTGGTCGACGAGCAACTTGAGCGTTATCGCACGATGCGCGACTTCAGCAAGACGGCCGAACCAAGTGGCCAGGCTGAGCCGGCGGCGAAGACCGAGGCCCTTCCTTTTGTGGTTCAAAAGCATGCAGCCACCCGCCTGCATTACGACTTCCGCCTCGGCTTGCACGGGGTTCTCAAAAGTTGGGCGGTCACCAAAGGGCCGAGTTATGTGCCCGGAGATAAGCGCCTGGCGGTGCAGGTCGAGGATCACCCTATGGAGTACGGAGGCTTCGAAGGGACCATCCCCAAGGGCCAGTACGGGGGCGGTACGGTGATGCTTTGGGATGAAGGCACGTGGGAGCCGGTAGGCGACCCGGACCAGGGGCTGGCTAAGGGCAATCTCAAATTCATTCTTCATGGCAAGAAGCTGCAGGGCAAATGGGTGTTGGTGCGCATGGGCGGGAAGGCCGCGAACGAGGCCAAGCCGAATTGGTTGTTGATCAAGGAACATGACGAATACGAACAAAGCGCGGATGACGAGCCGATCACCGAGAAGGAACCCAACAGCGTCCTCACCCAACGGGATATTGAGGCCATTGCCCGGGACGAGGATCACGTCTGGCAATCGAACCGGCCAGAGAACTCCAGCGGGAACAAAAGCTCCGCGGCAAAACCGGCACGTTCTGCGCCGTTCGCCCCGTCCGGACTGCCGGGCAAGAAAGAAACTTTGCCGGCGTTCATTCCCCCGCAGTTAGCCTCCGAAGCGCCAGAGCCCCCAGTGGGCAAGCACTGGGTTCACGAGCTGAAGCTGGACGGCTACCGCATCCAGGCGCATATCGACAAAGCCGGCAAGGTTCGTCTTTACACCCGGAGCGGGCTGGACTGGACGCACCGGATGGCTGTGGTGGCACGCGAGTTGGGCCGGCTTTCCGTCGAAAGCGCCATCCTGGATGGAGAAGTGGTGGTGCTCGAAGCCAACGGACAGAGCAGCTTTGCCGCCCTGCAGGCAGCCTTTGAAGAGGGAGCGAAACATCCGCTCACCTACTTCGTCTTCGATCTGCTGCACCTGAATGGACACAATCTTCGCCAGGAGCCGCTTGTCGAGCGCAAGAAGATGTTGGCCGAGATGCTCGACAGCCTGGTGGAGCATGAGACGGTCCGCTACGGCCAGCATATCGAGACCGAGGGCATGCCGATCTTTACCGAAGCCTGCAGATTAGGCGCCGAAGGCATCGTTTCCAAACGCGCTGACAGCGCGTATACGTCAGGCCGCAGTAAGTCTTGGGTCAAGATCAAGTGCGTTCGCCGGCAGGAGTTTGTCGTCGGTGGCTTCACCAAGCCCAATAACGGGACAGATGGCATCGGTGCCCTGCTGTTGGGGTATTACGACAACAAGAAATTGATCTATGCCGGGCGGACCGGCACCGGTTTCGCCCAGGTCAGCTCGCGCAAGCTGCGTAAGCAACTGGAAGCTGTGCGGCAAACCCAGATGCCGTTCGAAGACGTGCCGGCCTCGGCCGCCAAAGGTGCTATTTGGGTGCGGCCTGAGCTGGTGGCAGAGGTTCAATTCAGTACCTGGACTGCCGATGATCTGGTGCGGCAAGCCAGCTTCAAAGGTCTGCGGGAAGACAAGAAGGCGACGGAGGTGCGCCGTGAGATGCCGGATCCAAACCTTTCGCAAAAGACCGTGCCTCGCCAGAAGACAGCCGCTCCCGAGAAGGCGCCCGCTCCCGCGCGGCTCGGTTTCAAGGTGACTCATCCGGAGAAGGTTGTCGATCCGCAGACCGGGGTGACCAAACAGGCTTTGATTGACTACTATCTGGCGGTCGCGCCGCTCATGCTACCCCACGTCACCGGCAGGCCTCTCTCCCTGGTCCGCTGCCCCAACGGCGCGGGCCAGAAGTGCTTTTATCAAAAACATCTGGGACCGGGCATGCCGCCCGGGATTGGCGGGGTTGAGATTCCCGACAGAAAGGGGAAGGGCTCGGAGACCTATGTGACCGTGGAAGGTGATCAATCGTTGGCTGGATTAGCCCAGATGAACGTGCTCGAGATACATCCCTGGCAGTCGACGAACGACGACCTGGAGCATCCCGACCGCATCATCTTCGATCTCGATCCGGACGAGGCCGTATCGTGGCCGACACTTTGTGACGCTGCGCAGGAGGTGCGGGATCGGTTGAAGCAACTGGGTCTGCAAAGCTTTGTAAAGACCACCGGCGGAAAGGGGCTTCATGTGGTGGCACCCATCAAGCCCACACTCGAGTGGGAGCAGGTTAAAGCGCTGACGCATGAGTTCACGTTGCAGATGGAGAAAGACAATCCCAAGCTCTACATCAGCAAAATGACCAAGGCAGCGCGGACAAACAAGATCTTTGTGGACTACTTGCGTAACGAACGGGAGGCTACGGCGGTAGCTCCTTACTCCAGCCGGGCTCGGCTGGGAATGGCTGCCGCGCTGCCGCTGGAATGGACTGAACTCAAGGGTTCCAAGGCGCCGAAGTACTTGATTGCCCAGTTCGCTGAGTGGAAAGAACGGCTGCGGAAGGATCCGTGGAAGGCGATGCTGACGAGTGACCAGGAGATTCCGGCGTCACTCTTTGCCGCACAATAAAGGACTTCTAACCTAGGAGTTTGCTCGTCCTTCAATGGCGATGGTCCAGATCAGTGGAATCCCACATCTCGCGAAAAACGAGCGAGATGTGGGGCACCCAGGATTCACGGTCAGGAAAGAAAGCATTGGAATCCCGCTGCTAGTAAATGCGGAAGTTCACTTCGATGTTCACTTCCACCGGCACCGGTTTTCCCTGCAGCGTCGCTGGTTTGAATTTATATTGCTTCACTGCTTCTACGGCCTTTTCGTCCAGACCCATACCCAGATGGCGGACTACCTGCACCCGCTGCGGGTTTCCTTGGGCATCCACGATCAAGGAAACTACGCAGACGCCCTGATACTTTGCCCGGCGGGCTTCGTCAGAGAACTCAGGATCCGGGGCAAACACCAATTGCGGAGCGGAAACGCCACCACCCACATGGTAGAGGCCTCCACCGTAACCGCCGCCTTCACCGGGGCCATATCCATTACCCTTGCCAGACCCAATGCCGCCGCCAGAGCCCGTGCCCATGCCAGCGCCACTGCCACTGCCGTTTGAGGCCGGACCCACCACACTGGTGCGCGGGTCTCCCAGGTTCGGCAGGTTGTTGGTGGGCAGCTGAAGGTCCTTGGGCATCATGATCGCAGGATCCATCGCCAGCTTGGGTTTATCGTTCTTGATCACCATCGGTGGAACGATCGGCTGTTCCTCGAACTTGGGCAGCTTGCCTTTGGGCGTCTGCAAAATATCGTGGGAGCCGCCGCCACCGCCGCCACCCATTTGCGGTCCCTTGGGGGCAATCGGCATGAATTGAGGTACATCGATGTTGGTCAGCAGTTGGTTTTTCTTCGTCACCACCTGCTTGACCGCAAGGAAAGCCCAGAAGATCGCGGCGATGATGATGACGTGCAGGCCAATGGAAATAATGGAGGAGGCCTTACCGCGGTCCTCCTTCATCGGGTCTTTGACCGGAATCGGTGTTGACGTTAGGACGAGCGGGGGGAGTTTCCTGGGATACAGGAGGTCATAAATATTGCCGGCAATCGTCTTCCACGCCGGCTCATCAATGATCTCGGCGAGCAACTTGGGCTCTAAGGGCTCGCGTTGATCCAGCTCCGGAGGTAACAAAACCTGATTGGCCATAGAACCTATGAGAAAAGAGGGCTGGTAAGCCTCTCTCCGCCTATCTCCCCATTATGAACGACTCGCGTCGGGCTTGTCGCTCTCCAAGAATACGTAGCGTGGATCGGTTGAGGATCCATTAAAAAGTATTAGACACCTTTTTTGGCCTGGAGGTAAGCAGAGTGTCAACTTTTGCGGCAAAGATACAATAGAGTTTGCGCTTTACAACTGGAGAGACAATGCCACCCCCGCCCGAACTTAAGGCGACACTCAATCTGCCCTACTCCGACTTCCCCATGAAGGCAAATCTGCCCCAAAGCGAGCCTAAGCGGCTGTCTGCCTGGGAGCAGGACAGAATCTATGAGCAAATCCGCGCCGAGCGCCAGGATGCTCCCAGTTATGTGCTGCACGATGGCCCGCCCTACGCCAACGGGCCGATCCACCTGGGCCACGCGCTCAATAAGTGCCTGAAGGACTTTGTGGTCAAGTCAAAGACCATGGCTGGCTTCAACGCCCCCTATGTGCCTGGATGGGATTGCCACGGCCTGCCCATCGAGATCAAAGTCGACGAACAACTGGGCCGCAAGAAGCTGGAAATGCCGGCGATCGCGGTGCGCCGCGCCTGCCGCGAGTACGCCCAGAAATATCTTGACCTGCAGCGAAAGCAGTTCCGGCGTCTGGGGGTTTTTGGACGGTGGGACCAGCCCTACTCCACCATGACGCCGGAGTATGAGTCCAAGATCATCGAGACTTTTTTTCGGTTTTTCGAAAAGGGGTTTGTTTACAAGGGCCTGAAGCCTGTCTTGTGGTGCATGCATGACCGCACGGCGCTGGCCGAGGCGGAAGTCGAGTACGACATGCATACCAGCCCCAGCGTGTACGTGCGGTATCGGCTTACCAGCCCGCCTGAGGCGATCGATGCCCGGTTGGCCGGAAAACAGGTCTCGACCATTATCTGGACCACCACGCCCTGGACCCTGCCGGCTTCGCTGGCGGTGGCCTTCCATCCTGATTTCGAATACGTAGCCCTGGAGCAGGATGGCGAAGTCTACATTGTTGCCGAGGCGCTGGCGGCCGCCACCGAGCCCGCGTGCGGGCTGGAGCGTGCGCAGGAGATCGCCCGTTTTTCCGGTTCGCGGATGGAGCGCGTTGCCTTCGCTCACCCTTTCCTCGATCGGAGCGTGCTGGGCGTGCTGGCCACGTACGTCACCACAGACCAGGGAACCGGCGCCGTCCACACTGCACCCGCCCATGGCGTGGACGACTTTGCCACCGGCGCGCGCTATGGACTGAGCCAGTTATGCGATGTGGATGCTGGCGGGCATATACGCAACGGACTGCCCGAATACGATGGGATGTTCGTCTTCAAGGCTAACGCCCCGATCATTTCTCTGCTCGAGGAGCGTGGCGCCTTGATGGGACGGCAGGAGATCTATCATTCCTACCCTCATTGCTGGCGCTGCCACCGGCCGGTGATCTTCCGGGCCACCGAGCAGTGGTTTATCAACATGGAAACCCCCATGCCCGCCTCAAAGCCTCATGACGGGTCCGTGACCACGTTCCGCCAGCGCGCGATGGAAGAGATCGATCGGGTGAAGTGGGATCCGGCCTGGGGCAAGGAGCGGATCACCAACATGGTGTCTACGCGACCCGACTGGTGCATCTCGCGCCAGCGGATCTGGGGTGTGCCCATCGCGGTACTTCTTTGTGCCAAGTGCGGCCGGCCGCTGAATGATCCGGCGGTCAATCAACGCATCGTCGATCTCTTTGCGAAAGAGGGGGCCGACGCCTGGTATGTGCGGGACGCGGGGGAAATCCTGCCTCCGGGTGCTGCCTGCAGCTCCTGCGGTACCACCGAGTTCAAGAAGGAGATGGACATTCTCGATGTGTGGTTCGAGAGCGGCGCCAGCCAGGCGGCTGTTCTGGGTCGAGAAAAAGATCTTCCCTGGCCCGCTGACCTCTATATCGAAGGCGGTGATCAGCATCGCGGTTGGTTCCAGTCTTCCCTGCTCTGCGCTGTGGGTACTCGTGACGCCGCGCCTTATCGCATGGCCGCGACCTGCGGCTGGACGCTGGACGAGCAGGGGCGGGCGATGTCGAAGAGCCTGGGCAATGGCGTCGATCCGGTCGACATCGCGCAGCGGCTGGGGGCGGAGATCGTTCGTCTCTGGGTGGCCTCGGTCGACTTCCGTGAAGATGTAGCGGCCAGCGAAAACCTGATGCAGCGGGTTTCCGAAACTTACCGTAAGCTGCGCAACACGTTTCGCTTCCTCTTGAGCAATCTCAACGGGTTTGAGCCGGAGAAGCATGCGGTCGCCTGGGAACGGATGCTTCCGCTCGACCAGTACATGCTCACGCGCACGCGCGAGCTCACGGAAAAGATCCTGGGGTGGTATGACGACTTTGAGTTCCATCGCATTTATCACGCGCTGAATGAATTTGCAGTCGCCGAGCTGAGCCAGTTGTATATTGATGCGGTCAAAGACAGGATTTATACCTTCGCGACCGACAATCCCGCGCGGCGGTCGGCGCAGACTGTTCTATGGATGATTGCCGAGGCACTGGTACGCCTGGTCGCGCCGCTGCTTAGTTTTACCGCGGACGAAATCTGGCACTACATGCCCCGAGTTAGCAACCGGCTGCCCAGCGTGCATCTGGAGCTCTTCCCCAAGCCTGAGAGTCTCGCGTCTACCGTCGATACGGAGTTCATGAGGGATTGGGCGAGTTTGCTTTCCATGCGCGACGTGGCCCTGAAGAGCCTGGAGGAAGCGCGCAAAGCAAAGCTGATTGGCAAAGCGCTCGATGCCAGGCTGGTGTTGGAGATCCCGGAGCAAATGGATACGCTGCTTGCTCGCTACCAGGGGAGCTTGAAGGAACTATTGAATGTCTCCCAGGTGGAGGTAGTCTCTGGACCGGGCGCTGAGGTCATCGCGACTACGCTACCGGCCGAGGGCAAGAAATGCGAGCGTTGCTGGAACTACTCCGTGCACGTGGGTGAGGATTGGCGGTGGCCGACGGTTTGTGAACGGTGTTCGGCGGCGCTCGATGAGATGGGTGAGCCTCCGGAAGAAAGCTGATGAACATTAGAGATTCCAGAGGTTGGCTTCTGTTACTTTCGCTGATCGTGGTGGTTGCCGATCGGGTAACGAAATGGTTGGCGGCGACACGCATTGAGCTCGGCGATCACGTGGTGGTGATTCCGCACGTGTTTGCGATCAGTCATGTCGAAAATCCCGGTGCGGCTTTCAGCTTGTTTAACGATTCGAGTTCTCCCGCCCGAGTGCGCTGGATGTTGCTGCTGTTTTCCCTGTTGGCCGCGGTTGCTGTTCTGGTGGCTTTGCTGAAGCTTGGCCGTCGGGTTTCGGCTACCACGGTGGCGCTGGCGCTGATCCTCGGGGGTGCGCTGGGGAATGCGTGGGACCGCATGCGGTTTGGGTATGTGATCGATTTTTTGGAAGTACACATCGTTCACTATCACTGGCCGGATTTTAACGTTGCCGATTCGGCGATTGTGGTTGGCGGGATTTTGCTTTTCTTTGATGCTTTGTTTATGGGGAAGGAAGAGGCGCCGGTGGGTGAGCGGGCAATTCGTAACCATCACGGTTAGTTGATAACCCTAAGCATGCGAGGCCCCCGAAGGGCGCACCGCAGGTCCCTCGGCTACGCTCGGGATGACAAATAGGAGAGGGTCGTTGTAAGGAAAGGGCGGTTGCTGAAGGAAAGGGCGGTTGCTGAAGAAAAGGGCGGTTGCTGAAGGAAAGGGCGGTTGCTGAAGGAAAGGGCAATCGCTAATGAGTCCCCTGCCCCACAACCGCCCTGTCCCTTGGCAACCGCCCTTTCCTTACAACGACCGTCCCCTATTTGTCATCCCGAGCGAAGCCGAGGGATCCGCAGTGCGCCCGTCCTTACCAAGCTGGCCTAGGTCACAGCGTCTTTAGATATTCCTTAGCTTTATCCCACTCAGGAAAAAGGCGCTCTTCTATTTGAAATTCACGCGGGTGCACGCAGCGCCGCCCTCCGCGGACCTTCACTGGATGCTTCAAATGCAGCATCTCGTGGTATAGCAGGTACTCCACTGCGTAACGCGGCGTGTTCTTGCGGTCGAAGACCCTGCTCACCACAATCGTGTTGTGCGCCGGATCGTAGTGACCCAGGCTGCGTTTGGCTACGTGCCCACTCCAGGTCAACAGCGGCCGGCCCATCAACCCATGGAAAAAGCGGTGGTTCAGGCTCTCGAAGATCTCGTCCAGGTTGTAGTGCTGGCCCTGGGGCCCGAGCATCTTCTTACGGCCACGCGACTGACGGATCAACTCCGTTTGCCGGATCACTGCTTCGCTCGAGGCAAACCTGCGATAACGATTGGTTTGTACGGAGTTCAGTGGCTTGCGGTATAGCTTGGCGAGCAGAATATGCGCGATGGCCCGGAGAACACTTTCGGGCGCACCCTCCAGCAAGTCGGACAAATGCACATGCACCCGCCCCTCGCGTAATCGGATGGTAGTGTTCAGGCTGGTAAAACGACGGAAACGAACTTCAAGAGTAGGAATTGGAGCACGCGGCCGAAGGGCCCGGTACTCTTCCGCAAACAGCAAGTGCAATTCGGAATTCACCGCTTTCAAGCCTAGCAGGACTTGGCGCCCCGAACCGTCACCTTGTTTGTTCTTCCTTCTGTCGTTCCTTTTCCTCTTTTTTCTTCTCGGCGATGTATTTTTCTTCGTCAGCCAGCATTTGCACGGCCCCCTCATGCGCACTCTGGTTCGAATCGATGGCCGTCTTGCGCACGAAATCGTATTGGGCGCTGGGTTTTGGCTCAGCCAGGACTTTAGCCCATTCGTCGGTCTTGGTAATGATGTCTTTCAACACCTTGCGCAGATCCGCGTGCTGTTCGTCGTACTGGTCCATGTTGTCCTGAAGATCGTCGGAGAGACGCGTGAACTCATCGAGAAGGTTGTGGATGCGCGCGTTCTTATTCTGCGCGATGGGATCCGCGTTGACGGTATGGATCTCCTTGGCGCGGTCGTCGACGTAGCCCACGAATAGCTTCACCCGCTCCAGGGGCTGGTCTCCGGCTTCCCGGACCGCTTCAGCTTGCTGCTCTGTCAGGGGATCTTTCCTGGACTGGGCAAATGCCGGCGCCAGCGCCAGCACCATCCAAACGCCCGTGATGGCTAGGGCTCTCTTCAAGACTTATTTCTTGAAGACCTGCATCATGAGCTCGGTTTGCACCTGCTCCAGCTGTTTCAAGGTCGCCTGCAAGATCTGGCGATCGTCATAGGATGCGGCGTTGAGAATGCCGCTGAGGCGGAACGATGTATGCCGCATCAACTCTTCAGCGTTCTTCATTTTCTTGCCGTCTGCGGCGACGCCCATGTGGATCTTCTCCGCATACTTCTGCACCAGGTGCAGCGTAGCTGAAGCGTGATCCTCATCGCCGGAGCTGAACTGTTGTCCGGCCAATTCGGTCATATCGTGCACCAGCTCGGCATAGAGAAAGCATTGCTCTTTGGGTTGGGCCTGATCAGCCTTGGCCATGAGCGCCGCCATGGTCTGCGCATCGACAACTCGGTCATCGATGGCGAAGGCGCGGGCACAAGAAAGGCTGAGGGTTAGAGCAGAGACGGCGACGATCGTGACCACGAACCGCATAGGGCACCTCTCAGAGGGCTTACGGAACGCCTTGCGCTAATGACTTCCACCAAGAGCAACGAGTCGATGCTTGGCTTGCCATTCCTGGTCGGGGAATTTTCCGTCGGCAGCGGTGAGGAATTTGCGGTAGTACTCCTGCGCTTGTTTCGACAGATGCAGGCTATCGTATGAGGTTGCCCAAAGGAAGTAGGTAACTGGAGTCTCTGAAAGATATTTTGATCGCATGGAAAGAGCGTTCAGTGCGACTTGATACTGTTTGTTCTCGGATGCGGCGAAAGCAAGCCCGCTCCAGGCGTCGCCGTCGTCGGGCTTGAGCTTGACGGCTCGCTCAAACACCCCCTGGGCCTGAGCATAAAGCCTCTCCCGGACCAGGTTTTCACCTTGAGCCGCGAGGATTTCCTCATCGCCAGGATTGCTCGAGACGAGTTTAGCGTAAATCGGGTCTGCCTTGTCAGGATGCCCGGATTGGGAATAAGCGTCGGCCAGCATATGGTCGACGGCGCCATTATTCGGCTCCAACTGCCGCAGTGTCTCGAGCACGGGCAACGCCTCGTCATCTTTTCCCTGGGCAAGAAGGGCCGTAGCCAACTGCGCATTCAGCACCGGGTCGCGGGGGTCGCGCCCCAACGCGCTTTTGAGCAGCGGCTCGGCGTCAGAGTATTTCTTCTGTTTGATCATCAGCTGGGCCAAGCCGCCCGTCGCCGCTGCCGCTTCGCTGGCGGAGGGCGCCGGGTGGCCTGAGAGCAGTCGCTGGTAGGCTGTCTGCGCCAGTTCCGTATCGTCATTGGCTTCGGCAATCTGAGCGGTCAGCATTAGGTCGGCCGGGGTCTCGGGGCTGAGCTTTAGCGCAGCGACCAGGGCATCCCGGGCAGCTGGCGGATCGCTGGTGCGATCCAGTTTGGCCAGGGTCCGGAAAGCCTCCGCCTGGGCGATGGGGCTGGGCGGCTCGGGCGTCAGCAAGGTCGCCTGCTGAATCTGTTCCCGGGCTTCGTCGTATTTGCCCTGGTGGGCCAGCAGGAGGCCCAGCGCGAGGCGTGCTTCGAACTGCTTTGGGTTCGCAGCAATGGCTTTGCGGTAGTCGGCGGCGGCCACATCCTGGTGGTTGCCGGCATCCTCGACATAGCCGAGATCAAACAGCGCGCGGGCGTCGCCCGGGTTTTGGCTGAGGTACTTCACCAGCAGGGGGCGCGCACCCTCGAAATCTTTCTGATCTATCTTGTTTTCCGCCTCTTCCCTTTGGGGCGGATGCTGCGGTTGGCTTGAGCTGTCCGGCGCCTGGGTTCCCGGCGGGAGCTGATTCTGTGCCCTCACTGGGTGGCAGGGCCCCAGCAATAACGCCGCGGCGAGAAGGTACGACAACGACCTCATTGCGCAGCCCGCGCCTCTTGCGCCGCCAAGGCAAGCGCGAGCCAATGTCCGGTGTGTGAGCCGGGGGTCTGCGCCACCTGCTCCGGTGTGCCCGCCGCTACCACCTGGCCACCCGCGGCACCCGCCTCCGGGCCCAAATCGATGACCCAGTCCGCCGACTTGATTACGTCCAGATTGTGCTCGATCACTACCAGCGAGCCGCCGGCGTCAATCAGCCGCTTGAATGCGGTCAGGAGCTTACTCACATCGTCAAAATGCAGTCCGGTGGTTGGCTCATCCAGGATGTAGAGCACCCGGCTGCCTGCCTTCGCCGCCCCGTTGTTGGCGGCTCGTCCCATGGCGCTGCGGCCCTGAGAAAGATGCGCCGCCAGCTTGACCCTCTGCGCTTCACCGCCCGAGAGCGTGGTCGCCGATTGGCCCAGGCGAACATAGCCAAGCCCCACTTCGTCCAGGACGGCCAGCTTTTCCAGGATGCGGGTCTGGCCGGTGAAGAAACGGAGAGCCTCCTTCACCGTCAGGTTAAGCACCTCGTGGATGTTTTTCCCCCGGTACTTGATCTCCAGCACGCTGGCTTTATAGCGGGTTCCATTGCATTCCTCACAGGGCAGCTCGACATCGGCAAGGAATTGCATCTCCACAGTAACGGTACCGTCGCCCTCGCACACATCGCACCGGCCGCCGGGCACGTTGAAGGAGAAGTGGCCGGCCGTGTATCCCCTGCGCTGGGCCTCGGGCTGGGCCGCGAAAAGCTCCCGGATCGCGTCGAAGGCCTTGATGTAGGTAACGGGATTGGAACGCGGTGTTCGTCCGATGGGCGCCTGGTCGACCAGAACGATGTCGTTCAGCCGCTCTGCTCCCTTGAGTTCGCGGTAAAGGCTGGAGGGGTCACCTCCCTCGTTCTTGCCCAAGGCGTGCGACACCGCGGGGTAAAGCACGTCATGCACCAGGGTGGACTTGCCTGAGCCGGAAACACCGGTGATGCAGACCAGCATGCCCATGGGAATCTCTACATCGAGCCCGTTCAGGTTGTGAATGCGAGCGCCCCGCAATATCAGCTTCTCCCGCATCGGCTCCCGTCGCCGGGTAGGGATGGGAATGGTGAGCTGCCCGCTCAGATAGCGGCCAGTCAACGAGTCGGGATTTCTCTCCACCTCATCCACCGTACCCGAGGCCAGAATGCGGCCACCCAATTCTCCGGCGCCGGGGCCGAGATCGACCAGCCAGTCGGCTGCGCGAATCACATCCGGGTCGTGCTCGACGACCAGGATGGTATTGCCCAGATCGCGCAATTCCTCGAGGATGCGGATCAGCTTGGCGGTATCCCGGCTATGTAACCCGATCGACGGTTCGTCCAGAACATAGAGAGCGCCCACCAGGCGGGACCCGAGCGAAGTCGCCAATTGGATGCGCTGCGCTTCTCCTCCGGAAAGGGTGGAGGCATGCCGGTCAAGGGTGATGTACTCCAACCCAACGGCGTCGAGGAAATGTAACCGCTGTTGTATCTCGACCAGTATGCCGCCGGCGATCTCCTGCTGTTGCGGGGTCAGGGTAAGCCCCTCAAACAGGCGGTTTGCTTCGCGGATGGTGAGTGCGGAAACCTCGCAGATATTGAGCCCGTTGATGCGCACAGCCCGGGCTTCGGCGCGCAAGCGGGTTCCTTTGCACTCCGGGCACTCTGCGTAGCCCCGATATTTGCTTAGCATCACGCGCACGTGCAGCTTGTACTTCTTGCGCTCCAAAAAGGCGAAGAAGCCGTGGACCCCGAGAAAAGCCCCCTGCCCATCCAGCACGAAGGACTGCTGCGCCGGCGTCAACTCCCTCCATGGCGTGTCCAGCGGAATGCCATGCTGCATCGCGGCTTTCCTGAGCTCTGATTGGTAGGGGCGGTACTTAGGGCGAGTCCAGGGATCGATCGCTCCCTCGTTCAGCGTCTTCTGTTTGTCGGGGATGATCAGGTTGATATCGAAATCAATGGTGTTGCCGAACCCCTGGCAGCGCTCGCAGGCGCCGTACGGATTATTGAACGAGAACAGCCTGGGCTCTGGTTCGCGGTAGATGCGATGGCAGAGCTTGCACTCAAATGCCTGGGAAAAACGCAGCCGACGGGGCTCTGTTTGTTCATCACGCGAGACTGTTTCGAAAACAATCTCTCCCGACTCGCGGAACCCAATCTCCGCAGCATCGACGATCCGAGCCCGGTTCTCCGCGGAAACCACCAGGCGATCGACCAGCGCATAGAGCGCCTGGCCGAAGTCGAGGTCGAGGAGAGATTCGGGGGTGGAGAATTCCACAATTTTGCCGTTCTGGTACAGGCGGTTGAAACCGCGCGTGCGCAGTTCATTGAGCCGTTCCTTAAACCCATCGTTGGGAAGGGCGGGGTTGGAAGGGGCTTTCCCCTTCTTTCGCTTTTTGGGCTCAACCTCGGGCACCACCGCCGGCTTCACGGGAAACAGTGCGTAGAGACGTGTGTCCTCGCCCAGCGCCAGGATGGATGCGGCAATCTCATCCACCGTGTCCCGCCTGACGACTCCACCGCAAACGATGCAGTGTGCAGTGCCGCAGCGCGCGAAGAGCAGACGGAGGTAGTCGTAAATCTCGGTCGCCGTGGCCACCGTGGACCGCGGGTTGCGCGTCGTATTCTTTTGTTTGATTGCGATGGCCGGCGCCAGGCCGTCGATCAGGTCCACATCCGGCTTCTCGATGCGCTCCAGGAACTGCCGGGCATACGCGGAAAGAGATTCAACGTAGCGGCGCTGCCCTTCAGCGTAGATCGTGTCGAAAGCGAGCGAGGATTTGCCCGAACCTGAAACTCCGGAGACCACGGTCAGCAGACCGTGGGTCAGATCGCAGTCGATGTTCTTCAGGTTGTGGGTTCGTGCGCCACGAATGGTGATCTGATCGTTCAATGTCTCAACCGGCGACCTCGCCGTGGACCTCCTCCGTAGGAGATTCAATTTCTGCTTCAAAGCCCGCTTTGATGCGGGTCAGCATCTCCATGGGGTCGCGCTTCTCCGCTTGCTCGAAGGCCGCGGCGATGTGGCGGGCGAGGTCCGCGAGCATCATTCCCCAGGCTTCGGGCTCCTTCCACACGCCCACACGCATACTGATGTGTTGATCCTGGTGCGCGATCCAAACGCGCAGGAGTTCGAAAGATTTGGCGTCGGTCCGTGCTGGTTCGGGAACGCGAAGTTGATCGGATTGGGCCATGGTTCACCTCTTCTTCTATAGCGGGCGATGTCGGGGCTTACGGGAGAAAATGGGGCTGCGGAAACACTGTGCACGAGGGCACGGCTTCAGCCGTGCCGTAATTCCTTAAGCTATTCGCGGCTTTAGCCGCTGAGGTACGGCTTTTGCTGCCGTTTTCGAACGATTGATCGTGAGGGAATAATAAAAGCGTACCTCAGGGGCTAAAGCCCATCGTGGTTTGGAGCAGTTGCGGCACGACTAAAGTCGTGCCCTGATACAAAACCGGATTTTTCAGCATCCTGTAAACCCGAGCCCTTCGGACAAGGCATTTTCCCGCAGCCTCCTAGCGCCGGGATGTAGCTTCGATCGGCATCACCTCGGCTGCCCTCGCCGCGGTGGTTGCGCTGTGGCGTCTGGCCCACAGTATGAGCAAAATACCGGCCACGATGGAGCCCAGGCTGGCGACCTGCGCATTGCTCATGCCCCAATAGATGCGGGGATTGATGCGGATGAACTCGACCAGGAAGCGCGCTACACCACTCAGCACCAGGTATTCGCCAGTGATCTGGCCGGCGGGCAACCTACCGGATTTCGTTCCCCGTCGCCACAACCAGGCAGCAATCAGCAAAGCGACCAATAACTCGTAGATGGGCGTCGGGTGAACCCTCTGGGTAGTCGGAACAAGCCCATTGGGGAAGCTCATGCCCCAAGGCAAACTTGTGGGAATGCCGTAATCACCATCCCCGGAGATCAGGCATCCCAGGCGCCCGACACCATAGCCAACCGCGACCGCCGGGGCCGCCAGGTCGAGCATAGCCAGGCCGCCAAGCTTTCCATGCGGTCCCGGGGCTTGCCTTCCTTGCCACAGTAGCACCAGGATCCCAACCAGCAATCCGCCAAACCAGGCGAATCCTGCGCGGTCAAAAAGAACCTGCAGCGGCTGATGCATGAGCAACGTGGGGTCTTCCAATACATGCCAAAGTTTGGCTCCCACCACGCCGCCTACCGTGGTGTACGCCGCAACCCCGACTGCATCGGCATCAATCCCGTTGCGTTGAAAATTCTTATAAAGAGTCCAGCAGGCACATACCGACGCCAACCACAGGCAGAGGCCAAAAGTGCCAATGGAAAAGTGTCCGATGTGAATGAAGGGGTACATGCCGGCGTCTGTTCTTACAGTATAGCCGGGTGCTTTCTCTTGACAGGAATCCGTGGAAGAATGGCTGAGTCCATGAGAGAGCACGAGCACGACATGTTGTTCGGTCGCGAGGAGATTGCCGTCCGGGTGGCGGAAATCGGCGCGCAGATTAGCCACGACTTTGCTGGAGAAGCCATCCTGCTGGTAGGCGTGCTGAAGGGCGCCGCCGTTTTTCTCGCCGACCTGGCACGAAGTATCTCGGTCGAGACCACCTTCGACTTTGTGGCCATCTCCAGCTACAAGGGGGTCAAGACCAGCGGTGCGGTAAGATTGATCAAGGATCTGGACACCCCGATCGGGGGTCGAAACGTGATCCTGGTCGAAGACATCCTGGATACAGGCCTGACCTTGGTTTTCCTGCGCAAGTTGTTGCAGCAGCACAAACCCAAGACCCTCAAGATTGCCACCTGCCTGGACAAGCCGGCTAGGCGGCTGGAGAAGATCGACGCCGACTACGTCGCCTTTACCATACCCAACCATTTCGTGGTCGGATATGGGATGGATTACCAGGAACGCTTTCGTAACCTTCCCGACATTCGCATATTTAATCCGGATGAGGCACCAAATTCACATTGATCTTTGCCACGATAAGAGCATAGAGTCCCACCGGAGCCTCACCAGGCGAAGGGAGCCTGTTTCATGACCACCAAACTGCTACAGCCGGAGATCGAGCACGACTCTGGATATTTCGACGTTGCTGGATTTGCTTCCGCCGCATTGGCGAACGCCTCTGCCCTGGCTGCGGTGTTCGATCACACTTTGCTTAAGCCGGAGGCGACGCACGATCAGGTGGTGAAGCTCTGTGAGGAGGCGGCGACCTATCGCTTTGCCTGCGCCATGGTGAACCCTGTTTGGGTTTCGCTGGCCCACTCCGTCATGCTGGGGAGCGGCGTTCCGGTCGGCGTGGTCGTCGGTTTCCCGCTGGGCGCGAGTCTGGCTACCACCAAGCGCGAAGAGGCTCTGTCCCTGATTAAGCTCGGCGCACACGAGCTGGACATGGTCATGAATCTTGGCCTGCTCAAGTCCGGGATGAGGGCGCTGGTCGAACAGGATATTCGCGGAGTGGTGCAGGTAGCCCACGATGCGGGTGCGCTGGTAAAGGTGATTCTGGAGACTTCGCTGCTCAGCGTGGAGGAGAAGCTGCGCGCCTCCGAGCTTGCCTTGGCCGCCGGGGCTGACTTCCTCAAAACCAGCACCGGGTTTTCTACTGGGGGCGCTACTCCGGCCGATGTAGCCATCCTGCGCGGGGTAGCCGGAAGTCGGTGTGGGGTTAAAGCTTCGGGAGGGATCCGCACGCTGAGCGATGCGCGCGCCATGTTGGAGGCGGGCGCCACTCGCATCGGGGCGAGTGCTAGCGTTGCCATTCTCCGCCAGTATCAGGACGAAGGTTAGACTCACCTGAGTCCCGCAGGGACGGCCCTGAGCCGATGGCTTTTTCAGTCGTCCCCGTTCGACAAGCTCAGGGCAGGCTCTACGGGACTTTTCAGGCCGCATGCTAACCCAAAACTGCGTCCCATAAGCGCCAACTTGGCTAGGATGTTTTTTGTCCAACTCCCCACAAAATCGTCATCCTGAGCGAAGCGCCTCACAGGGTTATCGCGTGACACAGCGCTTGTGGCGCGGAGTCGAAGGACCTCGGCGGTGCTTTGTTTCCCCATGCTGTTCGGAGCTTTTTAACCACCGGGCCCTGCCATGGCTTTTCCCTGGGGCCGAGAACCAAGAACTTGCTAGCATCTTGCTATGTCCGGCGACCTAAATCTACATTCCCGGCAGCGTATCGCAGCAGATCCGGTGGTCGGGCTTCGGTGGTCGAAAAGCTCCGAGCAGCATGGGGAAACAAAGCACCGCCGAGGTCCTTCGACTCAGCGCCATAAAGCCCTCTGTTTGCGATAGATCTGCGAAGCGCTTCGCTCAGGATGACGGCTTTGTTGGGGGCTTGAAAGGGCTTGAAATACAACTGGTTGGATATGCAGAAAACACGAAAAGATCGAAAAAGTCACAGCCTCTCAGGATGACGATTTTGTGGGGAGTTGGACAAAAAACATCCTAGCCAAGTTGGCGCTCATGGGATGCAGTCCTGAGCTAGACTCAGCCGTCCCCGTTCGACCGTAGCATTCCGCCTTCGTCCTCAGTTTTCGGCAGACGGGAATAATCCATAGCCCGGCGCCGTCGACCATAAAATCGGTTTCGCGACCAAATGCTCTATGATGACTCGATATTTGTATGACTCCTCCACGCGACCAAGACGATGCAGAGACCGGTAAAAAACCGGCGCAAACTCTTGCGACGCAATCGTTTGAAGGCGATTACCGTCCCAGTTCAGAAGCTCTGCCCCTGCCCGGCTCGATCAAAGTGGATCCGCTGCAGACGGAGTTCCTCATCCGGCTGGCGAACGCCCTCAACACCACCCTCGATCTCCAAACCCTGCTGCACCGTACTGCGGACCTGGTGCGCGCGGTCATCGATTACAAGATCTTCGCCATCCTGCTGCTCAACGAGCGGACCAACGACCTGCGCATGCGGTTTCAAATCGGACATACGCCCGAGGTCGAGCGCTTGCGGATCCGTGTGGGAAAGGGAGTCGTCGGCCGGGCCGCGGAACACCGCGAATCCGTTCTGCTGCAGGATGTAACCCAGGACGACAACTACATCAGCGCGAACCCCGATGTTCGCTCGGAATTGGCGGTCCCGCTGATCGTCAAAAACCGCGTCATCGGCGTGATCGACCTCCAATCCGAGCAGCTGGGCTATTTTCAACCGGAACACCGCCGTTTGTTGGAACTGACCGCCTCGCGCGTGGCCCAGGCCATCGAGAATGCCCGCCTCTACACCCGCGTGGCCCGGCAGGCGCAAACCCTTGCGGTGCTCAATGAAATCTCGCGGGAAGTCACTTCGATTCTCGATCTCGATCCCCTGCTGGAACGCATCGGAGAGCTGCTGCGACGGATCATCGATTACCAGATGTTCAGCATCCTGCTGGTGAATGAACGGGAGCAGGCGCTGGAGATCCAGTATGCGGTGCGCTTTGGACACCTGTTGCCACCTTCCGAGACCGTCCCGCTGGATCGAGGCCTGGTGGGAACGGCGGTGCGCGAGCGGCGTCTGATTTACTCCGGAGACGTGCGTAAGGATGCGCGCTACTACATGGTGAATCCTGAGACTCGCTCGGAAATGGCGGTGCCGCTCCTCTATAAGGGCAAAGTGATCGGGGTGCTCGACCTGGAGCACGTCAAGGTCAACTACTTCAACGAGGATCACCAGCGCACCCTGGTAACCCTTGCCTCGCAGATTGCGGTGGCCATCGAAAACGCGCGGCTGTATAGCCGGGTGGCGCAACAGGAACAGCGCCTGGAGCACGATCTCGACATGGCGCGTGAAGTACAGTTGCGTCTCCTGCCACCGACGCCTGCGCGCAAGCCATACGCCGAGTTCGCCACCAGGTTTCTGCCTGCGCGGACCATCGGTGGAGACCTCTACGACTTCCTGCCCTACGATGACCAACGCATCGGCATCGCCATGGGGGATGTCAGCGGCAAGGCGGCTCCTGCGGCGCTCTATGCGGCGCTGATCAGCGGGATCATGCGCGCCGCCACCAACCAGGCCCTTTCTCCTGCCGCCATGTTGAGACAGCTCAACGACTCTCTGCAGGAACGAAAGATGGATGCGCAATACGTAACCATGGTCTTCGCCGTCTGGAACGATGAGAAACAGACACTGCAGATCGCCAATGCAGGCGCAGTGCAGCCCCTGTTTTGCCGCGGAGGACAAGTGGAGACGGTGCAGGCCGAGGGTTTTCCGCTGGGTATGTTTAAAGACGTCAGCTACGAGGAATTCACGCTCTCGACACGCTCCGGCGACGCAGTCATCTTCTTCAGCGACGGAATCGTGGACGCGGTGAATGACAAGGAAGAGATGTTCGGCAACGAGCGGCTGACCGAGCTGGTTACCAGTCACATCCAATGCACAGCCCAGGAGATGGTGGACGCGATCTACCAGGATCTCTCCGCCTTCCAGGGTGGGGTCGAGCGCTTCGATGACGAAACGGTCATAGTGCTGAAGGTCCTGCCCGGTCCGGTTTAGGATAAGCCTTGGAGTTTTCATTGACTGACACCCTGAAAATCGAAAAGACCACGGAACGAACCATTCATCCGGTGCGCAACCTGCTCGGTACCCTGCGCCTGCCGGGTGATAAGAGCATCTCCCATCGATACGCCATGCTGTCGGCGATGGCCGAAGGTACCAGCCGTTTTCATAACTTTTCTACCGGCGCGGATTGCGCCAGCAGTCTGCACTGTATGGCGCAGTTGGGCGCCAAAGTCACTCGTCCCGGAGATACGGTCGAGGTTCAGGGCTGCGCGGGCAGGTTCAGACCGCCGGGTGCGGTGCTGGATTGCGGAAATTCCGGTTCCACCATGCGCATGTTGACCGGATTGCTGGCCGCACAGGCAGGCGCGTTCACCCTGGAGGGTGACGCTTCTCTCAATCGCAGACCCATGGAGCGGGTGAGGAAGCCGTTGCTCGAGATGGGAGGGTCGATCCATCTGAAAGATGGTCACGCGCCGGTCGAGATTGAGGGCGCAAAGCTGCGCGGGATTGCCTATCGCACGCCGGTACCCAGCGCCCAGGTGAAGACCGCATTGCTTTTTGCCGGATTGCAGGCCGAGGGGACAACCACGGTAAGCGAGGCGGTGCGGACCCGCGATCACGGCGAACTTGCACTGCGCGCCTTTGGCGCCGAGATTCAGCGAACCACGGATACCGTTACCATCGCGGGCGGGCAAAAGCTTCGTGCAATCGAGGCCACGGTGCCGGGCGACATGTCTTCGGCGGCGTTCTTCCTATGTGCGGCTGCACTGTTCCCGGAATCGAGCCTGGTGTTTGATCAGCTGGGGATGAATCCTACCCGGGCGACTCTGCTCGATGTGTTGACTGCTTTGGGCGCAAAGATTCACGTGCTGAATCTGGAAGAGAACCAGGGGGAGTTAATCGGTAGCGTGCAGTTGACCTCCCCGTCCCAGGGCTTGGGCAGTACGGAGATTCGTGGATCCCTGGCGGCGCAATTGATTGATGAACTGCCGGTTCTGGCGGCCATTGCGCCGTACACCCGTGGCGGCATTCGCATCCGCGATGCCCGCGAGCTGAGGGTGAAGGAGAGTGACCGCATCGCCCTGGTGGCGAGGAATCTGCGCGCGATGGGCGCCGAAGTCGAGGAATTCGAGGACGGCCTCGATGTGCCGGGCGGCCAGCGGCTGCACGGCGGGGTGGTCGATTCGGATGGTGATCATCGCATTGCGATGGCTTTTGCCGTAGCTGCCCTGCGGGCGCAGGGGGACACGCTGATTCAGGGCGCGGATGCCGCGGCCATTTCCTTTCCCGAGTTCTTTGCTTTGCTGGACCAGGTCACGGAACGTTAGTCATGTTACCGATGGCGGGCATGTCCAGACGCGCATTTCTGGCCAGAACAAGCGTCGTGGCCGCCGGGGTGATGGCGAGGCGCGCTTTTGCGTTGGCGGCGAAACCGATGCGCTTGGGTGGCCCGATTTTTGTGAAATCGGACGATCCTGCCGTGTTGGCCAAAGCGCATCGCGATCTTGGCTATCGAGCAGCGTATGCACCGAGCGATCTTTCGGTGAACGATAAGGATCGAATCGCGGGGCTGGTCAAAGAGTTTGCCCGTCAGGACGTGGTGATTGCCGAGGTGGGGGCGTGGAAGAACATGCTCGATCCAGACCCCGTCAAGCGCAAAGATAACGTGACTTACGTCACCGGGAAGCTTGCTCTGGCCGAGATGCTCGGCGCACGCAATTGTGTGGATATTGCCGGTTCGTATGATCCGAACGTCTGGTACGGACAGAACCCGCGAAATCTGAGCCAGGATTTCATCGACGCTACGGTCGAAAACTGCCGCAAGTTGATCGATGAGGTGAAGCCCCAACGCACATTTTTCAGTATTGAGATGATGCCCTGGACGTTCCCCACGGATCCGGATGAATACGTGAAACTGGTCAAGGCGGTGGACCGGAAAGCGTTTGGCGTCCATCTGGATGTGTGCAACACCATGAACAGCCCGGTTCGCTTTTACGACAACAGCGCAGTGATCCGGGAATGCTTTCGCAAGCTGGGCCCGTGGATAAAATCCTGTCACGCCAAGGATCTTAAGTGGGGGCCCGGGGTTCAGGTGTACATCCAGGAGGTCGTTCCTGGGACCGGGCTGATCGACTACAAGACTTATCTGCAGGAGCTATCGCAACTGGGAACGGATGCGCCACTCATGCTGGAGCATCTGCACACTGAAGAGGAGTACACCCAGGGACGCCAGTATATCCAGGGTGTCGCACGATCGATGGGCCTTTCGTTTGGGTCGGGATAACAAAGGGGAGGGTGGCGCCTTCAGTAGGATTTGTATTTGGGTTGAGGCAACCGCACATCTCTCTACTCCGCTCAGTCCCGAAGGGACGTCTGAACTTAGCCCAGGACGATAGTCCTGGGTTGGAATTTGAAAGGACGACCCAGTCCCGCAGGGACGGCTGAAAATAGGCCGCGGACGCAATCCTGGACAACCTTCAGCCGTCCCTACGGGACTCGATCATGTTTCATGATGTACCCAGGACTATCGTCCTGGGCTAAGTTCAGACGTCCCTTCGGGACTGAGCGGAGTAGAGAGATGTGCGGTTCTGTTCTCTATCTGACACCATCAAGGTGTCAGATAGAGAAGGTAGGCAACCACTACTGTGGCGGTGCGGCGGGCGGAGTGCTCGGGGGCGGCGTATTCTGCTCCTGCGGCAGATTCTGCTCCTCTTGCGGTGTCAGCTTCGGTTGCTGCGGCATCACCGGCAACGGGGGCATCTGCTCCGTATGTTGCAGTTGCTGTTGCTGGCCGGGGACATTTGCTTCCGGCTCCGCTTTGGCCGGCTCCAGACCCGGAATGATCGGCACCCTGGTTACCGTGCCGCTGACCGCGTCGGAGAGTTGAATCCCGTACTGATCCAGTGTTTCTGCCAGCAACTGTTCCAGCGAGGCGCGATCTTTCGCGTACGTGGCCTCAGTGGAAATAACGTTGTTCTCAGCCGTAGCAAGATTACGTTCCTGCTGCAACACATTGGCCGTCGTCGACGCGCCCAAGCGCAACTTTTTCACTTCCGACTGGTAGGACTGGTAGTTGTACTCGCGCGCAGCCAGCGCCGCTTGCACCGCGGCCCGGTCGTTGGTCAACGCATACTGCCCGTTGATGACCTGAATCCTCACCTGGATATAGAGCTGTTGCAGCCGCATCTCCGCCTGCCGATACTCGAGCAGAGCGCGGGCCTGCAACGACTGCGCGGTTCGATTCCGAAGGGGAATATTCACGTTGATGCCGGCTCCCTTATCGGGGCCGCTGCTATTAAACAAATTGGTGAAGACCGTGCCGTAGCCCACAGTGGGAACGTTGCAGGCGGCAGGACCGAAAAACTCAGAGGCGCAAAACGGACTCTTCGCGCCGCCCAGACCCGCCGCGCCATAAAATCCGTATACGTCGACCGTCGGTAACAAATTATTCTTCACCGCGCGGAGCGTGATCTCATTGTTCCGCAGACTCAAAATGCTCTGCTCGATCTCCGGACGATTGGCATACGCCTTGTGCACCAGTTCCTCAACCGCCGTCCGCTCTTCCGGCATTTCCAGCAGCGAGACGCGATCGGTGGGAATGACCGGGGCGCCCGACAGCACTGGATCACTCAAATCGCGGCTGATGGCTTGTTTCATGATCAGTTGCTGGTACTCAAGGCCGGTTTGCGATGTGATCAACGCCTGAGTATCGGTGGACACCTGGTTGTCGGCATTCAGAACATCCAATGGAGCCAGCGTCCCGATCTGCAACTGCTTGCGATTGTCCGAAGCCAACCGCGCGGACTGCTCCAAAGCGCGCTCCTTCGCCTGCACATCTTCGTAGTCACTCACCAGGACCCAATAAATATTCTCGATCTGGTTAATGGTGTAAAGAATCTGCTGGCGGAACGCAGAGTCGGTAATCCGGCGGTCGTTCTTGGCTTCGAGAATGAAGCGGCCGTTGATCCCCGGACCAAACCCATACAGCAGGTGTTGGGTCAGGGTTGCCCTGAAGGACGACTGCAACTCCGGACTGTAGGCATTGAAGATGCTGTTCGAGGTGATACGACTGTTATTAAAGCCGACCTGGAGCTGGGTGCCGGTAATAAAACCCTGGTTGTAATTGAAATTGTAGGTGTCTGAGTTCTGGTTCAAAGTGGGGGTACCGCTGGCGAACGGCGTCGGCTCCGGCGTTGTGGTGCGTTCCAGCTGCAGGGTTCCCGTGAGCACTGGATCCATGACTTCCGGCAACGGCCCGGTGCCATTGGTCGAAACCGTGAGGCCTCCCGCCCCGGCCGCAGCTCCGCCGGACGCCGTCGATGTGCCGCCTGGACCACCGCCGGAAGTGAGTGAGCTCGAAGTATTCCCTGACCCGCCCAGCGTGCCCTGGACCAGGCCCGCGGGGACGCCCAGAAGATTAGAACCGGCTCGGGCGCGCAGCAGCTCGGTATCGGCAATATCAAGGTTGTAGCGCTGGATGGCGATATCGTAGTTGTTCTCGAGACCAAGAACGATGGCGTCCGCCAGGCTCAGATAAATCTTGCCATTGTGCACCAGCGCATCCAGACGCTGGGAATTGCTGGTCACCGGCGCCGCGACCGTGATGGGTTGCCAGGTTTTGAGGTAGTTGGGAAAAACCTCGTGCGGCTTGCTGAAGTCCCTTGCGCCTGTATGCAAAGAGGTTGGCTGGGTGAAATTCGGCACCGGCGCTGGGGGAAGACCTGGGGCCGGTGGGGCGGCAGCGTTGGCGGCCGGCTGCGCTTGCTGCGCCATGGCCGGCAGAGGTACATATGCGCTCAGGATGGACGCAATAGCCACGGACGCTTGCAGTTTGCTAAACAACCGGCTTCCATGCTGGCGAGACCACCGCGAGAGCAGCTTGGGAAGGCCAGAGTAATTGCGACGGGATTCTGAATTTTTCATCGTGGGGTCAAAATCTCGGGGGTCGGGCCTCGGGCCCTCGCCGTTCTGTCTAATTAATTAGGAGCTAGCATGGCAGATGCGGCATGATCGCCCGATGACTCTAGATTTCGCTCGCTGGGGGCCGGATGAGCCGCGGTTTCCTGGCATGAAACCATTTACGCTGCTGGCCGGCGATTCGTTCCATGGATTTGCCGGCGCTTGCTGGCTCTTGGCGAGTATATCGCAGCGCCGGTTGCGAAATGTCCTGCCCGCGAGCACGGGCAGGCGGAAATGCTCCCATGCAGACTGATGTTCGGATGTGGAAGCTGGTGTTGGCCTATGACGGCACCGACTTCCATGGCTGGCAGGTGCAACCCGACCGCCTTACCGTGCAAGGGTTGTTGCGTGATGCTCTCGCCCGCATCACCAACGAAGACGTGCTGCCCCAGGGTTCAGGCCGAACCGACGCTGGGGTGCATGCCCTGGGCCAAGTGGCATCCTTTGCGCTGGCGGCGCCTATCCCGGAGGCCAATCTCGTCCGTGCGCTGAACCGCATTCTGCCGGCCGCCATCCGGGTGCTCAGCGCCGAACGAGTCGCAAACGATTTCCACGCGCGACACAGCGCACAGGCAAAAACCTACGAATATAGAATTTTTCGGGGAAAGGTTTGTCCTCCCTGGCAGGCACGTTATGTATATACGTTGGATACACGACTGGATGTCGATGCGATGCGACGCTGCGCCCGTACGATTTTGGGCGAGCACGACTTCACCTCCTTTGCGGCCAGCGATTCCGACGCGCGCAGCAATGTGCGCTGCCTCCATGCTTCCGAGTGGATGGAAGAGCCCGATCTACTTCTCTATCGGGCGCGTGGAAATGGTTTCCTCCATCACATGGTGCGGAACCTGGTGGGAACTTTTCTCGAAGTGGGTCGAGGAAATCTCGGAGAAACAGAAATTCCGGCGATCCTCGCCGCTCGCTCGCGCGATGAAGCCGGGCCCACGGCTCCGGCACGAGGGCTGTTCCTGGTTAACGTGGATTACCTGAATCATTGACCGCGAGGGAGAATGCTACTCTGAGGGTCTGGTATGTCCGGCGCCATTACCCACTCAGCTTTTTCCCGCATCGGCCAACTGGCTTCGCTGCCGCGCGTTCATGCGGCGTTCCAGTGGTTCCACTTGCATGATCGCAGGATGATGCAGTGGCAGCAGGAGCTGGTATCGATCGCCGCGCCCCCGTTCGGCGAGAGCAGGCGCGCAGAGTGGTTGGCCGAACGTTTCCGCGAACTCAGGCTGCAGCAGGTTGAGATCGACGCTGTGGGTAATGTACTTGGTTGTTATCCGGGCAATCGGTCGCGAGCCGGACAGCGATGTGTCATGCTGTCGGCCCACATCGATACGGTGTTTCCCCTGCACACTCCCATCGCCCCGTTGCTGGAGCACAATCGCCTGGAAGCACCCGGGGCATGCGATAACGGCGCCGGGGTAGCCGGGCTACTGGCCATGGCCGCCGCGCTGGAAAGCTGCGGGATCGAGCTTCCCTGTGATTTGCTCTTTGCCGGCAATGTCGGCGAAGAAGGCGAAGGCGATCTTCGCGGCATGCGCTACCTCTACGGCGCTTCTCCGTGGCGAGAACGCATTGGCGCCAATGTGGTGCTTGATGGCGCAGGGTGCGAGGTCGTGGTCACCCAGGCTCTGGGCAGCCGGCGCTATCTGGTCACCATGAAGGGGCCGGGTGGCCATTCGTGGACGGATGCCGGCACGCCCAATCCGATTGTGGTGCTGAGCCGGGCGATTGCGGCCATGAGTGAAGTTGCTTTGCCCGCCTCGCCCCGCACGACACTGAACATCGGCACGATCGAAGGTGGCAGCTCCGTCAACTCAATCCCTGAATTCGCTACCGCCCGGTTTGACCTGCGCAGTCTGGAAGCGGAGCAGTTAGTCCGCCTGGAAGTGGAACTGCATCGCGCGGTGGAAGATGCGGTGCTGCTCGCCAATGCGTCCGGGCGAACCACACACAATAAGGGAACGGGAGCGGGTTCCATTGCAGGTCGTGGTTCGAGCGCTGCGAATTCCGGATCGAGTGGAAATTTTGGATCGAGTATTGGACCGCTTCAGTTCCTGATCGACCGCATCGGTGATCGGCCCGGCGGACGCCTCGCTGACAGTTCACCGCTGCTTGAGGCCCTCCATGCCGTGGACCGTCACCTGGGTATCCGGACCGAACAACGGGTTGCCTCGACGGACGCGAAT
Organism: uncultured Acidobacteriaceae bacterium; assembly: GCA_963830325.1. Taxonomy (GTDB): domain Bacteria; phylum Acidobacteriota; class Terriglobia; order Terriglobales; family Acidobacteriaceae; genus PALSA-350. The sequence goes on from CAWHMV010000020.1 coordinate 55,811, forward strand.
ATTCCTCTATCCCTGGGGGTCCCGGCGCTCAGCATTGGTGCCGGCGGAGAAGGTGGAGGCATCCACACTCGCGGAGAATGGTATGACGCCAGCGGCCGCGAGTTGGCGCTGAAGCGGATCCTTCTTCTCCTCCTGCTGGCTTTGGATCAGGTAGCTCAATCCCTTCACGCCGCCGGCAAAGCATGATCCGCTTCTTTATCCATGTGGTCCTAAGCTCATCATTTTGCTGCCTGTTAGTGGCGGCTCCTCTGCTCGCAGCCACAACCGAGCCTGTGGTAGCGATTTATTACCACGGTAACGTGCTTACCGGTGCAGGTCTGGGTCAAGGGCATGGACAGCGGGCCACCGCTATCGCGGTCGGCGCGCATCAAATTCTCGCCGTGGGAAACGATGCAACGATATTGCGGCAAAAGCAACCCGGGACCAGGCTCTTTGACTTGAAGGGCAACTTCGTGATGCCGGGTATCAACGACGCCCACGTACACATGGCCTACGCGGGGCAAAATAAGCTGGCGGTCGATCTGACCGGCTCCACTTCCCTGGCGGACATGCTTAAACGGGTGAGCACTGCCGCAGATCACGCACTACCGGGACAATGGCTCCTGGGCGGAGGTTGGGACCATACCTTGTGGACCCGTCAGACGTTGCCCACGCGGCAGGATCTCGATACCGTCTCCCACGATCACCCAGCGTTTTTTGTCCGGGTGGATGGGCATATCGCGGTGGCCAATTCGGCGGCGCTCGCCATGTCGGGAGTGACAAAGCAAACCCCGAATCCGCCGGGCAGCCAGTTCGACCATGATGCCCGCGGCGAACTCACGGGGATTGTCCGCGAGGACCGGGCTTTGGATCTTATTCAGCAGCATGTCCCTCCACCCACGCACGAGATGCGACGACAGGCGATCCTGTTGGCTTTGGACGATGCGGCCGCGAACGGCGTGACTTCGGTTCAGGACAATTCCAGCTGGGATGATTTCCTGGTCTATCAGGAACTGGAGCGGGAAGGCAGATTGAAGGTGCGGGTTACGGAGTGGTTGCGGTTCGAGGATCCGGTCAGCCTCCTCGAGGCACACCGCGCCGCGCATCCGGCCACCGACCGCATGCTGCACACCGGAATGTTGAAGGGTTTCATGGATGGATCCCTCGGCTCGCGAACCGCCGCCCTGCTGGCGCCGTATACCGACGATCCCGGCAACAGCGGACTGCCGCGTTACCAACAGGCTCAGCTCGATGCCATGACCAAAGAGCGCGTCGCCGGCGGATTTCAGATTGGCTTTCACGCTATAGGCGATCGGGCGGTGGAGATGGCTCTCAACGCCTTTGCCGCAGCGGCCCGGAATACTGCGGATTTTCCCGCCAAGCGCGAACGAATCGAGCATTCCCAGGTGGTTGAGCCGCAGGACATCCCCCGCTATAAAGCTCTGGGCGTCGTGGCATCCATGCAGCCCAGCCACCTGCTGACGGATATGAACTGGGCGCAGGCGCGACTCGGCCCTCAACGGGCACGCAACGCTTATGGATGGAAGGCGTTTTTGGATGCCGGTGTGCCGCTGGCCTTCGGGACGGATTACCCCGTTGAACCCATTAACCCCTTCCGCGGCATTTATGCCGGAGTGACGCGCAGCAACGAGGCCGGCACCCGCACGTACTTCCCGCAAGACAAACTGACCATCGATCAGGTCCTCTTCGCGTATACCCAGGGCTCGGCATATGCGGAATTTTCTGACATATATAAAGGTAGACTCGCTCCGGGATACGTAGCCGACTTCATCGTTCTTGATCGCGATCTCACGGCCGTTCCTGCGCCTGAGATTCTAAAGACGCGGGTGGTGCGGACAGTGGTCGATGGACGGACTGTTTATCAGGCGCCTGGAATGAAAGACGAGTAATCACCTGACGTAACGTTACTAACGTAACGTACTTCGCATCGAGACCAAATAGGACACACCGCTTTTGGGATTTAGGTCCATTCTGTGACCGATGGCGGATTTTAAGCGTCTAATACTAAGAATGCTGCTACCAATAATGTTGCTGCGGCGCCAATCGCCGCAACACGCCGCCGCATCAACTGCCGGGTTTTGGCTATACTGGTGATAGCACACAGTGGTGCCATCCTCCTTAGAGCCGCCAGCCCTTGTATGCTTCCCAACCGACGAGGTTAGACCCAGATGAAACCCCTGCTCGAACGGCTACGCGCAAGCCGTCTCGCTTCAACATTTACGATTCTCGGCACGCTTTCAGCCGGCATTTTGATTGGGTCTGTTGCTGTCCATGGTGTTCGCGGAAACGAAACGCAGACCGATAGTTCTGACGCCACCCCGCTGAAGATTCCCGATCCGGTCACCCTGTCGACCACGTTTACTCAAATCGCCAAGAATGTCGGTCCGGCAGTGGTAAATATCAATACTGAAACCCTCCCTCAGGAAGATACGCATTCGAAGCGTCGAACCCCTCACGGCGCGCAGCCCGCTGTTCCTCCGGGCGGCGGCGACGATGACGGCGACCAGGGAGGCCAGGGCCCCGACCAGAACTTTCAGGATTTCTTCAACCGCTTCTTCGGCGGCCAGGGTGGTGGTGGCGGCGGCATGCCCGAACAGGGTGACCAGATGCGCGAGTCCCTCGGGTCCGGCTTCATTGTGGATCCCCGCGGGTACATCATCACCAACAACCACGTGGTCGAGAAGGCCGACAAGATTTTCGTCAAGCTTTCCACCGACCCCGAAGGCTTTCAGGGCCGGCCCGGAAAGGTAGTGGGTGTAGATAAGGATACGGATCTGGCAGTGGTGAAGATTACGACCACCGAGCCCCTGCCCACGGTCAAATTGGGCAATTCGGACTCCAGCCAGGTAGGTGACTGGGTCATTGCCATCGGCAGCCCGTTCGCTCTCACCCAAACGGTCACAGCGGGGATCGTCTCGGCCAGGAATCGTACCATTGAAAAAGGAGCCGCCGGCCAGTTCCAGCACTTTATACAAACAGACGCGGCCATCAACCCGGGCAATTCCGGCGGACCGCTGGTCAATATGGCCGACCAGGTCATTGGGGTCAATACCGCGATCCTGACCCAATCTGCCGGTTACGAGGGGATCGGCTTCGCCATGCCCTCCAACACAGTGATCGGCGTCTACAACGACCTTATTGGACCGGAGCACAAGGTGATCCGGGGATCTATCGGCGTTCAGTTCCAGGCCAGCCTGAATCCGGCAGTGCAGCGTGTCTACGGGTTCAAGTCCGGAGTGCTGGTCAATCAAGTGACTCCGCACGGACCGGCTGACCAGGCGGGTCTGAAGGCGGGAGACATTATTACTACCGTGGACGGCAAGCCTATTAAGGATGGCGACGACCTGGTGACGGACATTGCAGCTCGTAAACCGGGGAGCACTGTCCATTTGGGCTATGTTCGCGCCGGGCAGACTTCGACCGCCAGCCTGACCATTGCCGACCGGGCGAAGCTTTATGCCGCACAACCCACCTCTCAAAATGGAGACAATGGGCCGGAAAGTGCGCCGAATGCGTCCGAGGGCAAGCTTGGGGTTACCGTGGAAGCGGTCCCCGGGCCTCTGGCCAGCAAGGGGCTTCACGGCGTCATCGTAACCCAGGTGAAGCCGGGGTCATTTGCCGACGAGTCCGGACTGGCTGCGGGCATGGTCATCACGGAAATCAACCGGCAGCCGGTCACCAGCCTGGAGCAATTCCAGTCCCTGGTTTCCGGGTTGAAGGCGGGGCAGGATGTGGGCTTCCGGGTGGTTGACTCGCGCAATCCATCGGGTGGCGGAACTTACCTTGGAGGCACTCTGCCGTAGATATTTTGCCCGCTTGGGTCAACTTATCTCACCAGAAAGTAATAGGCTGGGATACCTCAGGCGGTAAAGTTGGACAATTTACATGGTAACCATTACCGGCGGCGGGAAATATCGCGCCGCCGGGACTGGTAGCCATTGCAATATTGCCGTTCTCCTTATAATGTGACGAGAAGCAAGAAACTCCCCTAGTCGAGGTAAGCATGCCCTCTTTCCGAGCAAGCCAGGCTTTGCTGTTGTTGTGCACACTGGCTATCACTCCAGCATTTGGCAGCCGAACCCATCGCGCACCCACCTCCGGTCATTCCAGGGTGACATCCTCTAAAACGGGCAAGAGGAAAGTAAGTCGTATCCACGGTCAGCGTGCCATTGACTCCGGTCGCGCGACTGAGATTCAAACCGCATTGATCCGCCAGAAATACCTGACGGGCGCAGCCACGGGACAATGGGACTCACAAACACAGGTGGCGATGCGGCAATATCAGTCGGACCACGGCTGGCAGACGAAGTTAACTCCCGACAGTCGAGCCCTGATTAGTTTGGGACTAGGGCCCAACCACACGCAGGATTCAGCGATTGGCCGCACCGTATCAGGGAGCGGCTCTTCAGCTCAACAAGAGGAACTCACCACGCAGGCCCAGTCGTCTGAGCCGGCGGAGAATACATTGGCCTCGGTTCACTCCCTTTCGCAGTAGATCGATTGCTGCAGATAAAGCAACCGGCTCGGGCGCATGCCCGGGCCGGTTGCTTTTTGAGGATTAGGCTTTAGCTTGATCCAATCCCCGCCGTTGTTTCTGGGAGTCACAGCTCTGGTGCTTTGTATCAGGGCACGACTTTAGTCGGGCCGTAAAGGTCTCACAAAATGTGGTCTTTAGCCGCTGTGTGAGACGTTTGATTTCCAAACTCAGTCCCGCAGGGACGGCTGAACTTAGCCCAGGACGCTAGTCCTGGGTACATCATGAAACATGATTAAGTCCCGCAGGGACGGCTGAAGATTGTCCAGGATTGCATCGCGGCCTATTTCCAGCCGTCCCTGCGGGACTAGTCGTCCCTTCAAATCCAACCCAGGACTGCGTCCTGGGCTAAGTTCAGCCGTCCCTACGGGACTGAGTTTGGAAATGGAGTTCCGGCCCACACTTTAGAGCCCATATCAAGCAAAACCATTTGGCCCTTTGAAGCGTGTCGGAGAGCCTCATATCGCGATCCGTTGATTCGATTGGAACGCTTGGTACCCGTGCCGTTGTGCCAATCAGTACATCATGAAACATGATTAAGTCCCGCAGGGACGGCTGAAGATTGTCCAGGATTGCATCGCGGCCCATTCCAGCCGTCCCTGCGGGACTAGTCGTCCTTTCAAATCCAACCCAGGACTGCGTCCTGGGCTAAGTTCAGCCGTCCCTGCGGGACTCATTTTGCAATCGGTTGCCGGACCTGGAGGGCCGTAGCGGCCAATCAGACCAGCGGCTTCTCGGGCTGTATCAGGTCGCGGATCGTTTCCCGGCGGCGAATCAGCCGGGCCCTCTTCCCTTCAACCAGAACTTCCGCAGGGCGGGGGCGGGAGTTGTAATTGGAGCTCAGCGACATGCCGTAGGCGCCGGCGTCCAAAATCGCCACCAGATCTCCTTCCTTTACCTCGGGCATTTCCCGATCCCGGGCAAAGAAGTCTCCCGTCTCGCACACCGGACCGACGATGTCCACCACGGCTGGTTGCGCCTTCGGGTTCTGGGTCACCGGCAGAATCTCGTGGTGGGCCTGGTATAGCGCTGGCCGGATGAGGTCGTTCATCCCGGCGTCTGTGATTACGAAAGTCTTACTCCCATTGCGCTTGACGACCAGCACCCTGGCCAGCAAGGCTCCGGCTTGGGCAATCAGGAACCGGCCGGGTTCGAGCAGCAGCCGAACCTGAAGTCCCTCGAGAGACCGTTCGACTGCGGCCGCATACTTTGTCATTTCCGCAGCGGGATCGAAGGCTGAGCCGCGGTAGTCGATGCCCAGACCACCGCCGGCGTCCACGAACTTGATCTGGATGCCGTCCGCTTGGAGTTCACGGATGAGCTGGGCTACTCCCGCGAGCGCGGCCCCAAAAGGCTCGGCGGTCTGGATCTGTGATCCGATATGCACACTGATCCCAACCGGATCGAGGTATCGCGATCCTTTGATTTCCTGATAGACCGGCCGGGCGGATTTGATGTCGATGCCGAACTTGTGCTCGCGCAGGCCGGTAGATATATAAGGATGCGTTTCCGCGAAAACATCCGGGTTGACCCGGAGGGCGACGCGGGCCCGGACGCGCCGCTTGCTCGCCCGCTCAGCCAACAGGGCGGCCTCAGATTCACTCTCCACATTAAAAATCAAAATCCCGGCAGCCAGGGCAAGATCGATCTCCTCGGCTGTCTTGCCCACCCCCGAAAACACCACTCGGCGAGCAGCTTTCTTGTTCACCTCGAGGATGCGCTGAAGTTCTCCCCCGGAGACGATGTCGAATCCCGAACCGCGAGCCGCCAGCAGCTTGAGGATAGAGAGATTGGAGTTCGCCTTTACCGAATAGCAAATGAGGTGATCGCGATGAGCAAAGGCATTCGAGAAAAGCTGATATCGGTCGAGTATCTGCCCCGCTGAATAGACATAGAGGGGGGTCCCGTATTTCACCGCCAACGAAGGCAGGGAAACCTTCTCACAATGCAATGTTGATTTGCCTTTGGGGTAGTGGAAGGGACGGCTGGTAAGTCCGGTCTTGTATTTCAAAAGCCAGAGGCCTCGTGCAAAGGGAGTCGCAGATTGAACTTCAGCCTATCCGGGTTCGCGGGATTTTCCAAATATGCCAACTAGACATAGCAATCCGGGATCGGTGCACGGCACGCCCCACGGCAAGCCGGGGCAAGCGGGACAGGCTTTGGGGATCCCAGGTCTCAAAAGCGAGACCCCACGGCGCGCCGGGGCAGGCTGGGGTTCCCTTCGGTTTCACCCTTTGATCTGGTTCTAGCTGGCTGTATCCAGATGATGAGTGGTGGCCGGAAGCGCAAGAGGCTCGTCGGGCATCATGAGCCACAGCAACCCATAGGCCAGGAGGCCAACGGGAAACACCATGATCGCCAGAACCACGGCGATGACTCGGGTCAAGGTCACGTCCCAACCATATTGGTTGGCGAGACCCTGGCAAACGCCGGCCAGCTTCCTTCCAGCGCGCGGTCGCACCGAGAACCGAGCCCAGTCCGATGTGGTAGAACCAACAACTCCCGGCACGGTAACCGGCTTGCCACAGGCCGAGCAAAAGCGTGCTCCCCCGGGGAGCGAGACGCCACAGGCGGAACAATACGAAGCCATTCGACACCTCTCCAGACCATTCTAGTGCACCGTAAAGGGAGATTTCAGATATTTCCGCGCGGACTCTGCCTGCGCCGAGTCACCGTCCTGGCGGAGCACCACCTCGTACTGTTTGAGCGCCATATCTCTCTCATTTAACAGGTCATACATCTTGCCTGAATTGAGGTCGCAGCGGCTTTTGAGGTCCACACTGATGGTCGGCTCCATCGTTGCCTGGTTGTAGGCCGCAGCTGCTTCCGGGTAGTTCTTCTGCCCCTGCAGCGTATCGGCAAGGCCGAACCAGGCAAGCTCCAGGTGGGCTGATGGGAAATATCCCGGCTTCTTCGCTTGATCGAGAAGCTGCTTATATTGCGTGATGGCAGCTTTGCCCTCACCGGCGTCCTTGGTCAGGTTTGCCAGTTCCAGGCGGAAGAGGAAGTCACGCGGGTATTGTTCGGTCAAAGTCCGGGTTACCGCGATCGCCTCGTCATACCTTGCCTCCCGACGCAGGAACAGCCCCAACGCCGTCCGGGCCTCGACCGAGGAGATCACCCCGTGCGCGCCGGCATCGCGTAAGTCATCGATTCCCTTGGACTTAGATCCGGTAATCCCGGCGGCACCGGCGAGTAGCTTAATCCCGAATGGCAAACTTCCGATGACATATTGGTGGACCCCGACCACCAGCTTGGCGTCGATGTACCGGGGATCGAGCTTCAGCACCTTCTCGTCGTCGCCACGCGCTTGCAAAGCAACGTGAAGCGCGGAAATGAAGCTGCGTTGCAAGAGACCGATGTAAATGGCGCGCAGGCTGCGTGCCCAGCCTCGCGCGAAGAGCGCGTCGACGTCCTCCGGGCGCTTGGCCAGCTGCTGCTCAGAGAGCGCTACGGCATTCGTAAATAAGGAGTTAACTCGTTCCGCGACACCGGGGGCGGCCGCTACCGCGTGCTTGCCATTCAAAAATCCGTCATGGGCGTAGAAGGTCGTGTCGAGCAGATCGAGACGATAGAGCTCGCGGAAGATGACGGCGTCCAACACATAGTCGACGGCGAGCGGGTTGTCAGGGTTCTTCTCCTGCACCTTTTCAAAACGCGCCAGAGCGCCGTCGTAGTCGAGGATATAGAAGCGCTCAAAGGCCTGACGCACCAGGGGATCAAGATTGAGAGGGTTGGTATCCACCCCGGACGGTGTGGTAACCGCGCCACGCCCAAATGCCGGAAACAGCAGGAACAAGATAGCTAAGTAGATGACAGAAGGTCGTTTACGCGGAATCCGGCCAAGGCGGGTCCCAGCCCTTGACCTAACTTGGGACGACCGAGCTAAAGCCGGGCGGGCGCCTGGGGGGTCCAGCCCTCGAATTTTTCGATTAAATTTCATTAACTAGTAGCAATCAGGTGACTGTTAGCGCATAAATAAGTGACTAAAGGGTGAAGAATTCTGAGGGACGTTTAGCACCGGGCATACGTGCCTCCTTTAAGGTATCTGGGGCAACGAGAAGACGCTATGACCAGGCAGGAACTTCTTCGCATCGTGATTCGCCAGGCACGCACCAACGGGTTCCCATTCCGCAGATGGTTTCAGGGCGCCGTCGACCCATCCTGGAGCAGTTTTGACGACGCAGTCGAGCTGCTTGCCCAGGGCCGGCGCTACTACTCTCTCCTTTTCGCTCACGAATTTGCCCGGAGTTTCTGGAAGCAGGGTTCTCAGATCAGCTTTCTGGTACCCGCAGCCAGTTACACGCGACGGGATAAGGAAGGGCGCATCGTGACCGTGACCCGCAAACCCTTTACCCGTCGAACCTTAAAAGCCGATGTGTGGAAATATCACCTGCGCGAAATGGCAGCTCATGATGAGCCGCTCCGGTATATCCGACGTTTCCTCGTCATTGAGGGAGACGTAGAACAATCGAAAAGTGTCGCTTCTTAGTTACCTTCCGGTGATTTTTTCTGGGACACTTTTGCAACCAACGAGTGATATACTCCCACTTCCGGACAGTCTACTCTCCAACATAGAAATCGGTAGAGGAATGGTCGTCCGGCAAGCCAAGTCGCGGTAATCCACCGCAACCCCTGTTTTCCGCCCGCCTCTTCCAACACTGCCGCATTTCCTTCCTCCCCCAAGTCACGGTATCAGAAGACATGGCTTTCGGTGTCGTCAAGCGAAATGCGATGCGTAGTGTATCCACACCTGCGCCGGGAGGGGTCCATCCATGAAAATAGCTCTCGCAGCATTGTTCGCCGCGACTCTGGCCACCACCACAGGATCAGCATTTGCTCAGGATCTGGCGCCGCAACCTGCGGAGCTCGTCCCTGCAGGTGTTCCGTTGCGGGTGGAACTGGACAAGAGCTATCCCATGCGCGTCGGGACCCGGATCGAGGGCCATCTTACTGAGGCCGTTTACGTCATAGACCACGTCGCGATCCCAGCGGATTCGAAGGTATATGGGACCATCACCAGCAAGCATTCCGTCAGCCGCCAGGTACGCACGGCAGCGATGTTCAACGGCGACCTGACGCCGCTTAAGAATGCAGATGTCACCTTCAGCGACCTAGAGACGCCGGATGGCCGGCATTTCAACATTGACACCGATGCCACCGAGCGTACCTCTAAGCTAGTGCGCATGGCCGCCCCGGAGGAGGCTCCTCGGCGCTCCCTGGGACAACGCATCGCTGCAGCCTTCCGTTGGACCAAGCGGGAAACCGCCGCCGGATTCACGTCGCCGCACAAGTGGGACACGGCCAAGCAGGCCCTTTTCGCCCAGGTTCCAGTGCATCCCCAGGAGGTTTGGGCAGGTACGCAATATGACGCAGAACTGAAGCAGCCATTGGAGTTAACCGGACAGGACGTACCGGCGCCGGCAGTTGCCGCGGATCTCAATGAACTTAAGCTGACGGGCAACATCGAAGCTCGGCTGGTGGATCCGGTGGATTCCAATACCGCCACGGCCGGGATGCCGGTTGAGGCAGTGCTGACCCAACCTCTCTTCGAAAACGAGCCGACCACCACGGTGCAAGTGGCGGACGCGACGGTTCCGGCTGCGGGCGAGGCCCACGGAAAGTTGTTACTGCCCGAGGGCACGCACCTGATCGGCAGCGTGGTCGAGGCTAAGCCTGCTGGAATGTTCGGACACAACGGCAGCCTTCGCTTGACCTTCCGCAAGGCAGAACTGCCCGCCGGTGATGAGCGGGTTGTGCACGGCCGCGTAATCGCCGTCGAGAGCGTCCGGAGCGATCGGGTACAGATCGACAACGAAGGCCAGATCAAGGCCAACGGCGCAAACCGTTTCCTGGCTCCTATTACCCTCGGCGCGCTGGCTGCCGTGTCGGACAGCACCGGTGCCGGCTTGGTCAAGGAAGCGATGACCAGCAACGGGCTCGATCTTCTGACCCGGATCATCGGAACCGCCGCGGGAAATGGCGGTCTGATTTCCGGGTTTGCTTACTATGAGGTCGGTAAGGTGGTTTTCGACACCTGGATCGCTCGGGGACACGAAGTCGTCTTCGCCAAGAACACCCGGCTGGAAATTGAACTCGCTCAACGATAGGCGCCCGCCTCGTTGCTGGCTTTGAGAAGTTAAAGCGCAGGATCCCTCCCCCCACACTCTCTCCGGCCCCAAAAAAAAATCCTGGGGCCGGACTGGCCAAAAGAAAATCTTCCCCTCCCACAAAATAGAAAAGCTGATTGTCGTTTCGCCTAGCCCGGCGTGCAGTGAGCATTGCCGGATCACCGAATTCAAATGGGATACAGGAAAGCTCATTTGCCACATCGGAAAGGTAACTGCAGATCCCTCCACGGCACGGCGGCGGAGTGGTAGGTTCCATCGGTTGCGTCGGGCCATAAAGGCTCAACAAAAATCCGGGCTTTAGGGGGTGTGTGAGAATTCCTTTGCCAAACTCAGTCCCGCAGGGACGGCTGAACTTAGCCCAGGACGTTAGTCCTGGGTTGGATCTGAGAGGTCGACCAGTCCCGCAGGGACGGCTGAAAATAGGCCGCGACCCAATCCTGCACAACCTTCAGCCGTCCCTGCGGGACTCGATCATGTCGCATGATGTACCCAGGACTAGCGTCCTGGGCTAAGTTCAACCGTCCCTGCGGGACTGAACTCGTAAAATCCTGGTTCGAAAACCCTTTAGAGAATCGTCGATTCGAATGGCAAACACCAGAGTTCATTTCAAATCGTCAAAGCGAAAGAGGTGGTTCATGGGGCCTTTGCCTTTCCCGACCGGATAGGCTGAACGGAGTGCTTCCGAGACGTATGCCTTGGCGGATGCGACAGCCTCTTTCGGATTTAGGCTGGAAACTAGCCCGCAAAGAATTGCAGTCGAGAAGGCGCAGCCGGTACCGTGAGTCGAGTCGGTGGCGATCCTTTCACCCGGCAGCCAACTCTGTTCCCCCGACGCGGTGAGAAGGAAGTCATCCGGCGGATCCAAGTGACCGCCCGTGACAACCACGTTCAACTCGGCTTTTCCTTCTCTGAGTCGAGCAGCTGCCGCCGGGACTTGATCACGACTCAGAGTTTCTGAACCATCGCCTACAAGAATTGCCAATTCGTGGATGTTCGGCGTGATCCATCCAACGCAATGGAGCAGTTCGTCTCGGATAACGCGCACGCCATTTGCATCGATGAGAGGAGTTCCAGAAGTCGAACGAAGGACCGGGTCGAGCACAATCCGTTCCCGCGGGATGTTGCTGGATTGCGCCCTCAAAAAGGAGGCGACTTCGGCCGCCACGGCGGAGGTTCCCAACATCCCGATCTTTACGCCGGATAAGGCCACGTCCTCGACTAAGCAGTCGAGCGTCGCCCGTACCAGGCCGGCCGACATGGGCTCGACCGAGCGGACGCCCTGGGTCGATTGCACGGTCATGGCCGAGATGCAGGCTACGCCATAAAGGCCGTGAGCGGCAAAGGTTTTCAGGTCAGCAGTAATGCCGGCACCCGACCCGGGATCGAAGCCGGCGACGGTAAGTGCTACAGGTCTGGTGCAGTCTTCAGGATTCAACCGATTTCTTCTAATATTTTCCACAGTTTTCGACTCATTTCCGGGCAGAAACCGTTTTGCCAGTGTATGCTGCGCCGATGGGGATTTTCGGGATGCGGATGACTTTGGTGAGGAAATCTCCTCCCGACCGCAACACGAGGCTCCAGGATGTCGTCTAATAGACGAGGGCAAAGAGCGCCCTTTCACAGGAGGAAAAACCCAATAAGTAATTGACAATCTTTGACTTAGGCCCGAAGCGCTCCATACAATAACGACAGGAGAACAATGTCCACTATCGCAACCCAATCTCATTGGCCCTTTGGGCCCGCACTGCTTGCCGGCGCTGTGTTATCCGCCATCTGTATCAGTCCCGGTTCCACCCAAGCCCAACCTGACATGCCGCAGGCAAATACTCAAACCGCCGCTGCGACCCCACCTCACCGACACTGGCATCAACTGGGAAGGGCATCCTGGTATGGTGGTCAATTTCAGGGACAAGCAACCGCGAGCGGCGAACCCTTCGATATGAACTCCATGACCTGCGCGCACCGCAGCCTGCCTCTCGGTGCCACGGTGCTGGTCACAAATTTGCGCAACCATCGGTCGGTCCTAGTCCGCGTTAACGACCGAGGCCCTGTACCTGAAAACCGGGTGATCGATCTTTCATACGCAGCGGCGAGGATTTTGGGATTCCGCGGCGTGGCCCCGGTGCGGCTCGACCTGGTTGATCCCGCATCGCTCAGCCCGACTCAAATCTCAGAACTCAGCTGGCCGGCGCAATTTCAGAGATGATTCCGGAGATGATCAGAGACGGGTTGCATCGGGCCCCGACTGATCGCCTTCCGTCGGATCGCCTGATTGTTGCGTTGGATTTCCCGGACACCAGGGCGGCGCTCGCCCTGGTGGACCGGTTACACGGCGCCACGCGCTGGTTCAAAGTCGGCCTGGAGCTTTACATTGCTGAGGGAAATTCCCTGGTCGCGGAGCTGAAGCGGCGCGGGTATTCGATATTCCTTGATTTGAAGCTGCACGACATTCCCAACACGGTGGCCTCGGCCGTGCGAGCGGCCACGTACCTCGGCGTGGACATGCTCACGGTGCACGCCGCGGGTGGACCGGAGATGATCACCGCAGCAGCAGGTGCGGCGGAGTCTCAACTTACCCTGCTGGCAGTTACCGTCCTGACCAGCATGGATGCCGCTCAGCTGGAAGCAATTGGCGTGACCGGAACTCCGGCTGCACAAGTCGACCGACTGGCGACCATGGCTGTGGCCTGTGGAGTTGGCGGATTCGTCTGCTCTCCAAACGAGGTGGCGAGCTTGCGGAAGCGGTTGGGCAACGAACCCTTACTGGTGATCCCGGGGATCCGTCCTGAAGGTGCGGAGATGGGCGATCAGCGGCGCGTGGCTACGCCGGCTGCCGCGATCGCATCCGGAGCGAGTTACCTGGTTGTCGGGCGACCGATTACCCGGGCTGTCGACCCGGAAGCTGCGGCAAGAGCCATTCTTGCGGATATGCAATCAGGAATCAAAATCGGGCAGGCTTAGAGCTTCTCGTAGAAATCGCAAGCCGAACAGGAAATGTAAACGCCTCCAGGAACTCCGCGCTCCCGATCCTTTACCCGTTTCACAATGCGAGTTGCCTTATTGCATTTGGGACATTCAACGCCCTTGGTGGTATCCATCATTTTCGAACGGTCGGCGGTCTTGGCTACTTTTGCCATGGTCTAACTCTCCTCTAACAGGCTTCGTGCCGCACTTCCGCCTAAACCTCTGGCCAACACGGGGTTTCGTCTGGGGCGAAACAGAAGGCGCTGCTCAGCAATCATTTTATACGATTTGTCGCTCTAGCATTTTTCCTAATGGTGTAGACCGGAGAACTGCACATGACGCGGCCATTCCGTCAAAGAATGGCGGCACATAACCGATCTCACCAGACCACAGTATTAGGAAAAATGCTTTACTTCACTCCGCGGGCATCGGACACGTTTAGCAATTGCGACGGGGCAGAACCCGGAGGCGGCGGAATCGGCTTGGGCTTCTCATCATCCGGGAACTGCACCGGCTTCATCTGACGATCGTTGTTGACTGCGTCCGGCAGTTGCTCCCCAGGTTTACGCAGGGAAGGCGCGGCGGCCGGGGCATGCTCCTGATTAGGCGCAGTGGGGGGCGCATCGCCCAAACGAACCTGGCGGACAAATTGCCCGGCGAAATAGCCGTCAGTTTCATCTTTGTCACGGATGATAGGCGGCTGACCAACATCGGCAATCTCCAATCGGATGACGCGATTGCCATTGAAGCGAACAAACTGGACCTGGTGTGGCGGCTGGCCATAGATCCATTCCTCGAACGGAGTCTGCCCGTCCATTTCCCGCACTTTCTGATCAGGCTGGCCCACCGCTTTGAGCACCATCTCGCGATTCATACCGACCAGTACTTCGTGGTTCAGGACCGCACCCTTCAGTTTGGGCGGCAAGGTATCGGCAAAGGCTTCGACCGGAGTCTTGAGCGAAAAGTCGATCATGGGAGCGATCAGCTTGCGCACATCGGAAGCCGTCATCTCGGGAACAAACTTGATGAAGACCAATTGCATCCGGGCGCCGACGGGAACATGGCCGTCATCCTGAGCCATCGGCGCCATCCCGCCCATGCCTCCGACTTCGATATGTTGCAGGATGTGATGATGCTTCTGTGGGCCATCATTGAATTCGAACACGATCCGGTCCGGCCTGACCTCAAATTTGGTGATCACCACGCGGTCTCCGGGTTTAGCGGAAACACCGTACTTCTCCAACTCCTCAGCGTAGCCATTTCCTGAAGGCGTCAGCTGCCCGTTGGCATGGAGGACGATGCCTTTTGTACCCAGTGGAAGGGGACGCACCGCGAAAGCTTCGTCGGCCTGAAACGTACGGATCAACTGCTGCTTTGTCCGCTCTGTCAGCGGCTTGGTATCCAGCGCGACGTTCGTCGGTTGGACGGAAGTGAGATTGGCTTCTTTTGGACCGAGGTGCTCCCGTTGCACGGTGAACACTTGTGCATGGCCTAGAGTGCAGCTGCAAAATGCAGTGACTGCCAGGAAAGCAGCGGCGGGGAAGAATTCTTTGGCGGTGAGCCCGACCATGGCAATTCCCTCATGACGCCAATAATGGGCCCTTTTGCAGGTGATTTGCAAGTAACGTTTCGTCCGCGATGGGAAGGAAGTTTCAGGGTAGCAAACTTGGCCCCGAAAGGGCCTTATTCGGGCGGCTCTGGAGGCTGTATCCGGGGCTGGGATGACCCGGGAGCGGCTTCGATTTGAACCAGTGTGCTCCCCGCCGGCGCCGGCTGGGGAGCAACCGGGTGATGAGGAGCGAGCGTGCTGCTCATGGCGTCGAGGTCAACCGGAATGCCGGCGGCCACAATAACCGGTTGGGTATGGAGATAGGCCAGGGCCCGGGTGGCGCGGTAGACGACGAACATTCCTATCAAAAGAACGATAGCAGTTACCGTGCTGGCCTCGGGTCCATAGTCGCCACCGGTCATCCATGTGGGGCCTACCGTATTGCTTTGAATGACTGGTGAAAACTGGGTAATCCCACTCACCGGCAGTCCGAAGACAAGACACATGCTTGCGTTCCAGGCAAAGTGCCAACCCCAGCTGACCCAAAGCGCCCGGGTGCGCAGATACGCGATCGACAACAGCCAGCTGGCGAAGACCGTCACCATAAAGCTGGCACGGCTGGCACCGGGATTGAACATGTGCAAGCCGGCGAAGAAAAAGGAGAAAACGATGGTCGCCATGGTCGGTCCCATAGCGTTGATCAGGCGCTGGAAGGGATATCCACGGAAAGCGACTTCCTCCGCCAGGGAAGCGACGGCGAGCACTAGCAGATCGATGAGGAGAATCCCGAATTGTCGGGGGATGGTCCAGAAGGTGATGATCAGTCCGCCGCTAAGCACCAGGGGTAGAATGCTGGCCAGCAACATCCCCCAGCCCATCGCGGCGCCCAGGCCAAACTCGCGTTGCCAGCCCGGACGGACGACCAGACCCATGTCACGGACGGGCTGACGCTGCCGGTTGAAAGCTCGGCCCATCGCGGCAAAGCCCACCACCAGCAAAAAGAGCAAAATGCAGCGCTCGATGAGGGGAACCCACGCGCCGCTCGCAAGGCCGTTGGCTGCGTGAACTGAAATGCTCTGGGCGATATAGAAGTAAATACCGGCGATGATGACGTGGCCGAAGGCACGCACTCGATCGGCGGCTGTGAATTGGGTCAAGCGCATGCCCCTGTCGGCATAGATGTTTCAGGCGTTGGTATAGAACCGGGCAATTTCCCGGAACTTAGCCAGGCGGCGGGCGATGCGATCCTCGACCGTCATGGCCTTCAATTCATTGAGATGCCAGGCAAGTTTCTCATCGAGCATCGTGGCCGCCGCCACCGGATCGTTCTGAGCTCCTCCAGCGGGTTCCTGTACTACATCGTCCACGCAACCCAAACGGCTTACATCTTCGGACGTGATTTTCAAAGCAGCAGCGGCCTGGGCGCGTTTGCCGGCATCGCGCCACATGATCGAACCGCAAGCTTCCGGCGCAATGACTGAGTAGACGGCATTTTCCATCATCAGGACCCGGTCGGCGACGGCCAGCGCCAACGCGCCGCCCGAACCACCTTCGCCCGTAATGGTGGCAATGGTGGGCACGCGCAAGCGGGACATCTCGCGCAGATTGCGCGCGATGGCTTCTGCCTGACCACGTTCCTCGGCTGCGATGCCGGGATTGGCGCCGGTGAGATCGATGAACGTGAATATGGGCCGATTGAATTTTTCCGCAATCTTCATGGCCCGCAGAGCTTTACGGTAGCCTTCCGGATTGGGCATGCCGAAATTGCGGCGTACCTTTTCCTTGGTTCCCCGCCCTTTCAGGTTGCCGATGGCCATGACTTCTTCGCCGTGGAAGCGGGCCATGCCGCAAGCCATGGCGAGATCGTCGCCGAAGGCGCGGTCACCGTGGATCTCCGAAAAGTCGGTAAAAATGCGTTGGATGAAATCCATGGGGTAGGGCCGCTGCGGGTGACGCGCGAGTTCAGTCTTAATCCACGCTGGATTCGTCGGTTCGACGACTACCTGCGTCTGCTCAAGATTTGCTGCCTGTTCGCTCATGAGACTTTGATCGCCTATGCCAGCGCGGAAAGCCTGCCGCTTGGCCTTTGAATCTGTCGATTCTTTGGATTATAGCGTTTCCCGGAATTTCGACGGGCCACCAGGACCATAGGTGCCAAATAGTCTGTAGACGAAGGCCGCGCCGCGGTTCTTCGGAGACAATTCTGGGTGCCCAAAAGCCTGCGAGCGAGATGTGGGGCACCCGAGGTTTGTGGCTGGTCTACCGGCCGAATACCCGCCAGGCGGCGATAGTATAGTTGCTTTGCTGAAGAGGTGGTGGGGTGTTCACGATGGGGAAAACAATTGCTCTCTTTGGGGCTGGCGGGAAGATGGGCTATCGCCTGGCGAGTAATCTCAAGGGTTCAGAGTTTGAGGTCCGCCTTGTGGAGCGCAGCCCTGGGGGCCAGGAGCATGTGAAGACTGGCCTCGGCCTGCTTTGTGTTCCCGCCCATGAGGCTCTTGCAGGGGCTGACGTCGTTATCCTCGCAGTTCCCGATACGGCGATCGGCAAGGTCGCTGCTTCCATCGAGGGCGAACTTAAACCAGGAACGACGGTCATGATGCTCGACGCAGCGGCTCCCTTCGCTGGGCACCTGCCGAAACGCGACGACTTGGTGTACTTCGTCACTCACCCTTGCCATCCACCTGTATTCAACGACGAGACCGATCTCGACGCTAAGCGTGACTACTTTGGCGGTATCGCAGCCAAACAACACATCGTTTGCTCGCTGATGCAGGGGCCGGACAGCGCTTATGCCCTGGGCGAGCAGATCGCACGGGTGATTTGGGCGCCCGTGATGCGCTCCCACCGGGTGACACTCGAACAGATGGCTCTGCTGGAGCCAGGCCTTTCGGAGACGGTTTGCGCAACTCTCCTGGTGGTGATGCGCGAAGCGATGGATGAGGTGGTGAAGCGTGGTGTGCCTCCGGAAGCGGCTCGGGATTTTCTGCTTGGACACATCAACGTGCTCGCATCTGTAATCTTCAAGGAGCGCGAAGGCCTCTTTTCCGATGCTTGCAATAAGGCGATCGAGTTTGGCATGCCGGCCTTGATGCGGCCTGACTGGAAGCGCGTCTTTGAGGCGGATGAGATTGCGGCCAGCATCCAGCGTATTACCTAATTCATGAGTGACCCGCAGCTGTACACAGCGCCCTCAGCCAGCGTAGCGCCAAGCCGCCACTACCTGCGATATCTCATCCTCGTTGCGCTGGCGGGTTGGGCGCTCGCGTCGTATGACGTTAACCTGCTGGTGCTGGCGCTTCCCGACATCGCCCGGAGTCTGCATATTTCCGAGGCGGGGCTCGGGGTCCTCGGCTTCTCGGTTTACGCCGCGCAGTTCTGCATTACCATATGGGCCGGCTACGCCATGGATCGATTTGGCCGGCGGCGTATATGGATGTTCTGCTTAACCGGCACCGCGCTGTTCACCGGCCTTACTTACTTCGTCGAGAATTTCTGGCAACTGGTGTTAGTGCGAGCGATTGCTTCGGGCCTCGCCTATGCGGAACTTGCTGTTTCCATCACCATCGTCAATGAACAGGCACCCGCGAAACATCGCGGACTGCTCTATTCGATTGTTCAGGGCGGTTGGCCGTTGGGGGTCTTTCTGGCGTCGGGCGCTTTTCTTGTCTTTGGCAGATTTGGATGGCGTTTCGTTTTTTTGCTGGGCGTGCTTCCGCTTGTGGCCGTGATCCTCGGCCGCTTCTTCGTGCGCGAGTCGCCACGCTTTGAGCATGTGCAGAATGTGCGTCAGGCGGTTCGCCAGGGAGATCAAGAGGCGGTCGAAGCGCTGCTGCAAAAGCAACACGTCGCGGTGGAGTTGGAGGGAGGCGCTTCGATTCGCGAGCTCTTTGCGAAACCCGGACCGATTCGTCGACAGCTCTTCTGGCTATCGATCGTCTGGATCTTTTACGGAGCGAGTATTGTCGCAACGAATTTTTACATCGCCTATTGGCTGACAAAGTACAAGAACTTCAGCGACTCGGCCGCCAGCGGCCTGTTGCTCGCTTGCGGGGGTATCGGATTCTTTTTCTATATTCTCGGAGGTTGGTTGGGGGAACGGTGGGGGCGGCGCGAAGTGATGATCGTCTCCGGGGTACTGGTTGCTCCGCTCAGTCTGGCTTTTCTGCTGGCCGAGCAAAGATGGCTGGTGGTTGTTGTCTACTTCTTTCTGTTCCAGGCGACAAATGGCACCTGGTCGGGCGCCGGGTATGCGTACCAGGGCGAGAGCTTCCCTACCCGCATCCGCGGGACTGCGGTGGGTTTCCTTAGTGCGATCCAGGTGATCGGCTTCGTCATCGGGAGTATTCTCTGGACCATCCTGGCCGGGTTTGGGAGGCCAACACTTACGTGGCTCGTGATTGCGACTGGGTTGTCGCTCGGGATGTGGACGACGCTGATGCTGCGGAAGATTCCTCCGGGCCAGGAGTTGGAAGCAATTACGGAGTAGAGACGCCGCTGGATTAGCGGTGCGACGTTCGCTTTCCTGCCTGGACCTGATTGGATAGGGTTGACGTCTCATCCGATTGTCCCGTCCAATGGCTTGTCGATGAAGGAGTCTGGGCAAGATGGCTTTAGGCCCCACGCGGCGCGAGTTTCTGCAAGCATCCGTAGCTGTAATGAGCAGCAGCCTGGTGGGCCGTTCCGCGGATGCCTTGTCGTCTTCGCGCGAAGTATTGCGCGAATATCCCTACGGCGCCGTCACGCTCACGGGAGGCCCGCTGCAGCAGCAGTATGATCGCATCCATGGCAATTACCTGGCGCTCGATAATGATCGCCTGCTCAAGGTTTACCGGCAACGGTCGGGTCTTCCCTCCCCTGGACGCGACATGGGCGGCTGGTACGACACGGACGGCTTCGTGCCGGGCCACTCCCTGGGTCAATATATTTCAGGCCTTGCGCGTATAGCGGCGACTACACGCGATCCGGCTTGCGCGACGAAGGTGCAGGAGTTGGTTCGCGGTTTCGCCGCTACGCTGGGAGCGGATAACCAATCCATCATTCGCCCGCAAACCAACCTATGGATCTGCTACACCCTGGATAAGCATTTTGGGGGCTTGATCGACGCCTATCGACTTGCTCATGTTGATGAGGCGCGCGATCTATTGCCGCGGGTGCTGGATGGCTCCCGATCCCTGATGCCGGAACACGGCTACGATCGTGTCGGTAAAAAGGATCCGCCATATGACGAGACTTATGTCATGCCGGAAAATCTGTTCGCCGCCTATGAGCTCACTGGCAGGCACGAATTCCAGGAGCTGGCGCTGAACTATATGCTCGATCGGGACTTTTTTGATCCACTTGCCGGCAATGAAAATGTGCTGCCCGGCCGTCACGCCTATTCCCACGCAATTGCGCTCTCATCCGCAGGCAAAGCTTACCTGGTGTTGGGCGATGAAAAATACCGCCGTGCGATGGCCAACGCGTGGATTTACCTCACCACCCAGCAGCAATTCGCCTCTGGCGGCTGGGGACCAAACGAGCAGTTCGTAACCCCCCACCAGGGCAAACTTTATGAGAGCCTCAGCACCACCGACGACCACTTTGAAACACCTTGTGGCGCTTACGCGGCGTGCAAGCTGGATAGATATTTGCTGCGCATGACTGGGGATACACGCTATGGCGACCATCTCGAGCGCGTTGTCTACAACACTTTGCTCGGGGTCAAGCAGCCGGACTCTGATGGCAACTACCCGTACTACTCGACGTATGGCCCGAATGCCACCAAGGTCTGGTACAAGAAGAAGTGGCCATGCTGCTCGGGAACGTTGGTGCTGGGTGTTGCTGACTACGTGCTCGGTCTATACCTGCGTGCCGATGACGGCATCACAGTCAACATGTATGCGCCCAGCGAATTACGCACGCCGGAGAACGTGAGGCTGGTGCAAACAACTGCGTATCCCGCTGAGGAGACGGTCTCCATTCGGGTCGACGCCAGCACCTCACAGCCTTGGACACTGCGCCTGCGCATTCCCGGCTGGCTAGAACAGCCCGCGCAGATCACGGTGAATGGCGCCCCCGCCTCAGTGACAGCCGCACCCGGGAGCTTCGCTGCTCTGCGCCGACGCTGGAAGAATGGCGATGTGGTTCAACTGCGTCTGCCGCAGTCCTTCCGGACTGAACCGATCGACGATCAGCATCCTGACGTAGCCGCCGTGATGCGTGGACCGGTTATGCTGGTGGCTATCGATCCACCGGACGGGCTGGAAAAGAAAAGTCTTTCGATCGGCAAGGGTTTCACCGCGGTGGCGCAAAGCTCCGGCATCTGGGCGCGCGACGAGGATGGCCAACAAGTGGTGTTTCTGCCTTTCCACCAAGTGCAAAACGAGCGATACACCACCTACTTCAATCGCGGCTAAGAAGATGCCGCAAGTACACGGAGCCCCACGACCATGGATGGCATCAGCGGCGCAGCACAGGCAACCGAACGCCAACCCGGCCGAAAGAATGCAGCGGCGCGCATACAGGCGCGCTACTGGATCGAAACCGCCTTCCCTCTCGAAGATGCTGCTGAGATTATGGCTGGGGAGCAGTCCACCGGAACCTTTATCCGCGTCCCCGGCGAGACCAGCGAACTACGCGCACGTTTCGCGGCCAGGGTAGAACAAATCACCGAGTTGGAAACCGTCGACCGGCCCTCCTTACCCGGTTCAGGGACGCCGAAGAACTTGTCTCCCGGTGTGCGAAGGACTGCGGAAGTTACACTTTCCTGGCCACTGGAAAATCCTGGTCCATCGCTCCCCAACCTTTTGGCCACGGTTGCCGGCAACCTTTTTGAGCTCAAACCTTTTTCGGGTCTAAAACTGCTCGACGTGCATTTGCCTCCGGCATTCCTCGATCGCTATCAAGGCCCGCAGTTTGGGGTCGCGGGAACGCGCCGGCTTACGGGCGTCTACGAACGGCCGCTCATCGGCACGATTATCAAACCGAGCATCGGTATGAACCCGGAGGAGACGGCGGCCCAGGTGCGCACGTTGGCCGAGGCGGGGATCGACTTTATCAAGGACGACGAACTGCAATCGGACGGGCCGCACTGTCCGTTCGAACAACGCGCCACCGCAGTACTGCGGGTGCTGCGCGATCATTCAGACCGAACCGGCAAACAGGTCATGTACGCGGTGAATGTTACCGGCGATATCGACGAAATGCTGCGCCGTCACGACCATGTGTTGGCAAACGAAGGCATCTGCATCATGGCCAGCATGAACTCCATCGGGCTGCCGGCGATGAAGGTACTGCGCGCGCACTCGGAGCTTTGTATCCACGGCCATCGCAACGGGTGGGGTATGTATGGCCGCTCGCCGGCCATCGGCATGAGCTTCGTTGCCTACCAGAAATTCTGGCGCCTGGCTGGGATTGACCATACCCACGTCAACGGCCTGAGTAATAAATTCTGTGAGCCGGACGATAGCGTGATTGCATCGGCGCGCGCCTGTCTCACCCCGATGTTCGCGCCACCGCATGCCGGCTGTGAGATCGTGCCCGTCTTTTCCTCGGGGCAATCTGCCCGCCAGGCCGTGGGCACCTACCAGGCGCTCGGCTCTACGGATCTGATTTTCGCTGCAGGCGGTGGCATATTGGGCCACCCCCAGGGGCCGGCCGCCGGCGTACGCAGCCTGCAGCAGGCCTGGGAGGCAGCGATCAAGGGCATTCCGGTGAACGAATTTGCAGCGACTCATCCGGAGTTACGCACCGCACTGGACGCATTCTCCAACTGATCCCGCTCATGGCACTCCTCTACTGTTACTACGGCGACGACTTCACCGGATCTACCGATGTGCTCGAGCAGCTCGCGGGCAACGGCGTATCCAGCGTGCTTTTTCTCGGCGCTCCCACACCGGCTCAACTGGCTCGCTTCTCCACTTGCCAGGCGATTGGATTCGCCGGCGATGCGCGATCGCGTACGCCAGAGTGGATGTCTGACAATCTGCCGGCGATCTTCATCCGCATGCGCGACCTCAACCCTGCAGTCGTTCAATACAAGGTCTGTTCCACCTTTGACTCGGCGCCTCATCAGGGCAGCATCGGGCGCGCGCTCGAAATCGGCCGTGAGATATTCGCAACTCAGACGGTGCCAATTGGAGTTGCTGCGCCGCACCTGGGCAGGTTCCTGCTCTTCGGCAATCTCTTCGCGGCCGGAGGTAAGCAGGTCTATCGCATCGACCGGCATCCAACCATGGCACATCATCCGGCCACCCCCATGCATGAGGCGGATCTCCGCCTCCACCTGGCGAAACAGACCAACCTTGCGGTCGGCCTGGTGGATCTTCGCGCCTTTCAGTCCGGCAATGCGGAAGAACAATTTCGTCAACAGGCTGAGAGTGGCGCTGCAGCCGTTCTTCTCGACGGGGTCGATGCCGGCATGCTGCAGCAGGCAGGCGAACTTATTTGGGAACTAACGAAAGCATCGCAACCGCTCTTTACGATTGGCAGCTCCGGAGTTACGGCCAGCCTTATCGCCCATTGGTGGAGCGCAGGGGTTATTGGTTCCGAGCCTCCATCTGTAACCGCTACGAAAGCAGATCAAATCCTCGTCATCAGTGGAAGCTGTTCGACAGTGACCGCAGGGCAGATCCTGTGGGCCAAACGGCACGGGTTCGCTTGCCTCGAGCTGGATGCAGCAGCGCTGGCTGGCGGTGGTTCCGAGGCGGTGGAGAGGGCAATGGGGGTCGCTCTGCAATCCTTGCGATCGGGGACCGATACAATGCTCTACACCGCCCTGGGTACGCCCACGAAATCAGCCTATGACAAGGAACTCGGCCTCGCTCTTGGCCAGTTGCTGCTCCAGCTGGTACAGCAGACGGGCGTCCGCCGCGTTGTTCTGTGCGGCGGCGACACTTCGTCACATGCCGTTCAGCAACTTGACCTTACCGCCCTCACTTTTGCCGGCACGCTTGCCCCCGGGGCTCCGTTGTGTCGCGCGCATGCCGAGGAAGCGACTGGTCTCGACGGACTTGAGCTGGTATTGAAGGGGGGCCAGATTGGTCCCGAAGATTTTTTTAGGATTGCGCGTGATGGGACCGGCACGTAGCTCAGGGGCTAAAGCCCGACGTATTCTCAATCATTTATGGCCCGACTAAAGTCGTGCCCTGATACAAAACCGAGTTTTTCCGCAGCCTGTTCAGCCGTGCCCAATAGGCTGCGTTCGATGAGGGCTCTAGAGGCTGCGTGAAAAACCGATTGAGGGATGAGTCCCGCAGGGACGACTGAACTTCAGAGCTGTCCAGGTTAGCGGAGCAACTAGCTTTTAGCAATGTAACTTGTTGATTGATTTGAGGAGAATGGGACCGAGCAAAATCAGGTTGCCCTGTTTGATCGGCTGCTGTCTAAATGGCAGTGAGTTTTAGAGTTGCCCTGATGAACGAAGGGTACGGGTTCAGCCGTGCCACACGGCACGCGGATCCATTAGGGCTTTAAGAGGGCGTCTGAGAACCTCAAGGGAAACCGCAAACCTGTGGGTTTCGCAAAAGCGTACCTCAGCGGC
>CAWHMV010000021.1:0-16820 GCA_963830325.1 uncultured Acidobacteriaceae bacterium
GGCGAGCGGGCGGGATGGCTCTATCCCCTCCACCCTTCTCCCGACCGAAGCCAAGCGCAGTGGAGAGATCTGCGGTTCAACGATCCTCTCCTGGAAATGTTTTTTACAAAGGGACCCCGGGAAAAATACTCCCTCACCTCTGTCACAACAACTGGGCCAAATCCTCTGCGGGATCCTTAATCCCCAACCCTGTCATGTGTCGCCGCGCGGCTTCGTCCATGTAGTAGTGCAGCCGGCTCGCTGCTGCCGCGTAGCTCAATCCCTCTTCCCGAATATTCGAGATGCAATTCCGTTCCGCGTCCTTGCGCCCGCTCCGAGGTTCCCAGGTGATGTAGACGCCAAGAGAGTCAGGGGAGGTCAAGCCTGGCCTTTCCCCAATCAGCATTACAGCCAGAGGCGCGTGCAGTGCCTCGCCGATCGCGTCTCCAACTGCAACCCTGCCTTGCTCCACCACGCACACCGGCGCTAGCCGCCAGCCCGCGATCATGGGCAAGATCGTACGTAGCAAATGGAGCGCGTGCTTCTCTACAGCCAGCGCGGAGAGGCCGTCGGCGATGACAAAAAGCACATCGTATTCCCCGGGCTTAAGCACCGTGGCCGAGTTTTCGCTCAATCGCCTGCCGAGGTCGGGCCGTCTCAGATAGGTACTCCGGTCTCCGGCCTGGCTTTTTAGCGCCAATACGGGCAATCCGTGGCGCCGCAGTTCATCGCACATCATGCGCACGTCCATGGCGGCACGGACCGCATCTCGAGCCCGCGCATGCGCCAGTTGAAAGTCAAGCAAGGGACCTGTCGCCAGGCTCACCCCGGTTCTTTCCAGGCCAATCCGAGCCGGGGTGTAGCTCCTGAGAGCTTCGCGCGCTGCGGGAGACATCTCCGCCGGCGTCGGGTCCACAACGTGCTGGTCCTGATTCGTCTTTCGAGCGCCTTTGAAAATCATCCGCTAGGCCAGAAACGCAGGTACATTTAACCGCAATCGCGCATCGCTGTTCAGCCACGCCTCAAATTCCGGAGCCGGCCGGAGACCCAGTGCCCGGCGCAAATACAGGGCATCGTGAAAGGACGTGCTTTGGTAATGCAGCATCACGTCGTCGGCCCCTGGAACGCCCATAATATAGTTCACCCCGGCCGCCCCGAGCAGCGTCAGGAGCACATCCATGTCGTCCTGGTCTGCCTCGGCGTGGTTGGTGTAGCAAACATCACAGCCCATCGGCAGTCCCAGCAGCTTGCCGCAAAAATGGTCCTCTAGTCCGGCACGAATGATTTGCTTGCCGTCGAACAGGTACTCCGGCCCGATAAACCCAACCACGGTGTTGACCAGCATTGGCTGGTAGCGTCGGGCAACCGCATAGGCCCGTGCTTCACACGTTTGCTGATCCACTCCATGATGGGCATCCGCGGACAGCGCGCTGCCTTGTCCGGTTTCGAAATACATCACGTTATCGCCCAGCGTCTGCTTACCGCCGTGGTCAAAAACTGCCCCGCGTTTGAGCGCCCGTGCTGCAGCGCAGGCTTCATCCAGCAACGCCAGGTTGACTCCGAACGAGCGGTTAGCGGCCTCGGTGCCGGCGATCGACTGAAAAACCAGGTCGACCGGGGCGCCGCGTGCGAGCGCCGCCATCAGGGTCGTGACATGCGCCAGGACACAGCTCTGTATCGGGATGGCATATTTTTGCCGTGCGTGGTCGATCAACTCCAGTAACCGATGTACGCTGCCGACATTGTCCGCAGCAGGGTTGATCCCTACCACCGCGTCTCCCGAGCCCAGCAGGAGGCCATCTACCATGGCTGCTGCGATGCCAGCCGGATCATCCACCGGATGGTTCGGCTGGAGCCGGGTGGAAAGCCTGCCCGGCAGACCAACCGTGGTCCTGAATCGGGTCACGACCTGGATCTTGCGCGCCACGAGGATCAGATCCTGCACCCGCATCAACTTGCTGACCGCAGCCACCATCTCCGGTGTCAAACCTGGTCCCAACGCTGCCAATGCCACGCCAGTCGCGTCATCGGAGAGCAACCAATCGCGAAAACCTCCCACCGTAAGAGCCGACACCGGAGCAAAGGCAGCCGGGGTATGCGTATCGATAATTAGCCGTGTGACTTCGTCGCTTTCGTAGGGGATCAGGGCTTGCTGTAAAAAGTCGCGCAGGGGAACGTCGGCTAACGTCATTTGCGCTGCAGCTCGCTGCTCAGCGCTTTCCGCGGCGATCCCCGCCAATGCATCTCCCGCGCGGTGCGGGCTCGCTTTGGCCATAAGGTCGCGTAGATCTTCGAAGTGGTAGGTAATCTCGCGGATCGTTCTACGCAGGCGCATAGAGTGCTCCAATACTAATACGCTTACCGCGACCGGCCAGATCTACTGATATTCTGCAAGCCGACCTGATCATGCATCGTCAATTCTTCTTCTGCATTTTGTTGGCGCTTGTCAGTGGGGCCGGGGCCCAGACTCCGCCGCCCGGGCACCCTATCCTTCTCCATGCCACCCGCCTGCTCGATATCGAAGCCGGCCGCATTGTTTCGCCTGGGGAGATCCTGGTGCAGGGGGACAAGATTGTTGCCGCCGGCTCCTCCGTGCCCCACCCCGCCGGAGCGGAGACGATCGACCTCGGCGACACCACGCTGATGCCGGGCTTGATCGACGCCCACGTCCACCTCTTCCTTCATCCCGGCGCCGAAGATTTGCAAACCGTGAGCGAGTCGGTGCCGCAGCGGACGATCACTGCCACTCTGGCCGCGAAAGCCGACCTTATGGCTGGTTTCACCGCCGAGCGGGACATGGGCACGGAAGGGGCAGGACCGGCGGACACTGCCGTTCGCGAAGCGATAGATAAGGGAGATATCCCGGGACCGCGCATGCGTGTCAGCGGCAACGCCATCAACATCCTGGGCGGCCATGAGGACGCGATGCACTACAACCCTGAGCAGCATGTCCTGCCCAACGCCACCTACGCCAACACCGGCGATGAACTGGTGAGCGTCATTCGCCAGCAGATCAAGGACGGAGCAGACTTCATCAAGATTTACGAAACCGGCCGTGTCTTTATTAAGGACGGCCAGTTCCACACCATTGTCCAGTACTCCGAGCCGCAGCTGGCCCAGGCCGTTGCCGAGACCGCACGCCTGCAGACACGCGTTGCCGTGCATTGTGAAGGGGAGCCCGCCGCCCTGTACGCCGCCCAGGCCGGGGTGGCCTCGATCGACCATGCAGACCAGTTGAGCGACGAGACCATGCGCTTGATGCGCGAGAAGCAGATCTACGCCGTACCGACATTTACCATTCAGGAATATTTTGCCGCCCATGCCAGTTCGCCGGAGCGGGCGACGGAAGAGCACCAGTGGCTCGACTACCATGTGCAGCAGTTTCACCGCCAACTGGAGCACGGTGTGCCGATGGCGGTAGGTTCCGATGTGGGGCCCTTTCCCCACGGCACCCAGGCGCGCGAGTTAGAGCTGATGGTGGAGTACGGAATGAAGCCGCTCGATGTGCTCAAAGCCGATCTGCTGAATGGAGCCCGGCTCCTTGACTGGGAGCACGACCTCGGTGCGCTCAAGGCCGGCTACTACGCCGACATCATCGCTGTCCCTGGCAACCCCCTGGAAGACATCCGCGTGCTCGAGCACGTTTCCTTCGTGATGAAGGGTGGCGCAATTTACCGGCGCTGATTTTATAGGGCGTGAAAAGAAACCGCAGGTCCCTCCACTACGCTTCGCTCCGGTCGGGATGACAATTCTTTTGAACCCGCGGGAGCTTCAGCGCGAAATACTCTACCCCTCCGAAAGAATTGTCATCCCGACCGGAGCGAAGCGTAGTGGAGGGACCTGCGGTTTCTTTTCCGGGTACTCGCACGTTTCTTTAGCCGAGCGGGCTCCGCAAAGCAACGTTACAGACTCGACCGCAGCAGAGGGGGAACCTTCTTAGACCAGATTGGATTATTCACCCCTCGCAGTCGTGGTGCGTCAAGGTCAGTAAAGTCGAACACCACAACCTGGTTCACACCCTTCCGCAGCCAGGGTGCGGGTAGAAACAGCGACTGTTGCGGACCAATCCCCCATGTGCGCCCGAGATTGTGACCATTGACCCACACAAACCCCTTGCCAAGTGCACTGACGTCAAGATACGTATCGGCGACGGATGCAATTGTGAAGGTCCCACGATGGAATGCGGGTCCGCCACGCGCTTCTTTCGTCCAGTCCTTCAACTCCTCCGGGCCATTCATGGGCAAGCAAAATACTTGCCATCCAGACAACTCACGACCTGCGAGCGAGACAGACCTGGTGATCCCCGACTGCCCTTCCTGGAGCAGCGGACCAACGTTGATGCGGCCCGTGTTCTCGACCAGAATGTCCAGCGTCACTGGGGCCGCCGGTATGGTGATCGCGAGTTGCGTTTGTTTCAAACGGCGATCGAGGGTGCCTTGCAGCTTTTGGTTCAGGTACACCGCGGCGTAATCCCTTACGTCGTCGACGACCAGTGTGCCCGCAACCGGTCCAGTCAATTGTTTTCGGTAAAGGATGTACCCGTAACTCTGGCCGAAAGCTTCCATCGAACGAGGGTGGTCGACACTGACTGGAGTGGGCAGATTGCTCCATAGCGGAGCCGCTTCTTTGAGTTGAAACTCTTGCACTCCGGCGATCGGCAATGTAGCGGGCAACGGAGGTGGCGCGATCCCCGTCCGTCGCTGAATCACATCACGGAACAGGTAGAACTTTCTGGTTGGTCTGCCCGCCTCGTCCAGCGCGGCATCGTAGTCATAGCTGGTCACCAGCGGCAGGTATCCATCCTTGCCAAAGTTGGCGCCATTCATAAACCCGAAGCTGGTTCCTCCGTGAAACATGTACACATTGACCGAATACCCGTTATCCAGCATCCAGGCCAGGTCCTTTGCTTGCAGCGCGGCATCTGTGTGCGCGTGCTCACCACCCCAGGCGTCGAACCAGCCGGCCCAGTATTCACCGGTCATCCAGGGCTGGTCGAAGTGGAATTGGCTCATCGTCGAGGCCAAATAGAGGAAGCCGAGGAACCGCCGGATATAAGAGGTTTGCACTTTGCCGATACCAAAATTGATCACTGGCAAGATTCCCGGTAAAGCATCGTTGGCCAGATCCCTGGGCCCATCGGAGGTGTAGAAGATGGAGTCTCCCAACCCGGCACGGATCAGCGACTGATGAATTTGCTCCAGATACAACCGGTCGTTTCCATAACTCCCATATTCATTTTCAACCTGGATAGCAATAATCGGGCCGCCATGAGTCGCTTGCAGAGGAGCCAGTTCCCGTCCCAGCCGGGATAGATAGCGGTTCGATGCGGTTAAAAACCGCTCATCTCTGGTTCGCACCTTAATGCTGGGATCGGCAAATAGCCAGGCCGGAAGGCCGCCGGCCTCCCATTCGGCACAGATATACGGACCCGGCCGCACAATCACATTGAGGCCTTCTTCTTGCGCCATGCGAACAAATGTCGCGATATCTTTGTTACCGCTGAAATCGAAAACCCCCGGGCTTGGCTCGTGCAGGTTCCAGAAGGCGTATGTCTCGATCGTGTTCAGCCCCATCGCCCGCGCTTTTTGCAGCCGATCACGCCAATACTCGCGCGGCACGCGAGGATAGTGAATCGTTCCCGAAATTATCTGGTAAGGCTTCCCATCACGCCTGAATTCGCTTCCTTCAATGGTGATGGGTGAGGTTTTCGCTGTTTGTGCCAAGCCTGAAAGAGCTACCCAATCAACGGCCGGCAGCAATAGGCTGACTACGATCAAAAAGCGGGTGAACCTGCGTCTTGGGGCGCTGCTTAAGATAAGTTCCCCTCATTCCAGTCTTTGCTAGAGGTTTTAATC
The DNA here is from genome assembly GCA_963830325.1 of uncultured Acidobacteriaceae bacterium. Taxonomy (GTDB): domain Bacteria; phylum Acidobacteriota; class Terriglobia; order Terriglobales; family Acidobacteriaceae; genus PALSA-350. Next base: position 5,835 of record CAWHMV010000021.1, read on the forward strand.
TTCCGCATCGAGGTAAAGCAACGCTTATCGTTGGAATTGATATCCAAGAGAGACTTGTATAGTATGCTCAACGGTTACCGGAGAAGTTACTCCCAGATTGGTTTCCCGGGCTCAGCCCAGGCCATGTTGTGTTGCTGCAATGATCTAGATACATCTCAAGGAGAGAGCATGACGAGAACAGTAGTGGCACTAAGCCTTATGGGCCTGATGGTTCTGCCCGCGTTTGGGCAGGACAAGGAAGCGGATCGAGTCATGGCTGCGGGAACTGTAATTTCCGAAATCATGAACGTTCCCGACGACATTCCCCAGAGTGTGATCGACAAGGCGGATTGTGTGGTGGTTCTACCCTCGGTCCTCAAAGCGGCATTTATCGTCGGGGGCAGCTACGGCCGGGGCGTGTTAACGTGCCGCAGCGGGCATAACTTCCACGGTCCCTGGAGCGCGCCCAGCATGATGGCTCTGGAGGGTGCGAGCTTCGGATTGCAACTGGGTGGTCAGGCGACGGATTTCGTACTCCTGCTCATGAGCCCGACCTCAGCGGCAAACATCCTTAAGAGCAAAGTCAAGCTCGGTGGCGACGCTTCAGCGGCAGCCGGGCCGGTTGGACGCAATGCCACCGCGGAAACGGATGCAAGCATGCGGGCAGAGATCCTTTCTTATTCCCGCGCCCGCGGACTCTTCGCCGGGATCTCACTGACTGGTTCCACTTTGCGTCCTGATAATGACGGTAACAAGAGGCTTTACGGGCAAGATGTGACGGCGCAAGCCATCGTTTTCGACAAGGCAGTACCAGCTCCACCCTCTGCGGCCAAGTTATTGAGGACCCTGAATACGAAGTCCCCTAAGAACCTGTCCAGCGCCAAGTAGGACCCGGCAGGACCAAATACCGGTATAGCCGCGCGCTCACTCTTGCGTGCGGCTATGCGTGAAAAGCCTTTCCATCCAAGCCAGGAGGCAACCATGTTCAACCTGTTATGGGAAGCAATCATTGGCCTCATCGTCGGTGCGCTGGCAAAGTTCATCATGCCGGGCAAAGATCCTGGCGGTATCTTCGTCACCATGCTGATCGGCATCGCCGGTGCCTTGCTGGCGACTTTTATCGGCAGCCACGTGGGCCTGTACCGGGAGGGTCAACGTGCCGGCTTCTTCATGTCACTGCTGGGTGCCATCGTGCTGCTCGCTATCTACCGCTTGATCAAGGGCAAGACCGCGACTCCCTAGCTTGAGCAGGATCGGTGCATCGGTCGAAGCCTCTCCTCGAGCCGAGAACCCCTTTAGGATCAACAAAGCTGCAACCTCCGGACCTTGAGTGGGTGGCCCGGGTCTCGCTTTTGAGACCTGGGCCACCCACTCGACATTCGTCCGCGCCATTTCAATTTTCTTAGGTTGGCCGTAGGCCCATCGGGCACGCCCGTCGGGATGAGGATTCTGGTGTGCCGCAGAGCTTCAGGGAAAAAACTTGACCACTGCAACAGATTCCGCAGCCAGACGAAGCCGGATCGCAACCAAAAAGTGACCCCTTATCCACGAGTTCCACAGTTCCTGCCCCATCCGCATCCCAACGTGCCTTGTTCGATGCCGCTCCCGGGCGTAGCCTGAATTCAGTACGGGTCGATCAAGCGGCCAGCGCCCACCATGGCTAGTTTCCCGATGCAAAACCGCGCGGGTAAGGGGTTCCCGCAGTTCTCCACAGCCGTTTGTCCGGTTTCGACGCGCTTGTGGGGGGATATGCATTTAAACTACTAGATGTAGTGGTTCTCGCTTGACACACGCGATAGAGAGCGGTACTTTCGCATCTCACGGCTTTACTTTCATCGTTTGTTCCCCAAGCTTGGTTAGTTCGCTGTTCCAGAAAGGCCGGTTTGAACCTCCTGTTTTTTGAAGGCGCCAGCATGAGCGCCCGGAGGCGGCTTTCCTGTCATTTTTAAAAATCGTGAGGAGAAATAATGGCCGAGGCCACCAATTCCGCAACTTCCGCCGCCGCCAATGGTTGGGCTGCTCACTATAGCCACTCCGTGCCTAAGCCCGAACCCACCAGCGGCGTGCACTGCACACGCCTCTTCTCCAAACCAGGCGTTTCGCCCTACAGCGAGGTGACTTGGGAGCGCCGTACCGCCTCCATCACGGACGCCACCGGCGGATCCATCTTCGAGCAAAAAGACGTCGAGGTTCCTGTCGACTGGTCGATGACCGCGACCAACATTGTGGCTTCCAAGTACCTGCACGGCCATGTAGGCACCGCTCAGGGTGAATTTGGCGCCCGTGAAACCGGTGTCCGCCAGCTGGTGGGCCGGGTGGCAGAAACCATCCGCGACTGGGGTATCACCGGCGGCTATTTCGCCACCCCCGAAGACGCAGCGATCTTTCACGACGAGCTGGTCCACTTGCTGATTACCCAGAAAGCGGCCTTCAACTCGCCCGTCTGGTTCAATGTAGGCTGCGATCGGCTGGAGCCCAATTCGGACGCCCAAAACTGGCACTGGAATTCCCACACCTGTGCGGTTGAGTTCTCTGTTACCGGCTACCGCAGTCCACAGTGCTCTGCCTGCTTCATCAACTCGGTGGATGACTCGCTGGACTCCATCCTGACCTTGGCCAAGACCGAGGGCATGCTCTTCAAGTGGGGCTCGGGGACCGGGACCAATCTATCCAGCATCCGCGGATCCATGGAAACCCTCTCCGGCGGCGGCACGGCCAGCGGTCCGCTCAGCTTCATGCGCGGTTTCGATGCCTTCGCCGGCGTCATCAAGTCCGGCGGTAAGACCCGCCGCGCGGCCAAGATGGTCATTCTCAACGTCGACCATCCGGATATCGCCGACTTCATCGAATGCAAGGCCAAGGAAGAGGTCAAGGCCTGGACCTTGATGCAGGCCGGCTATGACGGCTCAGGGCCGGACTCAGAAGCCTACAGCTCCATCTTTTTCCAGAATGCCAACAACTCTGTTCGGGTGACCGACGAGTTCATGCGCGCCGTCGAGCGGGATGCGGAATTCACTACCCGTACCGTGAAAGACGGCGAGCCGGTCAAAACCTTCAAGGCCCGCGACCTGATGCGGAAAATTGCCGAAGCTACCTGGCAGTGCGGCGACCCCGGCATGCAGTACGACACCACCATCAACAAGTGGCACACGTCGAAGAACTCCGGGCGCATCAATGCCTCGAATCCTTGCTCCGAGTACATGTTCCTGGATGACTCGGCGTGCAACCTGGCCAGCTTCAATCTGCTCAAGTTCGTCACCCCAGCGGGCAACTTTGATGTGGATGCCTATCGCCATGCCATCGACATCATGATCACGGCCATGGATATCCTGGTGGACAACTCCGGCTACCCAACCGAATCGATCGTGCGCAATTCCCACGATTACCGTCCGTTGGGGCTCGGTTACGCCAACCTGGGTGCCCTGCTGATGGCCTTCGGCCTGCCTTATGATAGCGATGCCGGCCGGGATTTCGCTGCCGCGCTCACCGCCATCATGTGCGGTCAGGCTTACCTGCAGTCTTCGGTCCTGGCGGAAAAGGCTCCAGCCCTTATATCCGCGACCTCGCTCTGCCAGCAGGCACAATACGCCCACGGGGGCCTGGCGCAGCGCGGCGGTGCTTGCCCGGGTTTCTATGTTAACCGCGAGCCGTTTCTCGATGTCATCCGCATGCACCGCGCTGAAGTTAATAAGATCGGCCATGCCAATTCGACCGAGCCCTTCACCACTCCCCAGTTGGCTTCTCTCATCGAGGCCAGCAAGGATTGCTGGGACCAGGCCCTGGCCCATGGCGAGCAGCACGGCTACCGCAATTCCCAGGTCACCGTGTTAGCACCCACCGGCACCATCGGCTTCATGATGGACTGCGACACCACCGGCATTGAGCCCGATCTGGCCCTCGTCAAGTACAAGAAACTAGTGGGCGGGGGAATGATCAAAATCGTCAACAACACCGTGCCCGTCGCCCTGTTCAAACTGGGATACACCGACGCCCAGGTGGATTCGATTGTCAGCTACATCGACTCAACCGGCACCATCGAAGGTGCGCCCGGCATCAAGCCTGAGCATCTCGCAGTGTTTGATTGCAGCTTCAAGCCCAGCAAGGGAACGCGCTCCATCCACTCCTCCGGTCATATCAAGATGATGGCCGCGGCCCAGCCGTTCCTTTCCGGAGCCATCTCCAAAACCGTCAACCTGCCCCACGACGCGACCCTGGATGACATCATTCAGGCCTATACCGAGTCCTGGCGCCTCGGTCTCAAAGCAGTGGCCATCTACCGCGACGGGTCCAAAGGTGCGCAACCGCTTAACGTCTCCGACGGCAATAAGGCCAAGGTCATCAAGAACGCTTTGGACGGTGAGGTCGACGTGGACACAGCTGCCAGTGAAGCTGCAGATCGTGTCCTTACCGCCATGGCACAGGGCAACACCAGCTCTCTCTCCGAGGACCTGCGGCTGCTGGAGGGCAAGGTGTCGGCCCGGCTGGAAGTCACGGCCAATTCGGTGGTGACGGCGGCCAATGCCTTCACTGCATCCGTCGCCAACGCCCTAAGCCTGGGCCAGGCGGCCGCGTTGCGCGAAGAGCCGGAGACGACCCAGGGACCGCCCCGTGCCGTGCGTCATCGCCTGCCGGAGGAGCGCGCCTCCCTCACCCACAAATTTTCCATCGCGGGACACGAGGGCTATATCACCGTAGGCCTCTACCCGAATGGACAACCGGGTGAGATCTTCATCAAGATGGCCAAAGAGGGTTCCACTGTCTCCGGGCTCATGGACTCCTTTGCCACCGCGGTTTCGCTCTCGCTGCAGCACGGCGTCCCGCTCAAGGTACTGTGCGAGAAGTTCGCCCACACTCGCTTCGAGCCCTCCGGCTGGACTGGCAACGAACAGATCGGCTTTGCCAAGTCCATCATGGATTACATCTTCCGCTGGCTCCAGTTGCGCTTCCTGTCCGGACATCAGTTGAGTCTGTTCTCCGGTCTGGCTGCTGGAGTTCAACGCCCGGTGGATGAGCCGCTACACGAAACCACTCCTCCCGCCGGCGGCCTTCTTCCCGAAACCAGTCAGGGCGGCGCCAGTGGAAGCATAGAAGACCGCGGCCTCTACGGAGCACCCGAGACTCGCAGGAGTGGCGGAGCCATCTTTCACGCCGCCGACGCCATGAAGGAGTACCTCGACATGGGCGACGCGCCCAGTTGCCATACCTGCGGAGCCATCATGGTCCGCAACGGCAGCTGTTACCGATGCATGAGCTGCGGCTCGACCAGCGGCTGCAGCTAAAACCCTCTGCTTACCAACCGGCAGCGGATCCATTCACCGCTGCCGCGGGGGGGAGGAAAAGAAGTTTCCTGATAATCCGCTCTTTCACTCACACTAACTCTGAACGGGTGCCCCATGTTCGCACCAGCGTACGTGGGTTAAGAAAGAGGGGGCGACCCGGATTTCCTGCTAGAGGCACTAGCAAGAGCCACGTGTGCGGCTTTCATTAAGGAAAGCCGCATGAAGTTCCGCAGAGCTAAATAAAGCTGACAGGAAATCCGGGGGAAGCCCCATCAAAGGTCTGTCTTTCTATCTCCCGCAAGTGGAGTGTTTTTTCTTGAAGGCGCACCTGCGTCGGCACGGGTATGGCGCCGGCACGACCCAACAAAAGATCGCGCACCGCGGTATGGATACGCCCGACGGCTGTGCGCCGGTAATCCCAGCGTGGATCTCCATCCGGCTGCTCGACCACCATGGTCGCATTGGCTTCAAAAAGCAAAATCTCGCCTGCCTCATTGAGCCCGAAGTCAATGCCGCCGTAGTCCAGGCCCAGCACTGCCGCCAACCCCTGGAGCGCGGCCATTGCCTTTGCACCCAGCACATTCGCCATATCCGCCAGAAAGTTTGCTTCCTCTCGACGATGGTCCTCGCGGTCTCGCATGTCAGCGCTGAAGTAGTGAATCTTCCAGTCTCTTGAGATCGCCAGGTGCAGCGGATAAAGTTCTCCGTTAACGATCATGACCCGATACTTACGCGCGCATCCGTCAGCGCCCCGGGCATCCAGATACTCTATCGCCATGACTGTGGCTGAGGGATCTCCGGCTCCAGGCAAGCCCGCCACGGCGGGGCCCAGCGTCGCTGCCGAGTTCACAAGCACAAAGTGTTGACCCATGTGGAAGCCCGGCGTACGCAAAAGCAGGGGGAAGGTGAAGCCGGCGAGTGCCGCTGGCCCGTTCTCTCCGCCCAGCAGGGAATGAGAAAACGTCACCGTAACAGGAGCTTTTATCCCTGGAAGCTTGCCTAGGCGGCGGGCATTCTCGCATCGGCGGCTAGCCAGGACCGCGGCCGGAAGGTTTACCACCGGCGCCGAAGTCAACGCCAGCAGAGACTCCGCCGCGACCAGTGCCCCAGAGGCCACGTCCGCATCGCCAATACCGTTGACGACCAATTGGTGCGCCGGCAGCGGAGTCTCCCGGTCATGGAAGTCCGCAACCACCACATACGTTTGAAACACCTGGTCGTCGAGCAACTTTTCCAGCGGTGTGTTCCCGCCGGTTGAGGAAACCAGCAGCAGCACCGCAACCGGTTCTGCGTCGCCCCGGAACCGGGATAGAAAAATGGTTTTTTGTCGAAAACCCTTCTCCTGGTGCCATTTCGCAAGCTCCCACTCGCCCAGCCGGGTAAGGGCGTAGTACATGCCTGCATGCGCCTGGGGCAACTCAGGGTCAATGCGCAGCGCCGCTTGATAGTGCAAACGCGCTGCCCCAGCGTCGCCCATTTCCAGCAGCACACTCCCTAGATTCGCCAGCAAGGCCGGGTCGTCGGGGTAATATTTGACCCCCTCGGCATATACCATGTGAGCTGCCTTGTGATGCCCCATGCTCGCCAGCAGCCGTCCGAGCGCAAACAGATTTTCACGCTGGGTGGGATCGAGTTCAATCACCCGCAGGTGATCGCTTCTGGCTTCGAGGTTGCGTCCCATTTCAGCCAGCAAGCTCGCTCGTCGAACCCGCAATGCAATTTCCTCTTCCTTCACCAGATTGCTTGGCTCGCTCAGTTTTGCATCAAGCAGCTGTATCGCCCTATGGCGCTCGAGCCACGGCTGCCACTTCTCTCGTTCTGCGTGCGTCCGGGCAGCCGACAAAGCGCGCCCCTCCGCCAGCGTCGCGGCTACTAAAATATCCATTTCGGTCTGGCTGGTGCGATGGTTCACAATGGCTGCGCGAATCCAAAGGCAGCCTCGAATGGTAGTCGTCGACGGCGCGACCATACCCGCCTCCTGCAGCCTGATCACTATCTCGCGATTGCCATCATCAGAAAGGCTCGCGAGACGGTAGCGAAAGCACACAATGTTCAGTTCAACCCGCGCCATTAGCTCGAGTTCTGTTGCGGCCAAAATGCAGGTCTCCAAATACCGGGCGAGCTCACAGCTGCGCTCAATGACAGCGCCGATCGCGTTCAGGCCATAGACCTTGAGCGTGGCCCAGGTTTTCAAAACACGAAACCCGCGCGAGAGATCGGGACCCAGGTCGCAGGGCCATGGGGAGCCGGCAGACATCCCCCGATCTTCCCGCACCAGGTAGGAGCAGGATGAGGAGAACGCCTCCCGCTGTCGCTCGCCGTCGCGCACCAGAATGAAACCAGCGTCGTAGGGAACCTGGGCCCATTTGTGGAAGTCGAACGCCAGCGAGTCGGCTTGCTCAATCCCTTTCAGTCGCGGCGCCAACTCCGGCGCCAACATTGCCAGCGCGCCGTATGCTCCGTCTACGTGAAACCAGAGTTGAGACTCTGCGCAAAGCTGCGCGATCGCTGCCAGGTCGTCGATGGCCCCGGTGTCCACTGTGCCGGCGTTGCCGGCAACCAGAAAGGGAGTGAAACCCCGCTCGCGATCTGCGACTATCGCCTGCTCCAGAGCCGTAATATCCATCCGTTGCCGGCTGTCAATTGCAATCAACCGCAGATGCTCGCTACCCAACCCCGCGAAGTCGAGCGCCCGCCCTATGCTTCCATGCGCTGCCATCGAAGCATAGGCGGTCAGCGGCTGAGCGGGGCCGATCCCGTGGCGGCGAACCTGGCTGCCCAACCTCCAATCACGCGCGATCAATACAGCCAGGCTGTTTGCCATCGAAGTACCGGTGACAAACAGCCCGCTCGCTGTAGTCGGGAAATTGAAAAGAACGCGCATCCACTCGACGACCTGCTTCTCGACTTCAAGAGGGATTTGGTCCCGGCCGCCGGTGTTGGCGTTGAGGCCTGCCGCAAGCATCTCCGCCAACATCCCTACAGGAGTTCCGCCGCCCTGCACCCATCCCAGAAACCCTGGATGGCCATTGCGGGATGCGTAGGGAAGGATGGAAGTCATGAACTCTTGATGGACGTCTTCCAATGATGTGGGTTGGATTGGAAGAGCCGCGCGAAAGCGCTCACGCACCTCGTCTGGGATCACTTGCCAAACGGGATAATCGCGAATGTTCTCCATGTAACCGAACATGTCGTCGAGCATCCGGTGAGCTTGCCGGCGAAATTCGGTCCAGTCATCCGGGTCGAGTGATCCCAACAATGTCGGTCGATTATTCATACCCATTCCAAAAAGCAATTAGGATGCCAGTTCAACGATCGGTGCCAGGGATGCCAGTGTGGGTTCCGGAAAGGGACAGTATGTGCATCAAAGAAGCAGTTTGCAACCATAGCGGACAGCTATCGTAGCAAATTCGCTCAGAGAATCGCTGCGCCACCATCGCGGCTTTTGTCTTCTCATAGTTGTCTCATCTTTAGTTGGAGTGCGCTGCAACTATACGGCTATGCAGCGGGACCTCACTGGGCCGAAACACTGGATAGCACCTTTTCCCTGAGTGTTGTTTCCTGCTCCTGCTCACCTGTTCGGAGTGAACGAAATGAAAGGTCGTATATGAAAAAGATCTCGAATTCGCGCCAGGCAACGATGGACGACATCTACTACGTGAGTGCTGTTGACGTTGCAGACAAGATCATTGACCGCATGCGGCGCGGTTTGGATCCGCTGCTGTTTGCGGACTCCTCTTTGGTGCTTTTCTCATTAGCCACGTCGTTGAGGACGAGATCCCGGCCCAAGTCCGATTAGTTTACGCGGCGGAGATCATCGGATCTCCCCAGAAGGGTATTCTGTTCTACAACCGCCGTAATTAAAAGATCCGGGTGTTTATCCCGATGAGTCTCTTGAGGAAAACAACATGAAGTTCACGATTACTGAGGGAGCACCGTTCTGTCCGGCATGCGATACGCGGCTGAATATCCCCGGCCTCCAGCGGTGTAACTCCTGCGGAATAGAGTGCTATCTCGAGATCAACGAGACCGATCACGCCGATCAGAGGATGCGTCTATTGCTAAGTTGGGGCGTGGTTTTGAAAGAAACCTGGACCGTAGAATCAGGGGCCGGCCGCTGGTAACGGTTTGGGAAATCGGCTTCAGGGCCTGGACCGTCCCACAAGCAGACGTGCTCTTCCTGCTTCTCGCACAGGAAGCATGCTCAGTCTGGCAATCCCCGGCTTGTTGTATCGGCAATCCCTTGTAATGTCTGATAGATTTTCGCCGATGAGCAAACGCAGGGGAGGAAACTGTTATGCACCAACAAATTCTTTGCCGATGCGCCATCAATAGCGACTTACTTTTCTACAACTGCACTCGAGGTCACCGAGGCCTTCTCTGTGGTCATTGCCTTCGCACCGGCTACGTAAGCGAGTGTCCAGTATGCTTTTCCGTGCTGACCGTCGAAGCGTCGGAGCCTCGTTACGCCGGCGCATCGCTCTCGCCAACTCGCCCGGATTTTTCCCGAACCAGGTAATCCTTTCTATCTGGAGAGAGGTAAGCAAGTCTGCGGTGCCTCTCCACCCGTAAATGAGGTTCTGAGGTCCAGACGTCGGCGCCTTACCCTCGTCCTGAAATTACGAAGCTCATCGTCGGCCAGACATTATTGTGCACTGAGGGGCGATGGTTCCTCAGTACGCCGCGACACAGCAACCAGGCATCCACACCCCGGTATCGGGCAACTGGTGTTCTGATCAGCGCAGTCCGGTTCAATACACACCCGTGTGGAGTGGCCCCTGAGGCATATTGCGCTGCCAAGCCGGCCTGCAGGGTGTTCCTTGCAAACCCAAACTAGCATAGGTTGTACCTCTATGGGGCCTATCGACTATTGCCAGGAAAACATGCGTCGCTACCAAATTGACCAGCGCCTGAACAACCCAGTCAATCAGAGCTGATGAACCCCAATCTCAGAAGGCGTGAACTTGGCAACTCCCAAACGCCACCCGTCTCATTTCTCTCTCGGAGAGAATTCATCTCAAGGACGGAGTAAGAATCGCCGATAGAGGAGTTGTCTGGACCGGGTCAATTCTTAGAGTCATTGACTGGTTATCAGAGAGAGTGTGATGTTCACCGGACAATTGAGCTGGACTGATGCATCCGACCGTGCAACGCAATTGGCGCCACCCAATGTTGTCAATCGAGATGGCTCCGGAGCTGCGTTCGCGCTCCTATTTACAGAGGTTCTTGCCATTACAGACGAACTTGGCGATGAGGCCGGCCAATCCGGGCTCACCCCGGAGTTCGACAACTACGGCGGCCCCTCATTAGCGAGCGGTCCTGCGTTTGGCAGTCGCTTGCTGTCACTGTCAAGCGCAGCTTGCCTCACGCTGCCTGCTCAGATGATGAACAATTCAGTTTGCGTTCCTGACGTCGACCCTAACCTTACAGCGCCAAATTTAGCCGCAGGACTGAATCGGGAGAAGCTTGCCAGTTGGATGGATGCGCACGCCCTCGCTTACTCCAGTCATCACTGTGCCCTGTTTTGCCGCCTGGGAATGGAGGCTGCCGGGATGAGTACTGCGGACCGCCCGCTATCGGGGGATGCTGCAGACTATGGTCCCTTCCTACTCAGACACGGAGCCCACGTGGTGCCGCTCAATTCGTACACTCCACAAGTGGGCGACACAGTGATCTTCGATAAGACCGCCCAACACCCAAATGGCCACATGGAAATGTATGACGGCCA
>CAWHMV010000022.1:0-9257 GCA_963830325.1 uncultured Acidobacteriaceae bacterium
TCGCTTCTTTAACCTCAAATTGACAGAAAATCCGCAGGATCGGGGAGCTACTGGATATGTCGACTCACCCTCTTGAACCACTCAGCGCAGCCGAAATCCAGCATGCCGTTACAGCATTGAAGGGGCTCAAGGATTTCGGTCCGGCGACACGCATTATCAGCATCATGTTGAGCGAACCGGAAAAGGCAACCGTGTACGACTGGCCGAACGGTTCGGCGTTTCGCCGCGAAGCAGTCGCAGTCCTGTTCGACAACGCAAGGAACAGTGTTCAGACCATCACGGTCGATCTCGGCACGAGTGTCGTTACGAAATCCGAACCTGGGCCTGCCGGCGCCCAGCCGACGCTTTCTATCGATGAGCAGGTGGAGTGCGAGCAGGCTGTCCTGGCCAGTGAAGCTTTCAGGGCGGCGTTGGAACGGCATTACGGGATAACAGACACATCTCTGGTGATGGTCGATATTTGGAGCGCAGGAAACTACGGTTCAGAGGAGGATAGCACCCAGCGCTTAGCGCGCCCGTTATGCTTTCTTCGCAGCGATGCTACTGACAACGGCTACGCACGGCCAATCGAAGGACTTCGCCCGGTGGTCGACTTAAATCGGATGCACGTCATCCGCGTAGAAGAACATGGCAAGTGGCCGCTGCCGCCAAAGCCGGCCAACTATATGGCCGATCGCGTCGCCGATCCGCGAACCGATATCAAGCCGCTGCTCATCACACAGCCTGAAGGGCCTGGCTTCTCCTTGCAAGGCTCAAGAATCAGTTGGCAAAACTGGTCGCTCGTGATCGGATTCAATGCGCGCGAGGGACTCACCATCCATGATGTGCGCTACTCCGACCACGGACGATCGCGCCCCATTCTTTACCGTGCCTCGCTCACCGAGATGGTCGTCCCCTATGGAGACCCGCGGCCCACCCAGGTTCGTAAAAATGCCTTTGATGTTGGCGAATATGGAATGGGCATGTGTGCCAACAGCCTGCAACTCGGCTGCGACTGCGTTGGTCACATCGAATATCTCGATGCTCACTTGTGCGACAGCCGAGGCCGTGAGTTCACCATCCCCAACGCCGTCTGCATTCACGAAGAAGACTATGGCATTCTCTGGAAGCACACTGACCGCAGGTTGCCCAATGCCCCCCAGGTGCGCCGGTCGCGACGGTTGGTCATCTCTTCGATTTCAACCGTGGAAAATTACGAGTACGGCTTCTATTGGTACTTCTACCAGGATGGCAATATCCAATTTGAAATAAAGCTCACCGGCATTCTTTCCCTCGGCGCTGTCCACGAAGGGAAGGTGCCAAAGCACGGCACGTTGGTTGCGCCATTGTTGTATGCACCCAACCATCAGCATTTCTTTAACGTGAGGCTGGATCTAGGCATAGACGGAATCCACAACACGGTGCAACAGGTAGATGTGGTGCCCGACGAGATCAACGAGGCGAACCCGTTTGAAAATGCGTTCCATATACGAGTGACGGATCTCAAGACTGAGCAACAGGCGTTGGCCCACTTGAACCTGGAGTCGGGAAGGACCTGGAGGTTCGTCAACCCATCAGTGAAAAATGCTTTGGGCAACTCGGTTGGCTATAAATTCTTCCCTGGGGACAACGCATTTCCCTTTGCTTCCCCCCGTGCGTGGTGGCGCAAGCGGGCCGGCTTCGTGAATCATCATGTCTGGGTTACTCCGTACAGGCCAGAAGAGAAATATGCCGCGGGGGACTATCCAAACCAAAGCAGAGGTGGTGACGGTCTGCAGAAGTGGACTCAGGATGACCGTCCAATCGAGAACGCAGACGTCGTTTTCTGGTACACCTTCGGCCATACCCATATCCCTCGACCAGAAGACTGCCCGGTTATGCCAACCGCCTACATAGGCTTTTTACTGAAGCCGAATGGTTTCTTTGACGAGAACCCCGCGAATGATGTTCCGCCATCCCCGCTCGTTAGCGGGAATCACGCTTGCAATCAATGCTGACGCGGTCACACGATTGCAACACCAGAGGTCTCCACTTCTCGAGACTGAGACCGATCCAGATTTGTAAGAAACTTCGTGAACGACGCCTGCAAGGAAAGCAGCAAATCAAGATGACCCGCGCTGAAGGCATCCCGCTCAGAGTGATAAAGGGCAAGAACCCCGAGCACCGAGTCCTCAGCGTTCACCAGCGGTAGAGCCAGGGTGGAATGCATCTGCGATATGCGCGGATCGGCGGTCTGTATCTCAACCTCGACCGATGGATTTCCATTCAGGATGTGTTGCCGGGTCTGAGCGACCCAGCCGCACAGACCCTGGCCCACGGGCAGCGCGGCGCTGGAAAGCGAGACGGCGCGGTTTCCACTCACGTAATGCGGCCGCAGGGCCTCGCCCTCAAGAACGTAGATCATGAGAATGTCGAACGGAACAACAACCGCGAGCGCCGCGGACACGCAAGCGAGCGTATCCTCAGACCCTACCGTCTGCAGAGTCTCTGCGATCATGCGCCCGATTCCGGTCTCGAAGCTCGCGCGTGCGCCGGGATCCATAGCCACTCCGGCCCTGCTGTCCGGTGCCGCCCCATTTCTCTCATACCCGGCGCTCGGAGCTTTGCCCCTTCTCACCGTAATGTCGGTCTTCAAGGGTTCCATTTTTCTGCTCTCCGCAAGTGCCTTTCCTTCCAGATCTTCATGGAGCTGGGCAAGAATGAGCACCACCTGCGGATCAAATTGAATGCCGCCAAGCTTTTGTACATGGGCCACTGCACTGGAGATAGGAAGCGCGCGGCGATAGGGGCGATCGGATGCCATTGCATCAAAGCAGTCGACGACCGCGAGGATCCTTGCCCCCACCGGTATCTCTTCACCCTTCAGCCCGTCTGGATACCCGGTTCCATCCCAGTATTCATGGTGCGACCGCACGATGGGCACCACAGGATAGGGAAAGGAGACGCGTTCGAGGATCTGCGCTCCCACCACGGGATGGATTTTCATTCGATCGAATTCCTCGGGAGTCAGCCTGCCCGGCTTATTGATGATGTATTCCGGTACGGCGAGCTTTCCGATGTCGTGCAGCAGGGCGGCAGCCATCAGGGCTTCTCTTTCTTTGTCATTCAATTTCATGGCCGCAGCGATGCCTGCGGCGTATACCCGTACGCGGCAAAGATGATCGTGAGTATTTTGGTCCTTGGCCTCAATAGCCAATGCAAGAGCTTCCATGGTCCGCAAATGCAAAGCGGCTATGTCTTCCGCATGGTTGTGGCGTTCCACCAGCCTGCCCGAATAGCGCTTGCAGACGCAATAGAGAATGTATGCCAGGGGCAGTACCAGTTGGGCGGTGAATCGCCCACGGTGTACCTCGACGTAGTAGGTGAATGAGGCGAGCACTGCGCCCGCCGGATAATACGGCCACGCCCAAAGGAAATGCCGCCACACCTCGAACAGCGGCTTACCCCGCAGAGTAGCCAATACGGCCGCAACCGAGATCGTGTTGATGACGAAGTAAGCCATCCCCGCCAACGCCAGGGATGGCACCGATTGACCTGACGCCTTCTTTGCCGCGTAGTAGATAAACCACGCAACAAAGGCCGAGTTGATGGCGTTGGCTAAATGAAACAATATCTGCACCAGAGTGTTGCGCGGAGAAACTCTGAAGGTGCAGATTACAAGCGCAGAAGCTGCTGCGACGGCCAGCACGGCCGGCAGCGGCAGCCACATGATCGAGAGCAGGATGTAGGGTACGTTGAACGAGAGCGCAATTTCCCCGCCGGGTAGCGCGACCTTGAAGCAGGCCCCGATCAACCCCAGGCAGAGATAGCAGGCAAAGATCTGCCATGGCCCGAAGAGATGCGATGGGGAAACCATCCCCAGCACCACAGCCAGTAAAACGCTCAGGCTTACAAGCAAATCGGTTCGTGGCCGCATAGAGTTCCAGTGCTGGCTCGGCAAGACTAGAACTTGACGTCGAGCTTTCAGCTTGTCCAGGGGGAAATCTCAGTCAAACCAAACCGAACACCAGGGCATCTAGTAACAAGGACTCCAGCATTACTTCTGTCGAGAATAGGGGAACGACCGTCCCGGTCACATAACCCGAATGACGCATATGGATACAGTGAACTGTGGCAAAGCGGATGACTGCAACCGAAGTAACCTCGGACTGTACACCGGTGAGTGAAGAAAGCGCTTTTTACTCTTGACGGGAAACCGGGACCGGAAAACAGAACTCCGAGCATACTTAATATAGAGACAAACTGCGACCGCCACCCACTCAATATCGTCCGCGCCGTCTCAAAAGCGAGATGTGGACCACCGTTGATTTAAGGCGGGGATAGAGCGACCATTCCCTTGGGGTCTTGCGACAGACATGAGTAGAGCCAGTCTCTATGTGTTTATGGCCGAACATCGTTATGGCGTGGTGTCAAGCATCTCACCGACAGGTACTCCGCAATCGGCGCTCGTGGGCATCGCAGTGACTGAGCAGTTGGAGATTATTTTTGATACGCTCCGTTCCACCCGGAAATACCGCAATCTGAAGGCGCGGCCAGCTTGCTCGTTTGTTTTGGGATTCCCCGGCGAGAAGACGCTTCAACTCGAAGGGAAGGCGATGGAACCAGACGGCGCCGAGCGAACGCGCTATCAGGAGGCGTACTTCTTGACCTGGCCGGATGGCCGGGACCGCTTAGGCTGGAGCGGCATGACCCATATCGTCGTGCGGCCAACCTGGATGCGGTTCAGCGATTTTGATCAACGGCCGCCATTCTTTGAAGAAATTACCATCTGACTTTGGACGCCTTCCTTTCGGTGCCCGGCGCATAGACTAAACTGGCCCTTGTCCGCCCCTATGCCGCTTTCTGTCGGTGACAAACTCGGTCCCTATGAAATCCTCGCGTTCCTCGGCGCGGGTGGTATGGGAGAAGTGTATCGGGCGCGCGACACCCGGTTGAATCGCGACGTTGCCATCAAATTCTCCGACGCCGCGTTCAGTGCGCGCTTTGAGCGGGAAGCCAAGGCCATCGCTGCCCTCAACCATCCCAACATCTGCCAGATTTACGATATTGGTCCTAACTACCTGGTGATGGAGTGTGTCGACGGTGCAGCCATTGTTTCGCTCGAGCAGCCGCGGGCGCTTCCACCGCCCGAGGCCCTGCGATTGGCTACGCAAGTCGCAGCCGCACTCGAAGCGGCGCACGCCAAAGGAATTATTCATCGCGACCTGAAGCCGGCGAACATCCTTACCAACAGCAGCGGAGTGGTCAAGTTGCTGGACTTCGGGTTGGCGAAACAAACCGATGACAGCTCACCCGGGGACGAAACCAATGCCATCGGCATCATCACCCAGGCGGGCGCCATCATGGGCACGCCGGCGTATATGTCGCCGGAGCAAGCCGAAGGAAAGCCGGCCGACGCGCGCTCCGATATTTTTTCTTTTGGGGCCGTGCTGCACGAAATGCTCGCCGGCCGCCGTGCGTTCTCCGGGAGTTCGGCTGCCGCGATTATCGGCGCCATCGTTTACAAGGATCCGCCGCCCCTCACTGCGCCGCCTGCATTACAGGCGATCGTGCGTAAGTGCCTGGCGAAGTCCCCGGATGCGCGCTTCCAGTCGGCCACCGACCTGCGCCTGGCGCTCACCGGCGCCTCGACACGGGGCATTCCCCGAGGCAAAACACGCACCGTAGCTTTGCTGGCCGCCGTCGCCGCTCTGTTGATCGGCCTGCTCGTCGCGGGGATTTATTTAATCAGGTCGAGGACTGGCAAAAATGATTCCATCGTCGTCCTGCCACTGCAAAATCAGACCAATGATCCTGACGCGGACTACATCTCCGACGGAATCACGGAAAGCATCAACAACAGCCTGGCGCGCTTGCCCAATCTGAAGGTGGTGCCTCACAGTGTGGCATCGCGTTACAAGGGCAAGGCAGTGGATGCACAGAAGGTTGGTGATGAACTTGGTGTAGCGTCCGTGCTTACGGGCAGTGTCGCGCAGCGAGGCGACAACCTCAGGGTCAACGTTGAACTCGACGACGTTCGTGATGGCAAGCAACGTTGGGGCCAACAGTACAATCGCAAGCTGGATGATCTACTGGCGGTACAGAGTGACATTGCTCACGAGGTGTCCCAACGGCTCGGCGCCCACCCAACTGCCGAAACCCAGCAAAGACTGACCAAGGGCTCGACCGGTAATCCCGAAGCCTATCAGCTTTATCTCAAAGGCAAGTACTACACCAACAAACTTACAAAGGATGGGCTCGCGAAGGGTGTTGATTATTTCAATCAGGCAATCGCGATCGATCCAGGTTATGGCTTGGCCTATAACGGCCTGGCTTATAACTACATTAATCAGGATGGCTGGTATATGCCTCCTCGTGATGCCGGGCCCAAGGCGAAGCAAGCGGCTGAGAAAGCGCTCGCTATCGACCCAAACGATGGGGACGCTCACCTGGCGCTGGCCATTGAAAGCCAATGGTACGAGTGGAACTGGCCGGTGGCGGAACGCGAGTTTAAACGGGCGATTGAACTGAATGCCAACGCTGCTGAGGCTCATGGATACTATTCCTGGTTCCTGGCTCCCATAGGAAGGGGGGCGGAGGCGTTGACCGAAGCCAGGCGGGCGCAGCAAGCCGCTCCGCTCACCTCTTTAGGAAACTTTTTCGTCGGATCGGTCTTGGTGTTCACCCAGCAATGGGATCCGGCGATTAAGCAACTGAACAGTAACATCGAGCTGAATCCAAATTTCTGGTTCGATCACTGCTACCTGGGCCGGGCTTATGAAGCAAAGGGAAGAATGGCAGAAGCGATCGCCGAGTTTGAACGCGCTCTGGTGCTCGACAACGACAATACCGAAATATGGTCAGGCCTTGGACACGCCTACGCATTGTCAGGGAACACAAAGGAAGCGCAGAAGGTGTTGGAACATCTGAAAGAGTTATCGGCGCGTACCTATGTCGCTCCGTATAGCATCGCCATTGTCTACGCCGGTTTGGGAGACAAAGACCAGGTCTTCTCGTGGCTCGATCGTGCGTATGGGGAGCGCTCGTACTTTTTAGCTGTTTACCTGACTACAGACTCACGACTGAACAGTCTCCATGCTGACCCGCGTTTCGCCGAACTCAAGCAGCGCATCGGCTTGCCGCAGTGATCAGGCCGCGGAGAACCGCTGTTTTGTGACAAAGCAAAAAGCCCAGGGGCTAAAGAGTGTCTGAGAACTCGGTTCTGGAAGGGCTTCAGCCCTGCCGTAATTGGTTGAGAGTTCCTGGGCAGCCCGGTATTTCAAGCATCCGGCACGACTAAAATCGTGCCCGGATACAAAGCCCAGGTCTGACCCAGAAGCTAAATCCCAATTGTTTAGAATATTGCGGCCACCAGGGCTAAAGCCCTCAATTTAGCTATCGGGGTGTTCCCGCGGGTTTGAAAACCCGCTCCCCCGGACTGAAGTCCGGGGCTACACCAACCGATTGCGGCAACGGTATGGGACGAATCAGGCTGTAGTCCGCTAGAAAATAGCGCCGGGATGGGTGTGCGGCACAGTTAAAGCCGTGCCCTTCCAGGAGACCGAGTTTTCACGCAGACTTTTTAGATGGGATGAGACGGCTGGCCTCGTCGGAAGCTAAGCTTTCGATACGCACTCAGGGGTGCAAAAGGAGACCAGCCATGAAGAAGATTAGCAAAAAGCAGCAGGATGCAACAGTAGCGGAAAACAAGCCGACGCGTGTAGTGGGATTGGATTTGGGCGACCGGCATAGCCATTACTGCATGTTGACCATTACAGGAGAAGAAGTGGAAACGGGGCGGATACAGACCACGCGAGCGGCCATGGAGAAGCATTTCGCCGGCGAGCCACGGATGCGGATTGCGCTGGAAGCGGGCACTCACTCTCCGTGGGTAAGCCGGTTGTTGAAAAGCTATGGACACCAGGTGATCGTAGCCAACCCGCGCAAGATCCCCACCTTGACCAAAAGCGAAAGCAAGAATGATCGCAACGATGCCGAGCAGTTAGCACGGATGGCGGCCTTCGACCCCAAGCTGCTGCATCCGATCGAGCATCGCAGCCCGGAGCGCCAGCAGGACCTGAACCTGATCCACACCCGAAGTGTGTTAGTGCGCGCCCGGACGATGCTGATTAATTCCGCACGCGGGCTGGTTAAGAGCGCCGGCCAACGGCTGCCCAAATGCAGCTCCGAAGCGTTCCCACAGAAGGCGCCGGCGGCGGTGCCGCCGGCGCTGAAAGCAGCCTGCACACCGCTGCTGAAACAGATCACCCAGATGAATCAAACGATCGCCGCGATGGACACGCAGATCGACCAGCTGGAGAAGAAGTATCCGGAGATTACCCTTTTGCGCACCGCTCCGGGAGTGGGTCCGGTGGTGGCGGCCTGCTATGTGTTGACGCTGGATAATCCGCAGGCGATGGAAACGAACCGCCAGGCTGGCGCCTTTCTCGGCCTCAGACCGGCGCAGCAACAGTCGGGCGACTCCAACCCGCAACGCGGCATTACCAGGACCGGCAACATTTACCTGCGCAGTTTATTAGTGCAGTCGGCCCAGTACATCTTAAGACGCCTGGGCGCAGACTCAGAACTGCGCCGCTGGGGGCTCAAGCTGGCTGCCAGCGGTGGCAAACGGGGCAAAAAACGCGCCGTCGTTGCCGTGGCCCGAAAGCTGGCCGTGGTCTTGCTCAGTATGTGGCGTAATCACAAGAAGTTTGAACCGTTTCCTCAGACAGTGGCTCAACTAGCCACCGCCTAACCTTTTAATCCAAACAGTAGCGTAGGAAAGCGGAACAGATCTTGTTGCAGACGAATCCATCTCGAGCTCGGGTGACTGCGCCTCAGGGCCTGGCCGTCGAAGGCCGCCTTTTAGATAGCAGCCCCAATTCATCAACATCGCACACCATCAAGCACCGAGTCCTTCCCGACTCTACTCGAGTGCGTATAGAAGTCCGAGATGAATCTTCCTTCAGGACATCGTCGGCAACTGCAAAAACAAAAAGCCCTACCAATAAAAAAAACAGGAGAACACCCTTGATTTCCACAGCCGTCTCATAGAAGCCCCTGAGGGCATCTTTTGATCAGCGCATAAGAGAATTTAGAGGATGGAGAAAACGTACCCCAGCGGCTATTAATAAAGCCGAGCATGGCAGGGGCGTCTACGGCAAGGCTGAAGCGGTGCCCTTCTAGGGACGAGTTCTCACGCACGGTGCAAACCCCAGATCTTTGTTGGGGGTCAGCGGCCCGACTAAAGTTGTGCCACGATACAGGGCATCGGAATCACGGATAGCCCGGATTGCGGC
>CAWHMV010000023.1:0-125125 GCA_963830325.1 uncultured Acidobacteriaceae bacterium
AAATTGGGCCCTGGGGGGCATATGGCGCATAAGGCGCACATGGCGCATACTTTTTTTCGGAAGAAACAAAGCTGTAGCTCCATGATGAGGGGAGAAACACATTAACAACTACTTTTCCATCGCGACCTTCTTGATCGTCCTTGCCGGGGCGCCCGCCCTGGCAGCCACAAACCTGGCGCCCACGCCCCCAATGGGATGGAATAGCTGGGATTCCTATGGGCTCACCGTGACCGAGGCCGAGTTCAAGGCAAACGTGACGTGGTTCCATCAGCACCTGCAGCCGCTGGGATGGCAGTATGTGGTGGTCGATGAAGGCTGGTACCTGCAGCACCCGGGCCAGAAAGGTGCCGCGCAGGGGTTCGTGATGGATGACGACGGCCGCTACCTGGTGGCGAACAATCGCTTTTCCTCCTCCGGATTTAAGCCGCTTGCCGATTGGGTCCATTCGTTGGGACTCAAGTTCGGCATCCATATCATTCGCGGTATCCCGCGTGAGGCGGTGGAGAAGAACCTGCCCATCGCGGGGTCTGCGTTTCACGCGACCGAGGCAGCCAACACCGCCGACACCTGCCGATGGAATTCGGACAACTACGGGTTGAAGAACAACGCCGCGGCACAGGCCTATTACGATTCCATCATCAATCTCTACGCGGGATGGGGCGTCGACTACATCAAGGTCGACTGCATCTCGAAGCCCTACCAGGCGGACGAGATTCACATGGTCAGTGCCGCGATCGGCAAGTCCGGGCGGCCGATGGTCCTGAGCCTTTCTCCCGGTCCAACTCCCATCGACGAAGCAGATGATCTCAAAAAGTACGCGCAGCTGTGGCGGATATCCGACGATATGTGGGACACCTGGTCTGCCCCTGAGGGGCAGACTTTCCCGGCTGGTCTGGTCCGTCAGTTTGACCGCACCGCGCAATGGGCCCCCCATATCGAAGCCGGCCATTGGCCGGACGCCGACATGCTGCCGCTCGGCTACCTTGGCCCGAGGCCGGGGTGGAAGGAGCCACGAATGTCGCGTCTGACGGCAGATGAATCGAGGACGCTGATGACACTCTGGTCGATGGCCCGCTCGCCGCTAGTCGCAGGGACAAACCTTACCAAAATGGATCCGGCAACGGAGGCGCTTTACACCAATCCTGAGGTAATTGCGGTTGACCAACACTCGCGGGAGAATCGTGAACTTTCCCGTCATGGGTCGTTGGTTGTGTGGAAAGCTACTCCCGGGTCGGGGGGCGGCCAGTATGTTGCGGTATTCAACCTCGGAGATTCAGTTCAAGAAGCGAATTACTCCTGGAAGGATCTCGGTTTGCCGGAGGGCACGCACGCGGTACGCGATTTGTGGGTGCGTAAGGACATGGGTAAAGCTGCTTCGCTCAAGACTTCGCTGCGCGCGCACGCATCCGTCCTGTACCGGGTGCGCTGATCGTGAACATATGAGTCAACGGGATCATCACTACTACGTGTACATCGTCGCTAGCCGGACGCACGTTCTCTATTGCGGAGTGACGAACAACATCTGGCATAGGGTTGAGGAGCATCGAGAGGCCGCGATCCCCGGTTTCACGGAAATGTACCAATGTAACCGGCTGGTTTGGTTCGAACGCTATCAGTACATCCGTAACGCGATTGAAAGAGAAAAACAAATCAAGCGGTGGAGGCGAGAGAAAAAGATATGGCTCATCGAAGAGATGAACCCGACCGGGGCCGACTTAAGCGAAGCATGGCGGAAGGAAACCGCAGGTCCCTCCGCTCCGCTGCGCTCCGGTCGGGATGACAAGGGTTAAGACAGCGTATTCATGGGGCACTCGTGCCCGAGGTGATACCCGGAGCGTACCCGTGTAACCGATCCCCTCGGAAACCCACCACCGTCCCCCTTGTCATCCCGACCGGAGCGTACCCGTGTGACCGATCCCCTTGGAAACCCCCCACCGTCCCCCTTGTCATCCCGGCCGGAGCGTACCCGTGTGACCGATCCCCTTGGAAACCCCCCACCCTCCCCCTTGTCATCCCGACCGGAGCGTACCCGGATTTCCTGCCACGCAGCACAGGACACAACCGCGTGTGTGGCTTTCATTAAGGAAAGCCGCATGAAGTTCGCCAGCGCCACCAACTTCTACAGGAAATCCGGGGTAGCGTAGCGGAGGGACCTGCGGTAAAGTTTTAGGTTGCGACCGAACCTTAAGGCATCAAGCACCAGCACGGCTAACGCCCATCGGCAACCGTAGCCGTACGCAGAAAATCGAAGTTTCCCGAACCGGATATCTGGATGTTTCCCAGTCGCTTGGTGTGAACCAGCACCGCGTCCAGATACCAGAGATTAATCGACGGCAACTCAACGGCGAGAATCTGTTGCACTCTAACGTAGTCCTTGCGGCGCAGCGCCTGGTCGCCGGAGCCGCCCGCCTCCTTTATCAGCGCGTCCAGTTCGGCATTCATGTAGCGGCCACGGTTGGTCCCATGGGGCGGAAACCTTTGACTGTCAAAAGTGTGAAAAATATCCGGATCCTCATTCCCACCCAGCCAGCGCAGGGTATACATCTGGAAAGCGCCTTTGCTGACGTCGGCGAAGAAGGTAGCGAACTCGAAACTCCTTACCTCGAGAGCAATACCGACATCGCGCAGTTCTTGTTGCAAAATCATCGCCAGCAGCCGGCTGCTCTCATCGGTAGACGTCTTCATCGCCAGGCGGAAGCGGATTCCATCTTTCCCTCGCTTCCAGCCCGCCGCATCCAGCAGTGCGTTGGCCCTGGCCGGATCATAGGGATACTGCTGAACGTCTCCTGTCCATGCCCAGTGCTCCGGGGGCAACAGGCTTTCCGCTAATCGGGCGCGGTCTCTCCACAACGAGTGAATAATCAGCGGCCGATTCATCGCAAATGCAATGGCCTGGCGCACGCGAACATCACGCAGCACGCTGTCCTGCGCATTGAAGGTGATGTAATTCAAAACCGTCCCAGGGGCGCTCTCCACCAACAGATCGGGGCGCTTAGCCAGGGCGTACACCATATCCGCCGTCAGGCAATTGATGCAGACGTCGGCCGACCCCTTCTCCAGCTCAAGCGCGCGCGTAATAGCATCGGGCACGACCGCAAACCGAACTCTCGCCATATGGGGAAGAGGCTGCCAGGAATGATCATTTCGCTCCAGAATCACCTCATCATCCTGCAGCTGGCTAACAAAACGGAAAGGTCCGCTGCCAACGGGATGAAGCCCAAAATCGCGGCCGCTCCCCGCAGGGACAATCCCAATAGCGGCGTCGGAAAGGTTCCACAACAAGGTTGCATCCGGCTGCTTCATGTGGATGACGATGGTCGCGGCATCGGGTGCATCGACGCGATCGATGTTCGCCAGCGCTTGCGCCTTGGCCGTGATCACCGTGCCATCGCGCATCGAGTCGAGCGTGTACTTCACATCTGCGGCGGTCAGCGCATGTCCGTTGTGAAAATGAACGTCGGTTCGCAGATGAAAGCGATAAGTGAGCGGATCCGGTGTCTCCCAGCTGGTGGCAAGCCAGGGGTCCAGATTGAAGTGAGCGTTTTTGCGCACCAGGCTGTCGAAGATCAGGCTCCCGATATGTGCCGATTGGCCATCCACTCCGATCCGTGGATCGAGGCTGGTGGGGCTGCTCTCAATCAGCATCGTGACTGTTTGTGGCGAGGGCCGTTTGCTCCCGCATCCAGTAAGGCCGATCACGATGCACAGAGCGAACACCAACCGGAAGCGCTCAGGCATAGGTGATCTCGCCCAGGATCGCCGGCCGCGCCGCACCAGTCGCCGAAGGGATATTTCCCGGACGCCGATGCCACGTCTCGTAAGCCAGCAATGCGAAGGCAGCCGCCTCCTTGGCCTCCGCCGGCAGCCCAAGGTCGTCGCTGGCCTGCACGATGCAACCCAAAGGCTCCAGTTGCTCACGCAGCATCTGCATCAGGGTCAGGTTGCGCGCACCTCCTCCAGAGACGATAAAATCCACCGGCGCCTTCCGCATGGTCTTCAACAGAAAGCTGGAATAGGCCAACGCAACGCTCTGTGCGGTTAGAGCGGTTGCCGAGGCAATGGCATCTTCCGGGCTGCCGCCCGCTTTGCGGCATGCCTCGAGAAAGCGAGTTGCGTAGTCGCTGCCGAACTGCTCCCTACCGGCCGTCTTGGGTGGGCGCGCCGCAAAAAATGGCTCGCGCAACCTGGTGCTCACCACAGCCTTGATCACCGTGCCGCGTGCGCCGTTCTTTCCTCCGCGGTCGAATCGCTTGCCAAAAAGCTGCTGCATCAACTGATCGATCACCATGTTTCCCGGTCCGGTATCAAAGGCCACGACCTGCAAGGGGCCGGCATTCGGCGGCAGCGCGGTCAGATTCCCGATGCCTCCTAAATTCTGCAGCACGCGTCCCCGCGTGGGGTGGCGAAACAACACATAGTCGAGCAAAGGGACCAGCGGAGCACCCTGTCCGCCAACGACCATATCGGCGGGGCGAAAGTTGGAGACTACGGGAACTCCGCTCTGCTCCGCGAGCATCGCCATTTCGCCGATCTGCCACGTGCACGAGGCCTCTCGACCTAGGTATCGCGCGGGTGTGGCCTGGTGATAAATGGTTTGACCATGACAGCCGACCAGATCCAGACGGCAGGGATGGCGCTCCAACGCGACCTCAAGTGCTTCGGAATAAGCCTGGCCCAGGCGCCAATTCAATCGCGCCAGCTCTGCCGTCGCGATCGCATCAGCATTCATGGCCGCCAGCACTGCGCGGCGCAGCGCGGGCGGAAAAGGAAAGCCGGCGTGACCGAGCAGTTTTAATTCGGGAGCTTCGGGATCATCGGGGTGAGGTGTGATGCGGGTCAAGGCAACGTCAATTCCGTCCGCGGACGTCCCGCTCATGATGCCGGCCACGGTCATCGCGGTCAGAGCATCACTCATGCCGGACCCGCTTTTGCCACTTGCTTTTGAAAGCGCTCAATCGCGGATTGCATTCGCTTGACGCCGGTCCCTGTCGGTGCAGGGGGCAGCCGTTTAGGGCGCGCTGCCGCAACCGCTCGCACCTTGGCTGCAGCGCTCCGAAGCAGGCGGGCGAAAGCCTGTGAACCTTCTGCTTCCCGCAGTACGGCCTCATACGCCGCAAATACCAAGGCAGGGTCGCGGCAAATCTCGACCACGTCCATGCCTGCCTCCAGCGATCGCACCGTCGCGTCCGCAATGCCGGTGTAGTTGAGGATGCCGCCCATCTCCATGTCGTCGGAGACAATCAGCCCCTTGTAGCCGATCTTCTGCAGTAGGACCTTTTTAATCCAGTAGCTGGAGATCGATGCTGGTTCGGCGCCGGAAACGGAGTAAGCCGCGTGCGAAACCATCACCATCGGAAGTTGCCTGGCGAGCAGCCGATAAGGCAGCAGATCTTCCTGCCAGAGCAAGTCAAAAGGCTTGCTGATTACGGGAGTGGCATGGTGCGAATCCACCTGCCCGCTTCCCAGACCAGGGAAATGCTTGCCGCATCCCAACACGCTGTGCCGTGACAGCCCCCTCAGGAAGTGACCGGCGTAGCGCGTGACCTGATCCAGATCGCCCGAGACCACCCGGGTCGTCATCACTGGCTCAGAGGCAGCTGTTCGCAGATCGAGCACAGGGGCGAATGTGGTGTTCAACCCCAGCATGCGCACTTCCTGGCCGATGAGGCTGCCGTGCGACTCAAACAGCGCCGTCTTGTTCGTAGCAGCGACCGCAAAGGGCGATGGCATGGGCGCAATCAGATCGCGCAGCCGGTCGACGGTGCCTCCTTCCACATCAATGCAGCGCAGCAGCGGTTGATCAGCAGCCTGCATCGCTGAGCGCATCAGCTCATAGGTCTGCGTAGCGGTCTCGATGTTGCGGCGAAAGAGAATGACACCGCCGGGCTGCAACAGCCGCAACCAGGCAGATTCCAGCGCGCTCAGTTGCGGGCCTTCCAGGCCGACAATTAACACCTGGCCCGCAGCCTGCCGCAAGGTCATGAGGCTCACGCATTCCCCCAGCCGCGAATCTCATTTTTGAGTTCTTCGAGAAGGTTCAAGGCCTGCAACGGAGTCAGGCTGTTGGTATCGGTCTGCTCCAGACGATCCAGAATGCGCTGCGAGAGCGGCGTGAACATGGTCAGTTGCAACGGCGCCTCCGTTTCCCGGGCAACATTCCTCTTCTCGGATTGCTCATGCTGCAGCAGCACCTGACGCGCGCGTTCGATCACCGAGAGCGGCAGCCCAGCCAGCCGCGCCACCTCAATACCGTAGCTCTTGCTCGCTGCACCAGGCTCAATGGCATGTAGAAAAACAATACCCTTGGGCGTTTCTTTGACCGCGACACGCAGGTTCTTCAAGCCCGGCAACTGCTCGGCCAGCAGAGTGAGCTCATGGTAGTGGGTCGCGAAGAGCGTCCGGGCGCCCACCTGCGCGTGGAGGTATTCGAGCGTTGCCCAGGCGAGCGAGAGCCCGTCGAAGGTAGCCGTGCCGCGGCCCATTTCATCCAGAAGAATCAGTGACTGTGGCGTGGCGGTGTTGAGGATGGTGGCGGTCTCGGTCATTTCCACCATGAAGGTCGAACGGCCGCGGGCCACATTGTCGCTGGCGCCGATGCGGGTGTAGATCCGGTCCACAATGCCCAGGCGCATGCTCTTTGCGGGTACAAAGCAGCCCATCTGGGCCATGATGACCAGCAGCGCCGCCTGGCGCAGGTAAGTGGACTTGCCGCCCATGTTCGGCCCGGTGATCAGCAGCAGGCTCGGCCCCCCGGTCTCGACATAAAGGTCATTGGCGATGAACTTCGTTTGCCCCGCCGACTCCAGCAGGCACTCCACCACGGGATGCCGCGCGCTGACCGTCTCCAGCACCGCGGTCTGCTCCAACTGTGGGCGCACGTAGCTGCGCAATGCAGCCAGGTGAGCAAAGTTCGTGAGGAGATCGACCTCGGCAATCACTCCGCTGCTGACCCGAATGCGTGCCGCGGATTGCAGGATGGTTCGACGCAGCTCGCTGAAAATGCGCTTTTCAATCTCGATCGACCGCTCATGCGCCGTCAGCACGCTGACCTCGTATTGCTTTAGTTCCGGAGTGGTGAAGCGCTCCGCGTTGGCCAGGGTCTGCTTTCGTTCGTAGTCCGCTGGTACCGACGCCAGGTGGGAGCGCGTAACCTCGATCGAATAGCCGAAGACATTGTTAAAGCGAACCTTTAAGGAATGGATCCCCGTGCGCTTGCGCTCCCGCTCTTCAATGGTGGTGATGGATTGGCGGGCATTCGCTCCCAGGGAGCGCAGCTCGTCCAGTTCGGCATCGACGCCGGCCGCGATGGCGCCTCCGTCAGCCAGGTTTACAGGGGGATCGGGCAGGAGCGTCTTCTCCAGTTTCTCCCGCAAGTCCTGGAGCAGATCGAGCCTCGCTGCGCATGTCAGCCAGCGCGGGGCCGGCAAGCGCTCTAAGGCCGCGTGGAGGTCTGGGAGCCGGGCGAGCGACGCAGCCATGGCGGCCGCATCGCGGGGTCCTGCGCTGTCGAGCGATATGCGGGAGAGCATGCGCTCCATGTCTTGAATCGCGCCCAGGGATTTGCGCAGGTGCTCGCGGTCGATCAGGCCGTGGGCTGCGACGCCAACCGCCTCCAGCCGCGATTCGATCTCCGCCCGATCGATCAGCGGCCGCACCAGGGACGCCCGCAGCAGGCGTTTGCCCATGGGCGTCATGCAACAGTCCAGATTCGCGAAAAGCGTCGCCTCACTGGCGCCGCCGGAGAAGAGCGGTTCAATCAACTCCAGGTTGCGCACCGTCACTGCGTCCAATTGCAGGTTTTCTGCGCGCTCGTAGTAGCGGATGTTGTTTATATGCTGCAGTTCGATTTGCTGGGTGCTGCGCGCATAATGCACCACCGCACCGGCCGCGATAGCAGCCGAGCGGGCACTCGCCAATCCAAAGCCTTCGAGCCCGTTAGCCCCCAACTGCCTTTCCAGGAGCGGAATGGCATAGTCCGCGGTATAGACCCACTCCTCAAGGCGGGTTTTGGTGCCGATTTTGTCGATCTCCGCTTCCATTTGCGGGTCGAGCGGGGGCATTTCTGAGGAGAGCAGCAGCTCGCTGGGTTGGGCCTTGATCAACTCATCGACGCAGAAGCCTATGCTTCCGCTGCCGGTGAACTCCATCGCACGGAAGTCGCCGGTCGAAAGATCGAGCAGGGCCAGGGCCGCCACCGGACCAGCAATGTGTAACGCCGCCAGGTAGTTGTTTCGTTCTGAAGCCAGGGCCGGATCGATCGCGGTCCCTGGTGTGAGTACCCGGGTGACCTCGCGGCGGACAATCTTCTTGGTGAGCTTGGGATCTTCCATCTGTTCGCAGATGGCGACCCGGTAACCCTTCCGCAGGAGACGCGAGAGGTAGTTGTCGGCAGCGTGGTAGGGCACCCCGCACATGGGGACCGACCGCTCTTTATCTCGTGCGGTAAGTGTGATTTGCAGTTCCCGGGCAGCGACCTGCGCATCTTCGAAGAAGAGCTCGTAAAAGTCGCCCATGCGGAAAAACAGCAGGGCATCGGGGTTCTGACGCTTGGCAGCCGCGTACTGGCGCATGAGGGGCGTAGTGGTCGCGTCGGCCGCTGGAGCTGGAGGAAGAGTAGACACGCAAAACGCCAGCATATCGTGAATGACATGCTGGCGTTTGGAAAACGGGGGAGGGCTGCCTACCTTAGCGAAGATCCCTAGGCGGCAATCCCGGACTCATGGTTCACATGGGCGTCCGAGCCGTGCTGCTTGACCATCTTGTTATAGATTCCCAGCAGAAGGAACGGGGCGGCCCACTGGCC
This sequence comes from uncultured Acidobacteriaceae bacterium, assembly GCA_963830325.1. Classification (GTDB taxonomy): domain Bacteria; phylum Acidobacteriota; class Terriglobia; order Terriglobales; family Acidobacteriaceae; genus PALSA-350. The sequence goes on from CAWHMV010000023.1 coordinate 8,804, forward strand.
GACGAACAGGGCATGATGATCTTTGCCATTGGTCTTTAGAAGGAGCGAACCCAGGATCGAAGTCAGGGCCGCGCCCAGGAAAAAGCTGGTGGGCAGCTTGGCGGAGTAGCTCTCCATCATGGCGGTAGTTTGGTCTTCCGGTATTTGTCCGGCGCGTACGCGATAATCCATTTTTAAATCTCCTGTCTCAAGAACGGTGGAGCGAATAGGGTGTTGGAGGGGGGAACTCTGAACGCCACAACGAGCGGATCAAAATACCTCTCATAGGCTGGGAAGGCATGGCTTGTCAAAAGGATGCACGCTCCTGGGGCCCGATTCCCGTGAAAGTCTCGAAGTTGAGCAGGGTCAAATTAAACCCTGTTTTTTTGTGGACCGAACGTGAAAACCGCAGATCTCTCCACTCCGCTACCCCGGATTTCCTGTAGAAATTGGTGGCGCTGGCAAACATCATGCGCCTCTCCTTAAAGAAAGGCGCATACGCGGTCTTGTCCGGTGCCGCGTGGCAGGAAATCCGGGTGCGCTCCGGTCGAGATGACAATTCTGTGGCAGTGAAAACACCGATCTCTCATGAAAGAACCGCACTTCCACCGCAACAAAATTGTCATCTCGACCGGAGCGCAGCGGAGTGGAGAGATCTGCGGTTTCTTCTCGGTTTTCGGTCCCAACGAGCCCTCCAGGCACTCCAATACCTGGACGGTTATACTTAAAAGTTGCGGGAATCGGCATGTTTCTATTGTGGTTAAGAGTGGCGGTGGTCCTCTACGCTGTTGCCAGCGTTTCTGCCCTGCCGGCGGTGCTTTACAACCGTCCGGGGTGGAAGAAAATCTGTGTCCCCGCCGCCGTTTCTGCCTTTTTCTTCCACTTCGTCTCCCTGATCGAGATGCTTTCCGCCTCTCACCATTCGCTGCCGGTCGGCATGCACGAGGTACAGTCGCTGTTGGCGCTCCTCATTTGCGCCGCCTTTCTGCTGGTGGCCCTCCTTTACCGCACCGTCTCGTTTGGCGTTTTCGCGTTGCCCCTCTCCCTCTTGCTGGTGCTGGGGCCGGCCATTGGACCCGACCACTGGACCTTTCACTCTCCTGAGATCCGCAGCGGATGGCTCTCCCTGCACATCATCGCCCTGTTGGCGGCCTACGCAGCCCTCATCTTCAGCCTGATTGCCAATTTCCTTTACCTGGTCCAGGAGCGCCGCCTGAAGAACAAGAGCAATGTTGATTTTCTTTCCTGGCTCCCGCCGCTCGAAACCATGGAGCGCATCGCTTCCGGCATGCTGCTCATCGGGTTTCCTTTCATGACCCTGGGGTTGCTAGCCGGTTCGTTGATTGCGCAGGAGAGTGTCGGCCCGGCCTACTTTAAAGATCCCAAAGTACTGCTCTCATTCGCCATGTGGGCGCTCTACCTGGCCATGCTTTTCGTGCGCCGTCAGGCCGGCCTCAGGGGCAGGCGAGCGGTCTACCTCTCCAGCCTCACTTTCCTGGTGGTGATCAGCGTCTGGGCGGCCAACCAACTCAGCTCCGTACATAGGTTCACCGCCCCATGAACATCGTCCTGCTGGGGCTAAACCACAAGACCGCGCCCATCGAGTTGCGCGAGCGGCTGGCCGTCGGGCCGCACCAACTGGAAGAGGCGACGCGCTCCCTGATGCAGGCGCCGGGGGTGGTGGAAGGAATGATCCTCTCCACCTGCAACCGGGTGGAGCTGCTCACCAGCCAGAAGCCGGACGCACCGCACCTTCTGGACTTTGTCGGCAGCTATTTTGGCATTGATCGGCAGCAACTGGCGCCGCACATGTATGAGTACCGGCAGGAGGAGGCCGTACGCCACCTGTTCCGCGTGGCCTGCAGTCTCGACTCCATGGTCATTGGCGAACCCCAGATCCTGGGCCAGGTAAAGAGCAGCTACCTGGCGGCTCGCTCCGCAGGGGCCATTCGCGGCCACCTGGACAAGGTGCTGCAACGTGCCTTTGTGGTGGCCAAGCGGGTCCGCAGCGAGACCCAGATCGGCAGCTCCTCGGTATCGATTGCTTCGGTCGCGGTGGAGCTGGCGCGGAAGATATTTGGCTCGCTCGAGGGCAAAAAAGTTCTGCTGGTCGGCGCGGGAAAAATGAGCGAGCAGGCGGCTCGCCACCTGGTGGGCCAGGGCGCCGGAGCGGTTCTGGTTGCCAACCGGACACACGAGCGCGCGGCGCAGATGGCGGCTCGCTTCGGGGGCCGGGCGATTCGTTTCGACGAACTCTACGCCCATGCCGACCAGGCGGACATCATCATCACCTCTACCGGCTCTGCGCATCCCGTTTTCCGCCGCGAACACGCGCAGCACTTTTTGCAGCAGCGGCGTGGACGGCCCATGTTCTTTATCGACATCGCGGTGCCACGGGACGTCGATCCCGAAGTCAACAAGCTGGATGGCATCTTCCTCTACGACATTGACGACCTGCAGTCGGTCGCTGGCTCGCACCTCAAGGAACGCGGCAGAGAAGCGGAGTTGGCGGAGGCCATGATCCTCGCCGAGGTGAACAAGTATCAGCGACGGATGCATGCCCTGAACATCGGGCCGGAGATTGTGCAGTTGCAGCAATCTGCAGAACAGATCCGGCGCGCGGAACTTCGCCGCCTGGGAGGCCGCTTGCAGAATCTCTCCCCAGACCAACAGGCTGCTGTCGAAGCCCTGACAAAAGGCCTGGTTAACAAATTCCTCCATCAGCCACTGCAGGCCATCAAGGCTGCCGCCAGCGACGGAAACGCGGCCGCAGTGGAGGCCATCCGCGAAGCCTTCGGCGTAAAGGCCTCGGGCGAGATGGAAGCTGATGACGAGGCCTTCGAAGATGTCACGGCGGCGCTCGACCGGGATCGTGACCCTGAGGATCGTGATCATTGATCCGCATCGGTTCCCGGGGATCACAGCTGGCGTTGTGGCAGGCGAATCACATTGCCGACGCGTTGCGCGCGCTCGGGCATGAAGTTTCGATTGAGATCATCCGCACCACTGGCGACCGCATGCAGAACATCGCCTTTGCCTCGGTCGGCGCCAAGGGGATGTTCACTCGTGAGATTGAAGAAGCGCTGCAGGCAAACGCCATTGATCTGGCCGTCCATAGCCTGAAGGATTTGCCTACGGAATTGGGCGAGCCGTTTGCACTGGCGGCGATTCCCCTGCGTGCTGATCCCCGCGATGTGCTGGTTTCGGAGCGGTACTCGAGCTTCGATGCCTTGCCTGCGGGAGCGGTGGTGGGCACCAGCAGCTTGCGCCGCCAGGCGCAATTGCGGGCGCGGCGTCCGGATCTGGAATACGTTGAGTTTCGCGGCAATGTCGATACCCGGCTCGCCAAGTTGGTGCAGGGCAAAGCTGGATGCGATTATCCTGGCGGCAGCCGGCCTTGATCGTTTGCAGAGAACGGCTGCCATTCGGGAACGATTTGCACCGGAGGTGTTGTGTCCAGCGCCAGGACAGGGTGCGCTGGCCATCGAGTGCAGGGCTGGGGATGAATCTATGCACGCCGCTTTGCAGCCGCTGGACGATCCCGACACCCGCCACGCCATCACCGCGGAGCGGCGTTGCCTGGCTGCCTTGGGCGGAGGATGCCTGGTGCCCATCGGAGCCTATTGCCACCGTACCGGCGACGAATGGTCGCTGCGCGCTGTCGTCGCTTCGCCGGATGGCCGGCAGATGATCTGTGCTCAACGGACGCACGCCAATCCCGAGACATTGGGAGAGCAGCTCGCGCAGCAGTTGCTGGACCAGGGAGCGGGCGTCATCCTGGGCCTGGAGGAGAAGCGGGCATGAGCACGCGCCAGCCTCTAGCCGGCAAACGCATCCTGATCACGCGTGCACGTCACCAGGCCGGCCGGTTAGCAGAAGCTCTTGAAGAACAGGGCGCCGAAGTGCTACGGCTGCCTACGATCGAGATTGTTCCTCCTGAAACCTACGCTCACCTGGACGCGGTCCTTGAAGTCATTAGTGGCTTCGACTGGCTCATTGTCACCAGCGCCAATGGAGCGGCAGCACTCGCTGACCGCATGCGGTTCCTGAGAATTCGATCGGAGCAATTGAAACACTTACAGATTGCCGCAATTGGCCCGGCTACGGCGGTGGCTCTCGGACGCATCGGCTTGACTGTGTCCGCGACGCCAGATAAGTATGTGGCCGAGGCGGTCGTGGCCATGCTCAAGGACAAGGTGGCCGGGCGGCGTGTTCTGTTGGTGCGCGCAGCTGTGGCCCGCGACGTCATCCCAGAGCAGCTGCGAAAGTGCGGAGCGGATATTCACGTGGTCGAGGCCTATCGGACCGTGATCCCCGCGGACTCGATCGAGCAAGTGCGCGCATTGTTTGTGGAAGGGGAGCCGTTGCCCGACGCGGTCACCTTCACCAGTTCCTCAACGGTGAACAACTTCTTTACCCTTCTCGCTGCTGCAAAGATCGATCTGCCGCAAGGATTAAGGGCCGTCTCGATCGGGCCGGTCACCACCAAAACCTTGCGCCAGCATCAGTGGGAACCGGCACGCGAGGCGGTCCAATACGATATCCCCGGGGTTGTCGCTTCGTGTTGCACCCTGATGCAGGCCTTGTAACCACTAGTATGTTGCCACTATGAATCCTCGCCAGCTGCGAATCACTTATGTCCTGTTTGGGGCCCTCTTCGCCGCTCCGCTGCACGCGGCAGCCCCCGTGGCCTCCGTAGATCTGGTGGTTTACGGGGGAACCGCGTCCGGCGTCATGACCGCATACTCAGGGGCGCGCCAGGGGCTCCATGTCGTACTGCTGGAGCCTGGCGTTCATTTAGGCGGCATGGTCACCGGTGGCCTCTCGGCGACAGACCTGGGACACTACACCATCATTGGTGGGTACGCACGGGACTTCTACATGAAAGCCGCCGCTCACTACGGAATCCATGATCTGGATCGTCCGGAAAATTGGCGTTCCGAGCCCCATGTGGACGAAGAGATCTTTCGCACCATGCTGCAGGATAGCGGCGTCGATGTTCGCTTTCACGAACATCTGCGCGAACATCGAGGCGTCAAACTGCAGGGCAAACATCTCGTCTCGATAACCACAGCGGATGGCAAACACTGGCCGGCAAAGATCTTTGCCGACTGCAGCTATGAAGGCGACCTGATGGCTCAGGCCAAGGTCAGCTACACGTGGGGCAGGGAAGCCTCGGCCGAGTATGGGGAAGACTTAGCCGGAGTGCGCGGTAACACGCCTAAGCACCAGTTCCTGTGGCCGCTGTCCGCCTACGACGAACATCACCAGCTTCTTCCCGAGATTGATCCGGGCCCGCTGGCCGCGCCTGGATCGGGTGACAAGAAGGTTCAGGCTTATAACTTTCGCCTCATCCTCACCGACGACCCCGCTGATCGTCTGCCGTTTCCTCGTCCGCCAGGATACGATCGTTCGCAATTCGCGCTGCTGGAGCGCTACCTCAATGAATTTCCACAGTACATGCATCGTGATCCAGGGTTTCGCGATTTAACCAATCCGGTCATGATCCCGAACCATAAGGCAGACTTCAACAATAACGGTCCCGTCTCGACCGACTACATCGGCCACAGCTGGAAGTATCCCGAAGCCACCTATGCCGAAAAGGCCGCCCTCTGGCAGGATCACTTGCTCTATACCCAATCTTTTTTCTATTTCCTCTCCCAGGATGCCAAGATACCGGCGAGCTTGCGGGCAGAGGTCAACCAATGGGGTCTGCCCAAGGATGAGTTTGCCGATACGGACCACTGGCCGAATCAGCTCTACATTCGTGAAGGGCGCAGGCTAGTCGGCGAGTATGTCATGCGCCAGGCAGACCTGCAAACGGAGCGAACCAAGCTGGACTCTATCGGAATGGGATCGTACAACAGCGACTCGCATAACATACAGCGCGTTGCCATGCCCGACGGCACGGTGCAGAACGAAGGAGATGTGCAGGTACCGGTGGAGCCCTATGAGATTGCCTATCGAAGTATCCTGCCCAAACGATCTGAATCAGAGAACCTGCTGGTGCCGGTCTGCCTCTCCGCCAGCCACGCTGCCTACTCCTCCGTGCGCATGGAGCCACAGTACATGATCATCGGCCAGGCTGCGGGCGTGGCCGCAGCGCTCGCTGTCCAGGGTCATCGGGATGTTCACGATGTGGTTATCCCTGAGCTTCAACAGAAGCTGCGAGAAAGCGGCGCGATCCTTCACCTGCATCAGGAATTTTGACCAGGAGTTTTCTGCGCCAGCCTCTCGTTAGGAATGTTCCTGGAAGCTTATCCATTGCTGGTCTGGCGGATAGAACAGGCGGCCGTCTTCCACCCGGGCGAACGAGGTCATGCTATGTGGTTTACGCGATGAACTACCGTCGGGCTGCACGAAAATATCCTCCACCACACCTCCGCGGGCGAGAACAGCGTCACCAATCAGGGATCGGTGACAACGCCAGGGAACTGCCTCGGCGCACATGACCACGGCGTTGTCGAACTGCGGCTGCCCCATCAACCAGTCGATGTGATCTGCGAATCCCTGGGTTTGCATGTAATCCGCATACCCCCGAAAGCTTTCGTTCCGCCAGCCCAGGTTGATGCTGTTCTTCTGTGCGGGTCGCCGGCCGCCGAGTCCCTCGCGCCACACAGCGGTGATGCCCTCATTTTCGAGGGAGGCGAAAAGCTCCTTCTGACCGAAGTGCGGGTACCGCCGTGAACCAGGGTAACGCCGCACATCCACCAGGAGACTGCATCCGTTTTCCTTGAGTGCGCGCAGGAAAGCCTCCAGGGGAAGCGTCGAATGGCCAATCGTCATCATGGTGAGGCCTGTCTTTCAGCGGTTTTTCGCGATTCTTGACGATATATCAGGCACATAGGTAGACTACCGCCGCTCTTCTGAATGCGGGAGTCTCTTCATGAAACCAAAGATCGCAATCAATTTGTGCGGGTTGGCGGGCCTTGCATGGGTGCTGATGACGACCCCGTCTCTGCAGGCACAGAACTACCGGCTCTATGTCGATAACAGTACCGACAAAACTGTTTCCGTGATCGACCTTAACTCATTAAAGGTCGTGAACAACATCGACATCGGTGCCGACCTCATTCACGGCCTGGCGTTAGGACGCGATGGCAAGGTGCTATTTGTCACCGTGGAGTCGGATCATACGCTGCGCATCGTCGACACCACCACGGGCCAGACCAAGGCCACCATCAAGCTTACCGGTCGGCCCAACGAGTGTGCTGTAACACCGGACGGCAAATACGTGGCGGTGCCCATTCGAGATGGAGACAGCGTCAATATTGTCGATGTGGCGCAGCAAAAAGTGGTAAAGGTGTTGCCCATCAAGGAGCCGCATAACGCAGTCAGCACTGCCAGCAATCGCTATTTGTTTGTGAGCTCGATGGGGTCGAATGCAGTCAATGTCATTGACCTCAAAACCATGTCGTATTCTGCGATTGTGCCTGCAGGCGGAAGACCACGGCCGTACGTGATTTCGTCCGACGGGAAGACAATGTATGTCGCGGTGTCTTTCTTGCATGGGTTCGACATCGTCGATATTCCCGGGAAAAAAGTTCTGCAACGGGTTGAGATGCCGGCCCAGCATTCCGGGCCTCCTCGCCCCCGTAAGTTCGAAACGCCGGACACGCTTACTCATGGTCTCGCGCTTACTCCCGATGGTAAGGAATTGTGGGTTACAAGTTTGCTGGACGACTGCATCTATATCTATAACCTGGAGACCAAAAAGTTCAGCGGTCCCCTGGCTACTGGTGATGGGCCGAATTGGATAGTTTTTTCTCCCGATGGAAAATATGGATGTGTCAGCAATACGGATAGTGATGATGTTTCCATTTTCGACGTAAAAGAACGCCGCGAACTCGCCCGGGTCAAAGTCGGCAAGGTGCCGAAGAGGCTCGTGATCGGAACGGATCCTAAAGCGCCGGTTCAACGAAGCGCCCGGCTTTAGGTGTGTCGAACAGAACTGGAATCGATGAGGGCTTTAGAGCGTGTGCGAGAATTTCCAAACTCAGTCCCGCAGGGACGGCTGAACTTAGCCCAGGACGCTAGTCCTGGGTTGGAGTTGAAAGGACGACCAGTCCCGCAGGGACGGCTGAGATCAGTCGGAGGCAATCCCAGGCGCTCCCGTCTCAAAATACTCCACGATTAAGAATTCCCGGCCCTTCTGCCCGACAATTTTTCCAGTCGTCCCTGCGGGACTTTTCCGTGGCGCGTGCCAACCCAGGACTGCGTCCTGGGCTAAGTTCAGCCGTCCCTCCGGGACTCGATTCCTACATTGTCGTTCTTCTGGAGGCTCTATCTAGAAGCGCAACAGATAACTTACCTTCAGGTAGAGCGTCTTGCCGTCGTTCATGAGCGCAGAATAGGTTGGCGGCAAAATCGGATCGTTCGTGTCGCACTGCCCGTTCGCATCGCGGGTGCAGAGCGCGCGGTCAATGTTGGCGAAGTTCCCCAAATAGCCGAAATAGACGGCCGTGCCAGGATGCGGCATGTAGGTCACCAGTGCATCCGCAAAAAGCGTCTTGGAGTTCGCCAGGCTAGTGTACTGCGCGTTAGGCAAGGTGGAGATGTACTGCCCGATCAGGTTAAGCGACAGCGCCTTGGTCATCTGGTAATTCCACCGCGAGATCAGTTCGTGGTTGTCATAGACCGCATCGCCGTTCTCCGGATTGGTGAAATGCGTATACACATAGCTATTCTGCAGATCGATGGAACTGACCGGTTTTACTTCCACATTCAGATTCGGTGTACTCATGTTCACCGGTGTGGGTCCTTCGTTGCTGGGCGGAGAATAATTGATGACCCTTCCAGCTTGAAATCCGCCCCCAATGGCCAGATAAGCCCCCGGGGAAGAGTAGAAGTTCACTCCGCTGGTGTGGCTCTCATATTCCACATCGTGGGTCAACGCGGGATAATCGACAGGTCGCAGCCGATCCTGCCCCAGGGACGCGTACGCAGAAACAGACGTTCGATATTTGAAAGAGACGCTGTAGGAAGGATTGATGTAGTAATCCAGCGGCGTCCCGGTATGGTCCCAAATTCGTTCGCCGTAAACACTGGGCCCGTGCGAAAGAATGATCCCGTGCGTGGGACGAAAGGTATAGCGATACGAGCCGTTGGGCTCCCGTACGTCGGGCCGGCGAAAGAAACCGGTATCGGTAACATAACCGGGAGAAGTATCGTCGTACTCCGCCCACCAGTTGCGATGCAGGCTGGAATACCCAACCTGTTGAGAGAACGACTGGCCGCTACAGGTCAAGCTAAGCACTTCGCATTCCTGTTCGCCCTGGGTGGAGTTGCTGACGTTTTGCGTTGCTGAGGTCACGGCTTGCCCGGTCAGCGTCCAGCGGTTCTTGATCCGCGCCCGATAGTCGAGGCCTCCCGCGCGATTGAACGAGTCGAGATATTCCCGGTCGGCGTAAATGATGCCCACGTTGGACAACGTGCCCAGGTCGCGATTTGCCCGGCCGGTGTAGAAATGTGCGCGCGTGTTGAATTCGGGATCGCCGGCAGGAACAGCCTCTCCCGGGCTTCTATCATCGACGCCGAGTACGCCCAGCGCCCACGGGCCAAGCTTCCCGGTAAGGCGGGCGCCATACTGCGGCTTAACAATATTGTTGGTGTAGTACAGGCTGACCGGGGTCTGGAAATAGCTGCTGTTTTCAATAAAAAACGGCCTCACCTCCGCGAAGTAGGGAGGAAAGCGCTGGTTCGGGATGGCAGGGTTGTCGATGCCCACCTGGCTGAAGTCGGGGTTGACGGTGGTGTCGAGGATCAGGCTGTTGTGCAGGACGAACTTTGCATCGAGGCCGGAATAGCCCTGGAAATGTTTGCTCTGAAAGTAGGGGTCGTTGAGGGACTAATGGTGTTTAGTTGCCGTAGGTTGCGGCCCAAAACATACGGTTCAAATTGAAGGTTCTGGCCATGCTCGATATCGCTGAAACCGTCGGCTGCCATGTCCTGGGTCAGGCGCCCGGCGATGGCATGCCGGTTCTGCGGCCAGAAAGCCTGTTCATTGGCATGCGAAATATTCCGCTGCAGGATAATGCCCCAGGTACGCATCTGCCCTGGATCCGCCTGCTTGAAATAGAGGCTGGCAAAGGGGATGCGCATGAGCACCACGTATCCAAACGGCGTGCGCTTGCCCCAGGTGTCCCACACCGTGTCAAACGAGTAGTCGGCGGCGTTTTGCTCACTGTAAAGACCATCGCCCTGAATGCCGAGGGCATTGCTGTCAAACATGAATGCCCGTCGCTGATCGTCGAACGTATCCAGCATCACCTCGACAAAGTCATCGTCTCCCAGGGAATCGCGGGCCAGCATGTGTGCGCGGATAAGCCCTGGCGTCTTGTCTTTGCACACGAAAGCCGCGAAAAAATACTCACGCGTGTACCCCAGATAGGCGACGGTCGATTCGGTCGCAGGCCGTCCGTCCTTCGGATAACGATCGATGAAGTCGTTGATGCGCAGCATTTGTTTTGCCGCTGGGGAGGGGCCCGCACCCGTCAGAAAGTCCTCCAGGCGCGGTTCACTCTCCAGTCGCGGAATGGTGACGTGGCCGGGGTGGATCACCGCCGGATGCAGCTCTGAAGGAGAAGGAACGCTTACCACAGATGGTTTGGGTGCCGAGGGCAGCAAATCGCTGGCGGGGAAATGTGGCACGGTCGACCCGGCCACAGGCAATACGGTGCCTATCAAAAGGCACAGCAGGGGCAAGAACACTTGGCGCAAGGCAGTTGCGTGCATCGAAAAGTAAATGACTCCAGATTTGTAAAGCGGCGACGGTCGGTTTTCCTATTTGAACTCTTTTCGGTCGCAAGAATAGGATATCGTATCTGCCGTGTCTGCGAGCGGAAAGCAGCTAAAATCAGGCCGGTGCGAGGGAAATTGCGATTGAGAATTCTTGCCGTCCTTCTGCTATTGCCGGCGCTCAACAATCTTGCCGGAGGGCAGCGTCTGCCCACCAACGTCATTCCCCGTCACTACAAACTCTGGATCGATCCAAGTATCGAAAAGCAGCGATTTTCTGGCGAAGAGACGATCGATGTGCAACTCGCGCAATCGACCAATGAAATCGTCTTAAACTCGCTCAATCTCGAGATTAGCGACGCCCAGGTGATGGCCGGTGGCAAAACACAGCAGGCCAAAGTGAGTTACGACCAGCCGGACGAAATGATCCGGTTGACGATCGCAGAGGCGATTCCGCCGGGCCCGGCCGCACTGCACCTTAAGTTCTCGGGCAACCTCACTGCCGGACTACGCGGCCTATACCTGAGCAAGACTGCGCGGCGGTCCTATGCGGTCACGCAGTTCGAAGGGACGTACGCACGCATGATGTTTCCGGGCTTTGATGAACCTGGGTTCAAAGCCACCTTCGATCTGACCGTCGTCGCCGACAAGCAAGACACTGCAATCTCCAACGGCCACATCATCCATGACGCGCCCGCGACCGACCCGGCTCGCCATACCCTGACGTTCTCGACTTCACCCAAAATGTCAACCTACCTGGTAGCGCTTGCGGTGGGCGATTGGCGGTGCCTGGAACGTAACGTCGATGCCGTGCCCATCCGCGTTTGCGCCGTGCCCGAAAGCAAAGACAAGGCCCAGTTTGCACTGGACGTTGCCACCCATTCCATCACGTTTTACAACCAGTGGTACGGCATCAAGTATCCCTTTGGAAAGCTGGATATGCTCGCCATCCCCGATTATGAGTGGGGCGGGATGGAGAACACTGCGTCCATCTTCTATCGCGACACCTCGTTGCTGCTGGACGAAGCAACCGCTTCTGTATTCAGCCGGCGCGCCCATGCAACCGTCATTGCCCACGAGATTGCGCATCAGTGGTTTGGCGATTTAGTCACCGCGGCCTGGTGGGATGACATCTGGTTGAACGAGGGATTTGCCACCTGGATGCAAGCTAAGCCGATAGAAGCCTGGCATCCCGAGTGGCATCTTGAGGACGATGTAGCCGCCACCACCCAGCAGATTATCGGCCTTGATTCGTTGAGCGCCACGCGCGCCATCCATGGCGATCCAAAGACTCCAGCAGAGATCAAGGAGATGTTCGACGGCATCACCTATGAAAAGGGTGGCGCGGTGCTCAGTATGTTGGAGTCGTACGTCGGCCCTGAAGTTTTTCGTAAAGGGGTGAATGCCTACCTGCGGGCGCATGCAAACGGCAATGCTACCTCGGCTGACTTCTGGCAGGCCGAGTCACAAGTTTCGGGCAAACCGATCGATCAGGTCATGCCCACGTTCGTGCTCCAGCCGGGTGTGCCCATGCTGACGGTTAGCAGCTCCTGCAACGGGGACAAGGCACAGGTTGCCTTCACGCAGCAGAGATTCTTTCTATCTCCGGAGCGCCTGAATGCCGGTTCTCCGGAACAGTGGCAGATCCCAGTCTGCATGAAATTCGGAGGGAGTGACGCCTGCTCGTTGGTCACTGCAAAGACGCAGGAAACCTCGCTTGGCCAATGTCCGGCGTCGCTGTTTGCCAACCGAAACGCCAAGGGCTATTACCGCGTCGCCTATACGCAGGCAGAGTTGAATGCGGTGGCCGGGGTCGCGGAAAGCCAACTGAACGCTCCTGAGCGGATTGCGCTCATTGAAGACACGTGGGCGATGACGCGGGTGGGAAAGAACTCAGTAGTTGATTTTCTGAGCCTGGCGCAAGCCCTTCAATCGGAGCGGGACTTGGCGGCAATCAATCTATTGGCCGCCGATCTCGAGTACGTCGGCGATTCCCTCGTGCCGGAGAACGAGTCCGGGCACTTCAACGAGTTCGTTCGCAAGCAGTTCGAGGCGAACGGGAAGGGGCTGGGGTGGGCTGTACGTTCGGGCGACAGCGACGAGCAGAAGGCAGTTCGGGCGAGCTTGCTGTCGATCCTCGGTCGCACCGGCGATCCCCAGGCGGTTGCCACGGCGCGAGAACTGGTGCAGCGCTATATCAAAGACCCCGCATCCGTTGAGGGAACTCTGGTTGGGCCGGCCTTCGCTACCGCTGCCGCGCAAGGTGATACCAGTCTTTACGAACAGATCAACGCAGCACTGCCCAAAGCGAGATCGACCGGAGAGTACAACACATACCTGATTGCGTTGGCTCAATTCAGCCGTCCAAACCTGGCGGAGCGAACCATCGCTCTGGTCGACGCAGGCAAAGTGCGGCAGCAACAGTACCCGTTACTTTTCAGCGTGCTCCTGGCCAATACCCATACCCAGGATGCAGCCTGGTCATACTTGAAAGAGCATTGGAGCGATCTCGCAGAGAAGGTTACATCCTTCGGCGGTAGGGGTGCGGTCTCTGCCCTAGGAACCTTCTGTTCCGAAGAGAAGCGTGCGGATGTTGCTCAGTTTTTTCAACAGCATCCGGCTCCGGGTGCTCAGCGCACCGTAAACCAGAGCCTGGAGCGCATCGACAACTGCATCGAGTTCAAGAAGATTCAACAACAAAACATGGACTCGTGGCTGCGGCAGCAGAAGTGACGCGTCTTAACAGGCTACGGAAAAATGCACTGCCGAGGGTACCGGAAGATAGTACGGGCTTAGAGCCTGTGTACGCATCTAGCTATTGCAAGATGAGTCCCGGAGGGACGTCTGAAATTAGCCCAGGACGTAGTCCTGGGTAGAGATCCGAGAGACGAAAAGTCCCGTAGAGCCTGCCCTGAGCTTGTCGAACGGGGACGACTGGAAGTTACCCCGAGGCAATCCCCGAATCCGGGACCATGTATCGATAACTTTTTCAGTCGTCCCCGTTCGACAAGCTCAGGGCAGGCTCTGCGGGACTTTTCCGTGGCGCATGCCAACCCAGGACTGCGTCCTGGGCTAAGTTCAGCCGTCCCTACGGGACTCGATTTCGAGATTATGGAGAAGCGTGAAGCAATTCCCATATGCGCGCCAGGTGATGATCATCGTGTTCCGCGACGAAATGCAAATGGTCCACAAGCCGCATGGGAGTCTTTAACCGCGGGTGAGGGATCGCTCGAGCAAAGAGCGACACCTCCAATTCGTCCACGCGCTGAAGCAATCGTCCTCTGGCTGAGCGGAACTCTGCCAGAATCTGCTGCATGGGGCGCGCATTGTGATTGGCTTCGTCGGTCTTTCGATTATTTAGATCTGTTGGCGTGAGTTGATTGCTGCCCGCAACATAGTCTTCCACCCGCGTCAGCCACAGCAGTTCCAGATCGACAAGATGGCCGGCATGTTCCTGAGCGGACCACTTCTCTTGTGCTTTCCAGGTCAAGTGCTCGTGAGAAGAGCCAGAAAGCACTTCTTCCAACCTGGCCGGAGTACCTCGCAACCGTGCGCAAATATTGGGGTAGAGCTCCACAGGAAATGAAAAATCAAACCTGCGTTCAAACCAGACGGTCACTTGACTCATAATTCGATCCGTCCTAGCTCTCCTGCTTGAGGATATGGTCGATCAGCGACTCCTCTTCGGCCACCAGGATGTTTTCTCCCAGTTCGGATAAGGTAAGCATGCGGCTCTGCTGGAGATCGTCAAAGAAATCGGCTTCGATAGTTGCCGCCAGCTCGCGATCGAGCACGGCGAGATTGACTTCGTCGTTCAGAGCGAAGGAGCGATGGTCAAAGTTGGTCGACCCGACTACATTCCACAGGCTATCCACGGTCATCACTTTCGCATGGATCATGGCCGGTTCATATTCGTAGATTTCCGCACCGGCCTGAAGCAAACGGCGCACGCTGCGATGACTCAGCCTTCTGATCATCGGATGATCGATACGGGGACCGGCGGTTAGAATCTGCACCGTCACGCCCCGCCCAATGGCCTCGATCAACGCCTGCCGCGCACTTCGATCAGGCAGGAAGTAGGGGGTTGTAATACGTATTGTGCTGCGCGCGCTATTGATCAGAGCCTGAAAGAGAATGCGCGTTTGGGTGCCTCCCCCATGGGGAGTACTAGAGACGACAAAGCTTTCCACCCCCTCGGGGATCGAGCGAAAGCCAAACTGCCTTGAGCTGGAAAGAATTTGTCCGGACGATTCGAGCCAGTTCTCGCAAAAGGCGGAGATGAGGCCGGCTACCGCTTCCCCTTCCACGCAGAACACGGTATCCCGCCATACCGGCACCGAGGTGTCGTACAACCAATGGTCGCCGATACCAGCGCCGCCGATGAAACCCGTTTCCCCGTCCACGATCAGCAGCTTGCGATGCGTCCGGTTATTTACTTTCGGCCAGGTATTCCACCGCATCGGGTGATACCAACACATCTGCCCACCAGCAGCCCGCAAGGGATCGAAGTAAGAGGAACGAGTCCCAAAGCTGCCCAGCGCGTCGACGATGATGCGCACTTCGACTCCGGCTTCAGCGCGTTCGATCAGTGCGGCAAGAATTTCGTCGCCAACTCGCCCCTCTGTGAATTCGTAGAATTCCAGGTTGATGGCATCTTTTGCCCGGCGGATGGCCTGGAGATAGGCCGGGAAGAACTCAACTCCGTTTTTCAGCCGCGAAATCCGCGAATGGCGTCTGGTCCCGTCCGTCACCAGGCTGAGGAATTGAATGAACTCCTCGGAGTCGAGCGCGGAGGTGTTCTGGTCCGGCATGGCATAGGGCAGGGCCGAGCCAAAGAAGTCTATCAGGAAGCGTGCGCCGAGGATTACGACCGCGCCCACTCCGAGCGCGGCCAGGCCTCGTGTAGCCAGGTGTGGTTTGCGGTTGCGACGGCGGTCCATCATGCATGGCAAGGATACAGGCAGTAGGCAAAAGCGGCGACTCGCGGCGACCAGGAAAACTCAAGGCCGAGGGTCCGGGTTGGTTTTTTATCAGAGCGACTGTCTGGAGCGGAATAACGATCAGTTAGTAGATGCAACCGGGTGCAGTACGGCGGCGGCGCGGAAGTTGGAGCAAAGAACGAGGCCCTCTTCTCTGGACGGGTGCCCCTGGTTCGAATTTGAACCGACGACCTGTCGTGCGCGGCATTGTCGGCCAAAAGGCCGACTTACCGCGCTTACCGCGCTTACCGCGCACATAATTGCGGCGGACCGTCGGAGCAACGGCGTCAGAAACGATTGAGAGTAGGCATTGGGCTGAAGAGCTTAAGCGGGATATCTCTCGGCGGCACGAGCCTTCGCTTTTGCGGCTTCTTCTTCTCGGGTCCGTGGAGCAGCATTGGTTTCGAGCGAACGGAGAAGGCGGGTTGAGGCAGCGGCCACCTCATCAATGGCAGCCAGAAATGCGGCCTCATTTGCCTTTGACGGTTTGTTAAACCCGCTGATTTTTCTTACGTACTGCAGTGACGCAGCGCGAACCTCTTCAGCCGTCACGGGAGGATCGAAGTTAAACAGCATCTTGATATTCCGGCACATGCTTAAGACCTCAGTTCACGAAAATCCAACCATAGCCATTGTAATCGGGAGAGGAGTCAGCGTGCCCCATAGACCCGCTCGCTAGGGCTTTCGAGTGCTCGTCCGTGGACACCGATTTTTCAGCTGCGGACAGAACTTTCTCATCGGATATTTCGTACCAGCTACCAGCGTTGCCAGGGGTAACCAATCCCCAGATCGGCCGGAGGTTCTATGCAGACACTTGTCGATGACCTGCGCTATGCAGTACGGCAGTTGCGCAAGTCGCCCGGGTTCACCACCACCGCCGTCCTGACGCTGGCGCTGGGCATCGGAGCAACGACCGCGATTTTTACCCTGGTGTACGACGTGCTGCTGAAGCCTCTGCCCTATAGCCATCCGGAGCAGCTGGTGGTCATGGAAGAGCAGGTGGCGGAGTTCCGGGATATCTATCCCACGCTGCCCATGAACGCCAACCATTTGACCTTCTGGCAGCGGCACAGCCAGAGCTTTCAATCAATGGCGGTGATGGAGGAAAACGCTCTGCCGCTGGGGATAGGCGGGCATCCGTTGCAGGTTGGTGTACTGAACGCGACCCCAGGCATTTTTTCTGTGCTGGATTCCGCGCCTCTGCTTGGGCGCGCGTTCTCGCCGGAGGAAGCCCAGCCCGGCCACGAGCATGTTGCAGTGCTGATGGACAGCCTTTGGCGAACCCAGTTTCAGGGGGACCCAGGGATCCTGGGGAAACCGATTACCCTCAACGGATTCCCTTATACGGTGATCGGGGTCATGTCCCCGTCGTTCCATCTCCCGCACATTCAAAACTTCTCCAGCCAGGATAGCAATCATCCTCCGCCGGTCGAGGCACTGCTGCCCATGGCCTTTTCCAAGGACCAGTTGCAGGAAGCGATGGGCGATTTCAACTATTTTGGACTGGCCCGCTTGAAGCCAGGGGTCTCTGTAGGCCAGGCGAACGCCGAAATCAATGCACTGCAACATACGATCATGGCGAGCCTGTCAGCGGAGGAGAAAGCGACTCTTTCTGCGACCCTGACTCCGTTCCAGCAATCACTGGTGGGTAACAATCAAAAGCCGCTCCTGATCCTGCTGGCAGCGGTGGCGGGCCTGCTGTTGGTAGGCTGCGTGAATATCACCAACCTGTTGCTGGCGCGAGCGGTCGGTAAACGGCAGCAAATGGCGGTGGCTGCGGCACTGGGAGCGAGCCGCGGCGAGATGCTGCACATGGCGATGCGTGAGACGGCGCTGCTCGCCGCGTTGGGCGGTGCGCTCGGCATTCTGCTGGCAACCTTGATTATTCCGGCCATGCGGCGCTACCTACCCCCGGCGCTCGATTTCCGCGGGTCGCTCCATCTGGATTGGGCAGGCGCCGGCTGCGCGGTTCTGCTGGCAATGTTGACGACGCTGCTGGCAGGGGCGGCGCCGGCATGGATGATCGCGCGCACCCCACCGCAGGAAGTTCTGCACAGCGAGTCACGGCTGGCCACCGAGTCGCGCAGCAGTAAGCGGATACGCAGAATGCTGGTTGGCATCGAAGTGGCTGTAAGCGTGGCGCTGGTGTTGATGACCGGATTATTAACCACGAGTCTGCTTCGCTTACTCCATGCAGACCGCGGCTTTGAGACCGCGCGCATTGCGACCGCAATGGTCGATCTGCCCAGGAAATCGTACGCAGACTTAGGGCCCAGGGCTGTGTTTTATAAACAGGTGCTCGACCGCCTGTCTCACCTTCCCGGGGTGGAGCATGCAGCAGCGGTGAGCGAGTTGCCGCTATCGGGCGATCGGTGGATCGATACGATCCGTATTGCTGGCGACCCAAGGCCAGTCATGCAGATGCCCACGGAGCACTTTCGCTGGGTCACCCCGGGATACTTTGAAACCATTCATTTGCCACTGATCGCCGGACGCCTGCTGAGCCCGAGCGACGAGGGCAAACAGTACGCCGTAATTTCGGAGCTCACTGCCAGAACACTCTGGCCTGGAAAGAACCCTGTCGGTCTGCCATTTGGCCGCGCCGGCATGAAGGAAGCTTCGTTTACGGTGATCGGTGTCGTGGGAAATGCACGGACTGTATCCCTGGCTACTCCGGATCCCATGATGGTGTACATGCCGTACTGGTATCGCAACGACTCCACGGGAGGCCTGGTGGTGCGTACCCATCAAGAGCCGGTGACCATGGCGGACGATCTGCGTAAGGCCATCTGGAGCGTCGATCCTGAGGTTCCTGTGCCCACGGTGCGGATGTTGGGCGGTGTCGTCGAGGACTCGGTGGCGAACCGGCGGTTCGAGACCCAACTGCTGCTCTTATTCGCTATCAGCGCCTTGTTGCTGGCGGCCTTGGGGGTGTACGGAGTTGTGACTTATTCGGTTGTTCAGCGAGAGCGGGAGATAGGTTTGCGGCTGGCGCTCGGCGCGCAACGCCAAAATATCTACCGGCTGGTGCTGCAGGATGGTCTGGTCCCGGTGCTGGCAGGAGCAGTGGCCGGGGTCGGGGTGGCCTTTGCGTTCGCCCGAGTGGTGGGCAGTTTGTTGTTCCAGGTCAGTCCGTACAACTCCGCCATCGCTACCAGCGCCGTCTGTGTGCTGATGGCCTTGGGAGCCGCGGCTTGCCTGCTGCCCGCGCGCCGCGCCGCTGCGGTTGAGCCGATGCAGGCCCTCCGAAGGGAATAAGGCCGGGCTTCGCGTTCTTAGACAGAAAGGTTGATCAAACTGCCGCTAGCCTGCCCGTGCTGCACCAGGTAACCCGCAACATCCTGTACAGCGCTTTGTACAGCGCCAGCGCTCAGCGCATCCGAGATTTTGACGACCAGGTTTTCGAGCGAGCTGAAGGCCAGGTTGCCGGTAGGGTTCGAGGCTTCCCGGGTCTGCAAATCGGTATTGATCTTGTTGGCGTCGGCTTTGGCTGCAGTGCTGTTTCCAGAGGTCAGGTCTTTGAACAGCGAGGTTACGTCCTTGGCCACGTTATTCAGGCTGTTTGTGCTGCCGGCTTCCGCCTTCAAATCTGTCTTGAATTTAGCCAGATCCGTCTTGGCTCCTGAGACATCTCCGTAAGCCAGGGCTTTGAGTAAGTTGATGATGTCTTGTGTCAGGAGATCCGGGGGGTTGCCATTAGCGCCGCTATTGGCGGTGGATCCCGCGCTCACAGTGGTCGATTTGGGTGAACTGGTTTGACCCGCGGTCAGACTGGTTGTCACGGATGTATCGAGAAGCGAGGCGGAGGACGTTGCTGATATAGGCATGGTGGCCTCTTTCAGAACTCAACTATCGTCGAACGGACAAAGATATAACCACTATCGGCAGGAAAGCAAAAACTGTTCAGGGGACTTTCGATATTCATCGCGCAACTTTCGGAGGCCCGGAGATGCGGGCAAACGGGGACACAAGCGTTACCATCGGCTACTGAACGTTGACCGTGACCGACTTAGTCGCACGCCCAAATTGGTTGGTGGAATACAGGGTATAGATGGTAGTCGCAGCTGGGGTTACCGTTTGCGTGCCTGCGCGCACCGGGCCCACTGCGTCGATGTAGTCGTAGGAGTCATTGCTGACAGTCCAACTTAAGATGACCGGTGTTCCGGCCGTTACGGTGGCTTGCGAGGCGGTGAAGCTGCTGATCGTAGGAGCGGCTCCGGTTGGCGCGGTGGACGCATCGTACTCAGTGCCCATTTGCACTACGTCGAAATTCGATGCGTCAATCGCCTTCAACGCGTTCAGGTCGTTATCATCCCAGCGTGCATCGGGGGCTCCCTGGAAATACATGTTGCTGCCGTTATCGGCAACGATCATGCCGTAATTCTTCATGGCGGTGAGGATCGCCTGGTTGGCGGCGCTGAAGCCGGAGATGTTGAAGCCGGCCTTGAGGCGCAGCCGCATTCCCATGATGTTGTCGGTCCCCGAATTGTTTCCCGCGCCATGGGTGGCAGGGGCTACAAAGTAGCCGCCGTTGGCATCGCTCTTGGTGTTGGCCACTGTCATGCGGAAGGCGTGCTGAATCAGGCCCGCGGCTACCTCGTCGTACCGCACCAGCCCAGGAAAGATGGGTAAGCCGGCCGCATCCGCCGAGGTCCATCCATAAGGACGGTGCTCGGTGCTGGTAAGGTCCCAGATGGCTCCATTTGCTGCGCTCCACGCTCCGTTGCAACGCTGCGCTTGCCAGCTTTCGTAGATCCAACATTTGTTCTTGTCGATCACGATCAGGTGATCGTCTCCGGTGATGGTGCAGTCCGCCGGAAAGCCTTCGATGGGAGCCGTGATGGGAATGGGATACAGCGTGATGTCACTCTCGCTTTGGTAAGTTGTCATGGTGATGGCCACTCCTGGAGTGGCACTCGAGTCCACGACCACGTAGGGAATCCCGTAGTTTCCGTCGACGACGTTGGAAAAGTCCGGATGCAAATGACTGCCCGTAAGCGCGCCGATGATGGTGGCCGAGTTGGGATCGACCGGCGCAGAAGCAATATTCGTGTTCCATAGATTGGAAGAGGGAAACGGCACGTAGCCGTTGAGACTGGCTCCGTTGCCGGTACTCATGCTGCCGCAGGACGGCCCGGCGGTCGCGTTTACTGTGATGCTCAGGCTGCCTGTTTTAGAAAGGGCGGGGGTGCTCGAATCTGTCACATCCACGGAGAAGATCGTGCTGCCCGCCTTGGTCGGCGTGCCGCTGATTGCGCCGGTGGAGGAAAGTGTGAGTCCGGCGGGCAACAAGGTACCGCCTGCCAGGCTGAACGTATAGGGGGGCACTCCACCCGACGCCGTCAACGTTGCGGAGTAGGCTGTGTTCAAGGTGGCGTCGGCCAGCGTCGTCGTGGTCAGAGTCAGGACCGGTATTTGGCTACCCGTAATTGTGAGGGTGAGTGCGGCCTTGGCAGTCTGCGGCGTGGGAGAGGAATCCGTTACCACGAAGGTCAGCGGATAAGACCCTGCTACAGTCGGCGTTCCTGAGATGGCTCCGCCGGCTGCAAGGTTCAAGCCGGCAGGCAATGTGCCTGAGCCCAGGGACCACGTATAAGGGGAGACACCGCCGGAGGCCTGGAGCGCAGTCGAGGGATAAGGCGACCCGACGGTGCCTCCGGGTAAGGAACTGGTCGTGACTGCAAGCGGCGTTGGCGGCGTTGGCGGTGTCGGCGTCGCGCTGATCTTGATGCTCAGGCTGGCAGTGGCCGACTGCGAGGAAGGTTGGGTTGAGTCGGTCACCTTCACTGTTGCTGACCACGTGCCCACGGAGTTTTGCGCCGGAGTTCCTGTAATCGTCCCCGTCCCACTATTGATCGACAATCCGCCGGGGAGGTTACCGGCACTATACGAGTAGGGTGTGCTGCCTCCGGACGCTATCACCAAACTGCTATACGCGGCTCCCACTGTTCCGGCGGGGAGCGCGGTGGTAGTTACCACCAGGCTACTTTGCTGGTTGGAATTTGCTGTGCTGGTGCTGCCTGTGCCGCCGCAACCAGCGAGAAGCGCCGTCGCCCCTACGATCAGACCCCATCCCAGTTTCCCCATGGTCTAGCCCGTCACGATGCTAAACCTGAGTCTGTAACAAGTGAAGGATGGATCGATATAGGACTCTACGCCAAAGTTGTAGTTACAACTTAGACAACGGGGTAACGTCTACTGACGAAGGGCACGGCTTCAGCCGTGCCGCACATAGCGTGAAAACCTACTGATTGCAAAATGAGTCCCGTAGGGACGGCCGAACTTCAGAGCTGTCCAAATTAGCGGGGTAGTGAACGTCGTTGTGTTGATTTCATTGGACAAACGAGTGCTGGAACCGGGTATTGCGAAACCAGGTTGGGTCCTAAGGGAGCGGTAGATTTAGAGAGGTGCTGTCCAAGTGTGTGCGATAAAACTCCTGAGTATTGGCCGATAAAGGGTTTTGCAGACGGGCGGCAGGTTTCAGCTGTCCAAAGAGGGCTGAGAAATTTAAAGCGGGAGCGGAAGTTGGTCGTGAATTCCTGCCAGGGCAGGCGGCGGTTCGAAAGGACAATCCAACCAAGTCCATAGGTCGCGGTATACGAACAACTGCTGGCGCAACAAGGCCACGAGGTTGGAGAGCGACCAACCAAAGCTGGACTTCAACTGCAAATATTTCAAGATCAACATGGCGATCAAGGCGGTCCAGATCTGCGTCTTTAAAGCGTTGGCGCTGGTGCCCACGAATGTCTTGACCCGCAAAGATTGCTTAAGAGCTTTGAAAAAAGTCTCGATCTGCCAACGATCGCGATAGATTCTGGCAATCGTGCTGGCAGCAAAATCCATTTTGTTGGTCAGAAATTCGAACTTCTTGCCTGTCTCCGGATCGCGCACTACCACCCGTCGGACCGGCACACCGGTGCGATAACCGCGGTGGCCCAACTTCACTATCTGATCGGCCAGGATGTCGCCCTTTTCCGGTACCGGCAGTTCCTTCACCAGCTTGTAATAGCTGTTCCAACGCTGCCGGGTCACGAAGTACACACCTTGCTTGGTCAAGCTGGCGAACCACTTGTAATCGGTATACCCACGATCGAACACCACAATCGTGCCCGGCTCCAAAGCCAGCCCGCGCGCTACCTTCAGTTCGGCCACGCTGGCCGGCTCGATCACCGCATACTTGGGTAAATATCCGTCGTGATCCAGCAATAAATGCAGCTTAACTCCGCCTTTGGTCTGACGAAACTTGGCCCAGTCATACATCGTCGCGCTGAGGTCAATCACGCTGCCATCCAGACTCAGCAACTTGTTCTTAAAGCGGAATTTCTTCCCTCCTCGCACCTCCCGCTGACACTTTTCCAGCAGCCCCCCAAACACGGTCTGGTACAACTCCCACGGCCGATGCTCGTTGGCATAGGCCAAGGTCGACCGCTTGGGACTCTGAACCACACCCAGGTGCCTTAGCTTGCCTTCGCAAGCCGCCAGACCTCCACAGATTTCTCGTAACGACTGCGCCTTGCCCAAATGACAGAACAGCATCGCCACCATCTGCGTCCAACTGCTAAAACCCCGGGCGTGATGCTGGGCTTTATGATCGAGAACCGCCTGCTCAAACTCGGCCCTCGAAAATACCCCTAAAACCTGCGAAAAAATACTGCATACTCCATTCATGGCGGAAAGCTCCTCCTGTTTGAGATTGGTTTCTTGGAAAATCCCAACCTCAACCTAGCAGGCTTTCCGCCTCCTCTTAAAACGCTAATTTGGACAGGTCTGGCCGAACTTAGCCCAGGACGTAGTCCTGGGTAGAGATTCGAGAGACGAAAAGTCCCGTAGGGACGACTGGAAGTTACCCGCAGGCGATCTCAGAGCAACTTCCAGTCGTCCCTGCGGGACTTTTCAATGGTGCATGGCAACCCAGGACTGCGTCCTGGGCTAAGTTCAGTCGTCCCTACGGGACTCGATTTCGAGATGCTCGTTCTCACGCAGGGCTCTAAAGCCCTCGCCAGCTCTAACTGGTTCAGCCGTGCCTTCGTCAGTAGAGCCTGTTATCCCCTTCGCCGAGTGCTCTTCTTCTTAGCTGGCCGCATCCGGACTGGTTTCTTCTTTCCGCCCTTATTCTTGTTTGCGCTCGAGCCGCCCAGAAGGGCGATGAGCTTCGCCCCGATGGGCGAGCCAAGACCGGT
This sequence comes from uncultured Acidobacteriaceae bacterium, assembly GCA_963830325.1. GTDB lineage: Bacteria > Acidobacteriota > Terriglobia > Terriglobales > Acidobacteriaceae > PALSA-350. The sequence goes on from CAWHMV010000023.1 coordinate 32,679, forward strand.
ACAAGCATCCCATCCCGGGCCGGCAGAAAATGCGCCGTTGTTTCCCGACACGATGTCGTTGAACGCAGACGCGCCTTTCGCAGCATAAATCTGGGGCTGGATAAAGCCGGCGCTCCTTCCGTTCTGCTGATTATTCAACGCGATCAACCCAGCCCAGAGCGGAGCAACGGCGCTGGTTCCGCCGATGACCATGTTCTGGCCATCGACGCGAATCTGGTAGCCGGTCACAGGATCGGCATCGCCGGCGACGTCCGGAACGCCTCGGCCGCCGGAGCTCACAGAAGGCGCCGGCACCTTCGCGCTTGCCTGCCAGCTAGGCAAGGGGAAAACATTGCTCACTCCGCCGCCGGTTGCGCCCTCCCCACTGGCCTGCTCGCTCCATACCACCTCTGAGCTGATGGTGCTGCCGCTGCCAGTGAGCTTGGTGCCACCACAGGCAAGAACATGTGGACTGGAGGCAGGGAAGTCGACGTTGTTGCCCGTACCTCCATCGGTCGAGCCGTTGTCACCCGCAGCGACGGTGATGGTGATGCCGAGTGCGGCTGCCGATTGGCATACAGCGTCGAGCGCCTTCAGCGCTTGCGCGGTCCAGCTGGATTCCGGGCCGCCCCAACTGATCGAAATGACACTAGGATTGTTCGTTGTATCGTGCACGGCCGAGCCGATGGCATCGATAAACCCCTGGTCCGTGTTGGGTGCGAAGTAGACTACAATCTTCGCCCCTGGAGCCACGGCCGCCGAGACTTCGATATCGAGCATGACCTCGCCATCCGCGCCGCTCGGGGTGCTGGGAGAGTTCTTGCCCTTGTCCACCGACACCGCAGTCACTTTTGGTGCGGTCTGCCCCAACCCTTTAAAGTAGGCACTGAGATCCGCAGTGCGGTAACCACCGCCCAGTTCGATGATGCCGATGGTTTGGCCTTGGGCAGTCGCGCCTTGGGGAAACTGGTAAAGCTGCCCCACCTGTACCGGAGTGAACGAGGCGCCGGCTGCGGCAGCGTGGGCCCGGGCAAAGCCTCCTGTTCCGGCTGTATTGGTGTTGATCGCGGAACCCAGGACACGGAAATGCGGTTGCGCCTGGGGGCGATTGTCGAGTCCGAGAATCGCCTCAACCGCACTGGCGAGCGCGGCGGGTATCTGGATGCTGCCTTCGCGGACGCGATAGACGTTGCCGTCAAGAGTTTTCTGCACGAGCTTGACCCCAAACGCATGCTGCATGGCAGCCACCGTCCCGGTGAGCTTGAGGGTGCGCCGTTCAGGCTTTGGCGTGTCTTTATCGACGGTGAGTCCAAACTCCTTCGCGAAGGTACGCACCACTTTGACTGCCGCAGGATCGGCGGCGTGCTTCTGGCGGTACTGGGCGCGCGTGAGGCGGTCTTTGCCCAGGCGGCTGGTATTGAGAGGGCTCTTACGATTTACGATGACGGAAACGGTGATGACGCTGGCGGGTCGAACCGGTTTCTCACCGGTCGCTGCGGGAAGAGCCGATTTCTCGCTCCCGGGCAATACAACGCGCGCCTGGGAAGAAAAGCGGAGGGCGGATTTTTTAGGAGGCATGGAAGTTCTCCAGTCGAATACGATGCCCATAATATTCCGGTATGCTGTCCCAGGGAAGTAGATGCCCACATCGATAGACTGGCCGCTCAAGAACCCGCCGCGCCGCAGCCGCCGTTTCTTCCTCCTGCTCGCAGTCCTCGCCGTTATCTTCTTCAGCTTCCGGACCGCAGTATCGTACTTTGTCGACCTGTTGTGGTTCCGGTCGCTGAATTATGGGGCTGTCTTCACCAAAACGCTGGCTCTCGAGTGGGGCGTATTCGCCTTTTTTGTCACAGCGACGTTCCTCATTCTCTTCGGGTCATTTGCCGCTCTAAAACGAGCCCATCTGCCTGATTTGCCCAGCAGCCACACCGTGTTTTTTGGGGGACAACCATTAAGGCTCCCCGTGGACCCCGTGATGCGGTTCTTGGGGTTCGGCGGATCGGCCATTGTCTCCCTGGTCACGGGTGCCGGCATGATGGGGGAATGGCCAACACTCGCGCTCTATCGGTACGCGCCGCCCGCCATGAGCAGCGTCGTCGACCCGATCTTTGGCAAGCCACTTAACTTTTTTCTCTTTTCTCTGCCCGCCTGGCAGCTGATTTCCGGCTGGCTGCTTACACTCGCCATTATTGTCTGCGCGGTGGCCGTTTTCTTTATTCTCATCACCGGCGGTGCGGACGCGTTTGCCGGCCGGCGCAGCTTTCTCACCATTCCGTGGCGCGGGCTTTCCATCGCCTTTGCATTCCTCCTGCTGATCGTGGCGATGCGGGTGTATCTCAGCCGGTTCGGTCTTTTGTTCGAAGATCACACTGTTTTTGGGGGCGTCACGTACACCGACGCGCACATCACGATCACCGGCCTTCTGCTGGTATGCGTAGCACTGGTCGCCGGAGCCATCGCGGCAATGGCAAACGCCATGACGGTGGCGCGGGGCCGCTGGCTGCTGGCGGCGGTTCTGCCCGCGATTCTCTGCTTTGCCGGCGTTCGCGTGGCCGGCTGGTGGATGAGCAGCTTTATTGTCAAACCGAACGAATTGGTGCGAGAACGGCCCTACATCGCGAACAACATCCGTATGACGCGCCTGGCGTATGGACTAGACCGCTTCTCGCAGCGCGAATTTCCCGCGGAGACAACGGTAGAGGCGGCGGATGTGGCCAACAATCAGGCCACTTTGCAAAATATTCGTCTTTGGGATTGGCAGGCACTGCAGGACACTCTGCGCCAGATTCAGGAAATCCGCACTTACTATGATTTTCCCGACATCGACATCGATCGTTACCAGATTGCCGGCAATCTGCGCCAGGTGATGCTCGCTGCCCGCGAACTGAATGTCGAAAAACTGCCGGAAAGCAGCCGGAACTGGATCAACGACAAGCTGATTTACACCCACGGCTATGGACTTACGATGAACCCCGTCAATGGGTTCACAGCGGAAGGGTTGCCCACTCTGTACCTGAGCAACATGCCGGTGCAGAGCACCGTTCCCGGTCTAAACGTAACCCGGCCGGAGATCTATTATGGCGAGCTGACAAACACCGACGTATACGTCAAGACGCGCCAACAGGAATTCAACTATCCCCAGGGCCAGACCAACAATCTCACTTCGTATCAAGGGGATGGCGGCATCGTGGTGGGCGGCTTACTGCGCCGCATTGTGCTGGCGTTCGATCGCGGCGATCTGGGAAAGTTACCTTTCAGCGATGACGTGAACGCACAGAGCCGGCTGCTGATGCGGCGTAACCTGCGCGAACGCGTATCGACCCTGGCGCCCTTCCTCACCTACGATCAAGACCCTTACATTGTGGTTGGCGAGGATGGCAGGCTGTCGTGGGTCATGGACGCCTTCACCACTTCAGACCAGTATCCATACTCCACCCATTACCAGCTAGGCGAAGATTCCATCAACTACATGCGCAACAGCGTGAAAGTGGTGATCGACGCCTACGACGGCTCAACTACTTTTTATGTTTTCGACGAGCAGGATCCGATCCTTGCCGCGTACCGCCGCATTTTTCCCAGTTTGTTCAAAGCCGGGGCCGCCATGCCGGCGGGACTGCGCAAGCACATGCGCTATCCGGAGTTACTGCTGAAACTGCAGGGACAGGTTTACGGCCTGTATCACATGACCGATCCTGAGGTGTTCTACAACCGCGAGGATTTGTGGACGGTCGCGAGCGAAGTTGGCATGAGCGAGGGCGGCGGACAGGTCACCCAGCCGATGCAGCCGAACTACGTGCTCATGAAGCTGCCCGACGAAACCGGGATGGAGTTTGTTGAGATTCTACCGTTCACGCCCGCAAATCGTAACAATCTCATTGGCTGGATCGGCGGCCGCAGTGATGGCGCACACTACGGCACCGCGGTGGTCTACAACTTTCCCAAGAACAAGCTGGTGGATGGACCGTTGCAGATCGAGGCCCGCATCGACCAAAACGCGCAACTCTCCGGACAGCTGACGCTGTGGAACCAGCAGGGCTCGCACGTGCGGAGGGGTACGTTGCTGGTGATCCCTACCGGACGCGCGCTCTTGTATGCGGAACCGATATACCTGCAAGCGGAACGAAGCCCGATGCCCGAGCTGCGCCTGGTGGTGCTTGCGTTGCAAGATCGGCTGGCGTACGGATCCACGTTCGAATCGGCCCTCGCCGCGCTCTTTGGAGGAGGGAGTTCGTCGCTGACGGCCGCTGAGCCGCAGAAAACAGCGACTCCTGCCTCAAGCACAACCGCTTCCTCCGCAGCAGCCGCAGACCTCAACCCAACGATTGGTGAGGCGGCTAAAGATCTCGCTGATTATCAGCGGTTAACTGCGGAAGGAAAGCTTGGCGAGGCGGGGCAGAAGCTGGAAGAGCTGAAGCGTGCTATCGACAAACTAAATACGCGTCGTTAAGGACTTCACGCGACAAGGCCTGAATCCACCTTGGATTCAGGCCTTTGCTGTTGATCCTCGTGCTAGCGGCGATCCTGCTCTCCGCCCATCAGGTGACGGACGCCATCGTCGTAGCCACGCTGAAAGCCTTCCCGGTAATCGTGCCGAAGCCCTTTCGATACATCCGGGTGGCGATACTCATCGCGGTTATTGACGTTGGGTGTGCGGTGATTTTCGTAATCCTTCCTGGCCCCCACCATGCCATCCTGAAACCCGCGGCGTTGAGCGTCGTTGAACTCCGATGGCGCGTTATTCCATGCGTCGCCATGCGCTCCGTAGCCAGGTGGCGGGCTTTGTTGCGGGGCATACTGGGCGTGCATTGCAGCCGGCGAACTCAACAGAAGAAACATTGCGCTCGATGTCGCCAAGCGATAGAAAGTATTCATGTGCTTGATCCTTTCTTGTTCCTACGACCTAAACAAGATAGATGCGAAGCCAGCACCGGGTGTTGTCATGCACAGGATTTAAGCGACAGAACGCCTTGTTATGAGGCACTTACTCGGACTCCTGCCCTCGGCAACCAGGAGGAGATTGCTGCGTAGGCTGACCTGTCTCGAAATCGATCTCTAAACGGGCGTTATCCGACCGCATGCCGACCGGCCCTTCAAAGCTGAGCGCCTCCTTTCCAACGGAGCCCTCCCACACCAGTGAGCCGTCGGCAAACACGTTCATATTCGCTCCATTCATTTCGGCGCGCAGCGTGTGCTTATCTCCTGCACGAAGGGATGGGAGCGGCGAGCTGCGCAGCGGCTTAATGTTCTGGTATCCCCGATTCCCACATTGCGCACTCGTGTGGTCACTAGGGTTATTTTTCACCGACACGACGAGTTTCGATTCAGGCTCGATGCGCCACATCGCATATACGAGATTGCACGCGTCCTGAGCACGCAGCTTGAGGCCAAACTGGCGCCGCATCTCACCAGATGCCAGGGGCGCTTCGTTGGGTGTCGAGCCCAGGTAAGTGAATTGCACCTGCGCCACTGGTTGGGTGTAGGCGTTAACATACGCCCGCATTTTAGCCGCATTCACCGACAGGCGGTGATCAGGCGTCTCCTCTATCGAGCCTTCTGTAATGCACAGATTTGCTTTGGAAACCGGTGTCAATCGATTGCCTGGTGATTGTGGGCCGGCGCTCAGCATCGACTCGCTGAGTAAGACGAAAACCAGGATGGATAGATGTTGTGACTTGCGCACTCCAAACCTCCGGGCCTGTGGCGAACTCACCCCCGGAAAGAGATGTTCGCCCTTTAGGTCTCGAAAAGCGTCCCTCAGAGGCTAAAGCCGTCTGCGTGAGAACCGACCATCATGAGACTAGTCCCGTAGGGACGATTGAACTTAGCCCAGGACGCAGTCCTGGGTCAGCGTGCGCGCTTGAAAAGTCCCGAAGGGACGACTGAAAAGTTGTCGGATCGGGAATTCTCACTCACGGAATAATCTAGATGGAAGTGGTCTGGGGATCGCCTCCAGGTAACTTCCAGTCGTCCCTACGGGACTTTTCGTTCTTCGAATTTCTACCCAGGACTGCGTCCTGGGCTAAGTTCAGCCGTCCCTGCGGGACTTATTTTGCCATCGGTTCTTACGCACACGCTTTAGCCCCCCCTTTAAGGCAGGCCTTAGCCGCGCCCTTCGTTCGAAGTTCTTACGCTTCCTGCTCGCAGCTTTCCCAGCAGGATCGTCCTTCTACACAGATTGAGCGATGTACATAGTGCTCGTCGGGGCCGGCCTTACTCATGGTTTTCAGGCACCAGTAAGTAGTCGTTGATCCCATCAGTTCGACCAGCTCTTCATGGAAGTCGCCGAAGGCGCCATAACTGGATTTGCTACGGAGTGCGTTACAACGAATCTGCACTAGCTGCGTCGTCATGTCGGATCTCCTCAACCAACTGAACTGGGATCGCGTTGCATCTGTCCCGCCGCCAGCAATACGGTTCGATAAATCGCGGTCTGAAACAGTTGCGTTTTGAAGCCGTTCTGCGAAAGCGGTGTGGCTGGCTGCATCGCCGCCTTGGCAGCTGCCCGCGCCGTTGCTTCATCGATCACGGCCCCGGTCAAAATTGCTTCCGCGGCGGCGGAGCGGAGCGGCGTGGGAGCGGCCACGCCGAGCACAATTGCGGCCTTGCGGCAGCGTGTGCCGTCCATCACCAGTACCACGCCGGCATCGGCCAGAGGCCAGTCGAAGCTCTCCTTCTCCCCGTACTTCTGATAGGCGGATCGGGTGCCCGCTTCGGGTGCAGGCACGAAGATGCTGGTGATCAGCTCGCCCGTCTGCACCACCGTCTCGTTGACCAGGCTCTCTTCCGGTGCCACGTAAAACTCGCTCATGGGAACTGTGCGCTTACCACGCTTCGACGTGAGCTCCACTTGCGCGCCCATGGCCAAAAGCGGCACAGCTGTTGAGGACGGGTGCACCATGGCGCACGTGCCATTGTTCATGATGGCGTGGTATTGATTCTCCCCAGTGTGGGCATGGCACGCGTTGCTGGTATCGCCCTTCTTCTTGCAATCGAAGTCGCTGGAGCGGAAGTACCAGCAGCGTGGCCGCTGCATGATGTTGCCACCCAGCGTCGCCATGTTCCGCACTTGCGGTGTGGCTGCGTGGCCTGCCGCATCCGACAGCGCGGTATACCTTTGCTGGATTTCCGGATGAGCCGCGATCTCGCTCAAAGTCGACAACGGCCCAAGACGTAGGCCATCCTGAGCAGCGGTGATGCCGCGAAGACTATCAATGTTACGGATGTTGACCAGCTTCGGCGGGGAAACAATGTCTTCCTTCATCAGATCGAGCAGATCGATGCCGCCTGCCTTGACTACGGCGCCGTCGCCCAGTTGGCTTAGGGCTTCGTCGACGGTCCTGGTATCGACGAATGCAAACTTGTTCATGCCTGCTCCTCTTCCTGCGTCTTACCCAGTGCCGTGAGTACGTTGGCAGGAGTCATGGGTATCTTCCGCATCCGCACCCCGGTTGCGTTGTAGAAAGCATTGCCGATCGCGGCAGCCAGGGTAATGATCCCGGCAGACTCGCCAATACCGGCAGCATCGGTGGAGCTTTGCGCGATGTAGTTCTCCACCAGGACTACTTCGATCTCCGGCACCTCACGCGCGCCGAGAATTTTGTAATTCTCCAGGTTCGCGTTGAGCATGTAGCCCGCATTGCGATCCATGATGCGCTGTTCGAACAGCGCATACGAGATGCCTTGCAGGATGCCGCCGTTGATCTGGCTGATCACACCGGTAGGATTGATGGGCCGTCCACAATCGTGAGCGCCAAAGACCTTTTCAACGTGCACCCGCCCAGTCTCGGTATCGACGGCCAGTTCCACATAGTCCACGCCGCCATAGGTGAGGCGCTCTTTGGAGTATTCCGGCACCCGCGTCGCGCGTGCGGACACATCGCCCATGGGGAGCTTGGCGGCGATCTGCTTCAAGGTGTAAGACTTCGAAGCATCGTTCTTGAACACCACGCGCCCTTTTTGCATCACCAGGTTGTCGGCAGTGGTGCCAAACCTGGGGGCGACCGCAGCAAAGAGCTTTTGCTTCGCCTGCCAGGCTGCATTGCGCACTGCGGGGGAGATGGAGCCGGTGGTCACGCTGCCCCCGGAATCGGGGCCGATGGGGAAGCGAGTGTCGCCGATGCGGATCACGACGTTGGCCGGAGGAAGCCCGAGTTCCTCCGCCACCACCACGGCCAGCATGGTCTTGGTGCCTGTACCCAGGTCTTGCACGGCCGACATCAATTCCACTGACCCGTCGCGCGATATGCGGACTTCGCAGGACGAATCCATGCTGACGAAGCGGTACCACACCGATTGAGCGATGCCCATGCCGCGCTTGACCGGGCCGGTGTCCGCGCCTGCCGGTTTGCGGTTGCGCCAATTGGTCCGCTCGAGAATGATCTGGCGCTCGACTCTGCGGGCAGGATGCTCGTCAATCTTGTCCCGTAGCGTGAGCGGGTCCATATCCAGCTTGACCGCCAGCTCATCGATGGCTTGTTCAAAGGCGAAGCAGCCTTGCGGGTGGCCAGGTGCACGAAACGCTGCGCCAGGGCCTGCGTTGATGAAGACGTCATTCTCTTCCGTCAGCAGGTTCGGGCACTTGTACAGATTGGTGGCCGGGCCAGCGGTTCCGGCACCGGTGCCCACTCCGGCGGTTCCGTAGCTTGTCAGCTTGATGGCGGTGAGCGTTCCGTCTTTTCTGGCGCCGATCTTCAGCTGCTGATGCGAATCGGGGCGATTGCAGACGATATGCTCCTGCCGCCGATCGAGCATCAGCTTGACCGGTGCGTTGGCCTTGCGGGAGAGGTTGGCCGCGACCACCCCTTCATTGCCGGCGCCAAATTTGGCGCCGAAACCGCCGCCCATGTATTCGGTGATCACCCGCACCTTGCTCTTGGGCAATTTGAAGACGTCGGCGAATTCCTCCCGCACGCTGGCAGTACCTTGTGTCGAAGCGTAAACGGTCACTTCCTCAGGCTTCCAATCGACCACGAAACCGTGTGTCTCGAGCGCGGAATGCGTCTGCACCTCGGTAAAGTATTCGCTCTCGACGATGACATCCGCTTCGGCGAACCCCTTTTCAAGATCGCCGGACTGCTTGCGTTGGGGTCCGTGCACGTTCCCCGTCTGCGGCACGTTCTTGGGTCCACCGCCGCCGCCCGCACTAGCTGCAGCGTCCGCCGGTCCAGGGAACACCACGGGAGCATCCACTGCCCGCGCCGCCGAGCGATCGACGACAAACGGCAGGGCATCGTAATGCACCTTCACCAACTTCGCCGCGTCGTCCGCGATCTGTTGCGAAGTGGCGGCTACCGCGGCGATGGGCTGGCCGGCATAGCGGATCACCGGATAGCGGGAAGGGGATTCCTGCTTAGGGTCGCGCAACTCCGCAACCCCGTAGACATGTTCGATGACGTGAACCGCGCGGACGCCGGGCAGCCTTTCTGCTGCGCTGGTGTCGACGGAAACGATGCGGCCGTGGGGAATGGTTGCATCCACCATGCGCGCGTAGAGCATGCCCGGCAAATGCACGTCAGCGGTGTACTTACCTGTGCCCATGGCCTTCGCCGGCCCGTCGTAACGCACAGTCGGCTTGCCGATGTACATGAGTTCGGAGTTTGGTCCCAGCGGCGGTGGCTCGTCGAGCAAAACCTCCCGCTGCTTGTGTTCCAGGCCATTCTGCGGAATGCCGAAGACGAAATTCTCGCTGCGCTTGGCCGTTTCCGGCGTTTCGATTGGCATCTTAAGCCTCCGTTCCGCTGGCCAGCTTTACCAGGCCGGCGTGCTGCTGGGCAACATCCAGGGTCGCCGCAAAGACCTTCGGATAGGTTCCGCAGCGGCACAGGTTGCCGCTCACGGCGTGCTTCACGTCGCTCAGGCTTGGGTTCGGATTGCGCTCCAGCAAGGCGGCACAGCTCATCACCATGCCCGGAGTACAGAAGCCGCATTGCATTGCATCATGCTTTACAAAGGCGGCCTGGACGGGATGCATCTGGTCGCCGTGAGCCAGGCCCTCGATGGTGGTGATCTGGCGGCCCATGGTATCGATTGACAAGGTCATGCAGGCCAGTGCGGGCGTCTTGTCAATCCAGACGGTGCATGCCGAACAAGAGCCGCGATCGCAAACGACCTTGGTTCCCGTGAGACCTAAGTTATCGCGCAGGGTCTGGGCCAGGGTGTCGCGGGGCTCGATGACCACGGAATGCTCACGTCCATTGATGTGCAGCTTGACCGGGAGGGCGTCCGGCCCCTTTACGCGGCTCGAATGGACGGCATCTTTAGCGTCGCGGGCGAGCGCGTTTGCTGTCTCGATGACGGAGGTTGCGGCAGTCACGCCCGCCCCCTTCAGAAAACCGCGGCGGGAGAATGTGATCTTAGGAGAATCTGCAGGAGAGTCGGCCATAGGAGCCTTTCGGATGGTTGGCTAGGTTTTCAGATCGTGGATCCACCGGAGCCGGGTGGGGCGCAAGCAACAGCTGGCAGGCAAAGGCCACGATACCCATACTTTACATCCGTGGGGCTCACACTCGCCATTACGGGAGGGTGAATCGGGGCGGGCACCGGGCGGGACTTTGACCGGAAGGAAGGAAAGGCCTGAATTTGTGGAGTGGGTTAGTGGTACGGACCGAGAGAAATGACCAGAATCTCCACCAGAGCGTCAGATTCGTTTCGCCATTGGCGGCCCGTTCCGGCCACCACCGTGACCGAATCACCGCGTTCCAGAACCTGCTCGCTGTCCTGCAGCTTAAGAATGACTCTGCCTTCGAACACCATGGCGAACTCGTCGGAAATAGAAGGGGTGGCATGCTTGCCCGTCAGGCCCCCAGGCTTGATGATGAGCATGGAAGCCCGGAACTGTGAACCATTGGAAAGAGCGCCCAGAGAAGCAATTTCAGCGCGCGACCAGTCCAGCGCCATGTGGGCACGGTCGCTGGCGCGGACGATATTCACTACATGCTGATTTGCGGAAAGAAAAAATTGCCCCAGCGTTACTCCTAAGGCGTTGGCTATTTTTTCCATCGAAGAGATCGAGGGGGAGCATTGTCCGTTCTCAATCTGAGACAGAAAGCTGGCAGAGAAGTCGGTCCGTTCCGCAAGGGCCCGTAATGAGATTCCCTGTTGTTCCCTCAAAAAACGGAGAGAGTTCCCAAGAGTCTGTTCAATCATCCTATTGTCAACTCGATTTCCCGACTTGATCCCGATCCCTGACACACAAAATACCAATTCCCAAGTATACAGAGGTCTTTGGGCCGGAAAGCCGTTCGCTTCGGGTATCTAACGTCCAAATAAGCACTATCGTTTGATTGCGCTTGCGGGGTACTCACGAGTGTTACTAGCAAAATCGGGGCATCAACCCGCCACCGGCGGTAAGCCGTGGCTACTCCATGTTTTATCGCTCGAGTAGCACAACGGCTCCAGGGTGCAATCGATGCACCGCGGTTTGCGGGCAATACAAACCTGGCGCCCGTGGTGGATCATCTCGTGGGAGAAGGCGATCCAGTGGTCCTGGGGAAGGATCTCCATCAGGTCCTTTTCCACCTGGATTGGCTCGGTGGCCTTGGTCAGTTCAAGGCGCCTCGATAGCCGAAGTACGTGCGTATCCACCACCACGCCAACTGCCTTTTGGAAGGCCACACCCAGGACCACGTTGGCGGTCTTGCGCGCCACTCCCGGCAGGGTCAGCAGTTCTTCCATGGTTTGCGGGACCTTGCCCGAATATTCGGCGATGAGCCTGCGTGCCGCTCCATTCAGGGACTTGGCTTTGTTGTGATAGAACCCCGTCGAACGGATTTGCTCTTCGATCTCCACTAATGGAGCGTGCGCAAAGTCAGTAGGGGTAGGGAATTTCTTGAATAGCCCCGGGGTGACCATATTCACGCGCGCGTCGGTACATTGCGCGGACAGAATCGTGGCCACCATAAGCTCCCACGCATTGCGGTGGTGCAATGCGCATTGCACGTTGGGGTAAGCTTCCGCCAGGCGCTGGAGAATCGCAGCGATCCGATCCGGAGCGAGCGGATCTCGCCGCGGCTTCTTGGGCTTGACCGCCTTCTTCGCCGCGACCTTCTCCGGCTTTTTAATCGGGGATTTCGCCGCCTTCATCGATGGTTAGCCGAGCCGCGCCAGCATATCTTCCGGCGTCATGCGAATGCAGGTGAATATGGGAGTGTCTCGCAGCGTGTAAGGACTGATTTCGGTTTCCCTCAACTGCTGCACCAGGTCAAGAAAATCTTCGGGATAGTTGGTTTCAAACGCCACTACGAATTCCTGGTCGTCGATACCGAAGGAGTAGGTGGTATTCAGCTTGACTCGCGGATAGAGATGGCCAACCCGGATGTGTTCGCTCATGAGGCGTTGGCGTTCCTCGATAGGCAAGAGGTACCAGGCGCGCGTCTTCCAGAAGGGATAGATAAAGATATATTTCTGGCCGCCGGGCCGGATGCTGCCCCGCGAATCGTGCTGCCCTTCGTGCTCGTGCCCAATCAGGTATTGCGAGCGCTTGGTCATGGATAGGTAGCTATACGCGGTTTGCAGATAACCGCCCATGGGCGTTGCCATCAGCTCCGCCGTCATCTGGTTGAGATCTTCCGGGGTATAGCAGATGCGCCACAGAACCATATCGCAATCGCCGCGAAGGCCCACGGTGGAATAGGTAAGCGTAAGCAGGCGCCCGGGCTGATTCCAGCGTTTGACCACCTCGGCAAAGGCTGCACGGTGGGCATCCTTCTCTGCCGCGGGCAGACGGCGCCACTCGGGAAGAACCTTGAAAAAGGTAAATCCAACTGTCTGCCGTTTCACTTCCTTGGCCGGGGCGGCGGCCCGCTGCGCCGCAGGATCGTTCTGGGGGACAGTCTGGATAGGCTCGGAAACGGGGATAACGGCTTCTGCCATGGTGTACTCCTGGTAAAACTCCATGGTAGCAAAGCTGTCAGGGGCCCGGGGCGGACCCTCAAAATCACGAAACCGCTATACTGCCTCCGGATGACAGAGAAAATCATAGGCGTTCTTGCCCACTTCATCATTGCCGTCATTTCGGCCACGGGTTATCTGGGAGTTGCTTTGCTGATGGGCATTGAGTCGGCCTGCATTCCGCTGCCCTCGGAAATCATCATGCCGTTCTCCGGCTACCTGGTGTACACCGGCAGGTTCCAGCTTTTGTGGGTGGCCACGGCCGGCGCCATCGGCTGCAACCTGGGTTCGGCCCTGGCGTACTGGGTGGGGGCGCATGGCGGCCGGCCGCTGGTGGAGCGCTACGGCAGGTATGTTCTTCTCAGCCGGCACGATCTGGACCGCACCACGCACTTCTTTCAAAAATATGGTTCGATCACGGTGTTCCTGGCGCGCCTGCTCCCGGTGGTGCGAACCTTTATCGCCTTGCCCGCCGGAATCGCCAGGATGCCCTTGTGGCGATTCCACATTTACACCTTCCTCGGCTCCTGGCCTTGGTGTTTTGCGCTGGCGTACGTAGGCATGAGGCTGGGCCGCTCCTGGGAAACGGATCCCCGTTTCAAAGAGGTCTTCCATCGCTTTCACCTGGGCGTGGAGGTGGTGTTGCTGGCAGCGATTATCTGGTTTGTATGGTCGCACTGGAAACAACGTGGCAGCGAAACTGCTTCCCAGCACCCGTGACTACCGTTAAGCCGTGCTTTCTCCCCTTTGAGCCACGCTGATTTGCCAAAGCAGAAATGAAAGCTGAGACTCAAAATGTTTGTGATCCGCGCTCCAGGAACGCCGGCGATCCCATACAAAAACAGAAGCGAGAGGATGGACCCGCAAGAAAATGTCTACGCCTATGAGCAGCAGCCAAGCGTCTGCTGACAGTTCACCGATTCAGCCCGCCAACGGAAAATTAGGAATCATGATCCCCGGAATGGGGTCAGTGGCTACCACCCTGGTAGCCGGCGTGGAAGCCGTACGCAAAGGCATCGCCAAGCCGATCGGCTCCCTGACCCAAATGGGGACCGTCCGCCTGGGCAAACGCACCGACGCGCGCAGCCCCCTGATCAGGGATTTCGTTCCCCTTGCCAAGCTGGATAATCTTTGCTTCACCGGCTGGGATATTTTTGCCGACAACATGTTCGAGGCGGCCCGCACGGCACGTGTCCTCGACAAGGACCAGCTGGAAACCATTCGCCCCTTCCTGGAAGGCATTCGGCCCATGCCTGCGGTTTTCGATCAGTATTACGTCAAGCGTCTGAACGGCACCAACGTTAAGAAGGGTAAGAACAAACGCGACCTGGCGGAACAGCTGCGTGCGGATATCCGGGCATATAAGAGAGTGACCGAGCGCCAAGTGATGATCTGGTGCGGATCGACCGAGATCTTTCTTACCCCGACAGCGGTTCACCAGTCCCTGGCCGCATTTGAAAAGGGTCTGGAAGAGAACGACATCAACATTGCGCCCTCGATGATCTACGCTTATGCGTCGCTGCAGGAAGGTGTTCCCTTCGCCATGGGAGCGCCGAATTTGACCGTCGATCTACCCGTGATGCAGGAGCTCTCGCGCCAAAACAGTGCGCCCATCACCGGGAAGGATTTCAAGACCGGCCAAACCTTCATGAAGACGGTTCTGGCGCCGGCCTTCAAGGCGCGCATGTTGGGTGTGAGCGGTTGGTACTCCACCAATATTCTGGGCAATCGCGATGGTGAGGTGCTGGATGATCCCGAATCGTTCAAGACCAAGGAAGAATCCAAGCTGAGCGTGCTCGACTTCATCCTGCAGCCTGAGCTTTATCCGGATCTCTATAAGGATATTTACCACAAGGTGAGGATTAACTATTATCCGCCACGTGGTGACAACAAAGAGGGTTGGGATAACATCGACATCTTCGGCTGGCTCGGTTACCCGATGCAGATCAAGGTCGACTTCCTTTGCCGGGATTCGATCCTCGCCGCACCCATCGCTCTAGATCTGGTGCTGTTCCTTGACCTGGCGGCGCGCACCCCGGAACTGAAAGACCTGGGCATTCAGGAGTGGTTGAGCTTCTACTGGAAATCGCCCATGACAGCGCCTGGGCTCTACCCGGAGCACGATTTGTTCATTCAGTTGATGAAGTTAAAGAACACGCTGCGGCATATTAAGGGTGAATCCCTGATCACCCATCTGGGCCTGGAGTATTACGATTAGTTCATTGTGATCTGCGAGTTAGAGGCACTAGCGTAAGCGTTACGGGAGATTTTTAAAGCGGAAATGAGAACGACTATCAAGAGATCGAGTCCCGTAGGGACGACTGAACTTAACCCAGGACGCAGTCCTGGGTTGGCATGCGCCGTTTGAAAAGTCCCGCAGGGACGACTGAAAAAGTTATCGAGACCCGGTCTTGGATTCGGGGGAGCGGACCGGGAATTCTCAATTGTTCTGGGATTGCCTGCGGGTAACTTCCAATCGTCCCTACGGGACTTTTCGTCTCTCGAATCTCTACCCAGGACTGCGTCCTGGGCTAAGTTCAGCCGTCCCTTCGGGACTCATGTTGCGATCGGTGGATTCTCAGGCAAACAGCTCCTTGGAGCCCCAAACCATTCCGCCCTGGACACGCGAAGGGTGCCCCAGCCTGCCCCGGCATGCCGTGGGGTCTCGCTTTGAGACCTGGGATCCTCCTAGTAAAGGTCAATCGAGTCCCGCCTTTCCTCTCACGGGAAACCTGTCTTCCAGACTTTTTTATTTCAGCGGAATCTTCACTACGAAATAAGTAAACGCGCCGCCTGCGTCGAGCACTAGTTGATGAGGAACACCAGGAGGTATGTGCGCTATGTCTCCTTCCTGTAGCTTCTTGCGTATCCCTTGCTCAATCGAAGCGCCTCGTATCTCACCGGGTGCTGTCGTCGTAGGACTGGCGATCGTACCACCAGTGACCAGCGTCGCCGTGCCCTGAAGCACCACGAACACATCTCCGAATTGTTGGTGCAGCTCGGCTTTTCCGTCTCTGTCGCGGAAGGCAAGGATGGTGGAGCTGTCCAGATGCTTCTCCAGGATGCCGGTTCCGGCTTCCTTCGAGTTTTTCGCCTGCTCGCGCATCTGCTGTGCGAGCTGCAATAGTTGATCGGGCGAATACGCTACCGCAGAGGCCGTCTGGGCAGAAGCCATCGAGCTCAATATCGAAGCAGCGAGAACGACACAGAGTTTCATCATCGCGTTATCCTCATGCCCAGCACTCTATCGCAAAGCAATCACCGCCGCATCCCGTCCGCCAACACTTACCGTGACTTGCCGGCCGTCCATCGCAACGGTTTGTTTCCCCCAGATATCTTCGCCCGATGGGTAGCTCTGTATAAGCCCAACCTTGACGCTTCGAGTGCCCGGCAAGGGGTTGGTCACCCACAGGTAAGAGCCACCGGCGCCCTGGTGGAGTCTGGCCTGCACGCTGTGATCGTCGATCGTTACCTGCTGAGCGACACTCGCCATGGTGAGAAAAGTTGCGAAGAGATCTTTGGTAGCCGCCGCATGATGCAGGTAATAGCCTGCGCCCGGGAAGGAGCCAATCAGCAAGGTACGGCCCTGGCCAAATGTGTGCTCAACCGCGGCGATGGCTCCATTTGAGTAATGTCCCACCGCATTGCCGCCCCGCAATTCATAATCCTGGCGGAAAAAGCGGCCGTAGATGTGGGAACCCTTTACCTCCAGCATCAAGTCGTTGGAAATATCGGGGGTGAATTGTACGAACGTTTCGCGTGCTCCGAATACCTCATCCAGGCCGTAGTTCGGCTGTACCGTTCCGACGTGGCCATGATCGCCGAAGTATGCGGGCAGGCCCTCACTGATCAGCGTGCCCCCTTGCTCGACAAAGCTGCGCAGCCTGGCCACGGTCTCCTGCTTCAACATCACGGGGTAGGGAAGATAGATGATCTTATAGTCACTGATATTGTCGAGCGCTACGAAGTCCGGCTGGATGTTCGAATCGAAAAAAGCCTGGTACGCCCCGCGCACCGATTGGGAATAGAAGTCAGTGTCGCCCTGTTGCACATAGTTGAAGAGCTCGGACTCGGGGACAAAGACAAGGCCGATGTCGCCCTTGACCGGGTTGGATTTCCAGATCTCCGGATGGCTGTTTGCCCATCGCGCGACCCGGCCCGCCATCTCTGAGCGTGGAGTGGGTGAGCCGTCCATCGCGAAAGGACCGAACGCTCCGAAGAGAGGTCCATCGAGTAGCGGGCGCCAGCGGCAATAGAGAAGACCCTTGGCGCCGGCTGCACAGGAGACCAGGTTCCAGATGCGGACATCCTCCGCGTCAGGAATGCGCCCGTCATCGATGCGCCGGCCGATTACCTGGGGCTGCATCCAGAGGGGTCCGCCCTGTGCTTCCGCATGCCAGAACGGCTTACCCCGGGCTCCACCCCGTACCAGGTCCACCGCCTGAAACTGCTTCCATGGTTCGTCGCCCTGCCTGGCTGCAATCCAGGTCAGACCCCAGATATCAACTTCCGCTGCCGAGCGCCATTCGTTATGGGACGCGGATGCGAGGCTGATCAGCGTGCCTGAGACCCCGTGTGCGGTGATGCGGTGTTTACCATCGAGCTTGCGAAACAGCTTCACTCGCCAATCAAACAGGCTGTACGCATTGTCGACGCGAAACTCGAGCCAGTCCAGGCTGTCGGGATATCCAGAGAATGAACGGGGCGGTTCTATGTCGTCCCAGCTTTGGTAACCGTAACGGTGCCATTGCCTGGCGACAGTCTCGAGCGATCCGTAGCGGACCCGCAGCCACTCCCGAAGCTTTCGCTTGGAGCCTTCGCAATAGCAGTACATCCTATGCGGGTTGCCTCCGAAGGACGTTCCCTCATTCCATAGGTCATACCCGAACAACGCGGGATGATCGCGGTAGTGCTCCACCAGCGCCACTAGAAAGGTCTGCGCCAGCGCCCGTACGTCCGGGTTGTCGAGGCACAAGCCAGGGAAGCCACCGGTCGCGCTGCTCTCGGATACGGTGCTGTTGACGACGAAGTCATCGCTACCCAGGTAGCGTGCATGGGGGTATTTACGGAAGGCCCACTCCGGAGCACACCCGACCAATTCTTCGAGGATCACTTTGATTCCGTTTTTCGCCGCAAGTTCCATGATGCGGTCGTAGTCAGACCAGTCATACTTTCCGGGAGCAACCTCAATGGCCGACCACATGAACCAGTGGCGAAAAATGTTCATCCCCGTCTGCGCCGCAGTCTGATGATCGCGAGCCCAGTCTTCCGGAGGTGGATTTGTCTTGCGGAAATAGACGGCGCCATAAGGAAAAACGGGCGCACTCGGATGGGAGGCTGCGGTTTCTTGCGGCAATTCCGCAGCATGGGCCAACGCCGTGCCGGCGGTTAACAGAGCTGAAGTGCGAATAAACTCCCGGCGCGTGATGTCGAAGATATCAGCCATATATACCCTTAGCCTTCAAGTGATCGAGCGTTCTTATACAGCGAAATCGAGCGCGATCACCTCGTGCACGCGGATCGAAGGTACCTCGATCAGGATCGCATCGCCGTCCCTCCGGTAGTGGGTTTCCACTCCGGCGACCAGCAAGCGGGCCTTGGTAATTCGTTTGTCAGCAGGAACGCGAATACGTACCTGCTGGCTGGAAATCGGTATTGCCTCGCGCACCGGCCCTTTCATCATCATCGGGTTGGTGAGGTTCACCAGGTGCACGGTCATGGAGTTCTTTTGTGACCAGATAGCAAGGTCGAGGACCCCTTTTCCTTCCACTGAAAGAGGAGCCGGCTCGTTGTTCGCCCAGAGGACCGCGTTGCGCAGTAGCTTCGCATGATCCGTGTTCAGTACTTCCCAGAATGTACGGTCGATATCCCAGGGAAAATAGACCACGCGGCCCTTGCCTGGTTTGCGCAGGAAGATTCCCGCGTCGTGAGGTGCACCCGGCCTCACGAAACACTCTTCCATCGGCAGGTCAGGATAGCTAGGAACGACGCGCAGTGGCGGCGCGAGACTCTCGCCTACGGCAGTCACATGAACCCTGTGTACGCCGTTGATGATGCGATTTGCATCTTCAAAGCCCGCCAGCACGGGATGGTATTGGCCGGAAGAGGGATCCTTTTCCAGCGAGAGGTACGAGTTGAGCATCGGACCGTCTTTACTGCCGGCAAAGGAAGCTCCAAAAAGCGAGGCGAGCCCGAAATCCTGTCGTCGCACGCCCCATTCGTCGTACAACGAAGTTTCATAAGTAGCAACGATGCTGCCGCCACGTTCGACAAAGGCACGGATTTGGTCACACTGTGCCGTGGAAAGAGCCGCGATATTGGGCAAGATCAAGGTGCGGAATTGATCCGTGTGCTCTGGATCGAGCAAGTGGTCATGCACCATCTCAAACGGGATTCTGGCCTCGACCAGCGCCTGATAAAAGCCCAGCGCAGGATCGTCGACAGTGGCAGCCGCATCGTGTCCGCCGTAGAACGCAGCAGTTTGCTGGGAATAAACCATGCCAATTCGAGCAAGGGATTTTTCGTTGCGGAAGTAATCCTGGTTTGCGTGGTGCCACTCAAAGATCTCTTCCACGACTGGAAACCAGCGCTTGTCGTAAGGCTTGGCGTTGAACTTGGTGAAGGTCGGACGAAAATCCTGCGCCATGCCATCGGCCACCCAGAGCCTGATCTCGTCACCGCTCTGGACGGAATCCTTCCAGCGGTACTTATCCTCAAGGCCGACGCTGAAGATCCCTGCGATCGCTTTTCGTCCCATGGTGGCTCGAAACTCCTTGGCGCTTTTGCCGCTGGCCCAGGGCGCGACAACTCCCGCTCGGCCCTGCCTGTCCGCCAGCAAAGTCGGCGCCAACTCGCCGATGGTCTTCATGTCCAAGAGGCTCAGCGCGCCGCCTCCGGCGTTGGCGAGGTAGCTCGCGTTGGGATTGATTTCCTGGATCTTGCCGTTCCACAGTCGCCACAACTCGAATAAGCGCTGCTGGTGCCAGACAATGTATTGCCGTTGCGACGGATCCTGCGGATCGCTGGTGCGGGGAAGATCGAGTCCTGAAAAATCGTGGAAATTCTTCTGGCAGTGCTCGCAGTAACACATGCCTGATCCTGCCCATCGATTGGTAAAGATGCCATCCACCATGTACCTCGACATGATTTCCTGATGGACTGAGGTCATGAATTCAAAGTTGTAGGGTCCCAGAGCACAAGTCAGCCAGAAATCCGGATCCGACGCGTGCTGGCGCTTTTTTCCGTTCTCATCGACCGCCAGCCAGTCAGGATGCGCGTCGTAAACATCCTTATGACATGCATGCGCGTCGGTGCGGGCAACTACATTCATGCCTAATTTCCGGCAGCCATGCGCAATATCGCCAAAGGCATCCATATTTCCCAGCCACTTGCTGCGGTAGTGCAGGGGAATCTGGGTGGGGTAAAAGGCGACGCACCCGCCGGCATTCAGAACAGTGGCATCGGCATGGATCCGTTGGAAATAGTCCAGCCAGAATTGCATGTCGTAATTGCCGGGATCGTCTTCGACGAAGCTCAGTTGGGCCCAACGCATCGGCCGGTCGTACCAGGAGGTCGTCCCTGGACTGGTCGGAGCGGCCGAAAGTCGAGCAGTCTGCGCGTTGGTCTGCCCGTCAAGACCGACAATGCAGGCAGCGGAGAGCCCCGCGGCCTGTTTGAGGAACGTTCTTCGAGTGCTTTCCAACGGATGCTCCCTGATTACTATTTTTCGCGCCTCTTACGCGCGGCGCGGCCACCACGGTGTCGAGTGGATCCGCGGCCATTCTACGTCAAGATGCTCATTATGAGAGTCTTGCCGGCGTGCTTAAACAGCCGCTTGACCCCGACCAAAAGCAGTCACTTGCTTGTTGTGTTGCTGGCGTGTCACCATCCACACGCAATTTGGGCTTAGCAGGGGATGACTTCGGCCATGGCAATTCCTACGGAGAACGTTGGTTCACTACCGCGTCCGGCAAAACTACAAAATGCACTTCGGCACTACGATCTGGGGAAGATCACACGAGAACAGCTGACCAGGCAGCAGGATGCTGCGTGCCAGGACTCAATCCAGAATATGGAAGCGACCGGCTCACCCATCGTTTCTGACGGCGAGCAGCGCGCTTCCAGCTTTGCCACCTATCCCTTGACGGACACTCTTGGCGGCACCGGGCTGGCAGAAAATCTGGCCGCCGATGGCCAGTGCTTTGCCGTATTCAGCGATGGGCATGATCGCCAATTGCCGCGGTTGACAGGCGGCCCCTTCCGATACAAAACCTACGCCGCCGAATACCTCAAGCGCGCCATGACGATGGCCAGGAAGCCGTTGAAGCAGGCGGTTATCGCGCCCTCCATGCTCGCGTTGCTCTATCCGCTGGACGGCGAGGTTCCGGGCTACACGCGGGAGCAATTCCACGAAGATCTTTGCAACGAATGTGAAAAGGATATCCGCCAGTGCTTTGCCGCTGGCGCGAAGCGAGTCTCGATGGACTTTACCGAAGGACGGCTGGCGTGCAAGAACGATCCCAAAAATCCCTGGACGGGTCGGTCCATGCTGTCGCAGTTTATCGACCTGAACAACTGCGTCATCAATCGATTTAGCTCGAGCGAGCGAAAGAATATCGGCATTCATACCTGTCCGGGCGGGGATTGCGACGCAACCCATAGCGCGGAGGTGGACTACGCGGAATTGCTTCCCAGCATGTTCATGATGAACGCCGGCTACTTCCTGATGCAGGTGGCCAGCGAAAAAGACAAAGAGCAGGTCTACAAACTCTGCGGTAAGTACAGCCGCGAGGATGCGAACGGCGTGGCCCAGATCTGCTTTGTCGGCGTTATCAATCCCCTCCATCCCCGGGTAGAAACGCCGCAGGAGGTTCGCTGCGATCTGCTGCTGGCATCCAAACATATTCCCAAGGAACGGCTCGGCTCGACCGACGACTGCGGATTTTCTCCCTTCAGCATTGATCACAAACCCAGACACGGCTCACCCGACCTGGCCCGAGAGATCGCATTCAAAAAAATTGCGGCTCGTGTGGAGGGCACGGCGATGGCTTCAGAGAAGCTGGGCCTGGCATAAGACGTACACTCAAAGCATGCCCCGAATAGTCCGCTTCAGCACCCTTTGTTGTTTGCTGCTCTGGTTACGTATCGGCTACGCGCAAGAGGTCAGCTTTCGTATTACACCTCTGCGCCCGGTGCCCGAACTGCGCGCAGAAGCGCTAAAAGCGTCGCCTCCGCACGAGCAGGGAGATTTCCGCAAGCCGGATCTGGTGGAACTGACCAGGCTTGACCCTACGATCAAGCTCGACATCCGTTATGCCACCACGAATGATTTTCTCGGCACCCCTCTGTATACCCAGGCACGCGCATTTCTTCAGCGCCCCGCCGCGGAGGCACTCGTCCGCGCCCATCGCGAGCTCAAGGCGCAGGGGTATGGCCTGATCATCCATGACGGCTACCGTCCCTGGTACGTAACGAAAATCTTTTGGGACGCCACACCCAACGACAAGAAGATCTTCGTCGCCAACCCGGCGGAAGGCTCAAGACACAACCGCGGCTGCGCTGTGGATTTGTCGCTTTACGACTTGAAAACGGGCAAAGAGGTCAAGATGCCTAGCGGCTACGACGAGATGACCAAACGAGCCTATGCCGACTATCCGGGCGGCACCACGGAAGAACGTGCTCGCCGCGCACTGCTCAAACAAGCAATGGAGAAGCAGGGGTTCATGGTCAACCCGACAGAGTGGTGGCACTTCGACTATAAGGATTGGAAACAGTACCCAATCCTGAATAAGAAGTTTGAAGACCTCTAACTCGGCTCATACACGAAAGGCTTCGATGTTCTCCGTTATCCACTGGTCCAGTGCAATCGCCTTTCGCCCGACGATCTGCTCGACACTGTCGTTGACGCCTGCGAGACGCTGCTCACGGATAGCACGCCACAACGCGACGTGAGCCTCCGTCTCTTCGACGGATCCACTGACCGCTGAATATCGCCGACGCGCCTCCTCATCAGAGATGGCTATAAATTTGAGAGATTTTCCGGTTGCGGCGCCGATCCTCGCAGTTACTTGGGAGAAGCTCAGTGCTTCGGGGCCGGTGATGGGCACCGACCGTCCCATAAAGTCCTGTTCGGTAAGTGTCTTTGTCACGACGGCCGCGATATCGTCAGAGTGGATGAATGCTCTCCTGCCCTCCCCGGTCGAAGAGCGAACAGTGCCTTCGGCCTTGATCGACGTTCTCCAGGCAAGCAGGTTCGAGATAAATCCGGTGGGCTGGATGAAGGTGAAGGGCACCCGGCTGGTACGGATGGCGGCCTCGCCTCGCTCATGCCAGGCACCGATCGCAAGGCCTTGCTGAACATCCATGGACGACAGTTTCACCAGATGCTTTACGCCGGCATCTTTGGCAGCGATGGCTGCTACTTCGTCTCGCACAGGAATTTGCGGACCACTGTTGACCAGGAAAAACGCATCGACTCCTTCGAGCGCCGTCCGCAACGATACTCCGTCTGCCAGATCGCCGATAAAGACATCGACGCGATCGCCGTAGCGCAAGCGTGCCTTGTTTGCGTCGCGCACGAAGACTCGCGGGCGTTTTCCGCTGTTGATCAAACACTCCACAACTTTGGAGCCAACATCTCCCGTCGCACCGGCCGTCCCCAACAGCGTCGCGCACGTGATACCGTCGAGGCGGTGCTGGACGCCGTGATACGTCTTTTGAAGCGCGAAGGCACTGCGGCTATCACCACCAATCGCATTGCCGAGGTTGCGGGGGTAAGTATCGGCTCGGTATATCAATATTTCCCCGACAAGCGGGCCATATTTACCGCGTTGCATACACGTCATGTAGAGCAGATCGAACGCGCCATACAAAGCACGCTGGTCGACCATGCTGCCTCGTCGATGGAGGAGCTTCTGCGGGCCATGATTGAGGCGATGATCGACGCGCATACGACTGACCCGGAACTCTATGAACTATTGCTCACCGCGGTGCCGCACAAAGCGGACGGAACGCGGGAGTTTGCGGTGCGTCTTCACGGCGCATTTCTTCTTGCGCTCTCGGCGAGAGCCTATGAGTTAAAGAACCACCGTGATCTCAACCGAGCCGCCTTCATCGTGGCCAACATGGTCGAGGCGCTTTCTCACGGAGCAGTCCTTCGTCGACCTGCGGCGCTTTCGCTCGCAGAAGCGAAAGAGGAAGTCGTTAAAGCCGTCGTGGCTTATTTACGGGCGTAGACCAAGCGATGCACCTATTCAGCTTCCTTGCTGATCCGGAGAGGCCGCTGCGACATGGAAGGCAGAAATCCTGCCAACAGTCCAATCGCCGGAAGATAGGCGCATATCTTGTACACGAAGAGAATGCTGGTGGCGTCGGCAATTCTGCCCAGGATGGCCGCGCCGATGCCGCCCATACCGAAGGCAAACCCGAAGAATAGTCCGGAGATCATTCCTACCCTTCCGGGCACCAGTTCCTGAGCGAAGACAAGGATGGCGGGAAAAGCAGAGGCTAAACCTAACCCGACGAGAACGCTCAAAACGGTGGTCCAGAACAGGTTCGCGTAGGGCAGCAGCATGGTCAGGGGCAAAACGCCAAGGATGGAGCACCAGATCACCGTCTTGCGCCCAATGCGGTCGCCAATCGGACCTCCAATGAGAGTTCCGGCAGCGACGGCTCCCAGAAAAGCAAACAGGTGGATCTGCGAACTCCTCACCCCTACGTGAAAACGAGTCATGAGGTAGAAGGTGTAATAGCTGGTGAAGCTGGCCAAATAGAAATACTTGGAGAAGACGAGTGCGATCAGGACCGCAATCGCCGAAACCACTCGCCCGCGCGATAAGCCGGTCTCGGCATGCTTGGTGGACCGCTTTTTCAAATACCCTAAGCGAGGCTTGTACCAGCGGCTTACCCGGGTCAGCACCACGATAGCCACCAGTGCTACGAGCGAAAACCACGCTACTCCTCGCTGGCCGTGGGGCAGCACGATGAATGCTGCCAGCAGCGGTCCTATGGCCGATCCGGTGTTTCCCCCAACCTGAAAGACCGACTGCGCTAGGCCAAGCCGTCCACCGGAGGCAAGACGCGCCACGCGCGAAGACTCCGGATGGAAGACCGCCGAGCCCATGCCAATCAAGGACGCGGCCAGCAGCAGCAGGGGGAAGGTAGGCGCAATCGACAGCAATAACAGCCCTGTCAGGGTGAAGACCATGCCGATGGGCAGGGAATACGGCATGGGCTTGTGGTCGGTAAAGTGGCCGATAAAGGGTTGCAGAATCGAGGCCGTCATCTGGAACATCAATGTCAGCAAACCAATCTGACCAAAGTTCAGATGAAACGCGGTTTTCAGGATGGGGTAGATGGAGGGCAGCAGGGACTGCATCGTGTCGTTCATCAGGTGGCAGAAGCTCACCGCAACCAACACTCGATACACTGTCCCGTCTTGAAGCGGAGCGGAACTCTGGACCTTATTGTTCTCGACGATCTGGGTAGTCATTCTGGCCGCGTAGGATCTCCCTGCTTCTATGCTAGCTTGAGTGCCGCCTCTGCGGGCTCACCGGATAGTGCGGCTGATCACGAATGCATTCCACCTGCGTCTCGAAGGCCGACTACCAGGGCTTCCAGAAAAGTTTCGTTGCTGGTTCCGGATGGCACTTCCAGCATGGTTTTTTCTTTCATGCGGACGGCCAGTCTCTCCGCCAGGCTCGCTCGTACATCGAGGGGCAAATCGAGCCGGCGAGCCATGAAGTTTTCCATCAGTTGCAGATCCGCGCGCGATAGACGGGCCACTCCATCTGCCGGCAGTTCCAGAGTCGTCCTTAGTGCCGGCTGGGGCGGTGGTTCGAGAGATGCGGCGGTGAAGGTTCTGGTTCCTGCCGGTAGGATGGATGTTTCCGTCGGAACGCTGTGGACGACCAGGGTGCCGGCGACCATATCGCCCAGCCGTTGCTGGCGGCGAGTGGCAAAGATGCAGACTGCGCCTACCAGGTAAAAGCCGGGCAGCATATCGATAATCCGAATGAGGTTTCGGCCCATCGATTCGAATAAGCCAATCGGCCGTCCGCTTTGCTGGATCACTCGCAGCCGCAGCATCCGCTTACCCGGGGTTTGCCCGTTCCAGAAAGCCTCAAAGAGCGCGAAGTACCCCCACTGGAGCAGAAACGGAATCAGGATCATCAGGGCGATCGCCCACTTTGCCGGGTCGGCGGGCTGGATACGGTGCGGCACGGTCGCAGGGCGCGGCAAAGCGGCGAATATCAAGATGGTTACGATCAGGAAGACGACAAACGAAAAGCCCTGTACGAAAGAATCAACCAGCAAGGCGACACACCTGCTGCCGATGCCTGCGAGCGGGAACTCGATACCTACCAGTTCCGGAGTCTCGATGCTAAGCTGATCCCGAAGATCGATGCTTTCATTGCTCATCGCCGCCACCTGACCGTGAATGGAATGGGACACCATGATATCCAATCGCTGGATCGAGAAGCGTCGAGGTTCCTGGGACCGTTTGCGCGCACTGATTGCAATCTTGCAGGCGAGTGGAGTGGCGAGCCTGCCCCCAGCCGAGTTGCGCGAGATGGCGTTGCTTTACCGGCAGATCGCCGGCGATCTTTCCGCACTGCGCCAGGAACGCAGTGCACGTAACCTTGAGGGTGAGCTGAACCAGCTGCTCGGTCAGGCTCACGCCATTATCTATTCCAGGCGCAAGACGGATGTTTTTGACGTATGGCGATTCTTCTCCCAGGAATACCCGCGGTTGTTTCGTCAGCTACTGCCGTTCACGCTCACGTCTCTCATGCTGTTTCTGGCCGGCGCGGTGGTGGGCAGTCTGCTGACCGTGGTGCGCCCCGAGTTCGAGCGGCATTTCCTCGGGCCGGCGATGACGCAGACCATTGAGCGCCATCAAATGTGGACCGAGTCTGTGAATTCGATGGCGCCCCAGGCATCGAGTGCGATCATGACCAACAACCTGGCAGTTACGTTTACGGTGTTCGCTGCAGGCATCACTGCCGGCATTGGGACCTTGTACATGATCATCTGGAATGGCGTCTTGCTTGGCGTGATTTCGACTGCTTGTCATCAGGCACATATGAGTATCAAGCTATGGAGCTTCGTTGCTGCCCACGGTTCGCTGGAGCTGCCTGCCATCATCATCGCCGGAGGAGCAGGTCTTCGCCTCGCTTACGGATTGCTCTTTCCCGGCATTTATAGCCGTCGTCATTCGCTCGCGGTGGCTGGGTCGGAGTCCGTACGCCTGGTGAGCGGGGTCGTGCCAATGCTTGCCATCGCGGGCGTGCTGGAAGGTTTCTTGTCTCCATCGTCTGCGCCTGTGTGGTTGAAGTTTGTGACGGCTTTTTTGCTTTTCACCTTGTTGCTGCTCTGGCTTTGGTCAACGCCGGGCAAGCGTTCTGCTTGACACCGAAAAAAAGAAACCGCAGATCTCTCCACTACGCTGCGCTCCGGTCGAGATGACAATTTTGTTTGGGGATAAATGTAGAGGTTTCCACGAAAGGTCCGCGGGAACCGCAGATCCCTCGGCTTCGCTCGGGATGACAAAGGAAAGAGCAACGGTTCGAAGGAGAATGGTTGCTGGACCGAGACGTTTTTCATCAGCTTGGATGGGCCACAGACCCATGGAATCTCCGGTTGAGATGACAATTCTGTTGCGACGAGGTCTTTGCGTCTCTCGTGGAGAGAAGCCCGGTCTAATCTACAAAAAAATTGTCATCTCGACCGGAGCGTACTCGGATTTCCTGCCACGCAGCACTCGTCACGTCCACGTATGCGCCTTTCTGTAGAGAAAGGCGCACGGGGTTCACCAAAGCCAACAAGCTCGACAGGAAATCCGGGGGAGCGTAGTGGAGAGATCTGCGGTTTTATCGGACTTATAGGAGCGCCTTCTCCTTAAT
This sequence comes from uncultured Acidobacteriaceae bacterium, assembly GCA_963830325.1. Classification (GTDB taxonomy): domain Bacteria; phylum Acidobacteriota; class Terriglobia; order Terriglobales; family Acidobacteriaceae; genus PALSA-350. The sequence continues at coordinate 60,449 of CAWHMV010000023.1, forward strand.
CTCTAAATACCGGTTCAGGACGAAAGAAGTCATCTCCTCCGGGTAAGTCTCGAGCGTAAGGGCACCGCGCTGGCGGAGCCTGGCCAGCAGAAGCTCTCTCCAGTGCATCATCTCCTGCGCTGCGGCCCCGGCGAACATCTGTTGTTGATTTTCCGGCCGCATCCCAGCGATCTGTCGCAAATCTCGTTGTTCGATGGCGACAAACAACACCAAGTGCCTCCGCATCAACTGGGCTGCACCTTCGGCAACTTCCGGCTGCATGGAAGTCTCGGCGGGATCAGTAAGCCAAAGCACAAGGCTGCGCCTTGGCTGCAGTCGATTTAAAGTCACGGTTGCCCGCAAATGATCGGCCTCAGCCGCTTCCCCACGAACCAAGGCAAGCGCGTCCAAAATCTGGCGAAGCTGCCCTCCACCGCGCCTGGGAGTGATCAACTGCTGCGTCTCGCGGCCGTAGGCCAACAGGCCCACGCGATCACCGGAGGCCAGTGCCAGCTGGCTCATGGCAAGTGCAGTGGCGGTTGCATAATCGAGCTTGGTATAACCGCCGACCCGCGCCTGCAGCAACCGTCCTGCATCGATCAGCAACCACACCGCCTGGCTGCGCTCCGTCTGGTACTGCTTGGTGATCAGGGCGCCCCGCCGGGCAGAAGCTTTCCAGCAAACGTCGCGGAGATCGTCACCATCCAGGTAATCGCGCAGTGTTTCAAAATCCCGTCCCAGGCCCCGTTGACGCTGCTTGCGCAATTGCAGTTCCAATTGCCGGTTGCGCGCGAGAAATAAGTTCTGCTCTTGCGCCGTACGTGTGGCGGGGTAAATGCGGACGGTCTGGGTTAAATCCGCAGCCGACCAGCGCTCCAGTAGCCCTGTGAGGCTGCGATAGCGCACATAAAGTTTTCCTGCTGGATGGTCACCCCGCTGACGCGGTGTGTAGGCATACCGCAATGTCGCCGGTATATCCGGATAGCAGGTCAGCGGGAGCCACTGCGGCGCCTGCATAAAAGCAGCCGGCAGATCGTCCATCACCCGGCACAAGAGCAATCGCCGGCCGCGCTGCAGAAGCGTCAACTCTACTTCGCTCGCGCTCCCTAGAACTGCAGCCGAGATCCAGCTCCGCGTGGCCTCGATCAGACTGGGAGCCGGCAATAACCAGCCATCGATCAGGGCAAACAGCAGCACCGTCGCGTCCCACACAACCACGCCCCAAACGAAGCGGCGGACAAAAAAAGCAGGCACGAACCATAACGTACCCAACAGCAACAATAACAGTGCCCGTTTGGTAAACCCGAACGAAAAGCGGCCAACTGACGCTGCCGGCGAGCGTGCGGGCTCTGCGACCATGGTGGGAGAGATCACTGCTTAGGCACCGCGACCGCCGCGAGTATCTCCGCGATCACGCGGTCAGTATCGTAACCCTCCAGTTCCGCCTCGGGCTTCAGAATCAAGCGGTGGCGCAACACCGGCAGCGCCGCCTGCTTCACATCATCAGGAATGAGATAGTTTCTCCCTTCCAGGGCAGCAGAACCTTGCGCCACCAGCATCAGGCTGACCGCCGCTCGGGGGCTCGCTCCCAGCGTGAGGGACGGCCACTCACGGGTGCGGCGGACGACAGCGAGAATGTAGTCATAGAGACTGGCTTCGATCCGCACTCCGCGTACCTCAGCTTGCGCGGCGGCCAACAGACCCTCCTCCACCGGCACCAGCGAAGTCGATTCCAAACCCTTTGGCCCGGTACTGGCATGATGACGCTGCAGCACCACTCGCTCTTCGTCAGCAGACGGATAGGAGAGACGAAGCTTCATCAAAAAGCGATCCAACTGAGCTTCCGGCAAAGGATACGTGCCTTCGAAGTCGATCGGATTCTGAGTTGCAAAAACGGTGAATGCTTCGGGAAGCGCATAACCCGTCCGGTCGATTGTTACCTGCCGTTCCTCCATGCACTCCAGCAGCGCCGACTGCGTTCGTGGGGGCATGCGGTTGATTTCATCCACCAGCAGGAAGCTGGTAAACACCGGCCCCTTGTGCAGAACGAATGCCTCGCTCGCGCTACGGAACACATTGGTGCCTAAAATGTCAGCGGGCATAAGGTCGGGCGTCGACTGCACTCGATGAAACTCCAGGCCAAGCACTTGAGCGAGCAACTTCACCACCAGTGTTTTAGCGATACCGGGGACGCCTTCAATGAGAGCATGCCCGCGGCAGAGAGCCACGACTAACGTCTGATCGATGAAGGTGGTCTGGCCGGCAATGATTTTGCTCAGTTCCTGCCGGCCGTGTTGCAGCAGTTGCGAGGTCGCTTTTAATTCGGAGCTTAAGTTTTCTTCCACGGTTGGGTCCCAGTATGGCTAGATTTGTCGATGCAGAAATCATCGCAGTCGTGCAGGGCCTGCACCGTCTCGAGCGCAGTCTTCGCGGGCAGATTCTCTGTTTCCATGGCCTTTTCGCAGGCGACAAGTGTTTTGAGCAGCCGCTCACCGCCAGTACCGAAATGTTGCGATAAAGCCCCCTCCAATGCTGCTGCGGACCGATTCTGAGGGATAGCAAACAATTGTTCCAGCCGTTGGCGGAAGCGCTGGTAGGCGCCGCTCACCGCAACCTGGTTCGCGGCCGCCGCCTGATATAAAGAGCCCAGCGAGTGCACGAATTCGATCTGCGTTGTCCTCGGCACGGCGGGATCCGGCCGAAGTGGTCCGCTTCTGCGTGCAAAACTCCACAGCAAAAGAGCAACAACCAGCATCAGTTGCCATCCGATCCAGTGCAGCGGTGTGCCCCGCGTGTAGGACAACAGAGAAGGCGAATCCCCATGCAGCGACTCGTCCCAGAAAACATGCGTGGTCGCGGGCGGACCGATGCTATTCAGGAAAAATACCAGGTTATCCGCCAGCGGCAACCCGGAGTTTTCAAGCGGTAGAGCACCGGCCCACCAGATCACCGTGCCTTTGCCGGCTTTATAAGTAACCGCTACGGCGTCACCCTGGCAGGTGTAGGCAACGCGGTGCAGGGGATTCGACTGTTTCCATCGGCCACCTGGCGTCAGGCGGACCGTGCCGGAACCGGCGAGTTGGCCGAACCCGTTCGCATCGGCGTTACATTCAGATGGTGGAAAGCGGTTGGCCTCCACCGCATTGGCCGGGGCAAGCAGACCGCCGGCATAGCCGGTCACCACAATGCGAGCTCCCTTGTCCAGCAAGGCCTTCACCGCATCACGCGAAGCATTTACGTTTTGCAGGAATGGATCAGCGAAAACCACGGTCGCATGTTCGTCGACGCGATCTTCGATCTGCTCCAGGGAGTCGCTCTGTCGCTCCACCTGGTAGCCTGCCTGGCGCAACAGCTCAAATGCGGCTTTTGCACCGTGAGGCGCGGTCGAATAGCTGGACGGCGTCAAGTCCTCAGCGTTGTTGGCCGGGGAGAACAACGCCAAGACAAGAATCAGTAGGGCCACCAATGCGGCACAGCTCAGCAGCAACATCTTGTCCCGATGGTCGACCCCAGCAAGCAATCTCACCGTGCGGCAATCCTTTCCAGGAGCCCGCAGGCTTCGGCGAAGTCTTTCTCGCTCGCTTGCAGTCCGCCATACCAGGTGTGCTCAAACGATCTCGTCAGGGAAGAGAGGTCGGCCCGTGTCTCCGGGTTTCCGCTCAACAGCCCCAGGTATTCGCGCGGAGTGCGAGTTCTGTCTGCCGGCCACAGGCGGCGCGATTCAAGGCAGGAAATCGCGGCCCAATACACATGGTGGATGGCTTCGCGCCAGCGTCCTTCGCGGCCGAGCGATTGCCCCTGTTCCAGCCACTCCTGCCAGCCCTGTGCCGACGGGGCTGAAGAATGAGGGACGTTATCTCCTGATAGACCAAGTCTCTGCACCTGCAGCCTGCGGATAAACCACCAGATCAGCAAGCCGCAGGGAATCGCGATCACCGTGAGCTCCAGAAGATAGATCGCCGAGGGCGAAGAGCCGCTGGGCATCGCCTTGATGATGGAATTCAACAGCCAGCGCACAAAATCGCCCCAGATCTTTTCGAGCAAACTCGGTGCTTTGGCTTGCGGATAGTCTCCGCTCTCGAGAATGCCATCCAGCTTGCGGCGGATATTCGAAACATTTTCAGGTACAAATACACTCGTCGACGGAGAAGCTGGCTCCTGGTTGACCTCTTGGATCATCTCCGCCAGCCTGGAGCGTGCATCACTGAGTTCGCGCGAGGCTTCCTTCTCTGCGTTCTGCTTGCCTTTCGAGCTTTCCGCCGAAGCAGCGAGCCGAAGCGCATCCCGCAGCCATTCGAAGCTCACGGTTCGTTTGCCAGCGGTGATGGATACCATCACGTCTGGGCCGACCAGGGAGGGGTCGCACGTCCCTGTCGCCGGGTTGTTGTGGGGCAATTCCTGCGCGCAGGCCTCCGCCACCGTGCGCAGGCGATCAAGTTCCTGGGTGTACTGGTTGAGGCTGATCTGCCGAGGGCCGGCTGCGGCCTGTCCCAGGGTGCAAGGTAGGGCAAGAGTGAGGGCGCCCAATAAGATGCGCTTGATCACACCGCTGATCCTGTGGATGCCACCCCTTGGTTAGAGGCGTCTATAGAGGACCGCTCCAGCATCCTCTCCAGATCAAACCCTTCCTTGCGGACCCGCGCGTCGTAATAAAAGAGGGTCAGCCCAATCGAGTAGATAGGCTTGATCAACGCACTGCTGAGGGCGGTCACGGCCAGGGTGTAAGCGGTGATCCCGGGCGAAGCCTGCCCGCGGGCTCGCACCATAAACACAAAAACGGGGGTCATGAACGCGCTCACGATTGTGCCCTGGGCGGCCATCACGATGAGCAGAAGCACCAGGATGCGCCCTTTCGTGTCCTGGGACAGAAAGACGCTCCTCTTAAGCGACCGCAGCGTTCCCAACTTTTCCTCGATACACGCCGGAATCGCGAGCGAATACCTGATCGTTAGCCACAGACACAGCGGCAACGCGAACAGGACGAGCAAGCCGGTCGCGCCGTACACCAATGTGACCGCATTGGCTTGTCCAAGTGTGCTGGCGCGCCTGGCGATCAGCGTTGCCATAACAGCCACCAGCACCACCGCGATGATGGAGCCCCATGCTATGAAAAATGCCAGCGTATTTACCCAGACGTACCGCAGCCAGCCGCGGCGCAAGGCGGCGAAGGCCTTGACGATGCTGGTCGGCTCTCCATCATAGATTGCTGCCACCGCACGGTTGGTCGCCGCCAGGCAGAGAGCAGCGGCGGCAAACAAGATTGCCCAGGCTGGGATCGAGGAGACGGTGGTGGTCCATTGCCGGGCAAGATGGTGCCCGGTCATCCAGCGGAGTTCCGCCATATTGATCAGATTCCACAACAGCTCGAGGATGGTGCTGACACCGGCTATCCCGAGAAAGAGGGCGAAGCGCGCGCGATAGAGCTGAAAGATCCGGTCCAGGATCTCAGCCAGCCTCAGTGGGCGTAGCTCGATGTCCACGGGAACCACCTCGGCCTGAAGATGATGGGTCGCAAGAGAATCGACAGCCGCTGTTCAGCAACCGGGCGCGGCATTCCTCTGGTAACGGGAGCGAGCTTCCTCCAGTTGTTGGAGGCGATCGCAGGAGAGAGGCTGGGGGCAGCCCAATTGGCGTGCAACCAGGCAAATATGGGCAAAATGCTCCACCGTTTCCATACGCATGAAGGCATCTTGCAAGGTGTCGCCGGCGGTGACCACGCCATGGTTGGCGAGCAGCACCGCATCATGGTCGACGATGAGGGGCTGGATGCTGGAAGCCACCTCGGCCGTCCCGGTGGTCGCGTAGGGCGCCAGAGGAATGGAACCGAGCGACATGATGATCTCCGAGCACAGGGGTTCTTCAAGTGCCAGTCCGCAGGAGGCAAACCCGGTAGCGATGGGTGGGTGGGCATGGACCACGGCCTGCACATCTGGCCGCTGATGATAAATCACCAGGTGCATACCAATTTCGCTGGTCACGTTGCGGCCTTCGCTTACCCGGCGGCCCTGCAGGTCGACCACCACCATATCTGCAGCCTTGAGCAGACCTTTGCTCATCGCGGTCGGCGTAGCGAGAATGCGATCGGGGCTCAGGCGAACCGAAAGATTACCCGCGGTGCCGGGCACGAAACCCAATCGATACAACCACTTACCGAATCGAGCGAGCTGCTTGCGATGCACCATCTCGGCCGACCGCTCGGGAGCGGTCGAGCTGAGGGCCATGTTAAGAGTTGTCGTGAAGCCACTCTTCTCCAAAGCCGTAGGATGCATACGTCACCAAATCCCCATTTAAGCTCTTCCTCGCAGTTTCTGATGGAAACACACGAAACGCAACAGGGAAAACGCGGATGGCGACAAATTCAGGGTTACGGCGAGGAGTAACGAGTAACTCCCTTGCAAAATCGGCTAGGCATTTTGCAGCAGCGGCGTGACCTCATGGCCTTTAACGGGTGTGTGAGAACCGGGAGAGGGACCCTGCTGTCTCTCTCAAATTGCACTCAGTCCCACAGGGACGTCTGAACTTAGCCCAGGACGCTAGTCCTGGGTACATCGTGAAAACATGATTGAGTCCCGCAGGGACGGCTGAAGGTTTTCCAGGTTGCGTTGCGGCCTTTTTCCAGCCGTCCCTTCGGGGCTGGGTCGTTTTTCAAATTCAACCCAGGACTAGCGTCCTGGGTTGAATTCAGACGTCCCAGCGGGACTGATCTTGGAAATCGAGTTTTTCACAGACCGTTCGCGGGACTGGCCGTTGGCAACCACCCGCACCACGTCCACTGGCCTAGTTGTGCGCAACCTCATACGATGGTCAACATGACAACGGGTATTTCCCTGGGCGTCCTGGAACTCGACGGCCGACCCCTTTCGCTTGACCAGATCAACCTGGTAGCCAATGGCTCGATGGACGCCGCCATCGCCCCCTCGGCACGGCCTCGCATTGCGGCGTCGCAAGCCGTGGTGGAGCGCATCGTCACCAGCAACGAAACCGCCTACGGTATCAACACCGGCTTCGGCAAATTATCCGATGTGCGCATCAGCTCAGGAGACCTGCAGCAGTTGCAACGAAACCTGGTGCGCAGCCACGCCTGTGGGGTGGGCGACCCGCTGGAGGAGGCCGAGGTTCGGGCCATGCTGTTGCTGCGCGCCAACGTCCTCGCCAAAGGATTGAGCGGCGTCCGCTACCAACTGATTGAGCTGCTCACCAGCTTGCTCAACCGCCGCGTCCATCCCGTCATCCCAGCCAGAGGATCAGTAGGAGCGAGTGGAGACCTGGCTCCCCTGGCACATCTGGCCCTGGTGCTCATCGGGGAAGGGGAAGTGTTTTACCAGGGCGCGAGGATGCCTGCCGGTGCGGCGCTGGGCAACGCCGGTCTCGCTCCGTTGGCGCTCGAAGCCAAAGAGGGCCTGGCACTGCTCAACGGAACCCAGGCCATGGCCGCCGTGGGCGGTCTGGCCGTGCTGCGGGCGCTGCGCCTGAACCAACTCTTCGACCTGGCCGGAGCCATGGCGCTGGAAGCCTTGCGCGGCACACCCGTTGCGTTCGATGAACGCATTCACCAGGCGCGGCCCCACCCAGGCCAGATCCAGGCCGCCGCCCACCTGCGCGCACTCTTACGCAACAGCGAAATTCGCGAGTCTCATCTGCACAACGATCCCCGCGTGCAAGACGCTTATTGCCTGCGCTGCATGCCGCAAGTGCACGGAGCGGCGCGGGGCGCCTTGCAGCATGTGCGCGAGGTGATCGAGATTGAAACCGGGTCGGCGACCGACAACCCGCTGATCTTCTCCGGCGACGTGCTCTCCGGGGGCAATTTCCATGGCGCGCCCCTGGGCATGGCGCTGGACTATGCCGCCATCGCCGTGACCGACCTGATGAGCATCAGCGAACGCCGCATCGACCGGCTCATCAACCCCGACTGCCAATGAGGGCTTGCCCGCATTTCTTTCCCAGGCGGCCGGTCTCTCATCCGGACTTATGATTGCTCACGTCACCGCGGCTGCGTTGTTAAGTGAAGCCAAGGTGCTGGCCCACCCCGCGAGTGTCGACAGCCTACCCACTTCCGGAGGCAAGGAGGATCATGTCTCCATGGGCATGACCGCCGCGCTCAAGTTGAAGCAGATTGTCGACAATGCAGAAAAGGTGCTGGCCATCGAGCTGATGACCGCGGCGCAAGGACTCGAATACCGGCGTCCGCTCAAGGCCGCAACGGAGATCGAGCGAGCGCGGCAATTCGTGCGTACGCTGGTTCCCGCGTTGGAGGAAGATAGGGTCATTGCAGGAGATATCGAACGCCTGGCAAAGGGGATTCGCGATGGAGACTTTGATAGCTGGTCCGCATAAAGGCGCAATTCGCGCACCCAGAGGAACACGCTTGAGCACCAAAGGCTGGCAGCAGGAAGCCGCTCTGCGCATGCTGATGAACAACCTCGATCCCGAAGTGGCGGAAGCTCCGGAAGAATTGGTGGTGTACGGCGGGACCGGTAAGGCCGCGCGCGACTGGCCGTGCTTCTACGCCATCGTGCGCGCGCTCGAGAGCCTGGAAAACGATGAGACGCTGCTGATCCAATCGGGCAAACCGGTCGGCATTCTGCGCACCCACGCCTTGGCGCCCCGGGTGCTGATTGCGAACGCCAACCTGGTCGGCAAATGGTCCAGTTGGGAAGTGTTTCGCGAACTGGAGCAAAAGGGATTGATGATGTACGGCCAGATGACAGCCGGTTCCTGGATCTACATCGGAAGCCAGGGCATCGTGCAGGGCACCTACGAGACCTTTGCCGAAGCCGGCCGTAAGCATTTTGGCGGCAGCCTGGAAGGGAAGCTGATCGTCTCCGGCGGCATGGGAGGTATGGGTGGCGCGCAGCCGCTGGCCGCGACCATGACCGGTGCTCGCTTTCTCGGCATCGACGTGGATCCAAAACGCATTCAAAAACGAGTCGACAGCGGCTATTGCGACTGCATCACGACCACAGTCGACGAGGCTCTTGAGGCACTGGCCGAAGCACGCAAGAAGGGAAGCGCTCTCTCTGTCGGCCTGGTAGGGAACGCCGCGGACGTTCTGCCCGAACTGCTTCGCCGCAACGTCATCCCCGATATCGTCACCGACCAGACCAGCGCTCATGATCCTTTGAACGGATACGTGCCCAACGGCATGAGCCTGGATGCCGCGCTGGCACTACGGCAGCAGAACCGCGATCAATATGTCGCCCTCTCCATGGCCGCCATGGGCAAGCACGTGCAGGCCATGCTGGATTTGAAGCACCGCGGGTCGGTAGTCTTTGACTACGGTAACAATCTCAGAACCAACGCCAAATTGGCTGGCGTAGAAGATGCTTTTGAGATCCCCGGCTTTGTGCCGGAATACATCCGGCCGTTGTTTTGCGAGGGAAAAGGGCCTTTCCGCTGGGTGGCGCTTTCCGGCGATCCGGAAGACATTCGCAAGACGGACAAGCTGGTGCTATCTCTCTTTCCTGAAGACGAAGCGCTCAAGCGTTGGATCAAGCTGGCTGGCGAACGAATTCATTTTCAGGGGCTGCCCGCTCGCATTTGCTGGCTGGGCTATGGGCAACGGGCGAAGCTAGGCCTGGCTATCAATGAGCTGGTGCGTTCCGGCGAAATTTCGGCGCCGATCGTCATCGGCCGCGATCATCTCGACACTGGTTCGGTCGCATCCCCGTATCGCGAGACGGAAGGCATGTTGGACGGCTCCGACGCAGTTGCCGATTGGCCCCTGTTGAATGCGCTGGTGAACACCGCCGCGGGAGCATCCTGGGTCAGCATCCACAACGGCGGCGGCGTGGGCATCGGCTACTCGCAGCATGCCGGCATGGTGGTGGTGGCCGATGGAACAGAGGAAGCGGCGTCTGCGGCTCGAACGCGTCCTTACGACCGATCCGGGCATGGGCGTGCTGCGCCATGCCGATGCGGGTTACCCGCAAGCGCGCACGTTCGCTCACGCCTCGGGTCTGCGACTTCCGATGGAAGAAGAGTAGAAGAGGATCGGTCCGAACAAAATCAGGTTGCTCTGTTGATCGCCTGCGGTGTAAATGGCACCCGTGCCACACGATACGTGCGGACTGATGAGGGCTCATAGAGTCTGCGTGAGGACGACCATGACGAAATCGAGTCCCGCAGAGCCTGCCCTGAGCTTGTCGAATGGGGACGGCTGAACTTAGCCCAGGACGCAGTCCTGGGTTAGGATGCACTCTTTGAAAAGTCCCGCAGGGACGACTGAAAAAAGTCAATCGAGACCTTGGCCTGAATTCGGATACTCACTTCCAGTCGTCCCTCCGGGACTTTTCCTCACTCGATCTCTACCCAGGACTGCGTCCTGGGTTAAGTTCAGACGTCCCTCCGGGACTCATTCCCCACCGAGACTGCACGCTGTTTTTCACTGTGGGACAGGGTGGGGTTGCATGACGGCCTCTCTGGTCATCTCGCCATCCACCATGCGCCAGATATGAAGAGGATTTTCATTTCTCAACTCCGCAGGTAGCGCAGCGTCAGGAAAATTCTGGTAACAGATGAGCCGCGTGAAACGGAAGATCGCCTGGCTGCCCACCGAGGTTGAACGCCCATCGGAAGTCGATGGGTAGGGTCCGCCATGCACCATGGCATGGGAAACCTCTACTCCGGTTGGAAAACCATTGATCAGAAGTCTGCCGGCCTTGTTCTCGAGGATCGCAATTAAATCGCCAAAACTGCGCAGGTCCTCCTCGGTACCGTGGATGGTTGCGGTGAGGTGGCCTTCAAAATTACGGGCGGCCTCCAGCATTTGCTCGCGGTTGGCGTGGCGGACTAACAAGGTTGCCGGGCCGAAAATCTCCTCCTCGAGTTCCGCGTCCTTCAAGAAAGTCTGGCTATCGGTTTCGAACAGGGCTGCACCGACACCGAGTTCCCGGCCATTACTTGCGATGGACTTCTCGGCAACCACGCTCACACCATGCCGGCCCTTGCGATCGGCAACGCTGGCTTGATAAGCCGAACGTATGCCCCCGGTGAGCAAGTAGAATGGCGCCGACTCATCGACCGATTGCCGAAGTTGGTCGACGAACTTCGGAGCGTCGGCGCCTTCGGGCAAAAATACCATTCCGGGTTTGGTGCAAAACTGACCCGCTCCGAGGGTGAACGAAGCATGCAGTCCGCTGGCGATGCCGCCAGCACGTTCCTGCAACGCACCCGGAAGGATGAACACCGGGTTGGTGCTGCTCATCTCGGCATAAAACGGGATTGGTTCCGGCCGGGCGGCCGCCGTATCCATTAATTGCCTGCCGGCCCCCCGTGATCCGGTAAACCCGCCTGCTTTCACCAGAGGATGTTTCATCAAGGCGACACCGATTTGCGCACCGCGACCAAACAGAAGGGAAAAAACACCTTCGGGCAAATTGCATTGCCGGACGGCTTGCTGCACGGCTTGACCCACCAGTTCGCTGGTGCCGGGGTGTGCCGAATGGGCCTTGACGATGACCGGACATCCCGCCGCGAAGGCAGACGCGGTATCCCCGCCGGCCACGGAAAACGCCAGGGGAAAGTTACTCGCGCCGAAGACCACGACCGGGCCCAGGGGACGCAGCATGGAGCGCAGGTCCGGTTTGGGAGCAGGTTTACGCTCTGCATCGGGGCGGTCGACCCGAGCCATGACCCAGGAGCCTTCCTCAGCGACCTGGGCAAACAAGCGAAGCTGGCCACAGGTACGCGCAGTTTCACCCTGTAAGCGGGCTTTAGGGAGCGCCGTTTCCTGTTCCGCACGCTCGATCAATTCGGGAGCGATCGATTCGATATTGGCGGCGATGGCGCGTAAGAACGCCGCTTTCTCGCGGCCGGTCGCTCGACTATAAACAGCAAAAGCTTCGTCCGCCAGAACCGCGGCCGCGTCTACTTCTTCGGCTGTCGCACAGAAAAAGTCTGTCTCCAGGCGCTCCCCGGTGCGGGCGTTCGTAGCATGGAAGACTTCCTTGGTCGCTGAGCCTGCACGGAAACCAAGTAGAGATACTCCTGTCAATTTCATGGTTGCCCTCCGAAGACAATTCGATGCTTGCGCCCTACGCTGGTAGCCGCGTGCGGCCAGCTGCGCAAACCCGACACAACGCAAGTATAGTCTTGCCATTTCCCTGGACCATAGATCCTGGTTAGGGGATGGAATCTGCCGTTGACATCCTATCCATAGACGCTCTATGGTTAGCCTCGATGGCAAATCGCGCGGAACTGATGCCGGGAACCTTGGACATGCTGATCCTGAAGACTCTCACCCGTGCGCCATTACATGGGTATGGGATCGCGCAATCGATTAAACGCGTGTCGGACGAAGTGCTGACGGTAGAGGAAGGCTCCCTTTATCCGGCACTCCAACGGCTCCTGCTGCAAGGCTGGGTGAAGGCCGAATGGAAAAAGACGGAGACAAACCGGCGGGCACGCTATTACACCCTGACCACCGCAGGTCGAAAGCAGCTGGGGACTGAAATCTCGAATTTCCAGAAGATGATTGCGGCGATCGGCCAGGTGCTCGAAGACCCACAGGAGGCGGTATGAACGCCCTGCTTCGTTTATTCCGGAAGCTCGCGGTTCTGTTGCGACGGCAGACCTTCGACCGAGATCTGCAGGAAGAGATGACCTTTCATCAGGAGCAGGCAGCGAAGGAATTCGAAGCCGGCGGCATCGCTCCGGAAGTAGCCCGCTATGCCGCTATACGACAATTTGGCAATGCAACGCTGCTCCAGGAACGCAGCCACGAGGTGGTGGCATTTCGCGCGGAAAGCGTGGCCCAGGATCTGCGATTTGCCGTGCGACAGCTGCTTCGAAGTCCTGGATTCGCCGTAACCGCCATTCTCGTGCTGGCTTTGGGTATTGGGGCAAGCACCGCAATTTTCGGGTTCGTGGATGCAGTGTTGATTCAGCCGTTGCCGTACTCCAATCCAAACCAACTTGTGAGTGTTGATGAAAGCGAGACCTTGCTTCCACGAAGCAACCTTTCCCGCGATGACTACGAGGACTGGAAGGGTCTGAATACGACCCTTAGCTCCCTCGATGTGTATGGCGGCACCGGGTTCCTGCTGCGCACCGGTTCACTCTCAGAGCCGATACCGGCGGCTCGAGTCAGCGACGGTTTTTTTCGCACCCTTGGTGTCGCCCCGATACTGGGGCGTACCTTCCGGCCCGGCGAGGACCGGCCCGGGCAGCCGAAGATCGCCATCCTCTCCTACGGCACGTGGATGAAGCGCTTCGGTGGCCGTCGCGATCTGATTGGAGAGTCCATAAGCCTGACCGGCGAGGCTTACGCGGTTGTAGGCGTATTACCTCGTAATTTTGCCTTCGCCCCGCGTGCCAGCGCGGAGCTTTGGGTGCCTCTGGTGGAAAAGAACGGATGCGAGAAACGAAGAAGCTGCCACAACCTCGACGGCGTGGGGAGGCTGCGCAACGGTGTGACCGTCGAGGCCGCATCCGCTGACATGAAAACCATTGCGGCGCAGTTGGCTCTCCAGTATCCGGGCTCGAACAAGGGGCAGAGTGCAAGCATTGTTCCGTTATCCGAAATTGTCGTGGGCAAACTCCGGCCCACCTTAGTGACCCTGCTTGCGGGGGCAGGACTGCTCCTGCTCATTGCCTGCGTGAATGTAGCCAGTCTCGTACTGGTGCGAGCAGAAAGCCGGCGGCGTGAAACCGCAGTGCGGGGCGCTCTGGGCGCCACACCCTCGCGATTGGTTCGCCAGTTTGTCACCGAAGGCCTGCTACTGGCCAGCTTGGGTTGTGCATCCGGTGCAGTGCTTGCCGTCGTCATGATGTCGCTGCTCGCGCGCCTGGTTCCGAAACCCATGGCGCAAGGAATGCCGTTTCTCGCCGTCGTGGGGATTAACCGGCACACCGCCCTCTTTGCCGCAGGATCTACTCTGATGGCCGCACTTCTGTTGGCAGCCACACCTGCCCTGCGGCTGGCATTCAGAGAGATTCACGAAGGACTTACCGATGGAGGCAAAGGCGCGGCTAGTCGCTTCTGGCGCCGCCTGGGAGCCAACCTGGTGGTGGTGGAATTGACCGTAGCCGTGGTGCTGCTGGCGGGCGCTGGACTACTCGCAAAAAGTTTCTACCTGCTGTTGCATGTGGAAACGGGAATCGACCCTTCGCACCTGGCAACGGTCTACATCATGGCTCCCGAAAGTGTATACGGAAAGCCTGAACAACAGGTCGCCCTCTATCACCAGATCTTGGAGAAGGTTTCAGCCTTTCCAGGCGTGCAATCGGCAGGCATCACCAGCGATCTTCCTTTGCAGTGCAATTGCGATACCGACTGGATTCGCATTCCCGGCAGGCCGTTCCATGGTGAGCACAATGAGGTGCTGCAACGCGATGTAAGCCCCCAATACCTGCCCGCCCTCAAGGCAAAGCTGGTCCGGGGGCGCATGTTTACCGAAGCCGACGATGCTAGCCATCCCCAGGTAATCATGATCAATCAGTCGATGGCGCGAAAATACTTTCCTGGCGAGGATCCCCTGGGCAAGATGATCGGCGATGGGGATTTGACGCCCAAATCAATGCGCCAGGTGGTTGGAGTCATCGAAGATGTGCGCGAAGGCGGATTGGATGATGAGGCGTGGCCCGCAGAGTATTTTTCGATTTATCATGCGCCTGACAACTACTTCGCAGTAGCGGCAAGGACTACACAGGACGAAAAGCAGTTGCTGCCGGTGCTGGTGAAGACACTGCGCGAGATCAATCCGAATCTGGGTGTCTACGGCGAAAACACCATGAAGGAGCAGATGAGCGCCACCCAAAGCGCTCTGCTGCATCGGTTCTCAACCTGGCTGGTCGGAGGATTTGCGGCGCTGGCCCTGATGCTGGGCGTGGTGGGTTTGTATGGAGTGGTTGCGTATTCCGTCAGCCAACGGACACGCGAGATCGGTGTACGGATGGCTCTGGGTGCGCAACGGGGCGCTATCCAGCGGCTCGTTCTAAAAGAGGCCGGATGGCTGACTGGCATGGGGATCATTGCCGGGCTAATCTGCTCCGTCGTAACGGCGCACCTGATGCGCAGCCTGCTCTTCAACGTTCATCCATGGGACTTTTCGACACTGATGGCGGTCGCGGCGGTGCTGGGTTTTTCAGCATTGCTGGCCAGCTTGCTTCCCGCGCGACGGGCTTCCTCGGTCAATCCAGTCAAAGCATTAAGTGCCGAATAGCAAAAACCAATCCTCCTCTTTTTCTAAGGTTCTAGTGTCCTCAAGGGATACCAATCGGCCAGAGCCCTGCCTATGATCAAGCTTCCTGGTGGAGTTGCTGAATCGCAACCTCCATGCTGATGTTGATGTGGCTTATTGGCGGCGGACTGCAGTTGTCCATCGGCGGGACCAGTAAGCCACAGCCCAACCGGCGATTCTTTTCGTGAACCTACATCGCTTCGGAAGTGTCGATGAGGTGTATCGAGGAGAATCGCCGTTAGTACGTTCAGCCGCCTGTTAGCAGCCGTGTCTTATCTGCCGTGTCGGGGCGCGCTCCTTAGTAGCACCCCTCTTCAGAATCCCTGATCGATGGTAGTAGAGTGGTCCTATGCGCGCACGACTCTGGCCGGCGGTTGCCGTATCTTTTGGCGCACTGATCCTGCTCTCGATATTCTTTGCGTGGCTCGTCTCCCGCCAAGAGGCGCAGATTTACAAGCATGCCAGAACTGCCCATCAGATCTACAAAAGAGCCGACGACGCGATCTCAGACATTCAGGCAAACATTAACAAAGGCGCGCTCCTGGAGCAGAGCGGCTTCACGAACCCGGACAGTGTCGAAACCGAGAGCAGAATCTCTGAGTTGCAGGTAAGGACAAAAAATGACCTTGCCACCCTGATGGACCTGATCGGTGTCAACCAGAAGCGGCAGATTATCGCCCTGCAGCAAGGTCTGGATCAGTATTGGAGTTCGATCCAGCTGGGTCTCACCTCATCGCGCACGCGGCATGGGCAACAGAAACTCTTCACCGAGTTGGAGCTGCAGCCAGAGAGAGTTCTCGATCTCGCGGGCCGGATTGACGCGCTGAATCAGGCGACCCTCGCCCGCCAGGAGCAGGAGAGCGCTGAGCAACAAGCAAATCTTCGCCAGTTTGCGATTGCTGCCACGCTGATGCTTCTCCTGTTGGAATTTGCTATTGCCATCTTCAGTACCGCCTACATGTTTCGACTCGATAAAGTCTCAGAGGCGGAGAGAAAGCGGGCCGAGAAGGCGGAACAGGAGCTTCGACGCCTGTCCAACCAGCTGGTGCGCGTGCAGGAGGAAGAGAGAAAGACCATCTCTCGAGAACTTCACGATGAAGTAGGCCAGATACTGACTGGCTTGCGTATGGAATTGGGAACGTTGTCACACTACAACCCGGATGAGGAATTTCGCCAGCGGCTGGAAAGTGTCAAGCGGCTGGCTGAAGAAGCCCTTCGTTCGGTGAGAAATCTCGCTCTGTTGGTGCGCCCTTCCATGCTCGATGATCTGGGACTCGAGCCCGCATTGCACTGGCAAGCAAAGGAGTTCTCCCGCCGATGCGGAATACCTGTGTCCTTGAACATCGAAGGCAAGCTCGACAATCTGCCCGAAGCATCGCGCCTGTGTTTGTACCGTGCCATTCAAGAAGCCATGACAAACTGCGGAAAGCATGCCGGCGCCAGTCATGTAACGGTCGTCGTGAAGCAGGACGAAGCTCGAGTGATCGCTTCTGTCCATGATGATGGGAAGGGCTTCGATGCGTTTCTTAAAACTCATGGCCTCGGATTGTTGGGCATGACGGAACGGGTCCGCGCTTTACAAGGGAGTATGTCGGTAACATCCGAGCCTGGTTCCGGAACGGAGATCCGCCTGGAGTTGCCCGCTGCGCTCGATCCGGGCATTTCCTGATGGCCAGATTTTCTAGAGCGTCCCGGAGGGCTCTCCTGTCATTTTGTATGGTCAATAGTGTCTCGACTGTATTTGTTTTGCACACCCTTCCCTCTATGGTTGTGGTAGAGCGCACCTTGCTACTTGCACGAAAGGAGGCCGGCGATAATCCTTGTATAACAACGTCCAGGAAGACCAGTCGATATTTCGGAAAACCGATGGCCTGCAGAGGGCAAGAGCAAACATGATATTCAAGGTGCTCATCGCGGACGACCACGGAGTGGTGCGCAAGGGCCTGCGGTTGCTCCTGGAACAGTATCCCGAGTTGGTCGTCATAGGAGAAGCGGCCAATGGGCGCGAGGCCGTGACCATGGCGGCAACCCTTTCTCCGCAAGTTGTTGTCCTGGATGTCGGCATGCCGATCCTCAATGGCATCGAAGCGGCCGAACAAATCTTAAAGACGAACAGCCAGATCGGCGTCATCTTGCTCACCATGCACGCGGATGAAAGCTATGTATTGCGGGCCCTCCACGTGGGAGTCAAAGGCTACCTGTTGAAGGAGTCTGCCGAAGACGACCTGCTCCTGGCAATAAGATCTGTGGCCAATGGAAAGCCGTTCTTTAGCCGGGCCATCAACGAGGTCTTGCTCGAGGATTACATGCGAGTGCTTAAACAGCAGGGTCTCTCGGATACATTCGACCTGCTGACCACACGGGAAAAAGAAGTGCTTCAACTACTGGCTGAGGGAAGAACGAACAAAGAGGTGGCCACGCTGCTGGACGTAAGTCCATACACAGTCGAGAGCCACCGTACCAACCTGATGCAAAAACTGAATGTTCACAATACAGCTGAAATCGTTCTGTATGCAGTCAGAAAAAGGCTGGTTAGCTGACCTTGGCTCTCCCGGGTGTCCCTCGAACTACTGGTAACCGATAAGTCTTCGTGGACACAAAGCAGCTACCGGGCGGGCCTCCACCTGCCGATGGGGTCATGATGTTCAAAAAAGGCGACGTATTTGACAATCCGGTCACTGGCGAACGAGCAACCATCCTTCTAGGCACGCGCGAAACCAGGGGCGACCGCTTGGTCGTTGAAGTTGAGCTCCAGGGAGCAGGCTTCGGTTCCGCACTCCACATGCATCCATCGATCCACGAGCGATTGAAAGTGGTGAGCGGCCGCGTTGGCATCATCATCCACGATGAAGTTTCGATTGCTGAGCCTGGGAAGATGATCGAAATTGGCCCCGGGGTACCTCACCGGTTCTGGAATGCAGGAATCACGGCGGCGAAGCTGACACTGGATATCAGGCCGGCTAAGCGATTTGAAGCATTCATACGGAATATGATCGGTCTCGCCCAGGATGGCAAGACAGATCCCATGGGCATGCCAAATCTTCTGCAGCTTGCTGCGATCGCTAGTCAATTTAGCGATGTGATCCAATTCATGAGCCCCCCACGGCTGGTACAGAACGTGCTCTTTCCGATTCTTGCGCCGATAGCCGCAATGCGGGGCTACAAGGGCTCCTACAGCGAATATGTTTTCAGGTCGCCATCGAAGCGGGTTCAGTTTGAAACCAAGACGCCCTTATGGGAGCGGTTCTAAGCGCCGCATGATTGCGCTGGAAGGGCAAGCATGATGCTGACCAATTTGAACCACAACTTTGATTGCGCTGAGCCGCCGCGTGCCACCGGCAGGCGTGAGTCTACACTCACGCCTACCCAGGGCTGGCTTCGGTCGAGGACCTTTCTGGATGCACGCATTATCCTTTCGGCTTTGGTTCTAGGAGTGCTCATTGGAGTTTTCGGCGTTGGACTCGACCGCCTGGTGCACCATGCGAACAGGCTCTACGTTTCGGATCTCTATACCTGCGTCGTCGCTTCCGTATTTTCGTATCTGCTCATGATCTACGAGAAGCGGAGGCGGATGATCATGGCGCGCAGGATGGCAATCGCGGCGGAAGTGAATCACCATATCCGGAATGCGCTGACAGCCATTGTGTATTCCACCTCGGTAAAGCGCGATCAACCACTGCAATCGGTTCTTAGAGATGCGACCGACCGCATCGATTGGGTGCTGAACACCGTGCTTCCCGACGGAGAGGAAAGCTTGAAGTGGCCGGTGCAGGCGCCGCAATGGCGGCCAGCCAACTGGCACGGGGATGACGAGGTTCGACCGAAATACTAAGCAGAGAGCAACTCGTCATAACGAGCGTGCATCCGTTCGGCTACTTTCAACCAGGTAAAGTGCTCAAAAGCTCGCCGCTTCCCGGCTCGTCCCATCGTCTCTCGCAGAACACCATCATTCAGTAACACTAAGAGCGCCTTGGCCAATTCCTCAGCGTCGTTCTTCTCCACCAGAAACCCCGTCTGCCCGTCGACCACCGTCTCCGTGACCGCGCCAGAACGGCTGGCAACCACCGGGAGACCCGCGGCCATGGCTTCCACCGGCGGAAGCCCAAAACCCTCGTTCCAGATGGGCGCGAAGGCAAAGATGTCGGAGGAATAGTAGCGGTCTACTAATTCTTGTCGAGGAATCAAGCCCAGGAACGTAACATTTTCGGCCACATCGGCCGGAAGGTTGGCCTTCAAATAGGACAAATACGTTCCTTCGCCCGAAACTCCAAACTTGGACTTGAGTATTGACCGGAAGCCGGTTGCATAAAACGGTCTAAGGCTCTCAATCGTGGCCTTGTCTTTCAAATCGAAATTTTCTTCCAGCGGATAGTTCCCAACCGGGCCCACGATTTCGAGCCGGACGTCCGGGTACGTGCGAGCAACGATTACGAAAGCGCGGAGTAAGACGTGCAGACCCTTGTGGGGTGAGACTGCGCCTGAATAGAGAATGCGCTTCACAGTCCGGCGCCTGCTGGCGACATAGTCTATTTCACGCGAAAACTCCCGCCCATCGATCCCGTTATAAGCGGTCTCGCAGCGGTCGGATATAGAGGGGAAATCGCGCTTGGTCTTCTTCGTAATATAGTTCCCGACTGTCGTAATGAGGTCGATCGTGGCGAGACGATTGGTGAGCACAGCAGGATCGCTCTGAGAAAACCATTCTGCGTGCAGATGCAGAACGATTCGTGCACCAGGATTGGCGGCGCGGATGATGGGAGCATATTGTGAGCAGTGTTGCAAATGAATGACGTCGCATCCCTGTTTCTTCAAGTCCTTTGCAACCATTCGGCCATAGCCAGGAAACAGCCATCTTGAGGTGGAGATCGGTGACGAACGATGAAACAACCTGGCTATCCTTTGCTGGATGCTGAACAAGGCCCGATCGAAACGCGTCGCAGAAAAAAAGCGGAAGTCGATGTTGTGCTCCGTGGGAAGGAAGGCCACGCTCTCATGCTTATCCTTCAACGCGTAGATCACGACATCCGCCGATTCTGAGAGAGGCTGGGCAACGCCATAGGTACACGCACCCACAGAGTTCTGATACGGCGGCATGATGGTATCTAACGGCTGACTGACGATGGCTATTTTCATGCTCTCTTCACATGCCCCAACGCGAACAAAGCTGCCAGAGGCGGCCACAAACCCGCTCCATCGCGCTGGAAACGAACATGTGAGCTTCTCGATTGGGGGAAGGGGAAACTCGTGAACATCGGCATGGTCGAGAACCTATCTCGAACATGGGTCGACAATAGGCCGAGTCCTGGATGAGTACCATCCCGTCAAGGGACTAGAAGAATGCCAAAAAAGGAGGAGCGGCTTTCCCTCGACGACCTGCTCTGAGGTACCCTCGTGGTGCATGGCAACTAGACCCTCTCCAGCAGAAACCCTGACCGCGGTGCTCCATTGCTCACAGCTGCTCACGTTGGCCGGCCCAAACCGCCCCCGTGTAGGGGTGGAAATGCGCGAGTTGGCGATCATCCGTGATGGAGCCATCCTCATCCGTGGGGACAAGATCGAAGCGGTGGGTACACGTAGCGAGATCGAAGCCCGTCTGCCCAAAAACGCCCAGATCATCGACGCAGGGGGCCGAGTGGTGGCGCCCGGCTTCGTGGATGCCCATACCCACCTGGTCTTTGCCGGCAACCGCGCCGATGAATTTGAGATGCGTTGCTCCGGCATCACCTATCAGGAGATTGCCAAACAAGGCGGGGGCATTCGTTCTACTGTCCGCCGTACCCGTGCGGCAACCGAAAGCGATCTCCTGGCCGTAGCACAAAAGCATGCATCGTGGTTCCTGCGTGGCGGCACAACCACCATCGAAGCCAAATCCGGCTATGGACTCAGCGTCGAAGCCGAAATGAAGATCCTGCGCGTCGTGCAGCAAACGGGCAAGACGACCCCTTTGCGCTGCGTGCCGACCTTTCTCGGCGCGCACGAGGTGCCGGACGAGTTTGTAGGCCGCACCCTTGCCTATGTCGATCTGGTAGTCGATGAAATGCTTCCCCTGGTGGTCCTGGAGAAGCTAGCGAGTTTCTGCGACGTCTTCTGCGAACCGCACATCTTCGATGAGGCTTCCGCTGCCCGCGTTCTAGAAGCAGCGCGGCGCCTGGGACTGGGGCTCCGCATCCATGCCGATCAGTTCAGCTGTTCAGGCGGCGCCTTGCTGGCAGCAGCCCTGGGCGCCTCCACTGCCGATCATTTGGAGCATACGGATGCAGCCTCGATTGCGGCTCTCGCGGCGGCGGGCGTACAACCGGTTCTCTTGCCAGGCTCCGTATATTCCATCGGCTCGATGCACTATCCCTCCGCGCGCGCCATGATCGATGCCGGCCTCGCCGTAGTGTTGGCTACGGACTTTAATCCCGGCTCTTCCCCCATCGCATCCATGCCGGTGGTGTTGTCTCTCGCCTGCACTCAAATGAAGATGACCCCGGCAGAAACCATCACCGCGGCGACCATCAACGCAGCCTGCAGTCTCAACCTCGGCCGCGTGGTGGGCTCCCTCGAGCCAGGCAAGTCCGCCGACTTTGTCGTGCATGAAGCAAAGGACTACCGGGAGATTCCTTATTTTCTGGGAACCCAGCGGCCGGCGATGGTGTTCGCGCAGGGAGAGCGCATGGCTTAAGCACCCTTTTTGCCTTCCAGCGGAACCCCGGGTGCCCCACATCTCGCAAAAAACGAGCGAGATGCCCCGAATTTCCTGCACGCTGCACTGGACAAAGCCGCGTGTGCGCCTTTCTTCAAGGAAAGGCGCATGAAGCTCGCGCAACCCACTAAGCTTCACAGGAAATCGGGGATGTGGGGCACCCGGGGTTCTGTCAGGGGTACGTAGTGGAGAGACCTGTGTTTCCCTGCAGACGCTTCGCGCTTTAGCTCCCGGCTGGTACTATTCTGACGTTCGCACGGGAGGCTTTTGATGCGAAGTCGCGCCCAACGATGGGGGCTGGCCACGGTGCTTTTGGGTCTCTTCGGAGTTCCCGCTTACGCAGCAGAATTGCCTTTTCAGAACCCGTCGCTCCCCATTGAACAGCGTGTCGCGGACCTCGTTGGGCGCCTGACGCCCGAGGAAAAGATCTCCCAGATGACCATGACCGCGGCAGCCATCCCGCGGCTCGACATCCCCGAATACACCTGGTGGAACGAAGGCCTTCATGGCGTGGCACGATCCGGCTACGCGACGGTCTTTCCCCAGGCGATTGGTCTCGCCGCAACCTGGGATACCAGCCTGATGCATTCGGTCGGAGACACCATTTCCACAGAAGCGAGAGCCAAATACGCCGACGCCATCGCCCATGGCAACCATCGCATCTACTTTGGCCTGACGATCTGGTCTCCGAACATCAACATCTTCCGCGATCCTCGATGGGGCCGAGGGCAGGAGACCTACGGTGAGGATCCTTATCTCACCTCCCGCATGGGCCTGGCTTTTGTCACCGGACTGCAAGGGGATAATCCGAAGTATCTGAAGGTCGTCGCCACGCCCAAGCACTTTGCCGTGCACAGCGGGCCGGAGCAGCTGCGTCACGAGTTCGACGTAAACCCATCGCCGCAGGACCTGCATGCGACTTATCTCCCCGCCTTCCACACCACCATTACGGAAGCCCATGCGGCCTCTACCATGTGTGCCTATAACTCCATCGATGGAGCACCGGCGTGCGCCAGCGATCTGCTGCTTAAGAAAACTCTGCGCGGTGAATGGCAATTTGGAGGTTTTGTCACTTCCGACTGCTGGGCGCTCACAGATATATGGAAGGGCCACAAGTTTGCGCCGGACGAGGAGCATGCCGCGGCGCTCGCGCTGCGCGCCGGCACCGACACCAGTTGCGGTCCTGAGTTCGCAGCTCTCAACCAGGCGCTCAAAGATAAGCTGGTCAGTGAGAGCGAAATCGACACCGCGGTGAAGCGGTTGTTCACAGCGCGCTTCCGTCTCGGCATGTTCGATCCACCGCAGGATGTTCCCTATGCCCACATACCAATGAGTGAAGTCGATTCAGAGGCTCATCGGCAACTGGCCCGCCAGGTTGCCCGGGAGTCGATCGTCCTGCTGAAGAACGCCAACGGAATATTGCCGTTGCAGGCGCAAGGCAAGACCATCGCGGTGATCGGCCCCAACGCCACCATGCTCGAGTCGCTCGAAGGCAATTACAACGGCCAGCCAACCCATCCGGTATTGCCGCTCGATGGTATCGAAAGCCGCTTCGGCACTGAAGGCAAAGTGCTCTTTGCTCAGGGCTCATCGTATGTCGCAGGCTTCCCAGTGGTGGTGCCGCGCACTGTCTTCCGCGCCGGCAATGACATTGGGCTGAAGGGCGAGTATTTCAATAACGCTGAGTGGAAAGACCACCCGGTGCTTACCCGGGTGGACAAGCAGGTTGATTTCGATTGGGACGCTGCCTCGCCGGCTCAGGGTATATCGGCCGCCGCATTTAGTGTGCGCTGGAGCGGTTCCATCACCGTACCTGGCGCAGGTGATTACGTTTTTGAGATAACTCCGGAACACTGTTCCCCATGCGATGGGGTGGATAAGTTCCTGCTCTACCTGGATGACAAGCAGGTGGTCGAGACAGGCCGCGACCTCAAGCAGTCCACGGGGAAGGCCTCCTTCACCACCCACTTCAACGATTCGGCGCCCCATGCAATCCGGGTGGAGTACGCTCACACCGCTCCCATGTTTGGGGCCGGAGTTCACCTCAAATGGCAGCCCGCGGCAGGCCCTCTGCGCGATCAAGCGCTTGAGGCCGCAAAAAAGGCAGACGTGGTCGTGGCCTTCGTGGGCCTGTCGCCCAGCCTGGAAGGGGAAGAGATGCCGGTACACCTCGAGGGCTTCAGCGGTGGTGACCGAACCAAAATCAACCTGCCTCAATTGCAGGAGGAATTGCTGCAGGCAGTTGCTGCAACGGGGAAGCCGCTGGTGGTGGTACTGATGAACGCTAGCGCACTTGCCGTCCCGTGGGCGAAAGAGCATGCCGCTGCCATTCTGGAAGCCTGGTACCCCGGAGAGGAGGGAGGAGCCGCCATTGCCGAGACCCTCGCCGGCGACAACGACCCATCCGGCCGCCTGCCTGTAACGTTCTACAATTCCATCGACCAACTTCCGCCCTTCGAAAGCTATTCCATGGCCGGCCGAACCTACCGGTATTTCTCCGGCCAGCCACTGTATGGCTTCGGCTATGGCATGAGCTATACCACCTTTGCCTACAGCCATCTCAAGCTATCCCAGGCGACTCTGAAGCCGGCGGAGCCGTTGACCCTCGAAGCCGACGTGACCAATACCGGGAAGCGAAGCGGAGACGAGGTGGTCGAGCTTTATCTTCGTGGACCACAGGAAGGGGGCGAGCCACTGCGTTCTCTGCGTGCATTTCAGCGAGTGAAGCTCCAGGCCGGCGAGACACACCACCTTCTCTTCACCCTCCAACCCGCACAATTGAGCGAGGTAGATCATGACGGCAAAACTGCCATGCAGCCGGGTGACTACACTATCTTCCTGGGCGGGGGACAGCCTGGCCAGGGTACCGGAGTCGAGGGTCAGTTCGCCATCAGCAGCCGCTAACTCGCCGGCTTAGAATTCCATAGTCCCGGTCGGCAATCCGTCGATACTGAATGCATTCTTGGATCGCCTGTATTCTTCCAGTTCCGCTTCACCTTTGGCCTCTGCCCACCGCGTCAAGGTGGGGCGCTCGGCAACGTATTCGAATAGCGGGACCCCATATCCGCAGGAAGTTTGAACCAGATCAATATCAAGCACCACAATCTGGCGCGATCCAGGACGCTCTTCATTCGAGAATGCGGAAGCCAGCAGGCCGGAGTAAGCGAGGCCGCCACGAGGCAGAGCTCTGCCCTGTCCATAGAGCCGCAAGATCAAGGGCGCCCCTGCAAAGGCACAGAACATGAGTGTCAGGCGCCCGTGGGCCCGCAGGTGTGCCGCAGTCTCGTTTCCGCTGCCAGTCTGGTCCAGATAGGCAACCCGATTTGGGCTGAGGATGCGCAAAGCCGCTCCGTCTTTGGGAGAAACATTCACTCGCCCTTCAGCAGCCGCGGAGGCGGCAAAGAAGATGTGCTGTTGCAGAATAAACTCGTGATGTATCGCCTCAATGCACGTGAATTGTTTGGCCATGAACTCCTCAACCGTGGTTTCTATTCTAGCGATTCACGCGTCCCGAAACAGAAAGCCCACCTCGGGGCCTAAAGAGCCTGTGTGAGAACTCCATTTCCAAACTCAGTCCCGTAGGGACGGCTGAACTTAGCCCAGGACGCTAGTCCTGGGTTGAGATTCGAGTGACGAAAAGTCCCGTAGGGACGACTGGAATAGGCCGCGACTCAATCCTGGACGCCCTTCAGCCGTCCCTGCGGGACTTAATCATGTTGCATGATGTACCCAGGACTATCGTCCTGGGCTAAGTTCAGCCGTCCCTTCGGGACTGAGTTGGGAAATGGAGTTCTCACACACACTTTAGGCCTGATGATTTGCTGGATTCATATACGGGCTGAAGCCAGTACCTACCAGCCCGTACCTACCCCTCATACCGTTAGTATTGCGTTTTTCGCTGTAGCGCGGCAGGTTACGCAGTGATGACCCCGCACGCCGAACAGGCACTCCAGGCGGCGATGGCTCCGCCCGCTCCATAGAGTTTCAGGCTACAATTTGCCTGCTGGGGAGGGAACTTGATGACCTATTTCGACTTCGCGCATCGGATGGAGCCGAGGTGAAGTTGACCAGCGTTGATAATAAAATCTTATGATCTCTCTTCGATCCTGCCTGCTGGCGATTGCGTTTTGCCTATTTCCCGCGCTCGGAACCGCGCAGATACAGCCAGCGAATCTGGCTGGGATCGCGCATGTCGCCTTCCGCGTCTCCGATCTCACCCGCTCCCGAATCTTCTATCAGAAGCTGGGCTTTGAGCAGGCCTTCGTAACTACCAAGGATGGAAAGACTACGGAATCATTCCTCAAGGTCAACGACCGGCAGTTTATTGAGATCTATCCTCAGCAGGATCCATCCCAGCCGATCGGCTTCATGCACGTTTGTTTCGAGGCCGCCGATCTTGAGGCACTGAACCGCTCCTACCTCGGCCGCAGCCTCACTCCTACCCCGGTCAAGCGTGCCGGGGCAGGGAACCTGCTCTTCACCATGGTTGGCCCGGAGGAACAGAACATCGAATATACCCAGTACATGCCAGGCTCCCTGCACACCAAAGATCAGGGCCTGCACCTGGGCGAGGACCGCATCTCGAAGGAGATCGTTGGTATAAGCCTGAGCATGGAGGATCCGGTCGCTGCGCGGGCATTCTATGAACAGAGCCTCGGCTTTCACGAATCGCGCCATTCCCTTGAGCCCGGGCTGATACCACTGCTGCTGCCCGGCACATCGAACCAGATGGTGGAAATAACGCCCAATGTGTTTCAGCTCCTCTTGTCCGTTCCTAGCCTCCGGCATGCGGCTTCCCAACTCAAGGACAAGAATTTGCAGGTCGAAAAGCAAGGGACGATGCTGACGGTCAAGGATCCGGACGGAAATCGAATCGTATTTGTCGACGTCGAGGCGGAAACGGGCCGGCGGTTGTTGCAGATGCCGAAGATGCCGAAAATCCCGTGGCCGAGTAAGCCATGATCAGCTTTACGCTCGCCCGGCCGATCCTGTCTTCCCCGAAATTGTGCCTGGCGACTCTGCTGGTGTTCTTACCCACGGGATGTCATTCCGGTGCGCCTGCGGCTGACTACGACGTCCTCATTCGCCATGGCCACATCCTCGACGGCTCGGGAGGCGCGCCGTATGCAGGAGACGTCGCTATCCGCGGCGATCGTATCGTGTCAATCGGATCTTTCGAGAACGCCAAGGCAAAGCGCGAGATCGATGCCACGGGCCTGATGGTCTCTCCAGGCTTCATCGATATGCTGGGCCAGTCGGAATTGTCCTTGCTGATCGACAACCGTTCACAAAGCAAATTGTCGCAGGGCATCACCAGCGAAATAACCGGAGAAGGCGGCTCCATCGCTCCCCAGAACCAGCTCACGATAGCGCCGCAGAAAATCATGCTGGACCACTACCACCTGTCCATCGACTGGCAGGATCTCGCCGGCTATTATCGCCGTCTGGAAAAGTCCGGCACTCCCATTAACCTGGGCACGTACGTAGGGGCATCCCAGGTTCGTCAAGCAGTGCTCGGCGACGTCGATCGCGCGCCTACCCCGGCTGAGTTGCAACAGATGGAATCACTGGTGGCTACCGCCATGCAGCAGGGGGCGCTTGGCCTTTCGACTGCGCTTATCTACCCCCCAGGTCATTACGCAACCACGACGGAACTGATTGCCCTGGCCAAGGTCGCATCGAAGTACGGAGGCATCTATGCTTCCCACATGCGCAGCGAAGGGCAGAGCGAAATGGCGGCCATCGACGAGGCCATTCGTATCGGACGCGAGGCCAACCTTCCGGTCGAGATCTTTCACCTTAAGGTGAGCGGTAAGGCGCGCTGGGGCGACATGCCGAAGGTGGTAGCAAAGCTCCAGGCAGCCCGGGATTCCGGTCTGGACATCGCCGCCGATATGTATCCCTACACCGCCGGCGCAACCCAACTGGCTTCTTCGCTGCCCCCGTGGGTGGCCGATGGCGGCATGGAGAAACTGCTGGAGCGTCTACGAGATCCCGTGATCCGCCGCCGGATCGTGGCCGATATGGCGCACGATCACAATGATTGGGAGAATCTTTACCTGGACTGCGGCGGCGGCCGCGGGGTGATGATTTCGGCGGTGGTGAATCCCGACCTTCAACCATACGAGGGCAAGACAGTCGCTGAGGTAGCGAAGGCCGAGAACAAACCAGAAATGGACGCGCTCTTTGACTTCATCCTGGCTGATAAAGGACAAACCGCCGCACTCTACTTCATGGCGAATGAAAACGACTTGCAGTACGGTTTGAAACAACCTTGGACCAGCATCGGCCTCGACGCGGGCGAAACCTCGCTCGATGGTGCGCTCTTCGAGCCCCATACCCATCCTCGGGCATGGGGATCCATGCCGCGGTTTCTCGGCCACTACGCGCGTGATCTTAAACTGCTTGATTTGTCCCAGGCCGTGCGCAAGATCACTTCGCTGCCGGCGGAGCGCGAACACCTCTCCGGCCGCGGACTCCTGAAGAGCGGCTTCTATGCCGATGTGACCATCTTCGACCCAACTGCGGTTCTTGACACCGCAACCTATACCGATCCTAACCAGGTGTCGAGGGGAGTGCAGTACGTCCTGGTGAATGGTCAACTCGAATGGGATCGCGGCAAGTTGACGGGCGCGACCGCCGGCCGTCCGTTGGTACATGAATCCGTGAACCCGCGGAATTAAATTTCGGCGCGCGACAAGCGATCCGCAGCCTGGTTGTATCCCAGTCGGGCTACGATGATTTTTCAACGCGCAGGGTCACCAGGCCCCAGCCATCGACATGGATAGGGTCATCAGCAGGCTCCAGCTTTTCCTCAGCCAGATTGCTGATCCATGACTTGACCGAGGACTTGACCGAGGACTTGACCGATGTGGCGGATCCCCAGTCCAGCTTCGCCGTCCTCGACTCACCTGATGCGCCGAACAGGCGAACGATCCATGCAGACCGATCTTCACTTGGCTTGAGAGTCATTGCCAGAACATCCGCCGGCTCAATCTTCAAGAGCGGAGTAAGGAGATTTGTGTGCGATGCTGCAGGCTTCACGATGAGAGGTTGCGAGAGTCCTATGGCAAAGCGGCTTGCCGCTGCCGCATCATGCCTACCGTGTGGCCGGATCGCGTAACGGAACATCACTGGTCCCTCCTGGTAGGCTCGGTAGTTTGTTCCCCAATGATTGTTCATCACCCAGGAATAGAACGTCTGTGTGGGTTCGATGTGTTTTCTCCAGACGTTTGGATCTCTCTGGGAGCCTAGCATCGTGGCACTGATGCTGCCGATCTCGGTGAGAGGTGCGTCCTGAGTCACCCATGTAACACCCAGGTCCTGATTGGATACGTCGATCCATCGCCCAACCGGAAGCCAGTTCTTGCAGGAGCCGGGCAGTTGATCGACCTCGGGCTGCATGTTGCCGAGTGGAATATCCATCGACATCTTTCCATTTGGCACAGCAAAGGGAAATGCGAACTGAATGCTCTCCTTTGAGCCATGTTGCGCAAACTCATCGCCAGGCCCACCGACGCCGGGATGAGGATTCAGAGCAGCCGGTAGTTTGTCGATGGTGTTTGTCAGTTCCAGATAGTCCATGCCTGCGGCGAGGCGGAGACGCCGGACCAGGCTCTTGCAGGTGGGTGCTGAAGACTCGATACGGATGGTTGCGACGAGCGGACCATCGTCTTCGATCGTGATCCTGGCAGGACCGCTGGACTGAAGGTGATCCAGGTCTTTGCCTGCCATCAACAGGAACTGATTGACCCGACGTGTGCCCTGAATGTTCGCAAGGTTCTGATTCTCGCCGCGCAGCTTAAGCTCAACAATGTCTCCGGTGGACGCATCGATCCTTACGTGAAGGATTCCGTTGTCCAGAGTGTTGTTCTTAAATGACACAGGATGGCCATGTTTGTGTGCTGCCCGATGCGACAACGAGTACCGCACAGCGCCGAAGGCTGGGACATCAGAGGTCAATACGGCGAGTTCGCCCGAAGAGAGCCTCTGCGAAGGAAGTGCGTGGCCGGAAGTGTCGGTGACGTGATCGCCTGCTGCCGTGAACTCGCGCGAGAGATAGGCAATCTCGGTACGGTTCCACGACGTCGAATTGTGGACTTCGAGAGTTGTTGCGTCAGTATCGGTAGAGAGTTCGCCGAGCGAGCGATCGAGCAACTGCTTTGAGGCCTTCGCTGCGTCGACGGCAAAAGCCTGCTTCACATCCCACTGTTGTTTGACAAAGGAGTTTTCCGAATCAGAGACGCTGTTCCACGCACCCCAGGTGTGCTCGGAATAGAGCAACACATCGCGCCACGCCGCGTCGTAGGAGGATGGAGAATAGGAGCCGGGATTAAGGATTGCGGAGAGTGCGGTGGCCTGGCTGAGCCGATCGGCGGCATTGCGGCTCATCGCTGTTTCGAGCGCAGAAGAAGCCGCGCCGTCTTCCCAGTACGGAGTCAGATCGCCCCGATACTGAGGAAGTTGATTGCCATAGCGCTTTTCAAAAGCGGAGAACGCAGTGCTAGTGGAAGCGATCGCGAAGCGTGGCCACTCGTATTTCTGATTCCAGTCCCGTATCCAGTCACTGAGATCGGGGTCCGGTTCGGCGTTATCTCCATGGCCGGACCAGCGGATGTAGGAGATGTCATAGGGATAACGCACATCGTCCATCCGATCCTGATACTTTGCCACCAAGTCATTGCTGAGCTTCATCACATGCGAGAGCGCGTAGCCCGTCCAGGGCACCCAGAATAAGACCTTCTCTTTGCCCGAAGGGGAGATCCACCAGAAAGGCTTGTCCTGCCACGCGACCATAAAGTCACCGATGCGGTCGAAGAAGTTCGGGGCGGCGGAGAAATATCGGATGCCCGCCTGAGCCATCGCAGTCACCGTGCCCCAGGAGAAGCCAGGCACGTCGCTCATCATCGCCGAATCGACTTTTACGTTGCATGTTCTTCCGAGTTGCCCGGAATAGTGGAAGAGTTGCAACAACTCTTCGGGACGGCAGAGCCCCGTCAGTTCGTTTGCATAGGATCCATTGATTCCGATCCATCCTTTCTGGACGGCGTCGATCAGCTCGGCTTTGGCTGCTTCCGAACCGCGTCGCATATACAGATCAGCGCCCCAGAGAACTTCCAGATTCCAGACAAACGGCGAGCCTTCCGGGTAGCCGGCTGTCTTGCGCGCCAGCTCAATTCCTCTGGTAATGTTGCGGATTTGTTTCTCTTCGACATTCGCCTGGAGATCGGTGTAGCCAAGATCATGATGCGAGTGAGGGAGAGCGTAGATGAGCATTCTTCGTACAGGCTTAAGCTCTATCGCTTGTGTCTGCGTAGCGCCATTCAATTCAACGGTAACCGTGACGGTCTGCTCCGCTGTGCCCGGCTTCAGATAGACCTCGAAGACATTCGAGCCTGGTTGCGCCATGCGACGATCGACTTCCTCCCCTTCTACCCTGGTGATGGCGGTGCCGCCTGACCCGTGATTTTCGAGCGTGATCTCGACAGGTTGAAACAACGCTCCATTTCTGCGGATGAGAGCCCGCACCGGAACCGCCAGCTTTCCCTGCCTTTTTTCATCCGAGGGAGTCGTGGCCTGAGACCATGCTGATCCAGAGCACAACCCACCTCCGGCAACCATGGTCAGGCTCTTCAACAAATCTCTGCGCTTCATCGTGCGATCTTATCTGGTTCTGCCAGGTCGCACGGGCCGAGCTCAAAGGATGCCATCACAGGATCTATTCCTTCGGCAACCACTTTCAAAAGCAGTGACATTCATTTGCCTTCAGATTGGGATTTGGCAACGTTGCCAAATAAGTCGTTTGTTTCATGAAGATGCTCAAGGCGCTCAAGTAATTAATTTGAGCATCTTGCCTCGTTGACCGGCGGGTACTAATCCTCCGGAGGCGGCAAAGTCCACCACCAGGCACCTGATTTTCCGTCTTTGGAGCTGCGAACGCCGATATCGAATTTGGCGCGGCGCAGGGTGGCGATGCAGACACCATCGCGCTCGGCGGCTATCTCGATGGAGCCCTGGGTCTGGCTGCCAGGTTGCAGGCAGTCACGCAGCCATTGGGCGGCAAACTTGCGCTTGGGCAGACCGGCGCCGGTGGGACGGGCGGCGAGGAGATCCTCCGGGGTGAGGTTGCTGAGCCCTGTCCATTGGAAATTGCCGTCTTCTCCGATCCGGTAGTCGAGCGGCGGAGCCAGCGGCCCGAGGTTCGATTTGACGTGCAGCAGAGCGGTTCGCGCGGGTGCATCGGGCGAGCTGCCGACGAGAAACTCGGTGCGGAGAGCGGCGTTGCAGTCAATGGATGCCCGACCTCGATGGACAGGCCTGCCGACGGAAGGTTTGGCGAGGTGGCGAATGAGGAGAATGCAGCAGCGGCGAAGCTCCGCCAAGCGGCCGAGACGATCAAGAAGAGGGCGCGTTTGCGAAGCGCGATCGAGGTCAACCTCCGGAACCAAGAAACCATCCCAGGGATCGAGGATTACGAGGTGGGCCTGGGTTTTCTGGAGCGCGTCCTCAAGATCGCGGAGAGCGGATTCAGGCGAGTACATGGAACGCGCAGAGACGCCTCTGCGCAGGACGATGAGGCACGCGGGATCCCCGTGGAGGCCGGCGAAGCGAGGTTGAATGACTTGCGCGGCAGCGTGTTCCGCCGAGGCGTAAAGGACGGTGGCTGGTTTGAGCTTTTCGCCGGTAAACGGGTCGCGGCCGCGTGTCAGCGCTGCCGCGATGGCGAGGGCGACCCAAGTCTTTCCTGATCCGGGCTCCCCGGAAAGCATGGCTAACGTACCGGCGGCAAGCCTGTGTTGCCAGAGCCATTCGACGGGCTGGGGCTGGAGGTCGGCGAGGTAAACGATATCTGTGCCGGTTACGGTTGCATCTGCATCCGCGGGGAACGGTGATGGCGTGTGAGGCGAGAGTCTATCTTTCATCATGGTTTGCTGTGGGATCATCGGTTGCTCCGGACTGGAAGGCTCCGTTTGGCATAAAAATCTTGTCTTATGGCCGACATTAATACGCTTGGGAGCCGCCGTCCATGATCCTGGAGATAATCATGTGGAAGAGCGGGTAGTAAACTCGTGATTACTCCCTACTGTTCAAGGATAACTAAGTAGTTAGTCCCTCTTTTTGGCAACGATCCGACATATCGGCATCACTAGCATTGCGCATAGTCGGGGTACAGGCAGTTCTACGAACTGGGCGAATGCATCCCGAGGAACGCGGCGGAGGTGCAACGCGCGGGCTCAGATATTCACGGCGGTAGCTACTCTGCGTTAGAGCCGCTGGGCCGAATGGTGTTCCAGAAGTGCGCAAAGCAGCCGACGTTGCCGATATAGTGCTGCACTTCAGCGTGTCGCACATGGTCCCCTATCCTCCGATGCTCACCGCATTCCAGGCGGAGAACGGAGCGGCAATCAAATCTGCGTTGCATCCGTGAAGTGCTTAGAATTGCCTGCGGACGGACATTTCGCGTGGGATGTGCGATGGCAGGGGCTGAAGAGTCGGTAGTGTGAGAACTCCCCATTGTGTCGTCCCTTCGGGACTCGATTTGCTTGAAATCCTTCCCGGCACTCCCGTGCCGGGCTACAGATTGTCCCGTCCCTTCGGGACTGATTGCGTCGTGACCTGCGGTTCTTTTCTACCCTCTTAAAGCCCATAAGCTTCCGGGAAAAAAGTACCTCAGGGGCTAAAAGCCCAATCTCTTACGGTTCGTTTACGGCCCGACTGAAGTCGTGCCCTGATACAAAACCAAAGCTCAGCGTCGCAAACTGTATCAGTCGTTTCAAATCGTGGACACCCCCGAATGTTCAAAAAACCATACTCCATGCTGCACTTACAGCCATCCCCAAACAAACGAACCGGACACTCGTGATGCTGTCACCGGATATTTCCTGTGGATTATGTTCGTCGTTTATTCGCCTATACCGTAGCCGCCCGTGGAGACGATGCCGTCGCAGCCCGTCGCTGCCAGGTGCCCGCTCTGCCATGAGCATCGGCGCTACCTTCCGTCGGAGGTTTTCCTGGGCCGGCTCTCGCACCTGGTGATCCGGAAGCCGGTGCGCTCGGCAGATGGGCGGGTGGGATGATGGCGCCACGTTCAAAGGGAAGTCCAACTTCGACTTCTCTCAGCCTTGCCCACTTTGGGGCTACGAGATTCAGCCGAACGAATTGATGCGTTTGGCAGCGCACATCATCCAGTGCCCGAAGTGCGGCGGCCCCACGGGTCTTCGACGTCCCGAGTTCTTCTCTGGAAGGTTGCG
Organism: uncultured Acidobacteriaceae bacterium; assembly: GCA_963830325.1. GTDB lineage: Bacteria > Acidobacteriota > Terriglobia > Terriglobales > Acidobacteriaceae > PALSA-350. Next base: position 94,549 of record CAWHMV010000023.1, read on the forward strand.
AAGTGGCAGCCGTCACGATGGCATGACTTAAAACCGTTTGTACAAACCTATTGACAAGATCCCTCCGCATGATTTCGTATGTGCAAATCGAATTCGTACACACTATTCGAAGTCGTGAAAGATTGAATGCCCGTGACTTCTCCCACTTCCTCCAGTGGCCCTTACCATGCCCACCGCGAACGACAGCGCCGCCGTATCCTCGCCGCCGCTGAGGAGCTCTTCGACATACGGGGCATTGACCGCGTTCCCATCGCCGACATTGTCGCCGCGGCAGGAATTCGGGCTTCGACCCTGTACGAGTATTTTTCGAATAAGGACGAGATCGTCTGGACGTTGGTGGAAGAGCTCATGCTGCGATCGTCCACCAGCGTTCTTGAGGCGACCGAAGCAGCCAGGGGGCCGGCCCTGGCCAAGATCACTGCTCTACTCGGAGCCTTCGTTGACGAACTGGTAGATCATCCGCAGCGAGTGCGTTTCATGGCGCAGTTTGATGCAATGTATGCGCGCGACTGGTCCGCTGAACGTCTGCTCGCCCTTGAAGACCGGCTCTTCCCCGGCCGTTTCGAGCCGCTTTCCGATTTGATCCGAGAAGGTGTCGCAGATGGCTCGCTCCTGCCAGGCCTGGATCCGGATCTCGCCATGCACTCCGTCTTAAACGCTGTGGTTGGAGCTCAGCGCCGCCTGGCGTCGCTGGGAAATCGCGTGGAGCAGGAGTATGGCCAGCCTATCGAAGTTCTCTTCGGCGAAATCGTGCGCATCCTGCTGCTCGGCCTGCGCGCCCCCTAAGTATGCCGGCAGCGGGCCGACGCTGCCCATTGATTTAAGCAAGGAGTCTCGTGATGCAAAGAAGGTTCCGCCAAATCGCCGCGCTGCTACTCGCCGCCTTACCGCCGTCCACCGCTCCAGCATGGGGAGTGCAGACCACGTCACCGCGGCAGTTGCTTACAGCAGACTACGGATGGAAGTTCCTCCTGGGCGACCCCGCCGATGCTGCGGCGCAGTCCTTTCAGGACTCCGCCTGGCGCACCGTCGACCTGCCTCATGACTGGAGCATCGAAGAGGCGCCGAGTGAGAAGAATGCAACCGGTTCGGGCGGTGGATACTTTCCCGCCGGTATCGGCTGGTATCGAAGGACCTTCACCGCTCCCGCAAGCTGGAAAGGCAAACAGGTCAGCGTCGAATTCGAAGGAGTGGCGTCAAACGCTACCGTGTTTCTGAATGGTAAGAAGCTCGGCATCCATCCCTACGCCTACACCAGTTTCCGGTTCGACCTGACCCATGATTTGGACTTCTCCAAAGCCAATGTCATCGCCGTGCGCGTGGATTGTTCGCAGCAGCCGAGCAGCCGCTGGTATACCGGATCAGGCATCTACCGGCATGTACGCATTTTGGTTACGGAGCCAGTTCGCGTGGCGCCGTGGGGGGTCTTTGTGAGTACTCCGGATGTCGCTGATGCGAATGCAACCGTCGTGGTCCGGACCCAGCTGGAAAACGCCTCGACAAAACCAGCCAAAGTCTGGGTAAGGACGACTCTGCTATCGGCGACCGGGGAACCTGTGGTAAAGGATCAATCACAAGTACAGATCGGTGCAGGCGCCGGCGGAGAAACCACGCAGAAGATTGCACTCGCCCAGCCAAAGCTCTGGTCTCCGCAAATGCCAGTTCTCTATCGAGCGGTCACCGAAATCCTTCTGGCGGGTAAAGTGACTGATCGCGTCGAAACCAGTTTTGGCGTGCGGTCACTCGCCTGGTCAGTAGAAAAAGGCCTTCTTCTCAATGGTCAATCGATCAAGCTGGCGGGCGGCAGCGTGCATCATGACAACGGGCCACTCGGAGCCGCCGCATTCGACCGGGCTGAAGAACGGAGGGTTGAACTGCTGAAGGCCGCGGGCTTCAACGCCGTGCGCACTGCCCACAATCCGCCCTCGCCCGCCTTTCTGGACGCTTGCGATCGTTTCGGCCTCCTGGTCCTCGACGAGCCCTTCGATGTTTGGACAAAGAGCAAAGCGAAGTATGACTATGCGCAATTCTTCAAGGATTGGTGGCAGCGTGACCTTGACTCCATGGTGCTGCGCGACCGCAACCATCCCTCCATCATCGCCTGGGGGATCGGCAACGAGATTCCCGAGGCGTGGACACCTGAGGGTGCGCCGATCGCCAAGCAACTCGCAGCCCGGGTCCGTTCTCTCGACAGTACCCGGCCAGTAACGGAGGCCTTCCCGGGCGCGACGTATACGGCAAGCACCGACGCCGTCATGTCAGAACTCGACGTTTCCGGGTACAACTACAACCTCAAGCAAAACCAGGGTAAGGATCATGAGCGAGTTCCAAACCGCATCATGATGACCACAGAATCCTTGCCTTCGGCCGCATTCGACAACTGGAAATTGACTCACGAGCACCCGTACATCCTGGGAGAATTCGTCTGGACGGCGATGGATTACCTGGGGGAATCCGGAATCGGAAGCTGGTCCTATGCGACCCCGGAGCAAGCCGGGCAGGCAGTTCAGGTGGCTGCCGTGATGAGCCAGATGATGGCGAATATGGGAGCCGACGGAAAGAATCCCTTCGAAGCTCTCCAGCAGCCACAGAACGGCCAGCCCAATCCTGCCGCGGCCATGATGAAGTTCATGTTCCCGGGCTTTCCCTGGCACGCTTCGTACTCAGGCGACCTGGATCTCACCGGCTATCGCAAGCCCGGGTCGTACTACCGCGACATTTTGTGGAATGGTGGAGAGCGGGTGTTCGCAAGCGTACGGCTGCCCGAACCGGAAGGCAAGAAGATCGTTTCCATCGGCTGGAGTGTTTACCCGACCCTGGCCAGTTGGACCTGGCCCGGTTGTGATGGAAAGGATATGCAGGTTGAAGTCTATAGCGGCACGGAAAAGGTGCGGCTTTATTTGAATGACAAACTCATCGGCGAAATGCCCACCAGCCCTGAACAGCAGCGCAAGGCCCTGTTCACCGTACCGTACGCTCCCGGCACGCTCAAGGCGGCGGGAGTGAATGGCGATCGGGAAGTCGCCACCAGCGTTTTAGAGACCACGGGCGACCCGGTAAGACTCCGCCTGACGGCTGATCGCAATGTCCTGCACGCTGACGGTGAGGACCTTTCCTTCATCACCGTGGAAGCAGTCGATGCACAAGGCCGCCTGCAGCCCAACGCATCCGCCGAAGTGCAATTCACCCTCAGCGGCCCCGGCACTCTTATGGCAGTCGGGAACGGAGACGGCACGAGCAAAGAAGCGTATCAGGGCGACCACCGGGCACTCTTCAACGGCCGCGCTCTGATCGTTGTACGAAGCTCCAGAACACCCGGTCGCGTTCGACTTTCGGCCAATGCGACTGCCATGACAACTGCCGAAACATCGATTGAAACTGAGCGGACCCCTGCAATGGCGGAGTTGCCATAGCGGCTGCGGAGCGGGCAAACGGCTCGATCCAGTCTGTGACTTCAGGTGACGAAAGTGATGAGGAGAGCTTCGCGAATACCGACACTGATGCGGGGTTGAAGGGACCTTTCCCCCGTCCGTCTCTAAGAGGGGACCGCCTGCTGACGTACACCGATGGAGTCATCGAGGCCGCGAATGGCGCTGAGGAAGAGTTCGGTCAGGAGCGGCTCGCTGAGCTGCTCACCGCGAGCGCGGGGAGCACTCGCCGGTTTAACCGGCGCACTAGGGCTCTTGCGGGGAGCGGGTGGCTGAAGGGTTCCCTGTTGCGGTTTGAGGAATCATTGCCGCGGCGGTGAGCGGCCGGGGGATATACAGCGTATTGGACCTCGGGGAGGTCAGCCGGTAGCTTCGCGGTCCGGCTCGAAACTAATGCGCAAGCGGGTGCGTGTGGCTTTGGCAAACCGCTCCAGCGTGCGCGTTGACGGCAAGACTTTTCCGCTTTCAAGGCGCGCTATCACGGCTTGGGTGGTTCCCATCGCCTCGGCAACCTGTTCTTGCGTCATCTCTGCGTCGCTCCTTGCTTTGATCAAAGCCGAGGCGAGGGCGAACTCCTTTTCGAGCGCGTTGTAGGCGGCGACATACCTTGGATCTTCTTTCCAGCGTTTAAAAGATTCTTCAACCGAAATGAATTTGCGCTTCATTGAATCTCCTTCGCCCGTTTCAGGGCAGTCATAATCTCTCGGCGGGGTGTTGTTTGGGTCTTCTTGGCAAAGATATGGACGATGATGATTCTCTTGCCGACGGCTGTCACGTAGACGGCGCGTGCTATTCCGCTTTTGCCATCCATGCGCATTTCCCAAAGTGGACCCTCCAGATGCTTCATATAGGGCTCGCGCACGCGTTCAAGGCCGTGAGACTGAATCAGTTCCACAATGCGTTGAAAGCTGGCTCGGATATCAAAAGGAAAGTCATCAAGGCCTCTCTGACCTTTTCGTCCAGAAATTCAACGGACCATGCCATTTCTTAAGATTATACCTTTTTTGCAATATAGACGGGCCTGGGCTATCTACAAAATCACGGCGGAGTAGGACGCACGGAACCGGGTAGGTGGTGAGGGCGGTGGCTGAGATGGCGGATCTGATCCTCTCTGCGGTGCAGGCCTGGGCTTCGACACAGACGGACGATCTGACGGTCGTGGTCTGCGACTGCCATTAGGGGCGGCACCGGGTTTCTGCTGGGCAAGGAGAGGTATTGAAAGTAGCCCCGAGGGGTGGTGGGGAATAGGTATCCTGTCGCCGGATTCCTTAAACCCGCCGTTTCTTTTTAGGGGGAGCCGCCGGCTTCTCAATGAGGTGAGAAGTGACAAGGACAACCGGCTCCTGATCGGGAAACGTCGCAATCATCGTCAGATGGCCTCCCATTGCAGCAACCGTGCGCTGCATGGTGGAGAGCCGGGGGTCCTTTCGCTTCTCCAGACGCGATATTTGCATCTGGCCGATCCCGAGAGCCTCGGCCATCTTCGCCTGGGTGATCTTCCGCCCTTTCCGTATCTGGCTCAGGGTCATGCGGCGCTGCACCTTTTCCAGCAACTCGTTTCCTCGCGCCGCAATCTTCTTCTGCCGCTCCTTCGGCAAGGAGGCAGTCACATCGTCCACTGCAATCATCCCACGCATCGTAGTCACTCCATTGACTAGAGATTGTCGAGGTGTTCCTTGTACCTCTTGTCGGCCTTTTCGATCAGCCGCTTGTAAAGCTTTTTCTCGCTTGCTCCGGATTTGTCACCGGCAACCAGGAGAATCGCGTTTCTCTCTGGGTCGAAGGCAAAAGCGACGCGCCAAACGCCTCCGTCAGCCTTAAACCGTAGCTCTTTCATGTTCGAGTACTTCGATTCGTTGAGCGTGTCTACCTCGGGTCTTCCCAGCAATGGCCCATACTCCCGCAGCGGAACCAACAAAGCAAGCAGTTCATCCTGGACGGCCATGGACAACTCATCGAACTCGGCTTTGAACCTGGGATGGAAGTATGCGGCCCAGCTCATGGAATATTATGCCATATAGAGCATAATGCTTAAAAGGGCATAACGATTGCTGATGAGGATTTGGACGTTCATCGTTAGCTTGGGATTTGAACTGCATTTCAGATGGGGGTTAAGCTACCTGGCCCCGAAACTCTTGTCCCCGAAACTCTTGTATCCCGCGCATAGGAATAGTGGCGGCCGCTTTCAGTGTTTTGCTCCGGGGGAGATCTTTGCAATAGAAAAAGAAAGGGCAGATGTCCACTTTAATCCGTTGACATCTGCCCTTTGCTAGAATCAGTCCTGGACGGGTTCTCTTGGTTGAGAGAAAGGCCGCCAGCTTACAAGTCTAAATCGTTCCGAAAGTTGGACCGTGTCGGCAGACTGGAATGCCGGTTGGTATTGGGTTATTTTTTGCCCTCACTTACTTGGCCGTGTCCGTCATGCACTTCATTGCCCTTAAACTGCGTGGGAGCCTTAGCGTTATGGCTTGGCGGTGCTGCTTTCTCGCCATTCCTGGGCATTGGGCCCTTATAGCCTTGCTTCGGATCGTAATGGTTGTCTACCTTGCCATGGAAGCCACCTTGGCCATGGTACCACTGACCAGCGCCAATGAAGACACCGCCATTGAACCATTCCGGGCCGTAGTAGCCGGACGGAGCACAGTTATAAGGACTGTAGTCATAGTAACCGTAGGGACATGAAGGCTCAGCTCCAATGGTGACGCTGACCTGAGCTTCCGTTTTGGGAGTGGCTGATGTGAAGCAGATTCCAGCAACAGCAGTCAAAGCAAGAATCGTAAATCCACGCATAACTTACCCTCACTATCATCGGGGCCATCCTCTACCTACCCCTACGTTCTTTACTGTACCGGCTTAGATCATCCCGGTCTGAGCAATGCAGACCACATATGGCATAAAAGTCGGTAACGTTACCAGTGAAATGAATTAAATTTGATCAGCCCAACTCCATCCACACCACAGTCATAGTGAAATGCTATAGATGTGAAGAATCAAGTTCGAATCTGTGTTTTGGCGCGCAGCGTCCGTTTCGTACGCTAACCTCAATGATCCATGTCCGATAGCAGATAAATTACCGAACGACTACCAGAGCTTGCTCGTGGTGGTAGTAGTGTTGCGGTGATGCCGAATGACTATCACATGGTGGTGGTAGCGGCGGTGGTGGAGGTGATGCCGATATGGCTGCGCAAAAGCGCCGGCTGTAAAGAGCATAAACAGGGCAAGTACCAAATACTTCTTCATGCCCAGAAAGTAACCAATGCCCACAATGATTGTCTGTGCTATATCGCTCTTATTCCTGAATCTTTGCGCTTAAGCTGACAGAGCCGACAACCGCAAGCGATATCGCCGTCTTCTCCGTTCAGACTCTGGCGGGGACAGCATACTGTCACCTGGTTGTCGTCTGGCGGTCAGACCCGAGATACCCGCCATCGTTGCAAAGCGAGACCAGGAACGTTTAGGATTCAGTCCATCGTGAACGTCTGCAGATTGAAACAGTTACTTTGGCCGGAGGATTCCGTCCGGCCAGTCAACGTTTGGGCCGTTCTGGATGGGGCGAGAGACGAAAGGATATACAGTCTCGTTTCGCGCTGCTATCTGGATAAATGCTGCCTGTTTGCAGGAGAACTCTCCCCCGAGCTGGAGCAGGCTGCTCCCCACCTGGTGCAGCTTTCCCCGCGCGACAGTCTGTCTGATAGCTTGCTGGAGTTCGGGTGGGGCCAGGCTTGGGGAATGTATCTCCAATCCGATGATCCTATACGAACTCTGAGGCGACACCTACGGACCTTTCTTCGCGTCCGCGATGAAGCCGGCCGCCATCTTCTGTTTCGCTATTATGATCCGAGAGTTTTGCGGGTGTACCTTCCGACCTGCCGGGTTGGAGAACTGAAACACGTTTTTGGTTCGTCCGTCATCAAGTTTTCCATGGAGTCGGAGGATCCCGCCGCGATGATCTCTTTCGAATTAGACCAAAATGACCGCCTTCAGCAAGAGGTGGTCAAAACATAGCGTCGATGGACGGTCGCAGTCGTACATTTCACCAAGCGACGTGCGATCGAGAGCTGTTCAACGAGTTTTGCATCGGAGTCAGACCTATGGTCCAGCCACTGAGTATGGCTTACGAACAGCCCCTCGATCAGGAAAAGGAAAACGGTGTTGCCCTCGACAAGGGATCACAAGGCGACCCATCGTCGAGTCCTGATGCAGGCGTTGGAGACGACAAGTCAGTTTTAAAAAATCTACCAGGATGGCAGCTGCATCGAGCGATCGCATGCCGCGGTCGAAGGCTCGTGGGCTTCGAAAGAGGGTTTTCGGCAAAGTATTGGCTTCAAACCCGACAGAAAGACCCCTTCGCCATGATTACCATGCGCAGGGTTCTGGTGGAGACAGGACTCTCGCTCCCGCTGAACCGCATGCGTGACGAGGACGTGGTCAAGCAGATCGCGCACCTGGTGGAGAGCGGTCGTTGGCACATCTGCGAGCCAGTGGTGAAGGTTTATACCGTGAAAACGCTGCCAGAATCTGCGTTTGCGCCGGTTCCAAGGAGAGGGCCCAAGTCGTCAGAACCTCCTGCGGTCAGCGAAGTACCCGAAAACAACACGCTGGCTGGAAGCGCGGACCAAGATGGGATTGTGGCAGCCCTCACGCAAGCCGCAGAAAGCGGCGTTCCCTTCTGCGAAGAATGCGCCAAGATGGCTGCGGCTAGAGCGGGGTAATTTTTCGGTCCCTCACGCCTGGCCGGTTCCAACCGGCGTTCTTCCCGGATCAAGCACAACGAGCAGCCCGCCGGCGAAGTAACCCGAGAGACGCAACTCCGTATTTCGTCTGGCCTGTTGTTCCAAATCCGCCAACGATTGGATGTACGCCTCATCCGGCATCTTTGCCGCCGTGGCAAGCACCAGGGATGCCGACTTCTCTCGGGATGGGATCTGCGCAATTGCCGCGGTCAGCAGTTTCGCGATTTCCGGTCCGGGGTCAAGCATCACGTCTTCCGGCGGATACTCAACCAGTTGGTCCGCAATCCACCGCCGTCCCTGGAGCAGATCCCCGGACGGGCTGCGCAGCCAGTCTCTGAGAATCGACGCGATCGTCGACCCACTCGCTGCTGCCAGACCCCGGCGCTGGTAAGCGATTCCACCCAACAACCTGCCGGGCCCGGATGCGCTCGCCGGCGCAACGTCGTGGCCGATGGTCGCCCCTTGCGACTGGTAGTTCCACGGCATCTTTGCGCCCGCTGTTTGCCACCACTCCCGCCATTGCTCAGCCGCTTCGCGTCTTTCCTCCGGCGAGGCGTCAGCGTTGTATGCGGTAACGTGCGCGGTCATGAGGAGCAAGAGGCCGGCAGCCCGATCCCGTACGGCCTCATCCTCGTGCTCCAGCAACGAAAGTAGTCTGGCGATCGCAGCCGGTCCGGATGCGATGGTGAGCCGTGCCGGCCCGGTGTGAAATGGATGCTCCTCGGGCCCCAGCCGGTAGGAAAATTCAAAGTCCCCGGTATCGAGAATCCAACGAGGATAAATGCGGATCAGCTCGAACGTGCGTTGCAGTCGCTGCTCGCGGGCCAGTTGCTGGCGGCCGGCTGGGTGCATGCGAACCTGCAACGATCCCTGCTGCACCACGGTGCGATTGGGAAAATCCAAGATCGGTTCGCTCGAGCTCGGTATACGTCTTAGTTCCAGTTCGAGCGAGGCATCCTCGAAGCTGAACGCCTCCGCTCCCCCCTGCGATGCCACGCAGGTTAATTCCGCCACCACCGGGTCGCCTAGCCAGGCCTTTTCCGGTCGTACCGCCAAAGAGTATCGAAGCCCCGGCTGTGCCCACAGTTCCAGGCCGGCAACCAGCCCGCATCCCAGCACAGGGAGGACACTTCGTCGCGACAGATGTGCCCAACGGTCAGTCATGAGGTTTCGGTTGAACTTGCCGGGTACGCCACGCCGCCGAGACGGCCGCTGCGGCCGAGCGGCGGGGCCGGGGTAGCCGCGCCGGCGTTGAACACCGCCCCGTCGGAGTCGTAGTCCCACGGCAGCCGGTTCCCGTACTTCGTCCACCACTCTGACCACTCTGTCGACGTCGACCAGTCTTGTGCGGTCATCTGGTGAAGAAGAACAGAGACGCGAGACCGGACCGCTGCGGACGGAGAATTCAGACACTGGATGAGAAGCGGCACCGCTTCTGGCCCCGACTGCAGTTCGAAGGCTGCGGGCTCCGGCCGCACCGGCGGTTCCGCCTCTTCCAGGCGGTAGGTAAACAGTAGCCGGCCTGGGTTGAGCACGGCATCCGGAAACAGATCCGACAGGTCGAAAGTGCGCACCCGCTCTTCGCCATCTTCGAGATCCTCGATTCCACCCGGAGCGGACATGCGAATCAGCATCTGGCCGTCCTCGACGGCGAATCGGTTGGGAAAGGCCAGATACGGCTCGGGCAAATGCGTTCCGTCCAGTTCCAGCACCAGGGACCTGTGCGCGAACGTCAAGATCCCCGCACTCCTGCCGTAGGCCCTGCACCGGAGCATCGCTGTCACCGGCGCGCCCACCATTCCCCTGAGCGGTTCTACGTCCACCAGGTATTGCACGCTCATTATGACCACCCTTCCGTGCGGTGCACTGAGTGATCAGGATTAATCGTACAAAACGTGTTCTGCGTCGAAGAGAAATACATCAGGCAGGTGCGCTGAGGACAATGATCATCGCCTGTTCCATAAGTGACATGATCGGATGCATGGCCGATCTCATGCCGCGCCACCATCGAGGCATAACTCCCCCCGCCAACATTGAGAAACAGACATGACATCTTGCCTTGATTGACGCCGTCCGTCCCTCCCCACTCCGCATCGGGATGGAAACTGGTGGTGTGATAAGTAATCCGGACGCTGGGATAGCCCGCGTAAAAAGTTGTCTTGCCGGTCGCGGCGCGGCCGTCTTGCTTCGGGTGGTAATAGGCGGCGCCCACCATGAAGTATCCTGCGGCCCCGATGGAGGTGTTGAGCGCCGCCATGTCCGTGCCCAGTTGGGTGTCGTTCGCGTCATACCATGCCTGGGCCTTGGTCTGCACGGCCGCAGCTGTATCGAAAAGAAAATTGGGCGAAGCGGTTGTATGGTGAGCGGCAACGGTCGCGATCGCGGCTCCCCCTGATGACGAAATCGTAACTTTCCGGGCCGGCGACGCCGCAACGCTGACGGTCGCAACTTTTTGAAATTTGGTTGCGCCTGCCACGCTCGTGGCTCCGGTCAGGGTAAGCGCCTCCGTACCCGTACTGGTCGATCCGTCCGCCGCTACCACCAATCCATGGATGGTCACCACCCGCGTATCGTCCCCGTCGCTGACCATCTGTACCGTGCCGTTCAGCGGCAACTGGGCAGGCGTTGGCGGGACCAGGTCGGTGATGTACTCCCGGTAAGGGACCTCATGCGTCGGCCCTACGGTGTACTCAGTGAATGTGGGCGTGAACGCCGGCTGGACATTCGGCACGGTGGTCCGCGCGGCCAGGTCGAACCCCTTTTGCGCTCCTGTTACCATGCGGTAAAGATTGTTGTAGTCCAATTTCTTCCATACTTCGAAGTTGGGCGAGTGATCGCGACCCAAATCCCCTTTGCTAGTGTCCGCGGGATCGCGCAGTACTCTCGCTGTAACCGTGAAATGATCCCCTGACGTCACCGACGCTCGCAAAGTGATCTGCGTGACTCCTGAATCATTGGTTACGGTTGAGCCGGTGGTTGTTCCTCCACCCGACATAGGGAATCCCGTTGCCAATCCGAAATGAATATCGGTGTTGTCCTTGCCGCCGTTCGCCTTGGGAGCGTTTGCGGCCGGGGCGGTGAAGGTCCAATCGACCCTGACAGGGAATTGTGTCCCCGCCCCGCTGCCTGCCTTCTTGGGGCACAGCGCAGTACAGGTGATCACATGGTCTACGTGCACATCGCCCACGGCAGTTTTGTAGATGCGCAACGGCGTTGCCGCGACCACGGGAGTATGGCTCACCTTCACCGACGTCACCGTTACCATGCGCATCTCTGCGGTCACCGTCTTTCCCGAGGGCACGCTCTGGGTTGCGGTCGCGTCGCCGATGGCAAAAACCGCGGTTCCGCTGGGCAGTGGCCCGTAATCCTTCTTTTGCGCGGTGATACTGTAGGATCCGGCTGGAACCTTGCCGAAATCGGCAACACCGCTCGCACCGGTTGTCTTCACCCCTTGCCCCGTCACTTTGACCGTCACTCCCGGAATACCAACGTCGAGTGGCGTGCGCACACGCACGATCAGCTGTCCAGGGCATGGGGCCGCCGGGCTGCCGACGCAACTCGTCCCGACGGATTTGTCGGCTTTGCTAACCGCCGGTCCGAGTCCCTTTCCGCCGCTTCCATTAGCCATGCGAAGGACTCGCCTCGGTAGTCACTTTGAGAGCCCCCTGCACCAACCGCTCGATCTTCTCCTGGCCAACCAGCATCTCGTCTGACAGGATCTCGCGCGACCATGGGTGCTCGCCGGAACGATCGAAGTCTTTTCCCAGAGCCATGGCCACGTCCAGGAACTTACACACATCGCGCTCGCGATTGATGCCATAGCCAAGCGCCCGGTCGACCGTCGTTTGAATGAACAGCGATAATTCGTCGTCGCGCAGGGCCGCGCATTGCTCGGGAAAAAACGTTGACAGGTGATCGGCCATTTCCCGCTCGAATCGCCTTTTTACGCTCGCACCGAGGGCGACCGTCTGTTCTGCGCGTATCACTAACATGCAATTCCCTTGGGGATATCCGGTGACAGCATACCAATTCAGCTGAGTTCGCGATAGGTTTGCCCCCAGGACGCGCCTCGCCCGCATCGTCATTCCTGGGGGTCACACCTCTTACCGGCGAATCCTCAATTCGATCGCTGCCCCTGGAACGATCCCGTGCCGCCTCGATCATGGAAGGTGCCGTTGAAGGTTGTGCCTTGAACTACGCCCTGAACCCTGGGTCCCTCCACCCTGCCTCGAAAGGTCAGGACGTCTCGGGTCTTGGTTCGAACCACGAGGTGTTGCTCATTGATCGTGCCTTCCACACCGCCGGACTGATTCGGCCCTTTGAAGTGGCCGGTGATGGCCGACCCTTTTTGCTCCAGGTCCAGGTACTTCGCGGAGGTTGATCCATTCGGATCCTTGCAGTACAAGATCCACTTGCCGGAAACGCTGGCCGGCAGTTGTTGCTGAGGTGGTTGCTGCGCAAACCCTGAACGGCCTACGATCAGCCCAAGACAAACAAACAAAACCGCATACGAAAACGTCTTCACAGGTCCTCCGGTGCACTCACTTCGTTGGAGAAAATCTACAGCAATCTTCAATCTGTTTCACCGCTTCTCGCAAACGGATAGAATTCGCATTCTCTAGGCAAAATCCTCGCGACTTACAAAAGGACGACCCGAGCCAATGCCGAACCGGTCCCTCACTCGCCGCTCCCTTCTGCAAAGCCTTCTCGCCTTCGCTGCAAGCGCCGTTACGCTCCCTACCTCGAGGGCCGCCGCGCAAGCGCAATACGGAGGGTTCAACGCCCAGCAGCGTGGGGAGATGGGCCGCAGGGCGGCGGCCTTTCGTCAGCAATTCTCAGTCCCCGCCAGTTCGATTGCGATCTCCCGCAACGGCCAATTCGTCTATGACGAAGCGGTGGGCATGGGGGACCGCCAGCACCTCGTGCAGGTGCAGCAGGCCAGCCTCTTCCGGATCGCGTCCGTCACCAAGCCCATCACCGCGGTTACGATCTTCTCGCTTATCGAGCAAGGCAAGCTCAACCTCACCGACAAGGTCTTCGGTCCCTCCGGCATTCTGGGCACAAAATACGGCAAGCCGCCGTACAAGCAGTACGTCACCGACATCACTGTCGATCATCTGCTCACCCATACAGCCGGCGGCTGGCCGGACGACTCGACCGACCCCATGATGCGCAACTCCTCCTGGGATCAAGCCAAACTCATTACCGAGACCGTCGCGAATGTGCCCCTCACCAACCCACCCGGGACCCACTGGGCCTTTTCCAACTTCGGCTACTGCGTCCTCGGCCGCGTGATCGAAGCGGTCACTGGCCAGCCTTATGCGTCCTACGTGCAGGCCAATATCCTGGCGCCGTGCGGGATCTCCACCATGCAGATCGGCGCCAACAAAGAGAGTCAGCGGGCGGTGAACGAAGTCGTTTACTACGGTCAGTACAGCGAAGACCCCTACAAGATCAACGTCACCCGGATGGACTCGGACGACGGATGGATCGCCTCTTCCACCCAGCTCGTCCAGTTTCTCAATCACGTCGCCGGCGCGCCTGGTATCCCCGCCCTGCTCAAGCCCGCAACTGTCCGGGCAATGACCACCCCGGCGCCCGCTTATCCACAAGGTCAGGCGCGCTACGCCCGTGGCTGGATGGTTGGCGACAACGGAGCTGGAGACTGGTGGCACAACGGCAGCCTGCCTGGATCCACCACCATGATGGCGCGCACGGCAAACGGCATGTGTTGGGCCGTCCTCACCAACACGCGAACGGAACCGTCGAGCGAGATCGACACCGCCCTCGCGCAAATGATGGGTATGTCTCGATGATCATGGCGTCACGAATCCGTTCAAGGACAGCCGATGGCTTGATATTCAGGCAACGGTCAGTTTGAGAATTCCTCCCCTTCAAAATGGGATTTCTGGAAAGTTAATTCGGTTCTAAGAGCCAGACGGGCGAGTTACCGAAAACGAGACTCTTCAGGCAGGGGGGAGGATCACACTCGGATCGCCCGTTACTCGGGATTAATATAATTTCATGCGTGTGCATCAGAGCACGGCCCAACACCTCGGGATCGCGATGAATCTTGAGGAGTTGCCTCCGCCCGGCACCACTTCGGAATACACGGAGTTCATTGCTCCCGCACGGCTTGCCGCCCACTTCCTATGTTTCTGGACGCAAACGATCGTTGGATCGCGCGGAGTATATGAGCACCGGGTGCTGCCCGACGCGTGTGTCGACATCGTTTTCATTAACGATGAATCCCCTATGCTGTTTGGCCCCTGGACCGTTGCCTTCGTGGCCCGATTGCCTGTTGGGGCCAGAATCACAGGTGCGAGGCTGCGGCCTGGTCGAGCGTCCTGCCTACTCGGCATGCCCGCATCGGAGCTGCTCAACCAGGCGATTCCGACTACGGCTGTCAAGGGCGCCATGCAAACCACGCGGCTTGGGAGGGTGATTGAGCAGCCAGACGCCGCAGCTCGGCGATCAGCCCTCGCGCAAGCTCTCTTTGCCTCGGTTGAACATTTCGCTCCCGTCGACCACGCTGTTCTGGCCGGTATCCAGTGGCTCTCGCGCCATCCGCACGGCCATATCGGGCAATTGAGCCACTGGATCGGGATAAGCGAACGTCAGCTTCACCGGCGATTTTCGGCTGCCATTGGCTACGGTCCAAAGATGTTTCAATCCGTGCTGCGTTTCCACCGTCTTCTCAAGACGGCGCGTGAGACCGGCCCCGAGCAGAGCCTGGCAGATCTCGCCGTGAATACCGGCTACGCCGATCAAGCGCATATGACTCGTGATGTCCACCGTCTGGCCAGCATCCGGCCAACAGAGCTGCTCCGTTCCACCAAATCGACTTTGCAAATGTCCGATTTGTTCAAGACATGAAATGCCGTTCCCGATAGCCTCCATTGCGTGAAGAAAACTCCCCGTGGTCTCCAATCGCAACTTCGCTTTGTCTCTACCTGTATCTCTCGCAAGCTGGACATTCGCTTCAGCCGGAACACCACGATGATCACGCTTCGTATCTGTCGGTTGGCAATGATGCTGGCGGTGGTTGCCGCCGGACGTCTGGCTTGCCCGCAGCCTATTGAAAGGCATCCACCCCGTCCTGGCCACCTCCCGGCGCTTGCCCACACATGCCTGATTACCAACAACGTGAAGCGGCTTGTAGGTTTCTACGGGCCCGTCCTGACGCTGAAAGCAAAGTGGTCGGGTGAAGACTATGCCGAGTTTCGGACAAGCGTTGGAGTGTTGGCGATCTACGCGGCCGAGGCCCAGGAAAAGTACATCCCCGGTTCGGCCCAGGGGGCGAAGAACAGGAGCGTCATTCTGGAATTCAGCGTTGACGACGTAGACCTGGAGTATAAGAGACTCGAGAGCCTTGTCAAAGTCTGGGTCAAGCCCCCCACCACGCAGCCATGGGGGACACGTTCCATTTACTTCCGCGACCCGGACGGAAACCTTGTCGATTTCTATACCCCAGCCAAAAGCTAATCCTGGATAAGCTTCCCACCGAGTTCACTCTGCAAATGTCCGATTTATTCAAGACGTAGTGGTTCCTTCCAACTATCGTTCGATCCATGACGAGACGAGAACTCATTGCGGGTATTGCGGCTGCGGGAGTGGCGCTCGCCGCACAAAGAGGAGATGCCATGCAAGGACTGAAAAAAACGAGAATTCTTTTCATTGCGGGTTTTGGTCCGATCGTTCGCGATACAGATGCCAGCCGCAAACTCTACGCGAAGGCCCTCGATATTTCCTTCAAAGAGGAGAAGGGCGGCTACCTCCATACGGATGCTCTGCAGGGCGCAAAGGAATTCGCCCTTTGGCCCCTCTCCCAAGCCGCCGAGTCTTGTTTTGGTAGCAGCGCGTGGCCGGATAGTTTGGCGGCGCCCAGCGCTTGGCTTGAGTTCGATGTGGAGAGTGTCGAGATAGCCACGGCGGAGCTTGAATCGATGGGGTATCGAATGCTTATCAAGAACAAGAAGGAACCATGGGGTCAAACGGTGAGCCGCTTTCTCGATTCAGACGGACTATTGGTCGGACTTACTTTCACTCCGTGGATGCGAGAAAAGAAATAGCCAATGAACCTCAGACATGTGGGTTCAATCGCCATTTTGGCGATGTGTCTCTCCGGAAGGCGACCTGACCAATCTTCGCGGGAGATTCGCCTTGAGGGTTGCGCTCTGGGTGGGACAAGGAACAATCGCCCACTTTGCTGACCTAAAAATCCACCCTGATACACGGAGAGAGAACGTGGTTCGTCAGCGATGAGCGGATTGAAAGTGAGGCATCCGACTGGCGGATCGAAGTGTCGATCGTTTTCCGCCATACCATACCCTCGTCCGGGAACCGACCTCGTTCGGAATCCCGGATTCTTAGCGGTTCGGGCGGCGTAGAAGCGCGAACTCTCAGCGGCCAACGGAGAGCGGCTCTGTGCCGGACGAACGTCACAGCGCTTCAGGAAATGGTGTAGGGGCGAGTCCATTAAGTCAAGCCGGCGCGACCCCAAGAAGCGCCGGCCCCCACCAAGCTCAGCGACCTCACAGTATTTCCTAAAGCGCTCTAGAGACCCGGCAGGCGCTGGCGCAGCGGCCGGGCCTGCCGTTCGCTCACGGCGATCTCAGTGGACGCAGCGTCGGACATAACAAGCAGAAAGCTGCTCTTGAAGTAAGGCTTGATCTCTTTGATCCGCGACATATTGACCAGCACCTCGCGGCGCGCGCGGAAGAACTCCTCCGGCGGCAAGGCGGCTTCAAGTTCGGCCAGCTGGTAGTTCACCCAGAACGAGTCTTTCGCTGTCGTCGCATGCACGATGCCATCCTGCACCTGGAACCAGAGGATTTGTTCCGAAGGCACAAGCAGGGCGCGTCCGTCTTTCCGGCAGACGATTTTGCGGAGCGTCTTCGGCGCCTCGCCCGTCGCGCGCAGAATGCTCGCGCGCTCCTTTTCTTTTTCCACGGAAAGAGAGCAAAGCTTGCTCGAGCGTTCTATCGCAAGCGACAACCGCTCCCGTTCGATGGGCTTGAGCAGATAGGCAAGCGCGTTGGCCTCGAAGGCCGCGAGGGCGTGCTGGTCGTACCCCGTGGTGAAGATGACGAGCGGGATCTCGATGGCGGAGGGAATCGACCGCAGTACCTCGAAGCCCTTGAGCCCGGGCATTTCTATGTCGAGAAACAAAAGGTCAGGCCGGAGCTCTTCGATCTTCTCAATCGCCTCGAGGCCATCCTGAGCTTCGCCGATCACAGCGACTTCGGGATGAGCGCCGAGCAACCGGATCAGCCGCGCGCGAGCATCCGCCTCATCGTCAATGACCAGGCTCCGCATCACGCCGCGGCTCCGCTCTCGCGTGGCAACAGAATTGTGACGCGCGTTCCACCCGCCTGCCGCACTTCTATGGTCATCCGGCCCTGGTCCTGATAGAGCGCATTGAGGCGCTGCGCAACATTCTCGAGCCCGACTCCGTTCGATCGTCCATTGCTGCCGTTGAGTTTCAAGACACCGATTGCGGGTCCGACGCCGTCATCTTCCACTCGCAGACGCACCTGATTCCCGTCGGCCTCGGCAGTGATCCACAAGTGGCCTGGACCGGGCTTCGGTCCCAGGCCGTGCTTCAGCGCATTTTCAACAATGGGCTGAAGGATCAGCGAGGGAATCTGCTCCATGGCGACCGCCGGGTCGACGGCGATCTTGACTTGAAGCCGGCTGCCGAACCGAGCTTCTTCAATCTGCAGATACGTCTCCAGGAAGTCCATCTCTTCGTGCAGCGAAATGAGGGGCCGCGCGGAGTTGGCCAACACATGGCGGAAGACTCTGGCGAGCCGCAGCGTCATGGTCTCGGCTCGCTCGGGATTGGTCACCACGAGGTTTGCGATGCTGTTGAGCGAGTTGAAGAGAAAATGCGGGTTGACCTGAGCGCGCAGCGCGCGCAGTTCCGCCTCGGTCACCTGCTGCTGCAGCACCGCTTCACGGCTCTTCACCACGATCAGCCGCTCTTCCATGTGCAGTGCGTCGAGCCGATGACCGAACTGCGCTGCCACGCTGCGCAAATAATTCACCTCGTGCGTCACCAGGCCGCGCCGCGCAGGACCGGGCGCGATGGCGAGCATGTGGGTGACCCGGCCCTCCGATCGAACCGGAACGAGCAATTCGACTTCGTCCTGGTTGTGTCCTGCGTGGCTTGGGTTCTGGCAATCGAGTTCCACGAGTTCGCCGTCGTTGACCGCGTTCAACCAATCCGGCTCGGGCACATTCGAGTGCATCCAACTCGATTTGGGCAGGCTCGTCTTGGACAAGTTCTCGAGCGTAACCAGCTGGGCGGCTCTCAGCTCCAGCGATTGACGGGCAGTTGTCTCCACGGCGTCGGCGATCTCTGTCTCGGACCGAAGGCGCGCCAGCTTTTCCGACAACTCCCGCAGCAGAGTGCGGTAGTCCGGCGCATGGAAGATCCAACGGTTCACGCATTCGCCGATACGACGGTCAACGAACGTAAACAGGACCAGCATGGGAACCGCCGTCAGGGTCTCGAGGCATGCCCGGGCAGCCCCCGGATATGCCACGCGGCCCTCGAATCGGAAGAACGAGAGGGCGTAGTAGGACAGCGTGAAGGCCACGGCCGTGAGCGCCGCCAACACGACCTTGAGGCTATGACGGATAAACAAATCGGAAAACCGGAAACGGGCGAACAAGAAGAACGCGCCTAGAACGACGAGGAGTGTGATCTGTTCGCTGACGACGCGGAGCAGGTCCAAAACAACACGGTCCAACGGCAACAATTGCGTGATGAGAACTCCCGTCATGGCGCCGAAAGTGCCCACCAGTATCGCCAGAACAGGAAGCCTCATCGCCCGCGATGCGAGCCGTTCCCGGAACAGGGCGATTCCCAGCGTGAGCAGAATGGCTCCGTTGTATGGGGTCGATAGCTTGAGGAAAAGCAGTGACGAGTTCTCACCGGTTAAGACGCCGTGCCAGAGCGGTATGACGATCAGTGTACAGGTGATCACCGCCAGCGCCTGCAGCGACCGGCAGCCGATTCTTTGCCAATGCAGGGTAGTGAGCGGGCTCCACAGGCTTAATACGGTGATGGGCCATGCCGCGGCTGCAGTGTACTGACAGGCCAGGATGATGAGCGCCGCTCGTCCCTGTTCGGGCGCGCCGCATGTGAGGGCGACGGAATGCGCGAGACCGCTCAGATTCCATATTAGGCAGCAAGTCACGAACAGGATATTGGCTGCGCTGGCGCCCGGCAGTTTGGCCGCGCGCACGGTGAGAACCAGAAGAAGAATGCTGATCGCCGTCCCAGTCGCGAAGCCGATGAGGCTGGCGGCGAGATAAAGGTTAATCGCGATCGCGCTCATAAACATTGAGACAGAGAACATGGATCGCGCGGCCCCCTGAACTCGAGAAAAGCGGCGCCCGTGAAAACCGGGACCGTGGCGAGACGCGGCGCTCGCGTGCATCAAGAATACCGCCAACTGTCGGTTTTCACCGGAAAACCAGGTAGACGCGGAGAATCGCCGCTGGGCGCGGATTCCTGCGCTGCGATGCGGCCTTACAGGATGCAGAAAAACTCGGTTTCCCTCCAACTCACCACAAAATCGTCATCCTGAGAGCCTGTGACTTTTTTGGTGCAATTTTCTGAAAACATTGAGCGGTTGGGGGGATGAAGTTGTAAGAAGAGACATGGGCAATAACGAGGCAGGGGAAGTCGAGCAGAAGGGTGCAGTGCGTCTTCGTAAAGCAGAGCGTCTTCAGCTTTCTCTTTTACCGCATTGCATAGATGATTTGGTGTCCTCGGATCATCGAGTACGTACGGTGATGGCGGTAGTGGAGAAGCTGGACGTGAGCGGTTTTTGCGCGCCGATCCGAGCCCGTGAAGGGCGAGCTGGTCGTAATGCGACTGATCCTCATCTGCTGGTGGGTTTATGGCTGTATGGGTGTGTGCGCGGGATAGGTTCGGCACGGGAGCTGTCACGTCGCTGTGAAGAGAGTCTGCCGTTTCGCTGGTTGTGTGGCGGGGTCAGTGTCAATCATCGCCTGCTGTCTGACTTCCGTACCGATCACGCGGGTGCCTTAGACGCCCTGTTTACGCAGGTGCTAGTGACGTTGGTGGACAAGAAGTTAGTACGGGTGAGTCGCATCAGTCAGGATGGAGTGCGGGTGCGGGTGAGCGCCGGGAGCAGCAGTTTTCGCCGGGAAGAACGATTGCAGCAGCTGTTTGTGCAAGCCCAGCAGCATGTGTCGGAGTTGCGCGAGCAGCTGGAATCGCCGGCACAATCGGCAGCGGTAACGACGCGGCAGAAGGCGGCGCGTAAGCGAGCGGCGGAGTCGCGACAAGAGCGGTTGGAGCAGGCGATCGCGCAGTTGCCGGAGCTGAAGAAGAAGCAGGCGGAGGCGGCGCAGAGGGCAGGGAAAGGCAAGTGTGGGGACAAGATCCGAGCCAAGCAGCCGCGGGTAAGCACCACGGACGCGGCCATGCGGGGGATGAAGATGGCTAACGGTGGTTTCAACCCCGCGGCCAACGTGCAGTTGGCTGCCGACACCGAAAGCCGCGCCATCTTGGGGGTGGAAGTCAGCAACGAGGGTTCCGACTCGGCTGGGTTGAGCGAGCCGATGCGTCAGCAAGTGGAACAACGAACCAGTGGCAAGGTGAAACAGCACCTGGTGGACGGCGGCTACTTGTGCATGGAGGACATAGTCGAGGCCCACCAGCAAGGGGTGGAGTTGTTCGTGCCTTCCAAACCGGCCAGAAACCCGCAGAACCGGGGCCAGGAGTTGACACCCAAGCCAAGTGATTCGGAAGCGATCCAGGCATGGAAACAACGCATGGGAAGCGAAGAAGGCAAGAAAATCTACCTACAAAGGGCCGCCACCAGCGAAACAGCGAACGCTGAATTACGAACTCATCGCGGGCTGGCGCCGTTGACCGTACGTGGCCTCAACAAAATCAAATGCGTGGCGCTATGGTGCGCCTTGGCTTACAACCTGACCCACTTCAGCAAGGCGCTTCTCAGCTAAAACCGAGCTGAATGAGCAAAACAGAAGATCGAGCACCGAAAACAGAAAGGATCGAGCACCCTATGGCAAGCGGAACAGTGTAGAACCGCACCTTGGCCTGATGGCCGCTTCGCAATCCGACCATAACGAAACATGCTCGATCCTGGCGGGATTAAAACTAATCGGTATTAAGTCACAGGCTCTGAGCGGAGCGCCTCACAGACTTGTCGTGTGACACAGCACTTGAGGGCGCGCAGTCGAAGGACCCCGAGGGTGCTTATCTTACCCATGCCGCTCGGAGCTTTTCAACCACCGAAGGCCGCCCCTGGCGGACCCACCAGCTTTCCAAAAGGTCGAGAACAAGAACTGCTGGCACCTTGCTAAGTCGGCAGGTTGGCGGTTCGAAAAGAAGCTCAGCCTCATTCGCACGACCCGTCCCGAGTTCGATCCTGTTCTCGGGCTTCAGTGGTTGAAAAGCTCCGAGCGGCATGGGTAAGAAGCACCCTCGGGGTCCTTCGACTGCGCGCCCTCAAGTGCTGTGTCACACGACAAGTCTGTGAGGCGCTCCGCTCAGAGCCTGTGACTTAATACCGATTAGTTTTAAGCCCGCCAGGATCGAGCATGTTTCGTTATGGTCGGATTGCGAAGCGGCCATCAGGCCAAGGTGCGGTTCTACACTGTTCCGCTTGCCATAGGGTGCTCGATCCTTTCTGTTTTCGGTGCTCGATCTTCTGTTTTGCTCATTCAGCTCGGTTTTAGCTGAGAAGCGCCTTGCTGAAGTGGGTCAGGTTGTAAGCCAAGGCGCACCATAGCGCCACGCATTTGATTTTGTTGAGGCCACGTACGGTCAACGGCGCCAGCCCGCGATGAGTTCGTAATTCAGCGTTCGCTGTTTCGCTGGTGGCGGCCCTTTGTAGGTAGATTTTCTTGCCTTCTTCGCTTCCCATGCGTTGTTTCCATGCCTGGATCGCTTCCGAATCACTTGGCTTGGGTGTCAACTCCTGGCCCCGGTTCTGCGGGTTTCTGGCCGGTTTGGAAGGCACGAACAACTCCACCCCTTGCTGGTGGGCCTCGACTATGTCCTCCATGCACAAGTAGCCGCCGTCCACCAGGTGCTGTTTCACCTTGCCACTGGTTCGTTGTTCCACTTGCTGACGCATCGGCTCGCTCAACCCAGCCGAGTCGGAACCCTCGTTGCTGACTTCCACCCCCAAGATGGCGCGGCTTTCGGTGTCGGCAGCCAACTGCACGTTGGCCGCGGGGTTGAAACCACCGTTAGCCATCTTCATCCCCCGCATGGCCGCGTCCGTGGTGCTTACCCGCGGCTGCTTGGCTCGGATCTTGTCCCCACACTTGCCTTTCCCTGCCCTCTGCGCCGCCTCCGCCTGCTTCTTCTTCAGCTCCGGCAACTGCGCGATCGCCTGCTCCAACCGCTCTTGTCGCGACTCCGCCGCTCGCTTACGCGCCGCCTTCTGCCGCGTCGTTACCGCTGCCGATTGTGCCGGCGATTCCAGCTGCTCGCGCAACTCCGACACCTGCTGCTGGGCTTGCACAAACAGCTGCTGCAATCGTTCTTCCCGGCGAAAACTGCTGCTCCCGGCGCTCACCCGCACCCGCACTCCATCCTGACTGATGCGACTCACCCGTACTAACTTCTTGTCCACCAACGTCACTAGCACCTGCGTAAACACGGCGTCTAAGGCATCCGCGTGATCGGTACGGAAGTCAGACAGCAGGCGATGATTGACACTGACCCCGCCACACAACCAGCGAAACGGCAGACTCTCTTCACAGCGACGTGACAGCTCCCGTGCCGAACCTATCCCGCGCACACACCCATACAGCCATAAACCCACCAGCAGATGAGGATCAGTCGCATTACGACCAGCTCGCCCTTCACGGGCTCGGATCGGCGCGCAAAAACCGCTCACGTCCAGCTTCTCCACTACCGCCATCACCGTACGTACTCGATGATCCGAGGACACCAAATCATCTATGCAATGCGGTAAAAGAGAAAGCTGAAGACGCTCTGCTTTACGAAGACGCACTGCACCCTTCTGCTCGACTTCCCCTGCCTCGTTATTGCCCATGTCTCTTCTTACAACTTCATCCCCCCAACCGCTCAATGTTTTCAGAAAATTGCACCAAAAAAGTCACAGGCTCTCAGGATGACGATTTTGTGGGAGTTTTGAGGAAAAACATCCCAAACAGATTAGCGCTTATGGGACTGCGTCCTGGGCTAAAAGACGCAAACAGCCAGCCGAACCAGTCCGCGAAGGTCCGTCGCAGGCGAGGAACGAGTTTCGTCACCACGACACTCGCTCAATCCCCGCGCTTCGCGTTCAACGCCGCTACTGCGCACCGGCGCGATTCTGGTGGCTCTTCTTCGGTGATAAGCAGGACACTTAGCCATGCCACCGCTTGCTCGCCGCAACCTGTTTCACGACAAAATTCGCCTGGCGGTAACACTTACCGGCATCACCTTCGCAGTGTTGCTGGTGGTCGTCGAACTGGGTCTGTTTCTCGGATTCTCGACAACGACCTCCAGCCTCATTGACCGATCAGGGGCGGACTTGTGGATCGCCTCCCGGAATGTGTCCTACATCGAGCAGGGCTCACCATTTTCCGAACGCAAGCTCTACCAGGTTCGCGCAACTCCCGGCGTCGCCTCCGCGGAGAAGTACATCGCGCGATTTGCGAGCTGGAAGCGTCACGAGGGAGGCCACGAGAGCGTACAGGTAGTCGGCTTCAATGTCGGCGAATTGCCCCAGCAGGCCAGCGGTGGGCGTGCGGGGGAATCCGGGCAGGTGATGGGCGGCCCGTGGAACATCACCGCAGGCACGGTGGCTGACTTGAATGCGCCGGATGCAGTTCTGGTGGACGATCTCTACTGGAAGAAGCTCGGCATCACCCACGTCGGCGAAGTCTTCGAACTCAACGGCTACCGGGCGCGTGTTGTGGGCACGACGCACGGCATCCGGTCTTTCACTACTGCGCCGTACGTGTTCACCACGTTCAAGAATGCTCAGAACTTCACGTTATTACGCCAGGACCAGACGGTTTTCATTCTGGTGCGTGCCGCGCCGGGGGCGGACATGAAAGAGCTTCAGCGAGATCTCGAGAGCCGTGTCCGCGGCGTCGATGTTTTGACCACGAGTCAGTTCAGCAACATGACGCGATCTTACTGGATGTTTACGACGGGAGCCGGCGTGGCTGTGCTGCTGGCGGCGCTGCTGGGGTTGGTGGTGGGCATCGTTGTGGTGACGCAAACGATTTACGCCACCACCATGGATCACCTTCGCGAGTACGGCACATTAAAGGCGATCGGTGCGCCTAACAGTTATGTATATCGCGTGATTTTGCAGCAAGCCGCAATGAGCGCCGTGATGGGGTATGCGCTGGGCATCAGCGTGAGCCTCTTCTTAGTGCATAGCTCCGAGCAGGGCGGCGTGGCGATCTTGCTGCCTTGGCCGATGGCCGCGCTGATCTTTGCGCTCACGCTGCTGATGTGCGGCATTGCGGCCGCGGTGTCAATCAACAAGGTGACCCAGCTCGATCCGGCGATGGTTTTCCGCAATTAGAGCAGTTTCGCAATTACTGTGGTATGGCAAAGATCGCAAGGAGTGGTTTTCCTTGAGAGAAAACCACGACAAAGCCTGTCGCTTCGGTCTACACCGATTGCGAAACTGCCCTGGCCTCATTCAGAGAAGGAACGGACATGGAAACTGCAATTCGAGTTCGCGGTGTCGCCAAAACCTACGCGGAAGGCGGGGTGCGAGTCGCTGCCCTCGACGGAGTGGATCTCGATGTCTACAGGGGCGAAGTGCTGCTCCTGATGGGTCCGTCGGGAAGCGGCAAGACGACGCTGCTCTCCATCATGGGGTGCATTCTGCGCAGTAGTTCGGGTAGTGTCCAGATCGCGGGCTCCGAGATTACGCACCTGAAAGAGCGCGATCTGCCACAGGTGCGGCTGCGCCACGTCGGTTTCGTCTTCCAGGCCTTCAATCTCTTCCCCACCCTTACAGCGCAGGAAAACGTGGAGGTAACTCTGGAATTGAAAGGCGTTCGCGGTGCGCCGGCGCACAAGCAAGCGCGCGAACTGCTCGCGCAGGTCCATCTAGCCGACAAGTGTTCCGCATATCCGGCCGATTTAAGTGGAGGCCAGAAGCAGCGCGTGGCTCTGGCTCGCGCGCTCGCCGGCAGTCCGGAGATTTTGTTGGCCGACGAGCCGACTGCCGCCCTTGATTCGCACACCGGCCGTGCCGTACTGGAGCTGCTGTGCGAACTGGCCCATGAGCAGAATCGTGCAGTCGTGATTGTCACTCATGACAGCCGTGTCGCCGATCTGGGCGACCGCCTTGTCTATCTTGAAGACGGCAGAATCTCCTCTGTAGAGCGCTTGAGCAACCGTCTTGCCACCATGCCTCAGCCAGGAGCAAACTCCCAATCCACCTTTGCGAGGTTGTGATGAACAAAACACATTGGTTCGCAATTCTCATCATCGTCGTAGCCGCGGCTGGGTTCACCCGGGCTGCCGTCAAGCCGCTTCAACATGCAATGGCTCCTACCGCCGTGCCCACAGCCCTGGAGAAAGGCGGATACGTAGCCGGGCCAGGCCTTGTCGAGCCCGTTTCAGAAGACATCAAGGTGGGTTCCGAATTGAGCGGCAAACTTCGCGAGGTATTGGTGGAGGAGGGCGACCGCGTCCATGCAGGGCAACTGGTCGCGGTATTAGAGAACGCGGACTTGAAGGCGCAGATCCAAACCGGCGCCGCGCAGGTGAAGCAGAACGAGGCGGAAGTGCGCAAGACCGTCAACGGCGCGCGGACGCAGGAACGGCGTGAGGCATTCTCGACCGTCGAGGAAAATGAGGCGGTCCTCGAGAACGCGCGCGCGGAGATGGAGCGCCACAACCAGCTTTTTGCAGCAGGCATCATCTCGCGTGAAGACAACGAGCGGTATGCTCGGGAGTTTCAGGTAGCTAAGGCGAAGTTCGAGGAGGCCCAGCAGCATCACGCGCTGATCGACGACAGACCCCGCGAAGAGGACATCGCGGCAGCGCAAGCCGCCTTGGAGGTGGCTAAAGCGCAACTTGCTGAAGCTGAGGCTCGCTACGAAAAGACGTTGATCCGCTCGCCCATTGAAGGCATCGTTCTCAGAAAGCACCATCGCTCTGGAGAGAGCGTAAGTAACTCGTCCACGGTGCCTGATCCCATCGTGACCATCGGCGACAATTCCGTGCTTAGAGTTCGCGTGGATGTGGACGAAACAGAAGTAGCACAGGTGAGAGTCGGACAGCCGGCATATGTCACAGCGGACGCTTATCGCACTCAGAAATTCACAGGGCGGGTAATACGCGTCGGCAACGAATTGGGACACAAGAATATTCGCACCGACGAGCCCACAGAGAGGGTAGACACCAAGATCCTCGAGACACTGATACAACTCGATCCAGGTACTCAACTGCCGGATGGGCTGCGCGTGGATGCATACATTCAGACGGCTCCAGATGTGGCAATCAAGTAGCTTCACTTTGAGGTCCCACAATGAAGAGGAAATCCAAGAACCTAATCGGCTCGGCAATTGTCTTTGTCGCCTTACTCGTCGCACTGTTCCTCGCAAGAAAACAGTTTGTCGGTGGTCCCGGGAGCCCCACCGTAGAAGGCTCCCGTGCGGTAAC
The DNA here is from genome assembly GCA_963830325.1 of uncultured Acidobacteriaceae bacterium. Lineage (GTDB taxonomy): Bacteria > Acidobacteriota > Terriglobia > Terriglobales > Acidobacteriaceae > PALSA-350. The sequence continues at coordinate 121,377 of CAWHMV010000023.1, forward strand.
AGATGGTGGTATCAAGATTCCCGGTTGGAACGGAAGAGTCGATCCTGCTGAAGAGAGGGCGGGCATGACCCTCGATGCGGCTCGGTTTGTTGGAGAGGGACAGGCCCTTCATGTCACAACCGGCCCCGCCACCAGTTACTGGAAGACCGATGCGATGGCGTCAGGGGACTTCACAGTCAAAGCGACATTCAACGAGCCAAAATACATGAATCTCAACTCTCACCCGCATCCCTACGGAGTGTTTATCGGAGGGAACGACATGGGTACTCCTAGGCAGACCGAGCTCTACTGCGCTGCATCTGGAAACGGAAAGTTTATCGTGCGCGGATTTGGACCAGAGCCGTTCAGAGTGAACGGACTGCTGGGTGAGAGCAACGCCGCGATTCATAAAGCAGCCGGGCGCGGCCAACCGGTGACTCAGGACATCTCGCTCTCGGTAAGAGGGGATAAGGTGGTGTGCTCCATCAACGGCTCGAGTGTTGCAAGCTACGACAAAACTACCCTCGTAGGCTCCGGCAAGCTGACATCGACAAATGGATATTATGGCCTCCGCTTCGCGCATAACACGGACGTGCTCGTCAGTCTTTTGGCCACGTCAACGAAGTGAACGCCGCAGGGAAGTAAGGGAAGGTGCAGTGCGACCGCTACAGCATTTTCACTTCTGGTGTATACGAGGCAACCGCTCTCGACGCGGCTTTTCCTCAAGAAAAGCCGCACTTCCCTGAACCCGACTGTGCAGAGTAGAAGTGAAAATGCTCTGGGCCCACAAAATAAGGAGAGCATCATGGCCGCAAGAATTCTCATGGTTTTTAGTGCGAGCATTGTCCTTACGCTTGGAGTCCTCCACCTTGTCTCTACGTTCTGGGGCCCAAGCCTTACGCCCCGTGACCCCGCGCTCGAAATCAGCATGAGCCAGAGTTCACCTATGATGACGAACGAAACAACCATGTGGCGGTGTTGGGTGGGCTTCAATGCCAGCCACAGCCTAGGACTTATTTTGTTCGGCTTGGTTTTCGGTTATCTCGCATTAGCTCAAGGCCAACTGCTCTTTCGGTCACCGTTCCTGCTCGTTGTCGGGCTGGCAATGCTTGGTGGTGTTGTTGTGCTCTGCAAGGTTTATTTTTTCAGTTGGCCTCTCAGAGGCGTCAGCATGTCTTTGGCCTGCTATGTGGCCAGCATTGCGCTATCGCGGGCCTAACAATGCGCTCTTGATGCAAACAGCAATATGGAGATGCGGGACCGGAGATGCGGGACAGGTCGCCGATTGCCCTTCCTTCCATATAGACCTACCGTAACCGGAGCCCGACCATGACCATCCTGCTGCAGGACCTACGATTCGCCTTACGCCAACTGTGCAAGTCTCCCGGCTTCACTATCACTGCCGTTTTGACACTGACGCTGGCCATCGGCGCCAACGCAGTCGTCTTCGGCGTATTGAACGCGCTCATCCTGCGTCCGCTGAAAGTGCCTCAGGCAGAGAGCCTTTTCGTCATCCAACATGGGAGCGACGGCGGGTCCCACTCCTATCCCGATTATCTCGATCTTCGCCGGCGCAATCGCAGCTTCGACGATGTGGCTGTTTTTGCTATCCGTGAGTCAGGGCTGGATACGGGCAAAGATCCATCCAATGTCTGGCAGTACGAAACCAGCGGAAACTACTTCGACGTATTGCGCATTCAGCCTTATATTGGCCGTTTCTTCCACGCTTCCGATGAGCACGGCCCAAACAGCGCGCCCTATGTCGTGCTCTCCTACGCATATTGGCATAGCCATTTTCAGGACGATCGCACCGTGGTGGGCCGCGTTGTTCGGCTCAACAGGCATCCATTCACCATCCTTGGCGTGGCGCCTCCAGGGTTCCAGGGGACCATCTTGTTTTTCGCTCCGGATATCTTCTTGCCCATCGTTAACCATGAGCAGTTAACCGGCGAAAAGATCTTGAACGGGCGCGAGGTCCATTGGATGTTTGAGATGGTGGGGCATCTGAAGCCGGGAGTCACTCCGGCGCAGGCCACTGCCGATCTGAACTCCGTGGATTCGTATCTGAAAAAAAGCTATCCCAAAGAAGAAGATAATGCGTCTTATACGCTGGCGCGGCCTGGTCTTCATGGCGACTATTTGGGGGCGGCCACGCGGGCTTTTCTCACCGGATTGATGCTTCTTTCGGGTTTGATACTGTTGGCGGCCTGTGCCAACCTGGGCAGCCTGTTTGCCGCGCGGGCCGCCGACCGTTCTCGCGAAGTGGCCTTGCGCCTGGCTCTTGGTTCGAGCCGCAATCGCATTTTGCGCCAGCTGTTCACCGAATCCGTGCTGCTTTCGCTCGCTGGAGGCGTAGCGGGACTCGTGGCAAGCATTCTGCTTTTGCGCCGGTTGAGCGTGTGGCGGCCAGTTCCGCAATTCCCCCTCCATGTGCCGGTAAGTCCGGACGCTAACGTTTATTTGGCAGCTTTGGTCTTGGCGCTGGTCAGCGGAGTTCTATTCGGAATTGTTCCTGTGCGCCAGATTCTCCGGGCCAATCCGTATGAGATCGTCAAAGCGGGATCGACAGGCGCGTTCGGGCGCCGAATTACCGTGCGAGACGTATTGCTTGTCGTCCAGATTGCGATCTGTGCCGTGCTGGTCACTTCATCGATGGTTGCTGTGCGTGGACTCATGCGCTCCATGCACAGCAACTTCGGTTTTGAACCGCGGAACGCGATGTTGGTAGATATCGATCTGACGGCAGCAGGCTACACCGGCGAAAGAATACCCGCAATGCAACGGCGCATGATCGACGCCATACAAGCGATTCCTGGCGCAGATTCCGTAGGATCGGTGAATTGGCCGCCGTTAGAACTTCCCGGTGGTTGGCAAGGGATGGTCTATACCGACACAACCACGGATCTGAGCCCATCGAATGCCGCGGCCGACCCTTATTTGTACAACGTAACTCCAGACTACTTCCGCGCATCAGGGACATCTTTATTGGCGGGCAGAGCCTTCACATGGCATGACGACACAAATGCCCCGCGCGTAGCAGTGGTGAACCCGGAGTTCGCAAGCAAGATACTGGGCTCCATACCGGACGCTGTCGGCCGGTATTTCAAGATGAGGGATGGAACGCGCGTGCGAGTGGTGGGTCTGGTCGAAGACGGAAAATATAAGAACCTAACCGAAGACCAACAGCCCGCGATGTTCCTCCCCCTCCTGCAGTCGCCGGCCAGTTGGACATGGCTGGTGGTGCGCTCGAGCCGCGACCCGCAGGAGCTTGCCGCGGCCATGAGAAGTGTGCTCCGGGACATCGACCCTGGGATGGTTCTGGAGATTCGCCCGTGGAGCACAGAACTGGGTGGAATTTTGTTCCCCTCGCGCATGGCGACAGTATCGCTGGGTGTGCTGGGCGTGATGGGAGGCATGCTGTCGATTACTGGCATCTTCGGAATGGCGGCATACTCGGTGAGCAAGCGGCTGCGGGAGCTGGGAATTCGCATCGCCCTCGGCGCAAAGCGGAAGGAAGTGCTTGCAGGCGGCGCTGGGACGGCGTTCAAATTGTTGGCGATTGGTTCGGCGGCAGGATTGGTGCTGGGAGTCTTTGCGAGCCGAGGTGCTGGCTTTCATCGTGTATCAGGCAACTCCCCGCGATCCGCTCGTCTTGGCCGGTGTCGTTCTGGCCATGCTGCTGCTGGGGCTGGTGGCCACGTGGATTCCAGCGCAACGCGCACTAGGGGTCAATCCTCTGATCCTGCTGCGCGAGGAGTGAGTCGGGGCTC
>CAWHMV010000024.1:0-261670 GCA_963830325.1 uncultured Acidobacteriaceae bacterium
CGCTCGGGGTTTGATCCGGAGTTTCCTCAGTTACTGGATAAGGCGATTCCACTCCTGTACGGGGTCACGGTCAACGGAGCGGACCGGCAGGGCCGGGATTGGAACACGCTGATTCAGCCTCTCGGCAGCGGCGACTACGATGTCACCGGCTTGGTCCGTACGATTGCAAAGGCCGGGTACCGAGGGCCGTTCGGCATCCAGTGCTATGGACTCAAAGGGGATCCTGGAGTGTATTTGAAACAATCGATGGCGGCATGGCGTGTTGTTTCCATGCGTGCGGCTCCATGAATCGCCGCGAGATGCTGAAACTTAGTTGCACAGGTTCGCTTGTCGCCATGACTTCGACGGTTCCCGGAGTTATCGAAGGTGTTCGCAGGGATCACGAAGCTCAAGCTTAGCGGACGCCCTTACCAGGCGGTGCGGTTTCGACGCGTGCAATAAAGGTTACGAATGGACCGCATTTCCGACTTAGGTTAACGCTTACCGTGAGGGTCATACTGGAAGCACTGGTCGAGCGGCACACCAAGCACAATTGCCACCTTGAATGCAGTCTCGAGGGAAGGCGAATACTTGTCCTGCTCGATGGCAATGACGGTCTGGCGTGTGACGCCGACTCGATCGGCCAGGTCCTGCTGCGTCATATCCCGCATGGCCCGAAGTTCTCGAATCTTGTTGCGTATAGCGGGCATCAGAGGGTTCTCCGGTAAGCGACAATCTGCGTAGCGGTCTTGGTGATATCCGCGATGACCAACATGCCAAAGAAAACGCTCAGGAAATGAAGTCCTACCATCCGGCTGTCTAATTGAAGACGGCCGACTGTCGCGTGGAACCACAACATGCCCAGGCCGAGGACCATGAGTGACGCAAGGGTTAGATAACCTGCACGATAGCCTCGCAGCTCAATCAAACGATCCCGCTCGTCGGTGATACGGTTGCGCGTTAAGGCAGCAATGATCGACTGCAGGATAATCTGCAACACGATGATTGCAATGATCATGCCTGCGACCTTGTTGACGGAGTTTTGCTGGTGCAGGAAGAAGTAGGGGCCGTACACCAAGAGCTCCGTCGCAAGCGAGGCGTAAAGAGACTTCTCCCGGTAGGAAAGGCTTGTTGCCATCGCAAATCACCCCATGTCAAAAATTTTTGACATGAGTAACCATAGCGCTAGCTGTCGTCATATGTCAAATATTTTTAACATTTATTTTCAGAGGCGACGTCTTACGACCGGACGTAAATGAGCACTCTGGCGGTGAATAGTTATCTGTCACCGTAATTCCTGTTTATCCCCGAAGTTTGACCGAAAAGAGGTGAAACAAAACCGCTATCGCAGGCGTACTACTCGATACGATCCAATTCTCCTAGGGGCCGCGAGTGGAGTAATCTGCTTGCGGCCTTCTTTTGCGTTCAGCAGATTCCTCAATAGGGCGGTTGATCGGCCGCCCTTCATGGGCAACGATCCGACCAGTGCCCGCCCAAAACAAGTTGGCGCTGGTTGAAGGATCTTACCGGCGAAATTCGTTATTGAAGTCTCATCCGGCACAGAAAGATGTGAACATGCCCGTCAGGTTCACAGCGCAGATGTCGGTTCATCCGATGCAGGCTCTGCGCGCGGAGCGACCAGAGAGACCGGACTCAACGCGGGCTCGCAGCCTGCCGCATTCAGATGACGAGCGCTCGGAACGGGTGGGGTTGGCACGAGATAATGGGAAATGCCCCGTACGCGTAAGGACCTAGACCTGATCTCTTTTGCGTTCTTCCTGGGAGGGTGCTCGTGACTCCCAGTGTGGGCGGAGTGCAATCGATCCAGGCAGTGGTTCTACTGCTCCTTGTCTTTGTGGCTCTATTTGCTGCTTTGGCGCGCAAGCTCAAGGTTCCCTATCCAATTTTGCTGGTTGTTGCGGGATTGCTGCTTGGGTTCGTACCGGGCATGCCGAGGATCAATCTCGACCCCGACATCGTGTTCCTCGTGTTCCTTCCTCCACTGCTTCATGCAGCAGCGTGGTCTCTTTCGTGGCGCGAGTTCAAGCGGAACTTTTCCAGGATCGCCAAGCTTGCCGTTGGCCTGGTATTTTTCACGATCCTCGGGCTTGCCATGACGGCAGGCAGGCTGCTCCCTGGATTCGATTGGCGGTCTGCGGTTTTACTGGGAGCCGTCGTCGCCGCAACCGATGCGATCGCGGCCACGTCCATCGCTCGCCGCCTCGGACTTCCGCAGCACATCGTGGATATCCTGGAGGCGGAAAGTCTGGTAAATGACGGCACCGGCCTGGTGGCATTGCAATTTGGACTTCTCGTTCTGTTGACAGGGAGAACCCCATCCCCGATCGAGACGGTGGGGCGGCTGGTATTTCTAATCGGTGGGGGCGTTTTCATCGGCCTGATGGTTGGCGCGATTGTGGCCTGGTTTGAGAAATGGGTGGACGACGGCGGCATCGAGATCGTGATCAGTATCCTTGTTCCGTACGCGACCTACCTGCTCGGTGCGCGGATGAAGGTATCGGGTGTGATCGCCGTGATTGCGTGCAGCATGTATATGAGCCGGAAGAGCGTTACTTATATGACTCCGGGCGTGCGGCTGCAGGCGTCGGCCGTATGGGATGCCTTGACCTTCATCCTGAACGGTATCGTGTTTGTGCTCATCGGCCTTCAGTTGCCCTACGTCATGGGACAGATTCATGGGTTAAGCCGTTCTGTGCTGCTGCGATATGGCGTCGGTTTCAGCCTGGCCATGATCGCTGTTCGTATGCTGTGGGTCTTTGGCGAGACGTACCTTTCCTATTTGTTTCGGCGCCGAACGCAGGAAAGGCACATCGAAGCGCCGCGTCCCGCAGAAGTTTTCATCATCGGGTGGGGAGGTATGCGTGGAGTGCTGTCACTGGCAGCCGCAATCTCGCTGCCATATACCCTGGTTCAACGAAGCATGATTATCTATCTGGCGTTCTGCCTGATCTTCGCCACGCTTGTGATTCAGGGATTGACCATGCCTGCGGTTATCCGGATGTTCGGACTGTCCGGGGTAAAACCATCGCGCAGAGAAGAACAGGAAGCGCGGCGGATGCTTCTTCGGGATGCCATCGCTCATTTGAGCCGCCGGCGCGCCCAGCATAAGGACAAATCAGCCATGTTCAGTGAGCTCATTGCCATGTATCAAAGAAGGCTTGACTCTCTACCGGCTGAATCTGAAGCGGAACCTCGACTAAATGTCGATTATTTGGATCGGAAAGCGGCCATGATGGAAGTATTACAGGTTGAGCGAGATTCTCTTATCCGGATGCGTGACGATGGGAATATCGACGAGGAAATCCTGCGCTCGCTTCAATACGAATTGGACCTGACCGAGAGCCGCATTCATACCGCGGCGGTTCTGGAGCGGTGATCGGGGGCCGCGTCAGGACAGGCAAAGAGTTTCGGCACCCACGACCCTAATTTGCCTCGAAAAGATTACCTCAGTGGCTAAACAGGCTGCGTGAGAACTCCATTTCCAAACTCAGTCCCGCAGGGACGGCTGAACTTAGCCCAGGACGTTAGTCCTGGGTTGGATTTGAAAGGACGACCCAGTCCCGCAGGGACGGCTGAAAATAGACCGAGACGCAATCCTGGACAACCTTCAGCCGTCCCTGCGGGACTCAATCATGTTGCATGATGTACCCAGGACTAACGTCCTGGGCTAAGTTCAGCCGTCCCTACGGGACTAAATTCGTAAAAATCCTGGTTCTCACACACGCTCTAAAGCCCTCATCAGCGCGAGCATTTACGGCACAGTCGAAAACGGCCTCTCCATGGTTTTCATCACCTTGGGTGAGCCGCAGGCTCATGGGGACACGGCTGAAGCTGAAGCCGTGCCCTTCGTCTAGATTTTCTCTTCACCTGGAAAGACATACGGCAGGGGCTTTTTCCTTCGTCAGCGCGATTTACGCACGGCTTGAACAGGCTGCGGAAAAATGCCGGTTTTGTGAAGAAAGCAGCCCTCAGCGGCTAAAGCCGAATTCATTACACAACAGTTATGTACGGCCTAAAGGCCGTACCCTTCAAATCCCGATCATGGATTGCGGCGGGGCTTATATTCAGCAGATGCAGGATGATGATCGAGCCGGCGTCGGTTTCGCTACCGGGCCGAAGACGCAAGGATTCACTGCAATAGGAATTTTCTTATTCTTTGGTGCCATCATGGCGAGTTTCGCCGCAATTACTTTGCTCTGGCAAGGCACGGCCCTCGATCGTCTCTGGGCTCTGAATCCTAGCGCGTACAAGCAACTCGCACCTGTGGGAGGGATCGTTGGGATTTTCTTCCTGGTGCTCGGCGTGGCCCTGACCACGGCAGGAATAGGGTGGTTCCGACGCCGCCTTTGGGGATGGAAACTAACGGTCGTAATTATCGCTACTCAGGTTCTAGGTGATGTCGTTAATTGCCTCAGAGGCGACTTCCTGCGCGGCGGAACTGGCGTCATCATCGCCGGTGCACTATTGGTCTTTCTTCTGCGGTCCAAAGTCAGGGCCACGTTTGCCTAAAATCCGCATCGCGGACCAATGAACACCTTGACCTTCTACATATTCGTAGCGTATAGGTAGAAGCAACAGGCATGAAGACGGAAAAGAAGTTCGAACTTCCGCAGGGCACTCTCGACCTCCTGATTCTCCGCGTTGTTGCACTTGGGCCAATCCACGGTTATGCGATTGCTCAGAGAATTCAGCAAATGTCTCGGGATGCTCTGCAGGTGCAGCAGGGCTCACTTTACCCTGCGCTCCACCGCCTCGAGTACAAGAAGTTTCTTGCTGCCGATTGGAGACCCACCGAAACGGGCCGCGAGGCGAAATTCTATCGCCTCACGGCGAAAGGAAAGGCGCAACTGCAAAGCGAGACAGAGAGCTGGGCTCGCCTGACCGAGATAGTCGAGCTGATTTTGCAGGGGCAGCAGGGAGAGACTCCATGAGTTGGTGGCGCCGGCTTTTCACAGGCAGACGAATGGAACGGGATCTGGATTCCGAACTGCGGTTTCATATGGAACAGCAAGTGGCCGACAATGTGCGCGCGGGCATGACGGAACAGGAGGCCCGGCGGGTCGCGCGCCTGGAGTTCGGTGGCCTGCAGCAGATCAAAGAAGATTGCCGGGAGAGCCGGGGAACGCTGTGGGTTACCTCTGTTGTTCAGGATCTCCGCCTTGCTTTACGACAGCTCCGCAAGTCACCCGGGTTTGCGATCACCGCCGTGCTCACCCTGGCGCTGGGAATCGGAGCCAACACGTCGATTTTTACTTTAGTGCAGAGCATATTGTTGCGTTTTCTCCCGGTCGCGGACCCCTCGCATCTGTACCGGATCGGCGACAGGAACGATTGCTGCTACTATGACAGTTTCCAAAACGAGGACGGTGACTTCGACCTCTTCTCCTATGATCTCTATCTTCATTTCCGACAGTCGGCGACGGAGTTTGAACAGTTAGCGGCCGTGGAGGCGGGCGGGATCGACTTCAGCGTTCGCAGCGGAAGTGTGCCGGCCAAGCCTCTGCGTGCGGAATATGTTTCGGGCAATTACTTCGACACGCTTGGCGTTGGTGCTTATGCAGGACGGCCGCTGCGTGACGACGATGACAAGCCGGGGGCCGCTCCGGCTGTCGTGCTCAGCTACCATGCCTGGCAGACGGACTTCGCCGGAGACCCGGGCATCGTGGGTTCCACGATCTATGTGGAGACGCATCCATTCACTGTGGCCGGCGTTGCCCCGCCGGGGTTCTTTGGAGATCGCGTAATTCCCTTCCCGCCTGACTTGTGGATGCCGTTGGCGAGCGAGCCGTTGATAGAGGGAGCAAACTCCTCCTTGCTGCAAAAAGATTCCGACTGGCTTTACGCACTGGGCAGGGTCCGTCCGGGGATCAACACGGCCGCCCTGCAAACGAAACTTTCTGCCGCTCTGCGGCAGTGGATGAATACGCGGCCGGCTTATACCGAGCATGGCCGCGCGGCACAGATCCCCAGGCAGCACGTGATCCTTGCTCCGGCGGGTGGCGGCATTCAACGGCTGCAGCAGCAGACCGGGACCGGGCTGCGCATGCTCATGCTTCTCTCCAGCGTGGTGTTGCTCACCGCATGCGCTAACATAGCGAACCTGCTGCTGGCACGCGGCGCAGTGCGGCGCGCAGATGTGGCAATGCGCGTGGCGCTGGGAGCGGGGCGCGGGAGGATCATGCGCCAGATCCTCACCGAGAGCGTGTTATTGAGCTTAGTCGGCGGAGCCGCCGGCTTGATCGTTGCGTATATCGGGTCGCACATGATCCTGGCACTTGCGTTTCCGCTGTCCCGGAGCATGCCCATCCATGCCAGTCCTTCCCTGCCGGTGTTGGGATTCGCGTTTGCGGTCTCACTGCTCACGGGTGTGGTGTTCGGTGCGGCTACGGCATGGATGTCGTCTCGAGCGCAACCGGCGGAAGTCCTTCGGGGAATCAACTTGTCCACGCGCGACAGTTCTTCTTTGCCGCAGCAGGGTTTGATTGTCTTTCAAGTCGCCATGTCGGTTGTGCTGCTGGCGGGAGCGCTACTCATGGCCAGGTCGCTTTACAAGCTTGAGCACCAGGATCTCGGCATCTCCACGGCCAACCGTTTTGTGGTGCAGTTCGATCCGCGGGGCGCGGGCTACACGCTGGATCGGCTGCCTGCGCTTTACCGTCAAATCGAGGATCGCTTCTCCGCTTTGCCGTTCATGATCGATATGAGCCTGGCGAGATATATTCCGCTTGGCGGCAACCAGTGGGGTGGGTGCGTCATTCCGCAGGGTCACCCTGCGCCGGGGCCGAATGACAAGTGCTTTTCCGATTGGGATCGCGTAAGCACCGGATTTCTGAGTTCGATCGGGGTGCCGGTTGTGCGTGGCCGCGGATTTACGGCGCAGGATACATCCGGCTCGCCGCCGGTAGTCCTCGTGAACCAGGCCTTCGCCAGACGTTTCTTTCCCAAGCAGAATCCGATCGGTCTGCGCTTTGGCACGGATACCCCACAATACTCCAGCGCCTTTGAGATCGTTGGGGTTTTCGCGGACTTTAAAATGACCGATCCGCGCACGGAGGTTCGCCCTCTTTTTCTTCGGCCTCTGACACAGCAGTTCGCCGGATTCAAAGATCCTGATCTGGACGCCGGCGAGAAGAGCTCCATGTACGTGAGCAGCATGATCTTCAACTTCGCCCGGCCACAGCAGGATGCTGAAGCTCTGATCCGCGGCACGCTGGCTGATATCGATCCGAATCTGACTATTTTCCGGTTCGACAGTTATGACTCTGAGGTAGCGGGAAACTTCAATCAGGATCGGTTGATGGCGCGGCTCACAGGAGTTTTTGGCATGCTCTCGCTGGTGCTGGCCTCCATTGGTCTGTACGGGGTCACGTCGTACCTGGTAGCGCGCCGAAGTGGCGAGATCGGCATTCGCATGGCGTTGGGTGCAACGCGCTCACGGGTTGTCTCGATGGTGTTGCGGACCGCGCTGTTGCAGGTTCTCCTGGGTCTCGCCCTGGGCATTCCCGCTGCGCTGCTTGCGGGTCACCTCATGAGCCGACTGCTGTATCGGGTCAGCGATTATGATCCGCTGGCCTTCCTTGGGACAACGATCGTGCTGGGGATTTGCGCAACCGTGGCCGGATTCATCCCCGCGCGTCGCGCCGCGTCGATCGATCCAATGCGGGCACTCAGGAGCGAGTAGTCTTGACGCGGAGACGCCGTTAGGCATGAAGAATCCGAAGACCTAGAGTCAGAAGCATTACGTTACGGAGAGAGTGCATGACCGCCGTATTCAACGTCGAGTGGGTTCGCAATCTCACGTAACCCAAGGAGATCCCGAATATGCCAACGCTAGCGGCGAGTGCTTTCGCTTTCCACTCATTGTTTCCTGCTGGAGTGACGTGCCGTTTCCTTCATGCCGTCACTCCGTTCTGGCGCTTACCGACCGTGAAGCCAGCAGCGATGATCCACACGAAGCCGGGAAAACGTGTGAGGGGGATGAGCGGCAGGAGGCGAACGGTTAGAATTTCGAACCAACTGAGAACACCAACCGCTGCGACGAAAAGGCCGAGAATGACGACCCACTTCGGGAGCAGTTTGGAGAACGCAGCGGGAATTGAGATGCCGGCGGCCAGCAGACCGAAGGGCACCGCGTAGCCGGGTCCTCCGATACCAAACGAAATACGGTAGATCGCGTGTAAAAGGTCGGCGTTCTCGGGAATGCCGGGATAGGTGGTAGCCCACAAAAAACTGGTGCCCACAACCATGCCGATCGCGGTAGCAAGCCCTCCGAAGAGAGCAATCTCAAGGCCTGCTGCTCGAACACCGAGAAATTTAAGACGCGCGATCATGGTTGTGGTGAAGATCCCCAGAGGAATCGCCGAACCGAACTGGAAAAAGGCACAGAGCAGCACGCCTGCCTGATGATGCGAGAAGAAATTAACCATTTCAGCGACAGAGGCGGTTGGTCCAGGGAAAAACGGCCTGCCACCCAATGCGGTCACCGGCATCAGCCCGGCGAAGAAGAGAAGAACGAAGACCGTTGCGACGATTCCCGTGTTTGGTCCGCGAAACCGGAATGTTGGAATTGCTGCGTCTGTCATAGTTGCCCCTTACGCTTGTAAACCACTTCGAAATTGGCCATCATTCCCATCTTTTGTTGCGGAATGTCGTTATTAGTTACAATCATTATTTACTATAATGATCATTGCGAGGCACGATTGTCAAGTGTAAGAATCGAATATGAGAAGAAATGAGGGCCGCGGCGCCGGGTCGGCAAGCTTTCTGTTGGCGCAGTTGGGAAGTCACGCAGCAACGAAATTCGCCGAGCGTCTTGAGCCTCTAGGTTTCGCGCCGCACCACGCAGGTATCTTTCGCATCCTGGCGCAAAATCCGGGAGTTTCACAACAGGATTTGGCGAACACACTCAGCATGCACGCTAGTCGCTTGGTTGGCATTCTGGATGAGCTGCAGCAACGCGGTCTGGTAGAGCGCCGACCATCAGAGCGCGATCGCCGGCTCTATGCGCTCCACTTGACCTCCGATGGCGAGGGGGCACTTCGACGAATCGGAGAGGCTGCCCGCGAGCATCATCAAGCTCTCATGGCCGGTCTTTCCGCTGATCAGCAGAAACAACTGACAGATATGCTCGAAATCATTCTTAAGAACCAGAATCTGACACGAGGGGTCCATCCCGGCTATCGCCGGCTCGACTCCGCTGGTCCTCGGACGGAGGATCCGCATGAATGAATCTCAATGCCCGGACTCGCAAAGACGTTGGGTTCAGTGATTTGCGTAAAGACCTATTTGCCACTAGTTCGCACTTTGAGATAGAGGTTAGTTAACGGCTGATGCATGCTCGAACCACGACAATCTGGATAATGGTGATGGTGGCTGGAGATAGTTATGAGAAATAATGGTCAACATATGGTAAGCCGCCGCCACTTTCTGAAACAAGCCGGGGCAGTCGCAATCGGATCTCTGTCTGCAAGCGATCGTCTGGTGTTGGCCAACCTCACTTCTGCTGGAACGAAGGATCCATCGCCAAGCGTCATCAAGAACAGGGCGCCGCTGGCGCAGAACGCCTTCTATATGTTGCCTCTTGGTGCCGTGCGTCCCTCAGGATGGCTGAAGAAGCAGATGCAAATCCAGGCAAATGGCTTGAGCGGCCACCTCGATGAGACGTGGGCGGATGTGGGTAGCAATAGTGGCTGGCTTGGCGGAACCGGTGAGTCCTGGGAACGTGGCCCCTATTTTCTTGACGGGCTGGTTCCGCTCGCTTATTTGCTGGACGACACCCGCCTGAAGGCCAAAGCACAAAAGTTCCTTGAGTGGACGTTGACGCATCAGGCGACCAATGGGATGATTGGCCCGAGCAGCAACAACGACTGGTGGCCACGCATGGTCATGCTCAAGGCGCTGGCGCAATATCAGGAAGCGACCGGCGACCCGCGAGTGATTCCCGTATTGTCGCGGTACTTCGCGTACCAGCTAAGTGCGCTTCCCACCCGCCCTTTGCGTGACTGGGGTCAGTTCCGCTGGCAAGATAACGCTCTGATTGCGATCTGGCTGTATAACCGCACTGGTGACCCCAAGTTATTGCAGCTTGTCCGCCTGTTACATGCCCAGGGACACGATTGGCAGGCGCAGTTCTCAGATTTCAAATTTACTCAACGTGTGACGCCAGAGATGATCAAGCTAGTTGAGGGGCACGGACTTGGCGATCTGGGACTCTCCACACACGGAGTGAACAACGGGCAGGCACTCAAGGCGGCCCCCGTCTGGTCACTGCTGTCAAACACCGAGCTGGATCGTGCCGGTTTCCAACAAATGCTCGCCGCTTTGGATAAATATCATGGCTTACCTAACGGTATGTTCTCCTGCGATGAACATCTCGCAGGGCGCAATCCATCTCAGGGAAGCGAACTCTGCACTGTGGTCGAGACGCTGTTTTCCCTGGAGCAGTCGCTTGCCATCCTGGGCCAGGCTACGATCGGCGATCGGATCGAGACGATCGCTTTCAATGCTTTACCTGGCACTTTCAGCGACGATATGTGGGCCCACCAATATGACCAGGAGCCGAACCAGGTGGAAGTCAGCCTCCATCGAAAGCCCTGGACAACGAACGGCCCTGAGTCGAACCTTTATGGCCTCGAACCTAACTTTGGCTGCTGTACGGCCAACTTTCACCAGGGATGGCCTAAGTTTGCGGCGAGTCTTTGGATGCTTAGCAACGATGACGGCCTTGTAGCAGCACTCTACTCACCGTGCGAAGTCCGCACAATGGTTCGCGGTACAGAAGTACACATCCTGGAAGAAACTGAGTACCCGTTCCGGGGAAGTGTCCGAATCAAGATAGAGCCGGCGAGCGCGCTCAGCTTTCCTCTGCGACTCAGGATCCCGGCCTGGGCCAGCGTCCCAGTCATCCTGGTGAACGGACTCGAGGCCGATGCTTCGCATGATGCTGGATTCGCGAGGATCGAACGGACCTGGAAGGCAGGGGATGTTGTGGAGTTGCGGCTACCGATGTCTCCGAGAGTCGTCCAAGGTTACAACGATTCCGCCTCCATCGTGAGCGGGCAACTGGTTTTCTCATTTCCCATTGGCGAGAGCTGGGTGAAGTTACGAGACAGGGGGATGACGGCCGATTGGCAGGTATTTCCCAGCTCGCAATGGAACTACGCTCTTGCGGTTTCCGGAGAGGATATACCTAGGCATTCTGTCCAGGAACTCCCTATTGGCGGGTCGCCTTTTTCCCTCGCCGAGACACCTCTCAAACTACAGGTTAAAGCGCGCAAGCTGCCATCGTGGCTGGCAATCGATGGAGTGGCCGATCCAGTTCCTCAGAGTCCGGTGCACAGCAGCGAACCGGAAGAGACGATTACGTTAGTTCCCTATGGCGCCGCGAAACTACGAATCACTGCTTTTCCTCAACTCAAATTGTGATGAGCACTAAAGTCCGATCTTTCAGACCTCGGCCACCAGTTGAAATCGGCTGGCCGCCGCTGTGACTACCTGCACTTGACCGTGAAACCTATCCACCGAGTGGGAGTTAAGGCATACACCCGTAAGGATGTAGTGCTACAACTACAATCCTTTCCCTTGCTACCCAAGGCGCATGGCATCTTCCAGCAGAAACGCTATGCTCTTTTCAAGCGGCGATTCTCCAAACTCCTTCGGCGATCCTTTCGGGGGATGGGCTCGATGAGGGAGTAAGGAGAGTCGCTGTAGAAGTAGCGGTTGCCTTACTTTGTAGTTCGCATCAAATGAACAAATTGCCTCTGCCAAATTTCTCTCGTTTACGTCTTTTCCGGTCTTGCTCCACACACTGAATCACTCGAACGATGTATTACCCTTGCCCTACCAGCTCACACTGGTAGGGTTTTCATTTCTTCCGACTCTGGCGCGGGGTCTGGCAACGAGTGGGTTGATTCCCGGGCAGGCCGGCAATCGAAAATTATTACCTTTCGCTTGACAACGCATAACCATTCGGTTATGGTTTTCCTGTGACACCGGCCAATGCCAATCACGTGTTCCGCGCCCTTGCCGATCCGACGCGCAGGTCCATTTTCGAGGAGCTGACCCGGCAGGGCGAACAGACCGTCCACGCATTGACTCGCTATGCCGGGGTGTCTCAGCCTGCCGTCTCCAAGCATCTAACAGTGCTGAAGAGGGCAAGGCTGGTACGGCATCGCCGCGAGGGACGCGAAACTCACTATCGCGCACAGCCCGACGCACTGGGCCCGATGGTGGATTGGCTCAATGTCTACGGCGCCTTCTGGCGCGAACGATTTGATCAACTCGAGAACTTACTGAAAAGGATGGACAAATGACCAACGCAACGCCGACACGTACCCTCGTCATAGAACGGGAGATGCCGCATCCCCCGGAAAAGGTCTGGCGCGCGCTCACGCAAGGCCCCCTGATCCAGGAGTGGCTGATGACGAATGATTTCCAACCGGTGGTGGGCCACCGGTTCACCTTCCGCGCGACGCCCGTGCAGGGCTGGAACGGGATCATAGACAGTGTAGTGCTGGCGGTCGAACCGAATTCACGGCTCTCGTATAGCTGGGGTTCTATGGGTCTGGAGACCGTTGTCACCTGGACGTTGACGCTAACCAAAAGCGGCACGCAGGTTCGCATGGAGCAATCCGGTTTCCGGTCGGAAGAAGATGCCGCCTACAAGGGCGCGACCTGGGGATGGACGAAGTTCATCGGCAACCTGGAACGTGTGGTTGGAGGGCTGGACTGATCATGAAAGCGAAAATTGTTACTTATTGGACGACGACCATACTCGTAGCGTTTTTTATCGGAGGCGGAGGCGCTGCGCAGATCGCACAGTTTGTGGGCAAACCCCATGGCGTAGTGCCCTTGCTTGGCTACCCAATGTACTTCTTCGGCATCCTGGGATTTTGGAAAGTGCTTGGTGCCATTGCCATCCTCGTGCCGCGTTTTCCGCGGCTGAAGGAATGGGCGTATGCGGGCATCTTCTTTGACCTGACAGGCGCGGCCGCGTCCTGCGCCGCAGTCGGCGGTTACGGCGTTTACGCCTTTCACGTCATCGCCCCTCTCGTCCTTACTGCTCTTACTGTGGCATCGTGGGCCCTTCGACCGGAGAGCCGTACTATTGGCGTCCTCATGCCCGCGAAGAATGGCAGGCCCGGCTATCAATGCGAGAGCAGCCTAGATTGCCTGGAGAGAGCCAACTGAAATTCATCAGACGGGGGTCGAGGTGGGCAAGCCTGGGAAGCTTTCGCTTCAGAGTTCCATGAAGGTGAGACAAGACCAACCGTTGGCCTACCCGGACTACGGTTCGATCATCATCCGCGGCGCGCGGGAGAACAATCTCAAGAACGTCTCGCTCGATATTCCCAAGCGCCGGATCACGGTGTTTACCGGGGTGTCGGGCTCGGGCAAGTCTTCCCTGGTGTTCAACACCATCGCGGCGGAAAGCCAAAGGCTGATCAACGAAACCTATCCGGCCTTCGTGCAACAATTCATGCCGCATTACGGCCAGCCTGACGCCGACATGCTGGAAAACATTTCGGCGGCCATCATCGTTGACCAGCAAAGGCTGGGCGGCAACTTGCGCTCGACCGTGGCGACGGTGACCGACACGGCACAGATGCTGCGAGTGCTGTTTTCCAGGCTGGGCGAGCCGCGTCTGCCCGCACCTGGCTATTACTCGTACAACGATCCGCGCGGCATGTGCCCGGACTGCGAAGGCGTCGGCCAGGTGGCGGCTATGGATATGGCCGCGGTGGTGGACGAGAGCAAGTCGCTCAACCAGGGGGCGCTGCTCGGCAAAGGGTTTTGAGGTCGATAGCTGGTGGTGGTCCATCTATGCCCGCTCCGGCATGTTCGATCTCGACAAGCCGATCCGCAAATACTCGGCCAAGGAACGCGCCAACCTGTTCGATCTCGATGACGGGCGCAAGATCAAGGTCGACAAGATCAACCTCACCTATCTGGGCGTGGTGCCCAAGCTCAAGCAGTCGCTGGGCAGCAAGGACCCCGAGACACTGCAACCCCATGTCCGGGTCGAATACGATCGCATCTTCACGCGCAAGATCTGCCCCGCCTGCAAGGGCGCGCGGCTCAAGGCGGAGGCGCTGGCGAGCAGGATTTCCGGCAGGAATATCGCCGAATTGTCGTCCATGCAGGTGAGTGACCTAGCCGCGCTGGTGCGCGCCATCAAGGCGCCCCAGGTTGGGCCGATGCTGGCGGCCCTGGCGGCGCGCCTGGAAAACCTCGTCACCATCGGGCTGGGCTATCTCAGCCTGGACCGGGAGAGCTCGAGCCTGTCGGGCGGGGAGAGCCAGCGGGTCAAGATGGTGCGCCATCTGGGCTCGTCGCTGACCGACATCACCTATGTATTCGACGAGCCCTCGGTGGGGCTGCATCCGCACGATGTGGGGCGGATGGCCGGGATTGATGCAGCAGCTGCGCGACAAGGGCAACACGGTGCTGATCGTGGAGCACAAGCCGGACATGATCGCCATCGCCGACCATGTGGTGGACATGGGCCCCTATGCCGGCAGCAAGGGCGGCGAAGTGGTCTACGAGGGCGATTTCGCGGGGCTTTTGACCTCGGGCACGCCGACCGGCAACCACATGAAAAAGCACCAGCCGATCAAGGACACGGTGCGCAAACGCAGTGGCGAACTCAAGATCCGGCGCGCCCGGCTCAACAATCTCAAGGACGTGTCGGTCACTATTCCCAAGGGCGTGCTGACGGTCGTTTCGGGGGTCGCCGGCTCGGGTAAGTCATCGCTCATCGTGGGCTGCCTGCCCCAGGCGTTATCCGGAAACCATCATCATCGACCAGAATCTGGCGCGCGGCTCGCGGCGATCGAACACGGCGACCTATACCGGCATTCTCGACAATGTGCGCAAGGCTTTCGCCAAGGCCAACGCGGTCGATGCGGCGCTGTTCTCGGCTAATTCCAAGGGAGCGTGCCCGGATTGCAACGGACTGGGTGTCACCTATACCGACCTCGGCCATCTCGACCCCATGGTCACCACCTGCGAGACCTGCGAAGGCAAGCGCTTTCTGCCCGAAGTGCTGGAGCACCGGCTGCGCGGGCAAATCGATCAGCGACGTTTACGAGATGAGCGTTGCGGACGCGGTTGCGTTTTTCACCGAGCCGGCAATCGCCAAGATCCTGCAGGGGCTCGACGACGTGGGCCTGGGCTATCTGACGCTGGGCCAGCCGCTCTCCACCCTGTCGGGCGGCGAACGCCAGCGGCTCAAGCTCGCCGCCGAGCTGGGTAAGAAGGGCAATATCTATGTGCTCGACGAGCCCACGACGAGCCTGCACATGAACGATGTGGACACCCTGATCGGGCTGTTCGACCGGCTGGTCGACGCCGGATCCTCGGTCATCGTCATCGAGCACAATCTGGACGTGATCGCGCGGGCGGATTGGGTCATCGATCTGGGACCGGGCGCGGGACAGGAGGGCGGCACGGTGCAGTTCGAGGGCGTGCCTGCCGATCTTGCGAAGAACGGGAATACGCTTACCGGACGATACTTGTCCCAGCGCCGGGGCGCTCGTTGACGGGTTTTGCTGTGCAAACTCGAGCCGAAGATAACTTTTTTTTGCGCCAGGTACGAACGCCGGAATGCAAAGAGAGCGCAGGGGCTAAAGCCAGATTTTTTTTGGGCCTGTGCGGCCCGACTAAAAGTCGGGCCCTGATACAAAGCATGAGAGCGGTGACCACGGAAAACTTGCTCATTCCCGAATTCAGGACCGTGTCGCGATGACTTCTTCAGTCGTCCCTGCGGGACTTTTCAATGGTGCTTGCTAACCCAGGACTGCGTCCTGGGCTAAGTTCAGCCGTCCCTGCGGGACTCGTGATTGTCGGTTCTGACGCAGACTTATTTAGGTCCTGAGGTACGTCTTTTCCGATCGCATGAGTGCTGAACTGCTTCGTGACCGCCAAAAGAACGTAGCTCAGGGTCAAAGGCCGAATGATTTTTCCGTCGCAGAATTCGGCATTCTCATTAGCGCAACTCGTGATAAGGAATTGCGGGTGTTCAAGCGGACGGGCTATCAGCGGACGCAAGCACAACCGACGCCTCGCTGGTGAAGGGGCGAAAGGTGAAGGACTCCTGCAGGTAAAGGCGAACCACCGTGTCCGTGTGCGTGAGGTAGCCGATCGAGATATCCTGCCCGATGCTGAGCTCGAAATCGCCGCCTCGCGTGGTCAGGACAAACGCGCCCTCGATGGCCGGCGCCCAGATGATATTGCCGTCGACAATGCGCTTGACGTGTTCCAGGACGGGGTAGCCGTGATCGCGGGTTTCCGCGAGCTCCGTATAGGCTTTGGCTCCAAGTAAGACCGAGTACGGTCCGTTCACACCGACGAGACGGAGTTGGCTCAACGCATGAGCCACAGCGTCCGGGTAGTCCCGAACATCTGCGGGAAGGGTCATGATCGGGTTGCTGGTGGCTTCGCGGATGCCCTGAATGTTGGCCGCAGGGTAGCCATTGAAGATGGCCCGGTCTTCCGCGAAGGCGATCTTCTTCGCTGCATCCTTGGCCGGTTGCCAATCGGAATCGTCTGAGCCTCGCTCCACATCGTCGATCGCAGCACGCGTCAGCTCAAAGGCGACGCGCAACTCCACCAGGGCTTTCACCTCACGCTGCCGGGCGACGATGTCTTCCGCAGGTGGCGCTATGGGCAGCAAATGGCCGGTGCCCACAGCGGGCAAACCAACGCCAGTGGGAGCCGGCACATCGACGACGCGCCGGCCGGCGAGATAGCGCTTGAGCGTCCGCGTTGCTTCTTCCTCAATCTGCGCCCACGCGGCGTCAGAGATGGGCGCCAACTCACGATGGAGGTTATTCATTTCGTTCTCCTCTCAGCGATCCTATCCCAAGTGATGCGTCCGGCACAGCGGGTGCGAGGGGTGGATCGGGCGCCGCCGGTGGCGCGGCCATGGCCGGAGGGAGCGGCTCTGCATCCGCGGCATCGTCTAGAAAATCTGCCGAAGGCGCGAAGAACAGGCCCCCGGTAACGGCGCGACTAAAGTCCAGGAGCCGGTCGTAGTTACCTGGCGGGCGGCCCACAACCATGTTCTCGAGCATCTGCTCGGTGATCCGCGGGGTGCGGCAGTACCCGATGAAGTAAGTGCCGAATTCGCCGCGGCCCGGCTGCCCAAACGGCATGTTGTCGCGCAGGATCTTGACCTCTTTCCCATTCTCCTCAATAACGGTGAGGGCGCTATGGGCCGAGGTAGGTTTTACCCCGTCCTCCAGTTCGATATCCGACAGCTTCCTGCGGCCGATAATGCCCTCTTGCGCCTCGGTGGACAGGGCATTCCACGCCTTCATATCATGGAGGTATTTCTGCACCAGGACGTAGCTGCCGCCGGCAAAGGGAGCGTCCTCTTCGCCCACCAGCGCAGACTCAAGGGCAAGAGTGCCTCTCGGATTCTCTGTGCCATCAACGAAACCGATCAGGTCGCGATCCTCAAAGTAGCGGAAGCCTTGCACCTCGTCGGCAACGGAAACTGCGTCCCCGATGCGGTCCATGATCTGGGTTGCCAACTCAAAACAGATGTCCATTCGTTGGGCACGGATGTGAAACAGCACGTCGCCCGGAGTGGCGGGGGCGTGGCGATTGCCGGCATGGAACTCGCGGAACGGATGCAATTCGGCAGGCCGTGGATTGCCGAAGAGCCGATCCCAGGCATCTGATCCGAAGGCTGTGATACAAGTGAGCGCGGCGTCGATGTCGCGGAACTCAACCGCGCGAATGAGCCCGGAGAGGTCGCCGCAAAATGAGCGCAGAGTGGCGTACCTTTCGTCCTCCGGCTTCACGGTGACAACCAGGAAGATGGCCGCGCGCGTGAGTGGTGCGAGTATTGGTTGCGCGAGAGGGATTTGATCCGTCCCGTTGAGCGTCGTCATCCGGCTTGCCTCGGTCTGGTGCGATTCTGATTCATGCTATACGACGCCGCCCATCAAAGGGTCAGTGAAACCTGGTCTGCCGGTTTCCACGCGGCCTGCGAACCGCACTTCAGTACCAGAACTTTTGAGCTTCACCGTGAAGTCATACCATCCGTGACTTTGTTTCAGTGGCAAAAGTACGGATGCCGTTTGTGCCGGCGCAATTGTTCTGGTGGTTTTGCCGGTACGGTAGGAGTTGTCATGAATCTCGATGGTCAACGGTTCGCTGCTTGTACTACGTAAATTTACGCGCATGTTTCCGGACAACTCTGTCCCGATGGATTCATACTCCGTGTGCAAATGTAAGTGGCGCGATGCAGCATTACCGCGAAAGGAACGATAAAAGCCATTCGGTCCGTGTACATCGATTGCGTATTGTCCGTCTGGGAATAGCGACAGCGGGAACTGTTGACGCAATGTGTCGCCGGGAAGGACCGCGTAGGTTGCGGCGCGCATTCCGTCGGTATCGCGGAGATAGACATTGAACGGAGCACCGGCGGCTTTCGCTCCATGAGCTTTGTTTCCGGCCGTCATGCTCAATTCGAATTTGGCGCCATCCGCATCGAGCACTCCCTCCGCATACAGCTCGTAGGGCAACGCGCACGATGGGCGAATCCCAGGCTCCTGATGGGAAGCGAACGGAGAAAGACCAGGATTGCGGTTGAACTCCTTGATCTGCGCAGCATCGAGCTTTTTGTAGTTTGAGGGGATCTCCTTGTCTCGGGCCCGTTGAATGCTGAGGACAAACTTGTCCCGATCGAGGTAATCAAGTGCCCGGTCTTTCTTTTGAGAAGAACGGAAGGCTGATGTGAGATCGCCTGCGATGGCGCGGCGCCAGGTACTGATGTTTTCCTCTTTTACCGGTTTGCCATATTTGTGTTGGACAAAGTGCTCCAGGAACATGAGGGTCGACGTGTGGTCAAAGAGTTGCGAGTTTACCCAGCCGCCGCGTGTCCAGGGCGAGGCAATGATCATAGGCACGCGAAAGCCCATGCCGATGGGACCGGAGCGTGCATCTTTCTCCGATACGCCCTGCTTCCGTTCGTCTTCCAAGTAGGTGTACTCGATGCCCGTGTCGATTCCAGCGGAAGCGCCACCTGTCTCCGGGCGCTTGGGATCCGCTGCCACGAAGGAGGGCGCGTGGTCAAAATAGCCATCGTTTTCATCGTAGGTCAGGATAAAAATCGTCTTTTTCCAGACCTCCGGATTGCTGGTCAGGATGTCCATGACCTCTGAGACGTACCAGGCTCCATACCACGGTGACGTGGGATGGTCGGAGAATTTCTCGGGCGACGCGAGCCAGGAGATGGGAGGAAGCTTGCCTTCATTTACATCTTTGCGAAACTGGTAAAGGATGTCTCCTTTGGGAACTGTCATCGATTGTTCCCTGCCATTGTCGGTGAAAACCAATGGTTCCAGCGCATGATGGTGGGGATCATTTGCATTCGTCACAAACGCTGCATCATGTATCCTGAGCTGTGCCTCCGTGAGCTGGCTGTATTTTTTTTCGCCGCTTTTTACGAGCTCAGCTTGCAATTCGGCAATATGAGTTTTGGCTTGCCTGATCTTCTCTTGAAGCTGCGTGACCGCGGCCGGATCCTTTTCGCTCGATAACTCCTCTTCCAGCCTGGCAATCTGCCGTGTATCTAGCGCGATCTGTTTCTGTCTTTCCAGGGCAAAGCCAGGGTAGGCCTCGACGCTGTAGGCCTGGAAGAATTCCAGCAAATTGCAGCCAAAGTTGCCTAGCCATGCATCTTCTTCTTCGTTCAGACCGGAGTTGGTCAATTCGTTCTGGTAAAACTTCCAACCGATTCCGGCAGCCTCTAGTCTTTCGGGATAGGTCTTCCAGGTCATTCCGCCTTGTTCGATTTCGTCGTTGCGCATGAACACTCTGGAGTCCGCACGCTGCTGGTCGCGCACGGTTCCCGTCCAGAAGGTGCTTCGGTTCGGCGTGGTGCTGGTCATCACGGAGCAGTAGTGCTGATCGCATACGGTAAATGCATCCGCAAGAGCGTAGTAGAACGGCAGATCTTCGCGCGTGTAATGTCCCATGGTCAACGGAATCCCGGCGTACTCGGAAATTTGAGAACGTTTGGACTCCAGCCACCCATCATGATGGCCTTCGTTCCAGGCATCTACCTGGCTTTGCCGGGAGTGGGGAATCGAGCCCATCCAGGTTATGCGGGTATCACGGATATCCAGACGCCAGGGCGCGTACGCGTTGCCCGATGCGTCGGTTTGCACGAAGACCGAGTTGCCGTTGGCCAATCGAATGGCGCGAGGGTCGTTAAACCCCCGAACACCCTGCAGCGTCCCCAGCATGTGATCGAAAGACCGGTTCTCCTGCATCAGGATAACGATATGGTCAGCATCCAGATAGGTAGAGCCCGCTTCCGGTTCAATGGCGTAGGCCCGCTTGATGGAATCGGGAAGAAAGCCAGATGCGCCCGCTGCTCCGGACAACACTGCAGCCAGCTTAAGAAAGTCTCTTCGCGTCGATGTTGCCGGTTTTTTGTTCACGACTACATTTTGACTTGATGCGGGAAACTGTGCAATTGCGTAGATTTGCGACCAATAGCCGGTGGTGCCCGGTCCGTCGGGATTGGTGGCCGGCGGTGCTTTCAGTGGAGGTTGGAATTCTCCCCGATCGAATCTAGAAGCTGGTTGTCAGGCGAAGTCCCCAGCTCCGTCCCGGCGCGATCGCGTTTCCGGAGAAAAGGCCGCCAAAATCGATGACATTTAGACGGTTGTTCAGATTGTCTGCGTCTAGTTGTAGCCGCGCGTTCAGTTTTTCGCTCTTGTAGACGTCCAGACCTAAGGATGCACTGAGCGCCAGCAACGGCCGAATGCGCCCACGATCAAAGTTGATGCGGCTGATGACCGCCGGCCCGTACAATGCCAGGGCGTCCGCCTCGTCGCCTTCATACTCGAAAGGCAAGCCCGATCCATAAGAGGCACCAGTGGCTAACCAGAGGCGGCGAGCGGCTTGATATTGAAATCGCGTCCGCAAGGTGTTGCGCTGGTCCTGTGAATCGGGAAAATGCCCATTGAGTTGAGATAGAGCGTCATCTGCGTCGTCACCCAGAAAAAGTCCGCCAGTTACCGGGAACCAGACATTCCCCACCATGTAGGAGTAGCTCACGTACCCGGTGAGGTTTTGCAGCCGAACCAATTCCAACTTTCCCTCGGCACCATAGATAACGGATTTGTCGAAGGCGATCGGATAACTGACGCCGGTGTTGAGCAACTGGTCATCATCCGCGTAGTTTCTGACGTCCCTTCGGTAGACGTTTATGTCGGCTCGCATCCTGTCGCCAAAGGCCTCCGACATGCCGCCTTCATAGTAGTTCCCTTTCGAAGGCTGCACCGGCAGCCTTAGGAAATCGTCGCTTAATGCGTCGATCTGAGGCGAGCTGGAAATCAAAATGTTTTCAAACGACGGTGTCTGAAAGACGCGGTCATAGGAAGCATGCAACACCATCTTTGCCGAAGGGAAATACCGGCCAATGGAGATCCGCGGACTGAAGGCATTCTGATTCAGAAGAAGCTGATAGTGGTCCCAACGCAAACCCGCGCTCACGGTCCATTTGCCGAGGCGAATCAGATCCTCAACAAAGGCCGACTGCTCCAGGTCCGGACGGCTATCCACGAAGGTGAGTGTCTGGGGCGTGTCGGGATCGAACTGGTCAGGATCGGTAATAAGGTAGTTGAAGTTTTCGTGCAAAAAGGTGGTATCGACCTCAATCCCAGCTTTGAATTCCTGGTTGCGATAGTGATGGGAGTAGGTTCCCTTGAAATAGCCTTCGCGAAAATCATTTTTCTGAAAGGCGATGATGGGAGTCGACAGGTCGTTGGAGTACAGATCGTTAGCGTTATCCCTAACCATCCCCTCGAGAGAACCGAGGCTGTCCGCGGAAAAAATGTGCTGGTAATTGACCGTACCCATGGTTTCGAAGTTGTCGCCGGTCTGCAACTGGCCCGCATCTTGCTGCACGAGTTCGTTAGGAATCTCGAAGCGCGAAAGCTCATGGCGGACACTCGTGATCAGGCGGTTCCGGTCGTCGAAATCGCGCTCGTATCTGATGGAAAAATCTCCGGTTGTGCCGCTGTTGGTGTAGTTTTCGGGCACGACCGGGTTGAGGTAATGGGAAGATCTGCCCCCGGAAGCGGTTCCACCAAGCGTGTTCTTGCCCCAGGTATCCTGCAGTTGACCATACCCCCCGAGAGTGTCATACGTTCCGCCCGACAGGATTAACTGGCCATGCAGGCCCTCATTGGGATTGCGCTTGGTATTGAGTTCCACCACGCCGCCCATTTTTCTTCCGTACTCCGCGGGAAAACCGGCAGTGTAGATGCTCATCGAATCCAGATCGTCAGCCCCAATCTCTGGACCAAAGCTTGGGGAGCGATTCTCAGTGAGCGGAATTCCATCAATCACAAACTGCGTCTGATTTTCAGAGCCACGTGGATGCAACACCGCATTCCCTTCGTAGAGCCATCCCGGCTGGGTGTTCACCAGATCCTGTACCGATCTGCCCGGCAACGACTGCACGCGATCTTCGATCTGCTTGGAGCCGATCTGCATGATCGAAGAGGGCAGGTCTGGATCAATCAAGGTCTGTTCAGCGTTCACAGCCACATTGGTGTTCACGGGAGCGACCTCGAGCTTGACCGCGAAATCGATGGGAATCGCCGATCCAACGTCTACTGTGCTGGAGATGACCGTAAAGCCCTGCCTCCGGACTGTGACCAGGTAGATCCCGTAGGGTACCCGGTGTATATCAGCGGTTCCCTGGGCATTGGTCGAGATGGAAACGTTGTATTGGTTTCCCTGGCTCACGATGGTGACGGACGCCGCGACGCCTGCGCCCGTCGGATCGGTCACTTTCAATCGAAGCTCCCCAGTGTTCACCTGGCTAAAGGCGGGCCAGGCGCACAGTGACAGACAAGCCAGGAAGAGAAGAATCCGTCGCATAATGAGATATTCCTTCTGGCCCGGTTTTGTTCAGTCTTTTTTTTGAAGAGTTCGCCGGGGGACCCGCCGGGAGCACAGTGGTAGCATTTAGAGGAGTTGGCCAAAGATGATGGAAACCACCCAAGGGTTGCCGGTACTGCCGTCCGAGGACGGAGATGAGAGAATTTGCCAGGCTTCGGGTGCGGCCGAGTTTCCATCGAAAACCCGGGCGGAACTCGAGTCTGTAGTCGTTGGTCTGTTTGATCAATTCCAGGAACGGGTCGTCCACTATGTGCTGACGTGTGGCTTGCCCCTGCCCGATGCGGAAGACGTCGTACAGGAAACCTTTCTTTCTCTTTTCCGTCATTTAGAGCTAGGCCGGTCTCGCTCCAACCTTAACGGCTGGATCTTTCGCGTAGCGCATAACCTCGCGCTGAAAAGACGAAGGTCGAGTCTGGTGTTCGGGGTTGACCGCGACCAACATCACGTTCTGGCGAAACAGACGGCGCCCGACTCAAACCCTGAGGCTCACTTCGCGTTCCACCAGATGCATCAACGCCTGCGCGCAGTCTTCGAAGCGCTGCCTGAACAGGAACAACGTTGCCTCCACCTGCGCGCCGAGGGGCTAAAATACCGGGATATAGCGCGAGTGCTGGACATCTCGCTGGGCGCTGTTTCGACTTCATTGTCTCGGGCATTGGCACGTATGACGCGTGTAACGAGGAGTGAATGAACCATGCGAACGAAGCGTTCACATCTCTCCGATGAAGAAATTGTTCTGTTCATTGACCGCGAATTGCCTTCACGACGTCATGTGCGTGCTCGCTACCATCTCGCTGAATGCCAATCGTGCAGCAGGCGGAGAGCCGAGCTTGAGGGCGCATCAACAGATTTCTCTCGTCTTCACGAAGAGTCAGTCAGCTCGCTGGATTCGAACCTGTTCCGTTCCCGCTCTTTGCTGAAGACCCGAGTTGCGGAGAGCGCTTTGCGAAGCAATCGTGGATGGGCTGCCCGCCTGCTTGGTGTGGGCTCGATGTCTCGGCAGTTAGCGTGCGCGGGTATCGCTCTTATCATCGTGGGCGCGGGTTATTCGATCATGCACGAGTTGAAATGGAAGGATCGGGGCGCCCAATCCATGGAGTACCAGGCATACGCCCTGCCACGGAAGACACTGACGCCAGGAGCCGTCCTCCCGGTTGCCGTGGATGAGCTATGCGGCGCCCGCGCCGTTGACAACGATCCACCGGTGAATCCTACTTTGCAGCAGGCGGTCTTCAAGGAATACGGCTTGCCGAATTCGTCCCGGATTGCGTACGCACTGGACTATCTGATTACTCCGGCACTCGGAGGCTCCGATGACATCAAGAATCTTTGGCCCCAACCCTACTCGTCTACCTGGAACGCCGGTGTGAAGGATCAACTCGAAGACCATCTCCACGAATTAGTTTGCCAAGGCAAGGTGCAGCTCACGACTGCGCAGAATGAGATCGCGACCGACTGGATCTCGGCATACAAGAGATATTTCAATACCGACAAACCGCAGCCAAACCCGACAACTGTTGCTGCGGCCAATGCGAAGGATGAAATCCACCGGGACAATCGCGGAACAGGACGATTGTTTATCGGTGATATGGCGCGGTGGGTTTCGGCCTGGCGTGTACCGGCAACCATCGTCGCGCCAAGACTCATCGAATAGCGCCGGTGGGTGTCGGAGCAAGTAAAGGCCAGACCAAGCGGGTCGGCCGGCCTTTGCTGCTTTGCTTTGCAACTCAAGAGGCTTGACTAGGCCGATGCTGCAGGGATAAAGCCATCGCAACCGCTAATCGGGGTCACCTTCAAGTGAAGGCTCGCGTGCCTGGGATGCCCGCACTCGTCCACGAACGACTCATCCGCCTTTTTGCTGTTGAGGATGCTCACGAGCACTTGACTCTTATGGTGCTCTCCGAAATGACTGCAGACACCGCATTGTCCTTCATGAATCGATTGCATGGTTCACCCTCCTGACGGTAATAGACTCCGCCGGCCCGGGCTGGGTTGCCTTCGGCGCAGTGGATATGCCAGTACGCACGTAGCACTAAGGTTGTAGCGGGCGGGATGCGGCGTGTCAGGTGCTGGTCGTCTCGCTGAAGCCCGCATCGTTTGCGATTTTAGGACGTCTCGATTGGCCTTTACCAGGAGGATCCCAGGTCTCAAAGGCGAGACCCCACGGCACGCTCCACGGCTGGCCGGGACAGGCGGGGCAGGCTGGGGCACCCTTCGCGTGTTTGGTTTGCATGGGTGTGAGGGCAACGATGGTTCGCTCAACCGCCGAACTTTTTGGCCAACTTCCCGCCTTTGGCGGTCTTGATCTGGTCAGGTGTGAGACTGGTCCCGACGGTCATTCCTTCCACCATCAGGTTGTACACCTGCGTCTTGGCAACGCGCTCATTCTGGTAGTCGATTTTTACGTGGTCTAAACCCAGGAGGTGACCCAGCTCGTGGGCGAGCGCGCGGCCACTAGACCTGGCGTTATCGTACTGTTGTACGAAGCAGGCCGCTTCCGGGTCGCTGTTTAGATAGGACGTCCCGCCCGCGGTGAGTCCCGGCACGCGGTTGATTAGGAATACGTTGGCCAGTGTTCCGGCGGGACGCCGGTCGGAGAGCACGTCCAGGACGAGCTGATCGTGGGTGCGCGAGCCTTTTGGGAGATCCAGCGGGGTGTCGAACACGACGTCCTGTTTCAGGTGAAATTGAACGTTGGCGGGCATCCAGATGGTGTTGGCCACCCGCAGGGCGTCGGTGGGGTCGGTACCAGTCCAGGTGGAGGGTTCCACCTGTCCGCGCTCAGAGAACGGCGTCACTACGATATTCAAAGGGACCATTAGCATAGACAACAACGTAGTGCCGGTCACCGTCACTTCGTTACAAAAACGACCGTGAGCCCGGTCAGCGATCCTCGAACCCCATACTGACCGTCGGGATGGAATTCTCCGCATTCCGCCTACATCTGACTTGACATCTATATTAAGACGTCTATATATAGATGTCTTAATATGGCTAGGCTGGATTCTTTGCAAGGCTCTCTGGATCTGCTGGTGTTGAAAATTCTCTCGCGCAGGCCGCGGTCGCACGGGTATGCCATCATGGCGGCGGTCGGTGAACTGTCGGGTGATGCGCTGCGTGCCGAGGAGGGCTCGCTCTATCCGGCGCTTCACAGGATGGAGGAGGCGGGGTGGATTCGCGCAAAGTGGATCACAAAAGATACCGGGCGGCGCGCACGTATCTACGAACTGACGGCGGGGGGAAATAAACAACTGGTTGCCGAGGAGTCTCGCTGGCAGGCAGTGACTTCGGCAGTGAATCGCGTTTTGAGGACGGTGTGATATGTCTCTGTGGTCGCGCGTTTCGAATGTGTTTCGAGAGGATCGTTTGAACCGTGAGATCGAGGAGGAGTTCGAAGCCCATATTGCCGAGGCGGTTGAACAGGGCCGCGATCCGGAAGCAGCGCGGCGGGCACTTGGGGCGGTGGTGCGACAACGGCAGCAGAGTCACGACGTCCGGGTAGTTGGATGGCTCGATTCACTGCGCGCCGACGTTGTCTTTGCATGGCGTCAGCTCAAGCGCAACAAGGTGAATTCCGCTGCGGCAATTCTCTCGCTGGCTTTGGCGATTGGAGCCTGCACCGCGGCGTTCCGGCTGATTGATGCGTTGCTGCTACGACCCTTACCGGTGGCGCATCCAGAGCGGCTTTATGTTTTGTCGCGTCAGGGGATGGGTTTTGACAACAAGCCGGGAGCCTGGGATTCCTGGGCATATCCGGATTTTCAACTGATGCGTGCGGCTGCAAAGGGCCAGGCTGCACTGTTTGCGCTTTCCTATGCCGATCGCTCCGACATCACCTACAAGACAGATGAAGAGATGGAGAAGGCAAATCTGCAATACGTTTCGGGAGGGATGTTCTCTGCGTTCGGAATTGAGCCGGTGCTGGGCCGGTTGTTTACTGAGAATGACGATCGCAAGCCTGGAGACGCTCCTTTCGCTGTGCTCTCCGACGACTACTGGAGCCGGCGCTTCGGACGCGACCCTCATGTCGTCGGACGAACTTTACATATAGGCGACGGCCTTTACGAGATTATCGGCGTCAGCGAGAAGAAGTTCACTGGAACGGAACGAGGCACGATCATCGACATCTTTCTCCCCGTAATGATGCATCGCAGCGTTACGCGGCCCGACTCCACTCCGTTCCGAACATTGGTGGTGCTAAACCCTGAAGTTGCTGTGGAGCCTCTCAGGGAAAAGCTGGCGGCTGTGAGCCATGCCTTCGAGGTAAATCGACTGAGCGGCGAGACTGGATTGTCGCAGGAAACATTGAAGAATGTACTGAACAATCGGATGTTGATGGAACCGGCGCCTACGGGCGCATCCGCAATGCAGAAGGAATATAGCCGCGCTCTCGCGGCTCTTGGCGGGTTGGTGCTGATGGTGCTGATGATTGCCTGCGCGAATGTGGCAAACCTGATGACGGCTCAGGCATCAGCGCGGGCACGTGAGATGGCGTTGCGGGTTTCGATTGGCGCGGGGCGCAAGCGGCTGGTGCAGATGCTGCTGGTAGAGAGTGCGCTGCTTGGTCTTCTGGCAGCTGCGAGCGGAGCTCTCTTTGCGTGGTGGTCCGCTCCGTTTGTGGTGGGCATGATTAATCCGCCGGATAATCCGGCGCGGCTGGTCCTGCCGGCGGACTGGCGCGTGCTTGGGTTTAGCGTGGGGCTCACTCTGGTTGTCGTCCTGCTTTTCGGGCTTCCGTCGGCGCTGCGGGTTTCCTCTGTGAGGCCGGTGAGCGTGCTGAAGGGTGGCGACGACCCGCATTCCCGGCAGCGGCTGATGCACGGAATGATTGCGCTGCAGGTGGCTTTCTGTTTTCTGGTGCTGTTTGTTGCCGGACTCTTTGTGGCTACGTTCCAGCGGCTTTCCAACCAGCCTACAGGGTTTTCAACGGACCGAATTCTTTTGTTAGAGACGACGAGCCGGCCTGCGCAGTCATCGCTCTACTGGGATCAGGTGGCGGAATATCTACGGGAGGTGCCGGGGGTCGAACGCGTGTCCCAAGCCGCATTTCCTTTGTTGAAGGGTTCGAACTGGAATGACTCGATCTCCATCAATGGAGGGCCGCCGAGCGTCAATCTTGCTTACTTTCTGAACGTCTCGCCGGGGTGGCTGGAGACGATGAAGATTCCACTCATCGATGGAAGAGATTTTCGCGAGAGCGATACGTATCCTGACGCCGCCATTATCAATGAGACGTTCGCCCGGACGTTTCTGAAGGACGACCATCCGGTTGGGAGGATTTTCGAGAAGGCCTCCGATGATGGAAGGCGTCAACACATGCGGGTGATGGGAGTGGTACGGGATGCTTATTACAGCAGCCTGCGCGACCCGATATTGCCGGTGGCCTATGTTCCATTTCACGAGATGGGCGCTCAGGGAGAATTGGTTCCAGAGGACAACGGGACTTTTGTCGTGCGTACAGCTTCATCAAATCCACTCGCTCTGGCTTCGACACTGCGGCGGCAGGTGTCGCGGGCGCGCTCTGGCTTTCATGTCTCGAATGTCGAGACCCAACTGGAAATAAACCAGGCACAGACGATACGCGAGCGGCTGCTGGCTACGTTGGCTTTCTTCTTTGGAGCGGTTGCGTTGCTGCTTGCCGGGGTTGGATTATATGGAGTGCTTAACTATTCGGTGCAGCAGCGGGAGCGTGAAATCGGCATTCGCATTGCACTGGGCGCGCAGGTCGCGCACATTGTACGCCAAGTCACTGTGGGCATTTCGGTTGCGGTCACCATGGGTGTGATCGCGGGGCTGGTGTCTGGGCTGGCGTTGACACGTTTTATCGAGTCGCTACTTTATCAGGTAAAAGCTACGGATATCGGTATGCTCGCGCTTCCCTGCTCGATAATCCTGGCCGTAGCATGCGTTGCCGCGGTACCTGCACTCCTTCGAGCAATCCATGTCGATCCGAGTACGATGCTGCGCGCCGATTAGATTGGGGCTTCTCTTGTTTAACGCGAGCAGTTGCCTATACGAATAGCCGGGAGGAGGGATCAACATGAGACATTTCATCCTTCCTGATGTTCGGGATGAGTACATTCCGGAAAGGCCGCGAGGTAAGTGTTGCCGACGTATTCCATCTCCTTGTGTATACCCGTCGCCGAAGTGTAGTAGCCGTTGACAGTCATCTGTTTCAGCAGCACAAAGAACCGATCCAGATCGGTTCTTGGATTTTCTTCGTTGGCCGCGGCTCCGTGGAGTGCCTCGGCCAGTGACGAGCCCACAGCCTCCTCGCGGATCAGCCGGATCCCGTCTTGCCATTGTTTCTTGACGACGTCGTTGCTGCTGGCGACCATCAGGTCAGCAAATAGGTTGGTCCTTGCTTCGTGCGCGCCCGGAGAGTGCTCGTCGGCGGGGATAATCAGTTCCATGAGCTGGTCGAGAAGGCGGCTTTCCTCATCACTAAAGAACTGCAACGTGTACGCAGTCGCTGCTGGCGGCGCCGGGGTTGCCTGCATATGGTTCATCGCAGCGCCCGGCAGTGCGTTTAGTTTTTGCGATAACGCGGTAAGCGCGACGATTTTGAGCACCGCTCTTCTTTCCATATTCTCCTCCGAGCCTTAGAAATCCCAGCAAGGTGTGAGAGGGGTGTGTGAGAAGCCCACTTTTCCCACCCATCCTTTGCGGCTCTGCTAAGTCCCGCCCTGATACAAAACCAACACTGCATCCACATGGGTCTAATTCGGTGAAGCCCGTACCCTTCAGAACAAATCACTTTTCCGCAGCCTTCTAGAGCTCTCCTTTTTTTCGTTGCTCCTTTATAAAATCGGCAGCGCGCAACGACAGGGCCATGATGGTCAGGGTCGGATTCTTCTCGCTGGAGGTGGTGAAGCAGCTGCCATCCGTAACAAAAAGGTTTTTCACGTCCCGTGCCTGGCAATAGCTGTTGAGCACCGACGTGCGCGGATCTTTTCCCATGCGGACCGTCCCTACTTCGTGGCTCGCAAAGCCAGTGGGGCCCTTACCGAAACTCGGAAATACCGTGCCTTTCATGTGCGACGCGACTTCCAGCATGCTCTGTTTGGCCGCCTGCCACAAAGCATGATCGTTCTCGCTGAAGCGAAAATGCACTACGGGCGTCGGAATGCCATGGGCGTCGACCCGGGCCGGATCGACCGTCACATAGTTCCGGTAATCGGAGGTGACCTTACCCCAACTCCCAAAGGACAAATATCCAGGCTGCATTCTGCGCACCTTCTGCTTAAAGGTAGCCCCATAGCCTGACAGGCGGGTAGCCTGGTGGGGAAACATGTAACTGGAATAGTTCACTTGAAACCCCCAGCCCCCGATGTAATCGGTCTTGCCAAAGAGCTGGTTGTAACGAGGCACGTAGACGTGATCGGTAGCGCCATCCTGGTTGGAAGGCTTCTGCCCTTCGAGCTCCTCCAGATAAATACTCAACGACTCGTTCAGGTGACCGTTCAGATGATGCCCCACCCTGCCGCTGGCATTGGCAAGGCCTGCGGGATGTTTGGGAGAGCGTGAATTGAGCAGGAGCCTCGCCGACTCCACGGTGGAACAACAGACCACGACGATCTTCGCCTTCACCTGCCGCTCCGCGCGCGTTTCCGTATCGATGAAGGAGACCGCGCTCGCCAGGCCTTCACCGTCGACCAGGACCTCGCGTGCGAGTGCATTCTGGCGCAGAGTGAAATTGCCGGTAGCCCGCGCTTTGGGCAACATGCAGTCGGGCGTGCTGAAGATCGACGCGACATCGCATCCATCCATGCAATGGCCACAATAGTGGCAAGGCAGCCGCTTGTCGTAAGGGCGGGTGAGGACTGCCTTGCGCACCGCAATGAGTGGGATGCCCATCGCGCTGGTGGCCAGATTCATGATGTGTTCGCTACAGCGCCAGGGGATGGGAGGCAAATAATTTTTTCCCGACGGCAGGATTTCCAGATGATCGTCGTTGCCGCAAACCCCGATGATCTGCTCGATGCGGTCGTAATAGGGTGCGAGTTCCTCGTAGGTCAGCGGCCAGTCTTCTTCGATGCCCTGCAACGACCACTCTTTGAAATCTCGAGGGGCGTAGCGCAGGGTAACTGCGTTCCAATGCATGGTTCTGCCGCCGAGGACGCGCACTCGATCGATCGAGATGGCATCGGAATCGGTATAAGCAATGGATTTCGCAATGTCCCCCTGATAAAAGGGGGCTTGCTTCTCACCCCGGAACCCACGAAATGGCAACTCGTAGGGCCACTTGTGGGAGAGCAACTCCCAAGGAGCGATTCCCTTCCCTGCTTCCAACATAACGACTTTGGCGCCCCCTTCGCACAGCTCCTTGGCCATGACGCCGCCCGCGGCGCCGGAGCCGATGACGCAGACGTCAAAGTGTTCGTCTTTACTCAAATTGTTCCTTCCCCCAGCAAAGGAAGGTTACGGCGACAGCATAGCGATTGCAAATGATTCCCTCTGGCCGTTGTTAGGCACGACCGTCCCAGCGTGACTGATGCGTTCAGGTACGGCTGCGGCAACATAGGTATCATGGTCAGCGTAATATCGCCCAAAAGATTTCGCGCGTTGCCGGTCTGGGAGGAGAGCGATGAAGAGTAGGAAGTTGTGTTGGACGGCGGTGCTCGGAGTGGTGATCTCACTCGGGCCCGTGCTCTCGGCCCAGGTGCAAACGATCGTGCCTGCTCCGGTTCCGGGGGCAAAGGCGGTTGCGGTGGAGCACATAAAAGTGCACGGCACGGCCCTTGAAGGCAATTTGGAAGGAGATGCCGTGGATCGGGAGGTGATTGTTCTTTTGCCGCCCAGCTATGAGAGAGAGAAGCATCGCCGCTACCCCGTCTTGTATGCGCTGCACGGCTTTTCGATTGGCGCGGAGCAGTGGACTCATGAGATCCATGTTCCGCAGACCGTGGAAGGCGCCTTCGCTCTGGGCACCAAAGAGATGATCGTGGTGTTGCCGGATTCGAAGACCGTCCACAACGGATCGATGTACTCAAGTTCGGTGACAACCGGGGACTTCGAAAAGTTCATCTCCCATGACGTGGTCGCCTATATCGATGCACATTACCGAACGATCCCGGATCGGAAGAGCCGCGGCCTGGCAGGACATTCGATGGGCGGCTACGGAGCCAGCCGTATTGGCATGAAGCACCCGGACGTCTTCGGAAGCCTGTACATCATGAGTCCGTGCTGCCTTTCAGCGCGCGCAGGTACGCCGAATCCTGAGCTCGAAAAGGCCGTGGCTGCGGCTAAGACCCCGGCGGATACCTCGAGCCTACCGTTCTTCGTTGGCGCTCAGCTTGCAAGCGCGGCGGCCTGGTCGCCTAATCCGAAAAATCCTCCGCTGTTTCTCGACCTGCCGGTGAAGGATGGCGTCGCTCAACCGGAAGTGGTCGCGAAGTGGGCGGCGAATGCACCGCTGGCGTTTGTCGATCAGTACATTGGAAATCTGAAGCAGTATCGCGCTATTTCCATGGATGTGGGCGACAAGGACGGGTTGCGCATCGATGCCGGCAAGCTGCACGAGATCCTGGATAACTATGGAATTGCGAACAGCTTTGAGATATACCCCGGCACACACACCAGCGCCGTCGCTGACCGCTTTCAAAATCACGTGCTGCCGTTCTTCAGCAAGAACCTCTGCTTCCAGGCGGGCTGCAAGTAGGTTGCAGCGGGAGTGGGATTGGATACTGTCGAGGTTCGCAGGAAAGCTTACAGGGATCCCAGGTCTCAGACGCGAGACGGGGGATCCCTGTAATTTATTACCGATGCAGCGAGGCTCAGGCGAGGTCGTAGCGGTCGAGGTTCATGACTTTATTCCAGGCGGCCACGAAGTCCTTCACAAACGCCTCCTTCGAGTCGTCACATGCATAGACTTCAGCGGTTGCCCGAAGCTGGGAGTTGGAACCGAAGACGAGATCGACTACGGTGCCTTTCCACTTGGGTGCGCCGGTCGCCCGATCGGTCCCCTCCAACACGCCTGGCAAGGTAGCGGACTTCTGCCACTTGGTGTTCATGTCGAGGAGATTGACGAAGAAGTCGTTGGTCAATGCTTCGGGCTGTTTGGTGAAAACGCCGTATTCGGACTTGCCGAAATTGGCATTCAGCGCGCGCAGGCCACCGATCAAGACTGTCATTTCGGGAGCGGTCAACGTCAACAGGTTCGCTCGATCCAACAGCAGTTCCGCCGCTGGCCCATGGTGTCCTTTGCGGAGGTAGTTGCGGAACCCGTCTGCCGCGGGCTCCAGTACGGCGAACGAATTCACATCGGTCTGCTCCTGCGACGCATCCATGCGCCCTGGCGAGAAGGGCACCTTCACGTCGTGGCCGGCCTTCTTCGCCGCGGCTTCCACGGCTGCGTTGCCGCCCAGAACGATCAGGTCAGCCAGCGAAACCTTCTTTCCACCGGAGTTGAAATCCTTCTGAATCGCCTCCAGTTTCGAAAGGACCTTCCCCAGTTCCTCCGGTTCGTTGACTTCCCAATACTTCTGCGGCGTGAGGCGAATGCGCGCGCCGTTCGCCCCGCCGCGCTTGTCGCTGCCGCGGAAGGTGGAGGCCGATGCCCAGGCTGTCGAAACCAGTTGAGAGATGGAAAGTCCGGACGCGAGGATCTTGGCCTTCAGAGCAGCGATCTCCTGCTCTCCGATGAGTTCATGATCCACCGCAGGAACAGGGTCCTGCCACAGCAAGGTCTCCTTAGGAACGAGTGGGCCAAGGTAGCGCGCGATCGGCCCCATGTCGCGGTGCGTAAGCTTAAACCAGGCGCGTGCAAATTCGTCTGCAAACTGCTCCGGATTTTCGTGGAAGCGCTTGGAGATCTTCGCGTAAATCGGGTCCACTTTCAGGGCCAGGTCGGTGGTGAACATCATGGGCGCGTGTTTCTTCGACGGATCGTGCGCATCGGGCACAGTGCCTGCTGCCGATTTGTCCTTGGGCGTCCATTGGTGAGCACCGGCGGGGCTCTTGGTGAGTTCCCATTCATAGCGGAACAGGTTGTCGAAGAAGTTGTTGTCCCACCTCACGGGGTTGCTGGTCCAGGCGCCCTCCAACCCACTGGTGATGGCGTGCGGGCCGGCACCGGTCCCGAAGGTATTGATCCAGCCGAGGCCTTGAGCTTCGAGAGCGGCGCCTTCGGGTTCGGGACCCATATAGGTGCTGGGTTCGGCAGCGCCGTGGGCTTTGCCGAAGGTGTGTCCGCCGGCGATGAGAGCCACCGTTTCCTCGTCATTCATTGCCATGCGGCCGAATGTCTCGCGGATGTCCCTGGCCGCAGCGACCGGGTCCGGATTGCTGTTGGGCCCTTCCGGGTTCACGTAGATGAGACCCATTTGCACAGCGCCGAGAGGATTGTCGAGCTGGCGATCACCGCGGTAGCGCTCGTCTCCCAGCCAGGTGGTCTCAGGTCCCCAGTAGATGTCTTCTTCCGGCTCCCAGACATCCGGGCGCCCACCAGCGAAACCAAAGGTCTTGAAGCCCATCGACTCCAGGGCCACGTTACCGGTAAGAATCATCAGGTCGGCCCAGGAAAGTTTCTTGCCGTACTTTTGCTTGATGGGCCAGAGCAGCCGGCGGGCCTTGTCGAGGCTCACGTTATCGGGCCAGCTGTTGAGGGGCGCGAATCTTTGCGATCCGGAGCCCGCGCCGCCGCGGCCATCGGCGATACGGTATGTTCCCGCGCTATGCCATGCCATGCGGATGAACAATGGCCCATAGTGACCGTAGTCCGCGGGCCACCAGCTCTGCGAGGTGGTCATCAAGGCATGGAGGTCCTTGATCACGGCATCCAGGTCGAGGGTCTTGAACTCCTCGGCGTAGTTGAATGCCTCGCCCATGGGGTCGGACAGCGAGGAATGTTGGTGCAGGATCTTGACGTTCAATTGATTGGGCCACCAGTCCGCATTGGATCGGGTCCCAGTCACCGCCTGTTGGCGAACGCCGGCGGTATAGGGGCACTTGCCTCCGTTAGACCCGTTTTGCTCCTTACTATCGTGGACAGGCTCCCCTACTGCTGTGGCGAATTGTTCTTCCATATAGTCCTCTTCCTTCGAATGAGTTAAAACACTGTGACGAACTATGAATTGATGGTTGCTCGGCAAATGCTGCGCCGGCCGCGCTCACCGGCGCGCCATTCATCCGCTGCTAACACGCATGCGAGACTTAACCGTCCCGTGCTTCGGAGCGCACTTCGTGCAAAGCCCCCGGAAAATGAGTTCGCAATCGCGGACGATCCGCTTGCCGAGAGAGCGCGTGGCAGGCCGGGGCACGTCGTACCATTCAATGTCTTCCACATTGCCGCAGCGGTCGCAAATGAAGTGATGATGCAGCAGGCCTTTTGCATCAAATCGCGCGGCGCGTCCCTCGACCGCCACTTCCCGCACCAGGCCCGCCTGCACCAGGTCCCGCAGATTGTTATAAGTCGTGGCCCTGGAAGAGCGCGGATCCATGCGATTCACGGCTTCGAAGATTTCGACAGCCGTGGGATGCCGGTTCTGTTCCATCAGGAAAGCCATCACCGCGTAGCGCTGCGGAGTGCACCGCAACCCGCTGCTTTCCAATGACCGTTTGATCGCCTCGGTGTCCACGAAAGATTAGACTATGTCTAATTTGATATTTTGGCAAGAAGGGGCAACCCGGGTGCTGTGGAAAAGGGAAAGGATGGTGTGGGTGGTCAGGCGTTGGTCGTCCCGATTATCCTTTCTCTTGTGCGGAATGGGACGTGGAGGGCGAAGCCTCCGCCGGGCACCATTGATTCAGTGGTTGAGCACGATCGTAAAGGGCAGCAATGCGACAGTTGAAGGGGCAGTTCGATTGAAAATCATGGAAAACCTTCGCGCAATAGATGCGGTCAGCACCTGCGATTTTTCTGTACAGTGTTGCTGCGGCTAACATACCGAAGCCAGGGGCGATGAAATATATCCAGATGCCCTGCCAGATATGGGCGAATAGGGCCGAAGAAAATGACCGCGCGGGATTCACGCTGTAGCCAGAGATGGACATCGACAACATGTAATAGAAGACAGTAACGAGCGCTACAAAAAGCGGGGTGTATCGTGCGAGTCTTCGATGGTTGGTGGCGAGCAGAACGACCTCCATCAGCGCGAACGACGTTATGAATTCGGCGAAAAAAGCGATCATGTTACCGTTTCGGCCAGGGAGGGTGACGACATACCGTACCGGAAAATCGGAAAGGTTTGCGCCAAGCAGCTGATGGGCAAAAAGTACACCAACAATTCCGCCAAAGAAATGGGCCATCACGTAACTGAAGGCATCCCAGCGGTGAATGCGTCCCAACGAAAAGTACGCCACGGTGAGGGCGGGGTTGAAGTGAGCTCCCGACCGACGGCCAAAGGGGGAACGGATGATGATAAAAGTGGCGGTGGCGACAATGGCTCCCATGAGTGCAGATCTCGCAAGCCAGGATAATCCCAGGTTCGCAACTGCTGAGTTGCGTCCGTAGAGCA
Organism: uncultured Acidobacteriaceae bacterium; assembly: GCA_963830325.1. GTDB lineage: Bacteria > Acidobacteriota > Terriglobia > Terriglobales > Acidobacteriaceae > PALSA-350. The sequence goes on from CAWHMV010000024.1 coordinate 36,390, forward strand.
GGCTGCCTGCCGCGCAAATACACAGCATAAGCATCGCCATCTCGGCTGCTTCCATGAGGTATTCCCGCCAATGTGTTCGAACTGCGTCAACCAAAGAGGCCGAGGGACACAGGGCGGTAATCCGGTACTGTTGTAATGGCATATCCACAAAGCCATAGTACGAGGCCCCATACCTCTACTTACCCTAGTGCTTTCGTTTTGAGTGCAGTTCCCTGTGTCCATCATCTCCCGGCCGGGCTCTTTCCTGGGCCAAATGAGGCATTGATCCGTTTGGCATATTCCGCCGCCTTGGCCAGGATCGCGGGCTCGTCGAGCGTGAGCATGCGTCGATCTTCCATCACCACTTTGCCACCAACGACGGTTGTCCTCACATCGGAGGACTTGAGTGCATAGACGATGGCCGAATAGACGTCATACATTGGAGTGGCGTGTGCAGTGCTGGTGTCCACGACAATGAGATCGGCCTTCTTGCCCACTTCCAGGGAACCGACCTGCCGCTCAAGATGCAGAGCGCGTGCGCCAGTGATGGTAGCCATCTCTACGATCTGTGCCGCCGACAGCGCCTTGGGATCCATGCGCGCGAACTTCTGCTCCTTCGCCGCAAGGTCCATTTCCTCGAACATGTCCTGGTTGTTATTGCTCGCAGCACCATCCGTTCCGATACCGACGGCGACTCCCGCCGAGAGCAACTCTACGGCCGGCATGAGACCGGCAGCAGTCTTCATGTTGCTGGAAGGGTTGTAGGAGCAGCCTACTCCGAAGTGAGCCAGCGTCTGCACGTCCGCCTGATCTAACCAAATGCAATGAGCGCCGAGGACATTCGGTCCCAGCAGGCCGATCCGCGAGAGATATTGGACGGTGGTGAGGCCATGGTCGTGCCGGCTTTTCTCGATCTCAAAAGGGGCCTCGGCCACATGGATCAGAAGCGGCGCCTGGGCGCGCTGGGCTAGCGCCGCAGCATCCTTGAGCAATGTCTCCGGGCAGGTATAAATGGAGTGCGGCGCAACCGCGGGGGTGATCAGTGGGTCACCCTTCCAATGCTTCAGAAATAACTCGGTATAGGTGAGCGCGGCGGCAGGGGTCGCGCTGTCGGGAGAAGGAAATCCGATCAGGGTTTCTCCCAGCACGCCCCGCATTCCGGCGGCTTTCGTAGCTTCCGCCACGTCCTCTTCAAAGTAATACATGTCGGCGACGGTGGTGGTGCCGCCGCGTAACATCTCCAGCAGGCTGAGCCGGGTCGACCAGGTAACAAAATCCCTGGTGACGTAGCGATGCTCAGCCGGGAAAATATACTTGTTCAGCCAATCATCCAGGGAAAGATCATCCGCCAGGCCGCGGAACAAGCTCATGCTCATATGTGTATGGGCGTTGATCAATCCCGGTAGAATGAGCCCACCGCGGGCATCGATGACCTTACCCGATTCATACATGGCGTCGAGATTCCCGGTCGCGTCGATGGCGGCGATAGCATCTCCCTGGACCGCGATCGCGCCATTTTCCAGGATGCGGCGCTTTCCGTCCATCGTGACCACGGTGCCGTGAACCACGATGAGATCGACTCGCTGTTTGGCGAACGCCGGCGTCGCAGGGATGGCGGCCGCCAGGCAGCACATCATGAGCCAACAAAGGCTTTGACGACGACTGGAGAAGCGAGCGTCGGGAGTGGGTCCACGACCGTTCAAAAATCTCTGTACTGTTTTGAAGCGCGCGATAGGTAAATCGTCCGACACCAGACTAAGCGCCATAGTAGACCGTCAATTTTAGGTGAGCGAGGCGGGAGCCGATTTCGAAAGCAGTTCGTATTATGCCTTTCGCGCTTTGGGAAGTCACGCTTACAGATTGCTCTTTATTGTTCGCGAATGTAGCCAACTCATTTGTTGCGAAAAGACAAGATGGCTGGATCTGGGGGCGGCACGGTGGTACACTCCCGCCGACTGACCTTTCGAGGCAAGACATGAAGGCGTCTGTACTTTATCGAATTGCCGCTGTTCTCACACGCTGCAGCTATTCATCACGAAGGGCCACGACCGGATCGACGCGGGAAGCCCGGCGCGCCGGCAAGTACCCTGACGCTATCCCAGCGAACAGCAGAAGGCCGACGGCTGCCGCCAGGCTGAGTGGATCGGTTCCGCTTAGCCCGTAAAGCATATTGCGCACCAGCCGAATTCCGGAAAGGGTCAGTGGCAGCCCGACCACGGTCCCGGCAAGCAACAGGAGTCCGATTTCGCGCATTACCTGCCACGCCACACCCGAGCGTTTGGCGCCGAGAGCCATGCGAATTCCAATCTCCCCTGTCCGGCGGCTCACCAGGTAAGACATCAGCCCATACAGCCCGATACACGACAGGAACACAGCAACCACTGCGAAGAACGCGGAGAGCTCGGCAATGATGGTCTCATTGGTGAAGGAGCGAGCTACCTGTTCATCGAGGGTCGTGATGTGCATGATCGGCAAACTGCGATCGACGGAGTGAATCGCCTGCTGCACCTCGTGCGCAATCACGTTGAAGTCTCCCGAATACCGCACCTCGAAATCGCCAAAACGCCATTCCCTTTGCGCGTACGGAAGATAATCGATATAAGCAAGCGGCTCTTTGAGATCACCGAACTTCACATCCCGAGCGACCCCGATCACTTGCTCCTGCAGCGGAGGCTCCACGCCATCGTCCGAGCCAATATAGTAAGTGCGCCCAATCGGCGAACCTGCCGGAAAGAGATGACGCGCCATCTGCTCGCTGATGATCGCCACGTGTTGCGAGGTGGCTGTATCCGGCGGCCCGAAGCTGCGCCCCGCTAACAGAGGAATCTGCATCACCTGAAAATATGCGTCCCCGATCTCGTTGTGTTTTACATCCACGCTGCGATCCACAGGGATGCCGGGAACTCGGATCGAGCTGTTCCAACTGCCCTCATCAAAGGCAAACGCTGAAAAGCTCGCGGCCCGCACTCCCGGCAGGCCGTTGACGCGCTCCTCGATTTGCTTGAACAAGATCGTGAGGCGGGGATCATCGTCCTTGTAACCGGTGATGGTGGAGTCGATGTTTAACCGCAGCACGTTTTCCTTATTGAAGCCTGTGTCCACGCGGTTCAGGTTGACCAACGTCCGCAGGAAGAGGCAGGCAGCCACCATCAGCATGAGCGAAAGCGCCACCTGGGAGACGACCAGTATCTTCGCCAGGGGCGTGCGGCCGGCGCCGGAGAAGCCTCCGCGGCCGCTCTTGAGGCTATCCGTCAGTTGCAGGCGGGTGGCGCGCAGAGCGGGCAGCGTTCCGAACAGCAATGCCGTACCTACTGTCACCGCGAAAGTAAACGAGAGCAGGCGCAGATTGAGCGAGACGTCCAGCAGAACGCTGTCCGACCCGTTCGCAATCATGCGCAGTAGAACGCGGTTGGCGGCAGCAGCTAAACCAATGCCCAGCGCTCCTCCGGCCAGCGCCAGCAACAGGCTCTCCGTCAGCAACTGGCGGATAATACGCGCCCTGCGCGCACCGAGTGCCTGTCGCAATGCCAGTTCGCGCGCCCGCGCTGTGGAGCGCGCCAGCAGCAGGTTAGCGATGTTGGCGCAGGCGATTAGTAGCACCAACGCGACGATGGCCATAAGAACTTTCAGCGGCTCGGAGTAGGTGTGGCGCAGATCGGAGAGCCCGCGCGCCATGGTCTCCAGTTGGACATGCGCGTGGGCCAGCCGCGCGAGATTCTCCTGGCTGAGTTTGGCATCAGGAAAGCTGCGCAGGATCTGCGCAAAGAGCACATTGACGTTGGCGGTCGCCTGCTCCATGGTTACCCCGGGTTTCAGCCGGCCCAGGATGTCGAGCGATTCAGAAAAGTTCTCGTGGTACCTGCCCCACCCGGGAGGAATGCTCTGAGCCATGGACAACGGCGCCCAGACATCAGGAGCCTCGCCCACCTTGGTGCCGAAGAATTCTGCCGGCGCCACGCCCACAATTTCGAAGACTTTATCGCCTAGTTTCAGCGTGTGGTGCAGAACCGAGGGATCGCTGCCCAGACTACGCTTCCAGAAACCGTCACTGATCACCACAACGGGATGGTCACCTTCGCTGGAGTCGTCGGCGTCATCGAGCATGCGGCCCTTCTGGGCGCCGACTCCGAGTGTGGTGAAGTAAGTGCCGGAGACGGACTGGACATGGATCATCTCCGGCTCCTGTCGGTGGTCGACGAAGCCGTGAACATCGTTGAGAAGACTGAGGATGGCCGCGGTGCTGGAGAAGACCGCGTTCTTGCGCTGGAACTCGCGGTAAAAGGGATAAGAGTAGAGCTCAGTGCAAGCGAAACTGTCGGTGATGCCACCCCAATCCTCTGCGCCTAGTTTCACCAGTTGCTGTGGATTCTTCACCGGAAGTGAGCGCAGCATGACGGCGTCGAGGAAACTGAAGATAGCCGTGTTGGCGCCAATGCCGAGTGCCAGCGAGATAAGCGCGACCACAGTGATGGCCGGGGTGCGCAGCATGGAGCGCAGTCCGTAACCGGCATCCTGTACGCAGGTTTCCAGCCACTCCCAACCCCAGGTCAGATGGCTCTTCTCCTTCAAGCGGGTGAGATTGCCGAATCGTTGCTGCGCCGACCGCCGGGCTGCTTCCGGACTGAGGCCGGCGACCATCTGCTGCTGGCGGCGCAGTTCGAGGTGAAGACGCATCTCTTCATCTAGTTCGCGCTGAAACCGGCCACGGTGCAGCAGCATGGACAGCCGTCGTTTCCATTCGCCCGCAAGGCTCATGGGTTCTCCTCAAGCGGTCTGAATGATGCGCGAAATGGCGCCCATCACCCGTTGGAACTGCGATATTTCAACGCCGAGCTGCTTTTCGCCGGCACGCGTGAGCGTGTAGTACCGGGCGCGGCGGTTGCCGGCCGTCACACCCCACTCCGCCGCCACCCATCCTTTGATCAACATCCTTTGCAGCGCCGGATACAGAGAACCCTCTTCTACCTGCAGGACCTCGTCCGAGGTGCTCTGAATCGACTCGGCAATCTCATAGCCGTGCAGCCGCCCGCGCACAGCCAGAGTTTTCAGGATGAGCAGGTAGAGCGTCCCGGGCGGGATTTCATCACGCGTGTTGTCTGTATCGGGCTTGCGGCGGATGAGCGCGGCCATGGAATCGTCTCCGGTATCACTGGCATAGTTAAACTATGTCAGTGTCGAGCGCTTCTGCTGATTTTGTCAATAACGATGTTTGAGGCTGGTTTTCGGACAGACTCTAACGTCCCGGGTAGTTCTCAATCAGACCTGTCCAAATTAGATTTTTCCGTTGGACAATTTGGACAGCACAGGAAGCCTTCATTGACCCAAAGAGGCTGGGGAAGAGACTGTCGAACGAAGGGCACGGGTTCAGCCGTGCCGTAAATAGCCTGCGCGCTTGACGGCTTTAGCCGCTGAGGTACGCTTTTCGAGACATACAGGGTGAAGTCATCTCTCTCCGTAGCTGCGTTCGCACAGACGATGGAAAGACGTACCTCAGGGGCTAAAGCCCTCATTCGTGCAAGTGCCGTGTGGCACGGCTGAACCCGTGCCCTTCGTTCATCAACACAACTCGAAAACTTGTTGCCATTTGGACAGCAGCCGACCAACAGAAGCAACCTGATTTTGTTCGGCCAAAGATATTCAGACTGTTCCGGCTGACGGGCCACCCGCTTCAATGCAGCAGCCACCACACGATCAAAGCTTCGTAGGCCCAGCGCAGGGGTCCTACCTCGCCTTCCAGCCTTATTGGCCGACGCTTCTGTTTTCGGTGCGATTGGTTTTCCTCGGTCTGCTTAATGCCCGGACCTGATACACGCGCCCGGCCTCGCCAGCCTAAAGTCCAGGCCAGGGCTACTTCCGCCGACGGAGTTGCGCACCGCGGATGTCTCCGTTCGTACTTGTCAATCGCCGTTTGAATCTCGAATACGTCGAAGGGTCTCAACTGGGTCATTCGTTCCTTTCCGCCAGCCAGAATTCTGCGCAAATCATAGTGACATTAGTTGACGAGTCGTAACGCAAAAAATGTTTGCGTCTCAATTATTCTTTGGGGTCCGGGCTACGACCGAAGTCATTGGTTAAGTAATCTACGATCTGCTGGAATTGATCATCGGTGGCGGAGGCACCGTGCTGCGCCATTCTCTGGACAATACCTGTCCACTCGTCTCTCGTCTGACGATGGGTGGTAACAAGATCGACGGAATGACAGCTGTTACAGACCCTTTGCACCAGTTCCCTGCCTTTGCCGTCCGGCAGTTGTGTCTGCGCCTGCAGCATGCTTGGGAATGCCGCCTGACCGCCCAGGGCAAAGGCCACTAAATGCTCTCCGGCGGCGACTGCGACGTACTCCTTTCCGCTTTTTCCTGCATAGACGATGGGTACAGCGAGAGCCGCCTGGTCGAGTTTGAAAGACCACAACTCCTTGCCGGTTTTGGTTTCCAGAGCGCGCACATATTGATCGAGGGAGCCAGTCATGAAGACAAGACCACCCGCCGTGGCGGTCGGACCTCCTCGAGAGCTTGGGGCTCCGGTCTTGATTTCAGGTGGAATGCCGCTCATGGTGCCGTAGGGTATCTGCCAGGCAATGTCTCCAGTGTTCACGTCGACCGCGGTCAGGCGGCCCCAGGGTGGAGCCCAGCAGGGCCAGCCATCCGCGGAAAAGGAATATGCCGCGAAGGAGATGGCGGACTGCGCAGAACCCGGCTGGGTGCTGTACAGGATCGGCGACTGATGGTCCGGGTCTGCGTAAGACGGTGCGGGCTTGGGCTGAGGTTCGTTTTGGATGAAGTGCAGGGCGCCGGAGTCCGTGGTGTTGATGATGTAGTAGCCAAGCGTGGGATCGAAGGCTCCGCCCCACATCCAGGCTCCGCCCCAATGATCGGGAAATTGGAGAGTTCCCTTGGCAGACGATGGCGTATAGGGGCCTTTGTTGGGTACTCCCCCGCGCTCGAGAAACTTCGCATACCACTCGCGGCAGGCAGCCTCGTGCGCCGGAGTGATGTGGGCGAAGTCATTTTCCGTGAAGCTCAGCCGTGATAGGGGTGGAGGCTTGACTGGAAAAGGTTGGGTCGGCGAGTACCACTCTCCCGGCGCGTCTCCTTTGGGCACTGGGCGCTCTTCCACACCATAGATCGGTTGTCCTGTTTCGCGATTGAGAATGAACAGAAGAGGATTTTTGGTGATGACCGCGACAGCGGGAATTTTCTTACCGTGCCGGACTACGTCAAATAACATCGGAGCGGCGGGCATGTCGTAATCCCAAAGATCATGATGGATGGCCTGGAAATACCACTTCAGCTTCCCTGTCTTTACGTCGACAGCGACGAGCGAGTTTCCGAAAAGGTTGGCGCCTGGACGATCCACCCCATAGTGGTCGTTGTTTACCGAGCCCACCGGCATGTAGAGAATTCCACGCTGCGTGTCGATGGTAAAGAAGGACCACACGTTCCCTCCCCCGACGTCTTTCCACGAGTCACCGGCCCAGGTGTCGTGTCCTGATTCGCCGGGCCGCGGTACGGTGTGAAAGGTCCATACGAGTTTGCCGGTGCGGATGTCCCAGGCACGCACATCGCCGGCTGGGCCCTTGCGGCCGGTTTCGTCATCGATGTGGCTGCCGGTGATTACCAGGTCCTGATAAACCAGGGGGGCCGAGGTGAGCCCGTAGTGCATGCGGGTATAGCCCCGCATGACTTCCGGCGTTTTCAGGTTGACGATTCCTTTGGCGCCGAATTCTTCCACCGGGGTGCCGGTTTTTGCGTCCAGCGCGTACAGTTCCCCTTCTTCTGTGCCGAACAAGATGCGGGCAGCGCGCTCCTTGTCACCGGGCCAGAAGGCGACGCTGCGCATCGATGACAGGCCGGGGCCGCGATAAGGACAGTTCGACGCCGTGTACTGCCAAAGCGGATGGCCTGTCTCAGGGTCGAGCGCGGCCACGTGACAGAAAGGCCACGATACATACATGCGGCCGTTGACCACCAGAGGTACCGACTCGATCGTCCGGCTGCCAGTCGCATGGTCGTCGTCTTTGAGGCGAAAGGTCCAGGCGGGTGCGAGCCTGGCAACGTTGTGTACATCGATCTGCTTGAGTGGGGAGTATCGTAGCGCCTGCGGATCGTGACCGACGTCTGGCCAGTCGGTTTGCGCGTGCGCGCTCAGCAGGGATAGGAAGATGACCTGGAGGCAGACGATGTTTAGCGAGCTTCTTACCCGTCGCAATGAACACCTGGTTGGCGATGCAATGACCGTTCGTTGCATTGTGCTCCCGACTTGTCTATTTGGGGAGTTGTTTGAGCATAAAGTTCGCCATGATGTGATTGGCCTCGATGGACTCGGGGAGAGACGAGTCGTACCAGAAGGCGTGAGGGAGCGCATCGAAGACGACGAGGCGTGCATCGACGCCGGCTCGCAAGTAGGCGCGGTGCAGGTTTGCGGTTCCGCTGAGCAACGCGTCTCGGCCGCTGGTGACGAAGAGAGTGGGTGGCAGGCCGTGCAGGTCCGCGTAAATGGGGGAGAGCACGGGATCTTTCGGATCGGTAGAACCAACGTAATACGGGTCGTGCACGCCGCCGTCGGGCGGATCAAGATGGCCGGCGAATCCCTGGAGGGTGTAGAGCGCCTGGGAATCTGCCTCCTGGGCAAAGCTGTCGAGGGTGCTGAAGATGCCAAGGCCTGCGGGCAGGGGAAGGCCCAGTGATTTAAGTTTCACCGCAACTTCGGCTGTAAGCACCGCCCCCGCGGAAGTTCCATAGAGAATGATGTGGGTCGGTTTGTAAGTTTTGAGCAGCTCCCGGTAGATGGCTACCGCGTCGTCGACGGCTGCGGGGAATGGATGCTCAGGGGCGAGGCGGTAGAGCACCGCGATGACTTTGATTCCGGTGTAGCAGGCGATGGGGATGGATTCGGTGTAGGAGCCGGAGTCGGCGTTAAATCCACCTCCGTGCAGGTTGAGGAGAACTTTGTCGCCGCTCGTGCTGGACAAGTTGGCGGGAGTCACGATGCGCACCGGAACACCGGCCACGGTGGACTCGGTGATGGTGTTGGGGCACAGCTTCGTCCAGGCGGCTTTTGCGCGTTCGGCCCAGGCGTCGGTTTGCGCCCTGCGATGTTCGAGAGGTTCCGGTGGGCTTTGATCGGGGATTTTTCGGATGAGGAAGTTGCGGGCTTCCGGACTGAGGTCAGGGGGAACGGGGATTACGCGTGTGACGTAGGCTGTGCCTTGTGCATCGATGTAGCTGGTGTCGCGGGTGGCAGCGGTGGAGGCGGTGGTCGGCGGTGGGATGGATTGGGCTACCAGCGCTGTGGAGATCGCCAAAGGAAGGAGAATGATTTGGCGTGTGATGGGCATAAGGGCGGGCTCCTGTTGGGTCGAATAATTTTAGCCTCAACACGGCGCCAAGATGTCCTCGCAAGTAAGGCGGCGGTTCGAGAGGCCTTGTCGAAGTGATAGCGCAAGTGGGGGCGGAGTATTCTCACTCCATGCGTCTTTACCGCACGTTTGGCATTTTTCTGGCAGTCTTTCCCCTGGTTGTTGGCGTCCCTGGTGTCGCTCTTGCGGCGGAGGCGCCCCCTGCTCCGCAGTCATCGCATACGCTGGTTCTCGACGGGCTGGGCAAAGGCGCGGCTCCCCTGGACGGCCCCTGGCAATTCCATCTGGGAGACGACCCTGCCTGGGCCGATCCCGCGTATGACGACAGCCATTGGGAACAGATCACCACCGAAAAACCGTGGGGCAGGCAGGGCCACGCGAACTATACGGGTTATGCCTGGTATCGGCGTACGATCTCGATCACACCTGCTCCCGGAATTTCACCCGAGATGGCTCTTCTGATCCCCGGCATCTTCGATGTTTACCAGGTCTACTGGAACGGCGTCGAGGCCGGCCATCGCGGCCAAATGCCGCCTCAATTGCAAATCATCACCGGCGGGCCTGCGCAAACCTACAGTCTGGGTCCGGTGCACACCGGCGTGGTGGCCGTCCGCGTCTGGTCGATGCCGCAGCCGTCGAATGCCTCCGAAGCCGCAGGTGGTTTCTTTGCTGTGCCGCAGATCGGCAGCATACAGGCAATCGACGGGTTCAAAACTGGCCTTAATTATCAGTGGCTGCGCCGCCAACAGTTCACCTTCGCCCTTACGTCGCTCTACACGCTCGTCGCTTTGCTCAGCCTGGTAGCGTGGCTGCGCGACCGGAAGCAGTGGCTGTTCTTCTGGATGACCGTGTTCGCCTTCACGCCCTTGGCCGAACTGTTTCTGCGGGGACTTCATATTCCCTACTCAGCGGGCACTCTGAATTTTGCTGTGCAGACCGAGATACAAATCCGTGAGATCTCCCAATGGTTCCTTTTGCTCTGGCTGCTACAGCTGCATGATCACCTGAAACTGGTCCGGTTTACGCGCATTGCTGCTCTGGTTGCATTGTGCGGCGGCGTTTGTGATGGGATGTTGTTCCTCTTCTATCCGTCCGTTCTCAGCGATCGCGGATTCCAGATTGCCGATGCTGTTTTCACTCTTCCCCTGCTGGTTGCGGAGGTAGTTCCTCTCATCCTGGTATTTTTCGCGGTGCTCCGGCGGCAGCGTCTCGACTCTTCTCGCTGGTTTGTGGCTGCATTCGCCTTTCTCAGCGCCATGATTTATGCGGTTACCAACATCGCCGTGCAGGGGGTTCGCTTCACGCACTGGACGCTGGCCGCGAATTTGAGTGCACCTCTGTTCTCTTTGGGCGGCAGCCCTATCGGCCTGCTGACCGTCGTCCGTACTCTGCTCTTCCTCTCGATCGTTTACGCGGTGATCCACTACTCCATTGCCGAACGCCGTCGCCAGGCCGGGATGGAGCAGGAGATTCAGAACGCGCGCGAACTGCAGCAGGTTCTGGTGCCGGAAACCGTGCCGTCACTTACCGGATTTACCCTCACGAGTGCGTACCGGCCCGCGCAGGAGGTTGGCGGCGACTTCTTCCAGATCATTCCGCTCGCCGGAGGTTCCACCCTCGTCGTCCTGGGAGACGTAAGCGGCAAAGGTCTAAAGGCCGCCATGGCTGTGTCGCTGATTGTCGGTGCCATCAGCTCCAGTGCCGAGAGCACAACCAGCCCCGCAGAAATACTGGCAGCCCTGAACCGGCGTCTGCACGGCCGCCTCAATGGAGGATTCGCCACCTGCCTCGCTTTACGCCTGGACCCCCAGGGTGATTGCACGATCGCGTGCGCCGGCCACCCTGCGCCGTTTCTCAATGGCAGTGAGATCGCGCTGCCCGGAGCGCTCCCGCTTGGGCTCACGCCAACAGCCAGTTATAAGGAGTCAGCAATCTCTCTCCAAGCCGGTGACCACCTCTCGCTTTATACCGATGGACTGCTCGAAGCTCGCAGTGCGTCGGGCGAGATTTACGGTTTTGACCGGTTGAAGAATCTTTTCTCCACCCAGCCTGACGCCGCAGAGGCCACCGAAGCTGCGGTCGCTTTTGGCCAGGATGACGACATCACCGTGCTTACGCTCACTCGGCTGAAGGTTGGAGAAGAATCGAGCGCACTGTTCACTGCGCCTGTGTTCGAGCCTGCTGGTTCTTGAAGAGGCGAAGCCAACTCCGTGTCTGAGTTCGCGACCGACGATCGGATGGACGTACCTCAGGGGCTAAAGAGCGTGCTTGAGGACTCTATTTCCAAGCTGAGTCCCGTAGAGCCTGCCCTGAGCTTGTCGAACGGGGACGGCTGAACTTAGCCCAGGACGCCAGTCCTGGGTTGGCATGCGCTCTTGAAAAGTCCCGTAGGGACGACCGAAAAAACTATCGGCTCGGGGATTCTCAATCGCGAGATATTTTAGATGCAGGTGTGCTCTGGGGATCGCGTCCAGGTAATTTCCAGTCGTCCCTACGGGACTTTTCGTTGCTCGAATTTCTACCCAGGACTACGTCCTGGGCTAAGTTCAGCCGTCCCTAGCGGGACTCATTTGCAATCGGTTCTCACGCACACACTAAGGCCCTCATGGGCCCACCTTAGTCACGGCACGGCTGAAGCCGTGCGTACAGAGACCGCGATTGGGTTCCAGGCTGATATCCTTTGTCGGGAAAAAAGAGGTTCGCCTTATGTCGTCGAAATCACAGCCGGATGTGACGATTCGCCTCGCCACACCGGATGACAGTTCGATCTGCGGCCAGATTTGTTACGACGCCTTCTTGAGCATCAATACAGCGCATGGGTTTCCGTGCGATTTCCCAGGCCCGGAAGCGCCTACCAGCGTGCTTTCGATGATGTTTTCCAGCCCTGGCTGCTACTGTGTGGTGGCGGAAATCGACGGTCGCATCGTAGGAAGCAATTGTCTCTACGAGCGTTCCACGGTCGGCGGTGTCGGCCCGATTACCGTCGACCCCAGCACACAACACGTTGGCATTGGACGGAAGCTGATGCAGGCGGTGATGGATCGAGCGAACGGACGAAACGCAGGATTGCGGCTGGTGCAGGCCGCTTTTCATAATCGCTCATTGGCGCTCTACACCAGCCTGGGCTTCGATGTACGGGAGCCGCTCTCCTGCGTACAGGGACGGACGCGCGAACGGACCGTTTCCGGATGTGTGGTGCGGCCGGCACAATCCAGCGACCTGGACGCCTGTAACGCACTCTCGCGGCGAGTGCATGGCTACGATCGAGGCGCCGAATTGGCACAAGCCAGGCGGCAGAAAACTGCCTTGGTGGTAGAGCGCGGGGGCCGCATTACCGGATACGCGTCCGCTCTGGCTTTCTCCGGGCATGCAACGGCGGAGACCAACCTCGACATGCAAGCTCTGATCGCTTCGGCGGAGTCCTTCGGTGGCCCCGGAATTCTGGTGCCGTCACGGAACAGCGCTCTGCTGCGCTGGTGCCTGGGGAATGGTCTGCGGATCGTCCAGCCGATGACGCTGATGAGCACTGGGCTCTACAACGAACCCGCCGGTGCGTGGTTGCCTTCCATTCTCTTTTGATCGGCTGGACGAGCTACGCGGTGTTCCCTATTTCGTCATCCAGGCTTCGAATCCCATGGGCGCGGGATCGATCCTCGGCTCGGCCCAACCTGCTTCTTTGGCCATGCGGTGAATTTCCTCCAGGGGGTAAGCCCGTTTGATCAACATATTGCGGAAGACGAACATCATGAACCAGCGGTTCAGGCGGCTTACGCCCAGGCCTTCCACATATTGCTTGACCGACGCCATGGAAGCATCCCGGCGCATATCAATCAGCAGAGCTTTACCGCCGGGCCGTAGCACACGACGAAATTCGGCCAGCGCCTTCACCGGCTCGGTAAAGTTCTTGAAGGCGGCACGACAGACCACGAAATCCACGCTGGCATCGTCGACGGGCAAGGCCGCGGCATTCCCCAGGTCGAAGCGCGCTTCCACGCCCTCGGCAGCAGCGTTACGTTTTGCGATCTCGACAAAGGTTTTGCTGATGTCGACCGCCCGCACGTGCAATCCGCGCTTGGCCAGTTCGATAGAAAGAAAGCCCGGTCCCGGCGCTACCTCGAGCACCTGAGCCGCGGGTGAAAGTGTTGAGGCGATCCGCTGCGCCAACGCCTTGATTTCGGGCATGTCTTTGCGCGTGGTGCGGTCATACCAGCGTGCGGTGCTGCCTTCCATGCCCATTCCCTTGTAAGCTTTGACTGTTGCCGTCATTTGTTCATCCTCCATGTATCTTATAAAATAAGATACATGGATAATAAGGCATCGGGGAACGGATGTCTATGCCCGTGAAAGCAAAATCTCGACGCACCGCGTCTGTCGAAGCAGACATTACCAGGGTGCCGGCGCCGGTCACGATCGCCGACCGCGTTGTACTGGAAATTCGGAAGTTCCTTGCCGCAGGGATCCTTTTCAATGCCCAGGCTGCGGAAAAGGCGGGGCTCGGGCTGACTGACATGCAAATGCTCCACATGCTGCAGCTTTACGGGCCCTCTACGCCGGGCCGGTTGGGCGCGTGGACTGGCCTGAGCAGCGGCGGCATCACGGTTGCACTCGACCGATTGGAGAAGGGCGGCTATCTCCGCCGCGAGCCCAACCCTGCTGACAGGCGCAGCCTGTTGATCACGCTTCTGCCTGCGCGCTTGCGTAAAGTGGCCGCGATGTATGAAGGAGTGGAGAAAGAAACCCGCCGGTTGCTGGCAACGCTGCCACAGAGTGATCTTGAAGCGGTGGTGCGGTTCTTTGAGACGCTGGAGGCGGTGCGGACGGAGCGCGAGAATGCTGGGAAACAGGAAACCTTCTCGCGAGGATGAGAGGCAAACCGCAGGTCTCTCCACTACGCTGCGCTCCGGTCGAGATGACAATTCTGTTTAAAAATCGATTCCGCGTTTCCAGGAGAAGTAGGAGATCCTAGCGTCAACAGAATTGTCATCTCGACGAAGGAGTCAGGGGCCTGCGGCCCACCCGAGGTAATTAGAAACGCCTCGGTCCGGCATCCGCTCTCTATGGAACGGTTACCCTTTCCTTGTCATCCCGACCGAAGCGAACCCGGATTTCCTGCCACGCAGCGCTAGACGAGGCCGCGTGTGCGCCTTTCTCTTAAGGAAAGGCGCATGAGGTCCGCCAACGCCATCAAGGTCCACAGGAAATCCGGGGAAGCGGAGCGGAGGGACCTGCGGTTCCGCGGACCCTTCGTGGAGATGTTTTTCGACAGACCGCAGCGGGTGGAGAGATCTGCGATTTCTTTTCGGTTCTCACGCAGACTGCCGATTCTCATACCCTTAACTAGCGCAGAAGCGCGGAGGCAGACCATAAGACTGGGGCCTGCCCGTGGAAATCTCCGGTAATGCGCTTCCTTGCCAGGTAGTAATCGTAACTGTTCTGTTTGCCGGTTCCCTGGCAGACGCTGGTTATGTTTTCGTTCTGGTCGATGTAACCGGCGACGGCGATCCAGGCTTTACGGGCTGCTGGGCCGTAGGTCGCTGCGTCGAGCCAGCCGTTTTTCACTCCTGTGATCAGAGCGAAGGTGAACATGGCAGAACCCGAACTTTCTGGCCACGCTTCGTCGTGGTCGATTAGCTGCCTCCACATTCCGTCCTTACCCTGGTACTTGAGCAGCGCACTCATCATCAGCCGGAAGCTCTCCAGAATGCGTTTCCGCTGGGGATGGTCCTGGGGCAAGTCACGCAGCATTTCGGCCATGCCGACAGCCACCCAGCCATCACCGCGGCCCCAGTAGAAAGGCACGTCGGGAGCGTGATAGAAGAGCCCGTTGGGTTGCTGCAATTTGTCGAGATAGGCCACCATCTCCACTGCGTCGCGATCGAGATACTTCTTGTCTCCGGTAGCGCGGTAGGCCTCCAGCTGCAGGATGGTGAGCATATACATGTCGTCGATCCAGTAGCGTGTTTCGGCCGACAAACCATCCGGCTGGGGATTCTCCCATTGCCGGTCCGCCCAGGCCTTGCCCATGGCGAGATATTTGGGATCCTTGGTTTGAATCGCAATCTCAAGCGGGACCACGCCGAAGATGGAGTCGTCCACATGGTGCCGCACAGGGATACGCGCTGCCTCGGCTCCGCCGGGAGTAAGCGGTTCGAACTTGTGGATCAGTTCCGTGCGCAGAGTGTCATCATGGGTGAGCGAGGCGAAGGTAAGCGCGCCATACCACGTGGCCACCTCAGAGTAGTGAATGGTCGGACCGTACTGGTGGGGACTGGTCACAAAGTGTTCGGCAACGCGTTTGCCCACTTCCTGCGGAGAGAGGCCCGCAGGCCAGTTGCTGAAATAGGTATTTTCCTGCGCGAACACAGTTGTGTTCAGGGCGACGACCAGGGTTAGGAATAGGCTACTGAGCCGCTTCATTTTTGGGTAGATCGACCCCTACGGTTTTGAACTCGCCGATCTTAACACCGTTACGTTGTAGTCGGCTCTTCGTGTCCCGTCTGGCGAGACGAGTGCTGGTACTCACCAACACCGGAAGCGCGAGAACGATTGCAATCTACCAGGGATTGAAGTCGGCAGTCGTCCCCATGAAGGAGAACTCGATGGCAACGCTGGTATGGAATTAGCGGCGCAGGCCCGGCTAGTCCTGGAATGTTCATTGGTGGGCAGCGAGGGACTCGAACCCCCGACATCCTGCTTGTAAGGCAGGCGCTCTAACCAGCTGAGCTAGCCGCCCACGATCTAAACCGTTGTGGCTTCTCCAGCTTACACGCTGACACACCTGTTGCGTAAGGACTGCCGGTGACTCTGTCTTCTGCCATCCTAAACCTATTAATTTGAATATGATGGGCAAATCAAGATTTTTCTTGGCTGAACAGGTAAAATGGTTCCACAACAGTGAAGGGAAAAAAGCATGCCGGCCGCCAGAACAAAAAAATTCACCCCTGAGATCGATGCCCAACTCTACGACGAGTTTGTTGCAGTGGCTGAGAAGAATGGCCAAACAAAGCGACACGTCCTCGAGCAAGCTCTTAGGTTCTATCTGGACAATGTGGTTCCCTCGCAACACCTGGTGCGTCCTGAGGTGATGGATGCTTTTGAGCAGTCCGTTACTCGAAACCGCGACCTGTTGCAGCGGCTAGCTAAATAGATGTCGGACTTCCTTACGGTGGCCGAAGTCTACCGTATGCAACATAGACTGATCGACTTGTTTGGCGGCAGTTACGGTGTCCGCGATAAGGGTGCTGTGGAGGCCGCCGTTTTTCGTCCTCAAACGGGGTATTACAACAGTATCGAAGAGGAAGCGGCAGCCTTGATGGAGTCGCTCGCCAACAACCATGGCTTCATCGACGGCAACAAGCGCGTCGCCTTCACTGCTGCTGATGTGTTCCTGCGACGCAACGGTTTCTATCTCGAAGTGGAAGGGATAGATGGCCACGCTTTTATCGACGGCTCGATAGCCCGGCATGAATTTCGTTTTGCCCAAATTCTTGTCTGGATCCGGCAGCACCTCAGGCCTACGAGCGAAGAGAAATGACGTATTGCAGAACTCCGAGGACGAGGGCTCTTTGCCTGGATAGTAGCCTCCATCCTTCCGGCTTGTTAACGTTATGCAGGAAGTAGTTCAAGAGGGCGGTTCGGGTTGATCAGCGCGGAGAATTCAGCACCAATACCAAGCGTAAACAAGAGCCGTCTCACCATTGGCATCGACCTGGGCGGCACCAATCTGCGCATCGCCGCCTTCGACTCTGACTGGAAGCGGCTGGCTTCGGTGAACGTGGCCACTCGCGTCGGCGACGGGCCGGCGGCCGTTGTCGACGACATGTGCGATGCGATCGGCCGCGTGCTCCAGCAATGCGGGCCCAACTATGAGCTGTTCGGGGTGGGCGTCGGGGCTCCCGGACCGCTCGAGCTGCCTTCGGGTAGATTTCATCGTCCGCCGAACCTGCCCGGCTTCGACGGCTTCCTGCTCAAAGATGAGATGGAGTCGAGGCTGCACTCGCCGGTCATCGTGGAGAAAGACGCCAATGCGGCGGCTCTGGCCGAGTGGAAGAGCGGAGTGGGCAAGGAGATGCCTGGCGATTCCATGTGCATGCTGACCCTGGGTACTGGTGTGGGTGCGGGCATCATACTGGACCGGAAAATCTGGCACGGGAAGAATGGCATGGGCGGAGAAGGGGGCCATATTCCTCTGGTCGAGGATGGCTTCGCATGCGGGTGCGGCGGCCGAGGCTGCCTGGAACAATATGCCTCCGCAACTGCCATCGGCCGGGCCGCCGCACTGGCGGCGGCTCGCGGGAGTGCCCCGCGTATCGCAAAAATGATCGCACACCGTATCCAGCAGCAAGGAGAATTCACCGCCCGCGATCTTGCCGGCCTGGCGCGGGATGGAGATGAGGTTGCCCGGCAGATTTTTGCCGATGCGGGGAAATATCTGGGCATGGCTCTGGCAATGCTGGTGAATGTCTTCAATCTGCCGCTTTATGTGATCGGCGGTGGCGTAGTCAGCGGTTGGGATCTATTTGCGCCGCGCATGTTCGAGGAGTTGCGCCGCCTCAGTTACATCTATGGACTCACCCAGCCTGGCGCTGATGAGGCTTTCACTGCAGGAAAGACGTATGTGGTTCCGGCCGCGACGGGACCTGATGCCGGGTTGCTGGGAGCGGCTATGCTGCCGTATCTCGAAGCTGGGTTGCTTTGATCGGGTCGGTTCGGCCCATGCTGGCGGGCCAGCGGTATACGCGAGTCTTGGGAGTCATCGCTCTGATGCGGGTGTGGGGACGGTAGGTACGGGCTTCAGCCCGTACCTAAACACAGTGAGATCGTGCGGCCTTTGGGCCCTGAGGTATGCTCTTCCGATATAGTTCTGCGAAAAACCATGCCTCAGGGCCTAAAGAGTCTGCGTGGGAACTCCATTTCCAAACTGCAGTCCCGCAGGGACGGCTGAAAATGGGCCGCGACACAATCCTGGACAGCTTTCAGCCGTCCCTACGGGACTCAATCACGTTGCATGATGTACCCAGGACTAGCGTCCTGGGCTAAGCTCAACCGTCCCCGTTCGACAAGCTCAGGGCAGGCTCTCCGGGACTAAATTCGCAAATCCCAGTTCTCATGCAGGGGCTAAAGGCCACAAGGGTGACAACGTTTATGCCGGGGATAAATCCCCGGCCTACCCTGAAACCAAGTTTTCCGCAGCCTGTAAAACCGGATTCGAGTCAGCTTGCGATCAAGGGCGGCAAAGACGTTTTGTGCACTGAGCCTTTGTACCCATAAAAGGCGATGTAGATGTAGCAGAGGGCGGGCAAAATAAAGGCGTGGTGAATGCCGATGCGGTCGGCCAGCGCGCCCTCCGCTAACGGGACAATGGCTCCCCCAACAATCGCCATCACCAGCAGACCGGAACCCTTTCCCGTCAGCGGCCCGAGCCCCTCAACTCCCAGAGAGAAAATGCTGGGGAACATCACGGAGTTGAAGAGCCCTACCGCAATGATGGTGCCCATCGCCAGCCATCCCACGCTAAGCATGGAAGTGATTACCAGCAGACAGGCCACCACCGCGACCGTACCGAGAACCGCGCGCGTGGGCAGCTTCTGCAGCACAGCCGCGCCGATAAAGCGGCCAATCATGGCGCCAAACCAATAAAGAGAGACCAGGCGGGCAGCAGCCTTCAGAGTCATGTGGCCGATCTCGGGCTGGGTAAAATAGTTAATCAGGAAGCTGCCAATCGCAACCTCGGCCCCGACGTATAGAAAAATCGCCAGCGTACCAAGAACCAACTGGCGCTGCTTCCATAGGTTTCTGGCTGCAGCGTCGGTCTCCCCCATGGGCCGAAATTCCCGGGTAGCCTCAATCTTCGGCAAGTTGAACATGGCAATCGCAAGCGCGAGGACGGTGAGCGCGAGAGCGATACCGATATAAGGCAGCTTGACGGAAGAGGCTTCCTGCAATTTAGTCGCGCCTTCGGGCTGGGTGGCGAGAATCAGATACCCTCCCACCGCCGGGGCGATCGTGGTTCCCAGCGAATTGAAAGCCTGGGTAAGGTTCAGACGGCTGGAAGCAGTGCGCGCCGGGCCAAGCACGGTCACGTATGGATTGGCGGCCACCTGCAACGCGGCAACTCCCGCAGCCAGCACGACGAGCGCGGCTAGAAAAAGTGA
Source organism: uncultured Acidobacteriaceae bacterium (assembly GCA_963830325.1). Lineage (GTDB taxonomy): Bacteria > Acidobacteriota > Terriglobia > Terriglobales > Acidobacteriaceae > PALSA-350. The sequence continues at coordinate 55,881 of CAWHMV010000024.1, forward strand.
AAACGAGGGTGCATTGGCAGCCGGCACGAACAGCAAAGCACCAACCGCCATAACCAGCAGCCCGACAACCATCGTTTTCTTGTACCCAATCTTCTCAATCAACCAGCCCGACGGGATGGCAAAGAGAAAGTAACCGCCGAAGAACGCGGAGTTGATCAACATCACCCAGGTATAGTTCAGATCGAAAATCGCCTTGAGGTGGGGAATGAGGATGTCGTTGAGCGCGGTGAGAAACCCCCACATAAAGAACAGGGTGGTCACCATCGCCATGGCCCGGTAGTTGCTGGGGTGATCGCTGCTGACTGAAGTCTTGGTTACGGCCGCTTGAACCATGAAGAATGAACTCCGCCGGTTTCTGTGGTCCGTCTCGAACCGGGGCGGATCAGCAAGCCTCAAGTTACCACAGGGGCAGTTGGAGGCGGAACCCTGCTATCCCACCACAACTCGCGCCATTGCCAGATCGAGGATTTCCGGGGTAATGGTCAACTCTGTCGTTTGCTTACTGCGTTTGCGATAAAGCGCGTTGGTCTCACACAGGGCTACAATGTCTTCCACTTCGGCCGGATTGATCACGTTTTCGAGGATGCGCTCGCAAAACGAGTGCTCGTCGAGCCCGTGCAGCATGAAGCCCCGGCGCTTTGCTTCACCCAGATAGAACCTGGTCACCTCGGCCAGCATCTGCTGGGCGTCTTCGGGTATCTCCTCGCGATGGGCTTTGCCGACTTTTGCTCCGGGAAGCACGAGTTTGATACCGAAGATGTTGTCCAGGTCGCTGTTGGCTTCGAAAGCTACAGTTGTGGCAGCAACCAGAACGTTCTGCCGCTCGGAGGTGGTTTCAATGAGCGCGTCCAGCTCGGTAAGTACCTCCGGGTCGCCCTGCTGGTAGGCAAGATCGATCCGGGGAAGCAGCAGCATCACCTTCTGCCATTTGTAGCCACGCACCAGGCTCTTCGCCTTGGCGAGCGCGTCGCTATCTCGCGGATTGAAGACCGTAACCACCCGGTCCATGCCCGCTAGTTGTGCGATCTTCTGGGCCAGGCTCTTTTTGCCGGTCTGGTTGGGACCAATAATCAGCACTTCGTTGCCGATCTTCAGGTCCTGATACGCGGCTGGGTTCCGGGCGCGATCAATGAGGTCGGCGATGCTGCTGAGCAGCTCGTCCATGCCCGCGACCCTCGGTCTCAGAGAGCTCGCTACCTCGTCTTCCAGACTTAGATCGATGCGCTCCTTCCGCTTGCGCATCTCGGTAACAAATTCGATGAACGCCGGCAAGGCGGCTACCGACCCGACAAATACGGCAAATACCAGCACTTGCTCGGTAATAAGAAGGGCCGAGTTGTTGCCTGCCGCCGGGTCGAACATATGGGCAGCATAGCAGGGGGCGTTCGACGCTAAGGTCAAGTGTTATCTTCCCCGTGACCCGTGACTAAAGATCAGTGCGTTCGCAGACCGTTGAAACTAGACTCCATAGAGCATGGGAATGGTCAGAAACATGAGGTCTTCCGGCCGGCCGGTGCTCTTGGCGGTGCTCTGCGGGGTGTGCACCTTAGCCGCGGCAGAACAACGGTCCGTTTCTCTTAAGGTGGACGAGAGTAGCCTGACCCGGCTTCATGGCAACGTCAGCCGAGCCGCGCGACCCGAGTTTGACCACGGCCGGGCACCCGATAGCCTGCCCCAGGAACATATCCTTATGATGTTGCGGCGCAGCGAGCCTAGAGAACAGGAGCTGCAGCAGTTCATCGGGCGGCAGTACGATCCGCACTCTCCCGACTTTCACCGTTGGCTGACACCGCAGCAATTCGGAGAGCGGTTCGGGCCTTCGACCCAGGACATCGGGAAGGTTACCCAGTGGCTCACGCTGCATGGGTTCAGACTCAATAACGTCCCCGCCAGTGGCCTTTTTGTGGACTTCAGCGGAACCGCCGGCCAGGTGGCGCAGGCGTTCCATACGGAAATCCATCGCTATCGCATCAACGGACAGGATCACTATGCCAATGCCAGCGATCCTTATATTCCCAGTGCCCTGGCCCCGGTTGTCTCCGGCTTTCGGGCTCTCAACGACTTCCACCCCCGGCCGCTACACCGCCAACCGGGCAGCGCTCACTTGGATCGGACAACAGGGAAATGGTCGCGAGAAAGCACGCCGGGTTCGCACCTGACCTCGAGTACATACCCCTTTTATATAGCCGGACCTCAGGATTTCGCCACGATCTACTCGATCAACCAGGTCTGGAAGGAAGGCGTGGTTGGTACCGGCGAGACCATCGCCGTGGTAGGAACGACCAACATCGAGAGCGCCGACATCCAGACGTTTCGCGATGAATTCGGCATTACCGCGCTGGGGCCGAATGGCTCGGTGCAGACGGAAAATCCCCCGTCGACGGCTTGTCCCGCACCAGATCCCTCCGACAATGAGCCGGAGAGCTACCTCGACGCCGAGTGGGCCGGCGCCACGGCGCCAGATGCGACGGTGGACTATGTCGCCTGTGGCGATCAAGGGGTCACTTTCGGCGCCGACCTGGCTGCGGCCTATATCATCGGCGATCCAGCGCACGTGCAGCGGGTCTCGGTACTCAGCACCAGCTATGGCGATTGTGAAGCTCTGCCCCAAAGCGAAGCGAGCCAGTTTTATGTCTCATTGTGGCAACAGGCAGCCGTCGAAGGCATCACGGTGGTGGTTGCGGCCGGGGATACAGGCGGTGACGGATGCCAGTACGTGTTTACCGACGCGACCGACGGCCTCTCGGTCGATAATGAAGCTTCCACTCCTTACAATATTGCCGCGGGCGGAACCAACTTCAGCGATGTTTTCAGTGGGACCAGCGCGACCTATTGGTCGGCGACCAACGGCACGAACTATCAGAGTGCGCAATCTTATATTCCAGAGACGACGTGGAACGACAGCTGCGCCAGCCCCCTGGTGCTCGCGCGCTTTGGACAGGGCTTCACGGACAGCTTCGGGCCGAACGGATTCTGTACCTATGCTTCGCAACAGCCGGTCGATCCCGACACCGGCATCTCACCCTACTTCATCGCCTTAGCGGGGAGTGGAGGATTGAGCGCGATATCGCCTCGCCCTCCATGGCAGACCGGCGTCCCAGGTATTCCACCGCAGGGCGGCCGTGCTGTGCCGGATATCTCCATGTTCGCGGGCGGCTACACCTGGGGGGAGGCGCTGATCATTTGCGACTCAGGTTTGGAAGGTATGCCCCCGGGCACCGCTTGCAATTTTTCCAACCCTGATGATGTCAACGCCAATTATGAGGGCGGAACGTCTCTGGTGGCGCCTGCTTTTGCTGGAATCATGGCTCTGATCAACCAGAAAAGCGGCGACCGCCAGGGGCAGGCGAACTATGTTTTGTACCCGTTAGCCGCGGAGCAGTACGTCAGCTATGGCAGCTCAAGCCAGCCGAGCCTGGCAAATTGTGCCGCCTACCTGGGCCCCCAGGTGCTGAGCGGTTGCTACTTCCATGACGTCAGCGCCACGCCAAATCCCGGGGCTTCGCCATCGACGCCATTCCTGACCGGCAATACGTCTGTTCCCTGCACCGGCACCGCGACCAGTCCCGGTACCTTCACCGATACCAGCCCCGATCCTGCCTCAAATAATGAGAACTGTTATGGATACCAAATCACCGTGACAGCAAACGGCAGTTCGCTGACCACTACGCCTGATTATTATGGGGTGCTTTCCGCCGCCGAAAACGCCACTTCCCCAGCTTGGCCGGCAACCCCGGGCTACGATCTCGCCACCGGCCTGGGCAGCCCGAATGTCTATAGCCTCGTGAACGCGCCTCAGTGGTCTGGTGGATTGACGACCGAGGTCAAGCTTTCACCCCAAAGCACCAGTATTACCTCGGTCGAGAGCGTCAACCTGGTGGCGACCGTGACCGATCAAGACGACGTGCCGGTCCTGGGGGGGACCGTTACCTTCTACTCCGGAAACACAGTTCTCGGCGCGGAAACGCAGGAATGCGCGCCCGGCGGGGTTTTCAGCTTACAGGTAACAGGGTCAACCCTGGGACCTCTTGGTGCTTACAGGAATATCTTCGCCTCCTTTGCCGGGGGATCTCAGCAGTGCCAGCAAAAGACCGCGACTTACTATGGATCGCAGTCATCCCCGTCCACCGTGGTGGTGTGCCCGGAGTGGTTAGGCAAGAATGCGTCACTCCTGCGACCGAGGGTGCCTCGCCCGCCAGGAAGTAGCCGGTGACCCTGGGTTCCCCTTTATACAGAATCCCTTGCGAGACTTGGCGGTCTGGTGCGCCTGGAAGATACTTTCTATAGGGATAGCCAATGACGCCGGGAAACCAAGTCTATTCACCTGAATTTGATCTTGTGCTGGCTTGCCTGCGATGGCCGCAGGAAACGGTCGACGGTGATCGTATCCAGTCGCTTGCCCGGCAGCCAATCCGTTGGCCCTATCTGCTGGAAATCCTCCACCACCACAAGGTGGTTCCGCTGTTTTTACGCAACCTTGAAGCCTTCGCGCCCGGATACATGCCGGACGAGGCAGCTGCGGCACTGCGTGCCGCCGGGGCAGCCAACGATGAGACCTGCGCCCGCCGCACTGCGCAAGTCCTGCAGCTCAATCGCTTCTTTCGCGAGCAACAGATCGACCTCAGGCTCTTCAAGGGCATTCCTTTGGCCATCACCGCTTTTCAGGATCCCGCCTTGCGCGATGCCGGTGACATCGATCTGCTGGTCACGGAGCAAGACCTATTCAGGGCGGGAGAGATTTTGCGCGCTCAAGGCTACGTGCGGCTCGATCCGCAGGCGCGGCTCACGCGACGCAGGCTGCGCTCCTACTTAGCGCATCAAAAGGACTTTTCTTACGGGCACCCCTTGTCGGACGTGATCATCGATCTTCATTGGCGGCTTTTCCGGAATTCATTTCTGCCCGCCAATGCCGGTCTGAGCGATGTTGGCGAGGACTGGGTCGATATTGGGTCCGAACGCATCGCGACTCTTCCCGCGCCCCGGTTGTTGCTTTACCTCTGCGTACACGGCGCTTTGGACGGCTGGTTGCGCCTTAAATGGCTTACCGATATCGGCGCTCTTATGCACGCGATGACGCCAGAGCAACTTGAATCTACCGTGAACATGGCGAGGGAACAGCAGGCATTACCGCAGTTCAGCGCGGCGATTTTTCTTTGCCAGGAACTACTGGGCCAGGAATTGCTGAGTGCTCCTACAGCACTCTCGGAAAATCTCGACCGCCACGATAAGACAGTCGCGCACATATTGCGTTTCAGCAAACGACTCGTCACCTCTAATCAATATCGTCCAATACGCGAGGAAATACCCTCCACCCAATGGTTTCTAAATGAGTTCCGCCTCTACAATTCACCGCGCTATCGCCTGGATCTAATTCTGCGGTCTCTGTTCCGGCCTCGTGTTTGGCGCTGGTTGAATCTACCCGACAAGTTGTTCCCGCTTTACGCGCTCATTAGTCCATTTGAATTTGTGAGTTTCCATGTTGGCAATCGTTGGCGAGCGTTCAGGCGTGCTCTCCGCCCTTCGCCCGTTGCCCCACGCGCCCCGCGTATGCGGTTGAGTTTCCGTCGCATCAAGCGATTGCCCCCCGCAGATATTGCGCTGGCAGCGGAAGCAGCTTGCATGCTCACCTTCTTCCGCGCTGCACTCAATTTTCTGCCCACGCAGCGGCTGACGATGTGGATGGACCGATACGATCGCAAGCGACCGTCCATTTCACCAGCGATGGCCGGCGAGACGATTGGCCGCGTTCAATGGTCTATTGACGCGGTCGCACGGCACTCACCTCTTACCTTCGTGTGCTTTCCTCGTTCACTCGCGGCTTACTTTATGCTTCGACGCCGCCATATTGTGAGCAAGCTTTTCTATGGAGTCGCGCGGGAAGCGGATCAGCTTACGGCTCACACCTGGGTAAAGGTCGGTGATTGCACAGTAGTGGGCGGCGAGGCGGAGTCCGAATTCACCGTCCTTCACACTTTCCCGTGACATTCGCCGCGGCATCTCTACTCCTGGAGCAAAAGATTCTCCAGCGCATCCACGGTTGACTCCAGATGCATGAGGCCCCAGGGCCTAACCAGGCGGTAGGCTCTGGCCTGGGATAACACCCGCCCACAACGCAGGAAATTTTCTTCCTGCTGACCTGTGGCCTCCAGTAGATAAGAGTGATGGGTAAGATTCATCAGCAATGGGACCGCCTGCACACGAGGCACTTCTTCAATCTCCGTGGTGACAGAAGAAACGTCGTTGCCTTCAAGAAAGACCAGTTTGAAAATTGGTTCCGGCGTCAACGTGTGCGCGAGAGGCAAGCGATATTTGTCGTCCTCGCTGAATACGCGATCCAATCCCTCCGCTCCCCTTCCCAGATTTTCCAGAGAATTGCGCCAAAGCTTCAGCCATGGGGCGGTAGGGATTACCATGGCTGCACCTGGCTGCGTGGCGTCGACGAGACAGACGTCATCGGCCAACACCCGAAAGCCGCGCTGAGCGAGGTGCGCCGCGAGCGTCGATTTGCCCTGGCCGGAGTCGGCCAGAAAGGCGACCACTCCTGACTTACCAGCGATCGCGCTCGCATGCAGTGGAAGCAGTCCGCGTTGCTGGCAAAGCACAACGAAGATGGAGCCCAACAAGTAACCTCGCACATCGAGAGTAGGAGCTGTATCGTCGGGGTCAATGACAATCTCCCGTCCGTTGTTTACCAGGTAGCGTCCTATTCCTCGAATGTTTAGAAGATATTGTGTGGGGGTCGCGAAGCAATACGGATCCAGCTCGACCGCGCCGGGCAGATGGTTGGGCACGGCACCCAAGCGAATGAGCACGGGATGCGGTGTAGCGCTCTGCTGTTGTATGAGCGGCAGTTCGGGAAGTGGTATTTCAGAGAAAAGAGTAATCCCGCCGATCAGATACACCCCAGCAACTGGTTTCATTCACTATCCCCAAAAAGTGTAAGCCGTGACTATACCAAGTTAACCTTTAGGGTCTAGAAAACCCCAAATGCAAGGTTTAGTATCTACTTCAGTAACGACTGTGCGGCCAAACGCATTGACGGTGACCCCCTCCTGCGTTAGGCTCTAGCTGTGGCGAGTGGCAGGGTGCGGTTTCCAAATCAACGGGTTCCAGGGAGCTCTCGATGAACAGCGACACTATCAAAGATCACGGCGCAACTGACCGGCTCAACGGTCAGGCGAGAAAGCCGTGGGTCACTCCATCGCTGCAGATAATTGCCCTCAAGAGCGCGGAAAACGGCAAGCAGATTCATAAGTTGGACAGCATCGGTAGCAAAACCTTTCGTCCCAGGTCATAGGGCGCTCTGCAACTGCGGAGAGGTACATCTTTTTAATTGCCATCTTGTCGAGAATGTTTGCTGCCAGGTCGAAGTCTCCGGGTTTGTAATGTCCGCCCGATCATGGAGTCTTTGGCCACACCACTCACCCATTCCAGAATATTGTAATGTCGTGCAATGAGTGCGATTGCTGGAGTCTGGTCTTTCAACGGCGACGTCCAGGTTTCCACCGCGTGCCGTTCCATGCTTCAGGCGCTCAGTATATATGGGCCGGATGATACCGCGCAGTACACTGGCCCGTCGGTTGCCGTGGGGCGCTGCCTTCTTCGCCTTCTCCCGGAAGATAATTTCGATCAACAGCCATTGTCGGCAGCCGGCGTTACCGCTCTGATTGCGGACATACGTCTCGATAATCGGGAAGAGCTCGGGGTGGAGCTGGGCTTCTCCAGTCAGCGGTCCGCCACCATGGCTGACAGCGATATGCTCTTGGCCGCGTGGCAACGCTGGCACGAAGAATGCGTCGAGCATCTTTCCGGAGCCTTCAGCTTCGCTGTGTGGAACCAGCAGGAACAGCATCTTTTCCTGGCTCGCGATCATACGGGAGAACGTCCCCTCGTTTATGCTGCCGGGACGAACTACTTCGCCTTCGCTTCCATGCCGAAGGGGCTGCATCGCTTGAGCTTTGTGGGCGCCGAAGTGGACGAAGACTACGTCGCCCGCTATCTCATGCTCGCTAACATCCCAATCGAAAGCGTTATATTTCGCAATATGCAAAGCCTTGCGCCGGGCTGCGCGCTCAGTATCCGTCGGGAAAAGAAAAAGCTCTGGCGTTATTGGCAAACCGACAGTCTGCCGGATATGCATCTAGGTTCTCCGGAAGAGTACGTCGATTGCCTCAGGGAAAGGTTTGATCGCGCAGTGCGGGTGCGCCTGCGCACTCGGGGCAGCGTCGGCGCACACCTGAGTGGGGGTCTGGATAGTGGAGCGGTTGCCGCCACGGCGGCGCGCTTGCTTGGCGCTGAAGGCCGTGAGCTCACCTGCTTTACCGCAGTGCCGCGGCCCGACTTTGAAAGCCCTACCAGCACCACTCATTTCGACAACGAAGGACCGGCCGCAGCCGAGGTGGCGGCGCTCTACCCTAACATTCGCCACGTGTTGGTGGAGTCAAGCGCCACTTCCTTCCTCGACATCCTGGACCACAACAACAATCTCTATGACCACCCCTGCTTTGGTCCGAGCAACGAGGTTTGGTCGAATGCCATCATGTCGCAGGCTCGTGAGAATGGAATTACTCTGCTGCTCAACGGAAACTGCGGCAATTCAACGCTGAGCTATGAGGGAATCCCAGCGTTGTCGAACTGGTTTCGTTCCGGAGAGTGGGGAAAGTTGGCTCGGATCGCATGGCAAATCCGCAGCGCGCGAAGCGCCTCCGTGCGCTTGATGGTGCGCCATGCTGTGTGGCCGTCGCTGCCGTTCTGGCTGCGCCGCGTGACCGATCCACACATGCGCGCTTTCTCGCTCGACTACACCCCACTGCATCCTGAAATCGTGGAGCGCCTGGGTTTGCAACGGGCCGCATTTCATGATCTGTACCGGACCCTTCCAGACGGGCGCGCCACGCTGCGCAATCTGCTTAAATACGGCGACATGAGCGAGACCAGTATTGCACCCCAGGGTGGTTGGCAACTGGATTGCCGCGATCCTACGTATGATCGCCGGGTGGTCGAGTTCTGTCTCACCGTGCCGCTGGAAGAGTTTCTTCGCGGCGGCCAACTGCGTTCCCTGGCGCGGCGTTCCATGGTAGGGCGGTTGGCCTCCAGCACGGTCACGCGGACGAAGCGTGGCCGACAATCCGCGGACTGGTATCTGAATCTCGCAGCCGTGCGTGGGAGGATGGCGGTGGAAGTTGAGCGGCTGCGGCGCTCGCCTCTGGCGAGCCGTATGCTAGATCTGAAACGCATGTCCTCGCTCATAGAAAACTGGCCAGGCAACGGTTTCGAACGGGATGATGTGGCAGGTTCGCATCACATAGCGCTCACCCGGGGTCTTTCCATGGGCAGATTTCTGATGCAATACGATCCTGACAAAGCAGCGAGAGACTGAGCGCCTCAGTCCCGCAGGGACGGCTGAACTTAGCCCAGGACGCTAGTCCTGGGTACATCATGCAACATGATTGAGTCCCGTAGGGACGGCTGAAGGTTCTCCAGGATTGCCTCGCGGCCTATTTTCAGCCGTCCCTGCGGGACTTAAACTGTAACCGCTATCGTTTCCTTAGCGGAAGACAATGCAGACCGGATGGCTCAAGGGATATTCCCCTCCGGTTGGGTTGAGCAGCCCGGACCGGGTGTCGCGAGCGAAGACGACGATATTGGAAGAGTCCTGGTTGGCGACCAGTAGCCATTGATTGCCGGGATCAAGAGCAAAGTGCCGGGGAGTCTTGCCTCCACAGTCCACATGCTGCACCGGCTTGAGCCTTCCGTCGCGATCGTCGATGGAGAAAACCACGATGCTGTTGTCGCCACGGTTGGAGGCATACAGGAAACGGCCGGCAGAATCGACCGCCACTGTCGCCGCGGTATTCGATCCGTTAAAGCCTTCAGGGAGGGTAGTGATGTTCTGCAATCTGGTGAGCACTCCTCGCTCAGGGTCCCAGGCGAGGGCATCCACGGTGTTGGCAATCTCGTTGAGCGAATAGGCCCACTTCCCGGCAGGATGAAAGGTGAAGCTTCTTGGACCTGAACCCGGCAACGCCTCGTAAAAAGGGGGATCGTTGGGTGTGAGAACGGCGGTGAGCGGGTCGAGGCGGTAAACGGAGATGCGATCCAGGCCTAGATCGTTCACCAGAACGTAACGATTGTCAGGGGAAACAGTGGTGCAATGCGTATGGGGAGCGGCCTGGCGTTGCGGATCGGCGCCGTGACCACTGTATTGAAAGCGGGAAGCTGCCTTGCTGAGGGCCCCGTTGGATAACACTCGGAAGGATGCAGCACTGCCGCCGTCGTAGTTGGCGACAAGGGCTGCTTTCCCGGTGAAATCGACGGTGATTTTGCACGGCCCACCGCCGCCCGAGGAAACCGTATTGATGGCTTTCAGGGTGCCCCCGTGGACCGCGAAGGAGGTGACCGAACCGCTTTTCTGCCCCCGGTATTGATCCACCTCGTTGACGGCGTAAAGATGGCGGCGATTTGGGGTAAGGGTCAGGAAGCTGGGGTTGACGGTGGGTGCCGCAAGTCCAAGGGGCGCCAACGTTCCGGCGTCCGCATCCCAACCGAAGGCATAGATGCCGCGGCTGGTGCTTCCCTTGTCATTGGTGTAGGTGCCGACGAAGATGAGTCCGGTTGGTTCGCTGGCCCATGACCGGGCGCCTGCAGCCAGGGCCACAGCCGAGAGTTTGGTCAGAAAAGAACGGCGGCTTGAATGTTCCATCCCCGTCATACTACTGTAGGTCGACTGTCATGGTGCAAGTGCACCAGAGGAGAACAGAGTGCGAGTAGGACTCTTCACACGCGAATATCCACCGAATGTGTACGGGGGCGCCGGAGTACACGTCGAGTATCTGAGCCGCGAGTTGGCACGCAAGATTCCGGTGGAGGTCTACTGCTGGGGCCACCAGCATGTCCATCAAGAGAACCTGCATGTGCGCGGCCAGGAGCCCTGGGAGGAAATCTCCAAAGGAACCGAAGAGAAGTTCAAGGGCGCCCTGGAAGCGTTGTCACTGAACCTGACCCAGGTCAAGGCCCTGAGCGGGATTGATGTTGTGCACACGCACACGTGGTACGTGTCCATGGCGGGCTTTCTGGCCAAGAAGTTGTACGATGTTCCGTTTGTGCTCACGACGCATAGCCTCGAACCGCTACGGGCATGGAAGGCGGAACAGTTGGGTACCGGCTATGCGCTGAGCTCATGGATCGAGAGGACAGCCATTCTCGACGCCGATGCGGTGATCGCGGTTTCCAGCGGTACGAAGGACGACATCCTGCGCGCGTACCCGGTGGACCCGGAGCGGATTCACGTGATCTACAACGGGATTGACCTGCAGCAATACCGGTGGATCCCGGAGACCTCCGCGCTCACTGCGCACGGCGTCGATCCCGCAATCCCCTATGTGCTTTTTGTCGGGCGCATCACACGGCAGAAGGGCGTGACCCACCTTGTGGATGCTATTCGTTACCTACCGCCGGGGATCCAGGTTGTTCTCTGCGCGGGGGCTCCGGACACTCCGGAGATTTCTGCGGAGTTGCAACGCAAGGTGGAGGAGGCTCGTGTGTTCAACCCGCGCGTGATCTGGATCGAAAAGATGCTGGCCAAACACGAGGCTATTCAGTTTTATAGCCATGCGACGGTGTTTTGCTGCCCGTCAGTATATGAACCGTTTGGCATCATCAATCTGGAGGCTATGGCTTGCGAGGCGCCGGTGGTGGCCAGCGCCACTGGCGGGATCAAGGAGGTTGTGGTTGACGGCGAGACCGGCTATTTGGTTCCTTTTGATCAGGATCCGGTAACCAGTTTTCCGCGGGATCCGGAGAAATTTTCCAGGGACCTGGCGGCTAAGCTGAGCGAATTGCTTGCTGACCCGCAGAAATGCAGCCGGTTCGGAAAGGCCGGCAGAAAGCGTGCGGAAGAGAAGTTTAGTTGGACGAGTATTGCGGATCAAACGATTGATTTGTATCAGAGATTGATTGATGCGCGGAAAGGTGCGTAGAGGGAAACGTTTGGGACAAAGTGCCGTGTGCGCGTGCCCGAAGGGAAACCGCAGATCTCTCCACTCCGCTACGCTCCGGTCGAGATGACAATTCTTCTTTTCGAAACCGGAGAAGTCATGGGCCTGCGGCCCACCCAAGGTGATGAAAAACGCCTTCTGTCCGAGGCCACTCTCCCATGGAAGCGTCGCCCTCACCTTTGTCATCTCGACCGAAGCGTACCCGGATTTCCTGCCACTCGGCACCGGACAAGACCGCTTGTGCGCCTTTCTTTAAGGAAAGGCGCATGATGTTTGGCAACGCCACCAACTTCTACAGGAAATCCGGGGCAGCGCAGTGGAGAGATCTCTGTGTTGACGCCCCTTCCTGGAGATGTTTTTCGACAGAGCGTAGCGGAGTGGACAGATCTGCGGTTTCCCTTTAACCGATTGAGGACGCCGTTACCGGGGGTGCTCCTCCGAATGGGGATTCTCTTCCCTCGGCTGTGGCTGCGCCGGATGTTCTGATTCTGGCCTGGCTTGCGGCGCGGGATGTTGCTCAACAGCCGGTCGCTGTGGCTGGGATGCCGGTCGTTCCTGTTGTGGTGCCAGCTGATGCTGTGGTGGTTCCGGTTGGTGTTGCGGCACCGGCTGTTGCTGCGGTGCTGGCCCGTGATGAGGCATCGGTTGTACTTGCTGTACTGGCTTTATGGGCGCTGCCGGGCGTTCCTGCGGATTTGGATGCATCTGCGGAGCAGGTCGCTCCTGGGGAGCAGGGCGCGCTTGTTGGGTTGGCCGCTCCGGCTGGACTTGCCGCACCTGTTGCGGTGGCGGGGCCTGGACGGTTGGCCTCGGTTGAGGAGCCTGCTGGGCAACGCGTGCCCCTGGTACCGGCCTTTCTCCTTGAGGGGGATGCAATGGTGTGGGAGTCGGCAGTGGACGCTGCTGTACAGCCGGAGCCTGGACTGGTTCACGCCGCTCGACGGGAAGAGGCCGGTTCATTACAACCGTCTGCGGCTGACCCCGGTTGACGCTGGCAAACTGGGCGCGGTTAGTGCCGGCAGTTACCCTGTTTTGCTGCTGGACCCTCAACTCAGGCAGACGTGGCTGCCGCAATGCAGCCAACTCTGCAGGGGTCGGCGGGAGATTCACTCCCCCGCGACCACCGCTGTAGCTCACGCGATTGTAGGTCGTAATGTTGGTCACGTTGGTGATGTAGGTATTGTGGATGACGGTGTTGTTTATGCTCGTGACCCGACGGTTGTAGTTGAATTGGTCGTGGTTCCAATAACCGCCGTAATAGCCGCGACCAACATAGCCGTTGCCGTAATTCACACCACCATAGTAGCCAATGTAGCGGCCCCAAGAGCCGCGATGCCATCCATAACGCCCGGCATCATAGCCCCAGTATCCGGGTGTCCACAGCGCGCCCGTGTAGGGAGCCGCGACCCAAACTCCAGGAACCCAGTAATAACCGGCCTGCGCATACGACCAATAGCCAGGCGTCCACAGATAATTTGGTTCGGGGCACGGTGGCTGCTGGTATTCCGGTAAGGGAGGCGGAGGTTCAGGAGCATATTCGGCCGCTTGGTAGTCCTCCTGGTACGGCTGATCACTGTACTCTTGGCTTTGATATTGCTGATCCTGTTCCTGCGGTTGGTCCTGGTATTGCTGTTCCTGGGCAGGATACTGCGGCTGTTGCGTTTGCTGGGGATACGGCGGTACCGATGGCGCCTGACGGGCCGGAGCCGGGGCCACGCTTTCGTTTACCTGAGTGGCTCCGCCGGTGTCACTTACCGGCGCAAGATTTCCGTTCGCTGCTGCAGCATCCACCTCTTGGGTGGCATCATTTTTATGGCAACCGGCCATCGCCGTAAAGATTGCCAATACAACCACTGGTACAAGTCCTAAATTCTGTTTTTTTGCCATCAATCCGTTCCCCTGGTCCTATCGATCCTAACCCTTCACGAACAGCTAAGTTCTTGAGCTGCCTTGCTCTGAGATGAGCTCGCACTACGAAGAGTGGCTCACGACCGGGAAGGAATTAGCTAAATCGATGATTCCAAGGTTCTTCTGGTTGAAGGGGTGGAACATCATCTATTACTGCTTTTCCAGGATGACGGAAGTACTGTCGTAGTCCGCCTGCAGATTGAGGTTAAGACCGTGATGCATCAGGTAAGCTCCGCTGACGGTCCCTACCTCCTGCACTTGCCCGGGATCAATGGCTTCGACTTTGTAAACTGCATCCTCTGAGAGGCCGCGCAAAAACACGGTAGGAAACGGGGTGCCGAATTGCTGCGAATGAAGAAAGCCAAACAGCACCGCCTGGTGCCCGTCCGTAGAGACATACTCGGTGGCGGAGGATTCGCTGCCCTCAGGGGCAATGAGGCGATAAAGCGCTCCGCGTTGCACCGTGGGGCGAATACGTTTGTAGAACGCAACGAAGCGAGTCGACGCCTGCATATCCTCCGGAGAATACTTGTTGAGGTTTCCTCCCAGCCCGAGCGAGCCGCTCATGGCCACCATAAAACGGAATTTGAGCGGGACGATGCGATGGTCGATGCCGCTGGGAACATCAGTGACCCAGGCCATCATAATGCCGGGAGTGTACGCCTGGGTAAAGCCATCCTGCAGTGTGAGCCGGTCCAGCGCGTCGGTGTTATCTGAAGGCCAGACCTCTTCAGTGTAGCGCATGATGCCGAGATCCACGCGACCGCCGCCCCCCGAGCAGGATTCGATTTCCAACTTGGGATGCTTGGCTCGCAGCCGATCGAGAATGTCATAAAGGTTGTGAACATAGGCCACATAGATTTTCTTCTGATCTTCTGGGGCCACCGCGTCCCAACCAGGTTCTGACCAGTTGCGGTTGTAGTCCCACTTGAGAAAGGCGATATCGTTGTCGCTCACCAGCTGGTCGAGCCACTGAAAGACGTATTCCTTCACATCCTCTCGAGCCAGATTAAGCAGCAATTGGTTGCGCGCCTCGGTGCGCGGGCGCCCGGGGAAATTCATGGCCCAATCCGGATGCTTGCGGTAGAGATCGCTGTCTGGATTGACCATCTCGGGCTCCACCCAGATGCCAAAATCCATGCCCAGTTCATGCACGCGATCAATCACCGGCTTGAGGCCGTGAGGAAACTTCTCCTTGTTCACGTACCAGTCGCCAAGGCCGGCGTGGTCATTTTTGCGTTGGCCGAACCATCCGTCGTCGATGACGAAGCGCTCCACGCCCAGTTTGCCGGCCTTTTCCGCCAGGGCCAACTGGCCTGCCTCGCTGACATCGAATTCCGTGGCTTCCCATGAGTTATAGAGGACGGGTCGCAGGCGGGCGCTTTCTCCGCCGGGGAGAATCGATTGCCGCTCGAAGCGGTGCAATATCCGCGAGGCTCCCCCGAATCCTCCGTTGGTAAACCCGGCATAGAAGGGGGGCGTCTCCAGTTGTTCGCCGGGTTTCAAGCGGTAGCCGAAGTCAAAGGAATTAAAGCCACCGGTGACGCGCACTTGCTGCATCGCCGTTTGCTCCACAGTGATGCGCCAGCTGCCGCTCCAGCCCAGGGCTCCGAACCAGACTGGTCCGTTCTCCTCTGTGGTTTGATCGGGACGGTCGATCGCGAACCAGGGGTTCGCTTGGCTCGATGTGCTGCCGCGGCGGCTCTCGATGACGTGGGCCCCGGTTTGCAGTGCTTCGGAATGCAACTGCCACTCCGCTCCCCAATGCCCGGTGAGATAGCGCCAGCCATAGCCTTCTCCGTGGGGCAGGCTCCAGGCGGCCGATTGTGCGCTTTCCAGAGTAATCGCCTGGTCGGTGTGATTCTCAATACTCGACCAACGCTCGAAGAATGCCGGTTTCCGGGTAGACCTTGTAATAAAGGTGGACCTGCAAGTCGGAGGCGATGTCTTTCAGATCGATTTGCAAGCGTCTCGCCATCGATGTGCTGCTGCACGAAATGCAGGACCACATCGCGATTTCCGTTGGCATAGGTCGCTTTCAGCGCCGGCTCGTTGTAGAGTTCCGCGCCCCAGCCCGGATACTCTTGCGGGGTGGTGGTACTTGAGAGATCGAACGAGGCTACTTCCGGACGGCTGTGCGCAGGCGAGAAGTCCGCGTCGCGCATCACCCGGGGGCCCCAATAGATCGACTGCAGTTCGCCGCGTTCGTTCACGCCCATGGCGTAAGTCGCTTCGCCGGCTTGCAGCACCCAGACCTTTCGTTCCGGGTAATACTGAACGGCGGCATGCGCCTTGGGAAAATAGCTGACTAACAAGAAGAGGGTAAGGCACCAGCGGAGGCTCATCGTGCTTTGAACTCCAGTACTTGAATGGCGAAGCCGGGAACGGTGTGGGTAAAGTCGGCGGCGGCGTTGTGCAACCCACTTTCCACGGGCACAATCGCGGAAGGCTGGGTGATGCTGTTGGTCGCCGCCGTGGTTTTAGCGGAAAGGGAGATGAGCTTGTCACCGGCTACGGTTTTAGCGCCGTTGAGCTGGATGTGCACGGGCTGCGGCGTGGAACTGGCGTTTACCAGCTTCAGATATACAGTTCCATCGCTCGACCTGCGAGTCACTGAATAGAATAACTTAGGCGCAACACCTTCAAGTTTGGCATTCAGAATCTGGTCACCGATATGGTTACTGAACATCACCTGGGCGTAGTAGCTCGGCGAGCCGTAACTGTTCATCGCATCGTAACCTATTAAATCCGACTCCCACTGCATGCCTCCCGGATTGATATTGACCAGCAGCGGCGCGTAGCTGGCCATGATGACGATGTCGCTGTTCCTCTCCATTCCGGTCATCCAGGCCGCATCTCCCAGCGCGGCGCCGAAGTTGGGCGTCGGTGTGCCCTCGCGGGTGGCCCACTCACCAACAAAGATCTTGGGGCCATTGCGGTCGGTCTGATCGTAGTGGTGTACGTCGTTGTAGAACTCCTGGGCGCGGCGGTAGTAGTGATCGTCGACTACATCGGGCTTCATGGTGGTGACGGGTGTGGTGGCGATCAGTTGCAAATCCGGGTATTTGGCTTTGATCGCCTTATAGAACTGTTCATAGCGGCCACCGTAGGATCCGGACTTATCGAACCAGTCCTCGTTGCCGATCTCAACGTAGCTGAGCTTGAACGGGGCCGGGTGTCCGTCCTTCACCCGCTCCGCGCCCCACTTTGTACTCGCGTCGCCGGTTACGTATTCAATCTCGTCCAAAGCATCCTGGACGTAGGGATCCAGATCGGGCCCGGGTTTTACAAACTCCTGCTGCATGGAATAGCCGGCATACACGGCCAGCAAGGGCTGCATCTTCAGGTCTTCGCACCATCCCAGGAACTCGAGCAGGCCCATGCCATCGCTGGAGCGATAGTGCCAGGGACTGGGATGGGTCGGACGATCCACCATAGGACCGATGGTCTTCTTCCACTCGTAACGCTCGTTGATGTGGTCGCCCTCAAGGTAATTGCCCCCGGGGAAACGCAGGAAGGCCGGCTTCATGGCGGCCAGCTTCTCCATCAGGTCAATGCGATTTCCGTTGTTCCGATCGTGGTAGGTGGGAGGAAAAAGCGACACCAGGCTGAACCATACGGTCCCCGGTTTTCCGACTGACAGCACGAGGTGGTATTGCGAAGACTTCGTGGCCACGTTCGATTTGAGCGTGAACTCGTGCTGCTGCCAAGTGGAAGTGAGCGAGGGTACGGTGGTGCTGATTGCCTGACCGGTCTCGTCCTCAACCAGGCTAACGGTTACTGGTCCAATCGACTCATCGCTTGCCTTGGCATAAAACGAACCATGGTAGGTGGTCTCCGGCCTGACGGGAAAGCCCCAGTACCCCGCGTTACTGATGCCGGCCTGATCGTGAGCACTCGCGGTCTTGACTGTCAATTGCAGGCTGAGCGGCAAGGCTGCGCTGGGGCCAGTGGTGCGATCGATGTCCATGGATGCATCCGCATTGCCCCATTCGTAGAGAAACCAACTAGGGGGGATCTTGCCTCGATCCTGAAAGGTGCGGTTCCTCACCAGTTCGGCATAAAGCCCGCCGTCGTAGGAATAGTTGATTTCTTCGGTCATCAACCCGTATAGCTGAGGGCTTACGTTGGCTTTGACCTGCGCCAGGTCGATGGTCAACGTCGCGGGCTCCTGACCCATGGCAGCGGAGGCTAGCAGCGCCGTCGCCGCCAGGATAAACGTTTTCCTAAAACACGATCGATGCACGGGCATCTCCCTGATAGAAAGCACGGTGATAGTTATACCCCATAGTCATGGGGCTGATTTTGGGTCTATAAAAGGAAGGCTGTGTCTGCTGTTCGGAGGCGAACACGAATGAAGTTTCTGTCCGTAGTGCCGATCGTTTTTAGCTCATTTTTGACGTTCCCAGCCGTCCTGCTGGTAGCACAAAGTCCGGATTCCAGCGCACCCAAGGCCCCGCTCTACAACACGGTGAAGCAGAAACTGCTCGAGGGTAAGCAGGTTTTCAGCTTTACGCAATCGAAGATGGATATCGCCGACTATTGCGAACGGGCGAAACACTACGATTTCACGTGGTTTGAAATGCAGCACAGCACGCTGGAGTTCGCTGACGTTGAGAAGATGATTGCTGCCTGCCCGCATGTGAAGGCGACGCCGATGATCCGGCTGCCGGATGCGCAGGAATGGCATATCCAACACGCGACGGATATTGGCGCGTTGGGGGTTGTTATTCCGACTGTGGATGATGTGGACAGGGCACGTGAGGCGGCTAAGTGGTCCCGCTACCCGCCAGTCGCGCGACGGAGTACGGGCATGGGCCAGGCCCCCAGTATCTGGGGTGTGAATGGGGTCAACTATCACCAGACCTTCAATGACAACATGCTGGTCGTGGTCATGATCGAAACTCCTACAGGAGTGGCCAATGCCTATGACATTGCGTCGGTGCCTGGTATCGATGTCGTGATTATTGGAAACAACGATTTGAGCTGGTTCTCCGGGTTCGCACAGACCGACGAACGGTATCACCAGTTGGTAGATAAGGTTCGCGCGGATACTTTGCGGGCGGGGAAGATCTTCGGCCAGGCCAACGCGACGTATGCGACTGGGCCGTATAGCAAGGATGCGTTCTTCTTCCAGAATGGCCCGTCCAATGATGGGTGGCAGCCTCCGAAAGCCGGCGGGAACCAAAGTGCTCCGCCTCCAGGGGAGAGGTAAAAAGGTAAAGCCGCCAGGAAAAAGGAACCGCAGATCTCTCCACTACGCTACCCCGGAAGGCTAAGTCCCGCAGGGACGGCTGAACTTAGCCCAGGACGCTAGTCCTGGGTTGGATTTGTGAGGACGATCCAGTCCCGAAGGGACGGCTGGAAATAGGCCACGACCCAATCCTGGACAACCTTCAGCCGTCCCTGCGGGACTCAATCATGTTGCATGATGTACCCAGGACTAGCGTCCTGGGCTAAGTTCAGCCGTCCCTTCGGGACTTAGCCTTCCGGGGTAGCGTAGTGGAAAGGTCCGCGGTTCCTTTTTCCAAACCGGCGACTTCAGCTTGGCTTAACCTTGGCTGGGCGATACTGCAGGTATGCGGGTACTGGTGGTGGAAGACGAGGTGCGGCTGGCGGAAAATGTGGCTTCCGCCCTGCGCGAAGGCCCCAACTTCGCCGTCGATTGCGCCGAAGATGGGCTCACCGGTCTCGATCTTGCTGAGAACCGTTGTTATGACTTGATCATCCTGGATCTGATGTTGCCGGGATTGGACGGCCCCGCGCTCCTGAAGAATGTGCGCGCACACGGGGATCGAACACCGGTGCTCATCCTGACTGCTAAAAGCGAAGCCAGTTCCATCATTGCTTTGCTCAATGCCGGCGCGGACGATTACCTCACCAAGCCCTTCGACCTGGGGGAATTGATCGCCCGGGCCAAGGCGCTTATCCGCCGCGGAAAGGGAGTTGCCGACCCCATCCTTCGTTTATCTGATCTGCAGGTCAACACAGTCGAGCAGAGCGTCCGGCGTTCCGGCAGGCTGGTGGATCTCTCACCGACGGAGTACCGCATTCTCGAATATCTGATCCATCGGCCGCGGGTCATCGTATCCAAGCGCGAGTTGCTCGAGCATCTTTACGACTACAACTGGGAACACCACTCCAACGTGATCGAAGCGCACATCTCGAATCTGCGGCGAAAGCTCGAGGCCGCGACCCAACAGCCCAGCATTGAAACCCTGCGCGGACGAGGATACCGCCTACTCATGGGCTTTGAGGATAGCCGATGAAGTCCTATTCGATCACCCATCGCCTGATTGCAACCATTTTGCTGTTGGAATTGCTGGCCGCCCTCTCCATATCGGGAGCGGCGCTGGTTTATGAGCGCCACGTACGGTTTCGATCCTTTGATGTCATGCTTCGGGGGCGCGCGGATTCGTTGCTGGGTGCCGTACAGGATGCGGAAGACACGCAGGACAACGTCATGCTGGACGGCACTGAAGTAAATCTTCCGGCCGAGGATATCTACCAGGTTCAGGACGCGGGTGGCCGCATTCTGGGGCATTCGGCCAATTGGATAGGACCCAGTACAGATCTTTTGACGGCAAAGACCGGCAAAATGCTGCGAGTTTCGGTCCACGGCAAGCATTACCGGGCGCTAAGAATTGAAGGTCTCAGAATCGTCGATCCGGGCGACAAAGGGGGCGGGATTCCGCGCCGCGTGACTATCTTTTATGGTTCCCCCATCGACCATGTGTGGGGCGAAATTTGGGAAGCGGTCGGGTTTTATGCGATCACCAGCTTATCGTTGCTGGCGATTTCAGGCTTGTTGATCTTCTGGGTTTTGAATAAGGGGCTGGCTCCCTTGCGCGAATTGGCCGCTGAGGCTTCCGGGGTCTCCGTTGACTCCTGGGACTTCGCTCCTCCGCCTCGCGCGCGCATGATCAAGGAGTTGGCACCGCTCACGGTCGCACTCGAAACGGTCCTGGCTGGACTTGAGCAATCGTTCCTGCAGCAACGTAGATTTGTCAGCGATGCCGCGCACGAACTCAAGACCGCCGTCGCTGTGCTGAAATCGTCGCTCCAGCTAGTCACTCTGAAGCAACGGACGGCGATCGAGTATGAGCGCGGTATCGAGCGCAGCCAACTGGATTGCCAGCGCATGGAAGAAACGGTAGCCAAGATGCTGACCCTGGCACGGGTGGAGGCGAATAGCGTTCCCACGACCGTCGCCACTGACCTGACCGAGGTACTCCGCCAGGTGTCGCAGCAGTTCGAATCCATGGCAGAACTGAAACGCCTGCAAATCCTTGTTCTGGCGGAGGGCCCGGTCATGGTCGACATCGAGCCAGAGCAGCTGCAATTGTTATGTGGGAACCTGCTCCTGAACGCTTTACAGCACAGTCCTGCCGGTTCCGCGATACGCGCCGTGGCCCAGCGGGACGGAACGCAGGTAGAGCTTGCCATCGAGGATGACGGCGAGGGCATCGCAGCTCAGGATCTACCCCACGTTTTCGAACGTTTCTATCGCGGTGATCCCTCGCGCAGCCGGAATACCGGAGGTACCGGCCTGGGACTCGCTATTTGCAAAGCAATCGCTTCTCGGTGGCAGGGATCGATTGATATCGCGAGCGACCTGGGGATTGGGACCCGGGTCACGGTGCGATTCCCTGTTTCTGCACTGCCTTCAGCTTCGATTAAGGTAGCTGTGCGAGATTGAAGCCGAAGCTGATTGGAGACCGAATGACATCGAAATGCATCCGCACCCTGGTACCAACGCTGGTCCTTTTCGGATCCGTGGCCGCATTGGCACAGAAGCCGTACAGCGTCCTCACGCAATGGAAAATTGGCGGTGAAGGCGGATGGGACTACCTTACCTCCGACCCTGCGGCGCACCGGCTCTATGTAACCCACGGACCACGCGTCGAAGTGCTGGACAGCGACACGGGAAAGGTAGTGGGCAGCATCACCGGGCTCAAGGGTACCCACGGCGTGGCGCTGGACGACTCGGGCAAATATGGCTATGTGAGCGACGGTGGCGCAAATGCAGTGGTGGTGTTTGACCGGAAGTCCCTAGCGACCGTGGCTTCGATTCCCGCGGGCACTAATCCGGATGGCATTGTGTTCGAGCCCAAAACGAAGACCGTTTGGGCGTTCAACGGCCGCAGCAGTAATGCAACCGTGATTGATACCGCGCAGCGCAAAGTGGTAGCCACGATTGCGCTTTCAGGAAAGCCCGAGTTCCCTGTCGCAGACGGTACCGGCACAGTATTCGCCAACATCGAGACCAAGAATGAGATTGTGGGTTTCGATGCGGCGGCCAAGACCATCACCGCGACCTGGCCGGTGGCCGACTGCGATTCGCCCTCTGGGCTGGCCATCGATACCGCGGGCCGGCGCCTGTTTGCTGTTTGTGACGGCGGCAAAATGGCGGTGGTCGATGCTAACACCGGCAAGACTGTGGCCAGTCCGTCGATCGGCGAAGGTCCGGATGCGGCTCGTTACGATGCGAAACGGAAGCTGGCTTTCTCCTCCAATGGTGGCGGCGGCACGTTGACCATCATCGACGCCAGCAAACCGACGTACCCGGTGCTGCAGAACCTGGACACGCAAAAAGGAGCGCGCACCATGACCCTCGACTGGGTTACCGGCCGCATTTACCTGGCTACGGCTGCATTCGGTGAGCGGCCTGCCCCGACGGCGGCTAATCCACGCCCGCGGCCGGCGATTGTCCCTGACAGCTTCACTATTTTGGTGGTCGGCCAGAAGTGAGTCTGGTCGTCTTCGTCTTGCGTCTTCCAGTTGTCATGTTGAGACTTTCTGTTATCACGCTCGGGTTTGCCATGATCCTTGCGACCGGTCTCGCACAGCAAGTGAGTGGACCGCCGCCAACGACGATTACGTTGGAACAGGCCATAGCACTGGCTCGCGCGAACGAGCCCAGCTTTGCCGCCGCTGCGGCGAATGCGCGTGTCGCTGCCATCGACCACTCGATTGCGCGTGCCGCTTTGCTGCCGAACGCGGCGTATCACAACCAGGTGCTTTATACACAACCCAACGGTGCTATCAACGGCAGCGGCCCGGTGGGGAGCCAGGCTGCACCTCGCTTCATCGCCAACAATGCGGTGCGCGAATATGCCAGCCAGGGCATCTTTAACGAGACCCTGGGATTGCAACAAGTAACCGCGGTTTCGCGAGCTTCCGCTGCCGCCGCCGTTGCTGCGGCGGAGCTTGAGATCGCCCGGCGGGGCCTGGTTGATACTGTCACCAGCCTCTACTACCAGGCGTTGGCCTCGGACCACAAGGTCGGTGTGGCCCGTCGCGCCGCGGGCGAGGCTGCCAGTTTCACCACCCTGACGCAACAGCGGGAGAGCGCGCGGGAAGCAGCCCACGCCGACGTAGTGAAGGCGCAGCTACAGCAACAGCAGCGTGATCGTGATCTTGCTGACGCCCTGCTCGAGCAACAGAAATCTCACCTCGATCTGGGGGTGCTTCTTTATCCCGACCCTCGGACTGCTTACACCCTGGTGCCCGGGCAGGTCGTGCCACTGCCCACACGCGCGGATGTGGATGCGGCTGCGATGCGCCTAAACCCAGAGTTGCGCCAGGCTCTCGCCTCCCTGCGCGTAAGCAACCTGGACGTCACTGCAGCCCGCGCCGCGTATCTTCCCGATCTCGGGCTCAACTTCACCTACGGCATCGACGCGGTGCAATTCGCAGTCAATGGCCGGGACGGAGTCAAGAATCTTGGCTATTCTGCCAGCGCTACTCTGGACATTCCGGTGTGGGACTGGCTTTCCACGCAACATCGCGTTCGCCAGGCCGAAATCCTGCGCGACGCCGCGCACACTGCGCTCAGTGCAACCCAGCGCCGCCTGATTGCGCAGCTGGACGAGTTCTATGCCGAAGCCGGCACTGCGCGGGACCAACTCCAATCGCTCGACCAAAGCGTGCAAACCGCGAGCGAGAGCCTGCGCCTCACGCGGCTGCGCTATAGCGCGGGAGAGGCGACGGTACTTGAGGTGGTTGACGCGCAGAATTCGTTGACCTCGGCCGAGATAGCGCGGGAAGACGGTACCGTTCGCTACCAACTTGCTTTTACCAATCTGCAACTGCTGACAGGAGCGATCTAAGCATGAGACCGTTCCGTTACTCTGTCTCGACAACAAATTCATGGGTGCCCCACATCTCGCTGGTTTTTCGCGAGATGTGGGATGCCACTGCAATGCCCTTCACGCATTTTGGGCCATTCTTCGCATCCGGCAGCGAGGGGTTAAGACTCGTGGTATCCCACATCTCGCGAAAAACCAGCGAGATGTGGGGCACCCATTTCCGTTGGCGGTTGAAGGTTCTGGGCTTGAGCATCCTCTGCTCCGTCTCACTATTGGTCACCGCGTGCAGCAAGACGGAGGAGGCTGCCCCCACCGAGGTCTACGTGCAGGCCGCGCATCCTGAGCGGGGAGACATCTCTGAGCAGATCACCGCCGACGCAACGCTGGCTCCCCTTGCGCAGGCCGCTATTTCTCCCAAGGTTACAGCTCCAGTCAAGAAGTTTTACGTCCAGCGCGGCGCGCACGTCAGGGCCGGTCAACTCCTGGCAACCCTGGAAAACAGCGACCTCGCGGCTGCTGCACTCGACAACAAGGGAGCTTATACCGCGGCCCAAGGCTCGTTTGATATTGCCACCGGGGCCA
This sequence comes from uncultured Acidobacteriaceae bacterium, assembly GCA_963830325.1. Lineage (GTDB taxonomy): Bacteria > Acidobacteriota > Terriglobia > Terriglobales > Acidobacteriaceae > PALSA-350. The sequence continues at coordinate 80,458 of CAWHMV010000024.1, forward strand.
CCGTACCCGAAGACACCACCAAGGCGGAGACGGACCTGACCCAGGCGACCGCCAACCTCAACCTGGCACAAAGCATCGCGGACAGTAGAGCACAGCTCTTCGCCGAGGGAGCGATCCCGGGCCGGGATCTGGATACCGCCAAAGCAGCGTTGGTTCAGGCTACGGCCGCCCACGAAATTGCGCGGCAGCATCTGGAAGCAGTGCAGAAGGTGAGCCACAAGGCCGCGCTCGAGAGCGCGCAAGGACAACTCACCTCCGCCAAGGGCAAGTACCTGGGCGCTGAGGCTCAATTGAGCTACACAGAGATTCGCAGTCCCATCGCAGGCGTGGTCACCGACCGGCCACTGTTTGCCGGGGAGACGGCGGCAGCGGGCAATCCTGTGATCACGGTCATGGAGACCTCCGCACTGTTAGCCAAGCTGCATATTTCTCAGATCCAGGCGCAGCAACTTTCAATGGGTGCGCCAGCTACCGTCGCCGTTCGCGGGCTCGAGGACCCCCTGCCGGCTAAGGTCTCGCTCATCAGCCCCGCACTCGACCCGGGAAGCACCACCGTGGAAGTGTGGCTGCGGGTCGAGAATGCAAAAGGAACATTGAAGGCCGGCACCCCGGTCCGCACGACCATTACTGGCCGTACTGCTACCCACGCTCTGCTGGTCCCATTAGAAGCGGTACAAACCGGACCGGACGGCGAAAGCAAGTTTGTCCTGGTTATCAAGCCCAACGGAACGGCCGCAAAACAATCCGTGACTCTCGGCATCCGTACCTCTGAATCGGCCCAGATTCTCAGTGGACTCACCCCGGCCGACATGGTCATTACCACTGGTGGTTATGGGCTCGACGAAGGCACCAAGGTCAAGGTCGGCAGCGCTCCCACAGAAGCCGCAGGAGAAAAGGAGTGATGCCCGGCAGCCGACCCGATGACGAAAGTTCCTTCTGGCTCGCAGGCGCAGCCAAACCCATCTTCTTCTTCCTGGCCCTGCTAACCGCGGCGGGGATCTACATGGCGTTTCAAGTGCCAATCTCCGTCTTTCCCGAAACCAATTTTCCCCGGATAGTCATTGGCGTGGACAACGGGGTCATGCCAGTTGAACAAATGCAAGTCACGATCACCAAGCCGATCGAGGACGCCGTGAACAGCGTTCCGGGATTGCTTACGGTGCGCAGCACGACCAGCCGAGGATCGGCGGAGGTCAGCCTCTTCTTCGATTGGAATGTGGATATGTTTCGCACCCTGCAGTTGACGGATGCGGCACTCGCCAGGGTGTCACAGTCATTGCCTGCCACTGCACACATCACCACCAACCGTCTGACTTTTGCCACTTTTCCCATTCTCGGTTACGCGCTCACCGCCGACGATCGTGGTAAGGACACGGTTCCGCAGACGCGGCTATGGGAGGTAGCCACGTACGATCTAAAGCCGCCGCTCAACCGCGTCAACGGGGTCAGTACGGTCCTGGTGCAGGGCGGCCAGGTGCCCGAATTCCACATTGTCCCCAACCTCTCCCGCCTTCAGGCCGCCGGGGTGACTCTGCTTGAACTGGTCAACGCGGTTCAGGAATCGAACATCATTGATTCTCCCGGCCTCTATGAGGCAAACCATCAACTCATCCTCGGACTGATTGGAGCGCAGGCGCACAGCGCCTCCGAACTGAGCAATCTGATTGTCAAGACCTCAGCAGGCGGCGTGGCCATCCGGGTCGGTGATGTCGCGGTGGTGGAACCGTCGACCATGCCGGTTTATACGGCGGTCAGGGCAAACGGCAAACCTGCCGTACTGCTTAACATCACGCGGCAACCTTCGAGCAACACGGTTGCGGTGGTCAACGGAGTGGCGGCGGAGATGACTCAACTGCAGGCTAAATTGCCGGCAGGGGTTCACATCGAACCCTTTTATGATCAATCTGAACTGGTGCAAGAGAGCATTCTCAGCGTCCGTGACGCCATCCTCATCGGTCTAGTGCTGGCGTGCATCATCCTGTTCCTGTTTCTCCATGATTGGACTTCTTCGCTCGTCGCCGGCCTGGTTATCCCTGTCACCGTCGCGGTGACCATTCTGTTTCTACGCATTACCGGCCAAAGCTTCAACCTGATGACCCTGGGCGGTCTGGCCGCCGCCATCGGGCTGGTGATCGACGACGCCATCGTGGTGGTCGAGAACATTGCGGTTCACCGTGAAGCGGGAGAATCGCGGGTCGGGTCTGTTCGTAAGGCCATTCACGAGATTAGCCGGCCGCTGGTCTTTTCCACCATTACCCCGGTCATTGTTTTTCTTCCCCTGGTTTCCGTTACCCAGGTGACGGGGAGCTTTTTCCGCGCCCTGGCTGTAACCATGACGGTTGCGCTGCTGACTTCCCTGCTGCTCGCTCTCACCTTCACCCCCGCGCTCTCGCTCAGCCTGGAAAAGAAGGTTCACCCGGAAGCTGCGCCCCAAGAGGGTGACAAGCGGGGCGGATTTCTTGACGCCGTTCGGGAGAAGGGTGGAGACATGTTTCGTCGTCTCCTCCAGTATCACGAGCGCGCCCTGGAGTGGTCGTTTCAACGCCCACTTGCCCTGGTGGCGATCTGCGCAGTCCTCATCCTCGCCGGGTATCTCAGTTATCGGGGCCTTGGCTCCGATCTGCTGCCGGAGATGGATGAGGGAGCTTTTATACTGGACTACTTCACTCCTGCGGGAACCTCTTTAACCGAAACCAACCGCATCCTCGAACACGTCGATCAGATCCTGCACCGCATACCTGAGGTCTCTATCACTTCACGCCGCACCGGGCTGCAGATGGGTCTCGCTGCGGTAACGGAAGCAAACACTGGTGACTTCACGGTACGCCTGAAGACGGACCGCTCCCGCTCCATCGATGAGGTGATCGCCGACGCACGGGAACAAATCCATGCGGCGGAGCCATCACTCGACCTGGAGTTCACCCAGATACTGCAGGATATGATTGGCGACCTATCCAACTCGCCGGAGCCAATTCAGATCAAACTGTTTTCTAACGACCATAACCTTCTGCTCACGCTGGGTCCACGTGTTCAGCAAGCGATCGCCAAGATCCCCGGCGTCGTGGACACGCAGAATGGAGTCGACAATACGATCAGCGGCCCAGCCACTAACTTCCAGATCGATCCTGTAGTTGCCGGACGGCTCGGCTTCACCCCAACTGAGGTTGCGGAGGATGCTACTTCCATCCTCGATGGCCTGCCCACAAACAATCCCGTGATTTCGGGAGGCAGGCCCTACACCATTCGCGTGCGCCTGCCCGATGCCAACCGTGCTTCTCTCGAAGCGATCGAAAATACGGTCTTCAACAGCAGCACCGGCCACACCTCCACCCTGAGCGCGATGGCTACGGTGACGCAGTTGCCACCACAGAACGAGATCCGCCGTGAAAACCTGCAGCAGGTTGTACTGGTAAGCGGTCGCCTGGAAGGCTCCGATCTTGGCGGCGCTATGGCCCAGGTCCAGGCTGCCGTGAGCCGCCTTCAGCTTCCATCCTCAGTGCGGGTTGAATACGGCGGCACCTACCAGGAGCAGCAACGATCGTTTGCCGATCTGGCTCGTGTGCTGGTGCTGGCGCTCGCGCTGGTGTTCGGCGTGCTGCTCGCCGAGTTTCGCAGTTTCGCTGCCCCGATTTCCATCCTGACCAGTTCCGTGCTTTCGCTCGCAGGGGTGGTCTTTGCTTTGCTGATCACGGGCACAAACTTCAATGTAGCCAGCTTTATGGGGCTGATCATGGTGATTGGGATTGTGGCCAAGAATGGCATTCTGTTGCTCGACGCGGATGAGCAACTAAGGGCCAGTGGCATGGACGCGCGCGAAGCTATGCTCCACGCTGCCGAGCGGCGCAGGCGGCCTATTCTGATGACCGCCATCGCCACCGTCTGCGGGATGTTTCCTCTTGCGCTGGCCCTGGGCGCGGGTTCGCAGATGCTGCAGCCGCTGGCGATTGCGGTCATCGGCGGTCTGTTGATTTCGATTGTGCTCAGCCTGGTGGTAACTCCAGTTGTTTACTACCACCTAACGCGGCGTCGCGGCTCTCCCGTTCCACGGCAAACCGGGACAGGCAGCGTGACAGAGGTTGGGGCATAAGTTCCATCCGCTTGCGCCAGTGGAACGAACAAATCCCATCCTTCGCATTCTTGCGAAGGATGGGATTACCGCGCCGTACCACAGCGCAACATCATCAAGCCCCGAGGTGGGCTAGAAGATGATCTTGAGAGCCAGCTGGGTATTGAACGGTTCGCCCGCCCCAATTCCAGGCGCGCCGTTGAAGCTCCCGATGGTGGTGAAGAGATTCAGCGCGTTGTCCTGGGTATAGGACGGGTTGAAGCTACCGTTCAAAGGAGGAGCGAAGTTGGTGCGGTTGAACAGGTTAAACATTTCCACGCGGAACTGGGTGGTGATTCGTTCCGTGATTGGGGTGTTTTTGAAAACGGAGAGATCGACCTCAGAGTATCCAGGACCGACATAAGCATTTCGTTTGGTATCGCCAAACGTACCCGGCGCAGCATCGACAAACGCTGCCGGATTGAGCCAATTCGCGTTAACCTTCTCCTGCTTGAAGCCGCCATACGGACTCACGCCAGGAACGTAGTTAGCTCGTTGGTTTTCATCGTCTGTGCCCGATGTATCGGCTGAGCTGTACACCGAGAACGGCAGGCCGCTATGAAATGACAGGAGACTGTTGACCTGCCAACCCTTGCTCAGGAGACTCAATTTCTCGGCTCCGGGAACATTGTAGGAGATCAGGCCAACCACAATATTGCGCGAATCAAAGTCGCTCTGCCCATAGTCACCCTTGAAGTTTGTGCTGTCCTGCGGCAGAGCACCGCGATAAGCCGTTACGTCATCAAAGCTGTGCGACCAGGTATAAGCTCCCTGGGCACTGAACCCGTGTAAATCGGAAACACGCAAGGTGGCTTGCAGGGAGTTGTAGTTGGAGGTGCCGATACTCTGGATCTCATTGATGAACGTAAAGGCTGGGAACTCTGCGAAAAAGGGCCGGGTGGCATTTTGCTCATCCGAGGTGGCATAAACGCCCGGCTGTGCCTGGTTGATATCGCGAATCGCCAGCAGGTGCCGCCCTTCGCTCCCTACGTAGCCAATCTGCGCCACGACCTTGTTGGAGAGACTCTGTTCAAGTTGCAAATTGTAATTCAGATTGTGTGAGGGGACGAAGTTCTTGGCGATGGAAAAAATACTGTTGGAGCCCAGGCCCGGAGGAAAGACGTTGACCCCGTTCACAATGGTGTAACCGCCCGCGGTTGCCGTGGTTACTGTATCCGGACCGCCGGGGTTTCCTTCCACTCCGTTGGGAGCATTATTGCCGGGTCGATTGTCAAGGAACGGATTCAGGTTTGGGGTGTCATAGTACAACCCGATTCCCGCGCGAACCACGCTGTGCGGCGTCGCCTGGTAGACGATGCCAACGCGAGGACTGAAGTTGGTGTAGATAGGGTCGTACAGCGAACTGATCTGGTTCCCCTGGAATGCCACGCCACCCAGGTTGGGGCGGAAGACGGAAAGGTTCTTCCACGAATTGTGGAGCGGGCCTTCATAGTCCCAACGCAAGCCGTAATTCAGGTTCAGCTTCGGTGACACCTGCCAGGAGTCCTGAGCAAAGACGTCGAAGGTGTTTACGAAGACTTGCCGCTCCGGGTTGCCCAATGCGATCGATGAAGTCTTAACGTTTCCGGCGAGGAAGTCAGCAAGCGCATCGATGCGCGGGTCCCCTGAGTTCCACGCAGTGCTCGAGCCGGGAACCGGTCCCTGCGATCCATCAAAGGTGAAGCTGCCCAGTGCATGGCGATGGTAAAACTCGTCCAGCTGCGCCTGCCGGTATTCTCCGCCAAACTTGAACTGGTGCCGCCCGATCGTCCAGGAAATATCATCGGTCAGGTGACCGGTAATATCGTTGCGCCCCTCGGGTGGCGTCTCCCCGATCGGATCGAATCCGGTGATCTTGATGTTCGGCGAACCGGGAAGGACTGAGCCGGTAACCAGGCCAAGAGAAGCCGCGTCGAAGCCAGTTTCGAAGTCGTTGAAGACCTGGTTAAAGTAGTTGACACCCAACAGCAGCTGGTTGGAGATGGTAGGTGAGATAACGCGGTTGTAGACGATGGCGTAGTTCTGCACGTGGATCGGCGCAACCTCATAGTAGTAATAGAGAGAGGAGCCGACAGGGGCCACCTGGTTGCCTTGACCAGCAAACCAATGCGCAGACAAGGTATTCCGTTCGTTGAACGCGTAATCGATTTTTGCCAACCCATTGTAGCTGTAGCCATACTCGGGGGCAGTACTCGTATAGTTGTTGACCGTTGGAGCACCGCCAACGTCGCCAGGTAGATTTCCAGTTGCGGTCGACGGCCAGAGCTCACCTAGAAGATTCACGGACACGGGATTCACAGGTACGCCGAATTTCGCCAGAGTCGCCTTGGCAGCGTTCTGCCACGCTTGTGACGGTTGGGTCGATTGATCCGGAACCCCAATAGTGAACCGTTGATGCTCAAAAGTAGTGAACCAAAACAGCTTGTCTTTGATCAGCGGGCCGCCTGCCGAGAATCCGTAATTATAGTTACGAACCTCTTGCTTAATCGGCGCAGTAAACGGATTGACGGCGCCAAAGAACTCGTTGCGATTGTAGTAATAGGCGCTCCCGTGAATCTGATTGGTTCCGGACTTCAGTGACAGGTTGACGCTGCCGCCCGGGTTGCGGCCCGACTCCGGGGCCGCCTGCGTCTGCGCGGAAAATTGTTCCACCGCATCGATGGGCAGGACAATGCCTGCGATTCCTGAGACGCCGCCCTGGTTGACCGCCGGAATGTTGTGCCAGAGATCGTTGTTATCAATGCCATCGATCTGCCAGTTGATCTGGTTGGCGCGCGTGCCATTGAGCGAGCCATAGCCGCCGGCGCCGGAGTTTGAAAAGCCTGGCGCGAGGGTAATCAGCTGGGTGAAGTCACGGCCATTGAGAGGCGTGTCCTGCAGGGACTTGCCGCCCACCCCGGCGGTCTGCGTGGTCGAAGTAGTATCGAGGGCCAGCGCATTGGCCATGACCTCGACTGTTTCACCCGCGGCGGCGACGGTTAGTCTGACCGGCAAGGTGTAAATGACACCGGCCGTCACGGGAACAGCGTTCACCTTCTCAGGCTTGAATGCCGACGCGGTCACGCTGATGGTGTAGGTGCCCAATGGCAGATCCTGGAACTGGAATTCGCCGCCGCTCGAGGTGATGGCGTTCACAGAAACGCCGGTGCCGTTGTTGGTGGCCGTAACTGCCGCCCCAACAACGACGGCTCCTGACTGGTCGCTGATCGTTCCATTGATGCCACCGCGAAACGTTTGTGAATGGAGAGACGCTCCGCTCAGAAGGAGCAGGAAGCAGACTAGGACTTTAGATACACGACGGCTCGCGTAGGTACGTGGCTGCATAATGACCTCCAAAAAGGTACGTAACCGTCTGAGCGATCGACGCGCAGACGGGGAACATGACACTGCCTCCCTACTCGGCAACTCAAGGGGCAGCGCGTCTTCAAAGTTTTCGGGGTCTTCGACTGGGAAGCCAACCCGGGGTATCTAGTCGCCTTCTACGCGGAAGGGACAAATCAAGGAAGCGTGACTAACTTAGTGCGACCTTATTACCGGGGCCTAATCTGCTGACAACCAGAAGGTTCGCTATTATGGACACACCGTCGATAGAATTTCAAGCATTTTTAACCGTTATCGGGCATCGGGGCACTCAACGAGACGGATATGGGAAATTACTGACTCATTGGGGGCTACCTTGGCGCTCCAGCGCAGAGGGTAGGAACTGGTTGCGGAGATTCCCAGCCTGGACGCGATTCACCGGCCGGTTGTCGGAGCAAGTTCCCGTCTTAACATCAATCCAGTTGTTGCTGATTGGTCTGCCGCGCCTGCAGCCCTAGTCGCGCGGCAGCGCCATTTGGACCTGCGAAAACCCAGTTGGTTTGCTCAAGAACGGCCACGATATGCCGGCGCTCCAGTTCCTCGAGAGTTGAGGATCCCTCAAATTCCCACTGGAAACGCCCACCCTCCTCTTTGTCATCCCGAGGAGACGACTTGCCTGCGGCAAGTTAAGGGAGGAATGAACATGGGAAAGCGGTGTGTGCAATCCAGGCCCAGAGGGCCGGCACTAAAAATCAGCCCAGCCCGGAAGGGCTGGGTCCATAGGCCGGCGGTCGAGCGCCGGAGGTGCGGCACCACACTCTTCGTTTGTCCATTAGGAGCGTACCCGGATTTCCTGCTTCACAGCTCTCACCGGCGCCGCTTATGTGGTTCTCCCTAAAGAGAACCACATGCAGTTGACCGAAGCCACAACTCTTGACAGGAAATCCGGGGGAGCCGACCTGTCCCAGCGGGCCGTGGAGGGATCTGCAGTTCCGCGGACCCTTCCTGGAATGTTTTTCGGCAGCATAGTCGAGATCCGAGGTTCTCTTTCGGCTCCAATACCGGCCCGAGCAACTAGATCGGCGTGATCACGGCTTCTTGTTTCGGAATCTTATTGAGGAAGTCCTCACCAGTCTTAATGTGCTGGTCGACCAGTCGCGCGGGGGTATGCGCGAGCCACTCCGCGGCTGAGATGTCCTGGTAGGTTCCGATGGGGAAAACTTCGAGAAACACCAAATCCTCTGTCCCCGTATTTTCGATATAGTGCGGACGCGACATCTTGATATAGCCCACATCGCCCGCCTGGAAGTCGAAAGTCCGCGCCTTTCCACCTGCCTGAAAGACCGTCATGCGGCCCTTGCCGGTTACGTAGTACTGCCACTCGTCTGAGAGTGGATGCCAGTGCAACTCCCGCATCCCTCCTGGCTTTACCCGGACGATGGCTGCGGCAATATCGGTTGCGGGAAAGTTCTTTTTCTCCACGATGCGCACTTCTCCGCCGGCCCGCACCTTGGTAGGCGGCATGGTGCTCGCCCTGAACACATAGTCCCCGTCTATGGAGCCGGTACCCTCCGCGGCTGCCTTCTGTTCGTCGGCCAGCGGTCGAGGCAGATCCGTCGCGAAAATAAACAGTTCCCTCTTGGGTATGTTGTCGAAGGTCGATTGCGGAACGTTGAAGTTCTTGGCCAGAACCTCTTTCGGCGTGTGCTTGAACCAGTCCGTCAACAGGAAGGTTTCGAACTCGTTGAAATCTCCGTCGTTGAAGACCAGGAGGAATTTGGCTCCATCCGGACCGAGCCCCTGGATCGAGTGGGGGATGCCGCCGGGAAACAGCCATAGATCGCCTGCGGTCACGTCGTTGACAAAGCTGCGGCCCTGCGCGTCCACCGCAGTAATCCGCGCGTTGCCGTAAATCATGAACGCCCACTCAGCGCTGGTGTGCCAGTGCAGCTCGCGAACCCCGCCCGTGACCAGCCGCATCTCCACGCCGGCCAGCGTTTTCGAGATGGGCAACTCTCTCGCGGTCACCTGCCGAGTCCATCCACCGTTTTCAATACGTTTGTGCGCTAAAGCGAAGGAATACTTGAAGGGTTCGACGGTCCCGTTGTCTGTCTCTGGAGACCAGACTGAGCTCGGGTTCTCGGCATCGAGAGCCGCATTGTTCTCTCCTGGCTGCTCTTCGTTCGGTTGATTATGATCTGCAGATCGCGTGGGTTTTTCCTGCTGTGCGTTCGCCAGAGGAACCATCGCAGCCGCAGCCAAGGCAGCTCCACTCACCCCTAAAAACCTGCGCCGCGTCGGCACCCGCGATTCCTTCGACATCTCAGCGTTCCCCCCTTTTCCAGCCCGATTTAGAGTTTAGCGGTTTCCCCACTCGCATTGTCACCAATGAAACAGCGTTCCATCTTCCTTCCGGTTAACCGGAAGGTAAGCGCGCTGATAGGGAAAGCCGGCGGCGACATCTTCCTTGATATCCACTCCAAGACCAGCCACATCCCCGGGAGACATAAAGCCATCCTTGAAGAAATAGGCATGCGAAAACGTGTCTTCCGTCTGGGCGTTATGCAGCATGTGCTCCTGGACACCGAAATTGTTGATCGCGATATCCAGATGTAGCGCCGCGGCCATGCAAACCGGCGACATGTCGCTTGCCCCATGGCTCCCAGTCTGCACGTGGTAAAGAGCGGCGAAATCTGCCGCCTTCTTCATCGCGGTAAGGCCGCCGCCATGGACCACGCTCATGCGCAGGTAGTCGATCAGCTGCTCGCGTATCAGTTGCTCCGCATCCCAAATGGTGTTGAAGACCTCGCCCACCGCCAGCGGGGTGGTGGTATGTTTGCGAATGAGCCGAAAACCGTCCTGCTGTTCCGCCGCAACGGGATCCTCCAGCCAAAACAGGTGATAAGGTTCCAGCTCTTTGCCCAGGCGTGCCGCCTCGATAGGCGTCAGCCGGTGATGAACATCGTGCAGCAGGTGCAACTCATCCCCTAGCGTGCTGCGCAGCGCCTCAAAAAGCTTGGGAACATGCCTTAGATATTTTTCCGTGGACCATAAGCTCTCGGAAGGCAGACCGCGCTCCGCGGGTTCATAGTATTTTTGGTCTTTCGCAACCCCGTAGGTCGATTTAAGGCCCGGTACCCCACTCTGGGCGCGAATCGCCAGATACCCCATGGCCCGGTACTTCTCCACCTCGTCGATGGTTTCGGGAATATCGCGCCCAGTGGCATGGGCGTAGACCATGGCTCCGTTACGGCTCTTGCCTCCCAGCAGGTTGTACACGGGCACGCCGAGCGCCTTGCCTTTGATATCCCACAGCGCCATATCGATGGCCGCGATTGCGGTCATGGTGACCGGTCCCCGTCGCCAGTAAGCACCCCGATAAAAATAGTGCCAGATATCTTCGGTCTGAAAGGGATCGCGCCCGATTAGGCAGGGCACAAGGTGATCTTCCAGATAGCTGGCCACCGCCAGCTCGCGGCCGTTGAGAGTCGCATCCCCGAGACCGTAAATTCCCTGGTCGGTTTCGACCTTTAATGTCACGAAGTTACGACCCGGACTACAAACAATTACCTTAGCGCCCAGTATCTTCATTGGTTCACTCCGCTGGCCAGGAAGCCGCCGTCGATCACCAGGATCTCTCCGGTAACGAACGAGGCCGCATCGGAAACCAGGTAGATCGCACCGCCGGCAAGCTCATCCATCTCGCCAAAGCGCTTCATGGGCGTGCGCATTTTCAACTCGCGTCCTCGTCCGGTATGCAGAATCAGTTCGGCATTCAGCGCAGTGGGAAAGATGCCGGGCGCGATCGCATTCACGCAGATGTTGAAGGGAGCAAGTTCGATGGCCAGGGTCTTCGTCAGCGCCCCCACGCCCGCTTTGCTGACCCCGTACGCGGCTACCTGGTTGAAACCTACGAAAGTGGAGAGCGAAGCGACGTTCAGGATCTTGCCAAAGCCTTGGCCCACCATTGTCTTCCCGAAAATCTGGCACGAGCGCCAGGTGCCGTTCAGGTTTATATCCAGAATGCTGGTCCACTCCTCTTCAGAACACTCGAGCGTAGGGGTCTTATGGGTGATCCCAGCGGCGTTCACCAGGATGTCGACCTTACGAAAGCTGTCCAGCACCTTCCGCTGCAGCAATTCGATCGAAGACCGGTCGCGCACATCCACCGTCGCGCGCAGGGAGCGACGCCCCAGACCCTCAATCTCGGCAGCCACCAGATCCGTTTCTTTCTGGCGGCGGGAGGCGGCCACGACGTCCGCTCCCGCCTCTGCAATTCCCAGGGCGATTGCCTTCCCCAAACCCGATGTGCCGCCAATGACAACCGCGCACTTACCGCTGAGATCAAAACGGCCGGAACCCAATGTTTACTCCAGGATGCGAACGAAGTAGGATGATCCCGCAGCTTATCACGTGCAGCCGTACCGGGGAGCGGAACAAGTGCAGGATGAGAGTGTAGATCGGCGTTCTTTTCTTAAGGTTATGGGGGCCGTAGGCATGACTTCCACACTGCTACCCGAGGCCGCGTTTGGTTTGCATCCCGCGAGCGCGTCGATCGTGGAGCAAGCCGCCGGATCGGGCCCGGACGCCGGCGAAAAGCCAAAATACTCGATCAAGTTTGGTGTGATCGGCCTGGACCACTATCACATCATGGGGATGACCGCGGCGGTTATCCGCGGCGGCGGCGAGTTGGTCTCCTTTTACTCCAACCTGCCCAAGGCGATCGCCGATTTCCAGAAACTGTATCCCAACGCGAAGCTGGCGAAGAGTGAGGACGAAATCCTCGACGACCCATCTCTGAAGCTGATCGCGGGCGCGCCGATTCCGCGTTTGCGGGCGCCCCTGGGCATCCGCGCCATGAAGCAAGGCAAGGACTTTCTGAGCGACAAGCCGGGCGTTACTACGCTCGAACAATTGGCCGAAGTCCGCAAAGTCTCAGCGGAGACCGGCAAGATGTTCGCCATTATGTACTCCGAGCGGTTGGAGGTACGCGCCGCCGTGCAGGCGGGATATCTGATCAAGGCCGGCGCCATCGGCAAAGTAGTGCAGACGGTGAATATCGCGCCCCACAAAGTGAATGACATTACTCGGCCCGAGTGGTTTTGGGATCCGGCTGAGTACGGCGGAATTCTCTGCGATATTGGTTCCCACCAGGCGGACCAGTTCGTCTACTACACAGGATCGACCACCGCCGAAGTAACGGGATCGCAGATCGCCAATGTGAACCACCCCACCCACCCCAAATTCCAGGATTTTGGAGACATGATGGTTCACGGAAACGGCGGAGCCGGCTATGTTCGCGTGGATTGGTTTACCCCCAACGGGCTGAGCGTTTGGGGTGACGGCCGCCTCTTTATCCTGGGGACCGACGGCTACATCGAGCTGCGCAAATACATCGATATTGCCGGCAAGCCTGGCGGTAACCATCTGTTTATGGTTGACCAGAAGCAGGTGACCTTCATGGATTGCAGCCAGGTCGAACTACCTTTTGGACCGCAATTTGTTTCCGACATCGTCAATCGGACCCATACCGGGCAGAACCAGGAGCAGGCTCTGCTGGCTGCAGAGCTGGTGCTTAAGGCACAACGGGATGCCAAGGTATTGACCTTCACCACCTAGAAGCCGCCGGGCGAGGAGGAACGTTGCAAACGCGAAGGAACTTCCTGAAGCTCTCGGTCGGAGCGGCCGCCGCAATCGGCTTTCCTACCATTGTGCCGTCAAGCGTGTTTGGACAAACAGCGCCGAGCAACCGCATCAACGTGGGCGCGATCGGAGTCGGACGCATTTCCCGCGGCCACGACCTGCCCGGCATCTGGCAGTTCGACCAGGCTCGCATTATGGCGGTCTGCGACCTCGACGCGAAGCGGGTAGAAGAGGCCAAGACACTGATCAACGGTTACTACTCGAAAAAAACGGCCAAACCGTACGACGGCGTCACTGGATACCACAACTATCACGAATTGCTGGCCAATAAAGACATCGATGCAGTCGTGATCAGTACCCCCGATCATCAACACGCGATCCTCGCCGTTGACGCCGTGCATGCCAGGAAGGACGTCTACCTGCAAAAGCCGGCCTCGTTGACCATTGCCGAGGGACGAGCCATGAGCAACGCGGTCATGGCCTCAGGACAGATTCTTCAGGTGGGCTCGCAACAGAGATCGTGGAAGCAGTTCCACCGTGCCTGTGAACTGGTGCGCAACGGCCGTATTGGCGAGATCAAGCACGTGGAGATCGGGCTACCCGGCGACCCCAGCGGACCCGATGCCCCGGCGATGCCCATCCCCTCGAACCTGAATTACGACGCATGGCTGGGCTCAACTCCTGAGGTTTACTACACCGAGATCCGCGTCCATCCCCAGGATGGATTCAGCCGCCCCGGCTGGTTGCGCTGCGAGCAGTTCGGCGCGGGCATGATCACTGGCTGGGGAGCCCACCATGTGGACACCGCACATTGGGGCATGAATACCGAGTACACCGGCCCGGTCGAGGTGTGGGGTACGGCTGAGTTCCCTACCCACGGTCTGTGGGATGTCCATGGTAAGTTCCTGACCCATGCGGTTTATGCCAACGGGGTGACCATGGACATCAGCGGCGATTTTCCCAATGGCATCAAGTTCTATGGCAGCGAGGGTTGGATCTTTGTCACCCGGGACGAGATGGTCACGCCCACCGATCCGGGAGGGAAACCAGGAGGAAAAGCAGCCGCGGCTCCACAACCGCTGGTTGCCAGTAATCCCAAAATCCTTGATAGCGTCATCGGTCCCGACGAAGTCCATCTCTACGAAAGTACCGACCAGCATGGCAATTGGCTGGACTGTATCAAGAGCAGAAAAGCTCCGATCGCGCCCGCCGAAATCGGCCACCGGGCGTGTTCTACTTGTTTGATCCATCACATCGCCATGAAGACCAAACGCAAGCTCTTTTGGGATCCGGTAAAAGAGCATTTCAAAAACGACGACGATGCGAATTGCAGGCTATCCCGTCCTCAACGTGCTCCGTACATGATGGACGTGTAAGAACAATTCATGAGTTCAACTGCCAATCGATCGAATCTGCGTTGGGTCGTTTGCGGCCTGCTCTTTTTAGCCACGACCATCAATTATATGGATCGGACCGCGCTGGGCCTGGTTGAGCCCATGTTGAAACACATACTGGGTGGCGATCAGGACATCGCGCTCTACAACCAGCGCTATAGCGACATTGTGAACTGTTTCATTTTTGCGTATGGCGTCGGGTTCCTGCTTGCGGGGCGGGTGGTCGATCGCGTCGGCGTCAAGAAGGGATATGCCTTATCGATCGGGCTGTGGGCGCTTGCTTCGCTTAGCCATGTGTTAGCGCGGAGCCCGCTTGGCTTTGGAATGGCTCGTTTTGCCTTAGGAATTGGAGAGTCGGGCAACTTTCCTTCGGCACTCAAAGCGACCGCCGATTGGTTTCCCGCCGAGGAGCGGGCACTGGCCACCGGCATCTTCAATTCAGGAACCAGCGCCGGCGCGTTGATCGCTCCTTTGCTGATTCCCTTGGTCGCTGTTCGCTATGGCTGGCAGGCCGCGTTCTACACCACGGGCAGCCTTGGACTGATCTGGCTCGTTGGTTGGCTGTTGTTCCCTTACGACCGGCTCCAACCGAAGTATGGCAATCCTGCGCCGGAAGTTTCGTTGACGGTAAAACCTGCAACCTACAAGGCCCTTCTTTTTAGCCCGGGTACTTGGCGATTTGCTTTATCCAAGGGAACCACCGATGCGATCTGGTGGTTTTATCTCTTCTGGCTGCCCAAGTATTTCAATGAGCGCTTTCATGTAGACATGCGGCACCTGGGCCCGCCGCTCATCATTGTGTATATCGGCGCCACTATCGGCAGCATTGCCGGTGGCTGGCTGGCGGGGTTTTATATCCGCCGCGGACACTCGATCAGGATGGGCAGAAGATTTGCCATGTTAGTCTGTGCGATTTGTGCCGCGCCGGTGGTGTTCGTTCCCTTCGTTCATCCTCTTTGGCAGGCGATCGCTTTGTTGTGCCTGGCGACCGCGGCGCACCAGGGATGGTCCTCGAATCTTCTCTCGACTCCGTCCGACATGTTTCCTTCGAGTTCGGTCGGGACTGTGGTCGGGATAGGAGGAGCGGTTGGAGCCGTCGGCAGCGTATTTTTTACTTTCATGGTGGGGCTCCTGTGGACCAACTATGCGCTGCTCATTTTCCTTGCGTCCGGGTCTGCTTATTTGCTGACGTTATTTGCGTTTCAGTGGCGAGCGCCGGCAGCTGTGGCGGCGGAACACATCTCGGCGGATTAGAAATGCGGTGTCTCCCCGCAATGAATTCTTGCTAAAAAAGAGAACCGCAAAACGAAGGTCACGGCTTCAGCCGTGCCACATCTATCGCGCCAGATAAGGGCGTTAGAGCCTGCGTGAGAACAACCGTCGCGATATCGAGTCCCGTAGGGACGGCTGAACTTAGCCCAGGACGCAGTCCTGGGTTGGCATGCGCCATGGAAGAGTCCCGCAGGGACGACTGAAAAAGTTATCGAGACATCGTCTTGGATTCGAGGAGCGGGTGCGTGGGATTTCAGTCGTCCCTACGGGACTTTTCGTCTCTCTAATCTCTACCCAGGACTACGTCCTGGGCTAAGTTCAGCCGTCCCTGCGGGACTCGTTTTGCAATCGCCAGATTCTCACCTAGACACTTTAGTCCTCTGGTACAGAATAGTTTCGGCACGGCTGCTAAAGGCGTGCCCTTCATTCTGCGGTTCTCCTTTTCGGTTAGCAACGAATGCAACTCTAACTGGGTACCGCAACCTCAAGCCCGCCGCGTTCCACTGACAAATACCCGGTATAAAGCGTCGCAATCGTATCCCGCGCCAGTTCTATTCCCGATAATGGTTCGCGGCCGTGATAAATGCTCTCCATAAAGTCCTGAAATTCCTGCGGATACCCGTGCTGCCAACCCTCATCCGGAGCCGGGAAACTCCACCCCTGCTTGGTGTTGGTCTTCTCCACAATGTAAACGTCCTGCAATATGTCCTCCCTGGGATTGAAGGTCTCCAGGGCGTTGATCGGATTCATATTGCATCGGCTGCGATGATTGTTACAAAACACTTCCATCCAGTTGTTGACCCCACCCATAACCAGTTCCGAGGAAAAGATATCCGCGATCGTCCCATCGGAAAAAGTGATGTGAATCTGCGCATAATCCTCAATATCGTCATACCCGGTGCGCAGAAAACCTTCGTCGCGATAATTCGGTAACCGCGTGATCTCGTGCGTGCGGGCGCTTACCGTGGCCGGTCGAATGGGTACACCCTCTCGCGCCTCTCCCTCCACCCGTTTCAAATAAAGGGCTGCGCTTACGGGATGGCACCCCTTCCCCACCAGCGAACCGCCGCCGGAGAACTTCCACCGCCCATAGTAGGGAGAGTGTGATCCCCCATGAGACTGCTCTCCCAGGATGCGCAGTATCTGCGCGCCGCTCTTTTGCACGATCTCCCGTTCTTTCTGAATCACCGGAGCATAGACCCAATTCTCGGCATAGCAGACCAGCTTGCCGCTGGCTTTGGCCGCGGTAAGAATTCGTGCACAACTGGCTGTGGCCTCCGCTAGCATCAAGGCCTTGGGGGAAGAGCCGGCGCCGTAATATCCGGTGAGCGGCTTTTCAATGATGACGTGCTTACCCAGGCCAAGCGCCTGGATAGAAAGTTCTTCGTGGGAGGAGGGTGGAGTGCAGAGATCCACCACGTCCACCGCATCGCAAAGCTCGGCAAACGTCTCGAACGCGCGAGTACCGGTGTCGCGGGCAAAGGCATCGCGCGCTTCCGGCGTCTTTGACATCACTCCCACGATTTCCACAGGCACCCCATGAACGCGGCGGATACCCTCCCAATGAAACCTGGCAGCAAACCGTGCGCCGACAAATCCTACCCGAACCGGCTTTTCCATAATGATTCCTTGTAACACATCTCGAATGCTTATCATGCGACGATAGGGACTTCGCCTAAGGGCAGCTATCAAGTGGGAAAAAACATGCGGGTGACGTCGATCGACATGCTGCTGGCGGCAGCTTGATGAAGTTCTATTCGGGTCTGCGGTCCCGTGTGCTGGCCATGACGGTCGCCCTGGCTTTCCTCACCTATATGGACCGGGTCTGCATTTCGGTGACGGCTCCGGCGATTCTTCGCGATCTTCGACTCTCGAACATCCAGATGGGCTTCGTCTTTAGTGCCTTCACAGCCGCCTATGCGTTGTTTGAAATTCCGACCGGCTTGTGGGCTGACCGGATCGGCAGCCGCCGCGTTCTCACCAGGATCGTCACCTGGTGGTCTATTTTCACTGGACTGACCGGTGTGGCATGGAACTTTCCCTCCCTGCTGGCGCTGAGAGCCTTGTTTGGGGCGGGCGAAGCAGGAGCGTGGCCCACGGTGGCGCGCGCTTTATCGCGCTGGTTTCCCGAACAGGAGCGAGGGACCGCACAGGGCATCTTCTTCATGGGTGCTCACCTGGGCGGCGGACTTACCCCGATCCTCGTCGCCGCCATCGCTGCGCGGATCGGATGGCGCGGTACCTTCCCGTTGCTCTCGGTCTTCGGATTTATTTGGGCTGCGTCCTGGTTTCGCTGGTACCGGGATGAACCACGCGATCATGCTTCGATCACGGCGGAGGAACTTGACTGGATCGAAGGCGGCCGGCGGACCACGCCGGAGACCGGCCGGGAAAACATATTCCGGGCGGCTCTGAAAACACCCGGGATCTGGTTCCTGTGCCTGATGTACTTCACGCAGACTTACGGCTTCAATCTATACGTAACCTGGATGCCGACCTATTTGCAGCATGAAAAGCACTTGCACGGAACCGTACTGGCGGTTCTTGCCGGTTTGCCGCTGCTGCTGAGTGTTCCAGCAGATTTGTTCGGCGGCATCCTCACCGATCGGCTCAGCCAGAGGTTCGGACTAAGATTGGGTCGCTGCCTGGTCGGCTTCGGCTCGCTGGCCGCTGCCGGGCTCTTCCTTTTCGCTGGAGCATTGAGTCAAGGAGCGGTTTCCGCTGTGCTGATCGCGCTGGCCGCTGCCTCTTCAAATTTTCTGCTCGGAGCAAGCTGGGGTACCTGTGCAGATATTGCAGGCAATCACGCGGCTGCCGTCAGCGCTGCGATGAATACTTCAGGACAGGTCGGGGGCGTGCTGAGCCCGATTGTGTTCGCATTCCTCACGCGAACAAGAGCGTCCTGGGCAGCACCCCTCTTCGTGACCGCGGCCTTATATCTTGGGGGCGCAGTGTGCTGGTATTTTGTGCATCCCGAACGAACTCTGGCAATGAACGGATCGTCCCGTCGCACGATCTGAGGATCGCGACGGTGGTCCACCGCAGAGTCTGAAGAGATTTTAATGGCCCACGGACCACCCTCTCCGCGTAACGGCGGGCCAATCGCGGATCATTTTTTTGGCTCCCAAACTATTCAATTTCAAACAAAGATTGAATGCTGTTGACAGACTCTCATTTGATGAGATATACCATCTCGGCAGCAGGGCCTGGGCCTTTTTGGGGAACTCCTGTGGAATCGTCTTCTATCGGCTAACACCAACAGAGATTGCTTAGAGAGGGGCAAAATGGGGCCTTAAATCTATAGCATCAGAAAACGTTTTCGGAAAACACATAGCTATTAACAGATATCCAAGGTGATAGCTGCAAGGGTCGTCTCGCGCCGGAATACCCGGCTTTCAGGAGGATTGTGATGCGTCATGTTCGCTCGTTGCTTGTTGCCCTATTCAGTGCGTCCGTTCTACTCATGCCGAGCGCGTGGGCTCAGGAAAACGCCACCATTACTGGAGCGGTTTTAGACCCTACCGGAGCAGTGATTCCAAACGTCGCAATCACTCTCACCAACACCGCCACAGGCCAGGAAAGAGAAACTTCCTCGAACAACTCGGGAATCTACGTGTTCTCGAACGTGGGTGTCGGCCATTTCAATCTGGACGCCACAGCGCCCGGATTCGAGAAATTCTCCAGAACCGGCATGGATGTGAACACGGCTCAGACCCTGAAGGAGGACATCAACCTCACGGTCGGCAACGCAGCCCAGACGGTCACCGTGCAGGCGAACGCCCTGCAGGTTCAATCGGAAACCAGCGAGCTCAGCACCCTGATCACCGGGCAGCAGGTCACCCAGCTGGCGACCAACGGCCGGAATGTGACCGCGCTTGCAGCCTTGGGCTTGGGCGTGTCCAACACCTTGCCGGCCTTTAGCGGGGTGGCTGGGCTGACATCCGCGAACGGCATCAGCTTCAATGGCGCCCGCTCTACACATAACATCTACATGCTGGATGGAGGCGAACTGAACGATCGCGGCTGCGGCGGCTGCTTTAGCTCCCTACCCTCGATCGATGCGCTGGCCGAATTCCAGACTCTCGACAGCAACTACTCACCCGATTACGGCGTAGGCTCGGGCGGAACCATTCTCATGGTGATCAAGTCCGGTACCCAGGACTTCCATGGAAGCGTGTACTATTTCAACCGGAATGAAGACTACGATGCCAACAATTATTTCACCAAGCTGGCAGGCAAGCCACGGCCCGAGTTCCGGCTGAACGAACCCGGCGGCAATATCGGTGGGCCGCTCTTTATCCCCCATATCTACAACAACTCTCGCAAGAGAACATTCTTCTTTGTGAATGAAGAGTGGCGCAGGCTGATTCAGGGAAGCTCGCCCACGATTCAGAACACGATCTTAGCCAGCAATTTCCCCACGGCCGGAGCGTCCTTGGCCTATACCGTTCCCTCGGGCGGAACGGCGCCGATAGTTCCGGCCACCAGTGACCCAGCCAAGCTTTTGATTTACCAGGGTGACAGCCTGACTCCTGGACAACCTTTCCCAGGAAACATCATCCCCGCCAACCTGATCGACCAGAATGCCGTCCTCGAACTGAATGCGGGGACCTTCCCAAAGCCAAACTTCGGCACCGGTCAATACATTTCGTCCATCCCCCAGCCGACCAATGTCCGTGAAGACGTGGTTCGCATCGACCACGCCATCAACAGCAAGCTTCAGCTGATGGGCCATTTACTCCATGAAGGGGTCAACGTGAACTTTTTTCCCCCACTATGGGGCGACAGCACCTATCCAACGGTAGGCACGGCGATGCAAAATCCGGCCTGGTCGTCGGTGATCAAACTCACGCAGACGATTTCACCCACGTTGCTCAACGAAACCGCCTTCCTTTACAGCGGCAACAAGATCACCCTCACACCCGTCGTCGGCCCTGGCGGCTCATTTGTCCAGCCCAGCGGGTGGACAGCTACCAGCTTCTTCCCCGTCGCCAATAATCTAGGTAGCCGCCTGCCTGAAATCGATCTACAGGGCAAACCGCTGAATACAAACTGGAGCTCGAGCTACTTCCCCTGGAGAAACGGCTACGAAGGATTCAACTGGCGGGACGATCTATCGTGGACCAAGGGACTGCACCAGTTCAAGTTCGGATTCAGCTGGCTGCACGACTACAAGAACCAGCAACTGCAATACAACACCCAGGGAACTGCAATTTTCAACTCGAGCTCATTTTCCAAAGACTCGTATATCAACTTCCTGCTCGGCGATGCCAGCACCTTTGAACAACTCAACTATCTGTTTGGCAAGCACTGGGTCAACAACAATTATGGCTTCTACTTCCAGGACAACTGGCATATCCAACCCAGGCTGACACTCAACCTCGGCCTTCGTTTCGACGGGTTACCCCATGCCTTTGAGCGGTATAACAAGTTTTCGAATTTCGTTCAAGCGGACTACGACACTTCCCAGGGAAATCCTGTGACGGCGGCGGGAACGCTGAA
Organism: uncultured Acidobacteriaceae bacterium; assembly: GCA_963830325.1. Lineage (GTDB taxonomy): Bacteria > Acidobacteriota > Terriglobia > Terriglobales > Acidobacteriaceae > PALSA-350. The sequence continues at coordinate 101,674 of CAWHMV010000024.1, forward strand.
TCCCAATTCGCTCACGCCTTTCAACGGTACGAACTTCTACCTCAATGGCATCAAGTTAGCCGGTGTCGATGGTTTCCCCCGTGGAAATGTCCAGAACAAATACAACACCTGGCAACCGCGAATCGGCTTTGCCTACGATCTCACCGGAGATGGAAAGACGGTCGTTCGAGGCGGCTTTGGAATGTTCTTTGAGCGTGTTCAGGGCAACGATGTATATAACGCTGCCTTGAATCCACCCTTCGCATACATACCGACCGCCACCAATGTTTATTTCTCCAACCCGAATACCAGCGCTTTGAATGGAGCCACGACGGCTCAGACCTTTCCTTCCGCCTTAACTAACCTGGAGTACAAGTATGCGCCTCCTGGGACTGCAAATTACAGCTTCGGAGTGCAACGGCAGCTGGCACCGGCGGTGATCGCGGTGTTTCAATACGCCGGCTCTATAGGTTGGGACCAGAACGACGACCGGGCCGTCAACACCTTGCCCTTGACCGATCCAAATAACGCGGCGAATCCATACGACCTCCGCCAAGGCGTTTCTAACGGCACGCTAAACGCGAACCTGTATCGTATCTACCCGGGCTTTAGTGGGATTACGCAAGAGGAGAACGAAACCAACTTCAACTACAACTCGCTCCAGATAGGTGTTCGCATGGATAACCGGCATGGGCTTACCACGCAATTTGCGTACACCTATTCTCATGAGATCGATGAGGTAACCAATGATCTCAACTCGCTCTCCAATCCGTTTAACCCGGCCTATGACCGTGGGTCAGGAGGGTTTGACCGGCGTCACATCCTCAACGTGAACTACATCTACAACCTCCCATTTTTCGCCAACAGTTCGAACCTGGCGGCTCGCACGGCCCTTGGAGGCTGGCAGTTCTCCGGCGTAACGGTATGGCAATCGGGAACCCCGCAATACATCCACTATACGGGCTCCATCGACACGGTCGGTTTGGGCGGCGGTACCACGAACCGCCCGGACCTGGTGGCGCCAGTCTCCTACCCCAAGAAGCAGCTCGCATGGTTCAGCACCGCCTCGTTTGCGAATCCAGTCGGTCCCTGGAATGGCGGCCCAAACCAAGGCTTTGGCAACGCCGGAAAAGACGTGGTCGTGGGACCCGGGCTCGTCAACTTCAATTGGTCTCTGTTCAAAACGTTTTCGTTAGGCGAGGTGCCGAAACTGGAACTGCGGTTCGAGTACTTCAACGTCTTCAACCACACGCAATTCAACAACATCGATCAGAACTCCGGGGACGGGAACTTCGGACAGGTCACCACGGCCTACGATCCTCGCACCTTGCAGCTTGGGGCGAAGTTCAAGTTCTGAGTTGGGACCGACTCTACGATCGGAGGGGCGCCAGGGGCTTGAGAGGGCGCGAGAAGGTCAAGGGAACACCGCAGATCTCTCCACTGCGCTACCCCGGATTTCCTGTGGAAGTTGGTGGCGTTGGGAAAGATCATGCGCCTTTCCTTAAAGAAAGGCGCACACGCGGTCCTGTCCGGGGCTTCGAGGCAGGAAATCCGGGTACGCTCCGGTCGAGATGACAATTCTGTTTAAGGCTAGGATGCAGTGTTTCCAGTAAAGGGCCGGCGGAACTGCAGATCCCTCGGCTTCGCTCGGGATGACAAAGTAAAGGACAACAGCTCCATAAAGAGTGGTTGCTGGACCGAGGCGTTTTTCATCACCTTGGGTGGGCCGCAACCGCTTTCCCTGCAAGCGTTGCTCTTTCCTTTGTCATCCCGAGGAGACGACTTGCCTGCGGCAAGTTAAGGGAGGAACGAACATGGGAAAGCGGTGGTTGCAATCCAGGCCCAGAGGGCCGGCACCAAAAATCAGCCCAGTCCGGAAGAGTCTGAGTGAGAACCAGGTTTACGAGTTTAGTCCCGTAGGGACGGCTGAACTTAGCCCAGGACGCTAGTCCTGGGTACATCGTGCAACATGATTGAGTCCCGAAGGGACGGCTGAAGGTTGTCCATGATTGCGTCGCGGCCTATTTTCAGCCGTCCCTGCGGGACTGGGTCGCCCTTCCAAATCCAACCCAGGACTAGCGTCCTGGGCTAAGTTCAGCGTCCCGCGGGACTAAGTTTGGAAATGGGTTCACACACACCCTCGGAAGGGCTGGGTCCATAGGCAGGCGGTCGAGCGCTGGAGGTGCGACACCACACTCTTCGTTTGTTCATTAGGAGCGTACCCGGATTTCCTGCTTCACCGCTCTCACCGGCGACCACTTATGTGGTTCTCCTTAAAGAGAACCACATGCAGTTGACCGAAGCCACAACTCTTGACAGGAAATCCGGGGAAGCCGAGGGATCTGCAGTTCCAGCGGCCCTTTACTGGAAACACTGCATCCTAGCCTTAAACAGAATTGTCATCTCGACCGGAGCGTACCCGGATTTCCTACCACGCAGAACTCGCAACATCCACGTATGCGCCTTTCCGTAAAGAAAGGCGCATGAGGGCGGCCAACGCCAACAAGCTGGACAGGAAATCCGGGGTAGCGCAGTGGAGAGATCTGCGGTGTTCCCTTGAGATTCAAAGACCCTCGTAAAGCCCTGGGCCGTCTTCATCGTTTTGATGCTTCGTTCTTCGCTGGGAGCGCCGACCTGGATATGCCACTTCCTTCCCGGATGGTGATGAGTTGATTGGCCTGAACCCCCGCAAATCGCTCAATCAAGCCGTTGGTCCAGTGAACTTCCAGATCGGCATGGTTATTGGATCCCAGGCCGAAATGAAGCCGACGATCATTCACTGAATAAAAGCTCGATTGTGCCATGACCGCCTGGGCCTGTACTTTGCCACCATACTTGGCGAGCACCCTCGAGCCGATCGCGCTGCGATTAGACTTGGTCCCCACCAGAAATACCTTCAGCCAATTGCGGCTACCGGAAAGATCGTTCCGCAGCAATGATGGCGGTTCATTCAAATTGATCACCACCATATCGACATCGCCGTCGTTGTCAAAATCTCCAAACGCACAGCCGCGGCTGCAATGCAGGGCCCCGATGCCAGGACCCGCTTCGTCAATCAACTCTTCAAACTTTCCATTGCCAAGGTTGCGGAATATGAATCGTGGTGTTTTCAAGGGATAATCGGGAAACTGGGCTTCTACTTCGGGATATACAGAGCCGGTGACGACCGCAAGATCTGGCCAACCATCATTGTCGAAATCGGCGAACCCGGTCCCCCAGCAAATATATCGAGTTTCGACACCGAATCCGGCCGCAATGGTCACGTCGGTAAAGTTCGCACTGCCATCATTGCGATAGAGCACGTTGGTGTCATCCGCGAAGTGGGTCTTGAATATGTCGAGATTGCCGTCCAGATTGTAGTCGCCAACCGCTACCCCCATCCCCGCTTGCTCCGCGCCATCCGCACTGAAGGCTATGCCTTGCTCGGCGCCGTTTTCTGCAAAGGTTCCATTATGTTTGTTGCGAAAGAAGAGGCTTGGCGTGGAATCGGAAGCCACATAAATGTCTGTCCAGCCATCATTACTGAAATCCGCAGCGACCGCGGTCATCCCGTAGGTGCGTTGGGCTTTGGCAATACCGCTTTCCTGAGACACATCGCGAAAGATGCCGTCGCCCTGATTACGATACAGATAACTGCGGGGCATTGGGAGCCCGCGTGGACCACAGTTGACGGCTACACCCTTGAAATTGCAATAAGGGTTGGCTCCGGGCTTAGGCAACCGTTCCAGATGCAGATCGACATAATTGGTTACGAAAAGATCCAGGTGGCCGTCGCGATCATAGTCGAGAAAAGTGCAGCCGGATCCCCAGCGAAGATTTCCTTCATAGAGCAGCCCCGCCTCACGCGTGACATCGGTAAACGTACCGTTTCCGTTGTTTCGGTAAAGCACATTCTGACCGTAATAGGTGATGAAGATGTCTTCGAAACCATCGTTGTTATAGTCACCAACAGTCACCCCACTGGCCCAACCCGTGCGCAGCAGACCAGCCTTTTCCGTGACATCGGTAAATGTCCCATCGCGGTTATTTTTGTACAGGCGGTTGCTGGCTTCTGGAATCACTTCGTCCATGCGCTTACCGCAAAGCACGAAAATATCCAGCCATCCATCGTTGTCGTAGTCCAGGAAGGCGACACCGCAGCCCACCGTCTCGACGATGTAGTTCTTATGCGTGAGGCCGCCGTAGATGACAGGAGCCGTGAGCCCCGCCCGCGCCGCGACATCGGTGAAGTGCGCAAGAAACGGGATACCCGAGGGCTTGCCTCGGGGTATCGGTTTCACATTGCGGGTGGTGATGCCCTGACCCAAAGCCAGCGTCGACGCGGCCGTCATCCATAGAAAATCTCGTCGCGTGAGTGGGGTCCTGGCTCGGCTCATGATTGCATGATAGCGGGGTTATTGCGGCGGCGCCGGAGCAGCGTCACCCGATACTTTCTGTATCAGCGAGTCTTCCGTTTTACTGTGCAGTTCCCTGGTTTTGGCAAACTCTACAGCTGCCTTTTGCTTTTGTCCAACCTGGGAGTAGAGCCGCGCCAGCCGATAATGAGCGTCCGGCTGCGTGGGATCAAGCTTAACCGCCCGTTCAAAAGCTACGATGGCTTCCTGATTCTTATTTTGATCCGCGTAGATGCGGCCGAGATCGAAATAGGCGAGACGAAGATCCTTTTGCAACTCCATCGCTTTGGTTATCAGTGGTTCGGCTGTAGTAGCGTCATTCGTGCGTAGCGCAATGTCGCCCAGGTACAAGTAAGCCTGGGCATACCCTGGATTGTTCTTTACTTCCTGTTGCAATTCCGGCAATGCCTTTTCGTAATCTCCTTTTTTGAAATATAGGTAGCCCAGCTCGAAGTGGAGAACAGGCTCGTTGGGAGAGATGGCTGCTGCGCTCTCCAGTTCCTTGATCGCATCCTCCGTCTTGCCCATGCCATCCAGCGCTTCGGCCAGCAGCATATGTGCTTGTACGGCATCAGGGTTCACCGCCAGGATGCTCTTGAACTCCCTCAAGGCACAGTCGTACTTGTGACTCCATAGGCAGCTTTGCGCAAGCACATTGTGCAGTTCCAGGTTCGACGGATCGTTCTGACTTCCCTGCTGCAAGTACGGAACCGCCAACGCGTACTGCCGCAAGCCGTAGTAGCTCATCCCCAGAAGCAGAGTGCTGCGGGTGTCGTCCGGCTTTAGCTTGGCCGCACTTTTAAATATCGGGATCGCTTGCTGGAAGTGCCCTTGCTTAAACTCGGCAACCCCAAGGTTGTAGGCAACCTCCGCTTGCCTGGGATTCAGCGCCAATGATTTCCGATACTCAATGGAGGCTGGTTCAAGCTGGCCTTGCTGTGCGAGACAGACTCCCAGGTTGCTGTGGACAGTGGCGTTGCTCGGACTGCGGGTTTCCAACTGGCGCCACAGCACTTCAGCATCATGAAACCTGTTCGCTCGCATGAGATCCAGAGCCTGGTTCGCAAGATCATCCTGCCCGTGCAGAGGGATGACTGCCCAAAGCAGGAACAGCAGTATCCATCGCAAACCACGGGTCTCTACCAGCGACATCATGTCTACCGGATTATCACGGAACCTGCCCCTGTATGGAAAGTGCCCTGACGAATCCTTCGCCCTACGACAACGAAATCGTCAGCCGGGTCACCGAAGATGGCGGCAGAGTGAACTGCACGACCTTGCCTGAAGCCGAAGCTGTCGACGTCTTGGTTGCCACCGCGTTTGGTTGGTCAAAAGTGTTGTGCTCGTGCACGTCTCCGCCGCCCAGCACTTCTGTCTCAGCAGAAGCTGCACTCGCGTCGCCACGCAGCATAATCCGGGTGGGGCGGGCTTCTGTCAGGTGAGGGTTGACCACCGTCAACGTCAACTCTTCCCGTTGACCGATGCGGACCCGTTGAGCCCCCACAAGCGCGCATCAGGACCGCCCACGACAGCTTCATCGCCCGTGGAGCTGAGTTGCTTCCGGATGGCTTTGCGGGGAAAAGAAATATCCGGCACCGAGAACTGAACACGCACCGCCTGAGCTCCCTGGTGCCCTTTGTACATATCGAAGACATGGAAGACGGGCGTGGTAATAAAGTGCTCCTCATGAGAGAGGAAGAGCGAATCGATACAGTTGATGAGCTGCGCGCAGGCTGCTATGCCAACTTTGTCCGGATGGCGGTTGAAGGTATCGAGGGTGAGCGCAGTCATCACGGCATCCCGCACCGTCAATTGTTGGCCCAACACGTGAGTAGGATCGAGCCTGGTATCGCTGAAGCGGTACCAGGGCCCGTATTCGTCGACCACCAGCTTGACTCGATGGTTCCGGTCGTAGACCCCCATCGCTGTCCAATGGTCGAGCATGATCTTCTCCATCCGGTCCGCCAGTTCGTACCCCGGATAAACATCCTCGGCAGTGAACTTGAGCGCCTCAGGCAGATCGGTGTAGTAGTGCATTGACCAGCCGAACGGAGGTTTGATTCGGCGGTCCGCGGTGAAGATGTTCTCGAAAAAGCGTGTCGTCCAGTCCACATCGTCCTGATTTGGCCCCGATGCGACGAGCTTCAGGTCAACGCCATACTTTGGCAGCCATGACTGATATCTACGATATTCGCTGGCGTATTCCTCGGGGGTGAAGTTACCACCGCACCCCCAGCTTTCGTTGCCCACCCCCCAATACTGCACGTTGTACGGTTCGGGTGATCCGCTGGCCGCCCGCACGTCCGCCCAGGTGGTACTGCCGGCCGGTGAGTTGCAGTATTCAACCCATTGGTCGAAGGCATAGGCATTCAGACTGCGAACATTGGCCGCGAGATAGGGCTCTGCGCCCGACAGTTTACAGAAACGCACAAATTCATCGGTACCGAACTGGTTAGGGTCGTAGCTGGGTAATCCTTTCTTGGGAAGGCCCTTCGAATCGGGATCATCGACCCAGAAGTCTGTACGACGCGGACGTTTGTCCTTTGGTCCCACGCCGTCGCGCCAGTCATAGCTGTCGGCAAAGCAGCCGCCCGGCCAGCGGACCGCCGGCGCTTTGATCTGTCGCATCTTCTCGATGAGCGCTGTACGGATACCGCCGGTATTCGCGATCCTGGAGTTCTCACCCACCCAGACACCGTCGTAGATCACCGCCCCGAGTTCTTCCGTGAAGTGGCTATAGATGAGCGGAGAGATGGCTCCCAACGGCTCGTCAAGCATGATCTCGATGAGCGCATCGTCCGATGCGGTGGTTGCGGAAGGAAGCTTGCGGGAGAAGAGAAAGGCCGACCCGGCCATGGCGCTGGTCTTTAGAAAGCTGCGTCTTTGCATGCTCGTCCTCAAAAAAAGCCTCCGGCTGGATGACGGAAACTGGGCTTTTCGGTAAACCTTTACTCAGAAGGACGAAAGTAGAATCTCCCTTCCCTGGCTGTCAAGTGTCCATTTACTATTTTTCGCAGACGGCGTATGTTGAAAACAATTTCTCAACCTACACCATGGCTAAGAGTATGCCCAAGACCAAGCGAGGCTCCAAAAAGAAGCCGGCGCTCATGGATATAAGGACGGTGGCCCAGAGGGCAAAAGTTTCCATCGCCACCGTCTCCCGAACCATCAATCACAACCCTACCGTAAATGCCAAGATGGCCAAGCGGGTATGGGATGCCATTCGCGAACTCGATTATTTTCCCAATACCCAGGCGCGCGCCCTCGTTTCCGGCCGGAGTGGGCTGTTTGGCCTCATCGTTTCTGAAATCACCAATCCATTCTTCCCCGAGCTGATCCAGGGATTCGAGGATGTTGCCGTTGCCAACGGTTACGAAATCCTGGTGAGCTCGACCAATTACGATCCCAAACGCATGGCGCTTTGCATTCGCCGTATGCTGGAGCGCAAAGTCGAGGGTGTCGCGGTAATGACCTTCGGCATTGAACAACCTCTGCTGGAACAACTCGCGGAACGCGACATCCCCCTGGTGTTCGTCGACTTGGGGCCGGAGCGGCCAACCATCAGTCTGCTGAAGGTCGATTACCACCACGGGATTCGACAAGGCGTGCAACACCTCGCGGCCCTGGGGCACAGGAATATTTCGTTCATCTCCGGACCCAAACGCTTACACTCGGCGCAATCGCGCCTGGATGCCTTTACCAAGTCTCTCGGCGAGTGCGGTATTCCCCTTGACCCCGAGTGGGTGATCGAGGGCGATCACACGCTGGAAGGTGGCATCCAGGCAATGGATAAGCTGCTGGCCGGCAAACGGCTGCCCACTGCTGTGATGTGCTCTAACGATATGACGGCGATTGGAGTGCTTCACAAGGTGTACCGCGCTCAGTTGCGTGTACCCGACAACCTGTCGGTCATCGGCTTTGACGACATTCACATGGCCAGGGTCACGATTCCGCCCCTTACCTCAATCCAGATGTCCCGCCTGGAGTTGGCGCGCGCTGCAGTCACGGCTCTGCGCGCTCATGTGGAAGGCGGCGTGCCAAATCGCGAATATAAAATCGACACCCATCTCATTGTCCGGGAGTCAACCGGGTATCCGCCTGGGACGATGGAGAATCTCAGCCCGTCCGGGCCCCGTACAGCCGCGACCAGCAGGCGGCGCAAGGTGCTGGCCACTTAGATCAGATCTGTCCAAATTAGATTTTTCAAACTGGCCAATTTAACCAGCGCAGAAAGCTTTCGGTGACCCCAAAAGTACAGGGAATAAACCTTCCAACGAAGGGCACGGCTTCAGCCGTGTCCCATGAGCCTGCGGCTCACCCAAGGTGATGAAAACCATCGGATTCGCCCATGATGGTTCTAAAAGGTTTAGATGTCGTTTTCGACTGTGCCGTAAATAGCCGGCGCTTGACGGCTTCAGCCGCTGAGGTACGCTTTCGCGACCTACAGGGCAAAGTCATCTCTTTCGCGTCTGAGTTCGTCTTCAACGCAACTCGAGAAAGTGTTGCCATTTAGACAGCAGCCGATCAACAGATCCGGCCGCACTCTCTTCAAAGCAATCAACAAGTTACATCGTCAAAAAGCCAATTGTTCCGCTAATTTGGACACCCCTTGCACTTAGACAATCCAATCATCTAGTGCGAATGCCGGGGAACCACCTTGCGCAGATCGTGATACTTCACCGCAAATTCCAGGCAGGCGCCGGTTTCCAGTTGGCCAACGTTCGACCGATAGAACTCCTGCCACGGCGACTGATTCGTGATCTCCGCAGACTTCAGTGAAGCTCGGCGAGCCGCTATCTCCTCCTCAGTCAGCAGCACATCGACCCGACGCTGCTTCAAATCGACTTTGATCTCATCGCCCGTCCTGAGGATCGCGAGGTTCCCGCCAATCGCCGACTCCGGCGAGATATTAAGGATCGACGGGCTGTCAGACGTGCCGCTTTGCCGGCCATCTCCCATGCACGGCAGCATCCGAATTCCCTGCCGGATGAGCCGGCCCGGTGGCGTCATGTTCACTACCTCCGCCGATCCGGGATACCCTACCGGCCCCGCTCCGCGAACCACCAGGATGGAGTGCTCATCGATCTCCAGGGATGGGTCTTCAATGCGCCTGCGATAATCTTCAGGTCCGTCAAAAACAACCGCGCGCACAACAAAGCAGTCCTCGTTCCCAGGGTCCGACAAGTAACGCCGCCGAAACTCATCACTGATGACCGAGGTCTTGACCAGCGCGGAGCTGAATAGGTTTCCCGAGACGACCACGATTCCAGCGTTCTGCTTCAAAGGGTGGTCGTAGGTCCGGATCACATTGGTGTCCAGGCTTCGTGCATCCTTGTAGTTCTCGCCCGCGGTGCGGCCGGTCACGGTGAGTGCGCCGGTACGAATCTTGCCCGCTTGCATCAGCTCGCCGAAGATCGCGCCTACTCCGCCGGCACGATGGTAGGCCTCGCCAAGAAATTCTCCTGCCGGTTGCACGTTGGCCAGCAGATGAATCTGGTGCCCAACATGCTCCCAGTCACGGATGTTCAAGTCCACGCCCATGTGTCGAGCAATGGCGATGATGTGCGGTGGACAATTGGTGGAACCACCAATCGCAGAATTCACTACGATTGCATTCTCGAATGCCTCCCGGGTAAGGACCTTGCTCGGGGTGAGATCTTCGCTCACCATCTCCACAATTCTGCGCCCGGTGAAGTAGGCCATCCTACCCCGCTCAGCATAGGGCGCGGGAATGGACGCACAACCGGGCAACGACATCCCCAAAGCCTCGGCCATCGAATTCATCGACAGCGCCGTTCCCATAGAGTTACAGTGGCCCGCGCTCGGAATGCCGGTAAGCACCTGGTCTACCAATTGCTCGCCGGTAATCTCGCCCTCGGCCAATCGGCGGCGCGCTTCCCAAAGCACCAGGCCGGTGCCGGCCAGCTTGCCGTTTACATAACCATCGAGCATCGGGCCGCCGGACAAAACGATAGCGGGAAGATTCACGGTGGCCGCAGCCATGAGAGCCGCGGGAGTGGTTTTGTCGCATCCCGTGGTCAGCACCACGCCATCGAACGGGTATCCGGCGAGGAGCTCTACCAGCCCAAGGTAGGCGAGGTTGCGATCGAGCGCTGCAGTGGGCCGCTTGCCAGTCTCCTGGATGGGGTGAGTGGGAAATTCAAACGGCAATCCACCGGCGTCGCGTATGCCCGCCTTCACGCGCTCAGCCAGCGCCAGGTGGATCCGGTTGCACGGGACCAGATCGCTGCCACTTTGCGCGATGCCAATGATCGGCCTGCCAGACTGCAGCTCTCCGCGCGTGATGCCGTAATTGCTGTAACGTTCCAGGTAGACGGCTGCTTCGCCAGGCTCATCCCTGTCAAAAAACCAGATACCGCTGCGCAGTTTTTTCCGATCGTTCATCTAATAGCCTAAACTCTTGTCGACAACGTTCTCCAGCGGCTCTCCGTTCGAAAACCGGCGATATTGCTCCAGGAAAAAACGCATCGCCTGGTTGAGCCAATCCTTAGTGTGATCTGCGCAGTGGGGTGATAACAGAACGTTCTCCAGGAGATACATGGGACTGCCCGGCGGCAGCGGCTCATGCTCAAACACATCGAGCCCCGCACCCTTGATTTGCTTTGCCGTCAACGCACGCACCAGCGCCGCCTCGTCAATGACCGGTCCGCGCCCTACATTCACCACCACCGCCGTTGGTTTCATGGCCGCGAATTCCTTATCACTGAGCATGTGGTGGGTCTCGGGCGTGAGCGGCAGCGCGACCACTACGTAATCGCACCGCGCCAGCATGGCCAACAAATCTTCCGGCTTGTAGTAATCATCGATCAAAGGGTCGGGCGTTTCCGGCGGGTGCCTCTTAACTGCCAGCACGGTCATACCCATGGGCCGCACTCGCTTGGCCACCGCTCGGCCGATATCTCCGTAGCCCACAATCCCCACTGTCTGGGTGTCGATCTCCTCCACGTCGAACTGATCCCAGACTCCGGCCATCTGGTTGCGAATCATGCGCCGAAAATCTTTGGCAAAAAAGAGAATCGCGGCGAGAGCGAATTCTCCCAGCGACTGGCTGAACACACCGCTGCCATTGGTCAACGGCACTTTGCTCTCAACTAGCTCCGGGAACAGCACACTGTCCAATCCGGCAGAGCGCGAGTGAACCCAGCGAACGTCTTTGCACATATGAAAGACGTCGCACAACACCGCCCGCGGGGCTGACCAGGCAAGGATGACGACGGGATCATTGACCGCGCTCGCGAAATCCTGAGGCTTGCGACCCACGATGTGGCGCAGGCCCTGCAACATGCTCAATTGGGGATCGTCGTCGTGCGTTACTACCAAAACCGTGTACTCGATACTCATGCCCTGCCGTCGCACTCCTGTCTCGCTCGGATTTTACGCTACGAGGGCTGATGCTATCATTCTCCGGGCCACGCCAGGAGAAGCGCTTGAACCACAAATTGCCTCGTCCACTTCGCGGAGTCATCACAGCCATGGTCACCCCCCTCGACCAGGACCTCAGCCTGGATCAGAAAGGTCTCGAGCGGCTTATCGAACACCTGATCGCGGGTGGAGTTCACGGGATCTTCATTCTGGGCACCACCGGCGAGGCGCCAAACCTCCCCTACAGTGTGCGCTCGGAGCTGATCGAGCGGACTTGTAAATTGGTCGGCTCCCGCATCCCGATCATCGTCGGAATCACCGATACCTCTTACCAGGACGCCATCCGCATGGCGGCCAAGGCTCATGAATGCGGCGCATTGGCGGTCGTCGCTGCCCCGCCCTATTACTTTCAGGTTGGTCAGGCGGACCTACTGCAGTACTTCAAGCGGATGGCGGTGGATTCGCCTCTCCCCCTCTTTCTCTACAATGCCCCGTTAAACACGCGCCTCTGGATCGACGTGCCAACGGTGATCGATGCTGCCGCGGAGCCCAACATCGTAGGCCTGAAGGACAGCGGCTTGAACATGGGCTACTTTCATGCGGTGCGTGAGGCTGTTCGGTCGCGGCCAGACTTTAGCCTGCTGGTTGGGCCCGACGATCTGTTGGCGGAAGCTGTGCTCCTCGGCGCTCACGGGGGCATGGCTGGCGGCTCCAATGTAAACCCGCGACTCTTTGTTGATCTGTATGAAGCCGCGGCCGCGGGAGACGTGAACCGCGTCGCCACGCTCCACCAGCAAGCAATTCAATTCGACAATGCCGTCTATCGTTCCGCGGAGGATCCGAACAACCCGCTACGCGGACTCAAAGCCGCACTCTCGATCATGGGCATCTGTGGCACCGCTGTGACTCCACCCCTTCGGCCTATTTCAACCAGGGAGCGAGAGACAATCGCGCAATATCTACGCGGAGTCGAATCTACTTCCGCGGCTTACCCCAGTAGATAAATGTGCCGAACCTCGTCGCCGTGACGATATCCATCGCGCCGTCGTTATTCAGGTCTACGGCGAGCACGTCGGAACCCACGCCGGTATGACTGTCGATCAATTCCGGCACAAACTCCGCTCCGCCCGGCGCCTTGGGATTGCGCACTGTCTTGTACACATAGAGAACCGGTTGGCCATAAGGGTCCGGGTCGAGATAGGTGTCAAGGTGCGACCAATATCGTTTGCCGACAATAAAATCAGGCACTCCATCGCCATCGACATCCGCAAAGGTAGTGCCGTGGGGCTCTGAAAACGCAACATTCCCCGCGTTCTTGGTAGAGAAGTCATCCATGATCATGTGTTCCACGAATGAGATTTTCCCCTGGGCGTCGCGCTTCTGCTCAAACCACGCCATGCCCCAACCATGCGGATTGAGCACCGTCACGACATCATTTAGACCGTCCCCATTCACGTCGTAGACGCCCATCACGCTGCCGCCCATAATGCCGCGGCCATAGCGGCCAAAGACTTCCGGATGGTAAGTCCACGTCTCCTGGTTGCTGCCCGCCGCCGGTTGCTCCCACCATCCATAAGGATTCACGATGTCCATCCGGCCATCGCCGTTGATGTCGCCAACCCCGATGCCGTGGGCAGTTGCATATCCTTTCTCGGAAACGTTGTGCACGATCCACTGTCCGGTGGGATTGGCGGGATCGGGCTTGGCATAACGGACTTGTCCCCCGCCCATGTAGACAATCTCAGGCTTGCCGTCGCCATCTACATCCCGCATCACCGCAATTTCACTTTGCACGTCGGAAACAACTTTATATTTCTCCCACCGACGCTCTTCTCCCTTCGGGTTGACATACAGAAAAATGCCGCCGTTTGTCCGCGCCATAGCTCACCGTCACCACATCCGCCCAGCCGTCTCCGGTAAAATCCGCCGGAAAATCCATCCACGCATCGCTGGCAAACTTGGTCGAGGGATTCACTGTCTCGGCCAGATACATCTCCCTCGATTTCGTGTAGTCGGGGCCGTAATAGATGTAAGGGCCGGATACGATATCCAGGATTCCATCATGATTGAAGTCCGCCGCACCGGAGCTCCACGAATAGTAGAAGTCGCTCAGTTGCTGCTTACGGAAGTTACTGGAAACTTTGTCCGGCAGGCGCACCTTCAAGCCCAGGTCCTTATAAGCCAAGTCCTTGAAACGCACTTCCCCACTGCCCCCGGCGTAGAGCGCGATCGGGCCGTATCCTTCATCGCCCACGGCGCCGTGCTCGCGACCGTTGTTGAGGAATGTACGAACGATATTGGCATCGAACAGAATCTCGGCTTGATTCCAATCATTGGCGCGAAACTTGCTGTCCGGTGGGGTAAAAGGCAGCGTCACGGTGGAGACTGGCGGGTGGAATTCGCGCGGGGCTTGAGCGCTGGGTGGCGGTGCGATTCGCTCCAGTCCACCGCCGCGCCTCAACTTGTTCCGCTCGACGATTTGCCCCTGTGCGTCGATGGTAACGCTGTAGGTTGGAAGATCCGGATCGCTCAGCGCCACATAGATACCCTTCATGCCGGTCGGCGTCTTTTCCGCACGCAACAGCACGCCGGTTTCACACCCTCCCGTGCAGCGGAATTGGGTGTAGACACCGATGTCCTGGTAGGAGTGGTCGAGCACCAGCCAACCACCGGCGCCCTGTTTGGGCGTAGCGACTAACTCGCCTTTCTCGGCACGCCACTCTGCCGGGCCAAATGTATGCCAGCCACTGAGGCTCGAACCCGAGAAGGTGGTGTCCGGATGAAAGGAGGGACCGGCGGCGAACACCGGCAGAGAACCGAGCAACATGGCCGCAGCTAACAGTAAGAGACGTTTCCTAGGCATCGATTCTTCCCTTTGGCAGCGAAACGTCGAACGCTTCGCGAACTCGACCGCCGTCCAATGATACTCGAACCACCCAGACTGCATGGCCTCAGCGCCGGTCCTACAAGACGACAACGATGAAACCTAATGCACAGCCCGAATCGCAGCAGCCTACCAATAAAGCTTAAGTGCAAACTGCACTTCGCGTTGGTCGTATGCCCCGTCGCGAGTTGCGGTGATCCGGCCAAAAGCAGTCGTGTTGGTAAAGTCGAGTGAACCCGGGGCAGCTACGACGCCGGGCCCGGAGAAACCAGGCAGCCCAAACTGCGGCGTGTTCGTCAGGTTGAAGATTTCTGCTCGGAATTCCGCTCGGAAGTCCTCCCAGATCGGAATCTGTTTGAGAAACGATAAGTCCATGCGATGGAAGCCCGGCCCGAGGACCTGACTTCCCTGCCCTCCCAGCGCGGCGAATCCACCCTGACCTATCTGCGTTACTGTAGCGGGATTGGCAAAGGCAGCCGGATTCATCCATTGGTTGACATTATGCTGCGGACCGTAACGATCTATTCCCGTCGTGAGCGCGTAGCACCCAACGCCGGCCGCGGTCGCTATCGTGCAAGGGACGGTAAATGGTTGCCCACTTTGCAAGGTAACGATTGTGTTTGTCGTCCAGTGGCTTACCAACGCGTTCACAAACCCAGGCGCACCGCCGAGGAACTTCTGGTCGCGACCAAATGGCAGCGCATAGGTACCGCTTGCGTGGAACATCTGGGGCACGTTGTAGTCGCATTCAGCATAGTCCCCATGAATGCCAAACCCAGGTAGATCGACCGCCCTATATCCGCCAATGTTGTTGTCCAGGCCGTCACGCGCATCGGTCCTGCACTTGGACCAGGTATAGTTGGCCAACATGGTCAAACCATTGACCACGCGGCGTTGGATACTCGTTTGCATCGAATTGTAGTTTCCGTTTGCGCTGGTAATTTTATACCCGAAGCCTCGAGCAAAGTCCGGCCAGGGTATATAGGCCTGAGGATTGAAAGCCGGCGGCAAAATCTGGCTCACGTTATTTGTGCCGGCAAACACCGCCAGGTGCCTGCCCTGGTTGCCGACGTAACCTAAGGTAAAGGTCGTACTTGGGGATATTTGGTATTCAATAGCAAGATTGTCCGCTTGAAAATAGGGAGTCTTATAGGTCAGCTGCACTCCACTCAGACCCAGACCCTCGGCATTCACGTTCAGAGGTACAAAATTGATCGCACTCAGGCCAGACTCCAGGGTCGCGATCTGGCCCGTCGGGTAGGTAAGTGGATGACCAGAGTCGGGAGCGCTGTAGGAAAAGTTATAGGAGAAGGGATAGTTGCCGGCCGTCCCCAGGTTGTCGCCATTGTTTGGTGCCCCGTAAAAGATTCCAAACGCACCTCGGAGCACCAAATTCTTCTCCAGGAGAAAGGCAAACCCAATCCGCGGCGCGAAATTGTTCTTCGGGGTGTTCACCAGACCTGGAATACCTGAACATTTGATCGTGATGCCGTCCTTCGCGGTCAATGCGAGGAACGAAGTGGACAAATTCTTATTGCAAACCGCAGTTGACATCAGGAACTCAGGCCCTTGATTGCCCGTCGGGGGAACAAAGTTCGCCTGCTGATCTCCCGCAGATACACCGTGGCCTATGAATTCCCAGCGCAAACCCAGGTTCAAAGTCAGACGTTGCGAGACCTTCCAGTCATCCTGGCCGTAAATGCCATAGTAGTTTCGCGTGATGGCAATGTCCGCAGCATTCGAAGCTTCCGATCCGTCGGCCCCTCCGACATTGTCAAATGCCCCTGGAACGCTACCCGGCGTGGGCACCAATAAGAGTTGTGCCAAACCTGTATTTCCACCGCCTGTTCCGATGGTTGTGTTGCTACCGGCCTGCGAGGCTGCGGTGTTCGCGACATCGGAATACCTGCCGCTGTAGGTAAAGTTCCCGCGGCCATATGCTGGCTGGAAGAACGAAATAGCCGCCCGCTGAAAAGCAAAGCCGCCCTTGAAGCTGTGCGCTCCTGCAATCTTGGTCAGGTTTTCTGTTGCCTGAACCACGGTACCAGTCTCAGATGTTGGCAGCCATGGCGAGGCGCCTAGCTGACTGAGCCCGGCGAGATTATAGGTTGGCAACCCACCATTGTTGGGGAACTGCGGAATCCCCTGAATCCCGAATTGCCCCGGTATCGTGAGATCAGAAGCGTACGGTTGATATCTCGAAGTACCGATACGCGAATAGCCGCCTCTGGCTTCGTTTACTAGCGTGGGAGAAATAAGGTAGGTCCAACCGATCACGTCATCCTTTGCATCATTGATCTGACTTCCTGTTGCGAAGGCGCCCCCCGCGGCAACCGTGTTAAAAGGCGCGGGAATGAAGGTGGGTTCTCTTAAGTAGCTGATGCGGCCGAAGACCTGACCCTTCTGGCCGGTGACCTGATCGACTCTTATGTCTCCCTGATTGATGGTGTCTACCAGGTTCGGAGCACTTGCGTAGTTCGAAAACACTCCCGAGAGATTCGGGGCAGGATAAGTATTCAGCAGCTTGACTGCATTCGGATCCAGGCGCGACGCTGGAACCTGATTGCCCGCGAAGGATTCTCGTACAAAACCACTTCCATTCGCTACCAAGCCGGTCACGGGATCGACTTGACCGGCAGTCACCGTCCGAGTTGTGGCCGGGTCAAACACCTGTCCAACGGCGGTCGTGCGGCCCAGTAAATCGGTTCGCGTGCCACTTTGTCCGGAGATCAACTCCGAAAAATTCGTGTAGCCGCTGGACCGCTCCAGCGCAGTTGGAACGCTCGATGTGATCGGACTGGCCTGGATGATGCGTGTGCCCTGGTAGTCCCCAAATATGTAGGTCTTGTGTTTTCTTCCGTCATAAAGCCGCGGGATAAAAATGGGACCGCCGAGCGTGAAGCCAAACTGGTTCAAGCGAAATTCGCCCTTGGGTCCATACTCAAAGTAGTTCCGCGCGTCGAGCGCGTCGTTGCGCAGGAATTCGAAGGCGCTCCCGTGAAATCGATCCGTCCCCGACTTGGTGGTTGCATTTAAAACGGCCCCGGCCGCGCGGCCAAACTCAGCGCTAAAGTTACTGGTCTGGACCTTGAATTCCTGAAGCGAGTCGACGGATGGAAGATAAACGTAGAAGGCGCCATTCAGGTAGTCGGTGAGATTTGAATTGTTATCGACCCCGTCGAGAAGATAATTGTTCTGATTTGGCGGTGTTCCGTTGGACGAAAATCCACCATTTGCGGCAAGTCCGCGAGTGTCCTGTTGAGCCTGCGTAACCCCCGCGCTCAGTTGCGCGAGAAATGTATAGTTCCTCCCATTCAGGGGCAAGTCACTGATTGTCTTTGCCGCAACCACGTTGCCCACTGACGCGTCTTCAGTCTGCAACTGTGCAGGCGCTGTGGTCACCTCGACCGTAGACTGCACACTGCCCGGCCTAAGGGTGAGGTTGGCAACGACACTTTGCTGAATGCTGACCGCCAGGTCCGTTTGGGTGACCTTTTCAAAGCCCGAAGCTTCTGCGGTCAGGCTGTATCGGCCAATTCTTACACTCGCAAACTGGAATGCGCCCCGGGTGTCTGTGCGTTGAGTGAGACTAACGTTTTCGTCTGCATTGGTAAGTGTCACCTGGGCGCCGACAACGGCGGCTCCCTGCTGATCGAGTATTGTCCCCAGCACCTGGCCGGTATCAACCTGTGCTCGCAATCCGGCGGCCAGCAAGAAGAGACTTGCCAGCAAGACTATATTTCTGCCTTTCATACGCTCTCCAAAGAAGTGCATGGGACGCCTCCTTACATCTCGTTCAAAGCCTGATCGTGGTACTGAAAGAGGGCCTGCGTTGACCTGGGCCGAAAAACGCTAATAGCTGTCATTCAAGCCAGAAGCTGCTGCGACTGACGAGTAACCGTTTTCTCGAAATCCCCAAGTTGTGTAATACGCAAACCAACGTGCACCACTCAAGAGTCGCAAAAAAGACCGTTGCAGCATCCGAACCTTCTTTTGGAACGGGGCTACAACGCATCGTGCCCGTGATCCGGGCTGAGTCTCGAAATCAGTAATTCCCGGGCGTCGCCGAGCCGAGATACAAACCCGCGAAATTATGCTGCTCCAGAATTCGGCCTGTCAAGTTCAAAGTGCGCACTGCGCAATTCGTATTGCATTTTGCTCAGTTGCCGGAGCCAGTAACTACTCTGCTTTCGGAGAAAACGTATAGTAATCGTATCTAAGTCCCCAGGTGAACTCTCCGCCGGGCTCTATCTTCATCACGATGTATGGTTCGGTCGCCATAACTGTTCGAATCGACCACAAGACAACGTTCGAAAGCGGACGGTCTCCGCGGATTCTGACTCCCGCGCCAACTTTCCGATTCTCTACGCTGATGTCATAATCGGCGGCCGTGTCGCCGAACCCTTGAAAGCTGGAGGTCACGCGATCACGGTCTTCGAGCGTTTTTGTGTAAACGAACTCGTTGCCTCGAATCTCCGCAAAGCCCGCCTGGGGCGGACGAGTCGTTTGTAACTGAAACGGGAACTTGATGACCAGTCCCGGCCCGGGCGCAAGGTTGTCCAGAGTCCAGAAATTGTGGTCGTACACTGTCGTTTCGATACGCTTGGTGCCGGTGTTCTTCAGACTGTGCTCAAGCACCATTTCCGGCTTCCCCGGCACTAGGTGAACAGTCTTCTTGTACACGTAACCATACCCTGAGGCCGGGTCGTTCAAGGTCTGCGTGAACTCGATCGCATCACGCGTCTTCTTGACTGTCCATTTCCCGCTATCAACGATTTCGTAGGTCTTGGAGTGGTCGTATTTCGGATCGTCCGGCTTGCGCAGCACTCCGACACCAATCTTGACGAAAGTTCCTCCCGCCTTGGCTTCGTCAAATCCAAGCGCCTTGCCGTTGGTATTGAACTCCTCTCCCGGACCAACCATCGCCGTGAATGGCGCGGACACGACACCACCCTTTGCGTCGTAGTTGAAGTCGTAGACTGCGGGATCGATCTCCTGAAACCAATTCCCGTAAAACTGGTGTCCCTTATATTCCACGCCCGCGACCACACCAGACCAATCAAACCGGGTTGAGCGATAGAATCCGTCGTTGGCATCGGGTAGATAGACCTTGGCCTTGATCTGCCCATTCGATATCTCGGCGCTTGGGAAGTCCGCGGCAGACGCGGTGGAACCTAGCCAACTCGCCACCAGTAGCGCCAGAGCAATCGGCGTAGTACGCAATGCATTTTGCATCACGTGGGACGCTAACACCAGCGTTCTACTCCTGTCAATCACTACCAATACCGCCAAAGCTCAGTTTACTGCTTCACGACGCCTCTTAGAGTAGCTAGATAGGCGATCAAGTCTGCCTGCTCGTCTGCGCTGAGCTTTTCCCTGTAGGAAGGTATCGCAGGAGTGGGCACAAACTCAAATTCGCGCAAGGTTGATTTCTGAAAAGCCTTGAGTTCGTCCTTCGAATCCAGTATCTGCAAGCTATGGACATCCTGGTTCAGCAGCTTGCCGGTGAAACTTCTTCCGTCAGCCGTGACCACACGATAGAGCCGGTTTTCCGGATCGACGGTTTGCTTAGGATTGAGCAACGCGCTCTGCAACTCGCCAACGCTTCGCAAGGTGGCAATTTCGCTCAGATTCGGACCCAACCCCGAACCACGGTCCCCCACACGATGACAAGATACACACGCGCCCTTCCCTTCAAAAATCGCCCGGCCACGCATCGGATCACCCGGAACGTCGGTCTCGGCGGCGCTCTTCTGGTGGTGGGCGCCGGGTTCCTGCGCCAGCAGCATACCGCTGATAGCCATCACGGCGACACCCATTCTTATTGCCCAATAACGCATAGCTCCTCTATTCCCATCGCGCAAAGAAAACTGTCAACGCAAGCCGAAGACGAATAGCGAGTTTCCCGCATTGATCGCAATGTATTGCTTGCCATCCACCGCATAAGTGATGGGATTCATGATCATGGGACCACCCAGGTTCGCCTCCCAAAGAAGCGTTCCGTCCCGCGCGTCCAGGACAACAAAGTTGCCCTCTCTGCCTCCGGTAAACAAGACATCGGAAGCGGTAGTCAAAATTCCCGCCGCCCCAAAAGCAGTCTGCCAACCCTCGAACGTGTGCAGGCTGTTCCCGCTGTTCAATTTGAATTGCCACTTGCAATCCCCGGTTTGTGGATCGAGCGCTCTGACCGCCGTGTACTTATCGCCGTCCTCTCCCACAACGGCCCGAGAACCAAAAGGGTGGCGGCCTCTGCCATCGTAACGGTCTCCTTCTTCGTACTCCTGCGGGCCTTTGAAGAACACACTCGAGTAGTTTTCGCGGGCATTCAGATAAAAAAGTCCGGTGCGCGGGCTAAAGGATGGGTTAAACCAGTTAGTCCCTCCCTGATTGTCGGGGAAGATCACAGTGCCCTCGGTACTGGATTTTGCGTTGGGAGCCATGATGGGCCGCCCGTTCTGGTCAAAGCCTGCGTTCCAGTTTTGCTTCACAAAGGCTTTGCCCAGCAGGAACTCGCCACTTGTTCGATCCAGCACGTAGAAGAAACCGTTCCGATCGGCCCATAGAATGACCTTGCGTGGCTTGCCGTGCCAGGTCATGTTCGCCAGTAACGGAACCTCTACCGCGTCCCAATCAAATTCGTTGTGCGGATTGGCCTGATAGTGCCACTTCAATTTGCCGCTATCTGCGTCCAGTGCGACCAGGGTGGACGTGTAGAGATTGTCACCCGGCCGTACGTCTCCGTTGTAGTCAGGGCCTGCGTTTCCTACTCCCCAGTAGGTCAGGTTGGTCTCGGGATCAAAGGAGCCGGTGGCCCATATGGATCCGCCACCATGTTTCCACGAATCGCCACCCCAGCTCTCACGTCCGGGATCACCGGGTCCAGCAGTGGTATAGAAGCGCCACGCTTC
This sequence comes from uncultured Acidobacteriaceae bacterium, assembly GCA_963830325.1. Classification (GTDB taxonomy): domain Bacteria; phylum Acidobacteriota; class Terriglobia; order Terriglobales; family Acidobacteriaceae; genus PALSA-350. Next base: position 123,222 of record CAWHMV010000024.1, read on the forward strand.
CTTCCCGGTGCGCGCGTTGTAAGCCGCGATGAACCCGCGGATGCCATATTCTCCCCCGGCCACGCCGACAATCACCTTGTCCTTTAACACCAACGGAGCAACGGTCATGGTGTAGCCAGAGGTCGTCTGGGCAACCGTCGTGTCCCAGAGAGGATGCCCAGTCTTGGCGTCGATTGCAATCAGGTGAGCGTCGACGGCCGCCATATACAGCGTGTCTCCAAGAATCGCCAGCCCTCGGCTGATACGGCCACAGCACAACCTTGCTTCGGGCACCGGCGTGTACTTGTATATCCAGAACAGGCGCCCAGTCGTGGCATCAAGCGCAACAACGTCGTCCCCCTGCATCGTGTAAAGCACTCCATCCACGACCAGCGGCGTAGTTTCGTAGGGATCAAGGTAGCGCGCCTGAAACACCCATTTCAGCTCGAGATTTTTGGCGTTCTCCCGCGTGACCTGGTCGAGCAGGCTGTAGTGCAGGCTTTGGTAGGTTCCGCCAAAGGTTAGCCAATTTTGCGGTTCTTTGTTGGCGTGCAGGATCCGATCAAAGGTCACCCCTGTCTGCCGACCGTGCCCTTCCTCACTCTCCTCCAAGTGAGTTAGGGAAGCGGCCGGAGACACAGCGGCGGCGCTCTCCTGTGAGGCCGTGGGTTTCGCGTCGTCGGCTGGAGCTTTTTCTTTGCCGAAATTCCTGGAAAGATACTCGACCACCTGCTTGATATCCGCGTCGGTGCCCACCGCCCCTCGCGAGACCATATCGTCTACCTGGTCTGCCCAACGTTGCTTCGTCATCCGCTGCCCGGTGACCACATTCAGTCCGTGGCACGTAGAGCACATACGCTCGACGACCGCCTTGCCGCGGCCATCGGGTAAGCCGGACTGAGCATGCACATTCAGAGCGAAGCCCTGAAATATGAATCCAGCAAGGGCTGGATAGCACATCCAAAATGCGTAGCGTCGTGCTCTGTTCCGTAGGTTCGAAGGGGACGCTGCTCGTGGGACGGTCAACGTCGACAGGAAGCCTCCCCTGCGATTCAAAACCATATTTTTCCCTGTTCCATCCCCGTAAATGGCTGCGCTCTTTCAGCGTCTCTTCAAAAACGTTCTTCCCTGCACCATGCGCAGTACGCAATGATTATTGCATCAACGGTGAGAAGTATCGTCATCCGTAACGGCATTGTCAAGTCGGCGACAAGCCACAGGGTCGGCCTCTATTGCTGCTTGGCCTCTCTGGTTAGAAGGAATGCCATCACGGTCTCTTCCTGCTTCCCGGCGGAGTCTAGTTTGCGAAATGTTTCCAGCTCCTGGGCAGACTGTTTTTTCTGTCCCATCCGGTTCAGGGTTTGTCCCAGGCGATAGTGGGCAACAGCCAAATGCGGATCGAGTTTAATTGCCTGCTCAAATTCCCCAGCGGCACGAGGATTGTCTTCGCGGCGAGCATAAAGAATACCCAGTTGCATATGAGCTTGCGGCAGGCTGGGGTCAAGAGCGACTGCCCTTTTCAGGAGCCCTTCGATCTTCTCCCCATGGGTGATCTCGCTGGAAGTCTCGTCTGTCTGCCTCAGGTTAATGGCATAGTAAAGTTGTGCCTGCGCAGACTTTGGATTGTCTGCTGCATACCGTTCAAACCGGCTCGTTACTTGTGCGGCCTGGACTGCCGGAACGCGACCCAACTGGGAAAGAAAGAAATAGGATCTGGGGTCTATTGCCGCGATATCCACCGCTTGGATCAGGGGAACCACCGCGTCCTGATCGTTTCCGAGCATATGCCGTGCCAAACCGAGGCCGGTATTCAAACGCCAGGACTGAGGGTAAAGAGCAACGCCGCTCTCGAAGACCTGCGCCGCTTCCTGCAGGTTTTTGTGACGCAGCAACTCGGCTCCCCAATCGAAAATGGAACTCTCCGTTGGTTCCATCTGTGCCGCACGTTGATACTCTTTAGCTGCCAGGAGAAACTTGCTCTGCTTCTCGTAGACTTCGGCGAGAATCGAATGCAGCTCCGAGGTATCCTTGAGTGCCACCAGGCTTTGCACCTGCTCTTCCGCCTCTGTCAACCGGCCGGACATCATTTCTGCCAGCGAGAGATCGTAGCCGTTTGAATAATCATCCGGCTTCAACAGTTGCGCTGCCTTAAGCGGAGCCAGTGCGTCTGCGATCTTGCCCAAGTTGATATAGAACTCGCCGCAATTGTGTTGCAGATCAAAGTTTTTCGGATCCAGTCTCAGCAATTTTTTGAATTCCATTTCGGCCAGTGCGTTCTTTTGGCGCTTGGCGTAGTTTGCGGCAAGGTTCTCGCGCGCAGGCACGGAGGCTGGACTGGTCCGCACCGCCTTCTCGAAAAAACTGGTTGCGTCCGCATCCCGGCCCTCCGCGGTCAACACCAGGCCCAGTAACTCGTTGGCTGCATAGTTGCGCGGGACTTGCAGCAGGATGGCGCGCAGTTCGTCCTCGGCCTGCGGATATTGCTGCTGTGAGTAATGGGACTCTGCCGCAGCCAGGCCCTCGGTGACTTCATTCCCCGTTTTCTGAGCAGCGACGCGAGGGAAATCTGCGAGAACCGCGGAAAAGCAAAGGCCCATCATGCAACACGCCGGGGAAAGATTCCACATGGACTTGAGCATTTTGGACGTGACGCAACGCTAAGCAATCTTAGGCATAAAGGGTTGGCAGGGCAACTCGACGGCCCATGCACTCGTTGACATGATAGAGCCCGCCGACGTAGAAAGGGGAGCGATCCGGTAAGGATCTGCAGCCTGAGAAAGAGGCGGGTTCTGTGGGTATGTCAGCTTCGCGCAGGACTTGTCTTCGATTGCTCCTGGGCTTCGCAGGATGGTGTGCGGTGGCCCAACAAGGCCCCTCAGCTCTGCCTACGGGACCAATCGTCTTTGACAATCTGATCGACCGCAGCGGCATCACCTTCAAGATGAACAACGGTGCAACCCGGCGCAAACACCAGGTAGAAGCAATGCTCGCGGGCGTGGCGATTTTCGACTACAACAACGACGGGCTGATGGACCTTTACTTTGTGAACGGCGCGCATCTGCCTGACCTCGATAAGTCTGACCGCTCGTATTGGAACCGGCTTTATCGCAACAATGGCGATGGCACGTTCACAGATGTCACCGAAAAAGCAGGCGTGCAGGGCGCCGGTTTCGGCATGGGGGTAGCAGCAGCGGACTACGACAATGACGGCTGGGTCGATCTCTACGTCACTAGCGTGAACCACAATCAGCTCTTTCATAACAATGGCGATGGCACTTTTACCGATGTCACGGAAAGAGCGGGAGTAGCGGCGATCCACCCCAAGCTTGGCAAAACCTGGTCAACTGCCGCAGGCTGGTTTGACTATGACAACGACGGCAGGCTGGATCTCTTCGTGACCAACTACGTCAATTGGTCATTAAAAGATGAGCCCCTGTGTAAGGTTGGTGAGATCGTTTCCTATTGCTCTCCGGATGCTTACACCGGCCAGCCGAACATGCTGTTTCACAACAATGGTGAAGGAACGTTCACCGATGTGTCGGTTCGCTCCGGAGTCGACAAGGTGATTGGCAAAGGTATGGGGGTCGCGTTCGCTGATTATGATGGCGACGGCTTTACAGATGTGTTCGTTTCCAACGACACCTACCGCAATTTTCTATTCCACAACCAGCGCGACGGGACTTTTCGCGAGGAAGGAGTAGAGCGTGGAGTGGCCTATAACGAAAACGGAAAATCGATCGCCGGCATGGGAACCGACTTTCGCGATGTAGACAACGACGGACGACCGGATATCTTCGTTGTTGGACAGGTGGGCGACACGTTTCCGCTGTTCCTCAACCGAGGCAAAGACTTTGAGGATGTGACCGGAGCCTGGGGCTTGAGCGGCATGACCGCGGGCCTAACGGGATGGGGCAGCGGCATCGCAGATTTTGACAACGACGGATGGAAGGACGTTTTTGTCGCCTGTTCCGCTATCTTGGACAACGCCGAAGAGATAAACCATCTTCCCTCGAAACTGCCTGACAAGATATTCCGCAATACTGGTCAACATCGCTTCGTAGATGTGAGCTCCGCAGCGGGCTCTGCTTTTTCCGTTGCAAACACGCACAGGGGTGTTGCTTTTGGTGATCTGAACAACGATGGCAGGATCGATGCGATTGTGACCAACCAGAACGACCTTCCCGAACTGCTTATGAACCGGTCGCCGGGGAAAAACCACTGGCTTCTGGTGAAATTGATCGGTACACAAAGCAACCACGACGGACTCGGAGCCCGGCTTAAGCTGACACCAAGCGGCGGCTCTCCTCTTTACAATCACGCCACCACGAGCACGGGATTCGGAGCGTCCAGCGACCCCCGTGTCCATTTTGGATTGGGGACATCAGACAGTGTGGTTCTGCTGGAGATTCGTTGGCCGAGTGGGACCGTTCAAAACCTCACTGGAGTCAAGCCTGATCAAATCCTTACCGTGCGGGAACCAGATAAGAAACCGGTGCGAAGATAGATAGCTTCCCGCCGTGTTTTCTCCCCATTTCCTTACCCGGCTGAGTTTGGGTCGAACAGCAGGGGGAAGAATTGGCCAGTCATCTTGCCTCCCGGCGCGATGGGAGGAACGCCCGCCAGCAATTCCTGATCAGACGCGGACCGCACTCCGTCCCTGAAGGCGTTGATCAGCGTTGCCCTGCGTGGCCTCTGCGAGCGGTTTTCGTAGGAGCCATGCACCATGAGAGGGTGATGGAAGGTACATTGGCCGCGCTTTAGCTCAATGGGAACAGGCTGGAAAGCCTCCTTTTGTTCCGGCGATAACACGGTCATGATGTCATCCATGTCTCCGGTGAGCCCGGTGACCGGCAGCAGCTTCCAGCGATGGCTTCCGGGGACATAGTAGAGGCACCCATTGTCGCGATCACTGTCGTCAAGAGCAATCCAGCAGGTGAGGTGCGACATCGGCTCAGTACGTGTCCAGTAGGAGTAGTCCTGATGCCACGCGACCACGCCCCCGTGGTGCGCCGGCTTGCAGAAGAGCTGATCATGCCAAAAGCGCACCGGGCCGCCCAGCAACTGCGATGCGGGTACCAGGAAACCCGGGCTCCAAAGCACATCGTGAAATCCGGGTGCAGTTCGCCAGGCTCCCAACGCGTGGAAGAGAACGGAGTTCGGATCCTTCGACTCGTTGGAGTGATACTCATGGAACAGGTGATGGGCGGGGTGCGACTTTTTCATCAACCCGGCTAGTTCAGAGCACAAGATTTCTACTTGCCGATCGTCGAGAACCTGAATACCGGCCACGTACCCTTGCTCGTTAAATCTTGAGAGCTGTTCATCGCTCAGGCGAAACTTCTGCCATTCCTCAAGGTTTCCCGGCTGTTCAAGAAAATGGCCGACTGGTGCGTGTGCTTCTGAAAGGTCCATCAGACTTCCCCGGCCAACAGGTTATCGCATAATCGCCTGCAAGGGATCGCCGGGATTTTGCCGCTGGAACACAAATGCCTCCGCCCGCTTGTAACCACCTTCTACTCCACGAAACAGCGCCACCTGGTCTTGCAAGGCGTAGTACCGGTCAGGGGTCTGGCTGGCGTGGGCATAGCACGCCGCACGTTTAACCGGTTCCGTCCCGGTGATATCAACATAGTGCGTGGGAGAGAATTGCAACGTATCCTCCCCATCAGAAACCTCGTAATAATACAGAGCGAATTTCCCTTTTGATTGCCGCCAGGCATCGTAGGTCAGCATGGTGATGGCCCGATGGTCGCGATGGTTATCGATGGGCCACTGGGTAAACACCGCATCCGGCTTCTCGGCGTCGATCAGTTTCGCGTACTGCTCGTAATGCAGGTTGTCCACAATCGCGTGGCCGTTCGTTTGACCCGCATACGACGGCGTCGCTTTCAATATTTCGCAGGCCTTTTTGGCCTCCGCAATCCTCGTGGCTGCATCGGTGGGAGGCCATGCTCCATCATTCAGGTACATGAGCACCACCTGGTGGCCGAGACTGGTAAGCCGGGCAACGGTGCCACCACAGCCGTATTCCGGATCGCCAGGATGGCCGCCGGCTACGATTACCTTTAATTTTCGAGCTTCCGCCATTGCACCGGCCACCGGTACTCCGAAAACCAATGCGGAAGCCAGGCCCCCGGCACCGAGCAACAAATCCCTTCGCGTCACTCCCACGATCCCACCTTCCTCTCAGGATTTGATTATCCCGTGTTTATAGGGCGCACCGGCTACAAGATAGAATCATGGTTCCGGCTAGGACTGGCCGCGAGGAGACGCCTTCAGCCCGTGCCCACCAAGCGCCCCATCATCCTCTACAGCCTCTTGGCCGTTCTTTTTGCGGTCACTTTGCTCTACCAGGTCTTTTACCTCCCCGGCTTCATCCATCTTGAAGGACTGAACTTTCCTTTCTTCTTTGTGGAATCGGGGAGCAACGGAATTGACCTGGCTACTCCGAAGGCCGCCGCCTTCGGTATCCACAATGCGGACCAGCTGATCGCCGTGAATGGAACGGCATATACCGGGACAGCCATCCTTGGCCGCGCTTTTACAAAAATCGAAGCCGGTACTCCGTTAGTGGTGACGATTGTCCCCGCACACGCCCCTGCCGGCGGCCAGCGAACCATCTCTCTGCCAGTGACAAAGTCGGGTTTTGAATCCTGGGATGTGGGGAGTGACTTCGTCGTCGGCTTCCTGCTGCCTTTTGTGTCTCTGCTGCTCGGCTTCTGGGTCGCCTTTCGCCGTCCGCGCGATCCGCTTGCGTGGCTCTTGTTGGCGTTGATGCTGAGCTTTCCGCATATCCTGCAAACAACTGTGGTGTATGGGTGGCCGCCGGGGTGGCGGGAAGCGGGCGTGCTCTACGAGAGCACCCTCGAGGCGGCTTTCCCCATCATCATTTTCCTCTTTGGCCGCTTCTTTCCCGAGCCTTTCCGCCAGGGAAGTAACCACGACAAGGTGTGGCGGGCACTTCAGTCGCTTTGCGCGCTTCCCTTCGCCATCCTGGGAGGGCTCGGGGTCATCGTAAACGTGGGCGGGTTAGGCGACTATCGATCGGTTGCCGGGCTCCACCATATGCTCGCGCCGCTCGGTCCCATCGGGCAGGTTCTAGCGTTTGCCCTGATCGGTAGCTTTTTCGCGGCCATGGCCATCAAGCTCGGCCTGAGCCAGTCGCCCGACGCCAAGCGAAGACTGCGCTTTCTTTATTGGGGAGCCATCGCGGCGTTCACTCCGTCGATCGTTGTCTCGTTGTACGCGCGCCTCCAGGGCAAGTCTCCGAACGAGATCTTTCCTACCTGGTTGATTGCGATGGTGCTCATTCCCCTCGTCCTCTTTCCGCTCACGCTGAGTTACGTCATCGTGGTGCAGAAAGCGATGGGCGTCGGCGTGGCCTTGCGCCAGGGTCTGCAATATACGCTCGCCAAGGGCGGTATACGCATACTGCAGATGAGTGCAATTGGGACTGTCATCGTTGCCGGAACGACGATGGCGGCCAACGCGAACCATGACCGCGCGCAAAAGATTATCGTCATCCTGGTTGGCATCACGGCTTACTTCACCATCCGCAGGCTTGGCGATGGCCTGCGCACCTGGGTCGATCGCCGCTTTTTCCGCGAGAACTACAACGCCGAACATGTATTGACGGAGCTGAGCGAGGAGGTGCGTTCGATTGTCGAGCCCAGGTCGCTACTCGAAACCGTGGCTGGCCGCATCTCTGAGACTTTGCACGTACCGCAAGTGGCGGTTCTCCTAAGCGGGGGCGGCTTCTACCAGCCGGCTTTTGCTATGGGCTATCCCAGCCTTCCCACGGTCGAGTTCCCCAGCAAGACGGGGACCGCCATGGTCTTGAAAAGCCAAAAGGAGCCCGCCCGGGTCTTCCTGAACGATCGCGATTCCTGGGTGTATCGCGAGCAGACCATCGGCGATGAAGAGCGTCGTAAGCTGGCCACGCTGCAATCGGAACTGCTGCTGCCGCTTGCCGTCCGGGACAAGCTGCTGGGCTTTATTTCTCTTGGCCCCAAGCGGTCGGAGGAACCCTACACCGGCTCCGATGTCCGCCTGCTCAAATCGGTCGCGACACAAACCGGACTGGCGCTCGAAAATGCCAATCTGCTGCAAACGGTTGCGGATGAAGTGGCCAAACGCGAGCGGCTCAACCGCGAAGTCGAGATCGCCCGCGAAGTGCAGGAGCGCCTCTTTCCACAAAAGTTACCGGTGATCGCGGGCCTCGACTATGCGGGTCATTGCCGGCCCGCGCTGGGGGTCGGCGGTGACTACTACGACTTTCTTGCTCTGCCCCAGGGACACCTTGGCATCGCCATCGGCGATGTCTCCGGCAAAGGGATTGCCGCTGCCCTGATGATGGCCAGCCTGCAGGCCTCACTGCGCAGCGAGGCGACGCGCGCTCCGGAAAACCTCGCGGCCGCCGTGGCCAACGTCAATCGCCTGGTCTACGAGGCTTCTGCCTCGAATCGCTACGCGACCTTCTTCTACGGTCAATACGATCCAGCGCAAGGCAAGTTCGACTTTGTGAATGCGGGCCACAATCCGCCTATGCTCTTTCACCGAGCTGACGGTGGGGCGGTCACTCGCCTGGAACCCGGAGGCACGGTGATCGGTCTCATTGAGAACGCCGACTACCAACAGGGCTCGGTGCGGATCAACCCCGGCGACCTGCTGGTGGCCTTTACCGACGGCATCAGCGAAGCCATGAACCTGGAGGACGAGGAATGGGGCGAGGATCGCCTGCTTGACTCGGTTAGCGGCTGCCCTGCAAAAACGGCGCAAGACCTGCTGGAGTATGTTTTCGCCGCGGCCACCCAATTCGCCGGCGCCGCGCCGCAGCACGACGACATGACACTGGTCGTTCTGCGCGCATTCGCTCCCCAGGCTTAAGGTTGATCATTGACCGCGGGCAACGACGTGAGCAGGGCGCCCAGGTCGCGCTTGAGGTAGGAGGGACAAGCTGCGAACGAGGCTCATCTGACTATGGTATCGTCTGTCGGAGTTCCGTCAGAATCCATTCAGCGCCTTTGAGGTGAACTATGCCGTGCGACCCAATCGAGCTCAAACACGTCCCGCTTTTTGCCTTGCTTGACGATGACGAAATAGCCGTCCTTGCCGCCCAGGTCGACCTAAAAACGTTCGCCGCCCGCCAGCGCATCTACAAGATCGGCGACCCGGGCATGCACGCTTACATTATGATGTCCGGCAGCGTCCAGGTGACCACGGTCGACGAAGACCACCAGGAGGTGGTGGTGGACCAACCTGGCCACGGCGAGTTTTTCGGCTTCGCCTCCATGCTGGACAAAACGCCCCACCAGACAAACGCCGTCGCCACGGAGAAGACGAACTGCGTTGAAATCAGCCGCGACGACATCGCAATTCTGCTGCAGCGCAAACCGATGGCCGGCATGGACATGCTGACCGTGCTTGGCCATCAATTCCATGCGTCACAGCAATTGGTACGCATTCGCGCCAGCCGCAATCCGAACGCAATAATCGACGAGAAGTACACCTTCGGTGAGCACATCGCCGACGGCGTCGCCAGCTTCGGTGGTTCATGGACTTTTATCATTGTCTTCGGCGTCGTGTTGGTCGTCTGGACTGCCATCAACGTTTTCCTGCGAGGCAGAGCGTGGGATCCTTACCCGTTCATCCTGCTCAATCTCTTTTTATCCATGCTGGCTGCTATCCAGGCACCGGTCATCATGATGAGCCAGAACCGCCAGGACAAGAAGGACCGTCTTCGCAGCGAGTTGGACTTCGACGTGAACCGGCGTGCCGAAGCGGAAATCCAGAACCTCTCCCGCAAGCTGAACCTGGTGACGGACAAGCTTGGCGACCTGGATGACATGTTGCGCCATCAGCCGACGCCCCCGCGGGCGCACAGCCCGGAGTAAAATAGGGTCGGTTAAGAAAGGACCTGAGACCATGGCAGCTACGACAGCGGCAGAAGTCAAGATTGCCCAGACGCCCCCCATCCCCACCTTCAAGACGGCTGGTGAAGAGCGGCTGCATCGCAAACAGCGCCTGGCATCCGCATTCCGCTTGTTCGCGAAGTTTGGCTTTGTCGAAGGTGTTGCCGGCCACATCACGGTCCGCGATCCGGAACGGACCGACCACTTCTGGGTCAACCCTTTCGGCATGCACTTCGCGCACATCCGCGTGTCTGATCTGGTGATGGTCGACGAAAAGGGTGCGGTCGTGGAGGGCAATCGGCCGGTCAACGAGTCCGCGTTTGCGATTCACTCGCGCGTGCATGCGGCGCGGCCCGATGTTGTGGCGGCCGCCCACGCTCACTCGCTTTATGGAAAGACCTGGTCCTGCCTCGGACGTCTGCTGGATCCGCTCACTCAGGACGCCTGTGCGTTTTATGAAGACCATAGCCTGTTCGCCGACTACACCGGCGTGGTCTACGACATGTCGGAGGGCGACCGCATTGCCCAGACGTTAGGCCCCCGCAAGGCTGTCATCATGCAGAACCACGGAAATCTCACCGTAGGAAGCACGGTAGATGAAGCAGCGTGGTACTACATCACCATGGATCGTAGTTGCCAGTCGCAATTGATGGCCGAAGCAGCCGGCAAGCCCATTTCTATTGCGCATGAAGCTGCCGTGGTGGCGCGAAAGCAGGTTGGTAACCCACGCGTTTCCTGGTTCCAATATCAACCCCTATACGACCTGATTGTCAGGGAGCAACCCGACCTGCTCGATTAGAGCGATGGGCCGCACCCATGCGGCAGGCGATCAGGAAGGCCTGCACGGTGGCCTCGACATTGGCCTTGTTCTGACCCGCGATGTCGAAGGCGCTGCCATGCGCCGAGGTGGTAATGGGAATGGGCAAACCGCCCTGGATCGTTACTCCACGCTCAAATCCCAGGAGCTTCACAGCGATCTGGCCCTGGTCGTGATACATGGTGACGACGCCATCGTATTGACCATCGCGAGCTTTCAGAAACACGGTGTCGGCTGGGAAGGGCCCGGCGACCGGATATCCCTGCGCGTTGGCCTCGCTTACCGCGGGAGCAATGATGTCGATCTCCTCCCGCCCGCAGGAGCCCCCCTCGCCGGCATGGGGATTCAGCCCCGCCACGGCCACCCGCGGATGCTCAAACCCAGCCATGCGGAGGGCTTCGTAGAGCAACTTGACCACATCCAATATGCGGGCTTTGGTCACGTAAAGAGCGACGTCTTTCAGGGGAACATGGGATGAGATACGAGCGGTCCATAGGTTGCCCAGTGAATTGAACTCGCCGAGATGGGAGCTCACCTTGAGATAGTCGGCAAAGAAGTGAAGCTCGTCCGGGAACTGCATGCCCGCCATTTTCATGGAGTATTTGTTCAGAGGGGCGAAGCAGATGGCGTCGATCTGGTCTGCCACTGCGGCATCCAGGCACGTCGATAGGACCTTGAGTACCGAGGCGCCAGCGGCAGCGGAACTGATGGAGCGCGGGACTTCGCCCTTGCGTGCGCTCTCCACGGGAAGAAACAATGGAGAGCCCTCCGGCGACGTGCCTACCTGGTCGAAGCTGTGAATGGTGCAGGTAGCGACGGTCACTCCGGCAATGGCCTGCCCTTCTTCCCACAGCCAGGCGTCACCAACTAAAACCACTTTGGCACGCTCGATGACGTCATCACGGGCTAGCAGTTTGGCCATCAACTCGGGGCCGATTCCGGCCGGATCGCCGAGGGTAAGGGCCACTGTGGGCTTTTGTGAGACTTTAAGTTGTGTTTCCGCAGTCGGCATGACGTCACCCTCTTCCTGTCATATTCACTGCGCCTGAAGTGAAAGCATACGACGTCTCGCTGATCGATTACCACTAAGGAAAGGAAACAGAACAATGCCCATGAAGAAGCCGCTCCACCCCGGCCGCATCGTCAAGCACGAATGTCTCGAGCCGCTGAACCTGACAGTCAAGCGGGCGGCGGAGATCCTGGGCGTGACGCGCCAGGCCCTGAACAACATCGTCAACGAGAAGGCGGGCATCAGCGCCGACATGGCGATCCGCTTGGAAAAGGCATTTGGCGGAACCTCGAACGCCTGGCTGCAGATGCAGAACAATTACGACCTCGCCCGTGCCCGCCGTCACGAGGATCAATTGAAGGTGCAGCGTAACGCCCCGGAACTTGCCCGCTCGGCATGAGCCCGGCCGTCGACCGAAAAGGGACAGGCGGGACCTTTACTAATCCAAGATCATCATTGAGGCAAAGGTAACGTCCCGTCGGCTGTCACTTCTCGGTCAGCCCCTAAAACACCAAAATGCAGCGCATAGCGGTGCTATTATTGATGTAACGGGGCAAAGCTATGAGAGCATCCGTAACGCTCGATGACGATCTGCTGAAGAGGGCGCACGAGTACACCGGGTTGACCGAGAGGGCGGAACTGCTTCGCGAAGCCCTGAAGTCAATCATTGCGAGGGAAGCCGGACGCAGGCTTCTGGCGCTGGCCGGGACTGCTCCGAATATCAAAGATGTTCGTAGGCGGGCGCGTGGATGAACCATGATCCTCGTCGACACTTCCATCTGGGTTGAAATGTTTCGGAGGGGAAGATTCAAAGCAGAGCTGGCAACTTTGATCGGGAATGACCAGCTCTGCACCCATCCGTTCGTAGTCGCGGAATTAGCGTGCGGGTATCTTCCAGACCGGCAGCAAACACTCCTCGAGCTCGACAGACTCACCGCACTACCAACCATACGCACGGCGGACGTGCGATACATGCTCGAAACTCGTGGCTTGTTTTCCAAAGGCATCGGCTTCATCGATGCTCAACTCATAGCCTCGTGCATCACCTCGCATGGCACGCAGATCTGGACCATCGACAGGCCTCTCGGCAGAGTCGCGGCATCGCTCGGCCTTCGCGCAACTCCGTAACATTCTCGACCCCTGCACAGCTGATCCTGGCAGCAAGTGGTAAATCGACTCATGCGACAGCTACTGCTGACTAGGCATAGAATTCGAGGAACCAGCATTCAGCACACATCTCTCCTGAAAGCGGCGGCACATGGTCGGACGGACCATCTTGCACTACGAGATCATCGAAAAGCTGGGCGAGGGCGGAATGGGCGTAGTTTACAAAGCCCGCGACACCCACCTCGACCGCTTTGTCGCCATCAAGGTTCTGCCGCTGGAGAAAGTCGCCGACGCTGAGCGGAAGCGACGCTTCGTATTAGAAGCAAAATCCGCCTCGGCGCTGAATCATCCCCACATCATCACAGTTCACGATATCGCCAACGACCATGGCCTCGACTTTATTGTCATGGAGTACGTGCCGGGTAAAGCTCTGAACCAGGTGATTGCGCGCAAGGGGCTGCCGGTCGCTGAGGCATTGAAGTATGCCGTGCAAATCGCGGACGCTTTAGCGACGGCCCACGCGGCGGGAATCATCCATCGCGATCTGAAGCCGGGAAACGTGATGGTGTGCGGCGCACCGGAGCGTTCTGGCTTGGTCAAAGTTCTCGATTTCGGCTTGGCCAAGCTGACGGATAAGGGCGATAGCAGTGACCGGGAATTCACCGGGTCCATGCCTCGCGACGACACGCCGGCGTCAGAGGAAGGCACCATCGTGGGGACTGTGTCGTATATGTCACCCGAGCAGGCGGAAGGGAAGAAGGTGGATGCCCGGTCCGACATTTTCAGCTTCGGAGCCGTGCTTTATGAAATGGTGACGGGCCGAAGGGCGTTTCAAGGCGACTCGAAATTGTCTACACTCTCCGCTGTTTTGCGTGAAGAGCCGAAGCCCGCCAGCCAAATCGTGGAGGGTCTGCCGCGCGAGCTGGAGCGCATCATCGCACGCTGCTTGCGCAAAAGCCCGGAGCGGCGCTTTCAAACCATGGCCGACCTCAAAGTTGCTCTGCAGGAGCTGAAAGAGGAATCGGATTCTGGGACGTTGCATGCGGCGCCGGCGCTGCTGCAACGGCCCGGCCGGTGGCGGGTCTGGGCCGTGACGCTCCTGGCAGCCTTTGCCTTGGGTGTTGGCACCTTATGGCTTATGCGGTCTCCCGCCAAAACTCCGGAAGCCGCGTTGGACCCTATTCCACTCACCACATATCCCGGGTTTCAGGGGTCGCCAAGCTTTTCACCGGACGGCAACCAGGTGGCTTTTGTGTGGAATGGAGAAAAACAGGACAACTTTGACGTATACGCCAAGATGATCGGAACCAATGGGCCGCCCCTACGGTTGACAACCGATCCGGGCCTTGATCACCATCCCGCGTGGTCACCGGACGGCCGCTTCGTCGCATTCCTCCGGGCCTTACCCTCGGGGAAGGACGCACTATTGGTGATTCCAGCTATAGGTGGCCTGGAGCGCAAGATTGCCGAGATTTCCCGCGGGGGCCGTCCTACCTGGTCGCCCGACGGCAACTGGCTGGCGATCAGTGAGAAAGATTCCGATTCAGAACGCTTTGCGCTCTATCTTATATCGGCCGACAGCGGTGAAAAGCGGAGACTGACTTATCCGCCCAAGCAATTCTTCGGCGATTCCGATCCTGCTTTTTCGGCGGATGGGCGCTCTTTAGCGTTCGGTCGGAGCATCGACGCTCACTCGGCTGAACTAAGCGATCTCTACCTGCTCGCGTTCTCCGACGGATGGAAGCCTGTGGGAGAACCGACACAGGTCACATTCGGAAATAAGGCCGTTCAGTATCCGGCCTGGACCGCGGATGGGCGCGAGATTATCTATTCTGTCGGGTCGTTCGTGCCGAAGGGCCTGTGGAGAATCTCCGCTGGTGCACGAGGCGAACCGCAGCGCCTGCCATCTGTGGGCGACGACGCAGCCGAACCCGCGATTTCGCGTAGCAAGCACCGCCTCGTCTATGTACATCGTTTTAGCCATGACAGTATCTGGCGCATGGCCGCTCCCAGTCTGGAAGGTAAGAGTCTGCGGCCACCCAATCAGCCTACCCTGCTTATCTCTTCGACCCGGGATGATTCTGCTCCTCAGGTCTCCCCGGACGGAAAGAAAATTGCTTTCGAGTCGGCTCGCTCAGGAAGCACTGAAGTCTGGGTGTGCGATATGGATGGTTCGAATGCCGTGCAGATGACCTCTTTTGGCGGTCCTGAGGTCACAACTCCGCGTTGGTCGCCGGACAGTGGGCGGATCGCTTTTGATTCAAACGCCGAAGGAGAGTACGACATCTATGTCGTGGGCGCCGACGGCCGGAAGCCGAAACGCATGACGACCGACCCGGCGAATGATGGCAATCCGAGCTGGTCGCGTGACGGCCAGTGGATCTACTTCGATTCCGCCCGAACGGGTGAGCAGCAGGTGTGGAAGATGCCGGCAAACGGCGGTGAAGCGGTCCAGTTAACGAAAGATGGCGGATATGCGCCTCTCGAGTCGCCGGACGGAAAATTCCTCTACTACACAAAGGCACTGTTTTCCACGAGCCTCTGGAAGGTCCCCATAGAGGGCGGCGAAGCCTCCAAGGTTCTCGAAGGTTTGAGTAATTACCAGAATTTCGCGATCGTGAAGGGCGGCGTGTACTTCGCCCCTACTGACGATGCGATAGGTGTTAGTTCTTCCATCCAGTTTCTGAGGTTCGGCACGAACAACATTAGCAACGTCGCCACGTTTGAGAAATCGTTCGTCTATGGCCTAACGGTTTCGCCGGATGGTGCATGGATACTCTACAGCCCAGACCAGCAATTTCGCAGCGAATTAATGCTGGTGGAGAACTTCCGCTAAAACATCTTCGTGTTAGCGGGAAGATATGGCGACAGCCTACTTATCATGATATGCGCTTTCCGTCTGTCTATCCCGTTTTCCCGATATCCCTGAAGGGCGCGGTTCAATTTCATCGACACGTGAGCAAAGAGCGAATCGACCTCGCTCTCGAACACAACTACTGAGCCCCGGCTTGATAAACGGGGTATTTCGGGCATTTCGGGGACACAGTCCACGAACCCCGAAAGTTGCAATAAAACCGGAACTGCTCACGGCCTTCCTCCGTATCTGCCTATATGGCACACGACTTGCGGTTTGCATTGCGCATGATCTGTTCTCATCGCCTGTTCTCCGCCGCTGTGGTGGCGACTCTGGCGCTGGGCATCGGCCTCAACACCATGGTCTTCACGCTGATCAACGCAGTGTTATTCAAGCCCGTGCCGGTGCCGGGCGGCGCGCAACTAGTCGCCTTACAAAACCGCGACCTCAAGCTCAGGGACGACAACACAATGCGGGTGTCTTACCCGGACTTCCGCGAGTACCGTACCCAAACCTCTTCCCTGGCGGCTCTGGAAGCAGCCAGCGATGAAGAAGGCATATTGAGCGAAACCGGTATTCCTCCGCAGGCATATCGTATGGAGCAGGTTTCGTCGGGGATCTTCGGGATGATGCACATCCAACCAGTACTGGGACGCGGATTTCTCCCGAATGACGACAAGGCGGGCACGCCGCCCGTAGTTGTTCTTGGTTACGGCATCTGGAAAGAGCGTTATAACAGCTCACCCGACGTGCTGGGGCGCCAGGTGCGCGTCAATGAAAAGCCGGCGACCATTGTCGGGGTCATGCCGAAGGGCTTCAAATTCCCCACGAATATAGACATGTGGACTCCCCTGGTTCCCACCGCAGAGCTGGAGAAGCGCACAAACCGGCCACTGGCGCTCTTTGGAATGCTCAAGCCGGAGACGGGCATCCTCCAGGCAAACGTGGATATGAACGGGATCGCCCGCCGTCTTGCGGCACAGTATCCAGATGACAAAGACATCGGCATCTCAGTAGAGACGTTCCACGAGCACTACAACGGTGGAGGTATCCGCCTGATTTTTTTGCTTATGATGGCGGCCGTAGGATTCGTGCTGTTGATTGCCTGCGCGAATGTCGCAAATATGATGCTGAGCCGTGCCATATCGCGCCAGCGCGAAATGTCGATCCGATCGGCACTGGGGGCCTCGCGGTGGCGCGTCGTTCGCCAGCTGCTGATTGAAAGCGTGCTGCTCAGCACGTTTGGCGGCGCGCTGGGACTCGGGCTGGCGGCCGCGGGAGTTCACTGGTTCGATCTTTCCACGCGGGATGTCGGCAAGCCTTATTGGATTGAATTTACGATGAACTACGCGGTGTTCGGCTACTTTGCCGCTCTCTGCATCTTCAGCGGTCTGCTGTTCGGGATCGCGCCGGCGCTGCGCTCCTCGCGTGTCGACGTGAACGAGGTCTTGAAGGACGGCGCGCGTAGCGTGGGCAGACATCGCGGCGGAAGGCTCTCGACAATACTGGTCGTGTTCCAGTTCGCACTTACGCTGTTGCTTCTCACCGGCGCTGGAGTCTTTGTGCGCAGCCTGCTCGACAGTCTCTCGGTAAATCAAGCCGTGCCGGCGGAGCAGATCGCGACAGCGCGGATCGACTTTCCCGAGGAGCATTACAAAGACGGTGATGCACGCCAGCGGTTCTATGACCAGCTTCTGCCGCGCCTCAAGGCGCTTCCTGGCGTGACTCAAGTGGCTCTTACATCGAACCTCCCAGGTCTGGGAGCCGCTTCACGCGATATCGAGATCGAACACTCGATAGTCAGCGACCCAGCGCACCGGCCTTCGGTTTCTTTTGTTGTTCAGGCTCCGGGCTACTTTGACGCGATCAATCTGCCGATCCTGCTTGGCCGCGACTTCAACAAAACCGACGGAACAGCAGACCACAAGGCCGCCATCATGACCCGTGCATGCGCGGAACACTTCTGGCCGGGCCAATCCGCAATCGGAAAACGATTCCGTTTTTACGATGAGAAGCACAAACCCAGCGACTGGATCACTGTCGTTGGTGTTTCGGCAAACATCATCCAGGAGCTTAATGAGAAATCTCCGAAGCCGCTGATGTTTGTTCCCTTCCAGCAGGAAGGATGGAACGGCATGGCCCTGCTGGTGCGATCCAGCGGTAATCCAATCTCCGCGGTGCGCGCCGCCGTGCAGAGCATCGATCAGGATTTGCCGCTGCGCGATGTGTACACGCTGCCTCAAGCGATTCAACATCAGCGGTGGTATCTGCACCTCTTCAGCAAGGTTTTCTCTGGCTTCGCACTGATTGCGTTGCTGATGGCGGCAGTGGGCATTTACGCCGTTCTTACGCAGGCGACAACTAACCGTACGCAGGAGATTGGTGTGCGCATGGCGCTCGGAGCGAACGCGCGCAACATCGTGACCCTGGTGATGAGGCGCGGTCTGTGGCAGATCGTTGCAGGTCTTGGTCTTGGTCTCGCTGCAGCTTTACCTGGGGAGCGTCTTATAGCCAGTCTGCCAATCGGCGTCTCTCCGTCAGACCCTGTCGTCCTGGTGATTGTCGCTTCATTATTGGCGATCATCGGACTGCTGGCCTGCTGGATTCCAGCGCGCAGGGCGGCAGCGCTCGATCCTGTCAAGGCTATCCGGTATGAGTAGACTGACTATGATCAAGCCGCTAGTGTAGTGCGTCACACAGATACTCGTTTATCGAGCGAGGTTTGAGTGCGGGTAATTTGTGGGAGGAAGCCCATCAAACGATCTCTCTCTGTGCCAAACCGCAGGAAGATCTCCGAAGAAGCTTCCCCCAAAAAGAAAAAATCCTGAAGGGGACGGGCTTCAGAACATGTGTGAGAACACCATTTCCAACACTGAGTCCCGCAGGGACGGCTGAACTTCAGACCTGTCCAAATTAGGTTTTTCCGTTCACCAACTTAGACGGCGCATGAAGTCTTTGGGAAGAGACTGTCGAAGGAAGGGCATGGCATAGGTGCTTGACGGCTTTTAGCTGCGACGGCAAATTCTGTAGAAACTGCTGGCTCGGGGCAAGGGCCAAAAAGCTGAATGAAAAAGCGTCTCTGTACGAAGGGCACGGCTTCGGCCGTGCCGTAAATCGCCTGTGCTTGACGGCTTCAGCCGCTGAGGTACGCTTTTGCGAAACCCACAGGTTTGCGGTTTCCCTTGAGGTTCTCAGACACCCTCTTATTTGCTTCGGGGGTACTTCCGTCCCGTCCCCTTATCTTCCTGTCCTCTTATCTTCTGGCAGCATCAAGGAAACAACGGAGTTCGCAAGCTCATGGAAGACATGCTCAACTACGGCGTAGCAAACCGTCTCTTTACAGGCAAAGAGACCTTCCTTGATACCTGTCGGCCAATCGTCATTCCTGCTACGCTCCGGTGAGCGCGGCACACATGACCAGGAAGAATGTGCGCCCTGCTTTCGGAGGTTTGAATGGACATCCAGGATGCTCAACGCGAAGTCCGGTCTGTCTACGTTGGCGGCTTTGTGGGACAGTTTGTCTCGTCCGTAATCTGGCTGGTGTCCGCGGCGCTAGCCACGTGGGTCACTCCAAAGGCGTCTATTCTGACCGTCGTCATTGGGGGGGTTTTCATCTTTGCGCTCACGCAGATGCTGCTGCGTTTGTCGGGCCGCCGCGCGTCCGTGAGCAGAGAGAATCCGTTCAATAGCCTGGGGATGCAAGTCGCGTTTGTGCTGCCGTTTTCGATGCTCCTTCTTGTGCCCGTGGGTTTCTACAAGTTGAACTGGTTTTTTCCGGCTTTGATGATCCTTGTGGGCGCGCACTATTTGCCGTTCGCTACTCTCTACGGGATGCGCATGTTCCTGTTCCTCGCGGGAATTCTGATCGTGATGGGCGTCGTGATCGCACTTTGGTTTTCGGGAACCTTCAGCCTTGGCGCATGGGTCGCCGGACTGACCCTATTCGCCTTCGCTTGGATTGGGCGCTCCATCGCGACCGGCGAAGCCTCCGCGCCTTCCACTCACTGATTCGCCTGATGGCTCGCGTGGAGGAAAGTGGGGATTTAGTGGTCAGGATTTAGTGGTCAGACCGGAAGTGGTATTTTGGACGTCCATGACGAAACGTCCCGTCCGGACGGAGCTGACACTTTCACCAAATTCCCGTCCACGAAGCCTCCACGAAACCTTCATGTGGGAAAGATTAAGAAAGCTTAATGTATGAGGTGTTGCAATCGGGAGGGCGACGCTTCTTAGGCTGGCCTTGGGTACACAAATTCCACCTGATCCTGCAGGGCAGAACGATGGGGGTTAGTTCGTCGTCCCCGAAAGGTCTGTCCCCGAAAGGTCTCCGAGCTGCTTATGAGTGCCGTCACGACGACGGAGGCGAAATATGGCGAGGCGGGCAAAACCGACATTACGCACGGTGTCTTCCTTCATGCCCATTACTCGCGCATAGCGAAACCGGCTGCGAGCTGTGCTTCCTACCGCAGAAAGTAGGCAAAACTGGGCGATTCCGGCGTCATGGCAGCCACGCGCAAAGGCACCGACGACGCCGAGCTCAAGTCGTTGCAATTCTTCTTCGCTCCAGCGCATCGATCCAGAACCGACACCCACACAGCTCACGGCGCTGACGGGGCCTTGGCTTAAAACTCCGCGGGCAAGGGTGGCAGTGCGCTCGGCAAAGTCCGCAGCGCCGGTATCAAGAACGACGTTGCGCACCCGCGATCGCGGCGCAGTGGGCTTTCTGGTGACCATGACCACTTCCCGGCATTCCGAAGTTGCCAGCAGTTCCGCGATGGCTGCACCGCCGACTTGTCCGGTACCACCAAAGGATAATTGTTGCGAAAGTCTGCTTCATCAGGCCCCGGTATCAGAACTTCTCCAGGCGAACATGCAACACTTCCGGTTGCTGGTGGAAACATAAGCCGCGATCCGTCTCGTCGCCGTTCCACAGGCGAAGAGGTTTCCACACGCCGTTTTCATAGACGCCCTGCTCCGCGGTAACCAGCTCACTGCGGATCCAGGGAAGCTTGCCCGGCAGATGAAAATTGACGCTCGCGTCGACGCCGGTCACGAGGAACTCGTTCGGGCCAAGGCGGGCTACGAGCGCGGATGCATGGGCGTCTTTGGTGCCCGGGGCCCTGCGCCCGTCCGGCTGGGGAAAGCCGAAGGCCACGGTTGCCTGCCAGTCACCAAAATCGATCTCCTTTGTGGTGACGCCCGGCTCTTCGACCGCGGTTTGCACTTTGTCATCGAATTCCAGTTGCGCGATCTCGCGACTCATGGGTCCGACGAGCGCGAAGTTGTTGGCGTGAGCTTTGAACGGCTGGTCGCCAAGGATATTCCAGCCGGAGCGATCGACCCCGAAGGGAGAAAAGCCGATTGCGCCGTCACCGAGCGCGTAGAAGAAGAATTTGGCGAAGCTGTCATCCCTGCCAGTTTCCGGAATGAACAGGGGATTATCCGGCCGATGATAGGCGCGTAGCGTCTCCAGATAGAACGCGGAGTCATCGGAATACATATCCGGTCCAATCAGGTCGATCGCCGGAGCCAGCGCTCGCCAGACGCCGACGAACTTCTGCACGGGGCCGCCGCTCGGATAGCCGATGCCCGGCAAATCCATTTGCCGCTGCGGCAGCTGGGCGGCGGGGTAGTCAATCCAGACGTTGATATACATGGGGATTTTGAATTCGGCTTTTCCCGCCGCTGCAATCTCGTTGACGTACTTCGCCTGGTAGTAAACCTGGAACGTCTCATCCGCTTCCGCGCCGAACACCTGGCTCCAAGTCCCGGGCTGTTTGTGAGTAATGGCCAGTAAGCCGGCGGGCACGGGGCCGTTGAACAGGTTGTTGGCCTGGGGCGAGTTATCGCGAACGCTGCCGATGTTGCCGGTTTCGTTTTCCACCTGCACCATCAGCACCGTGTGTTGCTCGCCATCCATCTCTTTGAGGTGGCGCATGAGCGCAACAAAGGCGGCCTTATCGGCCTGCAACGTAGCTTGCGAAAGGGGCGAAAGTACGTCGATCGACTGCCCATCGGGGCGCACAACACGGGGGAAGCGGCCGGAATCGCCCTTCACCCATGCCGGCGCGTAGTGCATGTTGCCATTTTTCCAGGTGCCGAACCAGGTCAGAATCACATGCAGATGGTGCGCGCGCGCACCAGACACGATCTGATCCACATTGGTGTAGTCGAACGTGCCCGGCTGGCGCTCGAACTGCTCCCAGTACACCGGCGCCTCGAGGGTATTGGCATGCAGAGTTTCCATCGACTCCCATACCTGCGGCAATTCGCTGGGCCAGGCGCTCGAGTTGTGAATCTGGCCGCCGAGAATCAAAAACGGACGGCCCTCCACCAGCAGAGCGTACCGGCCCTCTTTCTGCTCGATCCGGGGCGCTTCTACGGCTTGTGAAAAAGCATGCAGGGAAAGCAACATGTTGGTCATGAGGCCAACAACAAAAAGCTGAGAACGGGTAAAAGGGTGCATGTTTGTTCCTGCTCCGCGACAAGGGTAGCATTTCGGGCTTAGGTCGACAGATAAAGCAACCAGGAGTAAAGGAAGTCTTCCGGGAGTTTTGCGGGACGGGAAGCCGAGAGAATTGTCGATGTTGGGATGGGGGTTAGTCGTCTGGTCCCGGAAATAACCCAGATCGACCCAAGGAAAGCCAAGGTGATCGAACTCCGCTTCTTCGGAGGGCTCACCGTCGATTCGAGCATTTGCTTCGGGGGTACGTCCGTCCAGCCCCCTTATCTCCCCTTATCCCATCCTTATCCGTCGGAACCTCCACCCCCAAGCAAATAGAAAGCGAAGGTAGTTTAATTTCGCCTGGTAGCCAACAAATGGTGTGTATTAAGTGTGGATTATCGAAGATAATAGAGGAAGAACCGCGTCAAATAACCGTACGCTTCAGGACTGATACACGAGCGTCAAGCATGCACAGTCGAGAGGTCATCAGACTGCTGGAAGAGGAGGGCTGGCAGGAGGTCAACCACGTTGGTAGCCACAAGCAGTTTAAGCACCCTACGAGGCCCGGCCGGGTAACGGTGCCGCATCCGAATCGGGACATTCCACGAGGAACACTAAAGAGTATCGAAAAACAGGCGGGCATCAAGTTTAGATAACCGCCGCGGAGTGAAAGCAAATGGAATATATCGCTTACTTGCACAAGACCAAGGCATCCGATTTCGGAGTGAGCTTCCCGGATTTTCCGGGATGTATCACCGCGGGAAAATCTCTGGAAGAAGCGCGGCGGTTTGCCGCCGAGGCGCTAGGTTTGCATATTAAGGGCATGGAGGAAGACGGCGAAGCGATCCCCGAACCTTCGAGTCTTGATGAGTTGGAGGGCGATCCATCCATGGAGGGGGCGGTTGCCGTACTGGTGAGTGTACCGGCGACAGACGCGACAGTACGAATAAACATTACGGCACGCGAAAGCCAAATCGAAGAGATAGATGCTCTAGCGGAGGCGAGAGGCATGACCAGGTCGGCATTCATGGTGCAGCGGTCTATCAAACAGCCGTCTATCAAAAAGGCAGCGGCCTATCGCCGACGAAAACCATCGCGGGGTACCCGCTAGGCCGGCGCGCGCGGCGTGCGCTTGCCACGGCTGGACGTTTCGGGACGTTTCGTGGACAGGAAGGTGTGAAGAAATTGACTGATGTATACATACGGTTATTGTTACGTAATGCTGATCGTATACAGCGCAAACAGGACAGAACGATGGGGGTAAGTTCGTCTGTCCCCGAAAGGTCTTTGTCCCCGAAAGGTCTTGGCGCGCAGATCTCGACCATCGACGGGCCTCTCGGCAAAGCCGCGGAATCCCTCGGCCTTCGCGCAACTCCGTAACATTCTCGACCCCTGCGCAGCGTGCTTTAGGGTCACTTCCGTCTGGTCCTGCTTTTCCTCACGCCTTTCGTCCGCGCCTTTTTCCTCATGCCATTCCCGAAGGTCCACCCCTTGGGAAAGAGCCGTGTTGCTGGTCGACGCGGTTTTGCCTGTTTCGGGCTTTCGCCGCCGCCTCGTCAGCGATGCGATCTATTCTATTTTGCTCTGGCGTCTCCACAGTGTCGGACTGGTCCTGCTGTGGTGGGTTTGTCGTTTCAGGTTCGTTTGCCATGGGTATAGTCTCCCGTTCACTGCATATCCCAAAGCATACGCCAGATAGTCGCGTTTCGCGGTGATTTGCATCACAGGCTTGGGCACTGGCGTGCGCTGATCGAGAATGAACAGAAGTAAGGTAATGTGGACAGGACATAACCCAGCGCGCAACGCGCGGCGCTTTATAAGAATTTCTGTAAAGTGCCAGTCCCGTCTGACCATGAAACTGGGCAGCGGGGTCTTTTAGATCTGCTTCGAGGAACTGAACCTGCCAACCGCTGCTTCGTCGTTGCTCATGAGCAACGATTCAAGTCGGCATTAAGCGTCACTCTCAGAAGTAATCAGTTCGGGCCGGGCCAACGATGGCAGTCGGTAAACGTTGACCTGGAGGAGTCCTCTGAAGATTGAGTCGAGTCGAATTTTGATTGTGGATGACTCGCGGGCGTGGCGGCAAGCTGTTCGCTCAATTCTGCAAAAACACTTCTGGGAACAGGAGCGCAACATCTACGGCGGCATGGATCTGGTGATTATTGGCGAATGCTCGGACGGCTTAGAGGCGGTCCAGAAGAGTGAAGAATTGCAACCCGACCTGATTTTGCTGGACATCGGGCTTCCAAATCTCAACGGTCTGGAAGCCGCTCGACAAATCCGCAAGGTTGCACCCGCGTCAAGAATTCTGTTTTTGACCTCGTACCATTGGCCAGAGATTGTGCAGGAAGCGATGAGCGTTGGCGCGCTGGGTTTTGTTTTGAAATTGAAAGCCTCACGTGAGCTTTTGCCCGCCATCAGAACTGTCTTGCGCGACCAGCGGTTCATCGGTACGGGAATTTCACCTTTCGATCCCACCAACCCCCCTCACAGCTAAGGTCCTCCCATAGCATCCGGTAGCAAGGGTTGCCCTGCCGTGAGGCTCCGACGCTGCTCTAAGCCGACCCGGTATTGAACGCGAGCACTTTACCGCCGCGCTGGGTGCGCTCCAAGTAATCCGCCCAGGCTTGCATCATGAGGCCGCGAGCGTTGAGATAGAGTGCGTGGTTGTAAGCGGCGCTCACTGCGTTTCTGGAGGAATCATCCGAGTCACGATGCCGCCACCAAGCTGAGCCTTACACTATGCGTGTGAACATTTATGTTACGTTTACTGATCTCGCGAAGTTAGCCGCCGATGGCAAGGTCGAAAAGGATGGGAACACGCTCAGCGTGAGCCGGACCATTCTGCCTCACGTTGAAATCTCCGCCGATGGGCTACGGGGCTTTGTACGTTTCACGGTGGACGAATCGGATCCACTCTCGTTGCCGCCACAGGAAGCCAAACTTCCCGGCCGTATGACCTACATCAACAGCTCTATTCCGCGAACAAAGCGCGACTAAGAGAGCGCCGCAGGTGGGGCAGCGCAAGGCTGCTTCACACCCGCTTACGGGAGACCTGCCAGCCAAGAGTCCTCCACAATCGACGCTCTCACAGTGCTCTCTTCATCACTGACCTTTAGGTGGTCGCCGATGAACTCACACACCGCCCCGCAATCTCCGCAGCGAAACGTCAGGGTGACGCAATTGCGTTCTTTCGGCTGGCCTGCGGGATCAAGACGGATGATGATTGAGCGCTTTTGCGTGTGCGTACAGTTGGCGCGGAGATCTCTAAGGAGTTCGTCGTAGTCGGCCATTGCCCTGTGATGAGGGGGAGGGGGACAGGGCTGTCGCGAGCATAAGATCCCGTAGCCTCAAAATGCCAGTCGAATGGAATCGGATAGAAAGTGCGGATCACATCGTATTAGGCCGCGAAGGAGCTTGACTCAGACGTTCGCTATCTGGAGAAGTTGGCAGCGCAGATCAAGCCCTGAGTTTCGTACCATCTTTTCCACTATTACACAATCTGCTTGGCCATCACACCTACTTCCGCCCTTTCCTCAAAAAGACTGTAATCATTACTCACCGATGAGGAGACATATGAAGACAACGTCGACCAGATGTGCGGACTGTGGCCTGAAAACTGACAATCTTGTTAAGTGCAGCAAAGAAATCCTCCCTAAGCATCGATGAGGCGCTCATCCATTTTCCACATTGAGACATGTGATCCCTCTTCTTCACAGTGTTGCGTATTCCGTCCGGTATTCGCCACTATAATCGAACTTTGCGCTTGCGCAACGACCGAGCCAGCGGCGCATGAAATGCTAATAGTTTTCAGAAACTACAACTCAATGAGTCGGGTTTGAACAGTGAGTGGAGGCTACTTGGAAGCGACAACAGTCCGGGTTCTGGTTGTCGATGATTATGAACGTTTTCGGCAATTCGTGTGTTCAACGCTGGGTAAAAGGCGGGATCTGCAAGTCATCAGCGAGGCCTCAGACGGATTAGAAGCGGTTCGCAAAGCTGAAGAACTGAAACCGGACCTGATTGTGCTCGACATCGGGCTTCCCACTCTCAATGGGATAGAAGTGGCTCGACAAATCCGGAAGTCTTGCCCTCAATGCAAGATAGTCTTTCTGAGTCAAGAATCTTCCGCCGATGTGGTGCAGAACGCCCTTGCCTTGGGAGCACTCGGCTACGTGGTTAAGGCGCACGCTGGAAGCGAACTGTTGGCGGCTCTGGAGGCGGTTCTTGAGGGCAGGCAGTTTGTCAGCAGGGGATTGTCGGGTCACAATTTCACTGACGCGACGGACCCGCAAGCTTCCCGATTTCGTACACAAGCAGGTTCTCCCATCGCTGGTGCTGAGAAAAAGGAAATCGCTCGCGACCACGAGGTTGAATTCTATTCTGATGATGCAGCTTTTGTAGTTGGTTTTATTCGGTTTATCGAAGCCGCTCTGGAGGCAGGGAGTGCCGTTATCTCGGTCGCGACTGAGTCACACCGCAAGCGTCTCCTTCAGAGACTACAGGAACGTGGCGTAGATACTATCGCTGCCATTGAACAGGGGCGTTATGTCTCTTTGGACGTTGCCGAGACCCTCGCGATCTTTATGGTTAGTGATTTGCCTGACCCAGTGCGATTTTTTGGAGTCGCAAGTGATCTGTTCACGACAGCCGCACGGGCGACTGTAGGGGGGCGGGTTGCAATTTGTGGGGAATGTGGATCAATCCTGTGGGCGCAAGGCAAGGCGGATGCGGCTATTCAGGTGGAACAACTCTGTAACCAGCTAGCTAGACGGTACGACATCGATATTCTCTGCGGATTCTCGTTGACCGACTTTTCCCGCGAAGAAGATAAACAAATCTTCCAGAAGATCTGCCGAGTACGGTGAGCCGCGCTGGACTTTCACCAAGCCACCCGCACGGAATCGCTTTCCGAACCGGGAGGCACGGCAACGTGGACTGTAGTACCTTTTTCAAGTCGCGAATCGACCGAAAATGGAATCGCCTCCTCAACTGACAGGCACGCGCGCGTGGACCGTTGTCCCACGATTGAGTTGAGATTCGATGAAAAGCGTTCCCTTTACCAGCTTCAGCCGTTCTTCCATGCTGACGAGGCCGAGCCCTCGACCCACCTTCGCTGCTTGGGTGTCAAAACCGACGCCGCGGTCACACACACTGAGATGGATCTCATCGGATGTCTCCCACAATCCGACGTCGACTTGTTGGGCCCCGCTGTGCTTTACCGAGTTATGGAGGGCTTCTTGCAGCACTCGGAAGAGACAAAGAGAAATATCCGGCGGCACTGAGCGAGGTAAGTCGTGGCTTTTGAAGTCAATTTTCACCTTCGTCTGCGCCCCCATGTCGTGGCAGAGGCTTCTCATGGCAACAACTGGGCTCAGAAAATCCAGTTTCGTCGTATGCAAATCGCGAGATAGGGTTTGAATATCTATTGCTATCTCCCTGGCCTGCTCTTGTAATTCGCCCACTCGATCGAGGAGTTCAGGCGATTCAGGGGGTTCCAGGTGGAGTTGATCCAACTCCACTGCCAACAATGCAAGACGTTGACCAATGTCGTCGTGAAGCTCTCTCCCAATCCGGTTACGCTCTTGCTCCTGCCCCTCTATCAGCCTGCGGTTCACTTCCAAAAGCGCCTCTTCCATTTGCTTGCGATGGGTAATGTCCTCCGTAAAGATGAGTATCCCTCCCGGCAGCCCGTCTACATTCTGCCAAGGGCGAATCTCCCATCGGCTCCATGTGGTGCCGCCCTCGCGATCCCAAGGGTCTTCCTCGGCTCGCAACGTTTCTCCAGCAAGAGCACGGCGGTTAATTTCTTTCCAGCGATCAGGAATGTCAGGAAAGATTTCGTAATGCGAACGTCCTAACAACTGCGAACTGTCGAGTGAGTAATCCGCGCACCAGCGGTCGCTGACTTGCAGATAACGCAAGTCACGGTCGAGCATGGCCACCGCAGCGGGTACATGCTTAACGAAGATTCTCAGCAGTTCCTCCCGTGATTGCAGTAATACTGCCTGGGCTTCTAAAGTGCGGTTCACTTCAGAGAGCACCTCTTCTGTCCGCTTTCGCTCGGTTACATCGATATTAACGCCAAGCATTTTCGAAGGCTCGCCCGACTCATCCATGAAAACCTGCCAACGCCCGGCTATCCAATGAACGCTTCCATCAGGCCAGACAACGCGCCATTCTCCCGTCGTCTGTTGGCCGGTTTTCAGGGCACGCCCAATCAAATCCATAACTCGTGTCTGATCATCGGGATGAATCAAATTCTGAAAGAAAGCAGTCGTTTTCCCATGAAAGGTGCCGGGTGGCAAACCGTACATCGGCTCCAAATCTGTGCCCCAAGTAACAACTCCCGTTCGAACATTCCTTTCAAAAGCTCCTATGCCTGCCGCCTGTTGCGCCAACCGCCGCCGTTCCTCGCTGGCGCGTAGCGCCTCTTCTGCCAGCTTTCGCTCTGTGATGTCACGGGCTATTCCAGAAATGCCCACAGTTCTGCCAGTTGAATCCTTGATCGGCGAAATAGTCAGGGATACGTTAATTCTTTTCCCCGTCTTGGTAACACGAACCGTTTCAAAATGCTCGATGCGATCCCCCGATTTCAACGTTTCAAGAATCTTGTTCTTCTCATCCAGTAGCTCAGGCGGGACAAGCATGCTAATCGGCTTACCTAGGGCTTCAGTCTCCGTGTATCCGTAAATGCGCTGCGCACCTGCGTTCCAACTCACGATAACTGCATCCAGATTCTTGGAAATGATCGCATCGTCAGATGATTCGATAACTGCGGCATGCCTAAACCGCGCGACCTCTGCCTCCTTTTTGTCTGTGATGTCCTCCACCATCGCCAGTACCAGCGGAGATGGACTACCCTTCATTAAAGAGATGCTTAAGCTCCCCCAGACCAAGGAACCGTCTCGCCGAAAATATCGCTTTTCCATTTGGTAATGATCTATTGAACCTGCACGCAATTGCTGAAAAAGCGCCCAATCCTTCTCTGCGTCTTCAGGCGGAGAAAAATCCACACAGTGTTTGTTAAGCAATTCCTCCTCTTTGAAGCCGAGGAACGAGCAAAGGGCGGGATTGACTAAGAGCGGCTGACCTTCCAAGTTCTCCACTGCAATCCCGATGGGACTCGCGTTGAAAACATCATGGAAAAGCTCTTTAGCCTGTGCGGGCAACGGTTGCGCGGACATCACGACTCCAGAAGGTCTTCTCACCCCAGCAGGTCCCGGAGCGAAAGCGAGTTCTAACGAGAATCGCGCACACGGTCCTAAGGTGGCTTAGGCAAAAAGCCCTAATTCGCAGAGACGCTACCAAGAGGTTTCAAGTTTCATCATTCAGACGGTAATTCTTTGGTTAGCTTATGAGCTGAGACGTCAGGAGGGCCTGAATACGCTGGGGCTTTTAGGTGTTTCCCGGGCTGGCCCCCGCAAACCACAGCGGATGCCACCATCCGGCCTCAGTCGCCGGATCGCCGGTCGCGCCGGTAGGCTCCCAAAATGGCACTAATACGGGGCGTCTGGACGGGTGGCTTCGGGCAAGCATGCTTAGAGATGCCGGGCGTGGATTGAAACATGTGGGGCATGCAGTGCGACCAGGTTGGAGGATGATTCGCCCGGCAGAGATTCTGGCGCTTGGGAATTTAGCCGTCGAATTTAGTCGTCAGACGGGACTGGTACTTTGGGAAAACACAGGTTGCTAGAGGATTGAACGAGAGTTCACCTCGTTTCCGCCGACGGGCACAAAACGGACACAACAATCAGGAACGGCTCTCAACTTCCGTAAAGTGCCAGTCCCGTCTGACAACCAATGTCATTATTCTGTCCTTAGCGCCCGCACCGGATCCACTGACGCCGCCCGCCGCGCCGGAATTACTCCCGCCACGCAGGCCGCCGCCAGCAGCATCCCCACCGCCACCACCAATGCACCGCTGCTCACCGTCGTTAGCTCATACAGCTGTGACTTCACCAGCGTGACTCCGTAGAACGCCACAGGAACTCCGATCGCAAGCCCGAGCAGTGTCTGCAACAACGCGCTGCGAAGGATCATCGCCACCACCCCGCTGCGATCCGCACCCAATGCCATGCGGATGCCAATCTCGCTCGTCCTCCGCGCCACCGTGTACGAAGTCACCCCATAGAGCCCCACCGTCGCCAACAGCAGCGCCAGGCCGCCGAACAATGTCATCAACGTCGACAACATCTGCTCGTGCGTAAATCTGCCTGCGATCTGTGCATCGAAGGTCTCGAACCGCTGCATCGCCAGATTCGGATTGATTTCCATCAGCGTCCGCTGCGCAATCGACTCCATATCGCTCATCGGCTGTGCCGTCTCAACCACGATGGCACCCGCATACCCCTCCTCTGACGGCTGCGTCAGCGGGCCGAAGTACATGGGGTGCGTCCCGTTCCTGCGCACGTCGGTATAAGACGTTCCTTCTACTACGCCTACAATCTCGTAAGGCTTAGCAGGACCCCCTCCAGCAGTAAAGCGATGTCCGATCGGGTTCTCTCCCGGCTTGAAGAGCGCCCTAACGAAGTCCTCGTTCACCACCGCAACATGCGGCGAAGTAGCCGTGTCCTGCACGGTGATTCCACGTCCCATCAGCACATGCGTCCCCACCGAATCGAAGTACTCCGCATTCACAATGATGTTCGTAGCAGACGTGTGCATGTTCGGCTGTCCCACCATTTGAATTCCGTAGCCGTCATCGTTGCCTTCCATCGGCGTATAGGTACTCACCCCCACCTTCACCACGCCCGGAATTGCATGAAACCGCTCCTCAAGGATCCGGTAAAACGCGTTCACCTGCTCATCCTTATAACCCGCCGCCTGTGCGTTGAAATGGACGATATACCGGTTCTTCGACTCCAGCTTCATGTCCGTATGCTGCAGCCTGCCCAGGCTTTGCGAAAATAGCCCCGCGCCCACCAGTAGCACAACCGACAACGCCGCCTGCAGCACCACCAGCCCGCGTTGCAGCAGTGAAGCCCCGCCCGTCGTCGTCCGTGTCCCGCTGCGCAAGGCATCCGCTGGCGGAGCCTTGGCACCTATCAGCGCCGGAGCCAAGCCAAACAGCACGCCTGTCGCCATCGCCACACACACCGCGAACCACAGCACCTCCATCGAAGGGCGGGAACTGATCGGCAGATGCTGATCGCCCGGAAACGCCAGCATCAGCAACATCCGTGCTCCGCCGTAGGAAACCGCCAGGGCCGCCAGGCCGCCGATTCCAGCCAGCAGCAAGCTCTCCGTCAGCAGCTGCCGAACAATCCTCGTACGCATCGCGCCCAATGCCGTCCGCACGCTCATCTCCGTCTTCCGCTGCATCCCACGCAGCAGCAAAAGGTTGGCAATGTTGGCGCACGCAATCATCAGCACCAGCCCGGCGATCCACATTAGCAGCTTCAGGTTTGAAGCGTAATCCTTCTGCATCGACTGCGTGCCTGCACCACCTGCAGTCAGCACTAAATGCGCCTTTACTATATCCGCGGCTGAAAAGCCTGGCTTCGTCGCGTACACCCGCTTGAGTTGCGCGCTCAACTTCTCCTGCAACGGAACCAGCGCCGTTCCCGGCTTCACGCGCCCAATAATATCCAGCCAATTCTGCGTCGGGTCACGGAAACTCTTTCCACCCGCCTCATCGGGCATCGTTGCAATCGGCAGGTAGAAATCCGGTGGGGTACTCGACATGCGATCGCCGAAGAAACCTTCGGGAGCCACACCGACCACCGTCACCGCCTTCGTATTCATCCAGAAGGTGCTGCCGACCACCGAATCATCGCCGTTGTAGACGTCTTTCCATGTCGCATAGCTCATTACCGCAACCACTGGTGCACCGGAACCATCATCCGTATCGGAAAGCAGGCGTCCCACTGCAGGCTGTAGCCCAAACATGCGGAAGTAGTTTCCAGAGACGAATTCCCCCATCCGCGGCTTTGCAGCCTCTTGGCCTCCATCACGCCGTAAAACGACGGGCCGATTCTCAAACCCCGCCTGCATCGCCGCCAGCTCTTCAAACTCCGGCGTGTTCTTCTTCATCTGCTCATAGGTGTCGGTTGAAAACATGCTGTAGTCTCCGTCCAGGTTGGGCCCGGAGTTCTGGCAACAGTCAGCCCAATCACCCACTCGCACCAGCGCCTTCGGGTCGACCACCGGCAGGTTCGTCAGCAGCACCGCTTTCACCAGCGTAAAAATAGCCGCATTCGCCCCAATCCCCAGCGCCAGCGTGAGGATCGCGGTAACCGTAAATCCCGGAGTCTTCCACAATTGTCGCAGCGCGAAACGCACATCTTGCACCAAGCTCTCCAACCATCCCCATCCCCATGCCATATAGCTCTGCTCCTTGATTGAGGTTGGATTGCCAAATCTGCGATACGCCGCGCGCCGTGAATCGGACGAAAGCACACCCGCCTCTGTCTGCTCCCGCTCTCGCAACTCCAAATGCAGACGCATCTCTTCTTCCAGGTCTGCGTGAAATTGCTTCCGGTAAAACAGCATGCGCAAACGGCGCAACAGCTCATGGATTTTATTCATCGCTCACTCCTCACGCCGTCTGGATCACGCGTCCGATCGCCCCCATCACGCGCTCAAACTGCGAGACCTCCAGCACCAGCTGCTTGCGCCCAGCGGCCGTCAGCTTGTAGTAGCGCGCACGCCGGTTTCCAGCCGTCGTCCCCCACTCCGCCGTCACCCAGCCTTTGATCAACATTCGCTGGAGCGCCGGATACAGCGACCCCTCTTCGACCTGCAGCACATCGTCCGAAGTGCGCTGAATCGAATTGGCAATCTCATATCCATGTAGCTCGACATGCCGCGCCAGCGTCTTCAGGATCAACAGGTAAAGCGTGCCCGGCGGAATCTCATCTCGATTCAAACAACACCTCTCCAGCCAAACAAAAACCTCTAGCATAGTCAGGCTATGCCAATAACAACGCTACTGCCATAGCCAAACTATGTCAAGAGAAGATAGCTGCTGCCTCGACTCTCGAATTTAGTCGTCAGAATTTAGTCGTCAGACGGGACTGGTACTTTGGGAAAACAGGAGTTTCGGGCTTGGAGGGGATAGACGTAAAGTACCCCATGATCAGAAATCCGCAACATCGATGATAGTCGGAAAGATGGGGGCTGCTCTCCGTTGACGGGTTGTTACACCGGATTCGATCACAGAGCCCGTCCACGCCGACATATCCGGCTTATGTACGGACGGGTGGAGCCCCCCTACACCCTAATACGTATCTTAGGTGAAATCAGGTCAGACTGCACCTGCACCCATCCGCTGCGTTACGCCGGCAGAAGGAAGATAAAGATCAATCCCGTTTTCTTTTTAGCCTTTATTCAAGGCTTTCTCTATATAGTCCCAGTTGTCTATGTACTCTTGAAGTTCTTGTAGGCGGGTAACCCGGGGACGGGACGGGAACTAACCGCATAACTTCCAGGCTCTCACCAATGTTCCTTCAATGAATATCGAAAAAATCCATTTGCTAACACTGCGCAAGCGTTTCAACTACCATCCGACGCGTTCGAGCCCTTCGACCGCATCAAAGTGTTGGTCTTGGCTTAGGAGTGGTAGACGGTGTTGCCGGCAGAGTGCAGCGATCCAGAGATCGTTTGAGGGGATAGGGCGACCAGCCTTTTTGAGTGCTGCTCGAATCCCGGCATAATGCCGTGAGGTCTCTTCCTCTACCACAAGGACGCGTGTTGCCCCGATGAGCTCTCGCAGCCACTTCTCGTACTCACCGCGCCGTCGCGATTGCCCGATACCGAAACGATATTCGCCGAGCACAATCACGGGCAGCTCCATGCTCGCAGCCTGGCGATAGACGCGAACCACCGCCGGCTCATCATCCGCCACCGCGGAGAGTGCGTTGGTGTCGAGGATCACTCCCAATCCTCGGGCTCAATCTTCTCGAACTCACTCTTGATGATCCGATTGATACGCACCGTCTCTTTGTGGAGGTGTTTGAGACCTCCAGCAAGCCTCACCCAGGGCTTTTCTTCTCTTTTCAAGCTAGCCTCGAGCTTCTCCTCGACAGCTTCGGTTACAAAGGCGCGCAGCGGGATGCCTCGCTGGGCGGCCACCGATTTGGCGCGGCGAAAGACGGGGTCGGGAATCTCAAGGGTGGTCTTCACCCTCTCAGACTCCCATATTTATGGGAGGTAGTCAATCGACGCTCCCGGAGTGCCCACGAGACCACCAACCCGCCGGCCGTGGCCTCCCACAAAAGCCAGGGACGACGCCAACGCCAGCATCACCCCGGGGAACCCCACAAAACCCGGTTTGCCACCCATTTCATCTCGCTGCCAACGCGCACACCAAACCCGAGTAACCTTTGGGTCTGTGACTTCTGTGCCGAAAAAAAGCATCCAGGCACTTACATCAAACCTGGAAATGCTCTATCTCTTAGAGTAGAAGATATCGGCAGGCGACGGCTTCTCACGCGACCGCGCCCTGGCCGGCAGTTGCCGGTAGTTTCGGTCTTCCGCGTGAGCGAAGGATAGCTTCACCGCTGTCCGGTCCCTCACCCTATCCCTGTCACAAAATCCCCGACAACAGCCATCCGTGGCCTGCCGCGGCTTCAAAGGCTGCTGAAAAACTCGCCTCTCTGAAGGGGACGGCCTTTAGGCCGTCCATAACTGCTGTGCAATGAAACCGGCTTTAGCCGCTGAGGGCTGCTTTCTTCTCAAAGCCAGCATTTTTCGCCAGCCTGCTTCAACCCCTCTCTGTCACCAACAGATCCCCAAAACAAATTCGTTGTGAGCCCCCGATTAAATGTACAAACCGAGGAAAGAGACTACCTATGCCCAAAAATACTGCCTGCCCCGGCGTGCCGCGGGTCAGCGATCCCATCACCGATCAGGAAATGGCCTTTGCTCTCCTGATCATGTCCGGAACCATGAATGACCGCCGCGCCGCAGAAGCTGTCGGTCTCAACCCCGAAACCGCCGCCTACACCAAAGCCAAGCCCCGCGTCCGCGCCTACATGAATGAGCACCGCGCCGCCGTCAGGGAAAGGCTGGTGGACCAGGAAGCCGACGGGCTGCGCAAGCTGAACATTGGTCGCGACCAGATCCTGACCCGGCTCTGGGAACTGGCCACTCTTAGCCACGAAGTGACCAGAGGCATCATCGCCGGCCAGATCAAGGCGCTCTCGATGATCGTAGCCATCGAAGGCCTGATTCCATCCGGAATGAATGGCCGCCGCCTCTCCCCATCAGCTGCGCAACCCGCGGCCTCGCCCGTCGAAGCACAAATCTACGAAGCTGAGTGGCTCCGCAAACAGCAGCACCAAGCCGCAGGGGAAGAGCCAGGCGATGCCGTTGCCGCCGCCGAAACCCAACCCGCCGCGCCCCAGGTCCCCGAGCCGGACCTTACTCCCGAGCCGGCCCCTAAACTGGCGAACGACACGTCGTCTCCCAACCTTGACCGGAACCAACCCAGCATTGCCAATCCCTTCATCAACCCCGAAAAGCTGAGCCGGGTTCCCGACGCGACCGGCTACGCTTTCGACGCCGTTCCGGACAAAGCCAACTCCCTCAGACGGTCCTTTTCCCCAGATAGACG
Organism: uncultured Acidobacteriaceae bacterium; assembly: GCA_963830325.1. Taxonomy (GTDB): domain Bacteria; phylum Acidobacteriota; class Terriglobia; order Terriglobales; family Acidobacteriaceae; genus PALSA-350. The sequence continues at coordinate 158,902 of CAWHMV010000024.1, forward strand.
CTTCTCTGGGCGGCGCCGCTGAAGTCAATAAAAGGCCAAATTTTATCGAATTTTACAAAATATCCCGCTCACTTCACTCGGATAAAACCATAGTCGTTCCGGAGAACCCCGACGCTCCCACCTCAGCTCGGCTACCCGGAAAGCGTGAAAAGCCTAGCGCAAAGGTAACGGACACGTTTACGAACGGCATTGTACCCGCGCGTCCAGTCGAAATGCGTCGACATGACACCCCTTCGCAGCAATCTTAGTTGTTCGCCGGCACACTTCGGTTTTGTATCAGGGCACGACTTTAGTCGGGCCGCACACGATTGAGAATACGTCGGGCTTTAGCCCCTGAGAGCCTGCCCTGAGCTTGTCGAACGGGTACGTCTTTCCTGTCCGGTCCCTAATTTCTCCGCAGCCTGTAAAGCCCCCATTGACCCATCATTTACGCCACGGCTGAAGCCGTGCCCTTCGTCCAAGGTTCTTCCGCAGCCAGTAAAGTCCGTACCCTTCGCGGCAATGGTTTCCGCAACCACCGGACCCGGCGTGTCTCAACTTCCCAGGCGTCGTGGTTTACATGTTGCAATGGTTTCCGGATAACCTGCGAGCGCGAGCGATCAGCCGGTTCTATGTCGCCGCGCCCCTGGTGCCGATCGCCAACGGTCTGCTTGCCGGCCCCTTGATGAGCCTGCAAGGCAAGCTAGGCCTGCGGGGCTGGCAATGGCTTTTTCTATTGGAAGGGCTTCCCGCGGTCCCTGTTAAGTGTTCTCTTTCTTTTTCAACTGCCCAACACGCCCGACGAGGCCGGATGGCTTACCTCGGGTGAGCGAGCATGGCTGAAAGCAAGACTTACCGCAGATATTCGAACCGAGACCCATCTCGAAGATACGTGGCGCGCTTTACGGGATACTTTGTCAAACTGGTTTAGCTCCGATTGAGGAGCGACGGATTCGATCGCCAACCTCTACAATAGGCCGTGCGCACGGGAGAGCCTAAATGTTCCAGCTAGTGTTTGCAGTGCTTGCGTTGGTGGCTGCATCGATCCACCTCGGGATTTCGTCTTCCAGGCGAAGCAGCATCGCGGCAATTGCGGCAACGTATTTGCTATATCTGCTTGTAATTTACGTCGGGTTGATGGGCTTGCTGACGGCTTATGCGCATGTGTTTCGCCCACTGCAAACCTCAGCCTCTATCGGCTGGTCGACAAGTCCCTATGAATATGAAGTAGGGATGGCCGATCTTACGGTCGGCGTACTGGGGATTTTTTGTCTGTGGCTGCGCGGCAACTTCTGGTTGGCAACCGCGATTGCTAATTCGGTCTGGCTGCTCGGGGACGCAGTGGGGCACATCCGGCAGATGGTTCTCAACGGCAATCACGCGGCAAACAACTCGGGCATCTTCCTTATGACCGAAATTACTATGCCCTTTGTCATTCTTTTCCTGGCGATCTACGTACATAGGAAGTCCCACGGCGTCTTGACCACTAAGTCTTCGTGACCCTTGGGAATGCCTTGGAATCGGCAGGCATAAGTAAGCGAAGTGTGATCTAATTTGCTGGCATTAACTGCCAATTGTCAAAGGAGTCTACATGCCGACCATCACGACCAAAGACGGAGTTGAGATTTTTTACAAGGACTGGGGTTCGGGGCAGCCGATTGTGTTCAGCCATGGGTGGCCGCTTTCGGCCGATGACTGGGACAACCAGATGCTGTTCTTCTTGCGGAAGGGCTATCGCGTGATAGCGCATGATCGACGTGGGCATGGACGCTCGACGCAGGTGGCCGATGGACACGATATGGACCATTATGCGGATGACTTGGCGGCGCTTACAGCACATCTCGGCTTGAAGGACGCGATCCATGTAGGGCACTCGACGGGCGGCGGTGAGGTGGTGCGCTATCTGGCTCGGCGTGGACAACAGGACGTGTACAAGGCTGCCATCATCAGCGCGGTGCCTCCACTGATGGTGAAGACGGCGGCCAACCCAGAGGGCCTGCCGAAGTCAGTGTTTGACGATCTGCAGGCGCAGCTTGCGGCGAACCGGTCGAAGTTCTATCGCGACCTGCCGGAAGGGCCTTTCTATGGATTTAACCGACCGGGGGTGAAGTCGTCGGAGGCCACCATTGCAAATTGGTGGAGGCAGGGGATGATGGGCGGCGCCAAGGCGCACTATGACGGGATTGTGGCATTTTCTCAGACAGACTTTACCGAGGACCTGAAGAAGATCACGATTCCCGTGCTGGTGATGCATAGTGAGGACGACCAGATTGTTCCGTATGTGGCGGCGGGCCCGAAATCGGCAAAGCTGCTGAAGAATGGGACTCTAATTACCTATAAGGATTTTCCGCATGGTATGCCTACTACGCAGGCGGAGAAGATCAACGCCGACCTGCTGGCATTCCTCAAGAGCTGAAGATGTAGATTTTAGATGCTCTCAAACGCCCTGGTACACGAGCGCGACAAAGTCACTCGGGTTCTGGAACAGGGTTCCCCATACCGCGTCATATCGCGCCCCAGGCTTAGCCGCGACAACGTCAGGCAAGGACTTGCCCTGTTTCTTGAGGGCTGCAACCTTGTCGCGGATCTCAACCAACACGTCTCGGAATAAGATCAGGTCGGCTTTACCGCCCACGGCTCCGTGCCCGGGAATGACGATCGTCTTGCTGGTCACTTTTGCGATGTTCGAAGCCGCCGCGCGTATTTGGCCGTCGATGCTGCCTCCTGTCCCATAGTCGATAAAAGGGTAATCGCGGTTCCAAAACGTGTCGCCGGTGTGAAGAATGTCGGCCTCAGAAAAATACACGGAGATATCGGAATCCGTGTGAGCAGGCGAGTAGTGCTTAAGCATCAGAGTCGTGTTGTTGGCATGCAGAGTGTGTTCGTCTTTGAAGACGGTGGAGGGAATCGCACCCGCGGGCGCGGCTGGGAAAGTGTACTGCCAGTTGCCTTCGACGCGCGTGGCCTGGGAAAGATGTTTGCGTGTGTTCTCATGCGCCAAGATACTGGCTCCAGCCTCATGGACCCACTCGTTTCCGCCGGTGTGGTCGAAATGCCAGTGAGTGTTGATCAATTGTTTGATGGGATCCGCGTTGATGCTCGCGAGCGCTTTCGAGACGTTCGGACGTGCGGTGACGATCTCCGCATCAACCAGCAGCCTTCCGTCAGGACCTGTGAGAACGGCGATATTTCCACCAGCTCCCAAAAGGACGCTGATGTTGCGGCGAAGGCTTTGAACCGTGACCTTCGCTGTGGCGGCTTCTTTGAACGCTCCTACAACGATGCCGCCTGTCTCGGCGATCAGGGAACATCGAGCAAAACAAGCTGCGGCAACCGTCAAACCTCCGGCAGTGAGAAACTGGCGGCGTGAAAAGTCGAGTGACGTTTCGGGGACCATCCTAAGATTCTCCTGTTCTTTGGCCTTGAGTTTAGCCCACATCTCGGCCTTTGCGCCTAAATCTATAACAGAATCATTGCCGAATTCCTAAGGCTGTTGTTAGGCAGTACCGACAAGCCGCCCGGTGTCCCCCGGTCCGTCTGTGGCATGATCGTTTACCCTCCGGGCAGATGGTGCGCTTCCTATCGGTCAAATACCTGGTTCTCCTGACCGTGGCTTATCCGCCGTTGAACCTGGACAAAGCCAAGGATTTGACCAGCAACAACTGCGATCATGACCCCTGAAAAAACAAGAACCCAAGGGACGCGACGCTTCTCTATCGATTGATAAGCTATGCCATGGGCCGCTGTCAGCACGAACGCTACGTATGCCCATCTCTGCAGAGACTTCCAGCGGCGGATTTTCAAGGTGCGCAGCGAAAGATCGTTAGAGATGGCTAAGAGCATCAGGAAGAGCAGCGCGGCCGCGAGCCCCGTAAAATTCGCAAAACCGAATTGCGTATTTTGCAGCCTCAGCGGATGAAACTGTTTGAAAAAATACATCCACATCCGTCCGCGGAGATGCACCGTCAAGCCAATTGCTGTATGCAGGATTGCGAGGATGCCTGTCCAAATGCCGACATCCCGGCGCAGATCGAAGCTGATGGGATTAGGCCGCTGTCGCAGAACATTCCATGGACCGAGCCACAGCGATGCCGCGAGAAAAATCAGACCAGCATAGGCAGTCGCCATGCTCAGTCGATGGCGAACGTCTGGTGGAGGCGTTGCGGCATACGCCAAGAAGCTGATTGTCACTGCGACTGCGGCGAGAACGAAATGTCGTCTGAATCGCAGAAGCCAGTAATTGTTTTTGGGCATGATGATCGGGGTGAGCATGCTGCGAACTATTGTGTTCATTTTTCACATCTTCCAGACGGAGCTGGCACCTTCACGAAAGCGAACCAGCTCTAAAACTAGCATGGCTTTGTTTTCCCTAAGTGCCAGGTCCGTCTGTCCACCAAACGTCATCAATAAGTCATGAGGTAAACTTCCCGTCTGGTCCCCGGGTTTACTAGGCGGGCATTCACGGGGACAGGTTCCGCTGCGTTGTACGCCACGCTTGGAATTTAAAATAACTTAGTGGAAGGTTGAGCCGGATGGGCCCGCAGAATAAAGGCGTAAGGCAAGCCGGCGAAGGCCGTTTGCCGAAACAGGCGCTGCTTCCAGCAAAAAGCCCCCTTTCAACGACGTAGGGCATCCAATGCCAAGTTCCATAAAGAAAGGGGCAAATGCGCGCGCGCTTCGACCGATGGCTCGATCAGTTGAGAACCGGGTTTTGGTTCGTGCCCTCCATGATGCTCTTGCTGGCGTCTGCTCTTGCGCTTGTATTACTTTATGTCGACCAAAGGTTTGATCCAGGTATAAAGTCCTCGATCGCGTGGGCGTATTCGGGAGGCCCAGAAGGGGCGCGGTCGCTGCTGAGCACGATCGCCGGCTCGACCAGGACGCTGCTTCACAGCTTGACATCCTCTCATCCGCTTAGCGCATCGAAACTGATGTCTTGGCACCAATGTACGAAAGTGATGCTTGATTACGGGGCTCGCAACAACGCTCCATGACGGCCGACCTCTCGGAACAAATCCAAGCGGAAAGAGCAAACTCATGCTAAAACGCACTCTCCTCCTGTCGACGCTTATCCTGTTGGGCATTCAATTCGCACAAGCTTCAGATCGCGACGATGATGTCGCCCGGACGCAGAAGGCGGCTCAGGTGTTTAAAGAAATCATGGACACCCCGGATAAGGGTATTCCGCATGACTTACTGGAAAGGGCAAAGTGCATCGCAATCATTCCTGGGGACAAGAAGTTTGCCTTTATCTTCGGGGGCAATTACGGCCGCGGTCTGGCGACCTGCCGCACGGAGCACGGTTGGAGTGCTCCTATTTTTCTTGCTCTTGAAGGCGGCAGCGTAGGGTACCAGATCGGTGGGTCTTCGACGGATATCGTGATGCTTTTCATGAACGCTCACGCGCTCCATAGCCTTTTAAGCGATAAGTTTAAACTTGGAGCCGACGCCTCCGTGGCGGCCGGCCCCGTAGGCCGCAACGCGTCCGCAGCTACCGACCTAAAGCTGAACGCAGAAGTTTTGTCTTATTCCCGCGCCAAGGGAGTATTTGCCGGTGTCAGCCTGAGTGGTGCGGTCGTCCAAGCAGACAAGAGCGGTGATAGCGCTATGTATGGCGAGGGCGTGGACAGGCAGCGGATTATCAGCGGTGCGGTTAAGACTCCGTCGTCTGCCATGCCTTTGATACACGAGTTGGACGCGTATAAGCGGGGGTGAGTGGTGACGTTTCGTCCTCCGGCGAGCGCGAGGCAAAATCGCTCGCCGCTCGTGTGCTGAGCGCTCTGCCTGTTAGTCTCCCTTCACAAGCCTACGATGGGAGACGTTGACGATCGACTACCACGATTACGCCATTAACGGGCTGTGACCGTCCCAAGTCTTTTCGACACCAGTTGATCGAGAGACGGGACGGGTGAAAGAATATCGACACCTTGGCAAGACTATTCCGTCCTTTCCTCGCCTTCTTATTGCATCTTGGCTATTTTGGCCCGGTGTTGATGGGTGCGCTCGATTCTTCGTTTCTCTTCCTCCCCTTTGGCAACGATCTGCTGGTGGTCACGCTCGTGGCACGCCACCATCAGGGCCTTCCGTGGTATGTCCTCTCGGCTGCTACCGGATCCACCATTGGAGTATTTGTGCTTGCCTGGGTGGCGGCCAAACTCGGCGAAGAGGGCATCAAGAAGATGGCCGGCGCGAAACGATTCGACAAATTAAGCGGAAAGATCGGCAAAAGCGGCGCCAAGGCTATCGTGCTCGCGTGTATCGCGCCACCGCCCTTTCCGTTCACCATGGTGATTGCCGCCGCCGCGGCTTTGAATTACTCGAGGCTCCGCATCTGCGTCATCAACTTCTTTAGCCGCGGAGTGCGTTTCCTGATTCTAGGACTGCTCGCAATCAAGTATGGGAAAGCCATTTTAAAAATGGCTGACTCCGAGGTCTTCCGGTGGAGCATGATTGGATTCATCGTTCTATGCATTGCAGGCAGCGCATTTTCCGTCTATGGCTGGCTTAAGAACGTTCGAGCGCGGCAGAAGGCGTAGTTCGATTACCCCGCAGATGCCTATCGCGCTGTCTGCGAACTGAGGGTTTGGAGCTTTCTAAATATCTGAACGAGTTCGGAGCGAGTCCCTGGATCAGCCTTCGCAAGACCCGCGATGGTGGGATCCCTCACGCTGAGAACTTCGGTGAGCATCTGCTTGGCGGCGTTATCACTTACTGATGTCATTCATAAGTCGTTTTCCTCGATTCATTTGCCTGCCGGTGACGCGATGAGGTTCGGCTGCAGAGTGAACCGAGCCTCACATCTCAAATACACTTGTTAAAGCGATGCGGTGGCAGAACAACCACCTGCTCACTGTTCCCTCAATCTCCAATGCCAGCTTTAACCATGGAACTCGCCTCCGTCCATGTCTCCTGGATCGCCTCTCGGCCGGCGTACGCCATCAGGCCCGCAGCAAGCGCAGAGCCGGTACACCAGGAGCAAAGCTTGCCAAAGCTGACCACCTGCCGGGTGGCGTTGAATGCGGCCGCCGAGGCGTCCAGCGTGAGTTTTGCGCCGAGCAACTTCTTCGCGGTCCGGTGGCGTCTGGCCAAAATGGCCAAAGCGAGTGTCGCCCCGAAGCTGGCTAGCCCAAGCCATCCATCGGGAATTCCGAGAGGATGCGCTGCGTGCGACGTAGTGATTCGTTGCGAATCGAAAACGCGCAGAGGTGGATCGGGAAGTCGCGGAAGAATGCCAGACTGATAGAGCGCCACTGGCGCCAGGGTCGCCAGCGCTACACAACAAGAACCGATAACAAGCCGACTGTCTTTGCTCATCGAGGCAAACGGGCTGTCGCATCCGGGGTTCATAAAAGCTTCCGTTTTGCAACCAGCGCGCCGCCAATAGCGGTGAGGGCCACGGCGGCGCTCAGCGCGACCACACCGAGATGCAGCGATGCAAAAATCTCCGCGCTACTTGTGGAAGAACGATCGGTGAACTTGCCGCGTGTGCTATGCGCCCCGGGAACAAAGTTATAGAGATTGTCCGGCGTACTGGGATCCTTTGGATCGTTCGGAATCTGTTGCGACTTATATCCAGTCTTCCCGAGATACCAATCGAGCAAACCAGGAATGAACTTCTGCCCTACGATCGCCATAACAGTGGGCGAACCCACCCAATATTCCCTGCGTGGTTGCCTGGCGAGGCCCGCAGCGACGACAACTTCCGCAGCGAGTTCCGGCTCAAAGATCGGTGGAACCGGCTGGGGGTTGTTCGGCATGCGGTTCTTGACCCAACCGAACTGCGTCGTGTTCATGGCGGGCATTTGTACAGCTGTGAGCTTGACGTTGCTATTGTCGTGATGCAGCTCGCAGCGCAGAGAATCTGTGAATCCATTAATGGCGTGTTTACAGGCACAATATGCAGATTGCAAGGGAATGGACCGGTATGACAGTGCCGAACCGATCTGAATGATCGTGCCTCGATCGCGGGGAAGCATTCTCTTCAAGGCGGCCATCGTTCCATGCACAAAGCCGAGATACAGCACATCCGTCACTCGCTTGTAGTCCGACGCTTCCATCTCCTTGACCGGAGAGAAAACACTGACCATCGCATCGTTCACCCAGATGTCAATAGGACCAAACTCCTCCTCGACACGGCTGGCTGCAGCCTCAACAGCACCGGCATCGGATACATCGGTAGGTAGCACCAGAGCCTTGCCGCCCAGCGCCTCGCATTCGTCTTTTGCAGCGTTAAGGGCCTCTGGATTTCTGGCGATGAGGCCGACGCTCGCGCCACGCTTGGCAAAGCCGTGAGCGATCGCCCGGCCGAGGCCGGCCGACGAACCGGTTACTACGACTACTGGAGCCTTTGGCATGATTACCTTTCGAGGCATTTAAGCAACGCTACAAATTGTAGGATGCCAATTATGAGTCAAGGGTAAGCCTTACAGAAATTGCCCGTATTCTTCGCGCTGCTAGTTATCTATAGTCGCACAAAGGCACGATAGGCTAAGGCAAAACTGCGCCTTCCAAACGGCTGGGCGCCGGAGTCACTTAGATGAGCTTGTATCTATCTCTGAGAGCCTTGCATTAGGCGATGCCGAGTTCGCAACGAAGTTGGCCGATCGCTCATTCCTGCTTTCGCGGGGAGATTTCCTGGCTTCGACAACGACTCTATGCCAACCGAGCCCATCAATCGTTCACTCACCGCGTACACCACAAAAGGGAAGCGCCTATTTTCGCTTGCACGGGAGACAGAGAGGTTATCTTTCGGCCGACCGAACATCCCGACGTCCTATTTACGCCATCTATACGCCGTAGTTGGAAGGAAATGTGCGCATCATGGCTGTCGATCCCGAAAGGCACGCGAGGACGATAGCGTCTCTGACTGACTCGGGTTACGACGTGATCGTCGCCAGTTCCCCAACGGAAGTTCTTCTACTGACTGGCTATTGGCCGGTGATAGGAGATAGCATCGCTTTCTTCACCTCAGACGGTGACGTGAGGGTAGTGCTCCCGGAGGACGAGGTTGAACTAGCGGAAGAGACGTCTTCGGCGAAACTTATCCCTTATAAGCCCGGTGGCCTTCATACCCTGGCCGATCCGCTGCACCTCCTGAAAGAGCCATTGCAATGCGTGATCGACGGTCTGGCGATGCCGCATACCAAGATCGGGCTGCAGTTGGGCCAGGGCGTTCAGCCTTCCAGCTATGCAGTGTGCGCCCAGTTTCGTTCTCGGCTTGTTGAACTGCTACGCGAGCTTGCGCCAGCCTCTACCTATCTGGGGTGCGACGAACTGCTTGAGGACATGAAGGCGGTAAAGACCACAAAGGAACTGGAACTAATGCAAAGCGCAGCGAATGTCGCAGCGGTCGGCTTTGTGGAGGCTGCCCATCGCATTCGGCCCGGCCTGCGAGAAACAGATGTCGCTGCCGCTGCGCAGTCCGCTTTCGAAACAACGAGGAAGGCGGAAGGCCTGCAGCGCAGCTATGGCTATTTTTTTTGTATGTCTGGACCAAATTCCGCCACAGCCGATGCGGCTTATGCCCGAACCAGGCAGCGTTTGATTAAGGACGGCGATCTGGTGATGATTCATGCCAACACCTGCGCCGATGGCTACTGGACTGATCTCACCCGGACCTACATCGCCGGCGAGCCTAGAAACCGACAGTGGGATATCCGTGCCGCAATCGATGAAGCACGCACCACAGGCCTGCGCGCGATTCGTCCCGGCGCAACCGGTCAACAAGTCGATCATGCGGTGCGAGCCACTATGGAGTTGCATGGATTCGGCAATGCATTCAAGCATGCCGCCGGCCATGGAGTGGGGTTCGCCGCTGCCAATCCGAATGGCAGGCCACGTATCCATCCCCTCTCCACGGATGTGCTCAAGGCGGGCATGACATTCAACCTGGAGCCGGCTGCGTATTTCGCAGGCTACGGCGGAATGCGCCACTGTGACGTGGTCGCTGTAACCAACGATGGCGTCAAGGTCATGACCGAGTTCTGAGGCCAATATGTTCGAGAGTTGCATGATCACGCAGGCAAAGGTCGCAGTCTACACGGTGCCCACCGACGCGCCGGAAGCTGATGGAACTTTCTCCTGGACCAGGACGACGATGGTCCTGGTAAGCCTGGAAGCGGGCGGCAAACCCGGTATCGGCTATACATACGCGGATGCTGCTACGGGGAAGCTGGTGCAATCTCTGCTGGACAAGGTAGTGCGCGGTGCGGACGTGTTCTCACAAGGGGCCATTCGCCAGGCACTTTATCGCCAGGTGCGCAACTCGGGCGAGACCGGCATCACCTCGATGGCGATCTCCGCCATCGATAACGCGCTTTGGGATTTGCGAGCAAGGTTGCTTGATACTCCTCTGGTCAGTCTGCTCGGTTCGGTGCGGCAAGGTGTTCCCGTGTACGGCAGCGGAGGCTTTACTTCATATAACGATGCACAATTGCAGAGCCAGCTCGGTGGATGGGCGGAGCGAGGCTTCCGCATGGTGAAGATGAAGGTTGGTACCCATCCGCACGACGATCTGAGGCGCGTTGAAGTTGCGCGCAAAGCCATCGGCGACGCTACGGAGCTCTTCGTGGATGCGAACGGAGCTTACACCGTTACCCAGGCACTCCAACTCGGCAACCGTTTCCAGGAGCAGGACGTGCGTTGGTTTGAGGAGCCGGTCAGCTCTGACAATCTCCTGGGTCTCTGCGAAGTGCGTTCACGGGCGCCAATCGGTATCGATATCGCAGCGGGCGAGTATGGCTATACCGCCTGGTACTTCGAGCGCATGTTAACGGCCAAGGCAGTCACGGTTTTGCAGGCTGATGCGACGCGATGTGGGGGCATCAGCGGATTTCTCGACGTCGCTTCTCTCTGCTGGGCAGCCAATGTGCCCCTCTCTTCGCATTGTGGGCCAAGTATGCATCTACATGTGTGTTGCGCAGTACCGCGTGCGATTCACATGGAGTTTTTCCACGATCATGTCCGCATCGAACGAATGTTCTTCGACGGCTTCTGCGAGCCCGTGGATGGCGTCATGTCGCCGGATCGTTCCCGGTCGGGGGCGGGCTTAACGCTTAAAGAGAAAGACGCGGCACAGTACCTGGTTTGATCGTTCCCTGGACTTTCTGCGCGAACACGCATCGAAGTAATGCACGGCGCCCACCGGCGCCCTCACCCGAAGTAAAGGAGAAATGTTGTGGCGAAGCAGGTTTCAGATTTGATCGTAGAGCGGCTGATCGAATGGGGAGTCGATACCATTTTTGGTTTTCCCGGAGATGGCGTGGACGGATTTTTCGAATCTCTGAGAACCCACGCAGACAAGCTCAAGTTCATCCAGGTGCGACACGAAGAAGCCGCGGCGTTCGCCGCCGTGGGCTATGCGAAGTATACCGGGCGACTGGGCGTGTGCTGCGCCACCTCAGGGCCCGGCGGTGTGCATCTGTTGAACGGACTCTATGACGCGAAGTGCGATCAGCAGCCGGTGCTCGCCATCACAGGACACACCTTCAGTGACCTGATCGGCATGGACTACCAGCAGGACGTCGATCTCGACAAGCTGTTCATGGATGTCTCGGTCTTCAACGAGCGGGTGATGAGCGCCCCGCACGCGGTGAACGTGGTGGATATGGCGGTGCGGACCGCGTACGGGCGGAAGGGTGTCTCGCACATTTGCATTCCTAAGGACATTCAGGAGTGGCCGGTCACGGAAAAACATCGTAGTAATGCCAACGTGGCACACCACAGCGGGGATTGGGCTGTTCCATCTTCAGCCAAGCCGGCACAGTCACTCATTCAGGAGGCCGCGGACGTCATCAACGCGGGATCTAAGGTCGTCATTTTTGCTGGGCGAGGCGCGCTCGGCTGCAGCGAAGAGCTTGCCCATCTTGCACAAACGGTTGGCGGCCCGGTGGTGAAGGCTCTGCTGGGCAAAGCTGTGCTGCCGGATCGCAGCCCTTACACGACAGGCGGCCTTGGGCTGCTCGGCACCGCGCCTTCGGTCGATGCGATGGAGGAGTGCGACACCCTGATCATGATCGGCACCAGCTATCCGTACATGGAATTTCTCCCCAAACCGGGCCAGGCAAAATGCGTACAGATCGAAATCAATCCAACTCGCATCGGTCTTAGGCACCAGGTGGATGTTGGCCTGGTGGGCGATGCGAAGACCATTCTCACGGCACTGATGCCCTTGTTGAAGACAAAGAACCACAAGTTCCTCAAGAAGTCGCAGGAACGGATGAAGAGCTGGTTCGGGCTCATGGAAGAGCGTGGCACGCGTAAAGACATGCCGATGAAACCCCAGGTGGTTACGCATACGCTGAACAAACTCTTGAAGGACGATGCCATCGTCTCCTCAGACAGCGGCACCATCGCTACCTGGACAGCGCGCCACGTAGACATTCGCGGCACGATGCAGTTTTCTCTCTCTGGCTCGCTTGCCACCATGGCCAACGGCCTTCCCTATAGCATCGGAGCCGCCGTCGCTTATCCCGGAAGGCAGGTTGTTTGCGTGGTGGGTGATGGCGGCCTAACCATGCTAATGGGCGACATCGCCACGCTGGTGAAATACAAGCTGCAGGTTTGCGTCATCGTTATCAAGAACAACGTGCTCGGGCAGATCAAATGGGAACAGATGATCCTGGAGGGTAATCCCGAATTCGGTGTTGAGCTTGAGCCGATCGATTTTGCCATGGTGGCCACCGCTTGCGGGGCCAAGGGTTACACCATCGAGCGGCCCGAGGATGCAGAAGACATTCTGCGCGAGGCTTTGGCGCACAACGGTCCGACCGTGGTCCAGGCCGTGGTTGACCCCAACGAGCCTCCGATGCCGGGCAAGATTACGACCGAGCAGGCGATTCACTTCGCCGAGGCCCTGGCACGGGGCCAGAAGGACGCCCTTAAGATCATCAAGACCATCGGAAAAGACAAGATTCGCGAGGTTATCTAAACGATGCCTGGCGAGTCGGCACTTACGATCACGGATCCTCTCGAGGACCTGGAGATCGCTCGAAACCTGATCAGGGAAGGGCGCTTTCAGAGAAGCCTCTCTCTGCTCACCGCGGGGACAAGTATCGTAAGCGGGCTCGAGGTCGCTTACGAGCACTATCGCGGGAGCTACAGCCGGCGCGTGATGTACACGCCGGTGATTCTGAGTGTTCTGCTCGGCGCAGCGGGAATTGCAGGTTTCTTCAGCAAGCGGGCCGCGCGCACGATTCTCCGCCTTGTCTCGGTGGCTACCCTAGCCGACGCGGCCATCGGCTTCTACTTTCACGTACGCGGCATCAAAAGGAAGCCTGGCGGCTGGCGGCTGCCCATGACGAATATGATTATGGGACCACCGATTTTCGCGCCGCTGCTGTTTGGTACGAGCGCATATCTTGGACTGATCGCTTCTTATCTGCAGCGGGAAGACAGTTCCAGCGCGATCTCGACATCGGGCAAGGACGGGTTTCCTGCGCGCCTCTTCCCCTCCGGCGAAGGCCGCCACCTGCTTTCCGCCGATCAGGATATGCGTGAAGGCCGTTTTCAGCGCCAGGTTGCGATTGTTACCGGCGTCAGCGCACTACTCAGCGGCTTTGAAGCCTACTACTCGCACTACAAGAACAACTTTCGCTACTGGATCCAGTGGAGCCCGGTGGTTCTGGCGCCTATTCTTGCCGGCACTGCCTTTGCGTCGGTGAAAAGCCGCAGACTTGCCACCACCGCCTTGCCCGCTGTGTCTGCGCTCGCGGGGGCGGATGCAGCCGTGGGTTTCTACTATCATGCGCGCGGCGTACTTCGCCGGCCCGGCGGCAGCAAACGTCTGCTCTACAACATCATGTACGGTCCGCCCATCTTTGCTCCCCTGCTCTTCGGCGCGGCCGGCATGCTGGGCATACTCGCCAGCCTGCTGCGGCGGAGGGACAAATGAAATACGGTCATCCCCCAGTCGATCCGGCCTTGTGCCCGCGCGACGCCGATACGAGCGAGCCGCTTGCGGCTCGAAAGCAGCCCGGCTATTACGCCGGCTTCAGCACACTCTCCCAGAGCCCGTTTTGGGACGACGCAACCCGCACTGTGGTGGAGAAGCGCGTCGAGCATCCACCAGAGCGGCAATTCTTTTCCGAAGATGCCTGGAATTTCTGGACTGCGGTCTTCGCTCACCTGATTCCGCAGACAGACCGCACTCCCGAGCGACAGATTCCCATCGTTGCCGTTCTCGATCACCGTCTTGCGCAAAATCAGACGGTGGGATACCGCTACGAAACCATGCCGCACGACCGCGTTGTCTACGAAATTGGCATCGAGGCCATCGACCGCGAGGCCGAGCATCGCTACGCTGGAAGATTTCTCCTGCTGCCACACCTGCAGCAGGATCTCGTTCTCAAGGCAATCCACGACGGCAAGCCTGAGGCCGCGCCCGAGATCTGGAAGAAAATGTCGGTGCACCGCTTCTGGCAGATGATCATGGGCGATGCAGTTGATGCGTACTATGCTCATCCCTGGGCTTGGGACGAGATTGGCTTCGGAGGCCCAGCATACCCGCGTGCTTATACCCGCCTGGAGCGCGGCGAGCCGGAGCCCTGGGAGGTGGAGGAGAAGCGCTACGACTGGCTTGCTCCCGCCACCGCTGTTTCCGATGAAATCGACTCCACTCCAAGCCACCACACGGAGGCAGGCCAACACAGCAATCACCAGAGGGGAGGCGCATATTGAAAAAGCCTCTTCTTGGCGCCTTTGAAACTCGTAACTCTCACAAGCACATGGTCGGATCCCTGCAGTCGATTCACCTGCCGATGCGGCGCTTCAGAGAGTACGAAGAAGTGGACTACGCCATTGTGGGCGTCGGCTCGGCCGGCGGCGTTCTGCTGCAGCGTTTGGCACGCGCAGGATTCAACGTCGTCGGACTGGAGGCAGGGCCTTTCTGGGATACGGAGAGAGACTGGGTCAGCGACGAGGCCGGCTCTCACGAGCTTTACTGGACGGAACCGCGACTTACCGGGGGTTCCGATCCGCTGGCGCTGGGAGCCAATAACTGTGGCAAGGGAGTGGGCGGCGGCTCGGTCCACTGGGCCGCTTTCACACCCCGACTGCATCCCTCCGACTTCGAGGTTTATACACGCGATGGCGTGGGCGCAGATTGGCCCATCACGTACGAGGACATAAAGCCCTACTACGAGCAGCTTGAGTTGGAGATGCCCGTGGCCGGCCCAGCGTATTATCCGTGGGGTCATCCGCATGGATACGCTTACGGGCCCCATCCGATGGGGGGCGTCGGCGACGCGCTGATCAAGGGCTGTACCGCACTCAACATCCCAGTATCGATCGGCGGCCCGGTAGCCATCCTCTCCGGCTCCCATGGCGACCGGCCGCATTGTATCTATCGCGGTTTCTGTATTCAGGGTTGCAAGGTTGGGGCAAAGGCGAGCACGCTGGTGACCCATATTCCAGACGCATTGAAGAAGGGCGCCGAGATCCGCGACGGTTGCATGGTGTCTCGCGTCGAACTGGGCAAGGACGGCCGCGTCACCGGTGTCCACTACTACGATATCGATGGTCATGCACACTTCCAGCGTGCCAAGGCTGTGATTCTCGCCGGCTACGCCATTGAAACGCCCAGGTTGCTGCTCAACTCAGCTTGCCCCCGCTTCGAACATGGACTGGCGAATTCCAGTGGAACTGTAGGGCGCTATCTAATGGCGCAGGCAGGAAATGTGGTGATGGGCCGCTTCGACCAACCGGTTCGCATGTACAAGGCGCCTCCCGCGCATGCGCTCACGGAGGAGTTCTACGAGACCAACCCTAAGAACAATTTCGCCCGGGGCTTCGCGATTCAGACCGTGGGACCTCTTCCGGTGGCTTTTGGCAAACAGATGCTCGCTGCGAAAAAGGCGTGGGGATGGGGTCTACGCCGCGAGATGATGGATTACAACCACTGGGCAGCGTTCGGATTGCTGGGCGAAATTCTTCCCTGGAAAGATAATCGGGTCACCCTCTCGGAGGATAAGGACCGCTTCGGTCTGCCGGTAGCGCACGTCAGTTTTCATCTTCACGAGAACGACAAGAGGCTCATCAAGGCTGCCAAAGAGAAGACGGAGGCCGTTATGCACGCCGCCGGCGCGACTGAGGTCGTGCAGGAGGCGAGATACGCGCACCTGGTGGGCGCGTGTCGTATGGGAGCAGATCCGCGTAAGTCTGTGGTGGACAAGTTCGGCCGCGCGCACGATGTCTCCAACTTGTTCGTCTGCGACGGCAGTGTTTTTCCCACGCAGGGCTCAGCCAATCCTGGCCTGACCATCCAGGCTTTGGCGGCGCGCACGGCAGATTATCTGATCACCCAAGGTGACAAGATCTTTACCAGCAACCAGCGCGATATGGCGTCGCCCCCAATCCGTCGCGAACTTGCTCCGCCAGAAACGTGGGGGAAGGGCGTTCCGCGACTGAAGTGATCTTGATCTTGCTTCATGTCGCCACTAGCTGGTTGCAGCGAGGGTTCCTGGCATGACGGCGAGTCTATTGCGCGCGTTGACAGCACGGCTTCTCATCGCAGAGGTAGATCCCGTCCCGGTGCTGCATCCGCAGTCGCACTACGCCCACTCTATTTTCGAGCTTTCCACCTGGGTGCTCTATGTGTGCCTGGCCATCTTTCTTCTGGTAGCAGGGCTGGTTACGTATGCCGGCTGGAAGTTTCGTGCTCGGCCCGGTGAGGCAGACCCCGAGCAGGTGTTCGGCAGCACAAAGTGGGAAATGGTTTATGTCATTCCACCAACGATACTGTTGGCCGTGATCTTTGTCTTCATGTTGCACGTGATGCATACCTCCGACCCGCCCGCGCAGGCCAGCGGCGATGACATCGTTGTCGTCGGGCACCAATGGTGGTGGGAGGTTCGCTACCCAAAACTCGGCTTCATCACGCGAATGAAATCCATATTCCCACGGGCAAGAATGTGCAGTTCGGATTCGAGTCCGCCGATGTGATACACGACTTCTGGGTCCCGGAGTTGGGACGCAAAATCGATTTGATTCCCGGACGGCATGCCAAGATATGGCTCGCCGCGGACTATCCCGGAACTTATCTTGGCACGTGTGCGGAGTTCTGCGGCAAGGAGCACGCGTGGATGCGCATCCGTGTCATCGCCGGCCAGCTGATGCGCTGGGACCAACCCCGGCCCGATTGGTATCTGCTGTGGTACTTTGCGATTCTCGCTATGAGCCCTCACCAGCTCGAGTCGGGAATTATGATTCTGGCGCCGGCCATGGTGTTCGGTTCCATGTTTGCGCTTCCCTTCTTCTTCAACAGCGGAGAGCGGAGCCTGCGTCGGCGGCCCTGGGCAGTCGCCTGGGTTACGATCGTAGTGGTTGGCGTGTGCACGCTGTGGTATGAAGGCAAGCTCTCACCCTGGTCGCCGCGCTTCAATGCTCCGCCGCTCCCGGCCACGATGACCGCATCGCTCAGCCCCAGCGCCCAGCGCGGGGCGGCGCTTTTCCACGACAAGCGGTGCGAATCCTGCCACATGATCGAGGGTTACGGCGGTTTGCGCGGCCCTGACCTTTCTCGTGCCGCCGACCGGCTGAACCGCGAACAAATGGAGTGGCGCATTCTGAACGGCGGCCACAATATGCCGTCTTTCGCCGGCATCCTGAAGCCTGACGAAGTCGACGACCTCCTCAGCTTTCTGCACACACGCGATTTCCCCAGTGGCTCCCAGATCGGCAGTAATCAACCGTAGCGTCGAGGTTCGGAGAATTCATGCACAAGATAGAAGACTATGGCATGATCGGCGATTGCGAGACGGCCGCCCTGGTTAGCCGCGACGGTAGCGTCGATTGGCTGTGCTGGCCGGACTTCTCATCCCCTGCTTGCTTCGCCGCACTCCTCGGCTCGCCCAGCAATGGCCGTTGGCAACTTGCTCCCCAGGATAAGCACACCGTATTCACGCGCCGCTACCGGCCCCGAACGCTCATTCTCGAGACCACGATGGAGACGCCCGTGGGCAGCGTTCTGGTCACCGACTTTATGCCCATCCGTGGCCGTCAATCCGATCTGGTCCGCATCGTGCATTGCACGGCTGGCGTTATCAAAATGCATACCGAGCTTTGTCTTCGCTTCGACTATGGCAGCACGATTCCATGGATTCACTTCGAAGCCAGCGCTCGAGGGGAATCTGCCTGGGTTGCAACAGCCGGCCCCAACCTCACTGTTTTGCCTACCGCGTCACTCGTAAAGGAATCGGAACGGGGCATTCTCAGCGCGGAGTTCACCATGACTGCCGGGGAGATTCAGACATTTGTCCTTACCTATGGCTGCTCCTACGAGGCCCTTCCCGACCCGATCGACGTCGATCAGGCGTTGCAGCAAACCGATCATTTTTGGACGACTTGGGTATCCCGCAACAAATATCAGGGACCCTACAGTGCGGCTGTCGAACGGTCGCTTATCACGCTCAAAGCCATGACCTATCGCCCTTCGGGCGGGATCGTCGCCGCGCCAACCATGTCACTTCCTGAGCGAATCGGAGGCCCGTTAAATTGGGATTATCGATACTGCTGGATTCGTGACGCGACGTTTACTCTCTCCGCGCTGATCGAGTGTGGATATAGCGAAGAGGTGATCGCCTGGAAGCAGTGGCTGTTACGCGCAATCGGACGAGGCGTCTCCCAGGTCCAGATCATGTACGGCATCGGAGGCGAGCGCCACATCGCCGACTGGGAGTTGCCATGGCTGCCAGGTTACGAAAACTCGGCGCCTGTCCGCGTCGGGAACGCCGCTCAACATCAAAATCAACAAGATATCTTCGGTGAGATCGCCGTAGCGCTCGCGCACGCTCGAAGCGCCGGCGTGCCGTGCCGGCAAGAGGAACTGGAACTGCAGCAAGAGCTAACTGAATACCTGGTGAAGACCTGGCGGCAGCCTGGGTCCGGCATGTGGGAGTCGCGTGACGAACCTCAGCGATACACGTACTCGAGCGTCATGTCATGGGTCGCACTGGATAGGGCCGTGGAGAGCATTGACCACCATGGCATGGCCGGCCCGCTGGCGGAGTGGAAGGATCTGCGCGATAAGATCCACGCGGATGTCTGCAAGCATGGCTTCGACACTCACCTTGATAGTTTTGTGCAGCACTACGGCTCCAAAGCGCTGGATGCCTCAGAACTTCTGCTGTTGGTTGTCGGCTTCCTGCCGGCGAACGATCCGCGAGCGCTGGGCACAGTCAAAGCCATAGAGCAGGCGCTGCTCAAAGATGGATTTCTGCTGCGTAACTTACCCAAATCGAAGAAAGCTCAGCAAGGCGCCTTCCTGGCCTGCAGCTTCTGGCTGGTGGAAAACTACGTCTTGATCGGCAGGATCGAAGATGCACGAAACCTGTTCGAGAGGGTTCTCGCCGTCAGCAACGATGTCGGGCTTCTCTCAGAGGAATACGATACAAAAGCGAAACGGCTGACGGGCAACTTCCCCCAGGCCTTTTCGCACATCGCCCTCGTTCGCGCGGCCATGCGTCTTGCCGGGTATCAGCAGTGAGATCATCAAAATATAGGCTCTTCGACAAGCCCCTGCTGAAGCTGTCTTTGCCGTCGGGCGCTCGTTCCGAACGATCGCCGTTCGGACATTGACGTCACCCTCGAGCCTTTCGGCGCCTATGTCTCTGGAGCAGAACCCACAAGACGATCGCGATCACCGCTGCTGCGAGCAATATCAGGCCGGTGCGCCCCATGAGGTGAATAAGCCAAAACAGCCGGTGGCCAAAGAAGTAGCCGATAGAGCAGATCAAGCCGACCCAACAGGCGGCTCCGAGGAGGTCGAAGAGGAAGAAACGCGGCCAGCTCATGAGGAGCGATCCTGCAACCAGACCGTTCAGCACTCGCAAACCCGCGATGAAGCGTGCGCAGAACACGCCCCAGGATCCGTGCCTGCTGATGAGGTCCCGGCCACGCTGAATGGTTCGGGAGCCAATGTGAACCTTCTTACCATAGCGATCGAGCAGAGATTGCCCACCCGCGCGGCCCACGTAAAAACCGATGTTGTCGCCCGCAGACGTGGTACAAAACGCGATCAGGGCGATCCATCCAATGTTCAATCCGGTGGGACGCGCGGCGAGCGCGCTCGCGATGAGAAGCACCGTCTCTCCGGGCAAGGGAATACCGGCGCCCTCCGCGAGCAGGCCGACAAAGACCGCCAGGTAGCCATACTGAATAAAGAACTGAATAAGGCGACCAACGGAAATGAGGTGCATTTCCAGTCAGATGCCATTTTGCTATCAGCCGCAAGCTATCCTGCAGGGCCGCGTCGATAGCCAGCTCTGATCACAGGACAAGGGGGCGCGAGGCTCTCGAGCCCGCGCGACACACAAGATGTCCTGGGGGCTGTAGTTCCGAAACCCTCCGCAATAAGTAGCCCAATTTCGAAGTCGAGTTCTGTTGCTGTGCGCGGGGGAGATAATTGAGAGACTGCAGGAGATCTGAGCAATAATCTGTACGAAAGGTTCTGGACGTTGCAGAAATGGGAACTCAAACGTAGTGCATAGACTTCTATGGTTGTCACCGATAAGTGAAGCTTCCGTCGAATGGCACGATGCCACCTCGCACGTGCTTTTCAAGATTGGCTCCCTGCCGATAACGCCACTCTTTTTTCTCAAAGTAATCGTCTTTGTATTTCTGCTGGTGTCTTTTTCGCGGCTGATGCAACGTGTGCTGCTCACGCGCCTCTTCCATCGCCTCCCAATATCCCAAGCGCAAAAGTTTGCGCTGGGACGCTTCGCGACCTACCTCTTTTTTCTTGGAGGGCTCTTCATCGGTCTTCAATCCCTGGGAGTAAACCTCGACTCGCTGGTCGTGTTTGGCGGCGCGGTGGGCGTTGGCATCGGCCTGGGGCTGCAAAATGTAGTTTCCAACTTCGTCGCCGGCCTCATCCTTCTGATTGAGCAGCCTATCCGTATCGGAGACCGTATCGAGGTCAAGGAAACCTTCGGTTGACGTGGTGAAGATCGGGGCGCGGTCAACCTGGATTCGGACCAACGATAATATTGTCATCATTGTTCCGAATAGCGATTTCATCAATAGCGCAGTCACTAACTGGACTGCGAATGATCCTAATGTCCGCCTCATCATCCCCGTCGGCGTCGGATACAACTCAGACCCGGAGAAAGTACGTGAACTTCTCCTCCAGGCAGCGTCTGTTCACGAAGATGTTCTTTCAGAACCCCGCTCTGATGTCATCTTTACCGCCTACGGCGACAACTCCTTAAATTTCTCGCTTCGCGTGTGGACTTCCAACCGCGCTCACACGCCCTTTGTTCTCAAGTCGGATTTGTATTTCGCTCTCTTCAAGCTGTTCCGGGAGAATGGAATTGAGCTGCCATTTCCTCAGCGGGACCTGCATATCCGTTCATCCGACATACCGCTCCCGTTTCCTGGATCAAAAGAATGACTTTGATGGCCAGCCTCCGGACTGCAGCATGATCCCGATCGCGATCTATCCCACGCCTGCGCGTTTTACAGGACCAATCCGAATGGAGGCCGTTGCTGTTCGCGGCTCCGAGTTCGTAGATGTTCCGTTAAGTTCTGTGCTCGATTCCGGTGTCCTGCGAGGGCTCTTCCTTCGAGCCGGATCGGCCAGAGTGCACGGGGATTCCGCTGATAAGGCCCTGATATTCTGTGAGGCGTTTGCCCAGAATCACCACGCCTTTGGACGTGATTTCATATTCGCGAATTTCCTTGGCATGATTGCCGCCCCGCATCTTGATCACCACCATGATCTTGCGAAGCTGGCCATCAATGGATACGTACCGCAGCCGGATGATGTCATCGGTGAGGAAAGAAATTGAATAGGTACTGAACGGGAATTCAGTAAAGGACTCGTCCACCTCCACGGTGCTTAGGATCGTCACCCCGATGCCCGTCAAGGCGAAGATCATCCGATAGAGGGATTCGCGAAAGTCAGCGCGGAAGCCGGGCGACAGAGCCATTTCAAAGCCCGCCAGGGAATCGATCACCAGGCGCTTGGCGCCAATCTTCTGCACTGCATCGAGAATCGAGTGCATGGTCTCATCTACCGAGAGATCGAGGGGACGCAGATAGAGGATGGTGAGTTTTCCATCTTTCTGCGGCGTTTCCAAATCCAAACCTAAACTGGTGGCCCGCTCCGCATAGGCTTGCGGGCGTTCTTCAAAAACCGCCACGATCCCGGGCTCCCCTTGGCGTATGCCTTCCGCGACGAACTGGGTTGCCAAGACCGATTTCCCGGTTCCCGAAGACCCAGCTACGAGGACACTATCGCCTTCGCGAACGCCACCACCCAGCATCTTATCCAACTCCGCAATGCCGAAGGAGAGCCGCCGATGGCTGGGCGCATTCTTCACGTGTCCCGTCAACCCAAAAGTCCGTGAGAAGGCCTGCACTCCAGCATCAGTTATACGGAATGTGTGCAGCCCCGGCACGGAGTCCTGACCGCGCAGTTTGATGATCTGCAACTTCCGCACAACTGAATTTCGCTCCGCCGTTTGGCGCAGCCAGAACAACCCATCGGCGACGGTAAAGATGGGATTGTCG
The DNA here is from genome assembly GCA_963830325.1 of uncultured Acidobacteriaceae bacterium. GTDB lineage: Bacteria > Acidobacteriota > Terriglobia > Terriglobales > Acidobacteriaceae > PALSA-350. The sequence goes on from CAWHMV010000024.1 coordinate 181,387, forward strand.
CGTAGTTCCTCCTCCGCATATTCGCCGATCAGGAAAGTTGTAGCTTGCCAACTGGCCAGAAACAGGGCTAACCGTTGAATGAAGGACTGCAGGTCCATGCCGCTTTCCGGCTCCCGAACCATGGTACGGAAGGAGTCGACAACCACAACGGCGGGGTTGGTCTTTTCAACTTCCTTGGTAATGTGCTCCAAAACCGCGCCCAGATCCTTCTCCAAGACAACCTGGCTGAGGTTGATAAAGCGAATGGAGCCGGGCAGCATGGCCGGATCGAAAAATGTGTACTGTTGCTGGTATCGCAGCATCTTTAAGGCGGATTCACCGAGCACGGTGAAATAGAGCGCAGGACGCTCCGGCGTGGCATTGGCAAAGACAAACTGATGCGCCAGCGTCGTCTTCCCGCTTCCGGGCGCACCCGCGATGATGTTGAATGAAAACTCCGGGAGACCGCCACCCACAATCTCATCAAGGCCCGGAACTCCGGTGGGTAGTTTGTTGATCTTCACTTTGTCTTGAGTGCTCACGCGTTTCTCCCGTGTGCCGAATTGCAATCGTCAAAGTCTTCGTCTGGCCACGCATTGCGCAGCAGGCTTAGGGTTAAGGCTTCGCCAAGGAAGATGCGAAGGAGTCCAAGTAGGCGGGCGATGAGAATGATTCCCCCATCGCCGGCCCGATTCGTATCAATGTCGAATTGAGTCTCAAACTCGCCCAGTCCTTGTAAAGATCCGTCCGTGGCAACCCGCGCTGCGCTAAGATTGGGGGCTTCCGGCCTGGCCAGCGTCAACGCACGAGAGGCGAGCGACTGAAAACCGGCAACTCCAACAAACTCACCAAGACTCTGGCGCAGCTTCTCATAGACGCGAAGGGTAAGGGACTCCGTTGGCTCGGAGGCCTTGTCCGGGCCTGCTTCACAAGTAAGCAGGCGATAAGCTAAGTCTCGCATTTCTGGGGTAGCCGCCATGTTCAACCCAGCGATCGTTCGAGGTAGGAGATTTCAATTGCCGTTATAGGTTTCATAAACGGATCAGGGCGGCAATTCTGCCCGCTCTTGAGGCGCCTCGCGGTTGAGGTGTTCGACATCCTGAGCCGCGTTGAATGGAGCGCCAGCGGGACTCAATTCATATAGCGATTCGTTTGTGGATTCGGTGCATCTTCTTGCGGACCGCCGGCCTTGCTCCGTATGAGCGTGAAAACGTCTAAGATCGTAGCAATACTGCGAATGTTCCCAGCGGCACTGTAAAGACCCTGTTTCATTCCGGGATGATTATCCGCCAGGTTTTCGATGCGTTCGCTCACACTTCTCAGCCGGTCAATTTCTAGCAGGAGATCCCCGAAAGCCGAAGCTATCATCAGTCTTTCGACCTCTGAATCTGTCGTGGCCGCTGTGGCCGTGGCCGACTCTGTCCTGTCATCAACCTGAAAGCGTAAATCTTCTATCAATCGCAGCGTCGTTGCCTCCCCAAGGAAGGTAAGAAACAGCCCGAGTAGCTGCGCTATCAAAATGACCCCGGACTCGCCATCCTCATCCGCGTCCGTGTGGGGTTCAGCTTCGCAAAGACCGCGCAAGCTCCCATTTGCCGCTATCTGCACCGCGTTGAATGCGGGAGACTCCGTCTTGGCAAGAGCCAAAGCGCGAGAGGCGAGGGCATGAAAACCGTCAACTCCCACAGGTGAGCCGAGTTGCCGACGCAGCCTCTCATAGACGCGCACAGTTGCAGGTTGGGTCTGCAGGGCGGTCGTACTTGCTTCGGCCTCGCTAGCAACGAGGCTGCGGGCCAAGTCACGCGTCTTTTTAGGAGGAAACATCGGTTCCGTTCTTTCTTTGCTCCCTGTGCCCCGGCTTGAACGTGAGGCGTCTATCGCGATAGTACTTTCTTCCCGGTTGCTTGGTGGCGGGATCTCCGGCGCGTTTCCTTAGACTTCATTTTGGCATACGCCATCCAGAATACTTAAAATACTTCCGGAAAGGTGAGCAGGATTGCACAGTACCTCCCGGCCGCAGACGCAATTGCGCCCGTAGACAACAACAACGAACTGTTAGGTGAACGTCCCGTCTGTACTCCATTCCTACTTCCAGTGAACCATGCTGCGGCCGGTGTGATTGAATTCGACATAGCTACCGCCGGCGTCGGTATGCAGCTCAAGAGGCGTGTCCCCCAGGGTGACGGAGGTCACCGGATCAAATCGCCATCGCACCGCGACCCTCGCGGCATGGCCGTTGATCTCAAGCGAGTGTGCTGTGCGGCTCAGAGCTCTCCCCTCGAAATCAGTGATGGCAGCCGATTTGAAATCGCTGCCGGCGGGCCATAGCTCGTAGACACGCCGATCATCCAACGGCTTTACCGAGGTGTTGCCGCTTTCCTCGGCCGGCACCAGAGTCATCACGTCTTCAGGAATTTTGGGGAGGACGGTGCCCGCGCGCGCATACAGCGGGAGGACATCCAGTGGCGCATCAGCAATTACCACGTTGCCTCCGGTAAGGTGCTTGCCGGACCAGTAGTCGATCCACTCCCCGGCGGGCAGATAGACCGCTCGCGAAGTGTTCTCATCGATCACCGGCGCGGCCAGCAGGTCGGGTCCGAAGAGGTACTCATCCTTGGCTTCGCGGGCACGCTTGTCGTTTTGATACTCCAACACCAGGGCCCGCATGATCGGCATCCCGGTCCTTGCTGCCTCCTGCGCTGCGGCATAGCGATAGGGAAACAGACTCATATGGAGCACGGCGTACTTACGGTAGTTGTTGCAGGCCTCTTCGCCGTAATCCCACGGGCCACGATTCGAAGTGCTCAGCAGCTCCATGGTGGGGGAAAAGGCGCTGTACTCGGTCCAGCGCATGAAAAGCCGCGGGTCGGGTGGGGACTTTGGGGTGAGGTACCCACCCAGATCGGCAGTCCATAGAGCCATTCCACTGATGCCGGCGCCAAGCCCAGCAGTCACTACCGTAGGCAGGCCGTTTTCCGGCGAGAAATTCGACTCGTTGTCTCCACCCCAAAGCATGGCCAGATTCTGATTGCCCACCGTGGCTGAGCGGAGGAACAGTATCCCGTTGCCATGCAGATCCTTCTGGATAACCTCTTCCATGGCGCGGTTGTACAGAACGGCGTAACGGTTGCGCATCAGCCGCGGATCTGTGCCGTCCGCAAAATGCGCATCCCCCTGGAAGTTTCCTTCGGCGTCGTCATCTTTGAAGCCATCGGCTCCCGCCTTCACCGCCAGGCCAACCTGCGCTTGCCACCATGCTTTCGCATCCGGGTTGGTAAAGTCGATGAGTGAGCCCTGACCCTTCCACCAGGTGCCCTCGTAAGGCCGGCCATCCCTGTCCTTGACGAAATAGCCGTGCGCGGCCGCTTCGTCGTAGTTCGACGACTTTACGTCGATCTTGTCCGCGAAACCCTCCTCGTGCGGCGGGCTGGTCTTGTCGTTGATCCACGACGTGTGCCAGAGCACCAGCTTGAATCCCGCCGCATGGAGATCTTTCACCAAGCCCGGCTCATCGCGAAACTGCTTCGGATTGAAGAGATAGCTGTTATATCCGGTGGCCCAAGGCGAGTCGATCAGGATGACGCTGGTGGGCAAACCAAGAGTCCGGGTCTTCTCCATGTCTTCACGCACGTCGGCATCGTTGCGGTGATAATCGCGGCCTATCCAGGGAGCAAAACTCCAATAGGGTGGCAGCATGGAACGCCCCGCCAAGGCCGTGAAGCGGTCGAGGATGCGAGGAAATTCCGGCCCCTGGATCAAGACAATGCGCAGATTCTGCGCGGGGACGGTGATGAGAACATCTTCCCGCGAGGTGGCGTTCATATCGAAGACGGCCTCGGCACTGGTATCCACCCACAGTCCGTATCCGGTGGTGCTCAGGTAGAACGGGATCGGCTTGTAGGTGGCCGAGCCCTTGGCCGCACCGTTGTCCTGAGAGCCGTTCCGGATGACCTGGTGGGTGTGATTGAGTTCGTTGAACCGCTCGCCCAAGCCGTAATAGCCATCGGCCGCGTCGTTCAGTGCGAGACGCCAGTTCCCTACCCTATCCGCGGTCCCTGTCAGTTCATACACGCCTTCGCTCAACTGCTGGATGCGCAGCTTGTTTGCGGGGAAGGATTGGCCCTCGAAGGTAACGTCGTGCAAGCGCACGCCGGTGGCCGGTGCTCCCTGCCGCCCGGCTCGGTATCCAGGGACGTCGAACTCCACGGCATCCGCGCGTAACGCAAGTCCGCTGGCCGCCTGCTCCGGATTCTGGCCTCCGGCATGGCCGGCGCTCGCCATAACTAAGACGCCTGCAAGACAGCAGTACTTATACCGCATCATCTCCTGCCCACCCCTAACGGATATTTCTCTTGCGTTCAGCGCTCGAGGACCGTATCAGCATGATGCCACTTTTTAACTTCGCTCGGGATGACAAGGGGAGGGTGACGGGACGTTCGCCTAACAATCTCTGTTGGCCCACGGGGGCAATCTCATAAAGACTGGCAAACGTCCCGTCCTGTCACCGGGTTGCTGTCTGCTTCAGCACCGAATGAGGAGCTTCCGATTACTCCCGGGTCAGTAAATGCACGAGGTCTTCGGCATTGATCAAGTGTCCGGACACATAGACGCCGAATGAACCGTGGTCCGATACCAGAAGGGCCAGGCAGCAAATGATAAACGCAATCCTGGCTCCATTTGAACAGTAGTGATTGCGATCAAACCACCACTCACCCAGCGCCAGCAACCCTGCACCGATCAATAGCTCAGGCCACCATCGGATGTACCAGTGCAATAGGTGAAAAGGATTCAGATAGCCGGTTTTGATCAGTAGAGTGATCAGTCCGACGATAACAAGCGAACCCGGGCCAAGCCACGAGCTGCGCTGACAGTCGGGCTGGAACAAAGTGCCCATCTTGACAGGTACGCAGACGAGCCCAACCTGGTTCCATAGGACCGCCGCCGCGAAAGAGCTCAGGTGAATCGGTATCTTTTGCTGCCCGACCGATCCGTTTCACTTACCGGAATCGTCTTCATCGTGTAAGGACAGAGAACAACGCTTTTTGGAGGAGGGTGTCATGAACACGACTATAGCGGTGACCAAACAGGTCACCACCCTTATCAACGTCTTGACCGTTGAGCCTGAGAATCAGGAGAAGGTCATCGAGCTCCTGCGTGGCAATACTGCGGCGCGAACGTGACCGCAATCAGCCGCGATCGAGCGAAGCTCGCTGCGGCCAAGCAGGCCGGTGCTGCGGTGATTGCCGGCGACGCAACCGACGCCACGCTTATGAACAAGGTCGTCCGCGAGGAGGTGCCCGACGATGCTGTCACCGAATTACCGCCGAAGTGTCCTCTTGGCGGCCAGGTATCGTCCCTGAAGCGCTTCACTACCTCGACGCTCCGCCATGTCCCCTGTCGAACATCATGTTGTCTCTATCGAGGAAAATGAGCATTACTGTTGCGACATCTTGAATGCTCGGGGGTGTGTCGGGCCTGCACTGGAGCAATCGCAAACCAGCTCTGACAGCAAAGAGTTCGTCACGATCTAGTCTGTCGAGTTCCTCCACCAAATCAATCCTGTGCATCTTCCCCGCTGCGTGTGCCCAGACATCAAAGACGGTAGCCGACATGCCTGGTGTCAGCTGTATGATCCGTGCTTCCTGGGCCGCTTGCTTCGCGCTGTCGGCCTCAATGTCAATCTCCCAAGTCACTCGAAATTCCAATTGTCACCCCCCTAGATCGTTCTTGTCAGGCAAGGTTAACAATGTCCTGAACTGAGAAAATAACGCGAGCGAACCATGACTATCGGTGCCCTGAAATCGGTCAGTTTGGTTAGCATTGACGACCCTGAACGTGCCTCAATAATTGCAATCAATTGCAGTCGGCAATGCCGTTTCGTCCTCTCGGCCCCATTCGCCGTTACAGATGACACCTGTCGGATCTTCGTGATCAACCATTTCGCAAATTTACATAATGACCTGTGCGATGCTGATGCAGACATTTTCTGGAGATAGCCGCAGCTATGCGTGTTTGGTTCTCTTTCGCAGGACGGAGTAGTTCCTGGGAGCTAAACGGACGAAGCTTTTCTTCCGCATGGACCGCGTCACCCTCGGTGCATCCAGTCAGCTTCGCCATTACAGTACAAGCGTCGCGAGTTTCATCGTTCGCGTTGGTCCAGAAGTCAATAATCGCTTCTCGATACTCCTGCGCTATTTCTGCACACTCTCGGCAAGGGCTATCCATCACAGCTTCATCCAGCAGTGGCGTACGGCCCGGCGAGCTTTGGCTCCATCTAGAGCACCTCCGTGGCCCCGCGTATTATTCAGCTAGCAGCAAAAATCCAGTTCTGACCTGACTACGACAATAGATGGGTGTCCTGCTTTTGCGGGGCACCCGTCACTTGATAGGGAGCCATCGATGAAGTATTTTCTCGCTGCGGCAACATCCTTTGCGTTCGCAGCCATTGCCACCGGACAGACACCATCCGCTACGCTGCCTGCTTCTCCTTCCACGGTCGTCTGGGGCTACTATTCGGCCGAGGCCAAACCCGTGCTGACTGTTCACTCCGGAGATACGGTACGCATCCAGACGCTTTCTACCTGCGGCCCCGATGAGCGGGTGATGAAAGAAGGGGTTGCGGCCTCTGACATTCCTGCCTATAACGCTCCGATTTATCGCGAGGTAAAGGACAAAGGCCCCGGCGGCCATATTCTCACCGGGCCGGTTGACATTGCCGAGGCGGAACCGGGCGACGTGCTCGAAGTTCAGATTCTGAAGATTGACATCGACGTATCTTGGGCCTGCAACGGCTTTGGCGCCGGCCGCGGGTTCCTGCCCAATGATTTTCCTTACGGCCGCACCAAGATCATTCCTCTGGACCGCGAGAAAATGATCGCCCACTTCGGGCCAGGTATTGACATTCCGCTGCATCCGTTTTTTGGCAGCATGGGCGACGCGCCTCCTCCATCCGCAGGCCGCATCGACAGCGCGCCTCCGTGGATGCATGCGGGCAATATGGATAACAAGGAACTGGTGGCCGGCACAACTCTCTACATTCCGATCCACGCGAAGGGCGCGCTCTTTGAGGTTGGCGATGGCCACGCTGGACAGGGCAACGGTGAAGTCGATATCACGGCTATGGAAACGTTCCTCTCGGGAACGTTTCGGTTCGTTGTGCACAAAGACCAGCATCTTCTGTGGCCGAGAGCGGAAACGCCCACCAGCTATATCAGCATGGGGTTTAGTCCGGACTTGAAGGAAGCTACCACGCTCGCGGTGCGCGACATGATTAACTTCCTGGTTGAACAGAAGCACTTGAGCCGGGATGACGCCTACATGCTGACCAGCGTGGCGGTCGACGTCGATATTACGCAGCTGGTGGACGGCAGCGTGGGCGTTCATGCGATGTGCCCGAAGGCTATCTTCAGCAAGTAGGTTTCGGCCGGGGTGGGTTTGGAAAAACGTGCGCACTCAGCGCACTAAGTGGATTCCGTTACGTTCGAATTAGGGGCGTTTATGTAGGTTCGATCCATTTTTTGGGTTTCCACTCGCAGGTCTTAAAACAAAAGTGGTTCTGGGTGTCGTTTCTACGAAGCTACGCTGACCTCTGTCGAAAAACATTTCCACGAAAGGTCCGCGGAACTGCAGATCCCTCGGCTTCGCTCGGGATGACAAAGGAAAGGGCGACGGCTCCATAGAAAGTGGTTGCCGTACCCAGGCGTTTGGCTCGACTAAGGCTTTTCTGCGAGCGCGTGGTCGGGTGCAACATCGTCGCCGGCCCAGATTCTTTTTGCTGTCCAGGGTGCGGGGGGTGCAGCCCAGAATGGATCGGTCGCGGGTAGTCCCAGGGGGAGCCAGGCGGCGGAGCAGAGGTAGCAACTTCCGGTAGAGATATACGGTTCGGCAATCGATGGCTGATGCCCGTAGAAGCCCACACGCAGCCATCCCCGATCATCGAACATACCGGGCGCATCCGCCATACGGCGCATCACGGCTGTGAGTGCAGACCGCACCTGCTGGGGAGAGACGCCCTCTGGTAGTTGCTGCCGCAGGGCCACCTCGGCAAGAAGATGAAAGGCGCCGAACCGGTAGCACAGCGAACGGCCAATGGGTGGAAAGGTCGCGTCGGGGCTGATCATCCTTTCCTGAATCGCCGCATAGCGGCGAGCGCGCAGCTGCATCACCGGTCGATAGGGGTCCCAGGAAAAAGAGGACTTCGTCATCGTGTCAAGGACATGCAACAGCATTGGATGGATCACAAAGCTGTTGTAGTAATCCCAATGAAACGCCGGCCCATCACCGTAAGCTCCGTCGCCTTTGTACCAGGTGTCCAGGGTGCGAATCGCATAGTCCACACGCATTGGATCCCACCATGCCCCCATGAACGATAAGGCCGCCTCCACCATCGCCGGGAACAGGAGCCAGTTGCTGAAGCCAGGCTGAATGACGCGCGAAGACTGAAGTGCGGCAATGACATGCTGTTGTGTTTTGCTGTCGAGTTTCTGCCAAAGTTCTGTGGGCGCGCGCACAATGGCCAGGGCGAGGAATGCAGCATCGACCACGGGCTGGCTGCCGTGGTTGAAATTCATAAAGTCCGGCGACGCGGGATCTGTACCCGCCTGGATGGCCATACGCGACCACTCGGCGTACTGATTCCGCAGGCCGCCTTCCGGACCGCTCTGTGGGCCGGATTCGAGCCAGGGTGCAATGCCTGTGAGCAACCGGCCCATGGCCTCCAGATACGTAAACTGGCGCCGCTCCTCCACGTTACCGTGGGGCGCTTCCACCGGCATCTCGACCTTGAGCTTTCTCTCACTGAGAGCCTGCAGAACGGGATGTGCGATCCGGGTCAAGAGCTGCACCCAGTATTCACGATCGTTCGTCTCCACAACGGCTGGCGAAGCTTCCGAACTTGCAGGGATTGCTGAGAGAGCCCCGAGCGCGATACTGCTCTTTAAGAATTGCCGGCGGCCAACACCCGTAGACCTGTATTTCCTCATCTCACCTGTCACCAGAAACAGATGATATCGGTTCTCTCACGCAGGGCGCAGGGTAGCAACGAGAAAATGCCTGGTCAGGAGGGACGACCAGAGCTCTCGCTATAAGACTCATTGCAACAGCTACGGCGGCTTATTCGAGTCGCCGAGAATACCGGAACAGTCTATTTCAACGCTTTTCAGCAGCGGTGTGGCGGCTTCCGGATGCCTGGCTAGCTTCACTGCACTCGATTTGGCCCACGTTCGCCCGACGTTGTCGACGCGGCGGGGGCTTCGGAGACCAGTAACCTTTTAGCGTCTCGTATGCCCTGACGTGCTCTCGAGTGGCGAGAATCATTCGATCCGTCGTGATCGCGGTCTCGGACCCGTCGCTAAGCGTCTTCCTGGCCTCGACCAAAGCCAGGAGGCTCCAACGCTCCTTCGCAAAATCTTCTTCCAGGTCAAGGTTCATCGCTACCTCCGGTTTCTATCTCAAAGAGACTATCCGGCCGGGGACCCGGGGGCGCGCGAAGAGGCAAGCGACGTGGCTCGCGTTCTGCGCTCCCCACGATCCTCAGCCTATCCCCGGTGGGCATCCCGGGTATGGTCACAATTGATCACTTTGGGCGCGATGTTTGGATGCGTCGGAAGAACCATACGGGTGATGCAAAGTCGTGCTACGCGGCGGAATTGGGACCGCGGCGTCGATTATTCTCCCTATCTCCGATAGGAACTCACCCGGCGGGACGGGCTTCAGTAGTAAACGGAAGTCATGTCCCTGAGCACGGGCATCTTCCAGTAAACCCAAGGATCCTGGGTGTCCGGAAAAGAGCAGGACCTTGCACCTGGGGTACTGCGCTTTCATTTTGATCGCCAAATCAATCCCGGAAATACCCGGCATGGTAACGTCCGATATGAGTAGATCGGGAGCTTTTGTTCGGGCAGCGGTCAACGCCTCCAACGGGCTAGTAAAGAACCTGGCGGCGAAGCCATTCATCTGCAAGATGGCGGCGAGGGTGGATGCGATGACGGGTTCATCATCGACCACGAAGATTCGTGTGGAGGTGTCGGGAGACACATAGATCCTCTTCCGAGAATTTTTTCGTGAATCGCAAAAGCGCCGGTAGGCAGGGGGAGCACACGCCGACGATTCGAGTAGCCTTAGAACGGCACTGCTACGTGAAATATAAAGTGAGTATGTCCCCCGCGCGGGATCGCTTGCTGTTCAAAATTGCTCACAGTACCATTTTCCGCAACGCCTGGCCCGCGCTGCACCGGCAATTCAAAGATTGGCCAAGCACCTACGGACGGTGAGCTATTGGGAACAGATTTTGCCGCCAATCCCTGTCAACGTTGCGGGATGAAGAACCAGGGGAAAATCCCGATTACGCCCGCAAGGACCACCGTTGCCAGCGTCAACAAGGAGATGCAGAAGCCGCGATTGACGGAGTCAGTCCGTAATGGTGGCAAACTCCTCGACATTCCGATGGCAAAACAACCTGCTGCTCGTCCGGGCAAGAGCGCGTGTCTCTGATCGTTCCCAGGCGCCCCATAAGAGGCGGTTTTGTGATGGCCGGCTCTTGACCAATCATCAGGTGGTCCGGACTCATACCGTCGACTGGTCCTCAGAAAGGACCACATACGGGGAGGGTTCAGTCGTGCAGAACCACATTGAGGAGCGACTTATGAACCCGGATGCGGCCGTTGTATTCAATAAAGCCGAGCTTGCGAAAACGATTCATGAAGAAGCTAACGCGGGACCGGGTGGTGCCGATCATTTCGGCCAGAGTCTCCTGCGTGATCTCCGGTATTAACGATTCCGGTTCTCCGGGCATGCCAAACTCCGCCAGCAATAAGAGTACCCTTGCCAAGCGTTTTTCGCTGGAGTTGAACAACTGATCGATGAGATCAGCCTGGGTTCGAATACTGCGGACCAGCAGAAATTTCAGGAACAGGTCCGAGAAGGACGGCTCGTCGTGCATCAGGCGGACCATCTCCTCCCGCTCGATTTCGAGTGCCTTACAAGCGGTGATGGCGGTGGCACTCGTCATGTGCCGCTCCCCCAGGGTGGCGAGTGACTCCTCTCCGATGAAGTCCCCGGTGGTGAGAAGCGTGATAGTGGCCTCTTTACCGTTTTTAGAAACAACCGTTAGTTTTGCGCGACCGCGCTGAAGATAGAAGATGGAGTCAGCGAGAATCTCCCTGGGAGAAAAAAGCCTCCTTTGGCTTCAATTGTATGATTCTTCGACCCAGGCCAGCGTTCGCCAGAAAGGCGGAGGCGTCAAACGCTTTTTTTTGAGGCTCGACCATATCAGTGTCCCTTCGAGGAGGCGGTCACGGGTGGACGGCATTCCCAGATGAGCCAGAAACCGGTTCCGGTTCGAGTAACGGTGGGTTTATTTATCCATTATACCAAGCGACTGATTGGCATGGTCCAGTGCGCGCGGAGCATGCTCAGAAATTCCGGGCCACAGGACAGGGTCGCGTGAGCTTTAATTTAATGTTGAAGGCAACGCTTATTAGCTCGCTGACACCTAATCTTTCGAAATACGGGCCTGCCAGCGGCGAGCAACAGTTATTCCCCTACCGCAGGACCCCCGATGCTGTGGTCACGTTCGCGTCGGCCTGCAGTCAGCCAATCGGATCCCAGACCCGAAGCGCGTCAGATACCGACTAGGTAGAAAGAGGAAAACCATGTTTCTAGCGATTGGAGTTGTCTTGCTTCTGCTGTGGCTGGGGGGCTTTTTCGTGTTCCACGTCACGGCGTTATTTATTCACATTCTCCTGATACTGGCCGTCGTCTCACTCATCTTTCACTTCATGCGAGGTGCTGCTTCGGCGGTTTGAGAGCTTTACGACCGAGGGGGCGCCGGAGATAGGCGCCCGCCCTCTGGTGAACCTGACTCAAGAACGTAGATAAACGCCTCTCCCTGTTATGGAAGTGAGGGTGCCCGTTTACTCGGCGCGCAGGGCATCTATGGGCTCGATGCGGCCGGCGCGGTAAGCGGGGATCGTGGATGCTGTGAGAGCAAGCAGAAAAATAGAAACTGCTGCCAACACGATCACGGCAGGATCGAGCGGATCGACTTCAAATAGCAGCGACCGCAGAAAGCGGGTTGCAAATACCGCAGCGATCCCCCCGATAGCGCAACCGAGCAGCCCCAGCCTGGCGCTCGAGGTCAAGATCAGCCGCATCACACCTGAGCGCTGCGAGCCGAGCGCCAAGCGGATCGCCATCTCCTGCGTGCGTTGCACGGCGGAGTAGGCGATGACGCTGTAGATGCCCAGCAGGGCCAGCAATACGGCGGCTGCAGCAAAGCTGGAGATGAGCGCGGTGTTGAAACGGCGTGGAGCCTGACCTTCCTCCACGATGGCCTCCATGGATTCAACCTGGGTGAGTGGAAGTTGAGGATCGATGGAACGGACAATATTGCGCAAGGCGCCGACCATTTGCTCCGGCAGCTGCTGGCTGCGCAATACGATCGAACCTCCGTTGCCCACCAGCATGTCGGGGGTTGCGAAGGAGCCTGCATCCCCTTTGGCCTGGCTGAAGGGGAAATACACCTGGTTCGTGGTCGGCACATCGGCCGCCAACTCTTTCACGTCGCGGATCTCACCCACTACGGTCACCCAGGGTACGGTCGTCGCCTCGGTGGGCCCGCGGTGGAGGCGTTTGCCGATAGGGTCCTGCCCCGGCCAGTAGTGCTGCGCCAGGGTGTGGTTCACGATGGCCACAAGCGGCGCGTGGGCGTCGTCATCGGGGGTAAAAGCGCGCCCTCGTAGGAGGGGAATGCCGGCAGCGCGGAAATAGTCGCCCAGCAGCTGGGATGCCCAAGCGAGGTTCAAGCCGGAGCCCTGGGCGGGGATGTAGCCTTCGGGAGTAAAGGTGGCGCGAACGTCCTGACCGGCAACGGGCAGCAATGAAGTAACTCCCACCGCCCGCACTCCGGGCAGCGTCTGTAACTTGCTCAGGAGCAACAGATTGAATGAGTCAATGGCCGCCTGGGTCCCGTATTGTTGCCGCGGCAAGTTATAGTGGGCGGTCAGCATGTGATCGGTACGCAACCCCAGGTCCACGGAGCGCACCTTTTCAAAGCTGCGCAGCAGGAGACCAGAAGAGGTCAGCAGTACCAGGGCCACAGCGAGTTCCGCGACCACCAGGACAGAACGCAGGCGCGCGTAGCCACTGCCGGGGCTGCCGGTTCGGCCGCCCTCTTTCAGCGCCTGGTTGACACAGGTGCGCGCGGCGGCCAGCGCTGGGATGAGGCCGCACAGGAGGGCGGTAACCACCACTAGTCCGAACGCAAAGGCAACTACCTGCCAATCAAGACCGATGGAACTTACCCGGGGCAGGGTTTCCGGAAGAAAGCTGACACCAGCGCGGAGTGCAACCCAGGCCAGACCGAGCCCTGCAAGGCCGCCGCCCATGCTGAGCAACAAGACTTCGACCAGGGATTGACGCATAACCGCCGCCCCGCTCGCACCCAGCGCGAGGCGCACGGAGACTTCGCGGCTGCGGCGGGTCACCCGCAACAGCAGTAACCCCGCCAGATTAGCGCAGGCGATAAACAGAACCACCGTCACGGACGAAAAAGAGAGTGCGTATGAGCGGGCGAGCTTGCGCCACCGTGGACTCGTCCAGAGATTCGACAAGCGGATGGATGCGGCGCCTGGATAGCCCTGGTGGAAAGTTGCGCATGATCTCGCGTGCCGCTCCGGCAGCATCCTGCTGAGCCTGCGCGGGGGTTACCCCGGGCTTCAACCGGCCCACCATGTAGAAGGCCCAACCTCCCTGACCCTGGAGCTCATCGTGCGTCAGGCTCATGGGTACCCAAAGTTCACTGCGGTTCAACTGGCCAGGAACCAGGGGAAACTCAAAGTCCCGAGGCATTACCCCGATGATCTCGTAAGGTTTGCGGTCGAGGAGAATCTTCTTTCCCACAATGTTTGCGCTCGCCATGGAAGCGACTTCGCCACATCTGGTAGCTGAGCACAGTTACCGGCACAGTTAGATCGTCTTCTCGCTGGGTGAACGCCCGGCCCATCAACGGCGGCACGGCCAGAACCGTGAACATACTGGCAGAGAGCCGCGCCGCGCCGATCTGCATCGGATCGCCTAAGCCCGAAAGCTCGTAGGTTGCCGGCTGATAACTGCCCAGGCTCGAAAAGGCGTTGGTGGCGCGCATGTAGACGCGGGTCCCAGGCGCGGTTACGCCGGGTAGGTCACCGCCGTAATCCACCCCTTCCACGATGTCGGCGAGCGCTACCAGCCTGGACTGGCCGGGAAACGGCAAGGGACGCAGCAGAACGCCCTCGACCATGGAGAAGACAGCGGTGGTGGCGCCGATGCCAACGGCCAGTGTAAGCACCGCGGCCAAGGTGAATCCGGGGGACCTGCGCAAGTGCCGCAGAGCGTAGCGAAAATCTTGCAATAGACTCCGCATTACTCCCTCCATGCATCCCTAACGCAAGCCGACGAGACCGCTTACCGACTGGATGAGCGCAACAGGGTCATAGCCGACGCCGTCCTTGAAAACCAACTCGACCTTCTCCATATTATCGATCTTCTCGGCAGGGTTGGCTCCCAGTACGACGATGTCGGCTGCTTTGCCCACCGCGATCGATCCGATGACTGCGCCTTTGCCCATGAACTTTGCGCCGTTTAAGCTGGCGATCCGGATCGCCTCCACCGGTGTGAAGCCCGCTTCGACCAACAGCTCAACATTGCGTTGATCGCCAAAACCAGGCACTACACCGCCGTAGCCGGTGGGGTCACATCCGGCCATCAGCAGTCCACCGGCGTCCACGAAGGCGCGCTCGAAGCGCATCTCCATGGCCAACAGCTTATTGCCGGCGCCTTGTTGGGCGACCATCGAACGGCGCGCCAGGTAGTCTTTGGCAGCTTCGAGCGTCAGCGTCTTAAGGGCTGCACTCTCGCGCTCCATGGGAGGACGATTGGCGACGAAGGTTTCCAAAATGGCCAGCGTCGACGTAATCGCGACCTGGTGAGCAACCAGATCGTGGATCATCTGCTGGACTGCGGGTCCCGCCACGTCGATGTTTTCCAGGCCCGTTTCCACCTCAGCGTAAGGAGGACATTCCCCTGGCTTCTTACCGGGATAGAACTCGGTATCCTCGGCAAGGCCATGCTCCAGGTTGTCGATGCCTAGGGCGGCCGCCTCCCTGAATCCAATGGAGCAGAGGTGGCCAGTGATTTTCAGCCCATGGGCATGCGCGTGATCGATGGCCGCCTTGAGTTCTTCGGGCGTGAGGTAGTTGTAAGCCTTGAATGAGGTGACGCCTTCCGCTGCCCAATAGTCCACCAGGCGCGCGGAGTCTTCAGGATCGGTGAGCTCATGCATCTGCAGAGCGAATTTTCCCTTACCCTCGAGGTAAGGGCCGGTCACATCCAGCTTCGGTCCGGGCATCTCTCCCGCATCGATCGCCTTCTTCAGTTCCAGGTCCGTATAGGTTTCGAGGCTTCCGCCGGTGCGGGCGCTGGTGACACCGCCGGCCAGGTAGAGACGGGGAGCGCTGTCTATCGCCTCGCCATAGAAGTAGGCGCCCCCTTCAGGCCTCTGGGGCGACGGATAGAAGAGATGCTCGTGCATGCCTACCAGCCCGGGGATCACCGTCTTCCCGGTCAGGTCCATGACCTTGGCGTTGGGCGGATAGGCAACGCGCGATTTCGCCCCGTCGATGGAGGTGATTCTGCCTGCGGCAATGTCGATGCGCATGTCCTCCTGTGGCGCGGCACCGGTACCGTCGATGAGGCGCACATGCTCCAGGATCAACAGCGGTGCGTCCTGCTTCACAAACGGGGAGAGCGGCGCAGGCTTCTGTTGGGCTGCGGCCGACAGGCTCAGCAATAACAAAGCGGACGGGACCCTGGTTCGCAATGCGATCGGCATCGTCATACCACGAAAGAAGAAGTTGGATTCTGTTTTAACAGATCAGCGGACAACATGCGGGCCGCTTTGAAGGGAGGGCTTTCGTGATTGGCTGTGAACAGTTCGGGTTATGATTTAGAACCTGCATGGCTCTTCTGTCCGATCTTCGCAGTCTCTGGCAGCCCGGGGGGCCGGAACCTTCCTCCCGGACGAAGGCAGAGTTGCGCGAACAGACGGAGGCCTTCTGCGCTGCCACTACTCTGGCCCGCCAAACCGGTCGGCTTATCGATCTTTTTTCCGGGATCTTCCTGCAGAACTCGGAGCGAGTATTCCAGTCCCGCCTGATCTGCTGGCTGGACATGGTTGAGCAAGATGCTGACCTGCGCATCCGCTTTCAGCAGGGATGGCAGTCAACCCTCGGCACGCTCGACTCTGTTTCCCTATTCGCGGAAGCGGGCATTCCCGCCCAGCATGCGCTGTTTCGGGAGATTACCAGCCGCTTCTTTCAGCGCTGGCTGCCACCACCCCGCGCGGAAGACGATACCGCTCGCCTCTTCGCCGCTGTCTTTTGTTCCGAACGCGCCCTCCGGCGTTTTCTGGAAATGGATGCGGCCGTGTTCGCCCGCCTGGCGGCAAAGCTCTGGAGTAGCGAAGGACTCGCTGCCTATCCCCATCTACACCAGGACCTCCATGAAGCACTGCGCTTGCTGGCAGCTCGGGTCTCGGCGCGCGGCACCAGCCGTGCTGTCCGCCAACGGAGCGCCACTGAGACGGTGGCGGAATCTCCTTCTTATGCACTCGTCCTTGCTACTGAAGAGTTCATTCGGTGCGAACACGCCGCGCGCCCTGGTGACTGCCCCGCGCAATGTATGGAGCGCTGGCTCAACGCCGTCTTTGCCTGCAGGGGAGAGCTCGCCATTGTTCGTATCCATATGGAAGATGCCGGAGTCAATGCTCCGCTGGTCTTCGACCTTAGCGCGATGGACACGGCGCTCGACCGGATGGAGATGCTCGCCGCCACCCTGGTCCAGAGCAGCGGCAAAGTTTTGGCTGCCGTGCGCCTGTTACTGAATACGCTGGTGCATGGCCTGCGTGAGGATATACGTATCTCCTCGCTCGTCCGGCAGAATTTCAACTTGCTGGCACGTAAAACGGTGGAACGTACCGGCCACGGTGGCGAACACTATATAGCCCACAGCCGCAAGGAATATTGGCGCATGTGGGGTGCGGCGATCGGGGGCGGATTTCTTACCGTCTTTACCGCGGCCATCAAACTTCATCTTGTCAGCAAGCACTGGGCGCCTTTTGCGGAAGCGATCCTGATAGGCACCAACTACGCCATCAGTTTCCTGTTGCTGCAGGTCTTCGGCTTTGCGCTGGCCACCAAGCAGCCGGCCATGACCGGGGCTACACTGGCCGATATTATCCGCCGCAACCGGGGTGACTCTCGGCGTGACCAGATCACGGCCTTCGGCGCATCCATCAGCCGCACCCAGCTGGCCGCGGCTCTAGGCAATATTCTAGCGGTGAGCATGGGGGCCGTTATTTTCAATCTGCTTTGGGTCAGGGCGTTCCACACGCCTTATTTACCGGCCGCCCAGGCAGAGAAAGTGTATTTATCGCTGCGTCCCCTGGCTTCGGCAACCGCCATTGACGCCGCGCTCACCGGCATCCTGCTTTGGCTGGCCGGGTTGGTCGGCGGATGGTGCGAAAACTTCGCCGTTTACCATCGCATTCCTGCGTCGATTGCGCAGCACCCCCTCGGCCTGACCATAGGCGCCGGTAGAATGCAGAAATTTGCCGATTGGGTTGACCGCAACATTGGCCCCTGGAGCACCAGCATCTCGCTCGGCTATCTGTTGGGATTCATGCCGGTGTTCTTCGAGTTCTTTGGGCTGCCGTTCGACGTGCGTCACGTCACCCTCAATACCGGTATGTTTGCCTTCGCGGCCGCTCGCTTCGGATCCTCTGTCTTCGGCCAGGTATGGCTCTACTCTGCCATGGTCGGCATCGCGATGATGTTTGTGCTCAATCTGGGTGTCAGCTTTGCCATTGCTTCTTTTGTAGCGCTCCGCGCGTACGATGTGGGCCACACGGAACGCGCATCGATTCTGCGCTATGTGCTCAGACGAATGATGTCTTCGCCGTTGCAGTTTCTCTTTCCCGTGCAACAAAAGCCCGTCGCCTCCGAAACGCCTCGGAATGACATGGAGCGTCCAGCTCCCGCCGCTTAGAGCGGATTGAAGGCACATCCGCGCTCTCGGTCAGGTTTCGGGAAAAGGAAGTTCCAGTGCAATGAATTTTGAAGGCAGAGTGCTTTGAGGCTGCGGAAAATAAGTTGATGCGCTCTCACGCGCAGCCCAAAAGCGTACCTCAGCGGCTAAAGCCGTCAAGCGCGCACGCCATTTACGGCACGGCTGAAGCCGTGCCCTTCGTGGAGAGAGTCTCTTTCCGCAGCATGTGAAGAGCGTACCTACCGTCCCGAACCTTAAACCATTTCTACGGAGAGGCGTCGAGATAACAGTTCTGTGGCAGGGCGAGATTGCACGTTTCCAGGAGAGGTCCGCCCGGAACTGCAGATCCCTCGGCTTCGCTCGGGATGACAAAGGAAAGGGCGACCTTTCTGTGGAAAGTGATTTCTGGACTGATCTCGCACGGTTGAGTGCGTGTGCGATCAGCCCAGCCACTGTGGGTTGTTTGCCGTGCCATCGTATATCTGCGATGACTTATAGGCTTCGAACTTCCCTGCCATGGCAACCGGGGCAGTCTTCTGCAGGACGGCCATCTTCTGCTGCAGGTCCATGGGCTTGAAGTTTCGTGCCACACCGAGCGCCTGGTCCAGAATAGCCACCGAATCGCAGCCGGTAATCGTCACCGTTACCGGCACACTCATCGCATAATGCAGGCCCTCTGGAGCGGTCACGGTATTGGTCTTCAGAATTGCGCCGTTCGCCAGGGGCTTCATCCCCAGGACCGCCATGCCACGCTTTTGTGCCGCGGGTATGATCTTCTGCTGGAAGCTGTCAAAGTGTTCGTCGAGCGCATTCACCGGCATCTGCACAGAATCGAAGGTGAACCCATACTTGTCGGCGGTTTCGATCATATGGAGGTGTATTTCAGGACTTTTGTGCCCGGTAAAGCCAATGAAGCGGATCTTGCCTTCCTGGCGCGCCTGCTTCAGCACTTCCATTACGTTTCCGGGTTGGAATGCCTGCTCCGGATCACCCATGCGAATCACTTCATGGATCTGCAGCAGGTCGATGTGATCTGTCTTGAGCCGCACCAGGGACTCTTCCAACTGGTGGCGCGCCGAGGCACCCGTTCGGCCGTCGATTTTGGTCATCAAAAAGGCGTTCTGGCGATAACCGTCCTGGAGCGCCTTGCCCATACGTTCTTCGCTGGCGCCGTCGTTGTAATCCCAGCAGTTGTCCAGGAAGTTGATGCCTTCGTCCAGGGCTTTTCTCACGATGCGGATGGACTCCGCTTCAGAAACACTGGAGAGACCGATATGGTAGCCGCCGATGCCGAGGATCGAGACCTCGGCGTCCGCTCGCCCGAGTTTCCGTCGCCCAATTCCGTTGACCGTCGTCACTGCGGGCAGAGGACTATGCGCTGCCGCGCCCTCCAGTTTCGCTTGTGCGGAAAGATTGCGACCCGCGAGACTCTTCCACCCGGCAATCGCTGCTGCCGCTTGTTTGAGAAAATTACGCCGTTCCATCCCGGACCTCCCTCGCAATTTCAGATGCTTGCCCTTAGAATGGCCCACGCCGGCCTTTCGGCCGCGATGCGCTACAGAAATTCTACTGGAATTGAATTACGGCCGGAAAGGATGCCCCTTGCATGACCATAGCTGAAATCCTCCTGCAGGACTATGACGTCGAAATATCGAATACCCGCCGCACGCTCGAGCGTGTGCCCGAGGACAAGCCGGATTGGGTGCCGCACCCGAAGTCGATGAAGATGGGCAAGCTCGCCATGCACTGCGCTTCGTTGCCTATCTTCGGCTATTACATCCTGGAAGACGACGGTATGGATATGGCGAACAGCAAACGCCCCCAGTCGGACTTTACGTTCACCACGCGGGAAGCCTGCCTGCAACGACTCGATGAATCTTCCGCCAAGTGCCGCGCCGCCATCACGAAGGCCAGCGACGACCGTCTGACCGCGCTCTGGAAGTTCAGCTTTGGCGAGCACCTGATCTCGCATAACCCCCGTTCCATGGCTTTCCGCACCATGTGCTTTGATCACCTGGTGCATCACACGGCGCAACTAGGCGTCTACCTCAGGCTCAATGACATTCCCGTTCCCGGTCTCTACGGGCCCTCTGCTGATGAGCAGTGGATGCCAAAATAACGGCCGCTGGGGCCTGATGACCGGTAGCGACAGAACTTGCGGTCCGATTTGCCATGAGACCATCCATTACCAGCCTTACGGCGAGAAGAGAACGGTTGCTACGCTTTGCGCAGTCTCCATCCCCCAGCACAAGCTCTGGCGACGGACACCTCATTTCGGAAGTACGCGGGTTCCAGATGAGCTCCTATGTCATCCTGCAGGTGCGCACCCGGTCGGGTCTGATCGGTTATGGGGAGTGCAATGGGCTCTCCGGATCTGACCTCAAAGCGACCAACCAGGCCCTCGCCGGCCAAACCGCGTCGGCCTATCAGGCTCTGGACGGGCTGGTGCCGGCAACGGTGCGAGGAGGGTTGAATATTGCCCTACTCGACATTCTCGGCAAGGCCACCCAGGCGCCGATTTATCGCGTGCTGGGCGGTCCCACGCGCACCAAGGCACGCGCCATTACGCGGCTCTCCGGGACTACTGATGAGGAATTGCAAAGCGATCTCCAGAAGCAGCTCGCAGCGGGATATCGGGCCTTTCTGATTCCCGTTGTTCCTCCGGCTGCTCGCAATCAGGGCAGCGTTTTTGTTCACGACGCCGCGAATCGGCTAAAAGCGATGCGCGCTGCTGCACCGGATGCGGACTTCGCCATTGAGGCACGGGCGCAGCTCACGCCTGGAGATGCGGCTAGCCTCACCGCCGCGGTGGAGCGGTTGCATCCGCTCTGGTTTGATGAGCCTTGTCCGGTTTCTAACCTGGAAACGATCCGCAAGATCTCTGAGGAGACTGTGGTGCCGTTGGGCTTCGGCCGCACGATCTCCGATCCTGGAACGTTTCAGGATCTTCTGCGCGAAGGTCTGGTCGATCTGCTCCGACCGGATCTGCTCACTCATGGGATCACTGGGATTCGCCGGCTGGCCGCGATGGCCGAGACATACTACGTAGACGTTGCGCCGTGGCATGAGGGCGGACCGATTGCCACCGCGGCAGCGCTCCACACTGCCGCCAGCATACCCAACTTCTTTATTGCTCAATCGCCGCATGGAGATGTTGGTGCAACAGCTGAGCGACGGATTCTTCGACCTGCCGAAGGGCCCGGGACTCGGCATCACAGTCGACGAGAAAACGTTCGAAAGGAATCGGATCGCATGAATCGACGAAAGTTTCTTGGCGCGGCAGCGATGATGGCGGCAGCGGTGCCTGGCTCGCGCATGGGAGCGGCTATGGGTGGACTTAAAGATTCGTGCGGTTGTGATCCGTTTCTTGGCCAGGCGAGAGACGGCTCGTATGCGGTGAATCCCAATGGTCAAACGCTGGCCAGCGACGCGTTTCGCGATGTCAGTTCGGGCATCAAAATTACCAACCTGAAAGTGTTTGGCGTTTCGTTGACGCCTAACTCCGATCGACCGTATGTCTTCGTGAAGCTGGAGACGAACCAGGGCATTGTGGGCTGGGGCGAGGGCACGCTCGAAGGTAAAGCCGGGTCCGCCATGGCTTGCATCCAGGACTTTCGGGATTTTCTTATTGGCAATGATCCGATGCAGGTCGAGCACCTGTGGCAGTCGATGTACGTTCACACTTTCTATCGCGCTGGGCCGCTGATCGGGTCCGCCATGTCGGGCATCGATCAGGCGCTGTGGGACATTCGCGGGAAGGCCCTGAACGTGCCGGTTTATCAGCTCCTCGGCGGCCCTTATGACGCTCGCGGGATACGGGGCTACTACCATGTGGAGCACATACGCACGGCGGAAGATCTGGCGCAGCTGCGTGAGACAGCTCTCAAAGAGGGAGTTTCCTGCCTCAAGATCGGACTCCCCGATCACGACTACGAATGGATTGAAACCAATGCGAAAATCAATCGCGCGGTGAAAGATATGCAGCGGGTGCGCGAGGGGTTGGGTGATTCCATCGATATCGCGGTTGATTTCCACGCCAAGATGGGGCCTGCAGTGGCCTCGATCATGATCAAGGAAGTGGAGCCGCTGAATTTGCTGTTTGTGGAAGAGCCTTGTCCTCCGGAGAATCCGCAGGCTATGGCACGTATTGCCCGCCATTCGACTACGCCCATCGCGACCGGGGAGCGTTTAGTCGCGGCCTATGGATGCCGGGAGTTGATCGAGATGGGAGCCGTGGACATTCTGCAAACGGATATTAATCACGTGGGCGGCATCTCCGCACTTTGGAAGGTCGCGGCGATGGCGAATATCTCAAATATTTCTATGGCGCCGCATGCATGCGAAGGACCCATTGGTGGTCTCGCTACTTTGCACGTGGATTCCGCAATGCCTAATTTTCTGGTGCAGGAAATTTGCAGTTTCGTGAAGCCTGGGGAGAAAGAGAAGATCTGGGCGGAATGGTTTGGGTTTCCGGCAATGCGCATGGTGGATGGCCGGGTTCCGCTGCCGACCAAGCCGGGGCTGGGATTTGAATTGAGCGAATCGGCTTTGAGCAAGTATCCGTTCGGGGGCACGAAACCGATGGAGTTTGTTTTCCATCAAGATGGTTCGGTTGCCGCGTTGTGAAGGTCTTAGACCGTGATGCGTTTTCTTCCGAAGATCAGGGCATCGATGGACCATGCACCCGGACCGAGCATTGCCAGGCTTATGCCCAGAATGGCGAGCAGGAGGTGACTCTCGTAGCGGCCTGGATCTGTGACCGTCATCAGCAACTCGCCGATCCCTTCAAGGCCGGCCATGATCGGGGTCCAGAACCCGAGACAAATGCAGATTCCTATGAGAATCAAAGCGACGTTGATTTCCCACAGCGGGGACGGCGGAATGGGCAACATCATCTGGATTCTCTCCACGATCAGAGAACAACCCGCGGCAAGGCGCAATAACAGGAGACCAACTCCTGGCTTGCCGGTGGGAAAGGTGGAGTACAAACGTTGCACACGCGGGCCCTCTAAGTTACCGTACCTAGTCACTCGCAATATGCGAATGACCAGAAGGGGTAATCAAACCACGGCTCTTTCGAGGGAGGAGCGCTTTCAGAGGCGGGTGATTCCGCGCTTAAGCCCAAGCTTGACTGCATGCGTGCGGTCGCTGGCGCCTAGTTTGGAAAGAATGCTCTTGACATGTCCTTTCACCGTATGCTCGGTGATGGAGAGCTTGTCGGCGATGATTTTGTTCGAGTTCCCATCCCCAATCATGGCCAATACCTGGATCTCCCGTTCGGTCAAAGGATCATCTGCGGCATGGTCCGCCAGGCCAACCGCAACCTCTGATTGGATATGCTTGTGCCCGGCGTGCACGGTTCGAATCGCACTCAAAAGATCTTTGCGCACCATGCCCTTCAATATGTAGGCGCGAGCTCCAGCCTTGAGGGCTCGATACGCTAAGGCATCCCCCTCATAGGTCGTCAGCACGATGATCCTCGCGTTGGGAAACTCGCTGCGGATGGCAAGGATCGCATCGATGCCGTCCATCTCCGGCATCTGTAGATCCATCAGGGTGATATCCGGCCGAGTGCTGCGAAAGCTTTCGATCGCCTCCCGGCCAGAGGTTGCCTCTCCCACGATCGTCATGTCGGGTTGGGTTCCGATGAGCGCTGCGACCCCGGCACGGAGCAGCGGATGATCATCAACGGAAAGGATTCTGATTACCTCGGTATGCGTCGTCATGACACCTGCGTCCTTTTACCACGAAAGAAACGGAATCGATCTCGCTTTATAGGTTCTTCATAAGCGACAGCGGCGGGAATGGTCAACTCTACTTCAGTCCCGGCTCCGCTTTCACTCCAAACTTCCATTTTGCCGCCCAGGGTCTCGGCTCTTTCCCGCATACCCGGGAGGCCCCAATGTCCGGGCAGGCTGCCTCGATCGAGAACTTTAGGGTCGATCCCGACGCCGTCATCGCGAACGCGCAACGAAAAGTGCAGCTCTCCATAGGCAACTTCTGCTTCTATATTCTGCGCCTGCGCGTGACTGAACGCGTTGCGCAAGGCCTCGCGGGCGAAGCGATAGACCTCGTCGCGGAGAATGGGATCAAGGTTTTTTGCCTTACCTTCTACCAACACGCGGAATTCTGACGTATGCCCGGGAGCGGTCAGTTCCCTGCCTATGGCAGCCAGGGCCTGTGGCAGATCATCGGGGACGACCGCGGAGGCACGCAAGTTCTGCACCGCACTCCGGGCCTCGGCCAAAGCCTGGTCCCCCTGATCGAGGACCTTCTCCAGCGCCTGCTTCGCCTCGTCCGGGTGCGCAGGCAGCATATGTTGCGCCGCCTGTAGATAGAGAAGCAGCCCCTGAAAGCCCTGCAGCAAAGAGTCATGGAGTTCGCGAGCGATGCGCGTGCGCTCGGCGGTGCGCTCTTCCACGCGCATGTCAAACTGCCTCGCGAGGTGGTGCAGCCGCAACCGATACAGCAGCCAGGTAAAGCCGGCCAGGCAAAGCACGCACGACAACTGAAACCACCACGCCTGCCAGAATGCGGGCTCGATTCTGAACGGAAGCGTTGCCTCGGCGCCATTCCACAAGCCGTCGCTGTTGGAAGCCCCTACGCGGAAATGGTAGGTCCCTGGCCCAAGATTGGTGTAGATGGCTTGCCGGGAAATTACCGGCTCGCTCCAGGCGTGATCAAAGCCGTCCAGACGATAGCGAAAACGAAGCCGGTCGGAGCCGACCAGGCTCAACGCTGAATAATCGATCACGAGACGGCGCTGCGTGGAAGGGATACGGACCGTTCCGTTCAGAGCGATCGGGTTGCCATCGACGAGGACATTCTCTACACGGGCTGCCGCGGGCAGCAGCTCATGATTGGCCCGGTTTGGATGCACCACGGAGAGACCTACGTTGAGAGAAAACCAAATGTCTCCATCCAGATCTTTGGCCACCGACCGGTCGCGCTTCACGCCTTCTGTTCCGCGCAAGCCATCGTCGAGACCGTACACGCGGATATCCGTGTCGCGTAGATGGCCTTGCAGCAGCGCGTCTCTGTTGATTCGTAGGACGTGGTTCGCGGTCGCTATCCATAGTGATCCGCTCTGATCGTCCGCGAGGCCGAGAATCGATTCGCGCAAAACGCCTACTCCGTGCCCTGCGACCAGGAGGTGGCCCGAGTGCAGGAAGGCAAGACCGCGGGTGGTCCCGATCCATAATGTTCCCAACCCATCTCGAAGGATGGAATTCACGTTATCGGCGGGCAGGCCGTCACGTGTGGTGTAGCTCCGCCACTTGCCGTCAGCCAGTTCTGACAGCCCCCCGGAGGTGCCAAACCACATGGCGCCGTTAGGGCCGTCTTCGATGGAATTCACGGTGTTGGCAGCCAGGCCATCCGCAACTGTGTAGGTTCGAAACCTGCCGTCCTTTAGCTTACTGGTACCACCGCTCACGGTTCCAGCCCATACTGTGCCATCAGGATTTTGGTGAACGGTGTAGACACTATTTTGTGCGAGGCCATCGCGCTCGGTGTAGGTTTTGGCCGCGAACGAGCCGCCGATGAAACGCAGGTTCGTGAGTCCGCCCTGTTGCCTGCCGAGCCACAACTCGTCCTTGCTTCCTGCGATGGAATAAATAACGTCCTGGCTAAGGTGATCATTGGTTACGGTTCCACTCGCTTCGCCCCTCATCCAGCGGAGGCCGCCCTCGATGGGCGCGTACCACACCCGATCGTGGGGGTCCACGTAGATCGCCCCACTGCTTTCTGAATTCAGGCCGGGCGGAAAGTAGGTCACAAACGCGCTGTCGCGCAAGCACTCGATGCCACGCGGGCCTCCCACCCACACGGTCCCTTCGCGGTCCTCAAACAGCGTCGTCACTCCGGTGTTGTCTGTGTCTACGGAGACTCCATGGGCGTTTACACGAAAGAGCCCGCCGGCCGTACCCACCCACACATTTCCATCACGATCCTGGATCATGGCAAGGATTGGGATGCCGCGGAGAGGGGGCGGAATTGCTGCTGCGGGGCTCTCGCCCAGCTGCATCAGGCCGCTATCCGTCCCGATCCATAGCTCCCCGCTCCGTAGGGCAAGTAAGCAGTTGATTTTGTTTGGCAGTTTCTTCTCGCTGGGCAAGACCTGGCCCTGGCTGATGTAGAAAAGCCCTCTATCCCGCGTGCCTAGCCATACTTTGCCGTCGTTGGTTTGCGCCATCGAATCCACCGGCGAGTTCGGCTCGGCAAAACGATGGGTGGCCACGCCTGTAGCCGAACTGAGGCGGCTGGACATGTTGTCTGCAGTAATTTCATTCCCGTTCAGAGTGGCGGCTGACGATTCAGGAGAGGTGAGAACTTGATATCGGTTGGCACGATATTGCAGTGGTCCCAGGGCAAGCGATGAAAGGAGCACCCTACCGTCTCTTAGAGAGGCGATCGCGGTGATCCCGAATTCGGCTTCATCGTGGCCGAGCTCAAAGTTTCCATTGGAGTAACGCAGAACCTTCGTGCTCTGCAAAACAATCCAAAGCCCTCCTTGGGGGTCCACCATGAGGGCCTGCACAGGACCAATGGGAAAGCTGGTTGGAGTCGCTCGCTGAAACACACGGAAACTGGAGCCGTCGAATCGAAGCAGGCCTTTGTCGGTACCAATCCACAGATACCCGTCCGGGGTCTGGGTGAGCGCGGTCACTGCGCCGCCGTTAAAGCCCCGATCGCTGAACCAGCGCTCGCGAAGGTATTGCGCAATGGTTCGATTTGGATCACTCGCGTAAGCCGGGCATGAAAGGCAAATAACTGCGAGCAGGACCACCAACTTTGTGATGGGCCCCTTCATGCGCGGATCACGGGAGATACTGGAACTTTTCAATTACGACTTCATTTTGGCTTTGCAGCGGATTCGTATGCGATTCGACTACGTAAAACAGAAGCTGGAATTTTTCCTGACCCTGGGTCGGTACTTGTGACGTAAAGACGTGTTCGGAAACCACGGGCGCCCCGGGCTGAACAGAGGCCCCGCGGACGGTTTTAAAACTCGCTCGCCCTGCTTCCCAATGCATCACGTGGGTGAGAGTACCGGCGGGCACCGTAAACGGCGCCAGGTTGCCAGGAATGTAGAAGGGCTGAACGCCGTATTGAGCATTGTTTTTGTTATCGGCGTCGCCCCAGCGGCTCATTTCCACATCGAGCTCGCGGAAATGCTGATCTCCTCCCCAGTCGTCAAAGGTATTGAGACTCAGGACCGCGGCTGGTTCCAGATGAGTGACGTCGCGGACAGTGATGATGTAGGTTCCGTATCCTAGACTTCGCGAGAGTTCCGCCTCCGCACAGGCCCAGCGGCCGTCGCGTTTCTTCATCCGGAGATGAAGGGCTCCAGTATTGTCGGTCCAGGCGTTATCCGCATCGTAAAAGTTGTTGAGACCGCCGCGATCGCCTGCGATGGTCCGTATGTTCCAATCGTATCCACTGAACTTGAGGGGCTTTGTCGGTGCTATCTGGACCGTACCGGTCCCCTTCACCATCTCTACGGCGACCACAGAACCGCCTCGCATAGGAGCGGTATCGATGGTAGGCGGCGGGTGATATCCGGGATCGACTAACAAAGCCGCGTACTCGAATCCGAGGTGGGTGGGCGTGCTCCAGGTTCCGTCTGCTTTGATCGGGATAAAGGGCTTGTCCGGCCACGGTTGAACCCACCAGGGTCCGCTCCTGGCATAAACAACGATCTGCTGTCCGGGGCGCGCACCCGAGACGCGCCCTGCGACTTCATCCACTCGTTCCCGGCCCCCTTGTGCTGCCGGCGGGATTTTGGTGAATTCGACCACGGGGTCTTGCGCGGGAGTCTGGGCGCGACAACCGCTTAGCAATGCTACGCAGAGCAGCAGGAGATGCAAGCGCAGGAAGCAGGGGTGCGAGCGGTCCGCGGGTGAAGCTCCACAACGGGGGTCTTGTGTCTTCATGCTAACGCAGAACCTCGAAATCCAACCGTTAGGTCTAGATTACTTGAGCCAGCCCGTTTTTTCCCTTGATTGCGGCCGCTGTTCGTTTTGCTTGTTCAGAAGAGCATTGGAAGGGGCTGCGCCCCGTCTTTTTCCGCCCATGTACGCCCCACGGCAAGCCGGGGCAGGTGGGGCGAACATTGGCACCCGTCCAGGGATGTGAGCTTGGTTGTTTTCCTTCAACGCTCTCAGGGCACGGAGAAAAACCGCTTATATCTGCTGATTGATATTATCGTCGGGGAAATTCGTGTATCGAGGTTGGGAATGGGCAAGCGTGAAAATCTCGCGGGCATGAGTCCGCATGAATTGCTCCAGGGACGCCCGGTGGCCGTTATCGGCGCAGGGCTGGTGGGGGCCGGATGGGCGATCGTTTTCGCGCGGGCTGGCCTGCATGTTCGCATTTACGATGTGAATCCGGAGGCTACCAAGTGGGCCCTCGCTTTGATTGCTGAGCAATTGAAAGAATTAGAAGGTTTTGGATTGATCGACGATCCGGTTGCGATTGCAGCACTGGTTAAGCCGGCTTACCAACTGGTTGACGCAGTGGAGGGCGCCGCCTACGCGCAGGAGTCGGTGTTGGAACGAGTGGAGTTGAAGCGCAGTCTGATGCAGGAACTCGGAGAAGTTGCTCCTTTCGATCTTGTCATCGGAAGTTCAAGCTCCGGCATTCCGGCATCGGCTTTCACCCATGGCTTGAAGATTTCATCGCGAGTTTTGGTTGTGCATCCAGTCAACCCACCTTACCTGGTGCCCGTGGTCGAGCTTGTTCCATCGCCAGACACTTCACGCGAGACCGTAGCGTTCGCTGACGCACTCATGCGAGGGTTGAAACGGACCGTGGTCCATGTGCGCAAGGAGGTTCAGGGTTTTGTGCTGAATCGGCTTCAGTCTGCTCTTCTGCGCGAGGCGTGGGCGCTGGTGGAGGATGGTGTGGCTAGCTGTGAGGACATCGATCGGACCATGCGTGATGGCCTGGGGTGGCGCTGGTCTTTCATGGGGCCGTTCGAGACGATCGACCTCAACGCGCAAGGTGGAGTGGCAGATTACGCGAACCGCCTGGGAACACTCTGCCAGGAAATTGCGCAATCGCGCACTCACCAGGAACCTTGGTCAGCAGAGTTGATAAGCAAAGTAGAAGCTGAACGCAGATCGGTACTAAGCCAGGATGACCTGGCCAGCCGCCGAGCGTGGCGAGATCGGCGGCTGATGAAATTGGCTGCTGAACGACAGAATGACCCTATGCCGTGACCCCTTCGGGGCGGGCCGTGCTAGAAAGAGAATCTGCCAAAGGCCTGCATGGTGCGACCGGTCTGAGTGGTCTCCGTGATCTGGCCCACGCTTGGATTCGCGACCCCCGAGGCCAGAGCTGCCGCGCTGAGTTGGTTATTCGGAAGTTTAAAGCTGGGATGGTTTACGAAATTAGTGGCATCCATACGAATCTCAAAGTGCGCCCTTTCCCATTTGGGAATGTTGAAGGTTTTGCCTATCGATAAGTCAATGTCGGTGAGATCGGGTCCATTGAGAGAGTTCCGCCCGGTGTTGCCAAATGTATTGTTCGCTGGTGTTGCATAGGCGAGCTGATTGAACCATTGATTAATTGATTGATTCGAAGCTTTGGGATTGCCTACGCGATTGGGAAACCAATTCCCATCCAGAGCGCCGGCATTGGACGCAGAGGACATGATTGGGGTAAATGGATTACCGGCGTTGGCAAGGAAGATAGACGAAACCTTCCACCCCCCCAGGACAGCAGCCCCTATTCCCTGGTTCATCAGCTGGTGTCCGTTTCCAATGGGAAGCATGTACACCAGGTAGCCTTTGAACATCCTCGGCGAATTGAAATTCGAGGGCCCGTAGTTCGCTGATGGGTTATAGGCATCCTGATAATAGGCATCACCGTAATGGCTGCCCCAACCGGACGTGTCTTGATCGTCCAGCATTTTGCTCCAGGTGAAATTGACACTAGCCAGCAGGCCGAAACCCATCTGCTTCTGAAGAGACAGCTGCATGGCGTCGTAATTCGAAATATTGTTGTACAAACCAGTCAAGGCGCCTGGGACGGAAGGGCCAATGCCGAGATATTGTGGATAGGGCCTGGCAGCCTGACCGCCGCCAAGCTTATTCGCCGGTACCTGGTTGATATCCGCCTGAAACTGTAACCCGGACCCACGACTGCCGACGTAGGCCGCTTCCGCTGTCATATTCCCCGGGAACTGGTGTTCGACAGCCAGGGACCATTGCCAAATCTTGCTGACCGGGGTGTGGTAAGGCATATAAGGAAGGTTCCCGCCTCCCTGGCCGTTGTAGGCGCCCGGATCCCTGCTGGGCGGGAGATAGGGCAGGTTGGCGCCAGAACCAGAGAGTTGTACCACCGGAGCCTGGCCGGGATTGGCGGAGATACTCCCCGTGCTGGCGCTGCCGAACCCGATTGGGGAACCATCCACGTCCATGCTCCACAAGGTTGCGTATTCGCCCACGCCCCCGCGCACAACCCATGCGGGCCTGAGTGTCCAGGCAAACCCAAGCCTGGGCAGAACGTTGCCGTAGACGGTCTTGATTGCCTGGGTTCGTCCATTCGCGCCGGCAAACCAGATGGCTCCGAGAGTATTGGTGATGGGGTTGGTGATGGTCGGATCGAAGCTGCCCGCCTTGTTGTTCTGTTCGGTAAACCCACCGTGGATTTCCCACCGCAGGCCAAGGTTCACCGTAAGGTTGGGCAGGAGCTTGATATCGTCCTGGGCAAACACGGCCGGCAGTTTGGATCGCATGCCCTCCGATCCCTGGTTCAGAGCGGACCACTGCTGCACATCTCCCAACAGAAAGTCGGAATAGCCGATATTGGAGTTGGCGGAGGTGTATTGGCCAGTGAAGGTCAGACTTGCTCCGTTCAGATTTCCCCACGGCGTGGAGTTATCCTGTTCCATCAATAGGTCCGCACCAAAGTGGAGTATGTGTTTGCCGCGAATCATGGTCACTACGTCTGAGAGATCGAAGGCGTTCTGAATATAGATCGCGTTGGTTTGCGGGTTCAGGGTGTTGTTGTTTCCTCCGATTCCATCGATGGTGATGTTGGGAAACATATCGACTTTCGAAAATTGCAGGCCGAGTTGGGCAGGATAGCCCTTTTTCAGGCTACCGGGGAGAAACCAATTGCCTCCTCTCACAAACGAATAGTGCGCTTCGTTCACGAGTTTCGGGTTAAAGGTATGCAGGTCTGTGACCTGAGCGGAAATCCCTTCACCTGAACTGATCTGAGTGTCGATCGGGTCAACCGTATTCAGGGTGCTGTTTGCCGGGCTCGCATGCACCAGGATGGTGAAGTTGAGCCGGTTCTTATTGGTAATGTCGTAGTCCAGGCGTCCGAGCGTGATTTGCGAAGGACTGCTGCTGGTTTGCAGGTAACGGTAGTTGTTGGCTACGAGCCCGGAGATGTTCGGCTCCTTATAGTACTTCTGAACGGCGACAGCCACCGGATCAAAGCGGTCGAGCGGAATCTGGTTACCGGGAAACGGTAGGCCGGTTGCCGGATCATTGATGATGCCGAAGACTGCCGGATCGAAGTACCCCTGCTTCATGGCATCGGTCGGTACGGTGGTAATTTGCGTTGATTGGTTTGGTTTTGTGATTTGGTCGTAATCGAAGTAGAAGAACATCTTGTCCTTCATCAACGGCATCGGTCCGCTGAACGATCCACCAAAGTTGTTGAACCGGAGTTTCGCCTGGGCCCCCGAATTAAAGTAATCTCTCGCGTTCAGCGCGTCATTCTGCAGATACTCATAGGCCACCCCATGCCATTGGTTCGAACCGGTCTTGCTGATGATGTTGAAAACATTCCCCCCGCTGCCATATTGGGCGGAGAAGGAGGTGGCAACGATGCTGACTTCCGCGATCGATTCTGTGATCTGGTTGTCGATATTAGCGCTGTGCGGCAACCGGACTGTGCCCCCATCGACCAGGTAGCTGGAGTAGTAGGGCAGGGTTCCGTTGATAGACATCGCCACTCCCGGATTCGATGACCCTGCATTGGATCTGGGCGCGCCCGATGCGCCCGGGAGCATCTTCACGAAGTTCTGCCAGCTCGGCGTGACGTTAGGTAAAGAAGCGAGGGCTTGCGTGTTAAAGGTGTTTGCAACCTCCGGGTTTTCCGTATGCATCGCTTGCACATCAGAGGAAACCACGACTTCTTGCGTGGTCGAGCCCACATTCAGCGAGGCATCGACGGTCGCTGTCCCAACCTGCAGGGTCACTGGGCCATGCACGACCTTCTCGAAGCCCGCCTTGCTGAAGGTAATGGTGTAGTTTCCGGGGAGAGTCGAAACGGTGTCGTAGATACCTTCGCCGTTGGTGACGAAATCCTTGCTCAGCCCGGTATCGTCGTTCCTGACCGTGACGGTCACGTCCGGCAAGAGCGCCTTCGACGCGTCCGTTACGGTCCCACGGATGTCAACGGAGTTAGTATTTTGGGCGTGACTTACACCAGCCAGACATAGCGGAAGACACAATGCCAGAACGAGGCGAATTGACTTACTCATGACCGTCTCCGAAGCACCGAACGAACATTGAAGCGCACAGGACAACATCAAGCCGACGGCAGCGTTGGCTCAAAACGGTTGGCGGTACCTTAAACACCCGTTGCAACCCGGCTGCTCGGTAAATTGATCCAGGTTCCATCCAACTTGTGGTTAGCAGGCGAAACGGTAGTCCGTGGCTCTAGACGTTGTCAAGCATAAATTTTGCAATTCTTACTAAGACAAACGGTTGTTTTGGAAGAGGTGCTCCACCGGATCGTATTGAGGGAGTAGCGTTTGACCTGAGGGACCGTGACTGTAGCATAGCCAAAGTCGAACCCCATGGAAAGCCCCATCGGGGTTACACTGCCAGAAGAAAGCTCTGGGCTGACTTTGCACCAGAGTCGCTCCTCAAAATAAAGGCTTGTACCTCACTATCAATCCAGTAGGTTGGAGCGGTGACCGTCCTGAAATTGTGGCTGCGCAGGTATTAGTAAGAGTGTTCCCTTTCCCGCAAAGCGGGAATCTAAACTACGACGAACTCGCGGCTGTGCTCTCAAGGATCGGGTCGAAGCGTGATGCATGTTCTACTGGTTTTCGGATTGTTGGGCCTCACTACATCGACTATCTATGCAGCCCTCGCGGTATGGGGGGCGCTGCGATTTGCCAACCGGCGGCGATCGACCCATGCCGGCGAATTTACCCCTCCGGTTAGCCTTCTAAAGCCGCTGCACGGATCGGAACCAGAGCTTGAGCGTCGTCTTGAGAGCTTCTTCGAACAGGATTATCCAAGGTTCGAGATACTTTTTTGTGCGCGCAGCGATCAGGACCCGGGCCTCTTGACCGCGATGAGGGTCGCGGCGCGGTATCCGCATATTCCAGCCAAATTCCTGACCTGCGGTGAGCCGCCCTATGCCAACGCAAAGGTTTGGTCACTCGAACGGATGCAGGGGGCCGCTAAGCACCCGATCTTTGTGGTCAGCGACAGCGATGTGCTGGTGACACCCGATTATCTGCGTGCGGTGGTCGCGCCGCTCGCCGACGACGGGATAGGCCTGGTGACGTGTCTTTACCGGGGTGTGGCATTGCCGGCTACGTCATGGAAAGACCGAAGCTTGTGGGCGAGTCTCGAAGCGGTAGGTATGTCGGTGGAGATGTCGTCTGGCGTGCTGGTGGCAGAGATGCTCCAGGGCATGGCCTTTGCTCTTGGGCCAACGATGGTTGTGCGCCGCGACTGCCTGGATCGGGCGGGGGGCTTCACCGCCATCGGAGGACACCACGGTGACGATTTTATGTTGGGCAACCTCATGGCAGCGCATGGGCACAAAGTGGTGTTGTCGACACACGCAGTCGAGCACCATATCTTAAACACATCGTTTGGCTCCTCGGCACGCCATCAAATTCGCTGGATGAGGGGCACGCGTTTTTACCGCCCAAAGGGACATCTTGGGACCGTGCTTACCTTCAGCATGCCGTACGGGCTGGTGGCTGCGACGGTTGCTTTGACGTGGCACCAACCGGTTCTGGCTGTACTTCTCCTGGGATGGAGTTGGGGAACGCGTGTGGCGCTGGCGGCGCTGGTGGGCGGCCTGGTCGTGCGCGAGCCTCGGCCCTGGTGGAATGCCATGCTCTATCCGATTCGGGACCTGCTGGGGTTTCTCTTTTGGAACGCAAGCTACCTTGGCAACGACGTGCTTTGGCGTGGAGAAGTTTACGAACTACAGCATGGGGGACTGATGCGCAACCGGTCCCAATCCGCCGCCCGCGACACGGGCCGCTCTGTTCGAGCCAGCGGGCTTGACGATCAGCGACCATCCGCGACGGTACCCTAAATGGGAGTCTCGTGGGATGAGCGCGCGATGCACCCCACCAAGCGTTCGCGGTATCCCACATCTCGCGAAAAACGAGCGAGATATGGGGCACCCAGCATTGGATGACGATAGTAAAAGCAATGGTGGGCTTGATCCGGAGTCAGCTCACGTGACCGACGTAATCGGGTCCGTTCACCTGGACCTGAAATCCGTCTGGATCAAAGAACTTGAAAGATTCCTTCGACTTGGTGTCAGAAAACTTTAGGTTCATTTCCGATAGCCGGGCGCGCACTGCGTCGGCATCGAAGTTTTCAATCCCGAAGTCGTAGTGATCCACCGTCGCGGTCTGACTTGTGCCTTGCTCAATGCCAAAGAAGGAATTGCCTACACTCAGGATATGTACAGTTGCCGACTGCTGCCGGATGGGCATCCCGAAGAACTGCTGGTAGAATTGCGACGTGCGGTGAAGGTTAGGAACCCGCACGGTAACGTGGTTCAAGCTGACAGCGCGAAACCCTGTCGGCGCCGGCGGAGAGGCAAGCACACTCGGCGCCGCAAACGCACCGGCAGCCAGAGTGGCGAGCGAAACAGCGAATTGGCGGCGGGTTAGTTTGCCACACTCCAAATCGCTAATCATTCTTTCTATCGTTTCTATCATGCGATCCTCCCTGTTCTTGATTTATCCAACTCGGGACTGGGTAATCAACCGCAATCCCTTCCCTTCCGGATCGTTGCTCACTTCGCACGCGGTGTCGAAATACATCGTGGCGCGCGTGCTTGTGTTGTATGCGGGCCAATGCGGCAGGCCGCTGTGATTCGGGTTTCCAGTCCGATGACCGTAGTTCGCTCGCATGGTGCTTCCGGTGATTCTTTACTTGAGGACAGCGCCAGCATGTCTTTGGGTGCGATGACCGACCCAGCCAGCCCGGCCCCAACGGTTGCGATACCACCGATAAGGTTGCGGCGACTTCGCCCAAAATCTGTCAGAGGGTCCTTCGATGTTTGTCCCACGGTTTTCCCTTTGCGCGAAGGATCTAAAAGACCGTACGGCCCTACTAACCAGCAAATCCACTTAGTCCCACTTCTTGACAGAGTTTGATGGACTCCGCTACTGTGCACTAGTTATTGCATACCATGCAAGAGCAAAGTAAGTTAGAGATTAAGCTTTCGATTC
The DNA here is from genome assembly GCA_963830325.1 of uncultured Acidobacteriaceae bacterium. Taxonomy (GTDB): domain Bacteria; phylum Acidobacteriota; class Terriglobia; order Terriglobales; family Acidobacteriaceae; genus PALSA-350. The sequence goes on from CAWHMV010000024.1 coordinate 216,914, forward strand.
GGCAGGTATTGATGAGACTTCGTTTTTTCGTCCTCACTCTCAGCCTGGGAACTCTCGCCGCGTGTTCGAACGGCCGCGTGGCCCAGCAACCTGATCCTTCGGCACCGCCGGGGGACTCGAGCTCTATCGACGCACAAGGCACAGCGCACATCACTCGCGTCATCCCGCTGCCGAAGACGATCAGTCCACAGGCAGGGGAGTATCTCGCCCGGCCCAGATCAGACTCCGCATCTAAGCAAACCCTGGCCGAAAAACGTGCGCAGACGGACGCGATGCAGCTTCGCGATTCCGAGCAGAACCGTGCGCTCTATCCGGTGAATATCGCGTCTTCCACAATCGCCGGTGTACCAGTCCGCATCGTGACGCCGATTGACCCCATTCCAGCCAATAAGGCGGCTCGCGTGCTTATCAACCTTCATGGCGGAGGCTTCACCACAGATTCCGGTTCACTGACCGAGTCGATCCCTATTGCCAACCTGACGCAGACTAAGGTCGTCGCGGTTCTCTATCGCCTCGCGCCCGAACATCCGTTTCCCGCCGCGGTCGATGACTCCGTTGCGGTCTATAAGGACTTACTCAAGATTTATAAGCCGCAACATATCGCGATCTATGGAGCTTCCGCCGGCGGTATCCTCACCGGGGAGGTTGCAGTTAAGATCAAACAGCTTGGCCTTCCACTGCCCGGCGCCTTAGGCATCTTTACCGGGACCGGTGACTTCAGCAGGCTGGGCGACACCCAAGCGATCTACTCGGTCACTGGACTCGCGGGACATCTGACTCCGCCCACGGAAGGAGTGCAGTGGCTGGCAGACTATGTCGGTTCCGCCAATGCCAAAGATCCCGTGCTTTCGCCTCTCTACGCCGATCTGCGCGGCATGCCTCCAACCCTCTTTTTGACCAGTACGCGCGACATGATGCTCAGCGGCACGGCTATTCTGCACCGCGCCTTCCTACGCGCAGGAGTCGACGCCCAACTTGCCGTCTTCGAGGCCCTCAACCACGGCTTCTGGTACGAAGCCAATCTCCCCGAGTCCAAAGAAGCCGATGAGATGATTGCTCGTTTCTTTGACGCGCATCTAGGGAACTCCAAATAGTCGCGACTATGGCTCCCCGCGCGTATGTTTTTTGCTTCCCTCTCCCCAATAGATGAAGCTGCCGAACCTGGTCGCGGTGACGATATCCATCGCCCCATCCTTATTTGAATCGACCGCTAGTACGTCAGAACCAGCGCCGCTATGGTTGTCGATGAGATGTGGAACCAACCGCGCTCCTCCCGGAGCCTTTGGATCGCGCACCGTCTCACGCAACCGCTGGTGCAGCGGTATTCAGCGTACAGCGCGCTGTCCTGGTACGCATGGTCGAGCACCAACCAGCCACCGGCTCCCTCCTTGGGCACTCCAACTATTTCGCCTTTCTCCGTGCGCCAATCGGCCTGTCCATGTGGGTGCCAACCCTTCAGGCTTGTGCCATCCATCTTCGTATCGGGCTGAAAGGAGGGACCAGAAGCGATAAGCGGCGTGGTCCCGATCAAGGTTAGTGTCAGTAGTAACAATCTGTGTTTCTTTGTCATAGACTTCAACCTGCCTGTCTCGAAAAACGTACCTCAGGGGCTTAAGTTCCTGCGTTAGAACGACCGGCATGAGATTGAGTCCCGAAGGGACGGCTGAACTTAGCCCAGGACGCAGTCCTGGGTTAGCATGCCCCCTTGAAAAGTCCCGTAGGGACGACTGAAAGAGTTATCGGACCGACAATTCTCAATCCCGGAATATTCTTAGATGGAAGTGATCTGGGGATCACCTCCTGGGAGCTTCCAATCGCCCTACGGGACTTTTCGTCCTCCAATTTCTACCCAGGACTGCGTCCTGGGCTAAGTTCAGCCGTCCCTGCGGGACTCATTTTGCCATCGATTCTCACGCACACACTCAGCCTCTTCCGCCCCGCCCGTCACGACATGCTCTCTGTCCAGAGAACTCTTGCGATTCGTCCCTAGGGCAGTGAATAGGCGAGCAGTTGACCAGAATGGGCACCACCGTGAGCGCCACCGGAGGCGAACACGCCGACGTACTGCTTTCCGTTCTTGCTCTTCCAGGTGATGGGTATCGAATTCACGTCTACACCTAAGTCGGTAACCCACAGTTCCCTTCCCGTTCGCGAGTCGAACGCCCGAAATTTGCCGTCGAGCGTGGCGCCTATGAAGACGAGGCCGCCGGCGGTCACCATCGATCCACCGTTCGTTGTGGGTGTTCCTGTCTTAGGAACGCCAAGCTTGTCCAATTCTTCAAATGAACCCAGGGGAACCCGCCAGGCAATTTCTCCCGAATTTACATTCACTGCGATGAGTTCGGCCCACGGCGGTTTCTGGCACGGCTTGGGATCGAAGGATCCGCCTCCCCAGTTCGTTCCCCCGGTCCAACTGGGAAAGACGACGCGAAGCTTTGGACCATATTGCGCGAACGGGCCACCTGTCAGCGCTCCACCTTCGAGAGCGAGAAGATCGCGGCAGTATTTCTCGTGCTCGGGAGTGACGGTTGCGATCTCATCCGGCGTGAAAGTACTACGTGCCAACGGCGGCGGCTTTACGGGAACCGGTTGAGTCGGCCAGTTCTCATCGCCCGGAGCCGCGTTGTCATTCGCGACCGGGACTTCGTTCACGTCGAAGATCGGCTTGCCGGTCAAACGATCGAAGATGAATAGGTATCCCTGCTTGGTGACCTGCGCTACTGCTGGAATGTTCTTGCCGTTCTGCCTGGTGGTGATCAAGATCGGCGCTGAAGCGAGATCGTAATCCCAATTGTCGTGATGCGTGGTTTGAAAATACCATTTCAACTTACCTGTAGCAGCATCCAGGGCCACCAGGGTCGATCCGTAAAGATTGGAGCCTTTACGGTCGCCGCCATAGAAATCGGTGTTCGGGGTTCCAATGGGAACGAATGCCATGCCCCGCTTTGCATCGACAGTAATAATGCTCCACGAATTTACGCCGGCGCGAGCTCTCCCACTGCCCGTCCTGCCATACTTCGTGGTTGGGTTCGCCGGGTCGCGGAAGGGTGTGAAATGTCCATATGAGCTTGCCGGTGCGCATATCCCACGCGCGGATATCGCCGGTAGCTCCAAAAGCGGGCTCTTCTCCCGGGCTCGAGCCTGTAATCACAAGGTTCTTGTAGAAACTCGGCGGGGAGGTAATCGCATAGCGCATGCATCGTGATTTGGCGTGGATCAAATGTGCCTACTCCCATGGTGCCAAAGGTGCTGCTCGTGTCAAGCCCGGGAATCAAGCCGGCACCGGGATTATTGACCAGGTTGGGACTACCGAGACTGCCCACAAACGCAGTATTGTTGGCCCCGTTAAACTCGGTGTGGTTCAGCAGATTCGAGGCCTCTGCGGCGACCTCCAGTTTGAATCGCTCGGTGACCGGGAAAGTTCTCCTTAGAGTGAAGTCAACGTTGGTGCCGACGGCGAAGGGTTGGGCCACAGGTCAATCGTTTGCGACGATTAGTTTTGTGCAAAACCCGGGCAAGGATGGACAGGTTTTGATTTTGGCGGGAGCAAACGGAGAGGGCATGGCAGCGGCGGGCGAGCTGGTCACGAATGGGTCACGATTGTCCGCCGCGTTGCAAGGTTGCGGAATTGCGTCCACATATCCTGTCAGGCATTTTCAGCTCCTGCTGCGGCTGAACACGATGGCAGGCTCCCGAGCAACGTCGACGTGCTCGCATGTCACATCCTGCCTAGCAGCTCTACGCGTTAGAGCGCTCATTCCTCCAGTGAGGAAGCACGATGGACTGGCGGAAGCCCTAAGGCGAAGATCGTGCGAGTTTCAGATCTTCTGCCTTTTCCACTTGCCTCGCCGAAACAGAAGGATGCCGGCTACCGCGACAGCAGCCTGGGCAATGACGATGGAAAGGAAGACTCCGGTGGAACGAAGCCCCTGGTGCAGAGCGAGCCACCAGGCCAACGGAATCTCCAGTAACCAGAAGCCAAAGAAATTCACGATTGTCGGCGTGACGGTATCGCCGGCGCCGTTGAAAGACTGCAGCATGACCATCCCGTACGCATAGGCGATGTTGCCATAACTCAGGATCCGCAGAGCGGAGGCAGCAAGGGGCACGACTGCTGGATCGTGGGTAAACAATCGGACCAGCGGCGTGGCGCTAAAAATGAAGACGACTCCGATGATTCCCAGGAAGAGCATGTTATACAATCCAGTGCGCCACACGGCTTGCTCGGCGCGTTGCGGATGCCCCGCGCCCAGGTTCTGCCCGACAAGCGTGGCCGCGGCATTGCTGAGTCCCCACGAAGGAAGGATGACAAAAATAACGATGCGGATGGCAATGGTGTAGCCCGCCAAAGCTGCCGCCCCAAAGATGCTGACGATGCGGACGAGCGCGATCCATGAGGTATTGGCAATCGCAAACTGCAGAATACCGGTCAGAGAGACACGGATCAGACGCCACATCACGCGCGGGTTCAGCCGTAACAGGCTGGGCGGGATGCGTATCCGCTCCGTACCCTTCATGAGGCGGTAGAACTGGTAGAGAACGCCGATGCTGCGGCCGCTGAACGTGGCCAGTGCGGCTCCGGTCACGCCAAGACGCGGAAACGGTCCAAGCCCGAAAATGAGACAGGGGTCGAGTATCAAGTTGAGGATATTCGATACCCAAAGCAGGCGCATGGCGATGGCCGCGTCGCCGGCACCGCGGAAAATGGCATTGTTGAGAAAGAGCATGACGATGGCGCCGCACCCGCCAAGTGCAATGCGGGCGTAGCCGGTGCCAGTGGCGACGATTTCGGGAGACGCTCCCATAAGGCGAAGCAGCTGGGGAGCGAACACAAAGGCCGGAATTCCAATGGCCAGAGAGATGAGCAATCCGAGAAAGATAGCTTGCGCGCCGGCGATCGCAGCATCCACCGGGTCCTTCTCACCGATGCGGCGGGCGACCATCGCGGTGATGGACATGGAAAGGCCGATGCCAATGGAAAAGACCAGCGCCAACAGTGACTCGGTGAGGCCGACGGTTGCCACTGCGTTGGCCCCGAGGCGGCCTACCCAGAGAACGTCGACGACAGCAAAAAGTGATTCCAGTACCATCTCCAGGACCATGGGAATGGCCAGCAGAAGGATGGCACGATTGAGGTTCCCGGCAGTGTAGTCCTGGTGCGACCCGCGGAGCGCCTCGCGAATCGATGACCATAGGCCGGGCTGCGGCACGGGGCGGTCAAGGGCTTCCATGGAATGCGAACTTGCCTTTCAATGCAAGGATGTACGAGGCAGCCGCATAAACGCAGTGCGGGCTAACAAATAGCATGAGCAACACTGTATACACAGCGTTGCATAGAGGTTGGTAATAAAACCGGCTTACCCTGCTGGCCGATCCTCTTGCCATCTTACCTGCGGCCGGGACCCCCAGTCTTCCGAAGCCGTTTTAGGCCCCTGAGACAGGTCCATTCTCGATAGTTCATTGCGCTCAGATGGTTTAGAAGGCTACGGAGGGGATGAGTTCGCTTTCAGGTGTCTTGAAGAGCGTACCTCAGGGGCTAAAGTGTGTGCGAGAACCCCATTCCAAACTGAGAGGATACCCATTTCAACAAGCAAGGCTGCTTTGGAGGCTGGTTTTTGTTTTGTATCAGAGCACGACTTAAGTCGTGCAGTACACAATGAAAAGAAATTAGGCTTTAGAGTCTGCGTGAGAACCAACCGATTGCAAAATCAGTCCCGCAGGGACGGCTGAACTTAGCCCAGGACGCAGTCCTGGGTAGAGATTCGAGAGACGATAAGTCCCGCAGGGACGGCTGATCGCACTTCCATCTCAAAATATCCCGCGGTTGAGAATTCCCGATCCGCTCCCCAATCCAGGACCATGTCTCGATAACTTTTACAGCCCCTGCTAGGGCGGATCCTGCCCGAAATACTTTGTCTGGAGAGAATTCTGGGCCGAAAAAAAGCCCAGGGGCTAAAGCCCGAAGTTTTGTTGGGCCTTTGCGGCCCGACTGAAGTCGTGCCCTGATACAAAGCATCAGAGCCGTGACTCGGCAAAAAACTCGCTTTGAATCGATCGCCCGACCCAGGACTAACGTGATTGGAAATGAAGCTCTCACCCACTGTAAAGCCCTCATCAGCTCGAGCCCGGTGCGCCACGGCTGAAGCCGTGCACTTCGTTCAAAGTTTGCATCGGCCGTCGCACCTCTCCCCGACTAACGCAGGGAGAGGGGGCTGGATGAAAGATTTAACCGATACGGACGCGAGTTGCGGCGAGGAAATCGCGCAAACGCTTTGCTTGATCTCGCTGAGTGTCGATGAGAAGATTCTGGCGCTGGAGATGATCCGGGTTTTCGAGGGTGGCGGCAAAAGCCTCATCTTGCCGAGCATCGTTTTCAAGGCTCAGGGCTTTTGCTTGCAGAGCGCGATAGAAGCGTGGGCTGATTTCGTAGGGTTCGCGATCGAGGTTCAGAATGGTAGCTTCTTTTCTGCTTTGGGGGGGTTGCGGGCTAAAGTCTTTCTTACTCTTTGCCGATAGTACCGATAAGCAGAAGATTGGACCAGATTCCATGTGGGGCTTCCCGAAGTTCATTTACATCTCCATATGAGGTTACGGCAGAGGATTACAACCGGCTCATCCTGTAGGCGGTGAATGACGGGAGGGTTGGCCCCGTCGATGCCATTGCATCAAAATGAATCACTAGTCCGCCAGGCCAACCGGTCCAGTGGGGCGTCAGGCGCTGCCGAGCCGGTGTAGCAACGCAGTGGGAATTCGGCCCAGGGGGAGTACTTGATCGACGGCGCCGAGCAGGATCGCTTCACGGGGCATACCGAAAACAACGCAAGTCGCTTCATCCTGGGCAATCGTGTGTGCCTCCGCGACTTTCATCTCCAACATGCCTTTCGCGCCATCCGCTCCCATACCCGTAAGCAGCACGCCGATCGCGTTCTTTCCCAGTTGCCGCGCACAGGAAGAAAACAGCACATCCACCGAAGGCAGATGGCGATTGACGCGCTCGCCCCGATAGACCTTCACAGCATATTCCATGCCGCGACGGACGACCTGCATCTGGTGGCCTCCGGGCGCTAGTAAAGCGTGGCCGGGAAGGATGCGGTCGCCGTCCTTAGCCTCCTGAACATGGATCCGGCATAGCGAATTCAACCGTTCCGAAAATGGCCGGGTGAACGCCTCCGGCATATGCTGCACCATCACGACTCCGGGAAAGTCGGGGGGCAGCGCGCTCAGCAAATCCTTCAGCGCCTCCGTGCCGCCAGTGGAGGCGCCGATGGCGACAACCTTGTGGGTCGCGGTGAAGTGATACCCGGCAGGCAACGCGGCCGGGATGATCTCGCCTGGGTCTAGTCCGCGCACTCTCACCTTGGCCGCGGCCTTTACCTTGGCGATGATGTCGCCGGCCTGCTCGATGGTTCCATTCGAAACATCCAGCTTTGGCTTGACAATATAGTCCACCGCACCCAGGCTGAGCGCGCGCAGGGTGGTTTCCGCACCATGATCGGTGAGTGACGAAATCATGACCACAGGTATGGGATGGCCACGCATCAGCTTTTCGAGGAATGTCAGACCATCCATCCGCGGCATCTCGATATCCAGAGTGAGTACATCGGGGTTGAGAGACTTAATTTTCTCCCGAGCCACAAAGGGATCCCCTGCTGTGCCGATGACCTCCAGTTCCGGATCCGAGTTGAGAATCTGCGTCAGCAGTTGGCGCATGAGCGACGAGTCATCGACGATAAGCACTTTATATGGTGAACGCATCTGCACGGTCCCAAGCTGCCTTCAGAATAGGATTACGTCCCTGCTGGAACCTGCGTTGATTGTTCAGGCCGCAAAAGATCATGGTGGCGGCGGCCACCATCATTCTGGTGAACAGCGCGCCTGGCGCCTTCCAAATGAACAGGCTCGGCAGCACCGCGGTGGGCACACCCAGCAGCAGGACCAGAGTCCATGTCCCGTGCCAAGGCGCAAGGCAGATCGAAAACAAGACCAATCCACAAAGCACGGCAATGAAAAAGCGATTCGCCATCCCAATATGAGGGGGCACAATCGGAGCTGCGATATTCATGTTCACCTCAGGCCGTCGGAATGATGCGGCCCAACAATTAGTGTTATCGGCTGGCAAGGGTCACCGAATACCCGCGCTGCAGTTCCGAGCCGAGTATTTGTATCGACGCCCGGCGCATAGGAGAAGAATCATCAGTGGGAAGTTCCTTGCACTGCAACGAACCTGTACCGCCCCAAGCCATCTTCAAAATAGGGTCACTTGCCCTCCTGAACCTGCTTTGTCGAAGCTACAGCGGTAGTCATCCTCCGCGCTCAGAATGGCGGGCAGCCGGGAGCCGTCCACTGTATGAACCGTGACCTTTCCCGTATCCGTTCTGAAATTGACCTGCACCGGGCGAATGCCGCCCAGGCGTTGGGCAATGAGCGGAATCCCCTCCGTGGCGAGGAAGCCGCGGATGAAAGCCGCGTTCTGTTCCCCAACGGTCGGCGATCGCAGACTGGCAACCACATTCCCCGCTCCAAACACCTTGGCCACGATTCTTCTCCGGTCTCCGCCCTCGTGCATGATGGCGTCAATCAGGAGCTCCATGGCATGCACCCCGCAGCGCGACGGGCGATCATCGTCGCATCTTCCTGGAAGCAGAATGTGGTTCATTCCACCGATAGACGCCATCGGGTCACGAAGACAAACCGCCACGCAAGAACCCAGGAGGGTTTGTAACAGCAATGGTGTAGCGCTGGCCACCACTTCCCCTATATAAATGCGCCTTCTCTGTTGGAGTGGGAGACGAGGCGGGGACGCTGTGTTTGTCGGAGCCGGCAGCCGCTCTTGGGTGCGGCCCCTCATGGCCGTGTGCGGCGACGGCGGTCGGGCCCGGTGTAGGGTGGCCGCTTCTGCGCCCGCAACTGATGGATAGTGTTACTCCGCGCCTCCAATGAGTCATTCAGCCAGGACACATGCTCGGAGTGGCCCAGAATGAGGTATCCGCGCGACTTTAGATAGCCCAACATCTTGCGCAGAAACACTTCCTGGGTCTCGCGATTGAAGTAGATCAGAGCGTTGCGGAAGAAGATGGCATCGAATTTGCCCTCGATCGCCCACTGGCTATCCATCAGATTAATGCGCTGAAATTTCACCAGCTGCGCAAGTTCTTTTTTCACGCGCACCTGTCCGTCCATATCTCCCTTGCCGCGAAGGAAGTACTTGGTCTGCATGACTGGTGGGACATCTTCGAGAGACTCCCGGTCATATATGCCCTCGGCCGCAGTCGCCAGCACTACCGTGTCGATGTCGGAAGCAACTACCTCGATCTGCCAGCCGCCGGGTGGAGACGAAGGCCCACGCGGGCTCGGAGCAACTGAACCCGGCACATGCCCAGTTTTCAACGCCTCCAGCAAGGAGATGGCGATGGAATAGGGCTCTTCCCCGGTGGAGCACGCGGCACTCCATATACGAATGGTGCGGGGGCGGCCCAGTGCCGCGCCGGCCACCAGCTCAGGCACCAACGTTTCCTTCAGAAAATCGAAGTGGTGCATTTCGCGGAAAAAAGAAGTTTTGTTGGTGGTAACGCAGTTGATGATCTCCGCCAGTTCCTTCCCATCATCCTGGACCGCCTCGATATACGCGGCGTAGGTAGCGAAGTCGGTCATGCCGTGGTGACGAAGGCGTTTGGAGAGGCGGCCGGCCAACATTGCCTGCTTACCATCGCGCAGCCAGATACCGGTTTTCTGATGAATCAACTCGCGAAAGGTCTTGAACTCGCGCACGTCCATCGCAACGAGTGAGGCTTCGCGTGTAGGCATAGTCGATGCTTTTCTCCGCTAACGATGTACTAGAGCTACGCCTATATCGAATCTGCGGCCATCGCCGGCGTACTTCTCGATGGACCAGCGCCGGCGAATTCTTGCCCGGGGTGCTTTCCCGCCAAGCGTCCTTTGCCCCCGCTAATCGACTGGCGGCACGGTCAGCTCGATATCGCTGAGCAGTTTCTCCAGATTCAGCGCTACCGCAAGATGCTCGCGGGTCTGAAATACGCCGTCGATGAAACGTGTGTCGACCGCGGATCCGAAGTCCGGAGCGGCGCGCATCGCCTCTTGCGTGACCTGCAAGACATCGGAGACCGCATCGACCAGCAATCCAACCATTTTCTCTCCGACCATGGCGATCACGATCACGGTGAACTTGTTGTACTCAATCGGTGGCAGACGAAACTTCATGCGCAGATCCACCACCGGCAGCACGGTTCCGCGCAGGTTCATCACGCCCCTGACATGGGGGGGAACATTGGGAATAGGCGTGACAGGCGCATATCCTCGAATCTCCTGAATTTTAAAAAGCTCAAGCCCATACTCCTGCTCATCCAGGAGAAAAGTGAGGAACTGGCTCGACGCCGGAGGCTGGTGCTTCACCATCGCTTTCATGAATACTTCCTTTCCCAGTCCGAATAGGCGCCGGCATTGATGGATTGCCTAGAATTCTTCAAAGCTCTCATCCTCCGACCTGGTTGCCGGGCCTCCCATCAGTGCAGGCGCGTGCGCAAGCTGCTTGCGTCCCCTGGGGGAAGAAAGCGCAGCCCTATCTGTGCCTCCATTGATCGAAGGCGGAGCCGGTCGCCGCACGGTATCGGTTGCATGTCGATAGTTCTGGTTCGGCGACTGATGACTACGGTTGCCGCGCGATGATTGGCTGTGGTTTCCCAGATTGAAGGTGCCGACCAATTGCAACAGCCGCACCGACTGCTCGGAAAGCGCCTGTGCAGTTGAGGACAGTTCCTCGTTCTGGGCGGAGTTGGATTGGGTCACCTGGTCCATCTCGGTCATGGCGGTGTTCACCTGGTCGATACCGGTGCTCTGCTCTCCGGCCGCGGCAGCGATCTCGCCCACGATGTCGGTCACGCGCTTCACCGAGCCAACGATGCCGTGCAACGTCGCGCCTGAGCGATTGACCAGTTCCGAGCCTTTCTCCACTTTCTCGAGCGAGTCCTGGATCAGGCCCTTGATTTCTTTGGCCGCCTCGGCGCTGCGTTGCGCCAGGCTGCGCACTTCGGTGGCGACCACGGCGAAGCCTCGGCCCTCCTCGCCGGCGCGTGCGGCCTCGACCGCGGCATTGACTGCCAGCAGGTTAGTTTGGAAAGCGATCTCGTTGATGGTCGATATGATGTCGGAGATTTTCGCGGAAGCGGTGTTGATCTCAGTCATTGCCGCGATAGCGCTGGAGACGACTTCCTGACCTTGTTCCGCGGACTCCCGCGAGCCCGTCGCCAACTGGCTGGCCTGGCGGGCATTGTCAGCGCTTTGCCGAACCGCCGCGGTGATCTGTTCCAGGCTGGCCGAAGTCTGCTCCAGACTCGCAGCCTGTTTCTGCGCGCCGCCGGCAATTTCCACCGCCGATACGGCCAGTTGTTGCGAAGAAGAGGTGACTGTGGCTGCGGTCTCGGCCACCTCTTGTAGGGTAGCGCGCAGCTTCTCCAGAGCGTCGTTCAGTGCCTTGGCCATTTGCCCCACCTCGTCGGTGGAATCCACCTCCAGCGAAGCTGTCAAGTCTCCGTTAGCGACCTGCAGCAGCGCGGCTGCAGCGCGTTCCAGCGGGACGGCGATCTGGCGCCTCAGCTGCCGCGTGGTCAAGGTAGCAAACGCCAGCGCGACGGCAAAGAGGACCAGGGTCAGGAGGCGCTGCCGATCGGTCGCGTTCCCAACTGCATCCAACTCGGCCGGCAGATCTTTGTTGCTGAGGGCCTGGTTGAGATCCTGCAGCGACTGGGCCAGCCTGGCGCTTTCGTCGGCCAGAGTTTTGGTCGTAGCCTGGGCCTGGGGGTCGACTGCGTCCGGCTTCTCGACCATCGTGGTGTAGATCGTCTTCGAACGTGAGTAGACACTGTTGAACTGTTCTTGCAAGTTTGAGACCTGTTGCCGCAGTTCCGGGTTATATGCGATTTTGGCCAGCACAATTTGCAAATTCGCCGTGACCTTCTGCGCGTCCTGGTCGGCGGCCGCCAGGGCTTTCGTATCCTGCAGCAGAACCGCGTCCTTGTAATCCTTGGTCAACTTCTGGAATCCGGCTCGTGCCTCCTCGCCCGCAAGCGCGGCGGGAAAAAGCGAGTCGGAAGCGATCCGCAAGTGATGGCGGATTGTGCCCCCAGTCCATTGAACAAGGCCCAGGAAAAGAAGGTAGCCGAACGCCAGGATGCCAGTGCTGAACAGCAATTTCGTGCCGATACCAAGGTTTCTCATGCTCTACCTTCCGATTGCGGTCCTATCGATCCCTTCAGGGAGCGCAGACTCCCAGCGGTCCCATCGTTTTAGGCGTCGCTGAAAGCGTCAGTGGACCTCAAGTACCTTGACGCCCTCGTGGGGGGTTGCCTTGTCGATGTAGCCGATGGTGCCCGGGGTATGGGCGACAAACGCCACCGCCGACGCGTCGTCGTCCAGGCTCTTGGGCATGCTGGCCTGGCCGGAAAAGACCAGGCTGCGCCATCCCGCGCGGTAGGCGGTGTCGCCCTTGCCGACGTACGCCTTGAGAAACTCCTCATTCGCCGGCCCGTCTTTGAGCAGCACAGGCACCACCTTGCTTCCGTCTTTGAGCGTGGTCGCGTTGCCGGTGAAGACGTCTTTCAGATCGTCTTTGCTGACTCCGCTGGCTTTCACACTGGCATTGGCAATGACGATCACCTGTGCCCCAGCGTTGGCGGCCAGGATGGACATGGCGAAGAAGAAGATGGAAGAGAGGATTAGCTTTTTCATCGATGGCACTCCTGGGCTAGAAGCTGACCCCGACCTTGAGGATGGTGAGCTTGGTGTTGGGCACAAGACCGTTGGGATTAAGGTCGGTGTCATAGCCGATTGCGGTGCCGTCGATGATGTGCTCTTCCGCCTTGGCATACAGGTACTGGCTGAAGTCGTAGCGCCCGGAGAATGTCCAATCCTTGGAGTAGCGCGCCGGCCCCAATGGCGCCTGATGGTCAAACTGCTGGCTGTCGTAAACGCCGGCGGTTAGTTTGGACGCCAGCTTGTAACTGGCCATCGCATACCAGTTCTGGAAGTCAATGCGATCGTAGCTAGGTGGAAGCCCGGTGAACTGCAAGGTAATGCTCACCGGGAGCCTGCCGTATTCGGCGGCCACCATGACCTTATTCTTCTCATAGAGGGCGAAGAAGTTAGGTTCATTAAAGGGAGCGATGGACTCGGTTCCCGTGAGGGCGCCATTGCCGGTCGTGATCTTGGAGGACCACGTAAGATCTCTGCCGTCAGATGCGCCGATCATCAATCCCGACAATGGCGTTCTCCAATGAACGGCCGCGCCATAGATCGCTCCGCCAATGCCATTGGGCTCCAAAATCCCCGCTTCCGTTTGCGCCAGAAGATAGCCATCGTCTGCGCCGAGTTGCCGTTCGCCGCCCCAGCCCCGATACTCCAGTTTCCCCAGTTTCCCGCCCTCACCGAGGGTGCCGTAGGCGACTCCGCCATAGTGCGCCAGAATGCTATTGCGGCTGCTGATGGGATAGATACTCTGCGGCAGCAGCGACCACATGTAGGAGGGATCGATGTCCTGGATGTCATTGAAGAGGCCTGAGGGAGTCTTGACCTTGCCGAAGCGTACACCGAAGCGGTCGTCCGCCTTATAGTCCGCAGCCGCCCAATCCAAAGTGATCGAATTGCCAAAGTTCCCGAGCAGGAAATAGCGGCCCTGGACGGCGATGCGCAGCTTGGGGATCGGTTGCGCCCCGATGTTGAGCACCGCTTCTGTCCATGCCGGGCTGCCATCGCTGGAATGAGTGGTGAAGATGTTGTTGTTGGTGGTGTAAAGGAAACCCTGGGTCGCGTAGCCATGGATCTGAATATTGAGATCGTCGAGGCTTTGGGCAAACCCGTGAGCACCCGCCCCAAGCGCTAACACGATCGCTCCGGCAAGAATCTTCATTCAGTTCTCCTTTTTCCCGTCAAGGAGTCTGCGGGCGGGCACACGTAAGAGGGCGCCTTGGTTGTGGGCCCTCATCGAATCGCAATTGGAGGCGACGATTCGCTTCGCCAGTTTCCAGCGAATGTCTCTGTTGATGCTTATCGGCTCTCGGTTGGGAACAATGAGCTACTCGCCTGGCAGGATGCGTCGAGTTGGATTGGGTGACATGGTCCATCTGCGTTACCGCGGTGTTCACCTGTTCTATCCCGGCGCTCTGCCCCGACGATGCGACCGCGATCTCTCCCACGATTTCGGTCACCCTCTTCACCGAGGCGACAATGCCTTGCAACGTCGCGCCTGACTGATTGACCAGCTCCGAGCCCTTCTCGACTTTCTCCAGCGAGTTCTGGGTCAGGCCCTTGATTTCTTTGGCCGCCTCAGCGCTGCGTTGCGCGAGGCTGCGCACTTCGGTTGCAACCACCGCAAAGCCACGGCACTCCTCGCCGGCGCGTGCTGCCTCAACCGCGGCATTTGCTACCAGCAAGTTGGTTTGAAAGGCGATTTCGTTGATGGTTGAGATGCCCCACTGCAAACAAATTCATTTCGGCCAGTGCGGTCACATCGATGATGGGCGCGACGCGACCGTCGCCAAGGATGGTGGCCCCCATCAACCCTTCGACCTTGTGCAGGTTTTTCTCCAGGCTCTTGACGACCACCTGCTGCTGTCCGAGTAATTCGTCGACCACCAGGCCGATCTTCCTGCGGCCTGCTTCGACCACCACCACCAGGCGTTGGTCCTCTGCCGGTTCTGCGCAGGGGTCGGCGCTTTTCAGAGTGCCCGAGTCGTGCGCGTCCGGCGGCACCCCGAGGAAGCGGCACAGACGCAGCACGGGAATCGATTCCTCGCGGATGACGATGACCTCGCCCTGTTCGGCGACGCGTACGATCTTACCCTTGCTCGGCACGGCTTCCACCACCGTCAGCAGGGGAAGCACCAGCGTGCGGTCGGCAACCCGGACCAGCAGACCCTCGAGAATCGCCAGCGTCAGCGGTAGTTCGATGGAAACTGTGGACCCGCTGCCCAATTCGCTCGCCAGTCCCACGGTTCCACTTAATTGCTGCACATTGCGTCTGACTACGTCCATACCCACGCCGCGCCCGGAGAGATCGCTGACTTCTTCGCGAGTAGAAAATCCAGGGGCGAAGATCAACATTCTGATCTGATCGTCGCTAAGGTCAGCTTCCTCTGCGATCAGCCCCCGCTCTACGGCTTTAGCCCGCACCCGGTCGGTATCGATGCCTGCACCGTCGTCGGATATCTCGATGACGATTCTTCCCGAACGATGAAAGGCGCGCATCTGAATCAAGCCCTCCGCCGGCTTGTTAGCCGCGAGGCGCACTGCGCTTGTTTCGATACCGTGGTCAGCGGCATTTCGGATCAGGTGAGTCAACGGATCGCCAAGCAGCTCCAGCATGCTCTTGTCGATCTCGGTTTCTTCGCCGTCGGTCTCCAGGCGGATTTGTTTACCGGTAGACTGCGCGATGTCATAGACCACGCGCGCATATCTCTGAAACAGTGCGCCCACCGGCATCATGCGCACCGCCATCACGCGCTCATGCAACTCGCGGGTACCGCGCTCCATGGCAGCGACGGCCTCGCGCAGTTTCGGCAAACAGGAGGGCTCGAAGTCCTCGACCATTTGCGCCGTCATCACCTGGGCAATCACCAGCTCGCCCACCAGGTCGATCAGCCGGTCGACTTTGTCGGTTGCGACACGAATGGAACTCGACTCTGCCGCAGCGCTGGACTTCTTCGCCTCTCTCCGCTCCTCCGCTTTTCTCCGTTCCTCCGCTTTTCTGCGGTCGACTTTCTCCGCCTTTTCGGGGACCGCGGCGGGAACAACGTCGAGCGTGCGCGGCTGCACCGAGGGCCTGTGGAGCGCCAACCCTTTCTCCGCTTGCAACGGCTGATCGACGTGTTGGACCGTCACCTCGGCCAGATGTTCGACAAATTCGAAAACCTCGTGCAATTCCTCTTCAGCACACGAGCTGGCCAGCTCGATGGTCCAGCTGAGATAGCACTGGGCGGGATCCAGCTCCTCGAGCGGCGGCAACTGCTCAGCATGCAACTGGCAAACGCTCACCGTCCCCAGAGCAGCCAGGTTGCGCAGCAACATAATAGGATTGGTTCCGCTCGAAAACATCTCCCGGTAAGGCCGGAACTCCACCCGATAAAAATTGAGTTCCCTGGCAACAACCCTGTCGTCGAAAGCCTCTTCTGGAGAGGCTTTCGATGGTCCCGGCTTCTGCCCGATGGGATTCTCTTCGGAAACGGGCTGGGCGGCGCTCAAGCTCTCGATCTGCTCCGCCAGTTGCCGAGCGCCATCCGGCATACCGCCGTCGGCGCCGGCATCGAGCATGGCGCGCAGCACATCGACGGATTGCAACAGCAGGCTGATGACCTCCGCCGTGGCCGGAATCTCCAACGACCGCAGCCGGTCCAGCAGATTTTCTAAAGCGTGGGTGAAGCGAACCAGGTTGGTCAGCCCAAAGGAACCTGCGCCTCCTTTGATGGAGTGCGCCGAGCGGAAGATCGCGTTCAAGGTCTCGGCATCGTCCGGAGCGGTGCGGAGAGCGAGCAATCCTGCTTCCATGGCTTCCACATGCTCGGCACTTTCCTGCATGAAGGTCTGGCGAAATTGGCTGAGGTCGATCTTCATGGTTTTAGCGCTTTCAGAACCACCGTGCTGGTTTAAGGGTAGCTATATGCAGCCGTCCAATGACGGAACGCTTGTGTCGAGTGCGACTGCTTCGCTCAAGCCGTTTGTGAAAACGCTTCAGGGCAGCACCTTGGCCACGGTTTGGAGCAGTTTTTCCGGATCGAACGGTTTGACAATCCAGCCCGTGGCTCCCGCAGCCTTGCCCTGTTCTTTCTTTCCCGCCAGGCCTTCGGTGGTCAGCATCAGGATGGGCTTGGTTTTCATAGCCGGTTGGTTGCGAAGATTTTGAATCAGGGTAATGCCGTCCATGACCGGCATATTCAGGTCGGTGATGACCAGATCGACGGAGGCACCCTGCAGCTTGTCGAGTGCATCCTGGCCGTGCTCGGCTTCGATCACTTCAAAGCCGCCTTCGCGTAAGGTGAAACTGACCATCTGCCTCATGGAGACTGAATCATCGACAATCAAGACTTTTTTCAAGCGTCAACTCCTGCAAACACCTTGCGTTGGATCGTGCCCGCGATCAAAACAGCTCCACATCTCCGGCAGACGCTTCGGCTTCGGCGAGCCCTGCGACTTCGCGTTCTTCCTGCATGGTGTAGGCGCTGAATCCCTCATCGGCTGCTGCTGCACCGGGGGCCACATGTCCAGCATGCATTTTGAGTCGTGTACATAGGGTGTCCAGATCCGAGACAACATGGGCAATGCGCTGGCTGGTGCGATCCTGGAATTGAAGACCGCGCACGGCCGAACTGATATCGGTGGCCAACAGCGCCCCCTCCGCGGTCATGCCGTTGAGCATGTCTGCCATGTCGCTGTGTGCGCTCTGCAGATCGCGCAGAGACTCGTCAACTTCGAGCCGGCATTGCTCCACCCGTTCGCTGTCCTTTTCATTCATGTTCCGCAGGTCCTGAAGGGTTGATTGGGCGAGCGCGCGCAGATTGAGGGCGAGCTCACCTACCTGGGCAGTCACGGTCCGCGACTTCACCGTCGCCGCGGCCAACTCCACGGCAACCACGGCAAAACCCATGCCTGCAGTGCCCGCATGCGCCGCCTCGATGCGCGCGTTGAAGGCCAGCATCCGATTGCTGTTCGTAATCTGGTCCAGCTGGCTCAAGGCTTCGCTGATCTGTTGCGAAGCTTTGTCCATCTCCACGATCCGCTCGATGGCACGGCGAGAGACATCGCCGGCCTCGACGGTGGTATTCATGATCTTGACCAGGGTGCCGCTGCAGGTCTCGATCAGACCTTCGAACGACTGTTTATCAGAGGTCGATTGCCCATCGTTTCCCAGAAAGCCCGTTGCCCGCGCAACGGTAGCCTGCGCCCGCGATGCGATCCCCTGAAAACTGTCGCAGACTCCGACCACCGAGTCCTCGATTTGCTTGGAAGTCTGCTTCAGTTGCTCACCCATCCGGCCCAGTTGGGACAGGTATCGGGCGAGTGCCGCATCCACCTCGCTGGGGCCACGGGGCCCGGATCCGTTCGACGGGCTCTCCCCTACGGTCTCGCCCGAGCCTCCATGAAGAGTTTCAGGCATGGCCATTCACGCTCATATTCAAGAGAGAAGTGCGTCCTCCCCCCGCATATTCGAACCACCGTGATAAGGCCAAAGAGGCGTTCGCCAGCCGCAATCCTTTGCCTCGCTTCTTGCGTTCCGCAGCAAGCGCTAACAGGATCTGAAGTGCGCTCGCATCCAGATGCTCGACGCCTTCGAGATTGACGGTCAGGCTGCCGTCGGTGTCGACGGCGGAAAGCGCGATCGCCCGTAACTCCTCGGGCGGCAACCATTCTCCTTCGCGAGTAACAAGGATGACCGTTTCGGTTACAGTTGCGTCCGGGGAAGCTTTTTCCATGTGCTTTCTTTTCAATGTCATTCTCCGAATTCACGCCGAAACGACATTGTTTCCCAGGTCCGGTTGCCTGAGGATCAGACAACGGCCTTCATCGGAGCGCAGCCGCAGCGAATGCAGCGCTGTCGAGTGTATCGGCGATAGGCCTCAAACATTCACCGCGGGGTGATTTGGAAACGGTCCGCTTTGGCCGAAGATCGTGGCACGAGAAAGGTTCTCAGCGGCTGGGCATCACGGGTGGTAAGCGTGTTTGTTACTTTTGTCATCCCATGTGATTGTTTAACACCAGACTATCGCTTACCTGGATCGCATTCTCCAAACTGGTGGTGTTGAAAGCTTGCGTCGGCAGGGTAAGAGCACTTAGGCCGGCATTTGACTGGACTGCCCGATAGAACTCGTCTCGCACTGTGATTTCGCCCGGAGTTAAAGAAGCTACCTCCCGCGTCTACTTCGACATAACCCGGCTTTTGCTACTTCGCGGCCGGGTAATTGTGCAGCAGCGGCCCCACAGTGTTCGAATAGCGAAAATTATGTTTGCGATCGTCATCGATGGTCCAGAACATGGCACCGAGGAAGGCCGGATAGCCCTTCGGCTGGCGAAGCTTATACCTTGTCGGCATGTTGGACTTACCGGTAATCAGGTACCGCATCGAATCTTTAACGATGAGCGGCGTCGTATCGCTATTCAAATAGCCGATGGCTACCTTATCGGGCGGCAGCGGGTCGAAATGGTGCTTGGGATCACGGCCGACGTCGAAGCCGTGCAACACCAACTCCGTCGCCGCGGCATGGTAATCCACCAAGCCGGGCATGTAGAACTCGCCATCTAACCCTTCGATCGGCGGGCAGTTGTAGTCCTGCGTGTCCACAAACGCCAGAATATCGCGGATACCTTCGACGATGGGAAGGTAGGATCCGAACTGGCCGCCATAGCCCGGATACGCGGCCGGAATCTGTGTTCCTTCCGGCACCAGGCTCAACATGAAGTCTTTGCCAAAGTGATCGTGGATCTCGCGCAGTGCAGCGATCAGGTTGACCGTGGAAGGGGTGTTGGGATGCTTGAAATCAGTATCTCCCGGATCGAGCTCGAGCGAAGAGGTTTCGAAGTCGATATCGATGCCGTTAAAGCCAAACTGGGTGCAGATGTCTTCCACTGTCCTGATGAAGTTCTGCTTTCCTTCCTCGGTCATCAGCGCGAAGTGCTGGCCGCCGCCGCCGAGTGAGATCATCACCTTCTTACCCTGGCTTTGCTTTAGCTTGATGTCGTCTTTGAACTGCTCGGGGGTGATGTTGCCCCGCACCTGGTATTGCATGGTCCCTTCTGCAGTGCCACGCAACGGCGTCGCAAAGGCGACGATGATGACGTCCCATTGCGGCGAGACCTCGCTTATCCGCCCCAACCCAGACCAGTATCCGATGAGGTGATGCCCGTTAGGGGCGCTGGTGAGCGCGATGGGTGTCACCGTAGTCGGAGGCGCATCCCCCACGGCTCCAAACGTCCCATCGTGGACGTGCGCTGGGCATGATTTCGCCGGAGCAGTCAGCGCTTTCGCATCCGGAAAGCTGTAGGGCGGCGAAGCCGAACCTGTGTACCACGAGAGCAGGGCCACGTTTTGCAGGTGATACGGCATGTCGCCGACATTCGCGATGTAGGCCCTGGATGCCGGGGTGCTGTTCTTCCAATTAGTGTCTGTCGGATCGTTCAGGAATAGATCGACGGCCAATGCGGTTCCGCCGCAGTCACTGTTATCGGTGGGCACCTCAGTCGGGCTTGGGGGAGGCACACGCATCCAGCTGGGAAAGATGTTGCCTGGTGGAACCATGCCGCGGCGTACCTGCAGCGCCGGTTCATGGAGCGGATCGCGAAACCATTGCGCCAACTGCTGGGTCAGCGGCTGCACATCGCTGTCATCCTCCACGGTGTGCGGATCGAGATAGCTTCCCAGGACGAATGGCTGGCGCAACCCCTCTGTCGTATCCACTCCGTGCGTTCCCCAGGAACAGCATTCCGTCGCGTCCGCGCTGGTATAGTAGGTCACGTTCTTCGTCATCGCGATCACGAGCTTGCCGGCACCCGTATCTTCCTTCGGCAGTTGCTTGAAAATCTCCTGCTGCATGAAGAGCACATCCACCATGGCCAGCATCTGGCCAGTTTTCCTGGAAGTCAGCACATATCCCTTGCCGATGGGCACGTCGATTTTCAGCGGGAGGACCTTTGGCTTACCGAGGAGGGTATGCCAGTCCTTCGCTGCCTCCTGGTGGAAATCGGCACGCATGATCGCATCTGTATACTGCGTCTTTCCTGAAGCGAACGGGTACCGGGCGAAGATGGGTGAACCGATCAGCCTGGCCACATCCGGGCTTGCATCCAGCACCGCCTTTCTGCCGGCCGCATCCATGGGCGCCTGGATGGTCAACGTAATTGGCACCAGCACGGTTGGGATCGTCGTGGTACCGCCCTTGCCTGGGTCAGTGCCAACCACGGTGTATGAGTAGCCGGTTCCAGCGCTGTTGTAAGTTCGCGTAAAGGTTGGCAACGCCATGTCCTGGGCGTAGGTGGAGATCGGCAGTAACAGAATGCCAACAAGAAGGATGCGCAGAACTAACCTCACGAACGACCTCCGAGAAATCTAACCGGACTCAATCAGCTTCTTCTCAATGAATTCTTACAGCAAGGAATGATTGGGCGGATACTGAGCTATACTCCACGCGGATACCATCTCAGGAGTGCAAACAATGTCTCATTTTCCTCATGCGTGGGTGCGCTATACACTGGTCTCTGCGATTATCCTCAGCGTCTATTTAGCACCAGCCCAGACGAACCCCACGACACCGGCCCCTTTGCCGCCACCCGCTTCGCCTACTTGCGAAAACGTTCCTCACTCCGATCATCCGCATGCCAGGATTACGAACGGCCAAATGAACGCCGTCGTGTTTCTGCCCGACCAGGAGCGCGGTTATTATCGTGCGGCGCGCTTCGACTGGTCTGGCATTGTGGCTTGTGTTTCGCTCAATGGGCACACGTTCTTCGGCGAGTGGTTCAATCGCTATGATCCCATGACGAACGATGCGGTGACCGGACCGGCCGAAGAGTTTCGAGAACCGATCGGGTATGAAGAGGCGAAGCCCGGAGATCCGTTCGTAAAGATCGGCGCCGGCGTGTTGAAGAGGGTGGACGACCAGCCGTACACGATCGGTGGGGCGTTCCCGATCCTGGATCACGGAAAATGGACGGTAAAAGTTCATAAAGATTCGATCACCTTCCGCCAGGAGCTTCGCTCCACCATCGGCTATGCCTACCTCTATGAGAAAACGCTATCGCTGAATAAGAAAACGGCTGGCCTGCAACTAACCCATAGCTTGAAGAACATTGGTACCAAGCCGCTCAATACAACGGTCTACGATCACGACTTCTTCATGCTGGATAACAACCCGACCGGGCCCGGCATGCAGGTTCATTTTCCCTTCGTTCCGGCACCGGCCAAGCCGTTTCCGGACTCGGTTGAGATCGATGGCACAACGATCAAATGGGTCGCGCAATCGCAACCCCACCATTACCCGAGCGGCGACATGACGGGCTTTTCCGACAAAGTTTCGGATTTCGATTTCACCTTTGAAGACACGGAACATGGCCTGGGAATAGAAGAGACTTCGGATTCGCCGATCGCGAAGCTTTTCTTTTGGTCGACGCCAAAGACGGTTTGCCCGGAGGGGTTTATCGGTATTCACGTCATGCCGGGCGAAACACAGAGATGGAGCATCCATTACCGTTTCTTTACCAGCATTCCCTCGGGAGCCAAAACCGCGCTTGCTTCGTCGCATTAGCAAATTGCGATACTGATTGGCCCGGAGAGCGATGCGACTTTGACCGGGGTGGCGAGCAACCCGGTCGCGGCGCCGATCTTCAAGCTCAATACCGCATCGCTGCTTAAGGCCAATAAAGTGCCGCCATCTGCGGTTACATGCAGCTTGGTGGCATGAACTCCTTCCAGTGCGGGCAAGGGCTCCAATCCGTTCGCTTGAATCTTCCACGCCAGCAGAGCATCCCCATGCGAACTGAAAAGCATCTCGCCGGCAGGATGGATCGCCAGCGCCGCCACCATAACCGAGGTCCCTACCGTCTGTTTGTGCTCCAGGATCCCAGCTGCGCTGTAACTGTAGCTCGACACTGCGCCGTCGAGAGTGTGTCCAACATACACCCGTCGGCCATCGGGATGCAGCACCAGGCAACCTGGCCCACTGCCGGGAGTGACTTCACACCGCCCAGCCACACTAAGCCCGCCGTTGCTGAGGGTGAGCACGCTCAGCTTGTCATTGCCTTGGTCAGCCGTTAGGACGCGCCCTGCGCGGTCAAACTTCACCGCTGAAGGATGTGCCGCATCCTGCAGGGGATGCGGTCCGGCACCGATCTCCTTGAGAATTCCGGTCACTCGCCCTAAACTCCCGTCCTCCTCAAGTAACAGGAGGTTGTACGCACCGCCGCCGTGCACCGCAACTACGATACTGCGCCCATTCGGAGCAACCGCCAGGTCTGTGGGTGAAGTAGCAGAGAGCGACAACGGGACTCGGCTCTTCCATGCGAGCTGTCCGGTCGTCGCGTTGATGGTGTATGCCTCGACACTCCCGCGCGCCAGATTGCCGTGCTGAGACACGCCATTGGCCACGTACAGGTGGCCGCCGCTGATGGCCATCGCTACCGGACGCGCACTGGCCATCGTCTGTTGCAACACGAAGCGCCCACTCTGTGAAATTGAGTACTGGTGGATCGCCTGCTCCAATCCTATGTACGCAAATCGAGCAGTGTTCGTCCGCTCTGGCGACCAGGCAACGGGACCGTCCGCCATGCTCAACAAACATGCGGTCCCCGCCAGCTGCAGAAAACGTCTGCGATCCAATTCCATTGGCTGCTTCATCTGGCCCTTCCTCTATGCCCGGACGGACATGGCATGATGGAACACGTTATTGGGATCATACTTCTTCTTCACCTTCTGCAGGAACTCGTAGTTCGGCCCGCAGTAAAGCTGCGGCCAGTACGAATGTTCGAGCATATCCGCGTCAGGATAGTTGATATAGCACCCCTGATAATTATCGCCCGGGAAGGTGTTCCCTGGTGGGACTCACGCCAGCCGGGAGCCCCGCCTCATGCAGTACTGTCCCAATCAATCGATGCACTGCGGGGCAAGACTCTGACGATTTGAAGACAACGGTATTTCCGCAAGCCAACGGCATGGCGATCACCCGAACGCCCAGGATTACGGGCGGTTGCACCGGTCTCGGCAATCATGGTCGCGACGAAGTCACCTTGGGACGCGACCATAACATCCGCGGCTCGCAACAACAATTCGCGGCGCTTTCCGGGCCCAGTTGCTGCCCATGCGGGAAATACTTGGGCTGCTGCGTTGACAGCCGACTGCACGTCGCGCAAACTGCTGGCTACGGCCTTTGTGGCAGGCTTGCCGCTGACCGGATTGATCCGTTGAAAGAACCGGTTATCGGCCGCGGGGACCGAGTCTCCACCGATCAGGAGCAATGCTTCGTTCATTGTCTTACTTCATCCGCAACAGTCACCGCTATCAACGCGTCTAATGCCAGAGTGCCTTGTCCTTTTGGGAAGACGACGAGCGGGTTGATCTCGATTTCCGCAATTTCTGCGTTCGCTATTACGATCTGGCCCAGGCGAAACAGGACATCGGCAGCAGCCGCAACGTCGAGTTCCGGCGATCCGCGGAAGCCTCGCAGCAGGGGCGCGCCGCGCAGCCCATGCAAAACTCGTTCGATCGCAGCCGGTGGAAGATCAGCGGGAAGGATCCGAATATCCTCGATGAGTTCCGCAAGCACACCGCCGAAGCCTGCCAGCAATACCGGCCCCCAATCCTTGTCATTGCGGGCACCGACGATCAGTTCAAGCCCTTTGGCGCCCATCTTCTCCACCAGCACTCCATCGAGCTGCAGCCCTGGTCGCAAGCGCGTGATGTTGTCATGCAGGACTGACCAGGCCTCTGCCACCGCGCCCTCGGACTCCAACCCCAGCAGCACTCCGCCAGCATCCGACTTGTGGGGCAAGGCTTCCGCCTGTGCCTTCAAAGCCACAGGGAATCCCATTTCACGCGCGAGGCTTACTGCTTCGTCACGCGAGGTTGCCAGCCACCCCCGTGGTCCTGGAATACCGAACTCCGTCAACAAGCGCTTGCTCTTGTATTCAGGGAGAACACCGGGAGGCAAATCAGGATACAAATCACGAATGCTGCCGCGTGAGTCACCGTGCTCGCTTTGCGGGATGGCTGGCAACGCATGCGCGGTTACATGCGCCAACGCACGGATTGCTCTCTCCGGCGAAGGGAAGCAGGCCACACCCAGATCGCGCAGCTGATTCAGCTCTACGAAGTCAAACGGAGCTCCCTCATCCAGTGCCGCAAAGAGTATCGGCTTGCTCGGCCTGAGAGTGCGAATCGCATCCAGGATGGGAGGCAGCTTGATCGCGGTGGTGGAAGGATCGGTCAGAATGATCCCGAGCAGAATACTTCCAAAGCCTTCGTCCTCCAGGACCGCGGGCAGCGTACGTCGATACAGTCCTGGGTCGACCAGTCCCTGTGCCGTAAGATCCAGCGGGTTGGAGGGAGGGATGAATGCCGGTAACGCCTGGCGAAGAGCGCGATCCGCAGACGGTGAAAGAGCCGGAAGCTCAAGCGAAACACGCTCACACAGGTCGAGGGCCAACGCTTTGAAGGCTCCCGACTCAGTGAAGATCGCAGGGCCAACCCTGGGCAGCTCGCGAGCGCGAACCAGGATTTGCACCACATCGACGAGTTCCTCCATGCTGTCTACGTGGATAACACCGGCGTGGGTCACGAGCGCCTGCATCACTTGGTAGTTTCCCGCAAGCGCACCCGTGTGTGTGGCCGCTGACGCTCGCGCGGCAGTGCTGCGCCCGGGATGCAAGAGGACGATTCGCTGATTGGCCGTTTGCGCGCGTCGCGCCAGCTCCAGAAACCGTTTCGGTTGCCGGAATTGCTCAACTACCAGCGCAAAGACGCGAGTCGTCTCATCGCCGATCAGGTGCTCGAGAAACTCTTCGATGCCGCTTGCGGCCTCATTACCGGTAGAGACCGAATAGGTGAGCGGAATTCGATGATGGCGCATATTGACCGCGAGGACAGCTGCGAGTGCTCCGCTCTGGGAGACGATGGCTGCTCCCGATGCAGGACGGTCCGCCTGCGGCGGCGTGACGACAAACGTGAGTGGAATCCGGTCAATGTAATTGACCATGCCCAGGCAGTTCGGCCCCTGGATGAGTATCCCGTGCTCCTTTGCAATCCTGACTAACTCGTCTTGCGTCGCTTTGCCATCGTCACCGCTCTCTGCAAAACCCGCCGAGAACACAATCAGGCTGGCGATGCCGCGGGTTGCGCAGGCTCGCGCGGATGCCAGAACCGCGCTGCCCGGGATGGCCAGCACCGCACAATCGATACCTTGCGGCATTTCCTCGATTGCACCCAGCGCCGCGCGCCCCCGGATCAAGGGCCGCTTGGGATTCACCAAGTACAAATCTCCGGTGTATTTTGATTGCTCGAGATTCGACAGTACACAGTCTCCCAGGGAACCGGGCGTCGCTGAAGCGCCGATCAGCGCGATCGACCGCGGGCGAAGCAGCCGGTCAAACGACGTTCGCGTCTGTTGGGTCTTTTCGAGATCGATCAAGGTTGCTTGCTCCATCCCGCCGCTCAGCGACGGTAGCCTTCCAAGCCTGGCTTGATGCTTTTTTCGTCGAGAAATTGCTTGAGGCCCTTTTCACGGCCATGCTCCGGATCGCGCAATTGCGCCTGGTCCAGTTTTGCGTAAAGATAATCCTCGCTCTGCTCCCAGGTGAGTTCGCGGCAGCGTTTGAAACCGTGCTTGGCGGCGCGCAGCACGACTGGATTTTTCGCGGCGAGCTTGCGCGCCAGCACGATGGTTTCTTCACGAAGTTGTGCCAGCGGAACAGCGCGGTTGACCAAACCCATCTCCGCGGCCTGCGTTCCGGTAAAAGTTTCTCCGGTCATGATGTACTCGAGGGCCTTTCGCTGTCCCACCGTGTCTGCAAGCGCTTTGCTCACCAGGTTGCCGGGAGGGATGCCCCAGTTGATCTCGGACAATCCGAAGACGGCGCTATCAGCCGCGATCGCCAGGTCGCACGCCACCAAGGGCGAGAATCCACCGCCAAAGCACCATCCGTTCACCATGGCGATGGTCGGCTTCGCATACATGCGCAGCAGCTTCCATTGCCAGGTGGACGCTTCCCTCCGTATACGTTCCTGCACGATCTCGGGGGCCTGATCGATCTCACGAAAATATTCCTTCAGGTCCATCCCCGCCGTCCATGATTCTCCCGCACCCGTCAGCACCAAAACCTTGACCTCACTGTCGTCTTCGAGCGCCTCCAGGATCTCCCGCATCTCTCGATTGAGCGTGGGGCTCATCGCGTTGCGCTTTTCTGGACGGTTGAAAATCACCCAACCAATGCTTTCTTCCACCTCGACGCGCACCGTGGTCCAACGGCCTTCATAATTTGCCATTTCTGTTGTTCTTCTTTCTCCTGGCCCAGCTAAGCCAAGGGGAGCCCTACATAGTTTTCCGCCAGCGAAGTTGCAGCAGCTCGCGAGCTGACTACATACTCCATTTCCGCCACCTGTCGCTTGTGATCGAATGGAGAACCATTTTCGAAACGATGGAGGAGAGATGTCATCCACCAGGAGAAGCGCTGCGCCTTCCAGATCCGCTTGAGACAAGTGTGCGAATAACTGTCTAGCCCTCGCGGGTCATCATCGCGATAAATTGCTCCGAGCGCCTGGGCCAGATAATGCACATCCGCGAACGCCAGGTTCATGCCTTTGGCGCCTGTTGGCGGTACGATGTGCGCTGCATCTCCGGCAAGGTACAAGCGCCCGTATTGCAGCGGTTCGGCTACGAAGCTTCGCATCCCCGTTACACCCTTTTGCAGAATCCTGCCCTCTGTCGGGCGCCACCCATCACGACAGCTCAATCGCGTGAGCAGCTCACTCCAGATGCGGTCGTCACTCCACTGCGCAATGTCCTCGTCAGGGGCGCACTGCAGATAGAGCCGGGTGACCTTCGGCGAACGCATACTATAAAGCGCAAAGCCACGCGGATGATACATGTAGACAAGCTCTTCCTGGGACGGCGCCGCTTCGGCCAGAATTCCGAGCCACGCAAACGGATAAGCACGCTCGTAGATGCTGAGTGTGGCGTCGGGGAACGCAGAGCGGCAAATTCCATGAAAGCCATCGCAGCCAGCAATGTAGTCGCAGTGAATCTCATCTCTATTCTCTTCGGAGTGCACGCGGATGACCGGTTTTTCGGTCGCGATGCCTTCGAGCGCCACTTCGCCGCACACGAAACGCAGATCACCTCCGTCGGCGAGGCGCCGAGCGATCACGTCTTTGACAACCTCCTGTTGGCCATAAACCGTCACGAACTTGCCCGTGAGCTCAACGAATGGAATACGATGCCGCACCCCATTCAACCCCAGCTCGATGCCCTCATGGCGCAGCCCTTCGCGATTGAGCCGATCAGCCACACCAGCGTCGCGCAGCATCGTCACACTGGTGTGCTCAAGAACCCCGGCTCGCACTCGTTCTTCGCAATACGAGCGTGACTTTGCTTCCAGCACGATCGAATGGATTCCCTTGAGATGAAGAAGGTGCGACAGCAGAAGTCCCGCGGGACCTGCGCCCACAATGCCGACCTGGGTTTCGAATCGCGCCATCCTCGCCAACTACCTCGCCGTTTGCGGCTCGTTCAGAACCTCTATGGCAGCATGAAAAGCCGCATTCGCCGCAGGTACTCCGCAATAGATCGCGCAATGCAACAGCACTTCGCGAATCTCATCCGGGGTTACTCCATTATTGGCGGCAGCCCGCAGATGCAGTCGCAGCTCTTCATTACGATTGAGCGCCACCATCAGGCCAATGGTCAGCAGGCTTCGCGTGTGCGCCGGCAGGCCTGGCCGGGTCCAGATTTCCCCCCATGCATAGCGCGTGATCAGATCCTGAAACTCCGCGTCCAACCCCTTCTTCGCTGCTTCCGCACGATCAACGTGCGCATCCCCCAGCACTCTTCGCCGCACCTGCATCCCGGCAGCGTGCCGTTCTTTTTCATCCATGGTTCTCCTCCCCAGCGGTGAGATGCTCCAGCACTGCCGTTGCGAATTCGCCGGCACAATCCCATGCCGACAAGTGCGACGCATTCAACTCCACGTACTTCGAATTGGGAATGGCCGCGTGCACTGCAAGTCCGTCGGCACGAGGGGTCGCCGGATCATGCGTCCCGGTAATGATGAGGCTGGCTGCTGGTATGTTTTTGATTTCGCTGCGGAGGTCGGTGTCACGCAGTACTGCACAACATGCCGCGTAGCCCGCAGGATCCCACATGTGCAGATTCGACCATAATGAATTGGCGAAGAGGAGAACCGGACCGCGGTCATTCCCGCTTACTTCGTAGGCCAGACGCCCATTTTCGAACTCAGTCGTGAGCATTTTGATCTCCCACCACCCGAGTCACGAATCGTTGCGCGCTACCAAGGTAATTGAGGGGATCGAGCAACGCGGCGATCTCCGGTTCTCCTAGCTGCGAAGTGACCTCCGGCATCTCGTTGAGCACCTCCGACAGTTGACGATTTTCAGCTAGTGCACGATCCGCGGCGCTGCGCAGAAGATCGTGTGCGGCGATGCGTCCCAGAATGGGCGCTAGTCTCGCGCTAACCGCCTCCGCCAACGGCAAACCTAAACTCGCCTGCATGTTTGCCTGCATGCGTTCCGTGTCGACCTTCAAACCTTCTGCCACTTCAATTGCACAGGCGACCGAAGCTGCCGCCAACTGAAACGCCTCCGGGACGGTATCCCATTCCGCCTGCCATAAGCCGAGACCGCGCTCGTGCTCCTGCGGCATTGCCTGCAGCATGGTCGCTGCCAACCCCGGCATCCTGGCATGAATCGCAAGCAACGCCGCGCATCCGACCGGGTTGTGCTTGTGCGGCATGGTGGATGAGCCACCGCGTCCTTCTACGTCGCCCTCGCTTGCCTCACCTACTTCGGCCTGCATCAGCAGGGCGATGTCTTTGCCGAATTTGGCAAGTGTCCCGGTCAGAATTCCGAGGATCTGCACCACCGAAACCAGACCGTCCCGCTGCGTATGCCAAGGTATGTCAGGCTCTGCAAGATGGAGAACCCGGGCCAGATCCGCAGAGATTGCACTCGCTTCAGTTCCCAGAGAAGCGAGCGTGCCAACCGCTCCACCAAACTGCAAGACAAGCGCTCGATTCGCCTCAGAGCGAATGCGTTCCCGATCGCGCCGCAGCGCAGCGAGAGATCCCGCCAGTTTCAACCCGAGTGTGGTCGGTGGACCGGGCTGCAGCCAGGTTCTTGCTTGCATCACGGTGCTTCTGTGCGTTGTCACCTGGTGGAGCAAAGCCTTATCCAGCCTCGTCAAGTCTGCTTCCAACAGCTGCAAGGCGTCGCGCATCTGCAGCACCAGAGCCGTATCGAGAACGTCCTGGCTGGTCGCACCCAAATGGACCGAGCGAGCCGCTGCTTCGTTCCGCGCCATGACAGCAGCCGTAAGCTGTCGAACGAAGGGGATGGCCGTGTTACCGGAGTTCTTCGCCTCGCGCAGCAGAGCGTCAACATCCACAAATTCCACGCCGAGAAAGTGCTCCAGTACTGCCCCTGAACCTGCCTCTGCCCGCCCATTGCTTTCCAGGGCGCAACTTAATGCCCATTCAAAACGAGCCATGGCTTGTAACTGTCCCGCACGCGAAAACACCCGCGCCATCTTCGGGGTCGAAAAAAGAAACGAGTTCAGTCCGTCGTTGCTCATGCCAAGTGCACTCGCTCCTTACCACGCAAAGAAAACTGTTTCCCCTGTTCCCTGCAGGATGACTTCCCATCTGAACGTATTCGGTCGACTTCCATCGGCACTGGCAATTAATGTCGGTCGCCGTTCATCGGAAACCATCGTGAGTACGGAATCGTTTTGATTGCCAGCCTCATCCGGCAAATACACTCGTGAGATCAGATGCCGCAGGAGTCCACGGGCAAAGACCAGTACCAGCATGTGGGACGCCTGGGAAGGCCGCTCCATCACGACGGAATAGGTGCCGTCCGCGTTGGTTACGGCTCTCCTGAACCCGATCGGGAAACTGCCGTGAGAAGCCGCCGTGGAATTCCAGAACTCCAACATCGCATCCGGCACAGGGGCACCATCCCCATCCAGAACTCGACCGCACATCTGGATGGTCCCAGGGGTATCCAGCGTGATCGATGGAGTGCGATCCAGCAGGTACTCGAGCCCGATGCTGAAGTAAGGCCCGACGGTCTGGGAACCTGCCGGAACACCTGAGGTCGCATCGCTCATCAGTGACCATCCTCGAAGGGTGTGTCGCTTCTTCCCCGCAGCACAATATCCCACGCATAGGCCAGCATGTAGTTCGGCTCTGACCGCTGCATATCGAGCCGTGAAACGAGACGCTGTCTTGCGTCTGCGTCGGGAATACTGTTGAAGATGGGATCCAGCGGCTGCAACTGGTCTCCCGGGAAATACATCTGTGTGACCACCCGGGAAAGAATTCCCGCCCCAAAGAGCGAGAAGTGGATGTGCGCCGGCCGCCACGCGTTGTAATGATTTTTCCAGGGATAGGGTCCGGGCTTGACTGTCTTGAACCCGTAGCACCCGTCCTGGTCGGTCAGCATGCGGCCCCCGCCACTGAAGTTCGGATCAAGCGGCGCATCATACGTGTCTACCTTGTGCCGATAGCGGCCCCCGGCGTTCGCCTGCCAGACTTCGACCAACGCTCCGCGGACCGGCCTGCCCTCTTCATCGAGCACACGGCCGTGCACATAGATTCGCTCGCCGATCGGATCGCCATGGTGTTGGGCAGTCAGATCATTATCGCGCTCCTGAATGAATCCGTGACCGAAGATTGGCCCTGTCTTCTCAGTCAACGTGTTGGGTAATCGAACCAGTGGCATGCGTGGCGAGCGAGCGATTGAAGAAAGATAGGGTGGAAAGTGATACTCAGGCTGGGTGCCGGGCTGCGCCAGCTCGACCAGAGGCGGATCGATCTTCTGTCTTGTCATACGCGCTCCATTGCCAGCGCAATGCCTTGCCCCACGCCGATGCACATCGTTGCCAGTGCAAGCTTGCCGCCGTTTCTTTCCAACTGATGCGCAGCCGTCATCACCAGCCGTGCGCCGCTCATTCCCAGCGGATGCCCCAGGGCAATCGCGCCACCGGTTGCATTGACATGTTCCGCATCATCGGGAAAACCGAGCTGGCGAAGGCAGGCAAGCGACTGGCTGGCGAATGCTTCATTCAACTGAATCCAATCGAAGTCGGTAATCGCTTTTCCGAGCCGAGCGAGGAGCTTCCGGGTCGCCGGCACTGGTCCCATTCCCATGATGCGCGGTGGAACACCGGCGGTAGCCATGCCCAGAATCCGCGCCCGCACACGTAGGTGGTTTCGACCTGCAGATTCTTCGGAAGCAAGGATCATCGCAGCCGCACCATCGTTCACGCCCGAGGCATTGCCGGCGGTCACCGTGCCACCCGGAAACAGCGGCTTTAACGCAGCCAGTTTCTCAACCGTTGTATCCGGCCGGGGATGCTCATCCTGCGAAATGACCGCGGTCCCCTTCTTCCCTGCCACTTCCACGGGCACAATCTCTTCCGCAAAGAATCCACTCACTGCCGCGCGCACAGCACGCATCTGGCTGCGCCAGGCGAACGCATCCTGCGCCGTCCGTTCTACAGAGCAGTCGCGGGCCACGTTTTCTCCTGTCTCAGGCATGGAATCCGTACCATACATTGCGCGCATCTTGGCGTTGACAAATCGCCACCCAATCGTCGTGTCGAAGATCTCCGCCGACCGTTGAAACGCCGCTTCCGCTTTGCCCATCACGAATGGCGCTCGCGACATTGACTCTACTCCCCCAGCGACGATTACGTCCGCCTCTCCGCAGGCGATCGCACGCGCCGCCGTGCCCACAGCGTCCATACCTGATCCGCAGAGCCGGTTCATGGTCGTTCCCGGAACGCCATCGGGAAGACCGGCCAGGAGTAAGGCCATGCGCGCCACGTTCCGGTTATCTTCCCCGGCTTGGTTGGCGCAGCCGAGGATCACCTCATCCAGACTTCCCCAGTCGAAACCGGGGTTGCGTCTGATCAACTCGCGGATGGGAATCGCAGCCAGGTCATCCGCGCGGACCTGGGC
Organism: uncultured Acidobacteriaceae bacterium; assembly: GCA_963830325.1. Lineage (GTDB taxonomy): Bacteria > Acidobacteriota > Terriglobia > Terriglobales > Acidobacteriaceae > PALSA-350. The sequence goes on from CAWHMV010000024.1 coordinate 249,647, forward strand.
GAGTGCACCGCCGTAGCGCCCAATGGGTGTACGAACCGCGTCGCAGAGAAACACCGCCCTCATACCTCTTCTCCCTGCACGCCGTGCGCCTCGGCGGTACGCGCCTTGAGCTCGCGAAGTGTGCCCAGCTCATCGGCTTTTGGAGCTGTAGTTTCGCCACACTCCTCCGCGAACTGGATCACCCAACCGGTGCTCTCGGCAACCCTCTTGCGGTCCACTCCGGGATGAATGCTGGCAACTTCCAACTCACGCGAAATGGGATGGGGGCGAAGAATGCACAGATCGGTAATCACGGCCACCGGGCCCTTGCCTGTAAGGCCCGCTTTTTCCCGGGCATCGCGCCCAGTGAGAAAACCAACTGAAGTTACAAAATCCAGCTTCTCGACGAGCGTGCGTTTGGAATGCTTCACGATGATCAACACTTCCCCGGCGGAGGAACTGATCTCCGGCGCCCCCCCCGCTCCTGGCAACCGCACCTTTGGTTTTTCGTACGAACCAACTACCGTGGTGTTGATGTTGGCGAATCTATCCAGTTGCGCGGCGCCGAGAAATCCAACGTCCACGCGGCCGCCCTGCAGCCAATAGCGAAAGATCTCCGGCGTGGATACTACTGTGTCCGCGGTTTCAGCGAGGTTGCCGTCGCCAATGGAAAGAGGAAGCACCGGCGGCTTTGCGCCGATCGGTCCCGACTCGTATACCAGCACCACATCGGGCGCATGGGTCAGCCGCGCCAGGTTGGCCGCGGTCGATGGCAGCCCGATGCCAACGAAGCACACCGCGCCGTTACGTAGCATGCGCGCCGCCGCCACAGTCATCATCTCTTCAGATGAATAGTCAGCGCTCACGAGGTCACCCCGGGCGCTCTCGCCTGGCTCTGTAGACTTTGATACTCCGCGAAGTTTTGCGTGTTGCGAATGTATCGATTCACCCACGTGAGAAAGCGCTCTCGATCGCGAGAGATTACATCCCAGGCACGATAGAACACGTTATCGCGGTCGTAATAGCCGTGAGCGTACGAGGGGGCCGCGCCGCCTGGCACTTCGCAGACGGCGGTCACGACCCAGCTTGGCAGGATGCAGGCATTCGGCGGAGCATGCAGGGACTGCACGCGCTCTTCCACGGTGACGATGGTGCGTCTGGCCGCGAGTGCAGCCTCTTTTTGCACGCCCAGAATTCCCCACAACAGCACATTGCCCTTCCAGTCCGCTTTTTGCGCATGGATCACGGTCACGTCCGGACGCACGGATGGAGTGGCCGCCAGGACCTCACCGGTAAAAGGGCAGGTGACGGTGCGGATGCGGTCATTGATCCGGGGAAAATCCGATCCCGTATATCCGCGCAGAACGGCAAACGGCAGATTTGCCGCGCCGGCGACATACGCATTTGCCAGATCGCTATGGCTACGCTCCTCGATCTGCAGCGGGGCAGGCCAATCATGCTCCACCGGCATCGCGAAAACGATGCAATGACCCGACGCCGGGGTTGCCGCCCCACGAGAACGTCAGCCTGGCAGCGCATCCAGCCCCGATCAACTGGTCGTAGATCACGTCCGGAGTCATGCGAATGAGTGACAGATTCCGCCTGCCCTGGCGAATGATCTCGTGGCCGGCCGCAAACGGAATGAGGTGGGTAAACCCCTCCATGGCAATACTGTCGCCGTCGTGCACGTGCGCAGCAATCGCTTCGGCCAAAGTAAGCCACTCCGCCATTCGCCGTCCTTTTTACCGACCGACGTATTATTACGCCAATATCCGATCTTGTACAAGGTGTGCGATAATCGCGCACTGTAGACTTCCGCGAAGAAACAATGAGCCCGGTCAAAGCGACACCCGCGACCATTACCGCCTCTCCGGCCGATGACTTTGCCTCTCAGTCAGGTAATCCCGATTTTGTGCTCTCGCTGGCCCGAGGACTGCGCGTGATCGAAAGCTTCGAGAGCCATCACGAGGGGCGCAGCATCATCGAAATCTCCCAGTCCACCGGCCTCTCCCGTGCATCCATTCGCCGCATCCTGCTCACGCTTGACCTGCTCGGCTACGTGGAACGCAGCCGTCAGGTCTACCGCCTCAAGACCCAGGTCCTACGTCTCGGCTTCTCTTACCTCTCGTCTTCCTCCGTGGTGGAAGCTGCCCGGCCGGTTCTGGAGCGCATCACCGAGCAGTTGCATGAGTCGTCCTCCATGAGCATGCTCGATTCCGGGCAGATCGTGTACGTTGCACGATCCGCGGCGAGCCGTATCCTCGCTGCCGGCCTCTCTGTAGGCAGCCGTCTGCCCGCCTACTGCACATCGATGGGGCGTGTGCTGCTCGCCGCGCTGCCCGATCATGAACTTGCCACATACCTGAGCGATCTCAAGCCCCGGAACTACACGCCCAAGACCATCACGCGCGTACCGCAGCTCAAGAAGGCGATTCTCCAGGCGCGCAAGGACGGGTACGCCATCGTTGACGGGGAACTGGAAGCAGGCTTGCGATCGATCGCTGTTCCCGTCTTTACCCGCAGCAATCGAGTGGTCGCGGCTATCAACGTTGGAACCCATATCTCGCGCGTTGACCGCGCGGCTCTTACCCAACGCTGTCTTCCCGCACTGCAGGAAGGCGCCCAAACGCTGCGCAATATACTCTTCTGACTTTGCCCTTGCTGCAGGAAAGGATCTATTCATGTCGTCTCTCATTCGCGCCGATCAAGTGGGCAGCCTGCTGAGGCCAGCGGAGTTACTCCTCGCTCGTGCCTCACAGATGCCATCATCGGAACTCGAGTCTATCGAGGACCTGCATATCCTCCGTGTTCTTGAGCGTCAACGAGACATGGGGCTCGACATGTTTACCGATGGCGAGTTGCGACGGACCAACTTCATGAGTGATTTCACTGAGGCCGTCGAGGGATTTGACTTTGGCGACGCGGTGCCGCGCAAGTGGAAGGACGAGGATGAGGGCGCACACCATGCCTCCGCAAGCGTGAGCAGCATCAACGGCATCGTGACATCAGAATTGACACAACGTCGGCCTCTCACCGGACGCGAGTTACCCTTTCTACGGGAACACGCTCCCGGCCCCATAAAGATGACGCTTCCCAGCGCCGCGCAGTTTCCAGCCATTTCGTTCAAGTACGGCGTCACGGACCGGGTTTACCGCGATCCATATGCGATGCTCGACGCAATCACTTCCATCATGGCCGAGGACATCCGCTCTCTGGCCAGCAGCGGCATCTCTTATCTGCAGATCGATGCTCCCCGATACAGCTACTATCTGGATGCCAAGTGGACGGCATGGATGGAGAAGGAACTGCGGGTCCATCCCGGGCAAATGCTCACCGCATCCCTCAACGCCGACAATGCGTGCATCGCGGCAGGCAGACACCCCGGCGTTACCGTCGCTATCCATCTTTGCCGCGGCAACAATCGGAGTCACTGGTACGCCGAGGGCGGCTACGATGCAATCGCCGAACGCCTCTTTCATGAGCTCGCTGTCGATCGCTTCCTGCTCGAATACGACGACGAACGCTCGGGCACCTTCGAGCCTTTGCGCCTTGTGCCCAAAGGAAAAGTGGTGGTACTGGGATTGGTGAGTACCAAACGGTCTGCGCTCGAACGCAAAGAAGACCTGCTCGAGCGAATCAAGGAAGCAGCACGGTACCTTCCGCTGGATCAACTCGCCATTAGCCCGCAGTGCGGCTTTGCTTCAACGATGGAAGGCAACTTATTAAGCGAAGACGAGCAGTGGGCCAAGCTGCAACTTGTTGTCGATGTCGCGCGGGAAGTCTGGGGCTGAGAAGAGGAAGGAAACTTATGCCTGAAGCGAGTTCTTCTCCGCAACTTGAATTTGCCCTGGAATTGCGCGTCAACATCGGTCCAACGATCGATCTCGGGGTGAGTTCCTCAGGGCGTAGACGAACCGTTCCCATCCTCGGCGGGAGCTTTCATGGGCCACGCATGGCGGGACGCGTTCTGCCAGGAGGAGCCGACTGGCAGTTCGTGGAGCGCGACGGACTCACGTTGGTGGACGCGCACTACGTGCTCGAAACCGAGGACGCGGTTCGCATCGAAGTTCGCAATCAGGGGATCCGGCACGGCTCGCGGGAGGTGCTTGACCGCATCGCAGCGGGCGCACCCGTTCAAGCCAGCGAGTATTACTTCAGAACTGCGCCTCGCTTTTACCCACCGGACGGGCACTACGACTGGCTCAAGAGATCAGTCTTCGTAGGAGATGCGGAGCGTTATCGGGACCAGGTCCTGGTGAGAGTGTGGAAAGTGCTTTAGCGGCTCGATTGACAACCACAGGAGAGGACAACGGGAAATGAGCAAGGCTCCCATGTCGACCTGGGGATCTTGAAACATCCGTGCTCAACGTTTGCAGCGTTACATTAGACTTCCGGTATTATCCCAATGTCTTCGAGAGGCCAATACGTTTTGGTAGAAACGCTGGTCAGCGTTGCGATCAATGCCGCCATGAGCGTCGGATTCGTGTTCCTGATTTTTCACGGCCAAACGCAAATTTATGCAACCGGACGACACGGCATTGTTGCCGACATGGCTCCGCAGACATTCATGGTAGCGTTTATGTCGTGCCTGGTTCCTGGATTGCTCACCCGTCAACGGCATGTGACGGGAGCGCTGACGTGGCAGGCGACGGAGAGTCAAGCGAATGTGTCTCATGTTTGGCTCCGGGCTGGGGGTGTCGCGCTCCTCGCAATGTGTCTGGTCGTCGCTATCAGTGAGGCGACGCTGCCCAACCTGCTTCCAAGGGGTATCAGTTTTCGCTCGCTGGTTATGGGAAAGGCACTGTTCGGCATGCTGCTGGCCGCGATGGTGACTCCGTGGGCGATAGCACGAGTTCTGCGGTAAGGCATGCCGGGCAGTCAACGAGCAGCTATGATGCAAGAAACGACGCACGAGGGAGAGGTCGATATTGCAAAAAACAACGAAGAGGCAGAGCTCCCACAAAGAGCGGATTCTCAGCGCAGCTTCTGATGTTTTTTTAGCAACCGGCTTCGAGAAGACCAGCACGGCGGACATTGCCCGCCTGGCCAAAGTATCCAAGCGCGAGCTATACCTTCACTTTGCCGATAAGCGCGCTTTACTGGTGGCGGTGGTGAACGATTTGCAAGGCGACATGCACGGGCGGATGGACAGCCTGTGGGCATCTGGCGAGGCTATGGAAGAGGTGTTGCTGAACTCCGCAAAAGTCATCCAGCGATTCATTCTTTCGGAGCGCTTCGGCAAACTGGTGCGCATCGTTGCTGCAGAGTCGTACCACAACCCTAATGTAGCCAAACAGTTTTTTGAAACAGGTCCGAATGAGGGGCGCAAAGCGACGGCGCGTTACCTGAAAGAACAGATGAAGCAGGGGCGCCTGCGAACCGCAGATCCGTTGAAAGCGGCGGACGATTTTCTTGACCTGGTTGTCGGCGCGCAATTGATGACGGCTGTGATTCTGGGGCAGATCGACCCGGCCACGCCCAAGGCAAGCGACACACGGCACGCTGTAGAGGTGTTCCTAATGATCTACGGCGCCGGCGTTGGCAAGCGCACGGTAAAAGCCCGCCCGCGCTCGATCAAATAGAAGCGAAAAAATTGCTCACACAAGGCAAACACCTTCAACGTACTGCTGGTGACGGGCCCGCGGGAATCGCCAGATGTAATCGCCTTGGCTGGGCCGATCTCAGTCGTGTCGAGGTCGGAGTTATTGAAGAAGCCGTGGCCCAGCCTCTCATATTTCACCAAAGTCACTTCGTTCCCAGCCTTTGCCAGAGCGTCATAAAGAAGTCGACTCTGCGTCCATGGAATCAGGGCATCGGACTCGCCATGCAGGATGAGAAAAGGCGGAGCTCCGGAATGCACATAATTCACCGGGTTGGCACGATCCACTTCCGGTGCGCCTTTGCGAACCGCTACTCCAATACAGCGCGACTCAAAGGAGTCGGGATGAGCAGCGGGCAGGATGATTTTGACAGCCACGGTTTCGGCGTCGGCAACTTTGGGTGGAGCTGCCACGCGGTCCTCATCGATGCGAGAGAAATCTGTCGGCCCATAGCCGTCTACGACGGCGTTCACCGTGCTGTTGAATCCGGAATGCTCTTCGGTAACAAATTGCTCGCCTGTTAGCACCGCGCACGCAGAAAGATGAGCCCCCGCCGAGGACCCCCAGAGGGCAATCGCGCCGGCGTCGAGCGCATACTGTTGCGCGATGGACCGAACCCAGCGCACTGCGGTTTTTATATCGGCCACGGGCTCGGGAAACTTCACCTCATCACTCAAACGGTAATCAAAGCTGACCATGGCAAAACCGCGTTCGGCAAACCAGCGCGCGAGATCGGGCGCCAGGTGGCGATCGCCAAAACGCCATCCGCCCCCGTGCACCCACACGATCACAGGTGCAGGCCGGTCTATGCCCTGGGGTAAGAAGAGGTCCGCCAGGCGCGGTATGCCGCCGGCATGGCTGTACACCAAATCGCGGAGTATGTTTACGCTGTAGATCGCGGATGACATAGGTTCCCTCAGGCGCTGGGAGGCGCTGGCGGCGGCCCACCCGGACGCTCCAGGATCTTCAGATCGAGTTCACTGAGATGCTGGATGACGCGGTCAAAACGGAACGGCGGCGGCACCAACGGATATATGTAACCGTCGAATGGCTGACAAAGGTAGCGGAAAAATTCTTCGAAATAGCCTGGGGTGAGAAAGCCCAGGAAGCGCGTGTCGTTCTTCAACAGACGGAAGGCATGTGGTGTGCAAGGCGGAATATAGAGAAAGTCTCCCGGCGCAAGTGTCACGGGCTGATCCCCGACGAGCATCTCCATGCCGCCATTCAGGCAGAAGAAAGTCTCGGCTACCTTCTCGTGCAAATGCTTGGGGATCGCCGGGCCTATCGGACCTTCGGTCATGAGAGAAACGAACGTGCCGCCGCTGCTCTTTTGAGTGCCCATAATGGTGTACAGCTGTTCAGCGGCCAACATGCGCTCACCCTCGCCGCCTGCCAGTACAAACGGTATAACGCCCTCGGGTGCACGGTCGAGCTTTTCCGACGAAGAGGCGTGCGCAGCCCTTTCCATGAACTCCACATCGACACCCTCGAGCGCCCGGCTCCAATCAACGGCCGGAAGCAATTCGGAGTACACCGTGCCGGTGTACGGCTCACCGATGACGGAGTAGATGGTGTTGGCATTGCCTCCAAAGGTCCAGGCGAGCAGCTTACAGCGATGGTCAAGATAGGAGAATCCATGAGGCGTTCCCGGCGGAACGTTGACGTAGTCTCCGGGCGAAAGCACAAAACTCCTGTCTCCCAGGGTGAGCGAGATGCTACCCTCCACCACATACATGGCCTCGTGGGTAGAGGCATGGCGATGCAACGGGAAGGCGGCTGCCTTGGCTCCGCTGAGGATAGTCCCTGCCATGGACTTGCCGAGATCTTCGTCGCGCGCGATGACGGTTGCAAGCTGGTTTCCGAAACCGAAGCGTTGGCCTTCGCCAGCATCCAGTTTGTAGGGTGAGGGTTTGCCGGGAAGTTCGTTATGCATCATAGAGTGGACCTTGGGATCGGTACTTTAAAGTACCGATTACTACCAAAGCTGCATAGGAATTGTAAAGTGAGAGTTGCCGCATGGCTTGCAAGTGCCAGGGATCGGAGAGCGCCGGAAAAGGGCGAAAGCACGAATGAGGCGCCCGATTTGACAGACTTACGGTACTCTCAGGTACCATTTGCTCGTCCCGCCACTAACCTCAAATCAAGCGGCGACCCACACAAGGAGCGCTATGAAACTCGCCAGTTATCAACTCGAAGGGCAGCCCACCTGGGGTGTGATCGAAGGCGATGAAGCGGTCCACGTCGGCAAGACGCTACGCGCAAACTACGCCGACCTGAAGTCAATGATCGCAGCCAACGGGTTCGGTCAGTCGGCAGCGGCCGCGAGCTCATCGGAGCGCAGTTCCCTATCCGGTTTGACGTGGTTGCCTGTAGTCCCGAACCCAGACAAGATACTGTGCGTAGGCCTGAACTATGAAACCCACAGGAAAGAGACAGGGCGCGCCGAAGTGAAGCACCCGACGATCTTCGGTCGCTTCGCCAACTCGCAGACAGCGCACCTGTCCAACATCGTGAGGCCACGCGTGTCGAGCGATCTGGACTTTGAAGGCGAACTGGCGATCGTGATCGGCAAGCAAGGCCGTTACATTGCGCGGGCGAATGCTTTCGATCACATTGCGGGTTATTCCTGCTACAACGACGGCAGCGTGCGCGACTGGCAGCACCACACACACCAGTTCACCCCGGGCAAGAACTTTCCTGGTACCGGCGCCTTCGGCCCGTGGATGGTCACGCCCGATGAACTGGGCGAGTTGGCAGAGCTACGCATCTCGACCCGGCTCAACGGTGAAGTGGTGCAGGACGCCCAACTGGGACAGATGATCTTCGATATCCCCACGGTGATCGAGTACTGCTCCAGCTTTACCTCGCTTGAGGCCGGCGACGTGATTCTTACGGGAACACCGGGTGGTGTCGGCGTGAAACGAACCCCGCCGCTGTGGATGAAGCCAGGCGACGTGGTAGAGGTGGAAATCGAAAAACTGGGCACGTTGCGCAACGGTATCGTGGCCGAAGTCTGAGCGAAGCTGCCAAGCCCACGAGAGAGCGCAGCCCTGGAGTCACGGCCTTGAAACGTTTTCCAGTTGTCGAAATTCGCAGCGCGGAGTTGGGTACGCCGGATCTCGCGAAGTCCGAGGCCTTCTACACTGAGGTTTGGGGTTTGCAGATCCAGGACCGGGCAGACGGCGTGGTCTACCTTCGCGCCAGCGGGCGGGACCACCACGTTCTTGCGTTGCGGACGCACATTGCCTCGGAGGTGTTGTCGGTGACGTTCCGCACCGCCGCGGCCGAGGACCTGCAGAGGCTTGCGGATTCCGTGCGGGATGCCGGGGGAACCGTGATTCGACCGGTTGAGCCAAACGCGGCTCCCGATGGCAGAACGGTGGTTACCATTCGCACCCGTGAGGGTTACATCCTGCGTTTGGTCCACGGAGACGCGTTGCACGCCGACGGCGGTCCCAAACGGAACCTCCCGCTGCGCTTGTCACACGTCAATCTCAACTGCGCCGATATTGAAGCGACCAGCACCTTGTTTCAGCAGGCACTCGGCTTCCGCCTCACGGACCGGTCGAAGATGATGGCATTTCTGAGCTGTAATAACGATCACCACGCAGTCGTGCTCGCCGATAGCCGCATCGACGGCATGAACCACATCGCGTTCATGATGCCGGAATGGGAGTCGGTCATGCGCGGAGCCGGCCGGATGATCGACCATGGCTATCCCATCGGATGGGGGGTTGGGAGGCATGGCCCTGGCGATAATGTCTTCGCATATTTTGTGGACCCCACGGGGTTTGTCATCGAGTACACCGCTGAGGTGCTGCAGGTGGATGACACGTATGCGGTCGGTGGTCCTGAGCATTGGGTGTGGCCGTCGGGCCGGACAGACCATTGGGGTATCGCGCCGCCAAAACCGGAAACCGTGAAGCATGCGCAACTGGCTATTCGTTTTGCCGGACAAGAGACCCGGTAGCAGGACATTTTCAAATCTCCGGGAAGGATTGCATGCAGAGTTCCTCGACGACGGCAGTCCCCGGGCAGATGCACGACTACGACGTGATCGTCGTTGGTCTCGGGCCCGCGGGGGCGGTCGCCGCCCTTTGGCTCGGCCAAGCGGGCATACGTACGCTTATCGTGGACGAGAGCGAGACTATCTGGCAGATCCCGCGCGCGGTAGCGATTGATCACGAGATTCTGCGTGTCCTGCAGAATTTGGGTGTCGCCGAGGAGGTCCTTCCCTACACGGCGCCGTTCCCTGCTTCGGAACATTTCGGAGCCGACGGCCAGCTTATCCGGCGTATCCACGTCGTGGATCCACCCTATCCACAGGGCTACACTCCGACGATGGTTTTTACGCAGCCTGCGGTCGAGGCGGTCTTGCGCCGGCACGTCGAAGCGCTTCCGACCGTGACGGTTGCTCTTGGTTGCTGCGTCACTGGCCTCACGCAAGACGAGACCGCAGTCACGGTTCAACTAACCATGAACGGCAGCACGAGAGAGGTGACGGCGCGACACGTGATCGGTTGTGACGGCGCTTCGAGCAGTGTGCGTCGTTTGATGGGTATCGCGTTGAACGATCTGGGTTTCGATGAGCCGTGGCTGGTCGTGGATGTACGAGTAAACGACTGCGGACTCGGCAAATTACCGCAGACTGCGGCGCAATACTGCAATCCTGAACGGCCGACCACCTTCATCGTTGGACCGGGCAATCATCGCCGGTGGGAGATCATGCTTTTGCCGGGCGAAGACCCGCGGCAGATGGAGAAGGACGATCAAGTGTGGCGGCTCTTATCGCCGTGGCTGGAACGCGGCGACGGCACACTGTGGCGCGCCAGCAGCTATCGCTTTCACGCGTTAATCGCGGCGGAGTGGCGCAAAGGCCGGGTCTTCCTGGCTGGCGATGCGGCGCACCAGCAGCCGCCTTTCATCGGCCAGGGGATGTGCCAGGGTGTGCGCGACATCACGAACTTATGCTGGAAGCTCGTAGAGGTGCTGCGCGGCTCATCGTGCGATGCCCTGCTGGACACTTATCAAGAAGAGCGGAGCCGGCATGTCCACACGCTGACTTCGCGGATCAAAGCGATAGGCCACCATATCTGCGAACGCGACTCCGTGGCAGCCCGTGCTCGGGATGCAGCACTGCTGATTCAAGGCGGCGGCCAGGCGCCCACAGTGACGCGACAGGAGATAGTGCCTCCACTGGAAACCGGGCTACTCGCCAACACCGCGCACGGCACCGCCGGTAAATTATTTCCGCAGCCGTGGATAGTCACGCCGACCGGTCCCGTACATATGGACACCATTTCCGGGCATGGCTGGCGTCTGTTTCTCGACGGTCGCAACCGTGGGCCGGAAGAAGTTGCGGTGGAGAGCTGGGCTAACCTGGGCGACAGGGCCATAAACGTAGTCGTCGTTGGAGGCGAAGGCCTGAGAGAGCAGGACGGAGTTCTCGCGAGTTGGTTTGAGCAGGAGGACTGCGTTGCCGCGATGGTTCGGCCCGACCACTATATATATGGCGTCGCGAAATCGGTTCAGAGTATGAAGCCCATCCTAGAGAAGCTACGTGCTGCACTCGAGGTGGATGTCACCTAAGATGCAACGGGTTCGCATCCTCGGAGCCAAGCCAAACGAGACGCGACTGCGGTTGCGTTCGACCGGTCCGCACAAAATCCCCACTCTGTTTAGGTTGGCTTTGGGAATAATGTTGTAAGTCATTGATAACTCTGGTTGCCCCCCAGGGATTCGTAGTTGCTGAAAACAAATAAGATACGTGGCCTAATTTGCGATCGTACCCCCAGATGTACCCCACTAAAAATTAACATTCCACACTTCAATTTCCCGCGCACTTCGTCGCACTTTTTGGGACCACTTTGGACATTCTGTATCCTTAGACCGGACCGGGTTCACCGCAGAGTTTCCAATTAGCCGCAACCGAATCGTCGTCTTTGAAGGGGAGGCCAAAACTCTCATCGAGATAATCTCCTTCTGGTTTGGAGGCCAAAGTGCGATTCAGAGTGGCGTCACTCGTATCGATCGTGGTCGATACGGCCGGCATCGCGCCTGGCGTGACCAAGGATCTAATGCGACACTCTGCTATTGCAACTACGTCCAACGTCTACGGAAGAGCACTCTCACCCGAGAAGCGCGAGGCCAACCGTAAAGCAGTCGAGATACTTCTCCTCGGTCATGTTAGCTAGCATCAAACCACTCCCTGAGGCTGTGCTCAGACAACCGCCATAGCCTCCCAACACGACCGGCCGGAATTTTATGAACTTGAGCCATGAGCCGCAGAGTATTGGGGCGACAACGAAGAATGGCTGCGGCTTGGCGAAGATTCAGGGCTCTACCCCGAGTCTCAATGACACTTTCGCTGAGAATGCCTTGGCGCTCTCGTTGTTCTGAGGATGCGGGCATGGATCGCCCGACGGGCTTCTTTATTTCCGGTATA
>CAWHMV010000025.1:0-110160 GCA_963830325.1 uncultured Acidobacteriaceae bacterium
CGGTAGTGTTATCTGGCGGAGATAAGCCGCAGACGAGCTCTGGATGCATTCACATCGAGCTTCAGGGCCGTGCGCTGATCAGTATCGAGAGTGGCGCTGATCCAGCCTTGCTACGTACGATCCTGGAGAGCCTGCGCAAGTGATCGAACTTCGTACTGGAACGAAGATATGGCTTGTAGCCGGGGTGACAGATATGCGCCGTGGCTTTGATGGTTTGAGTGCGCAGGTGCAGACGGTTCTGGAGCAGCAGCCATTCTCCGGTCACGTGTTTGTTTTCCGCGGGCGTAGAGGAGACATTGTTAAACTTCTTTGGTTCGATGGAGACGGCCTATGTCTGTTCGCCAAGCGTCTGGAGAAGGGCCGCTTTATCTGGCCACAAGCTTCCCAAGGATCCGTTTCTCTGACTCGTGCGCAGCTTTCGATGCTGCTGGAAGGCATCGATTGGCGTAGTCCGAAGAGAACCTGGACGCCTGAGCTTGCGGTGTGAGTAACAAGAGAGATTCTCCAGTATTCATGCGGGTTTTGTGAGATAGACCACGCCCCCGTTCATGCCATACTGCAGTCGTGATTTCTGCTCCATTACCGAATCTCGATACGCTCGATACCGAAGCATTGAAGAAGATGGTGGTCGCCCAGCACAACCGGCTGCTCGAACAGCAGCAACTGGCTAGCCACCAGATTGAACAGGCTGGCCGGCAGATTGAACATCTGAAGCTGGTCATCGACAAGTACAAGCGAATGATCTTCGGCACCAAGAGCGAGAAGCTGAAGGGTGAGCTGGAACAGCTTGAGTTTCAGCTGGAAGAACTGGAGACAGAGCAGGCAGCAAGGCAAGAGCAAGAACCACATTCTTCGCGAGCGACGAATAAGTCCCGGCCGCGTGCTCCGCGCAAGCCATTGCCCGAGGATCTTCCGCGCGAAGTCATCACCCATCCTCCTGCGAGCACTTGTTGTCCGGACTGCGGGGGTGCCCTGCGTCAGTTTGGCCAAGATGTATCCGAGCAGCTGGAACGCATTCCGGCCAGCTACAAGGTAATTCAACATGTGCGGCCTAAGTTTGCTTGCGGGGCCTGTGAACAGGTGGTCCAAGCGCCTGCTCCGGCGCGGCCGATCGATCAGGGCTTGCCAGGCCCCAGTCTGCTGGCGCATGTGCTGGTGTCGAAGTTCGCAGATCACTTGCCTCTGTATCGGCAGTCCGAGATGTACGCTCGGGAAGGAATCGACCTTAGCCGCTCTACCTTGGCCGGATGGGTCGGCGCTGCCAGTGAATTACTCGCGCCGTTAGTAGACCAGATCAGAAGCCATGTCATGGCAGGGGCGAAGATTCACGCCGATGACACCCCCGTTCCGGTGCTCGCTCCCGGCAACGGCAAGACCAAGACGGCCAGGCTGTGGACCTATGTGCGTGATGATCGGCCAGCCGGCGCTCAGACGGTACCAGCGGTTTGGTTCTGCTATTCCAAAGATCGTAAGGGCGAACATCCGCGCCAGCATCTGAAGGATTTCAGAGGCGCACTGCAGGCCGATGCCTACTCAGGTTTCCATCATCTCTATGGCGACGGCGCCATTTATGAGGTCGCGTGCTGGGCTCACGCCAGGCGTAAGTTTTATGACGTTCATCTGGCTCACGCTTCGCCCACGACCACCGAGGCGATGCTGCGCATCGGAGCACTGTACGGAATCGAGGAGGAGATTCGCGGCAAGCCGGCCGAGCATCGATGCTCAGTACGCCAGGCGCGCGCCCGGCCACTACTGGACAGTCTCAGACACTGGATGGAGAAGGCGCTGCGCTCCCTGTCCGCAAAGAGTGAGACCGCAGCCGCTATCCGCTATGCGCTTTCCCACTGGCGTGCTTTGACCCGCTACGTCGATGATGGGCAGTTGGAGATAGACAACAGCGCAGCGGAACGCTCCTTGCGCGCTGTCGTGCTGGGGCGTAAGAACTATCTCTTTATGGGGTCTGATTCCGGCGGACAACGGGCCGCGGCTCTGTACAGCCTGATCGGCACCGCTAAACTTAATGGACTTGACCCGGCGCTCTATCTCCGCACTGTGCTGGCTAAGCTCCCCGAGCACCCCATCAATCAGATCCAGCAGTTGCTGCCCTGGAATCTAGCTCCCTCACTTCAGAACGATCCTTCCAAAGCCGCCTAAAATACACGCACAAGTGTCCACTAAAAATAAGTGGACACTTAAAACACACTATCCCCACCTGCTCAAGTGGGGAATTTCGTACGCTTATAAAACTTCTCCCGAAACCGGATGCGGTTCGTTGATGACGAAGACCATGTTGGGCCCGCAAATCACGTTATTGTTTACTTTCACATTGGTCGAGGTTCCCAGTGCAACCCCCCAAACCCAATATCCTCTCAGTGTGTTATTGAACACCTGGGTGGAGTTGCCCCAGGCCTCGAGTGCGATGCCGACCCAGCAACCAGAGCCTAGACACGGCAACTGGTCATCGACGATGTTGTCGTGGACAGTCGCGTTCATGCCAACCATCGCCGCCGATATGCCGAAGGATTCTCTCCATGGAGCGAGAGGCTTTGAAACATTGTTGAAGGCCACTTCGAGGCCATTGGTGCTCCCGCCTTGCAGCTCTATCGCCATCCGGTGAACGTTTGTGAACGTATTGTTATTGATGTGCACGTTCTTTCCGTCAGCATTATCGAAGAAGATCTTTATCCCTTCGTTCACCGTATCGAAGGCGTTGTAGTTGAGGGTAGTATTTGAGAAACCATAACCGAAGATTCCAGACACCCCAAGACTCTCATCCGTGTACTGGTACAAAACTTGTGAAGAAAGATTCTGAAATGTGTTGTGCGAAATATCGGAGTTCGCAACACTGTAATCAATAAAGACGCCTATGGTAGCAGTCCAATTTGGAAATTGTGTGTTTCCATTCGGCCCAAAGGAGATATTCCGAAACGTGTTGTACTCCACCATAGCGCCAGAGACCACTCCGCCAAGATGGAGTCCGCCGCCATCAAAGATGATGTGTTGCACAGTCAGGCCCGACCCGTAGAAATCCATCAGAGCATAGCCGCCGCTTCCATGAACGATTGTCTGTCCGTTGGTTGTGCCGATGTAGCTGCGCCCAGGCTGCAGTCTGAGGTGTGACAGATTGTATGTACCCGCTTGAAAGGCAATGGTGTCGCCCACGTGACTATTGTTGATGGAAGCCTGAATCTGCGACTGAACCTCAGAGGGCACTACGGTGATGGTGGAAGCCTGCGCGCGCTGGGTAACGGCGATGGCAAGAGCGGACGACAGGGCGAAAGCTGCCCCAATCTTTTTCACAAACATGATTACCTCAATCTCAAAGTTTCTGTAGTGCTTGAGGCAGTAAGAGACGCAGTTGTTCCAAGGGGGTTTATCTCCGCGGATCCCAGGGCAAAGGACGACGCGTCGAGACGGAAATAGCTCTAACCTGGAGGAATAGCCCTTGTGTATTCCGCTCCCAGGTCCGTAGTTAGGTAACTAAGTTTGAGTTGGATTACTAATGAAAGTTTATATACTGTTTCGCTTTTCAGCGCAAACTCAGGCGGCTATAAACTACTGATCATACGTCCTTTAGGGGAAAAATTACCGAATCGAGTAAAGCTCGCTGTGCAATTTACACACCTAACTGCAATTACAATGTACTGTGCAGAGAGTATCAACATGGACCTCAAGAGAGTAAGAGCAGCTAATCCTAAACCCTCGCTTAGGCTATGTAGCTGACTCCCTGATTGTGGTAACTTATACCCAGTTACTCAACCAAGTTACCATTCTAGTTGGATGAATTTATTTTAGGAAGAAAGTGGCCCCTTCCGCAGGGGCCAGAACCAAAAGCCTGGAACCGGAACATAAGCTCAACCGTAGACCGCGCCGTGGATCTTTACTATCCCGTCAAGGGACTAGAAGAAGATAAAAAAGGAGGAGCTAAACCCTCACACCGCCGGGACTCGTTGCGTGGAAGCCCGCACCAGCAGCGCCGGATCAAGGATGATGCTCGTACTGCCAGGGCGGATCTTCGATTCGATCAATTTCAGAAGAATATTTCCCGCGTGCTCCCCGATCTTCTGGCTATGTTGATCGACCGTGGAGAGCGGGACGCGCAAAGAACCGTCGTAGTGCAGATTCCCGCACCCGATCACCGCGATGTCCTCAGGAATACGCAGCCCCGCTTCCAGGATCGTGTTCATGGCGCCGATCGCCAGCGGATCGTTATAGCAGAAGACACCGTCCAGCATGGGCGTCTGCTGCAAGAGAGCTCGCATGGCATTGGCCCCCTGGAACGTCTCTGTATCGACGGTGAGTCCGGCAGCAACATAGCGGTCGGAATAGGGAAGGCCGCGGCGCAATAACGCGCTCTTATAACCCTCAAACCGGCGGATGCCCGTGCTTACATGTGGTCCTTTGATATGCCCAATAATTTTGCAGCCCTGATCGATCAGATGTTCGGTCGCTATCCGGCCCGCAGCCTCGTCATCGATTCCGACAAAATTTGCCGACAGCCCCGGGAATTCTCGATCGATCAGCACATAGTGTTGTCCTTGTCGATCCATTCGCTCAAAGGCCAAGGTGTCGTTCCCTGAGGAAGCGATCACCAAAGCGTCCAGCTGCCGCGCCACCAGGTGCTGGATCTCGCGCGCCTCCACCTCCGGATCTTCGTCCGACGACGCGATGATCAGGGAGTATCCACTTTTCCCAAGCACGGCTGATAGGGATTTAGCGATTTCGGCAAAAAACGGATGCAGAAGATCCGGTACAATTAAGCCAACTAAAAAGCTGCGTCCGGTCACCAAACTGCGCGCCAGCATGTTCGGGTGATAGTCCAGTTCTCGCACCCGCTTGAGGACCCGCTCTCGCGTTTCCTCGGGAATATCCGGATTATTTCGAAGAGCCTTAGACACCGTAACGATCGAAACCCCAAGGTCCTTAGCAATATCCTTCATGCGGACAGTCATAGAAGGCACTATACAAGTGCCACACCCCTATTGGAAAAATGTTCGCCCAAAAGATGCCTAAGCAGGGAATCGTTACTCTACCGGTTTTGGGTAGACCTTGATCCAATGGGTCCGGATTTTCGTGCCAATCGTTTCCTCGCCGCGCGTAGCCAGAATGGCACTTGTCGTGAGCAGGGGCATATGGCAGTCAATACAATTTCGCGCGATCTCCTTGCCCATCGTCTTGTACGCTCCACAGGCCGTTACCTGGTGACATTGCAGGCAGCGGCCGGAATAAGAGGCGGCATCGCGCTCAGGAGCATGGACCTCGTGGCAGGTGGTGCAGGTCATGGTGACCGAGGACAGAAAGCAGCGGCTCCGCTTGAGCAGCCCGACTTGGTTGCCGTGAACGTCCGGCCGGGTGGTGTCATCCATGGGATTCGGCTGCAGGTAGTTGCTCAGCACCTGCCCGGGCAGATAGGAGAAGGCCGGCCCGGTTTGCTGCCTCTCAATTCCGTTGTGGCAAAGGGCACAGAGGTCGATTTGCCGGTCCCGGGAAAACCGGGCGGGATTCAAAACAGCCTGCCCGGCCTTCGGATGAGAACCGGGTGCGTGAGCAGCAATGTGCTCCTGGCCCGGTCCGTGGCAGGTTTCGCAGGACACGCCGGGCACCAGGCTAGTCCGGTCGTAATGATTATCAAATGTGCCCGGCCCGGTTGCGTGGATGAAGCTGGCGTGGCATTCCAGGCAACGGGGAGGAATGGTTCGTCCAAAATTCGCTACGCCGTTCTGGTAGCCGGGGCTGTTGACCCAACCAGGACTGCCTTCCAGCCAGTACGAGACCGGTAATTCGAACAGCTGATCCCCGCGCCAATACAGGTATGTCTGTGCCCGATGGCCGGAACCGACAACCACATCGATCCTTTCCGTGCGCACGCTCATGTAGGGAAAGCCTGCAATCGCGGTCTCAAAATAGGCCCCGTCCTTCGCCTCCATCTCGAAGTGGAGCGCAGCATTGGCGGTCTGCAGGGTATTTTCTTGAGCGCCGAACGTTCCCAGAATTGAGCCGGCGTCCGCCAACGCTGAAGTGAGATGGTGGGCCGTGTGCACGTAAGACTCGCTCTGCACGCTGTGGCACGCCTGGCAGGCCTTGTCGCCTACGTATCCGGCTCGAGCAGCTACTGTTGCGGCCTGCGGCTGTCCGCGAAGGCAATGCGTGAGGAAGAGGAGAATGACGAGGAGAACCAGTGGGCCTATTCTGCGCATGCGGACAAACCTCGTCGACAAAAGTTTATACCGCACCCGTCCATAGACACACCGAGTTTGCTCTTGCGCCCGGTGATCAGCTGTGCGTAACGTGGATGTCCATGCGTACCAGGCTGCTTCGGATGGGTGTTCCCGGATTCATCTTATGTGCGGCTCTGGCAGGCTTTGCGCAGGATCTCGATTCCAACGTCAGCAATGCAACCAGAACCCCGGGAAAGATTTCCGATCAAATCACCGACCCTGCCGAACGCGCCGCCTTCATCGCCCTTTATCAAACAACAGATTCCAAGCGGCTGCTCAAGGAGGCCCAGACCTTCCTGCAGCAATTTCCGCAGTCTGCATTTCTAGCCCAGGTTTTCGAAATCGCAGCCCGCAGCAGCTTCGACCAGGCGCAGTACAAACAAGGGTTGGAGTACGCCCGCCAGTCTCTTGCGCTGCTCCCGGAGAACCCCTTGCTGCTGGTGGCCGTCGCCGACACAGAGGCCGGTGAGTCTGAAGATGACGCGGCCATGGCAAACGCCCGGGACGCTCTGCTGTACTTTGATCGCTTCGTCCGGCCGGTATCCGTGTCCGAGCGCGACTGGCCCGAGGTGAAGCGTAAGCAACAGGCCACAGCCCATTTCGTGATCGGCCGCGTCGCATTGCGGCAGAGTTTGCAACAGCCGTCTGGCGAACTGCGGCGAAACTTGCTGGCGGACAGCGTGGCTTCGCTGTCGCTGGCACACACGCTCGACCCGGCAGATCAGGAGGTTACTTATCTCCTGGGTGTCGCTCAGCTGACCGCGGGCCATCCATTGCCGGCAGCCGGCAATTTCGCTTCGGTCTATACCCAGGGTGGCGCATACGCCGCGAAAGCACTCGCCGTCTTGCAGCAGATGTATCAGTCACTCCCGCTGAGCGCGAAGACCACCTTTGACGCCTTTCTGAAGGCTTCGGCAACCGAGAAGAACGCGCCTCTGCAAACTCCACGTGCCCCAGCCGCCGCTCAGCTCTCGGACTACGCCGGCTCTGCTGCCTGCAAACAGTGCCATGCCGGCATCTACCAAAATTGGTCGGAAAGCGGAATGGCCAGGATGCTTCGCCCCTACCAGCCGGAAAACGTGATTGGTGACTTTCAAAAAAACAACCAGTACTACATCGGCGGAGACATCGAGTACCTTCACGGCAAACTCAGCAGCACGCCATCTTCCGACCCAAAACTATTCGCTCGCATGGTGGTGCGTGACGGACACCATTACTTCGACATCAAACAGTCCGATGGGCAATGGCATTCCTATCCCGTCGATTACACCATTGGGTCCAAATGGCAACAGGCATACGCGACAAAACTCCCCAGCGGTCAGATCCACGTTTTTCCCATTCAATACAACACACTCACCGGAAAATGGCTCAACTACTGGAAGTCTCTGGACGGTCCGGGGACAGAACGATCAGACCCTAACAACTTTGAGAACCTGGACGAGGCGACCAGCTATCAGGCGAAGTGCGCCATCTGTCACACCAGCCAGTTGCGCAACACCAGCGGAGGCGGCCTGGAGGCCGACCACCTCGAATTCAGGGAACCGGGAATTGGCTGCGAAATGTGCCATGGTCCGGCCGCGCTCCACATTGCGTCCATCACCAAGGGCAGCGCGTATGACAAGCAGCCGCTCGATCCTCCTGTCGATTTCAGAAAGATCAGCAACCGGGACTTTGTCGCCATCTGCGCACAGTGTCACATGCAGTCTGCGTTGCGCGATTTTGGCTCGCACGGTGAACTGAATTACTCCCGCACCGGAAACTTCTTCCGCCAGGATCAGAGCCTCCCCTTCGGCGAATTCACCCGCAAGGGTTTTTACAAGGACGGACGATTCGGCCAATCGACCTTTATCGTCGAAGCGCTGGAGCGCTCCAAGTGTTTTCGCAAGGGAGCGGTCAGCTGCGGCAGTTGCCACGACCCACACGGTCACGACTTTTCCACGAACCAGACATCTTTGAAATTCAAAGATCAGCCAGATCAGATGTGCGTAGGTTGCCACACCCGCTTCGCCGATAAATCAACCGCCTCCGTGCATACCCACCATGGCCCCAACTCCGAGGGCAGTCGATGCATCGCCTGCCATATGCCCCCGATCATGGACGCGCTGGCCTTCGGCGCGAGGACGCACCAGATCGACGACATCCCAAACGCGGAGATGACCCTGCGTTTCGGCCAGCAGGACAGCCCCAACGCCTGCCTACTCTGCCACACCGGCAAAACCCCGCAATGGGTGCAGAGCGAATTGCTGTCGTGGAAGACCAAACCGCCCCCAAGCTAACCCTGTAAGAAACTCCCCGGAAACAGCAGAAAAGTTTGGCGGGATTAGGACGGGTGCCCCACGTTCGCCCAAGCGTACGTGGGACGAAAACGACGGGGCGAAGCCCTACGAATGCTTTTAGCTGGATGTACAGCAGATCCAACGGTACCCACCCAAGGGTACCCACAAATGTTTCTAGCCGGAAGTGCGACGGATCCCGGGTGCCCCACATCTCGCTCTTTTTCGCGAGATGTGGGATACCACCGCGCTAACCCCGCCACCTCTTGGATTAACCGCGGAACCATCCAAGCTGGGCTCACCGCTTCTGCATACTGGCAATAATCTTCAGCGCCTGTGCCACATCAGGATCATCCGGCGAGAGCTTGCGCGCCTCCAGCAACTCGTCACGTCCATTCTTCAAATCCCCCGAACGGCAATAAATCAGGCCAAGATCCTTATGCAGAAGAGGCTTGGCCCGGCAATCACCGCACAACTGAATCCCTTCCTTCAACTGGGCGATCGCCTTAGGCCAATCGTGCGCATCCGCAGAAGTCAACGCAAAATTGCCGATGATCTGGGCCCGATCGGTAATATGCTGCTCCGCCTGTTGCGCCTCCAGCTGGTCCTGCAGACGCTTGGCCTCCTCGGGGTTGGTTTTGCTGAGCAACCGAGCAAGGTTATACGCCGCCTCACTGTATTGCGGATTAATCTGGATCACTTTGCGCCATTGTTCAATCGCGCCCGCAGATTGACCTTGCCGCAGCAGCTCCTGTCCAAGCATGTAGCGGATATCCGCATTGTTCGGATCCAATTCACTGGCCTTTTCCAGCAAGGGGATCGAGTCCGCGCCTTTGCCCGCCTGTTTGGCGATCAGCCCCAGCAGATACCACGAACCGGAGGAGGTGGGATCGAGGCGTGTCGCTGCCTCCAGGTCCGGCTTGGCTTCGTCATTGCGCCTCAGGTCGATCAACACGCGTCCCCGGTTGTAGTGAGCGGGCGCGAAGTTGGGAGCGAGCCGAACCGCCTGCGTAAATTCCGCCAGCGCCGCATCCAGATTCATCTGGTCAGCCAGCGCAATTCCCAAGTCCATGTGGGCCACGGGCGAACCGGGATCGAGCGCCACCACCTGCCGGAACGCTGCCAGCGCGTCGTTGTCCCGTTTTAAACGAGTGAGCACCATCCCTTGCGCGGTAAGAGCACTCGTGTTCGACGGCTCAATGGCCAAAGCCTTTTCGAGCGCCTGTTCCGCATCCGAAAACCGCGACTCGGCGGCGAGTGTCAGTCCCAGGTTCACGAAAGCCTGGGTGTAGCGGGGATTGTTCTCCGTTGCCTGGCGGAAGAACTGCGCGGCCTCGCTGTTTTTACCTTGCTGGCCGTAGAGAACGCCAAGGTTGCTTTGCGCTTCCGCGTACTGCGGATCCAAGGCAATCGCGGTCTTGAACTCTCGTTCTGCATCGTCGGATTGTCCCGCCTGCAAATTCAGAAACCCAAGTTGGTTATGCGCCGCGGCGAGCTTCGCATCCAGCTCAATCGCTTTTACCAGAGCTTCTTTCTCGGCCGGGAAATTCTTTTGCCGGTCCAACGCCAGCGCGAGGTTGTAGTACGTGTGAGCGTTCTTTGGATCTTCAGCCAGTGATTGGCGGTAGAGATCAACTGCCTTCTGGGCGTCGCCGGCCTGCAGGTACTCGTTAGCCTGGTTGGCCTTTGTTCCCGCGACATCCTGCTGGATACTCTCCTGCTTTTGCTCCTGGAAGACCTTGAGTTGTTCCTGAGCCTGATCCTTCTCCCCCAGTCCCCGCAGCACACCCGCCAACTGAAATCGCGCTTCGCTCGAATTGGGGTTAAGCCGCACTGCCTTTTCCAACTGCTCTCGAGCCTCCGCCCGCTTGCCCAATTTCGCGAGTACGAAACCGAGGTTGTAGCGAACATCGTAGTCATTCGGACGCAGCACCACGGCGCGCTTGAGCAACGGTTCGGCCTGCGTATAATTGCCCATTCCGCGATCAACCACACCCGTCAGATAGAGTGCGTCAAAGCTATTCGGCTTGCGGTGCGAGTAATCCTGGATCACCGGTAACACATTGTCGAATTGCGCCAGGATGATCAGTGCCTTCACATAGGACAAGCGAACCACATCGTTCGTAGGATCGAGGCGCAACGCGGTCTCAAATTCCTGGGCCGCCTCGCGATACCGGCTCTGTTGCGTGTACGCGATCCCGAGGTTGGAGTGGGCCTGCGCATACGATGGGTACTTCTTGACCAGGTCAGAAAGAGCATTAATCGCTTCCTGCAAGTTGCCGTTCTTGGAGTAGGCAATGGCAAGGTTCAGTTCCAAAACCTGATCGGGCGGCGCGTTTTTCAAGACATCAATGGCCGCCGAGTATCGTTCTTCTGCGATGAGCGCTTTGCTGATTCCATCTAGCGCGGGAACCGATGCCGGCTCGGCTTTCAGGACCGTCCGAAACTCATCCATGGCTGCGTCCAACTGCTTCGCGTCGCTCAGGGCCATCCCCAGGGCCAGGTGAATGCGTGGAGTCCCGGGTTTTAGCCGGGCTGCAGCTCTCAGCTCTCCAACGGCGCGTTGTGGAGAACCGCTTTGCAGCAGCGCAAGTCCCAAATCGTAATGAGCATCTGAGGAACTCGGCGCAAGCTTGACCGCTGTCTCAAAAGCAGGCAGTCCACAAGCCATCTGGTTGCGCTGCCCAAAATAGGCGCCGAGGGCGTCATAGGCTGCAGCCGAAGGTTGAGTTGCGATCGCATGCTCGATTTCGGCCGGTCCCTTGCAAGACGATGCTGGTTGCGCCCAAACAGAGACGGAGAGGCCGCACAAAACAAGCAAAAAAGCTTGCAGAATCTTTGCAGTGAATCGACGCGAAATCTCCATTACAAGCATCTTGGACCCAACATTCGCCGTTCCACGCTGGCTTCTGCAGGGTAACCCAGATTCGTTTGGGATTTCCATTTGGCCTGCATCCGCATGTGACAACCGGCACCCGGACGCAGCCTGTATAATCCGCGCAAATATGAAGTGTCGCCGATCCACCAAATCCCCACCGGGCCTGATTCGTTTTCTATTTCTCTTTTGCGTAGTCTATCTGGCTAGCCCGGGCCTGGTGAATCTCTGTTATGCGCAGGGGATGGGTGTGGCCACTGGCAATGGCGTGGCTGCCCCGCCGCGGCCGTTACCTCCGGGCATGAAAGCGCCAATCATACGGTACGAAGACCTGGCAGCCAAGGCTGGACTCACCGGAGCCAACATTTCGGGAGCGGAGAAAGGCAAGCAATTTATCGTCGAGACCACCGGAAACGGAGTCGCGATCTTCGACTATGACAATGACGGCCTGCCCGACATCTTTCTGGTGAACGGCGATCGTTTCGACAAAAATCTGCCCGCGCCCACCCACTTTCTCTATCACAACCTGGGCGGCCTCAAGTTCGAAGATGTAACCGCGAAGGCTGGGCTCACGCACACCGGTTGGGGGCAGGGCGTCTGCGCGGGCGACTTCGACAACGACGGCAACACCGATCTCTTCGTAACCCAGTGGGGCCAGAACGTCCTTTATCGCAATCAGGGGGACGGTACCTTTCGTGACCAGACCCAAGCCAGAGGGCTCTCCACTCCGGAAACACGGTGGAGCACAGGGTGTGCCTTTCTCGATTTCAACCGGGACGGTTTTCTCGATCTGGTGGTGGTCCACTACATCGCCCTCGACATCAGCAAGACTCCGCGACCGGGAGACAGGTCGTCCTGCCGGTGGAAAGGAATCGCTGTCCTCTGCGGCCCGCGCGGGCTACCTGGAGAAACCGTATCGCTCTACCAGAACGACGGCCACGGCCATTTCACCGATGTTTCGGACGCGCTTCACATCACCACCGCCAAAAACTATTACGGTTTCACTCCGTTGGTGTCGGACTTTGATAACGACGGCTGGCCCGACATCTACGTGGCCTGCGACTCCACCGCGAGCCTCTACTATCACAATCTCGCTGGTAAGGGGTTTGCGGAGTCCGCAGTTATGTCTGGTGTTGCTTACAACGAAGACGGTCGCGAACAGGCCGGCATGGGGGTAACGGCCGCCGACTACGATCATGGCGGCTGGTTCGACATCTTTAAAACCAACTTCGCCGACGACACCGACATCCTCTACCGAAACCACGGCGGCGGCGACTTCACCGATGAGACCGTTTCCAGCGGCCTCGCGGTCAACACAAAGTATCTAGGCTGGGGAACGGCCTTCCTGGATTTCGATAACGATGGATGGGCGGACCTGATCGTCGCCAACGGACACGTCTATCCGGAAGTAGACGATGCAGGCGCCGGAGAGAAATTCAAGCAGCCCCGCTACCTTTACTGGAATCGGGGAGACGGGCAATTTTTCGATCTTTCGCGGCAGGGCGGGTCCGGCATTTCCGACCCGCACTCCTCGCGCGGGCTGGCCATCGGCGATCTGGACAATGATGGCCAACTCGAAATTGTGATCTCCAACATGGGCGAGGCGCCGTCTCTCCTCAAAAACCTCGCACCGCAGACCGGTCATGCATTATCGGTGCGGGCGATCACCACCACCGGGCGTGACGCCATTGGAGCCCGCGTCACCCTGACTGCCGGCGGGCGCAAGCAAATGGATGAGGTGCGCAGTGGCGGCTCCTTCATCTCGCAAAGCGACTTCCGCCTTCACTTTGGTCTGGGTACCGCAACCACAGCAGACCTGGCCGTTCGCTGGCTCGATGGCAAAACCGAAAGCATTCCAGCCGTAAAGGCAGGCGAGATGGTAACCATCCAGGAAGCAAAGGGAATTGTCCGCAGGCAGCCGTTCACTGTAGCAAAGCAAGCGCCGTGAGCGCCAGGAACGAAGAAAACGGAGAGGAAACTGTCGAAAAACATTTCCATGAAAGGTCCGCTGAACTGCAGATCCCTCGGCTTCGCTCGGGATGACAAAGGAGAGGGTGGTGATTACATGGAAGGCTGTGGCTGGACTCAAGGTGACGAAAAACGCCTTCTATCCAGTGACCGCTCTCCATGCAACCGTCGCCCTTTCCTTTGTCATCCCGAGCGAAGCCGAGGGATCTGCAGTTCAGCGGACCTTTCGTGGAAATGTTTTTCGACAGAGTTTCTCATCCAGACTTTTCATGGACAGTAAGGATCTGGTCAGCCGCAACCGACTCCAGTCGCTGCACCACGCCACTCGGCCATGATATTTCCACCAGCCGAGCCTTCTTCGAAGAGCCAAGACCAAAATGCGCCCTCTTATCGCTCGCTGACAAGTAACTTCCACTGGTACTTACATAAGAGAACAGCTCCAGCCCCTCGTCCGTCACCAGCCGAATCCTGGACCCAATCCCATCACGATTGCTCCTGGATCCCACCAGCTGAATCGTAAGCCAATGATTGCCATTTCCCTGATTACGCAAAATCACCGCATGGCCGTCATTGCAATTCACGGCCACATCGATAAACCCATCATTGTCCAGGTCTCCGAACGCAGCCCCGCGGGCAGCCCGTGGAACCGCCAGCGCCGCGCCACTCTGGCTTGAAACATCGCGAAACTTGCCTTGCGTATTCTTCATCACCAGCATGCCTTCGAGGTAGCGCAGCGAAGGATCGGTCAACTCGATATTGTCCATCACATGGCCCTGGGCAATGAACAAATCGAGCCACCCATCGTTGTCGTAGTCCACCATCTTGGCCCCCCACCCTGAATGCAGCAACGTAATCGCGCCGACGCCGCTCGAGTCCGTCACATCTTCAAACACACCCTTGTTGTTGCGAAACAGCGCGTACTTCTGGTTCCCGAGGGCATTTACGAAAATATCGGGCCAACCGTCGTTGTTGTAGTCAGCGAAGTCCGTGCCCATCCCCGCGAAAACCGAGCCATTCTCCCCGTAAGCCGCTCCGCTCAACAACGCCACCTCGTTGAACGTTCCGTTGTGGTTGTTACGAAACAGCTGTTCGGAAACCGAGTCGTTGGCGACAAAGATATCCGGCCACCCGTCCCGATCGAAGTCGTTCACCGAAACTCCCAGCGCCTTCCCGGGAGAGGAGGCAAAACCACAAGCTTTCGAAACATCGCTGAACGTGCCGTCGCCGTTGTTGTGAAACACAAGGCACGAAACAGCCTTGAACTGATCGGGATGGCAGTAGGCGCGGTAGCCGGGGCGATGCTCTCCGCAGAACACGTTCGCCGCAAAGTCCCACTCGACATAGCGGGAAACGATAATGTCCAGCCGGCCGTCACGGTCGTAGTCGACGAATGTGGCTCCGGTACACCAACCGCTTCCGCCAACGCCGGCCTTTCGCGTGACATCGGTAAACGTGCCGTCTCCGTTGTTGTGATAGAGCAAATTGCCGCCGAAATTCGTCACTAATAAGTCGGTGTATCCATCGTTGTCACAGTCTCCTGCGGCCACACCCATGCCATAGCCAACGCCTTGTAATCCAGCCTTCTCCGTGACGTCGGTAAACGTCCCGTCGCCGTTGTTGCGATAGAGACGATTCCAGAAGCGCGGGTCCCGCTTGTCGGGCATGGCACCCGTGGGCATCGGGTTCTGCAGCAACGCTCCGTTGACAAAAAACAAGTCCAGCCGGCCATCGTTGTTGTAATCGAGCATGGCAACGCCGGCCCCCATCGCTTCCGGAAGATATTTCTCCGAAGTGCGGCTCGCTTCATGCTTAAAGCGGATGCCCGTTTGCGCGGTAATGTCGGCAAACACCGGCAGCACCGCACTCTTGTCCCCATGGGGCCGCGATGTCTGCGCCAGCAAAGAACGCACCGATGCGGCGGCAGACAAGGCGAGAAAACTCCGGCGGCTCAATTTCATTTAGTGGTGCTCGCCACGAACCGGGGGAGGCGTCTGCCTGCCCAACTCGGCGTACTTGGCCGCCAGTTCCGCCTCGCCCAGCCTGCGGTACACCTGCTCCAGCAGCGCGTAAATCTGCAGATCGATGATGATCCCGTTGGGATCGGGGATAGCCGCAGCCTTTTCCGCATCTGTGCGAGCGCGTTGATAGTCCTTCAGCCGCAGATCCAGCTTGGCCCGCTCATACCAGGTGGCCCGCATCTGCGGCACCAGTTCCACGGCGCGGTCAAGATGAATCTTGCTATCGCTCAGCCGGTCGAGTTTCATCAGCAACCGTCCGTAGTTGTAATCGAGAAACGCGTCGAAGTGTGGCCCTTGCTGATTGACCGCGAGGCCCTTCGCATAGGCCTCTTTGGCGCCATCGATTTCCCCCAGCGGCTCCAGGTTGAGGGCGAGATAATCCCATGCACGAGGGTCGCCGGGTTCAATAGCCACCACCTTCTTGAAGTGGACCACTGCGTCGCCCGGCCGTTTCGCGCGATCATCCAGCGATCCCAGATCGAATTGCGCGCGCACATCTTCAGGATCCAGCTGGCACGCCCGCGACAACAGCTCCATGCCCTGTTGCGCCGAGCCCTTCATGTCCAGAATCTGCCCCCGCACTGCGAGTGCTGCCGGCGCATTGGGATCCTTCTGTAGGGCCGTCGAAGACATGTCGTCCGCGCGCTGGTATTGATTTCGATCCAGCAGAAATCGGGCAAAGTAGGCGTATCCGTTCGCGTCCTCCGGCTGCCACTGCAGATATCGTTCGAAATTATTCGCAGCCTGCGAATCCTGGCCGGTCGCCGCCTCAATGCGCGCCTGCGCCAGCAGCACCGCGGGACAATCAGGATGGCTGGCCGCAATCGGATCCAGCAACTGCTCCGCAGCCTCGGGCGCATCGTGCGCCAGTTTGGTCAAGACCTGCCCAAGCTCTGTGCCGCTGCAAGGCTCGGCCAGTACCGCCCGCACAGTCGACACTGCAAGCAAAAGCAATAACAGGACAATTTTCATCCGCAACTATTTCTCGACGATCTTCAACAGCTGGTCCGCCTTCACGTTGTGCAGCGTCTGTACTGTGCCGCTGGGCCAACGCAGTTCAATCTCCTTAATCGAAGCATCTGCCCCTAAGCCGAAATGAACCCGCTTGTCCGACGAACTGGCATAACTCCCCGCGGTGGTCACATGGTTGTACTGCACCAGCCCCGACTCTCCGGTCACTCTGATCTGGGTTCCGATGCCATCACGGTTACTTTTAACCCCGACCGCTTGAATCGATATCCAGTGATTCTTATCGGTCGAGATGTTGTAGAGCAATTCTGCCGGGCTGCCAATGGCGGAGACCACCACATCCATCCTGCCATCGTTGTTGAGGTCGCCAAAAGCGCATCCCCGGTGCGCCGCGCGGGCCTGCATGGCCGCACCCGCCTGTGCGCTTACATCGGCAAAGGTTCCATTGCCACGGTTCTTAAAAACGGCGTTCGCCTGTAGGTAGTGCTGCTGCGGGTCGATATCCGCATTTGCGCTGACGTGAGAGTTAGCGCTGAACAGGTCCTTGTGGCCATCGTTGTCGAAGTCGTCGATGCCGGCGCCCCAACCGCTCATGCGAAACGTAGCAAAGCCAATACCCGCCGGATAAGTCTCGATACTGAAGAGTCCCTGGCCGTCATTCCGGTACAACGGAAACGTCTCTCCACCCAACGCCGTCACGAACAAGCTGGGTCTGCCGTCATTGCTCCAATCGCGAAAATCGACACCCATGCTCGAGACTGGAACTCCATCCTCCGTGTAAGCGACCAGGGACTCGACCCCCACCTCCTCAAAACCCTTTCCTGCCTTGTTCCTGAAGAGAAAATTCCTCTCGTTGTCATTAGCCACGAAAATATCAATCCACCCGTCTCCATCGTAATCCGCAATGGCGACGCCCATGCCCTTTCCAATCTGCCCCGCGATGCCGGTGGAAGTGGAAACATCGGTAAATGTTCCGTCCCCATTATTGCGATAGAGAATACTGGCCTCGCCCGCATAGAGCGAGGGCGGGCACGTCAGTCGTTTGCCAGGATCCCCGCAGACCTTGGACGTTTCCGCACTCCAATCCAGGTAGTTGGTCACAAACAGATCGAGATAGCCA
Organism: uncultured Acidobacteriaceae bacterium; assembly: GCA_963830325.1. GTDB lineage: Bacteria > Acidobacteriota > Terriglobia > Terriglobales > Acidobacteriaceae > PALSA-350. The sequence goes on from CAWHMV010000025.1 coordinate 17,442, forward strand.
TCGTTATCGTAGTCAACCCACGCAGCGGATACCGATAGCTGCTTCTTGCCCCCGCTAACGCCGGAAACCGCCGCCCGCGCGGTCACATCGCTGAATGTTCCGTCATGATTGTTGTGGTACAGGATATTGCGATTGACCCCGGTGACATAAATGTCTGCCCAGCCATCGTTGTCGTAATCCGCCACCGCGACGCCCATGCTGTAGCCCTCACCGCGAACCCCGGCCCGGCCGGTCACGTCAGTAAATGTCCCATCACGGTTGTTGTGATAAAGGCGGTTGTAAAAAGCAGCGTTATCCTTGGCCAAGCTGGGAATCGTAGCCCCATTGGTAAAAAAAATATCGAGGTAGCCGTCATTGTCATAATCCAACAGCGCGACCCCACCCAGCACCGAGTCGATGATCGGCTTGTCCTCGGTGCTGCCGTTGTCCAGCACAAACGAGACCCCCGACTGCTTCTGCCGATTCTCGAAACGTATCTGTGACGGTGCTGCCAGCACAGACAAATTCCACAACAGCGCAAGCAGCAGGATCCAAATCATCCGCAGGATAAAGGATCCGGAGCAAAGTCCCGAAGGGACGACTGAACTTAGCCCAGGACGCCAGTCCTGGGTAACCTGAAGAGAGTCGAACCAGTCCCGACAGGGACGGCTGAAGGCATCTCTAAACCGCGCTGAGGAAGTGAGGGGATACCACGGCGCCTTCACTGAGGTGAGCTCCCCTTAGACGCCATATCCAACAGCTTCCTCATAAACGAATCCTGCGGAAAGACATCCAGGTAGTGCACCAACGCCGCCTGGGCGCTCGCATACTGTTTCTGCTGGATATAACGAAGCACCAGCGTTTTCTGCAGAACCGGATTGAACGGATCCAGTTCAATCGCCTTCAGCAACAAAGGCAGCGCCTCATCCGTTCGTCCCAGCTTCGCCAGCGCCTCGGAAAGATCGCCATAGACACTAGCCTGGGGCGGCCCAATCTTGACCGCGAGCTGAAGATGATCAACCGCCTCTGGCAACTTTCCGTTCAGCAAATCCCGTCGCCCCAAAGCAGCCTGCACCAGGCCGCTTCCCGGATCGGTATGTGCCGTCTGGTCCAACAAAGCAAAGTAGCGCGCAGCGTACTCCGGCTTGTTCGCTGACAACTCACCGTAAGCCTGGAGCAACGTCAGCGGAGGAGGAGCCACACCCTTCTGTCCCGGAGCCGGATTCAAGTGAATCAAGTCAGGCAAAGCCGCAGTCGTCTGCTGAAACGCCTCCTCCGGGAAACCCTCCCCAGGCTGAGCAAGAATGCGATGGTTAGTAATACTCGAATGGCGGATCTCCGTGACATCCCGCTTCGGCATGTGGCACCCGGCACAATCGTCGGGCGGAGTGCTTTGCTGGCGGCGCGCGATAGGCAGGCTGCAACTCTTTTCTGTGTGGCACGCGAGACACTTTTGTTTGAAGTACGCCGGAGCCTCCGCCCTTGCAGGCTCAATATGTGGATCGTGGCAGCTAATGCAGCCGAGGCGCCCATTGCTGGCTCGATAGCACTTACTCAACGTCATGGAGTAGTAGTGCTCCAGATGATCCTCTTGTGGAGGCGCGTCACGATTGGGCGGAACCATCAGGATAGAAAGCGTGTCATCCAGAGGCTTGCCCGGGCGGAAATCGGAGAGCTCTTTGCCCGACTTCAGTATCCGCAGATCGCCCGTCTGGTGGCACGACATGCAAATGTTATTGGCCAGTTCGGTGCTGAGGCGCGCCGGATTCACAACGAACGGATAACCACTCTCCCCACGCACCGGATGCGTCATCGCCTGTACGTGCTTTGCGCCCGGACCATGGCAGTTTTCGCATCCGATGGCCATCTCAGCAAAAGCCGGATCCGCGTAGCGCCCATTGGTCGCAGCGATCGGCCTGGGCCGCCCACTGTGGCAGGAGATGCATGCTGCCAGGATCGGACGATTGAAACCAAAATCGACAAACTCATATCCCGGCGACACAGCCCAGTGGTTAGCTTTTGAGTAGAACGACAAAGGTCCCTGGAAAAGATAACCATCGCGCTCCACGATGCCCCCAAACCCATTCATCCCCGAGCCGATGATCCACTTGATTTCCCGCGTATCCCGAAAAATCTCTTTGCCGTCCTGCGATGTTTGATATTCGCTCTGATACAGTTTGCCGTCGTGCGTCGAAACTTCGAAGTGCCGGTCCATCTTAGCGTCGTAGGTCGAAGCCGGCAGCGAGGTTAAGGGCGCTCCCAGCGTATCCAGAAGCGCCGGCGAAACAGGGGACAAGGAACGGCCCATATGCGTTGCTGAAAACTGCTTATAAATCCCACCATGGCACTGCTCGCACGTCTGCGAGCCAACGTATTCGTCCCGGGGGCTCACCTGGCCGATCACCACGGGAGAAAGCGCTGCCACCAGGAAAAACCCAATCCGTATGAACGAACCAGCGGTTGGTCGAGTCCAAATCTTCAGCATCCGACTTGGATTTTCCTCTGAAGCAAGCAATCGGACAAGCGCTGGCCCCTGTTCGAGCACATTGCGTCTGCATAATCCGTTCAGCCGTGCTGCACTGTCGCCGGGCCTGATAGGGAGTGGCCCGGCTTTGCAGGCTGCGGAAAACGCAATGTCGAAGTTAACGGAGGGTAGGTACGGACTTTAGCCCGTACGCAAAAGCCGGCAAAATCACTAGGCCTTGAGGTACGTTCTTCATTTTCCCTCTACGAGAGTCATCGCTTTTTGGGATTCCCACGTGCACCTTAGGCCGAATCCTGCTGATCGAACACTCCCGGGCCGCCGATGTAAATCGCGGTAGTATTACGAATACCGGATAAATCCATTCAAGTGTCTCATTATAAAACACATACCCGAGCACGAACTTCCCCCGCAGGGTTCCCAGTTGAAAAAATCCTTGACAGCCATAGGCTCGGTCGGTCATTCTTCGCACCGTTGAGCTGTTTAGATAAACGTTTACTGAAGCGATTTCTAGCACTCGCAAAAGCGGGGCTAAAGGACGCCGGGCTGGTAGCACTTTTAAGGAGAATTGCGTGTCGAAATCTAACAGCCGTTCCACGTTTGCATGGCGCAGCCTCTATTTCACCCTCTTCACAATCAGCTTCTTAGGCCTATCGGCGGGAACGGCCCGTGCCCAGGTCTCGGACGCCACCCTCCACGGTGCGGTCCGCGACCAGAGTGGAGCTGTCATTACCGGGGCAACTGTCAACTTGCGCAACGTCGACACCGCGGTGGAGAAGACAACCACCTCCAACGGCGCCGGAGAATACTCCTTCCAGAGCATCACGCCAGGACGATACACGCTGAACGCGAACGCACCAGGATTCAGTCCCAAGGAGATTTCAGAATTCATTCTCACCGTAGGTCAAGCCGCTGACATTGACTTTGCCCTGTCGGTCGGAACCGAGAGCCAAAAGGTCACCGTCGAAGCCACCGCGCAGCAGCTCGAAACCTCGAGCGCCGATCTGGGCGTGGTCATTGCGACCAAGCAGGTAAACGACCTCCCGCTGAACGGACGTAACTTCACTCAGCTCTTGTCCCTGACACCAGGCGTGGTGCCGATCAGTACCGGCCAGAATGGGATGAGCGGAAGGACCGGCGGTTTTGCCGCTCCCGTGGCCGTGGGGGCCTCGTTCACCTTTCCCGCCATCAACGGTCAATCCAATCGCAGCAACTTCTTCCTCACTGACGGGCTGGATAACTACGGCAGCCTCCTGAGCACGTATGCCGTCCCTCCCATCATCGATGCCATCCAGGAATTCAAGGTCGTCTCGCATACCGACGACGCCGAATTCGGCTCCGTGCTGGGCGGCACCGTCAACGTCGTCACCAAGTCCGGGACCAATGAGTTCCACGGTTCCGCTTGGGAATATATTCGCAACAACATCTTCGACGCTCGCACCTACTTCCTCCCCACCACTGCCAAGAAGGCCGCTTACCACCAGAACCAGTTTGGCGGAGCCATCGGTGGTCCAGTGCGAATTCCTAAGCTTTACGATGGCCGCAACAAAACCTTCTTCTTTGGCGCTTATCAGGGATTCCGCTACAACCAGACCAGCAACGCGGCCCTGAAGGTTCCCACCGCCGCGCAACTTGCCGGCGATGAAAGCGGCGCACCCCAGATCTACAATCCGTTCACTACCAGGCCCGACCCCGCGAACCCGGGCAGCTACATCCGCGACCCATTCCCCGGAAACCAGATTCCCGCAAACCTGATCAGTCCCGCCCTGGTGGACTATGCCAAGTTTGTCTTCCCCGCGGCCGGCCCGGCATTCGACGCCAATGGCGACAACGCACTAGACCCGACACCGTTGCTGCAGACGCAGAACGAGTTCGATGTTCGTGTAGACCAGACCTTCGGGCAAAAGAACTCGGCCTGGTTCCGCTATAGCTTTATCAACAACAACACCACCACCTCCGGCGGCGTTCCGCACGACCCGAAAGTGGATGCCATTCCAGCCCGCAACTGGGGAGGCAGCTTTGTTCACTTGTTCAGCCCGACGCTGGTGCTGCAATTGCAACTTGCGCGCACCACGGTGCAGGACAACGCCACCACCAAATTCACGACCAGCAGTGCGAGCATCATCACTGAGGTCGGGTTCTCCAGCGCTTTTGTCGGTGGGTTCAACGCTAACAACGGTGGCAACCTGCTGCCCTCACCCGGTATCAGTGGTTACGCCAACGGCGGCGAGATTATCGAAAACACGCCAGAGGCCACGGATAGCTGGGAATACTCCGGCACCCTGAGTAAGACCCTGGGCAGGCAGGACCTGAAATTTGGCGGCGGGTTTATCAGCAACAAATTCTCCAGTCCCATCTCCTATCCGCAATTAGGCTTCGCGGCCGCAGAGACAGCAAATCCGGAAGCCACCAGCAGCGTGGTTACGGGTGATCCAGTGTCGTCCTTCCTCATCAATGTTCCGGATAACGCAAATCGCCGTAACGTAGAGGAAGCTACGCGCCCCGGCGGGGTGCTGAGCATCTTCGGCCAGGATTCGTGGAAAGCGACACCGCGGTTGACCCTCAACTTCGGTCTGCGCTACGACTACACATTTATTCCTCCGTACGGAACCAATGCCACCATCGGCAAGCAGGGTGGCATAGAAACCGGAGACATGGACTTCTCCAATGGCACCTATGTCCTGCAGAAAGTGCCACCCTCTTGCGCCTCCCGCGGATTCGCCCCGTGTATCCCTGGAGACGGCACCTTGCCTGCCCACGTAGTAGTCGACCCGCGCGGCAAGATTGCGCACAACGTCGGCACCAACCTTGGACCTCGCTTCGGTTTTGCATTCAAGCTCGACGATAAGACGGTCGTTCGCGGGGCTTTCGGCATTGTCTTTGACAACTGGGCAGCCATCAGCCAAACCGCACAGAACATCGAGGGCTCCTGGCCCGACATTGGCCAGTTAATCGCCAATAACCTCAACGCACCAACGACCACAGCGGCCACGCCAACCACCCAGTTGCAAAACCCGTTTGCCTCCACCGGGGGGGCCTTTCCGGCGGCGACTCCCTTCAATCAAGTGCAATGGTTCTACGATCCGCACATCAAGAATGGCTACGCGGAGCAGTGGAACTTCGGCATACAGCGTCAGTTGAACAACTCGACCGCCATCACCATGAATTACGTCGGCTCTGAGGCTCATCGCGTTAACATTGGCGGCTATTACAATACCGCCTTAACCCCGGGTCCGGGCGATGTCGGACCGCGCTCACTCTATCCATACATCACGCCCACCTTCTACGATCGCAGTACCGGCGCTTCGTCCTACAACGCATTCCAGTTTCAACTGGATAAGCGTTACACCAACGGGCTGGCATACCAGGTTGCCTATACCTGGTCCAAATCCCTTAACGAAGGCGGCGATGGATGGTTCGGCGCCGAGGGTGGTGTGCCCGCCGATCCCTATAATCCGTCGGCGTTTGGTTCACGATCCGTGTCAGGAACTGACCTGCCGCAGGTCCTTTCCGTCAACACTCTGGCACAGAGTCCGATTGGTGCCGGAAAGCGATTCTCTACTGGCAACAAGATCGGCGACTACGTCCTCGGCAACTGGCAACTCAACAACATCATAACCGGGCACACCGGCCAGCCCTTCACGCCAATCATTAGCAGTGACATTGCCAATACAGGGAATGTCGGCTGGGCTGGCTACGAGCATGCGAACATCGTCGGAAATCCCAATGCGATCTCTAATAGAGGACCTAACGCATGGTTCAACACTGCTGCGTATGTAGCGCCTCCCGCCTATACCTTTGGCACGGCTTCTCGTAATTCTCTGCGCCAGCAATCAGACTGGAATCTGGATACTTCTGTCTTCCGACAGTTCCCGTTCTGGGGTGAAGGGCGGCGCATCGAGTTCCGTGCTGAGGCCTTCAACATCTTTAACCACCCTGTGCTCGGCACACCCAACAACGATTTGAATAACGGCAAGGCTTTCGGCACCGTCAACAGTACCTTCAACACCTCGCGAGAGTTGCAATTGGGCGCAAAGGTAATCTTCTGATCTTCTAACTTGTTTTTCATTGGCGGCGCCAGCTTTGTAACGAGCTGGCGCTTGGCTTTTGCTGAGGGTGCACCGTGCGCCAGCCATTTTCCATCTCATTACTTCATCACGAGGATCCGTAACTTGAAATCAGTCCACTCTGCTATCGCCACCACCGCCATGCTCCTTGCCTGTATCGCGCCGCCCTCCTTCGCCCAGGTTGAGGGTGAGCATATCGGCGTTTCTTCCGCGCATCCCGTCGCCGCCGTCCAGGACACCGAGACCCCCGCGCAGCGTGACGAACGCATGGCCTGGTGGAGGGATGCACGCTTCGGCATGTTCATCCACTGGGGTCTTTACTCCATCCCGGCAGGCACCTGGGACGGCAAGCAGATCCCAGGCATTGGCGAGTGGATCATGAACAACGCCTCCATCCCGGTGAAGGATTACAAAGCTCTCGCGTCGCAGTTCAATCCCACATCGTTCAATGCGCATGACATCGTCGCCCTCGCCAAGTCGGCTGGGATGAAATACATCGTCATCACCGCCAAACATCATGACGGCTTCGCCATGTTCGACTCCAAAGCCGATCCCTTCAACATCGTCGCGGCCACACCCTTTCATCGCGACCCTATCCGCGAACTCGCCGAGGAGTGTCAGAAGCAGGGCATGAAACTAGGCTTTTACTATTCGCAAGATCAGGACTGGACAGCCCCCGGCGGCGCGGCCTACAAGACTGACCATCATGACCTTCCCACGCATCATTGGGACCCAGCCCAGGACGGCGACTTTGCCACTTACCTTCACACCAAGGCCATCCCCCAGATGAAAGAGCTGCTGACCAACTACGGCGATTTTCCCGTCGTCATCTGGTTCGATACTCCGACCCCGGACATGACGCCCGCCCTGGCCGGCGAGATCGTCACCCTGCTCAACCAGCATCCCAACCTCATCTGGAACAACCGGCTAGGTGGAGGCTACAAAGGCGACACCGAAACACCCGAGCAATACATCCCGGCGAAGGGATATCCCGGCCGCGACTGGGAAGCCTGCATGACCATGAACGACACCTGGGGCTATAAGTCCTACGACCATAACTTCAAGTCGACCGAGACCTTGCTGCGCAACCTGATCGACATCGCCAGCAAGGGAGGGAACTACCTCCTCAACATCGGTCCTGACTCCAAGGGAGTCGTCCCACCGGCTGAGGTGGAGCGTCTTCACCAGGTAGGCGAGTGGCTCGCTGTGAACGGAGCAGCGATCTATGGCACCCATCCCACCCTCTTCGGACCGGAAGCCGGTAGCTTCAGTACGACTTTGAAGGACAAAGATGGCAAACCCAAGTTCATCCCCAGCTGGAACTGGCGCTCCACCACCACCGCCGACAAGATCTACATCGAACTCTTCATCTGGCCGAACGGCAGCTTTCATCTGCAGAGCGTCCCTCGGACCGTTACCAGCGCCTACCTGCTTGCCGATTTGGAGCACAAGCCGCTGAAGGTCACGCAAAAGGGCGGAGGCATCGACATCCAGCTACCCACAAAGGCACTGGACCCCACAGCAACCGTGCTGGTCCTGAACACTGGAACCGCCTCAGCGGCCCTTCGGTACTGATTCATGTTTGCTCAGCGCCCTATAAGCACCCTGTACCTGCTCGCAGCCACACTATTTCCACTTCACCTGATCGCGCAGTCGAGCATGGCGCCGACCGCATCGGACAGCGCCGAGTCTTTGGCTGACGTGTGGCAGAAGGCGACCGCAAAGTACGATGGACCGCGCAGTGCAATCCTGGCGGACGTCAACCGGGGGATCCACGACGGGCCATTCCGTCCGGACTGGAATTCTCTCTCCCAGTACAAGGTGCCCGATTGGTACCGGGATGCGAAGTTCGGCATCTTCATTCACTGGGGCGTCTATTCTGTCCCCGCATTCGGCAGCGAGTGGTATCCCCGACAGATGTACATACAGGGGTCGAAGGAGAACGAGCATCACGTAAGCACCTACGGCCCGTTGACTAGGTTCGGTTACAAGGATTTCATCCCCATGTTCAAAGCCCAGAAGTATGATCCCCAGGCCTGGGCACATCTCTTCAAAGAATCCGGCGCGCGTTATGTCGTCCCCGTCTTTGAGCACCATGACGGTTTCCAAATGTACAACAGCAATCTCTCTGACTGGACCGCTGTCAAGATGGGGCCGCATCGTGATCTGGTCGGTGACCTAGAAAAAGAAGTCCGGGCCCAGGGCCTTTACTTTGGTGCCTCCTCGCATCGCATCGAGCATGATTGGTTCATGGACGGTGGCCGCAGCATCCCGTCCGACGTCAACGACCCGCAGAACGCTTCCTTATACGGGCCGGCGCAAATTCAGCTGCAGGATAAAAAAGAAGGTAACGGAAGCAATCTGGAAGATGACTGGACCTACGTCAGCTCCGCGTACGCCAATGACTGGCTGGCCAGGGACGCGGAGATAGTCCAGAAATACCATCCCGACATCATCTTCTTCGACTGGTGGATTGGGCAGCCCTACGTTCGTCCCTACCTGGCGAAGTTCGCAGCGTACTACTACAACGAGTCAAGCAAACGCGGGCCCGTGGGAATCATTACTTACAAGTGGGTCGACATGCAGAAAGATTCGGGCGTGCTGGACATTGAACGCGGCCAGCTCGATCAAAAGCTCGACCGCGTCTGGCAGACCGACACGTCGGTCAGCAACAAGTCCTGGGGCTACATCGAGCACGACACCTTCAAGACTCCGGAATTCATCGTCCATCAGCTCGTAGACATCGTGAGCAAAAATGGAAACCTGTTGATGAACATCGGGCCCCGTTCCGACGGCACCATCCCCGATGAAGTGCAGCATGTATTGCTCGACGTGGGTAGTTGGCTCAAGGTCAACGGCGATGCCATCTACGGAACCAGGCCCTGGACCACCTACGGCGAAGGCCCGACCAAGGTTGCAGCCGGGTCCTTCCAGGACACCAAGACCCAGGAATATACCCCGGAGGACTTCCGCTTCACCACCAAGGGAAACAACCTCTACGCGATCGAGCTCGCCTGGCCCTCGGGCAAGGAAGCCGTGATTCGTTCCGTAGCAGGGAACGCCCTCAAAGGAAGACAAATTCAATCGGTAGCCCTGCTGGGCTCGAGCGCACCGCTCACCTACACGCTCCAAGCGGACGGGCTACACATCCAGTTGCCCTCGAAGCCCACGCAAGGCTACGCCTACGCCTTCCGTATCGCGTTGGACAAAAATCCATAACCGCTTGCTTCCCGGCCTTTTCTTGACTCGTCCCCCCGCAGACGCCTATCATCCAGCATTCATGACACGCAACCCTCCACGGCCATGATCGGGACCACCGTTTCGCACTATCGCATTCTGGACAAACTGGGCAGTGGGGGAATGGGAGTCGTCTACAAGGCCGAGGACATCAACCTCGGACGCATGGTCGCGCTCAAGTTCCTACCCCAGGAACTCGCCGACGACCCACAGGTTTTCGAGCGCTTCCGGCAAGAAGCTCGTGCCGCTTCGGCACTCAACCATCCCAACATTTGCACCATTCACGAAGTCGGAGAATTCGGCCGCCAGCCGTTTATCGCCATGGAGTATCTGGAAGGCGCGAACCTGCAACAACGCCTTCTTGGCGGACCCCTGCCCATCGACGACCTCCTGGACCTGGCTATCCAGATAGCTGATGCACTGGATGCAGCACATCAAAAGGGAATCATCCACCGTGACATTAAACCGGCGAACATATTCATCACGCCCCGCGGGCAAGCAAAGATTCTGGATTTCGGGCTTGCAAAATCCATCGGCTCCTCCGAGGATGCAGACCCCGTCCCCCCTGCAGTGCTCAACCTTCAGGACAAGCCAACGTTGGCGTTTGATACGAACCTGCACACCCGCCCCGGCATCGCCCTGGGCACGGCAGAGTACATGTCGCCGGAGCAGGCATGCGGCAAAAATCTTGACCCGCGAAGCGATGTATTCAGCTTTGGCGTCGTGCTCTATGAAATAGCGACAGGCCGCCTGCCTTTCCGAGGAAACTCCTCGGCACAGATCTTTGCCGCCATCCTGCATGAGAATCCCGAACCCCTCACCAACCTGAATGCCAGCCTGCCATTCGCACTCGAAGCCATCATCAACAAGGCTCTGGAAAAGGACAGGGATCTCCGGGCCCAAAGTGCAGCTGAACTGAGAAGCGATCTGAAACGCCTGAAACGTGACCTCAATTCAGATCGGTTGACCGCCGCCACCGCACTCTATGCCACAACATTCGCAAGCGGAGCAGAACGACGGGCAACCACTCATTCCCCATCGGCAACCGGAACAAATGTCGCATCTGCCCATCGAGGGCGCTGGCTTGGCTTTGCTGTCTGCGCCATCGCCGGCTTGGCCGCGCTTGCGTTTTTCTTGCGCCCAGCGCTCCCTCCGCCCAGAGTCGTCAGCTCGAGGCAAGTCACCACCGACGGACAGGAAAAATCAGGCGCGGCGACCGACGGCGCCAGGCTCTATTTTGCCGAAGGCGGACAAATCTACCAGGTCTCTACCGCAGGAGGGGAGATCGTCCCCATACATGAATCAACGGACGATGTCTTTCCTGTCGACATATCGCGCGATCGCTCCCGCCTGATGGTGCTGAGCAGGAGCTTCGTCCCCGAGGGAAACGCCGCCTGGACACTGCCCGTTCTCGGTGGCGCCGCGCGCCGATTGGGCAATGTCATGGCAACGGATGCGTCCTGGTCTGCGGATGGGCAACGGTTGGCATACACCTCAGATAAGGACATCTACGTCGCTAACGGCGATGGCGCTGCACCTCGCCGGCTGGTGACGTTAGATGGCGCTGCCTCCTGGCCACGCTGGTCGCCCGACGGTAGCCGGTTGCGGTTCACAGTAAGCGGCAGCAACGGGTCAGCCATCTGGGAAATTGCGTCAAATGGAAGCGGCCTCCACCAACTTCTGACCGGCTGGAATAACCCACCCGCAGAGTGCTGTGGCACCTGGACCCCGGATGGAAAATATTTTGTCTTCCAATCGTCCCGTGGTGGAGTCGCCGATATCTGGACCATGCGCGAAGCGGGCAGCCTGTTCCACAGAGTCGACCCTGCGCCGGTCCAATTAACATCTGGGCCGACCAGCACCTTCGCTCCGCTGCCAGGCCTGGAGGGAAACCAGGTTTTTGTCCGAACGATCCAACCCCGCGGGCAATTGGTGCGCTTTGACGCGAAGGCCGGCGAGTTTCGTCCCCTCTTTCCCGGCACACCTCCCGGCATTCAAGGTACCGGCGTGGACTTTTCCCGAGACGGAAAATGGATCGTCTACATGAGTTACCCGGATGGTAGTTTGTGGCGAAGCCGGCCCGACGGCAGCGAGCGATCGCAACTCACCTATCCTCCGCTCCTGGCCTACATGCCGCGCTGGTCCCCGGACGGAAGCCAGATAGCCTTCATGGGCCAATTACCGGGCAAACCATGGCAACTCTATATCGTGAGCTCGCAGGGTGGCTCCCCCCAGCAACTTATACCTGACCAGCGCGACCAGGCCGATCCCAGTTGGTCTCCCGACGGAAATTCTCTGGCCTTTGGCGGCCAGGCGGTATCTGAAAAAGAGGCCGCCAACGTAAATGCCATTCGCCTGCTCGATGTGCGAACGCGCAACGTCACTGTTCTCCCCGCCTCCAACGGTCTGTGGTCACCACGCTGGTCGCCAAAAGGAGATCGTCTTGCGGCCATGTCAAACGACGGCAACCAACTACTTGTCTACGACTTCAGCACCCGCACATGGACCAGCGTGGCCAAAGCCTCCATCGGTTACCCCACTTGGTCGCGTAGCGGAGACTCCATCTTTTTCCTGGACCATCTCGCAGCAGGAGACAAGGTCGTCCGTGTCTCCCTCACCGGTCACAAACTAGATGAAGTAGTGGACCTGAAAAATTTCCACGGTGCGCCCTTCCTGGTCGGCTACTGGTTCGGTCTGGCTCCAGACGATTCGCCTTTATTGGTGCGCGACGCCGGCATCTGGGACTTTCACGCTCTCAACGTAACCCTTCCGTGACGCTTTACCAGCTTACGGGCTGCCCCCGTTGCAAAGTGCGGACGCGAATGCCACTGCCCGCAAGCTTCTTCTCCAGCTGTTCCGGGTGGCCGGTAAGCATGGGGAAAGTTCCGTAATGCATGGGGATGATCTCCTTCACGCCCAGCATCCGTCCGGCGTACGCGGCCTCTTCCGGACCCATGGTGAAGTGGTCGCCGACCGGTAAGAACGCCAGCTCCGGATGGTAAATTTCCGCGTACAGCTTCATGTCGGAAAAAATAGCCGTGTCCCCTGCAAAGTAAGCGCGGCGGCCATCCTTGAACGTCAAGATATATCCCGCAGCTTCGCCCCCATAGATAGTGTGGTCGCCATCCTGGATCGAAGAGCTGTGCAATGCATGGGTCATCGTGAGTTTTACAAAACCCAAATCAACCGTGCCGCCCTTGTTCATGCCAACCGTGTTCTTCACCCCTTTGGAGCCGGCCCAGGAAGTGATTTCGAAAATGCCCACTACCTTGGAGTCGAACTTGTTTGCCAACTGCACCAGGTCCGCCACATGGTCGAAGTGGCCATGCGAAACAGCAATAGCATCGGCCCGTTTGATTTCATAACCCGCCGGGTAGGCTGGATTTCCCGTAATCCAAGGATCCAAGACCAAAACCTCTCCAGTCTCAAACTGAATCTCAAAAGCGGCGTGTCCTAGCCAGGTAATCTGTATCATGCTCAATCCTCAAGCTCCCTCTCGTCACTATGATGCAACGGCGGCACGCACCGCAAGTTCTGTGACTTCTGGCAGAAAACGCGATATCGAGAGCAGACGAAAGGTAGGTCCGCGCTGGTCGGTACGGGCTTCAGCCCGTACAGTGTCCCCTCATCCTAAACGAATGTGTCGGAAAAACGCGGAGGGTGCCCCAGGTCTCGCTTTTGAGACCTGGGATCCCCGGAACCAATGCTTCATGGACACTCTTGACGGAACCACAGGTTAGCAGCGTGTTCCCATGATCAGACCATCGTAGATGGGGACTGAAAGCCCAGATCTTTGGTGACCCTCCAGGACTCAACCAGAATCGTGACCTGATACAAAGCATCAGAGTGGTGACTCCCGGAAAACTTGCGCATTCCGTCCCTTCACTTTTGTTGTAACGTGTACGACTGCGCCGCCGTCCCATTGCAGTCGTACTGTTGCAATGGGATAAGAACCGCCGACGAAGCATCGGGAACATCCAGACATTTCGAACTATTGCGCGCCACAAATTTGTAAACCCCATTGCCCACCGAGACCGGCATCCACTGCTCGTTGGTCGCGCCTGCATAGTCCCACAGTTGAATGCCCACCTGGTCCGCCGTCGCCCACGGTCCTCCGGTCACTTGCAAAACGACGCGAAGACCCGCGGTGCTCAAAGCATTGCGATTCACGATCTCGTAATACCCTCCGTCCGTAGGCTGGAACTGCCACTCCTGGTTCGTCTGCGCGCCACCGCAGGTGTACTGCTGGATAACTGTCCCGTCGGTATAACCCCACGCGGAAGCATCGACGCACAGAGTGCTGTTTTTATTCACGATGTAGTACCAAGCAGTCGTCGAGATCGTGGAACCGGAACCCCCGCCAGATCCAATACCGGGATTGGTGCTGGCCGAGGCGACGACTGGGCCGATAACCATTCCATTGGCGCTGATCTTCGCCAGCCACGCCGGATACTCTGCGCTTTCCGCCTCAAAGGTGATGGGGTTGGCGGTGATCGATTGATTCATCGCATAGTAACCGTTATTGTTTGGAAAATATTCGTCATTCCGGTATCCATCCCAGGCACATCGTGCCGCCCAGCACATCCACCCCACCGTATTGCCATACATATTGTTGTTGTACATGGAGCCATTTTGGATGTTCCCATAAACATCGTAGAGAGAAAGTCCCACATTCTGGGCGAAGATCTTCGTTCCATCCGAGAGCAGGCCGCTGGAGATAACCCTGTTGTTATAAGCCACGTTGTCGTGTCCAGCTCCGAATTCGATGCCGATGTTGACCGTACCCACGATTTGATTGTTATAAACATTATTAAAGGAGGAAGCAGTGGCAACCGTATCGCTCCCCGAGCCATCGGTGGTAAAGCCGCCCCCATTGTAGGCATCCACCGCCGGATTGTAGCCGTACGCTCCCTGAATATAGTTGTCGTGGGTTTCAGCCGGGCTGCTCGCGGTACCTCCCGCATCAAACATGTTGATGTTCTCGTTGACCAGGCTCTGGTACTGATAGTTGACAATTTCATTCCACGCTATCTGGATGCCGGGTACGGAAGCCATGGTGCCCAACTGGATCGCATGCGCCCACTGCCATAGACTCTCCCCCGGTAAGTAGCCATTGTTCCCGTCACTTTCAAGCCCAATAATGTTGCGGCCGCGATTGTTCAGAATCGTAATCGTCTCGGTGCCGTCTCGATTCCCGCCATACCCGCGCACATACACCCCAAACCGTACACTCTCGAAGTAACAGTGCTCCACGTCAAGCAAAACAGGGTTCTGAGCATCGACAAACACCCCATTTGCCTGGCCTATCACATTTGGATTTACCCCAATGCCAATCACATTCTTGACCGTCAGATTATTACCGTAATAAGGATCGTCAATAAGGTCATTGGGGCCGGTTACATACGAATTCTGGATCACCACCGGGTCCGTGGTGGCGATGGTCACCGCCGATATCTGCGGATCGGTACTTTTCCAGTTACCGGAATAAGTACCTCCCTGGGTGATGGTCAGAGGACCGCTCCATTGAATATTGCCGATCGAGCTGGCTACAATAACGGTTGCTTTTTGCCCCTGGTAGCTCGCTGTGATGGCTGCGTTGCCCGTAGCGGATCCCGAGGCCACTCCACTCCCGGAGACGCTGACCACTTGGGGTTCACCGGAGCTCCAGCTGACACTACCGCTCACATCGTTGGAAGAGCCGTCCGCGTAAGTAGCCGTCGCCGCGAGCTGGGTCGTGCCTCCTATCCCCACCGTGGGCTGGCTGGGTGAAATCGAGAGCGCGGTCAACGATTGTCCCTCGCTAAGGGATGGTCGAATCAAGCCGGCAAGCACCAGAAGTAGCACTAGACGCAGAGCTCGCGCTGGCAAGGAGCTCCGGAAGACGCCGTGTCGCGTCTTGCCACTGGCGTTGCTGGCCGTACACAGTTGGTATTGCATCCGGAATAACGCGCGGCTGGGGGAGAGATGTTTCACGATTGCGACCTCACAGAAGATTCAAATCATGCGCCCATTGCTCCGGTGCGCTATGGTGGGGTGAAGGCGGACGCCGTCCTGGGCTTTGCGCACCCGCGCAGGAAAGTCCATTCTGGAAAGCAGCCGCATGATTAAGAGGCAGGGAGGTAAAATGAATGCTCGCGAAGGGACGAAGCGTAAAGATGCGTGCCTGAACGCTGAGTCGTCCATAACCTGCTCACAGACGCCTGGCCAAGTGCCGCGAACCTCCGGACGCTGCGATGTCGGTTATTTCTCTTCGAGGTCTATATCGACCGTCTGGGGCTGAGCACAACCTCCAGGCAGGAAAAGTTCAGAAACTCGACTGAAACGGAACGCCTGCGGAGGCTCCTGCTTGGGTATCCGAGTCGGCTTCTTTGCGGGGTAAAATCAGCTTCATGGGCACAAGCGGCGGAAACGGAGCTGTGATGGATAAACCCTTGCCGAGAGTGTGCAGAAATGGCGCAGGAATATCGAGAAGCAAGCTGACTGGATGCACCGAGAGAGATGCGGCCAATGCGGAAGAAAAGCTTCGTCCGTTTAGCTCTCAGGAGCTTTGGGGCACGCTCAACGAGGCGACTTAGAAAAAAAGTTCCGGCGAAACACGAAAGCGCTTGCTCAGGCGAGATATGTGTTCCTTGTTAAGATCGCGTTTCCCGTTCAGGACCTCAGAAACAATACTCGCTGTTCCAAACACATCGACCAGGTCCTTTTGCTTCAATGCGTGCTGGTCCATGAGAAAAATGATTGCCTCGAGCGGCGATGCCTTCGGAAGTTGATAGTGCTTCTCCTCAAAGTCCTCGATCAGCAGGGTGAGCAAGTCTGCCAAATCCTTCTCTTGTGGGGTCAGGGTGTCTTTCTGCTCTAGAGCGAGAAGCGTTTTCATGTAGCGATCGTTTTCTTTTTCGGACTGAATGACCTTAGGAAGCGCTTTAGCCAGTAGTTTGCCGTAAATAGGGTTTGCGGTCGATGTAGTCATTTTTTCCACCTTCCCTTGTCGTACTCGGCATGAGTGATAACGTCTCGAATGAACAGCTTCTTGCGCCGGTAAAAGATCAACGAGATCAGCCGGTACTCATTTCCCTTGATGTTGAAGACCGTGTATTTGCCGACCCCATCTGCTGACGGGAAGTCGCGCCTAACGTCTTCCACGGAAGTCCAGTCTGCGCGCTTCGCGATCCGATACCAGACATCGAGCGGGCCAGCCAGGTCTCCATGCTCCTCAGCCGCAGTCAACAGCTTCTTCCGACTAATAACGTGCAAGGCAGCAGGCCCTCTTGCTGCTTTAACCGTACTTCGCAAAACGCGAACTTACAAGCACAATCTTCGCAAAAGGCAAAGTTTTGGGACGGACACGCTTCCCACCTATCGGCGACCCGCCTACCGATTGAGCGACGATCATTCACCGCTCTCCAGGAGCAACTGGGGCTTAAGTTAGAACCGCAAAAAGAGCCCATCAGCATACTCGTGATAGATCGGATCGAAGCTCCGTCGGAGAATTAGCCTGGAGGGTCACAAGCTTGGGTTCGAGATGGGCCGGCAAGAGTGCGCCATTTGGCGGTATAATAGACGACAGAATGGTCAACGAACTAAGGGCAGTCCTGGACGAGCTAGGCGGTGAGGCTGGAGTCGGGCGCGCGGTGCGAACCTCGGAAGACCTGAGTGCAGCGATCCGGGAAGGATTTCCCCACGAAGCGGTCACCGCCCTTACCTCCACCGGGCTCTCACTGCAGGAGATCGCCAGCAGTCTTGATCTCTCGCTTCGCAGCCTGCAACGCAGGAAGAGCCAGGGCCGTCTCGCGCGGTACGAATCCGACCGGCTCTATCGCCTGGCGCGGCTGGTCTCGCTGGCGGCAAACTTTCTCGGCGACCGTAAAACTGCCATTGATTGGCTTAAGAGGCCGAATCACGCCCTGGGCGGTGTAGCCCCGCTGGCGATCATAGACACCGAGCTTGGAGCCCGTCAGGTCGAGAATGTCCTGGGCCGGATTGGATACGGCGGCGTCAGTTGACAACCGTGTACCGCCTGCTGAGGAAGCCTTTTGCCGCGACACCATTCGATGGAGAGGGAAGCTACCGTTACGGTGGCCGCTGGTCCGCCCCAGGAACCCGTCTCGCTTATACCGCCGAGCATCTCTCTCTTGCCATGATCGAGTATCTGGTACATCTCGATCCTCATCACGCGCCTAAAGACCTGATGCTCGCCCGGGCCCGGGTTCCAGAAAATTTACCTAAGCTCCAACTCCGCGCGGACGAACTACCGCGCGGATGGCGGGACTATCCGGCTCCGGACTCTTTAGCTCTCATTGGAGACAAGTTCGCTCGCAATGGGGAAGCTGCGGTCTTAATCCTGCCGTCAGCGGTGGCTCCCACCGAGAACAACTGGCTTCTGAATCCGCAACATCCTCATTTTCAGAAGATCGAGCTGGAGCGCACAGAGCCGTTCCACTACGATCCAAGACTGCTTAGGCGGAAAGCCGGCGAGTAATCGGCGAAGTTAAGGGGACGGCGGACGGGATTGTCACTGTCGTGAGGGCGTATACAAAATCTCCTGGTCGAAGTGTCTTCCGCGCGAGATTGGCTCGTTAACGGGGAAGAGATACGGCGGAAACGCTGCTTCAGCTTCAGTCAACACCTTACGACCTTGTGATTCCGGATCTAAATACACCCGGAGCCGAAGACGTTGCGTTGCTCCGCCGCATACACAACGCATTGCCCGGCGCCAAAGTTGTGGTGCCAACGTCGGAAGCACGCCGAACGGCATTCTGGAATCGACTAGAGTTATACTGCTCCATCTCAACCGTGGCTTTAACAGATGTACTGAATGTAAGTTCCGCTTTAGAAAGGGATGTGTGCCCATGTTCCGACGGCTTGGTACGTTCTGCCTGCTCGTAGGATGTTTTTCGCTATGCACTTTGGCGGCAACCGCTCAAGAGGTGGTTCATGCCTTGACCGGCGCCGTCACATCGATGAATCCGGGAAAAACCATTCAGGTCGACACCGACGATGGCGCCGAGGTGGATTTTAAGGATTTGACGAAGTCGAATATTCCGCTCGAATTCGATAAGGATCTTCGTGCTCAGGCAACCTCAGCCGATCACTTCAACACCAAGGGAACTCACGTGATTGTGTACTATTTCGGCGAGGGTGACCTGAGGACCGCGGTTGCTTTGCAGGGCCTCCCCCCAGGGCCAATCAAAAGGACTATTGGAACGGTGGTCAAGTTCGACAAACATCAACGTCTTATGACGGTCGAGAGCACTCCGGGAGGCGTTCAGTCGTTTCATATCGAACCTACAACAGTCATTGAGACCGCTGTGGGAGCTGTGGAAGGCCGTAGATTCGATCCCCAGAAACGCGATCAAGTGCGAGTGACCGCCGCTCCGGCTCGGGGGACCAGGACCGCCCTATTTATCTACGCTAAGTAAGTTCGTCGTGCGGAGTGGGCAGAGACACGCTTACGGGCGCCAAAGTGGCCACGAAAGATCCTTCACCCGCAGCAGCGGACCAGTTTCACTGTGACGTAGTCACCTTCCAGGATCTTTGATGAGCGAAGTCTCGTCCTCAGGGGTCGTGAGGCTGACCCCGAAGTCCCTTTCCGCACCCGGACTACCTATAGCAAGTGAATCATCGAACGAGGTCAGCGATGCAAAGGAAGATTCACAAAACCCTGAAGATCTTAGCGCCGGGCAGTTCGCTCAAACGACGAGTGGCTTACAGCCTGGCCATCGTGCGCCTTATTCTCGCACCTGTGATTTTTTTGACGATCTACTATCTCTTCGAGATGGGCGCTATTGTCAACCGCATCGTGAACAAAGATGCGCCCGCAACGACGCTCGCACAGCAGGTCTCGGTGGAAATGCTCGAAGCGCGGCGCAGCGAACGCAATTATTCCCTGTTGAACGATCAGGCGTATCTCACGGAAAATCGTCAAGCCGCAGATCAAATCAGAGGCTTGATCGGGCAAATCGATAGTCTCCAGCCTGCTGAACGAGATGGCACGAAAGATGTTTTGAAAAGCCTGCAGCTGTACGAGCAACAGTTTGCCGACGCCGTAGCACTCCTGCAAAAACACGGCGGCACAACTACGGAACGGGTTCAACTAGCCGTAGGTGCGTACGAAACTGACCTGAACGAGTTGCTCCGGCGTTCCAGACGAATGGGAAATGCGCAGCTGGTTCAAGAACTCCAAAGCCAGGTTCAATCGTTTGACGCGGACCTCGCCAAAACACTAGGCCAGGAGAATCCAACGCTACGCATGGTTACAGCACAGATGCAGGCAGCCAGTCAGCACGTGTTACGAGTCGCGTCGCAGTTGGAGGCAGAAAGCTGGGAACGCGTTCAACGAGACCATCAGCAGGCTCGTCGCCTCCTTCACAACGCGGAATGGGTGCTGAGTATCGTCTCCGTCATCACGTTTCTGTTGAGCATCTGGATCAGCTTTCTGCTTCCGCGAGCAGTCGTCAAACCTTTAGTAAGCCTTAAGAACGCGGTGGACCATGCGGCTGGAGGGAACCATCCCGTAGAGTTTGAGTTGCAGGGAGAGGGCGAGATCATCGATCTTGCGCGGAGCATAGACAAGCTGATCCATCGTGTTGCGTGAGCCATCTGGAAAGACGTGGACAGCAGACGGCTCATTGCTGTGCGCATATCCTATTGCAGGTGGAAATGCCACGCCCACCGTGGGTCTGCAACAAAAATCTGTTCGATTCTCAGAGACTTGGTGCAAACCGGATCCTAGAATTTGTGGGCAGTCTTAGCGTGCATTGACCATGTTCCGAAAGTCGCTGCGATGCTCTGTGCGAGCGTACGCGGATGGAAAAGACGAGGTTGCAAAGGAAAGTAGCGGCCGTTACCGGTGCATCGGCCGGCCGCACGGTCGCAAGCAGTTTTGTCCGCGAATCGTGTTGGTGACGATGAGCGATGACGGCCTGACCGCCGGCCTCAAAAAAACTTCAAGAGGAAATTACCATGCCACGAACCTTTCGCACGGCCCTGATGATTCTTGCCTCTCTCGCGACAGCCTCGCTCTGGGCAGACCCGGCCGGTGTCACCTTTACCCAGCCCGCCGCCCAGATTGATCGCTACGACTTCGTCGAGGTCGCCGCGAACGTCAACTCGCCCGCGGCCCGCAACTGCTTCACGGACGCCTCGCTCACCGGTACACTCGAAACTAGCGACGGCGCCCATCGCTGGAGCGTCGAAGGCTTTTGCGATGCCGCCGATGGCAGCGTTTTCCGCATCCGTTTCATGCCGCCCGTCGCCGGCAGCTACAAGTACTCTGTCACCTACAAGCAGGGTAGCTTCACCCAATCCACCACCGGCCAATTCCAGGCCGTCGAAGCGCATCGCCGTGGTATCCTCGCCGGCGATCCGCAATATCCGTGGCATTTTGTCTGGCAGGGAACCGGCGAACACTACTTCTTCAATGGCACTACCGCCTACTGGCTCGTCAACTGGCGCGATGACCACGTCATTCGCTTCAGCATCGACCGCCTGCATCGGCTCAAGGTGAACCGCATCCGCGTAACCATTGCCGGACGCGAAGCCTCGACGTTCTTCGGCGAGCCCGTCATGACCGGGCCAAACTTCACCGTCTATACTGCCGCGTGGATGGCGCAGAACGCAGACGATCCCCTCCACCCCGGCTTCGACTACACACGGTACAACCTTGTCTATTGGCAGCGGTTTGATCGGATGCTCAAGTTCGCCCGCGATCGGGACATGGTCATTTCCCTCGTCCTTGATATGGGAGACAGCAGGGTCCATCCCGAAGCGGGAGGTGAAGACGAGCGCCGCTTCATCCGCTACGCCATCGCCCGCTTCGGTGCGTTCTCCAACATTACCTGGGATCTCGGCGACGACCTCGACGTCTACCGCGACGAGAAATGGACGCACGACACGGGCGTGTATATTCAGGAGCGCGATCCCTGGAAGCACCTCGAGACCAGCCATCCGGCAACCAGCAACGCGCACCAGGACCGCGCTTCCTCGTGGTTTGGCTTCACTTCTTATCAGGAATGGGGGCGCGATCAGCACCGCCTGATGCTCGCGTCGCGCAAACTGCAGGAGAAAACCGGCCGCATCATTCCGCAAACCAATGAGGAGTACGGCTACGAGGACCACTACCCGCACTGGGCCCTACCCGGATCCGACTCTGCGGATGCGCTTCGCCGTACTGCCTGGGATATCGTCATGGCCGGCGCCTACCAGACCGCTGGAGAGACCGTACGCCGCGGCACCAACGTCGGCGCCGACATGGGCGGGGGTTGGTTCAACGGCCGTGGCGACGACACCATGACCATGTTTCTCGGCTACGGTCACATGGTCGATTTCTTCACCGGCTTCGCGTGGTGGAAGACCAATCCTCACGACGAGTTGGTGAACAACGGCAACTACTGCCTCGCCGATCCCGGCAAGACCTACGCCATCTATCTGCCTAAGGGGGGTCAGGTCACCGTGCAACTCGAGCCCGGCCGCTACCGCGCATTTTGGTTCAGCGCAACGACAGGGGAACAGATCGACCTTCCACCCGTCGACGGCCCTGTTTGGAATTCGCCGGCCCCGCCCGACGCCAACGATTGGGCCGTCCTTCTCGAGCGAGAGAGCTGATGGAACGATGACCGTCCAGAACCGATGCTGGATTAACGCGCGGCAAGCTTGGGCGACGGCCTCATGAGAGCGCATTCTTACCAATCATCGTCCTTGATAGGAAATGCTACCAGCGACCGACGATGGCACGGATCTGCTCGATGTGATTCACATCGTGAGCGGCCATGTGGCGGCACAGTTCCTGCACGGTTAACTTACCGCGTTCCAGGTGTACACCATGACGACGCCATTGATTGGGTGTCAGTCGCCCGAATAGGCGCAGATTGGCTTCGCGCAAGAGGCGGAACATATCGAGCGCTTCGCCCGTGTCCCACGATGCGTAGTCCCCCAGAATCGCCCACATATCCTGATTGAAGCCGGCCAACTCCGGGCCGTCGTGCTCGAGCATTTGGCGATAACGCCAGGTACTCGTCAGTTCATCCTCGGCGATGTGCGCCAGGATCTCAATCACGGACCACTTGCCGGGCGCAGGTCGAAGCCTGATGTTGGTTTCAGGGATGCCTTCGATCAACTGCGCCAGGATACGCGGCGTTTGGCGCTGCATCGCGATCGGGTCCTTGCCTTCAACATATGCCGCAAGCCGGACTTTGTACTGTTGCGGGGTTTCGATCATGACTGTCCGTTCTGACGTATTGTGAATGCATTGGATGTTATAAGACATCGCGAAGGTTTTGATAGTGGAGGTTGTTGCGGGAGTGATGAATATGCGACTACGCCGCGAGCCATGGCTTTTCGCGCGTGCAGCCGAGGCGGTTGTCTCCTTCCAGCCACAGCGTGGATGCCTCGGCGATTTGGTAGGCCTGGTCTGCAATTTGTCCTAAAGCCCTGGCGACCGCCAATTCGGACCTGGCGTGTGTGCTGTGATTCTGCATGAGCAAGTGGCGTGTGCGACGGAGCGCCAGTTCATACCATTGCCAGCTTCGATCGTGGTTAAGAATCCCTCTGACGTGCTGCACTTCTTTCTTGAACAAAGCGACTGTACAGAGCCGCACAAGGCTATTGACAAACCTTGCGATCTCTCCAAGGGTTGGAGAGGGAGTTGTTCGTTCACCTTGGGCCATCAGCGCGGCGATGTGGGTGATTTCGGAGGCCGCCGTGTAGGTGACATACAGCGCGCTGTAAATGCGGAGGGCGCTTTCGGCGATGGCCGAATCAGCATCGACAGGCATTCCGGATGCGAGCAGTCTACGGCCTCGATCGCCGATGCTAAATTGCAGGTTGCGCCACTCCTGATCGTATTTCCAAAAGAGCTGGTAAATCTCAGAGGCGCCCAGCTCGTGCGCCTTGATGGAGTAGTCGACCGCTCTTTGCGACAACATGGCCATTCTGAGCAAGTGTGATCGTAAGAAGTAGCATTGACGTTGAACTTCCATGGCTTGATCCTTCCTCTTCAGTTGGCCGCGGCTTTGACGGCCGGGGCGCGTGGAGTCGGGGCACGCCGGCCCAATCCTGGAACCAGCATGGGAACCCGCTTGCGATATTCCGCATATTCTGTGTGGACCTTCATTAGATCGCGCTCCTCCAGTTGGATTGCCATCAAGATGTACGCCGTGGTCACGAGAGCGAAGACCAGGTGGGTAACGGTCATGTTTGGCGTGCACCAGAATGCGAGGAACCAGCCCACGTAGAGAGGGTGCCGGACTATCCGATAGAGAAGAGGTATTTCAAATCGCAGATTGGACTGTGGCTTCCCCACGAGATGCCTCCAAACCTGCCGCAGGCCGAACAGGTCGAAGTGGTTGATGGCGAAAGTCGCGACCAGGACCAGGATCCAACCAGATGCGAAACCGGCATAGAGCACCCACCGGCCGACCTCATTCTGAACGTCCCAGACGCTCCCTCCCAACGGCTTCCATTGCCAGAACAGAAACAGGAGTGCAGCGCTACTGGCGAGAACGTAGGTGCTGCGCTCGATGGTGGCGGGGATGATCCGGGCGACCGCGCGCTTGAACGCGGGCCGCGCCATTACGCTGTGCTGCACGGCGAACAGCGCAAGCAGTCCCAGGTCGACCAAAAGCGCGGCCGGCCAGGTACTCACTGAAGCCGAGTCCAGCGACTTGTGAACGGCGAAATTGCCAACGAATCCGATGGCATACAGAAACGAAGCGAAGAAGAATGCGTAGCTGATCGCTCCATAGAGGAAAGTGAATACTCGATTTGTCATGATCCTGCGGCTCCTTGGTCCTTGTTTCGTTGCGTGGTGTTGCATCCCAAGCTAGAATTGTGCTGCTCCGCAGCAGGACAAACCATGCTCCGTTGTCGCCAGTTCTTGCTCGAACGTCCAGGGCGAGCAGATTGCTTTGCAGGGCTTCCGGAAAACTATGCCGTTCGTCGCAGAGGGAGACCCGATGGACGCATTCTCTGAGATTCTGAGCGGGGTCAAGCTGAACGGCGCCCTGTTCTTCAACGCGGAGTTCTCGGCCCCCTGGGGCTTCGCCGCTCCAGCCTCAAAGGTGCTCGCTCCTTCGCTGGCTCCTGGAGCGCCTCACCTGGTGATCTACCACCTGGTGATCGAGGGCCATGCCGTGGCGCGCCTGGGAGACGGAGAATGGATCAGTCTGGGGCCGGGAGAGGTGGTCATCTTTCCGCACGGAGATCCACACCTCATTACGAGCGGAGCAGAATGGGCCGAGCCGCAGCAGACATCCGCGATCGTCCGTAAGCTGATGACGCGCGACTTGACTGCTCTGCGCGCCGGGGGTGGCGGCGCGATGACACGCTTTGTATGTGGATTCATGTCTTGCGATCCGCATATAAGCCGACCGATCCTTGATGGACTGCCGCGAATTTTTAAGGTCAACGTGAGAGCCGATCGCTCGGGCCAATGGCTGGAAAGCTCAATCATGCATCTTGTCGAGGAAGCAGGGTCGGGAAGGGTGGGCAGCGATGCCATGTTGGCCAAGCTGTCAGAGGCGCTGTTTGTCGATACGTTGCGTCGCTATGTGATGAGCCTACCCGAACGAGAGATTGGCTGGCTTGCGGGCACCCGCGACTCGATCGTAGGCAAGTGCCTTGGCTTGATGCACAGCCGGGTCGATCATCCATGGACGATCGCTAAGTTGGCGAATGAGGTCGGCACGTCCCGCTCTGCATTGAGTGAACGCTTCACGAGCTACCTGGAGGAACCGCCTATGACCTACCTGACTCGGTGGAGACTGCAACTGGCCTCACGCAGTTTGACGAGGACTCCGAGAGGTGTGGCGGAAATCGCGTCCGAGGTGGGCTACGAATCGGAGGCAGCTTTCAATCGAGCGTTCAAACGACAATTCGGAATGCCTCCTGCACGGTACAGGCGCGAACATAGAGCCGTACAGAAATGAGCGTTACCGGATTGACCCGGAGGAACTCTCACTGATTCGGCGGTGTCTAAGAAGTTGATGAAACTTCTCGGGTAGCCGTTTTCCTCCTCAGGAGGACGCTATGAATCGCGCTAGCAAGTTGGCTCTTGTTCTCTGTCTCGTTGCCGCAGCATCATTGGCTCAAATCTCCGTAAGGGACAGGTCCTTAGTGCCACTGGAAGCTGACTGTCCAATCGGTATACGCGCGACTCTGGAAAAGCGTGCAAACTTGGTGCCCGCTCAACGGCTACAGGTGACCCTGTCCAAATGGCCTTCTTTTGGCATAGTTGCTTCCCGCATAACCGTTCATGGCACTGTGGCAGTGCCCAACCGTCCCGAGCCATCCGAGATTACGGAAAGTTTAGACCTAAACAGGATTCTGGACCCAAGACTAATTGGTTCCCCTGGGTCGGTACCTGTCTGGCAACCTCACCCGACCGGCGACCTCCAGGGAATCCTCCCCCCGCTCGGTACGCCCGTTATCATCAAAAGCGCTACGCCTCGCTCGCCCGACTCAAGATGGTATGCCTGGGTGAGCGGCTTCCATGCGGTCAACTTTATCGATCTGGAATCGGTGAGCTATGCAGACGGTACAAGCTGGCGGGCCTCAAATAGAAAGACGTGCAGGGTCTCTGTAGGCTCATCAGTCTGGTAAAACAGTCCGCCTTCTGCTAGTCCCCCTCAGCCCAAGGTAGATCGTTTAGCGGGGAATGCGGGTGGTTTGAGGACGCCTCTGATAAGGTTCGATACGCACGTCGCCGTGTGCGTCAATCTCGTGAGTATTTTCGTTGTAGTCGACTGGCGTCAGCATGTAGAAGCATCGACCCATTCTCACAACCGAGACTTCCAGGCGAGCACATCACCACATCAACACTTCCTCTTAGCTGGAGGACAGATTCGATTTCCGCACTCGATAGATCCAACGGTGCCCTCTGAAGCAAACGCGAAGGCTTGGCATGTCACCACAATACTCAGCATTAGGAGTTTCATGAAATAACTCCCCCCGTCGAAACTATCGTACTTTGTACCACTGTCAACTTTACCCCGCTCATTCAACGCCAGCGCTTTGTACCGGATAAATTGTGGTCCTGTCCGTAACTGCGTCAACACTTATGATGTTTGCCACTGACAGAAACCGTCACGCGCCACGCATCGAGTGTTTCCTTGGAGGAGAAGACCTTGCTTATCGAGAAGCTGTTTTCCGCAGGGATCATGAAAATGGGATCGTCACGGGTCGATCCGGGCAGGCAGGTCGGCGTATTCAATCTACGCGCGATTGCAAGCGGGTCGGCTCGCAGATCACCATAATGGTTTTCTCCGAAAGCGCCTAAACAAAACCAAAGCCTCTGCCTTTTAAAATCGTCATGAGTTTACTGGTGCTGTGCGATGAAAGGTTTGCGAAAAAATATCGCACGACTTCGTCACCGACATGCCGGCCTTGCAACCGCTTCCATAATTCCGCGGCTTCCAATCCGTCCATTTTGCTGAAAATACCTTCCAGCTGTTTGACGCGTGCGGCGGGCCCGTCGGAATCCTGTTGGGCAAAGCGTGCCTTGAGAATCGGCGTCAAAAGGGCGTCTTGGCGTGCCCGAATCGCTTCCGATTCCCTCGACCAATCATGCGCGAGTGTCGCGCCAGGGAGTGGAGTGACCCTTGGACTCAGCCAATTGTAAGTTACTTTTTCTCCGCGAATATTCGCCTTTATGTAATAAAAGCGTTTGTCTCCTAGTCCGGTCTCGGGATCGTATTCTTGCTTGTTGTTCGTAAACCAGTCTTCCACGATGTGCGCCTGCTGCTCCATCCCGTAGCTTTCCCAGTCGGGGTTCAAATGTTCGGGATCGTAGGCATAGGGGTCGCCACTGCCCGCCTGAGTGACCAGGCCTATGAAGGCATAAAATGCCGCGTTGCCGTACTGATGCTCCCCCTGCCACACGTGCGTCAACTCGTGAATCAGCGTGGCTCGGTCATTTGGAAGTTTGCTCATTCCATAGTAGCCGTCGCCGGCGTGGATCACATAGTCGCCGGCATCTCTTGGCACGTTCAAAACAGGCGACACGGGCAAGCTGGTCGGCAGGGTGACTGGACGATTGTCATAGCCCAGCCCGTCGCTAATCACGACTCGGTCATAGTGAATCGTGTGGCGGAACACCGTCATGGCTAGATGTTTCTCTCCGTCCGCCATATTTCGAATATTCTTTACTCTGCGCATCGTGCATACTCTCCTTACGGTCTAATGTGAAGTCACTGCCGACCGCGTGACGTACAAGCCCAAGCCGATCACTTCAAGAATACTTTTACATTTTGCCGGTCTTGTTAGTCGCCTCCGATGGATTTGTAGATCTCACCGTCCACCAGCAATCGGCCCGTATACTCACGCCGGGCTGGCGAACCCACTACTCGCATAGTCGAGCTAACGTAAATTGTACAGGCGGACTCGTCACCTTCCACCACGCAACAGCTCACTACCAGGCGGCTGCTAGCCTTATCTGGATCGGTCTCCACCGGCTGGAACACGCCAGCTTCCTTGGCGCCCTGACAGCATACCTATTCACCACAACTTCAGGCAGAGGGCGATCGGTGCATTCGGCTCAGTCGGCGTGCGACAAACGTCACGGGAATAGGTATGCTGTCCTCGGGTTTCATCCAACCTTGATTTGATCCGCCAAGCAGGCGTACATTTTGCGACAAGCAAGAACGCGAGAACGCAGTTCCCTCGAAACATTCGCCCGGCGCGAGTGAAAACAGCGCTACAGCGGTTTCGCAATTGGTGTAGACCGAAGCCACGTCGCCTTTCGTGGTTTTCTCCCAAGGAAAACCACTCCTCGCGACCTTTATGGGGCCACAGTAATTGCGAAACCGCTTTAGAAGGAGAGACCTCATGGATTCGAAAAGAAACCCGGCATCGAAAAAACCGACCGATTTGACCAAGGCTAGCCGAAGGAGATTTTTAAAGACCGGCGCCGCGGCAGCCGCGTTGGGCGCCGTGCGAACCGCAACCGGCCAAACACCGGCTGCCGAAACAAGGTCGCTGAAGGACGAGGTCGCCTATGGCGATCGGTCGCACTATGTGACCTCGCTTCGCGTGCCGGTAGACGGGAGACCTTCGCCGGACGAATTTGGGCTGACGTTTCACGTGTTAGCGCCGCTGCAGGATCTGGTGGGCAGTATCACACCATCGTCGCTGCACTTCATCGGGACGCATCGCGGGTCGATCGTGCCGGATATCGATCCCCAGCAGCATCGGCTGATGATTCACGGCATGGTCGACCGGCCGCTGGAGTTCAGCATGGATGATCTGAAGCGCTTTCCCTCAGTATCGCGCGTTCATTTCATAGAGTGCCTGGGCAACCATTCCAAGCCGGAAGACAAAACGGTGCAGGAGACTCACGGTCTGACGAGTTGCAGCGAATGGACAGGCGTGCTGCTTTCGGTTTTGCTCAAAGAGTGCGGCGTACAGAAGGACGCCTCGTGGGTAGTGTCGGAAGGCGCGGAAGAGGTAAAGGGCGCCGGCAGTATCCGGCTGGCGAAGGCGATGGACGATTGCATCGTCGCCTACGGGCAAAACGGCGAACCGATCCGCCCGCAGCAGGGTTTTCCGTTGCGCCTGGTGGCTCCGGGATTCGAAGGGATTTACAACACCAAATGGCTGCGGCGGATCAAGGTCGTGGACCGCTACTACATGACGTACAACGATTATGGACATATTTCGAAGAATGAAGAAGTGGCCGCGTTGACCTTCCAGTGGGGGCCGAAATCGGTGATCACGTTTCCGTCAGGAGGGCAGAAGCTCCCTGGTCGTGGAATCTACCAACTGACAGGGTTGGCGTGGTCAGGCGGAGGCGCGGTGCGGCGCGTAGAAGTTTCCACGGACGGCGGGCAAATGTGGAAAGACGCGGAGATCCGCGGGGCGGTCCATGCCAAAGCGCATACGCGATTTGGCATGGACTGGAAGTGGGACGGGGGGGAATGCGTGCTGCAGTCGCGCTGCACCGATGAACTTGGGCAGGTGCAACCTTCGCGCGCGGAATTGGCCGCGTTTTTCAAGGTGCCGCCGGACCATTACAAGACTCATGGCGTCCAGGGCTCGGACAACACGATTCAGCCGTGGCGGGTAGCGGGCGATGGGAGCGTGCACAATGCGATTTAGTGCTCTGCTTCCGGCGCTGATCCTGTGCGCGTGCGGCGCTACGTGGGCCCAATCGTCGACCTATGGAGTCGGAAGGACGCCGACGCCCGAGGAGATGCGCGCCGAGGATATCACCATCAGCCCGGACGGAAAGAATCTTCCACCGGGGAAAGGAACGGCAAAAGAGGGCGCGGCGATTTTCGCCCAGAAATGCGCGATGTGCCACGGAGCGAACGGTTCGGGCGGCCGGGCTCCGATGTTGATCAAGCCCGAAACGCCGGTGAAGAGCTCGACGCCATGCCTTGAGCCATGCATTGGACCGGGAAGTGTAATGGCGTTGCATGCGCCGTACGCCACGGTCATCTGGGACTACATCAATCGCGGCATGCCCTTCATGCTGGAAGGCTCGCTCAAGCCGGACGAGGTGTACTCGCTCACCGCGTTTCTGCTCTACAAGAACGGCGTGATTCAGGAGGATGAAGTCCTCGCGCAAACGACGCTGCCGCAAGTGAAAATGCCGAATCGAGACGGATACGCCATTCCCAACTGGAAGCCAGGCATGCCACGGCCGTTTCCGAACGGGCACTAGCCTATGCTTTCGTTTTCGGGGTTTCGTGGACAAAGGAGCTGTTACTTTTGCGTTCCGGCGACGATCAAAGTGCCAGCTCCTGACCACGAATCTCAACCGTACGTGAGGTCGGTGCTCTGTCCGACCTCGATAATATATCCGTCAGGATCGCGGATGTAGCAGCGCGTCTCGCCGTACTTGGGGATCGGCTCCGTGATGAACTCCGCTCCTCGACTTTTCCATAATTCATAGCACGCTTGAATATCCGCAACGCGGAAATTCATAAAGCTGTTGATGTGATTCGGGTCGGGGACGCTGAGCGTTACCGTCGGCTTATCCGGGGTCGGCCCGCCCCCAACGTTCAGAATCATCCAGATATTCGCAAGCTGAAGGTACCCAGGCGCGTTGCCGTCACCCAGGCTCAGAATGCGAGCGCCGAAGACCTTTTCGTAGTAGCGAGCCGATCGCTGGATGTCGGCGACGGTGAGAAAATGCGCGATGCTGATCCCCTCTCGCGGGGGCATCTCATAGCTCTTCTGCTCGATTTGTACGCTGCTCATTGACGACTCCAATTCGGATAAACAGTGCTCATCCGCTGATTCTGGTTCTTTCGTATTCATACCTGCTGCCGATTAAGACTGACGAGGAAAGGCAAAACAATTGGATCAAGGTATCGCGCGCTTTTCTGGCATCGCCACAGTATGCACCCGTGGAGCTGAGCCGTGACTAATAATTCTCCGACGCCCATTGACACGCTCATTCAGCTCACGCAACTGATGGAGCAAACGGAGGATAGCTTAGGCGCGTATTCGGGCGACCGTCCAAGCTCGCAGGAGATGTGGTCTGCGATCGAGGCGTTGCAGGCCGCGACCGAAGCACAGCACGATTTCACTCCCTCGCAGGTTCACGCCACAATAGAGCTGTTGAGGAAAGTATCTGACAAATGGGTTGACCCCGAAGGCGATCCAATTGGAGAGCCAGCTCGCCTTATCCTCGAGGCGTTGATACACCGCTTAGGCGTAATGCTTGATGGCGGAGTACCGGAAGCAAGAGAAAGCCGGCAGAATTACGAGGACCTGCGCGCCGCACAGTATTGCATTAAGCGCAGCATGCACCGTGAAGAAAGGAACCCCGGTCCCCTAAGGAAACTTTGGCGAAGAGTCAGAGGCAACTGACGCGTGGTACGCGGCTGTATGTTAGAAAACGATCGTCCGCTTTCGAGCGACCGAAAGCAGAGGTTCGCGGTCCTCTAAGTGATTCCACCGGGCTTCGGCCGGCCAGTCAGAAGGAAATTCGGGCAGGCGGTAGACCCTCAGGTCAACATCTCCGCTGAGAACCTGAAAGAGCCAATAGGGCTCGCCCGGCGCAGCCGAACAAAAGCTGGCGAGAACCTGCGAATCTGGGAAGTCGGTTAAGGTCATATTCCATTGTGATCAGATCGGCAGCTTCTACGGAAGGGGAAATCCTCACAATGTTGCTTTAGGAGTTACGGGTAGTTCAGATTCGGAACAAGCGCGCTACCCCAGATCCTTCCTCACTTCAGTGGCAAGCTTCTCGAGGTACGACTCGTCAATACCCAGTTCCTTCGCCAGTCCATTTACTAACAATACCGGTTGTTCAGATTTCTACCTTGATTCCCTCAGGTTGGCGCAACGGGTTTCTGAGGTACGCTTGACGCAGGCATCGGGATAGCCAAGTTGGATAAGGCTCCGGTTGACTGTGGGCTTAACCTTTGATCGTTCCTAGGCGCTCTCGGCTAAGTTGCTGCTCCGGTACATCGCAGCGTTCGAATCCTGCCCCGATGCCTCTATTGACCACCATAGCAAAGAGCGCTGAGGATGGCTGTGGATAGTCTAGGACGGAATTCGCGAAATTTTTCTCGGTAATTTTAGAGCGAGTTGACGAGCTTGAGTCGGCCACACTGTGCCCAGCAACCCGCGAAAAACGATTGCTTTTTAGAGCCAGGACTGCAAACCCCGCTCCCCAAAACGCTGACTTTTACGGATGAAGGCAAAATCCGGGAGCTTGCCAGGCGAGGGGAAGGCTGTGGCGACTCAGAGAGCCGGCAGATGCTCGAGCACGCGATAGAGACGGGGCGGGGCGGCATTTACCTTAGGTTGACACCAGAGCAGTACCGGGCGCTGAGAGGGCATTAATACTTGCCCACGGGTTTCATATTTGAGCAAAAGAGGCATCCACGCTTGTGTGCCAGGGCGCGTTCGTTGGCCGAATCAATGGATTAAGACAAATGCCCCCCCGCACCTGGCTCAGTTAACTCTGAGAACCTTTTCGGGGCAGATGATCTCTCCTGGCTAATTGTCCGCTATCATCTTGAACACGATGACGACTGATGCTTGGCTGGCATTCGCTCTGGGTGTAGCCATTCCCTCGATACTGGCGATCATGGGCGGAATACTGGCTGTTAAGAGCCTCGGCAAGGGGCAACGGCTCTGGATCTGGACGTTCGCATTTATTACCTTCGGGGTGTTAGGTCTCGTGCTTGGAGTTGTCCAGCAAATTCGAATCACAACTCAGCAGCATGATGCGGAAGTTGCCGCTGCTGAAAAGGCGAGACAAGACAGCAACCAAGTCAGTTATTTTCGAGGTCAGTTAGAAGTCTTGACACGCATACTTCAGGTGTTCGCGCAAAACTCAGACCCTAAGAGACTGGCAGAGCTGATGAAGGCTGTCCCAGTCCCGCGATCATCGCAAGCCAATCCGGCTGAAACCTTGGCGGGGCCGAACCTTGCCCAACTCGCTGATAGCGCGAAAAACCTTGCTCGCAGGTTCAGGGATCTTCAGCAAAATTTCAACAACCGCGACATCGGTGAACGTGAGCAACACAAGAGTGGTGTGTTCCCGCGGGACTATTATGAGGCTCAAAAAAGTGACCTCCAACCAATTAGGCTTGAAGCCATAGCGTTGCGTTTGCAAATCTTGAGTAGACTTCCAGAACAACCGGTTAATCGAAACGTCACGATGGTTTTGGATGATGACATGCTTTCAGGTCCAAATCCGCTGGATGAAGTCGCGACCTATTTCGACCGGCTTGCTCAGCTACTGCAACTCCATTAGGGACCGGCAGCCAAATACCAGCTCTAAGCCCACAACGCCTCAACCTGTGCCTGCACCTTCTCGCCGCGCGCCGGCCGGAGGTAGCGTGGTATGCCTCTGTTCTGCGGCCGTTGGTTATCGCGGCCATTGAAGAGAAGTACGACATTGATTTGCCGCATTTCGACGTCGAGCCTGACGAAGAAGACGAGGACGATGACTCGACCCCAGAGCAAGCCGCTTTCTGTCAGAGCATTCTTGACGACCACGCCGCGCGGCAAGTCCAGATCAGTGCCCCGGAGTTCGTGCCGTTGGCGATGGTTGGCGGCATCCCGCGAGACGTCGCAAGGCGGCGGCTAGAGGAAAAGTTCGACACCGCATGGGATTGGCCGGACGATAAAGAGGAAGCAGCATGAGTGGACGAGCGACCGGGTGGACTGCCGCTCCTGGTCGTGCGCGCTTGACAGTTCAGGTGGGTAGTGAGCGAAATGACGCAAACATGCCTTTTGAGCTTCCTTCTACTACTCCAATCACGGATTTTTAGAAGAGAAGAAGGGGCCTAGGCTCCTGCGGAGCCCAAGAGCTTCGTCGCTCGCAATGCTGTAGCAACGTCACTATCTTCACTTGCGTCACTTTGCACAGAAACTAGGACTCAGCGGGCTGGCGCGTCTTTCACTTTCACGCCAAATTGCTTTTCTAGTCGTTTTCTGAGGATATTGGCCTTTTCAGGCGAGATTCGCAGTGTCATCTCGATGGCCCCATCACGTTTAACGGTGAAATGTTCGCACGTGACTTCGCTGAGTTCCTTCAAATGGATGGGCTTTCTTTTCTTCGCCAATTTTCGTCACCAATCGTTGAGATGAGGTGCCTTCCGCTTTGCCTAGGGCTCAAGTATCGCTCTGACTCGGCAAAGGGGATAGGGGTGTCTTGTAGTTTTGGGGAAGCCTCTCCTTGACCAACGCCCAGCCTCTTTTTTATGCACGCAATGCGAGACTCATTTTTTGCTACACGGTAAAAACTATTCACGCCATCAAGCCACCTCAACCACCGCTGAGAACCTCTTTTCGGGGACAGATGGCCAGCCAATGACGGTCCAGACGTTCGACCACGAAGCCTATGCAGCCTGGAAAGCCTCCACTGCTGCCTGGCGCCGGGACCAGTACGCGAACAACCCAGCGTATCGAGCCGCGCGTCAGAAAGCACGCAGGAAGTCGGACGCAAAGCACGCCGCAGCCAAGAAACACGACGCGAAATGAATGCGCGGCCGGGGGGGCGGGACAAGCTAGCCGAGCGGTTCAAGTTCAAACAGGGATACCCGCGAATCGTCTGGAAAGGTGAAGCTTAGAGCTGACATTTTGTGGGGAAAACCTGGAATTTCTGGATCTGTTAGCAACGCCCGTTGATCGCCATAGACTCGGCGAACAGATAATGCCGGATCAAAGCGAATGGACGTCGTGACCTGACCAAAATTGCGGTCCGCGACTACCGCAATCGTCCCTTTAGGCGCAGCAACTACGGTTCCTAAAACAGCTGCGGTTACCCCTCCCGCAGTACGAAGCATGGCTTGGACTTTTGTGGGCTCGGTAAGCAGCTTATGCAGCAAGTCGACCGCGTCTTGTAGGGTGATATCTGAGCCAGTCCCGGCCATACTGACAGCGTACCATCGCTCGCACGGTAAGGCCACCTGCTGTACGCTGTTGCGAAGGTGACACAAAAATGCCGAAACCAGCAAAAATCTATATGCTGAGCGCGACACCGGTTTGGAAGAAAGATGAATACGGCCGCGTGCTCGCAAGCATTCGCTTCACAGCTTCAGATGGAACCGCAGCACGTGAGTTTTATCATCCGCTACCCGAGGGCGACTCATCTACGGTGATTGGCCTTCTCGTATCGGGTGACGAGAAAGGGATCAGAGCCAATCAAGCACTCAATCGGGGTGAATCCATAAACTGCGGCAAACACGACGCCGAAGAGATTGCCGAGATATTGGATTCGATGGTTTGGAGGGCTGACACATCCATGATTGGAATAGTTGCTGAAGTTGTCGCGGTCATTTCTATTATTGGTCACTTCTATCAGCACTTTAATCACAAAACGCAGGAAAAAATCATGCTTGGATTCTTGCACGCTTTGAAGCCACCAATTGAAAGCGCTGCGCAAGGCCATGTGATTCCCCCTCACACTTGGGCGGGAGAGGTGGTCCAGATCAATGACATGCTTGAACGTCTACAACCTCCGCGCAAATAAAATCTCTGTCTGGAGACAACATGACCGTCAGGAAGCGTACGAAGCCAGTGAAGAAAAAACGCCCGCTGGCTTTAAGGAATCAAATGAAAAGTTAACAAAGGCGATAAACGAAAACGCTGCTCAAGCGAAACGGCTGGAAATCGAGTGGATGTGGGCTGAATTCATCTGCCTCGGCGCACTCTGTCTTGCGATGATTTCTCTTGTGTGGTTAGCGCTGCGTAACTTCTGAGATGTAGGCCGCGCTGTTCATGGTCTAGGCTGTGGGGACAGGGGAGAGAGGAAAGAGAATGAAATTCTTTGTCGCGTTGGCTTTGTTTGTAGGTCTCGCTGCGCAACTGGCCTTGGGAAATCATTTTTATACTGGAAATGATCTGGCGGAACGTCTTCAGCGAGGGGATTCAATAGGTCTAGGATATGTAATTGGTGTCGCCGATACCCTTCAGATGGCTCAAACCCCGGGTAAGCATATTTGTGTTTCAACGGAAGCGACCGCAGGGCAGATGAAAAAAGTTGTGATGAACTATCTTGATGCTCATCCTGAAAGGTTGGATCAACCTGCAGCGGTTCTCGTAAGTAGCGCGTTGATCGGGGGCTTCCACTGCAATTGACTTAATTTCCAACTTTACGGGCTGTCCTAAAAAGCGGTTGATCGCGCAGTCTGGAGGCTGCTGGGCAGATCGCAGTTGGTGACACTTCCGCGCCGTTTTTGGCTCATTGATTAAGAGGCCTATTGCGGTGACAGCATACCTATTGCTGCAGTTTCCGGGGATGGGTGCGGTGCGCCCTCATCTCCCCTGGATCGGGGCGACAGCACGGCAGCATGGCGGACTCGTGTTTTCTGCAAGTGCACCCGCTTATATCACTGCCCGTGAAATTTATCTTTATCGGTCGCCGGTGCTGTGCAAAATATGCGATTGCGTCGTATATTATGTATGTGTGGATTAAACGCGATGTCGAGGCTCGTCTGAAACGCTCTGCGAAGACGCGTCCGGTGATCGTGTTGACCGGAGCCCGGCAGACCGGCAAGACCTCTACCTTCCGGCACCTGTTTCCAGATTACGCATTCGTGTCTCTCGATCTTCCCACCGAAGCCGAGCAGGCCGAGAAGGAGCCGCAACGTTTCCTTCAGCGTAATCCGCCGCCCGTCATCATCGACGAGGTTCAGTATGCCCCGGGCCTCTTTCGGCATCTCAAGGTGGCCGTGGACGCGCAGCGTAGGCGGAACGGGCAGTTCCTGCTCACCGGGTCGCAGAAATTCACTCTAATGAGGAACGTTTCCGAGTCGTTGGCGGGCAGGGCGGACATCGTGGAACTGGAGACGCTTTCCTTTGCCGAGATACGCGAGGCACTGCCTAAAACCGAACTCGAGACGGTTATCGTCCGCGGTGGTTTCCCCGAACTGTATGCCAACCTGGATATCGATTCGGTAGCCTTCTACAACTCCTATCTTGCGACATACCTCGAACGCGATGTGCGCGCCCTGGCCAATGTCGGCAGTCTGCGGGATTTCGAGAGATTTCTGCGTGCTTGTGCTCTCCGATCCGCGAACCTTTTGAACAAGGCGGATCTGGCGCGCGACGTCGGCATCGCACCTTCGACAGCGAATCAGTGGCTGTCCATGCTGGAAGCTTCGGGGCAGGCGGTGATGCTTGAACCCTGGTTCTCGAATCGAACCAAGTCCATCGTCAAGAGTCCCAAACTCTACATTGCGGACACGGGTCTGCTTTGCGCTCTGCTGAATATCCGGTCCGAGGAA
Source organism: uncultured Acidobacteriaceae bacterium (assembly GCA_963830325.1). Lineage (GTDB taxonomy): Bacteria > Acidobacteriota > Terriglobia > Terriglobales > Acidobacteriaceae > PALSA-350. The sequence continues at coordinate 54,896 of CAWHMV010000025.1, forward strand.
GCTCTGCGGCAATCACCCGCCGCAGGTGCAGTATGGGAGACGTTTGTTTTCGCCCAGCTTCGTGACCGTGAACGTCGCGCCGGGCGCACCGGCAGCCTCTTCTTTTGGCGCGACCGGACCCGCGAAGTGGACTTCGTTGTGGATGCCGGCGGCAGGCTGGAACTGTTTGAAGCGAAATGGACGGAGCTCCCAGATCTGGGCGACACGGTCAATCTCGAATTTGTACGGAACGTGATCGGCAAGTCACGTGTGATCGCTGGTGGAGTCGTCTCTCGCACGCCGAACAGCTTTCCTTTTCCGAACGGATTTCGTGCGTTACCCGTAACAGAACTCGGGGTTTAGTGGGGCACTAAGCGGACACAACTGACACAACAATCAGCTATGGCTTTCCTTTCCCTAAAAGTGCCAGTCCCGTCTGATCACAAATCTCGGGTGGCGGCGCGGCCGAACCTCACTCTGGTAGAAGGACGTGGTATCACGCCAATAATCCAAGTGCTGCTGTCCCCGATGGAATGGGAGATGAAGAGACCATTCGCGCCATCTGGGCCGCCGATTCAGCCTAGACTGGCGCCTTTGGCGCGTTGTTCTCGCTGCAGTGAACGGCACATCCTGACGCGAGCTTGGAAGCGGATGTAAGATTTGTGAATCCTGTCTTCGCCGTCCAGGGATTTGCGATGAGCAATATCATCTCGCTTCAACTTAGGCGTCCAATCATCATCCTTGCGATCATGACCTTTTTGTTTCACCCGCACTTGTGGTCGCAAGTCCTCCCGGAAGGCGGTGCACTTTTGGAATTCGTTGCCTCGGAACGGCAGCGCGGCGCGGTTTTGACGTATTCGCAGTCCTACACCGACGATCAGCACGAAAAGGTATCCTACACAGGCACACTTTACGCTGGCATCCACTTTTTCAAGTTAGACGGATGCGAGGTGGTTGCTCGCGTGGCCGTCGAAGACCGGTATTCGGGAGCTATCCTGCACAAAAGCGGACTCGGCCGAGTTCATGTTGAGCAGACCGGCGAACTAACCGACGATACGGTTTATGAATACCGGTTCAGCCTGGGCAAACTCAACGCCAATGGAATCCACGATCTTCGCGCGATCCCTGCGCAATTTGCCAACAACACAAGTTTTCGTTGTGAAGAGGAGCGCTCATGCCAGCTTTCGTGGGTTCGTATCACCTCGCGAGACGACGAGATTGTTGAGACGAGAACCGTGGATGGCATCCAGGACATCGATTCCAGAGTGTCTTCGATCGCCTTACCCATGGCATCGCCCGAGATTGCTGCGAACGCCGCAAAACTGTTCGCCGGGGCCGCTCAGGCTTGTGCAGCAGACGCCAGGTAGACGGTCACGGGTTCAAGGAATACGTGGCGGCCTGCGGCGCTTCTCAAAGAAACAAGCCTTACTTCAAATCGCCGTACGCGGGAGCCTGCAGCATCACCGGCGAACCGGACTTGATGGGCAGCAGTTTGAAGTTCGGCCACTGAGTCGGGATCGCTTCCACGATCGCATTGGGCCACTGTGTGGGGATCGGCTCCACTTTTGCATTCGGCCAGGAGCTCAACGGCAGCTGAGGATCGGGACCGTCTTTTTGGGCTATCAGCATTTTCCCAAACTGCTCCCCGCTCTGCGGCAACGGCTGCAGAGGATTGATTTTCCAGTCACGCTGCGGATCGTTCCAACCACGTGAGACATCTTGATCGGATTGAACAGGCATTGGCTTGGTGAGCCAGTGTGGCGGGAGCTTGCCGAAATCCATCCAGGGCTGAGCGACGGGTTGCTTCTGCTTTTCAGAGTTCGCCGGAGCGGGTGCGGTTGACTGGCAGATTGCCATTGGACCTGCACACAAAAACAAAGCGAGGATCGCCAGTCGCATCGCATCACCCTCCACTTCAGGTAAGCGCCACTACCGGGAATATTAGCATCCCTGGAGCCGATTTCGCCGAGATGCCGAAGTCCGGTCTCAGAGGATCAATCCAGTGGCGCGCGGCGCGCATGCCGCGGGGCATTTACAATCATGAAGATCAGGTGGTTAAGGACCTATATATATCTCAATTGGTTAGAGCAGCGGACTCTGCCACCTAAAGTGCCACCAAAGTGAAAACCACAGAACCTGGCGGAAATCCCCGTTTTACGGGAAGTTCCACCCCGACAGGCAGGCCCTCAGCTTTGTCTGGCTGTCGAGGCCTCAAATGGGATAGTTCTACGCCCCGGCGGCTTGGCCCAAGAAGTTGGTAATTTCGCACCATCAACAATCGATTCCCGGTCGCGAGCAAGCGCTGTAGACACCACCTGGAAAGCTCCGGGTGATTGCACAACTCCGGACACGGCCGCTGACTTGCTTGAACGAGACTTTCTAGATGTTTGCGACAATATCTCCATGGGCGAAGCAAACATCTCCCACTACCGCGGATTAGAGAAGATCGGCGGCGGTGGCATGGGCGTGGTCTACAAGGCGGAAGACACGCTGCTTGGACGGTTTGTCGCGCTCAAGTTCCTGCCCGATCACGTTGCCAATGACAGTGCGGTTCTGGAGCGCTTTCGACGCGAGGCGCGTGCTGCTTCCGCGTTGAATCATCCCAACATCTGTACCATTCATGAGATCGCTGAAGAAGGCGGCCGCACCTTCATCGCAATGGAGTTCCTCGATGGGGAAACGCTGAAGCAGTTGATCCAGGCGGGTCCGCTACCTAGCGATCGAGTGATCGCCATCGCCATCGACATCACCGACGCGCTCGAAGCTGCGCATGAGAAGGGCATCATCCATCGCGATATCAAACCGGCAAACATCTTCATCACCAAACGCGGGAATGCCAAGATTCTGGATTTTGGCCTGGCCAAGATTACGCCTGTCAAGGAACTCGCAGCCGCCGGAGCGGACTTCGATCAGCTGCAGTTGACCGATGGGCTTGGTGCCGCACTGGGAACGGCCGCGTACATGTCACCCGAGCAGGCATTGGGCAAGCCCCTCGACCAGCGTACCGATCTGTTTTCTTTCGGCATCGTACTCTACGAGATGTGCACCGGCCGGTCGCCCTTTTCCGGAGACACTACCGGAGAGCTCCTGGTCTCGATCGTGCAGCAGGTTCCGGTCACGCCAACTCAGCTCAATCCCGATATTCCCGCCGCCCTGGCCGGGATCATCGACCTGTGTCTCGAGAAAAACCCCGGGTACCGCTATCAGCACGCCTCGGAAATTCGCGCCGACTTGAAGCGTCTGCAACACAATCCGTCGATGGAGCCTCCCGCACACTCTGTAGCACGTCAAACACGGACATCGGTGCGCGAACTCTCAACGTCGAGGATGAGCAACCCGCCGGAATCCACGAGATCAATTCTGCGCCGGCGCTGGCCGGTGACTCTCGCAGCAGTTTTTGTGCTGCTCGCTGGCGCCTTCGTCTACTTCTGGTCGCGTCCCCTGCCACCACCGAAAGTCTCGAATTATGTCCAGCTCACCCAGGACGGTGAGCCGAAGAGTCTCGAGGCGACCGACGGGCTGCGCCTTTATCTCGGCATGAGAACCCTTTCCAACTGGAAGATCGCGGAAATCTCGGTCTCGGGTGGCGATCCGATTCCGATCCCCGTCGCCTCCGAAGGCCTGATTCCGCTCAGCGTTTCTCCCGATGGATCTAACCTTCTCGCGGTCGACTTGTCGGGGGTCCTCTGGAGTCTGCCGACACTCGGTGGTGCGCCTCATCGCCTGCCAACTACTTTTTCATTGGTCGCGTCTCAAGAGGCTGTCTGGTCTCCAGACGGAAAGATGCTGGCGTACTGCCACGGGAACGACTTGTTTCTGGCAAAAAGCGATGGCGCCGAAGTCCGCAAGCTGGTCACCGTCCCGGGTCTACCTTATGACCCCCAGTTTTCGCCCGATGAGACGAAGCTAAGATTCAGCATAAGGGATCCACAGTCGGGCGACCGCGCCATCTGGGAGATCTCCGCACAAGGAACAAACCTGCACCCCTTGCTTCCAGGTCTGCATACCCCAGCGGACGAGGAACACGGCAAGTGGACCCCGGACGGAAAGTACTTCGTCTTCCAGTCAAAGGGACAGATTTGGGTTCTTCCGGAAAAGACAGGTTTTTTTCGCAGATCAATTGGGACGCCCGTCAGATTGACTGAAAGCCCGCTCAACCTCGATTCGCCCCTCCCCGGCAAGGACGGCAAGAAGCTCTTCCTGGTGGGCCACAGGCTGTTGGGCCAACTGGTGCGTTATGACGCGAGGTCTGCAGAGTTCCTGCCCTTTCTTTCCGGAATCTCGGCGGAATTCGTTTCATTCTCGAAGGATGGCCGATGGGTGGCATACGTCACCTATCCCGACGGCGTCCTCTGGCGAAGCAAGGTGGATGGGAGCGAGCGTCAACCCCTCAGCAATGCTGAGATGTATGCCAGGCTGCCGCGTTGGTCTCCGGACGGCAAGCGCATAGTCTTCTACGGCTGGGACCTTGAAGGCAAACTGCTGGTCGACAATCGGATCAGCATCTCGGGACAACCCTATAAGGTGTACGCAGTTTCTCGCGACGGTGGGGTCCCGGAGCAATTGATTCCCAATGATCCTGATCCTCAAAGTGACCCCAACTGGTCGCCTGACGGCAGCAAGATTGTCTTCGCTGGCCGCGTGGATACGGAGTCCTCAGTGATCCGTGTGCTCGACTTGACAAGCCACGAAATCTCCAACCTTCCACAGTCCCAGGGATATTTCTCTCCACGCTGGTCACCCGACGGACGATACATTGCGGCCATGTCGGCAAAGACCGACGGTATCTTTCTCTTCGATCTCCAGACACGAAAGTGGTCAGACCTGACACAATTGTCAGCCGGCTTTCCTAACTGGTCAGCGGATGGAAGATATTTATATTTCGTGGGTCGAGCACCGAACCGGGCAGTGCTCAGGATCGGCATTCTCGACCGCAAAGTGGAAGTCGTGGCCGATCTCAAGGACTTGCCGACTACCGGGTATTGGACCGCCTCCCTGACCCTGACCCCCGACGACTCCCCGCTGCTGCTCCGCAACAACGGCACCCAGGATATCTATTCCCTCGACTGGGAAACTGCTAAGTGAATTCTTGGTTGGGACTTCGGCCTCCGACTATTTGAGGCTTTTGATGAAGCCCATTCCATGGTTGTAGTCTTGCTGACTCTCTCAACTGACCGTGTACCTTTCCGTGCTTTCTAGGGCCGGTGATGCTTGCATTATTAAAGAAGGTATTGCTCTACCTGCCACAAGAGACAGTAGTAGGCTTCGCTCACGTGCGAGTAATCTGTGCATGAGAAAACAAGCTCGTCAAGAGCCTATTTATAGGATTCGGCTCAGATCTGTCTTCGGAAAGAGCGAAGGTGCTCAAGAGGCTTCGTCCCGGGCTAAAGAGCCGAGTTGCCTTCGAGCAGAATCTTGGGGTGATCCCTAAATTACATCTCCTCGCCCTATCGCGGGTATTCGAGAAAAGTGAGTAGCTTTGTCGCGGGAGCGCTACGATTTTTACTAGCCCCTGATTTCCCACACAAGTTTCCCTTTAGGGTCAGCTCCGTCTGTCCTGCCCCTGCATGTCCTGCCCCTGCATGTCCTGCCCCTGCACGATCTTGAAGCAAGCCAAAGTGGAATACGCGAAGCTAACGTAACCTCAGTCTGCCGCTTACGAACCGCCTGATAACAGGGAAGCGCGGGACGGGATGGAAATGACCCTAATGGAGACACCTCTTTCGGCGAAAACTGAGTTATTGTCTGCTACGCGCGATGAGCCAACACCATCATGGTGACGTGTGGTTTGTCACAGTAGGCAAGACGCTGATAGGCCGCCGTCCGAGCTGGGCACCCTTCACTTCGTGTTCCTCGGATAATTCGCGCCATGCCTCTACCGGGTTCTCCAAGGTCCTGGGATATGGACTGGACGTCCGCCCGCAAATGCCGATACGCAGTAAGAGGGCAGAGGTGTGCACCGACGCGGCTATCTTCTGCTGATTACCGTGGTGCTCGGCCTGCTTTCGAGCGCGGCTGACTCCGTCTGTCAACAGCGGTCCGAGCGGCAAGGTCTACCTATCCTCACCAAGGCGCATGATGCCCACAGTTTAACGTCCGAGCAGGCGGCGCGAAGCTATCCCGTGCATTTGCGCGCCGTAGTCACCTATTATGACCCTTACATCGATCCGCAACATCCGACGGTTTGGGTTTCTGACTCTTCTGGCGGCATCTATGTTGAACTCTCGTCTGTGCCCGCGGTGCCTTTCAAAGCGGGCGACTTGGTTGAGGTAACGGGCGTGAGTGCCGCTGGGGGCTATGCTCCCATTGTCAAGGCCACCGAGACGCGCGTGATCGGGAAGTCCCCATTGCCTTCGAACCCACCAAGAGTAACCCTCGCCCAGATACTGACCGGCGCGGAGGACGGGAAATGGGTGGAAGTCGAGGGTGTAGTGCATGCGGTCCGCGAGTCTGGAAAGAACATCCATTTGGATCTGGCTTTGAGCGACGGCGCCATAACTGCCTCCACCGTCAAGGAAGTTGGAGCGGATTACGACAGCCTGGTCGACGCAAAAGTAAGGCTTCGCGGCAACCAAGCCCCGCTGTTCAATCCCCAGGGCGCGATGACTGGCGCTTACCTGCTCTTTCCGAACCGAGCCCAGGTGACGGTCGAGGAGCCTGCACCTTTCCGACCCTTTACGTTACCAATCTCGTCAGTCAGCGGTCTGCTGCGCTTCAGTCCCAAACCCGCGTCTAATCACCGCGTCCACATTCGTGGGATCGTGACTCTCGCTTGGCCTGGCCGAATGCTCTGCATTCGAGACGGCCTTCAAGGTCTTTGTGCCCAGACCGACCAGACCACGCCGCTCACTCCGGGAGAGCTGGTCGATGTGATCGGCTTTCCGATCACAGGTGCGTTTACCCCCACATTGAGCTACGCAACCTATGAAGCAACGGGCTTTCACCAGCCAGTCCCTTATGTGGCCGTCACTGCCGATCAGGCGCTGCTCGGGAATCATGACGCCGAACTGGTTGAACTGGAGGGTCAGCTCGTCGGGCAGGACGAAACTGCGAGCGACCCGAGTATTGTGTTGTCCTCTCAGAATCATCTTTTTTCCGCCGTCTTGCCAGCACAATCCCGAGCGCGGCTTCCCGCCTGGAGAAAGGGAACCACTTTCAAGATAATCGGAATCTGTTCGGTAAAGAGCCCCTCTGAAAGGGCTGGCATTCTTTGGGACGGCTTTTCAAGCCCCGGGTCCTTCCGCATCCTGCTGCGCTCGCCACAAGATCTGGTGGTGATCAAGAGCCCTTCCTGGTGGACTCCGAGTCATGCCATCAGCATGCTTGGCTTGGCGGCTTTGCTCACCCTGGCGGTCCTCGCTTGGGTAGTTGTGCTGCGGAAGCGAGTCGACGAGCAAACCCATGTCATCCGGCAGCAGCTTCAGGAAGCGGCCAAGCTCCGGGTCGCAGCCGAGGACGCCAACCGTGCCAAGGGCGAGTTCCTGGCCAACATGAGCCACGAAATTCGCACGCCGATGAACGGCGTGCTTGGCATGACCGATTTGCTTCTGGATAGCGAGCTCACTTCCGAGCAAACGGAATGTGCCAACATGGTCAAGTCCTCTGCCGACTTACTGCTCACGATCATCAACGACATCCTCGATTTCTCCAAGATCGAAGCGGGCAGGCTCGAACTCGAGTTCATCGAGTTCAACCTGCGAGACTGTGTAGGTGTGACCCTCAAGACGTTGGCCCTACGCGCCAACCAAAACGGTCTCGAACTGACCTGCGACATCCGTCCCGAGGTGCCTGAGCGGGTGGTTGGCGACCTAACCCGTTTGCGGCAAGTTCTAATTAATCTCATCGGCAATGCCATTAAGTTCACAGAGCGCGGTGGAGTGGGGCTCAGGATCGCGGTAGATTCCAAGACGCCAGATGGAGTCCGGCTGCACTTCGTGGTGGCGGACACTGGCGTTGGTATCGCACCAGAAAAACAGAAGCTCATCTTCGACGCTTTCTCACAGGCGGATGGCTCAACGGCTCGTAAGTTTGGGGGCACCGGACTGGGTCTGACCATCTCCTCGCGGCTAGTGGAGTTGATGGGCGGCACAATCTGGGTTGAGAGCGCCTTGGGGGGCGGTAGCTTCTTTCACTTCACCGCTAACCTCCGCGAAGCCAGCCCACTGGTGGAAAGGGTGGAGTCGCAGCCCAGTACTTCCGCACCGATCACAAGTCAGACCGCACTGGAGAGGGTGAAGAAGCTACGTGTGCTGCTGGCGGAGGACAATGCGGTGAACCAGAAGATTGCTTCCCGCTTCCTGGAGAGAGAGGGACACCACGTGACTCTGGCGTCCGACGGGCGCCAAGCCCTCGCCGCCCTCGATCGCCAGAACTTCGATGTGGTGTTCATGGACGTACAGATGCCGGAGATGGACGGATTCGAGGCTACTGCCATCATCCGGGCGCGAGAACGAGACACCGGTAAGCGTCTGCCGATTATTGCTATGACGGCGCACGCCATGAAGGGCGACCGGGAGCGCTGTCTGGCTGCGGGGATGGACAGTTACATCGCGAAGCCTATTACGGCCCTAGGGTTGATCGAAATCTTGGAGAACTTCTCTGGCGCCCCTTAGGAAGAAGCAAGTCCAGGTGTTTGAGTCGAGGGTGGCGGAAAGCACTTACCGGCCATGCTGTTCGTTGCGCCACTGACGGACGACCTCGGGCACGCTAGCCGAATTGCTGAGCAGGTCGAGAACACGCTCAAAGCCAAATAGGTTTCCATTCAGGTCGGTCCGTCGCGGTACTCACCCACCTGGTCCCGATCTACTTGGGAGGCGTGCAGCCTGCGTTGTTTGCACCCTTGGCGCACGTAGTTCCATTGGGCCCCGTCGCAACGCCCTTTCCACCCTTACTCTTGCTCTTGCCGCCACCCGTGGTTTGAGTGGTCGTTACCCCATTCGAGTTTTTGTTGGCGGTAGCACCTTTGCCGGTATTCGGGTTGTACGCAGCAGCAGATTGACCATCGCTGCAAACGGTCTTACCGCGTGCATTCTTAACACAGTCTGCCTCGCATAAACTCGCAGAAAGAAACAAACACGCCATCATCAATATGGTTTTCATTTGCATCTCCGATACGTGGCTCGTCTCTGAGCAAGACTGAATTGGCCGAGACCACCCGGTTAGTGAGCTCCCCGCAACGCGCCTGGCGTAAGCTGCAAACGTGCTAGGTGGTCCCGATACCCGGAGCCCATCTGAATGTAGAATCCGAAGATTTGTGATCAAAGATTTGTGATCAAAAGATTTGTGATCAGACGGGACTGGCAGGACAGCTCGGACTGTGAGAGATGTTGCTGCAAGGCGCATGAAATCTAGGTTTTTTCGAAGATGGAAACAGACAGGATCTGTAGACAAGTGTAGATTGAGGCGTCTAGTGGAGCCACTTCATGGGTGACCGCATAGAAATCATCACGCGCGCAAACACCGAAACTTGTCGCACAGCACGCCCGCGAATTCTTCCAATTATCTCGCTTAAAAGCTATTGGTGGGGAACTGGCATCTCGTGGTGTCGGGGTCGATTTGGTTTCACGCCACCAACCCTATTCATGGCGGAGAGAGTGGGATTCGAACCCACGGTACCTTGCGGTACACACGCTTTCCAAGCGTGCGCCTTAAGCCACTCGGCCATCTCTCCCGGTCTGTGAGCAGCGCGCGTGCCGCGCCCCTCAAACCCGCCTTAACGACTTTACCATCTTGAATTCCGTCAGCAAAGATCCGCCCCAAACCCACCCTCCCCGATTTCCGCCCGAGATCAGTTAAGGTGTACTAGACACATGCTTTCCCGCGCTCCAGGCACGCAATTGACCCCCACCACCCGCTTTCGCAGCGAGCTGGCGGCACTGTTGCTCCTGGCCATCCCGGTCGTCCTCTCCGAGCTGGGCTGGATGGCCATGTCCATCGTCGATACCATCATGGTCGGGCGCCTGAGCCCGGCGGCCATCGGCGCCGTAGGCATCAGCAGCGCCATCTTCTACACCCCCGCTCTGTTCGGCATAGGCCTGCTCCTGGGCCTCGACACCCTGGTCGCCCAGGCCTTCGGCCGCGGAGACTTTGACGATTGCCATCGGGCCCTGGCCCAGGGCGTTTATCTGGCGATCGCGTATACCCCCATCGCCATGCTGCTGGTGGGCTTCGCACCCCACCTGTTTCCACTGCTGGGCATTACCGAAACCGTGCGCGCGCCCGCCAGGGAATATATCCAGCTGCTGAACTTTAGCGCCCTCCCCTTGCTCATCTACGTTGCCTTCCGGCGCTACCTGCAGGGGGTCGGCAAAGTAAGGCCAGTGACCTTTGCGTTGATCTCCGCCAACCTGGTCAACTGGTTCGGCAACTGGGCCCTCATCTATGGCAAGCTGGGACTTCCCGCCATGGGCGTCCGCGGATCGGCACTTTCCACCTGCGTGGCCCGCGTCTATATGGCTGCCGTGCTGGTCTGGTGGGCTTGGAAGCATGAGCGCGAGCGCGGACACCCACTCTTTGCCCACTGGCCTGGACTGCGGCCGGCGCAGTTCCGCCGGCTCCTCGTCCTGGGATGGCCCGCAGCCTCGCAACTGCTCTTCGAGGTGGGCGCCTTCTCCCTCGCCACCCTGATGGCTGGCAGGCTCTCGCCCGACATACTGGCCGCCCATCAGATCGTCTTGAATTCCGCCAGCCTCACCTATATGGTGCCGCTGGGCGTTTCCGCAGCAGCGGCTATCTCCGTCGGTCACGCGGTCGGGGCAGGGAATCGGGCTCTCGCCCGCCGCAATGGCTCCATGGCCATCGCCATCGGTGCTGTGTTCATGGCTATGGCGGCCACTGCCTTCTTAACCATTCCTCAAACGCTCATCCACGTGTACACCCATGACCGCCAAACCGTCGCCGTTGGCGTCCGCCTGCTGGCCGTAGCCGCCGTCTTCCAGGTCTTCGATGCTATCCAGGGTGTTGGCACCGGAGCACTGCGCGGACTGGGCAAAACACGCGGACCCATGCTGATCAACCTGATCGCCTATGGAGTCATCGGCTTGCCCATTGGTTACACTCTCTGTTTCAAAACCCCCCTGGGCATCTACGGCCTCTGGAGCGGGCTGACGCTGGCACTCATCTTTGCCGCTGCGCTGGTGCTCGCCATGTGGCTGAAACAGTCGAAGGTGGCTTGATTCGGTTTCCTTGTCCAGACCAACTTCGCTGCCCCCGGCCAACGCCGTGTTCACCCCTTATGAACACATTGGGTTGTCCGGACCAGTCATGAGTGTGCTGGGGAGGATTCAACCGGTCTGGGTAATGCCAGCGACGATGCGCTGATGCGATGGCCTAAGCGTGTCATAGGTATCTCAATCAGGTAGCGGCTCAAGCAAGCACACCCAAGAATTGCGAGCGGATTCCAAGGAAGCTGTTGCAGATGCCGAAAGCCTCCGCGTGCCAGCTCCGCTGTAGGTCCCGACAAGTATGGCAAGAATAGCTCCTGCCAAAGGTACAGACTAAAGGAAATCGTGCCGATCCAGCGCAACGGCCGCCATTCCAGAACACGTCCCAACACGCTGTACGGCTGAGTGACCGTGCTCACCACAAGTACAGGAAACAACATCGCGTCCAACAATGTATGTCCTGGCAGATGGATCTTCTCTGCGATCAGAATGATCGACGCCGGCACAACCCAAAGCTGCGAAAAGCGAATACGCGCGACCAACCGCTGAATATCAGGAAAGTAGATCGCGGCGAGGCATCCCCACAGCAGGGCATCCATCCTGGTGTCTGTGCGTGCCAGCAGATTTGCCGGCGGGAGTACACCTGCCAGAAGATGGAAATGCTCTTCGATCACCCGCCAGGAAAACACCATCATCGCCAGGAGGAACGCCACTTTACCCGCCCGCTTCGGTCTTGCCGCCAGCAGCAGCATGGGCCAGAGGAGATAGAAGTGTTCCTCCACGGCAAGCGTCCAATAGTGCGCAGTGTAAAAGCCGCCGTATTGGTCTATCCCCAGCGGCCTGTAGTTGCGGTAGAAGAACAAGCAACTCGGCACATCCGCGAAATTAACTGGTACTGCCAGGAAAGCCCCCGCGGCGCAAATTGCGGCCAGCGAGACATAGTACGGAGGTAAAATGCGAAAGCATCTGCGTATGTAGAAGCGCCGCAGACTGATGTCACCCGTCTCCTCATACTCCCGCAACAGCAGCCCACAAATAAGAAATCCGCTGATGGCAAAGAATATGTCCACTCCTAAATAGCCGTGGGCTGCCAGCCTCATCAGCAGCGAATTGGACCCTAGGAATTCGTTTCGACCGTGGTACAGAATGACACCAAGCACGGCAAAACCACGCCAGCCGTCCAGAGTAGGTAGGTAAGCCTTTTCGCGACCCATTTCGCCCTCGCGCCAGGCAGCCGGCTCGGCAACGTACGCTTGGGCCGGTGCGCAGATCAGGTTTCCAGGAACGCCGGGGATTAGGCGCTCATCAAACCGTCGGGGGAAACGGCTGCATCAAAACAGATCAATAAATTCCAAACGTCGTGCAGATAAATCCGCGATCGTTAAGTGCATCTTCACTATAATCCTGCAACACTGCATGAAATCCCTATCTTTCGATATATTGTTCCGACTGGACACCCGACCGGAGTCTCGACGCTGGATCGGACTTGTTCAGAGTAGACAAGGGGGTCCCAACCTGGAATGAACCTCGGCTTCAACCTATGCCGACGGGATCCCCCTGGTAGGGGCAACGAATTACTCGGCACGTCCGATAACATATATTCTGTTAACTAACGCCAAGACTATTTGCCACGGTCGTTTCCCCACCCCAAAAGAAATGCCCGCGTCGAAACGGCGGCATTTTCTAAGCCGACTTACACAGCGTCTCATACCGCATATGCATGCCCTCAGCGATAGCATTCCAGCTGAAGTGGCCCAACGCTCGCCGCCGACCCGCCCGTCCCATAGCCTCTCGGCGTTCGTCGTCCTTGAGCAACACCAGAAGTGCCTCGGCCAACTCCGCAGCATTATTTTTCTCGACCAGGTACCCCGTCTTCCCGTCGACCACGGTCTCCATCACCGTGCCCGAACGGCTCGTCACCACGGGTAGGCCCGCCGCCATAGCTTCCACAGGAGGCAGTCCAAAGCCTTCGTTCCAGATCGGAGCGAACGCAAATATATCCGCTGCATAGTACCGATCCACCAATTCTGATCGCGGAATCATGCCCAGGAACGAAACCCTCTCCGCCACATCGGCCGGGAGGCTCGCCTTCAGATACCGCAGATATCCTTCACGATCCGTTCCTTTGCGCAGAAGCTTAGACCGGATAACAGACCACGGCTTCGTGGCATAGAACGGCGCCAGCATGCGAATGGTCTGCTTCTGATCCCGCAAATCGAAATTCTCTTCGACCGGGTAATTGCCGATCGGGCCCACGATGTCTAGCTGCACGTCGGGATACTGCCGCGCCACGGGCACAAACGCCTCCAGGAGCACATGCAATCCCTTGTGCGGGGATACGGCTCCGCTGTAGAGAATCCTTTTCGTTCGCTGCCGGCTAGCGTTGTAATCCTTGTCTCTCGCAAACTCCTGAGCATCGATGCCGTTATAGGTCGTTTCACAACGGCCCGCCACCACCGGGAACATACGCTTGGTTTTATCCGTTACATAATCCCCGACTGTGGTCACCAGGTCGACCGAATCCAGCCGGTTTGCAAGAACCGACGGATTGCTTTGCGAAAACCACTCGGCATGCAAATGCAGTACGATCTTTGCCTTCGGATTAAGTGCGCGGATCACCGGTGCGTATTGCGAGCAGTGCTGCAAATGAATCACGTCGCAGCCCTGTTCGCTCAGGTCTTCTGCGACCTGCCGTGCGTAGCCCGGATACCACCACCGCGAGGTGGAAATGGGTGTCGACCGGCGAAAGAACTTGGCCAGTTGCCTGTGCATGGCGTGCAGCCGCTTGTCTAACCCCGTTGCAGGAAAAAAGCGATAGTCGACCCCCGAGGCCTCTGCCCAGGGTAACTTCTCGTGATTATCCTTGAGCCCATAAACCACCACCTCGTTGGACTGCGCTAACAGCGTGGCTACCGAGTAGGTACAGGCACCCACGGAATTCTGGTAGGGAGGAATAATCGTATCGATGGGTTGACTGACGAACGCTATTTTCATGCTCACCTAACGAACCGGAAGTAGATCTTCGGCTGCAACCGACACCATTGGGAGAGTGCGGACACACAGCTCAAACCGGTTACCCGGCTTGGGTCACACCATGAAACTGGGCCCTTGGTTCTAAAGGAGGATGTTTACTGCCTAGGTCAATTATACCAAAGTCTGATGTTTTTATCGAAAGATAAGTTGCCAACCTTTCGTTTTATGCTACGGGCTCCGTCACGGATTCATGGACAGGAGCGTGCGTCTCGCGGAAGATACGCCGCAGTTCCCTAAGTTGGATCGGCCAATACGTCACCATCTTCGAACCGGCCATGCAGAAGGCAATACCCGTGAGACCCCAGTACGGCGCCACCACAATCGAGGATCCGATAATCGCCAGCGCACAAAGTACAAGGGAGACGGCCAGGGCGTTCACCCGCTCCAGGCCTACCAGCAATTGCCCGATGGTCATGACCGCAATGCCGAGCGCGCTATAAAGCGTCAGCCCCACGATCAAGGAAGTGCTGGGCACCGCCGCCGCACCGGCCCAGATCCGGATGATGGGCTTGGCAAATATTGCCAGCACGGCCAACATCGGCAGGCCGAACATCATCGAGGCCTTGTTTGCCTTCAGGTACGCATCTTTGATCCAGGTCCATTCCATCCTTGCCTTCGCTTCGCCAAAAGCAGAGACAAACGGTGCAGTCGCCATGTATGCAAGATCAATTGGCAACGCGATGATCTTATAGGCCACCACAAAGATCACCACGTACTTGGGACCCATCATTTGGGTGATGATCATAGGCTGGCTTTGATAAATGCCCAGCGAGGCTAACTGAGTGACCAGGTACTTGCTGCCCAGAGAAAACAACCGTTTCACACACGCCCATCGCACGGCCAACGGAGAAGGCTTGAGCCAGTGGTAGCGTCGATACAGGAAGAAAAAGTTGGCAATTCCTACGGCGGCACGCGTCCCCGAAAGAGCCAGCACCAGTTGCGGCAAGCCGCCATGACTTCGGGACACGATCACCAGGGCAAGCAGGGCGAGCGAGTTCGCCGCGATTCCCCACATGTTTGCGAAATAACCATCCTGGTATGCGCTGTAAACCGATTGCTGCATGCTCAAGGGAAAATTCAACACCAGGAATCCAAGTGTAAGAGCGCAAGCAAGTTGCAACTCATGCGTGGACGTGGTCGCGGAAACCTGAAAAACCGCTCGCCAGGGGATGAAGCGGAACGTTGCCAAGGCGACGGTTCCGGTAAGCACACCAACTCCGGTCAGAGCCCAGAAGGCAGACGACGCATAATGTTGCGCCCCTTCCCGGTCGTCTTTGCCGCTGGCCTCGGCCAGCACATTAATCAAGGCATTCCCGGCCAGCCCGAAATCCGTCATCGACATCCAGGTCAGCAAGCTGCTGATGGTAAGCCACACGCCGTATCGTTCCGCACCAAGGTAATGAACCGTCAACGGCACAGAAAGGAAGCTGATTGCAACGTTCAGCGCCTTGGTGACGAAGGAGGAGGAAGCGGTGATGCTGGCGCGGCGATAACGTTCGCCTCCGCGGCTGCCACTGCCCTTAAAAAGCAGCGCCTTCAGCTTCCCCGATGAAGATCGGTTGGGACTTGATTCTGGTGTGGCCAAAAGTTCCTCGCGGTCCCCGCTGGTTGTGCCTGCTGGCCAAACGGGACTTTTTAGGGGAGGGTTTGCCGTGGAGGTGCCAAGTCGTGCCTACTCGTTACGTTGACTGCATCAACAGATCAGGCCGTCATTTTTTAGTAGTACTGTACAAAGCAGTCAGGACGCCGTCACTCGACCGTCGCGGTAAACGCTGCAATCTTTTTTTGACACGGCAGATTCCAAACCGGACCCCGTGCAATTGAGTGAATTATATAAGTCAGCCCCTCAAAATGAATGAAGAAAAGGTCGGCGGGTGCGCATCCTTTGTTACTGGATTGCTGCCTCAATGGGTACCGTTGGAAGACTTTCTGTAAGCTTTTACACATCCATCCGGTGTTCAGGGATTCTGTACAGCATTTCACCCAAAACCCTCATGCAGAACCGAAACTACATCTTGTACCGGCCAAGGTCCTCGTCATTCAGTCCCTCCAGCCAGCGTCGAAGCTCCTCGGGCGTCGTCTCGGCCATGCTCGGGGCGAGCTTGGCTATCCGAATCACCTCTTCACTCACGTAAATTGGACAGTCGGAGCGGAGGGCCAAGGCCAGCGCGTCTGAGGGGCGGGCGTCCAGGCTGACCACTTCCCCGTCCTGCTCCATCCAGATCACAGCATAGAACGTATCATTCTTAAGTTCCGTCACCACAACCTTTTGCACCGAAGCGTTCAAGCCGCGGACGAGGTTTTTCAGGAGGTCGTGCGTCATCGGCCTCGGGGTGGCAGACTTCTCGATCTCCAGCGCAATGGCATTGGCTTCATACATGCCGACCCAGATGGGCAGAACCGTGTCGCTCTTGACATCTTTCAGGATCACGATCGGCATATTGCTTGCCGGATCCATGACCAGACCGCGGATCTTCATTTCGACATCCATGGTCAGCTCCTTATACCGGCGCCACTAACAGACGGCCTCGCCGACAAGGCTGTTGGGGTGACTGTGGGTGATCCGCACCGGAACATAACTGCCTGGAGCGGGGCTGATGGGCTGCGGAGTCGTAAAATTGAGCGTTTTGTTCTGCGAGGTGCGGCCAATCACTTGGCCCCGCTGGCTGTTATATCCTTCAACGGCAGCTTCCAGAACTTGGCCTATGTGGCTGGCGTAGTTGGACCTTTGAATCTCACGCTGGCCGTCGAGAAGCACCTGCAGGCGGCGGCTCTTTTCCTCTTCTGGGATGCTGTCTGCGAGCGAGATGGCAGGCGTGTTGGGCCGCGGCGAAAACTTGAAAGCAAACACCGCATCGAACCCGACCTCAGCCGCCAGGCTCAATGTCTGCTCGAAGTCCTCCTCCGTCTCTCCCGGAAAACCGACAATCATATCGGTGGTGATGCTGATGGGGCGCCGCGCCGCTTTGATCCACGAGAGCCGTTCCAGGTACTCCTCACGGCTGTACTCCCGTTGCATCGCAGCCAGCACCCGCGTTGAGCCGCTCTGCACCGGCAGATGAACGTGATCGCACAGTGTAGGCACTGCATCGATCGCGGCAACGATGTCTGGGGTAAAGTCACGCGGATGGGACGTCGTGAAGCGCACCCGGCGAATCCCAGGAACCTGGCCGACCGCGGCCAGTAGCTCGGCAAAGCTGCGCTTGCCTTCACGGTCGCGATAGGAATTGACGTTCTGCCCCAGCAGCTGGATCTCGGTATACCCGGCCTCGGCCATCTGCCGCGCCTCGGCCAGCACCGAAGTCGAAGTACGGCTGCGCTCCTTGCCTCGCGTATAAGGAACCACACAGTAAGCGCAGAACTTGTCGCATCCTTCGATAATCGTGATGTAGCCCCGGTGGCGATTCGTGCGCGCAGTAAACTCCGTTTCGAAGGTCTCTTCCGTCTGCCGGTCGTCCAGACCGGTAATGCGCGACTCCCCTGCTTCCAGGCGAACCAGCATCTCCGGCAACTTGCGGTACGAGGCCGATCCTGAAACCAGCGACACATAAGGAGCGCGCTCGAAGATCCGCTCGCCTTCCTGCTGCGCTACACAACCCAGCACCACGAAGCGTTTGCCCGATGCATAAAACTTCTTGTAGTCGTTCAGCCGATTGAAGACTTTTTGTTCAGCTTTGTCGCGGATTGAGCAGGTGTTGTACAGGATCAGGTCAGCAGCAGCTTCGGTGTCCACCTGGGCATACCCTTCATGGCGAAGCGTGCCGATCACTTTCTCCGAGTCATGCACGTTCATCTGGCAACCGAAAGTCTCAATGTAGAAAGTTTTATTCGTCGCCATGTTGAGTCCGAGTATACCGCAGCCACCCCGAACCGCGACGCGCACCGCGAGCGCTGGTAATCAATACCAGAGCGGGTGGATAGATCCAAAATCCGCGAGATCCACGACGTTTTGAAAGTCACCGCTCTGATGCTTTGTATCAGGGCACGACTTGAGTCGGATCGCACAGACCCAACAACGATCTGGGCTTTTAGAGCGTGTGTGAGAACCAGAATTTACGAATTTAGTCCCGCAGAGCCTGCCCTGAGCTTGTCGAAGGGGACGGCTGAACTTAGCCCAGGACGCTAGTCCTGGGTACACCGTGAAACAGGATTAAGTCCCGTAGGGACGGCTGAAGGAGGATTGCGTCGCGGCCTATTTTCAGCCGTCCCTTTCAAATCGAACCCAGGACTAGCGTCCTGGGCTAAGTTCAGCCGTCCCTGCGGGACTAAACTCATAAATCCTGGTTCTCACATACCCTGCGCTCTTGCCATGTTCGCGGGACCAGCATTCGTGCAGCACGCGCCCCAGCAGGGGCGCTGGCAATGAGTACCAGAGCGGGAATTCACGCCCTCAATAACTGCTAAACTTAACCTGGAACCTGGTTCCGGACACCAGCGTGTTCGCGAACAGTGTTGGAGGCAGAAAGATGGCTGAATCGAACGGCAATTACCCGACAGCATTGCGCCTGAAGCTGGGCCTGGCCGAGATGCTCAAGGGCGGCGTCATCATGGACGTGATGAGCACCGAGCAGGCCATCATTGCCGAGAAGGCCGGCGCCACCGCGGTCATGGCTCTGGAACGCGTGCCGGCAATGATCCGCGCTCAGGGTGGCGTGGCCCGCATGGCCAAGCCGAGCCTGATCAAGAAAATCATTGGCGCGGTTTCCATCCCCGTCATGGCCAAGGCCCGCATTGGGCATTTTGCCGAAGCACAAATTCTGCAGTACCTCGGTGTCGACTTCATCGACGAAAGCGAAGTGCTGACTCCAGCCGACGAGCTCCACCACATCGACAAGCACGCCTTTACCACTCCCTTTGTTTGCGGCGCCCGGGACCTGGGCGAAGCCCTGCGGCGCATCGCCGAAGGCGCGGCCATGATTCGCACCAAGGGCGAAGCCGGTACCGGTGACGTGGTCCACGCCGTGAAGCACATGCGGCAAATCGTGAAAGAGATGAGAGCCCTCACCGTGCTCCATGACGAGGAACTCTACGCCGCGGCCAAAGAGCATCGCGCTCCCTACGAACTGGTGCGCATGGTAGCCAGGACCGGCAAGCTGCCCGTGCCCAACTTCTCCGCCGGCGGCATCGCCACCCCGGCCGACGCCGCCCTCATGATGCAGCTGGGTGCGGAGGCCGTCTTTGTCGGCTCTGGCATCTTCATGAAGGAAGGCGCGACCCCGCTCGATGTCGAGTTGGACGAGAAGACCGGGAAGCCCCGTAATCCGGAAGAGCGCGAAGAAGCGGAGTCGCGAGCCAAAGCCATCGTGATCGCCACCGCGCATTACAACGACCCCAAAGTACTGGCTGATGTCAGCGAGCAGATGACCGGAGCCATGCACGGCTTGGCAATCTCCGGGTTGGAAGAGGGCGAACTGCTACAGACCCGCGGCTGGTAAGCCTGATGCCTAATCCGGATGCGGATCTGGACCGTCCGCGCATCGGCGTACTCGCCCTCCAGGGAGACTTTGCCGCTCACGCCCAGGCCCTTGAGGAGGCGGGTGCGGAAGCCGTCGAGGTGCGCAAACCATCTGAGCTTGAGGGACTGGATGGCCTGATCCTGCCCGGGGGCGAATCAACCACCTTCCTGAAATTTCTCGAGCGCGACGGCTTTCTTGAATCCTTGCAGCGCTTCCTGGCCGAGAAGCCCGCCTTCGGCACCTGCGCCGGCTGCATCCTGCTGGCCCGCAACGTCTCCCACCCAGCGCAGGAGAGCTTGGCCCTCATGGACATCACCGTAGAGCGCAACGCCTACGGCAGGCAGATCGACAGCGCCATCCAAACCGAAGAAACCAAGCTGCCCGGCGGACCGCTGGAGATGGTCTACATCCGAGCCCCGCGCATAGCCGCTGTGGGCGACGGAGTCGAAGTCATGGCAGAAAGAAACGGCTTTCCCGTCCTGGTGCGCCAGGGCCGGCTACTGGCCGCCACCTTCCACCCCGAGCTCTCAAGCGATCGCCGCGTCCATCAACTCTTCGTAAACATGGTCCGCGACCAAAGAAATAGCCATCACGAAATCGAGTCCCGCAGGGACGGCTGAACTTAGCCCAGGACGTCAGTCCTGGGTCAGCATGCACTTGAAAAGTCCCGTAGGGACGACTGAAAAGTTAATCGAGACCTGGTTCTGAACCGCGCAGCGTAGCTTAGATTCCAGTCGTCCCTTCGGGACTTTTCGTTTCTCGATCCCTACCCAGGACTGGCGTCCTGGGCTAAGTTCAGCCGTCCCTGCGGGACTCGATTCCGTGATGGCTGTTCTCAGGCAATTCTGTCCAATTCATCCAGGCTCAAATGCACTCGTCCGCATCCAACCCCCACGAATAGATTCACGCCAGTGAACTACTTTTTAAATACAACTGGGACCCGAGGCCCAAACAGGAGTAATCTTCAGAATGTCGGAGTTTCTTCCATGCCAGCTACCTTCACCCGCACCCCCGTAGAGACCGAGCGCAAGGATCCTGGATTTGGCGGCAAACCGCCGGTAGCCCGCAGGCCAACTGGTGGCGGCGGAGACGGCGAAAACTGGGAGAACCGGCCCTCCGGCCGTCGTGGACCCCGAGACCTCCTCGGCCGCTACCGCATGGTGCTGTTTTTCGCCTTGGCTAGCGACCTCATGTTTTTCATCGCCCTGGTAAGTGCCTTTTTCGCCCGCCAGAGCAGCGGCCATTTCACCCCCAACAACATCTGGGTCATTGACTGGCACCCGGTCGCGATACCTCCCATCCTGTGGATCAACACTGCCCTGATCCTGCTCAGCAGTCTGACCATGGAGGTCGGCCGCAGGCACTTTTTCCGCGAGATCGACGTCATGGAGGAATGGCTGGGCCTAGGCCGTCCCACCATCCGCCGCGCTGCTCCCTGGCTGGCGGCAACCGTTCTCCTGGGTGCCCTGTTTCTCGCCGGCCAATGGATCGCCTGGAAACAACTGGTGGCGCAGGGCGTCTTCTTCGCCTCCAACCCAAGCAGCCATTTTTTCTACCTGATTACCGGCACCCACGGCCTGCACTTGCTGATCGGTGTAGCTGGATTGGCAGGCGCGATGCTGGCCCTTATCTTTCTACGCCGCATCGAACTGCGACAGGTAGTGGTCGACTGCACCGCCTGGTACTGGCACACCATGGGCGTCTTTTGGATCTTCCTCTTCGGCATGCTTGTCTTCTGCCAATAAATGCATCGTGACCGCTGACATTTGGCCTCCGCTCAAATGGACTGACTGGCAAGCAACTGCTGACACCCTGCACATGTGGACGCAGATTGTAGGCAAGACCCGCCTCGCCCTCAGCCCCCTCCAGGCGCACTGGTGGAATGTGCCGCTCTACGTAAGCGCCCGCGGCCTGAATACCTCGGCCATGCCGTATGGCTCAGAGTTCCTCGAGATCACCTTCGACTTCGTCAGTCATGAACTGCAATTCAGGATGAGCACCGGCGCCACCCTGGCGACTCCTCTGCGCGCCCAATCCGTTGCCGACTTTTACCGCGAGTACCAGCGCAGCCTTGCCGCGCTCGGTGTCAGCGTCGAAATCCATCCCGTGCCAGTGGAACTGAAGCATCCGATTCCCTTCCTGGAAGACGACCAGCACGCGTCCTACGACCCTCAGGCGGCTCACCAGTTCTGGAGAGTCCTGATGCAAGCCGACCGTATCTTTCAGCAGTTCTCCTCCCGCTTTGTGGGGAAAGTCAGTCCCGTCCATTTCTTCTGGGGCAGCTTCGACCTGGCTGTCACGCGATTCTCCGGCAGGCCTGCGCCGGCGCGCGAAGGAGCAGACGCCATCACCCGTGAGGCCTATTCGCAGGAAGTCATTAGTGCAGGCTTTTGGCCCGGCAACGGTGGCTTCGGAGAAGCGGCCTTCTATTGTTATGCCGCACCGGCGCCGAAGTGTCTGGACAACGCAGCGATCCAGCCCGCAAAGGCCGCCTACAACAAGGACCTGGGTGAGTTCATCTACCTGTACGACGACCTCCTCATGGAGCCCTCACCGGATGATTCCCTGCTCACCTTCCTGCAAAGCTCCTACCAGGCGGCAGCCGACTTGGCGAATTGGGATCGCAGCGCGCTCGAGCGGCCTATATTGAAACCAACCCCAGCCTAAGTCAAACCAAGCTGCTGCAACGCCAACCGAGCACCCTTCAAATTCGCCAACTTCATCTCCGAATACTTTCGCGACAAAATCACGCCGTCCGCCCCGCCATGGAACGCAGCCAGAACCGCATCTCTCGTCCCCTCCGGACTGCACTTGCTATGATTCGCCGCCGTCGGAATATCAATATCGATTCCCGGCCACAACTGGGTCTTCGTACCCGCCAGACCGGCGCGCGCCCGCTTGGTTTCACGATAGACATAATCCGCCGATAACCCGGTAAACGGAATCTCCGCCAGGCTCTTCTCCTTGTAATCCAGCACCCGGTAGTGAAAGTCCAGCAACTCCTGCTGTGGCACATCCCCATACAGCGTCTGGTGAACGCTCTCGATGTACTCCGCCATCCTTTCGCCACCGCAATTGTGATAAATCACAATTTTCAAAAAGTCAGACACCGGAGCGATCGCTGCCAAATCCTGCTCCGCGCGATAGATCGGGTTGAACGAGTTGGTGTGCCAGATATGCCATCCAACGCCCAACGAAGATTTGGCCTCCTTCACCTGCTTGTAGATCGCCGCGTACGTCTCGCGCAGGCTATCTGTCCAAAGCATCTCCCACGCCAACAGCTCCGGATACCGCAGCATCAGCCGCCACACCTCGACGTAGTAACCGTCCACCGGCCTCTGCCCCTGCCGGCCCGCATCCACAAACTTTGCTAACTCCAGAAATCCCTGCCGTGCGCGCTCAATATTGATCCCGCGTGTCTTAGCCTTGGCCTCGCAATACTGGCAAAAGCACGTGACGTTGTGAGGATTCGTGTTTCGCCCTCCGGCACTCGCGCCCAGCGCATTGGCAAACGGACCCTGCCGCTCCGAGCCCCACATCACCCCATCAATGTCATAGGAGTGAGACCAGTCATCGACAATCCCCAAAAGAAAATTCCGGTAGTTCGGATTGTTGAAGCACAGTGTCGTCGCGTTTTGCCCGGACAGTTCCTTCTCTTGCAGTTGGTCGATGTTCGGCAGATCCTTGCGGAAAACGTCTTCAAACCAGCAAATGGTCTTGATGCCCCGCTTCCGCGCCGCCGGAAGAACCGCCTGCAACACATCGTAGTCGCCCAGATCGGTCGCGCGCGTGCCTTTAAAGACCGTGTCCTTGTAAAACTCGGGATGGATCGTCGCGTAGTTGCCGCCATAAAACGTGCCCGTGTCGTACTCCTGCTTACCATGATCGGGCAGCGGCTGCCCCGGAACCTGTCGTCCAGCGATGCCCCGTCCATACGTATAGGTCGCCAGGAAAAGCGTGTTCACCGCCGCGTCTCGCTCAAATTCATCCAGCACCTTCTCCGCGCCCTCATCGAAAAAAGAAACCGCGCCCACCTGGATCCCAATCATCTTTTTCGTGGTGGCCTCACCCTGCACTGCACCCGGAATGGAAGCCGTCACCGCCGCGGCAACAGCCCCCTGCAAAAACGTCCTGCGATCCACGTTCACCATTCGGTCTCTTTCCCCTCGTTATTCAAGGCCCAGCAAACGAGCCGGATTTTCCTTCGCCATGCGATCAATCTCAGCCTGCGTAATTCCCTGCTCCTTGAGTCCCTCGAAAAACAATATGAGCCCATCCGTATGCAAAGGATTCGCAGGCTGGCCCATATCACTCGAGAGGATGCAGTGGTCAACCCCGACATACCGGATCGCGCGAGCATACTCTTTAAACGTGAACTCCTTATACGATCCAATCAGCCCGTTGTAGACAAACTCGATGTACGCGCCCATCTTAGCCGCTTCCAGCATCTGCGCATCCGACATGTGAATCGGCTGCATCATGGCATGGGTCACAACCATGTGCTTCACCCCCCGGTCCCGTCCTTCGCGAATCATCAGCAGAGCCTCTTCCGCCGTCGGATGTCCAGTCGCCAACACCAGGTTCCGCTTGGCGATCAGCGCAATCACCTCCTTGGTCTCAGGCAGCAACTGGCCATTCCGTGACACCCGCACAAAAGGCCGATCCTGTTTGGAGAACCGCACCTGGGCCTCGGAATCAAACGTGCTCATCCACACTACGCGGCCGTAGCCTCCGGTAGTCGCCGCCATGTGTTCCACCGCCGAAGGGTTCATCCCCCCCAACGGAAAGGTTCAGATCGACTCCGCCAAACACTTCGATCCCCGGAACCTCTTTGCGCACCACGTAAGCGAGCGAAGCCGTCGGCTCATAGTGGTTCTTCAGCACCAGCCCGCGCATACCTCGGCTCTTCGCCAACCGCGCCAGGTCGATGGCATCGATCTTGCGTGGCGTGCTATCCGGCGCGCAATGTACGTGGATATCAATCACGCCCGCGAGCGGATTCTCCTGGGCAGCGGAAGTCAAAGCCGCTCCGAAACCCAGAACGAGACCAAGCAGGATTTTCATCCGCATCTCCCTCAGGAATGAAACATGAGCCAGCCTGTCCAGGTGAGCCATAGCGTCAGCGGGTACGCGGCCATTCGTTCGAAGGTACCCACATCCTTCTCGCCCAGACCCAACAGAGCCAAGGCCGTCAGTCCCAACAATCCCGCCAATAGAGTAATGGAGCCTCGGAAGCGCACCCTGGCTGCTCCGGCGATCATCGCCAGCCCTATCAGGACCATCGCCAAATTACCCGCCAGCAGGTGCACCAGGGCGGCCACCCGATGCACTTGCGCGTCACTATCCTCAGGCACCAACCCCACCATCAGGACACCCACGCCGGAAACCAGGAACAGCAGCAGCGCAACCCGGTAACTCGCCTTCGCGGGAAACAAGCGACGCATCAGGATAGCGCCCACAGAAATCAGCACCCCCTGCACGACAAACGAACCATTCATGACCCAATGCAAAGGTGAATTGGCTGCACCCAGGTCGCTGATCCAATTCCCTGTCATGCTGTAATGCGCCGGCCAGCTCATGCGCGCAATCTGTTCGGCAACAAAGAATTGAAAGCAGAGCGCCCACCAACCAGCGCCCAGCCATGGCGGCGTTCGCGGTGAAGATTCCATTCGTTTATTCTTGCATTATGGAATTCAGACGACTCGGCAATTCGGGATTAAAGGTGCCAGTGCTCTGCTTAGGCGCAGCGACATTTGGCGGTGAGGGCGAATTTTTCAGGGCCTGGGGAGCGACGGACGTAGCCGAAGCAACACGCCTGGTCGACATTTGTCTCGAAGCAGGCGTGAACCTCTTCGACACGGCGGATGTCTACTCGCAAGGCAGGTCCGAAGAAATTCTAGGTCAGGCGACCGCCGGCCGTCGTGACAAGGTCTTGTTATCGACCAAAGCCACCTTCCCCATGGGAGAAGGCCCCAACGACCTCGGCTCCAGCCGCCATCACCTGGTACACGCCTGCGAGGCCAGCCTCAAACGTTTGGGAACGGATTACATCGACATCTATCATCTGCACGGATTCGACGCGACCACGCCCGTAGAAGAAACGCTCGACACCCTCAACACCCTGGTACGAAGCGGCAAGGTCCGTTACATCGCCTGCTCCAACTTCTCCGGCTGGCATCTCATGAAGTCCCTGGCAGTATCGGATCGCTACGGCTGGTCACGTTACGTAGCCCACCAGGTCTACTACTCGGTAGTAGGTCGTGACTACGAGCAGGAGCTGATGCCCCTGGGCATCGATCAAGGAGTAGGCGCCATCATCTGGAGTCCTCTGGGCTGGGGACGCCTGACCGGCAAAATCCGCCGCGGCCATCCATTACCGGCTGAGAGCCGTCTGCACAAAACTGCTGCGCAGGGTCCGCAAATCGAAGATGAATATCTCTACAAAGTGGTCGACGCGTTAGAGGAGGTAGCCGCCGAGACCGGCAAGCCTGTTCCCCAGATTGCACTGAACTGGCTATTACAGCGTCCAACGGTATCTACGGTCATCGTCGGAGCCCGCAATGAAACCCAGCTCCGTCAAAATCTAGCCGCGGCTACCTGGAACCTGACACCCGCCCAGGTAGCCAAGCTGGATGCCGCCAGCAAAACCCAAGCGCCGTACCCCTACTGGCACCAGCGCCAATTCCCCGCCTTGAACCCCTCCGTCATCCCACAATAAAGTGCAGGAATGTGCAGGAAAAAGGCTGCAGGAAAAACCCGAGGGAAAAACGATGGGCGCCTCAGGTCTCGCTTTTGAGACCTGGGATCCCTCAAACCTGTCCCGGCGTGCCATGGACCAATTCCCCCTGGAAACCCCACTCTCCCCTTTGTCATTAGGAGCGAAGCCGACCTGTCCCGGCGTGCCGTGGAGGGATCCGCAGTTCGCTCACCAGCGACCAATTTCAGATGAAAACCCCCACCGTCCGTGGGAGCGACCCCTACTTGGCATCCAACGCAAAACTATCCTTCAACTCCACCGTCTTATTCGCAGCATCCGGATCCACCACCCGATACATCTTCGCCACTGCGTGCTTACCCTCTAACGTAATCACCACATAATTAAAATTCGGATAAGTGCGCGCCTGATACAAATCCTGATCCCCACGAATAAAAATCGGGTAAGGCCGAGCGCCGCCGCCGCCCGAAATCACATGCATAATCCCATTCACATCAAACCGCTCGTAATTATGGATATGCCCATTGAACACAACAAACTTCGCGTGAGATTTAGCCGCGTAATCCTCTAACTCATGCCGCAGGTCGAGGCTGGAAGGATCAGGAATCCCCAACATAAACGCAGTTTGCAAGTCCGAAACCAGCGGCGCATGAAACAAAAAGAAAACAAAATCCGCCGACGCAGGAATGTGCGCTAGCTGGGCATTCAACCACAGACGTTGTGGCCACCCCTGCCCAAGGAAAATACTGCTATCCAAGGTAATGAGGTAAACATTGCCCAGTTGCACCGAGTAATAACTGTGGTTTTCCAACTGCGGATAAGCCGCAAAGTAATTGGCAATCCCTTTGACCGGATCAGGAAGCCCTTCATGATTGCCGACCGTGGGATAAATCCGTAGTCGCTCCTGCTTCCATGCGGCCGTTTCCTGCTCATACACTTTCCAGTCCGCAGGATCACTCCCGTGAAAGGGCATATCGCCGGTGAGCAACAGAATGTCCGGCTTCTCCTCAGCCACCTTCTGCGCCAGCCACTTGCGCGCTCCGGGGTGAGTATCGGAGGTATTACTGGGATCGGTAAACCGCATGTCGCCATAAACCACAATGCGCAGCGGCCGCCCTCCCGGCAGATCCGTAACGGTAAAGGTAGGAGCGCCATCCTCCTCTGCCTTATACCCTTGTGCCAAGCCCCCCTGTGTCAGCGCAGCAACCGCCAGCAAAAACCAAACAGCCTTGCGCATCCTTACCGGCCTCCGCCGACAAAGTGCACAATCTCCAACCGGTCTCCGTCCGCCAGGCCAGCATCCGCCCACTCGGCCCGGGGAACAATGTTCCCGTTATGTTCAATCGCCACCCGGTCCCCCTTAAGACCGAGCTCGACAATCAAATCCTGCAGGTTGGCCCCAGGCGCCAGTTGCCCAAATTCACGCGTCTGCCCATTCAGGACGAAATACATAGAGGGAGACTATCACTCCCCCCTCACGGTTCAGAACGTCGGGTTCAGGGCGTCGGCGTACCCATCACCCACCGCTTCATGCGACTGAATGCCGGTTCCACTTCAACCGAAGAATAATAGATCGACCGATTCAGCGCCTTGAGCGTCTGGATCGCTTCAATACGCGGATCCGCATTCCCTAAACGCCCCTTGGGCTGAGCATCCGCGCAGTATTCATCTGCCAGGTATTCGATCGCGTGACCAAGAATCTCGATCGCGCGCCCTTCCTCCGGCGATAGCTGGCGGCGAACGAAAGGCCGCAGTTCCACCGCTGAACTCAATCCCGTAACCAAACCCGCCTGCGAAATCTCCAATAAACTGTGGTACATGGTTTCCCCCGTACGGGGGATATCGGCCGAAAGTGGAACGCCTTGAGAGCTCCACAAGAAAAACGCCAGAATCGATCCAGTCACCACCTGGGCGCGATTGTCACCGCACCATAACCGCTGCTTGACTCCAGCAAAGCGAAAACTTACAGTCGAACCAGAGCGCGAGAAAAATGCCAACCCCCGATTACTTTTGGAACTACTTACCGCTGCTCATGCAAATCCTGGTCGCGGTGGGCTTTGGAGCCGCAATCGTGACCGCTTCCTGGTTCATCGGGCGGCATCGCAACAGCGCGGTCAAGCTGTCGTCCTATGAGTGCGGCATCCCTGCCGAAGGCGACGCCCGCGGCCGCTTCTCCGTCCGCTTCTACATGGTCGCCATGCTCTTCATCCTGTTCGACGTGGAAGCCGTCTTCATGCTCCCCTGGGCCGTGGTCTACCGCGATCTGCCCAAACTCGTCGGCTCCCGCATGTTCGGCTTCTGGGAAATGGTCGTCTACCTCGGCTTCGTCCTGGTCGGGCTCTTCTACGTGGCCAAAAAAGGAATTCTGGACTGGTCCTCCGATAAGGCGGACCTCTGATGGACGCCCCAACAGGCAAAGACGATGTCCTCGCAACCCACGCCCAGAACCACGCCATCGCTGCCCTGCTGGCAGTCAAGCCCTCGTGCATCGCCAACGCCCGCTTCGATCTCGGTGAGCTGACCCTCTGGATCAACCGCGACGACCTCCGCCCCGTGTGCCGCACCCTCAAAACCGCGGGCTATAACTTCCTGGTCGACGTTACCTGCGTGGACTGGTATCCCAGCGAACCACGCTTCCAGGTGACCTATCACATCCTTTCCCATAGCCTGAAGGAGCGTCTCCGCCTTTGCGTCCTGGTCGATGCCCTCGAGCCAGAAGTGGAAAGCATCACTCCCGAATGGCCATCGGCCAACTTCTACGAGCGCGAAGTTTGGGATCTGTTCGGAGTACGCTTCGGCGGCCACCCCAACCTGCGCCGCATCATGATGCCCGATCAATGGGAAGGCCATCCTTTACGCAAGGATTACCCGGTGGAGGGCTACCGCTAGTGGATGCCGCAGACTTTGTCATCGCCCCGCTGATCGAACCGCGAGTCGAGGAAGGCAACAAGGACCGCACCATGGTCCTTAACATGGGGCCGCAGCATCCCTCGACCCATGGCGTGCTCCGCCTGGTGCTCGAAATCGACGGCGAAACCATCCTCCGCCTCGTCCCCGACATCGGCTTCCTGCACACCGGCATCGAGAAAACCTGCGAGGCCAAGTTCTATCAGCAGGTCGTTCCCCTCACCGACCGCATCGACTATCTCAGTCCGATGTCCAACAACCTGTGCTATTGCCTGGCGGTAGAGAAGCTGCTAGAGCTGGAAATCCCGCCCCGGGCGCAATTCCTGCGCGTGCTGCTCAACGAACTCACCCGCCTCCAGTCGCACCTGGTCTGGCTGGGTACGCATGCGATGGATATCGGCGCGCTGACCCTTTTCCTCTACACCTTCCGTGAACGCGAAGAGATCCTCAAGATCTTCGAGCATGTCAGCGGCCAGCGCATGATGGGCTCTTATTTCCGCGTCGGAGGCATCGCCCTCGAACCGCCGGTGGACTTCTATGAGCGCGTGCAAAACTTGCTCAAGATGATGCCGGAAAAAATCGACGAGTATGAGAACCTGCTCAACGGCAACCCCATCTGGGTGAGCCGCCTGCAGGGCGTCGGCTACCTCAGCGCCGCCGATGCCGTTGCCCTGGGAGTGACGGGGCCGCCCCTGCGTGCCAGCGGCGTCGATTGGGATCTGCGCCGCGACATGCCCTACTCCGGCTATGAGAAGTTTCAATTCAAGGTGCCCACCTCCACCGTAGGCGATGTGTGGACCCGCTATATCCTGCGGGTTGAGGAAATGCGCGAGTCGGTTAAAATCTGCCAGCAAGCCCTGGACGGCATGCCCACCGGCCCCTTGAAAGCCGACGCGCCCAAAGTAGTCCTCCCCGATCGTGAAAAGATGAAGACCCAGATGGAATCCCTCATCTATCACTTTAAGATTGTGACCGAAGGATTTGCCGTGCCGGCCGGTCAGGTCTACCAGGCCATCGAGTCTCCGCGTGGAGAAATGGGTTATTTTGTGGTCAGCGATGGCACCGCCAAGCCGTACCGCGTGCACATGCGCAACCCCACCTTTGCTTCTCTGCAGGCTCTGGAAACCATGTGCAAGGGCCGGCTTCTCGCCGACGTGGTCGCAGTCATCGGCTCTATCGACATCGTCCTCGGAGAAATTGACCGATGAGCGACGATGTGGATTACGGGGTTCAGGTCCGTCGGCAAATCTGGGACTCGCTGACCAGCATGCTCCGCGTCTACGCGCACGCCGCCAGCCTCAACGCAGCCGACGAATATTTGGTGACCGGCACCTCTGAAGAAGCTTTGGTCAAGCACCGGGACTCGGCCCTGAACTTGCGGTTCAGCCCCGAAACCGGCGAGGGTTGCTGGCGCATTCTCCAGCCGGGGCGGGAAGAATTTGGTGAGTTCCGCATCGAAGCTGACGGCACTCTCAACTTCCCAGCAGGCTCCAAACCCCTCGACGCAGCCGCCATCGAGTGGATAGAACATCTGGCACACGTCACATCGACCGCTATCTCTTAAAATCAAATCATGAGCACAGAGATCAAAACCCTCTTCAGTCCAGCCCTTGCCGCGCGCTTCGACCGCATGGTGACGATTTACCCGCTGCGTCGATCGGCGCTCATCCCCATGCTGCTCTATGCCCAGGACGAGGTCGGCTATCTCTCCGACGAAGTGATCAGCGAAGTGGCGGCTCGCATCGGGATCACCCAACTCGACGTCCGCAACGTCATCAGTTACTACTCCCTGCTGCACACCAAGCCCGCGGGCAAGTATCATGTACAGGTATGCACCAACATCAGTTGCATGCTGCGCGGTGGCAATGAACTCCTGGACCACTGCAAAAAAAAGCTGGGCATCGGCAACAAAGAGACCACGCCCGACAAGCTTTTCTCTCTGGAAGAAGTAGAGTGCATCGGGGCCTGCAGCTGGGCTCCCGCCGTTCAAGTGAACTACGACTTTCACGAAAATCTAACCCCGGACGCGATGGACAAAGTCCTCGCCGACTATCGGTCCCGGAGCGAACTGCCGATCTAAACACGCGGAGAAACCCATGGCCTATCTCGTCTCCCATCCAGATGAAGTCAAGTTGGTTTCCTACCGCTTTGGCAAGGGTGCGACCGACATCGACAAGTACCTCGAGCTGGATGGATACAAGTCCGCACGCAAGGCCATCGAACTGGGCCCGGACGGCATCATCACCGAGATGAAGGCCTCCAACCTGCGCGGCCGCGGCGGCGCCGGCTTCCCCACCGGCCTGAAGTGGTCATTCGTCCCCAAGCAATCCGCGAAACCCAAATACGTTCTCGTCAATGGAGATGAAAGCGAACCAGGCACCTGCAAAGACCGCCTCATCTTTGAGTACGACCCCCACTCAGTGATCGAGGGAGTTATCATCGCCGGTCTCGCCATCGGCTCCAAAATGGGCTTCATCTACTTGCGCGGCGAATATCGCTACCTGCTCAAGATTATGGAGAAAGCCATTGATGACGCCTATGCCAAGGGCTTTCTGGGCAAGAACATCTTCGGCAGCAACCTCGATTTCGATATCATCTCTCACACTGGCGCCGGTGCCTACGAAGTCGGTGAAGAGTCGGCCCTGATGGAATCGCTCGAAGGCAAGCGCGGCATTCCCCGCATCCGTCCTCCCTTCCCAGCGGTCGTTGGCCTGTATGGCGGCCCCACCATCATTAATAACGCCGAGACCCTGGCCACCGTGCCCCACATCTTCCGCATCGGTGGTGCGGAGTACGCCAAGATCGGCTCCGAACGCAACGGCGGCACTCGCCTCTTCTGCTTGAGCGGCAACGTAGCCAAGCCCGGAGTCTACGAGCTGCCCATGGGCTACAACCTCAAGAAGATGATCTACGAGGTAGGCGGCGGCATCCCCAACGGCAGATCGCTCAAGGCCGTTGTTCCCGGCGGGTCCTCGACGCCAGTGCTCCTACCCAAAGAAATCGATATTGGCATGGATTTCGACCAGGTAGGCAAAGCCGGCAGCATGCTTGGTTCCGGCGGCGTCGTGGTACTCGATGACACTCGATGCATAGTGGAATTCGCCCTGCGCACCATGAAGTTCTACCAGCACGAAAGCTGCGGCTGGTGTATTCCCTGCCGTGAAGGCACCGACTGGCTAAAGAAGACCCTCACCCGTTTCCACGCCGGAGCCGGCGTAGCCAAGGACATCGACAACATTCGTTACCTGGCACAAAACATGCTAGGCCGAACCTTCTGCCCCTTGGGAGACGCGGCGGCCATGCCCACCATCGCCTTCGTCGACAAATTCCGCAAAGAATTCGAAGACCACCTGGACGGCAAACCCTGTCCCTACGCCGCCCAGCCGCAAGAGGTCCTGGTCAATGCATAACCCGCTCCGTGGCAGGACCGGAAACAAAACCCCGGTGAGGGTGACAACAAAACTCTGTGACAGACCTGTAACAGAACTCCGGGTGCCCCATATCTCGCTCGTTTTTCGCGAGATGTGGGATACCACAACTCTCGACCGGCGACTCTCGACGGAAAGGACACAAACCCATGGCTGACGTAACCTTCACCGTCGACGGCAAAAAACTAACCGCCCCCGCAGGCACTCTCCTGATCGAAGCCTGCCGCGAATCCAGTATCGCCATCCCGCAATTCTGCTACTACCCCGGCCTGTCCCTACAGGCAGCCTGCCGCATGTGCCTGGTCCGCCTGGAGAAAGTCCCCAAGCTGCAAACCGCCTGCACCACCCCGGTAGCGGAAGGCATGGTCGTCACCACCGAAAGCGATGAGATCACCCAGGCTCGAAAAGCCACCGTGGAACTCCTCCTTGGCAATCATCCATTAGATTGCCCGGTCTGCGATGCCGGTGGCGAATGCGAACTCCAGGACATGACCTTCAAGTACGGAGCCCACGAGTCGCTCTACGTAGAAGCCAAGCAGCATCGTGAAGAACAGCAATGGTCCCCGGTAGTCTTCTTCGACCGTCCGCGCTGCATCCTCTGCTATCGCTGCGTGCGCATGTGCGGCGAAGGCATGGACGTCTGGGCCCTCGGAGTGCAGAACCGAGGAGTCACCAGCACCATCGCCCCCAACGGAGGCGACCATCTTGACTGCGAAGAATGCGGCATGTGCATTGACGCCTGCCCCGTCGGCGCCCTCACCTCGGGCAGTTACCGTTACAAAACCCGCCCCTGGGAAATGAATCACGTCTCCACCGTGTGTGCCCACTGCGGTGACGGATGCAAAACCACCCTCGGCGTGCGCAGCGTCGATAGCGGCTCGGAGATTCTCCGTGGTGACAACCGCGACAAGAGCGGTATCAACGGCGACTTCTTATGTGTCAAGGGCCGCTACGCGTTCGACTTTGCCAACCACACCGACCGCCTGACCAAGCCCCTCGTGCGCCAGCCCGACGGCAAATTCGCAGAAGTCAGTTGGGAGCAGGCCCTGGCGCACGCCGGCCGCAAATTGCGTGAAATCCGCGATACCAAGGGCGGAAAGTCCATCGGCGTCCTCGGCTCCAATCGCACCACCAACGAAGAAAACTACCTCCTGCAAAAATTTGCCCGCACCGTGCTCGGCACCAACAACATCGATCACCACCGCACCGCTGACTACACCGCCTTTGCCCGCGCCCTCTCCGGCCGGCAAGACCGCGCCGCTTCGCTGCGCGAAACCATGACCGCGCCCGCGATCCTGGTCCTGGGCAACGACCCCACCGAGCAGCATCCATTGTTGGCCTGGAACCTGCGCACCAACCTGCGCCACCACAATGCCCGCATCTACCTGGTGAACCACGCCGGCATCAAGCTCGAACGCCAGGCCCACCAATCGCTCATCATTCCCCAGGACGGCTACGCCAACGCAATCCGCTTCCTCGCCGGCGAAGACGAAACCTTCCCGGGAATGCAATCCGGCGACGAGGCAAAGCAGTTCCGCGAGGCCTTGCTCGCCGAACCCAGCCTCCTCGTCATCTTTGGTTCCGAATATCGCGGCCGCGACATCGACGCCCTGCTGAACTTCGGCATGAAGCTGCCCCAGGCCCGCTTCGCCTGCCTGGGTGATTACGTCAACTCCCGCGGCGCCGCGGATATGGGCCTACTTCCCGGCTTTCTCCCCGGCTACGTACCCGTGACCCAGCCCGGCGCCTTTGCCGAGGAATACGGCACTACCCTGAGCCAAACACCAGGCTTGGATCTGGTGGAGATGTTTGACGCCGCCGAACGTGGGGATCTTGCGGCGTTATATATCGTAGGCACGAACCCCATCGCCCGCTACGGCATCGACCCGGCTGCGCTCAAGAGCACCTTCCTGATCGTGCAGGATATGTTCCTGACCGAGACCGCTCTGTTGGCGGACGTGGTCTTGCCCTCTTCCAATCTTTACGAGAAAGCCGGAACCGTCACCAATACCTACGGCGACCAGCAACTGGTGAAGAAGGCTGCCGACCGCGCCGGTGTGCGCAGCGACTTCGAGCTGATTGTGCGCCTCGCCGACACCATGGGCGCCGACGCCAAAAAGCTCGTTCCCTTCGGCCGCGGTGTGCGCGCCGACATGGGCCAGACCCGCGGAGCCCAATCCGGCGAAGCCGACCGTCACAGCGTCTGGTTGGCGGCCCAAGACCTGGAACCCAAGCTCAGCCCCTTTGATCCCTTCGCCATACTCGACGAGATCCAGCGCCTCGTTCCCGGCTACCAGGTCTCGCGCATGGAGCTATTGGCCGGTAACGACGTCCATGTGCAATCATCGCTGGTGCAAATCGAAACCGGGCCCGAACGCCACGCCCTTATTCTCCCGGCACAAGACACCCTATTTACCTCCGGCTCCCTGACCCGCTACAGCACCATCCTGCGATCCGTCATGGAGTCGCACACCACCAAACCCACCGAAACCGCAGCAGACTAAGGTAGGTACGCGAAGGCAGGTACGGGCTGGTAGGTACGGGCTTTAGCCCGTACATTAAACATCGAATCCGTTTGGCCTTTAGGCCCTGAGGTACGCTTTTAACCTGTTTGCCCAAATGTGGGGCCAGAAAGCGAAAGACACCGTGAGCTTCCTCATCTTTTTCCTGCTGAGTTGTTTGAAGATCGCCGTAGTCCTGGCCATCTTCCTCGGCGCCGTAGCCTACACCGTGCTGCTGGAGCGCAAACTAGTCGGCCGCATTCAAAACCGTTGGGGACCCAGCCGTGTAGGCCCCTTCGGCATGATGCAGCCCATGGCCGACGGCCTCAAGCTCTTTCTAAAAGAAGACCTGCTCCCCACCAACGTAGACCGGCCACTCTACATCATGGCGCCGATGATCGCCTTGGCCTGCGCCTTGATCTCGATCTCAGTAATACCCTTCGGCGCCCGCATCACCTGGCACGGCGTCGACATGTTCGAGATTGCCAACGTCAACATCGGCCTGCTGGTAATTCTCGGCGTCACCTCAGTCGGGGTCTATGGAATCGCCTTGGCCGGCTGGTCGTCGAATAACAAATATTCTCTGCTGGGCGCCCTGCGTGCCAGCGCCCAGGTCATCAGCTATGAACTAGCCCTCGGACTTTCGCTGGTAGGCGTGGTCTTGCGCGCCGGCTCGCTGAACCTGCGCACCATCGTAGACAGTCAATCCGCCCACGGCCTGTTCTCCTGGAACGTCTTTGGCGGCTTTCAATTCGTCGCCTTCTTCATCTACCTGACGGCGGCCTATGCCGAAACCAACCGCGCCCCCTTCGATTTGCCAGAAGCCGAAACCGAGCTCACTGCCGGCTATCACACCGAATACAGTTCCATGAAATTCGCCATGTTCTTCATGGCCGAATACGCCAACATGATCACCGTAAGCTGCGTCGCCACCCTGCTCTTTTTCGGCGGCTGGACCAGTCCCTTCGGCAACCTGATCCCCGCCTTCGGAGGCATTTTTCTCCAGGCCATCGTGCCGGTCTTCTGGTTCGTATTAAAAGTCTTCTGTTTCCTTTTTCTTTACATCTGGGTGCGCGGCACGCTGCCGAGGCTCCGCTACGACCAACTCATGGGCTTCAGCTGGAAATTCCTGATGCCCCTGGCCATCGCCAACATCCTGGCCACCAGCCTATGGCTCGCCTAAAGCGCCGGCTGAAGGACGATGCACAAACGAAGGGCACGGCTTTGCAGGCTGCTGAAAAATTCGAGGACAGGGCAGGAAAGACGTACCTCAGGGGCTAAAGCCCGACGTATTCTCAAATCGTTTACGGCACGACTAAAGTCGTGCCCTGATACAAAACCGAGTTTTTCAGCAGCCTGTTCAGCCATGCCGCACCGAAGTGGAGCTAATGAAGGCCTTAAAGGGTGTGTGAAAACCGCATTTCCAAGGACGTGATTCCTGGGTCGGACGATAGATTCAAATCTACGGAACGCGCGAGTTTTTCTCGTGTCACGTCTCTGATGCTTCGTATCAGGGCACGACTTTAGTCGGGCCGTAAAGGCTCGACAAAGATTGGGCTTTAGCCCCTGAGGTACGTTTTGACGTCAAGGCAAAATGGAGACTTCCGGAAACAATCGAAGGGTGCCCCGGCCTGCCCCGGCTTGCCGCGGGGTCTCGCTTTTGAGACCTGGTCCGTGCTACATGTCCCGGCGTGCCGTGGACCGATCGCAAAGGAAGCGCTCTGCATTTTCCCGTTCCCGGCCACAACCCTTCACCGAAACACGAAACCTGAACCAAGGTGTTCTACAATCACCATCGGGCCCTGATCTGGGAGAATCGGTCTAGCATGTATCTGGTTCTATTCATCTTTTTCGGCGGCCTCTGTGTGGCAGGAGCATTAAACCTCCTCTTCCAGCGCCACCCCATCAACAGCGCGCTCTCCCTGATCGTGGTGATGAGCTCGCTGGCCGTGCTCTACCTCCTGCTAGGAGCCGAATTTTTAGCCGCCGCCCAGGTCATCGTCTATTCCGGCGCCATCATGGTTCTCTTCACCTTCGTCATCATGCTCCTCAACGCTGGAAAAGAAGAGCGAACCCACGGTAGTCACGCCGCCTACATCGTAGGCATCCCAGGAGTAGCCATCCTCGTCAGCCTCCTGGCCTTCATCTTCCTCTCCGCGCGCACCCACCTGGCCCAGGCCCGCCTGGGAGAATACGTGGTCTCCACCGCCGACCTCAGCAAAGTCCTCTTCCGCGACCTGCTGCTTCCCTTCGAGGTGACCTCGGTCCTGATTCTCATTGCCATCCTGGGCGCAGTAGCGCTGGCCAGCAAGGAGCACTGACATGGTCGTTCCCATCGCCTACTACCTGGTACTCAGCGCGATCCTTTTCTCCATCGGTGTTGGCGCCTTCCTCATCAAGCGAAACATCATCACCATCTTCATGTCGATTGAACTGATGTTGAACGCGGTAAACCTGACCTTCGTCGCCTTTGCCTATCAATGGCACCGCGTCCAGGGACAAATTTTCGTCTTCTTCGTGATGGTCGTCGCCGCCGCCGAGGCCGCCGTGGGCCTGGCCATCATCATTGCCATCTTCCGCTCGAGGAGCACTCTCAACGTGGATCAAGTCAACCTGATGAAACTATGAACGAGACCCCCTCCCTCCATCTATGGTTGATCCCAGTGCTGCCATTCATCGGCTTCCTGCTGAATGGATTGCTGGGCCGTCGCTTTCCCAAGGTCCTCGTCACCAGCATCGCCCTGCTGTTTACCGCGGCGCCCCTGGCCATGGTCACGAGCATCGCCTTAGGCTTCGGCTCCTTCACCGTGCCTTACATCGAGCGGCTCCCATTCCCCTGGATCGCGACCTCCACCTTTCGCGCAGACTTCGCCTTTCTGCTCGATCCCCTAACCCTGGTGATGCTCCTCATCGTCACCGGCGTGGGCTTTCTCATCCACATCTACTCCGTCGGCTACATGGCGCATGAAGAAGGCTACTCGCGCTACTTCGCCTACCTGAACCTCTTCATGTTTTTCATGCTGACGTTGGTATTGGCAGAAAACTTCCTGCTCATGTTCGTCGGCTGGGAAGGCGTCGGCCTGGCCTCGTATTTATTGATCGGCTTCTACTACCAGCGCGATTCCGCCGTGGAAGCCGGCAAAAAAGCCTTCATCCTCAACCGCATCGGCGACTTCGGTTTCCTCCTCGCGATGTTTTTGATGTTCGCCCACTTCGGTGGGCTCAGTTACAGCACCGTCTTCTCCGCCCTCGCGCATCATCCTGAACTGCAGGGTGGCTTTCTCACCGCGATCGCGTTGCTGTTAGTGCTCGGCGCCACCGGCAAATCCGCACAGATCCCGCTCTACGTCTGGCTCCCCGACGCGATGGAGGGCCCGACGCCGGTCTCCGCCCTGATCCACGCCGCAACCATGGTCACCGCCGGCGTGTACATGATCACCCGCTGCCACGTGCTCTTTGACCGATCACCCTTTGCCCTCGGCGTAGTCGCCATCATCGGCGCCGCCACCGCGTTATTCGCGGCCACCGTCGGCATGGTGCAAACAGATATCAAGCGCGTCCTGGCCTACTCGACCATCTCCCAGTTGGGCTACATGTTCCTGGCCTGCGGGGCGGCTGCGTACTCCGCTGCCATCTTCCACCTGTTCACCCACGCCTTTTTCAAAGGTCTGCTCTTTCTGGCGGCAGGCTCCGTCATCCACGCACTGGGAGGACAGCAGGATATGCGCGCCATGGGAGGCCTGCGCAAGGCGACGCCTATCACTTTCTGGACCATGAGCGCCGGAGTCTTCGCCATTTCGGGATTGCCCCCCTTCTCTGGTTTCTTCAGCAAGGACGAGATTCTTTACCAGACCTTTCTATCGCCCACTGCCGGCCCCTTCCTGTGGTTCGTAGGCCTGGTGACGGCTTTGCTGACCGCCTTCTACATGTTCCGCCTGTGGTACCTCACCTTCTTTGGCGCCAGCCGGTCGCACGATGTGCACCCCCACGAAAGCCCCTGGTCGATGCTGGTACCCCTCATCATTTTGGCCGTGTTTGCGGTCGCGGACGGCTGGATCGGAATTCCCAAGGCGCTGGACGGCGGCGATCAATTCGCGCGCTTCCTTGACCCGGTTTTTGGTGCCGCCGCGGTGAACCCGCTGGTTCTGGCCCGCGCGGATCGTGAACGCTGGTTCAGCGTGCTCTCCGCGGGCATGGCACTGATAGGCTGGTTTTTCGCTGATCTGCTTTACCGTCGCAAGCCCGGCATGGCCGATCGGCTGGTGGAGCGCGCCCGCGGCGCGTATTCGCTGCTGGTCAACAAGTACTGGGTCGACCAGGTCTATAACGCCGTAATCGTGACCCCGCTGCTGGTCTTTAGCCGCTATCTCTTGTGGGGCGCGGTGGATCGCGGAGTCATCAACGGTGGCGCCGGCATGGCAGCAGGCGGCGTCCGCGGCCTGGGCGCGTTGGTCCAGCGCGTGCAGTCCGGAAACATTCGTTCCTATGCAGGATGGCTGGCAATCGGCGCCGGCGCCCTCCTCCTGATTACCTATTTCGGCTTTTCCATGCACCTCTAGAAGCCCCAGGAAACGAAACTGTGCTGAACGATTCCATACTGACGCTCACCACCTTTGTACCGGCTGCCGGAGCCATCGTCGTCGCTTTGCTTCCGCGTCGAGGCCATATCATCCAATGGTTCACTCTTTCCGTGGCGCTAGTCACCTTCGGCCTCACCCTCCATCTGCCCTTCCACTACATCTACGGCCAGCCGGGCTTCCAATTTGAAGTAGATCGCGCCTGGATTCCCAATCCCGCCATTCGCTATCATCTCGGCGTCGATGGCATTTCCATGTGGCTGGTCGTCTTAACCGGCTTCCTCGCACCACTCGGCGTCCTCGCTTCCTGGAACACCATCAACCATCGCACCAAGGAGTTTTATTTCTTCTTCCTGCTCCAGCAAACCGCGATGATCGGCGTCTTTGTCGCGCTCGACATGTTCCTCTACTACGCCTTCTGGGAACTCACGCTGGTGCCCATGGCGATCCTCATCTCCATGTTTGGCCGCGATCGCGGAACCGAAGCAGCCATCAAATTCTTCGTCTACACCTTTCTCCCTTCAGCGCTCCTCCTGGTAGCGATTGTTTGGCTCTACGCCAAAACAGGAACCTTCGACTTTGTCCGGCTGCAAACTATCCTGTCTCAAAACAATGCAGCCTTCACGCCGCAAGCGCTCTTTTGGGCCTCCCTCGCCTTTCTCGTCGCCTTTGCCGTCAAGGTCCCGGTCTTTCCTCTGCATGGCTGGCTGGGTGATGTCTTCAGCGAAGCACCCACCGCGATGGCCATGGTAGTCGCCGGCAAACTCGGCCTCTACTCCATCCTGCGCTTCAACCTCGGCCTCTTCCCTGCGCAGGCCCGCCAAGTGGCCCCATGGATGGTGGCCTTGGCAGTGATCGGCATTCTCTACGGAGCGCTGGTGGCCCTGGTGCAGAAGGATATGAAGCGGCTGGCCGCCTTCTCCACCGTCAGTTCCCTCAGCTTCTGCATTCTCGGTATCTTTTGCTTCGCGGTCTCGGGCCTCGACGGCGCCATCTATCAGATCCTCAACGAAGGCATCTCTGTCGGCTCGCTCCTCCTGCTGCTCGGCTTTATGTACGAACGCTACGGAACCTACGAAATTGCCTCCTACGGCGGCCTGGCCAAACGCCTGCCTCACCTGGCAACGCTATTCGTGATCACGTCGCTCTCCCTGGTCGGTCTGCCGCCGCTCAATGGGTTCGTGGGTGAGTTCCTCATCCTCAGCGGCAGCTTCGCCGGTCACGTAGCCTGGGTATCCGCCGCCACCGCGGGTGTGATCCTCAGCGCGGCTTACATGCTGTGGATGATCCAGCGCGTCTTCTACGGTACCGAATCCGGCATGGTTACAGATGTCTCCGCACCCGCCATGAACCTCCGCGAACATGCAGCCATCTGGCCGATCGCCGTCCTGATGTTGCTGATGGGCGTCGCCTCCCCCATCTGGATGCGCGCCATTGACGGCGCGGCCGTGAAGTTAGCCTCACCGGCGGCCTTGGTGCACATGGCGGTGAAGCAGTGAACCAGGCCTATCGCATTCTGCCAGAATTGCTGCTCACCGTCGCCGGCATCCTCATCATGCTCATCGAGCCCGTGATGCCGCCCCGGATGACTCGTAAGCCGATCGGCTTCCTGGCTCTGGCAGGTGTGGTCGCCGCTTTAATAGCCAGCGTTTGGCAATTAGGCCTGCCGGCAGGAACCGCCTTCTACGGCACCGTGAAGACCGATGCCTTCAGCGTCTTCTTCCATGTGCTGATCTGCAGCGTCGTGTTGGTCGCCCTCTTAATCGCCTTCGACGTGTTCGACGGCAGCAAGGAAACGCCGGCCGAGTATTACGCCCTTGTCCTGTTCGGCGCCATGGGCATGTGCCTCATGACCAGCGCCGTGGAGTTGCTGCTGGTCTTCATCAGTCTCGAAATTTCTTCTATCGCCACCTATATCCTGGCCGCCATTCGCAAGCGCACCGGGAAAAGTCCCGAAGCCGGGCTTAAATATTTCCTGCTGGGTTCCTTTGCCACGGCATTCTTCCTCTACGGCATCGCCCTCACCTTCGGCGCTACGGGAACAACCAATATTTCCGAAGTGGCCGCAGCCCTTCCCAACAGTCCAGTCCCTGGCTTTGCCACTCTTGCCGTGGCGATGATTTTGATCGGCCTCGGGTTTAAAGTATCGGCCGCGCCCTTCCAGGTCTGGACTCCCGATGTGTATGAGGGCGCTCCTTCGCCGGTCGTGGCCTTGATGTCCACCGCGCCCAAGATTGCCGCCTTCGCCGTGCTCTTGCGCCTTACCTACGGCGCCTATCCGCAATTGCAGACCCATTGGCTGCTGTTGGTGTGGATCATGGCTGCGCTCTCCATGACCATCGGCAACCTGGGTGCTCTTCGCCAGCACAGCGTCAAGCGCTTGCTCGCTTATTCCTCCATCGCGCACGCCGGCTACACCCTGGTCGCCTTCACCGCGCTCTCTCCCGAAGGCATCGCCGCTGCCATGTTCTACACCGCGACCTATGCCGCCATGAACGTAGGCGCCTTCGCCGTCGTCAGCCATGCCGGCGGTTACGACGACCGGCTGGTCTCCGTCGCCGACTATCGCGGCCTCGCTTACCGCTCTCCTCTCCTGGGCGGAGCATTAGCCTTCTTCCTCCTTTCACTCATTGGGATTCCCTTCACCGGAGGCTTCTTCGGCAAGTTCTATGTCTTCACTGCCGCCTTGCACTCGGGTGAAGTATGGCTGGCCGTGATCGGCCTGGTGAACAGCGGCGTCGCTGCTTACTACTATCTGCGCCTGCTCATGTCTATCTATGGAAAGCCTACCGACGACGCGCCCGTGCAATTGATTCCGCGCTTGAAAGGTTCGCTGACCTTAGCTCTACTACTGACTGTCTCCGCTACGCTCATCCTCGGCATTTTCCCCGGCAGGATTCTAGCCATGGCCCGAGCCGGAGCCGCCACCTTCACCGGAGCCAGCGAAAACACGCGCTGACCGCGCACAGACCGTGTATATCTACGGTATGCCCCGCATCCTGTTGCCGGTGATCTGTCTCCTGTTGTGGTCTGCCTGTCCGGCGCACGCAGCCGAAATCATTCGTCCCAAAGTACTCGTCGTCGCCACCTATGAAACCGGCCAGGATCGAGGAGACGTCCCGGGCGAACTTCAATATTGGGTAGAGCGGCAAAAGCTGGATACATCCGTCCCAGTCCCGGGATTGGAGCACCCACTCCTGACCAACGGCACCGGCCTCTACGCGATGGTCAGCGGCACCACCTCACGCTGCGCTGTGCAGATGATGGCTCTAGCCATGGATCCCAACATCGATCTCAGTCACACCTACATTCTGCTCAGCGGCATCGGAGGCGCGAACCCCGCCACGCTGACCGTAGGCAGCGCAGTCTGGGTGCGCCAAGTCGTCGATGGAGATCCAGCCTTTGAAATCGACAGCCGAGAAATCCCCGCTGACTGGCCGTATGGAACCATAGCGCTCGGAGCAACCGAGCCCAACAAAGTGCCTGCAAACGTCGACCACGCACCCGCGGCCGGAGTCTCTGACAACGGTTCCGGAGGCGTAGGAAAAATCGTCTACGACCTAAACCCAAGCCTGGTCGACTGGGCCTACGGGTTAACCAAACAAACTCCGCTCGCCGACTCGCCCGAACTGAAAGCCAGCCGAGCCCATTTCAACAAGGATCCCATCGCACAGCAGCCACCCAAAGTAATGGAAGGAGACAGCCTGGGCACAGACCACTTCTGGCACGGAGCCATCCTGAACCGCTGGGCCGAAGACTGGGTGCGTCTCTACACGAGAGGCAAAGGCTCTTTAGAAATCGCAGACTGTGAAGATCAAGGCATGGTTCTGGCGATAGACAAACTAGACCAACTAGGTCGACTCAAAAAATCCCGCCTGTTGATCCTGAGAACCGCCAGCAACTTCACCGTGCCCCCACCAGGAACTTCGCCCGTAAAAAGCCTCTTCGAAAACCTGGCCAGTTCCCCCGGCTATCTACCCTCCTTAGAAGCGAACTACCAGGTAGGCAGCCTAGTCACCACAGAACTCCTCAACCACTGGGATCAATACCAAAACAAAATACCCTGAAGAGTCCCGAAGGGACGGCTGAACTTAGCCCAGGACGCAGTCCTGGGTAGGAGTCGGAAGACGATAAAGTCCCGAAGGGACGGCTGAAAATAAACCAAGAACGCGTCCTGGGCAATGTGTGAACCTCATAGCAGAACCAGATAAGAACAGGACGGGTGCCCCTCGCCAACGCGTACTGCGGATTTCCTGTCGAGCTTTCTGGCGTTGGTACACTTCATACGGCTTTCCTTAATGAAAGCCGCACACGCGGATGTTGGTGGCGCCCCGTGCAGGAAATCCGG
Organism: uncultured Acidobacteriaceae bacterium; assembly: GCA_963830325.1. Taxonomy (GTDB): domain Bacteria; phylum Acidobacteriota; class Terriglobia; order Terriglobales; family Acidobacteriaceae; genus PALSA-350. Next base: position 99,002 of record CAWHMV010000025.1, read on the forward strand.
ATACGTGGGCCGAAAAAGATGGCGCAGCCCAACGAACGCTTTTGCATCTGCAAATTGTCCCCCCGACTAAACCAACGGAGAAGGATTGCACCGCCGCCAATTCATCCAACTAACCACCCTAGCCACCGCAGCCACCCTCACCGGTTGCCACCGCCGCCGCGCCGGCGACCTCACCATGGCGTTAGGCTGGGTACCCGACGTGGAATATGCCGACCTATGGGTAGCTCTCGACCGCGGTTACATCGCAAACGAAGGCCTCCACTTCAAATACCTCCCCGGAGGACCCAACGCCCCTCAACCCGTCCTCGAAATCTCCGCCCGTGAAGCCGACTTCGGAGACTCCGACTGGCTTCCCTTCTGCGACGCCATTACCCAGGGAAACGATTTCGTAATCCTGGCCTCTCTCTTCCCCATCACGCCCATCGGCCTCCTCACTCTCCCGGAGAACCCAATCCACACCCCAGCAGACCTGCCCCACAAACGCTTCCTCGTACAAGGCCCCAACGAACGAGCTATTCTGCAAGCCCTCTTCCGCATCAACAACCTGCCCGAGACCTACACCATGGTGCCCGTAGGCTTCTCCCCCGAGCCGCTACTGCAACACGCAGGAGACGCCTACTTCTGTTTCGTCACCAATCAACCACAAACCCTGGAACGAATGGGCCTGCGCGAAGGAACCGACTTTTACGTAACCCGCCTGTACGACCTGGGCTACCGAGTCTCCACCTCCCTCCTCACCATCGAACGCAAAACTCTCAAGAACCGCCGCACCGAATTAGTCCGCTTTCTCACCGCGCTCCTGCGAGGTCACGCCGTCAACGCCGCCGACCCCGCCTACGGAGCTCGCCTCGCCGTAGAGCGCTACGGCGCCGACCTCGGCCTCGACCTCCAACAACAAACGACACTGAATCGATTACAAATCCCCCTGGAAACCGAACCCGGAGCAACCATCCCCTTCTGGTTCAGTGAAGAAGCCTTCGCCGGTCCTATGTACGCAGCTGCCCGCGTAACCGGCCGCCCCAAACTCCCTGCACCCGAGAGCCTCCGCGACATGACCCTGCTCGAAGAGGCCTATCAACGAACAAAAGAGCGCACCCCATGAACCCAAACGTAGACCTCCTCATCAAAGGCTGCCACGTAGTCTGCTTCGACCCGTCTGAAACCATCATCGAAGACGGCGCCATCGCCATCACCGGAAACACCATCACCTGGCTGGGAAAATCCACGGAAGCCCCCGCTGCCAACCAAACCCTGCAAGCCAGGGACACCATCGCCATGCCCGGCCTGATCGACTGCCACGTGCACACCGCGCAGCAATTCCTCCACGGCAAACTACAAGCCATCCAACGCCGCGGCGAGCTACGCAACCCCATGTGGCAGCGCTATCTCATCCCCTTCGAAAGCGGCCTCACCGAGGAAGACGTCCACGCCAGCGGACTCGCCGCCTACGCCGCCATGATCCGCTCCGGCACCACCTGCTTCCTCGAAGCCGGTGGACCCTTCGCCGACCAGATGGGCCGCGCCGCCGATGAAATCGGCATCCGCGGCCGCATCGCCCTCTCGACCATGGACACCGAAGAAGACCTGCCCGCAAACATGCGCTGCTCCACAGCCGAAGCGCTGCGCCGGTCAGAAGAATTAGTAATACGCTGGAAAGACCATCCCCGCGTCAACGCCTGGCTAGCCCTGCGCCAGATCATGGTCAACACCGACGCACTCCGCAAAGGGATGTGCGAGCTCTCCCACGCCCTCGCAACCCCCATCCACACCCACCTGGCCGAAGGAACCTACGAGGTGGATTACGCCATCGCCCACTGGGGAGTCCGCCCCGCCGAATATCTCGAGCAGACGCAAACCCTCGATCATTACGTGCACGCCGCGCACTCCGTCCTGCTCAGCAACCGTGAAGTCGACCTCTACGCACAGCGTGATGTCTCCGCCTGCCACTGCGCCCTCAACAACTACCGCATGGGCCGTCCCCGAGTTTTAGAAATGATGCACCGCGGCATCCGCATCGGCTTCGGCACCGACGGAGCGGCCACCCGCGCGAGCCTGGATATGTTCCAGGTGCTGCACGGAGCAGTCCTCGGACAACAGGCAGTCGCCGGAACTCCCTACCACGTAGACCTGCCTGCCACCCACGAACAGATCCTGCATCAAGCACTGCGCGGTGGCGCAGCAGCCGCGCGTCTTTCCGGTTCCATCGGTTCCCTCGAAATGGGCAAGCTTGCCGACATTGTGCTCGTGGGCACTACCGACCCCGACCAATTCCCGGTCGTCGATCCCATGATCACGCTCGCCGAAAGTACAGTAGGCCGCGATGTGCAGACCGTCATCATCGACGGCCGCATCGTGTTACGCGACGGCGAGCTCACCACCGCAGATCTCGCACCGATGCGCGAACATCTACGCAACCAGTACCAGCGAATCATGACCCGCTACGATGAGGTGATCAGCTAAACCATGGCGACACTTGCCTTACGCGATGTAACCCGATCATTCCTTCGCCGGACCGGATCGCGCGGCAGGCAGTCATTCGCAGCTCTCGGCCCCATCGACGTACAAGTACCGGATGGCCAATTCGTAGCCCTCATCGGTCCCTCCGGCTGCGGCAAAAGCACCGTGCTGCACCTGCTCGCCGGCCTCGACGAGCCAACCACCGGTGAAGTGCAGATCAACGGTCAGCCTCCCCGTGAGCTGCAATCCCAGCACGCCCTCGGTATCGCCTTCCAGGAGCACGCCCTGCTACCCTGGCGAACCGTGGAAGGCAATCTCCGTCTACCCTTTGAAGTCGCCGGCCTGACACCAACAAAAGAGCGCATCAGCGAGCTGATCGCCCTCGTCGGCCTCAACGGTTTCGAGCACGCCCGCCCCGCGGAGCTATCAGGCGGCATGCGCCAACGGGTAGCGATCGCCCGCGCGCTCGCCTTGAAGCCAAAACTCCTGCTGCTCGACGAACCCTTCGGCGCTCTGGATGCGGTCACGCGCCGCAGGATGAATTTCGAGCTCGAGCGCATCTGGCTCGAAAGCCGGCCCACCACCGTGATGGTGACACATAGCGTCGAAGAAGCGGTCCTCTTAGCCGACCGCATTCTGGTCCTCACTGAGCGACCGGGCCGAGTGCGCATCGACACCATAGTGGATTTCGCCCGGCCGAGGCCGGCCGCGCTCATGCGCACACCTGAATTCCACCGCCTGGCCGATGAACTGACCGCCAGTCTGGAACCCGCATGAAGCCACGAAGCTTCTTCTACGCGCTGTTGGGCTGCCTTCTCTTATTGGGCGCATGGGAACTCCTCGGCCGCAGCGGAGCCTTGGGCAAGACCCTGCCCGCGCTAAGCCAGGTGCTGAGCGTTTACGGAGACGCCCCGAAGCGTGCCTTGCTATTGCGTTCCGCGGCCGCAACCCTGGGCTCCGCGGCCATCGGCTATGCAGTGGGCGCCTGCGCGGGAGCAGCCGTCGCGGTACTCGCCCACTTGGTCCCGATCCTGCGCGGAGGTTTAGACCGGATGGCCGTGCTGGTGAACGCTCTTCCCGTAATCGCTCTGGGACCGATCCTGATCATCACCGCCGGCCGCGAAGACACCCCCGCAGCCCTGGCCTCAGTGCCCGTCTTCTTCCTGCTCTACATCTCAACCGGACTAGGCCTGCGTGCAGCGAGCCACAGGCTGGACCTGATGCTCACCACGCTGGGCGCCACCCGCTGGCAGCGGCTAGTGAAGTTGGAAACCGTAGCCGCACTACCATCGATTCTGAGTGGCATGAAAATCGCCGCCGGCAGCGCCATGATCGGAGCCATCGTCGGCGAATGGTTCGGAGCCCCGGCCGGACTGGGCATTGTCGTCCTCAACAGCATGCAAAACTTCCAGGTACCGCTGCTCTGGGCAACTGTAATTGTGATCGCGGCGATTACACTTATCAGCTACGGTCTGCTAACGCTTGCAGAGCGTGCCGCCCGCCGGAGGATCGGCTAATGCGGAGGCAACTCTTTGACGTGTGGCCCGTCATTCTCCTGCTGCTCCTGTGGCAGCTATGGGTAAGCACCGCCGGTTACAGCAGCATCGTACTCGTCTCCCCCGGAGCCGTCTTCAGCGATCTCCTGCGCCATCCTGGATCCTACCTGGCGTCTACCGCGCGCACGCTGGCCTTCGCCTTGGGAGGCCTCGCCATCGGCATGGCCGCCGGCCTGATACTGGCGATCGCCGCCTGGTTCTCCGAGTTCCTGGCAGGTATCACCACACCCTTTGCCTTGCTCCTCAGTTCAACCCCAGTCGTCTGCCTGATCCCCATCGTCGCCCGTCTCTTCGGCTACGAGGCGCGAACCGAGCTGATCGCCGTAGCCGTAATGACCTTCTTCCCCTCTTTCGTCTTGAGCGCCGCAGGCCTAAAAGCCCTACCCCCCATGTCACCCGACGTCTTCCAGGTGCTGCAAGCATCCCGCTGGCAAACCCTACGTCTATTGGCTCTGCCGGCTGCCCTGCCCCAACTAGCAACCGCCCTCCGCGTAGGAGCCACCTACAGCGTATTGGTAGCGCTCGTAGCTGAGTACCTGATGCAAACCGGAGGCTTGGGAACACTCTTCGCAGTAACCATGCAACAATTCCACCTGGCCCGAGCCCTCGGCGCAAGTGTCTTAGCCATGGCCCTCTCCGTAGCCCTCTACGAACTAACCCGCGCCCTGGAACAAAAGGTACTCACCAACTATCGGTAGTCGCATCCACCATGACCAGTACGGCAGAAGGAAATGGACGGGTGCCCCATGTTCGCCCCAGCATACGTGGGCCGAAACAGATGGGCGAAGCCCAACGAACGTTTTCACTCAATCGACCAACGAGTAAACCTTAACCAACTTCCTCGGTCGCAACCTCCGCCCCAGCCAACTTACGCAAATACTCCCCCCACTTCGGATCATACCCAGGAATCCGGCCCTTCAACTTCGCACCCTCATTCCACCAATGCGCAACATCCCGTCCCATCTCCGCCCCACGCCGCGTATGCACATCCACCATATAATCCTCGACCACAGGCTTCCGCTCCCCGCGCTCCACGACAGCCCGCGTCCATCCCGCCAACTCCATCGACATATTGTCCTTAGGAGCACTCGCCAACAAGCGAACTGCATGCGCGCAATAAATCCAACGATCCCCGCGATCCACCATGCGCGAAGCCTGCGCGTAAAGCGCCTCGATAATCGCCGGAGCATTCACCAACCCCAACCCCACATCCTCGGTAGCAATAATCTCCAACCTTCTCCAAAGCACCTCTTCCGTCTCCAGCCCATTCGCAAAAAGTTCATAAGCCGCCAGAGCCGCCTCCTCGACAAGCCCGCGCCGGATAGACTTCTGCAACACAGAACGCAACTCATCCACCGCAAATCCATTCACCGTAACCGTACGGCTCCAAACATCCCCGCTCTGATAGTTCTTAGCCATAACCCGCTCCTTCTTGCAAACAAATCAAAGCCCACATTTCGCGAAATGTGGGCTACGCGAACCTCCACCACCCTACTTAGACAACCGCTCCACAATCATCCCCTGCAAGCGAGGCAAATCCACATCCGTGATCGCATGCACCTGGCTGGGAACAAGACCAGGCTTATCCGCGTCCGTATAAATAAGCGTGTCCCCATAAGCAGCACCATGATCCGTGGCCACATCCATATAAACCAACCGCTCGCCCCGAATCAGCGTAGGATCCATCCAAGCCGCCACCGCCAGCTCATCCCAAAGATAATTAGGAAACACCGGCCGTGTCGTATACCGCGTAACCCACTGCGCCGCGGCACTATGCGCCTTGGCCAAACCATCCAGCACCTCAGGCTCCGTCCGCGTCTTAAGCGAAACATCAATCGTCGTGGTCGTCACCTTAGCCCACTTCTCGCGTAGCGTAATACTGGACGCCTCGGGATCAAACCAGAAGTTGAACTCATGCCGGGGCCGGTTCACCCACTCCGCAGCTTCCGTCTGAGGATTCAAACTACCCCCCATCAAAACCAACTCCTGCGCCAACTCCGCAAAGTGAGGATCCAGCCGGCAAGCCAACGCCACATTCGTAAGCGGCCCCAACGCTACGATCGTCACCTGGTGAGGATGCTCATGCACCATCCGCACCATGAACTGCGCCGCATTCTCATCCCCGGCACGAATCTTGGGAGGACCCTCAGGCAAAGCCGCGGGATCAACCTTATCCCAACCCACCGGCGCATTCGGAGCCGAGTACGCGCCCAGGAATAAAGCTTTGCCGTAAAGCTGACCAAATAGCCGCGTCTCCTCAGCCGTCCGCACCAGCGGAAAAACAGCGCCGGCGAGCACCGGCACATCCGTTCGGCCGAGACCCTCGACCAGCCGCAGCGCATGCGCGACTTCCTCATCACGCCAGCTATTCCCGGTAATGACGGTAATGCCCAGCAGCCGAACCTCCGGCGACTTGAGCAGCAGCATCAGCGCCATATCCGCCGTGCTCGAAGCATCCTGGTCGGCGATCACATACCGCCCCTGACCCCAACCCGGAAGAGCCAAACTGCAGACAAGAACAAAACCCGCGATAAATCTCATGTACTAAAAAGTGTAGCGGACAGAGACCTGCCCGCGCCGCGCATTCGTACCATCGGGGAACCCAGCCGACGCATACCCTTTGCCCGGAGTCGCCAGAATATTCCCCGACGCGGTGGGATCATATGGCGTCAATGTGCCATCCGCGTTCGCGTAGTAAGCCGTGGTATTCACCGCGGTGACCGTGGTGTAGTTGAACGCGTTAAAGATCTCCGCGTTCAAAGTAATGCTCTGCTCGCGCGGCATGAGGAAGGTCTTTGTCAGACGAGCATCCGAGCGAATCGTGGTGCCCAGCTTCAGGCTGGAGCGCGGCTCGGACCTGCGGCTTCGAGTTGACCATGAGCCCCGCTTCGATGGCGGGTCTCATTCGGGGCATCTCCACCAATTGTGGATCTCCTCCGTTGACAAGTGTTAGGCTACGGGCTACAGTTGCTCAGGTGAGGATACGAAACCTCGTCCATAAGGGTTTGAAGAAACTGTATGCGGACGAAGTCACAAAAAGCGTCCCGCCCGATGCTGTAGACAAGCTCCGCAAGATGCTTGCCTTTCTGGACGATATGGAGGACCCCGAAGAATTACGGGCGCTGCCTTCCTGGAAAGTGCATACCCTGACCGGGGACCGCAAAGGCGCATGGAGCCTCAGCGTCACAGCCAATAGGAGATTGACGTTTCGCATCGACACGGGCGAGCGAGAGATTTACGACGTGCACTTAGAGGATTACCACTAGGCAAAGGAGAAAACATCATGCCTATCAAGAACCCGCCCCATCCCGGAGATTTTATTCGGACGGAGATCATCGAACCCGCGGGGTTGACGGTTACGGCAGCTGCAAAAGCCTTGCGCGTCTCGCGGCCTACGTTGTCCAGTTTGCTCAATGGCAAGGCCGATCTCTCAGGGGAAATGGCGCTCCGCATCGAGAAGGCCTTCGGAGTCAACATGGATACGCTGATGCGTATGCAGTCTTCCTACGACATTGCCCAAACTCGCAAGCGCGAGAAGCAAATCAGCGTTCCGCGCATTTCGTCGTTGGCTGCGACGCAGTAGTCTAAGCCGGTCCGTCCACCACTCCAAACGGAGCTGTCACTACAAAACTGACGTTTCCGGGACATCCCATCGGAAGTGCTGCGCACCTGCAGAGACTGGACGAATGGGCTCAACCAAGGACAAGTAATCGACTAAGCACCAAAGGAAAATGTCTCCTGGTTCTCGTTCTGATCCTTATTTCCAAATCAGGAGGCGAGGCCTGTTAGGGCGGTCTTGGTTACGCAAATTCCATCCGATCGTCCGGGTCAGAAGGATCTTCAAGACCTGGACTCGCCTCAGGTTCGGCTACAGAGCCTCATCAGGTTTGGCGTAACTGGCGCTCTTACGTCCAACAGAACACAGCTTTCTCCAGAGGCCACTCGCCCGCTCGCCGTTTCCCGGTGATATGATCGCCGCGACTTTTCCTCCCAGAATCCGGTGTTCGGAGTGTGCGATGACTCGTACCAGCGGCCTGTCCCTTTGCGTCCTTGTCTTCGGATGTGCTCTCAGTTCCTGTTTTGCAGCAGACCGGATTCTCTTCGATCGCCTCGGCCCCACTCAAGCCACACTCTTCATCTCCAACGCGGATGGCTCAACCGAGCGGCCTCTCACCGAGCCGGGTTCGCTCGACTACAACCCCTCCTGGTCTCCCAAGGGCGATTGGATCGTCTTTACGTCGGAACGCGGCGGCTCGGCCGATCTATACCGCATTCATCCCGATGGGACAGGCCTCGAACGCCTGACCGATGACCCGGCGTACGACGATCAGGCTGCCTTTTCTCCCGATGGCGGCCGGATTGTCTTCGTCTCCACCCGCGCCACCGGGCAGACAAACCTTTGGATTCTGGACGCGGCCACCCACAAAGCCACGCCGCTCACGTCCGGACACGGCGGTGATTTCCGCCCATCCTGGTCTCCCGACGGCTCATGGATCGCTTTCTCCTCGGATCGCGATCGCGACGGCGACCTTCCTCCCGCCAAAGGCCGATGGGAACGCCTGCATCTGGTGGACATCTATCTCGTCCATCCCGACGGCACCGGTCTCAAACGCATCTCCCAGCACGGAGGCTTCTGCGGCAGCCCCAAATGGACCCGCGATAGCAAGAGCGTAGTCACCTATTGCATGTCGGCGCAGGATACATGGGACCATCGCTTTGGCCAAGGAGACGGCGACAACCAGCTCTTTAAGATCGACATTGCCAGCGGCGCCATCGCACCCGTTGCGGCCGGTCCTGGTGTCAAGCTGCTTCCGACGGTGTTGTCTTCGGGCGAGATCGCTTATCTTCGCCGCGACAAAGCCGAGCACGGAGTCTTTTATTCGAGCGGCAAGCCTGGTCCCAAGGGCAGCGATCTGCGCTCTCCCTCCTGGTCGCCTGATGGAGCGCAAGTCGTCTACAGCCGCTACGTTTCCAAGCACTCTGCCGAGCCGGTGAAGGTTTGGAGCCGGAATCCGAACTTCGACATGTTCAGCACCGCATGGCTGCCTGCATACGATTCCAGCGGAGAGCACCTGGCGGTCACCAAGATTAGCTCCGACGGCGCAACAACCAGCCTATTCATCGTCGACGAAGGCAAGCCGGCACGCTCCATTCTCACGCAGAAGGGTCTGATTCTCGGTCCATCGTGGTCTCCCGACGGCAAGCAGATCGTGGCGGGCGTCGGAATCTTCACTGCATTCCTCGATGACGCAGCTGGAGGCAAGAAGCCCATCGATCCGATCAACGGTGGAGCGCAGGTGGGTATCGTGAACGCCGATGGATCCGGCTTCCACCTCATCACTTCGGGCAACAGCAACAATGCCTTCGCATCGTTCGCGCCCGACGGCAAACACATTGTCTACCGCACCACCGGCCCCGATGCCGACGGCCTGCGCATCATGAATCTCGACGATCGCTCCATCACGGTTCTGACTAACGTGTGGGACAACTTTCCCGTCTGGTCTCCGCGCGGAGACCTCATCGCTTTCATCCGCAGGAACGGAGCCGATTTCAATGTCTTCACCATCCACCCTGACGGCACGGGCCTGAAGCAGTTAACCGACGCGCACGGAGTCAACGCCCACCTGGCGTGGTCTCCCGATGGGGAGCGGCTTTTGTTTTGCAGCAGTCGCATGGGATTCAAGGACGAGGCCGTGTTGATTGGCGCGCCGCAGCCTTACGGCGAAGTCTTCGTCATGCGCTATGACGGCACCCATGTCGAACAGCTTACCGATAATCAGTGGGAAGAAGGCGGACCCGCCTGGCAGCCGCACAAGCCGGTATTGGACGCCCGAACCGCCTCATCGCAGTAAAGTTGCCTGGTCCATCCACCTGAGTCCCTAACTTCGGGGATCGTCCGGCCCCCTTAACCGGCCACGAAACGCTGAAAGTGCCAGTCCCGTCTGGCCACGAAACTTCTTCCCCGTCCCCCAATTCTCCTGCACTATCTCAATGACAGCGAAGACAATCGTAAGATGTGCAGTTGTACTTATCGCTGATGGATCGTTTCGACGTGAAATTGGAACAGTTCGGCGGTTCCCAAACACGGTTAGCACGGCTTTGAAAGGGTGGATATCCGTGATCACCCCATCCGTTAGGTCCAGCAGAAGTATCGTTCCGTCCGGTCCCCGGGTTTCCCCCCATCCCCTACAATGTGCCGGTTTAGCCCGGCGCTCTCTGTGCCGCACCCCGGTGCCGCATCTCCTGTCCCGCATCTCCATATTGCTGTTTGCATCAAGAGCGCATTGTTAGGCCCGCGATAGCGCAATGCTGGCCACATAGCAGGCCAAAGAAATGCCGACGCCTCTGAGAGGCCAACTGAAAAAATAAACCTTGCAGAGCACAACAACACCACCAAGCATTGCCAGCCCGACAACGAGCAGGGTGTTAATCCGGTGACAGCATCACGAGTGTCCGGTTCGTTTGTTTGGGGATGGCTGTAAGTGCAGCATGGAGTATGGTTTTTTGAACATTCGGGGGTGTCCACGATTTGAAACGACTGATACAGTTTGCAACGCTGAGCTTTGGTTTTGTATCAGGGCGCGACTTCAGTCGGGCCGTAAACGAACTGTAAGAGATTGGGCTTTTAGCCCCTGAGGTACTTTTTTCCCGGAAGCGTATGGGCTTTAAGAGGGTAGAAAAGAACCGCAGGTCACGACGCAATCAGTCCCGAAGGGACGGGACAATCTGTAGCCCGGCACGGGAGTGCCGGGAAGGATTTACCGACTCTTCAGCCCCTGCCATCGCACATCCCACGCGAAATGTCCGTCCGCAGGCATTCTATGCACTTCACGGATGCAACGCAGATTTGCTACCTCATTGCCTATGTCCTGATCGCCATCATCAAGAAAGAACTCCAACGCGACGCCTCTCTCACACTTGTCTACAGATTCTCTCCGTCTTCATCTTTGAAAAAACATAGATTTCATGCGCCTTGCAGCAAATTATCTCAAACCCACCCGCACTGCCACGCTAACCAGCTGATTTTGTTCGACATCTAACCGGACACGAGTGATGCTGTCCCCTATCTCTTCCGTCCCCGAAAAGGGCCGTGGTCATATGGAATGGCTAATGGGCCGAGAAGCCCGTTGTACGGCAACTTAGATG
>CAWHMV010000026.1:0-29731 GCA_963830325.1 uncultured Acidobacteriaceae bacterium
TAGTGCGAGCCGCCAAACTGTTCGGGGCCGCAGAACCTAAAAAGATTGAGCAGTTCATCGATGACGAGACTTGGCGTCGTCGAATCCTCGCTATGTCCATTGATTTTGGAGCCGATGTCTTCGCTGAATTTGAAGTCTTCCTGACCTCTTGCTTCGAGGAATCCAAACGGCGGTCGGCCAAGGGCGGCGCATTCTCGGAATATGCTCTCGATCTTAAGATCACGCTTGACATATTACTAGCGTTTCCACTTCCTGATTTCCCACCAGCTCTTCTATTTTTGGCGGCGAAAAATCTTAACCGCATTGCTCCTTTCATAGGAAGCGACGTCGGCTATTCATGGTCAGCTGCAAGAGTATGAAGCGACCTTAAAGTTAGTCTTTCGTCAGGCATACTTGAAGAACTAAGGGTGATTTCGCTACAGTACCGTCTCGGAAGCTTGCGGAAGCTTATCTATGGACTGAATAGTCTGGCATTAAAGGGACAGACAGGCAGCCTGTCGGAGATAGAATTTTGCCCACCATATGTTGTGGCTGAATGATGACTTGTGGCCCGCATGTTGCAGCTCACACCCGAAAAAACGTTCTCTCCGACACACTGCAGAGTTTCGTGGACGAGTTTCGTGGACAGAGTTTCGTGGACAAAGAGTTTCGTGGACAAGAGTTTCGTGGACAGACGAAGAGTTTCGTGGACAGACGGGACGCGCACTTTCGGAGTTTCGTGGGAGTTTCGTGGACAGACGGAGTTTCGACGGAGTTTCGTGGGAGTTTCGTGGACAGACGGGACGCGCACTTTCGGCGAAGTCGACGACCGCCCTGTGTCTATCATCCCAGGCCCCCGAGTTCTGAGCAAAGCCATCATAGCGAATCGCCAACCTCATATTAACTGTCGAGCGCTGCCAGCCACTGTGGAACAAAAGCCGCCGAGGAATGGCTATTTCTGGAGCCGTGGCACCCCCGGTGGACTGCTTCGTCTTGGCGGGAGCACCTCCCCCGCATTGGAGATGGAAACGCAGCTTGCCGCCCCTCGCCAGCGTGCGCACACCGGTCGACCATGGGGAAGTGCCGAATTCATCCATTGCTTGGAGAAGGCAAGGCAGCGGGGCTTGGCACAACAAAAGCGCGGACCCCGAGAAAAGATCGTTACGGATCGAAGCCAGCCAGAATTTATATTCGAACCTTAGCGCCCATCTGTAACCGCAAAGTGAGCGTCCCGCAGTGTGTCGGAGATAGATTTTCTCGAACCTATAATCAATGACTTACAAACAATGAGCTGACTGTAAGTTGTTGATTGTACGTAGAAAAATATTTCATTCCGACACACTGCCCGTCTGTCCACTTTTCTAAAAAACTCCGAAACTCCGAAACTCCAAACTCCAAACTCCGAAACTCCTACCCTAAACAGGACCTGACGGGAGTCATCTTTAGTTTCCGGAGGTAAGCAAGAGCTTTAAATCCAGTAGTCGAGCGCGGTCCGGCGTAAAACGATGAGGCATAAATAAAAACAGATACGGCAATAGATAAATAAACCGTGTATCAATCAACAAAGCGTGCGCCGGGCTTGCAAGTGATTCGTTCATCAGTGTCAGCCAGGATTGCGGATGTGCCCATCTCCGGGCGACTGTGAGACCTCTCTCACACCGCCACCAATAAAAGTCTTTGGTGTTCTCAGGCGAAAACTCCACGTAGTCAATCTCCGAAATTCGATACCAGCGCTTCCGCAAATTGTTCGGCCAGTTCCGACGAACGATCAGTTGCCTTTGGCAAGCTGGTTTGGCCCATTTCGGCATTTTGTTTTGGCCCACCCCTGGGACGTTAAAGGTTTGGGAAATATTCATCCCGTAGTCGTAGCGGCGGTGGGAATGTGGGAATCGCTGTTAAGCGATTTCCAAGGTCTGTGGGAAGGGTGGGAAACAGTTTCATCGTTTTCCCATGCTTTCCATGGACCGTCATTTCCACCGCCTCTTTCGGTTGACTTCACTGCTCAGGCGTCATCGTGTTGCTGGATGACTGCTTTTGCTTCTTGCTGCGTGTTCTGCGGAAACGGTAGGACTCTGAACCCGTTTCGATGATGTGCGCCTGATCGGTGAGTCGGTCGAGAACCGCCTTACATAGCCGTGCGTTGGTAAACACTTGCGGCCACTCAGAGAAGGGTAGGTTGGTGGTGACGATGATGGCGGCCTTTTCCGCACGGTCCGCGATGACCTGGAAGAGTAGCTCGGCGGCAACTTCAGCCAGCGGCACATACCCGAGTTCATCGAGCACGATCAGCTCGACCCGCGCCCAGCGTGCCAGCATGCGGCTGAGCGTCTGCTCCCGCTGTGCTTCTACGAGTTGGTTGACCAGCGCCGCAGCGGTGATGAAGCGTACACGTCTGCGCTGTCGGCAAGCTGCGATCGCAAGGCCGGTAGCAAGATGGCTTTTTCCTGTGCCGGGTTCACCGATCAGCAGCACAGGTTCGGCACGCGCCAGATAGCCTCCTTCGGCTAGAGCGCGGACGCGCGAAGCCGGGATATGCGGCGACTGCGTGAAGTCGAACTCCTCCAGCGTCTTGATGCGCGGCAGGTGCGCGTCCTTGAGACGCAACTCGATCGAACGACGCTCGCGCTCCTCCACCTCGGCGCCGAGCAGCGCATCAAGATACCGGAGATGGGAGTGGTTCTGCTGGCGTGCCTCTTCGGCCAGCGAGGCGAACTGCGTGCCGATGGAGGACAGATGCAGCCACTTGCAGTGTTGCTCGATACTGGCCGTTTCCAGGCTCATGGCTGCACCTCGATCGCTGAACCGGAGAGCAACTGGTCGTACTGGGCCATGGTCGGCAGCGGGCGCTCGTAGGCTGACAGAGCGCCGATCTCTACAGACCCGCCGCGGCATGCTGCAGTTGATCGCTCATCAGCAGATGACGGATGGCGGCGATATCGGTCGAGCCCAGCTCCAGTGCCTGGCCAACAGAGGCCTCCAGCTTCGCATAGCCAAACTCGCAACCCATGCGAACCACTGCAACCATGGCCCGCGCTCCGCCCTGGCGGCCATGCCGCAAACGCATCGACTCCCACAACCGGTCGTAACTGGCTGGCCACCGTCCCTGAGCCCGCCACTGCGCCAACGGCTTGGAGCCGCGCAGTGCGCCTGGCTTGCGTTCCAGCACTTCCAGATAGTGTTCCAGATCCAGCACCTGCTGCGCACGGCCATAGCTTCGTTGGTGCTGCGCGATCCGCTCACCGTTATGGCGGAACTCGACCAGGCTTGAGTAGGCGCGGGCTTCCACGATCGAACCCGGTTTCAGCGGAACAGAATAGGAGTTCGCCAGCACCTTCGCGCAGCCTGCTTGATCGACGTGGGGGAAGCTGATCTCGGCCAACTCGAAGTCCTCGCCGGCGAGCGGGAGAAGGTGTTCCTTTTCCACCAGCAGCAACGTACCGACACTATCGCTGCGGCCGGCCAGAATGCGGCTCTCATCGCCATGGCAATGGGCCAGCAGCTGCGCGTTCAACTCGGCCAGATCGAGTGCTCTCGGAACCGGCACCCAGTGGTTGCGTCGAAAGTAACCGACCTCACCTTCGATGCCGCCCTTTTCGTGACCTTCGCCCGGCGTGCAGAACTCCGCCGTGTACTGCCAGTGCGAACGGAAGGCGATAAAGCGCGCCGTCAGCTCCCGCTCATAGCCGCGTAGGATCTTCTTCACCGCGCTTGACAGGTTATCGTAGCGAAGCCGCTGGAAGACGCCGCCGAAGTAGTGAAACGCCAACTCGTGGGCTTCCAGAAATGCCTGCTGGGTCGCTCTTAAGTAAGCCCGGTGATAGGCTGCTCCACTGGCCATCGAACGCATCGTGAACACCTGCAGCTTCGTCCGTTCGCCATCCAGATCGGCAAAGGCTTCATACCAATCCACCTGCGCTTCCACGCCCCACTCGTAGCTCTGCGGCACGAAGGTATCCTTGCGGCCATAGCCAAGTTCTTGCTTGCGCCGCTCTACATACTGCCGCACCGTCCGCTCCGCTACCGTCGATCCAGCTACTTCCTCCCGCGTTCGCTCCCAGATCCGCTTCGCTGTATGTCGCTGCTTCCGTGGTGCCTTCCGGTCACCTTCCAGAATCGCATCGATGAAATCGGATACAGCGGCCATCTTCACCTGTGGTCGTTCTGTCTTCTTCCTCCGCGCAGGCGTTGCGCTCCGAACCGCTTCGCGCACCATCCGCCGGTGCACCCCCAGCTTCCGCGCTATCCCAATAATCGTCCCTGCGCCAAACTCATACTCACGCCGGATCTGCTCGTATAACTCCACCTTGGCTCTCCAGTCCAACCCCGCCTCCAGATCCGAGCTCATCGCTCAAATCCAGACTAGAAGTCCGCTTCGCCCAGGGTGGGCCAAAACAAACTGCCGAAGTGGGCCACTTTAGAATGCCAAAGCCATCAGTTCCACAAATTGACGAATGGTGAAGGAACGCCCGGCGAATGAAACCTTTTCCCCAATCACCTCTTCGTTGAGCAGCTTCCAGCGTATGATTTCTTCGGCGGTATAGTATGGGTCCGGCAAACCAACCTTCCGCTTGTTCCCGTTTTCCTCAACAATCGCGTCAACCGCGCGCAGAGCTGTTTGAATGCCGGCCCACTCTGCGCCTCTCAGACAGAGACATTGCGCGGCCAAGAACAACGTCGGCGCGGCGGCCTCCCCCCAAAGATGAACCTCAGAGACGTGCTTCCCGATGCGTGAGTAGACTTCATTCTCGTTCTCTAATGGTGTTTTCTTGATGCGGTGGGAGATCATGTACGCCGAGAGCAGGCCGACGAGGGCGGAGCACCGATAGCCCCAAACGCTCTCATCGACAAAAATGTTCCCCTCCATCCAGTTTGTCGATTGAAGTATTTCTTCTACCGCTTTCTCGACGCATTTCTCCAGGCTGTCAATGACCAGGTTTATCGCTGAAACCCAATCCTTCACTTCCGAATGGTCTTCGCATACCCGTAAGAGATGAAAGAGCAGGAGACACCATGCCTGTGCCGCCGTGAAATAGTTGTTGATCTTCTCGTATTCCGAGATCACATAGTCAGCCACGATGGTCATGGCTGCCAATAGGCGTCCCAGCTCCGATTGCGTTACCTCATGGTCTGGTAGCATCGAGATCAGGAATTGGGAAAACTGCACGCCCTTTAGCGGCTCCCGTTTGTCCGCCAAATACAGTGTCAGGAAGAGCTGGAAGTCGCGGGGCTTCGTCGGCAAAAACGACGACTGGAGCCGAAAAAACATCTCAAGCAGTTGGTCGTAGAGGATGAGGTGAAGTTCCCGTCCATGCTGCTGCTTCCAGACCAGATTGCGTGCGAAAATATCGAGCCGGACCGGATCCGAAATCGTCCCATTCGTGACGAGGTGCGGTATGAACTGCGCTCCCACCGGGACATTCGGATGCACGATCGGAGATGTGACGGTCGAATGTATCTGGCCGGAAATCTGCTGCCATTTTCCCTGAGCGATGTTGCCGCCCTTTAGCTGATAGCAATGGTAGATACCATCATTGTCTCGGGTGATTAAATCCTTTCCAAGTTCGAGGCTCCCGTGCTCCTGCTTGTGAATAATGGTATGCCCTTCCGAGAGAAGGGCATGGGCGAAGGCGTCTTCGTAACCGAGTTCATTGACGTTATGTAACCAGTCTTCTACGACTCTCTCGATCACGCCAGTCTTTCCGTTTCTGCTGCATGATGGACTCAGCCCTGTCCCTCAAAGCGGCACTGTTCTGGAACCGCGCGAACTCTGCTCGGACCGTTGGCCCCATCGACGGATGGATCACCTGAGTGGGAAACTCAGGCATGCCGAAGGAGTCGAAGTCGATATCGACCTTTTCCAGCATGTCCAGGTAAGACTCCAGTGTAAATGGCTGCCCCTTCATATCCATTGCATTCCCGACTTCCTTCGATGTCCTCTCTAGGGTCTGAAAGAGCATGGTTTCCAAGTGAGCCGCCATATCCGCTGCGACATTTCTCACCTGTTGTTTCAACTCTCGGACTGTCTCGCTAAACTCCAAACGTGCTGATACCTGGACGGGTATCTTTACGTCTTGAAACTCCTGCGTCTCAATCACTCCATCGTGCCTCTCTAGCGAAAACCCGTTCCCTTCGTGGAAACGAACAGAGCGAATCTTCGACACTATCGGCATCCGTGCGTCCATGTCGCCTTCAATTTTGCGGCGATGTTCTTTCGCGAGTTCCGCTTTCGGCGCAGGGAAGTCGGGCAGCATAGTTGCTCGCAATTTAGCACAGTCCTGCGGTCCGCCCCCGATAAGAGTTCCGAGCGAACCAGACGGATCATCTTCATAGGCTTCCGTATTTGGCTCGGTCCATCTCGCGGAGAATTGAGACCAAAGCCACCGCAATCGTGTGGCACAGTTCCGCCTCTCCCTGATTCGAGTTCACATAGCCCCAATGGGCGATTCGGTTGCGTCGATTGAACAGCTCACTTTGGAAATACTGTGTCGGAGTATTGCCCGCAAGATTAGGAAGCCCGGAGAAAATCACAGACGCGGTTGCATTGGCCCTCACAAACGCATCGAACGTGCTACCGACCAGTCGCTGCGACACGAAGCCTACCGGGCCTGAGAAACCCCCGCTGCGGGGATACTCCTTCTCCCAATCCGCCTCCTGAGCCGCAGTTGGAAATGTGAAGGTAGACACGTAACTGTCAATACCTTTGACCTTCATGTAAAGCCGAGTGAGAAACGATTCTATCGCCATCACCGCAATCACAATCGCTAAGCTGTAGTCTCCATTTTCCAATTCCGCTTTGCTCCGATACAGGAGCCGTTCTGCGGTTACGCTAACACTGAGCGGATTCATTAAATGAGCCGATTCCGCGCATTTGTCGCAGACAGCGGTTCCGAAGTCAGCCTCACCATTTGCGGAGAACACATAACGTCCTCCGCAGTTGCACGGCTTCTCAATGGAGAATTTCATTTTCGACCTGCGCCTCCCCTCTCTTGTCACCACGGTATTTGCGGGGTATTTGCGGGACGGGGTATTTGCGGGACGGACGGACAGTGTGTCGGAATGAAATATTTTTCTACGTACAATCAACAACTTACAGTCAGCTCATTGTTTGTAAGTCATTGATTATAGGTTCGAGAAAATCTATCTCCGACACACTGCGGAATAACCCCCATCAAAAATCCGAGGTAGCCGCACAACTACATCCGTCTTCCCTCCGAACACGCAGAGGTTCAACTAAGCTATTCTTCCCCTCATTTCGCATTTAGACCACGAGCGGTGACAGATGGGGTATGACCCTCGACGCGGCCAAGGGATCGTGCGGTCACCAGTGGATCGGTCTGCGGCTCCGGCGGGAGGTGGGTTGTCGCGCTGTTTTCACTCCGGCATCCGCACGGGAATGACCTTATTACCGTGCCTGCGGTAGATTTTGAAATCAGCATCGAGAGTAACTACCTCTGCTGCACGGTGAATCTCGGAAAGCCTAACAAGGCAAGCGTCGGCCAAGGACATAGGCCGGTTTCGGTATCGGCGCATCAGCGCTCGCAGGTCCGCCTGCTCCCGTTCGACGGCGATCGCGATCCGAATCACTCCTCTCTCCAGCAAAGTAAAGAGAGAATCTGTATCGCGCCCCTCGCGGCGCAACAGAAATGCCGCCTCGGTCAGGACCGGCTCACACGTTAGCAGCGGAGGTCGTAGTTCTTTCCATTGACTGACCGTCCATGCATGATACTCGACATCGGCTGCCAGAAAGCTGACCAGCGGTCCGGTATCCAGCAGTCCGACTCGCTCCGTCACTCGCCGAAACCATCCATGTACCTCGGGTTGTGCGCAAGATCACGCGGCAGTCCTTTGATCGAGCCGGCGAGATCCGCTGCCAGGTCGAAACTCGAAGCTGTGCGGCTGCGGGCGCGCGGGCGCAGAGCTGTTTCCAGGCTTTCGCGCACGATTACGGACTTTGCGACCCGCTTCGCTTTGGCCGCACGCTCCAGCTCGGCCAGAAGCTCGTCGGAGATCTTCAGCGAGATCGTCTGCATAGACCTTATGGTAATACCCACCGTTATGGGGCGCAATACCACCAGGCGTGTCCGGGGTACGGATCGGATCTAGCCCACCCTGGAACTGGCTTCCACAAGGACGTAAAGTCGGCTTGTCGTCCACTTGACTGAGCAACCCAGAAGAAGAACCCCTTAATCGCCAATCCAAAGCCACCAACGCCTGGGAGAATCCCCGGAACCTGCTTACCGCCCCGTCCCCCCTCTCAATCTTTTTCACCACGTTCAACACTTTCCCCGGAAATCGGTATCTATATCAGTGCGTCCCCTCACGCTCGAAGAAAATCCTCAAGCGTCGAGCGCTGTCGTGCAACCCGACCCGATCGGCCCCGTGCGCCAAGAGATCGACCTCTCAGAAGTCAATCTCTCCTGGAGCGCACCGCCGCCGCGAGCCCGTGATGCATGCATGCAAAGCACCCTTGGCGGCTGCGTTCCGCCTCGGAACCGCTCATTCTCGACGGAAACCTACGTCCGGGATGAGCAACCGTAAGTGTGGTGAATCATGATAGAAACCCTGGAGACAGGCATAACCTCGCCCAGACTCCCTACTCTTGCAGACATAGAACAGCGAACGGAAGAGCTGCTCGCCCAGGCAGCCCACCTTTCTCGGCAAGCAACGAGCGTCGCTGACCCCGCCTCGCCGCCAACGGCTGCCCAGCCCACCCCGGAACCACTCCGCCCGCCAAAGGAACCCCAGCACACTCTACAGTCCGTATTCGACGAATACGCGCTCTATGGACTCGCCGGAGAAGCCGTGCGCACCCTGGCTCCGCACACCGAGGCCCAACCCGAGGCCATTCTGCTGCAGCTGCTCGCCGCGTTTGGCAACGTGATCGGCCCCAGCCCTCACTGCATGGTCGGCCCCACCCGCCACGCTCTGAACCTCTTCGTCGTGCTCGTCGGAGAATCCAGCAAAGCCCGCAAGGGAACCAGTTGGAACCAGATAGCCCGCCTCTTCGCCGAAGTGGATCCCGCCTGGACAGAAAACCGTGTGACCAGCGCCCGTCTCACCGCCCACGGTCTCACTGGCGTCATGGGCCACCACGCAGGCGACCCGCGTCTGCTCGTACTCGCCGAGGAACTCGCCGCCGTGCTCCACACCATGGGCCGCAGCCGCTCCCCGCTATCTCCCCTGCTGCGCAGCGCTTGGGATGGTGCAACCCTGCCCCTGCTCGACCGTGACCGCCCTTAATGCCGGCGGAGGCCATCTCAGCCTCATCGGTCACATCACCCAGCGCGAGCTTGCCGAGTCCCTGCGCCACACCGAAACCCACAACGGCTTCGCCAACCGCTGCCTGTGGGCCTGCGTGCAGCGCAGCCAGTGCCTCCCCGATGGCGGCAACGTCAACGCCGAACAACTATCCGCCGTCGCGCGCCGTCTCCGGCTAGCCGTCGAGTGGGTACAAGGCCAGGGCGAACTCCGCTTTCGCCGCGACCGGCCCGCCGCCGAACTCTGGAATGACCACTACTCGATCTTGAGTCAGGCCCGTTCCGGGCTCCGCACCGCCGCCACCGGTCGTGCCGAAGCTCAAGTACTGCGCCTGAGCGCCCTCTACGCCGCTCTCGACCACAGCCCCATCATCCAGCTGCCCCACCTTCAGGCAGCCCTCGCCCTCTGGGACTACTGTTCCTATTCGGCCAACTCGCTCTTCGGTTCCTGTGCTGGAGATTCCGTCGCCGATCGCATCCTCGAGGCTCTTCAGGCAGCGGACAACGGCCTCACCCGCAAACAAATCCGCGATCTCTTCCACGGCCACCTCGGCAGCAGCTCCATCGACGAGGCGCTCGAAAAACTCTTCTCGCTCGGGGTAGCCACCTATCGATACGTTCCCGGCCGCGGTCCCTTCACCACACTCTGGTCTGCCACCGAGTACGAAGACCCACACCCGGCCGAAGAAGAGGCCGCCGAACCCGAAGAATTTCTCGAGGAGGAAACCTAGTGCGCATAGCGCGCACATTTGAGCCATTTCTCGAACCGGAAAGTCTCGGGGAGGAAACCTAGTGCGCATAGTGCGCACATTTGAGTCATTTCTCGAACAAACAAATTCAGGGAATGAATCGACACTATTTCGCTTCTAAAGGAATGGGCGCCGGGCGCGAGCTCGGATCTCAACCTAGTATAGTGCGTCACACAGATGGGTCTTTATCTCATCTGAAGATCCTGAGTCGACTCTTAGCCGGTAAGCCGTGCTTTTCAAGCTACATCGCGCCAAGTCCCGTTAGGGACGACCGATAGTAGCCCAGGATGGAGTGCGCAGCACGGAATCCTGGGTACCAATAGCAAAATGATCAAGCCCCGTAGGGGCGGCACACATTCTTGAGGGACGTCAGTCCCGATCGCAGCGGATACAGCAGCTGACGCACTACACTAGGATTCTCGGTGCGCAGCATATACTTCTGTCGAGATGCAGAACCAGGATTCACTAGAGGCTGACGTGCCGTCGACCGCACCAGGTGCACCGAATAACGGCCCGTCCCTTCTAATCCGAGGCCTGCGCAAATCGTTTGCGGATGTAGTGGCCGTGGATGGTCTCGACCTGGAAGTTACGCGGGGAGAATGTTTCGGGTTGTTGGGACCCAATGGGGCGGGGAAGACCACGACCATCGAGATTTGCGAGGGTTTGACCGCGCCCGACAAAGGGACCGTCGAGCTGCTGGGACTGAATTGGGCCACTGGCGAAGACCAGCTTCGTCAGCGGATTGGCATTCAGCTGCAGGAGACGCAGTTTCCCGACAAGCTAACCGTAGACGAGACATTGCGCCTGTTCCGTAGCTTCTTTCGCCGCGGCATTCCCGTAGAGGAGTCGATCCGGACCGCGCAACTGGAGGAGAAGCGCCACGCACGCGTGGGAACACTCTCCGGCGGCCAAAAGCAACGGCTGGCCATGGTCTGCGCACTGGTGGGCGATCCTGAGCTGCTGTTTCTCGACGAGCCGACAACCGGGCTGGATCCGCAGGCCCGCCGGCACCTGTGGGACCTGGTGGACGGCTTGAAGCAGGCGGGGCGCACCATCATCCTCACCACCCACTACATGGATGAAGCGGAGCGGCTGTGCGACCGGGTTGCGATCATGGACCATGGGCGGATCATCGCTCTCGACAGTCCAGAGCGGCTGATTGCCTCGACCGGCGGAGAGCACATTGTGGAGTTCGCAATCACCGGTAACAACGGTGATCACGGTGTATTGGATGCGAAGCAGCTGATCGCGATTGCCGGTGTACAGTCGCACCGCGTGGATGCGGGTGTGCACCAGCTTTCCGTGCGCGAACTGCACACTGCGGTTCCGCGCATCTTCGCAGCGCTGACCGCCCAGGGTTTGCACCTGAGTGAATTCCGCACGCACTCGGCCACCCTGGAAGATGTGTTCGTAGGGCTTACGGGAAGGAATTTGCGTGATGAGTAAGCTCGAGCTGAGCAGTCTGTACCAATTGACGATGGTGCGCTTTCGGCTATTCATACGCGAGCCGGAAGCAATTTTCTGGATATTCGTTTTTCCTATCCTGCTGGCAGGGGGGTTAGGGATCGCCTTTCGCAATCGCCCAGCGGATGTGTTACAGGTCGGTGCGACCACGGCGCAACTGACGCATGCGCTGGCGGCCGACAAGGGGTTGACGGCAACCACCATGAACGAAGCGGACGGGACGCGAGCATTGGCGACGGGTAGTATCCTGCTGCTCGCCGTCCAGACGCCGGACGGCGTTTCGTACAAATTCGACGAGACGAATCCCGATGCGCGGACCGCGCGCATGGTAGCCGACCGCGCGATCCAGACGGCAGCCGGACGACGCGAGGCCGTTCACGTACAGAATCAGCTGGTGCGGGAGACGGGTTCACGCTATATCGATTTCGTGGTGCCCGGCCTGCTGGGCATGAACCTGATGGGATCCGCGATCTGGGGAATGGGCTTTTCGATTGTAGAGTCGCGACAGAAGAAACTGCTCAAGCGGTTGGTGGCTTCGCCCATGCCGCGCTGGCAGTACCTGGCATCCTATTTGTTGTCGCGGCTTTCGATGCTGGTCATCGAAGTGGTAGGCTTTCTGGGGTTTGCGCGGCTGGTATTTGGAGTGCCGTTCCGCGGCTCTTTGTGGCAATTAGGATTTTTATGCGTGCTCACGTCTCTGGCCTTTTCTGCGCTGGGGCTTTTAGTCGCCTCGCGCGCCAAAACGATGGAGGCCGCGTCCGGACTGATGAATCTCGTCATGCTTCCGATGTGGATCTTGTCCGGTGTGTTCTTTTCGGCCGCGCGTTTTCCGGCAGTGGTTCAACCCGTGGTACGAGCGCTTCCCCTGACCGCGGCGATCGAGGCACTGCGTGGGAATATGCTGCAGGGTATGAACCTGGGCCAGCTGACCACACCGATGGCGATATTGCTCACCTGGCTGGTGATGTCGTTTGCCGTCGCCCTACGCATCTTTCGCTGGAGATAACGGTTGAAACGGCTTAAACCCACGGATGTAGTGGTCATCGGCAGCGGCTGGAGCGGCCTGGTGATGGCGAAAGAAGTAACCAGGCGCACCGCTTTGCAGGTGATCGTTCTGGAGCGTGGTCCGGCGCGCAATATTTCTCAGTACGCGGACGGCATGGACGAAATCAACACCCGCCGTGTCGGCCTGCTGCAGAATCCGGCCGACCAGACCATCACCCATCGGCACTCTGTCAAAGATCGGGCCGCACCCATACGCCAATATGGCGCGTTTACACCTGGTACAGGAACCGGAGGCACCTCCGAACACTGGGGCGGCATTGCCGACCGTTATCTGCCCGATTTTTTTAACCTATCCTCGCATCTGCGAGAAAAGTTTGGTCCGTCGCGCATGTCGCCCGATTGGACGATTCAGGACTGGGGCATCACCTACGACGAGTTTGAGAATGACTATTGGCGCGCCGAGCAGTTGATGGGCATCAGTGGTAAGGCAGGTAACTTGCGCGGCCAGCTGCAGGAAGGCGGCAACATCTTTGAAGGGCCTCGCCAGCATGAGTACCCCACTCCGCCTCTTACCCCGACGTACACCATGGGTTTCTTTCACAAGGCAGCCACGCAACTGGGCTACCATCCTTTTCCGCTGCCCGCCGCTAACCTGAGCCAGGCCTATACCAATCCTGATAACGTTTCGCGCCCAGGATGTGTCTTTTGTGGCTACTGCCCGACCCATGGTTGCATGATCGGTGCCAAGGCTCAACCGACGAACACCATCATGCCGGTGCTGAGCAGCCGGAATAACTTCGTCCTCCGCAACAACTGCTGGGTACGGAAGATCGTGCATCGCAATGGAAAAGCCGAAGGCGTGACGTACATGGATGAGAACGGCGAGGAGACTTTTCAACCCGCCGAGGTAGTCGTGCTTTCAGCATGGACCCCGAATAGCATTCGGCTCTTGCTTCTGTCGGACATCGGTGAAAAATATGATCCGGTAACAGCCAAGGGTACGTTAGGCAAGAACCTCACCCACCAGGTAACGAGTGGAGCATCAGGGATGCTCGTATTCAAGGAACGCCTGAACCTCTTCATGGGATCGGGCGCGGTGGGCTATGGGATCGCCGATCTGGATGGAGATATCAAACAGGCGGTGCCAGAGAACATCTTGCGTGGAGGAACCTTCCTGCGAGGTGCGGCCACGGGGGAGGGCCCTGCCGGGTCGTTCGGGCGGGTACCGAGAGGTGCAGCCTCGCGCAACTGGGGTGCGGCCTGGAAGAAGGCTGCGATTGAACATTGGGACAGAATCGGGCCCGGCGTAGAAATGCGAGGCGACCACTTTGCCTACCGGCAGAACTTCATGGATCTGGATCCCACGTATACCGACAAGTGGGGTGATCCTCTTTTAAGAATGACACTGGATTGGACCGACTATGAGATGCGCCAGATGGCTTTTGGAGCACGCGTAGCCACTCAAATCCTGGAGACGATTGCGCAGGTTTCCGGGGCCACAGTGGTCAAGGTAGAGCGTCCGGCCGCCTTTCATCACTACAACGCCGCCCAATACTCCACGACGCACATTCAGGGAGGAGCGATCATGGGCACGTCTCCCGACCAAGGCGTCGTCAACCCCTGGCTTCAGCATTGGAACATGCCCAATCTTTTTGTGGTTGGTTCGTCGTCTTTTCCGCAAAATTCTTCCGCCAATCCAACGCTGACGATCGTAGCAGTCAGTCACCGGGCAGCCGATGGATTGATTGATCGTTATCTGAAAAAGCCAGGTCCGTTAGCCTAGGAGGAACATGCGAAGACGCGAATTTATTCTCATTCCGGCAAAGGCGCTGAGTGGCCTGGTGCTGTCGTCGTTGCTGGGAGAGTTTGTTCCCGCGGCTGCGCAAGACACGGTTAAGGTGGGTCTGCGGTTCTTCACGGCGGCGGAAGCGAAGATTGTTCAGGCAGCTTGTGAACGTATCTTCCCCAGTGACGAAAACGGGCCAGGAGCAAGCGAAGCGGGCGTGGTCATTTATATTGATCGTCAACTCGCAGGTCCTTACGGCCGAGATAAGTATCGTTACACCAAAGGGCCGTGGATGGAATCGGTGCCCGAGCATGGCTACCAGGGCAAGGAGAACCCACAGCAGATCTATCGGACAGGCATCGGATTGCTAGGGAACGATTTTGCCGGCGTGGCGCCCGAGCAGCAGGATCTGCGTCTGGAAAAGATTCAGGACACCCACTTTTTTCTGCTCCTGCGCGCACACACTGTAGAAGGAATGTTCTGTGATCCGCTGCATGGCGGCAACATTGGGATGGTTGGCTGGAAAATGATTGGATTTCCCGGCCCACGAATGAGCTATCGCTACGAAATCGACAAGTACCACGGCAAAGCCTTCAGCCCTGCTCCAAAGAGCCTCGAGCAGATTCTTCGTCATCCCGTGAAGGCTGTCGAGGATGAAGAGAGCTAAGCGAGGAAAGGATTTACTAGCGAAAAGTCCCTCTACAAAGGGCACGGCTTTAGAGCGTGTGTGAGAACCATGATTTTACGAGCTTAGTCCCGCAGGGACGGCTGAACTTAACCCAGGACGCTAGTCCTGGGTTCGACTGGAAAGGACGACCAGTCCCGAAGGGACGGCTGGAATAGGCCGCGACGCAATCCTGGACAGCTTTCAGCCGTCCCTGCGGGACTCAATCATGTTTCATGATGTACCCAGGGCTAGCGTCCTGGGCTAAGTTCAGCCGTCCCTGCGGGACTAGTTTGGAAATGATGTTCTCATACACCCCTAGCCCTCATCAGCCCCGTCCCTTGTTGCACGGGTGAAGCCGTGCCCTTCGTGAAGACTGCCCGTCCGGCGCCCCGCTAGAAAGAGAACCTCGCTACAAACTGAAGCTGCCGCATCCCGGCAAATGTACCGCCGAGGATATCGTTGATCTGACCATTACCCGCGCAATCGACGCAGGTGTTGCTGGGGTTGGCCAGGTTGGCATGGTTGAAAGCGTTCTGTGCCTGCACTTCAAGTTTCATCGATAAGCTCTCGTACAGGTTAAACACCTTGCTGAGGGCGAGGTCCGTGGTAAAGAGCCCAGGTCCCCAGAAACCGTTGTAGGGGATGTTGCCGAATTGTTCAATCTGGGGGCGTTGGTAGGGGCCGCTGATTTGCCCATTCGCCGTTAAAGGCGCAACCGGAGTAAATAAGGTTGCGGAGTGAGTCGCGGTATTCAGCGAGCTAGCGCTCTGCGTCTGAGGGTGGAGCAGATTTGGCCGGCAGGGCCCGTTATCCCTATCCGATCCGCACTCTCCGTAGGAAGGAGTGTAAGGAAGGCCACTGGCCAAGTGCAGGTTTGCATTCAACGCCAGGCCACCTATCACCTCATTTGCCCATCCAGGGAGGCTGGAACCGAACTGTTGCCCGCGCCCAATAGGGATCGCATAGTTTCCGAAAAGCTTGAAGTCGTTGGTGCGGTTAAAGTCGAAGTGGCCCCAGTTTGCGCGCGGGTCGATTTGAAAGTAGCCGCCGTTGGCTACTCCCATGGCGCTTGAGAACACGTAGCTTGAATTCAGTTGCAGACCGCGGGAGAAGCGCTTTTCAAATGTAGCCTGCAGCGAGTTGTAATGAGCATTGGCCTCGTTTGCGTAGTAGCCGATGTAACCCGGACCACACGTGCCCCACTTGGCGAAGAAGACAGAGCGTTGGCATTGGCTCAAGCCCTCGGCAAAGCCGGTGATGGTGTAGTCATTCCAATTGATGCCGCCCCAAGTCGAATTAGGGATGGAGTGAGTTGATTTGTTACCAACGTAGGCGAGGCTGAAGCTCGTAGTTGCGCCGAGTTGCTGCTGCAGAGTCAGATTCCATCCGTCGACTTCCGGAATCCTCATCTTATCCGGCCGCGAAGTCGGATAAATTCCCGCAGGGAGTGGTAATTGACCATTCGCGGGAATGTTGTACTGATTGCTCGGAGCCGTAGGTCCGGTGGCAATGTTGTAGACGCTTCCATCCAGGTTGCGAGCAGCGTCATAGATTTCGCCATCCAGCTGGCCCAATCCCTGGTTTTGCAGAACCGGAATCGTCTGCGTCACCAACTGGCCGAAGATGTCTCCGAAAAATCCTGGATCGAACGCGCGCCCGTACCCGCCGCGGATAACTGTCCTGGGCATCACCTGGTAAGCAAACCCGACCCGCGGTGCGATATAGGCCCAGTTATTTTGTATGTTGAGGTTGAGCCCGATGTTTCCGTAGCCGGCAACGCGAATGGTGTTGGTATTCAAGTCGTAGAATCCGCCCATTCCTTTGCCGTTGACAGCCTCAGGGAAGTAGATCTCCCAGCGCGCTCCAAGATTGAGTGTCAGTTTAGGAGAAACCTTCCAGTTGTCCTGAACATAGAAGAAGGGGCGCCATTGGTGCTCAGTCGCGGTCGTGGATGTGCTGAAATAGCGCGATATGGTCGAGACATCTCCGAACAGGAAAGACGCTATGCCCAAGCCGCCCGGGGTTGAACCCGAGGCCGTCGCAGTGCGCTCATCCATAAACTGCAGTTGCCCGGTGCGGTTCACATCGCTTGGAATGCGCAATTCCTGCAGACGACGAATCTCGGCCCCGAATTTGACTGAGTGGCGGCCAATGTCGCGTGTCCAGTCATTGACAATGGCGTACTCCTGCTCGGTTTGGTTGAGCGGACAGTTGCAATGATTGGTGCCATTATTCCCCGAGCCAAAATTGGAGGTTTCACCGACTTTGCCGCCACCGTCGCCAATCTCAACCGCAGATGCGCCCCCTGATCCCGGCGCACCGGTATTCAGGCCCACCCATCCCAGGTTTGTCATCAGCGGCGTCGTGCCGTCGTACTTTGCCTCTACGAAGGCGTAGCGAAAGTAGGAGAATCGAACATCGGTAACCAACTTAGGAGATACGACAATATCGGTGCCGGCTGCCAGGCTGTGGTTGCCCCCAGTCTCACTACCTGCCCAGCCACCCACACCGAAACCGTTGCCGCCGGCCGCGCCAAAAGCAGCGGGAGAATTCTGACTAGAGCCCAGATATCCGTAGCGCCCGAAGATGTGTAAGGTTGGCCTTAGTTGATAGTCGATGCGCGTGTCGGCCTGGTTGAAGTTGTATACCCCGAAACCGCTGGCGACAAAGTTGTTTTGCACCCCCGGCACACTCGGAGCAGGCATGATCTTGAGTAGATTGATAGCTTGGGCCGAGATACGCGAGTTTGGAATCTGGTTATTAACAAAAGGTATCCGGCCCACGCCGGTCGCAGCGCCGTCAGCATTCATTGCCCCGCTCGCCGGATCGTAAGCCTGTCCCTGGCCGTTCTGGAAGTATTCGCTCAGGTCGCAATTACTTCCTGCCGCTCCCGTGCAGGTGCTATGTACTTCAGCCGTGGGCACGGTGAGTTTGAACGAGTTTCCGACCTTCTGGCGCGTCCCCTGGTAGTCCGCGAAAAAGAAGAGCTTGTCCCGCTTGATAGGGCCGCCGACCGTCCCTCCGAAGACGTTGGATAGAGTGTTCGGTATATCTGGACCGACCGGGTTGTTGCCGGGATATTGGGTAAATGGGTCGCGCGCCTGTTGCGCGTCGCTGTGCCGATAATCGTAAACAGAACCATGGAAGGTATTCGTGCCCGATTTCGTTTGCATCACCGTCACGCCCGCGACGGCGGCCCCGAACTCCGCGTCATAGTTCTGGTTGATGAATTTCAGTTCCTGAATCGAGTCCAGTGGCGGATTGACGACGATTTCCCCAATGAACCCATCTTTGTCATTGGCTCCATCCAGCACAAAGCCCGCCGAAAAGGGCGATTGGCCATTCGAAGAAATGGGAATCGACCGTTGCGGATCCTCAGCATTGGCATTCGAAAAGGTGGAAGCTGTCGTAGCGGGTGCAAGCAAAACCAGGCTGGTGGTATTTCGTATCAGGTTCGGTGTTTCCTCTAACGTAAGCGTATTGAGCGTGGTGGAAACATCGGCACGATCCGTTTTCAACTGCGGAGCTTCCGCAGTGACTTCCACCGTCTGCGAAGCCGCCCCGGGCTTCAACTGGAAATTTACCTGCGCCGAACTATCAGCTGAGACTGTGATGACATCCGACTCGAGCGTGGAGAATCCCGGAGCCTCAATCTTGAACTTATAGTGGTCTGGAATCAGGTCGTGGACGAGATACTCACCCGAGCTTGTACTTGCGACAACTCTGGTTGTGCCTTTATCTGTGTCAGTCATTGTGATCGAAGCGCCCGGTACCGCAGCGCCACTCGAATCCGTCACGACACCGTTCACCGAGCCAAAGATGGCCTGTGCCACCATGCGTGCGGGAAGCAAGGCAAGGAGGAGAGCCAGCAGCAGCATTGCTATCTCGCATGCCGCATTCCTTTTGGCAAACATGGCAGTTATGGTTGAATGAGTAGGTCGCGTCATAAAGCCTATCCTCCGAATGGTTTCCTTGCAGCATCGTGGGAGCATGCTGTCAATCCCCGCATGCGATAACTTCGATCCGGACCCGTCGTTCGAGTCAGATACACAGCGTCTGCAAACGGGGGTTCTAATCGGGTAGAACTCTAGGCACTGAATGCGCGACGCGAATCCGTCTAAAGTATGACTTTGCACAAAAAAGTTACAGGCGAGCGACTTCTTTCACCGGGGCTCGCGCTGGCTGCAGGGTGGTACACTCCTTCCTCAAGAACTTCCGGTGTCCGTTTAGGGCGATGTGATGTCTGGTTTCCGAAGCAATTGCGCAAAAGCCTATGTATCCGGCCGCCTGCTCTTCCCTTTACTGATCGCGCTGGCCGCTCAGCCATGCACTCTGGCGCATGCCTGGGCGAGAACAGCCACGGCTACCAGCACCACTGGCGCTCCGGTCGAGCAATACACCCGGCGCATCTGGCGGGTGCAGGACGGCCTTCCCGAAGATACGGTGCAGGCCATTCAGCAGTCACCGGATGGATACCTCTGGATAGGCACGACCGGCGGATTAGTCCGGTTCGATGGTTCACACTTCCATCTCTACGACCATGCCACAACCCCGGCGCTGGCCGATAACAGCGTCTTCTGCGTCCTGAGCGCTCGCGACGGCAGCTTGTGGATCGGCACCGATGGCGGGGGCCTGGTGCACTTCAAGGATGGAGTCTTCCACGCCTATAGCCAAGCGACCGGCTTGAGCAATGGGTTCGTGCGCAGCCTACTCGAGGATGACCAGGGTCGCATCTGGATCGGTACCGACAACGGCCTCTTCCAGATGAATCACAACAAGTTGCGGCAAGTGGATACCTCCCCTTACGCCTCTGCGTTTGCTGTGCATTCGATCATCGAAGATCGGGAGCACCGGATATGGGCGGGCGGCTCGGCCCTTCTGGTGTTTGATCAAACCGGCGTAAGCGAGAAGCAACTGCCGGGCAGAGACAGTGAGAACCGGGTGAAATCGATCGTCGAGACGCAGGATGGGACCATCTGGGTGGGCACGGTGGGCGGTCTTGACCGGCTGGTCGAGGGAAAATTTGAGTCGTTACCACAGATCAGAGGCACCGTGCGCACCCTGCGCCAGACCAGTGACGGGACTCTCTGGATTGGGAGCATCGGGCACGGCCTTTATCGCTACGTGAGCGGCGGCTTTTCCCATTTGACCAGCGCCGACCTGCTGCCCAGCAATACGATACTCAGCATTTTTGAAGACGAGGAGCAGCAGGTCTGGATTGGCACCCAGGAAGGTATGGTGCGCTTGAGCAAGACACCGGTCAGCGTTCTGCCGTTGCCCGGAGATTCCGATTCTGACATTGGCACCATTTCCGCCGACACCAACGGAACCATATGGGCAGTATCGTCCGGCGTCTTCGCTATCCGCGACGGCGTGGCCCGGCCCTACAAATTTCCTAACCTACCCGACGTGCCTATCCGTAATATCTTTCGCGATCGCTCCGGCGATCTTTGGATCGGCACTGACGGTAGCGGAGTCTACAGACTTACTCATGGCAGCGTCATCCACTACACCGCTCCTTCGAGATTGACCAATAACTTCGCACGCGCCTTCATGCAAAGCCGGGACGGCGCGATGTGGATCGCCACCGATGAAGGAGTGAGCCGCATCGCGGGTGCGGATTCGCAGAACTACCAGGTCCGCAATGGTCTTGCCTACTTCAGCACGCGTGTGCTGGTTGAGGACCGGGGCGGAGACATCTGGATCGGCACTGATCACGGCCTCAGCCACTTGCATGCGGGCAACTTTGTGCACGACGCGGCCACGGACGCGCTGGCCGAGGAGAAAGTCTGGTCGATCCTTGAAGACAATCATGGCGCTCTCTGGTTCGGCACGCGCAGCCGTGGACTGTTCCGCTATCAGGACGGAAAGGTCACGACGTTTACGACCGCCCAGGGACTGGCCACAAACAGCATCTATCAACTGCTCGACGATCAGCGAGGGTCTTTGTGGTTAAGCGGACCCACGACCATTTCTTCTTTTCCGTTGCCTACGCAAGAGCCGGATGGGGAGGAGACGCACCTTAAGGTGAATGTCTACGAACTGCCCTATGACACCATCCCGGCGCAAATGTACGGCGGCCGCCAGCCCGCCGGCTGCGTAGCCCGGGACGGTGGCCTCTGGTTCGCCAGCAGTCGGGGAGCAGTGCGCGTTCTGCCTCAACCCGAGCCGCATGTGGCGCCGCCACGAGCGATGCTCACGGGAATCAAGGCGGATGGGCGGGAGTTGCCGCTGGCTTCCTCGCTGGTTTTCCCGGCTTCCTTATCCCGCCTGGAGATCTCTTTTGCTCCGCTGCTGCTTCGTTCGCAGGAAGACGTGCGCTTTCGCTACAAGCTTGAGAGTTTTGATCAGGACTGGATTTACGCCGGAACTAGCCGAGTTGCCAGCTATACTAACCTGCCTGCCGGCAAGTACCAATTCCGCGTGGTCGCGTTTGAAGTAAACAATCCAGCGGCAGTCTCAGAAGCTTCATTCGGTCTGCAGAAGAAACCCCACTTCTACGACACGTGGTGGTTCGTGAGCCTCTGCCTGCTGGCGGCGGGCCTGCTGATCCTGGTCATATACCAGTCGCGTATCCGCTCCCTACGGCTGCGCTTCAAAGCCGTTCTCGAAGAGCGCAACCGCCTGGCGCGAGAAATGCATGACACCGTGATCCAGGGGTGCACCAGCATCTCGGCGCTGCTGGAGGCGATCTCCAGCTTGCGGCGCGAAAATCTTGCTCTGCAGGAAAACCTTCTCGACCATGCGCGCATGCAGGTTCGCTCCACTATCGACGAGGCGCGGCAGGCAGTGTGGAACCTGCGCCACAAAGAGGATTCTGTCGCGGACCTGGGGAGCTCCGCCGCTGCCATCGCGGCACGAACCAGTGAGGAATTCGCTATTGCCGTGCACTGCACGGAGGAAGGCCGGCCGTTTAGCGTGCGCGGCTCACTGGCGCGCGAGTTATTGATGGTCATCAGAGAAGCGGTCTACAACGGCGCATTGCATGGGCACCCAGGATGCATCCAGATCAAACTGGTGTACACCCGCGATGAGCTCGACAGCACTGTCCATGACGATGGATGCGGGTTTGACCCCACGGCGCGAAAGGCCGAGGGCGCACAACACTATGGAATCGAAGGGATGCGTGAACGGGTGGAACGCATGGGCGGCCGCATTAGTATCGTCAGCGCACCGGAGCGGGGGACGACTGTATCGTTTAGCGTTCGGCGTTCTCACCTGCAATCCCCGGCTGCCGAGGACAGCATACAAATATGAGTGATGAACAGAAGATTAGAATCCTCATCTGCGACGATCACCCGATCATGCGCTTCGGCATTGCCGCCATCATTCAGTCCCAGGCCAATATGACGGTAGCCGGGCAAGCGGGAACTGCAGAGGAAGCGATACGCCTGTTCTGGGAACATAGGCCGGACATCACTCTCATGGATCTCAGGCTCCCGGATAAGAGTGGAGTGGATGTCATCCGCTCCGTCCGAAGGTCTGCTCCGCAAGCACGTTTCATCGTGCTCACAACGTATGAGGGCGACGAGGATATCCACCAGGCCCTGGAAGCCGGCGCCATGGGATATCTCATCAAGGGCATGCCGCATGAAGTGTTAATGGAAGCGTTACGGAAGGTGCACGCGGGTCGAAACTTCCTGCCTCCCCCGGTGGCGCGCGCCTTGGCCTCGCGCATGCCAGATGGAGAGCTCAGTACTCGCGAACGCGAAGTGCTCTCGCTGCTGGTTCGCGGTAAGAGCAACCGGGAGATTGCGGACGAGTTGTCCATTAAGGAGGCGACTGTCAAGTCGCATGTGAGCGTCATCCTCATGCGCCTGAATGTGACCGACCGCACTCAGGCCGTGGTCGCGGCCCTGCAGCGCGGACTAGCCCATCTCTAGTTTCCAAGCGAGTGTACCGGTACAATCGGTGATGTTGCCCGGCCCCAGTCGGCTGTTCGAAAGGCTCATGTCCGCAACCACCATACCTGAAATGCCGGGTCCACCAGATTCCCTATGGGGGCCGTACCTCAGCGAGCGTCAATGGGGCACGGTGCGCGAAGATTATTCCGCCAACGGGGACGCATGGAACTATTTTCCCCATGACCACGCTCGCAGCCGCGCCTATCGCTGGGGCGAAGACGGCCTGGCGGGGATCAGCGATGAGGGTCAGAGATTATGCTTTGCTCTCGCGCTGTGGAACGGACAAGACTCGATCCTGAAAGAGCGGTTGTTCGGCCTCACCAACGGCGAGGGCAACCACGGCGAAGACGTCAAGGAGTACTACTACTACCTGGACGCGACGCCCGACCATTCCTATCTGAAAATGCTCTATAAGTACCCGCAGGCTGCCTTTCCCTACGAGCAGTTGGTAAACGAGAATGGCCGTCGCGGTCTTGAGGATAACGAGTTCGAACTGATCGATACCGGGGTGCTCGATGAAAATCGATATTGGGATGTTTTCGTCGAGTACTTCAAGGCAACCCCCGAAGATATTCTGATACAGCTGACGGCTCACAATCGTGGCCCCGAGGCCGCCACGCTGCACCTGCTCCCGCAATTATGGTTCCGCAACACCTGGTCGTGGAATCCTCCCATGACTAAGCCGCAGATCAGTGCGAGAGGTGCGACCTTGGTCGCGGAACATCTCGAACTGGGCACCTATTATCTCTACGTGGAAGAGAGCGCTGAGC
The DNA here is from genome assembly GCA_963830325.1 of uncultured Acidobacteriaceae bacterium. Classification (GTDB taxonomy): domain Bacteria; phylum Acidobacteriota; class Terriglobia; order Terriglobales; family Acidobacteriaceae; genus PALSA-350. Next base: position 23,582 of record CAWHMV010000026.1, read on the forward strand.
TGCTGTTTTGTGAGAACGAGACCAATGTTGAGCGGCTCTATGGAATTGAATCTCACGGTTATTACAAAGATGCTTTTCATGAATACCTGGTGCAAGGGAATCGGTCGGCGGTGAATCCTCTTGGGTGTGGTTCCAAGGCGTGCGCGCACCTCACCGCTCGCGTGGATGCCGGCGCCTCGGCAACCTTCCACCTGCGCCTCTCTGCGGTTGAGAATCCTGCCCCGTTTGCAGACTTCGATCAGCTGGCAACGATCCGCAAGCGCCAGTGCGATGATTTCTACGCCAGGGTTCAATCCGGCCTGGACCACGAAGATGCTCGCCTGGTACAACGGCAGGCCTTCGCCGGGATGATCTGGAACAAACAATATTATGAATACGATGTTCGCCGCTGGTTGGAAGGTGACTCGAGCTCTCCGCCCCCTCCCGATGAACGCCAGTATGGCCGCAACGTCGAGTGGAAGTACCTCAACTGCAGTTCGATCTTTTCCATGCCGGACAAGTGGGAGTACCCCTGGTTTGCAGCGTGGGACCTGGCGTTCCATGCTGTCACCTTCTCTTTGATTGACCCGCCGTTCGCCAAGCACCAGTTGATCCAGCTGTTGCATGTCTGGTGTCTCCACCCCAACGGCGAGCTTCCTGCCTATGAGTGGAATTTCTCCGATGCCAACCCGCCCGTGCATGCGTGGGCGGCCGGGCGTGTTTTTGAGATTGACCGCAAGCAGCGGCGCAAACAGAATCCGAGCGATCCCGGAGACCTGATTTTTCTGGAGAAAGTTTTCCAGAAGTTGCTGCTCAATTTCACCTGGTGGGTCAACCAGAAAGATCTTCATGGACGCGACCTGTTTCAAGGCGGCTTCCTTGGTCTGGACAATATCGGGGTTTTCAATCGCGATCTGACCCTCCCCAATGGCGCCTTTCTAAGCCAGTCGGATGGCACCAGCTGGATGGCGATGTTCACGCTGAACCTGATGCGGATCGCTCTTGAACTGGCGCAGCACAACCCTGTCTACGATGACATGGCCACCAAGTTTTTCGAGCACTTCCTGTACATTGCCGAAGCGATGACCGATATGGGCGGTCGCGGTGTAGGACTGTGGGATGACAATGACGGTTTTTATTACGACGTGCTCAACAAGTCGGACGGTCAGACGGTATCCATGCGGGTGCGTTCCATGGTTGGATTGGTTCCCCTTTTTGCCGTGGAGACCCTGGATCCGGAACTGCTCGAGAAGGTTCCTGGGTTCACCCGCCGGATGGAATGGTTTCTTACCTACAGGCCCGATCTTGCTCGGCTGGTATCCCGCTGGGACATCCCGGGCAAGGGTAAGCGTACCTTGCTCTCCTTGCTCCGCGGGCATCGCATGAAGGCCCTCTTGCGGAGAATGCTGGATCCCAATGAGTTCCTTTCCGATTACGGAGTGCGATCCGTGTCCCGCTACCACCTCCAGCATCCGTATACATTCTGGGCCGATGGTCATCCGCTCAGCGTCGACTACGAGCCGGCAGAGTCTCGTTCGCGGCTGTTCGGCGGCAACTCAAACTGGCGCGGCCCCATATGGTTTCCCATGAACTTCCTGATCATCGAGGCGCTGCAGAAGTTCCATTACTACTACGGTGACGATTTCACCATCGAGTGTCCGACCGGTTCAGGAACGTTCATTACCATCGACCAGGTCGCCGCCGAACTCACCCGGCGCCTGGCGCAAATCTTCCTCAAAAACAGCGATGGAGAGCGCCAGGTAAATGCGCTCTACCCGCTGTTCCAGAAAGACGAAAATTTCCGTGATTACGTGCCGTTTTACGAGTACTTCGATGGAGACAATGCCAGGGGAGCAGGGGCTTCTCACCAGACCGGATGGACGGGCATCATTGCCAAGCTGTTAGAGCCTCGCGCAGGTTATGAACAAACTTGAAAGGAATTCACATGTCACTCGCGAACAAGGTAGCCATCGTTACTGGCGGCAACAGCGGTATCGGGAAAGCTGTTGCCCTCGAGCTCGCAAAACAGGGTGCGAGTCTGGTGATCGATTACGTCTCCCATCCTGACGCCGCCGAAGCCGTCGAAGCGCAGATCACGGCTTTAGGCGCACAGGTGATCGGTGTGCAGGCGGACGTCAGCAAACTGGATGACCTGCAGCGTCTAGTTGCCGCGGCCGTCGATAAGTTCGGCCGCCTCGACATCATGGTGAACAATGCCGGGGTCGAGACCCGCACTTCAATTCTTGACACCACCGAAGCCCAGTACGATAAGGTGTTGGACATCAATTTGAAGAGCGCCTTCTTTGGGACGCAGCTGGCGGCCAAACAGATGATCAAGCAAGGCGGCGGGGGCCGGATTATCAACATGACTTCGATTCACGAAGACTGGCCCATGCCCGGCAACACCGCTTATTGCCTCTCCAAGGGCGGTATGCGCATGTTGACGCGCACGGCGGCAACGGAACTTGCTGCCCATAACATCCTGGTTGTCGGGGTGGCGCCGGGCGCGGTCGCGACCCCGATTAATCTTTCCACCATGACCGATCCGGCGCTCTTGCAGAAGCTGAATGCCGCCATTCCGCTGGGACGCATGGCGAAGCCGGAAGAGATAGCCAGCGTCGTTGCTTTCCTGGCTGGAGACGGAGCCAGCTACATCACTGCGACCACCATCATCACAGACGGCGGTATGATGCAGAGCAGCCCCGGCTTGTAACGGAGGTATGCTCATGACCGTCCTCATCCGTGTATGGTTGCTTGCTATGGCGACGACCATCACGCTAGCGGTCGATCTCGATGGGCGCCCGGTGACTCAGCTGGCCCCCCCGGGGTCGCGGGCCGTCGTCCTCTTCTTCGCCGCATCGGATTGCCCTATCTCCAATCGCTATGTCCCCGAGATGCAACGACTGACCAGGCAGTTCGAACCAAGCGGGGTTCGGGTCTGGTTTGTTTATCCGAACCCAGGAGATACCTCCAAGGTCGTTCGCGCTCACGACCAGGAGTTTTCCATCACCGCGAACACGGCATTAGACAACAAGCAGAGTCTCACCCAGATGGCGCATGCGACCACCACCCCGGAGGCCGCGGTTTTTATCCCCGAGCGTGGGGGACTGCACGAGGTATACCGGGGGCGGATTGATGACCGGTACTTATCCCTGGGAACGGAGCGGCCGCAAGCCACGCGTCATGATCTCGAAGATGCCATCCGCGCTGTTCTTGCCGGAAAGCCAGTGCCGCAGCCTGGAGGTCCGCCCATTGGCTGCTCGATTGTGACGCTGCAACCATGAACAAGGTGGGCGGGTGGTTGATTTTGGCGGTGGGACTTTGGGCAGGCGAAGCTGCCGCTACAGCGCAAGACTCCGCCGTCACCTGGTCTCACCAGATCGCCCCGCTGGTCTACAACAACTGCACCACTTGTCACCATTCCGGCGGTGCGGGTCCGTTCAGTCTTCTGACCTATGATGACGCCCGGCGCTGGGGTAAGCAGATGGCCGCGGTGACCGCGTCCCGCTACATGCCGCCCTGGCTGCCGGAACACGGTTACGGGGATTTCGCAGATGAGCGGAGTCTCACCAAAGACGAGATCGCGCTGGTCGGAAAATGGGTGCAGACCGGGATGGCACAAGGCGATGCCTCCGCAGCGCCGCCCGCACCCAAATACAGCGATACCTGGCAGTACGGCACCCCTGATTTGGTTTTGAAAGTGGAACGCCCGTTTACTTTGCCGGCCTCCGGAACGGATGTCTTTCGCAACTTCGTTCTGCCCTATCCGCTCAAGGAGACCCATTACATTCGCGCCATGGAGATCCGCCCGGCCGTGCCGCAGATTGTCCACCATGCCAACATCCTCATCGATCGCACCGCGTCGTTTCGCCGCGCGCACCCGGCGCAATGGAAAGAGGGTGTTCCCGGCATGGAGCTTGAGGTGGATACGGGCAACGAGTTTGATCCCGATAGTAATTTTCTGTTCTGGAAGCCGGACACGCCGGTGCTGGTGGAGCCGGAGGGTATGCCCTGGAGACTCGATCCGGGCAATGACGTGATCCTCAATATGCATCTGAAACCATCGGGCAAGCCGGAGACAGCGTCGGCGGAAATCGGCCTCTACTTCACCGATAAACCCCCGTCGAAGCAACCCATGTTGCTGCAGTTGGAGCACGACGCTGCACTCGACATCCCGGCCGGGGACCGCGACTTCGTGGTGGAGGATTCTCTGCGGCTCCCGGTCGACGTAGAGGTTCTCGGGATCTATCCGCACGCGCATTACCTGGGCAAGCGGATGGAGGCATGGGCCACGCTGCCTGATCAAAAGAAGAAATGGCTGATCCTTATTCCCAGTTGGGATATTGATCGGCAATCGGTCTACCGCTATCGAACCCCGGTATTTCTGCCCAAAGGCTCGGTGGTTCATATGCGTTATACCTACGACAACTCTTCGGCCAACGAGCACAACCCCCATTCGCCTCCTGTCCGAGTGAAAGCGGGGAATCGCTCCGAGGATGAGATGGCGCATCTTTGGCTGCAGGTGTTGCCGGTCAATGTGCCCCCTGGCTCGCCCGATCCGAGGCTGTTGCTGCAGGAGGCGTGGATGCGGAACTGGCTGAACAAGGATCCGGGCGATATCATCCCGCTCTATAACCTTGCCTCGGCTCTGGCGGCGCAAGGCAAGTATCAGGATGCACTCGTCGTTTATCGGCACGCGCTGGCTTTGCATCCTGGCGATGAACGCACACTGAATGAGCTCGGCGCCGTGCTTGAGAACTCCGGAGACTGGCAGCAGGCGCAGAAGATGTTTCTGCAGGATATTGCGGCCCATCCTGGGACGTGCAATGCTCGCTTCAACCTGGCGCGTTCTGACCTGAAGCACGATCAGGCGAGTGCCGCCGAGCAGCAGTTCCGCACCATGCTGGCGCAATGTCCGGCGGACGCGACGATACACAGCGGGCTCGGCGCCGCTTTGGACAGCGAAGGCCACTCTGATGCCGCGGAAGCCGAGTTTCGCGCTGCCCTGCAGATCGATGCCCACGATTTCACCGCTCTTTACAACCTTGGAGATTTGGCGCTTCAGGCTGGTCATCCCCAACAGGCTGCGGATTTGCTGCAAGGCGCCGTTGAACAGCGACCCAAGGATGTGGATGCTCGCCAACAACTCGCCGCGGCGTATGCGTTGTCGGGGCGCATGAGCGAGGCGGTGGTGCAGTTGCGGGAGGCGATCACCTTGTCGCCGGCCAATCCTGATCTGCATGCGCAGTTGTCGCAAGCGCTGGCCAGTACAGGGCAACTGGAACCGGCGATTGCGGAACGAAAGACAGCTCTTCATCTGCGGGCAGATGACGCCGACGACTGGAACAACCTGGGCGTGCTGGAGGCAAGGGCGGGCAGGATTGGCCAAGCGCGGGAGGATTTCCTCCGGGCTTTGCAACTCGCGCCCAATCATGCGCAGGCGCGCAGCAACTTGCAGCGTCTGCCGCCCTCCTGAAATCCTGATCTCCTTCCGGTCGTGTGCGCAAATATGTGCGCGGTAAGCGCGGTATGCGCGGTAATTCCCCTTTTCTGCCTCCGGCTGAGATTTGCGTAGCCCATCGCAGTCTTAGATCCGGATTGCCAGTGTTTCGTCGCGATCGTAGAAACTTTTTTATTAGCCAGACAGGGTGAGGCCAGGAACAAGAGTCCCTTGGGCATGGAGTGAAAGCATTGGAAGAATCCGTTTTCGGCCCATGTATCCGGATTACGCCCAACGGCAAGCCGGGGCAGGCGGGGCGAACATGGGGAACCCGTCCAGAAGCGAAGCCCTCTGTCGTGGATCAAACCCGCTGGTGTTGGGCGTCACAAATAGAATCATGTATCTTGGTGTGGTCTTCTTATGATGAGGGTGGATAGAGGGGAACATGCTGCCCTCCGCGGCTAAAGCCGGCCCTGTATGGATGCATTTATCTACGGGCTGAAGCCCCTGCATGAGAACGACCATCTCGAAATCGAGTCCCGTAGGGACGGTTGAACTTCAGACTTGTCCAAATTAGATTTTTCAGTTGGCCAATTTGGACAGTACATCAAGCCTTCACTGACCCTTGAGAGATTGGGAAGACTTTCGAACGAAGGGCAGGGCTTCAGCTGTGCCGTAAAGGCATGCTTGCTTGACGGTTTCATCCCCTTAGGTACGCTTTTCAAGACTTG